>NZ_WQBE01000001.1 GCF_013032005.1 Ruegeria atlantica
CACGAAACTGTCCGGTATTGGTGGAACAGGTTTGGCCCAATGTTTGCTGCTGAGATCAGTCGGAAGCGTGTTCAGCAACTGCGCGCGTTCTCCAAATGGAAGTGGAACGTGGACGAGGTTTTCGTGAAGGTGAATGGCAATAGACACTACCTCTGGCGGACTGTCGATCATGAGGGCGAAGTGCTGAAAGCAATCGTCACCAAACGCCGAAACAAGCAAGCTGCATTGAATTTCCTCAGGAAATTGATGAAGCGGCACGGTTAAGCTGAAGAAGTAGTCACCGATCGCTTCGCGTCGTATCTAGCTGCTCTCAGAGAGCTCGGAGCTACCGAAAAACAGCAGACGGGAAGGTGGCTCAATAACCGCGTTGAGAATTCCCACCTTCCTTTCCGACGACGCGAACGCGCGATGCAACGGTTCAGGCGCATGCGAAGTTTACAGAAATTCGCTTCCGTCCACTCCTCCGTCTACAACCACTTCAACCAGGAAAGATCGCTCGCAACCAGAGATACCTTCAAGCTGACCCGCGCCGCCGCTCTTAGCGAGTGGCGTCAACTTTGTTCCGGATAGCTTCACGGTTTCCGAGGCAAACTGAGACTGGTTCGAATTCGTCTGAAAGCACCGCCATATTAAAGGCAAAATCGACCACCTTCTGACTGCCTTTTGAACCGGCCAGTGTGCCGACTTTTCACAATACAATTGAAATTTTCTGGCTTTGGCAACCTCCGGACAACAGTCACCACGTGATGCGTATCGGTGACATCGCCCAAACCATTGTTGCCTCTTTCTCCGTCTTGTTGCGAAAGCGATGCGCGATCATGGATGGGTAGGAAAAGCTGTCTCCTTCGCGCAATGAAATGATCTCGTCCCCGAGACGTAGCTCAACTTCACCGCTAAGAACTATGGCGTGTTGCTCACCTTCAAAAGAATAGCCTTTGAGTGGCTCGGGTGGTTCTCCTGCGCCGGGGCGGAACCGTGATAGGATCAAGTAACAATGGCCGGACAATGTGCTTGAAAGCAACTCGTCCTCAAAACCTAATTCATCAGTTGAGCGCGTGTACATCGCGGACAGCGCCCTACGGTTTTCGCGTCGCACGACGTGCTTTCGCTCAAGAGGCCCGTTGCCTTCCTGTTTGGGAAAGAACCAATTGGGTTCTACTGCAAGCGCATCGCTGATTTCGCCAAGCAGGTCGTTCGACACCTTGGCCGCCCCAAGTTCAATTCGGCTGAGATAGGCTTTGGAGCACGACACCACCTCGGACAGGTGTTGTAGGGTCAATCCACGCGCTTTGCGCACTTCGCGAATTTCACTGCCGAGCCTTTGGGCGTCGGTCTGAGACACGTCACTATTCATGACTTCAGAATAAATGATTTTAGTTGACTTTTCGAGCTCAAATCAACTTAGTTGAAAAGAAGGGGAAAAATCAACTGATTTTCCATCGGCTGGGAGAAAGTTATGCGCTTTGATTTGATTGCCAATTTTAGCCCCGGTGAGACGATTCCATGGACGCGCACGCTGGAGATGATCCTCGAACAGTGTTCGCTGGCCGAGCAGGCAGGGTTCACGACCGCATGGTTCACCGAGCATCATTTTGCCCATAACGGTTACATGAATGCGCCGCCCAACCCGATCCAGATGGGGACCCACGTTGCCGCGCATTGCAAGACGCTGCGGGTTGGAACAGCGCCCATCATTTTGCCTGACTGGCATCCTTTGCGCGTGGCTGAAGATGCCGCGATGCTGGATAATATGACGCTGGGCCGTTTTGATTTCGGCGTCGCCAAGGGCATCAATGAACGCTCGACCCTCCAGTTCAATAAAGATGCGGACCGGCGCGACAATGCCAAGGTTATGCGGCTGTATCAGGAGAGCCTTGAGATTATCCTGAAAGCCTGGACCAACGAAGCGTTCACCCATCATGGTGAGTTCTATCAATTCCCTGTTCCCGGCTGGAAAGAGAGCAACCGGTTCTTTGACCCTCTGGATCCGCGTTATCACGATAAAGATGGCGAATACAAAGCGATGTATGTGCATCCGCGCCCCTATTCCAACCCTCACCCTCCGGTCTGGCTGATGTCAAATGCACCGCCCACATTCAAACTGGCCGGGGAACGCGGTTGGGGCGTGATCTCGATGGCGGCTGGCCCCAAGGTGACGCTGGCCTGTTGGGAGCCCTACCGCCAGGCCCTGTCGCAACGCGAAGGGCGCGAGGTAAGTCTTGGCGAGGGCGTTGGTGTCTGCACAGCGTTTTATGTCGGTGAAAGCATGGAAGAAGCGGTGAACACAATCCGTGGTCCGATCAATGCCTATTACGAATTTCTCGGCGGGTCGCGCCCCAAGGGGGAATGGACCAAGCACGGCTATCTGGATGTCGGCGAAGAGATGACCCCCGAAGATGAGGACATGGACTGGTTTGATTTCCTCAATAAACGCGGGATCATTGTGGTGGGAGATGCCGAATATGTTGCGGATCGTTTTGCAGAACGGCAGGAAACCATCGGCCTCGATCACCTCATGCTGATGCAGCAATATACCGGCGTACCCTACGAGAAAATTCTGGCCAGCTGGCATCGTCTGTTTGAGCATGTCGTTCCCAGGTTCGGTACGCAGTCCATCGCGCAAAAAAGGATGCTGGAACATGCTTGAGATTTGGGGGCGACCCTATTCGTCGAACGTCATTCCGGTGATCTGGACAGCGAATGAACTGGGGTTGGACTACGCGCTGCAACTTGCCGGGGGCAGCTTTGGCAAGCTCGACACCGAGATGTATGCGCAGATCAATCCCAACAAGATGATCCCGGCGATCCGCGACGGGGATTTTGCGCTGTGGGAAAGCCTTGCCATCGTACGCTACCTCTGTGATCGATACGGGGCAGGAACGCTGAGCCCATCCGATATTCAGACCCGCGCGATTGCGGATCAATGGATGGAGTGGTCGGCAAGCCGCGCCTTTGGGCCGGTGATCTATCTGTTCTTCGCAACGGTGCGCACGCAACCGGGCAAGCGTGACCCTGAAAAGATCGCCAAGCTGCGCGATGAGGCGCACGAGGCCCTGACCCTTCTGGACCGGCACCTTGCGGAGCGCACCTATGTCTGCGGCGACAGCTTCACCATGGCGGATATTCCCTTGGGATGTGTGGCCTATCGTTATTTCAACGTCGAGGTCGACCGCCCGTCCTTGCAGAATGTCGAGGCCTGGTATCAGCGGCTGGCGGAGCGCCCCGCCTATCAGGATCACGTCATGCGCCCGTTCGGGACCAACCCCGATGAATGGGCTGCCTTGGAAAAAGCCTGTGCCAGCGAAGGGGTGCTATGATGGACGTCCGAGAATATCGCCGCGCACTTGGCGCCTTTCCGACGGGTGTTACCATTGTAGCCACATATGACGCGGACAAAGAACCGTGGGGTCTGACCGCCAACTCATTCACTTCGGTCTCATTGCAGCCGCCGGTGATCTCGGTCTGTGTTGCAAAGTCAGGCCGGGTCTTCCCAACGCTGTCGCAATCGGATCATTTTGCGGTCAATATCCTGTCGGCCGAGCAGAAAGACCTTGCTATGCACTTTGCGAGCGATGTCGAAAACCGATTTACCGACACCGATTGGATCCCCGGAACCGCGACCCCCTTGATCCCCGGTGCCTCGACGCAATTGGAGTGTACGGTTCACAGCAGGGTCGACGCAGACGATCACGAGATCCTCTTGGGCCGCGTCATCAACTACGCCCACGCGCCCGCTCCGCCCCTTGTCTTTTGCCGCGGCGCGTTCTTCTCCGCGCCCCAACCCGAGGCTTCATCATGAGCGATCATCTGACCTTTCACACACGCTTCGGCCCTGATGAATTCGACGCTCAATATAATCTAAGGGCAGGGCGACCGGACTATGAAGTGACCGTCATTCCCGGTTGGAGCAGCGATAGCGAGACAGCGCGCGCCACCTGCGATTGCAGCCTGGACCTCCGCTATGGGGAAGGCGAGAAGCAAAGGTTGGATGTCTTCCGCTGCTTGGACGCGGCTGCGCCGACATTGGTCTATTTCCACGGCGGCTATTGGCAGCGTGGTGACAAATCGATTTACAGTTTCATAGCGCCACCCTTTGTTGCCGCGGGGTTCAATGTTGTTGTCGTCGGCTACGATCTTTGCCCATCCGTGACCATTACGCGTATTTCAGAAGAAGCGCGTGAGGCCATGGCCTATATCTGGCGCAACGCGCGCGATCTGGGCATCAATCCAGACCGCATCACCGTGATGGGTCATTCCGCTGGCGGACATATCACCCAGATGATGATGGCGACTGATTGGCCTGCGTTTGGTGATGATCTTCCTGCGGATCTGATAAAGTCCGGTATCCCGGTGTCACCGCTCAGCTATCTCGAACCGGTCCGTCTGACCGAAGCGCTGAATGCGGGTATCCGCATGGATCCAACAGAAGCCGAGGCTGAAAGCCCGATGACCAACCACCCCCCGGTCACCAATGCGCCTCAACTGGTTGTGGTCGGCGGTGCGGAAACCGAGGAATTCCACCGACAGGCACGCATGTATGTGGAGAAATACGAAACAGCAGATCGCAAGGTGGGTCTCTATTTCGTGCCGGGCGTGGATCACTTTGACGAACTGAATGTGCTTGTCGACCCGGCAAGCCCCTTCTTCAAACACACTTGCGACATGCTTCAAGGAAAAGGACTGCAATCATGACCGCTTTGACCCGTGACCTTGTCGACTCGGTCGGCGACGCTTTTAACGCGAACGACATTGACGCTGTGATGAAGCATTTTGCAGACGACGCGACATTTGACCATGCCGTTGGCCCCGAAGAACATGGCATACGTCTGGAAGGTGCCGAGGCCATTCGCAACGCCTTTTCATCCCTGTTTGAAAAGGTTGTGAACGTGCATTGGGAAACACTTGACTGCACCATTTCTGGAAACAAAGCCTGTTGTGAATATCGCCGCACGGCCACGCACAAGGATGGCACCAAGGAAGAGTTTCTAAGCGTCGACATCTTGACCTACCGCGATGGGCTGATCGTTCACAAAGACACGTATTATAAGCAACGCACAAGCTGATCCGACAGTCTCGGACGCAGCCAGACACGCAGTCGTTTTACCGAACCTTTCCCAGTTTGGTGCCGCTGGGGTTGCTGGCCCGAGCGGCTGTGACTTCTAAAGCCAGGTTTCATTTCCGGATTGGGGCTAAGCGCTTCTGGCGTAGAAATTCAGGTGTTGAAATCCCGATCTTTGAACGTCATGTGTCCACTGGATGCAATCTTAGGGCGAGGCCGGTTTGGACGTTCAGCCGAGATGTATGATTGCGGATCTATCGGGTGGTGAAGGCCGAAAATTGTTGCCATAGAAATTCACACCTAAGCATATGAAAATCGGCAGTGCTAAATGGTGGCGCACCATATTATTTACAAAAAATATTATTATTCGTGAATTTTTTTACAAAATTATGTTTCAAAAATAGGAATTTATTGAGGAATTTTCATTCCGCTTTCCATTATTGAGATGCACAAAAGTGCGCTTTTGTCCGCTGGAAGAGGAGCCAGAGGGCGAAAGAACGAAAATGGGAGGAATGAATGACCAACAAATCTGTCACACGCCGCGGCGTGCTGAAGTCTGGTGCCGTTGCAGGTACCGGTCTGGCCCTGCCTACAATCTTTACGGCTTCGTCGGCTGCTGCTTTCACCAACGAGCCGACAGGGGCATCTGTCACTTTGGGTTTCAATGTTCCGCAAACCGGACCTTACGCCGAAGAAGGCAATGACGAACTGCTTGCTCAGCAACTGGCGGTCGAACATCTGAACGGCGAAGGGGACGGGGGTTGCCTTAATACCTTCACATCCAAGGCGCTTCAGGGGAACGGCATCCTTGGCAAGAAAGTCGAATTTGTTACGGGTGACACGCAGACCAAATCGGACGCCGCGCGTGCCTCTGCCAAATCGATGATTGAAAAAGACGGCGCGATCATGATCAACGGTGGCTCGTCTTCGGGCGTGGCTGTCGCGGTACAGGGCCTGTGCCAAGAGGCGGGCGTGATCTTTATGGCGGGTCTGACCCACGCGAACGACACCACGGGCAAGGATAAAAAAGCCAACGGGTTCCGTCATTTCTTCAACGCCTACATGTCGGGTGCAGCGCTTGCACCGGTGTTGGCAGCTGAGATGGGCAAGGAACGTCGCGCGTATCACCTAACGGCCGACTATAACTGGGGTTGGACCCAGGAAGAGTCGATCGTCGCCTCGACCGAAGCCTTGGGATGGGAAACGGTCAACACGGTTAAGACACCACTCGCGTCAACGGACTTTTCGTCCTATATCGCCCCGGTTCTGAACTCGGGCGCGGATGTTCTGGTTCTAAACCATTACGGCGGGAACATGGTGAATTCGCTGACCAACGCAATTCAATTCGGCCTGCTGGACAAGGTCGCCAATGGCAAGGACTTCAAGATCGTCGTGCCACTGTACTCTGAGTTGATGGCCGCTGGTGCGGGTGAAAACATCAAGGGCGTCCTTGGATCGATGAACTGGAACTGGCAGCTGCAGGATGAGGGCACCAAAGCCTTCGTGAAATCCTTTGGCGAGAAGTACGGCAAGCCTCCGTCCAACTCGGCCCAGACCTGCTATGCGCAAGTTCTGCTTTATGCGGATGCGTGTGAGCGGGCAGGAACCTTCAATCCATGCGGTATTGTCGAAGCTCTGGAAGACTTTGAGTTCGACGGGCTGGGCAATGGTCCGACTTGGTATCGCGGTGCGGATCACCAGTGTTTCAAGGACGTGCTGGTCGTGCGGGGCAACGAGAACCCGACCAACGAGTACGACACGCTGGAAATCGTCGAGATCACGCCGCGTGCGCAGGTCGAGTACGATCCGGAACACCCGATGTTCGCCGGTGGTGAACTGGGTAAGTGCAACCCGGGCGCTTAAGGCCTTTGGCTGATGTCTGACCGCCGGTCTCGGCGGCCAGACCCCTTGTGGCCGGGCGCTAAAACCCGGTCACGACCACTCAATTACACTGACCAATCTTGAGGTGGGGCCGATGGACGCCATCCTACTGCAAATTCTCAACGGGCTGGACAAGGGCTCGGCCTATGCGCTGATCGCGCTGGGCCTGACGCTGATTTTCGGAACGCTGGGTGTTGTGAACTTTGCCCACGGGGCGCTGTTCATGATCGGAGCGTTCTGTGCGGTGACCTTACAGAAGCTTCTGAACCTGAGTTTCGAAACGGTTGACGAATCCCAGAAGGATTTTCTGGGCAACCCGCTGAAAGTTGAAACGCCTTATGTCGAGGCCTGGTTCGGCCCCGAGGTCGGAGCCACCATCATTGACTGGTCCGTTCCGCTGGCGATCCTTTTTGCGATCCCCATCATGTTGCTGGTTGGCTATGTGATGGAGCGTGGGCTGATCAAGCATTTCTACAAGCGCCCTCATGCGGATCAGATCCTTGTGACCTTTGGACTGGCTATCGTGCTGCAGGAAATCGTCAAGTACTTCTTCGGCGCTAATCCGATCCAGACCCCGCCGCCAGATGCGCTGAGCGGGTCGGTCGATTTGGGCATCATGGTTGGGTTCGACCCCAACGCGATCATCTATCCGATCTGGCGTTTGGTCTATTTCGGATTTGCGGTGGGCATCATCGGTGCGGTGTTCTCATTCCTGCAATTCACTACGTTTGGTATGGTCGTGCGTGCCGGGATGGCGGATCGCGAAACTGTCGGTCTGCTGGGTATCAACATCGACCGCCGGTTCACCATCATGTTCGGCATCGCCGCTGCCGTGGCCGGCCTTGCCGGAGTAATGTACGGCCCGCTTAATCCGCCAAATTACCATATGGGCATGGACTTTCTGGTTCTCAGCTTTGTTGTGGTCGTTGTGGGCGGCATGGGTTCATTGCCAGGCGCGGTGCTGGCCGGGTTCTTGCTGGGTATTTTGGAGAGCTTTGCCTCGACAACCTGGGCAACCACTACGATCCCGGGCATCAATCAGATCATCATCTACCTTGTCGCCATCATCGTGCTGCTGACGCGTCCACGCGGTCTAATGGGCCGCAAGGGCGTGATGGAGGAATAAGCCCATGTTGGGACTAAACAAAAAAGACACCGGCCTGCTGATCATCGTTGCGATCCTGACATTGCTGGCCCCCTTCATCCTGAACCCATTCCCTGAAGGCAGCGCTATGGCGCAATTCAATGCTGGGTATCCGGATCTGATGCAGCGTTTCGTGATCTTCGGCATCTTCGCCATCGGCTTCAACATCCTGTTCGGCTTGACGGGATACCTGTCTTTCGGTCACGCGGCCTTTCTGGGGGTGGGGTCTTATTCCGCCGTTTGGATGTTCAAGCTACTCAGCTACAACATCCTTCCGGCCATTGCGCTAAGTGTGGTCGTCGCCGGATTGTTTTCGCTGCTGATCGGCTTTGTCAGCCTGCGCCGGTCAGGAATTTACTTTTCAATCCTGACACTGGCCTTCGCGCAGATGAGTTTTGCGCTAGCTTACTCGGTGCTATCGAACCCCAAGTTTAACCTGACGAACGGGGAAACCGGCCTGCAAGTCTATGCAGATGATCCGCAGATCCTGCAGGGCGCCAATGCGCCGGACCTGCCGCACCTGTTCGGCTTGCCGATGCGTGCGACCTACACAATGGACGTGGGCGCGTGGAGCTTTGATTTCAACGCGGGCTATTACCTGTGCGCGGTTGTCCTGATGGTGGTGTTCTACCTGTCTATCCGCATCTTCCGGTCGCCCTTTGGCATGATGTTGCGGGCGGTGAAATCAAACCAACAGCGGATGAATTACACGGGTTTGAACTCGAAGCCTTACACTCTGGCGGCCTTTGTAATCTCGGGCATGTATGCCGGTCTGGCCGGTGGTCTGATGGCCGCGATGGACCCGCTGGCTGGTGCTGAACGGATGCAATGGACAGCCTCGGGAGAGGTGGTCCTGATGACTATCCTTGGCGGCACCGGAACACTGATAGGTCCGGTTCTGGGTGCTGGATTTATCAAGTATTTTGAGAACATCTTCTCGAAGATCAACGATAACGTCCTGCATAGCTGGTTCGCATTCCTGCCTGACGGGCTGGAGGATGCGGTTGTCTTCGTGATCCATCCGTTCATCGGTAAAGGTTGGCATTTGACGCTGGGCATCCTGTTCATGCTGGTCGTCATCTATCTGCCAGGCGGTCTTGTCGAAGGTGGCCAACGATTGCTCAACCGCTTTAAGCGCAAGAAATCTAATACCGACGATGCAACGTCGGGCAAAACAGAACCGGCCGAGTAGGGGGCGAACCATGGCAATTCTAAGAGTCAAAGATGTCAGCAAGCGCTTCGGTGGTCTCAAGGCGCTGACGGATGTAAACCTCAATGTCGAAGAGAACTCGGTCCACGCCATCATCGGTCCCAACGGTGCAGGTAAGTCGACGCTGTTGAATTGTTTAGTGGGCAAGCTGATGCCGGACACCGGGTCCGTTTTGTTCAACAACAATTCGGTACTTGGGTTGGAGCCGTTCCAGATTAACCAGATGGGCATCAGCCGCGTGTTTCAGACGCCCGAGATATTTGGCGAGCTGACGGTGATGGAAAACATGTTGATCCCGATCTTCGCAATGCGGGATGGGGCTTTTCGGATGCACGCCTATGAGACCATCGCCAATGAAAAGGCGGTTGTGGAACAGGCCGAGGCGATGCTGGAAGAGATGAACATGGCTGACAAACGCGAAATGCACGCCGCTTCGCTGTCCCGTGGTGACAAGCGGCGGCTAGAGATCGGCATGTGCCTCAGTCAGAACCCGCGCTTGCTGCTGTTGGACGAACCCACGGCGGGCATGGCGCGGGCTGATACCAACAATACCATTGATCTGCTGAAGCAAATCAAGGACGAGCGCGACATCACCATCGCGATCATTGAACATGACATGCACGTGGTCTTCAGCCTGGCCGAACGCATCACGGTTTTGGCGCAAGGCACACCCCTGGTTGAAGACACGCCTGAAAACATTCGTGGCAACCCAAAGGTCCGAGAGGCCTATTTGGGCGAAGCAGCGTAAGGAAAAGCTATGAACGAGAAACCTGACTTTTCGAAAAACGCGAACAGGGCCAGTACCGCACCTGCGTTTCTTTCGGTGTGGGATATGCATTCATACTACGGAGAAAGTTACATAGTTCAGGGCGTCAGCTTCAATGTACACGAAGGAGAGATTCTAGCTCTTCTTGGGCGAAACGGCGCTGGCAAGACCTCGACACTCCGTTCCATCGCAAGGGTTGGAGAGCCGGAAGTAAGGCATGGCGAAATCTGGCTGGATCACCAACCGCTGCACAATATGACAAGCTACGAAGCGGCTGCTGCGGGTCTTGGTCTTGTCCCGGAAGATAGGCGAATTATTCCGGGCCTAACTGTCGAAGAAAACCTGCAGCTTGCGCAAATCGCGCCGCCGATTGGATGGTCGCTGGAAAGGTTATACGAGTTGTTCCCGCGCTTGGGCGAGCGCCGCAAACAAGAGGGAATTACGTTGTCCGGCGGCGAACAACAGATGCTGTCAATCGCCAGAGCACTGGCCAGAGACATCAAGGTCTTGCTTTTGGATGAGCCTTATGAAGGTTTGGCCCCTGTCATCGTCGACGAGATCGAAAAAACGCTTATTCATGTCAAGCAACAGGGCATGACCACGATCATCGTCGAACAGAACGCCGTTCGTGCTTTGGAACTGGCGGACCGGGCGATTATTCTGGATACCGGGAGCATTGTGTTTGACGGGGCCGCGAACGAGGTGCTGGAAGACACCAATCTTCGGGAAGAGTATCTGGCGATTTAAGTTTACTGTTTAACCGCATGAAAAGCCTAAAAATATTAGGCTTTTCAGGTGCTTGAAGTCCGCTGATGTGGGCGGTTTCGGATAGACCATTGCCGATTTTTCAAAGACAGTCAAACCTGCTGGCCAGGCACGTCACCGACCCATTCTGTGTGGGGGTTGGCCTTCACTTCCTCGAGCATTTTCAAAACTTCTGCTTTCCATCCAGCCTTGATCTTTAAGGCCAACTGAGACGGCGGGCGATGAGCGGGTTCAAGGATCGCATATTCATACCTGAGCGGATTGCCCAAAGGTACGAACACAACCTTGCCGTTGGACAGGTTCATCTCACGTTCCGTTGCGACGGTCAGCGGATCAACGATTGTGCAGCACTGGCCTGAACTTACAAACGGAATAAGCGGTAGGAAATACTGACAGGTCACGGTCGGGTTATAGTGTGCTGACATGTCCTGAAACTCCCGCCGGACTTTGCGCTGAAACGGGTGGGTTGCGTATAGCCCGCCCATCGGCGTTCCGTCCAAATCGGAAATCGTAATGCTGTCCTGGGATGCAAGTGGATGATCGCAATCTATCGCGCAGAAACAGTCTGCCTGGATCAGTTCGACCGAATATTGTGCTTTTCGTCCGGCTGAATGCTCGAAATCAGCAAAGCCGAAATCGATATTCTGCGTTCCCGCAAGTTCCATAATTTGCGGAGAACTCCGCGAGGACAACGTGATTTGAATGTCCGGGTTCTCTCCCACTGATTGACTGATGAAACGTGGGAACAAAAAAGCCGAAGGGCCCGGCATCGTTGCGATATTCAGGCTGCCGGAATGCCCTTTAATCAAACCCTCCATGGTGTTTGAGATCGTTGACAGGCGATCCAGAATGCCTGTGGTCTCGGCCAGAAGGTAATGCGCCTCGGGGACCGGAACCAGCCGACGGCCTTTGCGTTCAAACAACGTCAGGCCCAAAGATTTTTCGAGGTTCTTGAGGGCAAGGCTGATCGCGGGCTGCGTCCGATGCAATTTCTTGGCGGTCTGAGAGATGGAGCCGGACTCCATCACCTCGCGAAAAACAGTGAGCTGGGTGAGGTTCATGCTAAATGTATAAGTTAAAATTTAGTTTTGTGAAATATAACAAATTTGTATTTATGAGAATTGCCTTTACGCTTGCATGATCGAAGTCGGGCGAACCGAATCCGACGTTCCAACTTGGGAGATGACAATGAAACTAGTGAAATGCTTGACTGGACTGGCTTTGGCTGGAGCGCTGGCCGCACCGGCGTTGGCGCAGGACCCGACCTTTTTCCGCATCGGCACCGGTGGCGCTGGCGGAACCTACTTCCCCATTGGCGGTACCATCGCAAACGGTATCTCGGCCCCTCCGGGTTCGCGCCCCTGTGAAGAAGGCGGCCAGTGCGGTGTTCCCGGCCTGATCGCGATTGCGCAATCGACCACCGCATCAGTGTTCAACAACGCGGCTGTTCAGAACGGCGAGCTGGAAGCTGGCCTTGCGGCGGCGGACGTCACCCGCTCGATGTATCTGGGTGAGGGCAAGTTCGAAGGCAAACCGCACCCCAAGCTGCGCATTGTCGCCAATCTGTTCCCCGAAGACCTGCACCTGGTGCTGCCAGCCGGTTCGACGATCAACGATCTGGGCGATCTGGAAGGCAAGCGCGTCGGTATCGCGCAGGCTGGCTCGGGCACGCAGGTTGCCGTGCTGCAGATGCTGGACGCCTGGGGTGTTAACCGCGACAACATGGACGAAGCCGAGCTGAACAACAGCCAAAGCGCCGAGCGTTTGGCCGATGGTCAGCTGGACGCCTACTTCTATGCCGCAGGCTGGCCGGTTGCCGCGATGGTACAGCTGTCCTCGACCAAGGGTATGAACCTGCATTCCTTCAGTGACGAAGATCTGGCCAAGATCAACGAGATCATTCCGGCCTATATCCCCTCGGCCATTCCGGGTGGTGTTTATGAAGGTATCGATGGCGAAACCAAGACCCCGGCGGTCAGCGCGATGCTGGTTGTGTCCTCGGACCTGTCGGATGATCTGGTCTATCAACTGACCAAGGCGATGTGGAACGACAACACACGCAAGCTGCTGGACAATGGCCATGCCAAAGGCAAGCAGATCACGCCGGATACCGCGCTGGACGGCGTCGAAGCGCTGGGCGTTCCGCTGCATCCGGGTGCCGAGAAGTTCTATAAAGAAGCTGGGCTTCTTCAATAATCAAATCTCACCGTAACCTATCGTCCGGTGCCCCATTTCGGGGCACCGCACACTTGAATTATGCGAAATCAGGGGGCCATCATGACCGAGACCCAGAAACTTGATGACCACGAACTGACGGCCGAAGAACTTGCGGCCATCGAAGAACAGTTCGACGAAGGCGCCGCTGTTCGGCAGGTCACACCAACCACCGGTAAGGTCCTGCGCGTTGTTGCCCTGATCTTTGCGTTTTACGAATTCTTTACTGCCGGGTTCGGCCTGCCTGCCGACCACTGGCATATGGGCATCTATCTCGCCCTGCTGTTCATTCTGGTTTACGCGACCATACCGATTATCGGATCGCAAAGCCTGTATGCGCTCAAAGTCAGCCGGTTCCGCATCGGCAACATCCCCCTTTACGATCTGGTCTTCATGGCGCTGGGTATCATTGCCGCGCTGTACGTCGGCTTCGCCTGGCGTGGCATTCCCTTTTTGGGGATCGAGGAGCAGACGTTCCGAATGGGTAACCCGAACGGGTATGACGTGTTCCTAGGTGTCGTCATCATCCTGCTGGTGCTGGACATCGCGCGCCGCACGCTGGGTTGGGTTCTGCCGCTGATCATCTGTGTATTCATTTCATACGCGCTGCTGGGGCCGTATTTCCCCGGTCTGCTGCAACATCCCGGTGTGAACTTCAAAACTTTCGTGTCGTCGATGTATTTCCCGCAAGAGGGTATTTATGGCGTCACTCTGTGGGTTGTCTCAACCATCGTGTTCCACTTTGTCCTGTTCGGCGTGATCGCACAGCGCACAGGTCTGGGACAACTTTTCATCGATAACGCCACGATTTTGGCGGGCCGCTATACTGGCGGTCCGGCAAAAGTGTCGGTGGTATCCTCGGCCTTCTTCGGCACGATCTCGGGTTCTTCGGTGGCCAACACCGTATCAACCGGCGCGCTGACTATCCCAAACATGAAGCGCCTAGGATACCCCGGCCATTTTGCAGGCGGGGTCGAGGCCGCGTCTTCGGCTGGTGGTCAAATTACACCGCCGATCATGGGCGCTGCGGCGTTTATCATGGCCGAGTTCCTTGAGGTTCCGTACACCACCATCGTGATTGCGGCGATCTTCCCAGCGATCCTGCACTATGTCGGCGTCTTCGCCGTTGTGCATCTGATGGCGCGTAAACTGAACCTGCAGGGTCTGGCCAAAGAGCAGTTGCCGCAGCTCAAGGCTGTGTGGGCCGAAGGGTGGGCGAACATTGTGCCTCTGATCGGTCTGCTGGTGGTCCTGTTCACCGGTTACACGCCGTTCATGTCGGCCTTCTGTGGTATTTCGCTGGCAGTGATTGCGGGCATGTCGCGGATCAAGCAACCTCCAACGTTGATCTACGCAGCCGCCTTCCTGGCCTTTGTCCTTTGGAAATTCTCGGATGGCGGATTTGATCTGACCATGACGGCCATTCTGTGCGGCCTTACGGTTGTCGCAACGCTCAACCCGCAAAAACGGATCGAAGTGCCGGAGATGCTGCAGGCGGTCGAGTTGGGCGTGAAATATTCGCTGGCCGTGGGTGCGGCTGCCGCAGCAGTGGGCATTGTGGTCGGAGTGATCAACACTACCGGCATCGGGTTCCGCATCGGGTTTATGGTGACGCAGGGCGCAGGCAATCTGGCGTCGGATCTGTACAACATGATCTCGTTTGGCAGCTTCCAACTGTTTGCGATGGAAGACTTGCAACTGTTCATCTCGCTGGTCTTCATCGCCATCGTCTGCATCCTGATGGGCGCGGGTATCCCCACCACGGCGCTGTACATCATGCTGGTGTCCGTCGCGCAGCCTGCGCTGGCGCAGCTTGGCGTCCCGCCGATCGCCAGCCACCTGTTTGTGCTGTACTATGGGGTGGTCTCGGAAATCACGCCGCCAGTCTGTACCTCGGCCTATGCGGCGGCGGCCATTGCGAACTCGAACCCGTTCCGTACCGGGCTATCTGCCTTTACGCTCGGGTTGGGCAAGGTGATTGCACCGATGGCTTTTGTCTATGCGCCGGTTCTTCTGTTTGTGTCTTCGACCGGGTTTGACCTGTGGGAATTCACCTATACGGCATCAAGCTGTATCGCCGGGGTTATCGCCCTGTCCGCAGCTGTCGTGGGATACTGGTTGAGCCCGTTGAACATGGTGTCGCGTATCCTGATGGCGGTCGCCGGGGTCATTTTCGTGGCGCCGACCCTGACTGCCGATCTGGTCGCGCTGGCCGTGGCTTCGCCAGTCATCATCACGCAGTTGATCGCCCGCAATCGCAGTCATTCGGCGGCCTGATGAAATGACAGAACAAGTCACCATCATCGGTGCCGGCATCGTCGGCATCTGCTGCGCCTTGTCGCTGCAAGAGCGTGGCATTCCGGTCCGGCTTGTCGATAGGGGCGAGCCGGGTCAGGAAACCTCGTTCGGGAATGCGGGTGTGGTGTCGCCCTGGTCGATTATCCCGCAGGCGATGCCGGGGATCTGGAAGAAGCTTCCCCAAATGCTTTTGGATCCGAAAAGCGCTCTTTCGGTCCGGCCTAATTTCTGGCCAAAGATGATCCCCTGGGGTTTACGTTTTCTGGGCAATTCCGGCGAAAAGACCGTTCGCGAAGTGTCGGATGCGATGGATCTTTTGTGTCGCCCGTCAATTGACCTGTACCGTCGGCATCTGCAAGGCACTGGCAGCGAAGATCTGATTACCGACAGCTACTATGTTCATGCATTCCGTCGTCCCGAACAGGCTGATTTGGAAGGTCTCGACTATCTTATCCGTCAGGAAAAAGGTGGTGATCTTGAGCGCGTTGACGGGCACGAACTGCGGCGTCTTGAACCTGCGCTGACGCCCGAGTTCAAAGCGGCGGTGCTTATCAAAGGTCAGGCCCGTTTAACCTCGCCGGGGCGCGTTGGCGCGGTTCTGGCGGAAAAAGCCCGCACGCAGGGGGCAGAGATCGTAAAGACCGAGGTCACTGGACTGACCTTTGTCCAAGGTGGCGGATGGCATCTGTCCACACCGCAAGAAACGCTGCACGCGCGCAACATCATTCTGGCGGCTGGCGTATGGTCTGCTGAATTTTTGAAACCGCTGGGTCTAACCGTTCCGCTTGTCGCTGAGCGGGGATACCATGTTCAGTTTCAGAACCCTGCTGCCAGCCTGAACAATTCGGTCATGGATGTGGATGCAAAGGTCGTTGCCAGCTCGATGGTCGATGGGCTTAGGGTTGCCGGAACGGCCGAGTTTGCAAAGGTCGACGCACCGGCCGATCCGCGCAAAGAAAAAATTCTGACAGAGCAAGCCAAGGCGATGGTGCCGGATCTTGATACCAGCCAGGCACAGTTCTGGATGGGTCGGCGGCCTTCATTCCCAGACAGCCTTCCTGCGATTGGGCAACTTGACGGGCAGGCCGGGCTTTTTACGGCGTTCGGGCATTCCCATTATGGCCTGATGATGGCCCCTAAAACCGGCGAACTGGTTGCCGATCTTGTGTCGGGACGCAAGCCCAACGTCGATCTGGCGCCATTTTCACCGACCCGGTTTTGAACCTGCGGCACACTCACCTTGAAAGGATTTGAATACCATGCCGATTTATGAAGGCGGTCAGAATATCTGTGGGGCCTCAATAGGCGTTCTTTGTCTTGAGAGCTATTTCCCCAAACCTCCGGGGCATATCAAGAATCCGTCCAGCCTGCCGTTTCCGGTCCTTTATGAAATGATCGACGGCGTTACTGTCCCGACCCTGCTGAACAACCCCACACCCGAGCTGCTTGACCCATTCATCAAAGGTGCGCAGAGGCTAGAAGCTGAAGGCGTACGAGCCATTACCGGCAGCTGTGGTTTTCTCGCCCTGTTTCAGAAGGAACTGGCAGCAGCAGTGTCTGTTCCTGTATTTGCGTCCAGCCTGATCCAGGTGCCTCTGGCCTTTCACATGACCGGAGCCAAGGCGCCGGTGGGCGTGGTGACCGCAGATGCATCGGCACTGACGGACCGGCATTTCGAAGGCGTCGGAGCGGCTGGTATTCCCGTGGTCGTACAAGGGTTGGAGCACACCAGTGAATTCGCCGAAGTGATCCTGCGCAACACAAGAACCCGTATGGACACCGATCTGATCGAGGCCGAATTGATGGATGCAGTGCGCAACCTGAAGCGGCAGTCGCCTGACATCCGGTCCATCGTTCTGGAATGCACCGATCTGCCGCCCTACGCCGCGCGGATTCAGCAAGAATTTCAGCTGCCAGTATTTGATCTGACGACATTGGCTCAGATGGCGCATTCCGTTGCCACGCGCAGCGCGTATTCTGGGATCATGCCCTGGACGTAAAAATCTGCAGGCCAGGCGCTTCGTGCCATATCGGAAAGGCATGGACCCCGGTCCGCAATTGCGGATATGCCAATCCTTGCAAGGGGTGACAATGACCAAGGGGGTGTGGAAGTGTCTGTCGAACTATCCATCCTGATGGTCGCCATCTGCTTAGGCGCAGTACTTCAGGTCGGGGTAGGGATCGGGTTCAGCATCATTGCAGGCCCGCCAATGATGATCATGTTGGGTACATCGACAGCCGTGCCCGTTTTATTGCTGTTGAACACCATTGTGTCCGTGGTCGCCACTGACCGGCGCATCCTTGCGATCGAACGAAAGACAACCCTCATCGGCATTGCCGGGTGCCTTGTCGGTGTGATCGCTGGCCTGGCAATCTACCCGTTTCTAAGCGAGGTGTTCGTTCTGACCCTGACGGCCTGCTTGCTACTGATCGGGTTGATTACAACCCTTATCCCGTTTCACCGCGCCATTGGTACGGCGGGTTTCTCAGCCGTGTCAGGGTTATCCGGGCTTGCAACCGTTTGGGCAGCGACGCCCGGGCCCCTGATGGTGTTCGGTCTGATTGCGAAAGGTCATCAGGCCAAGGAAGTCGCGAAGCTGGTCCAACCCATTGCTCTGGTCGCCTATGGCATCGCGTTCTTGCTGCATAGTTTGTCTTCGGTGCAGACAAACCCGTTCGGGCCGCAGTTGTGGGCGTTCGCTTCGGTTACTTTGGTCGGTAGCCTGATCGGCCGCGCCATCGGCCCGTACTTGCCGCAACCACTTATCACTGCAGCAATTCGGCTGGTTTCGCTGATTGCTTGCTGTGTTCTCTTTCAACGTGCCTATGCGATGGCTTATCTCTGAGGGGCAAATGATGACACGCACTGATATACTGACCCAATTCCCACGCGCTAAGCTTATGTCCGGCCCAACGCCGCTGGAGCGCCTGAACAAAATGTCCAACGAACTGGGCATTGATCTGTGGCTGAAACGCGATGACCTGACGGGGCTTGGTTTTGGGGGAAACAAGACACGGCAGCTCGAATTCTATTTCGGTGACGCCATACAGCAAGGCGCTGATACTGTTCTGATCACAGGTGCGGTCCAATCCAACTATGTGCGTTCCGCCGCCGCGGCAGCTGCACGGTTGGGCATGCAGTCGGTCCTGCAACTGGAAGAGCGTGTGCCAGACATGGCCCCCGACTATTACACCTCGGGGAATGTTCTGTTGGCCAAAATTCTCGGCGCGGAACACATGAGCTATCCTCTGGGTGAGGACGAAGCCGGGGCAGATGCAGCCCTGCATGCGCGCGCGGATGAGTTAAAGGCACAGGGGCGCAAGCCTTACGTCATTCATCTAGGGCTACATCACCCTCCGTTGGGTGCTTTGGGGTATGTCGCAGCGGGCCAGGAACTGTGCCAGCAGATGCGTGATTTTGATGCGGTTGTCGTGCCGTCGGGCAGTGGGGCGACACATGGTGGCTTGCTAACCGGCGTCGCGCTGTCAGAGGTGTCTGCGCCGGTCTTCGGTGTCTGCGTGCGTCGCGACAAAACCCAACAGCATGCGCGCATGGAAACTGTCCTGCAAAAGCTGGCAGGTTTGCTGGGCATCGAAGCGGACCCTCTGAAAGACAGAATTGAGGTTATGGACGAAGCCTTGCCCCCGGGTTACGGCAAGTTGAGCGCCAAGACACAAGCCGCATTGCAAAAGATGGCCCGGACAGAAGGAATATTCCTTGATCCCGTTTATACCGCAAAGACCTTTGCGGGGTTGTTGCATTTGGTTGAAACAGGGAAAATTCAACAAGGACAGAAGGTTGTCATGCTGCATACCGGAGGATTGCCTGCGCTGTTTGGTTACCAAAGCGAGTTGTTGGGCAGCCTGCAGTAAGACGGCCTGCTGCTTATGGGGTGGCGTCTGCAAGCCAATCCATAATTTTCAAAGCAGCCGCATTGCTTTGCGCGCGCTCTGTCAGGCACACGAAGTACCCCCGTTCAGTATTTAGGCGCCGTGACGTCACCGGCGTCAATTGCCCAATGTCAAAATGGTCCTGCAACAGTGTTTGCCATCCCAGGATCACACCATCCCCGTTCAAAGCAGCCTGCAGGTAGACCATGAAACTGGTAAACTTCCGCTCGGACACTGGCGGGGGCGGTGTAAGGCCAGTATCTGCGAAGAACGTATTCCAGTCGTCGGTGTGATTGCCCATTGTAAGATGGAGAAGTGGGCTTTGCGCCAGGGCCGCCGGGGTGTCAGGGATGGTGTTCGCGACTTCAGGATGCGCCACTGCAACCATGGTTTCCTGAAAAATCAGGCGGTGCCTGACCCCCGGCAACCTGTCCGGGTGGTCAAACGCAATGATGATGTCGGCATCAGGCCCATATGCGTTGTTTTGGTCCCGGGATATTAACTCGACCGAGATTTCGGGATGCGCGGTACGAAAGGCAGGCAGGCGCTTCATCAAGTAACAGCTGGCGAAGCCGATGGTGGTGTTGACGGTGACAACATCTTTGTCCGGACGGCGGCAAATCTGTTCTGCCGCGCTGCTAACCTGTAGAATGCTGCTGGCAACGGCGCGGAACAGAACTTCGCCTTCGCGTGTTAATGAGACGTTGGGGCGGGTCCGATTTAACAGTCTGACGGCAAGTTCCGTTTCAAGCGCGGCAACGCGGCGGCTGATTGCCGGTTGCCGAACATTCAGTTCTTGCGCGGCACGCGTAAAGCTGCGGTGTCGTGCAGCTGCCTCAAAAGCAGTAAGTAGTTTCCAATTTGGCGCGGCCATATCATTCCTCATTGGAATGTCGAGTATAAGGTTTTTCGATCTTTCCGGAAAAAACAAGCGGAATTAGCATTCTTGAAGAATAACAGCATTCCAAGAATGAGGTGCGTCATGAAAGTGCAAATAGCAGTTCATTGTGATCCGCAATCACGGATGCGGGCCGAAGCATTGGATCCGCCGTGCCAGACGCCGGATGAAGGTTTTTCTGAATGAAAACCACGGGTATCATCCTGTTAAACAAAGGTGTGCCATGACCCGACCCGCCCTTTGTCGGTTGGCCCGCTTTGTGGTCGACGATCCGCTTAGGCCCGACCCGGATACCCTGGCCGTGCTGCGCGATGGGGTGATCGATACGCTGGGCTGCATTCTGGCAGGTGTAAGAACCGAAGTGGCCTTCAAAACACGCGCAGCAGTGCAGGCTATGTCAGTGGAAGGCGGGGCTGAGGTGCTGGGTGCCAAAATGACAACCTCGCGCCCGCATGCCGCGTTTCTGAATGCGGTAGCGGGACATGCGCTGGATTTCGACGATTGGGAATTGCCCGGCAATACGCATCCGACCGTTGTTTTGCTTCCCGCGATGCTGGCCGTTATGGGGTCAAAGGCAACGGGTCGTGATCTGGCGCAAGCCTATCTGGCTGGGTTTGAAGTCATCGCACGTCTGGGTGAGGCGTTGAATTTCGAACATTACGACGCTGGCTGGCATTCTACCGCGACTTTTGGGGCTCCGGCCGCTGCTGCAGCTTGCGCGCGATTGATGGGGCTGGACGCATCGGAAACGACCCATGCGATGTCTCTCTCAATCAGTGCGATTGGTGGATATACCTGTCAGTTCGGCTCTAATGCCAAGCCGGTTCAGGCGGGGTTCGCTGCGCGAGCAGGGGTCGAGGCCGCCTGTTTGGCTCGCGCCGGTGTCACCGGTCAAGCACATGTGCTGGATCATGAGCGGGGGCAGGCGGTTTTGATGGGCGGGCTTGTGTCTGATCGGTTGCAGGCGGCGCTGGGCAAACTGGGAACGGGATACGCTCTGGCCGAGTACGGGCTGGTTCTGAAACCCTGGCCAAGCTGCGGGTATACCCATCGGATCATGACCTGCGCACGTCGCCTTTATGGCCGGATTGATCCGACGAAGATCACCGCGATTGACCTTTATGTGCCCGATTTTCACGCCGCCGTGCTGCCATTCGTGCAACCCAGGTCCATCCCAGAGGCTCTGTTCAGCCTGCCATTTGTAGCGGCTATGGGGTTGGTAAATGGTAATTTGACGCTTGCCGATCTCACGCAGCAGGCGTGGAAGAAACCAATGATTGAACGCCTGATTGGCAAGTCTCGCGTGCATGCTTTTGCGCCCAAACAGTCCGGTCAAAACTATTCGGCCAAGGACCCAGACCGGCTTGTGGTGACGTTCCAAGATGGGCAGATCATCGAGGAAAGCTGCAGCTTTCCCACAGGTGCGCCGCAGTCGCCGATGTCACAATCACAGCTTTGGGAGAAGTTTGCGGCCAATACCGGGCCCGTGCCCGACAGCTGGGTCGAAAAGTTGCGGATCTGGCCCGAGCTACCTGCCGTGTCCTCGTTGTTCTGCCGTCAGGGAGAATAAGCATGAGCCGCGTAAGATCAGGACGGACCGCCCGCAGAGCTCAGCGAAAGGGTGGGGCGGGAACAGGCCCAACCACCGCGATCTGGCCGGGCATCGAAGGTGGGCGATATCGCCCAATCTCAACTGAGGGGATTGCGGCCATCCACAAAACCACACTTCGCATTCTGGCCGAGATTGGCATGGCCAACGCGACGCCCCGCTGTGTCGACACCGTCGTTGCTGCCGGGGGATTGGTTTCGGATGCTGGTCGGCTTTTGTTTCCGTCCAAGTTGGTGGAGCAAGTGTTCACAACGGTTGGCCGGGGTTTCACGTTGTACGGTCAACGGCCGGAATACGACCTTGATCCAAGCGGTACGCGCATCCACCTTGGTACCTCGGGCGCGGCAGTCCATATCGTCGACAGCGCGACAGGAGAGGTGCGCGACAGCACGCTGAAGGACCTGCACGACATGGCGCGGTTGGCCGAAGCGCTGCCCAACATTCACATGTTTCAGCGCACAGTGGTCGCTCGGGATATTCCGGACACTCATGCAATGGAGATGAATACCGCCTTCGCCTGCGCCGCGGGTACCGCCAAGCCAATCGGAACGTCTTTCAGTTCTGCCGAAACAATGCGTGCGGCGATTGAGATGTTCCACATGATTGCGGGCAGCGAAGCGGCTTGGCGGGCAAGGCCGTTCTGCTGTGTTTCCACGTGTTTTGTCGTGCCGCCCCTGACTTTTGCTGCCGAAGCACTGGGAATAATCGAATGCGCAGCCGAGACCGGGACACCGTTAAAACTGGTGTCGGCAGGGCAGGCGGGTGCGACAAGCCCCGCGCCTTTGGCGGGCGCTGTCGCTCAGCAAACGGCCGAGGTTCTGGCCGGGCTGGTCTATCTGAACCTGCTGAATCCCGGGCACCCGGCGTTATTTGGTGCCTTGCCCTTCGTCAGCGACCTACGCACCGGCGCGATGTCCGGTGGCAGTGCCGAGCAGGGCGTGCTGATGGCGGCCTGTGCGCAGATGGCGCAATATTATGGCATTCCCTGTGCGGTGAGCGCGGGGATGACGGACAGCAAGCTGCCAGACTTTCAGGCAGGGTATGAAAAGGGCATCACCGAATTGCTCAGCGCGTTGGCCGGGGCCAATCTGATTTACGAAGCCGCTGGCATGTACGGCTCGCTTCTGGCGGCGAGCAAGGAAAGTTTTGTCCTGGATAACGACCTGATTGGATCGGTGATGCGTGCGACGCGCGGGTTTGAGATCACCGAGGATGCGCTCGCCTTCGATGTGATCCGCGACATGTGCCTAAACGGTCCGGGGCATTTTCTGGGCGCGAGTCAAACCCTGGGCCGCATGCAAAGCGACTATTACTATCCCGCACTTGCGGATCGGACGACACCACAGGCGTGGTCCGATGCAGGATCACCCAGTCTGATCGATTCTGCACGCGCCCGGACCGACGCGATTCTTGCCGGCGATCCAACGCCCGTGTTCGGCGTAAAAACAGCAACCGACATCGCGCAGCGGTTTCCCGAGATTGGCAGATATTTTCCATGAGAATGGGCGACGAAATCGAACCTTGGGTTTCACGGCGAGAGTTGTCGCAAAGTCCGATCCAGCACCGCCCGTACCTGCGCCCCGATTTGTGGTGCTTCCGAGGCGCGGGGGCCGGCGATGTTCAGAACTGACACCGGGTTTGCCTGCAGCCACTCACTGACATGCGTGGCACTAGTCGCTATTCCTTTTCTGACGTCGACGGTCAGATGTAACTTTCCAGCTTCTTCTGCAAAAACAATGGTTTGTTGCGTGCCGGGACTGATTGAGCCATCCACAAAGATCAAGGTAGCATCGCTCGATAAGACATTGCAGCGGGTGCGTTCCACAACGTCTTCGGATTGCGTTTCGGTCAGACCGTCGAATTGGGCCGGAATCCTTCCATCCTCGTTCATGCGCCCTTTGGGGACCCAGCCACCGTATGCAAAACCGTTTTGGCGTGCGAACTCCAAAGCAGCCATATCTACGCCAGTCTGTCCACCTGAGACAATTTTCATGACTCACGCCCCTATTTGTTGTGGTCTAGATTAGTCAGGTTGCCGGGGTACCGCAAACCGGCGAAATTCAAAGGGCTGGAGGTATTCACCCCTTGCGCGAAACGGATTTTGAGCGGTTCATGGGATCGTCAAACTGTCACCTGAAGGTCGGTTTGTCGCCTTGGACGCAAATGCCGTACGGTCAGAGTGGTCCGAATTTGTCCTGCAGTTCCTGTACGGCTCTCAGGTAGTGCAAGAGGAACTGGGGGCTTACCGGGCAGTTCCCCCAACAGAACCAGAGAAGTGCCCGCATTCAAAAAGGCTAATAAGGCATGGCGACACAATCTGACAGCAAGGCGGTCTTTCTGACGGGCAGCCTGATGGGGCACGTGACCCGGATGTCCTTGACCACCAGTATTGGTCTTATGGCAATTTTCGCCGTTGATTTCGTCGACATGATTTTCATCTCGATGTTGGGAAACGATGCGCTGGCCGCAGCTGTTGGCTATGCCGGGACGCTTTTGTTCTTTACCAACTCGGTCAATGTTGGCCTTTCGATTGCGGCAGGGGCCCTGGTCGCTCGGGAACTTGGCGCTGGGCGGCACGAACAAGCCCGCCAATTCGGCACCAGTGTGGCTGTTCTGGGTGCCGTCGTCGGGTTGATCGTGTCTGTAATCGTCCTGTTCAATCTGACGTTCTTTCTGTCGCTTCTGGGCGCAGAAGGCGAGGTGCTGCGGTTGGCTGCCCGCTACACCTCGATCATTTTGCCAACCATGTGGGTGATGGCTGTGGCGATGACCGGTATGGCGGTTCTGCGTGCTTACGGAGATGCCCGGCGTTCGATGTTGGCCACGATTTATGGTGGTGTGGCAAACGCCGTGCTGGACCCGATCCTAATTTTTGCTGTCGGGCTGGGGCTGGATGGGGCGGCCATCGCATCGGTGATTGCGCGTATTTGCATGTTGATCGCGACGGTCAGACCGGCGGTGCGGGTACACCGCGGGTTTGGTCGGCCCTCTTTGCAGCAGCTTGGGGTGGATATTCGTCCGGTCAGCGCAATTGCCGTACCTGCCGTTCTGACCAATATCGCCACCCCCATCGGCAATGCCATCGTCATTCGTGAGATTGCACAGTTCGGAACGGATGCGGTGGCTGGCATGGCCGTGATCGGGCGGCTATTGCCCGTGGCATTTTCGGTCATTTTTGCCCTGTCCGGAGCCATCGGACCTATTGTCGGGCAGAATTTCGGGGCGGGGCAGTTCGACCGCGTAAAGCAGAGTTTTCTGGCCGGGGTCAAATTCACCGCTGTTTATGTCTGCCTGATGGCCGTCACCCTATTCTTATTGCGCGCGCCGATTGCCGATCTGTTTCAGGCGCAGGGGGAAACGCGCACACTGATCTACCTGTTTTGCGGGCCGCTGGCCTTGGCGTCGTTCTTTAACGGTGTGATCTTTGTTGCGAATGCCAGTTTCAACAATCTGGGTCACCCTGTGTATTCGACTTGGGTGAATTGGGGGCGGCATACTTTGGGCACATGGCCCTTTGCTGTGGCCGGTGCCTATATCGCAGGGGCACCTGGGGTCCTGCTGGGGCAGGCTTTGGGTGGCGTGATCTTTGCGGGGGTCTGCTGGGTTCTGGTCCGCCGGGTCGTATCAAAACTGGCTACGCCGCAACCGATGGACCCGTTTGCCGGGCAGACCCGATTGCAGGCGCTGTTTGGGCGGCGAGGTTGGTAGATCAATCAGTTGCCCTGATTGCGCGCCTCTAGCCGTTCCAGGTTGACAACAGTCGACAGCATCAGCCGGTCGTGGCTCCAATCCTCGGTCTGTTGGATCGAAGCGGCACCGAGGCCCAGCACCAGTGCAAACAAGATGGTCAGGCCTAGGAACATGAACGGCATAGATGAGTTAACCGAAGGCGCATCGGCCAGGGCGATTACGCGTTGCCGCAGAACCCGCTTAGCTTTGCCTCCCGTAACCAGAGCAACATTCAGCACACGCGGGCTGCCGCGCACAACTGTTCGGGCGCAATAGTCCAAAAGACAGCTGGTGTAGTCCTGCGTGTCGATGCCTTTGCGGGCAACGACCGATTGATCACAGGCCAACTCACGCAGGCGGTCGAACTGGTATTTCAAGACCAGATAGGCGGGGTTCCAGAACAGAAGGGGGCGCAGCAGTTCGAACCCCAGCTCCCACTCTACATCACCGGCGCGGATGTGTTGCAGCTCATGCGCAAGGGCAAAGCGCATTTCGTGCGGGGAATCCAGCAGATGGCTGGGCAGCACTACATGGCGTCGACGCAGGCCGCGTACAGCAAAGGGAACGGCGATGCGGTCGGACAGGCGGATGTCCACCTTGGCAGAGCGTCGCCAAAGAAAGCTGGTGTTCACTGTCTCGCGGATCGACAGCCCGTCGCGGAAGGCGCGCAGGGTATAAATCAACGCTGCCAGCGCCAGCAGCGCAAGGATCACCAAAACAACGGGGTGATCCCCACTGAACAACACATCGACCCAACGCTGGCGTGTGTTCAGCAAGGCTTCGAACTGGGTGGCTGGCATGGCAATGTCACCACGCAGATAAGCCGCCACGGCGATGTCACCGATGGCTACAGTGCCTTTTGCCGGGGTGTGAGTGGCCAGCACGGACACACCCAATGCCAGAACGGGGCTGAGGACGACGCACAGGCAAAGCGCCTTGAGCGCGCGCAGTTGCGCCACAAATCCGTGGCTGAAGGATGTTCTGGACAGAATGCCTCGGGCTGCCAGCCACACAAGCGCGGCTAACCCAAGGACCAGATTCAATTCCAGATACGCGTCGAGAACCGGTTTAACCGCTGTCATTTTGCAGTCTCCTCTCTACCAGTGCTCGAATTTCCTCCAGATCGGCTTCGCTGAGCCCTGCGTCGTCAACCAAACGCGCGACCAGTGTGGCGGGCGTGTCGTCGAACAGGGTCCGCGACAGGTTTTGCAGCGACCGCGCCTGATATCTGTCCTTCTCCAGCAGCGGCGTATAGATCAGCGTCTTTCCATCCTTGCGGCTTTCGACAAATCCTTTTTCATCGAGAATACGCAGGATGGTGGCGCCAGATGTATAAGCCAGATTGCGTTCGGCTGGCAGGCGATCAAGCACGTCACGGACCGAGCCCTGACCCAGCGCCCAGAGCTCGTTCATGAACTCAAGTTCTACTTCGGTCAGCAGGTTTGTTGTTTTTTTCTTTCGCATCGGTCTTTCGTGTCGCATTTTTTAGTATGCCTGACAGACAAGCATCCTTTCGCTGTTTCGCAAAGCTTAAACTTTCCAGAAGACGAAGATGCCCCAGCCGACGGACAGAAAAAGTGGTGTCCAGACCGGCTGACCCACCAGACCAAGCCAGGCCAGAAAGATATAAGCTGATCCCAGCAGGGTGATGAACAGCCGGTCGCCCAGCGTGGTTGTCAGGCCTAAAACACCCCGTCGTTCGATGCCGTCGCGGTACTTGAAACCTTCGAGAACGCCGATCAGGGCAATGGCCGAAAAGATGCCTACGAATACGGCCAATGTGGCCGGGGTCCAGGCCATCCAGAAATCGGGCCACAGGGGTGCGGTCCAGGAAAAGCCCTTTTCCTCTTGCTGGCCGACATTGCCCCATCCGGCCTGAGCCTGTGCAAAAGCCGTCGAGGGCAGGAAGGGAAGGATGAGTAGCAATTTTCGCATTTCGAACCTCATACACGACCCATCGCGAAACCACGCGCGATGTAGTTGCGGACAAACCAGATGACGATGGCGCCAGGGATGATGGTGAGCGTTCCGGCGGCGGCCAGCAGGCCCAACTCATACCCCGCGCTGGACGCGGTGCGGGTCATCACGGCTGCGATAGGTTTGGCCTCGACCGCGGTCAGGGTTTTGGCCAGCAGCATCTCAACCCATGAGAACATGAAGCAAAAGAACGCCGCGACGCCCACGCCCGCTTTGATGTTAGGCAGGAAGATGGTCACGAAGAAACGCGGGAAGGAATAGCCATCGACATAGGCCGTCTCATCCAGTTCCTTCGGGATGCCACGCATGAAGCCTTCCAGAATCCAAACCGCCAGCGGCACGTTGAACAGGGTGTGGGCCAGCGCCACGGCCAGATACGTGTCGAACAGGTGGATCGACGAATAAAGCTGGAAGAACGGCAGGGCGAAGACCGCCGCTGGGGCCATACGGTTGGTCAGCAGCCAGAAGAACAGCTGTTTGTCACCCAGAAACCGATAGCGCGAGAACGCATAGGCTGCAGGCAAAGCCACGCAGACAGAAAGAACCGTGTTCAGAGTCACATAGGTGATCGAGTTGATGTAGCCCCAATACCATGTTGGATCAGTGAAGATGGTGATGTAATTTTCCAACGTAAAAGTCTGGGGAAACAGGGAAAAGCCCGACAGGATCTCATTCGTGGTCTTAAAGGACATCGCCACCAGCCAATAGATCGGCAGCATCAGGAACGCGATATAGAGGATCGGGATGATGGAACGCTTTTTCATTCTGCGTCATCCTTTGTCATCAGAGTGTAGAATAGCCACGACACAAGCAGCGTGATGGCGAAATAGATCAGGCTCATCGCGGCCGCAGGACCAAGGTCAAACTGCCCCAGCGCGATCTTCACAAGGTCGATCGAAAGCAAGGTGGTCGAGTTGCCGGGGCCGCCGCCGGTCAGAACGAATGGCTCGGTGTAGATGTTGAAACTATCCATGAACCGCAACAAGACTGCGATGGTCAGAACCGTTTTCATCTTGGGCAACTGGATATAGCGGAACACCGACCACGGGGTGGCACCGTCGATCTTGGCCGCTTGGTAGTACGCATCAGGGATCGACACGAGCCCCGCATAGCACAGCAAGACTACCAGCGAGGTCCAGTGCCAGACATCCATGACGACGACAGTGATCCAAGCCGAGATTGGCTGTTGGGTCATGTCATAATTGATGCCCAAAACGTCATTCAGAAAGTAACCCAGCAGGCCGATCTGGGGCAGGGTGAAGATATTCCACATCGAGCCGACCACATTCCACGGGATCAGCATCGGTAGCGCCATAAGCACCAGACAAACCGGCACCCAGAACCCTTTGCGTGGCATCGACAGGGCCACGATGATACCCAGCGGGACCTCGATGATCAGGATCAGGAAGGTGAACAGAAACTGCCGCCCCAGTGCGGCCTGGAATCGGTCAGATCGCAGGATTTGTTCAAACCAACCAAGACCTTCCCAGAAGAACTGATTGTTGCCGAAGGTTTCCTGCACCGAGTAGTTGACCACGGTCATCATCGGCACCAGCGCGTTGAACGCGACCAGCGCCAGAACGGGCAAGACAAAGAACCATGCCTTTTGGTTTTCGGTTCTCATTGCACCCGCTCCTCGGTTGCGATCCAGCCGTCACGATAGACGCGGGATTGTTCAGGTTTGAATTGCAGAAAGACTTGTGATCCGGGCTCGGGTACACTGTGTTCGGTCACAGCCTTAAGGGCCGTGTTCCCGACCATCGCACTGACAACAAAGTGGCGGCCGATATCGGCCACTTTGGTCACATGCGCCGGGATGCCGGTGTCCCCAAAACCCACATACTCAGGGCGGATTCCCAAGTGTGTACGGCCTCCGTCACCAAGGGTGGGACCTTCCAGCATCACCTCGTGGCCTTCGAACACGGCGCGGTCGCCTTTGGCCTCGCAGGGCAGGACATTCATACCGGGTGAACCTATAAAGTGTCCGACAAATGTGTGCTGGGGGCGTTCAAACAGTTCGACCGGAGTGCCGATCTGAACCACTTCGCCTTCCTGCATTACGACGACTTCGTCCGCGAAAGTCAGCGCCTCGGTCTGGTCGTGGGTCACATAGATCATCGTGGCTTGCACGCGCTGGTGCAGTTCTTTCAGCTTTGACCGAAGTTTCCATTTCAGATGCGGGTCGATCACCGTAAGGGGTTCGTCAAACATCACCGCGTTTACATCATCGCGCACAAGACCGCGCCCCATCGAGATTTTCTGCTTGTTATCCGGGCTCAGACCCGATGCACGGGTGTTCAGCATATCCGTCACATCCAGCATCTCGGCAATCTCATCGACCCGACGTTTGATCGTTGTGGCATCGACGCCCCGGTTTTTCAGGGGGAAGGCAAGGTTTTCGCCCACCGTCATCGTGTCGTAGATCACCGGGAACTGGAACACCTGCGCAATGTTGCGTTGATCGGGGGGCAGGGTGGTGACGTCGCGGTCATCGAACAGAATCTGCCCCTCGGACGGCGTCAACAGACCCGAGATGATGTTCAGCAGAGTGGACTTGCCGCAGCCCGACGGGCCGAGCAGCGCGTAGGCCCCACCATCGCGCCAGGTCACATCGATTTCCTTCAGCGCGTAATCTTCCGGGCCTTTTGGCGTTGGCATATAGCTGTGTCGTAGGTTTGAAAGTTTGATCTGTGCCATGTCAGGCCACCCTTTTGCCGTCTTGGCCGAAATACCGGCAATGCGCCGGGTTCATGTAAAAGCTGTGATCCTCACCGACCTGATAGGGATGCACACCGGCAGCCAGCGAGACCCACGCTTCATCCCCATGTTGGAAATGCGCGCTGGAATCGGAACCGGACAGTTCGGTGACGATTACACGACCGGTCAGTTCCACATCTGCGTCCGAGGTGCGGACCGGGGTTACTCGGTGCGGACGCACAGCGACCATGTATTCTCCATCAGCCATATCCGTAACGGTCCAGCCGCCCCCGCCCGCCAGTTGCGCCTGAGCGCCAGTGACCGAGACTCGAGCTACATTGATTGGCGGGTCCGAGAACACCCTCGCAGCGGCGATGTTTTCGGGATTGCGATAGATATCAGCGGTTGGGCCGAACTGAGTAACGTGGCCGTCTTCCATCAGAGCGGTGTACCCACCTAACAGCAGGGCCTCTTCTGGTTCCGAGGTGGCATAGACCACGACGGCACCGCGACCTGCAAACAGGTCTGGTAATTGTTCGCGCAGCTCTTCGCGCAATTTGTAGTCAAGGTTCGCCAACGGTTCATCCAGGAACACGGCGCGGCTTTCTTTCGCGATGGCACGGGCCAGCGCGGTACGTTGTTGTTGCCCGCCCGACAGCTCATGCGGGCGACGGTTAAGCATCGGGCGCAATTGCAGCAGATCGGCGGCCTCTTCCACGCGGCCCTCGATCTCGGATTGCGCCATACCAGCCACGCGCAGGGGCGAGGCGATATTGTCGAAAACACTCATATGCGGGTAGTTCACGAAGAACTGGTGTACCAAGCTGATCTGACGCTTTTGCGTGTTCAGCCGTGTCACATCCTGCCCATCCATCAGAACCTTGCCCGAGGCGATCGGGTCCAGCCCGGCCATCATCTTGATCAGAGAGGTCTTGCCCGAGCCCGTCGCGCCTAACAGCACGTTGAAATGGCCCGTTTGCAGTGTCAGGTTGGTGGGTTTGATATGGATGACGTTGCCAACGCGTTTCGTGGCATCTTGAAGTTCAATCATGTCCGTGAGTTCCGGTCCTTCAGTGCATCGCACTGGTCTTTGGGGTGGGGATGCCTGAACCGGCACCCCCGGGTTTCAATGGTCTACTGAGCCTGCCAGCGCTGAACCAGTTCGTCATAGTTGACGGTCTGGCCTTGCGGTTTTTCGTTCTCAAGCTTGGCCTTTGGCGAACCCTCTTTTTCCAGCCAGAAGGCAGGATCCTGCGGGTCGTTCAGGCGTGGACCACAACCACCGTAGACACCGGCGCTTTCGTCCGCAGCCTGCATACGGGCCATGGTGATGTCCATCTCTTCAGCCAGACGGTCCATCGCCTCTTGCGGGGTAAACGCACCCGAGTTCACGTCACCGATCTGCTGCCACCAGATCTGGGCCAGCTTCGGATAGTCCGGCACGTTGATGCCGGTGGGCGACCATGCCACACGGTCAGGCGAGCGATAGAACTCGACCAGACCACCCAGCTTGGGTGCGCGCTCGGTGAAGGACTCGTGATTGACCGAGCTGTCGCGGATGAAGGTCAGACCCACGTGGGACTTCTTCACATCGACAGTCTTGGAGGTCACGAACTGAGCATAGAGCCAAGCCGCCTGAGCACGATCCGCAGGGGTCGATTTCAGGAAGGTCCAAGACCCCACGTCCTGATAACCAACCTTCTGGCCTTCTTCCCAGTAGGGGCCGTGCGGGCTGGGTGCCATCCGCCACAGCGGCGTGCCCTCGTCATCCACGGTGTTGTTACCTTCGGATTTCGGCTTCACCATGTCGGCAGTAAAGGCGGTGTACCAGAAGATCTGCTGGGCGACGTTGCCTTGGCTAAGCGCTGGTAGCGACTGGTAGAAGTCATAGGACGCCGCACCCGGAGGCGCATAGGCCCGCAGCCACTCATCCCATTTGCGGATCGCATAGACCGCAGCGGGACCGTTTGCAGCGCCGCCGCGGGACACGGATGCACCAACAGGGTTACAGGTGCCCGCTTCCATGCGGATGCCCCACTCATCAACCGGAATGCCGTTCGGCTCGCCAACGTCGCCGGCACCGGCCATTGACAGCCACGCATCGGTCATACGCCAACCAAGGTCAGGTGCGCGCTTGCCGTAGTCCATGTGGCCATAGATCGCCACTCCGTCGACTTCCTTCACGTCATTGGTGAAAAATTCGGCAATGTCTTCGTAAGCCGACCAGTTGACCGGAACACCCAGGTCATAGCCGTACTTTTCTTTGAACGCGGCTTTGTTGGCTTCGTCGTCGAACCAGTCCTTGCGGAACCAGTAAAGGTTCGCGAACTGCTGGTCAGGCAGCTGGTACAGCTTGCCGTCCGGACCGGTGGTGAACTGAATGCCCATGAAGTCATCCAGATCCAGCGTCGGCGAAGTTGTCGCCGCCCAATCGCCAGCCATCATGTCGGTCAGCGGATAGGCCAGTTGCAGGCGTGAGTGGGTGCCGATCAGGTCACTGTCGTTGACATAGCCGTCATACAGATTCCGGCCGGTCTGCAGCTGGGTTTGAACCGCCTGAACCACTTCGCCTTCACCGAGGATCTGGTGGTTGACCTTGATGCCAGTGATTTCCTCGAACGCCTTGGTCAGGACCTCGGATTCGTAAGAATGTGTCGGGATGCCTTCGGACAGGACGTTGATTTCCATGCCAGCGTAAGGCTGTGCAGCTTCGATGAACCACTGCATTTCCGACATCTGTTCGTCTTTCGACAAGGTCGATGGCTGGAATTCGTCGTCGATCCAACGTTGTGCTGCGGCTTCGTCGGCCCAAACGGGACCGTGCCCCGCAATGACGGCAGCCGCCGCCACTGCGGAAAGTAGATGTCTCCGCATCTGTCTCCTCCCAAAAATTATGGTTGTCCGGCGCTAACCGGATGACCGACAGCATCAGCGATTTTCTGCGCACCTGTCAAACTAAATTTTTAGTAAATGAAAATTCCGCCGGTTTCGAAGGGTTGATTTATCCTCGGTTGCCAATTTCTGAATTCGTTGTAAGCTGTCCTTACAATTACAAAAAATGCCACTGACCACCGTGGCGAATTTACTGAAAATCTCTTTGACGCATGAGGGTAAGTGATGTCCCGAAGCCTGTTGAAGTACACGCGTGTTCTGGAAATTGTCGGTGACACGATCAAGGTTCGGGTGCCGATTGATGGCGCGCGCGACCCAGCTGTTCGCTTCAACGATCTGGCGGTGATCGAGACGGTGGATGGCCGCAAAACTCTGGCTCAGGCGATCTTAATTGATCGGGACGTGGTGACGTTGCAGGTGTTCTCGGGCACCAAGGGCATATCCACCGAGGCGACGGCGACCTTTCTTGGCCACCCAATGCAGACGCCCTATTCGGCCAACATTTTGGGGCGCGTGTTCGACGGGGCGGGGGTGGCGATCGACGGCGGACCCGACCTGACTGCCGAGCCGCGCATCGACATCGGTGGTCCGACCGTAAACCCGGACGAGCGTGCGGTTCCCAACAAGATGATCCGCACGGATGTGCCGATGATCGACGTGTTCAACACGCTTGTCGAAAGCCAGAAAATCCCGATTTTCTCGGTCTCAGGTGAGCCGTTCAACGCCTTTCTCAGCCGAATCGGTATTCAGGCGGATGCCGATATCGTGGTGTTCGGCGGGCTGGGATTGATCTTTGATGACTATTACACGTTCCGCACCTCCTTTGAGGATGCGGGCGTGTTCTCGCGCACCGTGATGTTCGTCAATCAGGCGATGGACCCTCTAGTCGAACGCTTATTGGTGCCGGATATGGCATTGGCCGTGGCCGAGAAATTTGCGGTGGAAGAGGGCAAGCGCGTGCTGGTTCTGATGACTGACATGACCGCTTTCGCCGATGCGATGAAAGAAGTGGGGATCAGTCAGGAACGCGTTCCATCGCAACGCGGATATATGGGTGACCTCTATTCGCAGTTGGCGCGCCGGTACGAAAAGGCGTGTGATTACGCCAAGGGCGGGTCGGTCACCGTGTTGACCGTGACGACAATGCCAGGCAATGACGTGACCCATCCGGTGCCGGACAACACGGGCTATATCACCGAAGGCCAGATTTACCTGCATTCGGGTGTGATCGACCCGTTCGGCAGCCTGTCGCGCCTCAAGCAGAACGTAGTTGGTAAGACGACCCGCGAAGACCACGGGCAGATTATGAACACGATGATCCGGTTTTATTCGGAAAGCCGGGACGCCGCGCAGAAGCAGGCGATGGCGTTTGACCTGTCGGATTACGATCACCAACTGCTGAAGTTTGGCGCGCTGTTCCGTAAGCGTTTCATGGATATCAAGTGCTCGATCCCGCTGGAGGATGCGCTTGATCTGGGCTGGAAAACCCTGGCTGAGTGTTTTGCCCCAGAACAATTGCTGATGAAGCAATCTCTGGTCGACAAATATTTCCCAAAGGATGCCGATGGCGCGGTTGCAGCTGAATAAATCGTCGTTCGCCCGCGAGCAGACGCAGCTGAAAAGCTATGAGCGGTTCCTGCCGTCACTGGACCTCAAGCGCCAGCAATTGATGGCGGAACGTGTGAAAGCCCGTGAGGAGGTGAGGCGGCTGGAGGACGAGGTGCAAGAGCTGGCCCAGCAGGTGGGGGCAAAGCTGCCAATGCTGGCACAGCAAAGCATCGATCTGGACGGGCTGGTGGAACTGAAAGACTACAGGGTCAAAGAGGTCAACGTGGTGGGCGTCAAGGTGCCTGATCTGGACCGGATCGAGGTTGCTGTGCGCCCTTATTCGCTGTTGGCAAAACCCCATTGGGTGGATGCCGCGGCGCAGTTGCTGCATGATATGATCGAGGCGCGCCTGCGGGTCAAAGTGGCCGAAGAGCGGGTCAGGATTTTCGACAAGGCCGTTGCCACGATCACGCAGCGGGTGAACCTGTTCGAAAAGGTTCTGATCCCGCGCGCCAAGGCCAATATCAAGAAGATCCGCATCTACCTGAGTGATGAGCAGATGCAGGCCGTCGTCCGCTCGAAAATCTCCAAGCGTAAACATGCGCAAGAGGCGGCGTCATGAGTATCGCCCGCCTCAAAAAGCTCTCGCTGGTAGGACGAGCAGCGCAGAAAACCGAAACGCTTGAGGCTTTGCAGGAACTGGGGTGCATGCATGTATTGCCACTGGCCCCGCCACCATCTGAGCCGGAAAAGATCAGCGCGCGCGGTGCAAGAGATGCCTATAAGGCGTTGCGATTCCTGACAGATGTACCTGAGTCACGCCGCCAAATTCAACGCGACACGGACTTTAATATGGATCAGTTCGTCAAGGATGTGCGCGACCTGATGCAGCGCAGCCGCGACATGACCGACAGGCGGGATTTTCTGGCCGATCGCATTGCGAAGGTGCGGCCGTGGGGCGATCTGGATTTTCCGCCCGATGACGTTCTGGCGGGCAACCGGCTATGGTTCTACCAACTGCCGATAAAGCGTCGAGATGCTTTGAATGACCTGACGCTGCCCTGGGCGATTCTGGAGCAGGATCATCGGTTTATATATGCCGTTCTGATCTCGTCGGATGAGCCCGCCGACGACATTCTGCCAGTGCCGCGCACCCATACGGGGTCACTGCCCATTCATGAGCTGGAAGCCCAGTTGGAAGAGGCAGAAATTGCCATTGAAGCGCTTGAGGCCGAACGGGTCGCCCAGACCCGCTACTTGACGCTGATGCGGCGTAACCTCTCGGTGGCCGAGAGCGCAGCAGAGCTTGCCCATGCGACGCAGAAAGTGCGCGATGAAGAGGCGATGTTTGCCCTTCAGGGCTGGGTGCCAGAGGATCGCATTGATGCTGTTTTGGACATGGCGAAGGGTAAGAACGCCGCTATTCTGATCGAGGATCCAGGCCCCGAAGACTCACCACCCACGCTGTTGGAACAGCCAGAAAAACGTAATGCTGCCATAGACTTGGCGCTGTTTTATCAAGTGCCGGGTTACAAGGATTGGGACCCAAGCGTCATCGTCGCCGTGTCCTTCGCGTTCTTCTTTGCCATGATTGTGGCTGATGCGGGGTACGGCGCGATCATATTGCTGGGCTTGCTGCTGTTTTGGAAACGAATGGACGGAACTGCAGGGCAGAAATCATGGCGTCGGTACGGATTGATTATTTCGGGCGCGACGATTGTTTATGGCGTTCTGGTAGGCAGTTATTTCGGCGTGTCACCGCCGGATGGTTCCGTCCTCGCTAAGACCAAATTGCTCGATCTGAACAACTTTGGTGCCATGATGATGGTCTCGATCGTTGTGGGAGTTCTGCATTTGGTGCTGGCCAATGCACTGGCCGCCCACGCCGCCTGGGGTCAGCGCAAGGCGATTGCCAATCTGGGCTGGATTGCTGCGCTGATTGGCGGATTTGTTTTGTGGCTCAGCTATATGAAGGGAAACTCTGCAACACCCGGTGCGGTGATCCTTAGCGCGGGCGTTCTGGCGATCCTTTGGTTTTCCAGCGACCGTCAGATCGACAAGCCAATCGATTGGTTATGGCGTCTGATTGGCGGCATCCAAGCCCTGGCCGGAGCGATGGGGGCGTTTGGTGACGTCCTTAGTTATATGCGCCTGTTCGCGCTGGGCTTGGCCTCGGCCTCGCTGGCGATCACATTCAACGATCTGGCGGTGTCAGTGATGCACGCGCTGAAGGGACCCGGGATCCTGTTCGCTCTGCTGATCCTGATCGTCGGTCACGCCCTGAACTTCGCCCTCGCGATGATGAGCGGCGTCGTCCACGGGCTGCGTCTCAATTACATCGAATTCTTTAAATGGGGTTTGCCGGATGAAGGCATCGTCTTTCGCCCGTTTGCCCGCAAGGAGGTTCAGGAATGAATGAGCTTGTTCTTACATTGGGTTGGCTGGGGATTTACGCACCGATGGCACTGGGTGCGGCTGCAAGCGCCATTGGCTGCTCCATTGCTGGTATGGCCAGCATCGGCGCCATGACCGAGACCGAGGGGGGCTATGGTCGGTTCGTCGGCGTTTCGGCCTTTCCGTCGACCATGGTGATCTATGGCATCGTCATCATGTTCACCCTGAACCGTGAGGTGACGCCTGAAAATGCGGGCGGGTTGTTCGGGATCGGCATCTTGTCGGGCATCGCCTTGATGTATTGCGGTATCTGGCAGGGCCGGGCCTGTGCCGCAGCGATCAATGCAACCAAAGAAAAGCCGGAAATCTTCGGGCTGTCGCTGGCACCTGCCGCGATTATCGAAGGCTTTGGCGTTTTCGCCTTCGTCTTTGCCTTGGTCATCAGCGCGGGGATAAGCTGATGGCACAGGATGGCATGATCTCTCACGGTGTTGACGCGCTGATCGACAAGTTGCGCAATGATGGGGTGGCCGCTGGCCAGGCAGATGCAGATAAACTGCGCGCCGATGCCAAGGCCGAAGCGGCGAAGATACTGGCCGACGCCAAACGCGAGGCGGACGCGTATCAAAAGAAGGCCCGCACGGATTCTGACAACTACCGTGCAGCGGGCGAAGAGGCGCTTAACACTGCCATGCGGGATGCGGTGCTGACCATGAAAGCCGGGCTGACGGACCGCTTCCGCGAAGATGTCGAACGTTTGGTCACCAAGGAAATGGCCGATCCAGACCTGCTGAAGCAGATGATACTCGAAGTTGTGGGCCGTGCGGCAGAAGGCGCCAATCTGGACGGAAAGGTAGAAGTCATTTTGCCCGCGAAGATCGCCACGCAAGAGGATATCAAACAGAATGCCGACGATATCCAATCTGGTAAGCTTACCAAATACGTACTGGGCCTGACCGCTGAAATGCTGCGCGAGCAGGTCGAACTGCACGCCTCGGATGATGCCGAGGGTGGCATACAGGTGCGGGCAGACGATCAAGGCGTGGCTTTGGATCTGACGGATAAAGCGGTGGCCTCGTTGCTGATGGAGCATCTACAGCCGCGTTTCCGGGCCGTTCTGGAGGGGGTGATCCGTTAGAATGCCAAACCCTGACGCCTATATCGCGCTGATCAGCAGCTTACCGGGGTCGGAGCGGCTGTTTGTCGCCAAACAGCCGCCCTTGTCGCGGTTGCGGCTGGATCGACGTTTAACGGCGCTGACACCCGAGGATGCCCGCGTTTTGAAGGTGTTGGAGCATGCTTTGAACTGGGGCGACTACGACATCGGGGTAACCGACGCGCAGGCCATTGGGCGCTGCAACGAGGCGTTGCACGATATCTCGCAGCCCACCTTGCGCAAGATGCTTATTGAGCGGATGGACTTGCGTACTGTAGTGGCCGCGCTGCGCCTGCGCAAACGGGGGGTCAGCCCACCTGCCGGATCGTTCGGTATGGGGCGTTGGGCCCGCCATATCCCTGCCAATTGGAACGACCCGAGCTTTCGATTGGAAGGTCCGATGCCTTGGATCAAGGAGGCCCAGCAACTATTGGACGCCGCAGATCCTTTGGGCTTGGAACGGCTGCTCTTGTCGGTCAGCCACAAGCAACTGAAACGCCACGCTGCCCGACATTATTTCGATTTCGAAGCAGTGGTGATCTACGTGCTGATCTGGAACATTTTCGACCGCTGGGCGCAAAGCAATGCGCAGGAGGCGGCCAAAAGATTTGAGCATCTGGCCCAGCAGGCCATGGCTAATGTCGCCGATATCGATTTTGACGGAGCAAACGCATGACCGCCCCAACCTCTGCCAAACAGACCGCCACCGCCCGTGTCGTCTCGGTGCAAGAGGGGTTGGTGCAGATTCAGGCCAATCATGACGCCTCGGGGCAACCCGGGCAGTTGGTCAAGAACGAAGTGGTCTTTATTCTGCCAACACGCCCCGGGCCAGGTGGGCGGCAGGAACGCCTGAAGGCCGAGGTGCTGCGGGTGCGTGGTGATACGGCGGATGTGCAGGTCTATGAAAGCACCGACGGGGTTGCCGTGGGCGACCCGGTCGAACAATCTGGCCAATTGCTGTCGGTCGAGCTGGGGCCGGGTTTGTTGGGGCAGGTGTTCGACGGGTTGCAATCGCCTTTGCCCAAAGTAGCGGCTGATTTTGGCACCTTCCTGCCCCGCGGGGCCGATGTCGCTCCGCTGGACGATCAGGCAAAATGGTCGTTCAGCCCTTCGATCAAGGTCGGGGATACGGTGACGGCCGGTGACAGCATCGGAACGGTCCCCGAGGGACATTTCACCCACAAGATCATGCTGCCGTTTAACTGGATGGGCGATTACAAGGTCATCTGGGTACAAAAAGGCGCGGCCACGATCCACGACATAGTGGCCCGTCTGGAAGATGAGCAAGGCGGCGAACACACGCTGACCTTATGCCAGAAATGGCCAGTGCGGCGGCCTTTATCGGAAAGCATTCTGAAACGCGCGCTGTCCGAGCGGTTGTATCCGACCGAACCGGTCCTGACCTCTCAGCGCTTGATCGACACGTTCTTTCCCATCGCACGCGGGGGGACGGCCTGTATTCCTGGGCCGTTTGGGGCGGGCAAAACCGTTCTGCAAAACCTGATCGCGCGCAATGCCAAGGTGGATATCGTCATTGTCGTAGCCTGTGGCGAACGTGCGGGTGAAGTGGTTGAGACGATCCATGAGTTTCCCAAGATGACCGACCCAACCACGGGTGGCAGTCTGATGGATCGTACGATCATCATCTGCAACACGTCGTCCATGCCGGTTGCCGCGCGCGAGGCCTCGATCTTCACCGGTATTACGCTGGGCGAATACTATCGACAGATGGGCTATGACGTGTTGCTGATTGCCGACAGTACCAGCCGCTGGGCGCAAGCGATGCGCGAAACATCCGGAAAACTTGAAGAAATCCCGGGCGAAGAGGGTTTTCCTGCCTATCTGGAAAGCTCGATCAAGGGACTATACGAGCGTGCCGGAGCAATAAAAACCAATGACGGCGATTTGGGCAGTCTGACGCTTATCGGAACCGTCTCGCCCGCCGGCGGCAACTTTGACGAGCCGGTCACACAATCGACCCTGTCCACAGTAAAATGTTTCCTCGGCCTGTCTTCGGAACGCGCGTACAAGCGGTTTTATCCTGCGGTCGATCCGATGCTCAGTTGGTCGCGCTATACGGATCAATTGTCCGACTGGTACGACAAAAACGCCGAACCGGGTTGGACCGGCAAGGTCCGGGATTTGCTGGCACTGATCGAAAAAGGCGAACAGGTCGATCAGATGATGCAGGTGACGGGGGAAGAGGGCGTCACGATCCAAGATTTCGTAACCCAGCAAAAAGCGCTGTTTGTGGATATGGTTTATCTGCAGCAGGACGCGTTTGACAAAGTGGACGCGACGGTGCCGCTGGAACGTCAGAAAATGACCTTCAAGCTGGTCTACGACGTGACCCAATCAACTGCGGAGTTCGCTGACAAGGCCGAGGTTCGGCAGGTGTTTACGCAGCTCACAGGATTGATGAAGAATTTTCACTATGCGGCGGAAAACACACCGGAATTCAAGTCGATCTGGGGGCAGATACAAAATCTGTGCCGCGAGAAGTTTGGTGTCTAAATAGGGAAGTGGTAGCCCGTAGGGGAATCGAACCCCTCTTTCCAGGTTGAAAACCTGGCGTCCTAACCGATAGACGAACGGGCCATTTGGTATGGCGCAAGCACAAGTGGTAGCCCGTAGGGGAATCGAACCCCTCTTTCCAGGTTGAAAACCTGGCGTCCTAACCGATAGACGAACGGGCCACGCTGGCTTGTGGAGGGCCTTTTACGGTTTCGCCCGGACCCCCGCAAGCCGAAAAATGCAAGGACGTGAAAGTTTTTTCCAAGGCCTGAAATCGGGCTTAAATGGCCTCTGCTGCGTCTTCCAGCCGAAGTTGCACACTTTGGCGTCCACCCCACGTGTTCACTTCCAGCCGTCCGGCGAAATGAAAGCGTGCGCCGCCGTGATTTGACAGCTTTTCGCCCATCGGACCGTCAAAGGCCCCAAAGGCAATGGCATCCAGACCGCCGCCAACACTGTCGGACAGGGACAGTTTCAGATGGGAGTCACCAACGCGTTTGGCAAAACGCACCTGCAGGTCGGGCAGCGCATATCGCGGGGCTGGGGCGCTGGCCCCGAACGGACCTGCCTTTTCGATCTGTTCGATCAGATCAATAGTGGCTGCACCAGGCATCAGGGTGCCGTCTAGTTTCAAATCGGCCGGACCGCCTTCACCCGCGCCTTGCTTGGCCAGCAATTCGCTGAGCCGCGCCATGGCAGGTTCCAACTGGTCGCGCATCACGGTCAGACCCGCCGCCATTTTGTGACCGCCGCCTTTGACCAGCAACCCTTCGGCGGCAAGCCTCTGGATCGACGCACCCAGATCGACGCCAGAGATCGAACGGCCCGAGCCTTTGCCCTCATCCCCGTCGAAACCGATGACAATCGCGGGGCGGTTGGCGTTTTCCTTCAGGCGTGAAGCCACGATGCCGACTACACCAGGGTGCCAGCCTTCACCCGCAGCCCAAACAAGCGGCGCATCCAGACCACGTTCCTCGGCCTGCTCCAAGGCTGCGGCACGCACGGCGTTTTCGATGTCACGACGCTCGGTGTTCAATTCATCCAAGCGTTGCGAGAGCGCCTGCGCCTCATGCATCGATTCTGTGCTAAGCAACCGCGCGCCCAGGTCCGCCTGACCAATGCGCCCGCCCGCGTTCACGCGCGGACCCAGCAGAAACCCCAGGTGATAGCTGTTGGGCGCCGAGTCCATGCGCGCCACATCCGAAAGCGCCACAAGACCGGGCCTTTGCCGTTGGGCCATAACCTTCAGGCCTTGTCGCACAAGCGCCCGGTTTGCCCCGATCAGCGGGGCCACATCAGCCACGGTCGCCAGCGCCACGAGATCCAGCAGACCAATCAAGTCAGGCCCCTTTACACCTGCCTCACGCAGTTGACGTCCGGCTTCGACCAGCATCAGAAACACGACACCGGCGGCGCAGAGAAAGCCCAGATCGCCGCTTTCATCCTGCCGGTTCGGGTTCACCACGGCGGCACAATCGGGTAGAGTTTCGCCGCCCAAGTGGTGATCCAACACGATCACATCCGCGCCCTTCGCGGCTGCAATCGGTTCGTGACTCAGCGTGCCGCAATCGACGCAGATGATCAGGTCATGCGTGGCGGCCAGTTCCTGCATCGCGGGCACGTTGGGGCCATAGCCCTCGTCAATTCGGTCGGGCACGTACAAAGTAGCCTGCAGGCCCATCTGCCGCAGCCAAACCAGCAGCAAAGCCGCAGAACTGGCGCCATCTACGTCATAGTCCGCGAACACTGCGATCCGCTCATTGTGCGTGACCGCTGACAGGAATCGCGTTGCGGCTTTTTCCATATCCTTCATGTCGCGCGGGTCAGGCAGCAGTTCTTTCAGTTTGGGTTCCAGAAACCCGGACGCCTCCATAGCAGAGACGCCGCGTCGCGCCAGAACCTGACACACCGCGCGGGGCAGACCGGCCTGTTGGATCAGCATTTCCGCGGCCCGCTCAACGTCGGGCACTGGGCCGACCCAACGTCGCCCGGATAGTGACTGCTCAACCCCAAGATAACTCATGGTGTGCCTCTTATGCGCCAAGGCCGGACCCTCTCGGATCCGGCCTCTTCATCTTTTTCCAAATACTCTCGCCGAAGGCAATGGCGCAAGCCATCACGCTTTGTCGTGGGGCCACATCGGCGTGCGATACGACATGCGGCGGACCGAGCCGGTTTTCGACCGCATCAGCAACGTGGTGGTTTCGACCCAGCCGGGTTCGCGCTTGATGCGCGGCAACAGCGAACCGCCGGTGACACCGGTGGCAGCAAAAATTACGTCGGCGGTGACCATTTCGTCGCGGGAATAAACGCGATCCAGATCGGTGATGCCTGCCTTGGCGGCGCGGCCGCGTTCGTCATCGTTGCGGAACAACAGGCGGCCAAAGATCTGTCCGCCCATGCATTTAAGCGCAGCCGCAGCCAGAACGCCTTCGGGCGCGCCACCCGAACCCATATACATGTCGATGCCGGTCTCTTCGCTTTCGGCACAGTGCATGACACCGGCCACGTCACCATCGGTGATCAGGCGGATCGAGGCTCCAGTTTCACGGACTTCAGCGATCATCGCTTCGTGACGGGGACGCTCCAGAATGCAGACGGTGATATCGGCAGGCTCACAACCCTTGGCCTTGGCCAGTGCTTCGACCCGTTCGCGGGGCGACATGTTCAGATTGACCACACCTTCGGCGAACCCCGGACCAATGGCCAGCTTGTCCATGTAAACGTCCGGCGCATGCAACATCGAGCCGCGCGGGCCCATGGCGATCACGGTCAGCGCATTTGGCATGTCCTTGGCGGTCAAGGTGGTGCCTTCCAGCGGGTCCAGCGCGATATCCACACCAGGTCCGTTTCCGGTGCCGACTTCTTCGCCGATATACAGCATCGGTGCTTCGTCGCGTTCACCTTCGCCGATAACAACCACACCCGCGATATCCAGCAGGTTCAGCTGTTCGCGCATGGCGTTTACTGCTGCCTGATCGGCGGCTTTTTCGTCGCCACGCCCAACCAGAGAGGCGGACGCCAGTGCGGCCTGTTCTGCGACCCGCGCAAGGCCCAGAGACAACAGTCGGTCGTTGAAATCAATCTTGGCAGCACTCATTTTTCACTATCCTCAGGTCAGTATCGGCGTTTTCTTCGGCATAGCCTGCGTCTTGGGCAGGCCGCAAGGGTCAAACCTCTTCGATGCGCAATGCAACTGGCTCATCCGCCACCACATCGGTGTCCCGCAGCCCGTTCAGGGCAACGTCCAGCGTGGCGCGCGTGGATTTGTGGGTGACGATCAGAACCGGAGCGGTGCTTTCCGTGTGCCCGTATTGGCGCATCCGGTCGATTGAAACACCTGCATCGCCCAGAATAGCCGCCACTTTGGCCAGCGCACCAGGTTTATCGAAGAGGGCAAGCCGTAGATAATAGGGGGCGGGCAGTCCGGTCACCGCAGGCTTGGCACCTTGCAACGAGGTTGCGGGGCGACCAAAGGTTGGGATTTGCAGCCCGCGTGCCAGATCGCAGACATCGCCCATCACTGCGCTTGCCGTAGGGCCTTCGCCAGCACCGGGGCCGCGCAGCACGACTTGCTCGACCGCGTCGCCCTCGATCACCACCATGTTTGTGCCGCCTTCCAACTGCCCCAAGGGCGAGCTGCTGGGCACAAGGCACGGCTGCATACGCTGTTCCAAACCACGGGCCGAGCGTTGCGCGACGCCCAGCAGTTTGATGCGATAGCCCATATCGGCGGCTTGATGAATGTCTTCCAGGGTGATCTGCTGAATGCCTTCGATCTGGATTCCATCGAAGTTCGGCTTGGTGCCAAAAGCGATCGAAGACAACAACGCCAGCTTATGCGCCGCGTCGATGCCGCCAACGTCCAGGTTCGGATCGGCCTCAAGGTACCCAAGCTGCGCGCATTCTTCGAACAGCGCGTTATAGCCCAGCTCCTGCGATTGCATGCGGGTCAGGATATAATTGCAGGTTCCGTTCATCACGCCCATGACGCGGGTGATCTCATTTCCGGCCAGCCCTTCGGTCAGCGACTTGATCACCGGGATACCGCCTGCAACGGCGGCCTCGAACCGGATGACACGACCGGCTGCTTCGGCCTTTTCGGCTAGGTCCTGACCGTGGATCGCCAGCAGCGCCTTATTGGCGGTCACCACGTCCTTGCCAGTGGCCAGCGCCGCCTCGACCGAGGCTTTGGCCGGGCCGTTTTCGCCGCCGATCAGTTCGACAAACACATCGATGTCATTGCGCTTCGCCATCGCCACGGGATCGGTTTCCCAGGCGTAGTCCGACAGGTTCACACCGCGATCCTTATTCGCATCGCGCGCCGAAACGGCAACGATCTCGACAGATCGGCCCGTGCGCGCCTGCAGCAGGTCTGCGTGGCGGCGGATGATCTTTACGACACCCACGCCAACCGTTCCCAAGCCCGCAATTCCCAGCCGCAGCGCCTGTGTCATCCCGTGGGTTCCTTTCCGCTCGAAATTTCCGTGGTTTCGGGCCGTTTGCCCGTTCAGCGCTGCCTTAGCGGGTTCAGCGCTAGGGTGCAATGCGTCCTGGTCCCGGACGGGGCTGAATCGTAGGGGCTTAGTTGACTTCCGCGTTCTGGAGTTCTTCTGACTTTTTCTCAAGTTCCTCACGCCGCGCAATCAAGTCTTCTTCGACCACGGCGGCCTCGTTCACCGGATCAACGGCGGGGCCCAGTTTTTCCTGCAGCGGGATAAGCTTAGGATAGCGTGCCGACTCCAGCTCCGGCAACTCGCGCCCTTCCAATTCTGGAATATCGGTGCATCCGGCACATGCGAGCATCAGTATCAGCAAAGGCAGGGGTTTCATGCAGAACTCTTTCAACATCAACTGAAACTGTGATGCACCTTTTAGTGACTTGGTTCAAGCGGGGTTCTATCTGAACAAACGTTCAGATACTGTGTGGGAATGGCACGTACGCAAGGTTCACATTCCGATATTACCGGTCCACGCATCCGCAAGGCGGCGCTGGGTTTGTTCGCCCGTCACGGCTATGCGGCCGTCTCGATGCGCCAGATCGCGTCCGAGGTCGGGGTGCAGGCAGGGGCTCTGTATAACTACACGCCGGATAAACAAAGCCTGCTATACCGTCTGATGCACGAACACATGCAAGAGCTGCTTTTGGCTTATGACGACCTTGACCATCCTGCCGATGCGTCCGAGGCGTTGCGCCAGTTCGTAGGTTTTCATATCCGCTTTCACCTGGAGCGCCCAGATGAGGTGTTCATTGCCTATATGGAATTGCGCAACCTGACACCGGAAAACTTCTCGGAAATCGAGGCCTTGCGCCGCAGCTATGAAAACGCGCTAGAGACCATCTTGCGCAGCGGGCAGCAGGGCGGGGTGTTCGATATCGCGGATACCAAGATCGCCACCCTCGCCGTCATTGCCATGCTGAACGGGGTGATGACTTGGTATCGCGCAGGTGGACGCTTGTCGCTGGACGAAGTCGAGCAGGTCTATTGGGACATGGTGCGTCGGTCGGTCTCCACCTAGTGAGCCGGTCGAATGAACGTGCCATTACGCAATTCGCGAAAGGCCTGTTCCAATTCAGACTGAGTATTCATGACAATGGGGCCGTGCCAAGCCACAGGTTCGGCAATCGGAGCACCTGAGATCAAAAGGAATCGCACGCCTTCGGCCCCGGCCTGCACCGTGATCTCATCGCCGCTGCCAAAGCGGACAAGCGTGCGATCACCGGACATGTCCCGAATGTTAACTTCTCGCCCTGCAACCTCTTTTTCCAGCAGAACGCCGGTTGGTTGGGAGGCGTCGGCAAAGGCAGCCTGACCTTCAAACACATATGCGAAAGCACGGCGATAGGTATCTATCCGGAATGTTTTCTTGACCCCTGCGGGGATTTGAATGTCCAGGTATTGCGGGTCGGCTGCGATCCCATCGACCGGGCCGGTCTTGCCCCAGAACTCTCCTACAATCACACGCACAGTTGTTCCGTCATCATCGGTGATTTCCGGGATGTCCTTGCTTTGCACGTCCTGATAGCGCGGCGCAGTCATTTTCTGTGCCGAGGGCAGGTTGCCCCACAACTGGAAACCATGCATTTGGCCAGCGGCGTTACCCGTCGGCATTTCCTGATGCAAAATCCCAGACCCGGCTGTCATCCACTGCACATCTCCGGCGCCCAATGTCCCGCTGTTGCCCAATGAGTCCGAGTGGTCAACCGTGCCAGCCAGAACATAGGTAATCGTTTCGATTCCACGATGAGGGTGCCATGGGAAACCCGCTTGATAATCCTGCGGGTTCTCATTGCGAAAGTCGTCAAACAGCAGGAATGGGTCCAGTTCAGATGGGTCCTGAAACCCAAACGCGCGGTGCAATTTGACCCCCGCGCCCTCAAGCGTTGGTGTGGATTTGCGGGTTTCCAAAACTGGTCGTAGGGACATTGTGACCTCCAATAGCTTTGGTTTGCATGTATGATAAGCGCAAGTCTGGTCAATCAGCAGAAAAGAACGGGTGCTGTGCGGAAATCTACCCCTCTGTCCTTCCCGGAACAAAACCGTTAAACCGTGGCAAAAAAATCGGGGAGTCACATGCAACAAGAGGTTTTGGCCACCATCAGGCCCTCAATCGCCAGACGTTGGCTGGGCACCGGAATGTTGGGGTGTGTCGGTGTACTTGTTCTGTATGTCGCGTTGTCGCATCCATCCGAACCGATATGGCTGGTTTTCCTGCTTGTGGTGGGTGGTGCGTCTTTCTGGCTGGCCTACCGAATGTGGTTCGCGACCGATGATGCGATCGAGTTGACGCAAACCGAACTCAGAACCGGGGCAGGGCGGCTGATTGCCAAAGTCGAAGATATCGAGAGCATTGACCGGGGTGTCTTTGCGTTCAAACCCTCAAACGGATTTCTTCTTAAGACACGGGAAAGTGCGGAAAATAGCTGGGCGCCTGGCCTGTGGTGGCGATTGGGACGTCGGGTGGGTGTCGGCGGGGTAACAACGGCCGCCGAAACCAAGTTTATGTGCGAAATACTGCAGGCTCTGGTTACGACTGGCAGCCCTGTTGAGAAACAACCCCAATAATCTGATTTTCGAAGCGCGGACGCGTGAAGATGTAGTTCTCGAATTGATAGTCGGTATCCAGCCAGGCGGGCTTGACTGTCCATTCATAATCGTTTGACGATTCCACGATAATCATCGGCTCTAGGTCGGCCATGGGTGGAAGTCGGTCGCGCAATCTGTCGATATTGCCGTTGTCCCATATCCCGGGAAATCCGCAGGTTGTTGACCATTCCACATCGTAGTAGTCGTCGCCACCGTTTTCGAAATACCGGATGAATGACACACGCAATCTCATCTCGGCGGTGCTGTTTACCATCCGTTGCATCAGGGTGTGCATGGACTCGATGTAAGTGTCAGTAACAGTGTCTTTTTCCCGCGAGAGCAGATCGCTGACCGTATACGCGGCTTTCACGTTCAAAGTGCTTTGGCGAAAGCCGTCAAAGAACGTGTAGGTCAGCGAGATCGTCATAACGAAGATCGGGAATAACAGCAGGGACTCCAGGGTGAGGCTCCCGCTCTCACGCCGTGCGGAGCTTCTCAGATACTGTCGGATTCTAGTAAGAAAACGCATTGTATCAAGGCTCCTGAACAAAAGCGGTCGTTGAAGTTAGAGAGATCACACCATCGTCACTGACTAAGGCGACTGCCATGTCTGATCCGGGGAAAACCGGATCAATCTGTGCGCAAGCGCGCAAGATCATCAGCTCATTTGCCGGACCATTCGTGAATTCCCGAACGGGTTTTGTCGGTTCCGCACGGTCCGTACAGTCCGGTGACACAGGCAGCGTGACGCCAGTGAAGGCGCTCTGACGGATCATTTCCAGCTGCAAGTTACTCGTGCAATCGTCAATTACGAGGGATCTTTCGCAAATTGCATCCTTGATTTGATCGTGCGTGGGCCCTGATCCGGTCCCAAGGCGAATATCACGGACAACCATATCGACAGCACGTTCCAGCATAACTTGTTTTACGGAAACCAGTGCATATTCCACGGCGCACAGTATGACGACGAGGTACAAGGGGAACAGGATGACGAACTCAACCGCCAACCCGCCTTTCTCGGACCGTCTGAACCGTAGTATATTTTTCAGAAACCCACGGGTCATTGCGTCAACTTCAATTGTTTGATCGAAGCAGCGATGGATTCGAACACCTGTTGAAGGGTCAGATTGGCGCTGCCCAACGTCCCATCGCTGTTGACTGCATAAACTGTGCTGGGGCTGCTGGCGCAATCCTCGATGGTGGTCACGCCGACTGCAGGTGCTTCGAAGGCAATGCCGTAGACGATCACACCCTTATTTTTAGCGGCCGCACAAATATCCGAGGTGCGAATATTTTTAGTGGACGAACCGATAGAGTTATATGCACCGTAATACCAGTTGTTGATACGATTGCTGTCAAAGCGGTAGTTGTTTTCGGCGTTCCAGCGCAGAGACGCACGGTTGAACAATTCAGGATAAGTCAGGCGAATGGCATCACCATCCTCTTGATCGCCATGACGGTGGTTACGGTATTCCTGCTGACGGGACCAATAATAAACGGGCGGTTCTACGCCAGGTTCCGTAATTCTGACGCTGTATTCACCTACTTTGCCGTCCCAATGCGTGTAACCAGCGTTGAACCAGACATCCGAATTCCCGTCACGCAGATCTTCTTCCAGCCTGTATTGTGAGGTATTTTCGCCATCGGTAAACACAATGAGAATTTTTTCTACATCGTCTTCATAGTTTTTCGGACGGTCACCGAAAGTAGCAGGAACAATGGTCTCGGTCGAAGACGAGCTGACTCTCTGTGCCGACAAGTCATTTATGATGTCCTGAAAATCGGGGTCCAGCAACGCCATGCCCCACTTTACGCCGATGTCGATCGAAGTGTTGCCCTGCGCCGTAAGATCGTCGATCCGGTCATGCAATTTATCGATATCGTTTGTATGAGCGGTGATTTCACTACCGTCCCGCGTTGGGCAAGTAAGATACCTGGGTTCTTCCCATTGCGTTCTGCTTGTCCGATATCGGTCAAAATGGGCGGTGCGGTCAAACGAGGCGGTTGGGTCCAAAGCAGCCTGCCGGAAATCTGATGAGCTAAAGTTCAGGCAATGCGAGTAATTGTGTTCATTTGTTACATTTGTGAACTTGCCCAGAATATCCTCGCCCGCGTTCACTTGCGTGGCGTAGGGGATGATCGAGATTGAAATCTTATCCGGATTTTCTTTCTCATACATTGTGTCCACGAAACTTTTAGCCGCATCGCGCAGAACCGCAATTTTGGATCGGCCTTCCGTGGCGGATGCCCGAGTCATCGAACCGGACATGTCCAGAACTAGGGAAATTTCAACAGAACCAACAGATTCTTCCGCGGTACTTGTCGCTGAGGCGGTCAAAGTGTCGATGTACACAAACCTCATGAAGTTTGTTGTGACGGTTTTATCTGCCGACGCGATCACTTTCCGAGATCCGATGCCTTCAATGACCTCGATGTCGTAGTTGACGTCACCCAACCCAGATTTCTTGATGTACTCTTCAGCCACCAGCTTGGGGTCTACATCAACTTGATCCAAGTTGGCAGCAGCAAGGACAGCGCGATCCAACGTTGCTTGCATCGTCGCTCTTTCGCGCTCGAACTTCATGATGTCGACGCCCAGACCGGTTGTCGCAAACATCATCAGAAGGCCGATAAGCACAAAAAGCGTGAATACCGCACCACCTTCGTCTTTGGCGAAACGGCGGGCGACCGAAGCCTTTTTTTCAGATCTCTTTGAGCCGCTTTGAAATACGCGCTTATTCATCTTGATGACCTCGCTGAGCAGACATCCAAACTGCTAAGGAAATATTAACTCTCAAAAATTAACGCCGAATCGTGGCGGGATTTAGGCGAAAAAGCTGCTGACTTGACTGATTTACAAGCAAAAGCGGGATAATTTGCGGGGGATGGGTGCTTCTGTCTTCGGTTGGGCGACAATTTCGAAGTCGGGTGCCGAATTGGGCGACTCAGCGACCGTCACAGTATTTTTGATGCGTTTTTCGAGTTTTATTTCTGCTTAATTATTGATCGTTTACCCAATGGGTGCGACAAAACGTCAGAACGTAAACCGTTCGCTGGCACGGAGGATTAAATGACGGCCATTAAAGAACCCAGCTTTCGCGAGAGTGTGGACCTTATGTTCAACAGGGCAGCGTCCCTGATGGACCTGCCTCCGGGGTTGGAGGAGAAAATCCGGGTCTGCAACGCGACCTACACCGTGCGTTTCGGCGTTCGCCTGCGGGGTGAGATTCATACTTTCACCGGATATCGGTCGGTTCACTCTGAGCATATGGAGCCGGTCAAGGGCGGTATTCGCTATGCTCTGGCCGTGAATCAGGACGAGGTCGAAGCTCTGGCGGCACTGATGACTTACAAGTGTGCATTGGTTGAGACACCGTTTGGCGGCTCGAAAGGTGGCTTGTGCATTGATCCCCGGCAGTATGAAGAACATGAGTTGGAACAGATCACGCGGCGTTTTGCTTATGAATTGGCCAAGCGCGATCTGATCAACCCGTCTCAGAACGTGCCTGCGCCCGATATGGGCACGGGCGAGCGCGAGATGGCGTGGATTGCGGACCAGTTCGCACGAATGAACACAACCGATATCAATGCGCGTGCCTGTGTCACCGGCAAGCCGCTGAATGCCGGTGGTATCGCCGGACGTGTCGAAGCCACAGGGCGGGGCATTCAATACGCATTGCGTGAGTTCTTCCGCCACCCTGAGGACGTGCAGAAGGCAGGCCTGTCCGGCAAGCTGGACGGCAAACGCGTTGTCGTGCAGGGGTTGGGCAACGTGGGATATCACGCCGCAAAGTTCCTGAGTGAAGAGGACGGCTCTCGTATTGTCGGTATCGTTGAATGGGATGGTGCGCTCTATAATCCCGACGGGATTGACGTTGAATCGGTCCGGCAGTGGATCGTCAAGCATGGCGGTGTTAGCGACTATCCGGATGCAACGCATTCTGCCGAAGGTGCCGAGGTTCTGGAAGCAGACTGCGACATCCTCATTCCGGCGGCCCTTGAAGGTGTCATCAACCTAGCCAACGCCGAACGGATCAAGGCACCCTTGATCATCGAGGCGGCGAATGGTCCTGTGACGGCGGGTGCGGATGAAATCCTGCGCAAAAAAGGCACCGTGATCATTCCGGACATGTACGCGAATGCCGGCGGTGTGACCGTGTCTTACTTTGAATGGGTGAAAAACCTCAGCCATATCCGCTTTGGCCGGATGCAGCGTCGTCAGGAAGAAGCGCGCCACGAGTTGATCGTCAGCGAGTTGGAGCGGCTGGATCGGTATCTGGGCGATGCGTGGTCGATGTCCCCGGACTTTAAGGCCAAATACCTCAAAGGTGCGGATGAGCTGGAATTGGTTCGTTCCGGCCTCGATGACACGATGCGCATTGCCTACCAATCCATGCGCGAGGTCTGGCACAGCCGTGATGATGTCGAAGATTTGCGGACGGCGGCTTATATCGTAGCCATTGATCGCGTCTCGAAAAGCTACCGCGCCAAAGGGCTTTGATCCTTTGCATTACAGGGGCGGTCGGGCCACGATCCGATTGCCCCTGTTCTTGTTCGACCTAAATTGACCGCAAGCGGTGAAAAGGAAGATGGCAGGCAGTGCGCCTGACAGGTAAGCTGCCGCGAAAGAAACGATTCCGGGAGATCCCCATGTTGCGTACCGCCATCGCGGCCCTTTTGTTGGCCACACCTCTGGCTGCTGAGGAAACCAAAGAACAAAGCTGCCAGTATCAGGCTGATGTCGTTGCGGCAATCCAAAAGGCGCGTCTGGACAGGGTCAAGGAGCGCGACGTACCGCAGGCGGTGGCTGATACAAGCCCGACCTGGCCCGAGAACTACAACGCGGCCATTCCGTTGATCGCCCCCTGGGTTTACGAGCAAAAGATGCGCGACGTGCGCAAAAAGGATCTGGGCGCCGCGTGGCTTGAGCTGTGTTTGCAGCAATAATCCACAGCACCATCATTTCCCTGTGGACAAACGCGCGTCATACCCTTGGCGCGCGTTCCTGTTTCTGTCAAGTTTAACCCATGTCACTGCCCCCCGGATTTCTGGATGAACTGCGCACCCGGCTGAGCTTGTCTCAGGTCGTTGGGCGTAAGGTCATGTGGGATGCGCGCAAGTCCAATCAGGGCAAGGGTGACATGTGGGCACCGTGCCCGTTTCATCATGAAAAGACCGCCTCTTTCCACGTCGATGATCAAAAGGGGTTCTACTATTGCTTTGGTTGCCATGCCAAAGGCGATGCGATCAGCTTTGTGAAAGAAACCGAGAATGTACCGTTCATCGAAGCGGTTGAGATTCTGGCGCGCGAGGTCGGAATGCCGATGCCTGCGCGCGATCCCAAAGCACAGGAAAAACAGGATCGCCGGTCGCAACTGGCCGGGGTCATGGAGCAGGCAGTGCAGTTCTTCCGATTGCAGCTCAAGACCGGGGCAGGGGGAGCAGCGCGTGACTACCTGGCCAATCGCGGGCTGGATGTGCAGGCGTTGGAGCGGTGGGAAATTGGTTTTGCCCCTGACGGCTGGCAATCGCTCTGGGATCATCTGTGCGGAAAGAACGTGGCTGAGGATCTGATCCTTGGTGCAGGTTTGGCCAAACCGTCGAACAAGGGCAAAAAGCCTTATGATACGTTCCGCAACCGTATCATGTTCCCGATCCGCGATCCGCGCGGGCGTTGCATCGCCTTTGGCGGGCGGGCGATGGACCCGGCCGACAACGCCAAATATCTGAACTCGCCCGAGACCGAGTTGTTCGACAAGGGACGCAGCCTCTATAACCACGGGCCCGCACGGCAGTCTGCGGGCAAAGGGCTGCCCTTGGTCGTGGCCGAAGGGTACATGGACGTGATTGCGTTGGCTGAGGCCGGGTTTGGCGCCTCGGTCGCGCCGCTAGGTACCGCGATTACCGAGCATCAGTTGCAATTGCTATGGCGTATCTCGGACGAGCCGATCATTGCACTGGATGGCGATACGGCGGGTCTGCGGGCCGCCATGCGGGCGGTTGATCTGGCTCTGCCGTTGCTGGAGGCCGGGAAATCCCTGCGCTTTGCCCTGATGCCCGAAGGCAAGGACCCCGACGATCTGTTGCGTGCCGAAGGGGCAGGGGCGGTGCAGGCCGTGCTGGATGGGGCCATTCCGATGGTCAAATTGCTGTGGCAGCGCGAAACCGAAGGCAAGGTCTTTGACAGCCCGGAACGTAAGGCAGCGTTGGATAAGGTGCTGAGGGACAAGATCAAACTGATCCGTGACCCTTCGATCCGCTCTCATTACGGGCAAGAGATTAAGGATCTGCGGTGGCAATTGTTCCGCCCGCAGCGGCAATCTGGGAACCGCCAATGGCAACCTCGGAGCAAGTGGCAACCGCAGAAACAGCCAGCAACGCCTGACGCGCGGGCATCGTTTTTGGCTTCGTCCGAAGGTGCCGAGATTCAACTGCGCGAAGCGGCTATTCTTGCAATTGCTGCGCTAAACCCCGAAGTCGTTGTGCAGTTTGAGCATCAATTGGAGGACATGGAGTGCCGCGATTCCGACCATGCAGCCCTGCGCCATGCGATCCTGCGTCACGCGATTGATGATCCTGACAACCTGAAAGACCACATTGCCGAAACTTTGGGGCCCCAAGCCCTTGAAAACCTGCTGGCCCTTCGCCATGTCGCAGTAATCCCTTGTGTGTACAAGCCAGGCGACGTTGAAAAGGCCGAGATGACTCTGGCCGAGGAACTCGCAAAGATCAAAGCGCTCCGGGGGTTGGATGCTGAGATTGCCGAAGCTGCAGAGGAACTGTCCGATCTGGCCGATGAGGCGTTGACGTACCGATTGGCGCAAGCCGCCGAAGAACGCAACCGCACAAGCCGTAGCCAGAACGAGGACAGGGCCGTTTTCGACATCGCCGACAATGGCGCGCGGATCAACCGCGACGAGAAAGATGCGTTCAAGGCAATCATGTCGGGCATCAATTTTGAACGGAAACGCCGGTGAAGTGGTGTTTTCGTAAGGCACTGGAAAAGAAAAACAGGTAAACGGGTGGCCGAATCACTTCTACGCGCTAATGATTCGGTTGAAACGAATCACCCATCCCTGCAGGAGCATTGAATGGCCGCCAAGGATACGAACGAAGACCGCAAATCCGACGAGCAGGAACAGGAAATCTCGTTGGACATGAGCCAGGCCAACGTCAAGAAGATGATCGCCGAGGCCCGCGAGAAAGGTTACATCACCTACGACCAGCTCAATCAGGTGCTGCCGCCTGATCAGGTCAGCTCGGAACAGATCGAAGACGTTATGTCGATGCTGTCCGAAATGGGCATCAACATCATCGAAGATGAAGAGGCCGAAGAGGAAGAGAACAAAGGCTCGACCGAACTGACCACCACGGAAAGCAACCGTGAGGTTGCGTTGTCCGGTGCTGCAACGGAAAAGCTGGACCGCACTGACGACCCCGTGCGCATGTACCTGCGCGAGATGGGCAGCGTCGAACTGCTGAGCCGTGAGGGCGAGATTGCGATCGCCAAGCGGATCGAGGCCGGTCGCAACACCATGATCGCCGGTCTGTGCGAAAGCCCGCTGACCTTCCAGGCGATTACCATCTGGCACGACGAATTGTTGTCCGAAGACATTCTGCTGCGTGACGTCATTGACCTGGAGGCCACATTTGGCAACCAGTTGGACGAAGACGGCGATGTCGAAGAACCGGTCGTCGACACGTCAGCCGTACAGGCGGCAAAGCCAGCCAAGGACAGCGGACCGGAACTGGACGCGGATGGCAATCCGATCGCCAATGATGACGATGATGACGAAGATGATCAGGCCAACATGTCTCTGGCCGCGATGGAAGCGGCGCTGAAAGATCAGGTGCTGACCACGCTGGAGCGAATCTCGACCGATTTCGCGATGCTTTCGGAAATGCAGGACAGCCGGATTTCGGCCACGCTGAACGAAGATGGCACGTTCAGCGCCAAGGACGAAGAGACCTATCAAAAGCTACGGGCCGAGATTGTTGAACTGGTGAACGGTCTTCACCTGCACAACAACCGTATCGAAGCGCTGATCGACCAGCTTTACGGCATCAACCGCCGTATCATGTCGCTGGACAGCGCGATGGTGAAGCTGGCGGACCAAGCCCGAATCAATCGTCGCGAGTTTATCGACGCTTATCGTGGCCGTGAACTGGACCCGAACTGGCTGGCCGAGATGGCTGAAAAACCCGGTCGGGGTTGGCAGATGTTCATCGAACGCTCGACTGCCAAGGTCGAGGAATTGCGCAACGATATGGCTCAGGTCGGGCAATATGTCGGTCTCGACATCCCTGAATTCCGCCGCATCGTGCAGCAAGTTCAGAAGGGTGAAAAAGAGGCGCGGCAGGCCAAGAAGGAAATGGTCGAGGCAAACCTGCGCCTGGTGATTTCGATTGCCAAAAAGTACACGAACCGCGGCCTCCAATTCCTTGATCTTATTCAGGAAGGTAACATCGGCCTGATGAAGGCGGTAGACAAGTTCGAATACCGCCGCGGTTATAAGTTCTCGACCTATGCGACCTGGTGGATTCGTCAGGCGATCACGCGCTCAATTGCGGATCAGGCCCGTACAATCCGTATTCCGGTCCACATGATCGAGACGATCAACAAGCTGGTTCGCACCGGTCGTCAGATGCTGCACGAGATCGGGCGCGAGCCGACGCCGGAAGAACTGGCTGAAAAGCTGCAGATGCCGCTGGAAAAGGTTCGCAAGGTGATGAAGATCGCCAAAGAGCCGATCAGTCTTGAGACGCCGATTGGCGACGAGGAAGACAGCCAGCTAGGCGATTTCATCGAGGACAAGAATGCCGTGCTGCCACTGGACAGCGCCATTCAGGAAAACCTCAAGGAAACGACGACACGGGTTCTTGCCTCGCTCACCCCGCGCGAAGAGCGGGTGCTGCGGATGCGTTTTGGCATCGGCATGAACACCGACCATACGCTGGAAGAGGTCGGTCAACAGTTCAGTGTGACCCGCGAACGTATCCGTCAGATCGAAGCGAAAGCGTTGCGCAAGCTGAAACATCCCAGCCGGTCGCGAAAACTACGGTCTTTCCTGGATCAATAAAACCAAGGCGCCCCGAGAGTGGCGCCTTTTTTCTTTCACCCCACGCGCTTTCACATTGTCCATTGGAAAGATCAAATTGGCGGGAAGTCACAAGGCAAGACCCCTGCACCTCTTTATATCCGCATTGTCCACTCATGGGACAGGCCGGGGTGAGGCTTTGCGGCTGATGACCCCCGGCCACTAGCCATATAGCGCATCCGATTAATCCAGACGACTGCGGAAAGTGCTGGGGGCCTGACCGGTCCAGCGTTTGAAAGCGGTCGAGAAGGCCGGTTGATCGGCGTAGCCCAGCGAATAGGCAATCTCGGACAGCGCCATGCCGTTGGTGATAAAGGTTTGCGCCAGATCGCATCTAAGATCGTCGACGATATCGCGATAGGTTGCCCCTTCTTCCTTGAGCCGCCGTGTGAAGGTGCGCGGACTCATCCCCAGATTTGCGGCGGCCTCATCGGCGTGAATGACAGTGCCGGGCAGCGAGCGGGTAATCAGCCCTTCGACCTGCGCGCGCAGTTTTTGCTTGGGCGAGCGTCGCTCTGCCAGGACACGTTCACCATATTCCAGAAGGTGCGCGCGCAGGTTTGAATCGTAGGTCGGAACCGGCAAATCCAACGAGGATACGGCAAAGACGATTTCCAGTCTCTCTGCACCGAAAACAACGGGAAACCCTGCAAGTTTTTGAAATTTTTCTCTGCTTTTCCCAACCTCGTGCTGAAACCGTATCTCAATCGGACGGAAATTCGATTGCGTCAGGGTGCGCATGCGGGCCAATCCGGCGAACATGAGGAATTCGGTCCGGCGGTGATACCGGGCAAAACTGGCATCCTTCCATTCGGCCTCAATAGTGGCAAAGTTTCCGGCAAGGCGTAGTGCAAAGGCTATGGCCGGGTCGATGAACATATGAAAGCGCGAGGTATTCTCGATCACCTGCCGCAGGTCGCGCGAATACTTACTGATATACGCCGTCAGGCTAGAGGACGACGAAAACTGCAACCCGGTCTGCGCGGCAAAGGTAATATCTCCGACGGTATCGCAGGCATAGCGTGCAAACAGGGCTTCTTGATGGGCGCTGCACGTTGTTGTCGGCGCTGCAATTCTATCCCGTGAGAGTTTACACTTTTCCAGTATACGGTCAGATGCTTCGGCGCCGTTTGTTCGTTGATCAAGCGCTTTGGTCAATAACTGAATGCGGGCGATATCAACTTCCATGGCTGTTCCACCGTGTTTTCAATCGGGTTTAATGCCGTTGTTGCGTATTGGGCGTTTGTCGATCCCATGTATTGCTTCAATGTCTGGAATTCGAATGGTTTTGGCCGGCAAACACAAGACCCAAGGTCAGACATTTTGTATTTCCCGTCCGTTGTCGGGTCAGCACCTTGTGGGGATGAGGTCAGAGCCCTGGATAAAAAACCACCAAAACCGGTGGCTCCCCGGCACATTCACGCGTTTAAAACAGACGGCCTCATGTCGCATTGCCCGGTCCGGACCATGGTGAAAGGGTGCGGGTAGGAAAGCTAACGGGCGCAACAGATATGCCAAACTTTGCCGTCTCAGAATTGGTGGATGCTCAGGATGCCATTGTTTTTGATGGGGAATGTGTTCTGTGTTCAGGTTTTTTTCAATTCATGACGATGAGGGATAAAGCGCAGCGTTTTAAATTCGCAACGGCGCAATCGCCGCTAGGGCAAAGGCTGTACCAAGAGCTTGGATTGCCTATGCAGGATTTTGAAACCAACCTGGTGATCGTGAACGGCAATGTACATCAACGTCTGGATGCCTTCGCCGCGGCGATGGGCGCGCTGCCGGGGATTTGGCCGATCTTGTCTTTTTGTAGGTTCCTGCCCAGTTGGATCAAAGACCCGCTGTATCATGCCATTGCACGTAACAGGTACAAGATATTCGGACGCAATCCGACCTGTATGATCCCGGATGCCGCACTGCGATCCCGTTTTTTGCCCGAGGGATTTTGAGTGGAACCCGATCCGTTTTTGCAATCCCTTCCTGCCGGGGTAGAAGTGCCCTTGGCCCTTCAGCAGTTGCATTCCAACACAGGTCACTACGCGGGACGGTGCGATATTGTCGAGGGACGAGGGTGGTTGATCAGGCTTGCTTTGCACCTCGGACGGTTTCCTCGAAGCGCCAACGACATACCGGTGCAAGTTCGGATAGACCGTGACGATGACACATGGCAGTGGATACGTGATTTTGATGGCCACACGACTCGATCCCTCCTGACATTTGATCACGGCGCAGATTGCGTTCGTGAAAGGCTGGGCTGGCTGACGCTGTGGCTGGAGCCCGAAGTCGAAGCTGAACGCCTGTTGATCCACATCCGGGGCCTGAGCATTTTGGGTTTTCGTTGCCCGGCATTTTTGCTGCCACGCTCATCAACCGTAGAATGGCAGAGCGAAACAGGGGATTATTGCTTTGATGTCTCGGCCAAAGTGCCGGGCCTTGGGGTATTGATCCGGTATAGCGGCTGGTTGAAACTTGTTCACGTACAGATGGACCCGGATTGAATTCATCGTGAACCGGCTTTGTTTGAATTTAGAGTACACTAGGTCAATACCTACCTCGAAACAGGAAAGAGTGTGATTATGAAAAAGGTTATGACTTACGCGGTATTCGCGGCGTTGGTGTTGACCACGCCGGCGTCGGCGACGTTCGCTCGGTTTGGCTATCAGACCGTAGCGCTTAGCAACACAGTCTTTGAGGTGATCCCGCGCGGACGGACCGATATAGACGGGTATTGGTGTGCCGCCTCAGATTTTGCCCGCAGAACACTGGGCGCCAGTTGGCAACAGCGGATTTACGTCAAGCGTGGTTATGGTCCAAGCGAGGCCACGGGGCGCAGAACAGCCGTGCAGTTTTCGCTTACGGCACCGGAGACCGTTCAGCAGCAAAGCAGTGGTGTTTTCTCGGCGGGGTTTCAGCCGGGTTTCAGTATGTCAGTTTCGGCCGCCAATGGCCGGTGTACTGCTCGGCCAATCTTTGACTAATACAGGCCTGTCCACCTAATGAAGACCGAGTTTTTAATTTCAGCGCGGGGTCCCGGACTTTATGAGTTCACTCCGGATGTGCGTGACTGGCTGAACTCAGTCGGGGGGGATGGGTTGCTGACACTGTTCGTGCGGCACACCTCTTGTTCGCTGCTCATTCAGGAAAACGCGGACCCCGAAGTGCAGGCGGATTTGCGTGCGTTCTTCGATCGGCTGGTGCCGCCGTCGGATCACCCGTCGATGGCGTATCTGCGGCACACCTATGAAGGTCCCGATGATATGCCAGCCCATATCAAAGCCGCGCTTTTGCCGGTTTCCTTGTCGATTCCTGTGGTGTCGGGTCAACCCGTTCTGGGCACTTGGCAGGGTATCTATCTGTTCGAGCACCGCACTGCGCCGCATCACCGAAAGGTTGCGGCGCACTTCGCGTAGATTCATGATCTAGCGGTTAAAATTTCCGACTACCCAAATCCTAGCGGCTGCCCTATAGTTGTGGATAACTAAGCCACTGCGCTTACAATAAGAAGCGGAACAAGGGACGAGGAGAGGGCGAATGCGCTGCCCGTTTTGCGGTAATATCGACACTCAGGTCAAAGATTCACGCCCGGCAGAGGATCACGTCGCGATCCGCAGACGTCGGTTTTGTCCCGCTTGTGGGGGGCGTTTTACCACATATGAACGTGTACAACTGCGCGATCTGGTGGTGATCAAAACCAACGGAAAACGAGAGGATTTCGACCGGGATAAGCTGGAACGTTCGATCCGCATTTCGATGCAGAAACGCCCCATTGATCCTGACCGGATCGACCAGATGATTTCGGGCATTGTCCGCCGTCTGGAAAGCATGGGTGAAACCGATATCCCGTCCAGCAAGATCGGTGAGATCGTTATGGAAGCTCTGGCGCGGATCGACACCGTGGCTTATGTTCGCTTTGCGAGTGTATACAAGAATTTCCAGGCGGCCGATGACTTCGAGGAGTTTGTCCACGAACTGCGCCCGCCGCAGCCTTCGACGGACGAGTGAGCGAAACAGATAAGCGATATATGGCGCTGGCCTTGTCATTGGGGCAGCGCGGTCAGGGCACGTGTTGGCCCAATCCTGCGGTAGGGTGTGTTATCGTGCGCGACGGTCGGATCGTCGGGCGTGGCTGGACCCAACCCGGTGGTCGACCGCATGGTGAAACCCAAGCGTTGGCCCAAGCGGGCGAGGCCGCGCGAGGCGCAACTGCGTATGTCTCACTGGAACCTTGTTCTCATCACGGTCAAACACCGCCATGCGCCGAGGCGCTGATCAAGGCAGGTGTGTCGCGGGTGGTTTCCGCCATTGAGGACAGCGATCCGCGCGTGGCAGGACAGGGGTTCGCCATGCTGCGCGAGGCTGGGATTGAGGTCACCACCGGTGTTTTGGCTGAACAAGCTGCGCGCGACCATGCGGGGTTCTTCCTGAAGACAGAACAGGGGCGCCCGTTTGTGACGCTCAAACTGGCCAGCAGTTTTGACGGGCGCATTGCCACATCGACCGGTCACAGCAAGTGGATTACGGGACCGAAAGCGCGGCGAGCGGTCCACGCGATGCGTGCGCGTCATGATGCGGTGATAGTCGGAGCAGGGACAGCGAGGGCTGATGATCCGTCTCTGACTGTTCGCGATCTGGGGGTCGAGGCGCAGCCAGTGCGAGTGATAGTGTCACGCCACATGGATATTCCGCTGATGGGCCAATTGGCACGTACGGCTGCTGAGATACCGGTTTGGTTATGCCATGGTCCGTCCCCTGATGCCGATCGGGCCCGCGCGTGGGAGGGGCTGGGCGCACGTCTGATCCCCTGTGCGCTGCAGGAACATCACATAGATGCCGCTGACCTGTTACAACAACTTGGGCAGGCTGGGTTGACGCGCGTTTTCTGCGAAGGTGGGTCGGCGCTTGCGGCGTCCTTGCTGGCCGATGATCTGGTGGATGAGCTGGTGGGCTTTAGCGCGGGGCTGACAATTGGTGCCGAAGGCTTGCCCGCCATTGGGTCAATGGGGCTGGACAAGTTGGACGCGGCCCCCCGGTTTGACCTGATCGAAACCCGCGCCATTGGGCCGGATGTTTTGCATCGCTGGGCGAGGGCGCTGCGTTAGCGGCGACGCCATAGGCGAGCGTGCGTGGCAAGCGCGCCTTGCAGTTTCGATAACAAGCGCAGAGATATACTGCTCTTTCGTTCATTGCCCTCTGTCAGGCGTAGCAACGCGACTTCGACAGGGCAGGGCAAACTGGTAAGCGGATCATTGTATCGTGGATAATCGATCAACGCGGCATGAACCAAACCCAAGATGGACGGTCTTGCGCCACGTCGTGCCGGTACCGTTCCCAGATCGTTCGTCAACCCCCACCCAGCATAAAACGGGGCCCCAACCGTGGTCACTCGGATCCCGCGCAACAGGGCCTCGAATCCAAGCAAAGAGGTCATCGTCCAGACTTCTTGTGTTTGTGCAAGCAGCGCGGCTGGATCAGTGTCTGTGGCGATCACGTCGGCGAGACTTTCGTCGCCAATCGACCCTTCGCGCAGTCCGGCCTCGACATCAGGATGCGGCTTATAGATCAGGATCGCATTTGGGTTCGCCTCACGCGCGGCCCTCAGCAAGTCGGTGTTTGTGCGGACAGTCGTAGTGCCAAGCAGGATTGAGGCATCATCCTCGACCTGACCCGGAACCAGAATGCGATGCCCTTCGGGCAGTTCCGGGGGCGCTCCGCCGGTATTGTATTTGCTGAGTTGGCCCGAAACGATCTGCGCCACCAACCGTTCGGCTCGCAATTCCTGATCCGGGCGCAGGGTTTCACGTGCGGTGATCAATTCCTCCAACCGGCTTGGATGTGTCGGGTCGTAGTAGATGCCCAGATCGTCCGTTGCCAAAGACAGGGGCGGCACCAGATTGGCGCCAAGCCCGCGGGACCTCAGAAAACCGTCCTCGATCCTGATCGCGTCTTCTGCATCGCGGGCGTGGTTGGCCCAAACCATATGCGGGCAGTCGGGTGTATCGGGCGGGGTCGGAGTGAAGCGAATCTTCTTTTCGCGACCGAACATCTCTTGCAGGTGTTTGCGCTTCCACAGCCGCATGCCGGAGGCTGTCCACCCCTTATGATCCTGACGCCACGCCCTCGTTTGCGCCTCGAGCGTGTCCAGCACAGTTTCCAACTCGCACAGCTGATCCCGGTATGGGTCGTACCATGTAGGATAGAGGATCATTGCTGCGGCAAATAACTGTGCCCGGGTCAGGTTGCGCTGGCGGCGAGGGAAATAGACCTCATCCTGTGTCAGCCCCCATCCGGCATAGAAGGGCTGGCCAAAGACACGCGGCTTGTGGCCAGCCATTATAGCCTCAAAGCCCAACTGCGATGACAGGGTGTAGACGCCGACCGCACCCTCTAGCAGAGTCCATGGGCTGATGGGCTCGGTTACAAACGAAACCCGGTCGGTCATATCTTGATCCGAGTAATACCCGCTGCGATGTCCGGCAGCGGTTTCGGGATGTGTCTTGATCAGGACACGGGCACCTGGGTTTTCCTCTTGTGCCATGACCAGCATCTCGCGGAAGCGTGCGTCATCACCCGCGCTGGCCGTGACCGAGGCATCATCTCGCGCCTGATCGACCACTAGAACGTAACCCGGTTCAGGTGGGGGCAGGGTGGGATCGACGGCAGAATACTTGCTGAGGTGCAATTCGCGCATCCTTTCGGTCCCATATCGGGCCCGGTTCAGCAGGGCGGTATCGTCCAGCGGATGCGTGGCCAGAAGGGTTTCAAGATCCGAAGGCTGCGCAGGATCGAAATGAACGCCCGACCGATCAAGCAACAGACCCAGCGGCGGCTCACCCGTCCGCCCAGGATGTAACGAGCGCAAAAAGGCGTCTTCGACACGCAGAATCGGTGCGTTGTGTCGGGTCGCGATGCTAAAGCCGCGATGCGCAGTTGGGCTGTTGCCCCAAACCCCCACTACGTCTCCGTCGCGGGGAAGACCCAGCCGGATGTCGTAACCATTGAAGTGTAGGATGCGCCGTATGCGGCGTTGGGTCAGGAAACCACCGTTATAGACAAGCAACCGGGTCCGTTGTGCCCCGGCTGTTGGGTCAAGTTGCATCAGCCGCCCGTCAGCGTGGCGACGTTTGCAACCGGTGTCAGGCCACCGGCGATCAGAGAGATCGATTTGCTCCACTGTGCATACGGGGCTTCGGTCACATAGATCGTGTCGTCGTCACGGATGACGAAGTCCCTAGCGACGAACAATCCGTTGGGCGCGGTCAGGTTCAACAGATAGATCATACGCTGATCACCCTGCAGATCCTGGCGCCCCATGACGTTGCGCGCGATGTCCTGCCGTTCCTTACGTAGTACGAAAATACCGGTCGGGTCCGAGGACAGGGATTGCAAGCCGCCCACTTGCGCCAGAGCTTCAAGCGCCGAAAGGTCTTGTGTGTCGAATGCCACGCGCGACTGCCCGGTGGCCCCAAGCGCGATGTAGGAACGGCTGTCAGCTTCGACGAGAATGCGGTCTCCGCCGCGCAGCGCGACGTCCAACTGGGGATTACGCACCAGATCGTCATACCAGACCGTCCCGCGGTCATTTCCGCGGATCAGCGTCACCAGCGCGATGTCCGAACCTACGGCAACGCCGCCGGCCCGCGACAGCATTCCGGACAGGGTACGGCTTGGCCGCTCTATTGGATAAATGCCCGCTGCCCCGATTTCCCCGCTAAGCGAAACGGTTGCGCCATCCCCTGCGACACGGCGCACTTCGACTTGCGGATCAGGTGTTTGTTCCTGCAGTTCGCTGGTGATCAGTTGGCGCAGTTGCTCGGGCGTGTTGCCCGAGGCTCGGATGCGTCCGGCATACGGCACAAAGATAAAACCGTCGCTGTCGACCTGTATCTGTTCTAGGATAGTGGAGGAGCTTATTTCACCGGACAACAAGCCGTCATCGACGTTTTCCCAAACCGTCAAGCCAAGGACGTCACCGGGGCGAACAGTGTCTGCCGCTAGGCGTTGCGCACTGCGAAAAGAGGACGAAAACCCGTATTGAGGGATGGCCGAAGTGGCCTTTGCGACGCGGTCATCAACTTCGACCACAAAAGCATTGCCGCCTTTTTCCGTGGAGCCCGCCAAAATTTCGGACTTGTTGGGCCCTGATTTCGGAAGTTGACACCCGGCCAACAGGCCAATTGCGGTCACAAGGGATATCCCCCGTATCCATCGGATTGGAAAGCGCTGCACTGCCGGTAATCCTCGGTCGTTTTTGTTATGGTCTTTTGTTGGGCGCAGGCTACCCGGTTCGCGCGATAACTTCTAGCGCCAACCGGCCAGTTTTACTCAACAAGCTTTAACTGTGGCGTCTGCGCCTCTTTGTGGGACAGGACGGATTGATAGGGGTCTGCGACGTTCAGCATCATATCCGCCACGCCTCGCAAAAGCTGCCTGCGGCCCCGGCGGGAATAGAATCCTCCGGGCACCTGACTCGTTTTCAACAAAAACCGGCGATAGGTCTGATAGGCATCCTGATCCGGGGGCATCGGGTCCGCAAAGAACGCCGCCAATGGTTGGCGCGATACGAATTCGGGTTTGTCATAGACCGATTTGCCAAAGATGCGCAGCGGGATGCCACGCCACAAAACCTGCTGCCCGGCAGTAGAATTGATCGTCACGGCAGAACTCGCACCATCCAGAAGCTTGGCGAGCTTGCCGCCGGGCACATAATGCACGCGATCCGCAATTCCATGCGCTTGAGCCAGCGCATACACACGGTGGCGTAGTGGTTCGCGGTGGTTTTCCAGCGGATGTTCTTTCACCACCAACCGATGATGCGCGGGCGCGCCGTTGGCAAAACCACGGATTACATCCGCAAGAAAGTCGGACATGCAGGAATAGTCCGAATGGGATTGAACCGAGCTGTCATGCCCCAGTTGCAGCAGCGCCAGATGGTAAGGGTGACTGCTCCCCAGAACGCGCGCTGTGGCCCAGCGGCGCTGAAGCCGGTGAAACGGCATCAGTGCCAGCCGCTTGAAATACAAGCTAAATTCCTTTGATACAGGTAGGTCGCGATGCCGCCGGAAGTTTCGATAACGTCGGTTCCGAAACAATACAAACCAATGATAGAGCGCCCCATAAAAGATGTGCTGCCGCATATCCCCCCAATGCGAAGGTGGCGGTGGTGTCTGCGCTGTCGACTGATTCAGTGCATGTCGCATCTGATCGACGCCCAAAGACATCAGGCGTGAGTTTCCGTTTGAGCCGAACCGCTCATACGTTACCCACCAGGGGCGTAGGTAACCTTCCTCAAACACGTGAACCGTGACGCCGTTGGCTTGGGCAATCTTAACGGCGCTGGCGTGAATTGGGCGCGTGTCGCCGTACAGGACGATATCCGTGATTTCGCGATCTGCGATCAACTCAGACAACCTGTCCGGCCAAAGCTCGGGCGTGTCGAGAAATGGGATGTACGAGGCCTTGTCAAACCAGAACGCCTGATCCCCGGCGTTGAACCCCACGCGCCAAACCTCGGCCCCCGTAGAGCGCAGCATACGCCCGAGCCCGTTGAAAAACGGGCCATGCGGTCCCTGCAAAAACAGGAAAACACGGCGGTTCAGGCCTTTGGCGTCGGGTGACATCACTACTGCTCTTGCCTTTTGTTCAGGAAATTATGCCTGTTTCGACCTTTCCCGGCAAGGTGGGGCTTGCCCGTCACGCCGCTTGCGCTTACCTCGGCTTGGAACACTGGATCAGGTTAAGAGCTGAGGGTTAGCAGAATGTTTACAGGGATCGTCACCGATATCGGCACCGTCACCGAGCTGGATCAGCAGGGCGATCTGCGGGCCCGGATCAAAACGGATTACGACACGGCGGGAATTGATATCGGCGCCTCGATCGCCAGTGATGGCGTGTGCCTGACCGTGATCGCGCTGGGCGATGATTGGTATGACGTGCAGATCAGCGCTGAGACGGTTTCGAAAACCAATCTGGACAGTTGGCAGGTCGGTAAGCGCGTCAATCTGGAACGCGCCCTGAAAGTCGGGGATGAGCTGGGCGGTCATATCGTTTCAGGTCACGTGGACGGTGTGGCCGAGGTGGTCGCCGTGCAGGACGACGGCGACAGCACGCGCGTCACCCTGCGTGCCCCCAAAGAACTGGCCCGGTTTATCGCGCCAAAAGGTTCGGTTGCATTGAACGGAACCTCGCTGACCGTCAACGATGTGGATGATTGTGATTTCGGCATCAATTTCATCCCCCACACCAAGGAAGTCACAACCTGGGGTGATGTAGGGGTTGGTGACAAGGTGAACCTTGAGATCGACACACTGGCCCGCTACGTCGCGCGCCTGGCCGAAATGTCCTGAAACTACGTCGCGCCGGGATTGACTGGTGCCGCAAGTGCTCTGGCCTTTGACCGTCTGGTAGTCTATCCACCGGGTCAAACATGCTCTGTGAAAGGCTGCCTCATGAGCTTTGAAACCCCAGGACCCGTCGAAGCCCAGCTGCGCGACGCGATCAGCCCGATCGAAGACATCATCGACGAGGCGCGCAAGGGCCGGATGTATATTCTGGTCGACCACGAGGATCGTGAAAACGAAGGCGATCTGGTGATCCCCGCCGAGTTTGCCGATGCCGACGCGATCAACTTTATGGCCACACATGGGCGCGGGCTGATCTGCCTGCCGATGACGGCCGAACGGGTGGACGCCCTTGAACTGCCGATGATGGCGGTGAACAACTCATCCCGACACGAAACTGCATTCACCGTTTCGATTGAAGCGCGTGAGGGCGTGTCGACCGGCATTTCCGCCGCTGACAGGGCATTGACGGTCGCCACTGCGATTAACGAACAGAACACGATGGCGCATATCGCCACCCCCGGCCACATCTTTCCCCTGCGCGCCAAGCGCGGCGGGGTGCTGGTCCGTGCGGGCCACACCGAGGCCGCCGTGGATATCTCGCGTCTGGCTGGGCTGAACCCTTCGGGCGTGATCTGTGAGATCATGAAGACTGACGGCACCATGGCGCGTCTGCCTGATCTGGTCGAATTCGCCAAAGAACATGAAATGAAGATCGGCACGATCAGCGACCTGATTGCGTATCGGTCTCGCAATGACAATCTGGTGGTCGAAACATCGCGCGAGACTGTTACCTCGGAATATGGCGGAGAGTGGGAGCTGCGTATTTTCACCGATCAGACCCACGGCATCGAACATGTCGTCATGATCAAAGGTGACATCACCACACCCGACCCGGTGCTGACCCGCACACATGCCCTGCACGAAGCACCCGATATTCTGGGTCTGGGCCCGAAATCCTCTCGCGAACTGCCGCGGGCAATGGAAAAGATCGCCGAAGAGGGCCGCGGCGTGGTGTGCCTGTTCCGTCAGCCGCGCAACTCGCTTTACGCGGTCGAGGACGAAGGCCCGCGCACCATCAAGCAAACCGGCCTGGGCGCGCAGATCCTGTCCAAGATGGGTATCCAGGAGTTGGTACTGCTGACAGATTCGCCGGAAACCGTATATCTGGGGCTCGACGCTTTTGGCCTGTCCATCGTCGGCACCCGCTCAATCCTTAAGGATGACTGATCGTGGCTGAACAAGACAAACACGGCGTTCTGCCGACACCAACCTTCGACAAACCTGCGAAACTGCTGATAGTGGTCGCCCCGTTTTATCGCGCCATCGCCGACAATCTGGTAGCCGGTGCAAAAGCCGAGATCGAAGCGGCTGGTGGTACTTGTGACGTGGTCGAAGTACCCGGCGCGTTGGAAATCCCGACCGCCATCGCTATGGCGGACCGTCAGTGTAATTTCGACGGTTACGTCGCGCTGGGCTGCGTCATTCGTGGCGAGACCACGCATTATGAAACGGTGTGCAATGACTCCAGTCGCGCCATCCAACTGATGGGTTTGCAAGGTCTGCTCATCGGCAATGGTATTCTGACAGTGGAAAATGACGATCAGGCCGAAGTCCGCGCAAATCCAGAAAAGATGAATAAAGGTGGAGGGGCTGCCGCTGCGGCCTTGCATCTGATCGCGCTCAGCCGTAAGTGGGGCGCCTCACAAAAGGGCGTTGGCTTCAAGCCCCCGTCCGAGTCCATCCTTGTGGCGGGCGACAGCAACGGACCCACGACAGCATGACCCAGACAGATGCGCCGAAACCGGCCAACCAGAAACGCCTGATGAAATCCGCCGCCCGGCTTTATGCCGTGCAGGCTCTGTTCCAGATGGAGCAGTCGGGTCAGACGACCGAACAGGTTGTGAATGAGTTTCTGGATCACCGTTTCGGTGCTGTCTATGAGGGCGAAGAGATGTTGGACGGCGATATCCGCGTGTTCCGCAAACTGGTCGAGGACGCCGTGAACTATCAGGCGCCCATTGACCAGATGACCGACCGCGCGTTGGTCGCCAAATGGCCCATTGCGCGCATCGACCCGACTTTGCGCGCCACGTTCCGTGCCGCCGGGGCGGAGCTGACTCAGGGCGACACTCCGCCCAAAGTCGTCATTACCGAGTTCGTCGATGTAGCTCGTGCCTTTTTCCCGGAAGGCAAAGAGCCAAAATTCGTCAACGCCGTACTGGATCACATGGCGCGCGAGGCCCAGCCCGAGGCGTTCTGACGCCTTTACCATGGTCCGACACGCGCTAAACTAACTGTACAAGCGCAATGAGGTCCGCCATGCCCAAACTGATCCGATTGTACATCACTCAGGTTATCTGGGGATTTGTCATCTCGGCCATCTTTGTCGGGGTGCTGTTGGCGCTTAACGTGGCCAATTTGCGCGGTTTGATCAGCGGATCGGATATCGGTCTGATAGCGCTGTTCATGATCTGGTTCATGAACGGCATTGTCTTCGCAGGTGTTCAATTTGCCTATTCCATCATGAGCTTGGCAGAGAAACCGGGTGGTCCGCGTCGTGGCTCACCCGTCGTACACAGCTTTGAACCTGTTGCAGTTCAACAGAACGCGCCTGCGCCGAAGTAATTTTGCTTCAGAAAAATGTGGCGGGACCGCCAGTCAACCGTGCGGTGTGATTCCCGAGGACCTGTATGTACAGGTGGGCGCCAGGTAATCAGGCCAGGACCTGAACAGAGCCAGCCCCCTCGGAATTGCTTAAGGCCACCAGAATGCTACCTATCACAAGAAGGGCAGAACCCGCCACGCGCCTAAGTAGGGGTTGCGGCGGGTTTGCACAAGGGGTCAGGCATCGACTGTTTCGTGCAGGGCGGTGCGCATTTTGGCAAAATGCTCATCCCAGCCGCTATCGAGCGACAGGATCAGACCAAAGGCTTCGGCACTCTGAGGCAGCCCTTCGTGTTGCAACGCAAGCCGTGTACCGCCCGAAACGGGTTCGAGCGTCCATTTCACCACGCTGACGGCGTCCCCCATGGGTTTGACGGTGAATGTGTATTCCAGGTATTCCGGTGGGCGTGCAACGCGCACTTCTCCCCAGATCAACAGATCACCACTGGTTGTTCCGAACATCTCAAGCTTTTGTCCGGCGGCCAGCGGGCGTTCGGGTTTGTGAAACCATTCGGCCAGACGGTCCGGGTCCGTCAAATAGGCCCAGACGGTTGCGGGCTCGGCCCGTAGAAAGATCGTTTTTTGCAGAACGGTATGTGTCATGTGTCTTTCCTTTCAATGGCTTCTTTCAGTTTGTTCAGGCGGTCGTCCCAGAACTGGTCGAAGTAGCTGAACCAGTCGAGAACAGGGGCCATCCCCATTGGTTCCAGTCGGTTGATACGTTCCCGCCCGCGTGTCTCGACCGAGATCAGACCGCCATCCGACAAGACAGTCAGGTGCTTTTTGACAGCGGCGCGGGTCATGTCGAACCGTTCGGTCAATTGAGCGATGGTCATGTCCTGCGCGGCGAGCATCTGAACGATGTCCCTGCGGGTAGGGTCGGCCAGCGCACGAAATGCGTTTTGGGTTTGAGGCTGCATGTGCTTCACCATTCGTAATACCTTTTGGTATCATATTAAATGCAGTACCAAATGGTATTGTGTCAAGCCTGAAGTGGTTCTTGATTTTTGTTCACGAATTGTTCACATTTCTAAAATGACACTCGATCTGCAACCCGGACAAAAGCTGGCCCGCGGCGTGGCCCGCCATTTGTCGGCGCATGGTTTTGTTTCAGTTGAAGAATTCGTGCCGATGCGTGGACTGCGCGTCGATGTTATGGGGCTGGGCCCTAAGGGCGAGCTTTGGGTGATCGAATGTAAATCCAGCCGGGCGGATTATCAGTCCGATTCCAAATGGCAGGGCTATCTGGAGTGGTGTGATCGATTCTTCTGGGCCGTCGATATCGACTTTCCAACCGATCTGCTTCCTGCGGAAACCGGTCTGATCATCGCCGACGCTTATGACGCCGAGATTGTGCGCATGGCGCCGGAAGACAAGGTTGCACCGGCGCGGCGCAAGAAGATGATCCAGAAATTCGCAACGGACGCGGCGCGCAGGTTGCAAGCGCTACGTGATCCCAGGATTTAAGCGATTAGCTTTGGACAGCGCGGGCGGCCTGAGCAGCAGCGCGAATTTCATCCGCGATTTCCTCGGCCTCTTCGGGATCGAAATCCATTGGGATTTCGATGTTGTCTGCCTCGATGAATAGCCGCACCATGCCGTGATCAGTGGGCCCGATCTGCAGGTTTGCCTGAATGTCGCGTTCGGTATTGATGCCCATGTTCGCCTCCGGGACTAGGCGTTCGTGCTAACGCGCAAAGGGTTGAGAATCAAGCTGCCTTTGCGGTCTGATGAGGTATGGAGAATATTCAGATCAGACCCTTTCGCGCCACTGATGCAGCCTGGCTAGTAGAGCAGCATGGCCGGTATTATGCGCGCGACGAGGGGTTTGATTCCTCGTTCGGCGCTTTGGTGCAGAGCATTCTGGAGGATTTTGTAGCCAGCCATGATCCGACGTATGAACGCGGCTGGATAGCGGAAAGCGACGGCCACAGACTTGGCAGCATATTCTGCGTCGCATTGGACGAGCAAACTGCAAAACTACGGCTCTTTCTGTTGCTGCCCGAAGCACGGGGGAGGGGGTTGGGAAAGCGCATGCTGGACACATGCATGGGCTATGCGCGTGGTGCAGGGTACGCGGAAATGCGGCTTTGGACCCACGAAAGCCACAGGGCGGCCTGTACGCTGTATCGTGCGAATGGATGGCAGTTGCTGGACAGTAAGCCAGTGCACTCCTTTGGTGTCGATCTTGTCGAACAAAGCTGGAAAATTCGGCTTTAATCCCCTTGCATTCCTTGGACGCGTTCGGTACATCGCCCCTCACGAGTGCCGCCTTAGCTCAGTTGGTTAGAGCGCTGGATTGTGGATCCAGAGGTCCCCTGTTCAAGCCAGGGAGGCGGTACCATCTCCCTCAATATAGTCTGAAAAAAACGTGCAAAATGTGCTGCTTGGAGCAGTGACTGTTTTTGCTGTAGTTGTTGGCAGTTTTGACGGCTGGCGCGCCTGTGATTAGCGCGCCAGGTTCAGTTTCAGCTTCATTTTGCTCCGCTTTTCTGCGGGCAAATGTCGGTTCAAGTGCTTATTCACGCGACCAAAGCTCCAGATGACCACGAGGGTCAGCAGGATAAAGTAGAAGGCCAGAATCGGGTAGGGGATGAACGGGTTAAATGTTTTGTCCGCAAAATAGCCCGCGTAGTACAGTGCATCGCCACGTTGCTGCCAGACCGGGAAGGCCGAGAAGAACACCAGCGTAGTGGCATGAAAGAGGAAGATCGCCTCGTTCGTATAGGCAGGCCAGGCCAGCCGCAGCATGGTTGGCCACACGATGCGGCGGAACCGTGCCCAGCCTGTCATGCCATAGGCATCAGCAGCCTCGATATCACCCTTGGGGATCGACCGCAGCGCGCCATAGAAGATCTCGCCGGAATAAGCGGCGGTGTTGAAGAACAGCACGATCAGCGCGCCAAGCCAGGCCGAGGTGAGCGCGTCGAGGAACGGATAGCTCTGCTTCAGCGACAGGAAAAAGAAATAGGCGAAGAAGAACTGGATAAACAGCGGTGAGCCTCGGAACAAGAAGATGAACCACTCTGCCGGTTTGCGCAGCCACTTATTCGTGGAAGCCTTGCCCATGGCAAGCGCGGTGGCCAGAAAGTACCCGGTCACCAGCGCCATGATCCCGAAATAGATGTTCCAGATCATGCCCGAGCCGATCAGGGTAAACTGTTCGCACAGGGTGAAATCGTTTCGTGGCAACAAACGTTCGCCTATCCCGATCGAGCGCAGGCCGTAATCCTGGATCGTTTGCAAGCAGCTCATGCGGTGGTCTCCTTGCGCAGCAGCTCTCCGCCCGAGGTCGCCTGACCGTGGGACAGGCGGCGCATCAGCCGTTCAAGACCGATTTCCGAGACTCGGGTCATGCCAAGATAGAACACCAGCAGGGCTAGGAAGTACCACATGCGCCAGTCGCCATGCGGGTATTGGGTGAATTTCGGGTTCTTGTACCCACCCAGCTCGCGCGCCCAATAGACGATATCTTCGATGCCCAGCAGGAACAGCAGCGGTGTAGCCTTGATCAGCACCATCCATAGGTTTGACAGGCCGGGCAGGGCGTATACCCACATCTGCGGCACGAGAATACGCCAAAAAGTCTGGCGGCGGGTCATGCCATAGGCCTCGGCCGTTTCCAACTGAGCACGTGGGACAGCGCGCATACCGCCAAATAGTACGTTGGCGGCAAAGGCGCCGAAAACGATTGAGAATGTGATGACGGCCAGAAAGAAGCCGTAAGTTTCGTGTACCCATTCGGGGGCAGTGCCAAGCGGCAGCTTGGCGGCCTGACAGACGATAAAGTCATTGCCTTGTCGGATCGGATCAGTCCATTCCGGGCACAATATTTGATGACGAGTCCATTCGAACGCCTGATCCAGTGCGATCACGAAGAACATGAAGAAGGCAATATCCGGCACACCGCGCACGACGGCGATATAACCTTTGCCCAGCAGGCTGAGCGGCAAGAAATGCGACCGAGCCGCCATAGCGCCCAAAAACCCAAAACCCAGCGCGACCGGCGCCGTAATGGCCAGCAACAGCAAGACCTTGAAGAAGGACAGGTAGAACACCCAATGCACACCGTTGGTCAGATAACACGAGAACCAGCGGAACGTGCCGAGTGTTTCGGGATCAGTGCAGAACGAGAAAATGGCGGGCCTCTTTGACTGGCAAGGGCGCATGGGCGGCGCGCCCAAAGATCAGGCGCGCCGCTGAATGTAAGATCAGAAGGTCGAGGACACTTCCCACTTGGTGATCAGCTCGTTCAGGCTGCCGTCGTCCTTCATGGACTGGATGGCGGTGTTGAACTTTTCTTTCAACTCACCGTCGGATTCACGGATACCCATGCCGACGCCACCGCCCAGCGGAACTTCGTCGCCAACAAAGACTAGACCCGAGCCATCTTCGGTGAAAGGCACCAGGAAGGATTTGTCTGCCAGAACTGCATCCGCTTCACCACCGCGTACGGCGGCAATGGTTTCTTCCGGGCTTGCGAACTCAACCAGAGTTGCGCCGGAATCAGCAACGTAACCGGCCTGAATGGTACCGGTCTGCGCCGCGATCACGCCGCCTGCCAGATCAACGCCATCGGACAAGGCGATATAGGCCGACGGATCCGGCGGCGTGTAGTTGTGGGTGAAGTCGATGACTTCGTCACGCTCATCAGTGATCGACATACCCGCGATGATCGCATCGTAGTTGCCCGACACCAGGTTCGGAATGATCGAATCCCAATCGTTCTTGACCCATTCGCATTCCAGGTCGGCACGCTTGCACAGCTCATCGCCCAGCTCACGCTCGAACCCGTCGATCTCGCCCGCGTCATTGACGAAATTCCACGGTGCATAGGCACCCTCAGTGCCCAGGCGGATGGTGTCTGCCATGGCCATACCAGCGCCAAGCGCCAGTGCTGCAGTAGTCAGAATCAGTTTTTTCATTGGATACTCCCCAGTTTTGTTTTCTGTCCTGAAGTTAAGCCGCCTGAGTGGCGGAAAGAAAGCCCCGAAGCCGTTCGGATTCGGGGGACGTAAAGATATCTTCTGGCAGGCCCTCTTCTTCGATCAGGCCCTGATGCAGGAACACGACGTGGCTTGAGATGTCGGCCGCCATTTTCATGTCGTGGGTCACGATGATCATGGTGCGCCCTTCGGCGGCCAAATCCTTGATCACCTTGATCACTTCCTGTTCCAGTTCCGGGTCCAGTGCCGAAGTGGGTTCGTCGAACAACAGCGCCTCGGGCTCCATACACAGGCCGCGGGCGATGGCTGCGCGCTGTTGCTGACCGCCCGAAAGCTGCGCCGGGTAGACATCGCACTTATCGCCAATGCCAACCTTCGCCAGGTATTTTCGGGCGCTATCCTCGACCTCTTTCGGGTCGCGGCCCAGAACGGTTACCGGGGCCTCCATCACGTTTTGCAGGATGGTCATATGAGCCCAAAGGTTAAACTGTTGAAACACCATCGACAGGTTGGTGCGGATGCGCATCACCTGTTTTGGGTCGGCGGGGCGGCGATGGTGAAGGTCACCGGCCCAGCGTACGGGTTCACCCTTGAACAGAATCTCGCCCTGCTGGCTGTCTTCCAAAAGGTTACAGCAGCGTAACAGTGTGGATTTGCCTGACCCGGACGATCCGATAAGCGAAACCACATCCCCGCGTCTTGCCGTAATATCAACCCCTTTCAGCACCTCGAGATGGCCGAAACTTTTGTGGAGGTTTTTGATTTCGATAACGGGAGTGGAATCTGTCACGGGTGGCCCATGTGTTGTCGGTGTTGGTGCGGTAATAGGGCGCAAAAATCGGGGCAATGCAATGCGCAATTGACATCATCGGGTGCTGAAACCGTCAAATTGACCAAACGTACTGACCAAAATGATCACCGATTGGGTCAGATGGCATAATCCCGGACCGGATTGGGGACTGACAAATAGTTCTCGGCAGGGATGGTTATCAGGCCGCGAAGATGCAGCAGGTCGCGATCTTGTGGGTTCAGGTCGTCAATTGCTGCGCGAACAGCGCGGGCGATACCTGGTGCATCCTGCCCGATGGCCGTGATATAGGGCAGGGCGGGCGTCGGCGGCGTCGTTCCAACCTCGCGTAGGGACGCGTCAAGGTCGGAATGCGTCTTGAGCAATTCCCAGGTCAATGCATCCAACGCCGCGTAATCAGCCTGTCCATCGGCCACAGCGTCGGCAGAAAGCGCATGCCCACCGGTTTCAAGTATGGTTTTGGGGCACAGGTTGAGCGCCTCTAGATGAACCATTGGCGCAGCCCACCCCGATTGTGACAGGCCCTCGTTATAGGCAAACGTGCCGTTCGAAAGCCCGTGCAGATCGCGCGGGTCATTTTTTCGGGCCACAAAAACGGAGTGATAATAACCGGGCGGGCACCCCTCAAGCCCATAGTCCGGGGTGCCGACCAGCTGTACGTTGCCATGTAGGCGGGTGCGGTAAGGCATGCCGCAGGTCTGCGCAAAGGTCAGGTCGGGGTGTTGCCAGACATCCCAGAAATCGGTGTCTCGCGTTAGCTGATCCGGGCCAAAGCCCAGGTGATCGCGAATCAACGCCCATAACCGATCATTCGCAGGCTGTAATGCGGGCATGTCATACATGCCCAGCATCGCGATCACGACTTGGCGGCCTTTTGACGTGCCAGGGCGGAATCTACGTCACTGACGCCCAGCAGGCTGACCACCAGCCGCAACAGCGAATCCTCTTCGCCCGAGCGCTGTCCGTCGGCCAAAGCGACGGACCACATCGCCTGCACCACGGCCAGACGGTCGTCATAGGCTACGGCCTCTTTGATCGCGCGGGTAAAACGGACCGTGTCGGGGGCCTCAGACTCTAGGTCTTCGGCCCGGGCGCGCAGGGCGGCGGCCTCGAACGGGGACAGGCCATAACGTTCGGCTGAAATCTTGTCGATTCGGGCCATCTCGGTATCGGCATAGTCGTTGTCGGACCTGGCGATGCGCACCAGCAGGGCCGTCAAGGCGAGACGGGCATCATCATCGGCAAGCGGGTCGGGGGCGGGCTGTGTCAGCCGGGACAGGAAATCACTAAACATGGGTTAGATATAGATGGGGCTTAATGCTCTTCCAAGCTTCTTTGAACACGCTCGCGGGCGGTCTGGCTGTCATTGAAGCTAAGGCCCATGGCGATGCGTGCCTCTTCCACGATCTTAATCTCACCTTCGTCTGTATCGCCATCGGCCAGAACGACCTCCCACAGGGCGTCCAACGCGGCAAGGCGTTCGTGAAGGTCAGTGGTTTCGCGGATCAGCTTGCCGAATGTGTCCGTCTCAGGTGCGGCGGCGTGCAGCTTTTCGCAGGTCGCGCGAACCTTGGCAGCTTCGATCGCATTGTGTTGATAGAGCCGCGCAAGGATGCGGTCGATCAGGCTGATTTCCTCAAGCTTATAGTCACGATCCGCCTGCGCCACACGCACCATAAGCGCACCCAGAGCCAGCTCGGCATCCGGGTCGGGCAGTTTATCGTGCTGCGGTGGGCGAAAAGCCTGAAAGAACTTCTTCAACATGCGCTCAGGTTATTCCATATTTTGTGGGCCGCCAAGCACAGACCACCCGTCATAGGCAGAATGGTCGCAAGACTGTCGGATTTGGCAGAAACACGCTGAGCGCGATCCACCTGCGGATGGATCAACCCGCCTGAAGCGCCTGTTTTGCCTGCTCTTGCAGCCAGCCCAGCATCTGCCGATAGGGAACAGGGCCATAGCTGACCCGCGCCACGCCCAGTGACGCCAGAGTGGCCGTATCGGGGGTGCCGGGAAGGGCAATAATGTTGACGGGCAACTCGGTCGATTCGCAGAGCCGAGCGATCAGCCCTTCGTCTTTGAGACCCGGCGCAAAGAACCCGCTGGCCCCGGCATCGGCATAGGCCTTGGCCCGTGCGATCGCATCGTCCAGCATCGAATTATCATGAGTGTCGGGCTTGGCTTTCAAGAAGATATCCGTGCGGGCATTGATGAAGGCCGGGATGCCGGCAGCATCGCAGCCTTCGCGCATTGCCTGGACGCGTGCTTCCTGCGTTTCGATGTCGTAGAGGTCGCTGGTGCCAACGATTTGGTCTTCAAAGTTAAAGCCGATGACACCGGTCTGTAGCGCAAGTTGAACATTGGCGGCGACGCTTAGCACATCCTCAGCATAGGCGCCTTCGAAATCCAGCGTCACGGGAAGATCCATCGCGGCAACGATCCGGCGTGCATTGTCCAGGGCAGCATCCAGTGAGATCTTCTGTCCGTCCCCGAACCCCTGCGCCATCGCAACCGGCGCACTGCCGGTCGCAATTGCCTTGGCGCCCGCATCGCGGACAGCCCCGGCGCTGCCCGGATCCCAGATATTGTATAGGATGACCGGCTCGCCCTTTTTGTGTAGGGCGGCGAACTCTTCTGCTTGGGTAATCTGGTTGGTCATGCCGGTCTCCTGTCGCTGCTATGGCGGCAGTTAACCGTGCAAATAGTCGGCGCGTAAAGATCTTTCGCGCCGACCAACACAATACAGTGATTTGTCCGAGGTCAAACCAGCCGCGAGCTGTCCTTGGCTGCGCGCACAAAGTCGCGGAACAAGGGGTGCGGGTCAAACGGTTTGGATTTCAGTTCGGGGTGATATTGCACGCCGATGAACCAAGGGTGATCTGACCATTCAACGATCTCGGGCAAACGTCCGTCCGGTGACATGCCCGAAAAGTTCAGGCCCGCCTTTTCCAGCTTTTCGCGGTATTTGATGTCTACTTCGTAACGGTGGCGGTGGCGTTCTTCGATATTGGTGCCACCGTACACCTCGGCCACTTTAGAGCCCTCGGCCAGTACCGCGTCATAGGCGCCCAAACGCATGGTGCCGCCTTTATCGTCGCCGACTTTACGTTCGACTTTGTGATTGCCCTGCACCCATTCTTTCAGGTGATAAACTACCGGCTCGAAACGCTTTTTCCCGGCCTCGTGGTCGAATTCCTCGGACCCGGCTTCGGTGATCCCTGCCGCATTTCGCGCAGCCTCGATCACGGCCATCTGCATGCCCAGACAGATGCCCAGATACGGCACTTTGTGTTCGCGCGCATATTGCGCTGCCTTGATTTTGCCTTCGGTGCCGCGCTCGCCAAATCCGCCTGGCACAAGGATCGCGTGGAAGCCCTCCAGATGGGGGGCGGCGTCTTCTGTATCGAAAACTTCGGCATCCACCCATTCGACTTGGACCTTGACCCGGTTCGCCATGCCGCCGTGGGTCAGCGCCTCGGCAATCGACTTATAGGCGTCTTCCAGTTGAGTGTATTTGCCCACGATGGCAACCTTAACTTCGCCCTCGGCGTTGTGGATGCGGTCGCTGACGTCTTCCCATTTGGTCAGATCGGGTTTAGGGGCCGGGCTGATCTGGAACGCGTCCAGTACGGCCTGATCCAAACCTTCGCGGTGATAAGCCAGCGGGGCGTCGTAAATGGTGGAAAGGTCCTGCGCCGCAATTACGCTGTCGGGGCGCACGTTGCAGAACAACGCCAGCTTTTCGCGTTCCTTGGTCGGGATCGGGCCCTCGGATCGGCAGACCAGAATATCAGGTGCCAAACCGATCGAGCGCAGCTCTTTGACCGAGTGTTGCGTCGGTTTGGTTTTCAATTCGCCAGACGCCTTGATGTAGGGCAGCAAGGTCAGGTGCATGAACAGGCACTGACCACGGGGCTTGTCCTGGCTAAACTGACGAATGGCTTCAAAAAAGGGCAGACCCTCGATATCGCCGACGGTGCCACCGATTTCACACAGCATGAAATCAACTTCATCCTCGCCGATCGCGATGAAATCCTTGATCTCGTTAGTGACGTGGGGGATCACCTGAATGGTCTTGCCAAGGTAGTCGCCGCGACGTTCCTTTTCCAGCACGTTGGAATAAATCCGGCCCGAGCTGACCGAGTCGGTTTTGCGGGCCGCCACGCCAGTGAAACGCTCATAGTGGCCCAGGTCCAGATCAGTCTCAGCCCCGTCATCAGTGACGAATACTTCGCCATGTTCGAAGGGCGACATCGTGCCAGGGTCAACGTTCAGATAGGGGTCCAACTTGCGTAAACGCACCGAGTATCCCCGGGCTTGCAACAGGGCACCCAGAGCCGCCGAAGCCAGCCCTTTGCCCAAGGACGAAACCACACCACCAGTGATGAAAATAAAACGCGCCATGTTTTTCGGCTGCTCCCGTGAGACGTCTAAATCAGCTGCCCGACGGTTCCGAAAAACCGCTGCATCACGGGACTTCACGTATAAAGGATTCGCGCCAATAGCGCAAGAGAACCGCAAGATGCTGTTGCAGCTCTCTTTCAGATTTCTAGGTTTTGTGGATCAGTTGGCCTGAGGAATCAGAGGCGCGTTGTCGCCCTGCGCCGGGGGCAGCAGATCATCCGCCGACGGAACCGCCGGGGTGCTTTCTTCAGTTGCCGCAGGTGCCGGAACGCCCAAACGGTCGATAACCGAGCTGCCCGAAGACTTCTGAGCCGCCAAAATGGTCAGCGTGATTGAGGTCACGATAAAGCAGGCTGCCAGAATCCAGGTCACCTTGCCCAAAGCAGTCGCTGCCGCGCGACCTGTCATGGCGCCACCGCCACCACCGCCCATACCAAGGCCACCGCCTTCGGACCGCTGCATCAGAACAACGGCAATCAGGCCCAGGGCCAAGAGGAGGTGGATGATGAGAACGACGTTTTCCATGGTGTTCCTGTACAGCGTGGCGTGTATCGCGTGGTACTTATGCAAGTTTGCCTTCGGGGGCAAGGGATGAGTTGGCATCACGAACGGTGATATTCCAGATCACAGCAAAGGGACTGGACAGGCGGATGATACGTAACGCAGGCTGCGGCCATGCCTCATGACGATCACGACCACCCGCACGCCCTGTTGCCACCCGATCCCGCGCTTCGAGTTAAAGCGCTTGAGACGATTCTGACCCGTAAGGGTCTGATCGACCCGGTGGCGCTGGATGAGATAATCGACACGTATCAAAACAAGATCGGTCCACAGAACGGCGCGCGCGTTGTCGCCAAGGCGTGGGGCGATTCTGCGTTCAAGCAAGCCCTGCTTGCAGACGCGACGTCTGTTGTCGCTGATCTTGGGTTTTACGGGCGGCAGGGCGAACATATCGTAGTGGTCGAGAATACGCCGGAACAGCACAACATGGTCGTTTGTACCCTATGCAGCTGCTACCCGTGGCCTTTGCTGGGTATTCCACCGGGTTGGTACAAGTCCGACGCCTACCGCGCTCGAGCGGTACGTGAGCCGCGCAAGGTCTTGGCCGAATTCGGTGTCGAATTGACGCCAGAATCATCCGTGCGGGTATGGGATTCGACCGCAGAGATTCGCTACCTCGTGCTTCCCATGCGCCCGGAAGGCTCAGAAGGGCTGGGAGAAGAGGACCTTGCTGCGCTTGTTACCCGTGACAGCATGATTGGCACGGGCCTGCCCAAGGTGCCGTCATGACCCGTGTTCACGATATGGGTGGTCGGTTTGGGGACGGTCCGGTTACGCCCGAGGCCGAAAGCGCCCCGGTCTTTGCCGAGGACTGGCATGGTCGTGCCTTGGCCGTGACGCTGGCGGCCGGGTTTCTGGGGCAATGGAATATTGACGTCTCGCGCCACGCGCGCGAAAGGCTGTCGCCCAAGGACTACGCACGGTTCTCTTACTATGAAAAGTGGATATCCGGTCTGGCCGACCTGCTGGTCGAAAAGGGGGTGCTGACCTTGGATGATTTGTCGGGCGCAGGCACCGACGACCCACACCCGTTGGCAGCCCGTGTTCTGAAAGCCGGGACCGTCTCGGGAGCCTTGGCCAAAGGCGGGCCAGCAGATCGGGCTTCGGACGTGCCGATACAGTTTGAAGTCGGGCAGAATGTCCGAACTGTGGATCCGGCAGCCAATCGCCTGGTGAGTGGCGGCCATACGCGACTGCCAATCTATGCATCGGGTGCAAATGGCCGAATTTTGCGGCTGCACGGTACGCATGTGTTGCCAGATTCAAATGCACATGGTTTGGGCGAGGCACCAGAGCCCCTTTATGCGGTGGCGTTTGCCGCGTCCGAGTTGTGGGCTGACCCGGAGCATCCCAAGGACGAGGTCGTTCTGGACTTGTGGCAAAGCTATCTGGAGCCCGTATGAGCACCTGTACCACCCATTCCGCACCAGAGCCGGTTTTTGCCGAACCCTGGCATGCGCAGGTCTTCGCCCTGACAGTTGCATTGAACGAAGCTGGACAATTCGAGTGGTCAGATTGGGCCGATCGATTTTCGCATACTTTGAAATTGCACGGGTTGGACAAGGAACTGGATGGCGGGAATGATTATTTTCACGCGTGGCTGGAGAACTTGGAGCAATTGTTGGTCGAACAAGGTTCGACGTTACCAGGTGACATTCAACGCATGAGAAATGCTTGGGAAGAGGCTTATTTGACGACGCCACACGGTCAACCGGTGCATTTGGCGGCAGGCGAATAGGAGGGGCGCTGCCCCCGCCGCCTGTTCTGGGCGACTCCTCCAAGATTTTTGAGGCCGGATGAACAGGGGAGCCATACTTCATCTGGCCGAAACTATCCCCGCCGGAGGCACCGCACATTGCGCGGTTCTGAACTGCGGCGAATTACCGGTTTCCCTGCCGCTTTGACCCCGCTATATGAGCCGAGTTTGATAATTCAGCGCAAAAGGACCGGATATGGCCAATGTGGTTGTTGTCGGCGCCCAGTGGGGCGACGAAGGAAAAGGCAAGATCGTCGACTGGCTCAGCGAACGGGCAGACGTGATCGCGCGTTTTCAAGGCGGGCATAATGCCGGTCATACGCTGGTCATTGATGGTGAAGTTTACAAGCTGCATGCGTTGCCTTCAGGCGTCGTGCGGGGCGGCAAGCTGAGTGTCATTGGCAATGGTGTTGTGCTGGACCCGTGGCACCTGATCAAGGAAATCGGAACCATTCGGGCGCAAGGTGTCGATATCTCGCCCGAGACTCTGATGATTGCTGAGAACACGCCGCTGATCCTGCCTATCCATGGCGAACTGGACCGTGCGCGCGAAGAAGCTGCCAGCAAGGGCACCAAGATCGGGACCACTGGTCGCGGCATCGGGCCGGCTTACGAAGACAAAGTGGGCCGCCGCTCTGTTCGTGTTGCCGATCTTGCTGATGAAGCCACGCTTGAGGCGCGTGTGGATCGTGCGCTGCAACACCACGACCCGCTGCGCAAGGGGCTTGGGATCGAGCCCGTTGACCGGGACGCGCTGATCGCCCAATTGAAAGAGATCGCGCCGCAAATTCTTCCGTTTGCCGCTCCGGTCTGGAAGGTGCTGAACGAAAAGCGCAAGGCTGGTAAACGCATCCTTTTCGAAGGGGCGCAGGGCGCGTTGCTGGATATCGATTTCGGCACATATCCCTTTGTGACCTCGTCCAACGTGATCGCGGGGCAGGCGGCGACTGGTGTGGGTATCGGTCCAGGGTCGATTGATTTCGTTCTCGGTATCGTCAAAGCCTATACGACACGCGTGGGTGAAGGCCCGTTCCCGACTGAATTGGATGACGCGGACGGTCAACGCCTTGGCGAACGTGGACACGAATTCGGCACAACCACCGGGCGTAAGCGTCGCTGTGGCTGGTTCGATGCCTGCCTAGTACGCCAGACTTGTGCGACCAGCGGTGTGAACGGCATCTCGCTGACCAAGCTGGACGTGCTGGACGGGTTTGAGACACTGAAAATCTGCGTGGGGTATGAGCTGGATGGCGAACGTCTGGACTATCTGCCTACCGCAGCTGATCAACAAGCGCGCTGCAAACCCATCTACGAAGAAATGCCGGGGTGGAGTGAATCCACCGAAGGCGCACGCAGCTGGGCCGATCTGCCTGCCAACGCGATCAAATACGTACGTCGCGTTGAAGAGCTGATCGAGTGTCCCGTGGCCCTTCTGTCCACTAGCCCGGAGCGGGACGACACCATTTTGGTGACCGACCCGTTTGCCGACTGATGAGCGATCACGGCAAATCCGGTCTGAGCTACAAGGCCCGGCGGCGTTGGTCGCTGGTGCTGCTGTTGATTGGGCTTCCCATCTATATTGTGGCGGTTGTAACGGTGGTGAGCTGGCTCGACCGTCCGCCCATCTGGTTGGAACTGCTGGTCTATGTTGGTTTGGGCATCGTGTGGGCGCTGCCGTTCAAATTTGTCTTCAAAGGTGTTGGCAAAGAAGATCCAGAGCAAAACTCGGATTGATCACTGGCAATTCAGGTGATGAAGAGAAAAGGGCCAGAGTAACCTCTGGCCCTTTTTCTATTGTACTGGTTGGGGGGATTATCCCGCGGCGCGCTCGTCATCCGGGCGGAACCCGATCTGGGTCGAGGCCGCGAAACGCCCGCCGCCCGCTTTTTCAATCTTTCCATCGCGCAGCAACTGACCGAAGGACCGCAGGCTTTCTTCGCGGTTGAAGTCATTTTGCTTGAGTGAGCGGATTTTGTTCATCAACTGCGGGCGCGAAAACTGTTCCTGACCTTCGATGAACGACAGGTACGCGGCGGCAGCCTCAAGCAAGTCGGGTAGGGACTGCGCGCCCTGTTCCTGCGCAAACAGAGCAAAGCCACCTTCCTCGGGTGTTTCGTCTTCGGCTTCAGTTTCGGATTTGACGCGGCGAGGGGTAACTGGTCCGGCGTCCACGGTTTGATTATCGATGCGCTGTTCAGCGACCAGCTTAAGCGGGGCTGCATCGTCACTGCTGGGGCGCATGCTGGTGACCTGAATTTCCGGGCGGCGCGGGCTGACAACCGAGGAAAGATCTCCACGATAGCCCTGTTCCTCACTGTCCTGTGCTGTGGCCTTACCGTCGCCACGTTCAGCTTCGGTTGCGGCGACGGCCGCCCGCAGATGCGTGTAGGCCTCGCGCTGATCGCTGGTGTCCGGGTCGTTCAACTGTTCGCCGGCCTTATCCATCAGGCGCGATACGTCCCGATCCAGATCTGACGTTTCAGTGTCTGTATTGGCCGAGCGTTTTGCCAGTACAGCTTCCACGCTTGAAATCTCTTCCAGCAGGTCGACTTCATCCTCTTCCGTCAACACACCTTCGTCGGTGGCTTCGACGACGTCTTCATCTGCACCGGCGTCGTCGAGAATGTTAGCCTCCTCTTCAGAACCGCTATTCGCAATGTCTTCAAGGTCCGAGAACAGCACGTCGGATGTGTCTTCCTCTTCCGCTTCGGTCTGGTCTTCCGATGTCGCGTCCAACACCTCTGAATCCAGATCCTCGGCTTCGACTTCCAGTGCAGGGGCTTCGGATTCTTCGATCTGAGGCATCTCAGCCTCGGCTACTTCTGTTTCCGGTGCTTCGTCTTGCGTTTCGACGTGCGCGCTGGCCTCTTCAGTGTCGTCCAGATCAGCGGGGTCAAGCGAACCAGCTGCGAAGGCCGCAGCCACTGCATCAGACGGAGCGGCGCTTTTCATCAAGGTCGTGTCTTCGTCTTCCGTGTAGATGACCGAGTTTTCTTCGGAGTGAGAGACAACGGCCCGGATGCGCTGCAACTTGGCGGCAATACTGTCAGCGGCAGGCGCCGGGGCATCTTCTACGGTTTCCGCGTCAGAAAAAACGGGCTGAGAAGAGGGCGGCGTGTCGATAACATTCGAACCCTGAGCGCTGGCGGCGGATTGGGGGGATGGGGCGTTTTCTTCGGTTGCGCGGATCAGCAGGCCAGAGTCGTTCTGACTGGCTTCGACCCTGCGGGATGCGTCACGCTGCGCGATCCGTGTCAGCATTTCGGTGTCAGGCTGTGGGGGTTCAGAACCAAAGTAGCGATCATCAGCCGCGAGATCGCGGAAGTATTCGGCAATCGCTTTCATCGTTTCAAAGGAATCATCAAAGCCTTCCAAAGTGCACGAGAAGGTTCCATAAGAAACGGTCAAAACCTTGTTATTCTGTACCATCAGACGCACGTCCTCTACAAACTACAAGAGCCACCCACCCAATAGAGGGCACACCTATGGCTCGAAACTCTCTGCATGAACCTACCATTTTGTGGTCTCAATGTGTCCAAATCCGGGAAAAATGATCAATCTTAAAAAAAATCAGTCGATTGTACGGTCTGAGGAGCCAATCGCAGTGGTCGGAGGCGGAGAAATCGGTCCCGAAGACCTAAATTTGGTGCTGATTCGCGTCAATACCGTCGTTGCCGCAGATGGCGGAGCCATCCCGCTGATGGATTCGGGGCGGATGCCGGATGCGGTTATTGGTGATTTTGATTCGCTCAGCAGCGCCTATCGCGACCGGATTCCGGCAGAGCGATTGTTTCCGATCCGCGAGCAGGACAGCACGGATTTCGACAAGACCCTGCGCAGTGTCGAGGCGCCGCTAGTGCTAGGGGTTGGGTTTCTGGGCGGGCGGCTGGATCACCAATTGGCGGTGCTGAGCGCGTTGATCCGACTTCAGGATCGTCCGTGCATTTTGCTAGGGGAGCATGAAGTCGTATTCCACGCCCCACCGCGGATCGCTTTTGACCTTTCACCCGGCGATGTGGTTTCGCTGTTTCCGTTTCAGAGGGTAACGGGGCGCAGCCGTGGATTGGAATGGCCGATTGATGATCTGGTGTTAGAGCCGAGCGGTCGCGTCGGGACCTCCAATCGCGCGTTGGCTGATGTAGAACTGGAGGTGGACAGGCCCGGCCTTTTGGTCATGGTTCCGCGCAACGCCTTGGATCAGATCATGCAGGCGTTTCTGTCGGAGCAGACCGGGCGTTGGCCCGCTCGTGCAGAATAACGTAAAGGCCCGCGGCGATGGTGATGGCTATGCCGATGGCCGCAACCCCGTTGGGCAGGTCGTGAAAGACGAGCCAGCCGAATAGGGTGGCCATTGGAATTTCCAGATATTGCATCGGGGCCAGCGTTGCCGACGGCGCAAAGCGCAGCGACCATGTCATCAACAGATGCGCGACGGTTCCCAGCAGCCCGATTGCGATCAGCAAAAGGTGAATGTCCGGGGGCGGTAAGATTAGCGATACGGCCCAACTGCCGCCGATTGTTCCGGCCAACAGAACTGGCAGCATTAGGATTATAGCCATCATGCCCGATGCCGCTTGTAGGGTGATTGGGTCTGTTTCTTTGGCGATCTGGCGCGTCACCAGCATGAACAGGGAAAAGAGCAAAGCGACCACAAGCGGTAGCAGGGCTGCGGCCCCCACTTGTACAAAGCTGGGCTGAATGACCAGCAAGGTCCCAACAAAGCCAACGGCGCAGGCTATCAGGCGGCGTGGGCCAACGGTTTCCTTCAGTATGTATTTGCCCAGGATCAACATGATGAACGGCATGACAAAGACGATGGCGATCGCGTCGGCCAGCGGCAGGAAAAGCAGAGAGCTGAACATGGCTGAAAGGGCGAGGATATGCAGAACCGTGCGAATAAATGTCAGCCACAGGATACGGCCACGCATGCGCAGGGATCGCCCGGTCAATACGGCCAGTGGGACCAGCACCAGCGCCTGAACGGCGAAGCGGACAAAGACAAGCATGCCGACAGGTGTGGTTTCGGCCAACAGCTTTGCCATCGCGTCGCCCATCGGCGCGATGATGCAAAAGCCAAGCATCAGGATGATGCCAAAGACCGGACGATCCTGTGTCATACGGGCGACGCTACGGGGTTTGGGGCCCGGTGGGAAGCGTCTAGGGCAGGGGTTGAACCTTGGTATAGTCTGGACCGATGCAAGTGGGCAGGCCGTCACCCAGTATCAGCCAGTTCAGCTTTTCCTCATGCGCCACGTGCAACGTTGGCTCCAACTGGTTTGGGTCTTCCAGTGTTGCCACGTACAGATGCAGCACGTCCGACATGGCTTGTGATCGGAATGATATCGGAGTGCCGCAATTGGGGCAGAAACTGCGGGTGACTCCGGGCGAAGAGGCAAAGGTTTTCGGCTCGTCCCCGGTCCAGCGCCACTGGCCGTCGCGCACGCCGAAATAGGTGGTCATCGGCGCGGCGCATTGCCGTCTGCAACTGTCGCAATGGCAGGTAACGCAGGACAGGACCGGAGGCGTAACCTCGTACCGGATGGTGCCGCACAGACAATGTCCCCGCATGATATCCCCCTTACTGCGGCATCAGCAGTTGGGTACGTTCACCGCCAGGCCGCCCAGTGACGTTTCCTTGTATTTCTCGTGCATATCATGGCCGGTCTGGCGCATAGTCTCGATCACGGAATCCAGCGGTACGAAGTGTTTTCCATCGCCACGCAACGCCAGCGATGCTGCGGAAACGGCTTTGATCGCCGCCAGTCCGTTGCGTTCGATACACGGAACCTGCACCAACCCGGCAACCGGGTCACAGGTCATGCCCAGATGATGCTCCAGCGCGATTTCAGCTGCGTTTTCAACCTGTTCCGGTGTTCCACCCATGACGGCACACAGACCTGCCGCAGCCATGGCTGATGCGCTTCCGACTTCGGCCTGACAGCCCGCTTCGGCGCCAGAGATCGAGGCGTTATATTTCACCAGTCCGCCAATGGCGGCAGCGGTCAGAAGGAAATCCTCGATATGGCTTTCCGACGCGCCGGGCACGTGATCAAGGTAATAGCGCAGCACCGAAGGCATCGTACCTGCCGCGCCATTGGTCGGGGCGGTCACGACTTGCCCACCAGCGGCGTTTTCCTCGTTCACCGCCATGGCATAGACACTCATCCAGTCATTGATGGTGTGCGGCGCGTTCAGGTTCATGCCCCGCTCGGCCAGCAGAGCATCGTGAATGCCTTTGGCGCGGCGTCGCACGTTCAGGCCACCGGGCAAAATGCCGTCAGTATTCAGGCCGCGCTCGATGCAATTGTTCATAACTTCCCACAGACGCGCAGTGCCTTTGGCAAAGCTATCGGCACAGCCGCGCGCGATTTCATTATCGCGCTTCATCTGAGCGATGCTTTTGCCGCTGGTCTTTGCCATCTCAAGCATTTCGGCGGCGGATTTGAACGGGAACGGGACCGGGTCGCCCTCGTCGGTTGCCTTGCCTTCGGCCAGTTCCTCTTCGGTCAGGACAAAGCCACCGCCGACCGAGTAGTAAACCTGCCGCAGGATCACATCGCCTTGTGCGTCGGTGGCCATCAGGATCATGCCATTGGCGTGGCCGGGCAGGTTGTTGTCATAGTCAAAGATCAGGTCAGTCTTTGGGTTGAACTGAAGCGTCGGCAACCCTTCGGGCGTCACCGAGTGCGTCTTGGAAATTTCCGCCAGCGCGGCCTCGGCCTTATCGTTGTCGTAGGTGTCGGGCACAAACCCGGCCAGTCCCAGAATGGTGGCACGGTCGGTGGCGTGTCCGACCCCAGTAAAAGCCAGCGAGCCGTGCAGCGATCCGCGCAGCCCCGCAAATTCGAACGGGGACGCGCGCATCATGTCCAGAAAACGCGCGGCGGCCACCATCGGCCCCATGGTATGAGACGATGACGGGCCGATGCCCACTTTGAACATATCGAAGACAGATAGAAACATATCAGGTAGCTGAGCCTTCTTCAGGTGTAGCGTAACGTGGTGAGGTGAACGGCGTAACCCCCAACCCCTCGGCCGCGATGGCGGCTTGGGTTGCAGGTCGGGAATCCAGCCGCGTCAGGATGTCCTGCAGATGGGGCGTGTCCCTGAGCTGAAACCAGCTGCGATCCGCGCTGGCGGGGTACAGCGCCATCCAACGCATTTGGCACGCCAGATAAAAGCTTAAAACCGATGGGGTGTCGGCCTGCAGCCAATCCGGCGCTTTCTGGGCTTCGGCATCCAGTACCCGCAAATGTTGGCGCAGGCGCGGGCGGATGCCTTCACGCAGGGTCTCGGCCTGCACGGGGTCGATGTACTTTTCAGCATAGAAAAGAATGCGCAGATCGGCGTGCAGCGTGTTGGACGCAAAAAACAGCCATTTCAGAAACGCCACCCGATCCGGGCTGTTGGGGGCAGGGGCCAGTTGCTTGTGCGTATCCGCCAGCCACAACAAAATGGCTGCCGTTTCAAAGATCGGTCCTTGCGGGGTGTCCAGCACCGGGATCAATCCATTCGGGTTCAAGGCCCGATAGGCCGCGCTGTCCTGTTCGTTCCGGCGGCGGTCCACCAGTACGGTCTCAAAAGGAAGGCCCATCTCTTCCAACACCAGTCTGATCACCAGCGAGGCGTTGTCGGGGGCATAATGAAGGCGATAGGGCGCGGTCATGGCCCCTATGTAACTTGCGGGGCGAATGCCGGAAGCCTCGATTGCGACGTTTCCCTTCGGAAACGCGTATTTTCCACGCATGTTTACGCGTGATGGCGGCGATTTGGCACTCGCGGTTGGTTGCCGCATTTCGTATAAGTCTGGCAGTAATAAAGGGAAACGCTGCCATGACCCGTGATCTGTCACCCATCGATAACGCCAAATATGTCGCCGCTCGTCGCGCTGCTGACATGGTGCAAGACGGAATGCGTGTAGGTCTGGGGACAGGGTCAACAGCCGCTTGGATGGTGCGTCGCATCGGTGAGCGGGTCAAAAAAGAAGGGCTGCGGATCAAGGGTGTTCCGACGTCGATCCGCACCGCGCAACTGGCCTGCGAAGTCGGGATCGAAGTGGTCTCATTGGATCAGGCGGGGTGGTTGGATCTGACCATTGATGGCGCGGATGAATTCGATGGCGAGCTGAACCTGATCAAAGGTGGCGGTGGCGCGCATCTGCAGGAGAAGATCGTCGCCACGGCCAGCGACCAGATGGTCGTCATCGCCGATGCCGGCAAAGAGGTCGAAACCCTGGGCGCCTTCCCTTTGCCGGTCGAGGTGATCCCCTTTGGTTGGCAAACCACCCGCACTTTGATCCAAGAGGTGCTGGACACGATGGATGTTCTGGGCACTTCGGCCATGCTTCGGATGGATGGTGAAGCCCCTTTTGTGACAGATGAAGGCAACCACGTTTTGGATTTGCACCTGCAGCGCATCGGCAATGCGCGCCAGTTGGCGCTGGTGCTTAATCAGGTGCCAGGTGTGGTCGAGAACGGGTTGTTCATCGACATCTGTGACAAGGTCGTGATCGGCCACGGGGACGGCCGGGTCGAACTGCGCGACATCAACGCGGGTACCACCGAGCTGGACGAATTGGTGGACAGTGGTGAAAACCTGTTCTCGGATTTGGCTGACTGACGAATGTCAGAGCTTTCGGCATTACAATTCGGCGAAGTCAGTTTCCAAAAACCGGACGGCACATTCGAGAGCATGCCCCTCCAGTTGCAATCTATGGCGAAACCCATATCTGAGCGGTTCGTAAGGACGGTTGAGCATTACTGGCCGATTTTTTTGCGTCCTGGCAAGATCAACTGTCTCACCAGAACGGTCTGGACTGTGGTGAGCAATAAGATACACCCGTGGCGTCGCTTTGATGGCGCTTGCTGAAAACTGAAAGAGGCACGGTAAATGAGCTTTGATTATGATCTGTTCGTCATCGGAGGCGGCTCGGGCGGGGTTCGCGCAGCGCGTGTGGCTGCTGGTGAGAATGGTGCCAAGGTGGCGCTGGCCGAAGAGGATCGTTATGGCGGGACCTGTGTCATCCGAGGCTGTGTTCCGAAAAAGCTGATGGTCTTTGCCAGTGAGTTCTCAGGGACAATGCAGGACGCGCAAGCCTATGGTTGGGATGTTAAACCCGGCGGGCTTGATTGGAACATGTTCCACGACAAGCTGGTCGCGGAACTGGATCGGCTTGAAGGTGTTTATCGCAATATCCTGAAAAACAACGGTGTCGAAAGCTTTGATCAGCGTGCCCATGTGGTTGATGCGCATACGGTTGAGCTGGCCGATGGCACGCGTAAGACGGCCAAGCACATCCTGATCGCCACCGGCGGTCGTCCGGTCGTGCCCGAGTTTCCGGGCTCAGATCTGGCCATCACCTCAAACGAAATCTTCCATCTTGAGAAATTGCCTCAATCCATCTTGATCGTCGGTGGCGGCTACATAGCCAGCGAGTTCGCAGGGATCATGAACGGGATGGGTGTGAAGACCACTCAGTTCTACCGCGGCGCGCAAATTCTGCGCGGCTTTGATGAGGAAGCACGCGGCCTGATCTGCGAGGAAATGCGCCAGAACGGTATTGATGTACGTCTGGGCACCAATGTGTTGGAGATGACCAAGGAAGGTGACCAAATTCGCGTCAAAGCCACCGACGGCACCGAGGATCAATTCGATGTTGTCATGTACGCCACTGGTCGTGCGCCCAATGCCGACAACCTAGGGCTTGAGGCAGTGGGCGTTGAACGGGGTCGTAAGGGCGAGATCGTTGTGGACGAATACAGCCAGACGGGCGTGCCTTCGATCTTTGCAATTGGGGATGTGACAGATCGGGTGAATTTGACACCGGTTGCGATCCGCGAGGGCATGGCTTTTGTCGAAACAGTGTTCAAAGGCAACCCGACGCCGGTCGATCACGAGCTGATCCCGACCGCGATCTTCACCCAACCGGAGTTCGGTACCGTGGGATTGAGCGAGGAAGACGCTGCCGCGCAAGAACCGGTCGAGGTATATACAACCTCGTTCAAGCCGATGCAAAAGGCGTTTGCGGGTGGAACGCAGCGGGTGCTGATGAAGCTGATCGTCAGTCAGGCGACCCGCAAGGTGTTGGGTTGCCATATCGTGGCACCGGGCGCGGGCGAGATGATCCAGCTGGCAGGAATCGCCGTTAAAATGGGTGCAACCAAGGAAGATTTCGACCGCACGGTTGCCGTTCACCCGGTTATGGCCGAAGAACTGGTGACAATGCGGCAACCTGTTCGCACTGCTTGATTTGCAAGCGCGCGCACACAAGTTACAAGGGACACCGTGATCACACGGTCCAACACGAAGGAACAGATACATATGGCGGGCAACAGCGGTGGCCCCTGGGGGGGCGGAGGCTCTTCTGGAGGCGGAGGAAATCGGGGTAATAATGGGGACGGACGCAAGCCTCCCGAAGGCGACGGCCCGCAGATCCCCGAGATCGATGAGCTGATGAAAAAAGGCCAAGAGCAGCTGCGCGTTCTGATGGGCGGTCGCGGCGGCGGTGGCCGCGGCGGCGGTCAGGGAACGGGCGGCGGTGGTCCGGTTTTCACCAAAGGCACGGTAGTAATTGGTTTGCTGGTTGCCGCGGGTCTGTGGGGAGCTGCAAGCTTCTACACGGTCAAACCGGAAGAACAGTCGGTTGAGTTGTTCTTGGGTGAATTTTCGGCCGTTGGGAATCCGGGTCTGAACTTTGCGCCTTGGCCGTTTGTGACCGCCGAGGTGATCCCGGTAACCCGTGAACAGAATGAAGACATGGGCGGTGCGCGCGGCAGTGACGATGGTCTGATGCTGACCGGCGACGAAAATGTGGTCGACATCGACTATCAGGTTGTCTGGAACATCAACGATCCGGCTAAATATCTGTTTAACTTGCGCGATCCGCGTCAGACGATTCGGGCCGTTTCTGAATCGGCGATGCGCGAGATCATCGCACAGAGCGAGTTGGCACCGATTCTGAACAGGGACCGGGGCATTATCGCAGACCGGTTGCAGGAATTGATTCAGCTGACAATGGACAGCTACGATTCTGGTGTGAACATCGTCCGCGTAAACTTTGACAAGGCTGACCCTCCACAGGACGTGATCGCAGCGTTCCGTGATGTTCAGGCTGCGGCGCAAGAACGTGACCGCCTGCAAAACGTGGCCGACGCTTATGCGAACCGTGTTCTGGCTGAGGCCCGTGGTGAAGCCGCGCAGGTTCTGGAAGAGGCCGAAGCCTATCGCGCCCAGCAGATCAATGGCGCGCAGGGTGAGGCCAGCCGCTTTAGCGCGGTTCTGGAAGAATACTCCAAGGCACCTGATGTGACGCGCAAGCGTCTGTATCTGGAGCGAATGGAGCAGGTTCTGGGCGACGTAGACAAAATCATCCTCGACGAGAACTCGACAGGGTCGGGGCAGGGCGTCGTGCCTTATCTTCCGCTGAACGAGCTGCGCCGCAATCAGACTGAGGAGAGCAACTGATGCGTAAGTCACCTATAATCCTCATTTTGGTTGTGATCCTGGGTGTAATCGGCCTGTCCTCGATTTTCATCGTGGACGAACGTGAACGTGCGCTGGTTCTGCAATTTGGCCGCGTCGTTGCCGTGAAGGAAGAGCCCGGTTTGGCGTTCAAGATTCCGCTGATTCAGGAAGTTGTGCGCTATGACGACCGTATCCTGTCGATCGACGTGCAGCCGCTTGAAGTAACGCCACTGGATGACCGTCGTTTGGTTGTTGATGCGTTTGCACGTTATCGGATTTCCGATCTGAACCGCTTCCGTCAGGCCGTCGGTGTTGGCGGTATCCCGGTCGCCGAGGATCGTCTGGATCGCATCTTGCGCGCCGAAACCCGCGAAGTGCTGGGTTCGGTTTCGTCCCGCGATATCCTGAGTTCCGACCGTGCCGCCTTGATGCTGCGTATCCGCAACAGCGCGATCGCCGAAGCGCAGGCGCTGGGCGTTAACGTCATCGACGTGCGCTTGAAAGCAACTGACCTGCCGCAAGCCAACCTAGAGGCCACCTTTGACCGGATGAAGGCCGAGCGTGAACGCGAGGCGACCGATGAACGCGCCCGTGGTAACGAGGCGGCCCAGCGAGTGCGCGCCCAGGCGGATCGTACTGTGGTTGAACTGGTGTCGGATGCTCGTCGTGAGGCCGAGATCATCCGCGGTGAAGCAGATGCCGAACGTAACGCGATCTTTGCCGAAGCTTACGGCGCGGACCCTGAGTTCTTTGAATTCTACCGCTCTTTGTCGGCCTATGAAAATGCGTTGGGCGGTAGCAACAGTTCGATGGTTCTGAGCCCGGATTCCGAGTTCTTCAATTACCTGAAATCGCCCACCGGGCAGGCTGGTCGGTAATGGGCCTGATCCTTCTGGCCTTCGGGCTGGTACTGATTGTCGAGGGGCTGGCCTATGCGCTGGCCCCTTCGCTTATTGAACGTATGCTTGAGGCGCTTCGATCACTGCCTGAACAGGCCCGTCGTCTGACCGGTCTGCTATGTGTTGTCAGCGGTCTGGTGTTGTTGTGGGGTGCATTTCAGCTCGGGTTTTGACACGTTGATTTCAATTGCCGGTGAATTCCCCGCGATCCCGAGTTGCGGGCTTGGGTAAACTGACTACATTGGTTTCCAAGAGGGGTTGCTATGCGGCACCCTTATGACGTTGTTCGACAAGGAGTTCCCAAGTGCAGGCACAAGCGCGCAGTATTTCCGTCCAAAGGGACGACAGTGTTGGTTTCATGCGGCTGATGTGGTTGGCCTTTGCGGGGATGTTGCTTGTTCTGGCCCAATCCGTAGCCGCGCAGGCGCGGAGCGAAAGCCTGGCGCCGCTGGCCGAAAAGATCAGCCCAGCAGTGGTGAACATCACCACATCGACCCTGATCGAAGGGCAAACTGGCCCGCAAGGGATCGTGCCCGAAGGTTCTCCGTTCGAGGATTTCTTTCGCGAGTTTCAGGACCGAGATGGTGAAGAGGGCGACCGCCCACGCCGCAGCAATGCGCTGGGATCGGGTTTTGTGATTTCCGAGGACGGTTATATCGTCACCAACAACCACGTCATTGCGGAAGCTGATGAAATCCTTGTGGAATTCTTTCCAGGCGACGGCCAGCCCAAGAAAGAGTTGCCCGCCAAGGTGATTGGCACAGATGAAAAAACAGACATCGCGCTGCTCAAGGTCGAAGCCTCGGGTCCGCTGCAATATGTGCAATTCGGTGACAGCGACATTGCGCGTGTGGGGGATTGGGTGATTGCCATGGGTAACCCGCTGGGACAGGGCTTTTCTGTTTCGGCTGGTATCGTGTCGGCCCGCAACCGGGCGCTGAGCGGTTCTTATGACGACTATATTCAGACGGACGCAGCCATTAACCGGGGGAACTCGGGCGGGCCGCTGTTTAATATGAACGGCGAGGTGATCGGCGTGAACACCGCGATCCTGTCGCCCAATGGCGGCTCCATCGGGATCGGGTTCTCGATGGCGTCCAACGTGGTCGTTAAGGTCGTTGACCAACTGCGCGAATTCGGTGAAACCCGCCGTGGCTGGCTGGGCGTGCGCATTCAAGACGTGACCGAGGACATGGCCGAGGCGATGGGGCTGGACAAACCCGGCGGCGCGCTGATCAGCGATGTACCGGACGGTCCGGCCAAAGATGCGGGCCTGCTTGCGGGTGACGTTATCCTCAGCTTTGACGGGGTCGAGGTCGAAGATACGCGCGGTCTGGTGCGTCAGGTGGGCGAGACTACGGTTGGCAAGTCGGTTCGTGTTGTGGTGCATCGCGACGGGGGCACTCAGACCGTTCTGGTCACGCTGGGCCGTCGTGAGGATGCGGAACGCGCGGATAGCGAGGAAGAGGACACACCAGAGGCCGCGCCTGAGGAAAACGCCGATATTCTGGGCCTGACGATTTCACCCCTGACAGATACGTTGCGCACCGATCTTGATTTGGATGCGGAGGCAGAAGGGCTGGTTGTGACTGCGGTGGACGAAGCGTCCGAAGCTTTTTCCAAGGGGCTGCGCGCCGGTGATCTGATTACCGAAGCCGGTCAGCAGAAGGTCAGTTCGATTGAAGATCTTGAGGCCCGTATGGAAGAAGCGCGTGAGGCAGGCCGCAAGTCGTTGTTGTTGCTGGTACGCCGTGGCGGTGAACCGCGCTTTGTGGCGCTGAGCCTGGGCGAGTAACTGACACCTAAATAAACCAAAAGGCCGGGGTCATCGCTCCGGCTTTTTTGCGTTTTTGGGGACAGAAAAAAGGTGAGCCACACGCCGGGGAGGCGCATGGCTCTGATACAGGGAGAGGTCAGTGGACAGATATCGGGGATGATTCTCTGACCTCCTACGGTAACAACTAAGAGATTAGTCTTGATGTTGTAAAAGGTCTGTGAAGCAGGTCACAGGGGTCAGATCAGGTCGGATTCTGCCAGTTCTCGCAGGGCCTGGAAATCCTGAATCATCAACCCGCCACGCGAAGCTTCGACCACGTTGTCGCGTTTCCAGGTCGAGATCGTCTTGGACACCGCCTCGCGCGTGGCGCCAACGAATTCGGCAAGTTCGCTTTGCGACAGGGTGATCCGGGTCGAAGGGTCATCCTGAAGTCCGGACAGGTGTAACAGCTTGCGGGCCAACCGGATTGGCATCGGCAGGAACACCTGCTCATTCAGCTGCGACCCCATCCACCGCATGCGCAGACCGGCCAATCGGATCAAGTCGACCGCCAGATCGGGATGCTGGCGAATTTGCTCCATCACGTCCCCCTGCCGGACACGCAGAATGCGCGAGGATTCTGCCGCAGCGATGGTGGCTGTGCGAGGGCCGCTGTCGAACAGTGCAATCTCTCCGAACACCTCACCAGGGCGCATAAGGGTCAGCGACAGTTTGCGGCCGCTCATGGCCAGAAAGGACACCTCAAGCGTACCTTCGAGAATGGCGTACAATGCGTCACCCTCGTCACCCTGTTCAAACAGGACGTCACCACGTTCCAGTGCGATTTCAGTCGCCTGGGCGGAAAGCATGGCTTTCAACCCGTCGGATGCCTCGGACAGGAAGCCGCTGTCTGGGAAAGCCGTCATGAGTTCCAGATTCTCCGGCTGTGAGTGTTTTGGTGGTGACACAACTTTCCACAGGTTCGGCCTTAAGCCAAGGTTTTTGTCGGCATCGGCCGACAAACCATCGCAAACGTATGAGGCGAACGCCTTCCCAGCCGGTTCATCTACTGGTGGTCGGGGTCATCCATATAGCTTTGCAGCAGATTGAATTGCAGCATCAGAAACACCATCAGCGCTATCGGAAAGCCGAATGTTTCGATCTTGACCCAAAGGTCGGTGGACATCGTCCGCCAGACAAATTCGTTAGCTACGGCCAGAACGGCGAAGCAACCGCACAGACGTCGGGTCAGGATCATCCACCCCTCGTGGCGCATGGGCAGCATTTCGTCCAGAACATAGGCGAGGTAGGATTTGCCCTGCAGCAGACCGATGCCAAGCATGATTGAAAAGAAGCCGTAGACCAGCGTGGTTTTCATTTTAAAAAACCGCTCGTCATTGAACCAGGCGGTCAGGCCGCCAAAGAAGATGACCATGAATGCGGTGAAAATCTGTATCCGGCTGAGCTTACCGGTCAGGAACCAAAGAACCCCCATCGCGGCCAGCATCAGCGGCACGAAAAGGATGGTGGCAATGATAAAGCCGGAATACTCGATGCCGCCGATCAGGAAGCTGTCGTCGCGCAGGCGTAGGTAGATGAAGAAAAATGCCAGTGGAGGCCCAAGCTCCAGCACTTGTTTCAGAAACGGGTTGATCTCTTTTTTGCCTGACATAGTGGTTTCCTGCTGCTTACCCGCCCATTTCAACTATTACGGCGCCGAGTGCAATCAATGCCATCAGCGCAATCCGCCGTGGCCCCACGGTTTCCTTCAACACCAGCCATCCGATCAGGGCCGCAAAGACGGTTGAGGTTTCACGTAGGACTGCCGCTTCGCCGACCTTGTCGAGCCTTGTGGCCAGCATGATGGCTCCGAAAGACATTGGGGCGATAATGCCGCCTGCAAGGCCGCGCAGCATCAAAGGCCCAATGGTAGGCCGATTGATCATCGCGCGCCATCTCAGAAAGGCATAGATCGGCATGGTCGCACCGTCGATCATGAAGAACCAGGCCAGAAAGGTGAACGGATCGGCAGTGGCGCGGATGCCATAGGCGTCATAGGTGGTGTAAAACGCCACGAACAAGCCGGTCGAAACGGCCAATACCAGCGCTATGCCCAGCGTGTCGCGGTTGGTTTCGAGAAACCGAAAGTTATAGGCGGCCAATCCAAAGATACCAGCCAGCAGGACAGCCACGCCGAACCACTGGGTACCGGTGAAGGTTTCTCCGAACAGCAGATAGGCACCGATGACGGTGAACAGGGGGCCTGTGCCGCGGACAACCGGGTAGACGACAGTGTAAGAGCCCTTGGTATAGGCCATCGCCTGCAGAACTTTGTAGGCGACATGGATCAGCCAGACGGTGGCAAAGATTGGCCACATATAGGGTTCAGGCCACGGTACTACAAAAAAAGCGAACGGGGCGGCCATCAGGCAATAGCTAGCGTCGATCGCACCGCGTGATAGCCATGGATCGTGGCGGCCTTTTTGCAGGGCGCCGAACACTGCGTGCAGGAAGGCGGCCATCAAAGCAAGCCCCAGGGCAAGTTGATGGCCTGCTTCCGTGCCTTCGAGAGAGATCAGCCAGTCGCTCAAGTGTCAGATCATTTCGCTGGGAGGGGGCGGGGATTTTCCATCCCCAGCCCCCCCGAGGGTATTTGAGGCCAGATAAAGCTGCGGTTCAGGACTGATCCAGACCAGTGAGCGCGGCGGCGAATTCTTCGGGGTCGAAAGCGGCGAGGTCATCAATCTGCTCTCCGACGCCGATGGCGTGAATGGGCAGGCCGAACTTGTCAGCCAGTGCGACCAGAACGCCGCCCTTGGCCGTGCCGTCCAGTTTGGTCATCACCAGGCCCGAGACATCGGCTAGATTGCGGAAAGTTTCCACCTGACTCAGCGCGTTCTGACCGGTCGTGGCGTCCAGCACCAGCAAAGTGTTGTGCGGCGCGGTTTCGTCTTTCTTGCGGATAACACGGACGATCTTGGCCAGTTCTTCCATCAGGTCGGCGCGGTTTTGCAGCCGACCGGCGGTGTCGATCATCAGCAAGTCGGCACCGTCCTCTTGCGCCTTGGTCAGCGCGTCGAAGGCAAGGCTGGCCGGATCGGACCCTTCAGGGGCGGTCAGGACGGGCACGCCCGCGCGTTCGCCCCAGACTTGCAGCTGTTCGACAGCGGCAGCGCGGAAGGTATCTCCTGCAGCGATCACGACCTTTTTGCCGGCAGCTTTGAACTGGCTGGCCAGTTTGCCGATCGTTGTGGTTTTACCTGAGCCGTTCACGCCGACGACCAGCACCACTTGCGGACGTTTGGCATAGATGGGCAGGGGTTTGGCGACTGGCTCCATTACGCGGGCCACTTCCTGCGCCAAAAGCTGTTTGATTTCCTGGGTCGAGAGTTTGCGACCAAAACGCCCTTCGGCCATGTTGGCGGTGACACGTAAGGCAGTATCTACGCCCATATCCGAGGCGATCAGCAGCTCCTCGAGCTGTTCCAGCATGTCATCGTCCAGCGTACGGCGCACGGCGGTTTTGGCCTCGCTGCGCCCGAACAATCGACCCAATACGCCTTTGGAAGGTGTCGCCTCGGGGGGCGGGGGGGCAGGTGTCGGATCAACAGGCGCGGGCTCGGGTACCTCAACCGGTTGCGGCGCTGGCGTAGGTTCGGGCACCTCTGGGACTGGTTGGGGAACTTCCGGCACGGGTTCCGGCTGCGGCTCGGGGTCCGGGATGATCGGGTCGGGTGCGACCGTTTCCTCGCCCCCATCTTCAACAATGGCCTCAAGCCCTTGTTCGAGGCGGGACGAGGATTTGAACAACTTGTCCTTGAGCTTTGAGAAAAACGCCATTTTTGGTCTCCGCAGGTGTTCCCCTCACCTAATGCGGATTTGCGGCAGTTGCAAAGGGTCAGAGGAACGCAATCAGCAGACCCGCCTGAGCACCCCAATAAAGTGGCCAGACCAGATAAGGCGTGATCTTCAGGGCGGGGTGGCCCTTGGGCAGCAGGAACTTCTCGGTTGCCAAGATAAGATCCGAGGCAATGAAGGCCAGAGCTGCAGGCAAGGCCCATCTCAGGGCGCCGGTTTCGGGCAGGGTCAGTACGGCGACGCCCATCCCCAGAATGATCGGAATATAGCCCAGAACAGGACCTTTGAGGTCCCCGGCCCGTGGGGCCAACAGGGTGGCGGCGACAATGCCTAGAATGATAAGGGACCAGAAATATCCAGGCTGGTCGAAAATCAGGGCAAGATTGCTTGAAGGATGAGTAAGAAACAGGGCGATATATGCAAGGTGACCTGCGGCAAAGGCCCCAATCCCGGCCATGAAAGTGCTGTCAGTTTCGCGCGACAACAGCGCGTCGCCAATGGCGCACAATAAGAGGGCGACCACCAGAAGAAGCGGACCTGCACCCAACAAGGCAGTCACGGCCAGCAGTGCGACGGATGCAGTTTTCAACACGGATCGCAATGTGCTGGCCGGACGCGGCGACAGCGGCAGGTAGGCCAAAGCACAAGCAGCCGCGAGCCAGAACAGTACAGTTGTCATAGATACCTCTCCGTTTTCAGCAGCTTGTGACGGGTTGTTGATTCACCTCAACCGTGACGTTGAGGCAGGGATCCTGCGGAAATGGTGATTGGCGCCGGACAATTGCTTCTGACACAATGTGGCTATGCTCAGATATCTTGTGATTCTTTTTCTGCTGCCCGCGTATTCAGCGACGGCTCAATCAGCCCTGTCGGGTGCGGATTTTGACGACTACACGCGGGGGAAAACCCTGTTCTACGGTTTTCAGGGGCAGGTATATGGCGTTGAGCGGTACTTGCCCAATCGCCGTGTCATCTGGTCGTTTCTGGATGGCGATTGCAAGCATGGCGTCTGGTATGAAAAGGATGCCCAGATCTGTTTCATCTACGAAGACCGTCTGGACCCACAATGCTGGGTGTTCACCCGATCAGGGGGTGGTCTGATCGCGCAATTCGAAGGCGACCCGGAAGAAACCGAGCTTTATGAGGCCGAGGATGTTGACGAAGAGATGATCTGCCATGGGCCGGATGTTGGCGTCTGAGACCGGCTCAGAACAATGAACCCTGATCTGGCGCGTCTTTTTTGGGCGTTTTTTTCGTAGCTGATCGTGGGGCAGCTGTTTGACCGGTGGTCAGCACGCCATCGGCGAACTCTATCTCAAGTGAGCCATGCTTTGCAGCCTGAGCTTTTGTCGTGACAACCTGATCCTCGGCGCGGACCACAGCATAACCCCGTTGCAACGTTGCCTTGTAGCTGAGCGTTTCGCGTAGGCGGTCGGTGGCGTCCAGCTGTTGTCGCATCCGGTCCAGACGCGTTGTTTGGGCGGCGTTCATACGCTCAGCTAATCGGGTGATGGATTGGCGCTGTATCTCGATCTCACGCTGAATGGGACGCAAGGACAGGCGTGACGACAGGTTGCGCACCGCTTCTTGTCGGCTTGAAACAAGGTTGCGCAGAGTCGAGGGGCGTAGGTGGGAGGAAAGTTTAACCACTTGTAGGCGGCGGTTCTGCACACCGCGCTCAAGCGCCGGGGTCAGGCGATCTGCAATCAAATCAAGCCGTTGACGCGGGGTATTCAACAAGCTGTCCGGTCGCGGTAGCGCACGCGATAGGTCGCGCAGGCGCTGCAACCGCCGTTGGACCGCATCGGTTGCGGCACGCGACAGACGTGCGCCTTGTTCGCCGGTCCAGGCCAGGAGCTCTATCCGTACAGGTACGGCCAGTTCGGCGGCGGCGGTCGGGGTGGGCGCGCGACGGTCTGAGACGTAGTCAATCAGCGTCGTGTCCGTCTCGTGCCCCACGGCCGAGATCAGCGGGATATCTGATCCCGCAGCGGCGCGCGCCACGATTTCCTCATTAAAGCCCCACAGGTCTTCGATCGATCCGCCGCCTCGGGCGACGATGATCAGGTCGGGGCGCGGCAGAGCCCCGCCGGGTGTTAATTTGTTGAACCCGTTGATCGCATTTGCAACTTCGGGGGCACAGTTCGACCCCTGCACGGCGACTGGCCAGATCAGAACCTTACGCGGGAACCGATCCCGCAGGCGGTGCAGTATGTCCCGGATCACCGCCCCTGAGGGAGAGGTCACAACACCGATGACCTGTGGCAGATAGGGCAGCGGTTTTTTACGCTCGGGGGCAAACAGCCCTTCGGCCTCAAGCTGTTTCTTGCGTTTCTCCAGCAACGCCATCAGCGCGCCTTGTCCGGCAACGGCGACCTCATCGACGTTCAAGTTGTATTTCGACTGCGCGCCAAATGCGGTCAGTCGACCGGTGACCACAACCTCCAACCCTTCTTCGGGGACAACGGACAAGCCCGAGATCTGGCCTTTCCATGTGGTGCAGGCCAGCACATTCCGGTCATCCTTGATGTCGTAATAGAGATGACCCGAGCGCGCCTTGAACACGCGCCCGACCTCGCCGCGCACACGGATTCGGCCGAACGTGCCTTCTAGCGTGCGTTTCACCTCGCCCGAGATGTCCGAGACAGTGTATTCAGGGGTGTTTTGGCCGGGAATGGGGTCGTCAAGCAGGTCGGACATTTCAGCGCCTTGTGTCAAATGCCCGGCCAGCTTAGAACGCGCGCAAGGCGAGGCCAAGCAGATCGGAGAGCATTCATGAATATCCTCATTCTCGGCAGTGGTGGGCGGGAACACAGCCTGGCTTGGGCGGTGATGCAGAACCCTAAATGTGACCGTCTGATCGTGGCGCCGGGAAATGCCGGGATCGCGCAGATCGCGGATTGTGCCGCGCTGAATATTGAGAACGGTGGGGACGTCGTTAGTTTTGCTGAGGAAAACGCGATTGACTTCGTGATTGTAGGCCCCGAGGCACCCTTGGCTGCCGGCGTGGCGGATCGCCTGCGCGAAGCAGGCGTGCTGGTTTTTGGGCCTTCTGCGGCGGCAGCCCAGTTGGAGGCGTCGAAAAGTTTTACCAAGGAAATCTGCGATGCGTCGGGCGCACCGACCGCAGCCTATGCGCGGTTTACCGAGGCTGAACCAGCCAAAGCCTATATTCGCGAACAAGGGGCTCCGATTGTCGTCAAGGCCGATGGATTGGCCGCAGGCAAGGGCGTGATCGTGGCGATGGATGACCAAACCGCTCTGGACGCCATCGACGACATGTTCGGCGGTGCTTTTGGCGGGGCAGGGGCCGAGGTTGTCATCGAAGAGTTCATGGATGGAGAAGAGGCGTCACTGTTCGTGCTGTGCGATGGCGAGAACATCCTGTCCGTCGGCACCGCACAAGACCACAAGCGCGTGGGCGAGGGTGATACCGGACTGAATACTGGCGGTATGGGCGCCTATTCACCGGCACCGGTTCTGAGTGCTGAGATCGAAGAACGCGCGATGGAAGAGATTATCAAGCCCACCGTGGCTGAAATGAAGCGTCGTGGTATGCCGTTTCAGGGCGTCCTTTATGCTGGTCTGATGATCAAGGACGGTCAGTCTCGGTTGGTAGAATACAATGTGCGCTTTGGTGATCCCGAGTGTCAGGTTCTTATGATGCGCCTCGGTGCGCAGGCGATGGACCTGATGCATGCCGCTGCCGAGGGCCGGTTGGGCGAGGCGCGGGTGAACTGGGCGGATGATCATGCCCTGACCGTGGTGATGGCGGCGAATGGATATCCGGGTGCGTACGAAAAGGGCAGTGTGATCAATGGTCTGGAGGGCCTTCCCGAGGATAGCGGGAATATGGTGTTCCACGCCGGAACCAAGGCTTCGGAGGGTCAGATCGTGGCCTCTGGCGGTCGCGTACTGAATGTCACTGCCCGTGGAGGCACATTGCAAGAGGCACGGGACCGGGCCTATGCGGCGGTCGACGGGATTGACTGGCCTGATGGGTTCTACCGTCGCGACATCGGCTGGCGGGCGCTCTGATCCAAAACGCTCCCGCGTCCTGACGCTGCATCAAAGATGCACCGCCAAAGGCCTTGGGCCGGGCAGCCCGCTGGCGCGGGCTGCGGTCGGTTCTATTTTGGACAGGCCAGTGCCCCTTTCATTGCGGATGGGGTAAAGGGCAGCAGTTCCCGTTTTTTCCAGCCATCATCGTAGTTGATGCTGACAATGCTGCTCCAGTCAGCGTTGACCACAATAATTTCACGGTTTCCTCCGCATTTGCGAATGCCACCGGTGATGAAGTCCTCTCCAATCTGGTGATTGGTCAAACCGGGTAGGGTTGCGATCTCGGTCAGTTCGCTGTTCTGGAATCGCCAAATGCGCAGGGTTTTGGCTAGATGCGGGCGGTCGATGTAAGCAATCTCGACTAGCCCGTCATCATCCAGATCTGCTGCGCCAATTGGAGCGAGCCAGCGAAAGCGGGTCCCAATGTGGGGCGTGGCTGCGATCTTTTCTCCGCGTGCATCATAGATTGCGAGTTGTGCACCGGCATGGACGTTGGACTCCACGACGATCACTTCGTTTGATCCATCTAGATTGATATCGACTAGACGGGGACTGAGGTCTTCAAAGACGCGATCAAGCGGCAACTTGATGGTCAGAACCGAGCGTTTGTATACCGGCTGGATGAAGAGCGTTTTAGTTGACGTATTCGAAACTTTGAGTTCAAGCGCGCCATATTCGATGTCGTCGCCCAGTACGCCGTGGGCATAGCGTGTCGTTGGCTCAGTGAAGCGGGCGCTTGTGATGGTGTCTGCAGCTGCTGGTCCCATCCCCGTCAGCCACACACTCAACGCCAGCACCGCGCCGCGTGCCCGATGTTGCCACAGACGGGCGGGCAGACGCGGCGCTTTGAAAAGCATCAGATCTGCTTTTCGGGCATCTGTACCACCAGACCGTCCAACTCATCCGTGACCTTGATCTGGCAGGTCAGGCGCGAACGGGTCGGGTCGGGCTCATAGGCAAAATCCAGCATGTCTTCTTCCATGTCATCCTTGCCTGGGACTTTCTCGACCCAGTCGGGGTGGATGTAGACGTGGCAGGTCGAGCAGGCGCACGCGCCGCCGCAGTCGGCCTCGATGCCGGGGATGTTGTTGTCGCGGGCTCCTTCCATGACTGTCAGCCCGTTGGCGACCTCGACTGTGTGTTCGGTACCGCCATGCTCGACATAGGTGATCTTTGCCATTGCGTGCGTCTTCCTTTTTCGGTTGTCGAATTCTTCCTTAGTGAAGGCGTTTAGGTCTTTCCAGTACCATTTGCGACTCAACACGCCGTGTCTGGACTTTCCTGCAGTTTGTTCTATTTTTGTTCTCATGCTTGTTGCCCCTGTTCATCCTGCGGTTTCAAACCGGAACTGGCCGCGCCCGCCGACCTGTTTGCCAGCCAACCGGCTGGACGACCCGCCCGAAGGCGCGCGCGTGGCTGTCGCCGGGCTGGTGATTCTGCGGCAGAGACCGGGGACAGCCAAGGGGGTGATCTTTGTCACGCTTGAGGATGAGACCGGTATCGTGAACGTGGTCGTCTGGCGGAAAATCTACGAACAATTCCGCCGCGCGGTGATTTCCGGGCGCCTGTTGCGGGTCACGGGCCGGATGCAGCGGGCGCATTCGGTGACCCATGTGATCGCGGAAGAGATCGAGGATATCTCATCCATGCTGGATGTATTGGTACGGGGGGAGGGTTAGGCCTCTAGCGACAAACAGATCCGCTGCGGCGGCGCGCTGTGTCAAAATGGAAATGCCCTTTGTGATAGCGGTCGGCGTCCGGACCCAGAACTGTGCCGAACAGACCGCAAGCACCTGCATGAAGCTCACGCATGGCGTCGCTTGTATCTTCAGCTGTCCACCCGTCGCGTACCGTGATCACAGTGCCATCCATGAGTACGAAAGATGAGATATCAATCGCGCGACCGCGGGCGTGTTCCGACATTCGCGCGCGCGGCTGATTGTTCTGTGTCTTGCACGCATAATGGCCGGCCAGACGAATTCCTTTCAAACCGCCACCCTGATCCGCAAAGGTCGGTTTAGCCGTGTTCTCCAGCCAAGTCTTGAGCGTGATGGCGGTTTCGCAATCCATCAGCGCCAATTGGCTGAGAAAGACATCAGACACCACGCGGATACGCACGGGATCGGCAATGCCGCATCCCCTGTACTTTCCTCTAAAGGGTTTTCGGCTCTCGCCGAGAATGGTCCAGTCACCACACACCGCACCGCGATCGCGCATCCGTTCGCGGCCAACCTCGATCTGACGGAATTTGCAGGGTCGCAGTCGCGGTCTGGGGGATACAGTCAGTTCGCGCTTGGCGGGGGCTGCGACGGCGTCTTCCTCCAACAGGACGTCCAATTCAGCGGACGGGTCATAGGCCACCAGTTCATGCGGTTGAGCCTGCGCAGGCTCCTCGCAATCTGGCGCGGCACTCGCCATACCTACGCATAAAAAAAACAGAGGGGTTAAAACTCGCATAAAACAACTCGTTCATTTTCCGGCCCGACCAATGGTCGCCTGACCAGCCTCAAAGCAGGTGTCGCGGCGTGGACCAGTCTGGGCTTTGCAAAATCCTTTTCCTATTCAAAGCCAGAGTATAGCAGGGATTTCTCATCGCTTGAACAAATTGCTCTGTGCTGGCTTTCCCTTGTTGCCTCAGCGCATGTCGAAATGCTGTGCGCATTTGGTGCCTAATTTGAACGCAGAGATGTTGAGGATATCTCGCGGAGCTGGATGTGATGGTGCGGGCGGGGGGATAGGTCTGCAATGCGGACAAATCTGCCGTTCAAGCGCAGCGTAGCAAAGTCCCCTTTAGAGCCAAGAGTTCGAATACGGGGATGTCGATTCAAGAAATTGGCTAAAACTGTCTACCAATCCAAAAAGAAGGTTTACTACTACATTCGCTGTCGTTTCGTATCTTTAGCGACTTGAGCCACTCAAGTAAGCGCAGGACACAACCACCTGTCTAACACACCTTGAGCTGTGACAAGTTGGAAATGTAGAACCTGTTCATTTCATCAGGTTCTACTTTCCATAAATTGGCTAACGGTCAGGCAAGCTCACGCGCAATGTGGCGTGCTTGGGCCTGAGCTGAGGCGACCGAAGCTTTGTGACGCTCGTCAGCGAATTCCTGGTACTCGGCCGCAGCTTCGAACATGCGTTCTGCGCCCAGGTACTTGCGCAATGTGCTGATATGCGCAGAAAGGTGACCCGAGTCATTGCGAATCCCACCGTCCTCAAAGCCGAATTCGCCAGCCGATGTCAGCAGCACCAGGGTTTTGCCGGACATGATCGGTTCCAGAGGGAAGTCGCCGCGCGCCAAATCAAACGTAAACGTCTTGTTGATCCGGATGATCTGATCAAACCAAGCCTTCAGCGCTGCGGGCATGCCGTAGTTGTACATGGGCGTCGAAATCAGCAGGATGTCGGAGCGGTCGAGCTCGTCAATCAGCGTGTCAGACAACCTGACCAAAGCGCTCTGTTCAGGAGTACGTTCCTCTTCTGCTGTAAAGACGGACGCGATCCAATCGTTGGAAATGAAATCTGGCGGGGTCATTCCGACGTCACGCACAATAATTTCAACGTCGGGATCAACCGTTTTCCACTCTTCCACGAAACTGTCCGCCAAAGCGCGGGAAATGGAGTTATAGGCCGCAACAGGGTTGTCGGTGTGGCGCACGCTGGCGTCAATTCTCAGGATTGTGGTCATCTTGTCACCTAGTCAGTTTGCAATGGACCATTCAAAGGTGAAGCCAGTGACGCGCAGGTACAAATGAAGAGAATTCTGAATGGAGTGAAATGACCTCAGCCATCTCTAATCGCTGAAAAAATCTTCTCCAGATAAGACGCCGTCGCAAGTACATCCGCGTCCCTGTTTGCGCCGCCGCTCAAGGATAGGCTGACCCCCGGTCTCCGTTCTCCAAATGGAATGGAAATTGTTGGCGCATTGAGGAAAGCAGCTTTCATCGATACCGACAGGATAAGGGCGTTTTCCCGTGCAAAGACCCCTTTATCGAGGGTCACGGCCTGAACAGACGGCGGGTACGACGGCAATGTCGGGTAAAGCAGCATCTTCCCTGCCAGTTCCCTGCCAAAGTCCGGGATGAGGGCCCGCCGGATTTCGAGCAATGCCTGCAGATCTTTGCCAAGGATTGAAGCCGCCTGAGCAAGCCGATCCTGCACATTTGGGTCCAGTCTGGCCTGCTGGTCTCCGACCAAACTTGGCAGAAGACGAAAGGCTTCGGCACTCACCAGCGTTCCGCAGGTTTGGAAGACCTCCGTGACACGAGTGAAACTTCGGATATCAACTCTTTCCAATTCGATGCCATGCTCGGACAAATGCTGCTGAGCCTGTTCGTACATAGCCTTGATTTCCGGGGTGAATCCCACCAGGGCATCTTCCCTCAGGCACAGAATTTGACGGCGGGCGTGCCCGGTTTCTTTGCAATCCGACAAAGCGCGATCCACAGCGCAAATCTGACTGACGTTTAAAGCGAGTGAGCCTGGCGTATCCATAGAAGGCGCCAGAGGTAAAATCCCGGCGCTTTCATAGCGGTCCATAGTTGGGCGAAACCCCACCAGGCCCTGACAGGCGGCCGGAATGCGCACGGAGCCGGAGGTATCTGTGCCCAATGCGATGTCGGCCAAGCCCATGGCAACGGCTGACGCCGATCCGCTCGAGGACCCTCCAGGCACCATTGTGCTGTCCAACACATTCAGAGGGGTGCCGAAATGCGGATTAACTCCGAGCCCCGAGAAGGCGAACTCTGACATGTTCACATGGCCTAAGACGATCGCGCCCGCAGAACGGAGCCTGGCGACGATCGGGGCGTCATTGTCTGCTGGTTGAGGATCGATGGCCAAGGATCCCGCATGGCTTCGGAACGTTTGCACGTCGATATTGGCCTTGACCGCAAGAAACTGGCCGTCCAACGGGCCAAGCAGCCTTCCTTCGGCCTGCCGCGCGGCGGCGGATCGGGCATCCTGCAACAGTCTATCTGGCGCAACGCTAAGGAATATCTCGCGATGCGCGTCGAGCGAATCCAGAAAGTCGCGCGTCCGTTGAAGGATATTCATGCCGTCAGAACCGGAGTCTGATAATAAGGCAGTTCTTCAACCCGTACGCTTTGCCGGTCTGCCTCATATTGCATGCGCACGTGCTGTGCGATCTCTCCGAGAGTAGCGAACCAGACGTCACCCCTGTTCAAGACAGAATCCATCCAGTCTTCCACCTGCCGCCACCGCGCCAAACGCCCGGTCAGGAAGGGATGCCAGATGCCAATCCAGAAGCCACCTTCTTCGTATTGGGCTTCGAATTCCTCCCAAAATGGGGTCAGCCCGGCGCGTGGCCCGGCGACGGGCATCATGTAACCAATTTCCTCATAGTGGGCGAATTGCGGCCAGTCGTCGGTCCCCCAATGCGATGGAAGTTCGACCAAAGTCCGGCCGCCTGATCGCATGAGGTATGGCACATCATCCGCCATCAGCGAACTGTCATAGTCGAATTCATGCTTGTTCAGCAGGTCGATGACGGCTTGCGTCACATTGTAAACCGGTGCGCGATAGCCTTTTGGAACATTGCCCAGAACCCGCTTATGCGACTCCAGCGCGCGTTCGAACCAATAGGCTTGTTCAGACGCGCTGTGGTTTGTCGGGTCTTCGTGCAAATAGCCATGATGGCCGATTTCATGACCATCTTTCAGGATGGCTTGCATTGCATCTGGATATTGCTCCACGACCCATCCGGGGGCGAAGAAGGACTGTTTCAGCCCGAGACGTTTGTAAGTTTCTAGAATCCGAGGGATGGCAACCGTCGGCCCGTAGCGCCCCATGGAGATCGGATAGAGGCGATCATGCCCATCGACCGGCCTTGCGATATGGATCAGGCTGTCCGCATCGATATCAAAGGTGATCGCACAGGCGCATCGCGCGCCGTTTGGCCAGATTATTTTCTTCTGCATGGTCTTGCTCCTCTGTCACAATTGCTGGGCGTTGTTCGTCAGCCAATCGTCATACCAGCGCTGCAATGCGGATTTGACGGCGGCATATTCACTAGCGCTCAGCCTTTGATCCGCGGCGCGCTGCATGCCGTCGGTGATGTTTTGAAGAATTATCTTTTCGTCGCACTTTTTGGTCTCGCCGTGCGAAACGGCCAGTTGTCCGCCGGTGAAGACGCTCTGGATATCCGTAGATTTTGCCGAGCTGACCAACAGCTCAACCGGATCAATGCCGGGGTCCAACCAGGGACCTTCAAGACGGTCCAGGCGCAGGATCACAAAGTCGGCGCGCTTGCCGACGGACAGGCTTCCGATGCTGTGATCCATTCCCATCAAACGCGCGCCACCCATAGTGGCCATGTCGAAAACATCCTTCGCGGTCAGGCTAGGGTTCGCCCGATCACTTGACCAATAAAGGCTTTGCGCCAGACGCATTTCGGCGAACATGTCGTCATCACCTGCCAGGCTGGTCCCATCCATCCCCAGTGCAAGGTTGATGCCCATCCGCTTCATCAATGGCGCGGGTGCAATGCCGGAACGCAGCCGCAAATTGGAGCTGGGATTACACACGATATGCGCCCGCACCTCGGCCACTCGCGCCAGATCTTTTTCGTCCGCCCAGACCATATGCACCAAAGACAAGCCGTCAGTGAGCAGGCCAACTTTGCCCAATTCTGCAATGGCACCCTGAAAACTCCAGGCTGTAGCCGACAGGTGTTGCAGTCGAGACTCCTCGGCATGGGTGTGAATGCGCTGGCCGCTTTCGCGAACCTCCCTGGCGATGTTGCGCAGGGTCTCTCGGCCCGACCAATGCGGTGCCGTGGGGCCAAACCACACATCAGCGCATTCAGAAGCCGCGTATTCGCCATGCATCCGGGACAGAAGCCGCACAAAGCTTTGCGGTTCAATACGTGCGCGCGCAACGTGCTGGCGCTGCAGTTTGCATCGCAGAACCTCGGGCAAGGTAGTCAGAAACGACTGGCTTTGCCCATATGGATGTACAAGCTGGTTGTGCCATCTCTCGCCCGGCGCGATGGCACAAGACAGGCCAAGCCCATTATATACGGCGATTTTGTCCCTTATCTTCGCTTCGGCAATGGCCGCTGTCTGACCCGCGGTGCAGGCATCCACAACAGCCGTTACCCCATTCTTCAGCAAGCGCATTGCCGCGTATTCGGTGGCGAGGCGCGGCGCAACGTCGGCTGCGCCAGCGGAGGCGAAAATCCAAGGCTCTAACAGGTCATCCCGTATCCCTTGGTTGATAAGGTTCACCCCATAGCAATGGTGATGCGCATTCACAAACCCGGGCAGGATCGCCGTGTTTGTGTCCGAGTGCACCCTTGCGCTTGGATAACGTGACTTTAATACTGCGAGAGGCGCCAAGCCACCTATTCTGCCGTCTAGAACATAAAGCGCGAAGTCGTTGTGACTGTGAAAGGCATCTTCGATGATCCAGCGGGCAGAAAATATGTCGCCGCCATCATCCGTCATGAACAACAAATTCCAGCGCGCTCGGCTTGCCTTCGTCCCCGTTGACTGGAGTGATATCTTGCGGGCAGGCCGACATCACGGTGTAGACTGGCATCTCAGCTTTGAAGGTCATGCTATCCCCCGGTTTTGACACTGGGGTAGCCCAGGAAAGGCTGCCATCAGGGTGAACTGGTACGTTCATCCACAGATTGAAGGGCGCTGGCACATGCGGTGCTTTTTTCCCGATAGCAAGCAAGGCCTGCCTCAAGTTGTCGGCGCAATTGTCGTGGTAATCAGTGACGCCCAATTGCTTGTACCGGTTGGCATCGCAAGCGGCGATCGTTGTGTCATGAACACCCGGCGATGTGTCTTGGGTCAGCGTCAGAAGAGGATTGCGCAGATTGCTGACCAACCTGTCACCGATCTTTGGGAAAACAGACAGAAGATCCGTATGCACATGCGGCATGGACAAATATTCATTCAGCTCTGCCGCATTGAACGCCCAGAAATCGCAGACTTGCCAGCCGGTCGGATTGGTGATGGTCAAAGTTTGTCCGGCTGTCAAACGCACCGCGACACCACAACGTGCTGGCACTGTATACCGTTCTGCAATGACCGGGACGCCGTCGCTAGAGACCGTGCTGTCGAGAGTTTGATTGAAACCATCGGGTTGGGAAGGGTCAAAACTATGCATGCGCAAGAACTCCTGGTTAGGGGTTCAGAAACGCATGCTTCTCGGCAATTTAGAAATGACAAAAATTCAAGCGACGGATTAGATCGTTGCAGACGCGCTATTCTTCAAAAAACCTTTGACCGACGACGCTGTCGCGAAACTCATCTGCTTGGTCCAATAGCCATTCCCGGAACACACGAACGCGTGCACGATTGGCGTAAGTTTCCGGGCAGACGAGAAAATAGCTCTTGTTCTTCAATGCCGCGTCAAAGGGGGCGACCAGCATATTGCGTTCCAGAAAACGCGCGGCGGCCAAAAGGCTGACCAGGGCCACACCATGACCATCGCTTGCCGTCAGCAAGCAGATGTGTTCCTCGGAATAGGTGACATAGGGCTCGACGTCACTAGTTTGCAAGCCAGCCGCGTCCATCCATCGCTCCCAACTCGGATCCGCATCAGAAAACCCGCTCCATTGGTATTCGATCAGACGAGACTTCAGAAGATCTTCGGGGGAACCCAGTGACTTCGCCTTTTCCACGCTACAGACAGGGGCTACCCAGTCATTCAAGACCCATGCCACATTGCTGTCAGGATAATCGCCAAAGCCATACCGAATGGCCACATCCACATCGCTGGATTTGAAATCCACCAGTTGATCGCTAGACAGAACCCTTACCGAGATCTCCGGGTATTTCTCGTAAAAGCCTCGCAGCCGCGGGCTAAGCCAATTGGCGGCAAAAGACCCGGTTGTTGAGATTGTCAATGTGCCCGCAAGGTCGTCTTCCTCCAGCGCGAGAGAGGCGGCTTCAATGTTCTTGAAGGCTTCAATGATGTGGGGCGCGTAGTTGGCCCCATCCTCCGTCAGTTTCAAGGCGCGGGTCAGCCGGTGAAACAGGGGCACCCCAAGTTGATCCTCCAGCGATTTGATCTGATGGGAAATGGCAGTCGGAGTGACGCATAGTTCATCGGCGGCATCCTTGAAACTCAGATGCCGGCAGGCCGCTTCGAAGGCCTGAATACTTTTCAACGACGGTATCTTCGCCATGACGCGCGGCTTTGCTCTCCTGATGCGATGCTAATTCGTCGCTCCACTCTAACCCGATTGCCAGCTCACATGTGGGCGAAATTCTCAGCTGTGAGGTGAAAACATCTAATTTGAGAAGATAGGGCATTCTCTCTTGAATTTGCGTGAAAGTTGGGAGGTTGTCTTGGATCCATTTTTGAAAGTCACCGGCATCGGCAAGTCGTTTGGCGCCGTTCGTGCATTGCACAATGTCAATCTGCTGGCCTCGAAGGGCGAGTGCATTGCGATTTTGGGCGAGAACGGAGCAGGTAAAACCACGTTCGCAAGCGTTTTGATCGGCCTGTATCAGCCCGATAACGGCGAAATCAAACTGGGCGGAACACCTGTTTCGGTGACCAGCCCAGCAAAAGCTATTGAGCATGGGATCGGCATGATCCACCAGCATTTCAGCCTGGTCGGCGCGATGAACGCCGAAGAGAACATTCTGATCGGCTTGCCCAGCACAAAGCGGGGTGCCGAAGCGCGGGCGCGCATTCGGCAGCTTTGCAACGACTTTGACTTTAACGTCGATTTCGACATCCGTGTCACGGAAATGCCTGTGGGCATGAAGCAAAGGGTGGAAATCCTTAAGGCGCTGTTTCGCGATGTATCGATCCTGATATTGGATGAACCCACCAGCGTTCTTGCCCCGACCGAAGTCGCGCCATTTCTCAAAGGAGTGCGCAAGTTGGTGGCCAACGGCTGCCTTGTCTTTTTCATCAGCCACAAGCTCGATGAAATCCGCGAAATTGCCGATCGCGTCATGATAATGCGCCATGGGCGTGTCGAGGGAGTTCTTCCGGTTGCGACCACGCCCATGGCGCAGATGTCAGCGCTTATGATGGGAGACAAGCCGACCGGCGAAACGGTCGAGACGCTCAAGGCCAAAAAGGCGCGCAATGACACCAGCTCAGCACCGGACGCTCTGGTTGTCTCTGATGTCTGCCTGATCGATCCAGGCGGGGCGGAAATCCTGCAGGATCTGACCCTCTCCGTGAAGGCTGGCGAAATTCTTGGAATCGCTGGGATCGACGGCAATGGCCAGACGGAGTTGAGCGAGGTGATCACCGGCCTCAAAAGGCAAACCAGCGGCGCCATCCACCTTAATGGCACGGAGATATCAAGCGCCTCCATCGCTTCGCGCATAGCAGATGGCATAGGCTTCGTGCCCGAGGACCGCCATGCCGAAGGCTTGGTCCTGTCACTCAGTGTCGAAGAAAATATGGCCTTTCGATCGATTGGCGAAGACAGGTTCATGTCTGGCGGTCTGATTTCCCGGCGCGCGATGCACGAGATCGCAAGCAACGTGGTCGCGGCCTTTGACATTAGGCCCCCTGACCCAAAATTGAACGCTTCGGCTCTATCCGGTGGCAATCAACAAAAAATCGTTTTGGCCCGTGAAGTGGCCCGGGCGCGCAATCTTTTGGTCGTCGTACAGCCGACTAAAGGGCTTGATGTCGGCGCAACGGAATTTGTTCAGAACCAGATCCGCGCCGTCGCCCAAAGCGGCGTGGGGGTTCTCTATATCTCCACTGAACTTGAACATGTGCTCGACATCTCTGACCGCGTCGCCGTGATGGCCTTTGGGCGGATCACGGGTGTTGTCGATCCAGAAAACACAACTCTTCAAGACATTGGGCTCTTGATGACCGCAGCGCCGGAGGAGGTAAAATGAACAGATTTACCATGCAACGCCGGATTGCGATTGCTTTACTTTTAGCGCTGAGCGTTGGCGGCGTGCTGATCCTGCTCGACGGGCACAACCCGTTTGAGGCCTATAAGGTTCTGTTTCTGGAATCCTTCCTGAATTACTGGGGTTTCTCCAATACGCTGGTCAAAGCCTCACCGATGCTTCTGGCGGGGCTGGCCGTAATCATTCCGATGCGCGCCGGTGTGTTCAACATCGGTGGCGAGGGGCAGATCTATATTGGTGGGTTGTTCGGCGCCGTCTTCGCTTTGGCGATCCCCGATCTGCCCGGTCTATTTGGCGTGCCGCTGATATTTGTCGCCGCCGCCGCCGGCGGGGCGTTCTGGGCGGCAATTCCTGCGTATCTCAAAGCCTATCGGGGCACGAATGAGGTCATTGTCACGCTGCTGATGAACTTCATTGCAATCCACATAGTCAGCTACGCCGTGGCAGGGCCGCTATTGGCCGAAGGCGCGCCATATCCTTATTCGGAGGAAGTCTCAGAAGCCTATCGCCTGCCTATTCTGATGTCGCGATCTGATACCCATGTGGGCTTTGTATTCGGGCTGGCCATGACGGTCATCTTGTATTTCTGGCTGCGCTTCACGCCATCGGGCTTCCAACTGGACCTTGTGGGGCGCAATGCCCGCGCTGCGGCCTATGCCGGTGTGGACCAGAAAAAGACCGTCATCCGCGCCATGTTGATTGGCGGCAGCCTTGCAGGCATGGCCGGCGCAATCGAGGTGATCGGGTTGAAGTACCGCCTGTTCCACTTGTTTAGCGATGGCTACGGCTATGACGGAATTGTCGTCGCCTTCCTTGCGGCTCTTAACCCAATTGTCGCGCCTTTGACCGCGCTGTTCCTTGCCGGGCTTTCTGCCGGCGCGGGAACGATGCAACGTGCCGTCGGGGTCGACAGTTCCGTCATCGAAGTGGTCGAGGGGCTTGTTGTGGTTCTGGTCGCCGCCGCCCTCGTGACACCGCGAATCAGGTCAACATCCGTTCTGAAACCCCTGGCAAAAAACCTGCGGCTGCGCCGCCAAACACAACGCCAAAAGAAAGAGGCATAGGCTATGATTGATCTTGTTTTGCTGGGCGACGTCCTTGCCGGAACCGCCCGATTGGGTACGCCAATTGCCTTTGCTGCCCTTGGCGGGGTGATTGCAGAACGTGGCGGGCTGTACAACATCGGCCTCGAAGGTCAGATCCTCGCCGGTGCGCTTGGCGCCGCTGCTGGTTCTTTCGCAACGGGCTCCGCCATGATCGGGCTCGGATGCGGGATCATTTGCGGCCTGATCTCAGGCCTGCTGCTTGGGTATATGTCGATCCGGCTGCGCATCAACCAGCTGGTTGGCGGTATCGCGCTCAACCTGCTGCTGGCTGGACTCACAGCTTTTCTGTCCCGTCAGATATTTGGAGCTCAGGCCGGAGGGGCGCGGGTAAACGGGTTCTCGCAGATCGATATTCCCTACTTGTCAGATCTTCCCGTAGTTGGCCCGTCCCTGTTTGCCCAGGATCCGCTGTTCTACCTTTTGATCGGATTGGCAATAGCCGCCTGGTTCTGGCTGATGAAATCCCACAAGGGTCTGGACCTTCGCGCCGTTGGCGAAAACCCGAAGGCCGCGGACTTGGCTGGGGTTCCTGTCTTTCGCATGCAATATCTCTCAATTGCAGTCAGCGGTGCCCTCGCGGCACTTGCTGGGGTGCATCTGGTCTTATCGCAAGTCTATGTGTTTGCGGAAGGCATGAGTGCGGGCAAAGGCTTCATTGCGCTTGCGGCAATCATCTTAGGACGTTGGTCGCCCATCGGCGCGATCTGCGCGGCGCTTTTCTTCGGCTTCTGTGATGCGGTGCAATTCAAACTGCAATTCACCTCGCCAGAGGTTCCCTATCAGCTCTTCCTGATCTTGCCTTACCTCGCATCGCTCATCGCACTTGTGGTCCTCGGCGCCAAGGCCAGCGCACCTGCAAGCGTTGGACTCCCCTACGACCGGGAGCATCGATAAATCTCAGCCGTGACGTGAGAAACCATCGTTTTTCACGTCGCGATCCTCCCGTCACCCTGACAACACATATCCAATATGGGAGAACAACAATGCAATTGAAGTCCAAACTATTGGCGGGGCTTGCGGCACTGATGTTGGCCGGGCCTGCGGTCGCTGACGGGATCGAACGCGCCGCGATCGTTATGCCCGGATCGATTTCTGATAATGGCTGGAACCAAGCCGGATTCGAAGGTCTCACCAAGGCAGGTGAAGTGCTTGGCTTTGAAGCCGCTTTTTCCGAAAGCGTGCATCAGCCGGAACAAATCGAAGTCCTGAGCGACTACGCACGCAGGGGGTATGACCTTGTGATCGGTCACGGCGGAGAATTCCAGGACGCAGTGGAACGCGTCGCAGCACGCTTCCCGGAAACCATGTTCATGGTGAACAACGGATTGGGCACAAAAGACAACATTGCCAACGCGGATTTCTACTTCAGCCAAATCGCTTATCTAATGGGCTACGTCGCGGGCGCCATGTCAGACACAGGCACCATCGGCATCATCGCGGCGCAACAGTTCAAATTCACGACCGACACGGTTGCTGGATATGAAGCGGGGGCCAAAGCGGCCAATCCGGACATCAGAGTTTTGGTTACCTGGACCGGCGACTGGGATGACATCGCCAAGGGCAAAGAAGCTGCTTTGAACCAAATTTCCCAAGGCGCCGATGTCGTCTGGCCGACAATGGACAGCGCGACGCTGGGCTCCATGCAGGCCGTTCAGGAAAAAGGCGTCTATGGCATCGGCATCTATCGTGATGCGATCAACGAATGGCCGGAAATCCTACAGTCCGCTATTCTGGATGTCCGAGGCAACATGCGGTCCTACCTGGAACTGGCAGCTGCTGGCAAACTGGAAGGTGCGCTCTACCGGGCGGATATGGGCAATGAACTGGCCATGCGGATCGGGTCGTTCCACCCAGACATCCCAGTGGACGTTGTCGATGAAGTTAACAAACTGATCGACGCCATGAATTCCGGTACTTTGGTTGTGAATCCACAATAAGGCATCTCTTGTAATCGCTCCTCTTATAACTCTCGCCCCCAAGTCTGGGGGCATTTTTTATTGTTAGAGAAATCAATGATTGAAGCCTTTCGCTTGTACCGCGTGGGATTGCGTTACCCCCAATTTCGCCGGATTCGCTATGCTTTCTATTCCTGTTTATTAGGTCGACAACACCCGAAAATGAACAAATCCAGGACTGCCTAAGATCCAACCATGCAAAACGCTCAATCAACATCATCCTTGCAAAATCTATGACCAGACATCTATGCGCATTGCAGCATCGGTCGAACTGGGCTCACGGCAGACACTGGATCGATTTGATTTATCGCTTAAACAAGGTCTCTTGCGACTGCTTGTCACGATTATCTCCACGCAATTCGGCATGCAGTGCGCGACCGGCTTGGACGCCGGGACGGGCACTGACCGTCTCCAGCCAGCGGGTAAAGTGCGGCTTGTCCTCTAACACCTGCTGCTGGCCTTCCCATAGGCTGGCCCAGCCCCAGATTGACATGTCGGCAATGGAATAGAAGTCGCCCGCGACATATTCGTTGTCGGCCAGCCGTCGATCCAGCACGCCGTACAAACGCCCGACCTCGGTGCGGTAGCGGTCTTTTGCATAGGGCAGGTCCTGCGGTGGGTCCATGTAGGGTGCGTATTTCAGGAAGTGATGCGCCTGACCGGCCATCGGGCCAACGCCGCCCATCTGCCACATCAGCCATTCTTCGACCGCGATCCGGTCACGCTCGGTATTGCCATAAAACCGCCCGGTTTTGCGAGCCAGATACATCAGGATTGCCCCGCTTTCGAACACGGAAACCGGCGCGCCGTCGGGCCCGTCAGGGTCAAAGATTGCAGGCATACGGTTGTTGGGCGAAATCTTCAGGAACTCGGGGTCGAACTGATCGCCCTTGCCGATGTTGATCAGATGCGTGGAATAGGGCAACTCCATCTCTTCTAACGCGATGGATACCTTCCACCCGTTGGGGGTAGGCCAAAAATACAGATCAATCGGGTCCGCCATATGCCCTCCTTTTGTTGAATGGATCATGCGGGTTTCTGACGGGGCGGCAAGGGCCGATTACGCAACCGTGACCGGGGGAACGCCGGGCTTGACGGCAAACCGCCCGAAGCGTATTGCCTCTCGCAGAGCTACGTGGCGATTTGTTACCGGATTGCGGGCCACGCTAAACAACACCGCTAAAAGGTCAGGATGAAAGGCCCCTTTCGCTTGACCGCGTCTGGGGTTTTTTTGATGCCTTTGCCGGGCAAAGGTCGAGAGGAATGACATGAGCGAAAGCTGGAACAAACGCACTCAAGCCGTCCATGGCGGCATCCGCCGCAGCCAATACAATGAGGTTAGCGAGGCGATCTTTCTAACCCAGGGGTTCGTCTATGAGAATGCCGAACAGGCCGAGGCCCGTTTTCTGGAATGTGGCCCGGATGAGTTCATCTATGCCCGCTATGGCAACCCCACCGTGTCGATGTTCGAGCAGCGTATCGCGGCGCTTGAGGGGGGCGAGGATGCTTTCGCCACAGCTTCGGGCATGGCGGCTGTCAACGGCGCGCTGACCTCGATGCTGAAGGCAGGCGACCACATCGTTTCGGCTAAGGCGCTGTTCGGCTCATGCTTGTATATTGTCGAGAATATCCTGACCCGGTTTGGTGTAGATGTAACTTTCGTAGACGGCACCAATCTGGACGAATGGAAAGCGGCGATCCGGCCCGACACAAAGGCTGTGTTCTTTGAATCCATGTCGAACCCGACGCTTGAGGTGATCGACATCTCGGCCGTAGCCGAACTGGCCCACGCAGTTGGTGCGATGGTGGTCGTGGACAATGTGTTCTCGACCCCAGTGTTTTCGCGTGCGATCGAGCAGGGTGCGGATGTTGTGATCTATTCGGCGACCAAACATATCGACGGGCAGGGGCGTGCGCTGGGCGGCGTAATCATCGGCACCAAGGACTTCATCCGCGGCACCGTTGAGCCTTATCTGAAGCACACCGGTGGGGCGCTGAGCCCGTTTAACGCCTGGATCATGTTGAAAGGTCTGGAAACGATGACCCTGCGTGTCAATGCTCAGGCTGAGACGGCCCAGATCGTGGCTGAGGCACTGGAGGGTCACGCCGCGTTGGAACGCACATTGTATCCGGGGCTAAAGACGCATCCGCAGAATGCGCTGGTTCAATCACAGTTGGGCGGTAAGGGCGGCACCGTTCTGTCGCTGGATATCAAGGGCGGAAAGGAGGCTGCGTTTGCGTTCCTCAACGCGATGACGATTCCGGTGATTTCGAACAACCTGGGCGACGCCAAGTCGATTGCGACCCATCCGGCGACCACGACCCACCAACGGCTGAGCGATGAGCAGAAAGACGAGTTGGGCATTACTCCCGGCCTGATCCGCCTGTCCATCGGTCTGGAGGATGCGGGCGACCTGCTTGCCGATATTAAGCGCGCTTTGGACGTTTCTCAGCGCTAACTACGCTCTATATCCTGTTATGCCTTGGGTGAAACTGCGTAAACGCGGCGTAACTCCCGCGATGTTTGCGGATTTTCATCCGGGCCGTACTTTAATGCGTATACGGTTAAACTGGAAAAAGCGTCGAACCTGTATATAGTCCGGCGACCAACCGAGGAACCCCGTTCGATGAATGTGTACCCCCGCACCATTGAAGACGCACCTGACAATGAAGACGCCGCCGCCGCGCTTAGAACGCTGCGCAAATGGGCCGAGTCCGCGAGTGAAGCTGAGATCAGCCAGCTTGATCCTGCAATTGCGCGCCTCGTGCCTGGACTGGTTCCGGTGAATTATCCTTCGCTGTCGCGAGAATATGCCGAAGACTTCACAGTTGACGCGGCCTATCGGGCATCGTTGCCGGACCTTCAAAACGGACCGTCCAGTCTGATCCGCGGGGCCATGCAACAAATTCAGCATGTGGGCATTTCTAATTTCCGTTTGCCGATTCGGTTCCACCGTAAACATGGTGAGGATCTCACGCTTGAAACCTCGGTCACCGGAACGGTCAGCCTTGATGCCGAAAAGAAGGGCATCAACATGTCCCGCATCATGCGCTCGTTCTACAAACATGCCGAGCGTACGTTCAGTTTTGAGGTCATGGAGGCTGCGCTGGACGATTATATGACCGATCTGGACAGTTTCGATGCGCGTATCCAGATGCGGTTTTCCTACCCGGACCGGGTGGAAAGCCTGCGATCGGGTTTGCAAGGGTATCAGTATTATGACATCGCGTTGGAACTGGTCGAACAAAACGGCGTACGTCAGAAGATCATCCATCTGGACTATGTCTATTCGTCCACCTGTCCATGTTCGCTTGAGCTGAGCGAACATGCGCGGTCCACACGGGGGCAACTGGCGACACCGCATTCCCAACGTTCTGTTGCGCGGATTTCCGTTGTTGTTGATTGCAAAGCAGATTGCCTGTGGTTCGAAGATCTGATTGCCCTGTGCCGCCGCGCCGTACCGACCGAAACGCAAGTGATGGTCAAGCGCGAGGACGAACAGGCCTTTGCCGAGTTGAATGCCGCGAACCCAATCTTTGTCGAAGACGCCGCGCGCTTGTTTTGTGCCGAGCTTCTGGCCGATCATCATGTCGGTGATTTCCGTGTTGTGGCCAGCCATCAGGAAAGCCTGCACAGCCACGACGCAGTGTCGGTGCTGACCGAAGGGCCAACCTTTGTTTCCGCCAGCTTGGATCCACGCTTGTTCTCGACCCTGTTTCACATCGGGTAGCTCGAAAAGAGCCTCCTGTTGTCTCATTTTGATCCAATTGGCGAAAAATTGCCGCATTGCAGCAATATTTCTGCACGAGCAGTGTGTTTCGCGTTAAACTATCCGTGAACGCAGCCATGGTGTGAGGGCGTGTCAGCCCTCGGGCCACTCTGAAAAGGAAGCCGCGACGTGCGATGTCCGGGGATTTCAGGCCTTGGTCACTCGCCCCTAATACCGGGGTGGGGCAGAGCGGTTCTTTTCTTGGAAGGTTGCTTCGTTTTTACAGGAGAAATGACTAATGAATCCGATTACCCAACCGCTTGAGTTTCAGGCGGCGGCCATTCGACTGGCCGGTTATGCAGTCAGCAACCAACTGAAGATCATGCAGATTTTGGCGAATTCGGCCATGGAGCTGCCTTTCGTTCCTGTTCACGCTCTGCACGCGTCTTCGTCGGTTCCTGCACCTGCCAAAAAGAAACCGGAATTCAAATCCAAGGCGGCAGCTGCCAAGCCTGTAGCCAAGGTCAAAACGACCGCCGCACCAAAGTCCAAGCCGCGCGTTCGGGCCAAGATGGCAGCGACCCCAAAAGCCGAATCACCTAAACCGGTTGTGGCAAATGCGGCCTCCCAGCCAGCAGTGGCCAAGGTTGCAGCGCCTAAACCTGCGGCCGTCAAGCCCGAGGCAAAGCCCGCCGCACCCAAACCTGCCGCAAAACGCGTGGCTCCAAAGGCAGTAGCGAAACCTGCGGCACCCAAGGCCACAGCCAAGCCAGCCGCGCCCAAAGTGCAGGCGGCGAAATCGGTCACGGCAAAACCAACGGCTGCACCTGCTGCCAAGCCTGTGGCCCCCAAAGCCGAAGCGAAGCCTGTGGCGCCCCTGGCGAATACAGCCAAGTCTGCGGCACCTCAGAACCGGACGCGCGCGCCTTCAAAACCGCCCGCAATGCCCACACCCGTCAGCAAAACCGACGAGTAAACGGGACATCCGCTTGACACAGTCGTGCAGGCGCGCCAACGCTGCGCCTCATGACGGATATGCGCCCGGTTGGATATGTGATTGGCCTGTTGGTCGCCATTCTTGGGGCGACCATGATGCTTCCCATGCTTGCGGATTTCATCGAAGGCCGGGGCGAATGGCCTGTTTTTCTGGGAAGCGGCGTCATCACCATGCTGACGGGCGTTATCCTGTCCATCAGTTGTTCGAACGGAGTGGGCGAAGGTCTGACGATCCGTCAGACCTTTTTGCTGACCACCGGCGTTTGGGTGGCGCTGCCCTTTTTCGGCGCAATCCCGTTTTTATTCGGCGAGACCGAGCTGCGCTTTGTCGATGCTTATTTTGAGGCAATGTCGGGGCTGACCACTACTGGTTCGACTGTCATTTCCGGGCTTGATAATCTGCCACAGGGTTTGCTGTTGTGGCGCGGATTGCTGCAATGGTTGGGCGGCATTGGGATTATTGTAGTCGCCATGGTGTTCCTGCCCGAACTTCGCGTGGGGGGGATGCAGATCTTCCGCTCGGAAGGGTTTGAAACCATGGGGAAAATCCTACCGCGCGCGCAAGAGATCGCAGGGCAGATTTCCCTGATCTATGTCTTTTTGACCTTTGTCTGCGCGCTTGTCTACGCCGGTTTGGGGATGGGTTTTTTCGATGCCGTCGTGCATGCGATGACAACCATCGCGACCGGAGGGTTCTCGAACTACGACACGTCCTTCGGCAGTTTCTCGGGGCCGACCGAGTATGCGGCTGCGGTCTTTATGATCCTCGCGGCGCTGCCCTTCGTGCGCTATGTTCAATTCGCCAATGGTAACACGAACTCACTGTGGCAGGACAGCCAGATACAGACATTCCTGGCGACAATCCTGGTGCTGGTCGTGGTCATGGCGGTGTTCCTAACCGTAGTCTTTCCACATCATTGGGAACAAGCGTTCCGGGAATCGCTGTTCAACATCACCTCGATCATTTCGGGTACGGGTTATGCCAGCGTTGATTACATGACGTGGGGCAGTTTCCCGGTCATGCTGTTCTTTCTGATCGGTCTGATCGGCGGATGCGCGGGCTCGACCGCCTGTTCGATCAAGATTTTCCGGTATCAGCTGCTGTTTGCGTCGATCAAAACGCAAATTCGCCGTATCCGCTCACCGCATGGCGTTTTTGCCCCGCGATATGGCGGGCGCACGATCGGGACGGATGTCCTGACTTCGGTGATGAGTTTTTTCATGTTCTTCGTGCTGTCGCTGGGTGTGCTGGCCTGGGCGTTGGCGCTGACGGGGTTGGACTTCATCACTTCGGTCTCGGGGGCTGCGACCGCACTGGCCAATGTGGGGCCGGGACTGGGCAGCCAGATCGGTCCGGCAGGAAATTTCGCCGGGCTGAATGACACCGCCAAATGGTTGTTGTCCATCGGCATGTTGGTCGGGCGGCTGGAACTGCTGGCCGTCTACGCGTTGTTCACCGTCCAATTCTGGAGAAACTGATGAAAAGACCCTTGGGGGCCCAGATTTCGCATATGTTGAAAGATCGGGGCGTTGACGTGATTTTTGGCATTCCGGGTGTTCACAATCAGGAAATGTATCGCGGCATCGAAGAAGCTGGCATCACACATGTGTTAGCCCGGCATGAACAGGGGGCCGGGTTCATGGCCGATGGCTATGCCCGCGCGACCGGCAGGCCGGGCGTGGCCTATGTGATCACCGGGCCGGGGCTGTGCAATATCATGACACCGATGGGGCAGGCCTATACGGATTCGGTGCCACTGCTGGTGATGTCTTCTTGTCTGGATGAAACGCAAGCGGTGCATGGGCAATTGCATCAGATGAAGGATCAGCTTGGGGCGGCTGAAACCGTGACTGACTGGTCGCGGCAGGCCAATTCCGCACAGGCCGCCTATGGTCTGGTCGAGCGTGCTTTTGAAGAGTTCGAACTGTCCCGACCGCGCCCCAAACATATTCAGGTGCCGATTGCCCAGCTTGAGGCCGATGCCGACCCCGCGCCGTTTCCCAATCAGCCGGGGCTGCGCACCAAGGTTTTGCCGCCCGATATTGCTCCGGTCATGTCTTTGTTGAATATCGCGCGCAGGCCGTTGTTCATTTTGGGCGGTGGCGCGCGGTCTAATCTGTGGCGGCAGATATTGACGGAACTGGGAGCGGCCTGCTTCACAACTTTTGCTGGGCGTGGGATGGCCGGGCAGGGCTATGCGTTGGACTTTGGTGCCATGCTGACACGCCCTGGCAGCGCCGAGGTGATTGGGTCCGCTGACCTTGTTGTCGCCGTAGGTACCGAACTGGGCGAGGTCGATCTGTGGCGCGACAACCTGGGGCACAGCGCTCATCTGGTGCGGGTCGATCTTGATCCCAGGGTTCTGTCCGATCAGCATCGTGCGGGCGTCAAGCTGCAGGCTGATGGGGAAAGCTTTGCGCATGCCTTATGGGGTGCGATTGACAAGGTGAAACCTGCAACGGGTTGGACGCCGGAAGAAATCACAGAGGCGCGCAGGCGCTGGCGCGCCGAGGTCGATGCCGAGCGGCCGGGGATCGTTCCGGTGCTTGATGCTCTGCGCGATGCCATGCCAGCGGATACGATGATCTATTCCGACATGACCCAAATCGCCTATGCCGGGAAAGAGGTCTGGGATATGGCCTATCCCTATCACTGGCATCACCCGACCGGCTTTGGCACGCTGGGATATGGCTTGCCGGCTGGTATTGGCGGTGCGGTTGCGCGTCGGGGCAAACCAACAGCCGTGATCGCCGGGGATTACGGGTTTCACTATACGATGATGGAACTTGGGGTAGCGGTCGAGCTGGGCCTTTCACTGCCCATTATCCTATGGGACAACGGCAAGCTGAAAGAGATCGAGGACAGTATGGTCCGAGGTCAGATCGCGCCGAACGCGGTGATCGCCCACAACCCGGATTTCTGCAAACTGGCTGAGGCTTTTGGGGCCCTGTCTGCCGCGCCCACTAGCTTGGCGGAGATGCAGACTGCAGTGCGCGCGGCCTTTGACGCGCCGGTTCCAACCTTGATCCGCGTAACGCCTGATATCGTGTAAACAAAAAAAACGCCGCCCAAAGGGGCGGCGTTCCACATTTGGGGATCAAATTAATCCCAACAATGCACCAGAACAGTCATTCCATTGGCTCTGCGGCTAAGTTCGTTGGGTGAGATCTCGGCAGTCGATTGACCCGGTTGGCCCGAGACGCCTGCCTGTTCAAGCGCCGCGTTCAACCGCTCAGCCGTGGCTGCCAGACTGACCGAGGCGGGTAGGGTGCGCCCATCGGACGGAGTGGGTAGCAACATGCCGACAACCTGACCGGCGTCATCGAAAACAGGTCCGCCAGCATCGCCCGGCTGGGCGGCCATCGCCAGACGTTTCACTCCGTCTTCTCCGTTCAGGCCGCGCACGTCAGTAATCTGGCCATAGGTCAGCGTCGGCGCCCCCAATGCGCCCTGATACGAAAAGCCCGACACTGCGACCTCGGATTGGATGCGCGGTTGATCGGTGCCGAATTCCGCGACGCTGATCGGCGCAAGGTTGTTCCGGGGCCGCAGAACGGCCACACCCAGATCAGCATCGGCCCAGGCGACCTGAACTTCCTGATCGTCGTTCAGGGTGATCCGGGTGCAGCTGTCGGTGGCCTCGGATACCGTCAGGATTGTACCGCTAGCATCGGTGAAAAAGCCGGACCGGGACAGGCGCGGCTTGCGGATTTGCAGGCCGGAAACAAGATCGATCCGTTGCTCGGCATTTGCACCGGCCCCTGCGTCTAGAACGGCGCTGTTTGTGGTGAAGCTGGCCTTGAGCGCGGCCAGAACCCGTGCCCGGCGGGCTTCATCCCCTTCGGGCCAGACCAGCGTGAAGCCTTTGATCTGGCCGTCCTTCAGCGCGGCCTGGGTGTACGAGACAACCCCGTTCCCGCGACCTTCCAGTGTAAAGCGATCACCGCGCAATTGTCGGGGGCCGTCCAGTGGGACGATCTCTAGCGACTGCATCACCTCGTAGAGCGCGCGCAGGGTGGCCTTGTCGCCTTTCTGACTGATCAGCAGCGCCTTAGCATCCAAGTCAGTGGTGCCTTTGAAATGCGCAAATGGGGCCTCATAGCGATCAAAGGCAATAGCATCCAATGGCAGATCCAGATCAATCCCGGCCTGCGGGTCTGAATAACGCGCCATGCCGACGCTGATCAGCGGCGCGTTATAGTCATCCATCAGCGACTTGCGCTGCGCTGTGGTCAGAACGCCGGTGGCTTCAAAACCGTTGAATCGTTGCCAGTCACCCATCGATCGGCGCGTGCCTTGACCAAACGCGCCGTCGATAGTGGCGTTGTAAAACCCTGCGGCCTGCAAGGCTGTCTGCAGATCCCGACGCTCTTGCGCAGTGAGCAGGCGTTCGGACTGTAGGGCTTGCGAGCGGGTTTCATCTGCGGGCTCAGCCGACAACCCCGAAACGGTCGCTTCCGGTTGTGGAGTGTTTTCGACGGGCGGTGTCACCACGCCCCGGTTCAGGATATTCGCACCGACTGGCCAGAACTGCTGACCCAGAGAGCTGGTGAAGGCTATGTAACTGTCAGCTGGTATCTGCCTTTCGGCCCGGTAAACGTCCAGAACCTGTTCAGCGTCACTGCGCAAATAAGGCCCGATAACAATGGCATACCAGCCAGAGTTCAGGCGAAACCCGTTTACGTCTGGCAAGAGGCTTGAATAAGCCTGCGCGCGCTCTTGTGCCTCGCGCAGCGAAGGGCGCGCCTCGACCTGGACCCAAACGCCGGCGTCTTGTTGCGCTGATACGGCACTTGCGCCCATTGAAAATAGAAACAGAATTGCAGTGAATATGCGTGTCATTGTCTGCCCGTGTTCGCAGTGTTTTAGCTTTGCGGCAGACTACGCGAATTGAACCGCAGAAAGCCATGCCTGGAATACGGGGAATTTCCAGTGTGGCGGTGCAGTGACAGCCCAACCCGATTGGCCCGTTGACGCCCCTTGGCCCCTTGCATAGGAAGGACAAAACCGACCGGAACCGGGCGCAGGGGCGTCCAAAGGGAATGTCATGACCGAACCGTCCAGCGCACCACGTTCTTTTCAGGAAATTATCCTGCGACTTCAGACCTATTGGGCCTCGAAAGGCTGCGCGATCCTGCAGCCCTATGACATGGAGGTCGGTGCAGGTACGTTCCACCCGGCCACCACGCTGCGCGCTTTGGGGTCAAAGCCGTGGGCGGCGGCCTATGTGCAACCCTCGCGCCGTCCAACCGACGGGCGATACGGTGAAAACCCCAACCGGTTGCAGCACTATTACCAGTATCAGGTGCTGATCAAACCCAGCCCGCCGGATCTACAAGAGCTGTATCTGGGCAGCCTACAGGCCATCGGTATAGATATGGACCTGCATGACATCCGCTTTGTTGAAGATGACTGGGAAAGCCCCACACTGGGCGCCTGGGGTCTGGGTTGGGAGGTCTGGTGTGACGGCATGGAAGTCAGCCAATTCACCTATTTTCAGCAAGTCGGCGGCCATGACTGCACACCCGTTTCGGGCGAACTGACCTATGGTCTGGAGCGTCTGGCAATGTATGTGCTGGGCATTGATCACGTGATGGACATGCCCTTTAATGATCCGCAATCACCCAGCCCGCTGACCTATGGCGACATCTTCAAACAGACCGAAGAGGAATACGCCCGCTGGAACTTTGACGTTGCCAATACCGAAGTTCTGCTGCGTCATTTTGAAGAGGCCGAGGCCGAATGCGCCGCCATTCTGGCGCAGGAGCATGACGACCCAAAAACCGGCAAGCGTATCATCATGGCGCACCCGGCCTATGATCAGTGCATCAAGGCCAGCCACATGTTCAACTTATTGGACGCACGGGGGGTGATCTCGGTCACGGAACGGCAGGCCTATATTGGTCGCGTGCGGGCGCTGGCCAAGCAATGTGCCGATGCGTTTGTACAGACCGGGGCAGCCGGGTTCGAGGCCTGATGGCGCGCTCAGGCCAATCCCGGCAACAGCACTTTCAGGCCATCCGCGATCATGCTGATCGCGATGGCCGACAGGATCATGCCCATGAAACGGCTCATGATTACGCGCGCGTTGTCGGACAGGCGTTTGGCCAGGGCCGAAGCGTTCCAGAAGGTGATGAACAACAAAAACAGAACCACCAGAAACACGCCCGCATAGATGATGGCGTCCATGGGCTTGGAAATATGGTGAGCGTACAGGATCAACGTTGTGATCGTGCCGGGCCCGACCAGAATGGGGAAGGCCAGCGGGTAAAACGCCACCGTCGCGGGTTCGGGGTAGGCTTGCTTTTCCCCCTTGGTTCCGTGGTGCGAGGTGCTTTCGTTGCCGTTCAGCATGTTCAGGCCAATCATAAGAACGACCAGACCACCCGCGACACGCAGATCGTCGACACTGATCCCAAACAGGCCAAGCGTCTGGTTGCCGATAGCTGCGAAGGCGCCGCCCAGGATCAGGCAATACGTGGCTGTTTTCGCCGCGACTTTGCGCTGATCAGCGGGCGTCAGGCCGTCGGTAACGCTCAGGAAGACGGGCAGATTTGTAATCGGGTTCATGATCGCAAACAGCGCGCCGAAGAACCCAACGGCAAGGGTCATGTCCATTCGAATAGCCTCGTTCCGACCTGTATCAGTTTGGAAACTGGCCTATTTTCCGCCAAGTTGAAAGAGGCCGCGTGATCGGGATGTTGAGAAGATGACCGGAAAACTGCTTGCAATCATCCTTATTGTTTCTGCGGCTTTGGCCGGGGTGGGCATGTATTACCTTCAGGTGTACGGGTTCTACTATGACGTCGCGCCCCAGCCAGGGAAGGACGTGGAATTGCTTGTAGAGGGGGCAGAGGAACCCCAGCCGATCCCGTACACGGCGTTTCAGGCGATTGATGCGGACAGCTCTCCGATCCGATACCGGGCGTGTTTTGAGACCGAGATGACGAGCGATGATCTTGCGGCTTTTCAGCCGGTCGAAAACCCCGAACCGCTGACCGCGCCGGGCTGGTTTGACTGCTACGACGCGGTTGCCATTGCCGAGGCTCTAAAGTCTGGACAGGCGCAAGCTTTTATGGGGGCCAAGAACATACACTATGGCGTGGATCGTATCGTCGCGGTGACCACTGACGGCAAGGGCTATGTCTGGCACGCGCTGAACAATTGCGGTGAAAAGGCATATGACGGAACGGTGGTGGGCGAGGAATGCCCGCCACGGCCGGGGGACTGAGATGCCCGAAGTCGAGGAAATGCTTCACATTCCCAATTTTCTGACCGCCACGCTTGGCATTGCGGTCTATCTGATTGGGGCCGAGATCAACTCTCGGGTCGCTCCGCTGCGTCAATTCAATATCCCTGAGCCTGTCACCGGCGGGTTGCTGGCGTCTCTTGTATTGCTGATTCTGTATGTCGTGGCAGGGCTTGAGCTGACGTTCGACCTTGCCTCGCGGGATTTTCTGCTGATCGTGTTCTTTGCCGGAATTGGGTTGAATGCGCGGCTTGCCGATTTGATTTCCGGCGGCAAGCCGTTGTTCCTGCTGCTCATTCTGACGTTGGTGACAATCGTTGCCCAGAATGCCGTCGGTGCCGCCGGAGCAGTTGCCTTTGGCTATCCGGCCCAAGCTGGGGTTCTCTTTGGCTCTGCGTCTCTGATTGGTGGGCATGGTACCGCCATCGCGTGGGCCCCCGAGGTTGGCACAGTCACCGGGCTTGAGGGCGCGACTGAACTCGGCGTGGCCGTGGCGACGCTTGGCCTTGTGTTGGCTGCGCTGGTGGGCGGGCCGATTGCCCGTCTATTGGTCGAAGGCAAGAAGTTGACCCCGGAACGCCCGGACGAAGAACACACAGTTGGGCTGCCGGATGATGCCACCGAGGCCGAGACCATGATCGACCACCTGACCATCATGCGCGTGTTGCTCTATCTGAATCTGGCGATCATCTTCGGATATTTTTTGAGCGAGGCAATCGCGGCTACCGGGTTGAAACTGCCCTTGTTCGTGCCCTGCCTGATCATGGGGATCGTCATTGCCAATGTTCGCGCAGCTCTGGCCCCCAACGCGCCGCCGGTGTCCCGGACTCCCTCGCTGGCGCTGATATCCGAGTTTTCGCTGGGCGCGTTTCTGGCCATGTCGCTGATGAGCCTTCAGCTTTGGACCATTGCCGAACTGGGGTTGGCCATTGTCGTTATCATGGGTGCGCAGACCCTGTTTGCCGTGGCGTTCGTGATCTGGGTGTTGTTCCCGGTGATGGGCGGCAACTATCGCGCCGCCGTACTGTCTGCGGGGTTTGGCGGTTTTGCACTGGGCGCGACCCCGACCGCTATCGCCAATATGACCGCAGTTACCAAACGATATGGCCCGTCGCCTATTGCCTTTATCGTGCTGCCCCTTGTATCCGCCTTCTTTGTGGATATCGCCAATGCCATCGTCATTCAGACGATCGTTAATTTCTAAGGACCGAAAATGCCCGACCTGCTGATCGAACTGTTTTCCGAGGAAATCCCCGCCCGCATGCAGACCCGCGCCGGTGAGGACCTGAAAAAACGGATGACCGACGGTTTGGTTGAGGCCGGTCTGACCTATGCCGGGGCTGCCGCCCTGACCACGCCGCGTCGCCTGACGCTGGCGATCGAAGGTCTTCTGACTGAGAGCCCAACGATCCGCGAAGAGCGCAAAGGGCCGAAAGTCGGCGCACCGGACAAAGCCATCGAAGGCTTCCTGCGCGGTGCGGGCCTGACCCGCGATCAGTTGGAAGAACGCGATACACCCAAAGGCGCGGTCTATTTCGCGACTATCGAAAAAGCCGGACGCCCCGCGGCCGAGATTGTGGCCGAGGTGCTTGAAACCACCATTCGAAACTTTCCCTGGCCCAAGTCTATGCGCTGGGGCGGCGGTTCGCTGCGCTGGGTGCGCCCGTTGCACTCAATCTTGTGCATTCTGTCCGATGAGGCTGGCGCGCAAGTCGTGCCGCTTGAGGTCGAAGGGATCAAAGCGGGCGACACCACTGCGGGTCACCGCTTTATGGCGCCAGATCGCTTCGCGGTCACGTCGTTCGATGACTACGCTGCCAAACTGAAACGCGCCTTTGTGGTGCTGAACCCCTCTGACCGCGCTGAACATATCTGGAACGACGCCCAGAACATGGCCTTTGCCGCCGGTCTGGAAGTGGTCGATGACAAGGGCCTGCTGGCCGAGGTCGCTGGTCTGGTCGAATGGCCCGTGGTGCTGATGGGCAAGATTAATCAGGAATTCCTCGACCTGCCGCCCGAGGTGCTGCAGACCTCTATGAAGGAACACCAGAAATTCTTCTCGGTTCGCAATCCGAAAACGGGCCGGATCGAGCGGTTCATTACCGTCGCCAACCGCGAAACCGCCGACAATGGCGCGACCATTCTGGCGGGGAACCAAAAGGTGCTGTCGGCGCGTCTGGCGGATGCCAAGTTCTTCTGGGAAAACGACCTGCGCGTCGCCAAATCGGACATCGCCCAATGGACCCGCGCGCTGGAGAATGTGACCTTCCACAACAAGCTGGGCACACAGGCCGAGCGGATCGACCGCATCGCGGCATTGGCTCGCGAACTGTCCCCGGTGACGGGCGCGGATGCGGATCAGGCTGAGAAAGCCGCGCGTCTGGCCAAGGCTGATCTGAACTCGGAAATGGTTTATGAATTCCCCGAACTTCAGGGGCTTATGGGGCGGTATTACATCGAAGCCGCAGGCGAAGACGCCGCCGTTGCCGCCGTGGCGCAAGAGCATTACTCACCGCTTGGTCCGTCAGATGACGTGCCGACCGCGCCGCTGTCGGTGGCCGTGGCACTGGCCGACAAGCTGGACACGCTGACCGGGTTCTGGGCGATTGATGAGAAGCCGACCGGGTCGAAAGATCCGTTTGCCCTGCGCCGTGCGGCGTTGGGGGTTATTCGGTTGGTCTTGGAGAATGATCTGCGTTTGCCGATTAACGGTGTCGTAGACCGCCAATTGCTGTCATATGAACTTGAGGGTCTTCGGGTATCTGGCGATGAACAAGACCTATTCACACTTGAAAGTACGCTTCAGGAGATCGCTAAGTACGGGGTATTTCAGGCGGCGTTCAAATCAGTGATTGGGCAAATTCCTGAAAGCGCCGATAATCCATTTGAACCGGATGTGAGTGATGGTTCCATCCTTCAAGGAATCTCGAAGAAGATTAGCAACGCGTCGTCCTCCATCCTCTCCTTCTTCCACGACCGCCTCAAAGTCTTCCTGCGCGACGAGGGTATCCGTCACGACATCATCGACGCCTGTATCGCAATGGACGGCAATGATGACCTGAACCTGCTGGTCAAACGCGCCCGTGCGCTGAATGCGGTGATTGCGACCGAGGATGGCGAGAACCTTGTGCAGGGCTTCAAGCGCGCCAACAACATCCTGACGCAGGCCGAGGAAAAGGACGGCGTCGAATACTCTTATGGCGCGGATGTGAAATTCGCGGAGACGGACAGCGAAAAGGCTCTGTTTGCCGCTTTGGATCAGGCGCAGGGCAAGATCGAACCGGCGCTCAAGGCCGAAGATTTCCCCAAGGCGATGACGACAATGGCTGAGCTGCGTGGGCCGGTCGATGCTTTTTTTGACGAAGTTCAGGTGAATACGGACAACGACATTTTGCGCCGCAACCGTCTGAACCTGTTGAGCCAAATCCGTCAGGTCTGCTCCTCCGTGGCGGACCTCAGCAAGATCGAAGGTTAATCCAGAACGCCCTTGCGCCATTGGTGCAAGGGCTTATGCTGCGGTGAAACCAAAAGGTGCTGCAGTGCAGAATAATCCGCATACCACTCTGATAACGACCGAAGCGCCCGTGGCCGCCAATACACACGGCGGGCGAGCGAAATGTCTGCAACGTCTAGTCCGTTTGGACCTTCCGGTGCCGCGAACGGTGGCGCTGTCCTTTGACGCGGTACATCGGATTGCCGAAGGGCAGGTACCGGATATCGCCGCAGTTCTGGAGCAGTTTGAACAGACGGCGTTGCTGTGCGTCCGGCCTAGTTCCGAAGACCCCGATTGGGGTGGCCCCGGTGCGATCTTGAACATCGGTATGAACGACGCGCGCTATGTGGACCTGTCGGATTCGATGGGCGCCGAGGCCGCCGCCGCGCTGTACCTGCGCTTTGTTCAAAGCTACGCTATTCATGTGGCCCGTTTGGACGCGGATGTTTTCGACGATATCAGCGCGGATGGCAGCGAAGGGCTGAGCCAATCCTTGCGCGCTTATGAGGATGAAACGGACGAGGCATTTCCCCAAGACCGGGGCGAGCAGCTGATTGCCGTCCTACGATCGATGGCGCGGGCGTGGGATGGAACCTCGGCCCGGTTGCTGCGACAGGCCAAGGGGGCGCCGGCGGATGCCGGGTTGGGCTTGGTCATTCAGGAAATGATCCCCGGCGTGGGGCAGGGCGAGTGCGGCTCGGGTGTGTTGCAACTGATTGATCCTGCAACTGGGTTGCCGCAAATCACCGGTCGTTATCTCAGTCAAAGCCAAGGCCGCGATGCGCTGGGTGCGGATGTGGCAGCGCTGTATCTGGAAAAAGACCCGCGCGGGAAATCACTGGAAGAAGTCGCCCCAAAGGCATTTGCCGAACTCAAGGCCCACGCAGCCTTGATGCGCGCCAAGCTGCGCGAGGAAATGCAGGTCGAGTTCGTGATCGAGAATGGCCACGTGCATATTCTGGACGGCGTCCGCGTACAGCGTAGCGCACGGGCGGCGATGCGGATCGCGGTTCGATTGGCCGAAGATGGCATCATTCCGCCTCAAGAAGCGGTGATGCGGGTCGATCCGCATTCCCTGAATGAGATGCTGCACCGGCAGGTTCACCCCGAAGCAGAGCGGGATGTTCTGACCACCGGTATTGCCGCCAGCCCGGGGGCTGCGACCGGCAAAATCGTGTTCACCGCCGCCGAGGCTCAGGCCAGCGCTGCGCGGGGTGAGCCGTGTATTCTGGTGCGCCGCGAAACCTCGCCCGAAGATGTGCGCGGGATGCATGCAGCGGTTGCCGTACTGACCGAAAAGGGCGGTATGACCAGCCACGCCGCTGTGATCGGCCGCGGGTTGGGTTTGCCCTGCATCGTCGGCGCGTCCGAGATGCGGTTTCAGACCAAGAAACGGCTGCTGTCTGCCCCCGATGGGCGGGTGTTCAAGACCGGCGACGTTTTAACGATCGACGGGTCCTCGGGTCAGGTTCTGGCCGGACAGCCCGCGATGCTTGAGGCGGCTTTGGACGATTGTTTTCAAACGCTTATGGGCTGGGCGGATGATGAACGCGACATCGCCATCCGCGCCAACGCGGATACACCGGCCGACGCTCAGACGGCTCGGAACTTTCTGGCGCAGGGGATCGGCCTGTGTCGGACCGAGCATATGTTCTTTGATCCCGGTCGCCTGATCGTGATGCGCGAGATGATTTTTGCGCAAACTTCATCGGGTCGCGCGGCGGTTCTGGAGCGTCTGCTGCCCATGCAGCGCGAGGATTTCGTTCAGCTGTTCCGTATCATGGAAGGTCAGCCCGTCTGTATCCGCCTGTTCGACCCGCCTTTGCACGAATTTTTGCCGACCACGCGCAGTGGACAGCGCGAGCTGGCCGAGGCGCTGGATTTGCCTGTGTCGGATGTCGAACGGCGTGTTGCGGCGATGACTGAATACAACCCGATGCTGGGTCTGCGCGGTGTGCGTTTGGGGGTGACAGTGCCCGAAATCTACGACATGCAGGCCCGCGCTATCTTTGAAGCGACGCTTGAGGCCAGCAAGGACGGCGCCCCCGTCGTGCCCGAGGTGATGATCCCGTTGGTTTCGGCCAAGCGCGAAGTTGAGCTGGTCAAATCCCGCATCGATACGGTCGCGGCCTCGGTTGCAACCGAACAAGGGCAAGAGTTCGAATACCGCCTGGGTGTCATGGTTGAAACGCCTCGGGCTTGTCTGCGAGCGGATGAAATTGCACCTCAGACCGCGTTCTTGAGTTTTGGTACCAACGACCTGACACAAATGACCTATGGCCTGTCCCGCGATGATGCGGGTCGGTTCATGTCTGACTATGTTCGTCAGGGCGTTTTTGTCGAGGACCCGTTCCATGTGCTTGACCCCGACGGGGTCGGGGAATTGCTGAAACTCGGCGCGGAACGTGGACGTCAGGCCCAGCCGGATGTTACCCTTTCAGTATGCGGCGAGCATGGCGGCAACCCCGAATCAATCGCCATCTGCCGCGATCTGGGGTTTGACTATGTGTCATGCTCTCCGTTCCGGGTGCCTGTCGCTCGGCTGGCTTCCGCTCAGCTGGCGATTTCGTCCAGACTTGGGGGTTGACACAGGCTGTTTGCCCTAGGATTAGTGCTTTTTAAGCAACCTTGTGGCAGAATTAATTTTCGCCACGGGCGATTTTCCACTTGCGTTTTCTTCTGATCTGGACGTCTGCGCCGGACTGCGCTAAATGCCTCGTCGCGCCCGCCGGGGGAGGGTACGGCGCGATATGTGCCTGTGCGAGGTTATCTGATGCTACGATACATACTGGCTGCTGCCACGTTGGCGGCAACCATGCTGCCAAGTGTGTCTTTCGCTGAAAAGAAAGCCACCGATACTGCCGAACGCGAGCTTGTCACCCGGACCGAAGTGCCTGGGCAGAATTTTCGCGACTATCTGACTCTGTTCAAGCCCCGAAAAGAGCTTGAGCCTCAAAAAATGTCGTACTCGAAGGATTGGCTGGACCAACAGCCCAAGGCAACCGGGGACGAAAATTTTAAGTGTCTAGCTGAGGCGCTGTACTTTGAAGCACGTGGTGAAAGCGTGCGCGGACAGTTTGCCGTGGCCGAGGTTATCCTGAATCGCGTGGACAGTGGCCGGTTCCCGGACTCGCTGTGCGGCGTGATCAAGCAGGGAACCGGTAAGAAATACCAGTGCCAGTTCACTTACACCTGTGATGGCCAAAAGGAAGTGATCCGAGAAAAGAAGGCGTATGAGCGCGTAGCTAAAGTTGCGCGTGCGGCCATCGACGGTGTCACCAAAGAGCTGACCGAAGGTGCCACACACTATCACACCACGGCGGTTCGTCCGTCCTGGTCGCGTGTGTATAAAGAAACCGCGCGGATCGGAGTTCATATTTTCTACAGGCATAATTATCGAACAGCGAGCAACTGATTGACGCACCCGCGCTGGAACCTTGCTGGCGCGGGGCGTTTTATAACCTATGTTGCGGGCCAGGAGGCCCGCAATGACGTTTACACGCAGACAATTTCTGCAATCAGCAGCCGCACTGGCGGTACTGCCACACTCGGCCCGCGCATCAAGCTCTGATCTGATCGCACAGACCGCGATGCAGCAGATCGCCCCGAATGGTTTTCCCCAAACGCCTGTTTGGTCCTATGGCGGTGGTGTACCTGGTGCCGAAATCCGTTTGCCTCAGGGCGCGCGGGTTCAGCGCAGGTTGGTGAACGAGCTGCCTCAGCCAACAACAGTGCACTGGCATGGCATCCGGATCGACAACGCGATGGACGGTGTGCCGGGCCTGACGCAAGATGTGATCGCACCGGGCGAGGGGTTCGATTATGACTTTGTCGTCCCGGACGCGGGAACCTATTGGTATCACGCGCATAACCGCTCGGTCGAGCAGGTGGCGCGCGGCTTATACGGCCCGCTGATCGTTGAAGAGGCTACAGGGCCAGATGTCGACCAAGACCTGACACTGATGCTGGACGATTGGCGACTGGACCCAGACACCGGACATATCGTTGAGGATTTCGACAACGGTCATGATCAAAGCCATGCCGGGCGGTTGGGGAACTTGATCTCGGTCAACGGCCAGTTTGATCCTGTTTTTCCCGCGCGCCGCCACGAGCGTTTGCGCCTGCGGCTGATCAATGCCTCCAACGCGCGAATCTACGATCTGGCTCTGGATGGGGTGGCAGGATGGATCGTTGCGCTGGACGGAATGCCGCTTGAAAGCCCGTTAGAGGTTGAGGACGGTTTTCCACTCGCCCCGGCTCAACGCGCGGACTTGATTGTGGACGTAACAGCGGAATCTGACACCGTCGCCGGGCTGATCAGTCGCGAGCGGGACGGGGGCTTTGGTCTGGTGCGGTTCCCGGTTTCCGGTAATTCGGCAACGACTGCCCGGTCAGGCGTTGTGCCCTTGCCCGCGAATCCATTGGCACAGGTGGTGTTGGACGGCGCCTCGGTTCATCGGATGACGTTGCAGGGTGGTGCGATGCGGTGGCTGGAATCCGCGCAGCTTGGCGACACGCAGCTTTCTGGCCGCGAATTGGCGCAACTGGGCCGGTTCTGGGCTTTGAACGGGTATGCTGAACGCCCGTTGGACCCTTTTCTGGATGCGCAGCGCGGTAGTGCCCATCGGATCGAATTCGTCAACGAAACCGCTTTTCCGCATGCTATGCACCTACATGGGCACCATTTTCGGCTAATCCTGCCCGACGGCAGCCTTGGCCCATGGCGCGATACGGTGCTGGTGGAGCGCGGACAAACCCGTGAAATTGTCCTAGTGGCCGACAATCCGGGCGACTGGTTGCTGCATTGCCATATGCTGGGGCACGCCGCATCCGGGATGATGAGCTGGTTTCGCGTAACCTGACGCCGCAATCAACGACTAGAATGGCGTTTGTTGCGATGCTATATGCGCGCGCATCCTATAAATTTGGTAGACTAGTTTACCAAGCCCGAAAAGGTTCGCCGAATGAGCTCTGAAATCCGCCTTGCCTTTGCGCACCCGTCTGAACGGTCAGAAGCGACCGCGACGCGCGGCCCGCTGGATCGCATCTCGCTCAGGGATCATACCGTTGAAGTTGAGATCGGTGCCTTTCAGGCCGAACGTGGCACCACACAGCGTATCTGCTTCAACATTGTTGTAGAGGTTCGGCCGCTGACCGATCCGATTGACGATGATGTTGATCGCATTCTGTCATACGACCGAGTGACCGAGGCGATTGCCCATGAACTGGCCGCTGAACGTCTGAACCTGCTTGAGACGTTGGCGGATCGCGTGGCAGAGCGCATTTTGCTTGAGCCTCAGGCTGTAAGAGCTTTTGTTCGCATCGAAAAACTTGATCGTGGACCGGGCGCGCTGGGTGTCGAAATCGTGCGCGGCAAGGACACGCTCCACCACGATGTGGTCGAAGAAGAACGCCCCCATCCGCGGTTGGTATTCCTGTCGAACGAGGCCATTTCATCCGCCAACCTGACGGGTTGGATTGATCAGTTGGAGAACCGTCAGCGCCCGCTGATCCTGTGTGTTGGCGCATCGGAACTGACGCTGCCACAGACTGGTCACGCGATGACCCAACGCCGGATTGATCTGCTGGCTATCGAGCAAAACGCCTGGGTTCTGGCCGCACGGGATCATCGCTGTGTGGTGGTGTCGACGCGGACGGAATTGGATTGGGCAATGAAGAATGGGCAGATTTGTGTCTGGGCTCCGTCCAAGATTGTGCTGGATGCGGTTGATGGCCCTTCGGCGGCGCCTTCGGACGCTGTAGCCTTGGCAGCCTGGTTTGCGGCCACTTTTGAAGCCAGCGAAATGATGGTGATCGGCGGTGCCTTGCCGAACGCTCCAAAGACGCCTCTGCGCGCTATTCCAGTGGATCAGGCGCAACTGTGACTGCGTATTTTCGACCGCTGGTGCAGCACGGGTCTGCACGCCCGGACGGGGCGGTTTCTCTTGCCGGGCAGGAATTGTGGTTCACACATGCAGAACGGCTGTCCCGCACGGATGCGCCGACGATTGTCACGGCGCGGGATATTCCAGCCGATGCACTGAACCGTCTGACGCGCCCACGCGCAGAGATTGCTGGTGTGGCGATGGATCGCCCGCAGATCATGGGAATTCTCAACGCCACGCCCGATAGCTTCTCGGACGGCGGGGCGCACAACTCGGTTGAAACGGCAGTGTCCGCTGCTGAGCGGATGGTGGAGCATGGTGCCAGTATTCTGGATATCGGCGGTGAATCGACCCGACCGGGGGCTACCTATGTGCCAGAGGATGAGGAAATCGCCCGGACGAAACCCCTGATCGAAGCCATTCGCGCCAAGACGAGCGCCCTGATTTCCATCGATACCCGCAAGGCCAGCGTGGCGCGGGCTGCGTGGACGACGGGTGCGGGGCTGATCAATGACGTATCGGGCTTTACCTTTGATCCGCAGCTCGCGCCGTTCTGCGCCGAGGTTAACGCGCCTGTCTGTGTGATGCATATGCAGGGCGATCCAACTGTGATGCAGGACGATCCGCAATATGATGACGTGTCGCTGGACGTTTATGATTTCCTTGAAGGTCAGGTTGAAAAGCTGGAGCAGATTGGGCTGAGCCGCGATCAGATCTTGGTCGATCCGGGTATCGGGTTCGGTAAAACCCAGGCGCATAATTTGACATTGTTGAAAAATCTTAGCCTTTTCCATGGCTTGGGATGCCCGGTTCTGCTGGGCGTCTCGCGCAAGGGCTTTATCGGGCAAATCGGGCAAGAGCCGCGCAAGGATGCCCGCGCGCCGGGATCAATCGCTGTAGCGCTGGCCGGATTGTCGCAAGGCATGCAGATCGTGCGTGTTCATGACGTGGCTCAAACCGCTCAGGCCTTGCGTCTGTGGGCCGCCGTCCGGTAATCCCGTCCTAGACGAGTAACTACGGAGTTAGACAATGCGCAAGCTGTTCGGAACCGATGGGGTGCGGGGTACCGCCAATACTCATCCGATTACGGCCGAAATGGCCCTGCGCATTGGGGCTGCCGTGGGGCGGTATTTCCGTCGCGATCGATCCGGTGCGCACCGGGTTGTGATCGGCAAGGATACGCGCTTGTCCGGGTATATGCTGGAAAACGCGCTGACTGCTGGGTTGACCTCGACAGGGATGAACGTGCTGCTGTTGGGTCCTGTACCGACACCGGCGGTAGGGTTGATGACCCGCTCGATGCGCGCGGATCTGGGGGTGATGATCTCGGCCAGCCACAACCCGGCTGAGGATAACGGTATCAAGTTCTTTGGCCCCGACGGGTACAAGCTGTCCGATCAGGCTGAGCTGGAGATTGAACGTCTGATCGAAGAGGGTGTCAAACCGGCGCAAGCACAGAACATTGGCCGTGCCCGGCGGGTGGATGATGCACGGTTCCGATATGGTGAGCGGGTAAAATCCTCGCTGTCCCGCGATCTGCGTCTGGACGGGCTGAAAGTAGTGGTCGATTGCGCCAACGGTGCGGCCCACCGCACGGCGCCCGAGGTTTTGTGGGAGCTTGGCGCAGATGTCATTCCGGTCGGAATCGCGCCGAACGGTAAGAATATCAACCTGAATTGCGGCTCGACCAAACCTCAGCTGGCGGCCGAGACGGTTGTCGCGCACGGCGCGGATGTGGGTATCTGTCTGGACGGTGACGCCGACCGCGTGGTGATGGTTGACGAAAACGGGCAGGTGGCTGACGGAGATCAGCTAATGGCGTTGCTGGCGACCTGTTGGGCCAAGGCGGATCGTCTTGAAGGTGGCGCGCTGGTTGCGACGGTCATGTCGAACCTTGGGTTGGAACGGCACCTTGCCGCGCAAGGGCTGCGTCTGGAACGAACAGCCGTTGGTGACCGCTATGTCGTCGAAAGGATGCGCGAAGGCGGGTTCAACTTGGGCGGTGAGCAGTCAGGCCACATCGTCATGAGCGATTATGCCACCACCGGTGACGGCCTGATGGCCGGTCTGCATTTCCTGGCCGAGATGGTGCATTCTGGTCGCAAGGCGTCCGAGCTGTCGGTCCAATTCGAAACCGTTCCACAACTGCTTAAAAACGTGCGTTACGGCGAGGGGCAAACCCCACTGGAAACCAGTGCCGTGAAAGCGGCCATTGCGGATGCCGAGGCGCGCCTGAACGGGCAAGGCCGGCTGCTGATCCGCAAGTCGGGGACGGAACCCCTGATTCGCGTGATGGCAGAATGCGAGGATGATGCCCTGTTGACACAAGTCGTCGACGGTATCGTGGCCGAGGTCGAGGCGGTCGCCGGTTAACGCCCGATCAGCATCTTGCGCAGGCTGAACCATTGGCTGATGGCCAGCCCGGTCAGAATCATGGTTAGCGCGATGTAAAAGCGCAGGGGCAGGGCCTCGGACAAGATCCAGGCGCCGAAAACCATCGACCAGATTGGCACCTGATAATTGACCAGCGTCAGAAAGACGGACCCGGCGCTGCGAATGATCGATACGCGCAGCAAGGTGGCAAAGGCGGTCGGCACCAGCCCTAGCGCCACAATGGCTAGACCGGGGCGCGTTCCTTCCCAACGTGGAAGGCCTTCGGTCACCAGCATGATGGGTAACAAAAGAACGGCGCCCACCACCAAGGACAGCGCCGCCAGCACCACAGGATCAATCGGCGGGCAACGCCGTGTGAAGATAGACGCGCAGGAGTAACACAAAGCCGCGCCGATGCAGGCCAGCTGCGCCAACGGCTCAGCCCCTTGTCCGATCTGCGCCAAACCCGGCCCGATCAACACCAATGCACCGCAAAATCCCAGTGAGACTCCAAGGAACCTGCGGGCATTCAGCGGCTCGTCTGAAAAGAAATGGGCCAATGGCAGAACCATCAGCGGAATTGCCGCCATCGACAGCCCGGCAAAGGCCGAGGCCACATATTGTTGCCCCCAGCTGAGCAACATGAAGGGCAGGGCGGTAGACAGCAGACCGATAATGGCGATGAACACCCACAAGTTCAGATCGCCCGTCGGCAGCTTGCGACCCGTCAACGCCATCATCCCAAGTAATGTCACGGCACCCAGCGTCGTGCGCGCCGTAGCGACTGTCACTGGCCCGTATCCCTCAAGCGCCATTGCGACGACCATAAACGTGCCGCCCCATATGAGGCCCAGAGCGATCACGCCGCTCCAATCGCGGGACGTGGGTTGGTCAATCATATAGCGCCTTGGGGTCAAAAGCGGTTGTGACGAAAAAGGGCGGCCACTTGGCCGCCCCTTCGATTAGAACAGTCAGGATCAGTTCTTTTCCTGATCTACCAGCTTGCCAGCAGAAATCCACGGCATCATGTCGCGCAGTTTCTTACCAACCTGCTCGATCTGATGTTCGTCATTGTGGCGGCGTGCCGCTTTGATGGTTGGCTGACCAACCGCGTTTTCCAGCATGAAGTCACGCACAAACTTACCGGTTTGGATGTCCGACAGGGTCTCTTTCATCGCCTTCTTGGTCTGCTCATAGGGCAGAATGCGCGGGCCGGTGACGTACTGACCGTATTCGGCAGTGTTCGAGATCGAGTAATCCATATTGGCGATGCCGCCTTCATAGATCAGGTCAACGATCAGCTTGGTCTCGTGCAGACATTCGAAATAGGCCATTTCAGGCGCATAGCCCGCTTCGACCAGAGTCTCAAAACCGCAGCGGATCAGCTCAACGATACCGCCGCACAGAACGGCCTGCTCGCCGAACAGGTCGGTTTCGCACTCTTCGCGGAAGTTGGTCTCAATGATGCCCGAACGGCCGCCACCGATGGCCGAGCAATAGGACAGGCCGATTTCCAGCGCCTTGCCGGTTGCGTCGCTATCCACGGCCACCAGGCAGGGTACGCCGCCGCCTTTGACGTATTCGCCACGCACGGTGTGGCCGGGGCCTTTTGGGGCCATCATGATGACGTCGACACCTTCTTTCGGCTCGATCAGGCCAAAGTGGACGTTGAGGCCGTGGGCAAAGGCAATGGCCGAGCCCGGCTTGATGTTGTCATGCACGTATTTCTTGTAGGTTTCGGCCTGCAGTTCGTCGGGCATGGTGAACATGATGACGTCACACCAGGCCGCCGCTTCGGCGATGCCCATGACGGTCAGGCCTTCGGCTTCTGCTTTCTTGGCGGATGCCGACCCTTCGCGCAGAGCGACAACCAGGTTCTTGGCGCCCGAGTCGCGCAGGTTCAGCGCATGAGCGTGACCTTGCGAGCCATAGCCCAGGATCGCTACTTTTTTGTCTTTGATCAGGTTGATGTCGCAATCGCGATCGTAATAGACGCGCATGTTTTAGGTCCTTTCATATGCGGTTGCTGCGGTTCTAATAGGGTCCAAAGCTATTGGCGAGCGCTTTACAATCGACTATTGAAGCGAAATGCGAAAATTTATGCGCGATATCTGACTTAACCGGAAAAATCATGCTGGATGATATGGACAGGCGCATTCTGCGTCACTTACAGGCCGAACCGACCCTGACCATGGCCGAATTGGCCGAGCGTTGCGGGATCAGTCAGGGAGTGTGCTGGCGCCGGGTTGAAAAGATGCAGGCCTCGGGTGTCATTCTAGGGCAAGAGGTTGTTATTGATTGGCCGGCGATGGGATATGCGGTCGAGGTTTCACTGCGCGTGACGCTGGACAAAACCCAGCCGCGCGCGTTTGACGAATTCACTGTTGCCGCGCGAAGTGTTTCGGAAGCTATTGAAATTCAGACGTTTTTGGGGCGTGTGGACGTGAGGTTGTCGGTGATTGCACGCGACATGACGCACTATCAGCAAATCTATCGCGATCGTATTCTAACCCTGCCGCACATAGCCGATATCGAAGCGCTGATGCATATCGCGCGGGTCAAGCGGAACGAGGTGTTGCCGGTATGATCGAACTGGACGAAACCGACCGGACCATCCTGCGTGCGCTGGTACAGGATGCCACGCAAAGCGCCGGGGCGTTGGGGCGCAAGCTGGGTCTGTCCCAACCGGCAACCTGGCGGCGCATCCGCCGGCTGGAATCAGCAGGGGTCATCAAGGGCCGTCGCCTGCGTCTTAATGCCGAGGCGTTGGGGTTCGGCGTGACCGTGTTTCTGGGCGTCAAGCTGGCGCGCAAGGGACAGGTCAGCCTTGAGGACTTTGAGCGCGCCGTCAGCGCCATCCCCGAGGTGCAGACGGTCGAACATGTGTTGGGTCTTTACGACTATCGCCTGAGGGTAGTTGCACGTGATCTGTCCGATTTCGAACGAGTGCTGCGACGGCGGATCATGACCTTACCCGGCGCGGGTGAGGTCGAGGCAAACGTATTGCTGAGCGAAGAGCGCTTGCCCGGCCCAATCGGCTAAGCCGGGTCAATATTTGGTACGGATGCAATAGCCGGGGTGATGCGTCATCCGGGCAAAGGTCATCGGAACACCATCTTTCCAAGTAGTGCGTTCCAATTGAATCATCGACGTTCCGGCAGTGGTGCCCATGAATTCTGCCAGCCTCCCGTCGGCGGAAATTGCGCAGAATGCAACCTCAGCCTCGGTAAAGGGGGCAACGTTCAGCAGCCACTCGTGGGGACCCCGCGTGTTGAGATCCGCATGCTCAACGTCAGGTACTGTGTCGATGTTGATCCAGCGCTCCTCTAGCTGAAAGGGGCGGTTGTCCGCATAGTGCATGCAGATCACATGCAGCACCCGCGCGTCGGGCGAAACGCTGAGTTGCGAGGCCAGCCAACCGGGGCTGGATACGACATTCCGTTCAACAAGTGCATAGCGATAGATTGAGTTTTGATTCTCAACCGATTGACGGGCCAGAGAAAACTCCAGCTTGGCGTGTTTGCTGGGCTCCTTTTTTACCCGCGTGCCGCTTTTGCGTTTGCGTTCTACGAACCCTTGCTCGGCGAGCTCGCGCAGGGCGCGGTTTACCGTTGCACGCGCGCAATTGAATTCTTCAGCAAGCTGCGTTTCTGTCGGCAGCAGAGATCCTTGTGGCCAAATCCGGCTTTCAATACGCCGCTTAACTTCGTCACGTACGACCTGAAAACTGATCCGCTTTTGAGCAGTCACGAGAAGCAATACCTTTCTTGTACAAAGTGTATGTATCTGTTCAGAAACACCTCTGGGTGTAAAGGGGTGGTGACACTATTTGGCGTCAGCGAGTTGTTCAATTAGAGGTTTTCGTGGTTAATTTTTTGTTAGGATTTTGACTTCCGTTGCGTCAATTATCAGCACGAGACTGGGGCTGTACCATTCTCGAAAAAGGCCTCAAAATTCTGAAGGACAGTTTGAAAGGACACATCATGCCCGCGCTTTTGGAAAGTATCGACCCGAACGGGCTCGAAGAGTTTTCGGTTGTTTTTACGGATCGGTCGCTGAACCACATGTCAGCCCGGTTTCAGACTGTCATGCGCGATGTTTCGTCCATCTTGTGTGATGTTTACAACGCCGATGGCGTTGCGGTGATCCCTGGTGGCGGTACTTATGGGATGGAAGCTGTGGCGCGCCAATTCGCGCGTAACGCCAACGTTCTGGTCGTGCGCAACGGGTGGTTTTCTTATCGTTGGAGCCAGATAATCGAATCTGCGGATTTGACGGCATCGGCGACCGTACTCAAGGCGCGGCAAACCGGAAACTCCAGCCCATCTCCATTTGCGCCGGCACCGATTGAAGAGGTGGTGTCAACAATTCGCGAGCAACGCCCCGATGTTGTATTTGCACCGCATGTGGAAACATCCGCAGGCCTCATATTGCCGAACGATTACGTGACTGCCATGGCGGAGGCCGCGCATGAGGTTGGCGCATTGATGGTGCTGGATTGCATCGCTTCGGGCTGTGCCTGGATTGATATGAAGGCCACCGGCGTGGATGTTCTGATATCGGCCCCTCAGAAAGGGTGGAGCGCCTCGCCTTGCGCCGGTCTGGTCATGCTGTCCGAACGAGCCGAAGCGCGGCTGGAGGAGACAACGTCTGACAGTTTCGCTGTAGATCTGAAGAAATGGCGACAGATTATGCAGGCGTATGAGAACGGGGGGCACGCGTATCACGCGACCATGCCAACCGACGCGCTGCAAGCGTTCCGGGATACCATGGTTGAAACCCGTGATTACGGTTTTGAAAAGTTGCGGGACGCTCAGTGGGCCTTGGGCAACGGGGTGCGAGCGATGCTGAAAGACAAAGGGCTGATCTCGGTCGCGGCCGACGGGTTCGGCGCGCCGGGGGTTGTGGTCACTTACACGTCGGACCCCGAAGTTCAGAATGGCAAGAAATTCGCCGCTTTGGGTATGCAGATCGCGGCAGGTGTTCCGCTGCAATGTGATGAGCCCGAAGGGTTCAGCACGTTCCGGTTGGGTCTGTTCGGGTTGGACAAGCTTTATGACGTTGATGGCACAATCGCGCGGCTCAAGCGTGTGCTGGATCAGGTTCTTTGATTGCGGAGCCTCAGCGTACGCCGAGGCCCATCTGCATCAATGTCTTTCGTACGGGCGGTAGGGAATAGAGCGCGCTCAACCCCATCGCCCGTGCATCCCGCAGTGGACGCGCCTCGATCATCGAGGCGCGGTTCAGCAGGTCGATACCTTTGACACGCATCTCGATTTCGGTGTGGCGGGCCTTGTGATAAGCGTCCAACATCTGAGCATCGCCCAGACTTTCGGGTCGTGCTTGTGCCAGATCCAGCAAGGTACGCAGATCACCCAGTGACATGTTCAATCCCTGCGCGCCGATGGGGGGCACCACATGGGCAGCCTCGGCCATTAGGGCAACCCTTTCGCCCGCTAGCCGTTCTGCCGACTGGCTGATGATTGGCCAGATGGTCCGGCGTGAGGCCAATTTCAGGGGCCCGAACAACCCGCAAGAGCGCTCGGTCATCAGCGTCTCGAACGCCTCGGGGTCGGTGTTCAGCAACTCGACCGCCCGTGGGCCGCGCTCCATCCACACAATCGCCGATGAGGGCTGCCCTTGCCAGTCCGGCAGGGGGACCAGAGTGAACGGCCCGCCGGAACGGTGAATCTCGGTAGAGACATTGTCGTGCGGAATCGGATGTGTGACGGCAAAGGCCAGTGCTTTTTGGCCATACCGGGTGGTGTGGACGTTGATTCCCGCGGCCTCGCGCATCGGGGAATTGCGCCCGTCTGCGGCGATCACCAGCTTGCAGCGTATACGGCTGCCATCGCTCAGCCCCACACGGGCTTCGGCGGTGCGCGTAAACAGGCTGACGGTACCGGTGCCGGGGCGGAAATCGACATTGGGAAGTTCGGCCAGGCGGGTCACCATCTCGCGCCGAAGCAACCAGTTGGGCAGGTTCCAACCAAAGGGTTGGTCCGAAATATCGACAGCGTTGAAATCGCGCACTACGCGGGGTTCGGGAACATCGCCTCCTGCATCCACGATTCGCATGATCTGAAGGGGTGCCGCGTATTCGTCCAGCCGTTGCCACAGCCCGCATTGCGCCAACAACCCATGCGCAGGTTGCAAAAAGGCGGTGGTCCGCAGGTCGGATCCGTCCACATCTCGTTCGGTAATCGGTGGCGCGGGGTCGACGCAAACCACGTCGAACCCGGCAGTTCCAAAGACCGCCGCAACGGTCAGTCCGGCGATTCCTCCGCCAGAAATCAGGATATCACAGCTGTCAGTCATGGCTTTGGTCTCCGAGTCTTGGGTAGAACCTAGTTCGGTTCCAAGGCCGGTGCCAAGTGACATCCTGTCCCGTGTGTCAGCCGCGCGAGATCAGGATGAGCAGGATGAACATCATCGGCACCATCATGACGGCCGGGATGTAAAGCCCAGGCAGGCCGAAGAGCAGCGCCGAACATCCCCACATGCTGAAAATGGCGGCTGCCGTGTAATACCAATCCTCGGCCGTTCCATTGGCGGCATCGCGGGCCAGCCAGCCGAAAACGGGGATTGCAAACAACAGGCGCTGCCAAATAGGCAGGCGCCGAGGCATCTCGATCGCGCTCATGGGGTCTCCGATTCTGTTCGTCGCTGAGGCGCATATAGGATCGATTTCGCACCTGCAGAATGTGCGGATCGTCGCAGTGTGACAGCCTATCGCAGGCGAGCCAGAAAGGCGGTCAAATCGTCGGTGTGATGGTGGATATGGTCCGCCTCGTGCGGCTCGGGCGCGACGTGGACGGTGCGCATTCCCATTGCATGCGGGGCGGCCAGATTGCGCGGGTCATCCTCGAACATGGCGGCCTGCGCAGCATCGATTCCGTCTTGCGCAAAGATAGCCTCAAACGCTGCCTGTTCGGGCTTGGGGCGATAACCGGCGTGTTCGACCCCGTAGATCGCATCGAACAGACCGTTCAGGCCGCGCGCCTCAAGTACACGTTCCGCATAGGGCGCGCTGCCGTTGGTATACACGATCCGACGACCGGGCAGGGATTGGATGTGATCGGCCAGTTCGGCATCGGGGTCCATGTGGCTCATGTCGACCTGATGGACGGCGTGCAGATAGGGATCGGGATCCAGATCATGCTCGGCCATCAGCCCAGCCAGCGTAGTTCCGTATTGCCGCCAGTAATGTGAGCGCAGCCGATCCGCTTCGGCCCGGTCAACGCCGATAGCCTGTACCACGTAATCCGTCATCAACACCTCGATCTGATCGAACAGGCGCATATGCGGCGGGTAGAGCGTGTTGTCGAGGTCGAACACCCATTGGGTGACGTGAGCAAAAGCTGGTTTGACCATGGGGTTTGTTTAGGCCGCAAAGGCACGGTTTTCAATGCTGCTCTTGATCCACAGGGCAAGTGACGGATAGACATATCCGAACGAGGAGACAAACCACCATATGCCCCAGTCCAGACAGCCGTCCAAAGACGCCTATAGCCTAATTCTCGAAGCGATCGACGTAGGCGTTTACAAGCCTGGCGACCGTCTGGTCGAAAGCGAGCTTGCCGAACGGTTCGGTGTATCGCGCACACCTATTCGCGAAGCTCTGCAGCGACTTGAAACGCAATCCCTCTTGGAGCGGGACGGGCGGTCACTGATCGTGGCCTCGCTGAACCACAACCAGATGGCCGAGTTGTACGTCGTACGACGCGAGTTGGAAGGGTTAGCGGCCAAGCTGGCCGCAAAGCACGCCACCGAAGAAGAAATCAAAGTGCTGCAGGAAATGGTGACCGAGGATGACGCGCTGGTCGACGACCCTCAGGCTTTGTCTCGGGCGAACCGCCGGTTTCACGAGCAGATACATCTGGCCTCGCACAACCGCTATCTGGTGCAGCAGCTGGATCTTGTGCATCGCACCATGGCGCTGATGGCCACGACGTCGCTGGCGGTGCAAGGGCGCGGTGAGATTGCGCAGAGCGAACATAAGGGAATTGTCGAAGCCATCGCTGCGCGCGACGAAGAGGCCGCGGCACGCGCGCTCAAGGATCACATTTCTGTGGCGTTCATGACGCGGCTGAAACAGGACGCGGTTCTGCGCGAGAACTGATCACGCGGGCGGCAGGCTTTCTTCACTGGCCTGCCCATGTTGCGTTTTGTCCCAGAAGAACGGGTTCAGCACCAATTCCCATAAAGCTTTATAGGCCGCCAGAACACCCAATGGGAAATACAGCGGCATGGTCGGCACCCATGGCAATAGAAACCGTCTTTCACGCGCTGAAACGGCGATGGTGCCAACTGCAATATTGGTGATCTCGGCGCTTAGAAAAAGGCCGATCAGTGCTGCCAGAACGGCGTCAGAGAGAATAGAGTCTAATGGGCTGGCCAAGCCAAAGCTTGACAGCCAGAACAGCCACAGAACCGGTGCCAGCAGGAATTGCCCGACAGTTCCCAGGAAAAAGGCCTGCACGCCTAAAAACCGAAATAGCCCCAGATCTTGAAGCAGCCCCGTGGGGGCCCGCATGTGAACCAAGTAGGTCACCATGAACCCTTTTAGCCACCGTGATCTTTGTCGTACCCAGGGCCAAGCGCGGAAATTGGCCTCTTCATAGGTGGCGGTGTCCACCATTTCGGTGCGATAGCCCGCGCGCGAAAGGCGCACACCAAGATCGGCGTCCTCGGTGACGTTGTGGGCGTCCCAGCCGCCCAACTCCAACAGCTTGTCGCGGCGGAAAAAGAACGTGGTTCCGCCCAAGGGCACAACAAGCCCAAGCCGCGCGACGCCCTGAAGGACGACCCGAAACCAGCTGTTGTATTCAATGGTAAAACAGCGGGACCGCCAATTGGTGCGAGGGTTGTAGTAGTCCAATACGCCCTGCAAGCAGACAACATCTTCGTCCGTCTGCGCGAAATGGCGGACGACACGTTCGATCTGATCAGGCTGCGGCGCGTCCTCGGCATCCCAGACACCCAGAATATCGCCGCGGCAGAAATCCAGCGCATAGTTCATGGCGCGGGGTTTGGTGGTCAGACCGTTCAGCTCGGGCACTTCGACGGTTCTGATCCAACTGGGCAGAGCAACCTGGGCAAGAGTGGCGCGTGTTACCTCGTCGGTTTCCTCAAGTACCAGAATAATATCCAGTAGCGCCTTGGGGTAAGTAAGCCGTTGCAACCGATGAATGAGCGCATCGGCGACTTCACGTTCCTTATAAAGCGGCACCATGATCGACACACAAGGCAACGCTTGTGGCGGGGCTGCAGGGTTTGCCCTGGGCCGGTGTTTTGCCGAATGCCAGACAAAGGCCAGCAGCCCGGCAAGGCGCAGGCACAAAAAAAGGACCAGGCTGATCACGGCGGCGGCGACTAGAACGGTCAGCCCTGTCGTGGGGAAAGCAGCAAACAGCCCCGTAAGCCCTGTTAGGGCAAGGGCGGGTCCTATATGAGATTTCGGGGTCCATGATCGGCAACTTTGATCCAGCTCCACGCGCGTCTCGGCCGATTGGGCAAGCGGAGAGGCGTAAATGCGCGCGATGGTGTTGTCGATCTGATCGGCACCGGCGAGTACCGGCATGACGGTGTAACCGGCATCCTCAAACCCGCGGCGCACGGCGGGGAACAGATCGGGTCGCGCAGTTGCCACAAGCAGGATTGGACCCAGGCGGCGCCAGGGAATGACGTTATGTTTCAGCCAGAATTCAACTGGTTTAAATTGACACAGTTCCAGGGGCGGGGGCGAACTGTTGATATCGGCAATCTGTAGACCGGTTTGTTCGGACAGCGCGTAGAGAATATCCTGACGGGTGACCCAATCTTCGGCCACCAGAATTTCGCCCAGCGGTGCCTGTTGCCAGGATTGCAGAAACAACGCCTCGTCCAGTTGTGACCGGGTGATCAGACCTCGATCAATCAGACACGCCCCCAATGGCTTACGGTCTTGCGCAGGGATCGGTGCGGCCCGCGCGAAATTCTGCAGGTTTAATTCGACCATAATGAAACAACCCTGACGCGGTTACCAGACGTCAGGGTTGCGCAATTTAGGTTAACACCAGGTTAACCATGATCGAACTGGCGATTATGCCTGTGCTTTCTGGGCTGCCATTGCCTCAGCAAAGCGTTCAAACAGATAATAACTGTCCTGTGGGCCGGGCGAGGCCTCGGGGTGGTGCTGTACCGAATAAACCGGACGGTCGGTCATGCGGATACCGCAGTTTGACCCGTCAAACAGCGAGCGGTGCGTTTCCACCACGCCGTCGGGCAAGGATTGTGCATCCACCGCAAAGCCATGGTTCATCGAGGTGATCTCGACCTTGCCAGTGTCCATATCCTTGACCGGGTGGTTGGCGCCGTGGTGGCCGTGGTTCATCTTGACGGTCTGACCACCAAGGGCCAGCGCCAGCATCTGGTGGCCAAGGCAGATGCCAAAGACCGGCAGTTCGGTGGTGTCCAGAACCTCTTTGATCATTGGTACGGCGTATTCGCCCGTTGCAGCAGGGTCGCCGGGGCCGTTGGACAGGAATACTCCGTCAGGATTGTGGGCCAGTACCTCGGCCGCTGTCGCGGTGGCGGGCAATACGGTTACATCGCATCCAGCCGACGCCAGGCAACGCAAGATGTTGCGCTTGGCACCGTAATCGATGGCGACAACCTTGTGCACGGGGGCTTCCTGACGGGTGTATCCGTCGGGCCAGGCCCAACGCATCTCATCCCAGCGATAGCTTTGGGCGCAGGTGACCTCTTTGGCCAAATCCATGCCTTCAAGCCCAGCAAAACCCCGCGCAGCGGCAATCAGCGCAGCGATGTCGAAATTGCCCTCGGGGTCATGGGCCAGCGCCACATGCGGCGCGCCTTGCTGCCGGATGGCGCGCGTCAGGCGGCGGGTGTCCACACCGCCGATAGCGATGCGGCCACGGCTGGCCAGCCAGGTCTTCAACTCTTCAGTTGCGCGCCAGTTGGACGCATCGGTCGGGTCCCATTTGACCACCATCCCGGCAGCAACCGGATCGCCGGTTTCGTCATCCTCGGGGTTTACACCGACGTTGCCGATATGGGGGAAAGTAAAGGTCACGATCTGACCGGCATAAGAGGGATCGGTCATGATCTCCTGATATCCGGTCATGGCAGTGTTAAAGCACAACTCGGCCACGGTTTGGCCGGTGGCACCGAAGCCCATCCCGTAGAACAATGTTCCGTCGGCCAAAGCCAGACATGCGGTGGGCTTGGACGGGGCGTTCTGGGCCATGGGGCGACTCTCCTGCTGGGTAAATCGGCGCATACCTAAGGGGGTTGTGGCGCTGGGTCAAGTCTGTTCAAAATTTGGGCTATTGTGAAAAATCAATTACTTAGCGATATTCACCCCCTGTTGTATCACGCTTTTTGTTTCGATATGGTCAGGGTTCCTTTTCCATGGGGATGGACAGAACATATGGATATGCGATCACGGGTGAACTCAGCCCTGAAGCAAGCAATGAAAGACAAGAATGCCGAGCGTCTGTCGACGCTGCGCTTGATCAATGCCGCAATCAAGGACCGCGATATTGCCTCGCGGGCTGCAGAAAACGAAGAGGCCAAGGGCTGCGGCGATACCGAGGTCCTTGAAATTCTTGGTAAAATGACCAAACAGCGCAAGGAAAGCGCGCGCGCCTATGAAGAAGGCGGACGGCTGGACTTGGCCGAGCGCGAGTTGCGTGAGGTTGAAGTCATCGAGGAGTTTCTGCCCAAGCAATTGGACGATGACGAGGTTTCCAAGGCCATTCAAACGGCAATCACTGCGACAGGTGCGGGTTCGATCCGCGACATGGGCAAAGTGATGGGAGAACTTAAGACCCGGTACACCGGCCAGATGGATTTTGGCAAAGTCGGGCCGATGGTCAAAGATCAGCTTTGCGCGGCAACAGGCGGCGGTTGCTGATCCTTCTTTCAGTCTGAAACGGCTTTTACTGCGCGACCGGTTCGCGCAGTTTTTGTATCAGGTCGTCGTATAGCGCGATGCGTTCTTCCTCGGACAGAAATGACCCGATTTCAACTTCGCGCCCATCTCCGGTCAGCGTCACGTAATTCGGGACCGGCCCACCGCGTTTATGCATTTCGGGGCGGGCCCAATAACGGTTGCAGGTCCATTCCTGCTGGCCGCTGCGCGGGTCATGGTGGACGAGGTGCGCCCGTGTGCCGGTCAGTGTCAGAATCTCGAACACGCTGCGCGCGCGATAGTTGGTCTGGATCGCCAGCCACAGTCCCAGAACGGTTATCAGCAGGAAAGGCAAAAGCCCCCAAAGGATGATCGACCCAAGCACTGCCAACAGGGGGATCAGTCCAAACAGAAACACGGACAGAATCACGATCATCGCCCCGCGTGGAGGCAGTGAATTATGCGGCCAGAGGCGCAATTCCTGTTCAGTTTCAGACGTTTTTGTCCATCGGTAGGGCATGGCTGATATGTAGCGCAATGCTGTGGCGTTTCGAAGGGAAATGATTACGCAACGTGGCCAACACGCACCCAGGACAGCGCGTCGTCCAGTCGGTCATCTCCCCAGAAAACCTCGCCGCGGACGACAAGGCTGGGGGCGCCGAAAACACCCAGCTTGGCGGCCCGTTCGGTTTCCGCTTCAAGTGCGGCCACGGTATCAGGGCTGCGAGCGCGGGACAGTACCAGGCGCGGGTCCTGCTGGCATCTGTGCAGCGCTTCTGAGATCGCGGTTTCGCTGCCGGCTTCGATATTTTCTTCGAACCAAATGCGATACAGGGCCAACGTGAAATTCTTACCCCAGCCATCGCCCATACCCAGCAAGGCAACCTGATTGGCAAGCGCCAGGTCCGAGATCGGGTAGGGTACAGGCAGCTTGGCGTGGATGTGATATTTTGCGGCCCGACGTTCGATATCGCGCCACATATATGCGGACTTCACCGGTTTACCTGCAAAGGGAATATTCTTCTGATCCGCCATGACCGTGCGTACGTTGAAGGGCCGCCAAGTTACGGCAACGTCATGTTCGTCGCACCAATCATCCAGCCGCATGATCGTCAGGAAGCTGTAGGTGCTGCCAATGGAATACCAAAAATCAATTTCGGGCATGTAATCACTCCGATCTCAGAGTTCCTTCACCTATCATACCCTAAAATGGTCGGATTTTCGAATTTTGCCTGAAACACGCGGTTCACCAGCGTGGTGGCACGTTGTTCAAAACAGGGCTTTTTCGACAGGTTGCGCGGGTTGGGGCGCAACACCGCAGCCGGTCATCTGACGCATATCAATCTCGATTGTTCGGCACAGCGCCGAGATTGGCACGTCGGTGACATCCCCTTCGAACGGATCCTCCATCGAGGCACTGACGCGCTCGGTCACAAAGAAGATCCAGCAAACCAGCGCGCCGACAGGGGCAAAGGTCATCCAGTCGAACAGCACTGTTCTTATCATCGAGGCATCGGTGCCCACCATGATGGAACGTTCGTCGTTGAAGGCCAGAGGCAACAGGAAAATGAATATCCAGCTGAACAGGCGGCCGACCTCGGCAACCTGACGCGGGAATGGAGTGTTTTTGATCCGCTCGCACTGGCCTTGCGCCGTCGTAAACCGGGATAAGCGATCCATCAGCGCCACGTGCCAGAAGGGGTCGATCTTTCCCTGTTGCGCCATATCTGACAAACGACGGGCCTGCAGGTTGATAAGACAGGCCGCGCGGTTGGTCTTGTCCTCTAACAGCGGCAAATCCGCCTCAAGTTGACTACTCCGCCAGCTTTCGGGATTTTGATGCAGGTCTTCGTGGCCTGATACGGGCTTGTGGCCGAACATCCATGGCCTGCGTTTGCGACCGGTAATTGCAGGTTGGCGCAGCTGATAGGCCAGCATGTTTATCCAGGCGATGTGCCGCTCGATCAGTTCATCGCGCAGGTCTTCTTCAATCACTGAGCCATTTGGTTGAACCAAGGTACTGATCGTATTGCCCCAGTCCCGGCTTGTATTGGCGATATCACCCCAAACCCCGCGGGCTTCGGTCCAGCGGCCATAGGTGGAAGTGTTCTTGAAGCCCAGAAAAAACGCCACTGCCAAACCCAACATCGCTACTGGTGGGCTGGGATTCGAAATCAGGTCAATCGGCGTCAGTTCATCGATCACCTGAACCAGTAAAATCCAGGCCAGAACGATACCGATAAAACCGACCGAACCTTTGAGCAGTTTTCTAATCGAAATGCCATCATGAAGTATCATGGTTTGCGTGTCTTCCGCCGGGGCGCCCTGAATTCCTGTTTTTGAATACTATTCCCATGGTGCTGGATGTGTCTATGCACGTGCCGGACAGGGTGCAGAGACCGGACACAAAAAAAAGCCCCGCTCAAGGCGGGGCTTTAATGGGTTTATCGGACTGCGGGATCAGTGCGCGTGGCCTTTGTCCCAGTCTTCCTGCTTTGGCAGCTGCTCGAACGTATGCTCAGGCGGCGGCGAGGGCAGGGTCCATTCCAGCGTGTCCGCGTATTCGTTCCAAGGGTTCGGACGGGTCTCTTTCGCGCCACGCAGCAGGGCATAGATCACGATGCCGAAGAACAGCAGGAACGAAGCGAAGGAAATAAACGCACCAATCGACGATACAAAGTTCCACTGGGCGAAAGCCTCAGGATAGTCGATGTAGCGGCGGGGCATGCCCTGACGGCCCAGGAAGTGCTGCGGGAAGAAGGTCAGGTTGGCGCCGATGAAGAACAGCCAGAAGTGAACCTTGCCCCAGAACTCTGAGTACTGACGACCAGTCATCTTTGAGAAGTAGAAGTAGACACCGGCAAAGATTGCAAAAACAGCACCCAGCGACATTACATAGTGGAAGTGCGCAACGACATAGTAGGTGTCATGATAGGCGCGGTCGATACCTGCCTGCGACAGTACAACGCCGGTCACACCACCAACGGTGAACAGGAACAGGAAGCCGAAGGCAAACAGCATCGGCGTCTTGAACTCGATGGAACCGCCCCACATTGTGGCAATCCATGAGAAGACCTTGACGCCTGTCGGCACCGCGATGACCATTGTGGCCAACATGAAGTACGCCTGCTGACGCAGCGACATGCCAACGGTGTACATGTGGTGCGCCCATACGACGAAGCCCAGAACGCCAATTGCGATAATCGCCCAGACCATTGGCAGGTAACCGAAGATCGGCTTGCGTGCGAAGGTCGCAATCACGTGGCTGATGATGCCGAAGCCGGGCAGGATCACGATGTACACTTCCGGGTGGCCAAAGAACCACAGGATGTGCTGATACAGGATCGGGTCACCGCCACCTGCCGGGTCAAAGAAGGTGAAGCCAAAGTTGCGGTCCATCAGCAACATGGTGATCGCGCCGGCCAGAACCGGCAGCGACAGAAGAATCAGCCACGAAGTGACGAAGATCGACCAACTGAATAGCGGCACCTTAAACAGCGTCATGCCAGGGGCACGCATGTTCAGGAAGGTGGTGATCATGTTGATCGCGCCGAGGATCGAGGAGGCGCCCGATACGTGTACGGCGAAGATCGCAAGGTCCATGGACATGCCGCCCTCGGTCGTGGACAGCGGCGGGTATAGAACCCATCCGACACCCGAACCAAGCTGGTCGTTCCCACCGGGGCTCAGCAACGAAGCCACGCCCAGCGAGGTACCGGCGACGTACAGCCAGAAGGACAGGTTGTTCATCCGCGGGAACGCCATATCCGGCGCGCCGATCTGCAACGGCATGAAATAGTTGCCAAATCCGCCGAAAAGAGCCGGGATGACAACGAAGAACATCATCAGAACACCATGGTAGGTGATCATCACGTTCCACAGGTGTCCGTTCGGGGTACACGGGTCGGCCATGAAGCCTTCCAGGCACATGAACTGCACACCGGGGTGCATCAGCTCGAGCCGCATGTAAACGGTCATCAGAACCGAGATCAGACCGGCTAGTGCCGAGACGATCAGGTACAGAATCCCGATGTCCTTGTGGTTGGTCGACATGAACCAGCGGGTAAAGAATCCGCGATTATCTTCATGCTCGTGACCATGAATGGCTGCGTCTGCCATTTAGGTGCCTCCTGTTGCAACTGCACCGCGCAGCCAGACCTCTCTGGCGCGCGGGATTCCTGCTGGTTTTAGAGGGCGAAGGGGGCACCTTCAATGGCCGAGTTTGATCTGGATCAAGAATAATTGTCGCGGGTGGGAGGAAATCCCGCGAATTCTTGGTCTCAGTCAGGCCCTATCTGGCGATGGCTGTCAAAATTTCAAGGGTCCGCTTCTGCCCATTCGTGCGGCGTGGCAGAGTTCCGCCTTGACCCCCGGTTGTGTGGGTCGCAGTACTATCCCCAATTCCCGAAACCGGAGACAAGATATGGCCGCTTACGATCCCGACAACATCTTTGCCAAGATCCTGCGCGGGGAAATTCCCGCGACCCGCGTGTACGAGGATGACGAAACGCTGGCTTTTATGGATATCATGCCGCGGTCCGACGGGCATCTGTTGGTGATCCCCAAAACACCCTGCCGGAACCTGCTGGACGCATCACCTGCGCAACTGGCTGCCGTGACGGCAACCGTGCAGAAGCTGGCGAACGCTGTGGTCAAGGCGTTTGACGCAGACGGGGTCACCGTTCAGCAATTTAACGAGGCCGCAGGCGGACAAGAGGTGTTTCACCTGCATGTCCACATCCTGCCGCGTCAGGAAGGTGTTGCCATGCGGCCTCCGGGCAAGATGGGTGACTTCGACCTGATCGCCCAGCATGCGGACAAGATCAAAGCAGCGCTGGTCTGATCACCCCTTGCCGTCGTGCGGCCCAAGGCACGCGCTGTGGTCGCCGAACGTGTGGAGCACGGCGCAAACATGGTCGTGCCCACCGTCACAAGCCGAGGCGATACGGGTCAGTTCCGCCTCAAGCCTGACCAATTGGGCGACACGCTCGCGTACATCCGCCAATTGACGTTCGGCGATTTCATGTGCCCGGTTCAAATCATCGCCATGCGCGCCTTCCAAGGATAACAGTGCCTCAATATCGCTCAAAGGCAGGCCAAGGTCTCGCCCGTGGCGAATGAACTGCAACCGATTTAATACGGTAGTGACATACCGGCGCTGATTTCCAGCCGTTCTTTCCGGCTTTGGCAGCAACCCTTTGTCTTCGTAGAACCGGATTGTGGGCACTTTGACGCCGGTTCGCCGGGAAAGCTCTCCGATCGAGTACATTTTTCGGCTTTCCTCTCTTGAACCTTTAGTGACTAGAGGAATTACATGTGCCGTGCAGCCAAAACAAGGAACACCGGCACCATGGCACATCATCACGGCCACGAGGGACATAACCATCACCATATCGACCCGGACGCAGGCGATATGCGCGTCGCAGGGGCGATAGGGGTGAACATGCTGCTGACCCTGGCGCAAGTCATCGGCGGCATCCTTTCCGGGTCTCTGGCACTGATTGCAGACGCATTGCACAATTTTTCGGACGCTATCGCCCTGATCATCGCTTTTTTCGCACGTAAGATTGCCCGTCGCCCCGCCGATCCGCGTATGAGTTTTGGCTATGGCCGGGCTGAGGTGGTCGCGGCGCTGGTCAATTACACCACACTGATCGTGTTGTCGGTGTATCTGTTGTACGAAGGTGTCATGCGGTTTTTCCAGCCCGAGCCTGTCAACGGCTGGATGGTTGTCTGGATCGCCGCGCTTGCCTTGGTCGTCGACCTTATCACCGCTGCGCTGACCTATTCGATGTCGAAGGACAGCATGAACATCCGTGCGGCCTTTATCCACAATGTCGCTGACGCCCTTGGATCGGTTGCCGTCATTGTCGCAGGTGCGGCCGTCATACTGTTTGGCTGGACCTGGGTCGACCCTGCGGTGACGATCCTGATCTCGGTCTACATCCTGTGGCACGTGAAATCTGAGATCGGAGAAACGATCCGGGTGCTGATGCTGGGCGCGCCGCCCAATCTGTCGCCCGAGGATGTGGCCACCGCGATCGAAGCCACTGAAGGAGTGGCCGGTGTCCACCATATCCACCTTTGGAGCATGCAGGAGCAGGAACCAGCCCTGACCGCGCATCTTGAGATCGACGCCCAAAGCTGGACAGACGCGGAAACCATAAGATTGTTGGTGAAAGAAACCCTGAGGTCGCGGTTCGCAATCGGGCATGTCACATTGGAGTTAGAGCGCGCGGGCAAAACGCATGCAGCATTGCCCCGGTTTGGACATGACAATTTGCAAGGGTCCTGAAAAGGAATTGCCGTTCCGATTTTGGGGTCGGAACGGCAGACTCGTAAACAAACACTTTTTCCGACACCCAGGTCTTCCGGGATCACCGGTTTAACACACCACTCACTCTAGAACGGTAAAGTTAGACTACCCGTTAACGCGCAATTTGTATCGTTCTGAGTGAGCTTTCCGCCAAATAAACTCAAAATTAACGGGCTAAATGGCAGATTGCATACGGGTTCGGAAACAAAGAGAATTCTGGGGGGGAATTGTCAATTCGCCTTGCCGCGTTTGGCGATTCGAATTCAGGCTATGCGATGGCCGTTTCGAAACTATCTGCAAAGGTTTTTTGCAAGGCAGCGTCCACGTCGGCCATCGTTACAGGCAAGCCTAGATCGACCAGAGACGTCACACCATGCTCGCTGATTCCACAGGGGACGATGCCGGAAAAATGCTCAAGATCAGGTTCAACATTGATTGAGATACCGTGAAAGCTGACCCATTTGCGCAGGCGCAATCCAATGGCTGCGATCTTGTCTTCGGCTGGCTGGCCGGTCACCGTAAGCGGCTTGTCATCACGTTGCACCCACACGCCGACACGGCCGTCGCGAATTTCGCCTTTAACGTTGAACTCGGCCAAGGCTGCGATCACCCAAGTCTCAAGCTTTTTGACAAAGCCCCGCACGTCCTTACCGCGTTTGTTCAGGTCCAGCATGACATAAGCCACGCGCTGACCGGGGCCGTGATAAGTATACTCTCCACCACGCTTTGCTTCATAGACCGGAAAGCGATCTGGATCCGTCAGATCCTCGGACCGGGCCGAGGTGCCTGCCGTATAGAGCGGCGGGTGTTCCAGCAGCCAGACACACTCGTCCGCCTCGCCCGCAGCGATGGCCGCGACGCGCGCCTCCATAAAGGCGACGGCTTCAGTGTAATCAGTTAACCCGTCGGTGATCTTCCATTCCATGGCGGTTCCATATCGCGCAGGTGCGGCAAGGGGAAGGGGTCAGGCGGCCTCGGCCAGGCACCTTTGCAGAATCTTGGCATAGGTGTCTGTACCCTGTGCCCCAGTCACCAGATATTTGCCGCCGAACACCATCGACGGGACACCGGAAATACTCCGGCTGGTCCAGAACTCTTGCTTCTTACGTACTGCGGCGACATGCGCACCGGATTCCAGCGCAGATCGCGCCGCATCAACGGGCAGACCGGCCTCGGCAACCGCTTCAAGCAACACATCAACCTTCGACACATCCTTCTGGTCGGTGAAATACGCCTTGAACAGGGCCAGTTTCAGCGGATGCTGGCGGCCCTGAGCTTCGGCCCAGTCCAACAGTTGGTGGGCCGCAAAGGTGTTCACCATTCGGCTGTCTTCATTGAAATTGAACGCAAACCCCAGTTCGACTCCAAGCTGCGTCAGCCGATCTCGATTCTGTTGGCTTTGTTCCGCGGTCGAGCCGTATTTCTCCATGATATGCTCGCGTAGGTTCTGACCATCGGGCGGCATATTGGGGTTCAGTTCAAACGGATGCCATCTGAGGCGCGCCAGAACATTTTCCTGCTTCAAGGCCAGATCAAGCTGTTGAAATCCAACAATACACCAGGGGCAGACAATGTCTGAAATGATGTTGATCTGAAGCACGGGGCGGGGATCTGCGGTAGTCATGTTCAGACTCCTGAGCGGAAGATGAAGGATACGTTGACGATACAGATATGAATGCAGGCGGGGAATTCAAACTGGCGTGTTTTTGTCTCTTCACATCCTGATCATCTGCGTCTATACGCGCCTCTACCAAGTCACTGGCAGTGCGGTCGTGGCGGAATTGGTAGACGCGCAGCGTTGAGGTCGCTGTGGGGTAACACCCGTGGAAGTTCGAGTCTTCTCGACCGCACCATACAATTCATCTCGTTGTGTAATTTCAATTTATCATGTTGGCGTGAACGATCTTGGTCCACCTAAAGGCTTGTGATTTGGTCATCGGCGCAACGTAGTCGCTTTCGCTGCTTCTGCACGCGTGCGCTGATGCCTCCGATCGTCGAGTAGAGTGCCCGACAACCGATCAAGTACATCAATGGCTTCCACCAACTACTGTTTATCGAGGGTGAATCTCCACTGCTGGTTAAAAGGCTGTATGAGTGCGTCAACGTAATTAGCTGCCGCACCTGTGAAGGCTGATTAGCCGCGAATATAGAAGTAAACGTGCAATACGGGCTTAAGAACTGTGACGACCATACAATCAGAGTTGGGCGTCAAAACTTGAGTGAATTAGTTCAAATAGAGTGCGCCCAATCGATGAAGAAGCTGAATATGTTGACAGTCCGGCGGTCATTGGCTTTTTTGTTTCCGGTTTACATCAGTTAGAACAACTAAAACGAACAAAACACGAGAATTTCTCGGTGCTTGGACAGCTCATCCCTTATGATGTTCGTTGAAATATCGCGGCCTGCAAGTAGTAGGCCTATTTGCCGAAAGTTGTGAATCTACTGCATCTTCGGAATTGTACCTGGTAACGAGTTTGCTGTTCCGATCTCATGACCGGAACAGCATTTTCTTTTTTTGGAGTTGCATTGGCAATATGCAGGCTCCCTCATTTTACCGCAGGCGGTTTCGAGCTTGTCATGAGGTCATGTAGTTTTGGCGTTAACTTTACTGCGAAGAATCCGCTCTGAAACCATGGGATTCCTTCGAAAAAGCATGGTGACCTGCTTAGTGGGATTCGGCTAAAGTTGCTTGGATTGCACGGCGCAGGGTAGTGAGGTGTGCTCGGCTCCGGCGGAACCTACCTCGTGCCCGCTTATCGCGGGAAACATAACAAAGAACTCTGTGCCTTCACCAAGTTTGCTTCTGTAGTCTATTGTACCGCCAAAATGCTCAACAATTTCCTTTGAAATGTGCATCCCGAGTCCGGTACCGCCTGCGTGACGTTCATCGGAGGAGTCTATCTGGGAAAAGCGATCGAAAACTTTGTCATGGAACCCCTCAGGTATCCCGATGCCATGGTCTTTGACGAAGAGGCGAATATTCCCGCCGACTTTCTCGCATCCGACGGTTATCTCGCCTCCATCAAGGGAGAATTTAGCTGCGTTGGAGATAATGTTGGCCAACACCTGAAGAAGGCGGGAGGCATCACCTTTAACGTACAGATCATTGTTTCCCCTTAAGTCTTCTACAATTTCTACGTTGTGAGCACTGGTGTATCCCATGTTACAGGCAATCGCTTCCTGAATCAGCGCATGTACATCAACAGTTCCTTCACGGTAGTTCATCTCGCCCGCTTCCATTTTTTGAATGTCCAGCACATCATTGATTAGGGATGCGAGCCGTTCGCAGTTTTTACCTGCTAAATGAATGAGGCTTTGCATTGATTCTGGAGCTTCACCCAATGCGCCTGTGTTGATTAGGTCAAGTGATCCCTTGATCGAAGTGAGAGGCGTACGCAGTTCATGGCTAACTGTCGATATGAACTGAGTTTTCGCAATGTAGGCCGCTTTTGTCCTTTCGTGCTCTGCTTTGAGCTTTTCGAGTTGTTCCAAATTCCTGCGGTAGAGCTTCAGAAACACCATCGAACAGTCAATCAGAAAGTACATTACAAAGATAACGGTGAAGAAGTGCAGCCAGAGTTCAGATGAAAGCTCGGGGCGTTCGGTCCAGATATCTTTGACGACAATCAACATGAACGATACGCCGTACATGGTCAGACGGACAATCATTGCCCACAGAAACTGATGGTTGTTCATTGCAGCAAACAACGCGGCAGCAAACAAGAAGAACATTGGAGTAAAGTGACCGCCGGCGGGTTGTGCGAAAGCAACTGAAACAGCATACAGGCAGATTGCGGTTGAGCTGAGGATCGTGTTCAACAGAATCCAAGCAACCATCATACTAATTGCTTTGTGCTGGTCTGGCTTTAAGCGCGGTACGCGTTTGGCCAGCAATAAGTCTTGCGCTTCGCATATGAGGATCGTCCCATAGAACAGCATGGCGTTAACGGGATCGAAGAAGAACGCAGTCAAAATGGTCGTGGCCAGATAAATAGCCTGCCGCTGCCACAGAAGCGCAAAGCTCATGGCAGTATAATCTATTATGTTTTGCAGAAGCCGGTTTTCCGTTTCACCAGAATCCCGGTCCGGCAGATTGGCGTCGATGGCTGTCATCTAGATGTCTTCGTTTTTCGCGCTTGGACAGTACCATTAGCGGCATAATGAGGACTTAGTTGGTCTGAATTGGGTTCACAGTTTGGCGCTAATCCTTTGAAGGCCACCGTGATTGTTGGCGTTTCACGCAAGATTCTGATGTGAGAGGTTGAAAAATTTTTGTTGCGCAAATGCAGTGTGGGGCGCCCAGAATTGACGATCTCGTTGCTAAGTGCAATTTTTTTTATCTTAATGTGCCATAAAGAAGGAGAAAATCTAAAAGGGTTGGGGTTTGACTGCAGTTGAATTTACGAAGTTGGGGCAGGGCGCTGTCGCTCCTGTTTCGGCTAGGCTTGCAAAAAAGCCGGTGACACTGCTTCAGTTTGCAAGGTCCGCTGGTCGAAACATGTTTGAAGTCATCCCGGCCGAAACTCTGCGTGAAACTTATGTTCGTGGGCCTTTAAACATACACTATATCTGCGATCCTGAAATAATAACCGAGCTACTTGTCGGGCAGGGCCGTTCGTTTCCCAAAGCCAAGTTCACTAAAGACATTATTGGATCGGCTGTAGGCAACGGGTTGATACTCTCTGAAGGGGAAAAATGGCGTCAGCAGCGGCGTAGGTATTCTCCACTATTCGCCGCCAGGAACCTCCCGGTTCTGGCTCGGCATTTTGCAGAGACTGGTGTCGAGATTGCAGATTCATTGGCGGAACACGAAGGCCCCGTAGATGTTGCACAAATTGCACCTGCATCAACGTTGACGAATATTTCCAGGGTGATTTTTTCGGGTAACAAGAAAGTCAGTTCAGAGCAAATACGCGTGGGGCTGATCAAGTATTTTGAGTACATTTCTGATTTGTCTCTTTTCGATTTAATGGGTTTGCCAAAGTGGGTGCCGCGCAAGAATTGGCTACGCAGCCTGGCCCCGGTGACTAATATGCGGAACCTTGCCAGACAGGTTATTGATCAGCGTCGCTCCGAATGCCGCAGCGAGCCACAGGATTTCCTCGATTTCATGATTGAGGCGTTGAAAACAGATTTCGAGGATGAAGCGACAACCGTTGACAACCTTTTAACCTTTGTCGTCGCTGGTCATGAAACTTCCGCCAACGCTCTGGCCTGGGGGTATTATCTGCTGGCGTTGCACCAAGATATGCAAGCTAAGGTTAGACAAGAAATTCGGTCGGTTCGCCCCAAAGGTCCAATGGAGTTTTCTGACCTGGAGGCAATGCCACTCCTGCGCGCCCATGTAAAAGAGACGCTGCGGCTTTACCCTTCAGCCTCGTTCTTTGCTAGAGACGCAACTGCCGACCTTGAAATCAAAGGGGTAAAGATTGCAAATGGTGACGCGCTGTTCTTCCCAGTTTACTCTTTGCACAGAAACGAAAAACTATGGGATGCTCCTGACCACTATCGACCGGAACGGTTCTTGGGATCTACACTACCTCGAGGTCAGTACATTCCATTTGGAGATGGTCCCAGAATCTGCATTGGTGCTCAGTACGCTGAAACTGAAATCATGGTACTTATGGCTTCGGTGCTCCGTCGAATAAATTTTTCGATTACAGAGTCTGAATTACCGGAACCAGTTTTGACATTCACCATGCGTACCAGTGGCCCACTCATCCTCAATGCCGAACGGGTTCGCGAATAAAGTTGATATCTAAACTCCAGGGCCTGACCTTTGATCGACGTCAGGCCTAGCGATAGAATTAGCTTACTGCCGGCGAGTGAGGTAAGTGTTATCGCCGTACAGCTCACGCAAGACTACATCAAACAATCTATCGTTGACCATTTCTTTGCGATGCGGTGTGGGCTCTGAAAATGTGGAAGAGGTTGTAACCAGACCCTTTCTGAGATTGGCCTCACGATGATTCACTTTTTTGATAGCCATGTCCAAAGAGGCGAATGCTCCAACCTTCGTAAAAGAACGAAGCGATACCGGTGTACCTTTCACCACTTTAAGATGGACAGATGCGCAGCGGTTGCTGAGAACAGTCCCTAGTTCTTGGTTTAGGAAAGCTTCGGTCGGAATATTCAGGGTGCGTTCCCGCCCATGTGTAACAACGAGAAATGCGCCACTCCCGCGATAGGAATAGATTCCTCCAGCAGCCTGTGTTGTTCTTTCAATGCAGAATCCAATGTCGGAAACAGATCGCCGAAAATCACCAAAATTCTTCAGATCAAAGTGATACTCGGCGTCACGAAATTTGATTGCGGTGACCCAGGTGTCAAATCGACGCCTCCGTGAAAGCTGCTCGACATAGTTATCGAATTCGACATACCCCAAGCATTGTTCCTGCTCGTCGATAGACAAAGGATCCTTGAAATTGAATTTCTGGTTGAAATCCAATTCACTGCGAAGATTTTCTATCGACGCCGATGAGGATTGGGTTTTCCTTCTTTCCATCATCAGAAGGTGAGCAGCGTTCATACGGCTGCGCAATTCAAAGAAGTCGAAGGGTTTAGTTACATAATCAAACGCGCCTTCTAAAAATGCCTTCTCGATGTTGTGCCTGTCATCCAGTGCAGTCAGCATTATGACAGGTGTTTCCAGATTCTCCGGCAGGTTTCGGATTTGTGAAAGCAACTCTATCCCTGAGGTTCCAGGCATCTGAATGTCAACAAGCAGACAGTCGAACGGGGATTCTGCTGCTTCTATCATCCCAAGCGCTTCATCAGCTGAACTGGCAGCAGCCACATTGCAGTTTTCGAGTTCAGGAAGTGCTGACTGGAGCATTTTCAAAATGTCAGGATCATCATCAACCGCCAGTACAGTAAGTGCGGTCTTTCTTTGCGCTCGATGCTCTAAATTTCTTTGGAACCGATCACTGCCAAATGTGGAATGTCTCATAACTGGTGAACCGTCGATATCCTCATAACGGGATAAACTTATGAGGAGAGTGGGCCGAAACAGCGGCAAAAATGGAGAAAGTCTTCGTAGAAAGGGGCTTTTTCTTGACCTTTATTTGGCGCCAACGGCCTCAATAACGAATTGCCAGTTATTGTTGTGAACTAGCGTCGCTTTCTCTTAACGTTATTTTTTCGGCAATCTGTTGGCGCTAAAGGGCAGTCTACGATCGCAAAACTACGGAAATGAACAACGGTTGGAAGTCTAAGCACCGACTCTGGAAACCCCACGAAAATGCAATACAGCCGAGTTTTCCCAATAGTCTTAAAATCAACCTTAGTTGCAATGAAATATGCGTCGGGCGTCCAAGAGTAAATAAGACAATCTAGTGGGTGAGGTGTTCCATTTACTTGTGGATGTTGAATAAAACCGACTGACTGATGGTGCCATCGATGGAAAACTTTGCGCCGACAGGCGAGGCATTGATGCCCAGTCGCCGTGACCACCGTGCCCAGACTGAGGGGACGATGCCCAGGATGCTGGTCGCACCACCTTCCATCGCGACAGTAGTCATCTGGTGAAACAACTCCTGTTGAACCGAAAGCCTGCGCGACGATGCAACATCCTTTGCCACGAAGAAACGGGATGCTTCCCAAACAGAGCGCTTTACCGGGGCGTCAATAAATAGAACGTCAGTTGGTATTCCTTTAAGGATACCTCTTTGCGCGTCGCGCAGCATATAACTGTATACCCCGCACTCTGCAGTCGTGGGTAGAAGTCGCACACCTCCTAAGACCTCACCGAATTCATGCAACACAACCCATCGACAGGCTGGCGTGTCGTATTGGTCAAATTCCATCCCGTCAGCTTCACCAACTTGCCACTTTAACTGGTCAATGAAAATTGACTTTCTGGTTTCAAGGTATTTTGTCAGAAGGGTGCCATGCTCGGAAATATTGCGAAAATTAAGTGTAGTCGCGCGAATATGGCCAATGTTGCCACGTGGCATTGGCGGACTGCTATTGGCAGCAAATATTTCTAGTCGCGCCAAAGTATTTGGTGCGCCTGAAGTGCCGTTAGCAGGTGTCAGTTCCGGAAGCTCCTCCGGGACCGGGTATGTCTGCTTATACCTGAGTGGTTGGTCCATATTTTACTCATATTTCTGACACACTTATGGCAAGATTCAACTCAGCAAGTCCACAACCCTATGCGGTAGTTGCCCGAATAGATGGATAGGTGTGTCTAAATCTCCTCCCTTCCTTTGGTTACCTTCGCTAATTGACCAAAAACTTTAGAAAGTTCTTGGCTTCTATTTTCTCCCGCAGGTTCCACTTTTTTCCCCATGTCTGGCAACATTTTGAAAAAATTAGCTTCTCTTATGTATTCCTTTCAAATTCTCGATGGATCAGGTGCGGTTTCGCTATCCGATAGTGTTTCGAGGCGGTCGTGACGGCTGATAGGAGCAAAGTTAAAATGGCATCAAGAATTGGAGGGATTTGCTTTTCAGTATGCGCTCTAGCACGGGAAGAATTGCGCAAGTTAAAAAAAATGCACAGACATAAGGAAGCCCACCTTGTGTCACCGTTTTGCCGTCTTCGTAAGAGAGGATGAGAAAACCCTGAGTGTATCATGCGCGAGCCAACCGTTGCCTGAAGTCTGCAATGCCCAACGTTTGGTGAGGTGTAAAAGGTTGGTGAAAAGTTATGCGTATTCTTGCTGTAGACGACGATCCTAGCATCCTGGAGTTGCTAGATAGAGTTCTAGACGCGTTCGGTTATAAAGACGTCGTCACCGCCAGAAGTGGGCGAGAGGCCATTGAAATACTGTCACGACCTAACGAAGCGTTCGACTGCTTGCTACTGGATGTGCAGATGCCGCAAATGAACGGCATAACTCTTTGCGAAGAAGTGCGAAAATTACCAGATTACACTTACACGCCTATTATCATGGTGACCGCCATGGTGCAAAAAGAGTACATCGACGAAGCATTCGGAGTTGGGGCGACGGACTACGTTACAAAGCCTTTTGAGTTCTCTGATCTGAAGCAGAGGTTGTCTGACGCCTATAGAATGGCAGCGGAACGCAGAGCGGCAATCGAAGTGCTGGAAGCTGAAGCGGATTTTGAGTTGTGTTTTGGCAATAGTCCGGACGTTCGCTTAAGTGATCCGCAATGTTTCGGAGATTTGCCCGGTTTCATTGGGTTAGCTGAATTTGAGAACTACGTAATTCAGCTTTCAACGATGCACTCCATGGCTGCAAAGCTTGTGGCGGTGAAATGTATAGGCGCCGAACAAATCTATGAAACGAGCACGGTCAGTGAATTCCGTAGTGCCATGACTTTAGCTGGTACAGCGGTTCTGTCAGCTAGTCAGGAAGGGCGTAAAGTGGCGACCTATTGGGGAAATGGCGTGTTCTTGGTGATCTACGACAATCAAGTTAATTTGAGCGTGGACCAGTTAGGAGCTCCGCTTCCGGAGGCATTGAAAGAAGTTTCCGGTGACACCACTTCAGGTCGGCCAATTGGCTTCCAAGTTAGCGAAGAAGTTATGCTTAAAGCCAAAACCAAGATGGAGGCGTTGTTCTTGATAGACAAGGCCGTCGAAATGGCTGAAATGTCGGAAGGCCGAGCGGCGAATATTGGTTGAAAAACTGCATTTATGGATGGTGATTGAGACTAGGCTGTTGGTGTAAAAAATACATTAGAACGCCCTGAGTTTTTCATTTTGCTGGTTTAAATCGATCCGCGCGCTCGTTCATCAGACGTTCGACCTTTGTGCTTTTGGCCTACTTTGTCCGTTCTCAGTGCCTAAACTGATCCTTAACACGCCCCTGACGAGGCCCTGAGCAGCTACTTCGGTTTACCCGTGGTGGTCGCTTGGGGCCTCTCTGCGTTCTGGGTCTTAGAGAGAAATAAGATTGACTTACACCGATATAATCACCGCCTTAGGGGCAGCCCATAAGGAACTCCGAGAGGCTGGCCTGAGGGCCTCTGAAGCTCGCGTTGAGATTGCCGCCGTGACTGACCGGATGGCTGATTTTGACGGTTCCGAGAATGACGCAAAAGTGTTGGCTCTGGATTATGTAGAAGCCAAGGCCAACGTCAACGTCGCTGAGCGCGTAAAGACAGCAGCCAGCGAAGAGTTTACCCGTTCTTACCTTGTCCTGTTGCGGGCAGGGGTTCCGACTTTCGGCTGACATTCACCAGTCGAATAGGTTAGTCCGTGCCCTAAATGCATCACTCACCGATCGGTCTGGGGTGCCGATTTTCACCTCTTTCACCCGTAGGCATCTCGGGTTCTATTGCCTACGCCGATTATCGAAAGTGAATGAATATGAAACTCGCAAAATTTGCTGCTGCCATCTTTTCTGTAGCCATCGTTGCTGCCTGTGCTGAGGGCACCACTGTTGTAACGGGCCAGCAACGACCCGCCATCAATCCTGAGCAAGTTAAATTGTACTCACAGCCCCCACAATCTTCCTATGAAGTTATAGGGCTTGTCCGAGCGAGCAGCGGTAATGGATGGACTGATCAACAATCTATTGATTACGCGGTGATTGAGCTTAAGAAACAGGCGGCCAAGGTTGGTGCCAACGGTGTAGTGATTGGTTCGACTGGCGCTCAGACTGGCGGTTTTGTCATGATCGACAACGTTGCTTACCCTTACGATGAGCAGACAGTTTCAGGAACGGCAATTTTTGTGAACTGAGTTTCCTTTGCTTTTGCCGAAATTGGAAATTGCGCATAACCTCGCATCAATCTCAAAGGGAAACTATGGCCGCTTGACAGGTGCGACAGCACACAATAGCCCTTAGGACAGCACACATTTAGGGAAACCTGAAGGCTGCCCTGGGGCGTTTCGCTCAAAAAATAAGGGGTCACGGGCTCTAGTTCGATTGTTCTAGACGCTTCTCGACCGCACCATTCTCTTCTTAATTCATGGCGATTAGCCCCTTGGATCGGGGTAGAGTTGCACCAGTTTGTGCCGGATTGCTGATTACTCCAATTCCTGTCTCGCCCGCGCCTTCTGGGTTGTGTATGACGAAGGTCAACGCAAGTCGGGAAGTATTAATGTCTCAGGCCATTACCGTATTCACCACGATGAAGAACGAAGGCCCCTATATGCTGGAATGGGTCGCGTTTCATAAAACATTGGGGGTCGATCACTTTGTGATCTTCACCAACGATTGCGACGATGGCACCGACGATATTGCCCGCCGACTGCAGGAGTTGGGGTTGGCCACCCATGTCTCGAACGAGGTGAAAGAGGGGGGCAATCCACAGCATCAGATGCTGCGTCGGGCGCGGCGTCAACCCAAGGTCAAGGAAGCGGACTGGCTGTTATGTCTGGATGTAGATGAGTTCTGGAACATCCGCCACGGCGACAACAGCTTTGACGCGTTGATCACCGAGGTCGAAAACCGTGCAGGGCAGCAGGTGGATGCGATTTCATTTGCTTGGAAACTGTTTGGCAGTTCCGGCAATATCAGTTTTGAAGACAGGCCCGTAACCGAAACCTTCGCGATGGGAGATCAGGAGTTTCCATACCATTCGGGCCGGGCGTTTGGACTTAAAACCCTGTTTCGCAACAATGGCAAATTCACCCGGTTTGGCCCGCATCGCCCAAAGGGTATGGAAGAAGGCAAGGAAAGTGAGATTGCCTGGTCTGACGCCGGGGGCAAGCTGTTTCCGGCCGAAAAGGTGGGCTGGCGCGCTTGGCGTGGGTTCGATCATTCACTTGGGCGCCTGCATCATTACTCGGTTCGATCGCTGGACGGATTTCTGATCAAGCGAGACCGGGGGAGGACCAACCATATCAAAGTGGATCAGGGGCAATCCTACTGGCAGGACATGAATGCCAACAAAGAAGCTGACCAATCCATTCAGCCCATCGCACGGCGCGCGGCGCCATTGTTGGCAGAGCTGAAGGCGGACGAAACGTTGGGCGCGCTGCACGCAAAGGCCTGTGACTGGCACCGTGCCAAGGTCGCCGAGATAAAAATGCGGCCTGACTGGGTGGATTTTCGGGTTTGGCTGGCGGATAATCTTATCTGAAGATCATGGCAGACGACCTTTCGAAAGAGCAGTTGAAACCCGATCACCCCGACCGCAAGACGGGGTATGAACGTATTCTGACCGACCCTGCACCGCCGTGGTTTGTCGAACTCTATCCTGGTGGAGATGGGGCCGGTTTCCTGCAAAAGCTGGAACGCCATTCGGTGCTGTTTCATCGACGCTCTGCCTCGCAACTGGTTGTCAGTTTTGACAATATCGCCAATGCGAACGACCTGTCCTTTGCGCGTGAACCTTGGGGTTGGAAGTTCTTTCGTGATGAGGGCTGGTCGCATATGGGGATATTCGCGCGCACCAAGGCCTGGTATCGAGATCCAGAGATCATCACGTATTTCCAGAAACGCGCAGCCGAAGGGTTTTTCGATCAGTTCAACCAAGTCGTCTTTGCCGGGGCCTCGATGGGTGGCTTTGGGGCGCTGACCTTTTCTGAATTGGTCCCGGGCGCAAATGTGATCGCATTTAACCCTCAGACGTCACTGGATGAACGATTGGTCCCGTGGGAAACGCGGTATCGTTTCGGGCGGGTGCAGGATTGGGATCTGCCATATGGTGACGCCGCGCAGACTGTGAAGCGGGCGGGTAAGGCCTATGTCTTCTATGACCCGTTTTTCGACCTTGACCGGCAGCAGGTCACTCGGCTGAAGGGTGAAAATGTCATGCTGCTTAAGACATGGTTTTCGAACCATTTTGCAGCCCCTATGTTGCGTAAGCTGGGTATCCTCAAGCCCGTCATGCAGAAGGCTATGGACGGATCGCTTGAGGCAGGTGATTTCTATAAAATGATGCGCGCACGGCGCCGGTTGCCGATGGTGATGCGCGCGATTGAGGCGCAGGCAGGCGAACGTCACCCAAAGTTGGTGGGTCAGGCGCGCCATAAGTTCCGCATAATGCGTCGCGCCGCATTGGTTGAGGCAGAGAAGTCCCAATGACGCCTGCGAAAGGAGTGTTCATCGGCCAGCGCAAAGACCGCATGGGCGCGCGCCTGCTAATGATGCTGACCTGCATTCGTCTGGCCGAGGATTTTAACACCACTTACAAGGTTAATTGGTTTCCGAAAGGATCGGATGCACCCGAGCTGGATCATCCGCAGGAACTGTTTGCCCAGGATTGGATGGATGCGCAATTCCTCAGTGCAAAGGCGTTTGAAAAACTCAGCGACAAGGCTTTGCCAATTTGGACCTTTCAGGGGGACAAAACCCCAGACCGCCTGATCGCGCACCTCAATTCGGGCCGGTCGGTTGTGGTTGAGGAAGGGTTCGAAGTGCTGGCCTTTCCCTGGGAGGATATCGAAGCGATCCGCCCTCGGTATCGGGATTTCATCCATCAGATCGGCTTTACGGACGAAATCCGCGCCATCATGGACCGGGCGGATGAAAAGCTTTCGGGGCAGGGGGTGACGGCCTATCACATCCGACGGGGCGACATTCTAAACGGTTCGCCGTGGAAACACACAACCTGGCCCGCCAAGATCGAACTCGAAGAGCTTTACGAGGCACATCTGGAGAAAGCCGACGGGCAAACGGCCATCATGTTTTCGGATCAGGCTGAATTGATCACCCGGTTTCAAAAGCGATTTCCGCAACTGCTGCAAATGTCGGACATCGCGGATGTCTCGGGCATGACCCGCGCGCAGCGCGACTTTCTCGAGCTTTATGCGATGTCGCGGGCCGATCAGGTGATTGCGCCTGTTATTTCGGCCTTTTCGATGGCCGCTGCAAGAATCTCTGGGCAACAACGCGTAGTGTTTCGCGATGTGCTTAGCGAGGCAGAGATCGAGGCTGCCAACGAAGCAGCATTGATCAGGCTCCATCAGCAGTCTGATGAGTTTCTGAGCGCATCCGAGGCTGCGCATATCTATGCCAAAGCTCTCTTCCACTTGAATCGACTGAACGCAGAAGACCGAACGCAAGAGTCCCTCGAGCTTGCCGCGAAGATATTGGATGCAGGTGCGGACAATGCATTTCTGCCACTGCTGCAGGCGCTCAACCTGTTTTATCTGGGCAGATGGGCAGAGGCCAAGGAAATGGCCGATTTTGCTTTGGAGAATCCAAATGTCTGGCCCGAAGACTACGCCGTACTATGCGCGCTAAAGTCCGCTGCACTGGGAGAAATGCGAAAGCGCTGGCAGGCCGGTCAGGCCTTCAGCCAAGCCTTTTGGGCCAAACCGATTAGGCCGGACGTTCTGGTTTTCGGGTCGCGGGTTGTGTACCGGGATCAGATTGCCCTTCGGCTGTTTCCACCGACGGACTGGTCTTTGCAAAAGGTGATCCGCAGACCCTGGTTCAACTTCAATTCCCACGTCGCGCAACGCAACGTACTGGTGCGTTTGCCGTGCAATTTCGATTTCCTTCTATTGGACTGGTCGGATTTGGCGCTGGATCAAAAAGCGCGCAGGTTGTTTGACAGCCAGCACCGCTTAAAGCAGTTGCATGACGGGCTGGTGCGTATGACTGATATCCCGGACTGTGATCCCCGAGTGCAGAGTTTCGCAACGGTGTTGAATATGCATTTGGGAGAACTCCATGCGGCGCAGGCGGTTGATATAATGCGAAATATTACCGCGAACGTTCCTGATAATCCTCTCTACCACAAGCGTTTGGCTGAACTTTACGAAGCCGAAGGTGATCGCGCCTCAGCTCGTTTGACGATGGCAGAGGCTTTGGCCTGTGATCCAGGAAACCCGTTTCTGATTTTTGCGATGGGCCGGTTTCTAGAGCGAAACGGCGCGGAAGAGCAGGGGCGAAACCAGATTATTCAGGCGGCTGAAATTGATCACGACACCGCTTCCGTTCAGGGTGAGGCCGGCCGAATTCTGTTGCAACGCGGTGAAAAGGAAAGAGCCCGGGCGTATCTGCAAAAAGCCAGGGATCTGTGCCCGACCTACAAACGCTTTACCAATCAATTGAAACGGGCAGGCGGGTAGATGGCTGGATTTCACTTGGTTGCGAGCGCAATAGAACGTAATTTACCCAAAATTTCCAAATGCTACCTCCGAGAGTGTCGGGGCAACAATAAATGAACAGGCAGTCAGTCATGACCGATCAGGACCCCCGATTTATCAGCGTAACCCCAATGAAAAACGAAGGCCCCTTTGTGCTGGAATGGGTGGCCCATAATCGGGCTATTGGCGTCGACCAGATGGTTGTGATGACCAACGACTGCACGGATGGTACGGATGCTTTGCTGAACCGGTTGGATGAAAGGGGCATCCTCACTCATGTCGACAACAACTCGCGCCGTCAGACCAGCCCCCAAAAGCGCGCCTACAAAAAATTCTTGGCGATGGAGGTGGCGCGGCCGCAAGACTGGGTGGTTGTGATTGACGCTGATGAACACATCAACGTCAAAACCGGTGACAACACGTTGCGCGCTCTGACCGATGCCATCCCGGACGCCAAGATGATTTCGATGACATGGCGCCTGTTCGGAAATGCTGGTGTCGTTCGATATGAGGATCGATTCCTGTCGGACCAGTTTCGACGAGCGGCGCAAGAGCAGAAATACCGTCCACCGCAAGCCTGGGGTTTCAAAACGATGTTTCAGCGCGAACTTTGGAGTGCGCTGGGGGTTCATCGACCCAAACGCCCGACAGTTGAGACCATGGAAGATTGTCACTGGTACAATGGATCGGGACAATTGATGCCGGACCGGTATTTTAGCGCCAGTTGGCGCTCGGCACGGGATTCCATTGGGTATGATCTGGTTCAGATCAATCACTATGCGCTGAAGTCCTGTGAAAGCTACCTGGTCAAGAAAATGCGCGGGCGGGCCCACCATCTGGGGGAAAGCCTTGGCATGGACTATTGGAACATGATGAACCAAAACGCCGAGGAAGATGGCTCGATCGATGTCATCCTGGATCGCAAGCGCGAACATTATTACGAGTTGCTGTCAGATCCTGAAACGGCCCGGCTGCATCATTTGTCCTGCGATCTGCATAGGCAGAAGATCATGGACCTGCGGGCGCAACCAGAGATGCAGGACCTCATGCAGCAGATGACGACGGATTTTGCGGTCAGTCACAGGGAATGAGCAGGCATATTTCCAAAACAGGAGGTCTCTGATGCTCTGGCTGCATATAGGTATGCCCAAGACCGGCACGACTGCGTTGCAGGCATATGTGCGTCAGAACAAGGCCCCACTGGCTGATGTCGGCTTGCATTATCTTGAGGCGGGCCGTCGTCGGTTGGAAGGGAGCGAACGTCTGGCGATCAGCCACAACATCATCGCCTTTCGCATCAATCAGACCAATGAGTCGATGGACCCGTTCCGCGCGTTGATGGCATCCGAGTATGAGGCGCACAGCGATCAGACCTGCCTAGTGTCTTCAGAGATGTTTTATTCCTGCGACTTGAACAAGTTGGCGCAGGTTTTCGCGGAAATCCCCTCGCGCGATTTGCGGATCACCTACTATTGCCGCCGCTACTCGGATTTCTTCGAGGCCGACTACAAGCAGCGCGCTAAGAATGGCCGTATGGGCACCAGCGCGTCGGAATATGTCCGGGGCAGGCTGGCGAAAATCAAGAATGACCCTGGCACTTTCACCTTTTCGGCGAAACTGGACCAAATCCGGCAGGCTTTTCCGGGCGTTACGATTGTCCCGATGATGTATGATCGCGCTCAGATGGTCCAAGGCCATATCGTGGATGATTTCATGTCGCGCATAGGCGTGCCTTTGCCGGACGGCACGGCGGCTAAACAGCCCGCTAACCAATCTCAGTCGCGTGTGGCCAGCGAAGCTTTTGGCATTGTCTCACGTTCCATGGGCCGCAAGGAAAGTCGCCAGCTGCGTCGGCGCGTGGTCAGTGATCCGGTCATGATCCGGCGCTATGATGTGCTGGAGCCGGACGAACGGGCCTGGCTGGATGAGTATTTGACCAAGCAAGACGTCACATTCCAGCAAGAGTTCTTTCCCGACCGGCCAAGGCTGTTTGAGCCGGTTGAGCTAAACGAAGAAGACCAGAAATTCCGACGCGACACGCCCGAGGAATACGACGCCCTGCGCCGCGCGTCCGAGATCGTCTTTCGAATGGCGCTAGAGGATTGAACCCTACCGTTCGATGGTGATTTCCTGACGCTGGCGACCGGTTGTTTTGTCAAAGATCAAAATACGGTTGTCATCGGTCACTACCGCATACCAGTTGCTGCCGATTGTCACTGCCTGTGCTTTGGCGCCGTCTGGAAGCTCGATCTGATCGGGCAGGGTGGGGGTTCTGTCCGTTAGTCGGATGACAATCAGCGCGAATGTCACTAGAACCCCGCCAATCATCACCGCGGTCAACAACATGACCATTCTCCGCAGCAGGCGAAGCTGCGGTGTTTCCTGCGGTTCTTGGGGTTCGGAAGGGACAGTCATGGGCACCCGCCAGATTGAATTTCAGATTGCGGCCGATCCGCCGCCTCGTCTTGATAAGGCGCTTTCGCGGGATGTGCCAGCCGATGAAAACCTCTCGCGCACGCGGTTGGCCCGGCTGATTGATCAGGGCGCTGTTCTGATCGACGGCATCGAGGCGCGCGACCCAAAAGCCAAAGTGGCCGAGGGCGCATCCGTGGCGATTACCGTGAATGAGGCAGAGGACAGCCATATTGGTCCTGAAGATATCCCGTTGGAGATTGTCTTTGAGGACGCAGACCTGGTCGTTATCAACAAACCGGCGGGCATGGTTGTGCATCCTGCGCCGGGGTCTCCGAGCGGTACATTGGTCAATGCGTTGCTGCATCACTGCGGTGACGACCTGTCCGGGGTAGGCGGGGTCAAGCGTCCCGGAATCGTACATCGCATCGACAAGGAAACCAGCGGCCTGCTGGTGGTGGCGAAATCCGATGCGGCCCATCACGGTCTGGCTGCACAGTTCGAGGCGCACACGGTCGAGCGCTACTATCGCGCGATTTGCTACGGCGTGCCGGATGCGAATGACCCTCGTTTGCGCGGTGTCAAAGGCGTCAGCTTCGAGCCCGGAAACATCATGCGCCTGACCACGCAACTGGCACGGCACAAGACCGACCGGCAAAGGCAGGCGGTGCTGTTTCATGGCGGGCGTCATGCGGTGACGCGGGCACGTCTGGTCGAGGTTTTTGGATCACCAGCAGGGTTGGCTTTGATCGAATGCTGGTTGGAGACCGGGCGCACGCACCAGATCCGCGTACACATGGCCCATGCCGGGCACGGTTTGGTGGGCGATCCGGTTTACGGCGGCAAGCGAAAACTGGCCGCCAAGGCGTTCAGCGCGACCACAGCCGAGGCCGTGAGAGCCTTTCCGCGGCAGGCGCTCCACGCCGCTGTGTTGGGTTTTGAACACCCGGTAACTGGTGAAAACCTGCGGTTTGAGGCCGAATTGCCCGAAGATATGCAGAAACTGATTGAACAGCTTCGCGCACCGCTGACATAATGCGTAAAGTTACGTGATTAAGACTTTCTTTGGTTTCCTTTATCTATCGTTAATTCCAAACTGTTAACGGTACCTCTTGAACGGATTGGGACGACCTCCCATATCCCATGTTAACGAATTAAACATTTGTCGGAGGGACATGAATCATGGCAAATTACGCAAATCTCCCCGCGCCGACGCCAGAAGGCGGCCTGAACCGCTATATGCAGGAAATTCGCAAATTTCCGCTGCTGGAGCCGGAAGAAGAGTACATGCTGGCGAAGCGTTGGGTCGAAGAGCAAGATACTGAAGCGGCTCATAAAATGGTCACATCGCATCTGCGATTGGCGGCCAAGATTGCCATGGGCTATCGCGGTTATGGTTTGCCGCAGGCCGAGGTGATTTCCGAGGCCAACGTGGGCCTGATGCAGGCTGTCAAAAAGTTCGACCCGGAAAAAGGTTTCCGGTTGGCGACTTATGCCATGTGGTGGATTCGCGCCTCGATCCAAGAGTACGTCCTGCGGTCGTGGTCCATGGTGAAACTGGGCACGACCAGCGCGCAGAAAAAGCTGTTCTTCAACCTGCGCAAAGCCAAGGCACGCATTGGTGCGCTGGAAGAAGGCGACCTGCGTCCCGAGAACGTCAAGCAGATCGCCAATGATCTGGGCGTGACCGAAGAAGAAGTCATCAGCATGAACCGCCGTATGTCCGGTGGCGACGCTTCGTTGAACGCGACTGTTGGGTCCGAAGGCGAAGGCACCATGCAGTGGCAGGATTGGCTTGAGGATGAGGATGCCGATCAGGCTGGCGATTACGAAGCCCGCGACGAGCTGGACGCCCGGCGCGAGCTTCTGGCGGCTGCTCTGGAAGTCCTGAATGATCGGGAAAAGGACATCCTGACACAGCGCCGCTTGATGGATCAGCCCGTCACGCTGGAGGACCTGAGTACGCAGTACAATGTCAGCCGCGAGCGTATTCGTCAGATCGAGGTTCGTGCGTTTGAGAAGCTCCAAAAGAAAATGCGCGAATTGGCGCGTGAAAAAGGGATGCTGGGCAACGTCTGAGACGGACCCAAGCAAAGAAAGCCCGCCGTAGATGGCGGGCTTTTTTTGTTTAAGCGAAGATAAAATCGCTTTCCGACAGTTGACCGTTTCCAACACCAAGTAGATCGATGCTGTCGCCATCTCCCAACTCGATTGTGGTGCGGAAGAACCCGCTTTCGATGTGGTCTTCGATATCCTCGAAGCTGTCGATACCGTCGTAGCCGCTGAGGTCGATCTTGTCCTTGCCGATCTCGAAGTCGAGGATGGTATCTTCTCCGTCGCCTTCTTCGAAGAAAAAGGTGTCACGCCCACGGCCGCCGACCAAAAAGTCATCGTCAGCGCCGCCATCGATCAGGTCTTTGCCGCGACCGCCAAAGATTTTGTCGTTCCCATCATCGCCGCGCAGAATGTCCATGCCACGACCGCCGAAAATGGTGTCATTGCCATCACCACCTAGAACAATATCCTTACCGCGACCGGCGCCGATGACGTCATTTCCGCCACCACCATGCACAAAATCCTTGCCACGACCGGTGAAGTGGAATTCGTCCGAGTCATCTCCCAGAATGAAATCTGTATTCTTCTGGCCCAGGATACCGGTCACGGATACCGGCAGCAGAACCCCATCCAAAACGTGGATGATCCCGTTCGAGGCGGGAACGTCGAATCCGACAAGACCTGGATCGTCGATTCCCGGGTCCGCATCGCCCAGGCTGGGTGGCATGCTGGAAAGGTTCAGTTCCACTTCACCACCCTGCAGCGTTTCGATGGCCGCACCGTCACCCAAACTGACGACCTCTTGTTTCGTGAATGACCCATCGACGACGTGATAGGTTAGAATCTCGGTCAGCAGAGGTATCGGATCGCCACCGCCTAAAAGGGTCAGGGCTTTCACGATGTGATTGATCGCTCCGGCTTCGTCCGAGCCTTCAAAGCCCAAAGCCTGAGCCAATCCGATGAATGCCGCATCTTTCGGCGCAAAAACGGTCAGATCGGCGTTGGGGTCGGCCAACGCTCCGTCCAGACCTGCTGCAAGAACAGCCTCGCGAAGGATGTCGAAATCATGAGCGTTATGGTCGAAGGTTCCCGGGTCCCCGCTTAGTTCCAGGACTTTTCCGGTAATCGAAGGTAGTTCTGTATTAGCTGGCATATCGGTTTATCTCCCACCCGGTTGCGCGCCTTTGGTCGGGAGTAATGCTGACAGGTCAGGTATCTCTCCCCGGCGATAAAGTTGTTACGGAGTGAGTTGGAAAACGGATCACGAAATTCGGATTTATCAATTGAGAGCCTGGATAAGATCCGGTTTGGCGGCGCCGAATCTCATTTAAATTTCAACAATTTGAATCACAAGGTGCAACTAGTTCAATTGTTGCTGGAAAACTCTCACCATATTCTCACCCATCACTTTCCGAACCTGAGCTTCGGTCAATCCCTGATCCAACAATGCCGAGGTCAGGGCCGCCAATTCCGATGTGTCAAATGCGGTTTCTACTGAGCCATCATAGTCTGACCCCAACGAGACATGGTCTTCGCCAACGGTCTGGATGGCTGCCTTTATCATCTTGGCGATGCCGGTCGGGGTGATGTCCCCGCAGGTTACGTCCGCCCAATAGCCCATGCCGATTACACCGCCGGTGGCGGCAATCTGTTGCATCAGATCGTCGGGATAATTGCGTTTGACCGGGCAGAATCCGTGCAAGCCGCTGTGGCTGACGATCAGGGGAACATCAGTCATATCGATCACGTCACGCGCGACCTGAGGGCTGGAATGGGCCAAATCGATCACTACGGGCCGTAGCGTCAGGTCTGCCACAAGCTGACGGCCGAACTCTGTCAGGCCAGCGTTGCCCACCCCATGCAATGATCCGCCCAGTTCGTTGTCAAAAAAGTGGTGCAGTCCAAACACTCGGTGGCCGGCGTCGAACAGAGCGTCCAGATTGTTCAGATCGCCCTCTAGCGCATGCGCGCCTTCAATGCCCAGGATGCCTCCGACAACGGGTTGGCCTGCCGCACGGGCAGCCAGCACGGCGTCCAGGTCAGCCCTTGTCTTGACGACTTTCAGCTGCCCGTCCGAGGCCGCTTCGAACTGATGTAGCTTTTCCGCCTGATAGACGGCGCGTTCCTTCAGGCTGTCCCACGTGCGCAATGGCCACAACTGTCCGATGGCCAAAAGGGTAATGTTATCAAAAGACTCAGCCGAGTTCGCGTCATAGTTCTGACCGGCAGGGGATTTGGTGACGGCAGTAAAGACCTGTAGCGCGACGTTCCCCTCGATCAGTCGTGGGATATCTACCTGCCCACGTGTACCGCGTTCGGTCAGATCACGGCTCCACAACAGGGGGTCCGCGTGTAAGTCGCCGACGATCAGGGTTTCGTGCAATGCGGCGGCATCGTCGGACACCGCATAGGGGGCATGGGCGATCACGTTGTTCCGATCAGCTTCAATGTAAGACGGAAGAAATCCGAAAAACACGACGGCACCGACCACAACTGCAAGCAACAGCAGACCGCCAATCCACTTGAGGACCCGTTTCATTCTCACTCCCTTTCAACCATTGGGGGCAGACTACGAAGGTTCCATGCAGATAAAAGCCTGACTTAACGTCGGATGGTTGCTAGAAGGTCAGGAAATGGGGCTGTTAGCGATAACGATTGGATCGCCCCTGATTACACATGTCGGAGGAAATTATGCATATACCAGTTCAATGGGGCGTTCTGGGTGCTGCCAAATTCGCGCGGCAATTCATGGCACCGGCGATTCATGCGGCCCACGGCGCGCGTCTGGCCGGGCTGGCCACGTCAGACGCAGCCAAGGCTGAACCGTTTCGGGCCTTTTGTTCTGACTTGGTGGTTTATGACAGTTATGACGCGTTGCTTGCGGACCCTCAGATTGAGGCTGTTTATATTCCTTTGCCCAACCACCTGCATGTGGAATGGAGTCTGAAGGCACTAGAAGCGGGCAAGCATGTACTGTGTGAAAAGCCGATGGCCATGACCGGGGCCGAGTTCGACACCCTGATCAAAAAACGGGATAAGACCGGGCTGCTGGCGGCCGAGGCTTACATGATCGTCCATCATCCGCAGTGGCAATTGGTGCGAAAGTTGATTTCCGATGGGGCCATCGGCAAATTGGTGCATGTGACCGGTGCCTTCAGTTTCGACAATCGCGCGGATACCGGAAACATCCGCAATCGTGCCGAGACCGGCGGTGGCGGGCTGCGCGACATCGGTGTTTATGTGATCGGCGGCGCGCGATTTGCGACGGGGCAGGAGCCGGTACGGGTGGAGTCGGCCATTCGTTGGCAGGACGGGATCGACACCTTCACGGAAATTCGCGCACAATTTCCGGATTTTACCTATTCCGCCTATGTCTCGATCCGCATGCATCCGCATCAAGAGATGGTGTTTCACGGCGAAGGTGGCGTTATTCGCCTGACCGCTCCGTTCAACGCGCGCGTCTTTGGTGAGGCGCGCGTGGAATTGCACCGTCCGGGGCTTGAGGTTCAGGTCACGCGCTTTCCCGGGGATGACCATTACAAGTTGCAGGTCGAGGCGTTTTGCCGATCCGTGCGCGAAGGTGTCAAATACCCATGTCCGCTTGAATTCTCACGCGGGACGCAGGAGATGATCGATCGCGTGCTGGAAGGGGCGGTTTCCCTCTGACTTGCCACGTCGCGTCCGGCTCGGCTAATCTGGCGTGCACCTGATCAGGAGGACGCCATGGCAGGCGGTTGGGCGCGTGACGGCGCAGTGAGTGAACAGATCGAAGCATCCATTTCGGATGAGCTTGCCCGGATGCAGGCGCAAAAACAGCCAGTGGGCGAAAGCCTGACCCATTGCGCCGAATGCGAGGAACCGATCCCCGAGAAACGGCGTTTGGCCTTGCCGGGCGTCAAGCTGTGTCTGGATTGCCAGCAGGAACGGGATGGGGCTTTCAAAGCGCGTTCTGGGATCAATCGGCGTGGCTCTAAAGACAGTCAGTTGAAGTAAGCGGATCCGAAGGATGCCCGACACCAAGCTTTTTCAAAATGGTCTGGTGCTTGGGTTTCTGGCCGCCTTCCTTTGGGGCACACACAGCGTCATCGTGCGCTATCTGACCAGCGATCTGGGAGGGCTGCAAATTGCGGTGACGCGCCTGTTCATTGCTGCGATGGCCATCTATTGCATGCTGCGCTTGATGCGGGTTGCCGTGTCGATCCGTCTGAGCGACTGGAACTTTCGGCTGGCGGTTCTGTCGACGATCGTCAACTACATCCTGTTCCATATCGGCTTGGAATATACCGGTGCGGCCAATGCGATAGTGCTTGAAAATACGGCGCCATTCTTCGTGCTGGTGTTTTTGTACTTCTTTGCCGACACCCCCGTCACACGCACCGATGTTCTGGCCACAGCGTTGGCAATTCTGGGCGTTTTTCTAACAGTTTATCAGGATTTCCAAGGGGGCGGAGACCCCTTGTTCGGCGATCTGCTTGAAATCGGTGCGGGCCTCAGCTGGGCGGTATTTCTGATCTCAAGCAGCCGCGCGATGCGCAATTCGGAATCAACCGCAGAGCGTCTGAATTTCCTCTTCGGGATATTCCTATGTTCTGGCGTTTTGTTGCTGCCGCTGGCCGTGTTTTCGTTGCAAGTTCCGACGGCCAATGACGTGGTCTTCCTGCTCCTGCTGGGGGTGCTTCCGACCGCGCTGGCCTATTACTTGTGGTACGAGGCCGCCGCGCGGGTGTCGACGCTGACAGCGACCTTGATGTTCGCCGCCTCGGTCGTGTTCACTTTCATCAACTCGGCGCTGTTTCTCGGGGCCGCAATCACGCCGATTGCAGCCCTTGGGGCGGTGTTGATCGTAGCCGCCGTGTTCCTGACGACCAAAAGTCAGAAGTGATCAGTTTTCCATCGCTTCCAATTCGTCGATGAAGCCCGAAATCATCGACAAGCCCTTGTCCCAGAATTTCGGATCGCTGGCGTCCAGCCCGAACGGGGCAAGCAGTTCTTTGTGGTGTTTGGACCCACCGGCGCGCAGCATTTCGAAATACTTGTCTTCGAACTCTTCGGACCCGCTTTCGTAAACGGAATAGAGCGCGTTCACCAACCCATCCCCAAACGCATATGCGTAGACATAGAAGGGTGAGTGGACGAAATGCGGGATATAAGCCCAGAAGGTTTCGTACCCGTCCATGAATTCGAATGCGGGGCCAAGGCTTTCAGCCTGAACACTCATCCACAGGGCGTTGATGTCATCCGGGGTCAGTTCGCCTTCACGCCGTGCCGCGTGCAGTTTGCATTCAAAATCATAAAAGGCGATCTGACGGACAACCGTGTTGATCATATCCTCTACCTTACCGGCCAACAGCACCTTGCGCTGCTCGGGCGTTTCTGCCTGGTCCAGCATTTTGCGGAAAGTCAGCATCTCGCCGAATACGCTGGCGGTTTCGGCCAGGGTCAGCGGGGTGGATGACAGCATCTCACCCTGATCTGCGGCCAGAACCTGATGCACGCCATGGCCCAGTTCATGCGCAAGGGTCATCACGTCGCGCGGCTTGCCCAGATAGTTGAGCATGACATAGGGGTGCACCTCGGTGACGGTTGGATGCGCAAATGCGCCCGGTGCCTTGCCCGGTTTTACAGCCGCGTCGATCCAGCCCTTCGAAAAGAACGGTGCCGCGATTTCGCCCATACGCGGGTCGAACGCGTTATAGGCGTCCATCACGGTTTTCTCGGCTTCGTCCCAGCCCACGATGCGGGTGTCTTCCATCGGAAGCGGCGCATTGCGATCCCAGACCTGCATGATGTCCAGACCAAGCCACTTACGCTTCAGTTCGTAGTAGCGGTGGCTGAGCTTGGGGTACGCAGCCACAACAGCCTCGCGCAGGGCCTCGACCACCTCGGGTTCGACATCGTTTGAAAGGTGGCGACCGGTTTGTGCCGTGGGCATATTGCGCCAACGGTCGACGATTTCCTTTTCCTTGGCCTGCGTGTTGTGTACGCGGGCGAAGGTTTTGACGTTGTCCTGAAACACAGCCGCCAATTCGCGTGCCGCCGCCTCACGCTTGGAGCGGTCCTGTTCAGTCAGCAGGTTCAGGGTGCCTTCGATGTTCAGTTCTTCACCATCAACGGTGAAGGTCAGTCCGGCGATGGTTTCATCGAACAGACGTTCCCAAGCGTCACCTACAACGCCCAGATCGTGCAGGAATTTTTCTAGCTCATCAGACAGCTGATAGGGCTTCATCGCGCGAATGCGGCGGAACACGGGCTCGTAACGGGCCAAATCGTCGTTTGCATCAAAACTTGTTTTCAGCGCGTCATCGTCGATGCGGTTGATCTCAAGCGTGAAGAACACCAGCGGCGTGGTGTAAATGGTGATTTTCTCCTGCATATCCGACAGGAATTTGGCGCGCTCAGCATCTGTGGTCAGTTGGTAATAGCGCAGACCGGCAAAGGACATGATGCGGCCCGCGATGGCGTTGATCTTTTCGTTGCGCTGCACGCAGTTCAGCAGGCTTTCGGCATCCAAATCGGCCAGCTTGCCTTCGTAGTCGGCGGCGAAGGACGCGCACTCACCCTCAAGCCATTCCAGATCGCGGTCCAGTTCCGGCGCTTCTTCCGAGCTGTAGAGGTCAGTCAGATCCCATTCCGGCAGGTTGCCAAGATCGCCGGCACCTCCGGCTGCGTTTGCGTCACGGACGGGAAAGGGAAGGTCGCGCATGGATCACCTCGGAATATCTGCTTTGGCAAACATCTAGGCGCGGGCGGCCCGGATCACAAGCCGCCTTTGCGTGAGGTTTTGTTTAGCTGGAAAGAGCAGCCGAGGTCGGTGTGTCCGAATGGGCGGCCAAAAAATGTGCCGTCAGTTGATCGAAGACGGGGCCGCGCACATCCGGTGCCTCCATCAGCACCTCATGTTCGCCATCGGGAATTTCAACCAGTGTGCCGCTGGGCCAGTTGGCCATCCGCGCCCGGATCGCTTTGCGGTCAACGATTTGCTCGTGACTGCCAAGGAAGGTCAGGGCGGGCGTCGCGGGAGCGGTTTGTTCCATCAGCCAGGCGCATTCGTCCAGTGCTTCGCGCAGCCAAATGGTCGAAGGCGCGCCAAGGGCCAGTTCCGGGTGCGCCTCAAGCTGGTCTTTCATCATTTGATACATCGCCGCATCGCGCGTCAGCATGTTGCCTTCGAAGGGTTGTGAGGCGACGTAACTTTCCAGCGACGTGGTCGGAGGCGTTTTCTCACCCAGCCCAATTCGTGGCCCCCAATAGGCCGTCAACCTGCTGAGCGGTTTCATGATCGGTGTGAAAAAGATCCCCCACATCGGGCCGGTAAAGGCGCAGGCTGCAAAAACGTCTCGCTCCAGCACCGCGCGCAGACCAATTGCGCCGCCCATCGAATGGCCGATCACGTACCAGGGTTTGGGCAAATCAAGTTGGGCGGCAAGTTCCAAGGCGGCATGCACGTCTTGTTGATAGTCGGTGAACTGATCGACATGGCCGACCCGGGGATCGTCCAGCAAACGGTCTGCCAACCCCTGACCGCGCCAGTCAACGGCCAGAAAGGCAAACCCACGGTCGATAAATTCAACCGCCGTGTTGCCGTATTTTTCGATGTATTCCGTCCGACCGGGGAACATCATCACCGTGCCGTTTGTTGCACCTTCGTGGTACCAGTGACCCACACGGATACGCGTATCGTCCGCAGTCGTCACCCAATGGGCCGCACCACCGGCAGGTCCGCCGGCCACGTCTTCAAAGAAAGGGGCCGGCGAGAACTTCATCAGGCCAGCACCGAGGCGAGTTTCATGGCAATACCCATGTCTCCATCCACGCTCAGCTTGCCCGACATGAACGCACCGGTGGGGTTCAGGTCGCCGCTGAGGATTTGTTCGAACGTATCCGCATCTGCGCTCAGGGTGACATCTGCGTCGTCATCGCTGACACGTGCGCCGTCCGCGTCCAGTACGATAGCACCCAGATCGGCGATGGCAAATTTGGCCGATGCGTCGAAATCGCCGCCGGACAGCTTTTCGTTCAGCGCGGCTGCGGCTTTTTCAAGAATGTCGCTCATGGTGTTCCTCATTTTGTTTCTGCGCCGTGAATGGACATCCCCGGTCGCAACGCTACACTGAACATTGTTATGGGCATTGCAATCAACAATCTCAAACGTACCGTCACGGCACTTTTTGTCACGGTCATGTTTTCCACCAGTTCGGTGGCACAACAGGCGGATTCGCGTGACGAGGACGCCTTGCTACAGCAATTGGCGCTTTCCACGCCGGAACAGGCGATTGGTATCGACCGTCAACTCAAAGCTCTGTGGTCGCAATCGGGCTCGGCCTCGGCGGATTTGTTGCTGGAACGCGGGCGCGAGGCGCTGGATGACGGGGATGTGTTGACCGCGGTTGAACACCTTACGGCCCTGACCGACCATGCGCCCGGCTTTGCTGAAGGGTGGCACCTGCGTGCCTCGGCGTTTTTTGGAATGGACCGCTTTGGCATGGCCGCCGCTGATCTGGAACACGCGCTGACTCTGAACCCGAACAATTACGAGGCCATTTTCGGGCTTGGCTTGATTTTTGAGGTCATCGAACAGCCCGACAAGGCACTGGATGCGTATGAGCGTGCACTGGCTATACATCCTCATCATGAAGAAGTAACCAATGCGGTGAATCGACTGAAGCCTCAGGTCGAGGGTTCGGCCCTCTAAAGAACCGAGGCAGGGGGCAAAGGTGAGCGGGTCATCCCGAATTGTGGCCGTACTTGGCCCGACCAACACAGGTAAAACCCATTACGCGATCGAGCGGATGCTGGGCTATCGGACCGGAGTGATCGGTCTGCCACTGCGTCTTTTGGCGCGAGAGGTTTATGACAAGATCGTCGCCATTCGCGGCCCGTCTGTCGTGGCACTGGTCACGGGCGAGGAACGGATCGTGCCGCCCCGCGCCCAATATTGGGTCTGCACGGTCGAGGCGATGCCCGAAGGTATGGGCGCAGATTTCGTTGCCATCGACGAAATCCAACTGTGCGCCGATCCAGAACGCGGTCACGTCTTCACCGACCGCCTGCTGCGCGCACGCGGTACGAGCGAAACGCTGTTTCTGGGTTCGGACACCATGCGCGGTTCCATCGCGGCTTTGGTTCCAGAGGCACAGTTTGTTCGGCGCGAGCGGATGTCGCAGCTGGTCTATGCAGGATCCAAAAAAATCAGCCGCATGCCATCGCGCAGCGCAATTGTCGGGTTCTCGGTTGATAATGTCTATGCGATTGCCGAGCTTTTGCGCCGCCAAAAGGGTGGTGCGGCCGTGGTCATGGGCGCCCTCAGCCCGCGCACACGGAACGCGCAGGTCGATTTGTATCAGAATGGCGAGGTCGACTATCTGGTCGCCACCGATGCCATCGGGATGGGGTTGAATCTGGATGTGAACCATGTGGCGTTCTCGTCCCTGAGCAAATTTGACGGACGCAGAATGCGCCCTCTAGCCCCGAACGAACTGGCGCAGATCGCAGGTCGGGCCGGGCGCGGCATGTCGGACGGCACTTTTGGCGTGACCGGTGAGGCCCCACCGCTGGAAGACGGCGTGGCGCAGGCGATCATGGACAGCCGCTTTACGCCGATGAAAAAGCTGAACTGGCGGAATGCTGCTTTGCGATTTGGCTCGATTGACGCACTGATCGACTCGCTTGAGGTCAGCCCGAATGACGAACACCTGGTCAAGGCGCGGCCTGCAGACGATCTGAATGTGCTGAAATCGCTCTCGCAAGTGACCGAGGTTGCCGCCCGTGCCAGTGATGGTCAATCGATCCGTTTGTTGTGGGATGTGTGCCGAATCCCCGATTTTCGCGGCATCAGCCACGCGGAACACGCCAGCCTGCTCGAAGTGATCTATGGCCACTTGCATGAACGCGGTTCGATCCCAGATGATTTCATGGCGCGGCAAATCCGCCGGATCGACAGAACCGACGGAGATATCGATGCTTTGTCTAAAAGGTTGGCATATATTCGCACCTGGACATATGTTGCGCAGCGAAACGGTTGGGTGCATGACGAATCACATTGGCGTGACGAAACACGCACTGTAGAAGACAGGCTGTCAGACGCATTGCATGATCGTTTGACTCAAAGATTTGTGGACCGGCGCACGTCAGTGTTGCTGCGCCGGCTCAAACAGAAGGAGGCCCTTTTGGCCGAAGTAAATGACAAGGGTGAAGTGACCGTCGAAGGCGAATTCGTCGGTCGTCTGGAAGGGTTCCGGTTTATCCCGGACAAAAGCGCGCAAGGAACCGAGGCGAAAGCTTTGAAATCGGCCTCTTTGCAAGCACTCGCGCCGCAATTCCATCTGCGCGCCGATCGCTTCTACAATGCGCCCGATACCGAAATTGATTTTACCGATCAGGGCGGCCTGATGTGGGGCGAATATGCCGTTGGCAAACTGGTTGCCGGGGCTGAACCGCTCAAGCCGATGGTCGAGGTGTTTGTGGATGAGGCCGCAGGCCCAGAGGTTGAGCAGAAAGTGCAGCGCCGTCTGCAGCATTTCATCGACCGTAAAGTGGCCGCGTTGTTCGAACCGTTGCTGAACCTGTCGCGGGACGAGGAACTGTCCGGAGTGGCCAAAGGCTTCGCCTTCCGCATGGTCGAGGCACTGGGCGTGCTGCCGCGTGCAGGCGTCGCGCAAGAGGTCAAGGATCTGGATCAGGACGCCCGCGGCGCGCTACGCAAGCACGGCATCCGGTTCGGTCAGTTCACCATCTTCATGCCGCTGCTGCTGAAACCTGCGCCGACGCGTCTGCGTCTGGTTTTGTGGGCTCTGGCCAATGGGCTGCAGGAATTCCCCGAAGCACCGCCTCCGGGTCTTGTCACCGTACCGGTCGCGAAGGATGCACCCGAAGGGTACGACACCATGTGTGGCTACCGCGATGCGGGCGAGCGCTCGATCCGGATCGACATGCTGGAACGTCTGGCCGACATGTTGCGCGCCGAAGACAGCCGTGGCGGGTTTGAAGCCAAGCCCGACATGCTGTCGATCACCGGTATGACGCTGGAACAGTTCGCTGACCTTATGCAGGGGCTGGGCTATAAAGCCGAGCGTGGCGAGCGTGAAAAGGTGAAAGCGGCACCTGCCGAAACTCCTGAGACCAATGCGGTCGAGCAACCCGCTGTCGAAGAATCCCCGGCACCAGAATCGGCAACCGAAGAGGTCGCCACCCCCGCCGAGGCGCCAGCCGAGGCCACCGACAGCACCGAGGCGGCAGCCGAGGCTCCGGCAACGGATGAACCCGAGGTCGAGGTGTTCTATACGTTCACTTGGGGTCGTCAGCGTCAGGCCAACCGTGGCCCGCGTCGTGAACAGAGGCAGGGGCAGGGCAAAGGCAAGCCGCGCGGTAAACCGCAGGATGGTCGCGGCAAACCGCAGGGCAAGAAGGGTGGCAAGCCGCAAGGGGCCAAGACCTTCTCCTCCCGACCGCCCAAGAAAGAAAAGGCGATCGACCCCGATAACCCGTTTGCAGCTGCGCTCATGGGTTTGAAAGACGGTAACTAAACGCCGATGGCTGAGGCCAAGCTGCGGATCGACAAATGGCTTTGGCAGGCGCGGTTCTTCAAGACCCGCAGCCTGGCCACTAAACAGGTCAGCGGCGGCCATGTTCGGTTGAACGGAAACCGGGTTCTGAAACCAGCGCAAGCTGTAGAACCCGGTGATGTTCTGACCTTCCCGCAAGGGCGAGTTGTACGCGTCGTTCGCGTGGAAAAGCTGGGCGAACGACGCGGCCCTGCACCCGAAGCGCAAACACTGTACTTCGATATGACCGAAAAGAAGGACGCGCCGCCCGGAAACCCCGGATTCGAAGGAAAAGGTCGTCCAACCAAGAAAGATCGGCGCGCGCTTGATCTTTCTCGTACCACTAGGGGCTGATCCGCCCTTGAAGACAGTATAATACTGGATTAGCTAAACGCCCAAACCGCAAACGGGATTCCCACTATGACCTATGTTGTCACCGAAAACTGCATTGGCTGCAAATACACCGACTGCGTCGAAGTATGCCCGGTGGATTGTTTCTACGAAGGTGAGAACACTTTGGTCATTCATCCCGATGAATGCATCGACTGCGGCGTGTGTGAGCCCGAGTGCCCCGCTGACGCCATTCGCCCTGACACTGAGCCGGGGATGGACCAGTGGGTGGAATTCAACCGGAAATACTCGGAACAATGGCCGGTGATCGTGACCAAGAAAGACCCGCTGCCCGAGGCCGAAGAGCGCGACGGCGAAGAGGGTAAAATGGAGAAGTATTTCTCGGAAGCGCCCGGCGAAGGCGGCTAAGCGATTCGCTCTCTGAACTTGTCGGTTCAGGTGTAGAAACAAGTTGCAACGCTTTGAAACTTATAAGGTTTCACGGCCATTTTTGGGCGTGCCCTTTCAGATGTCGTAATTTTGTGATATAATCGAAAGCTGAATGATGAATGAGATGGGGATGTACTCCGTAAGTATGTGTGCTTTGGAGTTCTGATTTTTTGACAAACAAGCCACCTGACGGGGCCGAAATGGCACCGGCTAGGCTGTTTTGTTGTCCGCATCTTACTCTATAACCAAGGATGAACCTGTATGTCTAAGTCGAAAAAGCTTGAGTTCCGCCCGAATGACTATGTTGTCTACCCTGCGCATGGCGTGGGTCAGATTATCTCGATCGAAGAGCAGGAAGTCGCGGGATATTCGCTTGAGCTGTTCGTTATCTCCTTTGAAAAAGACAAAATGACCCTGCGGGTGCCGACCAACAAAGTCACCGAGTCCGGCTTGCGGTCACTCAGTTCGCCCGATGTCATCAGCCAGGCGATGAAGACGCTCAAGGGCAAGGCCAAGGTGAAACGCGCCATGTGGTCGCGCCGGGCGCAGGAATATGAACAAAAAATCAACTCGGGCGATCTGATTTCGATTGCCGAAGTGGTGCGCGACTTGCACCGCACAGACGATCAGCGCGAGCAGAGCTATTCCGAGCGTCAGCTGTACGAAGCCGCGCTAGAGCGTCTGACCCGCGAAGTGGCCGCTGTGTCCGGCGCCGGTGAGGTTTCGGCCGCCAAGCAAGTTGATGAGGTGCTGACCTCGCGCGCTGCTGCCGCCTGATATCTGGCAATTCTGAAATTGGGGCCGCTCCTGAAAAGGGGGCGGCCTTTTTTGTGTCTTGTCTTGGTGAAATCCGCTTTTGCCGCTAATTTTCCAGTAGTCAGAGGCGGATACATGACCAGGATAAAGCAAACCGTTAAGTTTCTGTACATCGCGCATGACCCGATTTCGGTCTGGTTCCGCTATGGCTTGATCCTGTTTGACGCCGCGTCGATCGTGTTCTTCGTGTCCACGGCGAATGTGCCGCATGGGCCGGGGATCACGCTTGCCAGTCTGTGCGTCGGGTTTCTCATCTTGCTGGATTTTTTGGCCCGGTTATGGATTTCGAAAGACCGCTGGAAACTTCTGTGCAAGATTTACACACTGGCCGATATCGTCGTGATCGCCTCGCTGCTGCTTGAGCCGTTCTTGCCCGGAAACTTGGCCTTCGTGCGAATATTGCGCGCGTTGCGCCTGATCCATTCCTATCACTTGCTGCGGGATTTGCGGCGTGACAGTCAGTTTTTCCGAACGCATGAGGATGCCGTCATCGCGGCGATCAATCTGCTTGTATTCGTATTCGCGACCTCAACGGCGGTTCTGGTGTTCTTCATTCCTGATAGCAGCCCGCATGCCTATATTGATGCGCTTTATTTCACCATGGCGACGCTGACGACGACAGGGTTCGGCGACATCACCTTGGCGACACCGGCAGGCAAGTTGTTCTCAGTTTTCATAATGGTTGTGGGTGTGGCGCTGTTCGTGCGTCTGGCGCAGGCCGTTTTCATGCCGCAGAAAGTGCGCCACAAGTGCCCCAGCTGTGGCCTTTATCGGCATGATCCTGACGCGGTACATTGCAAGCACTGCGGCGAAACGCTGCGTATCGAAACCGGTGGTACGGCCTAAAGCGCGGCTACGACCGCGGTCATGAATGTCAGTTCTGCCAATTGCTGCGAAGCCCCTAGGATATCACCGGTCTGACCACCGATTTTGGCCTTTGCGACCCCGGCGAGCACCGCAACAACCAGCGCAGCGACGAAAGTTGGTGGAATGGCCGCAGCGCCCATCAAAAGTACCGCGCCTAGCAAAGCCAATCCAAAACCCGATGCAACCGTCACACCTCGCGGCCCTCCGACCGAGTGGCTCAGACCACTATTGCGCGCATTTGGCAGGGCATTCATCAGAACCGGCATAACCGCGCGGGACAAGATGCAGGCCGCAAGGATTGCGGCATAGTTGCTTGCCGTTAACAGGGTTGCAATCAAAGCGACGCGTATCAACTGCGTGAAGATCAGAGCCAGAACACCATAGGCGCCAATATGGCTGTCCTTCATGATTTCTAATCGGCGCTCCTGGGTGAACCCACCCCAAAGTCCGTCTACGGTATCGGCCAAACCATCTTCGTGCATCGCACCGGTGGTCATGATCAGAACCGCAACCAGGAAAACCGCGCTGACCATAGCGGGTAAATTCAAAGCCATCGTGGCCCAACCAACCGCGCAAGCCAGCAGCCCTATAGTCAAACCGACCACGGGAAACGCCCAGGCGGCGCTGGCCTGCCGTGCAAAGGTGTTTTCCGGTAGCCGCGGCAGCGGTAGGCGGGTCAGCAAGACCAGCGCTAGTGGTATATCCCACACGGAAAACAGCTTGGTGTCGTTTTTATGCACTCCCGCGCCTTTCGGGGTCTTGTTGGATCGGACGCTTCGGTTAAACACACAGGACCACTCTGATGCAACGAGGCTTTGGATGCTGCCCGAACTTAATGACCTGAAAACACTCCGCGACGCCCTGAGTCAGGCGCCGGGTTCGAATGATGCCGCATTGCAGGGCGCGGCTGACCGGAACGGACAGCTCACCAAACCGCCCGGCGCGCTGGGGCGGCTTGAGGAATTGGCGATCTGGTATGCCGGTTGGCGTGGCGATGCCCGCCCGCAAATCTTGGCACCGCAGGTTATCGTGTTTGCAGGAAATCACGGGGTGACGGCGCAGGGTGTGTCGGCTTTTCCACCAGATGTGACCGTGCAGATGGTCATGAACTTTGAACATGGCGGTGCGGCAATCAACCAATTGGCCAAGGCCGCAGGGGCCACCATGGATGTGCATGCATTGGAATTGGACCGGCCAACGGCGGATTTCACCGCAGGCCCGGCGATGTCCGAGGAAGACCTGTTGTCCGCCTTGCGCGCCGGTTGGACAGCTGTTGACCCCAAGTCCGACCTGCTAGTCGTCGGAGAGATGGGGATCGGCAACACAACCCCGGCTGCTGCAATCGCGTGCGCTCTGTTCGGGGGAGAAGCCTCGGACTGGACAGGGCGTGGCACCGGTGTGGATGACGCCGGGTTGGCGAACAAAACCCGCGTGGTGGCCGAGGGCGTGGCCTTGCACGCTGCATCGGGTGACGGGCTTGAGATCCTACGCCGTCTGGGCGGGCGTGAGATTGCGGCCATGGCTGGAGCGATCGCAGCAGCCCGTGTTCTGTGTATTCCGGTCATTTTGGATGGCTTCATCTGCTCGGCTGCGGCGGCCTGTCTGGCCGATGTGTCTGCCGGGGCTTTGGATCACGCCGTAGCTGGCCATCAAAGTGCCGAGGGCGCACACGGTGCGGTATTAGAGAAGCTGGGCAAACAGCCACTGTTGAACCTTGGGCTGCGCCTGGGCGAAGGGTCGGGCGGTGCGCTGGCGATCAATATCCTCAAAAGCGCGGTTGCCTGTCATTCAGGTATGGCAACCTTTGCTGAAGCCGGCGTGTCCGGCGGCTGAACCGGACGGTTTGATCCGCCAAAAAGGATCAGGCCGATTTCTGAGCGTGTTTCTCAGCCAGTTCCAGCAGTTCGGTTTCCAGGTCTTTCTCGAATTGCTGGGCGCGCTCGATGTATTTCTTGTTTTCCGCCGTCGGCATGCCGGGAATCCAAAGCTCGGCCAGATCCCGGATCGAGGCTCGGTCGTGATGATAAAAGGTCTGCTCGGCTTGTGCGGCCTCATATTCGCTGAGGCCGATATTCTCGAGCACATAGCGACCGGCGCGCAGTGAGCTGTCAAACATCTCGCGCACGATATCATTCGCGCCCGCCTGGTACAGTTCATACACATGGGTGCGGTCATGCGCGCGCGCGATGATGTGCAGATCCGGGCGTTGGCGACGTGCAAAGCTGACCAGACGGGTCACAGTCTTGCGGTCGTCCATTGCAGCAACCAGAACGGCGGCTTTATCAAGCCCCGCTGCACGCAACAACTCGGGCCGTGTCGGATCGCCCAAGAAGCCTTTGACGCCAAAGCGGCGCATAAGTTGAATGGTCTCGATATCATGATCCAGAACGATGGTCTTGAACCCACTGGCCCGCACCAACCGGTTCACGATCTGACCAAAACGTCCAATGCCCGCGATGATCACCGGGCCTTTTTCGTCGATCTCGTCAGGTTCGACCTGCGGGGTATTCTCCCTGATCCGACGGGACAGAAGGTCGTAGATGATGAACAACAGCGGAGTGATCAGCATGGTCAGGGCGATAATCATCAGCAGTTTCTGCGACAAATCAGGTGGGATTACGTTCTGCTGCGTGGAAAAGGCCAGCAGGACAAATCCGAACTCACCCGCCTGCGCCAGACCCAGCGTGAATAGCCAATGATCGCGCCCGCGCAGCTTGAAGGCGCGCCCGACCAAATACAGGATGGCCCCCTTTGTCAGAATGACCAGCAGCGCCAGTCCGATCAGCTCAAGCGGGTCGTTGAAGAAATAGGCGACGTCAATTCCGGCACCAACAGTGATGAAGAACAGGCCTAGGAACAAACCCTTAAAGGGCTCAAGGTCGCTTTCCATTTCGTGCCGAAATTCCGAGCTGGCCAGAACAACGCCTGCCAGGAAAGCGCCCAGGGCGGGGGACAGACCAACAAGGGTCATCAAGAAGGATATCCCAACGACGATCATCAGGGCCAGCGCAGTATACATCTCGCGCAGGCGGGTGGCGTGGATGAAACGGAACAGGGGGCGCGTCAGGTAGACGCCGGCAAGGATCACAAACGCGATGGCACCAAGGGTGACCAGCGTGACGGCCCAACCGGGCAGGCCCTCGACCAGAGATAAGCTGTGATGCGCCGTGTCGTGCAAGTCCTTCGCGCCGCGGTCAATCGATCCGTCGCTTTCGATATGTGGCATGGCTGGCAGCGCCAACAGCGGCAGCAAGGCCAGAATGGGGATCACTGCGATATCCTGCGTCAGCAGCACGGAAAACGTGGCGCGGCCTCCGTTCGTCTGCATCAACCCTTTTTCGGACAGGGTCTGTAGCACAATCGCCGTCGAGGATAGCGATAGGGTCAGACCAACGGCCAACGCCACTGACCATGGGTGGTTCGCATAAATAGCAACAGCAGCAATGGCGGCAGTTGACAGACCGACCTGCAAGCCGCCTAGCCCCAAAAGTCTGTCGCGCATGTCCCAAAGCGCGCGCGGCTCAAGCTCCAGTCCGATCAGGAACAGCATCATAACTACGCCGAACTCGGCCACATGCTGCAGGCTTTCTGTTTCCGCACCAACCAGCCCGAATATGGGTCCGATGACGATCCCGGCGGCCAGATATCCCAACACCGACCCCAATCCCAGACGCGCCGATAACGGCACTGCGATCACGGCAGCTGCCAGATAGATCGAAGCCTGATAGAGGAAGTCGTCCATGTCGGTCCTTTCGGTCGGGTCAGGTGGGCAACGGGGCGTCGCGTTTGAGTTGGTCCATCACGATTTGGCTTTGAACCCGCGCCACGGCAGGATGCGGCAGGATCACCTGGTGAAGCAAGCGGTTGAGCGCGGCTAGATCGTCGCAATAGACATGCAGCAGGTAATCTGCCTCACCTGTCATCGTCCAGGCGCTGGTGATCTCAGGCCGCGTGTCCACCATGCGTGCAAAGCTTTGCGATTGTTCGGGGCCGTGGGTGCCCAGATGTACTTGAACGAATCCCTGAACATGCAGCCCAAGTTTCAGCGGGTCCAGTCGCGCCGCGTATCCGGTGATGTATCCTTCGGCCTCCAGCCGTTGCCGCCGCCGCCCGGCCTGACTGGGCGACAGGTTCAGCATCTCACCCAGTTGATGTGCAGTCAGATGGGCATCCACCTGCAAAGCGGATAACAGGCGCATATCGGTGGAATCCAACATATGCGGAAAATCTCCAAAATTTCGCGCAAACATGCGGAATTTGCGCACTCTTGCCTATTTTACACGAAAACTATGCGCAGAAACAGCGCCAGTTAAGGCATATTTTGGAATCAGCAAAGAAATTCCTGTTTTAAGGAGACGCGCCATGGGTCCTTTCCCCCACAACGCCCCGAAATCTGTGATCAGCAAAGAAAATCCGGTCGGTACGGACGGGTTTGAATTTGTAGAGTTCGCCCACCCCGATCCGCAGGAGTTGCGCGACCTGTTTGCCAGAATGGGTTATGAAAAAGTTGGCCACCACAAGGACAAGCCTACGGTCGAGCTGTGGCAGCAAGGTGACGTGACCTATATCCTCAACGCTGACTCTGAAAGTTTTGCGGCCCGCTTTGCTGCAGAACATGGCCCCTGTGCTTCTGCGATGGGCTGGCGCGTTGTGGACGCGCAAAAAGCTTATGAACACGCTGTGGCCAAAGGTGCAGAACCCTATGATGCGGCGGACAAGGTCATGAATGTTCCGGCGATCAAGGGGATCGGTGGCTCGCTGATCTATTTCATCGATCAGTACCACGACACTTCGCCTTATAACCAAGAGTTCACCTGGACCACACAGTCCAAGCCGCGTGGCGATGGTTTCTATTACCTCGATCATCTGACGCACAACGTCTATCGCGGGAATATGGATAAGTGGTTCGAATTCTACGAAACTCTGTTCAACTTCCGCGAAATCCGATTTTTTGACATTCAGGGCAAATTTACCGGCCTATTCAGCCGCGCCCTGACGTCGCCTTGTGGACGCATTCGCATTCCGATCAACGAAGATCGGGGCGAAACCGGGCAGATCGTGTCCTATCTCAACAAGTATAAAGGTGAGGGGATCCAGCATATCGCAGTGGGCAGCGAAGATATCTATGCCTCGACCGACGCGATTGCCGAGAAGGGTTTGAAATTCATGCCTGGCCCGAACAAATCCTATTACGAGATGTCCAAGGAACGGGTTGCCGACCACGACGAGCCGTTGGACCGTATGATGAAGCACGGCATTCTGATTGACGGCGAAGGTGTTCTGGATGGCGGCGAGACCAGAATCTTGCTGCAAATCTTCTCGAAAACCGTGATCGGCCCGATCTTTTTCGAGTTCATTCAGCGAAAGGGCGACGATGGGTTTGGCGAGGGAAACTTTCAGGCCCTATTCGAATCTATCGAACGCGAACAGATCGAAAGCGGCGAAATTTCAGCGGCTTGAGTTCGTGTGTTAAAGCATAATGCGGGCGTTCGCGTCCGCGTTAGCTGCGCGGCATCTTCAGCGTCAGGTTCCTGCCTTTTTTCTGATAGCGCAATTCGCTGTCACCAATTGCGATGACCTTGCCGCCGTCCACCCTGTCACCGACCTTCAGCTTCTTATAACGACCGCTAGGCAGCCGCACCAGCGCGCGGCGGTTGGCGGGTGTTCCATAAACCCCGATCAGGTTCAGTTTGCGCAAGTTTAGCGCGTTGTCGATTGTCGCCTGACGCGCGACCGAAGCGGCAGACGGAATCTTTGGAGCAACGGCTTTGGGTTGGAATGACCCGGCCTCGACCTGACCGATGGCCGCCGTTGACCCCAGATTGGCGGTTTGCGTCCCGGTAGGTGGTGCAAGACCTGCCGGGCGGGATTTTGGTCGCGGCACGCGCACCACCGCCAGCGCTGTGGGGGTATAGTCAATCTGGGGCTGTTGTTGCAGTGAGGCAGGGCGCAGTTTGGGGCGCCGTCCCGCCAGTTCTTCACGTGTTCGTCCGCCCAGCTGCTGACGTTCGAACTGTTCGATCAGATCGCTGGGGCGGGGCTTTGGGCGCAGCCCGGCCAACCTGTCAGGAGTTTCCTCAAGTGTGGGTTCCTCTTCGAACCGGACAGGTGGCTCGGGTGGTGTCTTCGAAGGACGCCCGAGATAGACGACAATACCGTCCGGGTTCAGCGTCCCCTCAGCGCTGGGTGTGACCAGGCCGCGATCATCAAGCTCGAACTGGGCGCCGGCGGTGCTAGCCAGTGCAACCTGTTCAAAGGGTTCATCTGTGTCAAAGCTTTGTGCCGCGGGCAGGGCAACGGCGTCAGTCGACAGGTTGGAGTTGTCGACCGAAACCAGATACGGCTCATCCTGGGGGGGGAAAGCCGGGGGTAACAGGGGATCGGGCGCGATGATCTCAAGGCCGGGTTGGGCTGATGTTGCTTGGATCACAGGGTCGCGGGCAACCTCTTCCACGATTGTCGGGGCGATGTTCAACGCCTCGAGAATGGCTGTGTCCGTGGGCGAAAGATCGGGTTGAATATTCTCGTTTTGGGCAGGTGCGTCCTGTTCAGAAAGGGTGGCGTCGGTATCAAGCTCAGCCGTTTCGGCAGGTGGCACTCCGGGCGTGGTCGGGTTCTCGGTTTCGACACTGGCCTGAGGGGTGGGTGCGGGCAGGGCGTCTTCTACCTGTGCCGTTTCCGGTTCGGCTGTTTGTGACTCGTCGTTTGATCCGATCAGCGCCCATGCGCCCAACACTGCCGCTATCCCCAGTGCGGCCGCGACTGGAACAACGTATTTTTTTGTAAATACCTCAGTGGGTATTTTGGTGGGGGCGGAGGCCGCCGGCGCAGATCGGAACACATCCGGGGCTGCTTCTGCGGCGATGGGATGTACATTTGGTTCTGCTGCGTCCGATTGAACCTCATCTTTGACCTCGGTCGCAAAGGGTACAGTTTCTGAAGCCCCAAACAATGGCTCAGAAGGGAAAGAACTGGCGTCGGTATCTGTAGTGAAATGAACCGGTATGAAACCGTGTTCGGTTGCAAAGTCGCGTGCCTCATCCAGTGTTTGTTGCGTCACGGCGGCGACATAGGTGGTGGGGCCGACGGTCGTGGTGTCAAAAACTAAGTCTTCGACTGTATATGGCGTAGCCTCGGCCAGCTTTTCCTTTGCGTCTTCTCCAAAGGGTTGATTGTCAGTGTCCACCGACAAAAAACGCACCTGCTCGGTCGGGATTATGACCTTGCACCGTAGGTTGTTTTCCAAAGCAAATGCTTTTTCCCGCAGGGCGTGAAGTTGCGCATTCAGGTCCGGCGCGTCCAATGCAACCTTACCAATGCAAAACCAATCATCATCGGATTGGTGGTGCACAGATATTCCGGTTGCAGAAAAAGACAGCGCAAAGGCGGGTTTCATATTCCCGAGGAACCATAATTGTCAGCATCGATGCAAACGACTTTTCGTCCGCAGGCTGACATTAAAGCAGGATCTCGCCGAGGGAAAGAAAAAGCCAGCGCTTCCCCTTGTCTGATAAACCCTGGCGGCCCCATCTTGGTACAGAAGATATTGGAGGGAAGACCTTGAAGAAAATCGCTTTTCTGGCCGCAATGCTGGCCGTGACAGCCGCAGGTATGGCCCATGCGGAAGAACGTCGCATCTTGGTAGATGCAACCGGCACCGTTCAGGCTGCACCGGATATGGCAACCATCACATTGGGTGTCACCAACGAGGATCCGCAGGCGTCAAATGCGATGCAGGCGACATCTGATGCGGTGGCGCAGATTCTGAAACGGCTTGAGGATATGGGCGTCGAATCCCGCGACGTTCAAACCCGCGATCTGTCGTTGTCGCCGGTTTGGTCCGGGCGCAACAATCAAAGTGGCGAGCGGCCCGAGATTTCCGGCTTTGTGGCATCGAACAATGTGCAGGTCCGTGTCCGTGACCTGACACAGTTGGGCACGATCATGGATGGGGTCATTCAGGACGGTGCGAATGATTTCGGTGGGCTCAGCTTTGGTGTGCAGGACCCCGCACCGCTGCAGGCGCAGGCGCGAGCTAAAGCTGTTGCCGAAGCAACTGCAAAGGCGGAACAACTGGCACAGGCGGCCAATGTAACTCTGGGTCAGGTTCAGCAGATCAGCGAGCGGGTCGGAGGAATCAACCCCGCACCGCAGATGCGTGCGATGGCTATGGCCGAAGGGGGCGGTGTGCCTGTCGCGGGGGGTGAGATTTCAGTTTCGGTCAACGTGTCGATGGAATTCGGGATGGCCGAGTGATCCTTTGCTTTGACTGCGGGCCTGCAGCGATTGCCGCTGTTGGCCCGTCTGGTCGAAATTGTCTGGCGAAAGCCAATCCTCAAACGCGGTCTTAATCCGCGGCCATTCACTGTCGAGGATCGAATACCAGGCCGTATCCCGGTTCCGACCTTTGTAGTGGGTGGCCTGCCGAAAGATGCCTTCGAATGTAAAACCCAATCGTTCAGCCGAACGGCAGGAAGCAGCATTCAGGGCATCGCATTTCCACTCATAGCGGCGATAGCCCAACTCGTCGAAGACGCGGCGCATCATCAGATACATGGTCTCGGTCGATTTCGGGCTGCGCTGCAGCAGGGGTGAAAAGTGAATGTGGCCGACCTCGATCACACCTGCCGCGGGTTCGATCCGCAAAAATGAAGCCATGCCAATCGGCGTTTCGTCTTCGTCTAAGACCGTGTGGAACATCGGATCGGCATCCATGCATGTGGCGCGGGTCCAATCCTCGAAATCCTGCTCCCTGTCGAAGGGACCGTAGGGCAGATAGGTCCAGTTGTGCCCATCCGCGTCGTTGGCAAACGCCCGGTAAAGTCCGGGCGCATGCCGGTTCACGTCCAGCGGCACGACGGAACAATACTGACCTGCCATCGGTGTATAGGGCGGCGTGGGACGCGGGAATTCGCCCGAAACCGGCAGACCGATTGGTTGACCCAGTTCGTTGGTATCGTGGCCGCTCATGACTCAGGCCGTTGCCTTGGCCAGCGCCTGATCCAGATCGGCGATCAGGTCGTCTGCGTCTTCGATGCCGATAGAGACGCGGACTACGCCGGGGCCTGCACCTGCGGCCTCTTGCTGTTCAGGCGTCAACTGACGGTGGGTGGTCGAGGCTGAGTGAATGATCAGCGACCGCGCATCGCCAAGGTTGGCGACATGGCTGAAAATCTCAAGCGCGTTCACCAGTTTGACACAGGCGTCATAACCACCCTTGACCGCAAAGGTGAACAATGCGCCGGCACCCTTTTTATAGTGTGCTTTCACCCGGTCATGATAGGGCGAGGAGGGCAGACCCGCATAGGTCACATAGTCCACGCGGTCGTCTGCTTCGAGCCAGGCAGCGATCTTTTGGGCGTTTTCCACGTGGCGTTCCATCCGAAGGGATAGGGTTTCAACCCCCATCAGCGTGTAATGCGCGGCTTGCGGGTTCATGGTCATGCCCAGATCGCGCAGGCCAATGGCGATACCGTGAAAGGTAAAAGCCAGCGGGCCAAAGGTCTCGTGGAACTTCAGTCCGTGATAGGCTTGTTCCGGTTCGCTGAGCGAAGGGAACTTGTCATTCGCCGACCAGTCGAACTTGCCCGAATCCACGATACAGCCGCCGGTGACCGTGCCATTGCCGGTCAGGTACTTGGTCGTCGAATGCACAACCAGCGTCGCGCCCTGTTCGATGGGGCGGCATAGGTAAGGTGTGGCCGAGGTGTTGTCGACGATCAGGGGGATACCTGCTGCGTCAGCGATATCCGCCATGGCCTGAATGTCGGTCACATACCCACCCGGATTGGCAATTGATTCACAGAATATCGCCCGGGTGTTTTCGTCGATGGCATTCTTTACGGCATCCAGATCATCGGTGTCGACAAACTTGGCCGACCAGCCAAAGCGTTTGATCGTCTGGCTGAATTGCGTGACCGTGCCGCCGTAAAGGCGCGTCGAGGACACCACGTTGCAGCCCGGTCCCATCAGCGGGAACAGCGCCATGATCTGTGCCGCATGACCAGAAGAACAGCAGACTGCGCCCACTCCGCCTTCCAGTGTGGCGATACGTTCTTGCAATACGGCCACAGTAGGGTTGGTCAGGCGGGAATAGATGAAGCCAACCTCTTGCAAGTTGAACAGCGCCGCCGCGTGATCGGCATCGCGAAACACATAAGCTGTTGTTTGATAAATCGGAGTCTGACGCGCGCCCGTTGCCGGATCGGGCCGTGCGCCCGCGTGAATCTGAAGTGTGTCAAAACCGTAGGTAGGGCCGTCAGACATCGCTAAAATCTCCTGTTGGAATGTTTGTTGCTGAATCTCTAGGCGATTGAGCGCGCGTGCACAACAATCCTGTCAGCGCATCCACAGGCCCTTGTTCTTGATTGTATTGCGAATGACCTGTTCGCGCTGGGGCAGGTTATCACGGTCGAACAGGTCCCGGATCTTGTGGCCCTTACGCTGCAAAACCAGCTTTTTGATCGGGTCATATCCCTTGAGAACCTTCTTGACCCGGTTGGGGGCCACGACGGTTTCAAGCACCTCAATCACATGGTCGCTTTCGCGGGCATAGAGCAGGGGGAACAGACGATAGTGGCAGCTGACCGATCCATCCAGCAGGCCCGGGGGCAGGGTATCCCGCCCGCCACCGAAGGAATGGACAACCAACGGCAGCGCGGCCTGATCCAGCCATGGGTCAAGGTTCTGCCCGGCCAGTTCGGGGATATTCCCATCCCGGATCGTGCGGGCAAAGTCCAGAAAACGCGTGCCGAACTTGCGCGGGCAGGAATAATAGAAATAGCCCGCGTTGAAGTACAAATACCGCCGCCAGTAATTCTCGGGCTGGCTGGTATCCAATGAGCTTTCGAAGTCCAGTTCGAACCGGTGATAGAGGGCGCTCCAGATACCATCGAAACCAGGGCCATACAGGGTGGGTTTGGGCCACGTCCCTTCGACCTTTTGTGAGGCACCAGGTCGGTCAAAATCAAACGGTACCGAAGCCAGATCTCCGGTGATCAGCGTATCGCTGTCAAAGAACACGAAAGGCTCGCCTTCTGGCAGCGCCAGCAATGCCTCGATCTTGTTGCCGTGGGGATAGCTGTTGCCGAAGACATGGTTGTCGAATGGCAGGATTTCCGCATCCAGTTGCCGCAACGCTTTCAGAACGTCCTCGTTCCGGATGCTTGGGTCTTGCGGCCAGCGCTGGCCGGGCTGTGGGACCGCCACAAACAGCCGACCCTCGAAATTCGGTGAGCTATGGCGCAGAGAGGCGGCAAACAGCAGTGCCTCATACTGTAGCCGGTTGTTTTGCCCGATGATGACGATGTTGAACTTCGGGTGGGTGGCCTGCATCGAATGACTTTCAGGTATCTGGCCGTTGACCGGCGCTGCTCGGGTTGAGTTTGACCTACATTACGCAGCTGGCTCCGTCAAAACCAGATGCCGGAAAAACCGGAATACGTGGCTGCAGTCTGCCCTGCGCAATCGGTCTTTGGGCACAACAGGAGTATCGAATGCCAATAAAACAGGCGATTTCCTCAGTAAAACGGGCGGAATTTTCCGGTTTTTTGATTTTTTGATGATTTTCTAAATTTTACCAATTGATAAAAAATCAGATTGTGGCAAGCTGAGAACATAACGAACATATCTACAGGGAGTAGAGCGATGGCACAGGGCCAGATTGCCCCCGGCATTGTCTCCGGGCGGCTTTCCAGCGATGAGCTGACATCGAATTTCACGGACTTGCACCCGCCATTGGCCAAGCACGAGGCCGCAGTGGCCGCAGATCGGTGCTATTTCTGTTATGACGCGCCATGTGTGACGGCCTGTCCGACGGATATCGATATTCCGTTGTTCATGCGTCAGATTCAGGCAGGGCAACCTGAGGCGGCGGGTGAAACCATTCTGGCACAAAACATTCTGGGCGGCATGTGCGCCCGTGTCTGTCCGACCGAGACATTGTGCGAAGAGGCCTGCGTACGTGAAACGGCCGAAGGGGCCCCGGTCGAGATTGGCCGCCTTCAGCGGTATGCGACGGACAGCGTGATGGTTTCCGGGGATCACCCGTTTGAACGCGCCGCGTCAACTGGCAAGACTGTTGCTGTGATCGGGGCAGGGCCTGCTGGTCTGGCCTGCGCGCACCGCCTGGCGATGTTTGGGCATGACGTGGTGATCCACGAGGGCAAACCCAAGCCGGGCGGTCTGAACGAATATGGCATCGCTGCTTATAAGTCGACCAATGACTTTGCGCAGGCCGAGGTGGACTGGCTGCTAAAGATCGGCGGTATCACGATCGAGACCGGCTCGGTTCTGGGTGAGGGTATCTCGCTGGACGGTCTGGTCGAAAATTACGACGCTGTCTTTTTGTCCATCGGTTTGGCCGGCGTGAACGCCCTGCGCGCACAAGGGGCTGATCTGGATGGCGTGCGCTTTGCCGTCGATTTCATCTCGGATGTGCGCCAGGCTTCTGATCTGGCGCATTTGCCGGTTGGTCGCAACGTCGTGGTGATCGGTGGCGGAATGACGGCCGTTGACGCCGCAGTGAAATCAAAACTGCTGGGGGCCGAGCATGTCACTATCGCTTATCGGCGTGGCCGCGATGCGATGGGGGCCAGCCGATATGAACAGGACCTCGCCTCATCCCACGGCGTCAAGATCATGACCAACGTGCAACCCGTTGCCGTTCATGGAAACGGTGCAGCGGCAGAGATTGAGCTGGAGTACACATCCAGCCATGACGGCCAGCTGTCGGGGACCGGAGAAATCATCCGCGTGCCCGCCGATCAGGTCCTCAAGGCGATTGGCCAGACGCTGGATGGCGCACCGGATGGATTGACGCTGGACGGCAACAAGATCGCTGTTACCGGCGCTGGGCGTACCTCGATGGATGGCGTCTGGGCCGGGGGCGATTGCTCAGCTGGTGGCGAAGACCTGACCGTAACCGCCGTGGCCGAAGGCCGCGATGCGGCGATGGACATCCACGCAACGCTTGTTTCGTGATAGGATGGGGCATTCACCCCATCCCATTCGCTGCTGAGGTATTCTCATGTCCCAGATCGAAAAAGCTGTTGCACAACACTATACCACTGGCGCCCTCACAGAGCGTATGCGTGAGGCGCTTAAGGCAAGTGGCATTGACCCAAACGCGGCCACGGTTGCAGACCTCAAGGCTGGTGATGAGTTCCACACAGGCGGGGTTCTGGCAACGGACAACCTGTTTGCCCAGCTTTCGCCGACCCATGCGACCCGTGTGCTGGATGTCGGGAGCGGCATCGGCGGGACGTCGCGCTACATCGTGGATCGCTATGACTCGACAGTGACCGGGGTCGACCTGACGCCTGAATTTGTCGAAACGGCCACTGCATTGAGTGAACTTGTCGGGCATTCCGACAAAACAAGTTTTCTGGTGGGTAGCGCACTGGATATGCCCGTGCCCGATGCGGGTTTTGATCTTGCCGTTATGATGCACGTTGGGATGAACATCGAAGACAAGGCGGGTCTTTTTGCAGAAGTGTCGCGCGCTCTGGCCTGGGATGGTTCCTTTGCCCTGTTTGATGTGATGGGAGGGGACGTGGACGAACCGCTGGCCTTTCCTCTGCCCTGGTCAACTGTTGCCGAGACCTCATTTGTAGATATGCCGGAGGTTTACAAGAACGCGGCGGCCTCGGCGGGTCTTGAGCTGGTAGCCGAGACAGACCGGACCGAGTTCGCGCTTGCTTTTTTCGAAGAAGTTTTCGCGCGCATCGCCGAGAGCGGCCCGCCCCCATTGGGCATCCACCTTATGATGGGCGAGACGGCGCCCGAAAAGTTTCAAAACTACGTCATGAACCTCAAGGCTGGGCGCATTCGCCCGACCGAAATGATATTCAAGAAATCCGGCTGAGCCGGGAAGGGAGTAGCTATGGCCGATCTGACAACAAACTTTCTGGGGATTTCCAGCCCCAACCCATACTGGTTGGCCTCGGCGCCACCGACGGATAAGGAATATAACGTCCGCCGTGCTTTTGAGGCCGGATGGGGCGGAGTTGTGTGGAAAACGCTCGGGGCCGAGGGGCCTCCGGTCGTAAACGTCAACGGGCCGCGCTACGGCGCGATTTATGGCGCTGATCGTCGGCTTTTGGGCCTGAACAACATCGAACTGATCACCGATCGCCCGCTTGAGGTGAACCTTGAAGAAATGGCGCGGGTCAAGGCAGATTACCCGGACCGTGCGCTGATCGCTTCGATCATGGTGCCGTGCGAAGAAGAGGCATGGAAAGCCATCTTGCCGCGTGTGGCAGAAACCGGCGCAGACGGGATCGAGTTGAACTTCGGTTGCCCGCATGGGATGAGCGAGCGCGGTATGGGCTCGGCCGTGGGGCAGGTGCCGGAATATATCGAAATGGTGACCCGCTGGTGTAAGCAGTACTACGACCGACCAGTTATCGTAAAGTTGACGCCGAACATCACCGATATCCGCAAGCCAGCTGAGGCGGCTAGAAATGGCGGCGCGGACGCGGTGTCGTTGATCAACACGATCAACTCGATCACCAGCGTCAATCTGGACACATTCAGCCCCGAGCCGTCGATTGATGGCAAGGGCAGCCACGGCGGGTATTGTGGCCCGGCGGTAAAGCCGATTGCCTTGTCGATGGTGTCCGAAATTGCCCGTGCCCAAGCCACGCAAGGCCTGCCGATATCCGGTATCGGTGGCGTGACCACGTGGCGCGATGCGGCTGAATTCATGGCGTTGGGATGTGGTACCGTGCAGGTGTGTACCGCCGCAATGACCTATGGGTTCAAGATTATCGACGAACTGACTGCCGGACTGTCCAAGTGGATGGATGAAAAGGGCTATACAGACGTATCGCAAGTCGTAGGTCTTGCTGTGCCGAATGTGACCGACTGGCAGTATCTGAACCTGAACTACGTTGCCAAGGCCAAGATCGACCAGGATCAGTGCATCAAATGCGGTCGCTGCTATGCTGCGTGTGAAGACACCAGCCATCAGGCGATTTCAATGTCCGAAGATCGGGTTTTTGAGGTCATGGATGACGAATGCGTCGCCTGTAATCTGTGCGTGGATGTCTGCCCGGTGGACGGGTGTATCTCAATGGAGCCGATGGCAGCCGGTGAGGTCGATCCGCGTACCGGAGATGAAGTGCAGCCTGGCTATGCCAACTGGACGACGCATCCTAATAATCCAATGGCGAAAGCGGCCGAGTAGATTGGTTAACTGAAACAAAGAAAAGGGGCTAGTATAGGCCAGCCCTTTTCAAATGGCTCAGAAAATTTGAGCGATCCTGCAGGTCTGGTCAATGTTCGCTCTCGATAGGCTATCGGGGTTCAAATACGACCGAAGCCCCTCTGAAACGCGCACGCTCTTAAAGCCAAAGCTGTCCATTGGGAATCGCGAACTAGATGGAAAATCGCCGTAAGCTAACTGTCGACAAGCTCATAATGCTTGATTGAGCGCGACTCGACCAGTTCAGCTTCCATAGGATCAATATGAGGGCTGGAAATATCGTCACCTACAAAAGCCTTCAGAGACTCAAGGTCTTCCCAAACCATAACAAAACTAAACTCTCTGGGTGTATCGGCACGCGGCGCCCCAGGTATGACCTGAACTATCCCTTTCGTTCCCTTCATGAGCGGGATCGCCGTCTCGTGAAAGAACTTCCCGAACTCTTCTTCTTTGCCGGGGCGTGTAACGACCTGAAATATGCGAATGATCATGCAGTCACCTTCCTTTCGGTGTTGCTGCCGCATGAAAGTCACCTCAATTGACCCAGTATATCATGGCAAGATGGAATGGTCTGCCAAGGGTTCTGTGAGACTGTTTTTCTAGGGTGTCAGAAGTTTGCGATAAAGCGTATCAATAAACGGTTCAGCACCTGCGAACGGATCCTCGTTGCCCAGAATGGCACGGACCTGCACATCGAAATCGGCGTAGTGCTGCGTCAGAGCCCAGATTGAAAAGATCAGGTGATAGGGATGCAGGCGCGCAATTTTGCCCTCATCCATCCATTGCGTCAGGATCGTGGTTTTATCGTCCACCAGCGCCTTAAGATCATTCGACAAAGCCTCGTGAATGCGCGGCGCGCCCTGAACAAGCTCGTTCGCGAACAGGCGGCTTTCACGCGGCAACTCACGGCTCATCTGCAATTTGCGGCGGATGTAGGACAGGATTTCCTCCATCGGGTCTCCGTCGGCATCCAACTCGTGTAAGGGGGCCAACCATGTGTCCAACAGCCCCGAAAGCAGGGCAGTATGGATCGCCTCTTTCGACGGGAAATAATACAGTAAATTCGGTTTGCTTAGCCCAGCTTCGGCAGCAATCTGATCAACAGTTGCGCCGCGAAATCCGTGGGCGGAAAACACGTTCAGTGCGGCCTCGAGAATCGCAGCGCGGTTCTTTTTCTGAATTCGGGTCGGGGCGCGATCCTTGGGCATGTTTCCAGCGTGTCTCTTTTTTTGCCATGCGGGGGCCAATTATGCCGAAAATTCCGGCGGCACCATGCAATTTCTTGACTGATCTCGAACCCGTGATAGCGTGAGTTTGACCAGATGGTCAAATCAAGACACCAAAAGCGAGCCAACTCGCAAGCAACAGGGAAGACACCAATGGCAGCTCCGGCGCAAAACCTCAGGATCAATGGCGACAGACTTTGGGACAGCCTGATGGAGATGGCAAAGATTGGCCCCGGTGTTGCAGGGGGCAACAACCGCCAGACCCTGACGGATGAGGATGCTGAAGGGCGCGCCTTGTTCCAGAAATGGTGCAAGGACGCGGGCTGTACAATGGGCCTGGATCAAATGGGCAATATGTTTGCTCGCCGAGAGGGGACTGACCCCGAGGCTCTGCCGGTTTATGTAGGTTCACATCTGGATACGCAGCCGACCGGCGGGAAATATGACGGCGTGCTGGGCGTGCTGGGCGGGTTAGAGATCATACGGACGCTGAATGATCTGGACATCAAAACCAAACATCCCATCGTGGCGACCAACTGGACCAACGAAGAGGGCACACGTTACGCGCCGGCTATGTTGTCTTCGGGCGTTTTTGCTGGAATGCACACGCAGGATTGGGCCTATGATCGCGAGGATGCCGAGGGCAAAAAGTTTGGCGATGAATTGAATCGCATCGGCTGGCGGGGCGACGAAGAGGTCGGCGCACGCAAGATGCACGCTTTCTTTGAGCTGCATATCGAACAAGGACCGATCCTTGAGGCCGAGGGTAAGGATATTGGCGTTGTCACACATGGGCAGGGCCTAAGCTGGACGCAAATCACCGTGACGGGCAAGGATTCCCATACTGGGTCGACCCCGATGCCAATGCGCAAGAATGCTGGCCTTGCGATGGCACGCATCCTTGAGAAAGTGGATGAAATCGCCTGGTCGCATGCGCCCCATGCGGTCGGTGCAGCAGGGCATATCGATGTCTATCCGAACTCGCGCAACGTGATCCCCGGCAAGGCTGTTTTCACGGTCGATTTCCGCTCACCCGAATTGGACGTGATCACCGACATGGTTAACCGCCTGCGTGTTGCTGCCGAAGATATCGTCGAAGAGATGGGCCTGCAGATCGAATTCGAGAAAGTTGGCGGCTTTGACCCTGTGACGTTCGACGAGGGGTGCGTAAAGGCGGTTCGCGATGCGGCCGAGAGGTTGGGGTATTCGCACACCGACATCATCTCGGGTGCAGGACATGATGCGTGCTGGATCAACCGAGTGGCACCAACCGCGATGGTGATGTGCCCGTGCGTTGATGGGCTGAGCCACAACGAGGCCGAAGAGATCAGTAAAGACTGGGCGGCCGCCGGGGCGGATGTTCTGTTTCATGCGGTCGTCGAAACCGCAGAGATTGTGGAGTAAGGGACGCTGCCCCTGTCGCCCGAAAAGCGACTCACCCGAGGTATTTTGGCCAGATGAAGCAAGCGGCGCAGACCGCGTCAGGGAGATTAAAATGAGCACTGTTATCAAAAACGGAACCGTCGTGACCGCCGATCTTTCCTATAAGGCGGATGTGCTGGTCGAAGGCGGTGTGATCACCGAGATCGGAATGGATCTTAAGGGCGACAAAGTGCTTGATGCGACGGGGTGTTACGTGATGCCGGGTGGGATTGACCCGCACACGCATCTTGAGATGCCGTTCATGGGAACCTATTCCAGCGATGATTTCGAAAGCGGGACGCGAGCGGCGCTGGCCGGGGGCACCACGATGGTGGTCGATTTCGCGCTGCCAAACCCCGGTGAGGGTCTGCTTGATGCCTTGAAGCGCTGGGATAACAAGTCGACCCGTGCAAACTGCGATTACTCCTTCCATATGGCGGTGACCTGGTGGGGTGAACAGGTGTTTGACGACATCAAAACGGTGATCGAGACGCGCGGCATCAATACGTTCAAGCACTTCATGGCCTACAAGGGCGCACTGATGGTGAATGACGATGAGTTGTTTGCCTCGTTCAAGCGATTGGCTGAGTTGGGTGGCATCGCGATGGTGCATGCTGAAAACGGCGATGTCGTGGCTGAGTTAAGCGCCAAGCTGCTGGCCGAAGGAAATACAGGCCCCGAAGCGCATGCGTATTCGCGACCGCCACAGGTTGAAGGCGAGGCAACCAACCGGGCCATTATGATTGCCGATATGGCGGGCGTGCCGCTTTATGTGGTGCATACATCCTGTGAAGAGGCGCATGAAGCCATTCGCCGGGCCAAGATGAATGGAAAGCGAGTGTGGGGAGAACCCCTGATCCAGCATCTGACGTTGGATGAAAGCGAATATTTCCACCAAGATTGGGATCACGCGGCGCGGCGCGTCATGAGCCCCCCGTTCCGGAACAAACAGCATCAGGACAGTCTGTGGAACGGGTTGCATTCTGGGACATTGAGCGTTGTGGCCACAGATCATTGCGCCTTTACCACCGACCAAAAGCGTTTTGGCGTCGGTGACTTTACCAAGATACCGAATGGGACCGGTGGGCTGGAGGATCGGATGCCGATGCTGTGGACCCATGGTGTGAATACGGGGCGTTTGACGATGAATGAGTTTGTGGCCGTGACTTCAACAAACATCGCCAAAATATTGAATTGCTATCCTAAAAAGGGTGCGATTCTTGTGGGGGCGGATGCCGATATCGTTGTATGGGACCCTGAGAAAGCCAAAACGATCAGCGCTGATACCCAGCAATCCTCGATCGATTACAACGTGTTCGAGGGTAAAGAGGTCAAAGGTCTGCCGCGCTTTACCCTGACCCGTGGACAGGTGGCCGTGCATGACGGTGAAATCCGCACGCAGGAAGGGCATGGAGAGTTTGTAGCGCGCGAGCCCAATGGTCACGTGAACAAGGCGCTGAGTACGTGGAAAGAGCTGACTGCGCCGCGCCCGGTTGAGCGGACGGGCATTCCGGCGACGGGTGTCTGATTGCGCAGGGATTGTCACCAAGGCACCCTAAAGCCAAACCTTTTCAAGGCAATGGAATGAATACTGACAGCACTACCCAGCCCGTAATCGAGGCAAGGCAGTTGGACCTTACCTTCCAAACAAACGACGGGCCAATCCATGCGCTCAAGGATGTGAATCTGACAGTCGACAAAGGCGATTTCGTCAGCTTCATCGGCCCCTCGGGCTGTGGAAAAACCACCTTTCTGCGCTGTATCGCGGCGCTGGAAACACCGACAGGGGGAATGTTAACCGTCAACGGAATGACCCCGGATGAGGCGCGGCGGAACCGGGCCTATGGCTATGTGTTTCAGGCGGCGGGGCTATATCCTTGGCGGACCATTGCCAAGAACATTAAACTACCCTTGGAAATCATGGGTTATTCCGCCAGCGAGCAGGAAGAGAGGGTTAAAAAAGTTCTGGAACTTGTTGATCTAGAGGGATTTGGCGGGAAATTCCCCTGGCAGCTTTCTGGCGGCATGCAGCAACGTGCCAGCATTGCGCGGGCGCTGGCTTTTGACGCCGATATCCTTTTGATGGATGAGCCCTTTGGCGCGCTGGATGAGATCGTGCGCGATCACCTGAACGAACAGCTTCTGGCACTTTGGGCGCGCACTGAAAAGACCATCGGTTTCGTGACGCACTCGATCCCCGAGGCGGTGTATCTCAGCACAAAGATCGTGGTGATGAGCCCGCGACCGGGTCGGATCACTGATGTGATCGACAGCCCTCTGCCAAAGGAACGGCCGCTGGATATCCGCGACACGCCTGAATTCATCGAAGTAGCCCATCGTGTGCGCGAGGGGCTGCGGGCGGGGCATACGGATGACTAGTGCAGGGATCAAAGCTGTCTGGGCCGTCTTGACTGTTGTAGGCGTCATTATCCTGTTCTGGTATGCCGCCAGCGTGCCGATGAACATCAAAGGTGTTCTGACTGAATTCGAACGAGCCGGGGAACAGGTCGATCCGCCCAAAGCTGTTGACCGCCGCGACATGAGCGAGTTCGAGTTGGTCATCGACAACCCCTATGCCATTGATGAGACCTGGGAACAGGACCGACCGCGTTTGCCCGCACCGCATCAGGTGGCCGAAGAGCTGTGGGACACCACGGTCGAGAAGAAAATCACCTCGAAAAGATCATTGATCTATCATTCCTGGGTGACACTCAGCGCCACTATTCTGGGTTTTGCGATTGGCACCGGGTTGGGCATTCTGCTGGCAGTGGGAATTGTACACAGCCGAGTGATGGACCTGTCGGTCATGCCCTGGGCCATTGTTAGCCAAACCATTCCAATCATCGCGCTGGCCCCGATGATCATTGTGGTGCTGTATTCGATAGGTATTCAGGGGATCATCCCCAAGGCGATCATCTCGGCCTACCTTAGCTTTTTCCCCGTCGTGGTCGGTATGGTGAAGGGGCTGCGCAGCCCCGATGCGATGCAATTGGACCTGTTGCGCACGTATAACGCCAGTCGGTCTCAGGGATTCTGGAAGCTGCGCTTACCAGCGTCGATGCCGTATCTGTTTACTTCGCTGAAGATTGGTATCGCAGCCTCACTGGTCGGGGCTATCGTCGGAGAGCTGCCGACAGGGGCCGTGGCTGGTTTGGGTGCGCGGCTACTGGCCGGCAGCTATTACGGTCAGACCGTGCAAATCTGGTCGGCGTTGTTTGCGGCTGCCATCCTGGCGGCCTGTCTGGTCGGGCTATTGGGTCTGATCGAACGGACGGTCCTGAAACGGATGGGGATGGCGCAATGATATCTGTTCTTGGTGCAATTGGCGTCTGGCTGTTTGGCTGGTGGTTGAACAGCCGCCTGGCCAGTGGCCCCTATGCCGATACAAAGACAGTGCGGTTTTTGGCGCCGCTGATCTTTGGCCTGACCGTGATTGCAATTTGGGAACTGCTGGTGCGCGGACTTGATGTGCCGTTGGTCATTTTGCCCGCACCGTCAGTGATTGCTGTGCGCTTTGCGGACAGCCTGCCAATCCTGTGGGCGGATTTCGTGCAAACCATCATCAAAGGCGCGCTGAGCGGTTACATTATCGGTTGCGGAACGGCCTTCCTGATGGCGATTGCCGTGGATCGCTGGGATTTCCTGCGCCTCGGATTGTTGCCAGTCGGGAACTTTGTGGCGGCCCTGCCTATTGTCGGGACGGCCCCCATTCTGGTGATGTGGTTCGGGTTCGACTGGCACTCCAAGGCAGCAGTGGTCGTGGTGATGGTGTTCTTTCCCATGCTGGTGAACACCGTTGCCGGTCTGCGCGAAGCGACCACCATGCAGCGCGACCTGATGGAGACCTATGCCGCGACCTATTGGCAGAGCTTTCTGAAACTGCGCTTGCCCGCTGCGATGCCGTTTGTTTTCAATGGGCTAAAGATTTCTACCACTCTGGCGCTGATCGGCGCTATCGTGGCCGAGTTCTTTGGCTCTCCAACTCTGGGCATGGGCTTTCGGATATCGACCAGTGTCGGGCAACTGTCACTGGATATGGTCTGGGCCGAGATTGTCGTGGCTGCTTTGGCCGGGACGGCGTTTTATGGGCTGGTCGCCATGATCGAAAAGGGGGTGACATTCTGGCACCCGTCGCAACGCGGATAAATGGAAATTAACAGACCCCCAAAATGGGGCGCCAACAACAACTAGGAGATATGAAGATGAACAAGCTACTCAGCGGGGTGATCGCTGCCTTTAGCCTGACTGCCGGCGCAGCGCTGGCCGCAGATGAGGTGACTTTGCAACTCAAGTGGGTCACTCAGGCGCAGTTCGCGGGTTATTATGTGGCCAAAGACAAAGGGTTCTACGAGGAAGAGGGACTGGACGTCACCATTTTGCCTGGCGGCCCGGATATCGCACCGACTCAGGTCATTGCCGGCGGTGGTGCGGATGTGACCGTCGAATGGATGCCCGCCGCACTGGCCGCACGCGAAAAGGGTCTGCCCCTCGTGAATATCGCGCAGCCGTTCAAAAGCTCAGGCATGATGTTGACCTGCTGGAAAGATGCCGGGATTTCCTCGCCCGAGGATCTAAAGAACCGCACGCTGGGTGTTTGGTTTTTTGGTAATGAATTCCCGTTCATGAGCTGGATGAGCCAGTTGGGTATCGACACCGGTGGCAAAAGTGAAAACGGCGTCGAGGTTCTGAAACAGGGCTTCAACGTTGATCCTTTGCTGCAGCGTCAGGCCGATTGCATTAGCACCATGACCTATAATGAATATTGGCAGGTCATCGATGCTGGCGTCAGCCCGGATGAGCTGGTCACTTTTAAGTACGAAGACCAGGGCGTGGCGACGCTGGAGGACGGTTTGTATGTGCTTGAGGAAAACTTGGGTGACGCGGCCTTTGTTGAAAAAATGGAGCGTTTTGTTCGTGCTTCGATGAAAGGCTGGAAATACGCTGAAGAACACCCTGATGAGGCAGCCGACATCGTGCTTGAGAATGACGCGACCGGTGCCCAGACCGAAGAGCATCAGAAGCGCATGATGGGCGAGATCGCCAAACTGACCGCGGGTTCGAATGGCGCGTTGGATCCGGCCGATTTTGAACGTACCGTGGGTACCTTGCTGGCAGGTGGGTCTGACCCAGTGATCACCAAGCAGCCCGACGGGGCCTGGACACATCAGATCACAGATGCGGCGCTGAACTGATCCCAGTTCAATTGCCTGAACACGCGCGGCTCCAATTGGGGCCGCGTTTTCGTTTGGGGATGTCGGAATCGTGTCTGTACTTGGTGAGTAAATGGTCTAGTATCTTTATGAAATTAGGCGCATTTTGTACGAAATGTTCGATATGTGGTAGAAAATGCAGGGATTTGCATCAGAATTCAACTCGGCAATGACTCTGATCCTCAATGGGGATGCAGAGTTGTGGGCGATTGTGTTGCTGTCCCTGGAAGTTTCCATCTTTGCCGTGCTGATTTCTGCGTTGATTGGCATGCCCGTTGGTGCGGCTTTGGCGGTCGCTCGGTTTCCGGGACGTCGAATTCTGATCGTGCTGATGAATGCTTTGATGGGGTTCCCACCGGTCGTTGTCGGGCTGCTGGTCTATCTGATGCTGTCGCGTTCAGGGCCGTTGGGTGTGCTTGAGTTACTGTATACACCGACCGCGATGATCATTGCGCAGGTGGTTCTAGTTACCCCCATCATCGCAGCGTTGACCCGGCAAGTGGTCGAATTGCTGGCCGAGGAGTATTCGGAACAGCTCCGCTCACTGGGGGTGTCCCGGCTGGCATCGGTTCCGGTGCTGTTGTGGGATGCGCGATTGGCGCTGGTGACCGCACTGCTAGCTGGGTTTGGTCGGGCCATTGCCGAGGTCGGTGCGGTGATCATAGTTGGCGGCAACATCAATCACGTGACGCGTGTTATGACGACGACCATTGCTTTGGAGACCTCTAAGGGCAATCTGGCGCTGGCGTTGGCACTGGGGGCGATCCTGATCGGTATCGCGGTGGCGGTGAACGCCATGGTCAGCACGCTCAGCCTGCGAGCCGAGCAGGAGGGGTTGCGCCATGCGTGATTTGACTTTGCAGTTGGCCAGTTGTTTGTCGGTTGATGGGATGCGGATCACCCGTAAAGGCAAGGCCTTGTTGGATGTGCCGCAGCTTATCCTTGATGGTCCGGGGCCAACCTTGATCCTTGGGCCGAATGGATCGGGCAAAAGCCTGCTGCTGCGCTGTCTGCATGGGCTAATTGTGCCGGATCGCGGGCAGGTCCGGCAGGATGGTGTCGAGCTGAATGCTGACCACAAGGCGCGGCAGGCGATGGTGTTTCAGCAGCCCGTGCTGTTGCGCCGGACCGTTGCTTCCAACCTGGATTTTGTGCTGAAGCGCCAGGGGATGCCGCGCAGCACGCGCAAGTCCCGGATCGAGGAATTGCTGACCGAAGGCGGCCTGGATGGCAAAGCCCGCCAATCCGCCCGGTCCCTGTCAGGGGGAGAAGCACAGCGGCTGGCCATTCTACGCGCCCTCGCGCTGGACCCAGAGACGTTGTTTCTGGATGAACCCACCAGCGCGCTTGATCCCAATGCCACGCAGATGATCGAAAGGATGATCCTGCGCGCCTCAACCCGGGGTGTCCGCATCGTTATGGTGACGCATGACATCGGGCAGGCCCGGCGGTTAGCCGCCGATATCGTGATGATGCAGGGCGGTCACGTGGTTGAACATGGGGCGGCCAAACAGGTACTGGATGCCCCCAAAAGCGACGCCGCACGCCGATATCTGGCTGGCGGGCTAGTCACTTAAACAATAACGGAGATCTAAATGATCCGAACTTTTTTTCGAGCAGCTCTTTTCGCCGTTGGTTTGACCGCTGCGTCCGCCAACGCCGAGGAACCCTTTATCGTGGTGCAATCGACGACGTCCACTCAGAATTCGGGTTTGCTGGATTACATCCTGCCGGGGTTCGAGGCCGAGACGGGTATTGACGTACGTGTTGTTGCCGTGGGCACCGGTCAGGCGATCCGCAATGCCATCAACGGGGATGGGGACGTGTTGCTGGTGCATTCCAGACCAGCCGAGGAACAATTCGTTGACGACGGTTGGGGGGTCGAGCGGTTTGACGTGATGTACAACGATTTTGTTCTGGTCGGGCCAAAATCCGATCCGGCCAAGGTGCGGGGTGGCATGGATATCGTTGAGGCGCTGGTTGCGGTGTCCGAAGCCGAAGCGCCCTTTGCCTCGCGCGGAGATGACAGCGGAACGCACAAGGCCGAGATGCGCCTCTGGGATTGGGCGGGTGCCGATCCGACCGCCGCATCGGGGACGTGGTACCGCGAGACCGGCTCGGGCATGGGGGCGACTTTGAACGTGGCCAGCGGGATGGGGGCCTATGTGCTGACGGATCGCGCCACGTGGCAATCCTTTGGCAACAGGGGGGATCTAGAGGTTCTGGTCGAGGGTGACCCGCGTCTATTCAATCAGTACGGTATCATCCTTGTGAACCCGGATAAGCATCCGCAGGTCCGGGCCGCAGCGGGTCAACGATTCATTGACTGGCTGATCGGCCCCGACGGGCAGGCGGCCATTGCGTCTTACAAGCTGGATGGCGAGCAATTGTTCTTTCCCAACGCCGAGTGATCGGGGTCAGCCGCTTGCGCCGTTGTGGTGGATCGTGCCCAACTCGGACAAGTTATATCCACCGAATTCGGCAGCACGGTTGGCAAAACGTTCAGACTGAAAAAAGCTGAGAAGTTTCAGCATAGGGTCATCAAAATAAGCGCGGCGCCAGATGGCCAGGTCCAACCGTTCAGTATGGGTGGGCGCGAAGCCCAGATTGTATAGGCTGGCCAGGGCACCCAACCCAAACCCGGCTTCGGCCTTGCTGTCATGCAGGGCAATGGCCAGTTCTTCTTCGGTCCGGGCGCAGGCGGGTAGGGCGTCCAGATCGTCGCGTGTCAGATCGTGGGCTTCTAGCTGTGCGTCGAACAGCCGTTGGCTGGCGGCGCTGTCCTGCCGCAGGATCACCCGCCGTCCTTTCAGATCGGCAAAGCCGGTGATGCCGGAGACACCTGGTGCCAACAGCAATCCGCGTTGTCGCTGCGCGATTTCATACAAAACCACCGGGGCTTCACCCAGGTTGGCGCGCAGGGATTGCGTATTGAACCCCTGATCCTCATGAATATGCAGTGCCGCAGCTTGCGCGCTGCGGTCCTTCAGACGGGTCAGCCCGTCGAAGGAACCGTCATAATACGTGGCCAGACCCGAACCGCTTTCGCGCAAAGCCCAATCAAGCAGCGGATCATGGCTGCCAGCAATGATCGGGGGCAGGGCCGGTTCCGCCACTTGCGGACCCGACCGGGATGCGTTCAGCCAGGCGATGACCTCTGCCCGTGGAAACAGCAGCTTGCCCATGGCGCGCACGCACGGGACTTCGCCGGATGAGGCCAGATCATAGGCCTTGCGCTCGCCAATGCGAAGCAGGTCGGCCAGCTCTTTGGTGGTTAGATATTCGGACATTCAGTCGAGACGCACAGCCGAACCGGTTCCCGCTTCAGCAGCGCTGAAGCCGACCTGTTGCAGTGCATAGGGCGCAGCGACGGTGATTACGACCATTACGGCCACAGCGGCAAGAAAGGCTTTCATTGGTCTCCTCCGGTCTTATTCTCCGGTGCCGTTGCGCGGCGCAAAAAGGCAATCAGGTCATCGCGATCCTGGGCCTGAGTGATCCGCTGCATCGGCATCTTCGATCCCGGTATGTAGTGGTCTGGCCCCTCGTCGAAAAGGGCATTTATCGTTTCGTCATTCCAAACGATATCAGAGTCTTGCAGCGTATCCGAGTAGAAATATCCCGCCAGCGTACCGGCCTTGCGTCCGAAGACTCCATACAAAGTCGGCCCGGCACGCCTTTGCCCGTCGGGCGTCAGGCTGTGGCAGATCGAACATTTGCGGGAAAATTGCCGTTCCCCGTTGCTCATTTCTTCGGGGTTCTTCAGGAAACTGGGCTCGGCCGCTGCCATCTGTTCGCGATCGCCGAAGGATGAAACCGGCCAGCTATACATCGCCTCATCAATGCCTCCCGCGTGGATGTTCTGACCGTCCGCAGAAAAGGCCAGCGCCCAAACCGGCCCGCGCAGAGTGGCGCGGAAATCCTGCGCGATGTGCCATTCGACTGTGTCGATCACCATGATGTAGCCCTCACCGTCACCCACGGCCAAAAGGCTACGATCCGGGCTGAGTGCCAGCGCCAGAATAGGACGGCGATCCAGGGTAAAGTCGCGTTCTTCGCCGGTGGTCAGGTCCAAAATGCGGGTCACACCGTCGACTGCACCATAGGCAATCCAGTTGTCGGCGACGTTCAGAACCAATTCATTGATCCCGAACCCGTGTTCGACCAGTCGCTGGATTTCCTTTCCACTGGCTACATCCCACACCCGCAGAGTTCCATCTATGCCAGCCGAGTACAGTGTTGCACCATCTGGTGAAAAAGTGACGGCGTTCACACCGCTGCCCGCGGTAAGCGTTTGTGCGGCTGACCCATCTTCGGGCCAAAGTCCAATAGTGCCGTCCCAACTGGCAGTGGCGACATGCGTTTTCGAGGCCGCGATCCCCACGATCTTGCCTTTGTGCTGGCCAACAACCTCTCCGCCCGGCCAGCGGCGCAGGGTGAAATCATCGCCTGCTGAATAGATCGCGCGCCCGTTGAACGCGACCGAGTTTACGGCTGCCTCGTGCCCTTCCAGCCATTCGGGCCTGCGGTTCGACCACAAACCGACCGAGTTGTCGAAACTGGCGGTGGCGATCCGTCCGTCTGGCGCGGTGGCGATCCCCATGATCGGCCCACCGTGACCCTTGAGCGTGTAAAACTCGGACATGGCGGGCAGTGGGGCCAGCGCCAGGGCCAGGACCAGCCCGCGCATCTATTCCGCGGGTGAGGCCGCTGCCTTACTGGCCCCTTTTTCTTGTACCTCTTCCAACCACAGCGAGTGATGCTCGCGTGCCCATTGCTCTTCGACTTCGCCGGTACCCATTGCGTCAAAGGCACCTTCCATGCCCACTGAACCCAAATAGATATGGGCGATAATGATGGCGATGAACACATAGGCGATCATCACGTGCCAAACCTGCGCGTATTGCATCTCCTCTTGCGGTGACATCTGAGTTGGCAAATTCAGGCCAAACATCTGTGGAATGCCGGTGGAATTAGCGACCGAGAAGGTCTTGGCGAACATCGGCAGTTCGAACGGGAACAGCAGCGACAGCCCGGACAGGCTGATCGAAACGCCCAGCAGGATACAGGCCCAGAAGATGACCTTTTGTCCTGCGTTAAACTTCCTGGCAGGCGGATGGCTGCCCTTGGTGAAAAGGCCCCCACCGGCGGCCAGCCATTTCAGGTCCACCCGGTTGGGGATGTTGTGGGCGATCCAGTTCACGGTGACGATGATCAGACCCAGCATAAATGCCCATGCGAGATTGTTGTGTAACCATTTGCAGCCTTGCGCGATGGTGGCAAACCCTTCTTTCCCGAAAAGCGGGATCAGGAAATCACGGCCATAAAGGGTCAGCAGGCCGGTCAGGCCAAGTACAAGGAAAGACCCGGCGAACAGCCAGTGCCCGAACCGCTCAAAACCGTTGAAGCGGGTTACGGTGCGGCCGGTTTTTTCCCCGTCGATGCGGATTTTTCCGCGGATCAGAAAAAACAACACGATGATGGCCGCCATTCCGCCCAGGATATACGTTCCGTATTCGCGCAAGGGGCCTGTGCGGAAGTTCAGCCACCACATGCCACCGTCCTGGATTAGAACGCCAGCCGCAGGCCCCTTGGATGAAACTGTTGTATCGGCCGAGCCGTATCGGATCGCGCGATAGACATCACTGTCTGAGGCAACGCCGCGTGTTCCCAACTGGCCCAGCAGACCTTCGGCATTGCCTTGACCGGTGTTGTCCGAGCGATAACGATTGTCGACCTTTTCACCGCGCTGACGGGCCAGAATGTCTTCCAGTGTCGTGGCGCCGCCAGTGGTGCTGCGTTCGGATTCAGTCGGGACATCCGCACTTTCTTGAGCCAAGGCGACACTGGTGAGGAATAGGGGGATCAGCAGCATTAAGATCAGGCGCATCTGTCGAATCTCCTGTGTCGTTCGTGTCTATCGGTCAAAGCCGCTGACTTGTTTGTGAAAGACCGCTCCAACCGGCGTAAGCGCCGCGTGCAGGTCTTCTTTAGCGGGGCCGTAAACGTCCAGCTGAGTTGGTGTCAGAATTGCCAGAAAACGATCTGCGAAATTTGCCCCGAAGTTTTGCATGTGGATCATCGCATCATCAGAACTGGCGTATCGTTCAAATATGTGAACTGCCGATCCGCTGCGGTGCCATTCATAGGACTTCGCACCGCTTTCATTCAGTGTTGCATCCACCATTTCAGCCATTAGCGCATCGAATATGTCATCCTGATCTGCTTGCAGGTCAAGTTTCAGCAGCCAATAAACGTCTTCGGTCATGAAATACTCCGTTCAGGTTGGTCACGCCAACTTATGCCCGGCCAAGTGGTTTGGCCGGGCTGGGACGGTCCCGTAGCTGACACTACGAGACCGCCAATTTCAAAACGGGACTAACCGTCTTTCTGGTCGTAGGCCGTGCCCCAACCCCAGGCGCCCGAGCCAAACCCGCGCGCCACGACGCGTTCGCGGTAGATGGCCGAAACCACGTCGCCATCACCGGCGAGCAGGGCCTTGGTGGAACACATCTCGGCGCAGATGGGCAGTTTGCCCTCGGCGATCCGATTGCGACCGTATTTGGCGAACTCTGCGGTCGAGTGCGTTTCCTCGGGACCACCGGCGCAGAAGGTACATTTGTCCATCTTGCCGCGTGATCCGAAGTTTCCGGCCTGCGGATACTGCGGCGCGCCGAATGGGCACGCATAGAAGCAATAGCCGCAACCGATGCACAGGTCCTTGGAGTGCAGGACGACGCCTTCTTCGTTCTGATAGAAGCAGTCGACCGGGCACACCGCCATGCAAGGCGCATCCGAGCAATGCATGCAGGCCACCGAGATTGAGCGTTCGCCCGGGTTGCCGTCATTGATCGTCACCACCCTGCGGCGGTTGATGCCCCATGGGACCTCGTGCTCGTTCTTGCACGCAGTGACGCAGGCGTTGCACTCGATGCAGCGTTCAGCGTCGCAGAGAAACTTTGCTCTAGCCATAAATCGTCCTCCTTACGCTGCCGAGATTTTGCAGAGAGTACATTTCGTCTCCTGCATCTGGGTCACTGAATCGTAGCCATAGGTCTGGGCGGTGTTGGAGCTTTCACCCAGAACGTAGGGATCAGCGCCAGCGGGGTATTTGTCCCGCAAGTCCTGTCCCTGGAAATGGCCGCCGAAATGGAATGGCATGAAGGCCACGCCGGCACCGACCCTGTTGGTCAGCATCGCCATCACCTTGACTTTGCCGCCCTCGGGACCTTCGACCCAGACCTGAGACCCATCACGAATACCAAGGTTGTTGGCATCTCGCGGGTTGATCTCGACGAACATGTCCTGTTGCAGTTCGGCCAGCCACGGGTTCGATCGGCTTTCCTCGCCGCCACCCTCATATTCGACCAGACGACCAGACGTCAGGATTAGCGGGTAATCCTTGGAAAAGTCGTTCTTCTGGATCGAAGCGTAAAGGGTAGGCAGGCGATAGGCCTGACGGTCTTCGTAAGTCGGATAGTCCTCCACCAGATCGCGCCGGTTGGTATATAGCGGTTCGCGATGCAGTGGGATCGGGTCCGGGAAGGTCCAGACGACCGCACGGGCTTTGGCGTTCCCAAAGGGCGCACAACCATGCTCGATCGCGACCCGTTGGATGCCGCCGCTAAGGTCGGTTTTCCAGTTGGTCTTCGGACCCGCAACAGCGTCGATTGCTGCGCGTTCCTCATCCGTCAGATCGCCATCCCAACCAAGATCCATCAGCATCTGCATCGTGAATTCGGGATATCCATCCTGAATTTCCGACCCAACGCTATAGACCCCTTCGGCCAGCAGGTTGTCGCCATCGCGTTCCACCCCGAAACGGGCGCGGAAGGTCAGGCCACCCTCGGCCACCGGTTTGGACATGTCATAGAGGTTTGGAGTCCCCGTATGACCCATCTCGGCCGTGCCCCAGCAGGGCCATGGCAGACCATAGTATTCGCCGTCGTTTGGTCCACCAACAGCCTGCAACGTCGTTCTGTCGAACGTGTGCTGGTTGGCCATATGGCTTTTCAGACGTTCCGGCGACTGACCGGTATAGCCGATGGTCCAGAGGCCCGAGTTGAACTCACGCGTGATGCTTTCAACATTCGGGGTTTCGGCGTCTTCCATTTCGATATTGCGGAAGAACCGGTCCGCCCAGCCGAACTTGTTGGCAAACTTGGCCATGATGACCTCGTCCGGCAAGCTTTCGAACAGCGGATCAACCACCTTGTCGCGCCACTGCAGCGAGCGGTTCGAGGCCGTGACCGAGCCACGGGTTTCGAACTGCGTACAGGCAGGCAACAGGTAAACGCCATCGGTGCGGTCATGCAGAACGGCCGAGACGGTGGGGTACGGGTCGATCACGACCAGCATATCCAGCTTCTCCATCGCCGTCTTCATTTCCGGCCCACGCGTTTGCGAGTTCGGCGCGTGACCCCACAGAACCATGGCGCGAACGTTGTTGTCCTGATCCATGTTTGCTGGGTCTTCCAGAACACCGTCGATCCAGCGAGAGACAGGGATACCGCGCTCGTTCTGAAGCGGTTTATCCTTGCCTTCCTTGTCCTTGATCGTGGCGAACTGACCAGCCAGCCATTCGGGTTCTTCACCCCAGACACGTGCCCAGTGACCCCATGCACCTGCGGACAGGCCGTAATAGCCGGGCAGGGTATGAGACAGAACACCAAGGTCCGTCGCGCCCTGCACATTGTCGTGACCGCGGAAGATGTTGGTGCCACCACCCGAGGTGCCCATGTTGCCAAGCGCAAGCTGCAGCACGCAGTAGGCGCGGGTGTTGTTGTTGCCGTTGGTGTGCTGGGTCCCACCCATACACCAGACGACTGTGCCGGGCCGGTTGTTGGCCATGGTGCGGGCAACGCGCTTCAGCTGCGAACCGGGCGTACCGGTGACACGCTCGACCTCTTCCGGGTTCCACTTGGCAACCTCTTCCTGGATCTGGTCCATACCCCAGACACGGGTGCGGATGAACTCTTTGTCCTCCCAGCCGTTGTCGAAGATGTGCCACAGGATGCCCCAGATTAGCGCAACGTCTGTGCCGGGGCGGAAGCGGACATATTCATCTGCATGGGCCGCGGTGCGCGTAAAACGCGGGTCGCAGACAATAAGCGGTGCGTTGTTCTGCTCTTTCGCACGCAATATATGCAGCAGCGAGACAGGATGCGCCTCAGCCGGGTTACCGCCGATGATAAAGATCGCCTTACTGTTGTGCATGTCGTTATACGAATTGGTCATGGCGCCGTAGCCCCATGTATTCGCAACACCCGCAACAGTGGTCGAGTGGCAGATACGCGCCTGATGGTCCACGTTGTTCGTGCCCCAGTAGGCGGCGAACTTGCGGAACAGATAGGCCTGTTCGTTATTGTGCTTCGCGGAACCCAGCCAATAAACACTGTCTGGCCCCGACTCTTCGCGGATGCTCATCATGCCGTCGCCGATCTCGTTGATCGCTTCTTCCCAGCTGATGCGTTTCCACTCTCCACCTTCCTTTTTCATCGGGTATTTCAGCCGGCGCTCGCCATGGGCGTGCTCGCGAACCGAGGCCCCCTTGGCGCAGTGCGCACCCAGGTTGAACGGACTGTCCCAACCGGGTTCCTGCCCGATCCAGACGCCGTCCTGCACTTCGGCGACGACTGTACAGCCGACCGAACAATGGGTGCATACGGATTTGATGTTTTCAACGGCCTGATTGGCCGCTGTCTGGGCGCTGGCTGGCGTCACGGTTCCACCCGTGGCGCTGATCGCGGCAAGGCCGCCGATCGTCAGGCCCGATCCACGCAGGAATGCGCGGCGATCGACGGTTTTCTCGCCGACCTGGGACAGGATACTTGTCCGCTGGGGGCGTCTCGCAACCCCGTTGGTCTTTTTCCTTAGCATTGTTTTCCTCCCTTGCGCGCCGTGTAAGCCACGGCTGGCTTGGTACTGCTGATGCCGACGTCAGGGCCAATCGCAACCGTCAGTCGGTTGGTGACATCGTCCGGTCGGTAAACCGGGCGCAGTCGAGGCGGCTTAGAAGCGCGCGCTGTCCAGGTAAGCGCGGGTGTGCGCTGTGTCCTGCATCCGGGTTTCGTCCGTGGGCAGCTCGGCTGCTTCGGCTTTTCCGCTTAGTGTGGCTGCGGCAACAGCAGCGGGCGCTGCGGTTCCGGCCAGTTTGAGGAAGTCGCGGCGCGAGGCGCCTTCTTCCTTGGTCTTGCTCATGGGCTTCTCCTTTCCCATTTGCGATCTAGCGCCAATTCGGGCACTGGCGAGTTGCGGTGGTTCACACCGCCGTCATTCGGAAGGCCTCGCGTTCGATTTCCATAAACACCCGACCGGCTGTGCCGACCGAGGCATAGAGAACCGACGCTTCGGCTGCTTCCAAATCAGAATAGAAATGTGTGGCCCAGGGGCCGATATGTTTGTTCCAGAACGCCTTTTGATCCTCGACCGTGGCGGGTGCGCCAAAACGGCCAACGATCATGCCTGCCATCATTTCCATCAGCGAGGCAATGTTGTCTTCAGGCTCGAATACGTTCTGCGCTCTGGTGATCCCGCGGACGGCCATGTCATTGCGCAACTGCGCCAGTGGTTTCTCGTTCAAAAAACCGGTCAGGTAATAGCTGCCATAGGGCAGCAGCTCACCCCGGCCCAGTCCGATGAACAGCGCATTGAATTCCCGTTCCGCGGCGGCGGGTTTGGTGACTTTGGCCACCCGCGCCATGGCTTGAATGGCTTGACCCAGGTCTGTGCCATCCCCGGTCAGACCCGCGACCTGATCCAGCAGCATCTGATCTGGTGGGCCTGACAGAAGCAGACCCAGAAAATTGTAGAAATCCGCGCGCAGGCGATCTTCGGCCGAGACTTCCAGATTTTGCGCATTGCCTGCGGTCATTTCGTCATCCTTCGAATTCAAATTTCATGCGGCGCGGGGCAACCTGCGGCGCTGTCTCGTCCACCTCATCGGTAAATGCCACGGCCACCTGGGCAGGGGCTGGGGTTGGAACCACTTCCGGTTCCTCTTCGGCTGCCAGGGTTTCACCTTCATCCACCAAGGGTTCGATTTCAGGGGCATCCTCTTCGGCCTCTGCAGCCAATGTTTCGATGTGGCTAAGCATTCCTTTGCCAACTTGATAGGCGGTCTGGATGTTCTCGATCACACAGGCCGCGTCGGTATAGTCCTCGCCATAGTCGACAAGCCCGTCCACATTGGCCAATACCGGGTTCAGCCGCCACAGCCGCCGCAAGGCACGGCGGCGCAACCGGTCAGGGACGGCCTTTGCCATAAACCCCGAGACATCATCCCCAGCCTGCAACTGATCGGGGTCGGGCAAGTTGAACTGTGCCAAAATCTCGGCGTCGCTCTTTTCTTCCAACTCGGCGTGTTGCGTGGCGATGACCTGTTCTTCACTCGCGATGACCTCGGCCTCGGCTTCGGCCTGAACGGCAGCTTTGCGGCGGGACCAGAAATCGCGAGCTTGGGTCATTGCAACAGCCTCCGCGGTGCGCGGTAAACGTCCGAGGTCTGCCGGATACGCGCATCCCCCTTGCCGTCCTCTACAAGGTCCGTCCGTTTCTTGTCGCGGCGGCGTTTAACGAAAACCTCATCACGGTGGTGTTCCAGCGCGAAATCCCGAACCCAGGCAATCAGCCCTTCAGTCATCGGGATTTTTTCGACAATCTCTTCGCCGGTATCTGCATAATCCTGTCCTTCGAACGGGGACGCCGTGACCAGCACCGCATCCATCGGGCGTTCGCCATCCAGCGCATCGCGAAGAACAAGGTAGATCGAAGGTTGTCCGTCGGACAGGTTGACCATGTAGGCCTCAGTTTCATCAGCCCAAAGCGTCAAGGGAAGGGTGGCGGCGTGGTACTCCACGGCTTCACCCTCGCGACGCATCTCAAGCCAATCCGCTGGCCCGGCACCGGGTAGCACGGCAACGGCGCGCCAGTTCCACTTCGCCCAGCGGGTTACACCGGGTGTTTTGCGCACGACGACGCCGATTGGCATTTCAATCTGGCTTGCGGCCTTGGCCACTTAGTCCTCCCCGGAAGGCTCTCCCCTGCCTTCCCCTGGGTCTACTATGGTACACAAAGCAACCATGTGCCAAGTCTGAATTGCTGGGCTAATGATCTGATCACCGATTGTTTACGAACCCGAGAGGCATTGAAGACCCGGCCATACCGAAAGATTTGCCATGGGGCATTGCCACTTTTCCAAGACACCCTAAGCTGAAACCAAGATGGGGAGGGGATGCCATGGGCACAAAACTAATACTATGCGATTGCGCCGGAACGCAGGATCTGGAAGCCGAGAAAATCGCATCCGCTTGTGGGATCGCTTGCTCAAAGGTTCATACGGCCCTGTGTACGGCTGAGTTGGAGACTGCTGTATCCCTGATGCAGGACGGGGATACGGTGATTGCCTGCGGGCAGGAGCAAGATGTGTTCCGGGACCTTGCAGACGAATTGAAAATAGACATGCCGGGGTTTGTCGACTTGCGTGACCGCGCCGGTTGGTCAGAGCAGAGCAGCGATGCGACCCCCAAGATGGCCGCTTTGGCGGCTGAGGCGTTGCTGCCTCAGCCCATCACGCCCAGCGTTGACGTCTTTAGCGAAGGCACCTGTTTCATTGTCGGGGCAGGTGAGGTGAGTTTTGATCTGGCGGCCCGGCTGTCGGACACTTTGGCGGTGACGGTGCTGGTGACCGATGACGCGTCGCCGGTTTCGCGGTCTTTTGACGTAGTGCGCGGCCAGCTTCGGTCGCTGAACGGCGCACTGGGCGGGTTCACATTGCGGCTGGACGCCTTGCAACAGCTAAAGCCGGGCGGCCGTGGGGTGTTTACCTGGACCGAGGCTCGTGATGGGGCGCACTCGGCCTGCGATATCATCATCGACCTGACCGGCGGCACTGCGTTCGTGCAGGCCCCGGCCAAGCGCGAAGGCTATTTGCGCGCAGATCCCAAGGACCCGCTTGCCGTGGAACGGTTGGCCTATGAGGCGGTGCAACTGGTTGGCACGTTTGAAAAGCCGCTTTACGTGCGGCTCGAGGAAACGCTGTGTGCCCATTCCCGTGCCGAGCAGGTCGCCTGTACCAACTGTCTGGATATTTGTCCGACGGGTGCGATCGTGCCGGCGAAGGAACATGTGTCCATTGACCCAATGGTCTGCGCCGGATGCGGGGAATGTGCGGCGGTGTGCCCATCGACCGCTATCACATACGAGGACCCGCCAGTTTCTGCCCTGTTGTCACGCATGCACATTCTGGCGCGGACCTATCGGCGGGCCGGGGGGACGTCGCCCCGTTTGTTGGTCCACGATGCCCACGGGGCTGAGATGATCCGGCTGGCCGCCCGGTTCGGGCGCGGCTTACCCGCAGATGTCATCCCGCTTGAGTTAAACGTGATTTCGGGGTTCGGCCACGCCGAAATGCTGGCCGCATTGGCGCATGGGTTCGCACGTGTCGATATCCTTGTGGCCCCAACCACCGAACGCGACGCGCTGGATCGCGAATTGGTTCTGGCGCAGGCAATTGCAGGACCGGATGGTTTGTCCTTGATTGATCAGGCCGACCCCGATGCGATGGCAGACCTGCTATATGCGCAGGATGTTCCGTCACCGCTGTCCGATCCGGTGCTGCCGCTGGGCAACCGCAGACAAATCGCGCGCTTGTCCGCACAGGCGTTGAATCCGCAGGCGGATACACCTTTATCATTACCCGAAAATGCTCCGTACGGGGCGGTGGCGGTGAATACGGACGCCTGTACATTGTGCCTCAGCTGCGTGTCGCTATGCCCGTCAGGTGCGTTGGCTGACAACCCGGACAAACCGCAGCTGAACTTTCAGCAGGACGCCTGTTTGCAATGTGGCTTGTGCAAGGGCGTTTGCCCCGAGGATGCGATTACCCTTGTCCCGCAACTGGACCTGAGCGACGCAGCCTTGTCTCAGCAGGTGCTGAATGAGGAAGAACCCTTTGCCTGCGTTGAATGCGGTGCGTTGTTCGGCGTGAAATCTACGGTCGAACGGATCATGGAAAAGCTGTCTGGCACGCATCCGATGTTTGCCACCTCGGACAAGGCACGGATGATCCAGATGTGCGACAATTGCCGGGTGAACGCGCAGTTTCAACAATCAGACAATCCGTTCCAGTCCAACCCAAGACCCAAGGTTGTCACGACCGAGGATTATTTCTCAAAGCGAAAGGATCACTGAAGCTGTAGCGGCGCGCCTAAATCAGCAGCCTGGATGGCTGAGACAAACGCCAGAATGGCCTCCAGCTCTTCCAGCGTCATCTCGACCGGGTAAATGGGCGAGGGGCGTTCTGGGTCAAACGGCGGTGTTAGCCCGTCAATTTGTGTGAAGGCGGGATGGGGGTTGAGGGCAAAGAACGCCTCAAACCGTTCAGACCAGTCCGGCATGGCGCGCAATACCGCGAATGATGGGGTTGAGCCCAGACCGTTCATCCGGTTCTGCGGCCCAATCACATGACACCGGCCGCAATGGGTCATCGACAGTTCCGCGCCCCGGGCAGCGTCGCCTTCGATCACGGTTTCCTGCTGGGTTGCCGTTACTTCGAAACTCGCAGAGAAGGGTGCCCCTTGGTCAGGGACAAAGCTTTCGACCGTATTCTTGCCGATATCGGACAGCAGCCAGTCGCGGAACCGTTCGTGCCGGGCGTTGTCTTCGATCCGTAGATGGTACACCACACCGCCGCGTGCAAAGACTGGATCGCCCGGCGGGGAGGTTTCGAGCACCAAAATGCCCCCGTCATCCGCAATAACGCGTATCCCGGTCTTGAGAGAGAAGCGAGGAAGGATATGTTGCAGCAGACCTGAGTCTGTTACTTCCGTCGGGGCGGCAAGGCCAATGGCCTCCTGCGACCAAGAGGGACTGGCAGAGAGCGACAGGCTCAGGCACAAAAGGACAACGCGCATGGCCCAACCTAACGGTCTGGTCCCGATTGCGTCAAATGAACTGAATGAGACGGAGACACATGCAATGAAACGCAACCTCATCGTGGGTGGAATTAAAGGGGTAATGGCATGAGTGTTCGTGATGCGGTTCTGGCAAACCTGAAAAAGATCACTGACCCTGTATCGGGGCAGGATATCGTCAGCGCCGGAGTGGTGCGCGCGCTGAATGTCGAAGGTGACACCGTTCGGTTCGTACTTGAGATTGATCCGAAACAGGCCGAGCGAATGGAGCCCGTTCGTGCCGCCGCCGAGCAGGCCGCAAAGTTGGCAGACGGTGTGGCCAATGTGTCTGCTCTGCTGACCGCGCATTCGGAAAAGGCTCCGCCAGATCTGAAACCGAAACCCAAGCCATCGCAAACCGGCCCGCAGGCCGTACCGGGGGTGGATCGAATAATCGCCATTGCCTCGGGTAAGGGCGGAGTAGGCAAATCCACCGTGTCTGCCAACCTCGCCTGTGCGCTGGCGGCCGAGGGTCGTCGTGTCGGCCTGTTGGACGCAGATGTTTATGGCCCGTCGCAGCCCCGGATGCTGGGTGTCTCGGGCCGTCCAGCCAGCCCCGATGGCAAGACGATCCTGCCGCTGCGCAATCACGGCGTCACCATGATGTCGATGGGTCTGATGACCAATGAAGGGCAAGCGGTTGTCTGGCGCGGCCCAATGCTGATGGGCGCGCTGCAACAGATGATGAGCCAGGTTCAGTGGGGAGCTTTGGACGTGCTGATCGTGGACTTGCCGCCGGGCACCGGTGACGTGCAACTGACGCTGAGCCAAAAGTTCAAGGTGGACGGTGCCATTGTTGTATCTACCCCGCAGGACGTGGCCTTGATCGATGCCCGCAAAGGGATCGACATGTTCAACCAGCTCAAGACTCCTATCGTCGGCATGATCGAAAACATGTCGACCCATATCTGCTCCAACTGCGGGCATGAGGAACACGTGTTCGGCCACGGAGGTGTGAAATCTGAGGCCGAAGCGCTGGGTGTTCCGCTGCTGGGTGAAATCCCCCTGCATCTGGATATCCGGGTCGCTTCGGACGGGGGCGCGCCCATCGTGGTCAGCAAACCCGACAGCCCGCAGGCTGAGGCATTCCGCAAAGTCGCCCGCGATATGATCGCCAAGGGTAAAGCATGAACCTACCGGTCTTTCCGCCTTTGCTAACGGGCCATCCTGTGCAGGGCGGGGAAGACCCGTTCGACCGCGCCCAAGCCATGGCCGCGCTGGGCTGCGACGCGGGGACGGTGGTTTACAACATTCAGGCCGACCGCTTGCGCGTTGCCATCGTTTTTGCGCCCGAGGTGCCTTTGCAGGATGCTATGGCGATGCTGCCTTTGTGCGCCGTGGGGTTTCAGAACGCGCTGGGCGCGCTGGCTCCGCCCGAGGTTGCCGTGCATTTGGGCTGGGATGGACTGATTTGCGTGAACGGGGCGAAGTGTGGAATGTTCCGCACCGCCGCCTCAGGCCGCGATCCCGGGCAAGAACCCGATTGGCTGGTGGTCAGTTGGGAACTGGCGTTGCTGCAAACCGGGGATGATCCGGGGAAAACGCCGGATGTCACCGCACTGTATGACGAAGGGTGCGCCGATGTCTCAGCAGCACAACTGGTTGAAAGCTGGTCGCGGCATATGCTGACCTGGCTCAATCGCTGGCAAGAGGACGGCAACGCCCCTTTGCACGGCGAATGGATGGGGCTGCTGCGCGGCGTCGGAGAGCCCTACGGAGAGACGGGCGTGTTTCTGGGCACCGATGAGCGGTTCGGTATGCTGATCCGTGACGGCGATGAAACACGTTTACGCCCGCTGACCGAACTGTTGGAGAACCGATGATGAAACTGGCCCGTGCGATCCATTTCGATGAAAGCGACATGAACGTGTTCCATTCCCCGGCGCGGACGGGGGAATGGTGCATATCAGGCGGGTTTGAATTCTCGAACTGGGGTGAGGCCGATCTAGAAGGTAAGGCGCGGCAGGCGTTTTCAAACGGTTGGTTGGGCGTCGAAACCTTTGGGCGCGTGACATTTGTCGCCGTGACCCAGATCGAACAGGCCGAGTTGGACCAGATCGTGCAAACTCTGGCCGAGCATTTTGTGCAATTCTACGGTGCGCCTTCAGTCGAAGCGGCCTTGGGTGTGGCACAGGCCGAAATCGTCCATATGAGTGAGCTTTGCGAAGAACACGCCCCGAACACACTGTTGACGGTAGCGCGTGAGTTGTCCGACACGGGTGTGCACGAAGCGTTCCGTATTATCACCCCACAGGAAACACAGCTTGAGGCGTTGGCCGTTCACGGCTCGCTTGATGAATGAAGGTTACAGCAGGTCCGCGAAGCCGCCGAACTGACCGCGTTTGAAAATCAGGCCTTTGCCTGTGCGATACATCACCTGTTCGACCTCACCAACCAAGATCAGGTGATCCCCGGCCTCGTGCTTGGCATGTAATTGGCAATCGAACCGGGCCAGACACTCGTTCAGTTGCGGTCTGCCTTTGTGATCCGTATCCCATTCCACGTGCGAGAAATCCAACCCATCACGCGCGAACTGCAGTGCCTGATCCTGCTGTTCCTGTGCCATCACGTGAATGGAATAGTGTTGGCAGGCATTAAAGGAATTAAACCGGAACGAGTCTTTTGCCAGGCACCAAAGCACCAGCGGTGGGTCCAGCGAGACCGATGAGAACGAATTGACGGTTATCGCACGCGGTCCGTTTTCGGTGTTCGTCGTGATGACGGTGACACCTGTGCCGAAACACCCCAGCGCTTCGCGAAAAGCGGTACTTTGGTCAGGAGTTGGGGTGAAGGTCTTTTCAGTCATTGTCCGCTCGTGCAGTGGCCGCGCATCAGGTGCCACGGTCTGCCGGAATTGTCCATGAAAAGCTGAATCTTGAGCGAATATTTTGACGTTCAGTTCAAATCTTCCAGCAGGCGGCCATGCTGACGGGTTGCCTCGATGACTGCGCCAAAGGTTGTCATGCCACGGGCTTGCAGCATAGGCAGCATCTTGACCAGTGCTTGCGCTGTGGCGACAGCGTCGCCAAGGGCGGTGTGGCGCAGGTCGTGCGGAATGGCAATCTCTAACCTGTCACACAACGCATCCAGGGTGTGCTTGTCGCTGGCGCCGAACAGAACGGCAGATAGCAAAACGGTGTCGAGGATGGGGTGATCCCAGTCGACATCCATGCGTTTTGCATGGCGCCGCAGAAAGGCCATGTCGAAAGGCGCGTTATGGGCCACGATCACCGCATCCCGCGCGAATTGGTGGAACGTGCGCCCCGCCGCAGCAATATCCGGTGCGCCCTGAACCATGTGGTCGCTGATATGATGAACTTTGGTCGAAGCCGGCGGGATCGGCATGCCAGGATCAACCAACATATCAAACCGCTCGCCCTGAACGATGCGTCCATTCACAACCCTGACCGCGCCGATCTGGACGATTTCGTCCTTGTGCGGCAGTAGTCCCGTGGTTTCGGTGTCAAACACCACAAAACACAGATCGCGAAGGGCGAGAGATTCGAACTCGCCCGCGACCGCGCTGTTCAGCAAGTCAAAGTCGTATACCAGTGGGCGCGCAGCCTCGGGTGCGATATTAGCGGCGCTTTCGTCGAATATCAGCAGATAGCCGGGCGCGTCGCCCAGCGGCTTCATGCGGGCGGAATAGGTTTGCGCGCCGTCGATGCTGGTCAGGGTGCAATCGACCTCAAGCCCGGTTTTTGACAGTTTCTCGTAGGCTTGTTGCAGTGGCACGGGTTGCAGGTATTCGTAAAGCGAGGCGTTCAAGCGGGGATGGGCGATTTGGGCCAGCACTCCGGCGGCCTGCCCATCGTACAGCACGATTTTGTGGGTGGGGCTGGCCAGCACCATCGCCACCGGAATCTCGGTCAGCAGGGCCGTCAGTCTTTGTTTTTCAGCAGACAGATGCGCAGTCTCAGCAGCCACGGCCTGAGCCACATCCATGGTCTTGCCTGACAGCTGATCCGCCAACCCGGCTGCCGCTGGGGCCAGGTCGCCCAGATAACGCGCGGCCTGCATGTCCATATCCGTGCTGACGCCCGCATGTGCGCGGGCGCGCAGCTGGGCCGATAGACGTTCGATGGGCTTTGCCACGTTGTCGTCAAACAGCAGCCAGACGGCAATGATCAAGGCGATGAAGCCGAAACCCATAAGGATTTCAGCCAGGATAAAAGCACTTGCTAACGCAGGATCAGCGACACGCAGATAGCTTACCCAAAGTGCCACAGAGCTAACGGCCAGTGCGCCCACTGCCATCAAGCAGAAGAACAGAAAAATTCGGACGCGCAGGCTTAGCCGGGTCAGCATGTTACACTCCGCAGGTGGCCTCGACTATGGGGTCCTCGGCGTTGACGGTCAGCCAGTCGGCATTCAGCAATTGGCCGTCGTCACCGAACTCGGCTCCATCGGCCAGGCTGGCACGGCTGTTGGTGGCGCAGTCGACGGCCACCGGCAGTTTCGAGATCGGGGACCAGCGACCGAAGAAATACATGTCCACAAGGCGTTGATCCGGCACCTGCTCGTTGGTCCGGACCGAGGCGGTGTCGATCGCGGCAAAGCGATTGACGAACGGTACGGCGTAGGTCCACGGGCGATAGAAGGCCCGGCTTTCAACCTCTTGCACGATTTCCATTTCTTCCGGCAGCGTTTCAGTGGTTCGGTCGTACCAGGAATACTCGCTGGCGATGGTCATGCCGATCATACCCAACCCAGCCGCGACCGGAGCGGCCCAGCGGGGCAGGCGGCCACCCGTCAGTTTGTTCACTCCCATCACCACACCTGCAAAGGCGATCCCTGCAAAGATGGTGCCGATCAGTTCCAGAAACATGTTTTTCTCCTGGTTTAACGCTTTTGCGCCCGTTTGGGTCTGCCTAGTTCAGCATACCTTTGCCATGGCCCACCGCCGACTGCATTGTTTTTACGACGACAAAGGCGTCTCGCAGATGACTTCGCTCAAAGTCAGACAAAGTCGATGGTGGAAGATAGTTGTCGGGGTTTTTGCCGGATTTGACCAGCCTCACCTGATGTTCCAGCCGTGTTTCAGCGATCAAGTCATAGGCGTCCAGAATATCCCGCGCGCCCGAGGGGCTAAGAACCTGGGCCGCTTCGGCGGCTTTCAAGCGGGCGCGGGTATTGGCCTCGGGCAACTGACCCTGAAGGCTGTAGATGCGGGCCAGATCAACCACCGGCACAACGCCGTTATGTTTCAGATCAAGCGTGTTGCGATGTTCGCCCGAACGGATGGTGGCAAAACCTCGTAACAGGCCGAGCGGGGGCGTGTGCTTTAGTGAATTGGAAATCATGTGCGCCACGAAGATCGAATTCGAGTTGGCTGCAGCCAGCGTGTCGGCTTGCAGATCCTCGAACAGCTCGAACGCGCCGCCGATGGGGCGCAGGTCGAACATGACCGAGGCCAGCATTTGCGCCTCGGGGTTCGGTTTGGCGATCCAGCCGTTGAAATAATCCCGCCATATCCGCACCGGCTGACACCAGCGGGGATTGGTCGCCATCATGTCGCCCGGGCAATAGAAATACCCGCAAGTGTCCAACCCGTCCGAAACATATTTTGCCAGTTCGCTGAAATAGGCCATGTCGCCGTCAGACATGTTGTCGTCCAGCATCAGGCAATTGTCCTGATCCGATACGCCGGTCTGCTCTTGCCGCCCTTGCGAACCACAGGCTAGCCACAGATAAGGCACGGGCGGCGGGCCTAATTTCTTTTCTGCCAGTGCCAGCAGACGGCGGGTCACAGTATCGGCGATGTCGGTGATCAGACGGGTAACGATCTCATGCCGGTTACCGCTGGCCACCAGCTGCACCAGAAGTTGAGGAATTTCAGCCGTGACCAGTGCCATTTCACCCGCAGAGTTGGCATGAGCGATCCGCCGAACCAGTTCGGCCGAGTTTACGGCCTGATAGTGGGTCAGATCGGTCTGCGTGACGATACCGACCAGCTTGCCGCCTTCACAGATCGGGATATGGCCGATCCCGCGCTCCATCATCACATGCAACACGTCCGATCCGATATCGGAGGGTGAAAGAGTGATGGGATCATGTGTCATGATCGCTGAAACGGGTGTTGTTTCGGGCATGTTGTCCGCCACGTATTTTCCGGCTACGTCCCGCAGCGTTGCGATGCCCAGCAGCGTGTCGTCTTGGGTCACGCACAGAGACGAGATATGGCGATCGCGCATCACCCGCGCGGCTTTTTGAACTTGCATGTCCGGAGGACAGGTGGCCGGGTTGTGGGCCATCAAAACGTCAATCGCGCTGGTGGCCAAGCTTTGCGGACCGGCACGTTCCCCGCGCGTACGGTTGAAGAAGTTGGCGACAACATCATGGCCGTCGATCAGCCCGCGCACCACGTTGGGGGGCAGAACCATCAGAACGGACGGCGTATGCGTATGTGCATGGGTTGCAGCTTTGCCGTCCTTCAGAAGACCACGTTCCCCAAAGGAATTGCGCAGTCCCAGATGCGAAACGACAGCGCCGTTTTCATCCGTGATCTCAACCTGTCCTTCATAGATCACAAATATGCCGGGTAGGGTGTTTCCCAGCTCATACACGGGAAACCCTTCATCGACCTCCCACACCTCGATCTGGTTGGCCAGATCGTCCAGCGTGTCAGGCGGCAAGGCGTCATAGGGGTGTACGGATTTCAGAAACCGGGTGATCTGGTCATGGGACAGGGGCATCAGACAATCCTGGGCTTCCATTTGAAAAATCCCGCCCGGTGGAATGCCGGGCGGGAACAGTAGGTCGAAAGACGCGGCACACGGGTGTTATCCATATGCCGCATCATGCTCATTTATTCTGAGCTGCGCCAGCGCCACGGGGAATGCGAACGCTTTCGACCAATTCCACGATCTCCTGCGGGGTCTCTTTGGTCATACCAGCGACCACGTAAGCGACACCGAAGTTGATCATCGCACCGATTGCACCGAACGAGGTCGACTTGATCGGACCCAGCAGCGGATCAGCATCGGTGAACGAGTTGGTGCCCGGAATGAACAGCCAGCCCTTGTGCAGGAAGATGTAGACCAGGGTCACGGTCAGACCAGCCAGCATACCAGCAACCGCGCCGGTGTTGTTGATGCGGGTCGAGAAGATCCCCATCATCAGCGCCGGGAAGATCGAGGCTGCCGCCAGACCGAAGGCCAAGGCCACAGTTTGCGCTGCAAAGCCCGGGGGGTTCAGACCCAGATAGGTTGCAACAACGATGGCCACGGCCATTGCGATCCGCGCCGCCATAAGCTCTCCTTTTTCCGAGATCTGCGGGTTGATCGCGCCTTTGACAAGGTCGTGGGACACAGCCGACGAGATCGCCAGCAACAGACCCGCAGCGGTCGACAGAGCAGCCGCAAGACCACCGGCAGCGACCAGACCGATCACCCAACCTGGCAGGTTGGCGATCTCGGGGTTGGCCAAAACCAGGATGTCGCGGTTGAACTTGGTCAACTCGTTACCAACCCAGCCTTTTTCTTCGGCAAGCACCTGCATGTCTGCATTCTGATCGTTGTAGTACTGGATTTTACCGTCGCCGTTCTTGTCTTCCCAATCCAGCAGCCCGGTTTTCTGCCATGTCTGCATCCAATCATAACGCGGATCCGTGTCGATTTCCTCGACCGAAACGGCACCACCTTCGATGCCACCATTGGGCCACATCATGTCGGTGATGTTCAGGCGGGCCATTGCGCCAACCGCAGGGGCGGTCAGATACAGCAGCGCGATGAAGACCAGCGTCCAGCCAGCCGACCAACGGGCGTCAGCCACGCGAGGCACGGTGAAAAAGCGCATGATCACGTGCGGCAGACCAGCAGTACCGATCATCAGCGACAGCGTGAACAACACCATGTTCAACGTGTTCGAATGGTGCGCTGTGTAGTCGGCAAAGCCCAGCTCGGTCACGATTGCGTCCAGCTTGGTCAGCAGAGGCTCACCACTGGCGGTATCACTGAAAAGACCCAGCGCCGGAATCGGCGTGCCGGTCAGCTGCAGCGAGATAAAGATTGCCGGGATGGTATAGGCTGTGATCAGCACGCAGTACTGAGCGACCTGAGTATAGGTCACACCCTTCATCCCTCCGAACACCGCGTAAGCAAACACGACACAGGCACCGATCAGCAGACCGGATGTGTTGGACACCTCGAGGAAGCGGCCAAAGGCCACGCCAACGCCGGTCATCTGACCGATTACGTAAGTCACAGAGGCCACGATCAGACAGATCACCGCAACGATACGTGCGGTCTGGCTGTAGAAGCGGTCGCCGATGAATTCCGATACTGTGTACTTGCCGAATTTACGCAAGTAAGGCGCAAGCAACAGTGCCAGCAGCACGTAGCCACCGGTCCACCCCATCAGGAAGGTCGAGTTGTCATAGCCGGTAAAGGCAATCAGACCCGCCATCGAGATGAACGAAGCCGCCGACATCCAGTCGGCCGCTGTTGCCATACCGTTGGTGACCGGGTGAACGCCGCGACCGGCGGCGTAAAATTCCGATGTGGAACCCGCCCGGGCCCAGATCGCGATGCCGATGTACAGCGCAAAGGACGCGCCGACAAACAGCAGGTTGATAGTAAACTGGTCCATGGGGTTTACTCCTCATCCACGCCGTATTCGGCGTCCAGCTTGTTCATGCGCCAGGCGTAGTTGAAGATCAGCACCAGAAAGACCAGGATTGATCCCTGCTGAGCGAACCAAAAGCCCAGATCGGTGCCGCCAACGGCGATACCGGACAGCAGCGGACGCAGCAGAATGCCGAATCCAAAAGACACCAGCGCCCAGATCACGAGGCTGATGTAGATGAGACGCAGGTTGGCCTGCCAATAGCCCTTGTCGGCCTCGGCAGCCTGCGCGGAGTTTGTTGATTGATCCGCCATTGCGGGTTCCTCCTTCGCTTCCTCGTTGGGCGGCCCGTGCCCAACTCCTCCAGTGACTTGGGCCGCTTCTCGATTGTGCCTGGCACCAGCATGATGTCAGGCAAGACTCCTCTGGTCCGCCAAGGCGGGTCCATTGAAGTATTCTCTTGTTGGATCAAAGCCTTGGGGGGCTTTTCTCCTCCCCTTAACTCATCGCGTGACCCACGATATTCTTGAGGTCGCTCGCGATGTCTTCGATCTTGCCCATTGCGTTAGTGCGTTGCAGAACACCGTGGGATTCATAGTAAGTGATCAGCGGCGCGGTTTGGGCGTGATAGGCAGCAAGGCGCGAGGCAACGGTTTCGGCGTTGTCGTCGGCGCGGCGTTTGAACTCGGTATAGCCGCATTTGTCGCATTTGCCTTCGACCGCGGGGACCTTGAACGTGTCATGAAATCCTTCACCGCAGCCTGCGCAGGTGTAGCGGCCCGAGATGCGGGTGACCATTTCGGCGTCTTCGACCTCAAGGCTGATTGCGGCGCTGATCTTCTGGCCGTTTTCCGACAGCAATCCGTCCAGCGCCTCGGCCTGCACGGTCGTGCGCGGGAAGCCGTCCAGAATGACACCTTTGGCGCAGTCCGGTTCATCCAGCCGGTCGCGCAAGATAGCGATGACGATCTCGTCGCTGACCAGATCGCCAGCTTCCATAACGGCCTTTGCAGCAAGTCCGGCCTCGGTCTCGGCGGCAACGGCGGCACGCAACAGGTCGCCGGTGCTGAGTTGTACAAGCCCGAACGTGTCTTCGAGCATCCGCGCCTGCGTGCCCTTCCCGGCGCCCGGAGGGCCGAGAAGGATCAGAACGGCGGGGGTGGTGGTCGTGGCAGCGTCCATCACATCCTCACTTACTTGCGCGGTTTTCGATCAGATCTTCGACCACCGACGGATCGGCCAAGGTCGAAGTGTCACCCAGCGAGCCAAAGTCGTTTTCGGCGATCTTGCGCAGGATACGGCGCATGATTTTGCCGGAACGGGTCTTGGGCAGGCCGGGGGCCCATTGGATCACATCGGGGCTGGCAATCGGGCCAATTTCTGTGCGAACCCAAGTGCGCAGCTCTTTCAGAAGCTCATCCGAAGGCTCGCGATCGTTCATCAGAGTGACATAGCAATAGATGCCTTGCCCTTTGATATCATGGGGATAACCGACAACAGCAGCTTCGGCCACGGCGGCGTGCGCCACCAGCGCGCTTTCTACCTCGGCCGTACCCATACGGTGGCCCGAGACATTGATCACGTCATCGACACGGCCAGTGATCCAGTAGTCGCCATCCTCATCCCGGCGGCAACCGTCGCCCGTGAAGTAATAGCCTTTGTAGTCGGCAAAATAGGTTTTCTCGAACCGCTCGTGATCGCCCCAGACGGTGCGCATCTGACCGGGCCAGCTGTCTTTGATGCACAGCACGCCCTCGACCCCGTTTCCTGTGATTTCGACACCCGATTGCGGGTCAAGAACGACAGGCTGAATTCCAAAGAACGGTTTCATCGCCGAGCCGGGCTTCATCGCATGTGCGCCGGGCAGGGGGGTCATCAGGTGACCGCCGGTTTCGGTCTGCCACCATGTGTCGACGATGGGGCAATTGCCTTGGCCGACAACCTCGTTATACCAGTTCCACGCTTCGGGGTTGATCGGTTCACCCACGGTGCCCAGCACTTTCAGATCGCTCAGATCGTGCTTTTCGACCCATTCGGTACCCTGTCCCATCAATGCGCGGATCGCCGTGGGGGCGGTATAGAACTGGTTTACTTTGTGCTTGGCGCAGACTTCCCAAAAACGGCCAGCGTCGGGATAGGTCGGCACGCCTTCGAACATCAGGGTCGTCGCACCATTGGCCAGCGGGCCATAGACGATATAGCTGTGGCCGGTGACCCAGCCTACGTCTGCGGTACACCAATAGATGTCGCCATCGTGGTAATCGAAGGTGATCTGATGCGTCATGGCTGCGTAGACCAGATAGCCACCAGTGGTATGCACCACGCCTTTGGGCTGACCGGTTGAGCCGGAAGTATACAGGATGAACAAAGGGTCTTCGGCGTTCATCTCGGCGGGTGCGCAATAGTCATCCGCTTCAAGCGCCATTTCGTTGTAATCGAAATCGCGGCCGTCAACCCATGTGGTCTGGCCGCCGGTGCGCTTGACCACCAGACATTTCACGGTGTCTTTACAGTGCAGCAGAGCGGCATCCGCATTGGACTTAAGAGGGGTCTTGCGACCGCCGCGCGGGGCCTCATCCGCCGTGATAACCACCTTGGCATCGCAGCCGTTGATCCGCGCTGCCAGCGCGTCGGGCGAAAAGCCCGCGAAAACGATGGAATGGATCGCGCCAATACGCGCACAGGCCAGCATCGCATAGGCTGCCTCGGGGATCATCGGCAGATAGATCACCACCCGGTCACCTTTGCGAACGCCCAGAGATTCCAGAATATTGGCCATTCGGCAGGTGCGGCGGTGCAGCTCGGCATAGGTTATGTGCTGGGCGTCGTCGTTCGGGTCGTCCGGCTCCCAGATGATCGCGGTCTGGTCGCCGCGTGTTTTCAGATGGCGGTCCAGACAGTTGGCTGCCACATTCAGTGTGCCGTCGGCATACCAGTTTATTCCAACCGAGCCGAAATCATAGCTGACATCTTTGACTTGTGTATACGGTTTGATCCAATCTACTCGCTTGCCTTGCTCATCCCAGAACGCCACAGGATTTTCGATCGAGGCGTTGTACATCTGGGTGTATGCGTCGGCATCGACATGGGCGCGGGCAACGGTTTCTGCGGATGGCGGATAGACCTTGGCATCTGCTTGAGCAGCGGTTGTCATTCTGAGGCTCCTCCCTCTGGACTTTATTTCACTGGGCCAAATCTTGCCCGCGGAACGGGCGATGTCGACCCGTTTCCTCCCCACGTCAAATAATAAGCGAAACTGAAAACAATTAAATAAATTACCGATATCTTTAGATTTGTTTGTAAAGAAATTTTGTTAGCGTGCAAATAATAGTAAATAAAGCTACTATGAACTTCAAAAAAACAAATAAAAACAAATTAGTAAGTGTCATGAAATTTTGATTGGTGGATGCAGATGATCAACCGCAATTTTTGAATCTTGGATACACCTATTGGTTGTTAGCGCTGTCTTCTGGTGCTTGGTGAATTTGACCGGGGTTGGCACACATCAATGTTGGCGCTAGCTTTGATCGCAAGCGCTTGGAGAAGAAGCGCAACAAAGGGAGAATTCATGATGAAAAAGATGTTGAGCGGCGCGGCCGTCGCCGCCTTGGGTGTTGCATTCGTCTCAGAGGCTGCGGCAACCGAATGGAATGCCTCGGTTTGGGGCAAGCGGCGCGCCTTTACTGAACATGTCGAAAAGTTGTCCGAACTGGTGAGTGAAAAGACAGATGGAGAGTTCACCATCAACGTCAGTTATGGTGGCCTGTCAAAGCCCAAGGAAAATCTGGACGGCATTGAAATCGGTGCTTTTGAAATGGCTCAATTCTGCGCCGGGTATCACCGCGACAAGAACCGAGCGATCACCGTGCTTGAGCTGCCGTTTTTGGGTGTGAACAATCTTGACGAAGAAGTGGCTGTCAGCCACGCGGTCTACGATCACCCGGCAGTCAAGGATGAGATGGCGCAGTGGAACGCGCGCATAATCATGACCTCACCAATGCCGCAGTACAACCTGGTCGGCACCGGTGATCCGCGCGACGAATTGGCGGATTTTGACGGGATGCGTGTACGTGCCACTGGTGGCCTGGGGCAGGCGTTCGAGGCTGTGGGCGGTGTGCCGACCTCTGTCCCAGCAACAGAAGCGTTCAACGCGATGGAATCGGGTGTTGTCGACACGGTTGCCTTTGCCCAACACGCTCACCTGTCTTTCGGCACCATCAATGAAGCCGACTGGTGGACCGCTAACCTGAACCCCGGCACGGTCAACTGCCCGGTGGTGGTGAATATCGAAGCCTATGAAGCGCTGCCTGCGGAGCACAAGGAGGCGCTGAACAGTTCGATCGACGAGGCGATTGATCATTACCTTGCGAACTACGGCGGGCTGCTTGAGCAGTGGGATAGCGTTTTGTCTGAGAAGGGCGTTGAAAAAGTTGAGATCGACGATGCCGTTCTTGAAGAATTCCGTGCTAAGGCAGCCGATCCGATCCGTGAACAGTGGATTGCGGATATGTCCGCACAGGGTCTGCCAGCGCAGGACCTCTATGATCTGGTTCAGGCGACGCTGAAACAGCAGCGTGGCGGCAACTGATTGCCCTATCCGGGTGCCTGACCGGGCACCCGGAAACCAATCATAAAACAGGGGAACACCGGAATGGCAGGACAGGCCACGGTGCTTGAGGACGGCAGTCGGCTCAGTTGGCTGGATCGTCAGCTCTTGAGGTTAGAGCAGTTTTTGGCATTGATCAGCGGGCTTGCCGTCTTTGGCTTGATGGTGCTGGCAGTGGTTTCGGTCAGTGGCCGCAACGCGATTAACGCGCCTTTGCCCGGTTATGTGGACTGGATCGAACAGGCCATGCCGCTGATTGCCTTCCTTGGAATCTCATACGTGCAGCGCGAAGGCGGTCATATTCGTATGGATATCGTGATCGCGCGTCTGCACGGGCGGGCGCTGTGGCTGTTCGAACTGATCTCGGTAGTTTTGATCCTTGTGCTTATGCTGGCACTGGTCTGGGGCAGCTGGTCCCATTTCGACCGCTCTTTCGATTTTGGCGCACCGCTGTGGAGCCGTGACAGTTCAATTGACATCGGCATTCCGCTTTGGCCTGCCAAGCTGCTGGCGCCAGTGGCGTTTTCGGTCCTGTGCGCGCGGCTGGTGTTGCAGGTCTGGGGATATGGGCGTGCTTTTGTGCTGGGACTCGAACATCCGGTGGCCGTGCCGTTGATCCAGGATGCGGCGGCGCAGGCCGCTGCCGAGGCCGAGCAATTCGAAGGGCAGGACTAACGCATGGACACAATAGATATTGGTCTGTGGGTTACAGGTGGCCTGCTTGTATTGGTCGTCACAGGGATGCGGGTCGCCTTTGCCGCTGGGCTTGCCGGGTTGGTCGGGCTGGTCTGGATCTTCTGGGCCAAGTTCGGATATGACCCGGATCGGTTTGGCAAAGCATTGACGGTGGCTGTCAAAACAGCCGGGCAGGTGCCGCATTCCAAAGTCGCGGCGCATACGCTTAGCCTGATACCGACTTTTATCCTGATCGGATACTTGGCCTATTACGCGGGCCTGACCAAGGCCTTGTTCGAGGCGGCCAAACGCTGGGTGGCGTGGGTGCCGGGTGGGCTGGCAGTTTCAACCGTGTTCGCGACAGCCGGGTTTGCCGCCGTGTCGGGCGCGTCGGTCGCCACATCCGCGGTTTTCGCCCGCATCGCCATCCCCGAGATGCTGAAAGTCGGTTACAACAAGCAATTCGCTGCTGGAGTCGTTGCTGCCGGGGGTACGCTGGCCTCGTTGATCCCGCCTTCGGCCATTCTTGTGATCTATGCCATCATCGTTGAACAGGACGTGGGTAAGCTGCTGTTGGCCGGGTTCATCCCGGGGGCGTTTTCGGCAGTTATCTATGGCCTGCTTATTGTGGGAATAGCGGTGATTTTCAAAACCGTTGGGCCTCCGGTCACGGGGTTTACATGGAAACAGCGCTTTGCGTCCTTGCCCGGTGCCTTGCCGATTGTGGCTGTGATCCTGATCATCATCTGCTTTGTCTATAACCCGTTCGGAGAAAAGGCCTGGGGCACGCCAACCGAGGGTGGTGCCATCGGCGCCTTCATTGTCTTCTGTTTTGCCCTGTTCCACGGCATGCGCTGGACCGAGCTGAAATCCGCGTTGCTTGAAACCGCCAAACTGACCGCGATGATCTTTTCGATCATCTGGGGCGTGCTGATCTACGTGCGGTTCCTTGGTTTCGCCGACCTGCCGGGCGCGTTTTCGGACTGGATCACCTCGCTTGAGATGTCGCCGATGCTTATCCTGATTTGCATCCTGCTGGCCTATGCGGTGTTGGGCATGTTCATGGATGCCATCGGAATGCTGCTGCTGACGCTACCGGTCGTGTACCCGGCCGTCATGGCTCTCAACGGTGGGGAAGCCGTCAGCGCCGCTGAAAGTGCCTTTGGCATGTCGGGGCCGATGTGTGCGATCTGGTTCGGTATTCTGGTTGTGAAAATGGCCGAATTCTGCCTGATCACGCCGCCGATTGGCCTGAACTGCTTTGTCGTCGCTGGCGTGCGCCCGGACCTGAGCGTTCAGGACGTCTTCAAAGGCGTGACACCGTTCTTCATCGCCGACGCGATTACCATCGCGTTGCTTGTGGCGTTCCCGGCCATCGTCCTCTACTTGCCGTCACTGGCCGGATAGAAAAAGCCCCCGGTGATGAACCGGGGGCGAGGTAATGCCATTTGCGGGTTCTTTAGCTTGCCCGCATCAGCATTCCAAATAGATCGCGCGGATCGTCAGGATCGGCCAACATGTCCAAAGGTTCAAAGAAATCAGTGTCCTCGATAGCGGACTTGATGTAGCGGAGGGCCGAGAAATCCTCGATCGCAAAGCCGACGCTGTCGAACAGAGTAATTTGACGATCATCGCTGCGCCCTTTGGCCTGGCCTGTCATGACCTGCCACATTTCTGTCACCGGATGGGTGTCGTCCAGTGCCTGAATCTCGCCTTCGATACGGGTCTGCTCGGGGTATTCCACGAAGATTTCCGACCGCAACAGGATATCACGATGCAATTCGGTTTTGCCGGGACAGTCTCCGCCGATGGCGTTGATATGAACGCCGGGGCCGACCATGTTGTCAGTCAGGATCGTGGCGTATTTCTTGTCGGCGGTGCAGGTCGTGATGATGTGTGCGCCTTCGATGGCCTCTTCGGCGGTTTTGCAGGGCACTACTGTCAGACCTTTGCCTTGAAGGTTCGCGGCACATTTCTTGGTGGCATTCGGATCGGTGTCATACAAACGAACCGTATCAATCCCGCACATGGCCTTGAAAGCCAGGCACTGGAACTCTGATTGCGCGCCGTTGCCGATCATGGCCATAACCGACGAAGATTTTGGCGCCAGATAGCTGCCCACAAGGGCCGAGGTCGCCGCCGTACGCAGTGCCGTCAGCATCGTCATCTCGGTCAGCAGGGTGGGGTAACCGGTGTAGACATCAGCCAGCAGGCCAAAAGCGGTCACGGTCTGCAACCCTTCGGAGGTGTTCTTGGGGTGACCGTTCACGTATTTGAATCCGTAGGCCTCACCATCCGATGTGGGCATCAATTCGATCACGCCATGCGGCGAGTGGGCCGGGATGCGTGGGGTTTTGTCGAAGCTCTCCCAACGCTTGAAATCGGCTTCGATCTGGGCCGCGATTTGGGTGATCATCTTCTCAAGCCCGACGTGATGCACCAGACGCATCATGTTGTCGACGGATACAAAGGGCACAAGCGCCTTTTCAGATGGTTGCATTGGGGTCTCCTATCGACGGGACAGGTGGATGCCTGCAATCATGCAGCGCACGGATCCACCGGCAGTTTCAATTGTGGGAACCGACAGCGGCAGCGGCGTTGCGCTGGCTTCGATTTTTGCGAGTTGATCCGGGGTCAGGGCGGCAAGCGCGCGGCTCGACAGCGCCAAAACCAGGCCATCCCGACCGCTAAGTTCGATGGCGTTGCCCGCAAATTCGGCGATCTGTTCGTGGGTCAGGTCAATGACCGTGCGACCGGATTCTTCCAACCGGGCTTTTACGGTCGCGCGCCGTTCCGGATCGGTGATCATGTCCAGACAGATCAGCGCGTACTCGCTGCCGATGCCCATCAGAACATTGGTGTGATAGACATCTCGCCCTTCGGCATCATGTGCTTCGAACACAATAGGCTCATAATTGAAATGGGTGCAGAAACGCTCCAACAAAACGGGATCGGCACGGTTGGATTTGACTGTGTAAGCGACGCGGCCGACGTGGTCCAGAACCATTGCTCCGGTGCCTTCCAGCGCCAGTTTGTCCTGCTCAAGCCCGGAATAGTCAATCACGTCCTGAACACGGTATTCCTGTTTCAGCATCTCAATGACGTCCGCGCGGCGTTCCCGCCTGCGCGACGGTACAAACATCGGATAGATCGCCACATGCCCGCCGGGATGGGTCGAGAACCAGTTGTTCGGAAATACGCTGTCGGGTGTGTCGAGGTCCCCGTGATCGTCGAAGACATGAACCTTTACACCTGCATCGCGCAGCAATGCGACCGCCTGGTCATGTTCATCGCGCGCCTGAGCAGATGTGGCTTCGGCCGAGCGGTTGGCCAATGTCTGAAACGCATTGTCGTCGCGCGTCTCAGGGTTAGAAGCAAACGCATGGGGCCGGATCATCACGACGGCAGGGGGAGCTTGCAGAGAGTGCATCAGAAGCTCCGTGTTGGGCGGTCAAAAATGCGGCGGCCCAACAATGAGGCGGCCAGATCGACCATCAGTTTTGCGGTACGGCCGCGTTCGTCCAGAAACGGGTTCAGCTCGACCAGGTCCAAAGAGCAGACATGGCCGCTCTCGTGCAGCAGCTCCATCACCAGATGCGCCTCGCGTTCGGTCGCGCCGCCGGGGACGGTGGTGCCGACGGCAGGGGCGATCGAGGGATCAAGAAAGTCGACATCCAGCGAGACATGCAGGATGCCATTCTCCGCCCGGACCCGATCAAGAAACGCGTTCAATGGGGCTTTGATTCCGTGTTCGTCAATGCTGCGCATATCGGCCAGCATGGCGTGATCTTCCTCAAGCCGTGCGCGCTCGGCAGGATCGACCGAGCGCAAGCCAATCATGCCCACGCGATCTGTTGGAACCGGGGCGGGTACGGTTGGGAAATTATCAAAACCCGCCTGGCCGGTGAAATAGGCGACAGGAGTACCGTGCAGGTTGCCGCTGCCAGTGCTGTCGGGGGTGTGAAAGTCGCTATGGGCATCCAGCCAAAGCACGAACAGAGGGCGTCCGATCTGCTGGGCATGGGCGGCCATCCCTGCAACGGTTCCCATCGACAGCGCGTGGTCGCCGCCCATAAAGATCGGCAGACCCTTGGGGGCAGTTTCCTGCGCCGCACGGCTTAGCGCGTTGGTCCAGCCGATAACCTCGGGCAGGGCGAACAGATGTGTGTCCTCAGCCACATCCGTGCTGTCCGGCTGGACATCGCCAATGTCTGAAACCTGATGACCCAGATTGGCCAAAGCCTGATCCAGACCGGCCACTCGATAGGCGTCAGGCCCCATTCGGCAGCCCTGACGACGCTTGCCAGCGTCCATCGGGGCGCCGACCAATATAACGTGTTTGTTGTCCATATGTTTGTTTAGTTCCGCAGGGTGGGTTGCGAAAAGAGAGCAAAATGTTCAAAATGAAACCTCAATAAGCGAAATGAGAAATGACTATGGACGATTTGGACAGTAGGTTGCTGAATGCGCTGCACCGGGACGCGCGGGCCTCGCTGTCTGAACTGGCCGAGACGCTGGGCGTAACCCGCACCACGGTGCGCAGCCGCCTGCAGCGTCTGAAACAATCGGGTGAGATTGTGGGCTTTACCGTCCTGACCCGTTTGGATGTGGCGGAAAGCCCGGTGCGGGGCCTTATGATGCTTGAGATCGAAGGCCGCGGGACCGAACGCACGATGGCCAGAATCGCCGCCCTGCGCCAAGTGCGCGCCGTGCATACGACCAACGGCAGTTGGGATCTGATTGCCGAGATCGGCACCGAAACTTTGGCGGAACTGGACGAGGTCTTGTTTCAGATCCGGCGGATGGAGGGGATAACGCGGTCCGAGACCAATCTGTTGCTGTCAACGCGTAAAGGGCGGGTCTGATCCCTTGTAGTGCTTTGACGTTCAAGGAAATTGTGCCAAGGTTGCCCTGCGTCGCCGATCCGCGCACAGGATCGTTGCAGTGCCTCAGAGCAGGGGGGAACCATGACCACGCAGGAGACTGACAAAGAGCTTTGGGCCGTTCGTCTGGCCGAGCGGGTCACCGGGTTCCTTGAAAAGCCCGCGGTCAGAATTGCGGTTCCGATCCTGGTGACGTTGATTGCGCTGGTCGTACTGCACGAACTGTCCCAGCACGTGAAATGGGCCGATGTTCAGGTGGATGTGGCAAATACATCCTGGAAACTGATGTTCATCGCGCTGTGCTGGACCTGTTTCAGCTTTTTGTCCTTGTCCATGTACGACGTGCTGGCCGTGCAAAGCGTGGCGGACGGAGAGGTTCCCCTGACCGTAGCTGGCATGGCCGGAGCCAGTGGCTATGCCGTATCGAACTGCCTTGGCTTTTCCTACATTACCGGAACGGCGATCCGCTATCGTATCTACGCCTCGCTTGGGTTGGACCTAAGCCGGGTTGCCGGGGTCATCGCGACCTCTTGGATCGCGTTCTGGTCCGGGCTGGTGCTGTTGCTGGGCATACTGCTTACCCTGCATCCCGATGGTATTTCAAATGTTCTGCCGATCAGCGACACGACTGAGACCATAATCGGTCTGTGCCTGTTGGCCGCGTTGGTGGCCTTGTTCCTCTGGCTCGCGCGGGGCGGGCGCAAGTTGGCCTATGGCGGATTTGGGTTCAACTTGCCTGGCGGCAAACTGGCAGGCTTGCTAACGCTGGCCGCGATCGGGGACCTGTTTGGCGCTTCGATGGTGCTTTATACCCTGATGCCCGATGACCTTGGGGTCGGCTACCCCTATTTCTTCACGATCTTTATTGGGGCTATTGCCGTTGGGATCGTAAGTCACGCGCCGGGCGGCATTGGCGCGTTCGAGGCGACATTGATCGCAGGTTTGGGTGCCTCTGGCCGGTCTGACGTAATCGCGGCCTTGCTGCTGTATCGTCTGGTCTACACATTTCTGCCTTTTGTCATTGCCAGCGTGTCGATTGCTGTGGCCTCGGCGCTGACGCATCGCCACCATATTAGTGGCGCGGCCACGTGGGTCTATCGCGCGATCCGGCCGATTGTGCCGATGGTTGCCGCAGGCGTGACGGCGGTTGCCGGGATCATCCTGTTGGTGTCCGGGGCCTTACCGTCCAGCAGTCAAAGCCTTGGTGTTTTGCGAGATTTTCTGCCTTTGTCCTTCGTCGAAGCCTCACATCTGGCAGGCAGTGCAATAGGTGTTCTTCTGATCCTGATTTCGCGCGGTTTGTTCCGCAAACTTTATCGTGCCTGGATCGTGGCGATGTTGCTGATGGTGGCCGGTTTCGTTGCCTCGTTGACCAAGGGGTTGGATACGCACGAGGCGATCGGCATGCTGGCCTCAATCGCGGTACTGGCCACATTCCGGGGTGCGTTTTACCGGGTCAGCGGCGCGTCGATTTTTCGGCTGAACATCCCGTGGCTGGTCAGCGTAGTGGCCCTGTTGGCGGTCATTTTCTGGATCGGGCTGTTTGCCTATTCGCATGTCGAATACCAGAACGCCCTGTGGTGGGATTTCGCGTGGAGCGGCGACGCCTCACGGTTCCTGCGTTCCAGCCTGGTGGTAGCGGTCATACTTGGTGTGGTGGCTGTGAACTCACTATTCGGGCGGGAAATCCCTGAACCGGTACGCACAGAAATACCGCCCGCCGTCGAACGGTTGGCATTGGAAAGCGAAGATACCGAAGCGCAGATTTCACTGACCGGTGACAAGCAGTTTCTGATCGCGCCCGATGAATCCGCGTTTCTTGCTTATGCCGACACCGGCAACGCTCTAATCACCAAGGGAGAGCCGGTTGGCGATGAAAAAGCCGGTCAACAACTGATCTGGCAGCTGCGCGAAATGGCGGATCGCGAGGGCAAGCTCTGTGCGTTTTACAGCGTTTCTACCAAATATCTGCCAACCTTTCTGGATCTGGGTCTGTCCATCTTGAAAATCGGTGAGGTCGCGCGGGTGCCGCTGCAAGATTTCTCGCTGGATGGCAAATCCCGCAAACGGTTCCGTCAGGCCAAAAACCGGGCCGAGCGTGAAGGGTATGTGTTCGAGATCATCCCGAAGGAAGAACTGACCCCGGTCCTGCCGGAGCTACGCAAAATTTCTGACGACTGGCTCGAGCATAAAGCGGGTGAGGAAAAGGGTTTTGCCCTTGGCGGGTTCGACGATGACTACCTGTCCTATTTCGATTTTGCCGTGCTGCGAAATGGGGACACAGGCAAGATTGTGGCTTTTGCCAATCTGTTCCAAGGCGGCCATAAATCTGAACTGTCGCTGGATTTGATGCGTTACGAACCTGACGGCTCGAACTTCATTATGGACGCGCTGTTTGCCGAGATGATGTCGTGGGGAGCAGAGCAGGGGTTCCACTGGTTCTCGCTGGGCGCGGCGCCGTTTTCGGGGATCGAGAACCGGCAACTGGCTTCGTTCTGGAACCGTGTCGGCGGGTTTGTCTATGAGCATGGCGAACAGTTTTATCACTTTGAAGGATTGCGATCCTTCAAGCAGAAGTTCGACCCGGAATGGAGCCCGAATTATCTGGCCAGCCCGGGCGGTTTTGCAGCGCCGCGCATCCTGTATGAAGTGAACATCCTGATTTCCGGCGGGCTGCGCGGATTGACCAAATAGCGATTAGTTGAGGCTTGCCCGCGTTGGGTCTTGTTGCAGCAGGTCGCCCCAATCGGTGCGGTATGCCATCTCGGCCAGCACGGTTTCAGGTAGGAATTCCTGATTTTGGCGAATCTGCCAGCCGCCGCCCAGCCCCTTGTACACGGCAACCAGATTGCTTGAGACCTGTTGCCGCGCCTCGATCAGATTGGCCTGCGACCGCAGCAACGCGGTCTGAGTGTTCAGGATGCGGGAATAATCGGCAATACCGTCGCGATATTGATCCACCGCAATCTGGGCGGCCTTGCGCGACGCTGTGACGCTGTTTTCGTAAAAGCCCACCTGCTTGCGCGATTGGGCGTAGGCGACCATCGCGCTTTCCACCTCGGAATAGGCGGTTAGAACAGTGTTTTGGTAGTTGGCGATCAGTGCTTGATAAGCCGCGTCTTGCGCACGGACGTTGTTCTTGATCCGGCCGTAGTTCAGCACGTTCCAGACCACACCTGCATTGGCCAGACTGGTTGAGCTGGCTGCGGAAAACAAATCCCGCCCGCCCGAGGCTTGCAGGCCGATGGACCCTGACAGAATGAATTGCGGGTACAGATCAGCTATCGCAATGCCGACCTCGGCCGATTGCGTTGCCGCCGCCAACTCGGCCGCGCGGACATCGGGACGGCGACGCAGCAGCTCGGCCGGAACACCCACGGCAACATTCGACCGGGCTGAAGGGATGCGCCCCGAATTACCCAGCAGACTGGTCATTCGCGAGGGCGTTGCCCCCAGCAACACAGCCAGCGCATTTTTGGCTTGCTGCAAGTCGCTTTCAATCTCTGGGACCAGCGCCTTGGTGTTGTTTAGCAGGGCAGTGGATTCCTGCACGTCCAGCTCGGTCGTCACACCGTTGTCAAAGCGCAATTGCGTCAGATCAGCAGACGCCTGTTGCAGCTGAATGTTCTCACGCGCGACCGCCAGAGATTCCTGCAAAGCGCGGATATTTACGTACAGGGCGGCGACGTCGCCGGTCAGCGTCACCAGGGCGTCGTCGTAATTCGCCACCTGCAGCGCCAGATTGGACCGCGCCGCCTGAACGCCGCGCCTTTGCTGACCCCAGACGTCCAGCTCCCATTGCGCATCGAACCCGACCTGAGATGTCGAAAACTCGGTATCCAAGGGGATGATCCGATTTACATCCGAAATCGGCCCAAGATTGTCACTGATTTGGCGCCGCTCGATTGATCCGCCGATGGCTTGCGATTGCGGATACAGCTCGCCGAACGCAATCCCCAACTGCGCGCGAGCCTGCAGGACACGGGCACCTGCCACCTGTAGATCAAGGTTCTGGGCATAAGCCTCTGCAACCAGTTTGTTCAGGGTGGGGTCGTTGAACGTCTCCCACCATTTGACCACCGGCGCGCTGCGCGAGGTTAGGCCGCTGGGTCCGGCGCTGGGGCTGTTCACCTCGATCCATTCTTTCACGACCGGAGAGTTCGGGCGCACGAAATCCGGGCCAACTGGCGTGCAGCCGACCAGCAGGGCCGCGCATAGGGCGGTGCCGATCAATCTGCGGTGAAGTCTGGCCCGGGTCATGTCATGTGTCCTCAGATATCCAGTGGTCGGATGAAGTTGGCGAAAGAATACAGGCGGATATTGATGCGGCGCAGGAATTCAAAGCTTTTGCCCTGACCGGTGTAGATGGCGACCGCCGCGTGGCCGCCGGCGGGAAATGTGTGACCGTCTGGGATGTCGACCGAGATCTGCACCGCGATGCGACCCGGTAGTTTTGGAAACTCAAAGCCGGGCAGGCGGCCTGAGGGCAGGTACTGACCTTGACGCGTAGCCCACCAGATTGCTTCGACCTTGCCCGTTAGAATCTCGCCGGGATAAAGGTCCAGCGCGACCTCCACTTCCTGACCGGGCTCGACAAATTTCAGGTTCTGCTGACGATAGGTGGCTAGAATGTAAGGATTGTCCTTGGTCACGAAACTGGCAATTGCACCCAGGCGGATATCGCCAACAACCAGACCGGGACGCGCCTGTTGCGAGACGATCATACCGTCTTCGGGTGCATAGATCGTCGTGTTTTCAAGGAAATACTGGGCTTTATCTAGCTGTGCCTGCGCCTGAAGGATACCGGTATTGACCCCGTCAATCTGGGAATCCAGCGCCAGTTGAGCCTTTTCGAGATTGGCCTCGGCCTCTTTGACCTGTGCCTGATCCTCGGTGACCTGCTCATCCCAGCGATCCAGTTCGTCCTGCCTTGCGCCACCAGCAGGCACGAGATTCTCGTACCGCGCCTGTTGGGTCAGGGCGTAAGCTAGCTGCGCATTTGCGCGCTCGATGGCCTCGGACGCCGCGATCACGTCCTGTTCCAAGATTTTGGCATTCTGCTCGGCTGCCACCAGCTGCGCGGTCGCCTCTTCAACTTCCAAAGCGAATACCGTGTCGTCAAAGCGATAGAGGGGATCGCCCTTTTTCACTTCGGTATTCGGCTCGACCAGCACCTCGGTCAGGATCGTCGGCTCAGTCAGTCGCGGCACGATTTGGATGGTCGAACGTACTACGTGGCTGTCGAGCGAAAACGGTTGAAAAAAGCGCAGTGCGACAAGGAAAATCAGCAGCAGATGCGCGCCGACCCAGAATGAAACGACACCCCAGGTGATGTTGAACTTCAGTAACTTCGCTTTGAAGAAAATGAACCAGACGAAAATGATGTAGAACAGCGTAATGCCGAGGGCGACAAACATATTCTGTGACTTCCTTTGGCCTTAGCTTTTCTGCGTCTCGTCAGGGTCTAGCGGATCGCTGTATTCTTCGTTCACCGTTCCGCCCAACCGCTTGATTTCCTTGCGGATCGCATCTTTTTCGTCATCAGGTGTGCGCCGAATGTCGACTGTGACGCCATCGTGGAAGGCCCACATAAAGGCATGCACCCACGGCACAACAGCCAGAAAACCCATCCACCCCATGATCTTGACGGCTTCGGCATGGGGGTGATTGCGTTTGATCGCGATCCGCCCCGGTAACCCCATGATGAACAGGATCAGCGCCATCACAGCCGCAAGAAGCAGGATCAATGCCACGAAAGTCAGGTAGTCATAGTAGCCAAGTGGCTGCCCCAATAGTCCCATGCTCGTGCCTCCTTTTGGGCAGGTTGTCCTATCCTCAGCCGTCGGTGCCCAGTTCGTCAATCAATTTGTAGCTGGTGGGTGGGTCTGCGCAGATTCCAGGCCCGCATTCCACCAGTGTCGAGACCGCATTCAGCGCCGCCAGCCCCAGCATGATAAAGAACGCGCTTTTGGCCAGTACGCTGCCACCAAAACGCGGCTGTTGGGTGTTTTCGGCGTACTGCCGGTCAAACAGCAGCATACAGGCCGTACCCAGCAAGATCAGGAAAAAGCAGATCGCGGACCAAGTATAATAGTGCAACCCCAGAACCGGTGACCCATAGTGACCTGTGCCCGGTACGATATGCAGCAGAATCTGGCGTACGGCGACGCTGCCGCCGAACAGTGCCGCAAGCAGCATGATCGCATAGTGCTGCGGCCGCGCTCCGTACAGCAGGTTCAGGCCTAGACCAACGCCCACGGCCACCAGTCCAACCCTTTGCAACAGGCACAGAGGGCAGGGGAGTTCATCGAGTTTTAACTGGTAGAAATAGGCCAGCACCAACACCAGGCTGACAGCCAGCATACCAAGAGCGTTGAGATTGCGTGAAAGTTCCGGTGTCATCGCGGCCCCCTTACAATTGGATCGTCAGTTGGCTGGTGGCATGGAACTTCAGCCAATACACACTCAACGCCAGCGTGAAAAAGAAAAGCACGTTAGCCGCTGTTGTCCGATTAAAGTAATTCAGTCCCATCGTGGCTGTAAGTAACGCAAACAAAAGCGCTATCATGGCTCGGTTCTCCCCTCCCGTGCGACGATTGCAATATGGGGGAGTGTGTCAGGTGAATTTGGTTCTGGCAAGAAGTCGCGAAGGAAATTCCCGTTTAATGCGAATTGCTTGGGGTCAGGCGCACAGCTTTAATTGTGTTCGCCATTCGGAACATTTCTTGGTTAGAGAATTGGGAGGGGCTTTGTCGGTATAGAACACATCGACATCGGACAATGAGGCAATTCGGGCGGGGGCTGAACGTTGGAATTTAGAGTGATCGGCCACCACGCAGGTTCGGCGGGCTTGGGCAATGATGGTCTGACTGACCCGGACTTCTTGAAAGTCAAAATCCATCAGATCACCTTCGGCATCCAACGCCGAACATCCGATGATGGCATAGTCGAACTTGAACTGTTCGATGGTAGCAATCGTCAGGTTGCCGACCAGTCCCCCATCCGAACGGCGCAGCACACCGCCCGCCACAACAATTTGACAGTTTGGGTTGTCGACCAGAATATTGGCGACGTTCATGTTATTGGTCACCACCATCAAGTCTTTGTGGTTCAGTAATTGCCGGGCAACAGCCTCGGTCGAGGTGCCGATGTTCAAGAACACAGATGCGCCATCGGGAATGTCCTGCGCGCAGAGTTGCGCGATGCGCGTCTTGGCGTCTGCGTTAAGCGCCCGGCGATCCTCATACCCGATATTTGACACCCCCGAACGAAGGACAGCACCACCGTGCACGCGGTCCAGTTTGCCCATGTCAGCAAGTTCCGAAAGATCGCGTCGGATGGTCTGAACCGTCACATCAAACCGCAGCGCCAGGTCTTCGACCATCACGCGGCCATCTTGTTTAGCGATGTTCAGAATGTCTGACTGGCGAAAGGAAAGGGACACGGTTGGCTCCAATTATGATGTGTTCGTTTTTGTTCTGTTTTCGTTGAATTGCAATAATGTGCTAGGCGAATGCGCAAAAAAGCGAATATTGTGTGGCAAAACGAACAAAAACGAAAACAAACATTGACGAAGCGCGGGCCTGTACGGTTAATGAGCGCGCGTTTTCGGAAAACGGGAATCATCCAGATATGGAACAGTCACACGACCAGATCTCAGACCTTTTTATCATTGGCGGCGGCATCAATGGATGCGGCATCGCACGCGACGCGGCGGGGCGCGGGCTGTCGGTGACTCTGGCCGAGATGAACGATCTGGCCTCGGCAACCTCGTCGGCGTCGACCAAGCTGTTTCACGGCGGATTGCGGTACCTGGAGTTCTTTGAATTCCGCCTTGTCCGCGAGGCCCTGATCGAACGTGAAACCTTGCTGCAGGCGATGCCGCATATCAGCTGGCCGATGCGATTTGTGCTGCCGTACCACGCAGACATGCGGTTCGATTCCGAAACGCCGACCTCGCGCCTGTTAAGCACCGTGATGCCTTGGATGAAGGGTCGTCGTCCGGCCTGGCTGATCCGGTTGGGGTTGTTCATGTACGACCACCTGGGTGGGCGTAAAAATCTACCGGGCACGGCGTCTCTGAACCTGAAAACAGCACCCGAAGGGCGACCGCTGCAGGACAAGTTTGAGACCGCCTATGAGTATTCCGATTGCTGGGTCGAGGATTCGCGCCTTGTCGTTCTCAACGCCCGCGATGCCGCGGCACGCGGTGCTAATATTATGGTTCGCACCGAGGTTCTGGCGGCGAAGCGCGTAGACGACCTATGGGAGGTGACGGTTCGGGACCGCGACAGTGACGAGACACGCGTGATCAAGGCTAGAATGCTGATCAACGCTGGTGGTCCATGGGTTGGGGATATCATTCAATCGAAAATCCACGTGAATTCGCGCGAGGGCGTCCGGTTGGTGCGGGGCAGTCATATCGTGACCCGCAGGCTGTTTGACCACGACAAGTGTTACTTTTTTCAGGGCGAGGATGGGCGCATCATTTTCGCCATCCCGTACGAGCGTGATTTCACCTTGATCGGCACGACAGATCAGGATCATCCGAATCCATCTGAATCTCCGGTGTGTACCGAGGCGGAACAGGAATATCTGTGCGCGTTTGCGACCAAATATTTCAAGACGCCAGTGACGCGAGATGAAATCGTCTGGACATACTCAGGTGTCCGCCCGCTGTACGATGACGGTGCCAGTAGCGCCACCGCCGCGACTCGGGACTATACGTTGAAAGTGGACGCGCAAGGCGGGGCACCGGTGCTGAATGTCTTCGGCGGCAAGATCACAACCTACCGACGTCTGGCCGAGAGTGCGTTGGAGAAAGCAGCCGAGCATTTCCCGGACTTACCCGGTCCCTGGACGGCTGGTGTGGCTTTGCCTGGCGGAGATTTCCCTGTCGAAGGGGTGCAAAATCTGGTGGCTGGGTTGGAAGCTGACTTTGCCTTTTTGGAGCGCGCCTGGGCCGAGCGTCTTGTGAGCGCCTACGGCACCGAGGCCAGGATCATTCTAGGGGATGCGAAATCCGCCCAAGACTTGGGAGAGGACTTCGGTGCCACACTGACTGCGCGCGAGTTGGAATGGCTGATGGATAAAGAATATGCCCGCACGGCCGAGGATGTCGTCTGGCGTCGAAACAAGCTGGGCTTGCGTCTGAGCGTTGAGCAGATCGCCCGGATACAGGATTGGATGGACCATCGCAGCGCTCAGGCTGCTGCCTAAGAAAAAGCCCCGCCGATTTGGCGGGGCATTTATTATTACGCTGTTTCTTCCGAGGGACCGGGGTCGTTCTTGGTGCCCTTGATCCATTCCCTGAGACTCTGCATCAGGGCATAGAGAACCGGCACCAGAATGACACCAACCAGCGTGGCTGCAAGCATCCCGCCAAAGACGGCAACACCGATCGCTTTCTGGCTGGCCGCACCCGCGCCACTCGCTGCTAGCAGCGGTACAACGCCTAGCAGGAAGGACAGGGCGGTCATCATCACCGCGCGAAAACGCTGATAGGCTGCCTCGGCGGCGGCATCCCGGATCGAAAGGCCATTTGCCCGTTGCTCCATCGCGAACTCAACGATCAGAATGCCGTTTTTCGATGCCAACCCCACAAGCATGATCATCCCGATTTGCGTATAAAGGTTGATATCACTGCCAACGATGGCCACGGCGGCCACCGCCCCGAACAGTGCCACAATCACCGACAGCAGGATCGATACCGGCATCGACCAGCTTTCGTACTGACCGACCAGAAACAGATAGCCGAACAGGATTGCCAGCCCCAGGATCACAATCACCAGACTGCCCGAGGCCAACTGCTGCTGCGCCGTACCAGTCCATTCGAACGCGTATCCCGGGGGCAGGGCGGTCGCAGATTCCTCGGTCATCACGTTGATAGCATCGCCAGTGGACAAGCCCGGCGCTGGTACAGCTGTAACGGTCGCCGACCGGAACAGGTTGTGCCGCTTAAGCAGCACTGGTCCCAGCACGTTTTCCACGTCGATCAGCGTGCCCAGTGGCACCATCTCACCTTGTTCCGAGCGGACATAGAGGTTCGAGATATCTTCGACATTGTCGCGATAGCTGCCATCGGCCTGGATCATCACGCGATACACCCGTCCGAACAGGTTGAAGTCGTTGACGTAGTACGACCCCAACTGCGCCTGCATGGTCTGGAACACTTCGGCCACGGACACCTGCAGTGTTTTGGCTTTTTCGCGGTCCAGATCGACGAACAACTGCGGCACGTTTGCGCGGAAGGTCGTATAGGACTGCCCGATTTCGGGCCGCTGGTTCGCCGCGTATACGAACGACCCCACGGCTGAGGCCAGATCCTGCGGTGTTCCGCCCCCGGTTTGTTGCACCTCCATCTCGACACCGGCCGAATTGCCAAGGCCCTGAATAGGCGGCGGGTTAAAGGCCACGATCGATGCGGCGGATTCCCCATACGCAATCGCCAGAACCTTTTGCAGAATAGCATCCGCACTCAGGTCATCGTCCTGACGATCATCCCAGTTTTCGAGGTTCACAAAGATCGCCGCGCCATTTGTGGTGGTGCCATTCAGGATCGAAAATCCGTTGATCAGAACGGTACTTGAAACGCCGGGGATCTGCTGAATTTGATCATCCACACGGGCCGAGACGACCTCGGTCCGTTCCAGCGTTGCCGCGTCTGGCAACTGAATGTCGACAAACAGGTAACCGTTATCCTCAAGCGGCAGGAAGCCGCTGGATGTGTTGGACATGATGGTCCCGGTGCCCATCGCCAGCGCAACGATAACGCCCAGACCGACGACCGGCAGGATCAACAGTTTGCGCACGATGGCGACATAGCCGCTGCGGATTGTGCCGATGAAGCGTTCAAACACGGCCAGCAACCCCTTGGGTGGCCCCGATCGCGCCTTCAGAACAAGGCCGCACAAGGCTGGCGACAGGGTCAGCGCGTTGATCGAGGAAATCACAACGGCGGTTGAGATGGTTACCGCGAACTGTGAATACAGCCGCCCCGAGATACCGGGCATGAAAGTCACCGGTACGAACACGGCCAGCAGAACCAGCGTGGTAGCAATAACCGGGCCGGTGATCTGTCCCATGGCCTTTCTGGTTGCTTCGGCCGGGGGCAAGCCTTCGTCCGCGATGATCCGTTCGACGTTTTCAACCACAACAATCGCGTCATCCACCACGATGCCGATGGCCAGAACCAACGCAAACAGCGAGATCGTGTTCAGTGACATTCCGAACAGCAGCAAAAACGCGAACGTACCGATCAGAGAGACCGGGATCGCAACAGCCGGGATGATCGTCGCCCGCCAACTGCCCAGAAAGACAAACACAACCGAGATTACCAACGTGAACGTCAAGATCAGGGTCGTCACCACGTCGTTCAGTGATTGCTCGACAAAGTCGGTGGTGTTGAATGGAACGTCATATTCCACATCGTTAGGGAAGCTGCGAGACAGCCGCTGCAATTCGGCCTCGACACGTTCAGAAACCGCCAGCGCGTTTGCGCCAGGGGCCTGATATATACCAATGACGGTGGCCGGAACGCTATCGAAATAGCCGGACGCCGCATAGTATTCTGCACCCAGTTCCACCCGTGCGATATCTTTGACCCGCACGATAGATCCTGCATCGCCGGTGCGGATGACAATTTCGCCGAATTCCTCGGCCGAGGTCAGGCGGCCCTTTGTCTTGATCGTGTACTGAAATGTCTGCCCCTCGGGCACTGGTGGGGCACCGATCGAACCTGCCGATACTTCGACGTTCTGCTCGCGGATGGCGTTGATCACGTCGCCCGGAGTAATGGACAATGCGGCCATTTGATCCGGGTCCATCCAGATCCGCATGGCGTATTCCAGATTGGTCAGAACGTCCGCCTTACCAACGCCCTGAACGCGCGCCAGTGCGTCTTTCAGGTTGATCGAGGCATAATTCGACAGAAACACGCTGTCATACGTTCCCTCGGGCGAGGTCAGCGTCACCAGCAGCAGCATGTTGGTGGATGCCTTCTGCGTCACCACGCCCGAAGATGTCACTTCGGCCGGTAGCGAGGACATCGCTTGTGCCACGCGGTTTTGCACGTTCACCGAGGCGATATCGGGATCGGTGCCGACCTCGAAGGTGACATTCAATGAATACGAGCCGTTATCGGCCGAGGTGGACGTCATGTAGATCATGTCATCCACACCGTTCACCTGCGCCTCGATGGGCGCGGCAACGGTGTTTTCAACGGTCTCGGCGTTGGCACCGGTATAGGTGGTCGTTACGCTGACCACCGGTGGCGTGATGTCGGGGAACTGGGCCACTGGCAGAACCAGATAGCCGATGGCGCCCATGATGGTCAGGACAAGCGAAATAACAAGCGCCAGCTTGGGCCGGCTGATGAACAGGGCTGAGAACATCTGTTACTCTCCCGGCTGCTCAGATGCCACGACGGCATCGACGGCAACCCCGGGACGAACCCTTTGCAGGCCCTCGACAATGACGCTTTCGCCTTCGCGCAGGCCGTCCTTGACGATCACCGCCGTGCCTTCGTTGTCGCCGGTGGTGATATAACGCTGTTCGACCATTTGCTGGTCATTGACGACCAGAACGAATTCACCCCTTTGATCACGTTGCAGTGCGGCCTGTGGCACCAGAACCTCAAGCGTAGGTTGCAGGGCCTCGATCCGCACGTTCAGAAATGCACCGTCCACGATCAACCGGTCGGCGTTCGAGAATTCGGCACGCATCGTAATGGCACCGGTCAGAGGGTCGATCCGGTTGTCGACAAACACGATTTTGCCCGTTTCGTCTAGTTCTGAGCCGTTTGGCAGATCTATATGAACATTCGGGCTTTTGTCGCTTTCGCTTAGGGATGCGGGGTTCTCACCCACGGTTTCAAGAACCGAGGTAAACTGCTTTTCATTCAGTGAAAAATTCACATAGATCGGTGCCTCGCTGACGATATTGACCAGCGGCGGGTTGTTCGGACCGACCACGTCACCGACGCTGATTGCAACCCGACCAATGCGCCCGTCAAACGGGGCGTGGATTTTGGTGTAGCTTAGATCAAGTTCGGCCTGCTGGATCGCGGCTTTGGCAGCTTTGACTTGTGCTTCGGCCACCAGTTCATTTGCGCGTGCGATATCGCGTTCGGATTCAGGGGTGGCGTCTCGTTCGTACAGCTCTTGTTTACGGGCCAGCTCGACCTTGGCGAGTTCCAGATTGGCCTCGGCCTTGTCGAGGTCGGCGTTGCGTGCTTCTACCGTCGCTTCATAAAGGTCGGGCTCAATGGTGAACAGCAAATCGCCCTGTTTCACCAGCGCGCCATCTTCAACGTTCTGGCTTTCCAGAAACCCGCTGACGCGCGCCACGATGTCGGCCTTGTTCAGGGCCTCGGCGCGGCCGATAAAGCTGGCCTCTTCGGTGATTTCCTCAGTATACGCAGCCGCGATCGAAACTTTGGGCGGCGGGGCGTCGCTTTGGTCTTGTGCTGTGGCTGTGTGTGCCATGCCCAGACAAACCAAGACAGCAAAGGCCTGGACCGGTCCGCTGTGACGGATATTCAAGTTCTTCAATGCAAGGGACATGGCAGGCGCCTCGTTCATTTTAAGGATTTTGCGCCCGGGCAGGTTGGTCGCCCCGGCGAGTCGACTGAATTCAGGTCAGGATGACCTTTTTAGGATTATATCTCAAGCTTCTTGAATACGACGAACGGGCGGAGACTTGCGGGAATTTTCTCGTCAAAAGGCCGACTTAGGCCGATTTGCCTGTGGTCGCATTGCTGGCTTCAGTTGAGACAACGGAAAACGGGGACCGTTTGGCCCCCGTTTCCAAATTCAGATGTTGCATCGGATCATTCGCGCGCGCCGGCGAACCGGTTTTCCCAATCTTCGCGCTGTTCGTCAGTGATTTTGGCGAACAGCACGTCTGGTACCGTAAAGGCATGCCCAGCGGGCAGTGCGTTCAGCGCAGCCGCGACATCGTCGGGCCAGCTGGTGTCCAGAGTATTCATCGCGCTCAGCATCCGGGCCGACGTTTCGGGGATGAAGGGGGCGCTGAGAACGGCATACAGGCGGATCAGGTTCAAGCCCAGACGTACCTGAGCTGCGGCCTGTTCCGGATCTTCTTTGAAGGTTGACCAAGGGGCAGCGGCCTGTAGATATTCGTTGCCCGCGACCCAAATCGCCCGCAATTCCTGCGCGGATTTGCGAACCTCCATCGCCTCCATATGTCCTTCAAAGGCCCGAACGCGTTTTGTGAGATCGTCAATCAGGGTCTTTTCACGTTCACCAAAACTACCGCCCTCGGGCACGGCCTCAGAGAATTTAGACCGGCAGAATTTGGTGATCCGGCTGACAAAGTTGCCCAGAACATCCGCAAGGTCTTTGTTCACAGATTGCTGGAATTTCTCCCACGTGAACTCGCTGTCGCTGCTTTCGGGCGCATGGCTCAGCAGCCACCAGCGCCAGTAATCAGCGGGCAGAATCTCTAGCGCCTGATCCATGAAGACGCCGCGGCCCTGAGAGGTCGAGAACTGGCCGCCGTCATAGTTCAGGTAGTTGAACGATTTCAGGTGGTCGACCATCTTCCACGGCTCACCCGAACCCAGAATGGTGGCCGGGAAGGACAGCGTATGAAAGGGCACGTTGTCCTTGCCCATGAACTGCACATAGCGCACGTCATCCGCGCCCTTGTCGGTGCGCCACCAGCGCTGCCAATCGGCGTCGGCTTTGCCGTTTGCGTCGGCCCATTCCTTGGCGCAGGCGATGTATTCGATGGGCGCGTCGAACCAGACATAGAAGACTTTACCTTCCATCCCCGGCCAATCCTGATCACCTTTCTTGACCGGTACGCCCCAATCCAGATCACGGGTGATGCCGCGATCTTGCAGACCGTCGCCATCGTGCAACCACTTCTTTGCGATGGAGGTCGTCAGGATCGGCCAGTCGGTCTTGCTGTCAATCCAGGCGTCCAGCTGATCTTTCATGGCCGACTGACGCAGATACAGGTGCTTGGTTTCGCGCACCTCCAAATCGGTGGAACCGCTGATCGCACTGCGCGGCTCAATCAGGTCGGTCGGGTCCAGCTGCTTGGTGCAGTTTTCACACTGGTCGCCGCGCGCGCGCTCATAGCCGCAATTGGGGCAGGTGCCCTCGATATAACGGTCGGGCAGAAAGCGGCCATCGGCATTGGAATAAACCTGCTTTTCCGTGACTTCGCGGATCAGTCCGGCGTCATCCAGCTTACCTGCAAAATGCTGGGTCAGCTTCTTGTTTTGATCGCTGGAAGAACGGCCAAAGTGATCGAAGCTCAGACCAAAGCGGTTGGCGATGTCGGCCTGAACGCCGTACATCTCGGCGCAGTATTCAGCCACAGGCTTGCCAGCCTTGGCAGCCGCCAGTTCAGCCGGGGTGCCGTGTTCGTCGGTGGCACACAGGAACATGACCTCATTCCCCCGGCCACGCTGAAAGCGTGCGTACAGATCAGCAGGCAATTGCGAGCCGATCAGATTGCCGAGGTGCTTGATCCCGTTGATGTAAGGGATCGCCGAGGTGATGAGAATCCGAGCCATTTTGCGTTTCCACGTATCTATCTGCGCGCCCGTCTACCTTATGTAACCGGCCAGCAAAAGCCCGGCTTTTGCTCAGGGGCGATTTAAAACAACAACAACCCCGAAAATCCATCTAGCAGAGAAATACGATTGCATCCGGCTCGTGGTCCACAATACCCCTAGGTTGAATAACGGAATCACAGCCACTTGAATCTGTGTTATCGCTACCTATCTAATGTATACAAAAGTATACACAAAATGAGGGCAGTCTACTGATGTTCGACTTTCTGCTTGAGGGTGCGTTTGTGCCCTTTACACTGGCGCTTGCGCTTCTGTTCGGTCTTCTTGGGCTGGAACTGATCGCATTGGTTCTGGGCGGAAGTCTTATGGCAGGCGAGGCCGAGGTTGACCTGGATGTGGTTGACGGTCCCGATCTGGACATTGGTGATTTTGACCTGGATGTCGACGCGGATGTTGATCTGGGCGAATTCGAACTGGCCGAGGTTGAGGCGGACGCATCGGGCGCAGCCCCTTCGAGTCCTTTGGCGTGGCTTGGAATCGGCAAGGTGCCATTCATGATATGGCTGGCGGTTCTGCTGGCTGGATTCGGCCTGTCGGGAATTGGCCTGCAATTGGCGCTGCGCGATTTGCTGGGCTTTGACCTGCCAAGCTGGATGGCGGCACTTCCGGCCGGTGCCTTTGCCCTGTGGTTTGCGCGCGGCTTTGGTGGTGTCTTTGCCCGCCTGTTGCCGAAAACCGAGACCGAGGCGATGTCGGAACGCATGCTTGCACGCCGTCGTGGCGTGATCACGCAAGGAACGGCCTCGCGCGGGCGTCCGGCTGAGGTCCGCGTCACCGACCGTTTTGGAAACTCTCACTACCTTCGCGCGGAACCGTTGCAGGACAAGGATGCGCTGAAACAAGGCACCGAAGTGCTGGTTTTGCGTGACCGACGGCGTGACCGGTTCGTTCTGGTCGGCTTGTCAGACTAACAAAATTTCAAACCCCAACCTGGAGGATTTAGCATGGAACTACCATTCCTGGCCGTCACAGTTGTGACCTTATTAGCAGTCGTTTTGTTCATCGGCCTTGTGCTTGGCCGTCTGTATCGCCGCGCGACCCGAGAGGTCAGTCTGGTGAAAACCGGGGCAGGTGGCAAGAAAGTCATCATGGATGGCGGCGTCATCATCGTACCGCTGCTGCACGAGGTCAGCCCGGTCAACATGAAGACCTTGCGCCTTGAAGTGCAGCGCAGCGGCGAGGCTGCTCTGATCACCAAGGACCGGATGCGTGTGGACGTTGGCGTGGAATTCTACGTCTCGGTCATGGCCACCGAAGAAGGTATTTCGCGCGCGGCTCAAACACTTGGTGGTCGCACTTTTGACGTCGAGCAACTGCGCGAGATGATCGAAGGTAAGCTGATCGACGGTCTGCGTGCTGTGGCCGCTCAAATGACCATGGACGGGCTGCACGAAAACCGCGCCGACTTTGTGCAAGAGGTGCAGAATGCGGTGTCTGAGGACTTGTTGAAAAACGGTCTGTCTCTGGAATCCGTCTCGCTGACCGCGCTGGACCAGACGCCGTTTGAGGCCTTGGACGAGAACAACGCGTTTAACGCGGTAGGTATGCGCAAACTGGCCGAGGTTATCGCCGTGTCCAAGAAAGAACGCGCGCAGATCGACGCTGAAGCTGAGGTTGAGGTTCGCCGTGCCGCGATGGAAGCGGAACGTCAAAAGCTGCTGATCGAGCAGGATGAAGCGCAGGCGCGGATCGAGCAGACGCAGAAGGTGGAAACCTTGCGCGTGGCACAAGAGGCTGAAATTGCGGCGCGAACCGAAGATTCGGTGCGTGAAACCGAACGCGCCCGGATCGCCCGTGAGGAAGCCATTCGTGCCGCCGAGATCGAGCGTGAGCGCAATATCCGTGATGCCGAAATCGCGAAAGAGCGGGAACTGGAAGTGGCTGAGCAAGAACGCCAGATCATCATCGCGCAGAAATCCGAAGAGGAAAGCCGCGCGCGTGCCTCTGCTGACTTGGCTCGTGCTGAAGCGACTAAGGCGACCGAAGCCGTGGCAACTGCTCGCGAAGTGGCCGAGGCCGAGCGTCAGAAGCAGATCGTACTGATCGAAGCCACGCGTGAAGCCGAACGTCAGGCCACCGCTATCCGATTGGCCGCACAGGCGGAGAAAGAGGCCGCCGCCGACCGCGCCGAAGCCCGCCGCGAAGAAGCGCAGGCCGAAGCGGACGCGCTGAATATCCGCGCCGAGGCCAAGAAGAACGACATGCTGGCCGAAGCGGAAGGTAAGCGCGCGATTGTTGAGGCAGACAATGCCCTGTCGCCCGAACAGATCCGCATGAAGGTTGATCTGACCCGGATCGAAACCATGCCGTCGATCATCTCGGAAATGGTGAAGCCGGCTGAAAAGATCGACTCGATCAAGATCCATCAGGTCGGCGGCATCGGCGCTGCCAATGGAGGCGGGGCTGCAAATGGCGACAAGCCGGTGGTCAATCAGGCGCTGGATTCGATCATGGGTATGGCGGTGCAGATGCCCGCGCTCAAGAAGCTGGGTGAAGAACTTGGTTTGTCGATGGAGCAAGGCGTCGGTGGCGTGGTGAACGGCGCGCTGGAGCAGACGGTTGAACCCGCCAAAGTGGCCGAGGTGGTGGAAGACGAAACACCGCCGACGCGGCAATAACGGAATAAGGGGCCGGGATTTCCCGGCCCTTTAATCTTCGCGCGACTTTTTCAACAGCCGTCCGATGGTAAACGAAGTGCGTGGGGCGTAGACATAATTGGTCCGCTCGTCCGGTGTTGGGCGGGACCGCATCCGGGCCAGGCCAAACACGATCAAAACCAGATGCCCGGCTGCCACGAAAGCAAACAGGGCACTTGGACCGAATTGCTGGATCAGGGTGGACGAAATGTAGGGCGACGCAATAGCCCCCAGCGCGTACCAGAACATCAACGCGGCTGATAATTCGACCCGTTCCTCGGTGGTAGCAAAGTCATTTGCGTGCGCCGATGACACCGAGAAGATCGGGAAAGTTGTCAGGCCAAAAATGGCAGCGGCCAGCATGACGCCCAAGGTGCCGGTTCCGCTGGCGGCCATTGTTACGCCACAGCTAAGCACGGCAGCGCCAGACAACCAGATCAGTACCCAGCGCCGGTCGAATTTGTCGGCCAACCATCCCAGCGGATATTGCGCCAGCGCCCCACCCAGAACAAATGAGGCCAGGAAGAACGCGATCTGATCCACGCCTAGTCCGACCTCTTGCCCATAAACCGGACCGACCATTCGGAACGAAGCTGAGCTGAGCGCCGCAACAATCACACCTGCCACAGCAAGGGGCGAACTGCGCCAGGCCAGTTTGGGCCGCAAGCGGGGGGCGTTAGGTGTGATCGGCTGACTGGCGCGGGTCAGGGTCAGCGGCAGCAGGGCGGCACAGCACAAGATCGCCAACAGGTTATAAGACACGTATGAGGCGGGCGGCAGCACGGCGATGATCAACTGTGCCCCCAGTGACGCCCCCATATCCACGAACCGATAGGTCCCCATCGCCCGGCCACGGGTTTCGTTGGTGACCTTGGCGTTCAGCCAGGCCTCGATCACGGTATAGCAGCCCGCCACACAGGTGCCCGAAGCGATCCGCAATGCGGCCCATAGATAGGGGTTGTCGGTCAGGGTATGCCCGATCAACCCCATTGCGCCCAAAGCCGTGCAGACCGCGAAGGCGCGAGAGTGGCCGACATTCCCCATCAGTCTCGGGGCCCACCAGCAACCAATGAAAAAGCCTAGGAAATGGGACGAGCCCAGCAGACCGATCTGCTCGGTCGTGAATTCCAGTGTAATGCCCGAGATGGCGTCCAGCGGCCCGACGCCACCTGTGGAAAGTTGCAGCAGAATGACTGAAAGAAAGAGGGCGGCAAAAGAAATGATCGTACGCATGATGGGGGCACCTTGGCGAATTTTGCCGGTGATGCGCGCGCCTAATCGACGCGGGGACGTCGTTTTTTGCCTATTCGGCTTTTTTGATTTCAGCCCGGATGTCTAGCCCGACGGTGTCCTGTACCAGATCGGCATAGCCGGACGCCCCAAAGTCGTGACGGTTGAGCGAGCCGGTCAATTGGATCGAGAGCATATCCAGGATATTTGCGGCGCTGCCGGGCGGCCGGTGAAGGTTGGCTTGCAGGGTGATCGGGCGGGTGACGCCGCGCAGGGTCAGGTCTCCGGTAATCTCTGCCCCGCGCGAAATTCGACCGCCTTCGCCAAGCTGCACCTTGGTTGACGTAAAGTGAACGGTTGGAAAGTTCTCAACGTCCAGCACCCCGGCGCTCAGCATTGCGGTTCGGGCAAAGGGCAATCTGGTGCGGGCTTCAGCCGCGTTCAGGGTCACGCTGACGCGGCTGTTGATCAGATTGCTCAGGTCGATCTGAATATCCGCCGACTGGATTGGCATGGTTCCGGATTGTGCAAGGCCTGACAGATCAAAGGTAAAGTCGACGGATGTGCCCTGTGACACCAGCTCGTATTGAGTAAGCGCAGCTTGGGCTGGACGCGCCATGGGCAAGGCGACCAACCCGGCCAGAACGATGCGCCGGGACAGCAGGCTCATGCCAACGCCCCGTGCCCGCGAGGGCGCGAGCGGTGCAGCAGCACCAGCAGGATGGCGATGTTCAACCCGTTCCAAAGAAGGCCGTTGACGAAGGCCAACTGATAGCTTCCCGTCACGTCGTATATCCACCCGGACATCCACCCGCCCAAAGCCATACCCATGATGGTCATCATGAGGACGAACCCCACCCGTGCGCCGGCCTCTTTCGGGGGCATGTATTCGCGCACCACTAAGGCATAGCTGGGCACGATCCCACCTTGCGCCAGCCCGAACAGCATACTGATGACATAAAGCGAGACCATCCCGTCATAGGGCAGGAATAGAAACAGGGCGATGCATTGCAGTGTAGAACCGATAAGCAAGGTCCTGATCCCACCCAACTTGTCGGCGACCAACCCCGAAACGATCCGGCTGAGGACACCACCCAACAGCATTAGTGACAACATCTCGGCCCCGACCGCAGGGCCATAACCCAACCCGACGCAATAGGACACGATATGAACTTGTGGCATGGACATGGCTACGCAACAGCCGATCCCGGCCAAACCCAGGATGTATTGAAGAGTGCGCGGAGGTATTCCAACGCTGCGCGTATTTATTTGAGCAGTAGCAGCTGCAGTACTGTGGGCTTCGTCCGGAACTTTACGGCCTAGTAGTAAGGAAAGAGGTATAACAACGATCAGTGTCACGATGGCCAATGTCAGATAGACTTGCTGCCACCCTTCCCGGGCCAGAATTCCGGCCAGCAGGGTGGGCCAGATGGCCCCAGACAGGTAGTTTCCGCTGGCGACCAGCGCGACGGCGATCCCGCGTCGCCGCATGAACCAATGGGAAATGTCCGCGATCAAGGGGCCAAACCCGATGGATGCGCCCAAGCCCATCAATAGATGCGCCACCGAGAGCATCAACATGTTCGGAGCCAATGTCGCCAATAGATAGCTGACTGCACTTAGCACAGAAGCCCCGATCAGCGCTTTGGTCACGCCCAGCCGATCCACCAGTTGCCCCAGCCACATATTACCCAACGCAAAGCCGATCATGGCGAGCGTGTAGGGCATCGACACTTCGGCTCTTCCGGCGTTGAACTGTACCTCGATTGCGGGCATCACCACGACCACCGCCCACATACCGGCATTCGCCACCATGGCGATGCCAAGCGTGATCAGAAGGCGAAGCCAGGAATATCGGCTGTCATGGATTGGATGGCTCATGCTGGCACGCTAGGGTGGGGGTCCGGCTTTTGCCAGTCACAAGTTGCGTGAACTGCGTGATGTGTCACGCCAAAACATCTTCGGCTTCGGTCCGGTTCAGATTCAACCCGGCGCGCGGTTTGATCTGGGTGGCGCGCCAGCTGACCGGGGGCAGGGCGCGGGCGCGGCGGCGGGTCAGGGTCCAGCGGCGGGCCTCGCCCTGATGGTTCGCGGCCATGTGCCAGCGGGTCTCGACCCCCTGCGCGCCACCGTCGCCGGGCGTCAGCAGCAGCCCTAGCGGCGCCCGCCCCATCGTGCCACCCTGTTCAGCAGCCAGATGCATGCGCCGCACCGGCGTCAGCCCCGGTGCGCTCGGCAGGTCGCCGATGATCAGCGGAATGGCCCCGCTGCGCAGCGCCTCTTCCATGCACCACAGCAGATCCTCGGCGCGGGTGGGATGGACGAACAGGAACCGGGCAGGATCGGCAAAGGGCATCATCCCGTCGGGGTTCAATTGGCCGGACTCCCACGCTGGAGAAATCCACAGCACCGGCCCCTGCGCCTGGCCGGCCAACCACATGGCAAAGCTACGTCGGGCGGGGCCGCAGGCCTCATGTACGCGGGCCAGTTGCAGAGTGATCTGAGGGTGTAAGGTCAGCCCCGGCGCCTCACGCGCAGGTTTGCGGCCAAGAAGGTTTGTAGACATGCACGCAGCCTAGCATGTTCTTATTTTGTTCTCAATTCGGAAATGCCGCCGCAGACCCTTTAACGAGACAGGATCAGACGGCCATCCGCGAACTGGATATTCGAAAAGCGATGCAGATAATCCATGCCCAGCAGCGATTGGCGCAAATCGCCTTCGTTGACCCAGGCCGAGACGTTGTGATCGGTGATCGGCCCCAGCTCAAGGCTATCCAGCCGAACGGGTGCGGTGCGGACCTCTCCATTCGCGGTCGAGGCGCGGCCGAGATAGTTCAGTTGGTCAGGGTCAATACCAATGCGTCGGGCGTCCTGATCGCTCAGCACGATCTGGCTGGCACCGGTGTCGACAAGAAAGGTTATCGGCTCTCCGTTCACCACAACGGGCAGGTAATAATGTCCGTCACGTGCCCGAGGCACCGCGATCGTTTCGCCGGTGACAGTCATCTGCGGGGCAGGGCCAACGGTTGATCGGATGTCTTCCCACAGTCCGACAACGGCAATGGTACCGACAAAAATGAACACCCAGGCCATCGCCTGTTGCATGGTCTTGTTCAGAGACTGACGGTTCTGCGAGACGAACCACGCCACCACCGCCGCACCAAGCACGGCCAGATACACCAAACGTCCAATGCTGTCGCCGTCCATGCCGTACCCCTTACCACGCTTACTTTAATCTATATGGGGATTTACGACGCAAAACCAAAGGCCTTGAGCCCGTCCAAAATAAACTGAACCGACAGCGCCGCCAGCAGCATGCCCAGCAGCCGGGTCAACACATTCAGCCCGGTTTTGCCCAATACACGTGCCACCGCCCCAGATGTCAGATACATCACAAAGACCATTGCCAACACGACCAGCATTACTCCGACGACCACGGCCAAGCCCTGAATACCGGGCTGCTGACCTGCCAGCAGGATCATGGTCGCAATCGAGCCGGGGCCAGCGATCAGTGGAATACCCAGCGGAAATACCGATGGATCCGGATGTTCCTCTTCCTCTGCACTGTTTTCCCGACGTTTGGTGCGGCGTTCAAACAGCATGTCGAGCGCGGTCAGAAACAACAGAACGCCCCCCGCGACGCGAAACGCTTCCATCGAGATGCCTACAAACCCCAGAAGGGCCTCACCGAAGGCGGCGAAGGCGGCCAAAATCACACCTGCTGTCAAACAGGCCCTGATCGCGATTGAGCGACGGGTGTGCCAGTCCATGCCCTGGGTCAACGCCACAAAGATAGGCGTTTGGGCCGGCGGGTCGAGGACCACGAAAAGCGTCGTGAATGCGGTGATAAGGAATGCGCTGTCTATCATGCTGCTGTTTCTGCCTGTTCAAGTCGTTCGGCGGCTGCCACCCACAAAGTCTCGGCCTTTTTCATGGCTTCAACCACTTCGGCAAATTTCCGGTTCCAGGTTTCCAGATCGTTGATGCGGTCGTCTTCGTACAATGCTGGATCTGCTAGTTTTGCGGACAGTTTCTCATGCATGTCCGTCAGCTTTTCAATCCGGTCCTCGCATTTGCGCAGATCGGCGCGCAGGGCCTGCATCGTATCACGCGAAGGGCGTTTGGGTTTCGCCGCCTTGGGTTTCTCTTTGACCGGTTTGTCACGGGCCAGCAGCATGGCGCGATAAGCCTCAAGGTCTCCGTCAAAGGGTTTGACCGTTCCGTCCGAGACCAGCCAAAGTCGGTCAGCAACTAGTGACAGTAGATGCATATCGTGGCTGACCAGAACGACTGCGCCGGAGTATTCAGTCAGCGCCTCGACCAGCGCCTCGCGGCTTTCGATATCCAGGTGGTTGGTCGGTTCGTCCAGGATTAGCATATGAGGCGCGTCGATGGTTGCGATCAGCAACGACAAGCGGGCCTTTTGACCGCCCGAAAGGCGCCCAACCAGCGTTTCCGCCTGATCCGCGTTCAGCCCGAACCCGGCCAGACGTGATCGCCATTTGCCCGGTGCCTCATCTGGGCGCAGACGGCGCAGGTGGTCCAGCGGCGTTTCGTCCACGTGCAGCTCATCCACCTGATGCTGTGCGAAATACCCGATGCGGAGTTTGTTACTGCGGGTCATCTTCCCCGCCATCAGGGGCAGGCGGTCGGATAGCAGCTTGGATAGCGTCGATTTACCCTGACCGTTTTTACCTAACAACGCGATGCGGTCGTCCTGATCAATGCGCAAGTTCAGACGGCGCAATACTTCGGTTTCGCCATAGCCAGTCACACCGCCTTCGATCTGGATGATCGGGGGGGACAACTCTTCGGGCTCGGGGAAGGAAAACGCCCGCAAAGCGGCCTCTTGTGGGGTCGAGACCAGCTGGATGCGTTCAATCATCTTCAGGCGGGACTGGGCCTGAACGGCTTTGGATGCTTTGTACCGAAACCTGTCCACGAAGCTCTGCAGGTGAGCGATGCGGGCCTTGGCCTTGGCGTTCTCAGATTCCGCCTGGGCCAGTCGCTCCGCCCGGCGTTCAGCGAATTTGTCATAAGGCACCGCGTAGTAGGTCAGTTTGCGGTCTTCCAGATGCAAGATCGAGCCCACCGCACGGTTCAGCAACCCGCGGTCGTGGCTGATGATGATCACCGTATGCGGATATTTCGCCAGATAGCTTTCCAGCCACAGTGCGCCTTCGAGGTCCAGATAGTTGGTCGGTTCGTCTAGCAGCAATAGGTCGGGCTGCGAAAACAACACCGCCGCCAGTGCCACACGCATCCGCCAACCGCCCGAGAAGTCGGAACAGGGGCGCAATTGATCTCCGTCATCGAATCCCAGACCCTTGAGGATCGAGGCCGCGCGGGATTCAGCAGACCACGCGTCGATATCCGCCAGCCGGGTCTGAATCTCGGCAATGCGCGCGGGGTCTTCGGCGCTGTCGGCCTCGGTCATCAGCGCGCTGCGTTCGGTGTCGGCGGCCAGAACCGTGTTGATCAGCGACACGTCGGACGAGGGGACCTCTTGCGCCACGCCGCCGATCCGTGCGCGTTTCGGCAACACGATATTGCCCGATTCCAGCGCCAACTCGCCCCGGATCAAGCGGAACAGAGTGGTCTTGCCAGTGCCGTTACGCCCCACCAGACCAACCTTGTGGCCATCGGGAATGGTGGCGCTGGCACCGTCAAACAGGGGGCGGCCTTCGACCGCATAGGTGATGTCTTCGATCCGTAACATGAGCCGCTCATAACAGAGCATGTCAGACGCCGCCAGCGGGTTGGCATGTTCATCGGTCAGCCTATGTGCTAGCGCTGGTCCGGTTGGATTTTGACGGTTTTAACATGCGCGCGGCTTCTTCGCCTCCCTCTCTAGTCACTTTGGTGTTCGCCACGGCGATTTCCGTGTTGACGTTGAATATGTTCCTGCCGTCGCTGGCCCGAATGGCCGGGGATTTTCAGGTCGACTATGCATTGGTGAACCTGTCGGTGGCCGGATATCTGGCGGTGTCTGCAGTATTGCAACTGATCATGGGGCCGCTGTCCGACCGATTTGGTCGCAGGCCCGTTTTGCTGATCTGTATGTCGGTCTTTGTTGTGGCCTCGGTTGGTTGCGTTTTGGCTGAATCAATCTGGGCCTTTCTGGGCTTTCGTCTGTTGCAGGCGGCTGTGGTTGCCGGGCCTGTGCTGTCGAGCGCCGCAATCCGGGACATGTACCCGCCGAACGAGGCCGCCAGCAAACTGGGCTATGTGGCCATGGCGATGGCGCTGGCCCCGATGCTTGGGCCAATGCTAGGCGGTGCGCTGGACGGCCTGTTCGGCTGGCGGGCAGGCTTTGTTCTGTACTCGGCGCTGGGAGCGGGGATGCTGCTGTTGTTGTGGGTCGATATGGGTGAGACCAATACCAACCGTTCTTCAACCTTCGCGGCGCAGTTGCGTGAATACCCCCACCTTTTTCGTGCTCGCCGGTTCTGGGGTTATGCCTTGTGTGCGTCCTTTTCGATCGGTGGGTTCTACAGTTTCATCACCGGAGCTCCATTGGTGGCGGCGGCATGGTTCGATCTAAGCCCCGCGATGTTGGGATTGGGGATCGGCATCATCACCGGTGGCTTCATGGTGGGGAATTTCATCACGGGTCGGATCGCCGCCAGAACACCACTGACAACCATGATCCTGATCGGACGCATCGTCGCGTCGACTGGGCCACTTTTGGGTCTTCTGCTGTTTCTTGCGGATCTGGGCTCGGTCTGGGTGTTTTTCGGGTCTGCCATTTTTGTTGGCTTTGGCAACGGATTGACCAACGCCAATGCCTCGGCCGGTCTGATGTCTGTCCGGCCCAAACTGGCAGGCAGCGCCGCTGGCTTGTCAGGTGCGATGATCGTGGCGCTTGGGGCGGTACTGACCTCGCTGACCGGGTTATGGGTCAGCCCCGACAACGGGCCGTTTCTGGTTTTGGGTATGATGTGGGCCTGCAGCTCTGCCGGACTGTTGGCCGTGGTTTATGTGCGCTGGGTTGACCGTCAGGACCCACTGCCCGAGCCGATCTGAGCCGCTGCGCATCATAGTCCTTTTCATATCAGACAGACCGTGCTACGCGGCGCGCGATGGATTTCGGCGCGACCCCGCGCCTTATGTTAAGGAGAGGCCGACATGGCACTGGAACGCACATTCTCGATCATCAAACCTGATGCAACCCGCCGCAACCTGACTGGCAAGATCAACGCCAAGTTCGAAGAAGCCGGCCTGCGCATCGTTGCGCAAAAGCGCATCCACATGACCAAAGCTCAGGCTGGCAAGTTCTATGACGTGCATGCCGAGCGTCCGTTCTATGACGAACTGTGCGAATTCATGTCGTCGGCTCCGGTTGTTGTTCAGGTTCTGGAAGGCGAAGGCGCCATTGCAAAGAACCGCGAAGTCATGGGCGCAACCAACCCTGCAGACGCAGCCCCCGGCACCATCCGCGCCGAGTTTGCTGAATCGGTTGGTGAAAACTCGGTCCACGGTTCGGACGCTCCGGAAACTGCAGCGGTTGAAATCGCTTACTTCTTCTCGGGCATCGAACTGGTCGGCTAAGCCGCCGTCAGATCGGATTCTTGAGCCGCTCCCGTTTACGGGTGCGGCTCTTTTTTTTCGGCTTGAGGTCGTCGGCAGACACCCGCACACCGATTGCATCCAGATCCGAGATCATCTGGGTTTCAGGCATCGCGGTGACGCTGGCCTTAATGGCATCGAACCGCTGCCGCAGGGCCTTTTTCTCATCGCCCTTGCAATCGTTCCACGGGCGGCCCTGCAACCCCATGACCAGCACGTAATAGCCGATGAAATGCGGCTTGGTTCCTGTCTGCAAAAGCCGGGAATAGGCTTTATCGGGACCTAATTCGCGCAATTCCTGTGCCGAATGAATACCTGCACGGGCGCAGGCTTGTTCGTAAGCCGGGCCGAGGTTGCGGATTGAGGAGATAGGGTCGGACATGCGCTACTTTTAGCGGGGTGTTTAGGGGCTGTCGACCTGACGCACGGTCAGTAAGACATCAAGCTTGCCAGACGGAATAGTATGCGATTTCATGGCACCATGCTGTCATGAGGGTGCCGATGTTCAAGAACCGGGAGACCGCTAAGAGACACGGCAAGAACCCGCGCTGGCAGTTCGATGGCACGGCACTACGAAGCCTTGATGCCTTGAAAACGAGGCGCGGGTGATGGGGCGGAAACGCAGGGTGTTCGTCCTTTCAGGCAAGTTCGACCAGGACGAATTCTCAGGATTAGTTAAGGGGTTGACGATCGCGATTGAACCGCCTTCCGCTGCCCGCTCCTTTGACCTGCTAGACAGCCATGATCAGTCGCTACGGGCCAAAGGCCGGTTATTGATCGAAACAGGCGGCTCGTTGCAGCTGCTGAACGACAGGGACTTTTTGATTCAGGATGGCGGCGGCACAGGCATGTTCGTACAGGACTTGCCGGATGGACCTGTCCGCGCGGCGTTGAAAGATTTCCCAAAGTTGCGCGCGCTTATGTGTATCGGCTCTGGCACCATCAAAGGCAGCACTTTTGCCGTATTGGACGATCTGCAAAAAACACAAGTTCGCGGCCGCGCCCTGACTTTGGGCACACACCACGGGCAGGTGACGATCCTGACCGTTCAACCCCTGCGCGGGTATAAACGCCCCTTTCAAAAGGTCAGTTTGGCGTTAGGGGAATTGGCGGCTGGCGCGTCAGGTGCAGAGGTGGTCATGCAAGGCCTTTTTGCAGATTTCCCTGCCTACAATGCCAAACCCGATATCGAGTTGGGCAAACAGGAACCTTCGATCGAAGTGGCGGTGGATATCATCCGCACCTATCTGGAGGTCGCGCGCCGGAATGAGGCAGGGATCGTCGCGGATATAGACACGGAATTTTTGCATGATTATCGCGTCTCGCTCAGGCGCGTGCGGTCCGTGCTGAGCCTGTTCAAAGGCGTGTTTTCGCCAGATCAGACAAGCGCACTAAAACGCGAATTCTCGGACCTGATGGCGTCTACGGGGCGGGTGCGGGATTTGGATGTCTATCTTTTGGAAAAAGACATTTATTTCAACCTGATACCGCCTAATCTTCATCTCGGTATCGAGGCGATGTTCGCGAAGTTTGAACAAGAGCGTAACCGCGAACTTGCTGTGCTGAGTCGGCGTTTGCGCAGTGCCGCCTATGGCAGACAGATGAAGCAACTTCTAGCACTGTTTGCTGATACTAAACGGTTGGAACCCGGACCCAACGCCGAGCTCAGAGCTTATGACTATGCCCGTTCGTTGATCTGGAAACGCTACCGAAAAGTATGCAAGCTTGCCCGTGGGATTACCCCGAAAACTCCAGACGAGGCGGTGCATGAACTGCGGATAGACTGCAAGAAGCTGCGCTATCTGATGGAGTTCTTTGCACCTTTGTTCGACAAGAGTAATTTCAAAATGCTCATTAAGCCATTGAAAAAAATGCAAGATAATTTGGGTTTGTTCAATGACTATTCGGTGCAACAAGAGGCGCTGCTTAATTTTGTTTCCACTCAAAGTGATGCCCGAAATCGGACAAGTGCGCCGCTTGCCATGGCCGCCGGAGGGCTGATCGCCGTACTCGATCAGCGCCAAAAAGCTGAGCGCGACCACGTGATTGCCAATTTTCAGCATTTCGATAGCCCCGAGATTCAGAACCTGTTCCGAGCCCTGTTTCGCCAAAAGGAGGATTGACTGGTGAAGATCATTGCCTGCTACAGCAACAAGGGCGGTGTGGGTAAAACCGCAACCTCGGTAAACTTGGCCTATGCCTATGCGCAAGCAGGGTACACCGTGTTGTTGTGCGACCTTGATCCGCAGGGTGCGGCGGGGTTCTATTTTCGGGTAAAACCTTCAAAAAAGTTGACCGACGCGCGGTTTTTCGAGGATGTTTCCCGGTTCACCAAATCTATCAAGGCCAGTGATTTCGAAGGGCTGGACGTGTTGCCAGCGAACCTGACCTTCCGCGACTTTGACGTGTTCCTATCGCGTATGCGAAACAAGCGATCCCGGTTGAAAAAGGCTCTGGCCGCCGCCGGCAGTGACTACGACGTGATCATTCTGGATTGCCCCCCGAATTTTTCGACCCTGTCCGAGAACGTTTTTAAGGCGGCGGATCAGATCGTGGTGCCGGTCATTCCGACCACTTTGTCCGAGCGAACGCTTGCGCAGTTGGTGGCCTTCTTTGATCAACAAAAGCTGCCCAAGAAAAAGATTAGGGCGTTCTTTTCGATGGTGCAGCGGCGCAAAACCTTGCATCTGGAAACGATGGAGAAGATGCGTAAACAGTACAAAAAACGGTTCCTGCGAACCGAAATACCTTTTGCCGCCGATATCGAACGTATGGGCCAAAACCGCGCCCCGGTCAGTATCTTTGCTGGTCGCAGAGACGCCAGCTCTGCCTATCAGTCGTTGTTCGATGAATTGGAAAACGGAGTGATTTCAAGCAAATGAGCATGGAAATTGAACGCAAGTTTTTGGTCGCGGACCTGCCGGACCTCAGCGGCGCAGAGAAAGCTGTCGTGCGGCAGGGATATTTGACAGCGCCCGACGATTCCACCGAACTGCGCCTGCGTCAAAAGAATGACCGGTTCTTCCTAACCCTCAAAGGTGGCGGCTCGATGGTGCGGGTCGAGCGTGAGGCTGAAATTACGGCCGAGCAATTCGAAACATTCTGGCCGGAAACTGATGGGCGCCGGGTGGAAAAGGAACGTTTCACAGGCCAGTTGTCCGACGGGCGCGTGTTTGAGTTGGACGTGTTTCAGGGCGATCTGGCCCCGCTGCAGTTGGTCGAGGTGGAATTTGAGACCGAAGTCGAGGCTATGGCCTACACTCCGCCGGATTGGTTCGGTGAGGATGTTACTGCTGATAAACGCTATAAAAACAAGACAATGGCAATCAACGGCGTACCCAATTAGGGTTTGCGCGCCAATTTGATTTTCGCTTCAAGCCCCGGATTACAATTGCTGGCTTCAAACGCGCCGCCATGCATGTGGGAAATCGCAGCGACAAGGGCTAGGCCCAGACCGGCATTCCGCTCGGTTCGGGCCGGGTCCAGTGTGACAAACGGCATTTGCAGGCGCGGCAGGTCTTCTTGCGGAACGCCGGGACCACGATCGCGAACGCTCAGATTTGAATAGGCACCATCTTCGGACAGGTGGATCGTGACAGTGGTGTCCTGCGGCGCATAGCGCATCGCGTTTTCCAGCAGGTTTGAAAGGGCCTGGGACAACAGCGGGCGATGCCCCGGTATTGGCGCTGCTGTGCCCGTGACCTCAAGCTGGATACCCTGATCGACTGCCACGGGATCGTAAAGCTCCACTACATCCGCCACCAGTTGCTGCAGATCGACCGGTTCGAATTGTTCCCGACCAACACCAGCTTCGGCGCGTGAGATTTCGGTCAGTTGCCCCAATACTCGCAACACATGGTCGATTTCGACACTGGCCCGCGCGATATCAATCTCGCGCTCTTGATCCGTTTTCGAAGGGTCAGACAGCGTTTCAACTCGTTGCTTCAACCGCGACAGGGGCGAGCGCAGATCGTGGGCGATTGAATTTGACGTTGTACGTAGATTGCTAACCAGTTCCTCAATCCGGTCCAGCATGGTGTTGAGCGTCCCGGATACCTGATCGAATTCGTCCCCAGTGCCGCGCAGGGGCATGCGCCGGGTTAGGTCGCCCGATACGATGTTCTCTGCCGTGTTGGCGATATCGGACAAGCGAGAAAAGACCAGGCGGGTGAATAGCCAACCGGTGAGTACACTCAGCGCTAGGGCAATTGCCAGCGCGATGCCGACCGACCGCAGCAGAACCCGGTCGAATTGCTGCCGCGCCAGTGCGTCGCGTCCTACCAGCAGGCGTTCACCGCCGGGCAGGCGAACCGAGGCGGCCGAGACGGGCACCAATTCATCATTTTCGGCCCGGCGCAGTTCCAGATCGACCCAGCCGCTGCCGGCTGCGATATTCTCGGGCCATTGTTTGAGGTTGCCAGCCAGATTGACGCCAAAGCGATCGGTCAGAAGATATAACGCATCGCGGTCAGCGGCGGTTGGAAGACGCCGCTCAATCGCCCGCATCAACCCGATCAGGCCTCGGCGTTCGTATTCATCCGCCAACCCTGTCAGCTCTGCCGACACGACCGAGCGTGTCTCGCTTTCAATGCTGCGGTTCGCCGTTACATAGACCAACGCCAGCACGGTCGCGGTCAGCAAGGTACTGAGGACCATGCTGGCCAGTACGAGGCGTGTGCGTGAATTGTTAAAGGAAAGTCGCAGGTTATCCATCAGATATCATGTAACCGGCGCCCCGGACGGTTTCAATCAACGGCGGCTCGCCGCCTTCGTCCAGTTGACGCCGCAGTTTCGAGATATGGACATCGACCACATTGGTATTGGGGTCGAAGTGATAGTCCCAAACCCCCTCAAGCAGCATGGTGCGCGATACCACGCGGTTCTTCCGGCGCAGGAAGAACTCGAGGATCTGAAACTCACGCGGGGTGAGGGTGATCTCGCGCCCGTTGCGGGTGACCTTGCGGGTCAGCAGGTCCATCTCAAGGTCGCGGCAATTCAGGGTCGGGCTTTCCTCGGCCTCTTGCGGTCGGCGCAGAAGGGCCTCGATCCGGGCGTGCAATTCCTGGAACGAGAACGGTTTGACCAGATAGTCATCCGCACCGGCACGCAGCCCTTTGACACGTTCATCAACGGCGCTCATGGCGGTCAGCATCAGAACCGGCGTTTTAACGCCCGCCGCACGCATCGATTTGATCAGCGACAGGCCATCTAAACCCGGTAACATCCGGTCCAGAACAACCGCGTCAAATCCGCCGTCGGTGGCATGATACAGACCTTCACGGCCGTCCTCGGCCTGCTCGATGACATAACCTTCTTCGCCAAATCCCTTGGCGATGAACTCTCGTGTGTCTTCATCATCTTCGACGATCAGCAAGCGACGGCTCATGATGCGAGTTCCTTTCTACCGGGATTTAAACACAATTTTTGGGCAAAGCACATGGGTTGGCTAATCAATCTGCCGGGTGCGGTGTATCGCACCCGGCAGTCCCGGCGGTTTGCGGACAATTCAAACCACCGAGGAGGCGCCCGCCAGATTTCCCCATCACGTGGCGCGCGCTGGTGTCAGATCAGGCGATTTCCACCGCTACAAAGATCTGGTTTCCACCGCGATTGATAAGAACAAGCGCGGGGTCGGTTTTTTCGCTGTCGAGAGCGGCCTTCAAGGCGTCCGGTGTTGCGGTTTCCTGGCCGCCCAGTTTCACGATCACATCGCCCCGTTGCAGACCGGCTTTGGCTGCCGGGCTATCGGGTTTCAGGTCAGTGACGATCACACCATCGACATTTTCAGCCACACCCATCTCGGCGCGGTTGGTGTCGGTCAGCGGTGCAATAGTTACGCCCAAAGCAGTGCCCGAGACGGTTTCGTCCACTGACTTATCAATCTGGGCCGATGCGCTTTGATGCTGGCCGACGGTCAACTCGATCTGTTGTTCCTTGCCATCGCGCAGAACAGTCAGAACGCTGTCGGTTCCCACTTTGGTAGTGCCGACAAGGACCGGAAGATCACTGCTGGAATCGACGACTTCATCGTTGAAGGTCAGAATGACATCACCCTGTTGCAGAACGCCTTCGGCCGGGCTGTCGGCAACAACATCCGCAACCAGCGCGCCGGTTGAGCTATCGATGCCCATGGCTGCCGCAAGCTCGGGGCTGACATTCTGGATCGACACACCCAGCCAACCCCGGCTGACCTGGCCGTCATCGCGCAGGTCGGCCGCGATGTGTTCCACAATGTTCGATGTCACCGCAAACCCCAGACCCACTGAGCCACCGGTGGGCGAGTAGATCGCCGAATTTACGCCGACGACTTCACCTTCCATGTTGAATAGCGGACCACCCGAGTTGCCTTTGTTGATAGCTGCGTCGGTTTGAATGAATTCAGCATACGGCCCTTGCGAGATGTTGCGCCCTTTGGCCGATACGATACCGGTCGTCACGGTTGAATGCAGCCCGAACGGGTTGCCGATGGCTACGACGTCTTCGCCCACGCGGATGCCGTCGCTGTCACCCAGTTCAACCGCCTGCAGGGTTTCATCTGTGTCGATCTTCAGAACTGCGATGTCGGTCAGCGGGTCGGTGCCAATAACCTCGGCGTCAAACGTACGGTCGTCCGACATGCGAACCGTTACGGACTCGGCATTGTCTACGACATGGTGATTGGTAACGATGTAACCCGCTTCATCCAAAACGAAACCCGAACCCAGACCTTGTGCCGGTCCACGCTGCGGGGCGTTAAACCCTTCGGGCGCGCCGAAGCGTTTGAAAAATTCTCCGAACGGGTGTTGGTCAAAGTCAAACTCCTGTCCCTGCGTGGGAACCGGTGTGGCACCTTGTTCGGCGATGATGGTGACGACCGAGGGCGATACATTTTCCACAAGATCGGCCAGTGCTTCGTCGGCCATCGAGGGCAGGGCGGTGGTCGCCAGCAATGCGGCGCTCAGTGCGCCAGCGCCAACCCAACTGGCTGTCCCGGGCAAAAGAAGTGAGGATTTGCGGATGCTCATTTTTATCTCCTGTTTATTTCACGCGGGTGCGGCCGCGCGTTGAAACAGGAGATGCGCCTTCAATCTGTGTGTTTCCTGAGCGAATTGTTAAGATATCTTAATTTTGCCACAAACTCGCGGTTCTATCCCGACGTTCGAGGACTGGAGTCGGAGGATTTGTGCGAATCACTGAGTACGAATCGGTGGATTGTTGCCGGTTTGGACGCCAAAGCGCGAAAAAGGTTGAATTGAATCAAAATCGTTAACAAGTCAGCCGTCGCAAACTCCGATTTTCAGGTGATACCGTCTTGGTTGTGTCGACCTGCAAGTGTTAATGCGGTTATCGAAAACAATTTATAACATTTAGACCAGATAGCACATTAGGTTTATGCTTAATGGTGAAATGTGGTGTTTCGGGCAAAAATGACAATCATCTTAAGGTTGATTCACCGCTATTAAATGTTGCGGAAAAACCATCCTGATATCGGCAAAATTAACCGTTCTTTCCAATTTTACGTTGTTTGAATCCAACGGATGGGTGACGATGAATGTGCCCAAGCGAGGGGGAGCCAAAGGCACTAGGGGGTGCCCAAGGCTTGTCACAGTCACTGGAAACGCTGAGCGGCATGTTAACGAGGGGGTCTTGTTTAGGTTCGGCGGCGGAATAGCCAGAGTGTCGACAGACATTATTGGCCGCGTTTCCGGGATTGATGAAAAGTGGTAGTCCTGTTTTGGGTACCGGCCCGGTCGTTATCGACCGGGCCGACTTACTTTCAGACCTGTCGATTTGAGGTGGTCCGCTTTGCGCGCCATGTCGCCCAATCCGCGGGCGTGTCCAAATCCAGCAACGCGTGTTGGCCGGGCAGGGCGTGCAGATGCACCTTGTCCGCATGCGCGCGCACCACGGATTGCGCACCTTCGTCTCCTGTCAGACGGCTAAGCTGATCAAACAGGCTGCGATCAAAGATGACCGGATGACCTGGTTTGCCGTTCTCTGTGGCGCCGCGCCATATCAGGTTGTCCGGGTGGGCCTGGACCGCGGATAGCACTGCAAGCAAATCTTCGGTTGTGATGTCCGGCAAATCTGCCAGCAAGATCATTGCGCCGGTCGCTTCGGGAGACACGTGCGCAAGTGCGCCGCGCAGGCTGGCATTCATACCTTCTTGGGCATCCGGAATTTCGACCTGATGCAGATCCAATCCATCAAGGGCTTGGTAGCGGAGATGCGGGGCGGAGGGCAATGCTACGATGACTGGTGCCGCTAGCCCGGCAATCAATGCCGCGCGACGTAGCAAGGGTTGGCCGTCGATGATCTGCAACAGCTTGTCCTGGCCGCCCATGCGGCTGGATTGCCCAGCGGCCAATAGAATTATGGGTATTTGTGTCATACCGCCACCATGCCGCCGCGACAGGGCAGAGTCATCCCCGCATGCGCGCGCCATCTGCGTCAAATAGTGGTTCCGAGATCAACCTAGCCTTACACAGTTGACCAAGGATTTCGATTTCAACCTGCAGTCCGTCAGTCACCCGGTCCACGGGCAAGAACCCCATTGCAACCGATCTTTGGGCATGGTGCGAGTATCCGCCAGACGTGCAGAAGCCAACAACCTTACCGTCCAACCAGATCGGTTCATACGCATTCACATCGGCGTCGTCGGCGTCCACCTCAAATGCCACCAATTTGCGCGCCGGGCCCTGCGATCGGTCTTGCTCGGCGGCGGTTCGGCCTATGAAATCGGCGTTTTTCGAGAATGATATGAACCGATCCAGACCTGTTTCCGCGGCGGTATAGTCAGGTGAGACTTCCCTCATCCATGAGCCAAAGAACTTGTCCAGACGCAGGCTCATCATCGCACGCATTCCAAACGGCACCATCCCGTGCGGTTGCCCAGCCTGCCATAGAACCCACCAGAGCTGTCTTTGTGCCATCGGATCGCAATAAATCTCGTACCCTAGATCGCCGGTATAGCTGACCCGCTGCACGATACAGTCGGTCATGCCAACGGTCATACGCCGCACGTCTAGAAAGCTGAGGTCCGAAACATTGTCGCGGGTGCAGGCGTCCAGGACTTGCTTTGCTTTTGGACCCGCGATCTGAAACCCGTTCAACCGGTCGCTGATGTTATCGATTTGTACGCCGTCCTGCTGATGTGTCAGGAACCAGCGCATGTGGAACGCCTGACTGCCATATGACGCGGTCAGTTGAAATTCGCCATCCGCCAGGCACGAAACGGTAAAGTCCCCGATCAGTTTACCCCTAGGTGATAGCATCGGGGTCAGAGACACTCGGCCAGGTTGTGGAATGCGTCCGGCCATAATCCGATCCAGCCACGCGCGGGCCGCAGGGCCGGTAATGCGGTACTTGCCGAAATTGTGGACCTCGTTGATGCCGACACTGTTGCGAACGGCGCGCACCTCGCGCCCAGTCGCGTCAAACGCGTCCGAGCGACGGAATGAGGGAGTTTCATAGCCCGGCTCGTCCCCTTGGGCGAAATAGTTCGGGACTTCCAATCCGTATTGCTGACCCCAGACAGCGCCCAGATCGCTGAAAATATCGTACATCGGGGTTGTTCGGTTCGGGCGCGCGGCGGGCAGTTCCTCATTCGGGTAGGCGACGCTGAAGCGTTTCTGATAATTCTCGATCACTTTCGGGCGGGTGTACCCGGGGCTGATCCAATCTCCGAACCGGGCGACGTCCATCGCAAAGACATCACGTTCCGGTTCGCCCTCGATCATCCATTGCGCCAACGTCAGGCCAACTCCGCCACCCTGGCTGAATCCGGCCATCACGCCGCAGGCTGACCAGTAGTTGCGCATCCCCGGTACCGGCCCGACCAGAGGGTTCCCGTCCGGTGCAAAGGTAAACGGTCCGTGGATCACCGATTTCACCCCGGCTTCGGCCAGAACAGGAAAGCGACGATAGGCGAATTCGATACTGTCCGTAATCTTGTCATAGTCGTCTGGCAGCAGTTCATGCCCGAACTCCCACGAGGTGCCGTCGACAGCCCACGGCTTGCAGGGCTGTTCATAGAACCCGATGCACAGCCCGCGCCCTTCTTGCCGCAAATAGCTTTCGCCGGCAGGGTCCATGACATGCGGGTGTTCTCCGCCAGCGTCGATGATCGCTTCGATCTGCGGGATTGAATCTGTCACCAGATACTGATGTTCCATTGGGTGCAGCGGGAAGTAGACACCGGCCATCGCGCCAACCTCGCGCGCCCAGAGGCCACCGGCGTTGACTACATGTTCGGCGTGAATGGTGCCCTTATCGGTGACCACATCCCAGGTGCCGTCGGGGCGTTGGTTGGTCTCGCGCACCATGCAATGCGTTTCGATTGTGGCCCCACCCATCCGAGCCGCCTTGGCATAAGCATGAGTGGTGCCCGATGGGTCCAGATGCCCGTCCAGCGGATCATACAGCGCACCGATGATGCCGTCTGTATTGGTGATGGGCGCGATCTTCTTGATCTCGTCCGGCCCGACGATCTCGGTCTCCAATCCCATGAACCGATGCTTGGCGCGCTCGGCCAGTAACATGTCGAACCGGTCCTGGTTGTCGGCTAAAGTCACGCCACCTACGTGGTGCAAACCGCAAGACATACTGGTGATCTCTTCCAGCTCTTTATACAGGCGGATCGTGTACCCCTGCAGCGCGGCCATGTTGGTGTCACCGTTCAACGTGTGGAACCCGCCCGCCGCGTGCCAGGTTGAGCCGCTGGTGAGTTCTGAGCGTTCCAGCAGCATGACGTCGGACCACCCCAGTTTGGTCAGGTGGTACAGCACGGAACAACCGACGACGCCACCGCCAATAACTGCTACGCGGGTTTCAAGTTTCATGAAGGCCTCCGTCAGTGTTTTTGCCAGTCTGATCAGTGGGGAACAGGATGCAATTCCGAATGCGACAAAACGTGTCGCCGCAGCAAATCGCATCTGCGGAAAACATCAACTAAACGGTGTCGTGGTTCTGTTACGGAATCGATCTACCAGGCATCCGGGAAGGACCCTGTGTAACTACTCTACAAGGACATAAGATGAGCAAGTTTGATCCCCAACCCCAAGCGTTGAGCCGCCGTGAATTCATGGCCAAAGCCGCAGCACTTGGCCTGACAGCCACTGCTGCGAACCTGATCTGGGCCGAGGCCGGTCTGGCCGAGACGCCCAAAAAAGGGGGCCATTTCGTTTTGGGGCTGACGGGCGGTGAAAGCACCAACTCACTGGACCCAGCATTGTCGGCGTCGCATGTGACGGCCAAGGCGCTGCGGGCCTATGGAAACACCCTGACCGTGGTGACTACTGATGGTGGGATCGCACCCAGCCTGGCGGAAAGCTGGGAAGCGAATGAGGACGGTAAGATCTGGACTTTCCTGATCCGCAAAGGCGTCGAATTCCACAATGGCAAGACACTGACGCCTGAAGATGTACAGCAGACCCTGGCGCGCCACTCGAACGAAGATTCGCAGTCGGGTGCTTTGGGCATCATGCGCGGGATCGAGGATGTGCGGGTCGACGGTGACTATGTGGTGATCACGCTGACCACACCCAACGCAGACCTGCCGTATCTGATGTCGGATTATCATCTGGTCATGCAGCCGGGTGGCGGGATCGATAACCCCGGCGAGGGGGTTTCGACCGGTGCTTACAAGGTGACCGCAGATGAACCTGGAGTGCGCTATGCGTTCGAGAAGTTCGCCAACCACTGGGATGAAAGTGTTGGCCATTATGACAGCCACGAGATCCTTGTTCTGAACGATGACACTGCACGTTCGGCAGCATTGCAGGCCGGTCAGGTACACGCCATTAACGTGGTGCCACCGCGTACCGCCAAGCTGTTTGGCCGCGCGCCGGGTGTCACCATCAACGCGACCTCGGGCCGGGGGCATTACATCTTTGTCATGCACACCGACACCGCTCCGTTTGACAACAAAGACCTGCGGCTGGCGCTGAAATACGCCATCAATCGCGAGGAGCTGGTCGACAAGGTTCTGCGCGGTTTTGGCTCGGTCGGGAACGATATTCCGATCAACGAAGCCTATCCGCTGTTCGATGCGTCGATGGAGCAGCGCCAGTTCGATCTGGCCAAGGCAGCTGAGCATTACAAAGCGTCGGGTCATGACGGCACGCCCATCGTTCTGCATGTGTCTGACGCTGCGTTTGCCGGTGCACTTGACGCGGCGCAATTGTTCCAGCTGTCGGCACAAGCGGCTGGTATCCCGCTTGAGATTCAGCGTGAGCCGGCGGACGGCTACTGGTCGGAAGTGTGGAACAACAAACCGTTCTGTGCATCCTACTGGGGTGGGCGTCCGGTGCAGGATCAGATGTGGTCGGTTGGCTATCTGTCGACCGCAGACTGGAACGACACCAACTTTAAGAACGAAGAGTTCGACGCGCTGGTATTGAAAGCCCGTGCCGAGTTGGACACCGCTAAACGCAAAGACATCTACGCCCAGATGGCGCGGATCGTCTGGGAAGAGGGCGGTCTGATCAACCCGATGTTCAATCAGTTCATCGACGGATATTCGGACAAGGTGACGGGTTGGTCCGCACATGCGAACGGTGACCTGATGGATGGCTATGTCGCTAGCCGTACCTGGTTCGCGTAACCCCGGAAATGAAACCGGCGCCCGATGGTGGGCGCCGGTTTTTTCTTTAGCCGAGTTACAGCGGTCGGATTTTCAACTCGGTCACCCGGTTGCCGTCCTTCGCGGTGACTTCGAACCGAAACCCGTGGAATGAGAAGACCTGACCGACCACCGGGATCATCTGTGCCTCATGTATGACAAGCCCGGCGACTGTGTTCGCCTCATCATCCGGCAATGACCAGTCCATCGCGCGGTTCGCGTCGCGGATTGTCATTGCGCCTTCGACCAGAAATTGCCCGTCTTCTGTGCGGGTCACCGGAACGTCTTCTTCGATATCGAACTCGTCGGCGATTTCCCCCACGATTTCTTCCAGGATATCTTCCAGCGTGATCAAACCGCGCAATGATCCGTATTCGTCGACCACCAGTGCAAAATGGCTGTGCATCCGCAGGAATTCCCTCATTTGGTCGTCCAGCGTCGTGGTTTCCGGCACAAAGTACGGGTCGTTTGCCACTTTGGAGATATCGAATTCTTTTAGCCGGTTGGTGTCACTTTCACTGGCACCTGCGTGGGCATACATGGCGCGAAACAGGTCCTTAGCGTGCACGACTCCCACAATGTTCTCCGGCTCATCCCGGAAGACGGGCAGACGGGTGTGCGGGCTTTTCAGACATTGTTGCAGAATGGCCTCGGGCGCGTCGTCGGCATCGATCATCTCGATGTTCGAGCGGTGAAGCATGATCTCTTCCACCGTCCGATCACCCAGATCCAGCGCGCCAAGGATGCGGTCGCGGTCTTCTTTTTCTACCACACCTTCGGAATGGCCCAGCTGCAGCGCGCCCGCGATCTCTTCGCGTACGGCAAGAATGTTGCTGTCCGGGTCGATCCGAACACCGAACAAACGCAAGACACCGCGCACCAGCAGGCGTACGGCTGCGACCATGGGCGAGAAAACCGTCACCACAATACTGATGATCGGCGCGACCAATGCTGCCGCTTTTTCCGCGTTGGTAATGGCATAGGTCTTGGGCAGAACTTCGGCGAAAACCAGTACCAGCAAAGTCATGACAAGCGTTGCCAGCGCCACGCCGCTTTCGCCAAACAACCGGGTGAACAAGGCCGTGGCCAGCGAGGCGGCAAGGATATTCACAAGGTTATTGCCCAGCAGGACCGAGCCGATCAGGCGTTCATTGTCATCGGTGATGTCCAGCGCCTTTTGCGCCCCGCGTGAGCCTTTGTCGGCCTGCGCCCGCAACTTGCCGCGTGACGATGCGGTCAATGCCGTTTCAGAACCCGAGAAAAAGCCCGACAGGACGAGCAAAAGCAGAATGGCGCCTGTGGTAAACCAGAATGCGCCGTCGATCAGAGAAGAAGAGGGTTCCATTGGTCCTTGGTTGTTGGTGTTGCTGCATCCGTTATGGGGGCGCGCCCCCTGCGGATCAAGGGGTTAGCCCTTGTTGTCGGGGTCTTTCGCCAGTGGGTGATGCTCTAACACCAGCTCGGCCAGACGTTCGTCGAGAACATGAGTGTAAATCTCGGTAGTCGCCACATCCGCGTGCCCCAGCAGGGTCTGGATCGACCGCAAATCGGCACCGTTGGCCAGTAGATGCGTCGCAAATGCGTGGCGCAGCGTGTGCGGCGTGACTTTTTCCGGTGACACGCCGCCCTGAACAGCCAATTCCTTGACCAGCAGAAAGAACATATGCCGAGTTAGATGCCCGGATTTGCCGCGTGAGGGGAACAGGAACTTGGATCGCTGGCCGCCATCGGCAACCACTTGATCCTCGGCTTCATCCCGCACCTTTAGCCAGACCGCCAGTGCGTCGCGTGCAGGCGGAGATAGGGGTACCATCCGCTCTTTTCCGCCTTTGCCCAGCACCAGCAACATGCGCGGATCGCCGCGTGCTGATGAAACGGGCAGCGAGACCAGTTCGGTCACCCGCATACCGGTGGCATAGAGAACTTCCATCAGGCAGGTATTCCGCACCCGGTCTGCCTTAGTGCGCCCGGTCTGGCGGGCGGCTTGCAGCAGTCGGTCCACCTCGGGCACGTCCAGCGTTTTGGGCAGGCGTTTTTGGCGTCCGGGCCCTTTGATCTGAATGGCGGGGTTGGTGTCGCGCCAGCCTTCCTCGAACGCGAAACGGTAGATTTGTTTGATCGCTGACAATCGTCGGGCACGGGTGGACTGCGCCAGACCTTGGGTGTCGCAGTCGATCAGATATGCTTCGATCTGATCCCGCTCTGCCTCGGCAAAGTTGGTTTTGCGGCGCTGCAGCCAGGCGGCGAAATCCTTTAGGTCGCGGCCATAGGCCAACAGGGTATTGTTGGCTGCCCCAAGCTCGGCCGCCTGCGCTTGCAGGAAGGAGGAAATCCAAAGCTCAGATGTTGCCGGGGACGCCATGATCATGTGCCCTGCAGGATCAAAAGGTTCAGGGCCGCACGCCGCGCCGTATCCTCAAGGCCCACCTGGCGCAGGGTCGCAATGGCAGCCGTCAGATCGACCAGATTGCCCCTGGCGCCATGAGCAAACATTTCCATCGTTTCAAGAATAGCTTCGCCCAGCTGGTTGTTGTTCAGCATCGCCTGAATGTCCGATGGGATCGGCGCCGCCCAGGCAAAGCCTTGAGCCACCGCATCGGCCAAAGGTGAAGGGCTGCGCGCACGCCCCGGATCACCTTGCGCCAAAGCGGTTAGAAAAAGCGCATCTTCTGATTTGTCTGGCGGAGACTCGGCTGCGGTTTCATAGAGATCGGACAGCAGCAGGATACGCCACCGCAGGTTTTCGGCTTTGTCATCCGGCAGAGAGACTTGTGACAGGCGACCAGCAAATAAATCGGCGAAGGGAACCTCAAGCCCGACACTGCGCATCTGATCCCACACAAGGGGCAATGCCATGGCGATAGCTTCGGGTTTACCGGTTTCCAGCGCGTTTTCGAACTTCTGAATGGCTGACACCCGGTCCCAGACCGCACCTGACGCCGCCGGGGCACGCTCGGTATACAAGCCCAATAGCTGGTTAGGGGTCAGCGCGCCAATCCGCGTCAGGCGTTCGGCCGCTTCGATCTGGGCTTTCCAGCCCGCCACATCGCGCAGGTCGGCGTTGGCAAAAGCCCGCGGCAGAGGGGCCGAGGGCAAACGTTCGCCAATCGCTTCAAACAATCGAAAAGTCAGCGGATCGGGATTGTCGGGCTGGGGAAGGTAATCGGCATCCTCAAACAGCTCGGGGCTCAGGAAGCGGTCCAGCACATCCAGATCCTCGGGGGGCAGGACTTGCAGCGCATGGGCCGCCTCAAGCGTTAGCGCGGCAGAGTTCCAATCGCCTCGGCGCGCCTTGCAAAAAATCTGGGCTGCATAATCCAGCGATAGGTGCGGTTGCGCGATGAGCGCTGTGCAGCTGCGATCCTCATCCCCGGTCAGTAGCGTTGCATCAAACCAGCGCTGAAACCGCGCGCGGCTGTCGGTGGGTCCGGCCAGTTGCACCAGCGATTGCGTCGGATCGGCGGCACCCAGCTGCATCAAGCGGTCGAGGCGAGCTAACAAGAGGGTTTCCTCCGCACTCGGCCCGGCAGGGGCCCGCGCTTCGGACAATAGCAGAGTGAATAACAGCCGCTGCATTGCTGGGTTGTACTTAACAGGAACCCGAGCAATTAGCTGCGCCAACCTGTCGGGATCACTGTTCTGCCATAGGCTCACAGGCAGGCCCGTTACAGAGGACGACACCAACCCCAGCGGTTGCGACAGCGCCTCAAGCGGTGTGACTTCGACATCCGGCCGCACACCGGTCTGTGTCACGGGCGGTTCCAGCAAAACGGTTCCCGGCAGGTTTTCTGGCGGGTTGCTCAACCAATCAATGACAGAAAGAGGTTCCTGCTGCGCTTGCGCCGAACCGGCCAAACACAGTGCGAACACTGCGGCCTTATTCGACATTCAGGATTACCGGCTCTCGTATCTCGTCTTGCGGCGCCGAGAAATCCGCACCGAAAAACGGCCCAAGATAGGCATATGCCACCAGCCCGATAAAACCCAGGCAAATCAGATATAACAGGAACTTGATTAGACGGCCCATTGCTCAACGCTGCCCCAATTTTCTCTTTTGTCATAGTTATAGCTAGCATTTTTCCTAAGATCACGTCATTCACAGTGAAATGAGCGAAATTAAGCATAACACCCACAGCTCGGACACAGATGCGGGCTTTGCACTGCACAAAACGGTTGTACTTGTAGGCATGATGGGGGCGGGAAAGACGGCGGTGGGCCGTGCGCTGGCTGCGCGGCTGGGCGTTCCCTTTCTCGACAGCGACGCTGAGATCGAATCGGCAGCCAATATGACCATCCCCGAGATTTTCGAACGTGACGGAGAACCGTTTTTCCGCGCTAAGGAATCTCAGGTTATCGGACGTTTGCTGGATGAGGAAAAAGGCATCCTATCGACAGGTGGTGGCGCGTTTCTGGCGGAACAGAACCGCACAATGATCACGGAACGCGGGGTCTCGGTCTGGCTGCGGGCCGATCTCGAGGTTTTGTGGAATCGCGTCAAACACAAAGACACGCGCCCCTTGCTGCGTACCTCTGATCCTTATGCGACTTTGCGCGGCTTGTATGAACAGCGTGTCCCGGTTTATGCGAAAGCGGATTTGATCGCCGAGTCCGACGGCGAGACCTCGATCGAGAATATGGTGAACCGGGTGGTGGATGCGCTGGCAACACGCCCCGATGTTTTGGAACGGAAGTAATGCATCAAACCGTACATGTAGAGCTGGGCGAGCGCTCGTATGATGTAGAAATCGGCCCGGAATTGCTGGCTCAGGCCGGTACACGGATCGCACCGTTGTTGCACCGGCCCAAAGTGGCGGTTGTGACGGACGAGAACGTGGGCGCGCTGCATCTGGACGCTTTGCGTGACGGTTTAGCCCACGCCGGGATCGAGATGATGTCGCTAACTTTGCCCGCTGGTGAGGCGACCAAAAGCTGGCCGCATTTCGAACGCACTGTAGAGTGGTTGCTGGCTGAGAAAATTGAGCGCCGCGATATCGTCGTTGCCTTTGGTGGCGGTGTGATTGGCGATCTGGTGGGGTTCGCCGCTGCGGCTTTGCGACGCGGAGTACGGTTTGTGCAAATCCCGACCTCGCTGCTGGCGCAGGTCGACAGTTCGGTGGGGGGCAAAACCGGGATCAACGCGCCGCAGGGCAAGAATTTGATCGGGGCATTCCATCAGCCGTCGCTGGTGCTGGCAGATACTTCGGTGTTGGGGTCGATGACCCAGCGCGATTTCCTTTCAGGCTATGGCGAGGTGGTGAAATACGGCCTGCTGGGAGACGCAGCGTTCTTTGAGTGGCTGGAAACCAACGGAACGGATGTCTCAGGCGGTGATATGGCCGCACGGGTGCGGGCCGTAACCCGTTCGGTGCAGATGAAGGCCGATATCGTGGCGCGGGATGAGACCGAGCAGGGCGACCGCGCGCTGCTGAACCTTGGCCATACCTTCTGTCACGCGCTTGAGGCTGCCACTGGTTATTCCGACCGTCTGCTGCATGGCGAGGGCGTCGCCATTGGCTGCGCGCTGGCGTTCGAGCTGTCGTCGCGCCTGGGTCTGTGTTCACAGGAAGACCCCAGCCGCGTGCGGGCACATTTGCGCGCTATGGGCACGAAAACCGATTTGAATGACATCCCCGGCGACCTGCCTGGGGCCGAAGCCTTGGTCGATCTAATGGCGCAGGACAAAAAGGTCATCGACGGTCAATTGCGGTTCATCCTGGCGCGTGGGATCGGTGAAGCTTTCGTGACATCGGACGTCCCGCGTGAGGCGGTGATATCCGTGCTGGAAGACGCCCTGGCGACGGCCTGATCAGCGCCCCCGGATCACCATCAGCTCACCAATGTTTTCCCGGGTGATATAGCCGACCATTTTACCAGTCTGCGTGCAGACGGCGATAGCCGGTGCGCCCTTGTGGAGCGTTTCCAGAACCATCTCAAGCCCGCTGGTCAGTTGCACCCTTGGGATATTGGTTTCCATGACCGACGTGGCGGGGTCGGACCGCGGAGTTTCCCCGGCTAGGGCTGCAAAAAGACGACCGCGGGTGACAAACCCAAGCAATGCGCCGTCATCATCCAAAACGGGAAATTCGTGCTGAGTGGTGTGGATGACTGCCTGCGCTGCCGTCGCCAGCGTATCGGACGGGGACAGAGCGTGGAATTCAGTGATCATCGCATCACGCGCCAGAACCCGCCGCGCGACCGAACGCATGGCCACGTCCTGACTTTCGGAATTGGCGGCGACAAAAACGAAAACCGCAATCAGGACCAGAATGGCGTTGCCGGTACTCAGCCCCCAAAAGCCAAAGGCGACAGCCACGATCTGTCCTGCGATTGCCGCGATCTTGGTTGCCTTCACCCGATCCATTTTGAGACATAACAAGGCGCGGAACACCCGCCCGCCGTCCATTGGGAAAGCTGGTATCATATTGAAGGCGGCCAGCAGCAAATTCACATATGCCAGACGGTTCAACAGACCCGGAACAGTGGTGTCGATCTGCGCCATTGTCTCAAGTGGCATACCGGCCCCCAGCGCGACCAGAATGATCCAGATGACGATATTCACCGCCGGACCGGCAAGGGCCACCCAAACCTCTTGCATTGGCTTTTCGGGCATCCGTTCCAGCCGCGCTAGACCGCCAATTGGCAGCAAGGTTATGTCTGGGGTTTTGATGCCGTATCGCCGTGCCATCAGCGCATGGCCGAATTCATGCGCGACGACGCAGGCAAACAAAGCCAGCACAAAGATCAGGTTTTCGATGGCGGCTGGCAGCCCGCCGCGGGAATAGGCGGCGAAACCGACCCAAGCCAGCAGCAGGAAAAACGTGACATGGACCCTCAACTCGGACCCCAGAAACCGGCCGAGTGAGAAGGACCATGTCATGATTTGCCTCCGCTACGCTTAGAACGGAATCTCGTCGTCGTCGATTCCACCGGATGCCGGGGCAGGGGCACTGGATTGGCCGCCATAGGGATCGCCGTATCCACCCCCGGCCTGACCGCCGCCATAGCCGCCCGACTGGCCACCACCTCCGCCTTCACCGCGAGCATCCAGCATTGTCAGTTCGCTGCGATAGGGTCGCAGGACCACCTCGGTCGTGTATCTGTCCTGTCCCGATTGATCTTGCCATTTGCGGGTTTCCAGCTGACCTTCAATATAAACTTTGCTGCCCTTGCGCAGATATTGCTCCGCAACCCGAACCAAGGGCTCTGAGAAGATAGCGACCGAGTGCCATTGTGTCCGATCCTTACGTTCTCCGGTATTGCGGTCTTTCCATGTTTCGGACGTCGCGATGCGCAGGTTGCATACCTTCCCACCATTCTGAAACGATCTTACCTCAGGGTCCGCACCGAGATTGCCGATAAGAATGACCTTGTTGACTGAACCCGCCATTTATTTCCCCGTTCTGAATTGATGTATGCGCGCCGAATCTGGCGCAGTGTTTCCCAGCGACCCTATACGGCCTGCGTCTTGGTTGAAACACAGTTACTGCATGCAACACTGAGCAAGAATTTACTCAGGTTCGGTTAACCATGCTTTCATTATAAACTGAGATATCTATACTCCATAAGGTTCCTGACTAAGCGAGATTGGCTTTAATGCGTTTTCTGGTTGGTTGTTTTGTTGGTTTGTGTGTTGCTCTGGTCTCGGTTCCGGTGGCCGCGCAAAACTTGTCGACGAAAAGCCGGAAGGATATTTTCCTTAAACAATCCAAGATTTTGGACACACGCGCCGCAACCCAGTATCGGGGCTCCGAACGGCTTAAACCCAAGACTGCTCAACCGAAGTTTAACAAACGCTATACCGGGAAGTATCGCGGTCAGTATATGACACTAGCGCGTCAGGCGGCACGCAAACATAACGTCCCGGAAGAGCTTTTCCTGCGCTTGGTTCAACAAGAAAGCGGTTGGAATCCACGTGCAGTATCACACAAAGGCGCTTTGGGACTGGCACAGCTGATGCCCGGTACGGCGCAGCTTTTGGGTGTGAATCCGCATGATCCACAGCAGAACCTCGAAGGTGGCGCGCGGTATCTATCCTGGCAATACCGCAAGTTCAAATCCTGGCGTCTGGCGCTGGCGGCCTACAATGCCGGACCTCAGGCGGTTGAGAAACATGGCGGCGTACCACCTTACAAGGAAACCCAGAACTACGTGAAGGTTATCTGGGGCGGTTGAGCTAAATTCGATGCTTAGGTCTCTTTTGACCAGGTACATTTAGCTAAAATGCTTATGAGAAAATTTGTTCAAGTAATGCCAAAGGGCGCCGATCAGAAACCGACGCCCTTTGCACCAATTTTGAAGCCTATTCCGCGGCGATTTTGATGACCGGCTCCATACGGGCCAGAATATCTTCGGCCAGATGACATTTCACCTGATGACCATCGGCCAGAGTTTTCACTGGCGGTACGTCGCGTTCACACAACCCGCCCGGAACTTCGGATTTCCAACGGCACCGGGTCTGGAACGGGCAACCCGGCGGTGGATTCATAGCTGACGGAATATCGCCCTCAAGCACGATGTGCTGCTTCTCGATCGACGTATCCGCAATGGGAACAGCGCTCAGCAGGGCTTCGGTATAGGGGTGGTAGGGCGGCGCAAAGACCTGATCGGTGGTGCCCAGTTCGACCACATGACCCAGATACATCACCATCACCCGGTCGCTGAGGTAACGCACAATGGACAGGTCGTGGCTGATGAACAGCAGCGTGGTTTTATGCTCGCGCTGAATCTCCATCAACAGATCAGTCACCGCCGCCTGAACGGACACATCTAGGGCCGAGACGGGTTCATCCGCCACAACAATGCGGGCGTCCCCTGCAAAGGCGCGGGCGATACCGACACGTTGCTTCTGTCCGCCCGACAATTGGCGCGGCATTCGATCCGCAAAGGCGCGAGGTAGCTTCACCAGGTCCAGCAGTTCCAGCATACGTTGCTTACGTTCAGCCTCGGAATTTCCGACGCCGAAAATTTCCAACGCGCGAATGATCTGACGGCCCACAGTCATCGATGGGTTCAGCGTATCGAACGGGTTCTGGAACACCATCTGAACCTCGCCCACGGTCTTGGTGTCGCGCTCCTCAATCGGGACAGCTTCGATATTGCGGTTGTCCAGCAGGATCTGACCGTCGGTGGCCGTTTCCAGGCCCATCAGCACCTTGGCGAAAGTGGACTTGCCGCAACCGGATTCGCCCACAATGGCTAGTGTCTCGGATTCATGAGCCTCAAAACTTAACGTTTCATTGGCCTTTACTACCTTGGTCTCTCCCCCCCCGAACAGGGCATTCGCGGCCACCTCATAGTATTTCTTGAGGTTGTCCATCTTCAGAATTGTGCGCCCGATTTCGCCCTTTTCCTTCTGTTCAGCCATGGTGATCGGTGCGTTCCAATCGATTTCCTGGAACTTCAGACAGCGCGTGTGGTGCCGATCATTGCCCGGTACCGGCTCCATCAGAATGCTTTGCGCGTCACAACGGCCTTCCTCAAAATAGTCGCAGCGCGGACCAAAGTTACAGCCCGACGGGCGTTCATGCGGCAGAGGGAAGTTCCCCGGAATGGCCACTAGCGGGCGTGCGTTCTTGTCAGCGCCAGGCAAGGGGATCGAGCGGAACAGCGCCTGCGTGTAAGGGTGCTGCATCTCGTCGAACACATCATGAATCGAGCCCCGCTCGACCGCTTCACCCGAATACATCACGCACAGCCGGTCACAGGTCTCAAGCACTAGACCCAGATTGTGCGAGATGAAAAGCATCGAGGTGCCGTATTTCTTTCCAAGATCCTTGACCAACTCTACCACGGCGGCCTCAACCGTCACATCCAACGCGGTGGTTGGTTCGTCCAGGATCAGCAGCGCTGGTTTTGACATCAACGCCATGGCGATGACGATCCGCTGCTGTTGACCACCCGACAACTGATGGGGGAAGGAATTCAGCATACGCTCGGGGTCGGGCAGGCGTACATCGGTGACTACCTCAAGCGCGCGCGCATAGGCCTCTTCCGCGCCGACGCCTTCGTGGATCATGGGCACTTCCATCAACTGTTTGCCGATCTTCATCGCCGGGTTCAGCGAGGCCATCGGCTCCTGATAGATCATCGCGATCTCATTGCCACGAATGTCGCGCAACTCGTCCGAGGTCATCTCGGACAGATCACGCCCCTTGAACTTGATGGTGCCGCCGACGATCCGACCGTTTTTGCCCAAGTCCTGCATGACACCCAATGCCACTGTGGATTTGCCGCAGCCTGACTCACCGACCAATCCTACAGCTTCACCCGGTTGCACACTGACCGAGAAATCCATCACGGCCGGAATTTCCCGCAGACGGGTAAAGAAGGAAATCGACAGCTTGTCGATCTCGAGGATCGGACCGTCATAATCCGCCAGTTTGTTCATCGTTTCCTACTCCCTGATGAAATTGATCAAACGACCATTTTCATCTTTTCGAAAATACTTCGGGGGTCCGGGGGCAGGGCCCCCGGCCTCGATCACATCAGTCCTTCAGACTTTCCTCACGCAGGCCGTCCGCCAGCAGGTTCAATCCAAGAACCAGTGACAACAGGGCCAGCGCAGGCGGAAGGGCAGGGTGCAGATAGATCGACAACAGCTTGCGCCCCTCGTTGATCGTCGAACCCCAGTCTGGGCTTTCCGGTGGCAGCCCCAGTCCGAAGAAACCCAAGGTTCCCAAAAGGATGGTGGTGTAGCCAATTCGCAGGCAGAAATCGACAATCAGCGGACCGCGCGCGTTTGGCAGAATTTCCCACAGCATGATGTACCATGGGCCTTCTCCACGGGTTTGCGCCGCCGCCACATAATCTCGCGTCTTTATGTCCAACGCCAAACCACGCACGATGCGGAACACGGTGGGTGAATTCACGAACACAACGGATACGAACACCACCAGGATGCCGCCAGGAATATCGAACAGGTCCAGATATGTCGGCAGTCCCCAGATGCGATAGCTATCTGTATTGATGATGTAACCACCGGTCGAGATCAGCGACAGGTAGAACCAGATCGCAACGCCCAACACCCCGATCAGCAGCGGTGTGCGGAAATTCGGTCGCGTGTAATAGCGTGAATTCAGCAGAACGCCTATGAATAGGATCGGAAAGACGAACAACACAGCTGCCATATAGTTCGGCACGCCCGTCGCTACGATTTCCGGTGTCACCAGCAGGTAGAACAGCAAGATCACCGGGAAGGCCAGGATAAGGTTGGCCAGGAAGGACAGGAACGTATCCAACCGACCGCCATAGTAACCCGCGGGCAGACCCAGAGTGATCCCGACCATAAAGGCAAACAACGTTGCCAGCGGCGCAATCTGCACCACGATCCAGGCACCTTTGACCATGCGGCTGAAGACGTCGCGGGCAAGGTTGTCACCCCCCAACAGATACCAGGTGTATTCCCCCTCTTCCGGGCTGGGCAGAGGTGTTCCGGGAACTTTGTTTTTCATCCCAGAAATCTGTGACAGCGGGTCATGGGTAACGATCAGGTCCAGTGCCCCAAAGATGCCGGTGAAAACCCAGAACATCACAAGGCCGAAGCCGATCATGCCGATGGGGCTGTCGAACAGTTTGCCATAAAGACCCAGACGCCGCTTAAACGCGATCGACATGGCGTACAGGATGATCAGCGACAGCCAGACCGGTAGAAACTGCTGTGAGATCGCACCGATGATCCCCGCGCTGGTACCCAACACGATGCCCAGCACGATATAGGCCACGGCAAGCGCGACACAGGCAGCAAAGCTGTAGCGCAGCGCCTTTTGCGTCAACCCACGCATGCCCGATCCTGAGCTGAGCGTGCCGTCCAGATTCACACTCATCGGCGCCTCGGGCAGTACGATACTGCCAACTATCCAAGTCACGATGGAGACCAGAAGGGCTGCGATTGCGATCATCAACAGCGGGTTCAGGAAGGCGATAGAGCCGGTCCAGGTAAGTGGTTCCATGTTCTAACCCTCCTTAAGAAATGCGAATGCGCGGGTTGAGGTAAACATAGCCGATATCCGAGATCAGCTGGGTCAACAGCACCACAAAGACCGACACGACCGAAATCGCCAACAGCAACTGGATGTCGTTGTTGCCCGCCGCCTGCACCAGTGCCCAACCGAAGCCCTTGTAGTTGAACAGCGTCTCAACAATCACCACGCCGTTCAGCAGCCATGGGAACTGCAGCATAATGACGGTAAAGGGCGCGATCAGCGCATTGCGCAGCGCGTGTTTCATGACAATGTTGGGGAAGGATACGCCTTTCAGCCGTGCGGTGCGAATGTACTGCGCTGTCATCACCTCGGTCATCGAGGCGCGGGTCATTCGGGCGATATACCCCATGCCATACAACGCAATGGTCAATACCGGCAGGAAAAAGTTCTCGAAGGTAGGATTGTCCATCGCCTGCGTTGCAGTGCCTTTGAACCATTTCAGACCAACGGTGGATGAGGTGAAGATGGCAATGAAGATCACGCCCGACACATATTCTGGCGTCGCCGTCGTTATGATTGAGAACGTAGACAGAGACCGATCCAGCGCTGAGCCTTCGCGCATCCCGGCCAGTACGCCCACCAACAGGGCTGATGGGACCATCAGGATCAAAACCCACATCATCAAGTAGCCGGTATTGCCCAATCGCTTGGCGACAATGGTGCCGACCTCATCCTTGAAAACAGTGGAATAGCCCCAGTCCCCCTGAAGGATGCCGCAAAACCGGGGCGTGGTCTCCTCGGTCAATCCGGGTCGGGTACAGGTGCCCACGAATGTGCCGTCATCCAGAGTTTTGGAAAACCCCGGTGCCACGCCCAGCCATTGGCCATATTTGACCAACGTGGGTTGCAGGTAGCCACGATTACCCAGCCAGGCCTCGACCTGTTCGTCGGACATCCGTTGGTTGCCCTGGGTTTTGGCCAGCTTTTCCAAGTTTGGGTATAGGTTGGTCAGAAAGAAGACCACGAACGTCAGGCACAATGCTGTCAACAGCATGACGCCAAACCGTCGGAGGATGAATAGTCCCATGATGGCCCCTGTTTTTCGGGTGTTCCGCAGATCTTTGGACCATTTTCTGGCCTCGGACTTCCGACTTGACGCCGGGTTGTCTGCGGCTGGAAAGGGGCGCCTGGATCAGGCGCCCCCGTTGATTGTCTGACAGGTTTTAGGCCGACCAGCCCCACTTGTAGTGGTGATGTTCGAAAGCGATATGCATATCGGTTCCGACCAGACCATCTTTCATATGGCGATACAGCGCGCGCCAGTAGGGTTGGATGGTCACGCCTTCTTCCTGAATCAGCGCCTCGCCTTTGGCGACCACTTCGCGCCGTTTGTCGGCGTCGGCAATTGCCAGGGCTTCGGTCAGGATGGCGTCGAATTCGGAGTTGGCCCAACCGAACTCGTTCCAAGCTTCACCGGATTTATACGCCAATGCCCAGATCTGTACGCCCAGAGGGCGGTGGTTCCAGTTGGTTGAACTGTAGGGGTATTTCGTCCAGTCGTTCCAGAAGGTGTTCCCCGGCAGAACCGTGCGTTTTACATTGATGCCCGCGTCCCGTAGCTGCGCGGCAACAGCGTCGGTTGTGTTACGGCGCCAGTCGTCGTCAATCGACAGCAGTTCGTGCTCGAAATCAGCCATGCCAGCTTCTTCCATGAGCTTTTTCGCCCCAGCCGGATCGACCGTTTGCTTGGGCAGTTCTGCATAGTCCGGATGGATAGGCCCGACATGGTGGTTTTCAGCCAGCGTGCCGCGGCCGCCATAGCCCAATTCAAGCAGAACGCTGTTGTCCACCGCCATTTGCAGAGCTTTGCGCACGCGTTTGTCAGCATAAACCTGTTTGCCGTCAACTTCGGCCAGCTGATTGGGACGGATCACGAGGGTTCCCATGGTGATCACTTCGGATTTCTCATAGCCGAGGCCGTCCATCACATCGATGAATTCACCCACGGACTCGTGCAGCATATCGACTTCGTCCGATTCCAGGGCTGCCAGCCATGCCGACGGATCGGTGCCGTAGTCGATATATTCGATACGATCCAATGTCGCAGGACCAAACACTTCTTCACCCCACCACGTGTGGTCAGGTGCGCGCACCAATGTGCATTTGACCCCGACTTCCAGCTCTTCAAGGATGTAGGGACCGGTTCCGACGTTGTTGAGTAGGTCGTTTTCATTGAACGAACTATGCACGATGGCCGACGGATAGTCGGACATGCCGGCAATCAATGAAATATCCGAGCTTGGCAGGTTCAGTTTCACCGTCGTCGGATCAACAACTTCGATCGAGCCTTCGATAGCCTGGCCGGTGTCCGCGTCGATCAGTGTCGCAAAGCGACCTGCCATCGAATTGGTTTCCGAGCTTTTGTCACACCAACGCGCAATATTGCGTGCCACGTCATCTGCAGTGAAATCATCGCCGTTGGTCCACTTCACTCCCGGGCGCAGTTTCAGTGTATAGACAGTGGCGTCATCATTGATTTCCCAACCTTCCAGCAACATTCCGCGGAATGTACCGTCCGAGTTGTATTCGACCAGGTATTCCATTGTGCCGCGGGTTTGGTTGCCCATTTCCGACCAGTCATACGTGCGTGGGTCTTTCAGGGCACGAACGCTCATCTGGACGCGCAGGGTGCCGCCTTCTTGTCTGGTATCTTCGCCCTCGGCGCGGACAGGGGCTGCCAAGCCAATCATGCCGTAAGCACCTACAGCAGTAACACCCAGACCCGTGGCGCGGGTCAGAAACTCGCGCCGGCTTAACTTGCCGTCCCGATATTCCTGAGCATGCATCTGTGCCGCCCAGTGAATCGGTGCTCCGGTAAAGGTTTGCTTATTCATCGATGTCTCTCCCTGTGACATGTTCTTTTTATTGAAGAAGGTTGGAACCGTTCAGACCATATTGAGGCGAACAGCAGGTTCTCGGAATACTCGTTGGATTTTCATCATCCCCATGGGGCTATTCCGCCCTAGAATTCAAATGAGGTCAATGTTCGAAATCGACGTAGATAGCACAAAAACGACATGGCTGGGAGTGTTTGCTGTTGTCTCGGGCCCGCAGCGTCTTATTTCAAGCGATGTATACTATCGTGAACCGAAACAATTGGCGTTTTGGGGAATCGCTGGAAAGGATTCTCGGAGATGAAGTTTGAACTACGGCTTGTATCGTTTTGAGAAATCTATCTGATTCCAATTCTTCATCCGTGCGCGAAACCAGGTGCGCTGACGTTTGGCGAATCGGCGGGTGGCAATCGTTGCACGCTCTTTGGCGGCGTCCAGCGTAAGATGACCGTCAAGATAGGCCAACAATTCAGGAACGCCGATGGCTTTGAAGGCGGGCAACGTCGGATCATAGAGGTCTCGCATCGCTTCGACCTCTTGCAGCGCGCCAGAGTCCAGCATCAGATCGAACCGCCGGGTGATGCGATCAAGAAGCCATTGTTTATCCACGTCAAAAACGATCGAAACCGTGTCAGTCAAATTCAGAACGGGCGGCGGTGTCTCAGCCTGCCAGTCGCTCAGGCTTCGTCCGGTGGCCCGCTGCACCTCCCAAGCTCGCTGAACACGGGCGCGGTTCTGCGTGTCGATCCGTTCCTGTGTCCGCGTATCTACACCAGCAATTAATGCGGTCAGGTCCAGTTGGTCTGCCTCGGCGCGGATTTCCAGCGGTGTGGCGGGGATGTCGGCCATCCCTTCGGTTAACGCCGAGAAATACAAGCCGGTGCCGCCCACGATGATCGGGCGCTGCCCCCCGGTCAGCAGTGGCGTTACCTCGCGCAGCCAATGACCCGTCGAATACTCCTGATCATACGCGATGTGGCCGTAAAGCAGATGCGGCGCGCGGGCCTCTTCTTCGATCGAAGGGCGGGCCGAAATTACACGCCAGCAGTCATAGACTTGGCTCGCATCCGCATTGACGATCACGCCGCCGAACGTCTCGGCAATCTGCAGGGCCAGGGCCGATTTACCCGAGGCGGTCGGCCCCGCAATCAACACCGGTTTGTCGTCGGGGATGGAGGGCAGGCGGTCCCAAATCTGCGATCTGTCGTTATTGTCCATTCGGGCTGCCTCAATCGTCACCAATCGCATTGAACCTGCGGAGGTTTTGCTTCATTTTGCGCCGGAAAATAAACCCGTGCCAGCCCGGAGCGCAACATGAGCCTTTCCCCGACCCTCGAATCCACCGAGACCGCCAAAACAAAGTACAATCGCGTGATGCTGAAAATCTCAGGCGAGGCGTTGATGGGCGATCAGGGGTTTGGCTTGCATCCCCCCACCGTTCAGCGCATCGCACAAGAGGTCAAGTCGGTGCATGATCTGGGGGTCGAGATTTGCATGGTCATCGGCGGTGGCAACATTTTCCGCGGCCTCAGCGGTTCAGCACAGGGGATGGAGCGCACAACAGCCGATTATATGGGCATGCTGGCCACGGTGATGAACGCTCTGGGGATGCAGTCGGCGCTTGAGGAAATCGGTGTGTTCACTCGTGTCATCTCGGCCATTCGCATGGATGAGGTGTGCGAGCCCTATATCCGCCGTCGCGCCGTGCGCCACCTTGAGAAAAAGCGGGTTTGCATTTTTGCTGCGGGAACTGGCAACCCGTATTTTACCACCGACACCGCCGCGACTCTGCGTGCCAATGAAATGGCGTGTGAGGCGATTTTCATGGGCAAAAACGGTGTGGATGGGGTTTATGACAAAGACCCCAAAGAACACGCGGACGCAGTGCGCTATGACACGGTTACTTATGATGACGTGCTGGCCAAGCGGTTGCGCGTCATGGATGCCTCGGCCATTGCACTGGCACGTGACAACAACCTGCCGCTGATCGTATTTGGCTTGGATGAGCCGGGCGGGTTCCGCGGAATTCTGGCGGGTGAGGGGACCTATACCAAGGTTCAGGGCTAAATCCTGCGACAGCTTTTTGTGTGCAGGCCGGGGCGATTGCCCGGCCTGTTTTCATTTACAGCGACCGATTTTCGTCATGGCGGTCATATGAAGCAAGCCTGTCACTTTTACGTATTTTGTCGCTTTTAAGTAATAGGTGGTCTTCTCAGTTACGCCCTTGCCGATCCGGATATTGGATGTCCTGCGCATCGATAAGGGGAAGGAAAGATAATGTCCGACAATACGGAAACCGACTACGAAGTCGGTCAGGACAACGTTCAGATCATGGGTCTGGACGTCCACAATCCGGTCTTTGCCGTTTCGGGGCTAACCATCATTGCATTCGTGTTCTTCTCGCTGGTGTTCCGCGAGCAGGCGAGCGAGTTCTTTGGCTGGCTTCGACCGGCTTTGACCAGCAATTTCGACTGGGTGTTCATGATTGCGGCGAACATCTTTGTCGTGTTTTCACTACTGCTGATCGTCACGCCGTATGGTTCGATCCGTCTGGGCGGGGATGATGCCAAGCCGGATTACAGCTATGCCGGGTGGTTCTCGATGCTGTTTGCCGCGGGTATGGGCATCGGTTTGGTGTTCTGGGGCGTGGCCGAGCCAATCTCGCATTACGGGTCGTCGCTGGGCGGGGTTGCCGCTGGCGAGGATGGCCTTCGCACCGACTGGGCACCGTTAGGTGCCGGTCTGGAGGACCCCGAAGCCTCGAAGAAGTTGGCGATGGCAGCCACCATTTTTCACTGGGGTATGCACCCTTGGGCCGTGTATGCGGTAGTGGCACTGGCGCTGGCGTTCTTCAGCTTTAACCGCGGTCTGCCGCTGACCATGCGGTCGGTGTTCTACCCGCTGTTTGGAGAGGCGACATGGGGTCCGTTGGGTCACATCATTGACGTTCTAGCCGTGTTCGCCACGATCTTCGGTTTGGCGACATCGCTGGGCTTGGGCGCAACGCAAGCGCTGGCTGGTCTGAATTATCTGTTCGATGTTCCGATTACGGACGGGATGAAAGTTCTGCTGATCGGTCTTATCACGGCATTCGCATTGATCTCGGTGGTTGCTGGCCTCGATAAGGGCGTAAAGCGGTTGTCCGAGGCCAACATGATCCTTGCCGCGGCCTTGTTACTGCTGGTGCTGATCCTTGGCCCTACCGTGGCGATTCTGACCGGCTTTTTCGACAGCCTGATTGAATACGTCGTCGCATTGCCTGCACTGTCGAACTGGGTCGGTCGCGAAGACACCAACTTTATGCAGGGTTGGACCACCTTCTACTGGGCGTGGTGGATCTCCTGGTCACCTTTCGTCGGCATGTTCATCGCCCGAATCTCGCGCGGCCGAACCGTGCGCGAATTCGTGACTTGCGTGATCCTGATCCCAACCGTTGTAGGTGCCCTGTGGATGAGCGTTTTTGGTGGAGCCGCGTTGGATCAGGTTATGTCCGGTTCGGGGCAGGCCCTGTCGGATGCTGCGCTAGAACTCAAGATGTTCTCCATGTTTGAACAATTCCCGATGACAGGTTTGCTGTCCTTCGTTGGCATCGTTCTGGTGGTTGTGTTCTTCGTCACCAGCTCGGATTCCGGCTCGTTGGTGATTGATACGATCACGGCAGGTGGCAAAACCGATGCGCCGACGGCGCAGCGTGTGTTCTGGTGCATTCTGGAGGGCGCTATCGCGATCGTTCTGTTGCTGGGTGGCGGTCTGGGTGCGCTGCAGGCTGCTGCGATTGCAACAGGCTTCCCGTTTGCGATCGTTCTGGTACTGATGTGCGTGTCGATCTTCATCGGACTTGCGAACGAAAAGCGACGCCGCTGAATCCAATTCAGCCCTTCGAAAGCCCCGGACAAGCGTCGGGGCTTTTTTGTTTCATGCCGGGTTGACCGAGCTTAGGGCCGCTGGCTATGTATCCGCGTCTTTTGATTGCCAGATCTGGTCCCGAAAGACTGCCTGTGCTTCTGTTTGTTTGACTGGGGCTGTGGCTGGGCTGGAAGACCTGCCGTGATTTCCGAGTTGTCCGAAATCATGCGCGGGCACGTCATCGGAACAAGCAGCATGAGCAAGGAGCGACGTGCCATGGGCACTCTTGATATCGATTTCGTTAGGGCGCAGTTCCCGGCTTTTTCCGAGCCCAGCCTGCAAGGTCAGGCGTTCTTTGAAAATGCAGGCGGGTCATATACTTGTAAGCCGGTGCTGGACCGGCTGACGCGCTACTATACGCAACGCAAAGTGCAGCCCTACGGCCCCTATGACGCCAGCCGTCTGGCAGGCGAAGAGATGGATGAAGCCCGCGCACGCATGGCTGCGATTCTGGGCGTGAACACCGATGAGCTGAGCTTTGGCCCCTCGACCACTCAGAACACCTATGTTTTGGCGCAGGCATTTCGCCAGTGGATGCAGCCGGGCGATGCCATCGTTGTCACCAATCAGGATCACGAGGCCAACTCGGGACCATGGCGGCGTCTGGCCGAGGACGGGTTTGAAATCCGCGAATGGCAGATCGACCCGGAAACCGGATCGCTCAACCCGCAGGATCTTGAGAACCTGCTGGACGAGAAGGTGCGTCTGGTCTGTTTCCCGCATTGTTCCAACGTGATCGGAGAGATCAACCCAGTCACCGAAATCACCGCCATTGCCCATGCGGCGGGGGCGTTTGTCTGTGTAGATGGCGTTTCATACGCGCCACATGGGTTCCCAAATGTCGGCGATCTGGGGCCGGATATCTATCTGTTCTCGGCCTATAAAACCTACGGTCCGCATCAAGGTTGCATGGTGATCAGGCGTGCGCTTGGTGAGCTGCTGCCAAACCAGGCGCACTATTTTAATGCAGACGCGCTGTACAAGCGTTTCACCCCGGCGGGCCCGGATCACGCTCAGATCGCGGCCAGTGCAGGTATGGCGGATTACGTTGATCTGTTGTGCGACCACCATAACGGCCCCAAGGGTAACGCAACCGAACGGGGAGCCTTTGTGCATGACCTGATGCGCGGTCAGGAGGTTGCGCTGCTGCAGCCCGTATTGGACGCGGTCAAGGATCGAAATGCCGTACGCTTGATCGGTACCTCAGATGCTACACGTCGCGCTCCGACCGTAGCGTTATCGCTGAGCCGGAATGCCGAAGCCGTGGCCACCGATCTTGTTGAACACGGGATCATGGCAGGAGGCGGCGATTTTTACGCCGTGCGCCCGTTGCAGGCGATGGGTGTGGATTTGGATCAGGGCGTGCTGCGGGTCAGCTTTACGCACTATACCTCGCAACAGGAGATTGATCAGTTATTGGGTGCACTTGACGCCGTTTTGTGATCCGGTTTCTGCTCGGCTTCGTAATGCGAAGAAAACAGCCGGGCGGTCATGGAAAACAAACAATCACCGATCATCATGTGGTTCCGGCGGGATTTACGCCTGTCGGACCATCCTGCGCTAAGTGCTGCGGCCCAAACGGGTCGTCCTATTCTGCCGGTTTTCATTCTGGATGATTTGGCTCAAGCGCTCGGTGCCGCGCCGAAATGGCGGCTTGGGCTGGGGCTTGAAACTTTCGCGCAATCTCTGTCGCACATTGGCAGCCGGTTAATCTTGCGGCGCGGGGACGCGCTGACTGTTTTGCAGAACCTTATCGCAGAAACCGGAGCCAGCGGCGTCTATTGGACGCGAGCGTATGATCCTGATGCCATCGACCGTGACACACGCATTAAGTCTGCTTTGGCAGAGCAGGGGGTAGAGGCCAAATCCTTTGCGGGTCACTTACTGTTTGAGCCCTGGACCGTAGCAACCAAAACAGGCCAGCCGTTTCGTGTGTTCACACCGATGTGGCGATCCGTTCAAGGCCGAGAAGTTGCCACGCCTGAAGGCGTGTCGTCGATCAAAGCACCCTTGAATTGGCCGACTTCGGAAAACCTGACCGGTTGGAACCTGGGTGCGGCAATGAACCGGGGCGCAGCCGTGGTCGCACCTTTTGTCCGCCCCGGTGAGAATGCCGCCTTTGAGGCTTTGCACGAGTTTCTGGACCGAATCCAAGACTATTCGCACGATCGGGACTGTTTGGATTTGGAGGGCACCTCGGATCTGTCCGAATACCTATCGCTTGGCGAAATCGGCCCCCGCAGTGTCTGGCATGCGGTACAGCGGGCTGCGATGAACGGCACGCAAGGGACAGACGCCTACTTGCGTCAATTAGTTTGGCGTGAGTTTGCGTATCACTTGATGTATCACACACCCCGTTTGCTCAGCGGGAACTGGAAACCAGAATGGGACAGTTTCCCTTGGAACACGGACGCCGATCATCCCTCAGTTGTTGCTTGGCGACAGGCCCGCACCGGTATTCCTGTTGTCGATGCGGGGTTGCGTCAAATGTATGTGACCGGTCGTATGCACAACCGGGCGCGCATGATCGTCGCAAGCTACTTGACCAAGCATCTGATGACGCACTGGAAAATCGGAATGAACTGGTTTGCCGACTGCCTGATAGACTGGGACCCGGCGGCGAATGCTATGGGTTGGCAGTGGGTTGCAGGCTCGGGTCCCGATGCATCACCGTTCTTTCGGATATTTAACCCGCTGACACAGCAGGAAAAATTTGATCCTGATGGTGTTTATCTAAAACACTGGATCGCCGAAGGGCAGACCAAGCCTTCGGCTACGGCGTTGGCTTATTTTGGGGCGGTGCCGCATTCGTGGGCGCTTGATCCGGCGGAAAATTACCCTTCACCAGTGGTCGATCTGGCCGCTGGCCGAGCGTGCGCCTTGGCGGCTTATGAAGGCCGAAAAACCGGGTAAGGAACTGAAAACTTGCCACAAACACAAACTCGGCCTAGCTTCTAACTGCGGCCGCACAGGGGAGAGCGGATGATCCTGACGACAACTGAAGGGCAAAAAGACCTGCCCAGATACTTTGCTCAAGTGTTCAAAATGTTGAACCGGATGGGTTCGGGGCGAATGGATATCGCTTTGCCCGATGGGCGCGTGTTCCGATCCGAAGGTGCCAAGCCGGGGCCAGTGGCGCGCGTGGACATTCACGATCCCGACGTATTTGCGCGTTTGATCCGAGAGGGTGAGCTGGGTTTTTCGGATTCTTACCTAGAGGGTGGGTGGAGCACGCCCGACCTGCGATCTTTCATGGATCTGGTGCATTTAGGGACCGAGACGGTGTATGACGATTTCACCGGAAGGTTCTTGGTGCAAGCCTATGAACGCCTTCGATTTTGGTTGCACAACAACAACCGTCGACAGGCCAAGAAGAACATCTCGTACCATTACGATTTGGGGAACGATTTCTACAGGCTGTGGCTGGATGAAACGATGACCTATTCCAGCGCGCTGTTCGAAACAGGGCAGGAAAGCCTGGAAAAAGCACAGACTGCGAAATATGCAAGCCTAGTCGATGAAATGGGTGCCAAACCCGGTGACCACATCCTCGAGATCGGTTGCGGATGGGGCGGTTTCGCTGAATATGCCGCAAAAGAGCGTGGCCTTCGGGTCACAGGTTTGACGATCAGCCAGGAACAGTTAAGCTTTGCGCGGCAAAGAATTGAAAAAGCAGGACTTTCTGACCTTGTTGAGTTCAAATTGCAAGATTATCGCGACGAGCGTGGCCAGTATGACGGCATCGCCTCGATTGAGATGTTCGAAGCCGTCGGACAGAAATACTGGCCGGTTTACTTTGAGACTGTGCGTGATCGGCTAAAACCCGGTGCGCACGCGACCCTTCAAATCATAACCGTTGCCGATCACCGTTGGGACATTTACAAGAACGGCGTTGATTTCATTCAGAAATATATCTTTCCCGGCGGAATGCTCCCCGCGCCGACGATCCTGAAACAACAGGTGGCAGAGGCAGGGTTGAACGTCGTGAAATCGCGGGAATTCGGTAAAAGTTATGACCTGACATTGCGGCGTTGGTACGAGACGTTCAACGACAAATGGGACGAAATTTCGGAAATGGGCTTTGACGAGCGTTTCCGGCGCATGTGGAACTATTATTTAACCGCGTGTGGCGCGGCCTTTGACACTGGCAACTGCGATGTGACACAGATCACTATAGCAAAACCCAGTTAACAAAGGGAAATTCCGAATGCCCACTGCGCCGCGACTTGTTGCTTCACTATGCCTATTGGCAGTGGCCTTTATCGTGTCGAGCATGATCATCAGCAACGGCGAAGAGGGCAAGGACTATGGCTGGTTCACCTATGTCAACATGATTATTGCGGTGGCCTGTGGTTGGAAGGTGATGGGAAAGCGCGTTGGTCGCGGCTGGACCGCCGCGGTCAATAATGGCATCGCTGGGGTTGTATCATTGGTATTCTGGGCCCTTTTTGTTCAGGGCTGCTACGAGATGTTCCGACTGGCCATGCGTCATCGCTATGACGGCCCGTTTGAGGCGCTCACGGCCATTTTCCAGATTGGTGTTGAGTACGGCAAACTGCTCATCGTTCCGGAAATTCTGTGGACTTTGGCTATCGGAGCTCTTATCGCAGGGCTTGCAACCGAAGAAGCCGGCCGTCGCTGGCGATAACTCACCAGAATTTAGACGAGCTTTACTCTAGTGTCCGATTTGTTTTTTTACGGCACGCTCAGGCATTTGCCGCTGCTGGAATGTGTGCTTGGCCACCCGCTGTCACAAATAAAAATATCTCAGGCCAGTTTGCCGGACCATGCGGTTTATGGCGTGGCAGGCCAGGCCTTCCCGATGATTGTTCCAGAAAAGGGCAGTCAGGCCATGGGGTTGCTGGTTCAGGGTTTCAGCGCTGAAGACCTGAAACGATTGGCTTTTTACGAAGGTGGGTTCGACTATGACCTCAGCCCGCACGGTGTGGACGTTGCTGACGGCTCACGCGCCGAGGCTAGTGTGTTCTTTCCCGAACCCGAATTGTGGACACCAGACAAGCCGTGGTCGTTGCAGGCCTGGGTTGATGAATGGTCCGAAGTGACCTTGCTGGCTGCACAAGAAGAGCTGGCCTATTACGGTAAGGTCGACGCAACCACGATCGCTCGTAACTTTGCGCCGATCCGCACCCGGGCTTGGGCTAAGCTGGCTGCGCGAAAACGCCAGACGGGCGATCCGCGTGACGTCGCAAAAGATGTGATCGTGCAAAGCCATCGGCGGGCCTATGTCAATTATTTCGGTGTGGAAGAATTGGATGTGCAGCACCGCCAGCATGACGGAACGATGGGTCCCGTGCTGCACCGGAGCGGATTGATGCAGGGGGCCGCCGTCGTTGTTCTGCCTTATGACCCGGTGCGCGACACTGTTCTTTTGGTTGAACAATTCCGCGCGCCGGTTTTTCTGATAGACGATCCCGAACCGTGGATGTGGGAGCCGGTAGCAGGCATGATCGACCCCGGTGAAACGCCGGATCAGGCCGCCCACCGCGAAGTGCAGGAAGAGGCGCAGGTGTCGCTGAACGCCTTGGAATATGCAGGCGGTGCCTACTCCTCGAGCGGGTCATCGACCGAGTATGTCTACCTTTATGTTGGGTTGGCTGATTTGACCCGGACCATCGACAATGGTGGCGTTGCTACGGAAGGTGAGGATATTCGCACACAAATCCTGCCATATGACGCGTTCCTTAAAAAGGTCGACAACAACGAATTCAAGGATTTGCCCCTGTTGATGATGGCAAATTGGCTGGCCCGGCATCGCGATCGTTTGCGCGGTTAACTATCGCCGCTTGTGGTTGTCGCACGGCATCTGTAAATCTTCGTTGATACGTAATGAAATGAGGGCGCCATGCGCATTGCACGAGACCTTGCCGACGCAGTCGGGAAAACACCGCTGATCCGGTTGAAGCGCATCAGTGAAGAGACCGGTTGCGAGATTCTCGGGAAGGCCGAGTTCATGAACCCGGGGCAATCGGTCAAGGATCGCGCAGCGCTCTACATCATCAAGGACGCAATTGCGCGCGGTGAGCTGAAGCCCGGCGGAACCATTGTCGAAGGCACGGCCGGTAACACCGGTATTGGCCTTGCATTGGTGGGCGCGTCGATGGGGTTCAAAACGGTGATCGTGATTCCGGAAACCCAATCCGAGGAAAAGAAAGACATGCTGCGTCTGGCGGGCGCGCAACTGGTTCAGGTTCCGGCCGCCCCTTACCGCAACCCCAACAACTTTGTGCATTATTCGCGCCGTCTGGCCGAGGAACTGGCGCAGACTGAACCCAATGGCGCCATCTGGGCCAACCAGTTCGACAATGTTGCCAACCGTCAGGCCCATGTGGAAACCACCGGCCCCGAAATTTGGGAGCAGACGGGCGGCAAAGTCGATGGCTTTGTCAGTGCAGTAGGCTCGGGTGGTACGCTGGCCGGCGTGGCCGACGCGTTGCAGCCCAAGGGCGTCAAGATCGCTCTGGTCGATCCGATGGGGGCAGGACTGTATTCGTACTACACCACTGGTGAGATCGCTATGGAGGGCAGCTCGATCGCCGAAGGTATCGGTCAAGTGCGCATTACCAAGAACCTTGAAGGGTTCAAGCCAGACTTCTCGTACCAGATGACCGATAACGAGGCGCTGCCATACATCTTTGATCTGCTGCGCGAGGAGGGTCTGGTTATGGGCGGGTCGACCGCGATCAACATGGCGGGCGCGGTGCGTCTGGCCAAGGATCTGGGGCCGGGCCACACCATTGTGACGATCCTGTGCGACTTTGGCACGCGCTATCAGTCCAAACTGTTCAATCCCGAATTCCTGCGTGAAAAGGAACTGCCGGTGCCAGATTGGATGACCGAAGCCCCACGCAGCATTCCTGGCGTATTCGAGGACGTATGATGCTGCGGCAGGTTCGCCTGTTTCTTGCGTTTCTTCTGGTTTGTTTTGCCATGCTGGGCGGCCCCGTTGCCGCCCAGTTGACTGATCGGCAAAGCGAATATTACCAGAACTGGCTTGAGACGGCGGATCGCGCCGAGAAGGATATCGAATCCGATCGCACGTCAAACGCGGCATTGGAAAACCTGCGGGCTGAAATCCACAACTATCGTGAGGATTTCAACAAGGCACGTGGCGCCAATACCGACCGTATCCAGACGCTGGACGCGCAGATCAAGGCGTTGGGGCCAGCCCCCGAAGGGGATGCGACCGAACCCGAAGAGATTGCCAAGCTTCGCGAGCATCTGGAAAACCAACTGACCAGCCTGCAGGTGCCGCAAATCATCTCGGAAGAAGCGTTCAGCCGCGCCAACGGCCTGATCAGCGAGATAGACAGCCTGTTGCGCGAGCGGCAGACAAAAGAGCTTTTAGAACGCGGTGTATCGCCGCTTAACCCTGTCTATTGGGGCCCAGCCTGGGTCGATATTGTCGAGGCCGTGCGAGGCCTGATCAATGAATCTGCGCTGAACCTGAAAACCAACATCGTTCAAAAACACCTGAAAGAGCGCGGGCTGGGCATTTTCTTCCTGACCGTCGCTGCAGGGATTTTACTGTACTACGGACGTTACTGGTCCGAGGCTGCAGGTGAATATCTACGGCAGTTGGGCGGTCGGGGCAGCGGCGTGTGGTCGTTTCTGGTTTCACTGCTGCGGATTCTGCTGCCATGGCTGGGTGTCTGGTTGCTGGTTCAGGCGATCATCATGACTGGCCTGCCGGGATTGCGCGGAACGCTATTAATCCAGAATGTTCCTTATTGGGCCGCGATTATATTTTATTACGACTGGATCGGACGTCAGGTTCACATCTCGCAGGCGGCACAGAACTTTAACCGGCTATCCCGCAAGAGTGTCACGCAGTTGCGGGTATACTTGGATATTCTGGCGATCTTCCTGATCGTGTACGAATTCGGGCTGCTGTTTGATCAGATCGAAAACATTTCGGACGCGACCCGGGCCGTTATCAGCTTTCCTGTGGTAGTGGGAACAGCGCTGGTTCTTCTGCGTATCCGCCGGATTCAGACCTCAAAACCGGAAGCCGAAGACGGGCAATCTGGTGAAACGCCGCGAAGTGCCGGGCTGACCCAGCTGATGGACTTTCTGCGCAAGGCGATTTTTTTGCTGGGGATCGCGAGCCCGATTTTGGCGGCTATTGGATATACCAACGCAGCCGAGGGGATCGTTTTCCCGGCGGTGAAAACGCTGGTTCTGTTTGCGGCTTTGACGATCTTTCATCGCTTTATCACCTCGGTTTACGGCTGGCTCAGCGGGCAAGGTGAGTCGGCGCGGGACTCACTGTTTTCGGTGTTGGCCGGGTTTATAATCGCCATTCTGACCTTGCCGGTTCTGGCGCTGTATTGGGGCGCACGACAGACTGACTTGCTTGAAGTCTGGTCGCGTTTGCTGCTTGGTTTTGACATTGGCGGCGTTACGATTTCGCCCCGCAACTTCTTTACCTTCCTAATCGTGTTTGTCATCGGCTATGGCTTGACCCGGCTGTTGCAAAGCGGGCTGCGCAATTCGCTGCTGCCCAAGACCAGTATTGATCCGGGCGGTCAGAACGCGATTGCCGCGGGCACCGGCTATGTGGGGATATTCCTGGCCGCGCTGGTGGCCATCATGTTGGCGGGGTTTGATCTGTCTTCGCTGGCCATTGTCGCCGGCGCGCTGTCGGTTGGGATCGGCTTTGGACTACAGACCATCGTGTCGAATTTTGTGTCGGGGATCATCCTGCTGGTCGAGCGTCCAATCTCCAAGGGGGACTGGATCGATGTGAATGGGATGATGGGTTATGTGCGCGATATCTCGGTGCGGTCTACGCGGATTGAGACTTTTGATCGTACCGATGTGATCGTTCCCAACTCGGACCTGATCAGCGGGGTGGTGACGAACTACACGCGGGGCAACACGATCGGGCGCGTTATCGTGCCGGTGGGCGTGGCCTACGGCACGGATACCCGCGTGGTCGAGAAGATTTTAGGTGAGATTGCCAATTCCCATCCGATGGTTCTGGCGCATCCAGCGCCCAGCGTGGTGTTTCAGGGCTTTGGTGCGGATTCGCTGGATTTTGAAATTCGCGCCATCTTGCGCGACGTGAACTGGGTGCTTTCGGTGAAATCGGATATGAACCACGAAATCAACCGCCGGTTTGTCGAAGAAGGTATTGAAATCCCCTTCGCGCAGCGCGATGTCTGGCTGCGCAATCCTGAGACGCTGCGAGGGCAGGGGCCTGCGCAAGAAACCGAACCTGCAACGGAAAAAACACCTACCGAACCCCTGTCTTCCAAGCCTGCGGACATGACCGAGGCCGATCTTGCAGACGGTGATGGGGACGAGCTGTAACGGGGTCTGTGGCGGAACTGCGGAAGGTTGAATTTTCGCTTTAATCGCCCCTTGCAAATCCCCCGGCGATGGTCCAAATATCGCGCGCACGGAGAGGTGGCCGAGTGGTCGAAGGCGCACGCCTGGAAAGTGTGTAGGCGGGAAACCGTCTCCAGGGTTCGAATCCCTGTCTCTCCGCCATCCTTACCTGATTTCCGCATTTGAGCTTTGGCCTATTATATGCGCGGAAGTTACATCTCCTTACGGATCAGGATGTCGGCCAGACAAGAGCATGCGTCTTTTGTGCATCGAATTTGATCGCGAGGCAGGTCAAGCGCGTCGCCAAGAGTCCCTATTTTGCCCCCAACGCCGCAGACTCCCCGGAAGATTTCGCCATTCCCCCGGACCCGAAGAGATTCAAGCCCTACGTTGCATTTATATCCACGCCAGCGGTTCATATCCCTAAGAAGGAAGTCATTGGGGCGGAGTATCTCAGTGTGGCCTGACCGCGTGGTTGCGCGCATCACTGATCGAGGTTCTTCACCAACCGGGGCCCTGTCCGAGGGCAAACCCATCGCGAGAACCTGCAACTGGTCGTCGGTGTAGTCGTACAGCTGCACTCCGAAATCTTTCCGCAACGGTTTCAAGGAAATCGAAGCGGTGGGCAGCGCCGCGCGTAATTCTCGCGCATCTTCAAGCGTCTGATCAAAACGATCTGGATGCATCGTCACGTTGATATGAACGGTTATACGGTCAGTCATCGTACCCGCCACTTGGATAAAATGGCTCAGCTCTGCAAATTCGGCATGATAGGTCAGGATAACGCTGTTCAGGCGGCTGTTGATCATCTCCCAAAACCGAAGTGTGCGCGACGCATTGCTGATCAGGCTGACCTTGAACCCTATATCGGACGCATGACCTAGCAGATCAATGATGCGAGGATGCATTGTGGGTTCGCCGCCTGTAAACTGCAGCCAGACAATCTTGCCTAATTCGTCCACATAGTGTCGATTTAATTGACGGTACAGATTCAGAACGTCACCGGTTTTCTGCCACTCAAGCGAACCGTCGTGCAAAGCCTTTGGGCAATAACTGCACGCATAGCTGCACGAATTCCCGAGCGTCCAGTCCACCACGACCATGTTGCCACACGCAGGATCGGGGTGGTCAATCAGAGTAAATAGGTCCGGATGGTTCTGGATATCTTCCATTAAAATCCAAACGTTTAGCTAAGTTCCTCCGACAGTGCGACCAGAGTGGTCCTGTGGCCCCCACCATTTTTCCACAGCCTATCTTGAAATTGGAATTGGAACAAAATTTTTTGGAACACTAGGCATCAATGGCGCTTTGGTGGACGGTTTCGGATACCTGAGAACCCATTTCACAAGGCCAATTGCCTATGTGACAGGGCGATTGCGGGTTCGGTCGACTTGTTTTCGAGTGGCCATCTTTTTATAGTTTAAACATAATCTTTTAGAATTTACGGCGCTAAGGCGTAATCGGTTTGTCGAATTTACAATAAATTAGGGCCTGTTTCGGCGGCCAGTCGGGGGAATTTATGACAAAGGCTAACGGCCCAAGAACTCGACCTAAAGTTGCCAAGAAAACTGCCAATCAAACGGCGGATATTTATGATTTTGTGCAATCCCCCGAGTGGCAGAAGGTGCTTGAAAAAGCGCGGGTAGAACGAGAGAAAAACCTTTCGGCCCCTGCGCAGCAAAACAAAGAGGGTCAACAACCCAAACCGGTTCGCCGTAGGACCAACCAATCAACCACAAATGAGCGTGCCCAAAGCAAGCAAAAGCCATGGTCCGCTCAGGTCGAGGAAGCAAGACACAAAAGAAATGAAGTGCTTGCCCGTCGTGCAGCCGAGTCGAAAAAAGCAGACCCCAGTAGTTCTGAGGCCCGTCAGGGAGATCTGCAAGGTGGAGACAAAGCAACCTCTACACGGACACCGAGACAGGAAGACAAGCCGACCAATCGTGAACAGACTGATCGTGCAGCTGCCAAACCAGACCAAGCAACAGCCAAGAGCGTTCTGGAAGAAAAGGGCGCAGGGAGGCCGGGCCCGTCTGAGGACGCTCTGGCCAGCGAAGACGCGTCCTTAAGCGCGCTGACGAGGGCAGAGTTAAGTTTAATACTGTCTTCCGAGGAAGTTGATCATCGCTTGTCCAAAAAGCTCCTGCAACAGCTGAAAGATCACCAACGGACGCGGCGCAGGATCAGGTGGAGCTTGGTAGCCCTTGGATGCACCATCGGTGTGGTTGCTTCGTCTTCGATATTTCTGACTTTGTTCGGATTGGGTGTATCGAACCCGATTGAAAGCGCGGCTATTGGGTCTACTGATGGTACAGCGGCAGACGATTTTGGCCAAACCGGACCATCGCAACCTGATGTGCCGAGTGGAGCAGGGGGCGAAACTGTCATTTCCGCCGAATTGTTCGACGCGTCATCATTGCCGTCGTCATCCGGCGCAGAATTGGAAGAGACGCAGGATTTGAGCAGTCTTGCCTCATCAGCGCCCCTTCAGTCCGAGTTGGCGGAAACGGCCGAGATCGTTGAGCCCGGCACTCCAAGTCTGGCCCCTAGCGTTCTGTCGTATGTTCCAACGCTTGAACCACCGTTACTACCGGTAGGCGGCGCTGGTTATTTGCCGAGACGAGAGGCTAATCCCAGTTTCCTGCCTTATGAGTTCGAACCAGAGTTTTTTACTACGTCGATCGCTTTGCTGGACGAAATTTCGGCAGGCTTTGATCCAGTGGCGATTTCGATTGACCCGATCCCGCCCTCGCGGCGTACGACTACTGTTTCTTCTAGCACCGAGGTTGTTGAGCCCAGCGCCTCAAGCGTGCCACCTAGCGTTTTGTCATTTGTTGCAGCGCTTGAACCACCGCTGTTGCCGGTGGGCGGGGCTGGTGACCTACCAAAACAAGAGGCAAACCCGAGTTTTCTGCCTTATGAACTTGAACCAGAGCTTTTCGCCACGCGGATTGCCTTGGTGGATGAGATTTCCACAGAAATTGATCCTTTGACGATTTCGATCGACCAGATCATTCCCCCGCAGCGCGCGCCCAGCGTGTCTTCACAGCTTGTGTCGTTGCAATCTCCGGTGGCTTTGGAGGCCGCAGAAGATCACCAGTTGCTGTCAATTCGGATCCTGGAACCTCAGCCAGATCGTCCTTTGGCGGGTATTCTTGCTGAGCGTCCTTTGAAAGTCGTTTCATCTGATCCTTCTATCCAGCTGGAAGACGTAGCGCTTAGCCCTCCAATCCCACAGGCGCTTACTTTGAAACAGACACCAAACCCGCTGGATTCGGCCACACCCGCGGCATTGCCTGCCGAGGATATTGCGGCCCTACCGAGCGAAGACGCCAAGCCATCGAATCCGAGTGCAAGTGGTGGCGGCGCGTCATTCAGGCTCTACGCGCCAAACAAGATTCCCAATGATGCTGTGGACTCATTTGTTGCTGAATTAACAACGACGGGGCATGAACTTAGCGGAACGGCGCGCGTTGGTTACAAAGTATCCCAATCCAATGTGCGGTTTTATCACAGACAGGATGCGGCCAAAGCTGCCGCCCTTGCTAAGGACGCAGGCGCCTTGTTGCGCGATTTCACGGGATCGAAATCCAAAACACCCACCGGGGTGATCGAATTGTATTTGGCCGGCGAAGGTCTTGGCCAAGCTCCGGTCAAACGGGTGGCCAAGAAAAACCGCCGGTCCACAACCCAAAGTAGCCCGGTTAACCGCCTTAAAAGTCAGGTTCTGAAAAAACTCAGGACAACGACAAACTAATGGCGCTATTATAGGGTAAGTGCGAAGGACTAAGTTGAATTGTGTAAAGTTAAAAAGTATCGACGGGTTTTTGTAAAATGACTGAAAGCAGACTTATTGGCATAGTAACCGCGCTACTATTTCTGACGACGGCGCAGGATGCGCGCGCTGAGATCACGCTTGAGCATCTCCTTGCCATCGATCAACTCTTGTCGGCCAATGACACCCAGGCGCTACGCTCGTATCTGGAAAGAAATCCCGGATTGCTGACCGGAACCGATGAACTGTCGGTCGAATTGCGCAGCTTTTACGAGGCCGCGTCCACGGGCACTTTGAACTTTGGCTATACCGCCGGTCCGACAGCCGGTACCGCGGCTGCTGCGACCGACAACGAGCTGGCGCATTAAAGCTTATGTCGGCGCTTGAGGCCATCAATTGCTCAGTGCGTCCAAAGATCGCCTACATCATTGAACCGCGGTTTTCCGGTGGAACGTCAGTAGCGGTTGCGGCCGAACTGCGGGTGGCTGTGGACTTTGGAGCGCTAGAGGTGCACGCGATAACTTCGCGAACTTTTGGTGAAAATCAATCTGTTGCGCCGGCACTGCGGCAGGTGTTGGACGAATTGCATATCCCGCTGATTTGGGATGCACCGCGTATTAGTGCGGATTACGTAATCCTGCATAATCCATCGTTTCTAAAGTTCAACGAGGCACTGAACACCAGAATTTTTGCCCGTGATCTGATCGTGGTGACGCATGAAAATTTCTTGCGTCCGGGCGGCGAGGAAGGGTTCGACGTTTCCGGCTGCCTGAACCAGATTGAGGCGTCATCTTTTGTGCTGAGGCGAACCCTGGCACCGATTTCTCCCCATAATCGCAAGACCGTGAACGATTGGTTGGACAGCTCGCGCTTGGCAAGGCAGTGGAGGGTTCGGGACACCGACTGGTTCAACATCTGCCATACGGATGTAAGTCCTCCGTGCGAAAAGCCACAGGACCGTCGGGGCAGGCATTCACGACCGGGGTTTGAAAAGTTCCCATCGCTTTCCGACCTCGACATGTGCTTTCCCGAACATTCTCAAAGCAATGTCATTCTGGGTGCTGATGCCATGCTGAACGCGGGTGTTCTTCGGGCCCATTGGACCTTGCTGCCTTTTGACGCCATTAGTGTGGACGAGTTTTTTGGAATGATCGATTTCTACGTCTATTTTACAGCGCCGACCTGGCAAGAAAGCTTTGGTCGCGTCGTGACCGAAGCGCTGGCCGCTGGCAAAGTGGTTCTTACCAATCCGGAAACCGGGGCAAATTTCGGCGATGGTGTCCTTACGTGTCATCCGGGCGACGTGGACCGGGTCATATCTGATCTGGTCGCTGACCCGCAGCGATATCATGAACAGGTCTCACGGTCGCGAAAGGTGCTGGAGCGTTATTCGGCAGAGAGTTTCAGGGCAATGTTGTCAAATGTCCTGACTGCAGACAGCGGGGTTATGAAATGATTTTCATCGAGGCTGGCACGCGCTCGCTGCGGACCTTTGATGCGCAATTGATCTTTGCCGATCAGCTGACCGCACGCGGTTTTAACGTGTGTATCGATGCCGAATACTTGCCGAAAGACGCAGGTCGCGGCCGGGTTTACGATGCTGCCAAGTTTTTGGTCGATCCGGGCGAGCATGAGGTCGAAAGGGTATTTGTGCTTGGTGCCGAGGAGATTGATGATTTTCTTCTTGCGTCCCTGCGGCAAAGGCAACTGCCGGCGGATGTTCCAGTGGTTGCCACGGGCCGTTTCGAAACGCAGCAAAGTTATATCGGTGCAAAGGCGCGTCTGGCATATGCCCTTGGGCGTGAAGCCACGGTGTTGGACCTTACGGACTTCCAGCCGCGCTCGATGTTACCTTCGGCGGCCTGTCCCTTGGTCGCAGACATTCGGCCAACGGCTCGTTCGGCGGTCGAAAAGCCAAATGTTGCCGTGGTCTTGGGGTCCATGGAACTTGACGCGCCCGAGACGCTCTCTTGCTTGGCCCGGATGAGCAATCGCAGTGACTATACTCTGCAACTTATCGTCAACGGGGCGCAGAACAAGGTGATCAATGAGTCGCCCTTTCATGATCTGCCGACTATTTTGTATACCGATCTTTCCGCCCGTATTCTGGCAAAAACGACAGATGTCCTGGTGATGTTTGGTCATGGTGTCGCCGGGGTTCGCATGGCCGCGCTTGCAGTCGAACTGATCGCCACTGGTGGGGTCGCGATAGATTGCACGGATGATGAGGCCATTGTGTCCTCTGGCGCCCCGGCTTTGATCGGGCCCAAAACGCCGCTTGCCCTGGACGGGTACCTCACAGGGAAGATACTTGAAAACCTTGCCGGGGTGGCTGAACAGGCGACAAAATCCCAGTGGCTGCATTCGGTGGACATTTCCCGTTTGGAAAAGGCAGCAGACCTAAAGCCCCAAAAACGGGAACCTATTCGAACGGCACAGCGAACAGTGTTTTTTCCAACCAACGGGGTTGGATTGGGGCACGCTCAGCGATGCGCTATCATTGCCAAAGAATTGCCGGATGATATGGCCCCGATTTTTGCGGCCTTTCCCAGCTGCGTTCCACTTGTGCGCCGCGAAGGCTTGGACAGTATCCCTCTGGTTCAGCGGACTGAAGTTTCAGCCAACTTTAATGGCAACGATATCCTGACTTACCGCCGACTTGGCGCAGCGCTGCAGGAAAATGACAGGTTGGTGTTTGACGGCGGCTATGTCTTTGATTCCGTCTATCGAACGATCCTTGAGCGCAACTTGTCGGCGGTTTGGATACGGCGTGGGTTGTGGCCTGATGGGCGGTCCAGGCCAAGAATGCTTCAGCGTGAGGCCGTATTCGACAAGGTCATAGTGCCATCCGAAGCCTTTGAAGAGCTAAACGACACCTACAGTTACGGCGATCACGTTCGCAACGTTGGCCCGATCTTTCGCCGTGTGGTCCAGTCGGGTGATGAACGCCAAGGACTTAGGGGTCGGCTGGCTGAACGGTTCGGGCGTGAGTTTGATCATCTGGTTGTCAGCATGTTAGGCGGCGGCGTGGCGTCGGACCGGTCGGCGCAACTTCAGGCAATTTCCGGGATGCTTGAGGACCGGTCAGACTGTTTGCATCTTGTCGTAACCTGGCCGGGCAGCAAGGTTCAGCCGGCCACCTTCGGTTGGTCAAATACTCACGTTGTTCAGACCTTTGAGGCCACAACCCTTTGCCTGGCCGCGGATTTGGTCATTTCGGCGGCGGGATACAATTCTGTTCTCGAGATCCTGTACAACAAGATTCCGGCAATCCTGATCCCCCAATCAGCACCGTATCTGGACAATCAGGAACGACGCGCCCAGGCGTTGGCTGACCGCGACCTGTGCGCGATCATCACCGAAAAAGAGTTCATGAAACTCGAGCGAACGGTTTCAGACTGCTTGGATCAAGGTGATCTGGAGGTCTATCGGACCGCGTTGAATAAAATTGAATTGCCAGAACCGGGGGCGGCGAAAGCGGCCGAAATCATTGCAGAGGCCAAGTGCAGAAAATGACAGATATTTCATGGTACGATATCCTAAGCAGAACAACGCCTAAACGACCTGTTCAATTGGATGATCTGATATCTGGCGATCAAGAACCCAAGCCGCACGGGAATGTTGTATTTCCTGAAATGGGCCTGATCCCTTCCGTTGCGCTTTGGGAGCGGGATGAGGGCGGGCCAACGCATATCGGTGTTCGGATCGTGAGCCCCATGAAATCAGTGTACAATGTAGCGAGATTTCTTGCTGCAGCTGCGTTGGAGCGCGAGGTGTATCCGGTCATTCTAAGCCGCATAGATTACAGCGGATTTGAGCAGTTCGGCTTCCGCGTTGAGCGCGTACCGGATGAACCGATGGCTGCGCAGTTCGCTGAAGAAGAGATCCGAAAATTCTGGGATCTGGCGATCATTATCGACGGCGACGATATCGGGCTTTGGGCCGGTCAAAAGGCCCAGTCCCAGAGCCCGTCGGATAACAGCAAATGACCGTACAGCGTTATGAGCCGGGGCAGGGCGGTCGCCGGTGTTACACCGACCGTGTCAGCCCACCGTCTACTCGGATGTTCTGGCCGGTGATATATGCTCCACCGTCCGACGCGAGAAAAGCTACGGTTGCTGCGATTTCGTCATAGGCCTTGCCATATCGTTCCATCGGGATGCGGGCCTTCCAGTCCGGGTTTTCCGGCAGGCTGTCAATGAAGCCCGGCAGCACGTTGTTCATGCGCACATTGTCAGTCGCATGTTTGTCCGCGAACAATTTGGTGTAGGCTGCCAGACCCGCCCGCATCACACCAGACGTTGGAAACACCGGGTCGGGTTCGAACGCCGCGAAGGTCGAGATGTTGATGATTGCTCCGGACTTTTGGTCGATCATGATCGGGGTGATGATCCGCGCGGCCCTTACCGCGTTGAGGAAATAGACCTCAAGCCCTTCGTGCCAGTCGTCATCACTGATCTCAAGAACCGGGGCGCGGGGGCCGTGTCCAGCTGAATTCACCAACACATCAACGCGACCCCAGCGGTCCATGGTCATGTCCACCAACCTTTGCATGTCTGCGCTGGATCTGTTGGTGCCGGTCAAGCCGATGCCGCCCAATTCAGTCGCCAAAGCTTCGCCTTTACCCGATGATGACAGGATGGCGACGTTGAACCCATCATCTGCCAAACGACGGGCGCTTTCCGCGCCCATGCCGCTGCCGCCGCCCATGATGATTGCGACTTTGTTGTCCGTCATGTTGCACCTCATTGTGTCTACTTAGGATGAAAAATGGCGTCAGCGGTGGCGTTTGACCAATCAGTAATTCTGCCTTAACCTTGTAGAAAATCTATCGTGTTGAATCCCTAACCATGCGTAGTTTACCCCCCTTGAACGCGTTAAAGGCTTTTGAAGCGTCCGGGCGCCATCTGAACTTCAGCCGGGCTGCTGATGAGTTGGGCGTCACGCAAGGCGCTGTGGCCCAACAGGTGCGGGCGCTTGAGGAAGTATTGCAAATCAAACTGTTCCACAGGCAGGCCAGAGGGCTGTCCCTGACTGATGAGGGCCGGGCCTATCTTGCACCGCTCCGTCGCGCTTTTGACTTGATGGCCGAGGCAACCGCAAACTTGTCACCGCAAGACGTTGTCGCCACGATCAGTTCAACCCCTTCTTTTGCTACACGGTGGCTGGTGCCGAGATTGGGGTATTTCGCACAGGATCATCCCGATATCCGGCTACGTCTGGATGCGTCGAACACGTTGGCGAATTTCCAGACGGACGGGGTCGATATCGCGATCCGGCAGGGTAAGCCACCGTTTGGTCCGGGATTGGTCTCCGTGCCTTTGTTTTCTGCAGAGTTGATCGCTGTCTGCCATCCTGATCTCGCGTCAGGGCATAGCCCCGTTCAGTCGCCTGCAGACCTGATCAACCATGTTCTGCTCGAAGACACCCATGGCCAGTGGCCCCTGTTTCTGGAGGCCGCTTTGGGAGAGGTGCCTGTATCCGGGCTAAAGACTATGGCGTTCAGCCAGACTTCGCTGGCCATCGATGCAGCAATCGCCGGGCAGGGCATCGCGCTGGCCAACCGGGAATTTGTCGCTGGGGACCTTGAGGCCGGGCGCTTGTGCCAACCCGTTTCTTTTGCAACCCCGGTGCAAGAAGGGTACCACGTCGTCACCCAACGCACGCCCAGACAGGCAAAGGTCGCCGAGGCGGTTCGGAACTGGTTGATCAAACAGGTTCAGGAAGCGTCATCGCCAGTTCAGGCTGAAACAAAGGTGAATTGTCACGGAAATCAGAACGCCCTATGAAGGGCACTGATTTTAGCACTAAGTGCCCCTGCGGCGCACGTTTCTCATGATTGGGACCTGACAGACATGATTGACCTAAGCGGCCACACCCCGCTACGCGAAAGCCGCAACTACAAGATTTTCCAACACCCTGAAATTGAATGCGCGTTGTTGAAAGTTCGGGTGGATGAACCTATTCGACATCATGCGATTCCGCGATATGCGGCCTGGCGCTATGGCAATCTGCGGCAGTGGAATCGAGAAGCGAACGAATATCTGGCCGCGTTGAATCGCGGCTGCCCGGAAATCGAACGCCTCGCGCGGTTCATGGGGTATGCGCCGACGTCGCAAGGCCCGGCATTGGTTGTTGAAAAACTGACTGGTTCAGATGGTGGGCTTGCGCCGACCCTGCAATCCGAAAAGCGTGCGGTTGCGTCGGACAGGGAGGCGCGCCAACGGCTGCATGATGAGTTCATGGAACTGATGGACGATCTCAAAAAAGGGCAGATCATTGTCGGTGACATGGGGTTTGAAAACATCGTCCGCGCGCAGGAACGCGGCGGAAAGCTGGTCATCATCGACGGGCTAGGTGAACGGGTGATGTTCCCGCTTGTTTTGTTCAGCAAGTTGGCGTTTCACAAGTCGATTGAACGTCGCCGGGAACGTATGTCCAAAGCGTTCAATCTCGGGACGAGTTAACTCAGCCTGCGTCGGTCACAGGCATCGTGGTCTCAACCTCTTTACGGATTTCCTGAATGAGAGCTATTGCAGCCGGGTTTCGGCGCTTTAGATGCGTGCGCGCGACAAAGGCGATACGGGGCGGAACAGGGAAAAGCTTGTCGATGATTTCCATGTCCGAAGTGATGTGCATTCCGTTCAACAATGCGACACCCAAACCCGACCGCACCGCCGATTGGATGCCCGCCGCACTCGGGCACTCCAGAACGTTATCGAACTGGTGCAGCTTTTGTCCCATGCCCCATTGTTTATAAAAACACTGGCTATCGAAGGATAGAAAAGGCACAGGCGAGGATAAATCCGGGTGAAATTCCGGCGACTTGACCCAGTGCAGCGTGTCTTCAAACAGGATCAAATCGTCAGGCAGAATGTCCTTACGAAAGATCTGCATCACCGCCACATCCAGCTCTCCGGCTTTCAACCAGGACTGCACGTTTAGGCTTTGACTGGTGCGGGTGCGGACACGAATGTCAGGGTACAACCGCGTGAAACGACCCACAATTCTGGCGATGTCGCTTGTGGCGGTGTCCTCGGTCATGCCCAGGCGGATGGTTCCGGTCAGAGGTTTCTTGCCCAAAGATGATAACGCTTCGTCATGCAAATCAGTGATCCGGCGTGCATAGTCGCACAGCCGTTGACCGGCTTCGGTAAACAAGGGGCCACCGGCGCGGCGGGCCAGCAAGTTACAATCCAACGCCTGCTCTAGCCGACGAATTTTGTGGCTGACCGCAGATTGAGACAATGCCAGATGTTCCGCCGCGCGGGTCACGCCACCATGTGCAGCAATGGCCAGCAAGGCGCGTAGGGCGTCAATTTCTAGGCGTTCGTTCATGTGCTGCCATATGACAAAATAAGATCACAGAATGACAATCATTCATTTGAGTCACATGATAGCCTTGGTCTAGTCACAGGAAAAGACAAAACATCAAAGGCCCAAAATGACATTTTTTATCACTGAGCCCGCTCCGATAAACCGCATGACAGGACAGGGGTGAAGCATGGAAAAACTCGAAACCTCGCGTCGCAGTCTGACTACGGTGTTTGAAATCACCGGGTCCGTGTTGGCGATGGCCTATGCCTTGCTGATCGCCTCGAATATCGGGGCGGAGCTGATGGGTTTTACGCTTCTGCTATTGTCGTCGGGTCTGTTTGCAGCCTGGGCTGTGATCGACCGTCGCTGGACATTTCTGTTGCTACAGGGGTTTTACGCAACATCAGCCATCATCGGGTTGATCCGCTGGGCTTGAAACTTCGCTTAGGGCAGCGGTGGATTTCCTGCTAGGACAGGTCCATGCGGACTGAAAACAGAATCGAGATCGGCTTTTTGCTGTTTGATGGCTTTCCCATGGCTTGCCTGACCTCGGTGATCGAGCCGCTGCGGGCGGCCAATGAAATCGCGGGGCAAGAAGCGTTCCTCTGGTCGCTGATTTCCGAGAATGGCCAAAAGGTCCAATCCAGCGCAGGTGTCGGATTCGAAGCCGAGCGATCTCTGGCAGCCTGCAAGGACATTGACATTATTTTCCTTCTCAGCAGTCCGACTTCGGTCTTCGACAACCCGAGTTTTGGCAACGGTGCCCTGCGCAGTCTAGGCCGCCACGGGACGGTTCTGGGTGGGATCAGCGCAGGTGTTTTTCCGTTGGTTCGGTCGGGTGTCATGCAGGGTCATCCGGTGTCGGTTCATTGGTGTTATGAGGCCGCGTTCGAAGCGGAATTCCCTGACATGGATGCCCGCAGTGAAGTGATCGTCAGAGATGCCAGTCGAACAACCGTTTCGGGCGCGGCGGCAGGGTTTGATCTGGCATTGCATCTTATTCAGGACAGGTTGGGTGGGGACGTCGCACATGAAGTCGCCTGTTGGTTCCAGCACCCGATGATGCGCGGCGCCGGTGTGCAACAGCAGGTGCCCAGAGCAACTGCGCCCGACACGGGCGATAACCTGCCGCCTCTGGTTTCCCGCAGTGTTGCGTTGTTCGCTGCGCATATGAGCGAGCCGATTTCCGTGGCAGAGGTGGCGCAGCAGATGGGGGTGACGCCCCGACAGATCGAACGGGCTTTCAAACAGGCAACCAGTCAAAGTCCCAGCCACTATTACCGCGCCATGCGTATGAAGGCTGCGCGGCAGATGGTGGTTTATACGAAAGACCCGATCCCCCAGATCGCCTCAGCCGTCGGGTACGGTTCGGTCGCGCCTCTGGTGACGCATTATCGGGCGGCCTTCGGGCTCAGCCCCAGCGAAGATCGCCGCAGAATCAACCGTTTTCGCGTTGAAGATAACGCCCCGCTCCCGTCGGTCTGAACGATGGATCAAAGTGCCGAGCGCATCGCCGTCAAAAGGGCATGATGCAGTGAACCGGCCGAGGATCGTGGACCGTAGAAACTGAAGCTCTCGGGTGTTCGGCACAGAACAAAACAACCGATATGATGGATCGAACAGCGCGCCGCGCTGCCTGGGTCAAGCTTGCGCAGATCAAGCTGGCACAGGAGTTCCAGAACCGCAGGAATATGATCTCCGTTCAGGTCGAACCGCGTCCAACCGTCCGTTTGCTCGGTGACCGAGGCGGCATCTCCCATGGCGGTTTTGACCTGTTCGGCAAGCGCTTCGTGGGTGTCAAAGGGGGCCTCAATCATCCATTGATCGGGGCCGGCCCAGAACGCGCTGATCGTTGTACCGGCCCAGCGACCAATATCGGGGGTGGGGGCATCGATCAACTTGGCCAGAGAAGTGGCAGTATTGTCTTCCTGCCCCATCCGGGCCGCGACCGAGGCTAGCGCCACGCCGGGCACTTCGGTACATGTGACACCTCCGACGGTGTCCACGTGCGGGTCAGTCCCGCCCAGGGCGGTTATAGCAACAAGATCATGCACGTAGACGCTCTCCTTCAGGGTCGACGAAATGGGCGGAGACAAGTTCCACCTCGACGGTCAGGTCAGTCAGGGGTGAGACCAGACGCATAGTCTCGCCCAGCCGCTCAGCCCCGTTTTTCACAAGGCCTAGGCCGATATTGCTGTTGAGGATCGGCGAGTAGACAGCCGAAGTGACATACCCCTGATCATGCGCCGCATCGACCGGGCCTTCGCTGTTCATCAGATGTCCGCCTGCTGTGACCTTATCTTCGGGTTGCAGAGGTTTGATCCCGACAAGTCGCAGGACATCCGGCTCGACCAGAGCCTTGCGTTCGGACAGGACCGAGCCGATACTGTCTTTCTTCTTTGACACCATCTTGCCCAAGCCAAGGTTCAGTGCCGTGGTGGTGCCGTTCAGTTCACTCCCTGCGGCATGGCCTTTTTCAACCCGCATCACGCCCAACGCTTCGGTGCCATAGGGGGTTACGTCGAATTCTTCACCCTCGGCCATCAGCCGCCGCATCAGCGCGTCGCCATAACGTGAGGGCACCGCGATTTCGTAGGCCAGCTCGCCTGAGAACGAGATTCGGAACAACCGCGCCCGTAGCCCACCGCAGACGGTGACGTTGCCACAGGCCATGAACGGGAAGGCGTCGTTTGAAAGATCGAACTCTGGGTCCAAGATCTTTTGCAGCAGTTTGCGCGAATTGGGGCCGGCCACGGCGTACTGTGCCCAGGCTTCGGTGGTTGAAATCAACTGGACATCCATGTCCGGATACAGGCACTGGCGCGCAAATTCCATGTGGCGGTAGACACTTACAGCGTTCGCCGTGGTTGTGGTGACGACGAAGTGATCCTCGGCCATCCGCGCGGCGGTGCCGTCATCCATGACCATTCCGTCTTCGCGCAGCATCAGTCCGTACCGGGTTTTTCCTACGGCCAGCTTTGCGAAGCCATTGGCGTAGATGCGGTTCAGAAACTCGGCCGCATCGGTGCCCTGAACGTCGATCTTGCCCAGTGTCGTACAATCGCACACCCCGACCGAGGCGCGGGTTTGGCGTACCTCACGATCCACGGACTGCCGCCAATGGGTTTCACCGGGCAGGGGGAACCACTGCGCACGCAGCCAGTTGCCAACCTCGACAAACACGGCGCCGCGTTCCTTGGCCCAATAGTGCGAGGGCGTCAGGCGGGTCGGGTGAAATTCCTGCCCCTTCATCCGGCCCGCGAAAGTGCCAATCGGCACGGGCGTGTAAGGCGGGCGGAAGATGGTGGTTCCGACCTCGGGGATCGACTTGCCGGCCACCTCGGCCATGATCGCAAGGCCGGTGATGTTCGAGGTCTTGCCCTGATCCGTTGCCATGCCCAGCGTGGTATAGCGTTTCAGGTGCTCGACTGATCGGAACCCTTCCTGATAGCTGAGCTTGACGTCCTTAACGGTTACGTCGTTCTGCTGATCCACCCAGGCGCGCTTGCATCCTTGCACATACCAGAATGGCGTTTGCGAGACAGGAGCATCCTCAGCTTCGGGCAAGTCGGGCAGGACACCTGTCAGTTCCAGCGCGTTGGCCGCGCCTTCCGCACCGGATTGCAGGGCGCCATGTGTCGACATCACCCCGTTTGCAGCACCAGCAACCGACAGGCCGACGGGCAGGTTTTCTCCGGGCACAAAGGCGGCCAAAGCGTCATCCCAGACCGGACGTCCGCGTTGATGGCATGTCATATGCACGTTCGGGTTCCAGCCGCCGGACACGCCCAGCGCCCCGCTTTCCAGAGTGCGGGTTGAGCCGTCAGCCAAGGCGACCTCGACAAAGGTCAGCCCGTGGCGGCCTTTGGTATCAATGACTTGTGCGCCTTTCAGGACCTCATAGTCATAGCAGGTAGGTGCGTCCTCGCGCACATCTACGACGGCAGTGATTGTGACGCCCTTGGCATGCAGATCGGCCGCGGTGCGATGGCCGTCATCATTGTTGGTAAAGATCGCCACACGTTGCGACGCGGTGGCAGCGAACCGGTTGGCATAGGTTCGCAATGCGCTGGCCATCATGATGCCGGGCCGGTCGTTGTTTTCGAACGCGATGGGGCGCTCCGTGGCTCCGGCACAAAGCAGTGCTTTTTGAGTGTAAATACGCCATAGAATCTGACGGGGTTTGCCTGCGGGAACGGAAGCCAGGTGATCCCCGGTCCGTTCCACAGCGCCATAAATTCCGTGATCAAAGGCGCCGATCACGGTGGTGCGCGGCATCAGCCGGACGTTGGGCAATGACGATAGTTCTGCCACGGCTTGTGCGGCCCAGTCCGAGGCGCTGTGATCACCCAGCGCAAAAGTTTCGCTGTTCAGACGGCCACCTAGCGTGAAATCCTCATCCGCCAGAATGACGTCTACCCCGGCACGTCCTGCGGTCAACGCCGCCATCAAACCGGCAGGCCCGGCACCGATTATCAGCAGATCGCAGTGACGGAACCCTTTGTCGTATTCATCCGGGTCAGCCTCTTGCGACAACGCTCCCAGACCGGCGGCGCGGCGGATCATCGGTTCGTAGAGCTTTTCCCAGAACGCGGCAGGCCACATGAAGGTCTTGTAGTAAAACCCTGCCGACAGGAAGTTCGAGAACATATCGTTCACGGCCAGCGCGTCGAATTTCAAGCTCGGCCAGCGGTTCTGTGACTTCGCCTCAAGCCCGTCGAACATCTCGATCGTTGTGGCGCGGGTGTTGGGTTCCTTAAGGGCACCGGTGCGCAGTTCGACCATGCCGTTGGGTTCTTCGGACCCGGCGGTCAGCAGCCCGCGAGGGCGGTGGTATTTGAACGACCGCCCGATCAGCCGCACGTCATTGGCCAGCAAGGCCGAGGCCAGAGTATCGCCGGGATGCGCCGTATAGCTGCGCCCGTCAAATTTGAAGGATAAAGAGGTGTTGCGGTCGATCTGGCCGCCATTCAGCCGGTTTGTCTGCGTCATTTGGATCGCCCCCGTGCGCGGGCCACGTCACGGGCCAGTTCCACCTTTGAAATCTCATGCGTCAGCGTGTTTCGCGTGACGACCAACCAGGATCGGTCTCCGGCCTCGTGATACCATAGCTCTTGATGCTCGCCGGCGGGGTTGTCTCGCAGGTAGCCGTATTCATAGAAGGCCTCGGATACGTTCTCGGCCTGCCAGTCCGGGCGATCGATCAGTGAGGCATCACCCAGATATGTGAACTCCGAGGCATCGCGCGGACCCAAAAGGGGATGGTTGATAATCATTGTACAGTCCCCTCAGTGCAGATTGGGCTGGTTGCCCACGCCTTTTTCGTCGATCATCCGGCCCGTCCGGAACCGGTCGAGGCGGTAGGCGGTGGCGACCGGGTGCGGCTCGTCCTTCGCCAACAGATGCGCAAAGCAATGGCCCGAGGCCGGGGTTGCCTTGAACCCGCCGTAACACCAACCGCCGTTGAAATAGAGCCCCTCGACCGGCGTACGGTCGATGATGGGCGAGCCATCCATCGACATGTCCATCACACCGCCCCACATTCGCAAAAGGCGAGCGCGGCCGATCATGGGCATCAGGGCCACGCCGCCTTCACAAACATCCTCGACCACGGGCAAGTTGCCGCGTTGGGCATAGGTGTTATAGCCGTCGATATCACCGCCAAAGACAAGCCCTCCCTTATCGGATTGGCTGACATAGAAATGGCCCGCGCCGAAGGTGATGACACTGGGCAGAACTGGTTTCAGACCCTCGGAAACAAACGCCTGCAAAACGTGGCTCTCGATGGGCAATCGCATTCCGGCCATTCCCATCACGCGGCCGGAACTGCCCGCAACCGCGCAGCCTACTTTGTTCGCGCCGATGAAGCCCTTAGTCGTTTCAACGCCCAGGCATTTGCCATTCTCAATCCGCAGGCCTGTGACCTCGCAATTCTGGATGATGTCGACGCCGTGCAGGTCAGCCGATCGCGCAAACCCCCACGCCACCGCGTCATGACGGGCAGTACCCGCGCGGCGCTGAACTAAGCCGCCCTTGATCGGAAAGCGGGCATCGTCAAAATTTAAATAGGGATGCTCTTTGCGGACCTGATCCGCATCTAGCAACTCGGCATCCGCGCCATTTAGGATCATCGCGTTGCCGCGCCTTGTATAGGCGTCTCGCTGACCGTCGGTGTGGAACAGATTGATGATCCCGCGCTGGCTCATCATGGCGTTGTAGTTCAAGTCCTGTTCAAGCCCTTCCCACAGCTTCATTGAGAACTCGTAGAACGGTTCATTCCCGTCCAGCATATAGTTCGAGCGCACAATCGTCGTGTTCCGTCCCACATTGCCGCCGCCGATCCAACCTTTTTCGACCACCGCCACATTGCGCTGACCATAGACCTTGGACAGGTAGTGCGCTGTTGCCAGCCCATGACCACCACCGCCGATGACGATGATGTCGTAATGCGCTTTGGGTTCGGGCTCACGCCAGACCGGTTTCCACCCTTTGTGGCCGGTGAGCGCCTCTTTGATGACTCGGAAGCCGGAATATCGCATGAATCGGACCTTTTTCGCCAGAATTCACTAAAATAAGGCCTTTGGATATCCTCAGATGCGACATCCACTTGTTTGAATCAGACGTTAAATGCGACTTACCTCAGGCAGTGCGCCGGAAAACCATTCCAGAAATGCGTCTACCTCGGGTGAGCGGCGTTGGACCGCCAGAAAATACCCTTCGGTTGCGGGGGCCGAGGCTTCGGTGGCACGTTTGACCCGACCGGTGCGCAATGCGTGTTCCGCGACCAAGGCGTTGACCAAAGCCACCCCGTTTCCGGTGGTGGCGAGTTGTAGAGCGAGACCGTAAGAATCCACGTAGAAGGTGGGGATTGGGATTGTGTACCCAGTTGCCTCGGACCAAGACGACCAATTGCCGGATGTGCCGACCGCCTCGATCAACGGCAGGTCCGGCAAGTCGCCGTCCAACTGGGGAGATTTCACCGCGATCAGGTCATTGGGCAACAGTTCGGTTGCGTCCCGACCCACCTGTTTTGCAGATCCGAACCGTATTTCGATGTCCGCGCGAGAGGCCGAGTATTCATCCGGCCAGATCGTGCTGACAAAACGCACGGATGTGTCCGGGTTTCGCGACCGGAATTGCGGCAACGCAGGGGATATCACCCATTCCAGCACGCTGACCGACGCCGCAACGGTAAGGTGACGCGCGCGTTCCTCGGCCAGATACGGTGACGCCGCCGAGTGCAGCATCTCCAGCGCGGCTTCGACCTTCGGCAGCAGCTTTCGGCCCTCGTCGGTCAACGACAGGCCGCGCGCGTGGCGGTGAAACAACACCACACCCAACCGCGTTTCCAGCGATCTGATCTGTTGGCTGACGGCGGATTGCGTCAGGCCGATCTCGTCAGCGGCGGCGGTGGAACTGAGCCGTCGTGCGGCGGCTTCGAACGATCTGAACCACGTGAGCGGGGGCAGGGTTTTGGGCATTTGTAACCTACATATTAGAGTCACTAATACCTAAGACCAAAGTTCTTTCGTTTGTCAAAGCAGCCCCTGGCCGAGGATAGTTTGCCAATCAATCAAAGGGGGCGTTTGTGCAGCCAAATATTCGAAAAATCGTGACCTACGACGAAGAGGTTCTGGTTGAAGGGTTTCGCGAGGCAGACCGACCATGGCGGATGTTCGCGGTGGCGGCTGTGATCACCAACCCGTGGGCCGGACGTTATGTCGAGGACCTGAGGCCTGAGATTCTGAGCTTTGCCCCTGTTTTAGGTGAGGAACTGACCGGACGAATGATTGCGTTGGCTGGCAGCGGCGATGCAATCGAAGCCTATGGTAAGGCCGCTGTTGTCGGGCTGGACGGAGAGGTCGAGCATGCCTCGGGCCTGATCCACACGCTGCATTTCGGTAATCATTTCCGGCAGGCGGTTGGGGCGAAATCCTACCTGTCTTTCACCAATACCCGAGGGCCAGCCAACGCACCGATCATGGTGCCGCTGATGGACAAGAACGATGCCGGTCGCCGGTCGCATTATCTGACGCTGCAATTCGCCATTCCCGACGCACCGCGCGCTGATGAGGTTGTGATTGTGCTGGGCGGCGCGACGACGGGGCGTCCGCACCATCGGATTGGGGATCGTTATCAGGACTTGAAGGATTTGGGTCATGACGTGGACAACCCGGCCTCGGTCTAAGTTCGATGATCTGGCCGCGATTGACGTGGGCGAGGGGCCTCTGGTCGTGCTGTTGCACGGTGTCGGTCTGAGGGCCGAAGCGTGGGGCGGGCAGATCGAGCCTTTGGTTTCTGCTGGGTATCGCGTGGTTTGCCCGGACATGCTGGGTCACGGGGAAACGGCATTTACCGCGCCAAGTGGAATGAATAGCTACGCCGCGCCGATTGCCGCGTTGTTCAACGAGCCTGCGGTGCTGATCGGGCATTCGATGGGTGCGCTGATTGCCACGCAAATAGCGGCCTCGGACAATCGAAATATCAAAGGGGTTGCGGCCCTGAACGCCATTTACAAAAGGTCAGACGCGGCTCGACAAGCGGTCTTGTCGCGGGCTCATGCGCTTGATGCGCAGCAGCCGAACGACGCCTCGGTCACTCTGCGCCGGTGGTTTGCAGAGAGTGCATCAGCGGAACGCGATGCCTGCGCGCGATGGCTGCAAGAGGTCGATCCACGCGCCTATAAGGCGGCCTATACGGTCTTTGCCGAAAGCGACGGCCCGACCGAAGCGCAGTTGGCTGCGGTTACATGTCCGGCCATATTTGTGACCGGCGCGGATGAGCCGAACTCGACCCCCGTTATGTCGCTAAAGATGGCCAGCCTTGCACCAAAGGGGCGGGCAGAGATCATCCCCGGTGCAGCACACATGATGCCGATGACCCATGCGGCGCAGGTCAACGCCACGCTGTTGCCCTTTGTTCAGGAGTGCCTGACATGACCACGTTGGACCCACGCGCCCTGCGCGATGCCTTTGGCAGCTTCATGACCGGTGTGACAGTGGTGACCACCCGCGATGAAAATGGCGTGCCGGTTGGATTCACGGCAAACTCGTTTTCCTCGGTGTCTCTAGACCCGCCGCTGCTGCTGGTGTGCCCAGGCAAGTTCCTGTCCAGCTATGAAGTGTTCACCGATTGCCGTCATTTCGCCGTCAACATTCTGGCTGAAGGTCAGCAAGAGGTTTCGAACACTTTTGCAGGGCATAAAGGCGACCGGTTCGCGAAAGTTCCCCATCATAACGGCGAGCATGACTTGCCGCTGATCGACGGAGCGGTGGCGCAATTCTGTTGCGAAACCCATCAGGCCATTCCGGCAGGCGATCATACCATCCTGATGGGCCGTGTGCTTGAATTCTCACACGTTGCAGGCGACGGATTAGGCTATGTGGGCGGATCGTATTTCAGCCTGGGTCTTGAGGCCGAAATGGACGCCAAAGTCCCAACGGTTTGCGGTGCGATTATTACTGCTGGCGACCAAGTGCTTTTGGAACGCCATGGCGCTGCGTTTCGCCCGGTTCAAGTCTCGGGTGCTGAGACTGGTGGTCAACGGAACAGGCTGGCGCAGGGGTTGTCGGAACGCGGTATCCATGCGCGGATCGAACAGGTCTATTCGTCGTTCAATGACGCCGAGACCAAGCTGCAATATACGTTTTTCCTGGCGTCAGCAGATCAGCCCTGCGCATCTACGAATGCCCAGTGGGTACCGGTTGCGAACCTGCCCAACCTGACCTTCGCCACTCAAGGCATTCACCACATGATGACCCGCTTTGCACGCGAGGTTCAGACCGGGGATTTCGCCTTGTATCTGGGCGACGCCGAACGCGGCGACATTCACAGTTTTCGCTAAAGGAGCCGATTGATGGAGTTTTCGCTGTTTGCCCATATGGAACGCCAGACGCCGGATCAGCCGCATGACGTTCTGTATGACGAGTTCGTTAGTCTGGTGAAAATGGCCGATGAGGGCGGGATGCGTGCGGTTTGGACGGGCGAGCATCATGGCATGGAATTCACCATTGCGCCGAATCCGTTCCTGTCTCTGGTCGATCTGGCGCATCATACGAAGAATGTGCGCCTTGGCACGGGTACGGTGGTCGCGCCATTTTGGCATCCGATCAAGCTGGCCGGTGAGGCCGCAGCGGCAGATCAGATCACCAAGGGTCGGATCGAATTGGGAATTGCACGCGGAGCCTATTCCTTTGAATACGAACGTCTGATGCCCGGGATGGACGCATGGGAGGCCGGTCAGAGGATGCGGGAAACCACGCCACTACTGCCACAAATTTGGCAGGGGGACTGCGCGCATGAGGGTGAGTTCTACTCGTTCCCGGCCACGACCTCGGCCCCGAAGCCTCTGCAGAAAGGTGGCCCGCCGATTTGGATCGCGGCGCGTGATCCAAACAGCCACGAGTTCGGCGTCCATAACGGGTTCAACATTCAGGTTACACCGCTGTGGCAGGGGATGGAGGAAATTGAAACGCTGATGGGCCGGTTCAACGGTGCTTGCGATAGCTATGCCGGGCCGCGGCCCAAGATTATGTTGCTGCATCACACCTATGTCGGCAAGGATGACGAAGATGTGGCACAGGGTGTTCAGGATTTGCGGCGGTACTACAACTATTTCGGTGCCTGGTTCCTGAATAAACGCCCGGTCCAGCAGGGTTTGATCGAGCCGATCACACAGGCAGAAATGGACGCCAATCCGATGTATACCACCGAAAAGCTGGGCCGCGATCTGACCGTTGGAACCACGCAGCAGGTGATTGACCGGATCAAACGGTACGAGGATCTGGGATATGATGAGTTTTCGTTCTGGGTCGACAGCGGCATGACTAACGAACGTAAACGCGCCTCTCTGGCGCGGTTCATCGACGACGTTATGCCAGCTTTTCAGTGAGGATCACCATGGGAAATCTTCCGCATTTTCAACTGTTCATTGATGGCAAATGGTCCGAAGGGTCAAACGCACAGGTCATGACATCAGAAAACCCAGCGACGGGGCAGGGATGGGCCACGTTCGCTTGTGCCTCGGCCGCGGATGTCGGTCGCGCAGTTGCGGCTGCCAAACGCGTTCTGGACGATCCGGCGTGGCGGGATATGACGCAGACCGCACGAGGCAAGCTGTTGTACCGACTGGCCGATCTGGTGGCCGAACATGCGACTAAGTTGGGTGAACTGGAGACGACCGATAGCGGCAAGCTGCTGGCGGAAACTTCAGCACAAACGGGTTATGTAGCGGACTACTACCGCTATTTCGCGGGTCTGGCGGATAAGGTCGAAGGAACGGTTCTGCCTATTGACAAGCCCGACATGCACGTCTTTACGACCCGCGAACCTATCGGAGTTGTTGCTGCCATCGTGCCATGGAACGCGCAGATGTTCCTGACGGCGACCAAATTGGGTCCGGCACTGGCGGCGGGGTGCTCGGTCGTTTTGAAAGCTTCAGAAATTGCGCCTGCGCCGATGCTGGAGTTTGCGCGGTTGATTGAACAGGCCGGGTTTCCACCCGGTGTCGTCTCGGTCATCACGGGTGACGCTGAAAACTGCGCCATTCCGCTGACCCGCCACCCGGATATTGACCGTATTGCCTTTACGGGTGGGCCAGAGACTGCGCGGCATGTGGTGCGCAACTCGGCCGAGAACTTTGCTGTCACCTCGTTGGAACTGGGGGGCAAATCCCCGATTCTGGTGTTTGAAGATGCCGATCTGGATGGCGCGGCCAATGGTCTGATCGCCGGGAACTTTGGCGCCTCGGGGCAGAGTTGCGTAGCAGGAACACGAGGTTTGGTGCATCGATCCATTCTGGAACCGCTGATCGAACGGATTGAGCAAAAGGCCAGCGGCATCCGGCTGGGCGACCCACTGCAGGCGGAAACGCATGTGGGGCCGCTCTGCACTGCAACACAGGTGCGACGGATCGAGGAAACGCTGGCCAAAGCGCGCGGGCAGGGCGCGACGGTCCGCTTTGGGGGCGAGATCGCGGATCGACCGGGGAATTACATGAAGCCAACACTGGTTCAGTGCGCCTCGGCTGATACAGAAACGCTAAAGGTCGAAATGTTCGGGCCAGTGATGTCTCTGTTGCCGTTTGATACCGAGGATGAAGCGATCGCGCTGGCGAACAGCACACCTTATGGGCTGGGGTCAGGCGTGTTCACGCAGAATCTCGCGCGGGCGCATCGGGTGTCGAAACGGATCAGAGCAGGGATTTGCTGGGTGAATACGTATCGTGCGATCTCACCGATTGCGCCCTTTGGCGGGTTCAACCAATCGGGCTATGGGCGCGAGGCCGGGGTTGAGGCAATATTGGATTACACCAGAACCAAAACAACCTGGATCAACACCGCGCAAGAGCCGATGGCGAACCCGTTCATTATGCGCTAAGCCTGTGCAAAAGCATGGGGAGAGCGTTGATGAAACTGGTAAACCCGAACTTCGCGGCACCAACGGATGCAGATGACCGCAAGGCCATCCAACCGGTCATTTGCTACCCGCCCGAGACGTTGACGCAACCGGACCTGACCGCGTTGGCCAAACTGCGGCAAGGGGCCAGCAAAACCGCCGAGGCCATCGCAGCGCCACGTGATGCGGCCTGTATCGACGTGCCCGCAGGCGCGTTTGTTCGGGTGTTGTCGGTCGATGGGCCGCAGGTCGGCGACCTGAACATGTGGAGCAAGCACGACCTGTCCGAGCGGTTCTATTCCGGCAAAACCCGCGCTTTGCACGGCACCCATCTGTCGACCGGGGATCGCATGTGGTCGAGCTTTCCCAACATGCGCCCTATGGCGACTGTCGTAGATGATACGCTGGATTGGTACGGGTTCGACGCGTTCGGCGGTTCGGTCCATGACGTAATCGGCACGCGCTGCGATCCCTATACGGGGCGGTTGTTGTCCGGCGACGATTACCATTATTGCTGCCATTCCAACCTGACCCGTGCGCTGGCCAGCCATTGCAACCTGCCGCTGCACGAGGCCGAGATGCTGGTGCATGACGTCCTGAACGTGTTCATGTGTACCGGGTTCACGCGCGACACCGGGCAGTATTTCATGAAGGCCAGCCCGGTGCGCCCCGGTGACTATCTTGAGTTCTACGCCGAGATCGATTTGATCGTCGGTCTTTCGGCCTGTCCCGGAGGGGATTGTTCGTCAGAGCATTCCTCGGACGCTGCCGCCTGCTATCCGCTGGTGATGGAGGTCTATGATCCCGGTGAAGATGCGCGCGCCGCGCATGTGCAACCCGCGCGCTCAGCCTATGACCGCACGCACGGAGCCAGTTAAGCGATCAGGCGGCGGCCCAGGCGGTTCAGCATTCGGCAGCACAGATCAAGCTGCTCGATCTCGACATACTCGTCCGCTTTGTGCGCTTGGGTGATCGAGCCCGGCCCGCAGACAATGGCATGTACGCCCAGTTGCTGAAACAGGCCGGCCTCGGTGGCGAAAGCGACGACGCCAGTGCCATTGGCGCCGGTCAGTTCGGCCACCAATTCGCGCGCGGCGTTTTCGTCCATGGGTTCAAGCCCTTCGACCTCGGCCACGGCTTCTTGCGTGATGCTCGCGTCGGGGTGGACGGCCTGCATTTCGGGCAACAAGCTGTGCTTGACGTAATCTGATAGGGTGCTTCTGACCAGTTCGGCGTCGCTGGATTGAACGGGGCGCATTTCCCACGCGACCTCGGCTTTGCTGGCGATGACATTATGGGCAACACCGCCCGAGATGCGCCCGACATTGACCGTGGTCCAGGGCGGTTCAAACGGGCTGCCCTTTGGCGCGCGCGATTTCAAGATATGACGCAGCTCCAGTAGTTTGCCGATATAGCGCGCCGCGTATTCAGCCGCATTGACGCCGTCATCAGGGGCCGAACTATGCCCTTCAAGCCCAACGAAAATGGTGGTGTATTCGAAGCAGCCCTTGTGCCCTTCGATCACGCGCATCTCGGTTGGTTCGCCGATGATCGCGATGTCTGGTACGATGCCGCGTTCGGATAGGTCACTGACAAGGTTCTGCGCGCCCAGACAGCCGGTTTCTTCGTCATAGGTAAAGGCGAAATGCAGCGGTTGGGTCAGCTTTCTTACGTCCAGCGTTTCGGCAAAAGCCAGCGCGGCGGCGATAAACCCTTTCATGTCACAGGTGCCGCGACCGTAGAGTTTGCCGTCTCTCTCGGTCATCTCAAACGGGTTCGTGGCCCAGTCCTGATCGGCCACCGGAACCACATCCGTATGGCCTGACAGCAGGATGCCGCCCGCCATATCTGGGCCAAGCGTGGCAAAGACATTGGCCTTTTTCCCGGTCGCGTCCCGCGTTTCGATACAGCGCGCGCCCAAAGCTTCAAGGCGTTCGGTTAAATAGCGGATGATCTCAAGGTTGCTGTCAGCGGACACCGTTTCAAAGGCGATCAGGTCCGCAAGGATTTCCGTGGTTCTTAGCAGGGTCATGGCTTAACGAACAGTTTTCGCGGCCGGTTGCAAAAGCACTCCGCGGCTCCGGTTTTGGTGATCAGGATCGACTCGGTGATCTCAAGCCCCCAGTCGTCCATCCAGAGGCCCGGCATGAAATGAAAGGTCATGCCGGGTTCCAGAAAAGTCTCATCCTCGGGGCGCAATGAGATGGTGCGCTCGCCCCAATCCGGCGGATAGCTGAGGCCAATCGGATAGCCACACCGCGCACCGCGTTCGATTCCGGCGCGTTCCAAAGGGGCAGCCAGAGCCAACGCAATATCCCGCGCCTGATTGCCCGCGCGGGCAGCGTCCAGCCCGGCCTCTAGCCCTTCGACCAACGCCGCTTCGGCTCGCAGCAGATAATCGGGTGGTTGACCCAGAAAAACTGAGCGGCAGAAAGGCGCGTGGTAGCGGCGGTAACAGCCAGAGAGTTCAAAGAATGTGCATTCTCCGGATTTGAACGGCGCACCATCCCATGTCAGATGCGGGGCCGCAGCATCCGAGCCCGAAGGCAGCAGCGGCACGATGGCGGCATAGTCCCCCCAATCCTCGCCCACACCCAGGATCGCATCGTGGTAAATCTGCGCGACCAGTTCGTTCTTATGTAGGCCGGGTTCGATCCGGTCAAGCACACCGTCGATAACATGTTCCGAGATCCGCGCGGCCTTGCGCATCAGGGCAATTTCTTCATCCGATTTCACCGCACGTTGCCAATTCACCAGCCCATTCGCATCGGCCAGTTCGGCCTGCGGCAGTTCGGCCATCAAGGTCAGATGCGCCTTGGCCGAGTAATAGTAGTTGTCCAATTCGACACCGATCCGACCCGCTGCCAGTCCACAGTCCCGGATCACAGCCGCAAAGTCCTGCATCGGGTGGCGGACGGTCGATTGCACATAGTGATCCGCGTATCCGCGAATCCGATCGTCTTTCATCCAGACCGTGCGCCGCGCGCCGTTGGCGTCCTGATTGCGGCCCCACCAAATCGGGTCACGGTCATGCAGAACCAATACGCCCTGATGCACGTAGAATGACCAACCCTCATATCCCGTCAGCCATGTCATATTAGACGGGTCTTCAATGAACAGCGCATCCAGACCAGCTGCTGCCATGGCAGCACGCGTCTTTGCCAGCCGACGATCATACTCAGATGGGCTGAATGCCGGATTGGCATGGGCCATGGGACGCTCCTGTGGTGACCGAGTTTTGTTGACAGAACTTGACGAATCCGATCACGTCAATGGGCAACTCAGGAAAGACGCTCAATTGAAAATCACATCCAACCCTCATCGCGGCGGCCAGAAACTGATCGAGGCCGCACCGTACCCTTCGACCAATGTCGCGCGCGCGTCAGAATTGATCGCACGCTGCCTGTCGGACAAAGAAACGCCTCTGACCGAAGTGAAGGGGTTGGCCGATGTCGCACACCTGTGGGCAAAGGATGAACGTGGTCGGATGGATCTGGGGTCGTTCAAAGCCTTGGGTGCGGCCTATGTCATCGCGCGCCATGCGGCGGTTATCGCGGAAAACCCGGACGCCTCGACACTGGCGGGTCGGACCTATGTCACCGCCAGTGCAGGCAATCACGGCCTAAGCGTCGCGTCCGGTGCGAGCCGTTTCGGGGCCAATTCTGTCGTTTATATCGCAGACACCGTACCCGAAAGTTTTGCCGAACGCCTGCGCGCTCAGGGTGCTGATGTTGTGCGCGAGGGCGTGGACTATGCCGCCAGCATGGAGGCCGCAAGTAAAGCAGCGCAGGATAACGGATGGATATTGCTGTCGGACAGTTCGTGGGAGGGGTATTACGAACTGCCGCATACTCTGATGGAGGGGTACCTGCAGATGGCCGCCGAAGCTGTGCGCCAATGCCCGCAAGTGCCGACCCATATCATGTTGCAGGCCGGTGTTGGTGGTTTGGCCGGAGCGGCCGCAGCCTATATGAGGACGGCTTGGGGGCAAGAACCTCAGATCATCGTTGTCGAACCTGATGCAGCTCCGGCCTTGCAGGCCAGTATCGAGGCTGGCGCCTGCGTGTTCGCCGATGGCCCTGACAGCGTCATGGGGCGTCTCGATTGCAAGGAACCGTCTCTGATTGCCTTGAACGGATTGGCCAGAGATGCCGACAGTTTCCTGACCCTGACCGATGAGCAGGTGACTGAACATCTTCCCGCAATGGCCGATGCTGGCATCGCTACAACGGCTTCGGGCGGGGCGGGGGTTGCCGCCGTGATGAATGCCGATGCGCGGGCGGGTCTGGGCATCGAGCCAAATGCTCGTGTTCTGTGCATTATCTCAGAGATTGCCGAATGAGGGGCTTTGAAGCGTCCGAATTCCAGTCGCGGACCGAGCGTGCGCAACATCGGATGGCGCAAGAGGGGCTGTCGGCGCTGTTGCTGACCACAGAACCCGAGGTTCGCTATTTTACAGGGTATCTGACCCGGTTTTGGGAAAGCCCGACGCGCCCGTGGTACCTGATCGTGCCTGCAACTGGCAAACCGATCGCCGTCATCCCATCGATCGGGGCGGCATTGATGGCGACAACCTGGATCGAAGACATTCGCACCTGGAGCGCGCCGGACTTGACCGACGATGGTGTTAGCCTGCTGGCCGACGCTTTGTTCGAAATCTGCCCTGCAGATGCGGTAATCGGTCTGCCGGATGGTCACGAAACCCATGTTCGCATGCCTTTGGCCGATCTTAACAGGTTGCAGGAAAGGTTGGGTTCCCGTCGTCTGGGCAGTGACGAAGGTATTCTCCGTGCGCTGCGGATGGTGAAATCCGAGGCAGAGATTGCCAAGATCGAAACCGCCTGCGCAATCGGGGGCAGGGCCTTTCAACGCGTGCCCGAGATCGCCGCTGAAGATGTTGCTTTGGACGAGGTGTTCCGCCGTTTTCAGATGCTGTGCCTTGAGGAAGGCGCGGATTGGGTGCCGTATCTGGCTGGCGGGGCCGAGCAGGGCGGGTATGCCGATGTGATTTCTCCAGCCCGTCCAACCGCATTGGTGCCGGGGGATGTTTTAATGCTGGACACGGGCTTGGTGTGGGACGGGTATTTTTGCGATTACGACCGCAATTGGTCGGTCGGGCAGGCGTCGGCGCAGGTGCGCGACGCTTATGCCACGTTGATCGAAGCATCAGATGCGGGGTTTGAAGCGGCACGCCCAGGCGCAACTGCAGCTGATCTGTTCCACGCAATGAACGCGATCTTGTCCCGAAACAGCGAAGACACCGGTGCAGGGAGGTTGGGACATGGCCTTGGCATGTCGTTGACGGAATGGCCTTCTCTGATCCCATCGGATCACACGGTATTGGAACCCGGGATGGTCCTGACATTAGAGCCAGGCATCGCCGTGGGCGATAAAATACTGGTCCACGAAGAAAATATCGTCATCACGCAAGGCGCACCGCGCTTTATCAGCCCAAGAGTCGGCGCGGAGTTGCCCCAGATATGAGCTATCTTCCCTATACGTTGGATGCGGATGATCCAGCTGCCTCACCAATGGGTCTGATCGTTTTGCAAACGGATGAGACCATTGAGCCAGAGTTCAATGCCTATTTCGCCGATCGAACCTATCCGATCTATGTCTCGCGTATTCCAAGTGGGACAGAGGTTACGACTGATACCTTGGCGCAAATGGAAAAGGCTTTGCCCGCAGCGGCGGATTTGCTGCCGAAAATTCGCCCCTACAAGGTGGTTGGATATGGATGCACATCCGCCAGTTCCGTCATCGGATCCGAACAGGTCGAGCGTATGGTGCAAGAGACCTGCAATACTGCTGTGGTCACCAACCCTTTGCGTGCCGCATCGGCCTGCGCGGCGCATTTGGGAGTCTCAAAATTCGCGCTGCTGTCGCCATATATACAAGATGTGAACGAACCATTACGTCGGGCATTCGCCGAAAACGGGGTTTCAATGGATGTTTTCGGTTCGTTCGGAGAGGCTGAAGAATCGAAAGTTGTGCGCATTTCGCGGCGCTCTGTGGTTGATGCAGCGCTCAAGCTTGGGGCTGATTCTTCGGTTGAAGCTATTTTTCTAAGCTGCACAAATCTAAGAACTTTTGATGCGATCTGTGAGATTCAGGAGCGGCTAGGAAAGCCGGTTTTGTCCAGCAATCAAAGCCTTGCGTGGCACATGCGGGAACTGAATTCGCATCAATGAAGGGGTGACCGTATCCAAAATTGTAGTGCTTCAAATATATTTTTGGTTGCACGGCGCGCCCTGCATGTCCTTAAATGTCCCCAATGGTCTTTGAGATCCGGATAAACCGGGCAACCAACAGACCGCACAGGGAGCCAAGTCGGTATATGTCCAATGACGCTGCGTTCGTCGAGTTTCAACGTGTCCAGAAGTCTTATGATGGTGAAATACTCGTTGTAAAAGATCTAAACCTCTCGTTGCCAAAAGGTGAGTTTCTGACAATGTTGGGCCCGTCAGGGTCTGGCAAGACAACTTGCCTGATGATGTTGGCAGGGTTTGAAACCGCCACACATGGCGAGATCATGTTGGACGGGAAACCGATCAACAATATTCCCCCGCATAAACGTGGAATCGGGATGGTGTTCCAGAACTATGCCCTGTTTCCGCACATGACGGTGGCCGAAAACCTGTCCTTTCCTTTGGAAGTGCGGAAAATGGGCAAGGATCAGCGCGAGGAAAAGGTCAAGCGCGCGCTGGATATGGTTCAGATGGGGGCCTTTGGCAGCCGCCGCCCGGCGCAGCTTTCGGGTGGTCAGCAACAGCGTATCGCCTTGGCGCGGGCGCTGGTCTTCGAACCCGAATTGGTGCTGATGGACGAACCGCTGGGCGCGCTGGACAAACAGCTGCGCGAACATATGCAGTTTGAAATCACCCGACTGGCGCATGAGCTTGGGATCACCACGGTCTATGTGACACACGACCAGACCGAAGCGTTGACGATGTCGGACCGTGTCGCAGTGTTTGACGATGGGCGCATTCAGCAATTGGCCCCACCCGATCTTCTGTACGAAGAACCCGAAAATAGCTTCGTTGCGCAGTTTATTGGCGAAAACAATACGTTGGAAGGCGTTGTTAAATCCATCGACGGCGATTCATGCGTGGTGGCTTTGGACGATGGGTCTGAGATTGACGCCAAACCGGTAAACGTCCACAACCCGGGAGATCGGACCAAGGTTTCCATCCGCCCCGAACGGGTCGAGTTCAACAAAGATCGTCTGCACGCCGATGCGCATACGCTGAAGGCAACGGTCAAAGAATTCATCTATATGGGTGACGTGTTCCGCTTCCGCCTGTCTGTTGCGGGGAACGACGATTTCATCATCAAAACCCGAAACGCGCCGGATGCGGTAAAACTGCAGCCGGGCCAAGAGGTTGAAATCGGCTGGCTGGCCCATGATTGCCGGGCGCTTGACGCCTGAGCAAGGAAATACCCGCGCGCTCTGCCCGGACGCGCGGGATATCAGATGATCAGGCACCCCGTGACCTGATCTGAAAAGCTAAAATTAACGGGAATAACAGGGAGTTAACAATGAAAGTTACCAAAACCACTCTATTGGCGAGTGCGGTTGCCGCAATTGCTGGTGGCGCTATGGCCGAAGAGATGACAATCGTCTCGTGGGGCGGCGCGTATTCCAAATCGCAGTTGAAAGCGTATCACGAGCCCTATTCGGAAAAGACTGGTGTTACCATTCTGAATGATGACAGCTCGCCCGAAGGTGTTGCTAAGCTGCGCGCTATGAACGAAGCGGGCAACGTCACGTGGGACGTTGTCGATCTTGAAGCCGCTGACAATATTCGTGCCTGCGACGAAGGTCTGATCATTGAAATCGACCCGGACGTGCATTTGGCTCCTGCGCCCGATGGGACACCTGCGTCTGAGGACTTTGGTGATCAACTTGTCTCACCTTGCTATATTCCGACGATCGTATACTCGACAACCTTCGGCTATCGCACCGATATGGTGCCAGAAGGTGTAGAGCCTCCGACCGGAGCGTGCGATGTATTCGACCTTGAGAAGTATCCAGGCAAACGCGCACTCAACAAACGCCCAATCGCCAATATGGAATGGGCCCTGCTTTGTGATGGCGTAGCGTACGAAGACGTATATGACACGCTTGAAACTGAAGAGGGTGTTGAACGTGCGTTGGCCAAGCTGGACACGATCAAGGACCAGACGATCTGGTGGTCGGCCGCCGCCGAGCCGGTTCAGCTTTTGGCTGATGGCGAGATCTTTATGGGGTCCACCTATAATGGCCGTCTGTTCTCGATGATTGTCGAGCAGAATCAGCCTGTTGGCATGGCTTGGGACTGGCAGATGTTTGATCTGGACGGCTGGGCGATCCCGGCTGGTCTGAGCCCTGAGCGTGAGGCACGGGCCTTGGATTACATCCGGTTCTCGTCCGATACACAGCGTCTGGCGGATCAGGCAAAATACATTTCGTATGGTCCGGCACGTAAGTCCTCGGCGCCTCTGGTCGATAAGCATGCCGATCTGGGTATCGACATGGCACCGCACATGCCGACCGATCCGCGTAACGCGAAGAACACCTTTGTGAACAACTACGAATGGTGGGCTGACTACCGCGATGATCTGGACGCACGTTTCCAGGCCTGGCTGTCGCAGTAACCTTTCAAGTTCAAAAAAACAGTCAGGGGGCGGCACGCTGCCCCTTGACCCATAAAACCAAGGGGCACTGATGACTGACGCAAGCCAAAACGCAGGACCGATGCTGGCCGCGGACGGAACGCCGCTCAAGCAATCTCTGGCACGTTCACTAAGACGGCAAAAGCTGCGCGCTCTGTTATTGATTGCGCCCCTTCTTCTGTTCGTTCTGTTCTCGTTCATAATTCCGATTGCGTCGATGCTATTCCGTTCGGTGGAAAACGGTATCGTGGAAAAAACGCTGCCTCTGACGGTCGTGGCGTTAGAAAATTGGGATGAAAAAAGCGGCGAACTGCCGGACGAGGCCGTCTATGACGCCTTTGTCAATGATATGATCGTTGCGGTTGCTGAAAAGAAACACACCCGGTTGGGATCACGGTTGAACTATGAAGAACCGGGCATCTCGTCCCTGTTCCGTAAATCCGGTCGAAAAATCCGGAAATGGGACCCTGAAGCGGATGCGCCGTTCAAAGAAAAGCTTATTGACGCGGACAAAGGATGGGGGGACGTCGAAAACTGGCGTGTGATCAAGACCCATTCCCGAAACGTGACCCCCGGCTATTTTCTTGCAGCCGTCGATTTAAGGCTGACGCCCGACGGCGTTGCTGCGCAGCCAGAAGACAAGCAGATACTTGTAAAGCTGTTTGGCCGTACGCTGTTCATGTCCCTGATCATTACTGGGTCCTGTATCCTGTTGGCCTATCCGGTTTCCTACCTGTTGGCGAATTTGCCGATGCGTGTTTCGAACATGCTGATGATCCTGGTGCTGTTGCCCTTCTGGACATCGCTTCTGGTGCGAACTTCGGCTTGGAAAGTGATGCTGCAACAACAAGGTGTCATTAACGAAACTCTGGTTTGGCTTGGGTTGGTCGCAGATGATGCGCGACTTGTGATCATCAACAACCAGATCGGCACGATCGTCGCGATGACGCATATCCTGCTGCCGTTCATGATCCTGCCGATGTATTCGGTGATGCAGACGATCCCGCCGTCTTATACCCGTGCGGCCAAGTCGATGGGGGCCACCAACTGGACTACTTTCTGGCGGATTTACTTCCCACAATCAATTCCGGGAATTGGGGCCGGTTCGATCCTCGTGTTCATTCTGGCCATTGGCTACTACATCACGCCCGAGATCGTGGGTGGTACCAAGGGTGTCTTCATCTCGAACCGGATTGCGTATCACATCTCGTCCTCGCTGAACTGGGGACTGGCTGCGGCGTTGGGGACGATCCTGCTGGCGGTCGTCATGCTACTGTACTGGTGCTACGACAAGATCGTGGGCATCGATAACGTGAAATTGGGATAAATATCATGGCAGCACTTACACCAATATCCCGCAAGCCGTTGTCGATGGTTCTGCCCACAGTCGCCGCCGCCGGAGGTTTCCTCGGCATGTTCGTCGGGGCCGGGCAGGGCAGTGCCCTGCTGGGCATCCTGATAGGTGCCGCGCTGATGGCGGCGCTGGCCTGGGTCTATATCACGGTTCTGGACAATGAACGTGTCGCACGCTGGATCACCATTCTTGGGATGGGGGTGATCGGTTTTCTGTTCGCCGGATTCACGGGGTTGATCGTCGGCTTGCTGGCCGGTTGGTTCTTTGCCTTCTTCATCTTCTGGCTGTACGAGGGGCGCTATCGGCAAAGGCTGCTGCCCTATTTGACGGGCCAGCAGGTGTTTGGACATTACCTGTTTCGGGTTATCTGCGGCGCGATCTTCGTGTTCCTGATCACGCCCATCCTTGTGGTTTTGCCGCTATCGTTCAACGCACAGGACTTCTTTACCTTCACGCCTGAGATGCTGCGTTTGGACCCCGAAGGCTACTCGCTCAAGCATTACCGTGATTTCTTCACCAACAATGAATGGCAGCGCAGCTTCAAAAACTCGCTGATTATCGCGCCAATCGCGACCATCATTTCGGTTTCACTGGGGACGCTGGCTGCCATTGGTCTCAGCCAGTCGCACGTGCCCGGTCGTCGGGCGATCATGGGTATCCTGATCTCACCCATGATTGTGCCGCTGATCATTTCGGCTACGGGTATGTTCTTTTTCTACAGCGACATCGGTCGTTTCATGGAGGGAACATTGGGCATGGACAAGAACTTTGTCGGATACATCAAAGTTGTTCTGGCTCATGCGGTTCTGGGTATTCCGTTCGTTATCATTACGGTGACGGCGACGTTGGTCGGGTTTGACCGATCCCTGACTCGGGCCGCGGCGAATATGGGGGCAGGGCCAGTACGGACCTTCTTCAAAATCCAGATGCCGCTGATCTTGCCGGGCGTAATCTCGGGTGGCTTGTTCGCCTTCATCACGTCGTTTGATGAGGTTGTTGTGGTTCTGTTCGTCGGTTCGGCCAGTCAGAAAACGTTGCCCTGGCAGATGTTCACTGGCCTGCGCGAGCAGATCAGCCCGACCATTCTGGCGGTTGCGACCATTCTTGTTGTGATCTCGATCGCGCTGTTGACTACGGTCGAACTGCTGCGGCGTCGGTCTGAACGCTTGCGGGGTCTCAGCCCGGCTTGACGCGACTCGAAAGCTGATTTAGCGATTTCACCATGAACCTCGGTCACGATGGCGTCGTGACGCAACGCGGGGTGCATGGCTCTCGGTTCCCGAGGCCGCTTGTCCTGAACGCCGGGACTTGTGGCCGGGCTTTGCCTGTCCGGCATTGAGGAGAGAGATGATGAAAGACCTGATCAATCGCCCCGAGTTCTTCACCAGCCACAATGGTGACAAGGCGCCGTTGCCGTTTAGCAAGGCAGAATATGACCGACGTCTGGCCAGCCTGCGTGCGACGATGGCGGCGCGTGATATCCCGGCGGTGCTGCTGACGTCGATGCACAACATCGCCTACTACTCGGGCTTTTTGTATTGCGCGTTTGGACGCCCGTATGGCTGCGTTGTCACCCAAGAAAGCTGCACCACGGTTTCGGCGAATATCGACGCTGGCCAGCCTTGGCGGCGCTCGGTCGAAGAGAATGTGATCTATACCGATTGGCAACGGAACAACTATTGGCGTGCGGTGGCCAGCCTGATTGGGTCTGCGGGACGGATCGGTATCGAGGGCGATCACATGACACTGGCGATGCGCGATACGGCGTTGGACATATTGGGCGGGCCAGAGTTAGTGGACATCGCGCCGGATACGATGGCCGCGCGCATGGTAAAATCGGCTGAAGAGATCGAACTGATCAAAGGTGGCGCGCGTACGGCTGATGTCGGTGGCGCGGCCATCCATGCCGCGATCCGCGAAGGCGCGACCGAGATTGAGATCGCCATGGCCGGCCGCGACGCGATGGAGGCTGAGATTGCGCGTGCCTATCCGGATGCAGAATATCGCGACACGTGGGTTTGGTTCCAGTCCGGTCTGAATACCGATGGGGCGCATAACCCGGTCACAAAACGGGCGCTGCAAAAGGGCGATATCCTGTCGCTGAACACGTTCCCGATGATCTCGGGCTATTACACTGCGCTGGAACGCACCTTGTTTCTGGGTGAACCCGACCCCGAAAGCCTGCGCATCTGGAAGGCGAATGTCGCTGCGCATGAGTTGGGCCTGGGCCTGATCAAACCTGGCGCGACCTGCTCTGGAATCTGTGAAGAGATCAACCGGTTCTTCGCTGACGAAGGTTTGCTGCAATACCGCTCGTTCGGCTATGGTCATTCCTTCGGCATTCTCAGCCACTATTACGGTCGCGAGGCTGGGCTTGAGCTGCGCGAAGACATCGACACTGTGCTGGAGCCCGGTATGGTCGTATCCATTGAACCGATGCTGTGGATCCCCGAAGGCCAGAAAGGCGCAGGCGGGTATCGCGAGCATGACATCCTTGTGGTCGAGGATTCTGGAGCCGAAAACATCACCGGCTTCCCCTATGGCCCCGAACACAACACGATCAGCACCTGATCGGATCGGCAGGAAGGGCGATCTGCCTTTCCTGCCTCACGTTGACGGCAATGGTCAGCGTGGTCATGCCCAGGTGGGGTTGATTGTCCGGCTCAGCGGTGTGTATCTGACGACAGTGTTTGAAAGGATGCGCCGTGGGACATTACGAACTGCCATCGGGAGCTGCTGCCTATTTTATTAACCTGGATCGGGTGCCCGAGCGGGCCGAGTTCATGGAAGGTCAGTTCGCCGACACAGGATTGCGTGGCGCACAGCGGTTCAGCGCAGTGGACGGTCAGCAACCCGGCGCACTGGATGACAATTGCTACGTTCCCGGCGCCGGTACCCGATGGGGGCTGACACAAAGCGAAATCGCCTGCTTTGAAAGCCACCGCGCCGTTTGGCGGGTTGCTGTGGATCAGAACCTGAGCAAGGTTGCGATTTTTGAGGATGACGTTGAAATGTCGGCTCAGGCCGGGGCCGCCATCGCGGCTTTGCTGGCGGATGATGCGGGTTTTGATCTGATCAAGCTGGATTATTCGCCACGTTCCATGCGGTTTGGGCCGCTTGAGTCGATTGCAGACGTTCCAGTTCGCCCAATGTTGGAAATGGCCCCCAGTTCTGCTGCCTACATTCTGACGCAAGCGGCTTGTCGCAAACTGCTGTCCTGGTCTGAGGAGTATTCGGACCATCTGGACGACTTTATCTCGCTCCCACGTCCCGACTGGCGCATGTGTCAGTGTTTTCCGGCCGTAGGGGTGCAGATGATGTGGTCCAAGCAGCAGGAACAGACTGCCGAACCCGTCAAGGTTAGCGAGCGGTCGCAGGATCAGAAAACCAACAGCGGGTTGGACAAGGGGCCATTGGGGTTCCGTATACGCCGCGAGCTGCAAGCCGCGCGGCGCAAACTGTATTGGCGCGCAGGCGGGCAGGACAGGTTGTTGGCACAGGGTGGGTTTGCGGGCTTTATTCCCTGCGCCGAAGACCTAAACGTCTAACTTGTCACATAGGCCGCCTAAAGGGCGTTCGTGACCATTGATCTGGTAACCCTCGCATAAGCGTTAACAAAACTGTCAGTTTGATATAAGCTTTCAGTGTTTTTGTGGTTGAAGCTTGGGTGTGCGGTGTGAGTCAGACAATCTATGAAAGATACGGCGGATTCAAAACGATCAGTCGGATCGTTATGACGTTCTATGAAATGGCATTGGACTCCGATCAGATCGGTGGTCATTTCGAAGACATCGACATGCCGCGCCTGATCGATCACCAGACCAAGTTCGTGTCTTCTCTGGTTGGTGGTCCTGCTTCTTTTAGCGATGACAGGATTGAGGCGGTTCATCGACACCTGAATATCTCTCATGCGGATTTTGATGAGATGGCCGAACTATTTGCCGAGGCCCTTTCTATGCACGGTATGGAAGACGGTCACATCAAGATCGCCTTGAACGCCATTGAATCCAAACGCGCAATTATTGTAACCCGTGACGCCGCATGAGTATTTCAGCGATAAACGAACAGTTGCTGCGGGCGATCGGAGTTGGCGTGGCTGTTGTGCGTGCCTCAGACCTGAGTTTTGTGTTTCACAATGGGCCGTTTGCCGAATGGTTTGGGGTTCCGACCGAAGGACAGACCCTGCTGGATTTGCTTCCATCTTTGGATCAGCGTGAATTGGAGGACGTCAAGCAATCGGGGCTTCGCTATACAGTCGAATTGCAGATCAAGCCAAAACGCAGAACGCTGATTTTTGCAACGGCTGTATCGCTCGCGAATGGCTTGTCTGAACAGGTTTTGGTTGTGGAATGCCAGAACATTACTCGCATCCGCGAGCTGGAAAGCATGATCGATAGCTACTCGACAATGGTCGAACGCAACACGCGCGAATTGGAGCGTGAGAAAGAGCGTGTCGAGCGGTTGCTGCTGAACCTTATGCCGCGGGCAGTGTACGAAGAGTTCAAGACCTTCGGTGTCGTTACGCCGCAGCTATATGATCAGGTGTCGGTGGTGATGCTGGATTTCGTGGGCTTTACCGATTTCGCCGCCAAGACCGATCCAACCGTCACGTTAAGCGAGTTGAACGACATCTTCACTGCGTTCGACCGTATCGTCGAACAATTCGGATGCGAGCGGATCAAGACCATCGGTGACGCCTATCTGGCAGTGTCTGGTATGCCTGACGCGACACCGGATCATGCCACGGCCGTGGCACATTGCGCCGTTCGCTTCCTACGGTATCTGGAGCGGCGCAATGAAAGCCATCCGCATAAATGGCAGGCCCGGATTGGCCTTGGCATGGGGGCTGCGGTGGGCTCTGTCGTTGGGATACAGAAATACGTCTATGACGTGTTCGGTCCGGCTGTGAACATTGCTTCGCGCCTGCAAGTCTTTGCAAACCCAATGCATATCGTCGCCCCAGAAGAGATGAAATTTGCCTTGATTGATGAGTTCCAGGTCGCGGATATCGGGCGCGTGGATATCAAAGGCATGGGGGAAATGGAGTTGATTAACGTCACCTCTGGCCTCAGCGCACCACAGCCGCTGAGCAGGTTCTGATCGTCAGTCGTCCTGCGGCACCAACCCCAAACCCCGCAAATAAATGCCGATGCCGGATTCCAGCAAGTCTTCGGGTGAAAATGGGGAACTGGCGCCAGTGTTGCGGGCGTAAAGTTCAACAACGCCGTGGCTCATGGCCCAGATATGGGCGCTGAACATGGATGCGGGCGGGCGCTTTTCCGGTGGAATGTGTTGCGACAGATCAGCCGCTGCTTTCTCCAGTACTGCTTTGGCACGGTTTGCGGCCAAGGATAGTTCAGGTGTTCGATTGATCGAAATCCCGCTTTCGAACATCGCGATGTAATGGCCAGGATGTTTGCGGGCAAATGCCAGATAGGCACGGCCTGTCGCCTCGAACGCGGCGAGCGCTGAGGGCTGGCCCTTGTCATAGGCGTATTGCATCAGATCCGAGAACATCTCGAACCCTTGCCGGGCGGCTTCGGCGATCAGGTCTTCGCGCCCGTGGAAATGCCGGTAAACCGCAGCGGGGGTGACACCGGCGGTTTTCGCCGCTTCGGACAGGGTAAAGCCGGTCGGACCTTTTTCTTCGATCAGAGACAGAGCAGCCTCGATCAAAGCCTGTTTCAGGTTCCCGTGGTGATACCCGCGTTTTGTCATTCCTGCTTCAGGTGCCCTTTTTCAAGTTATAGAATTCATGACATAATTCGCGAAAAGACATTCGTCCACCACCTGTCACGCATCCCAAATCTCTGGCCCGCCACAGATATCGGGGTCATTCGCGCCTATGGCGTCTTCGTCCTTTTCGTCATAGTCCAGCGCGTGCAGAACCGTACGAATAGCAGCCAGCCGCGCGCGTTTCTTGTCGTCGGATCGCACGATGGTCCAGGGGCAGTGTTCCGTGTGGCTGCGCGTCAGGGTTTCTTCGATCGACTGGCTGTATTCATCCCATTTGTTCAGACCCGCGATATCAATCGGGCTGAGTTTCCACTGCTTCAGTGGGTCAGTTTCACGCGCCAGAAAACGGTTGAGCTGTTCTGCTCGCCCGACATTGAGCCAGAATTTAAACAGTTTGATCCCGTCATTCACCAAACCGGTTTCCAACGGCAGGACCTGTCGGAAAAACCGTTCACGTTCTTCTGCTGTGCAAAAGCCAAAGACGTTTTCAACAACACCGCGGTTATACCAGCTGCGGTCAAAGAACACGATCTCACCAGCGGCAGGCAAATGTGCGATATATCGTTGAAAATACCACTGACTGCGCTCAGTGTCCGAGGGTTTGCTTAGCGCAACATTGCGTGCGCCGCGTGGGTTCAGGTTTTCGCGGAACCGCTTGATCGTGCCCCCTTTGCCAGCAGCGTCCCGACCTTCGAAAATAAGCAATATGCGATGGTCGGTTTCCTTGAGCCAGGACTGCATCTTGACCAGTTCGATCTGAAGCATTTCCATCTGTTTTTCGTATTCCTTACGCTTCATTCGTTCGTCGTAAGGGAAGGTGGGGTTCAGGATGTCGCCTTTTTCGGACTTTTCGATGGCCGAACGCACCTCTTTCGGGGCGTCATTCTTAAAGTACTTTTCGATGGAGCCTTTTTCGGAACGGGCCATGTGTTACCTCGCCATAAAATCCATATCCTACTATGGATTAGCGGCGGGCCTAACGCAAACCCGCTCGTTGTGCGGCACGGTCGATGGCGGCAGCAACTTCGGGTGCAGCAACGACCTGTGGCATGTGCCCAATTCCAGGCAGTTCAATCAGTTCCGCTCCGGGGATTTGTTCGATCAGTCGATGTGAATGCCAGCCCAACCCAACGGTATCATCGGCGGTGCCATGGACGATCTCGGTCGGCACGTCTATCTCGCCGTATCGCGGTTGTAGGGCGCGGACTTCTTTCAGCAAATTGGCGCGCTGCTTGGCATTTGCATGCATCGAAGCCCGGCGCATGGTTAGTCCGGGGCCGAAATGGTCGGCATATCCTTCGGGTGCGGTCTGCGGTGCGAACACCTTGTCCAAAGCTTTTTCAACGTACCATTCGGGCACAAAGGCAGTGATCAGGGGCAGGGCGGTGACATTGCCGGTGGGTGTCGCCGCCAATGTGTTGAACCCGTCCAGAGGTGTCTCCCACGGGATGGCGGCAGCTGCGATCAGGACCAGCCCCGAGATATTGTCTGGCCGCGTAACAGCCCAAGCAAGTGAGACGGATCCGCCATAACTTTGCCCTGCGACGATAGGTTTTTCCGCACCCAGTTGCGCGGCAGCCTTTTGCAGGATTTCCGCTTGCTGCTCAATGGTCTCACCGTCCGGATTGAAGCTGGCGCTATATCCCAGACCCGGTCGATCAAACACAATCACACGGTAGTTTTCCGCCAGGATAGGAGCCAAGGCAAAGGTCATGTCGCGCGTGTTGCCGCTGGACCCATGGATCAGCACAACATCCGGGCCTTCACCCATCACCACCGCATGCACTGGGATGCCATTGACTTCGACGATTTGACCTTCGGGGGGGAAGGCGGCTTCGGCACGGGCTTCATTCCGACCAGCGCGCCAGAGTGCGAGGGCCCATAGCAAGACCAGCAAAGTCAAAGCTATGAGGCCGACGCGCATCACCGGATCAGGCCCTCAGATCGGTCTGATCGACACCGATCCGATTGATATCATAGGGCGTTGTCCCATAAATCTCGCTGATCCAGTTGCCATAGAGCAAATGCGCATGGCTGCGCCACCTGTTCTGTGGTGTCTGGCTTGGATCGTCGTCCGGATAGTAATTCATGGGCACGTTGATCGGCGTGCCGTTGGCAACATCGCGGTCGTATTCTTGCTTCAACGTATCGCTGTCATATTCGAAATGGTTGAAGATATAGATGGCACGATGGTTCCGATCTTCGACCAGACAGGGACCAACATCGTCGCTGCCCAGCAGGGTTACCAAACCGTTTGCGGCATCAATCTCATTTTGTTTCATTTCCGTCCAGCGGCTGACCGGAATCACGCAATCATCCGAGAATCCGCGCAGGAACGGCGAGGCCGGATTAAGGTTCGCATGCCGGAAACAACCAAACGCCTTAGCGTCCAACATATGTTTCTTGACGCCATGGAAGTGATTGATCATCGCCATTCCACCCCAGCACACTCCAAAGGTAGAATGCACATTGGTCTGCGTCCATTCGAATACTTCGCGCATTTCGTCCCAATAGGTGACGTTGTCGAATTCCAAATGCTCAATCGGGGCACCGGTGATGATCAGCCCGTCAAATTTCTCGTCCTTCACCTCCTGAAAAGGGCGATAGAATTCGGCCATATGCTCGGCCGCGGTGTTCTTGGTGCGGTGTTCCGTCATCCGGATCAGCGACAAATCGATCTGCAACGGAGTCGCCCCGATCAGGCGGGCAAACTGATTTTCAGTCTGAATCTTCTTGGGCATCAGATTCAGTAACCCGATCCGCAGGGGGCGAATGTCTTGACGCATTGCCTGATCCTCGGCCATGACCGATACGCCCTCTTGGGTGAGAACTTCAAATGCGGGCAGGTCAGAGGGGATCTTGATCGGCATCAGGTACAAGCCTTTGGAGTTACAGTGTAGAGGCGGTAATTAAGCCCGGTTTGCGCGGGTCTCAAGGGTGCGTTCGATCAACTCATCGAAATCAGCGGCATCACGGACCTTGTGCATGTCATCAGCGGTGACTGTTACACCCCAATTGTCCGCCATCGCCTGATAGCGGGGTTGCCGATGCGCCAGCGCCTGCGCGTAAGTCCAGCGGATGAACGCGTCGGGGTCTACATCCTCGGATCGGCAGTTATGCTGGGTCAGATAGTCGTCCCAAACACGGACCAGAAATTCGGGCTGATAAGACATCGGTTTGGGCGCTTTATCAAAGCGGCTGATCAGCTCTGCCGTGTGATCTTCATCCCCTTGAATCCAAATCATCAAGGTTTGGCGAGACAGTTCGGACAACACGTGATCTGTAGAATTTTCCGGGTCTACCCATTCGCAGATCGACCCGCCGGTGTCGCAGATAAAATGCGGGTATTCGTACAGACGTTGTGCCCGGTCGATGAAATACTCGGTATCCAGAAGCGCGTGAATCTCCGCCTGCCGGAATTGTTCCTGCCTGCGTTTGTATTCGGGCAGTTCCAAACCACCTAGCGCCGGATTTCCGGGCTTACCCAAATAGGCGGCGACAGGCGTCAGGTTCTCGAACGAGATATTCGAGCCAATAAAGATCGAATCCGACAACAGCAGTTCGCGCAGAAAGGGGACTTTCATCGCCTCGGCTTTGGCATTGTCAGCGATGTATTCACCCATGTACCGGGTACCGATGCGGTAATCGATCGAATAGTGGAACCAATCGCCCGAGTCGCGCAGCACGTTCGACACATAGGTTTTGCCCAGGCCCGACATGCCAAAGAACAGCACCTTTTTTCGCGCCGCATCGCGCCAATCTTTTGCCGAGCTGTAGATCATTGTCCGCCGTCCTTTTTTCCGACCTTGCTAAAACGGGCAGCGGGTGGCGTCAATCGTGTGTACCCGAACGGATTTGGATCAACGGCCTGATGGCGGCTGCACCGCCTAGTATCTAAGCCCCACTTTTATGGCGAGAGATCAGATCAGGTGTTCATCGTTTAAAAAACAATGCCCCTATGGTGACGCCAAAAATCGTCGTCACTGACTTTAGAGTCCAGGTCAGTACGGTCTAGATATGAAATCGCCCCCGGCCCGCAGGGGAAACGGAGCCGCTTCGTCCAACAGACCCATGACAAAAGAACCATACAAAGGCGCGGACGGCGCAAAAAAGTTAAACGCTGGATTGAGGTAACCAGCCAACGCATCAGCATAGCCCAGAACACGCCAAGCAAAAAAGTTCGCCCAATTCGTTGGGGAAAGGTGTATTAGTACGGCCTTGCCCGTTTTTATTTACCCAAGATTCTACCGACTTGGAAACCGCGCAAAGAAAAACCCTGCCGCACAGGCAGGGTTTTCCAGAGATTTGCAGGTTGTACTAAACCCTCAGAAAGTGGTGTCTTCCAGCGTTGTCAGAGCGTTGTGACGCGGGGCCATCGCCGCACGCGCTACGCTGTTGAGCGGAGTGGAGGAAGTGCGACCGCCAAGAGGGAAGGTCAGACCAAAGCGAAGGGTGTCGATATCGCCGCTTGCACCGCCGACATCGATATCCGTTCTGGCCAACTCCAGAGACACTTGGCCTGGGATCTCGCTGATCTCAAGCAGGTTATAATCCACGCCGATGCCAAGCGTTGTGTAGTCCAAATCAAGATCGCTAAACGACTGATGCACTAGACCTGCATAAGTCCCCCAACCGCTGTTGAACCGATAGTAACCGCCAAGGCCAACACTATATAGGTCAAGGTTTACGCCACCACCTGACACGTCGCTGCGAACATAGTGACCGCCGAATACGGCACTATCCGACGCTTGATAGCGGAATCGTGCGCCGAAATCGGTCCAATCCGTGCCGTTTGGCAGGCTTGGGGAGGTTTCCGATTCGCCGATCCAGGCTTCGAACCCGGCATTTTCAACGACATACCCGCCCGAAATACCGTACGAAGTCACATCGCTGGAAAGGTTGAGCCCCAGACCAGAATCGAAATCGGCATAGTCGAGATAGCCACCCAGAACGCCGCCGTTGTCAAATTGGTAGTTCAATGTCGTGCCCAGATCCCACAGGGAAACATCCCCGGAAATATTGTCGGGATCGGCATTGTAATACTTGGCGTCAAAGCCCCAGTGCAGACCGTTGTCGAAGCTCAAAGTACCGGTGAAATCGCCGGTGAAGGTGCCGAAATCGCCACCGCCGTTGGAAATGGAAGATTGTCCATAGCCCAAGGTGGCAGCACCGTTAAATTCCTGTGCGCCTGCAATAGCCGGGGTCAGTGAAATCATTGCTAATATTGAAATTTTGCCTGGATTCAACAATGTAGTGTCCTCTTTTTTTTTGTTGTGCCGGTCCCCTAGTTGATCCGGCCAGGGACCGACAGAGAGAAAACTAATGTGAGATTGTGAAACCGACGAATTCACGGAAACTGTGGCTTTAACGCAATGAGGTTTCTGGAATTCATATTTTGGATAGCCCGCAAAGAAAAACCCCGCCGGAAGGGCGGGGTTCAACGTTCATTGTTTTATGGATCAGCCCAGCGAGTAAGTGATCTGGAAGCCGACGCTCCAAGCGCTGTTGCCGCTGAATTCTCCTCCGGTGGTGGTAGTGGCGTCTCCAATGTCTGTATACCGGACACCACCGGAAATCTGAGCGCGTTCGAGAGAGTAGGTTCCACCGAGCCCAAGGCTCCAGAACCCATCTGTCGGGCCCAAATTTGTGACTTCGGAACCAGTGGATGTTTCATACCCAGCAGTTACCGCACCCGAAAATTCTTCCGAGAACTGATAGCCGAGCCCCAGCGTATACGTGAACGTATCATCTTCGTAGTCGACGAGGTTATCCCCGACAATGTTGACATAGTTGGGCGGCGCAAAAACAGTTTGCGGCCAGTCCACCCATCGAATTGAACCAAACAGCAATGTTTTGGGGGCTACACCGGTTTGGAAATCCAGATTGATGGATTGAGGTGATTCAATCTCAGACTCGGTTTCCGCTGTGACCAGCACCGCACTAGGCGGGAATACAGGCGGCACGAAGTTGAATGACTCTGTCTGGGAAAAATCGTGTGTGATTTTTGAGTTGTAAGTCAGAGCCACACGTGCGGCAATTTCTGGCTTTTCCCACGCAACGCCGACGACATACCCAAATGCGATGTCAGAATCTGTGTCGACTTCGTACCCCGCAGCGGCGGGCACTGCCACGTTGGCTTTCAAACGTTGCGCGCGCAGACCTCCGATAGCGCTGAAGCCACCGTCGAATTTATACCGAACAAGCGCAGTAATTGCGTCCACATCCGCTTTGGCGCGCAGAACATCCGTGCGCCCACCAAACGGCGTTGTCGGGTTAATCGACAACGGGTAGTTTGACGGATACTCGATATCCGCGCCGAACGGCTCATCATAGACCAGTGCGAAATCCAGTCTGTCTGTAAAAGCATGTTTATAGGCTAAATGCGGTGTGAAGAATGACTCGGCAACATTGCCGGAATCCACGCCATTTTGAGTGCCGCTTACGCTTGGATCAGTATAGCCGAGACGGAATTGTACAACTGATCCCTCTTCGAACAGGATATTGACACCCTGTCCGCTACGATCCAGACCGCCGGCGTAAGCTCCTGTTGTCCCAACGCACACCGCGCACGCCTGTAGAAGCGCTTTTTTCATTCTGTCCTCCCAAAAGGTGTCCTGTTATTCAGACCGGACTATCGAGTGGTGAAGGCCGATCTGTCTTGTGGTGCTCGATACTTTCTTGAGGGTTATATTACCGTCAACTAGTGACGGTGCGTTATTCAGGGTGAGTGTGCCGGGAAACTGTTGCCAAACTGTTACGATTTTCGGCGTGCACGTTCAAAAAGATGCCCGAAAAGATCACGACGGCCCCTAGCAGCGTCCAGTGATCCAGCGGCTCGTGGTACAGAATCATTCCGATCACGGCAATTGTGGGCAGGCGGACAAAATCGAACGGTACAACCACAGTCGCAGGCGCAATAGCCAGAGCGTTGGTGATGCAATAATGCGCCAGTAGTCCTGCCAACCCAATCAATACCAGGAAGGGGATCGTGTTCGCGGTTGGCAGAGCGATCTGCCCATCAATCCCTGCGGCCATCAATCCCAGGACAGCCTGCATGACGGTCAGCCAGAACATGATGCATCCAATGCTGGCAAAACGGGTCAGGGTTTTGGTGGAAATCGTTGTAAATGCGAAGAATACCGCAGACAAAGCAGCAGCCATAATACCAGCGCTCAGAGGCACGGCACCGGGGCGGGTAATAAGCAGGACACCGGCAAAACCAATCAAGGCAGACAGCGCGCGTACAGGTGTTAGCCGTTCCTTCAGCAGCAGCGGAGACAGCAGGATCACCCAGATGGGTTGCGTGAACTCAAGCGCAAAAACCTGTGCCAGAGGAATGACGGTTACCGCGTAGAACCACAAATTCTGACCAATAAAATGCGTCAGGTTTCGGACACCGTGCAGCCCCAGTCTGTATGTCGAGACCTGATCCCATTTGCGCGACAGGGTCAGAATCACCGCTACAACGAGGATGCCGACGAGGCTGCGGTAAAACATGATTTCGAATGTATCATGGGCCACGCTCAATTCGCGACCGGCAACCGCCATCGATGAGAAAGAGGCAATTGCCCCCGTCATCCAAAGCGCGGCTTTTCCGATCTGCGGTCTACTGCTGTCCATTTACCTGCCTGCGGGAATCGCGGAATTCTAATTTAAAACCTATGGGTTTCTTGCAGGACTTAAACAAAAAAGCCGGGTCAAAGCCCGGCTTTTTGTCATTCCCACTCAATCGTTCCCGGAGGTTTCGAGGTGATGTCATAAGTGCATCGGTTGATGCCCTTGACCTCGTTGATGATCCGCGTGGCGGTCTCACCGAGGAATTCGTGGCTGAACGGATAGTAGTCGGCGGTCATGCCATCGACCGAAGTTACAGCGCGCAGCGCACATGCATAATCATATGTGCGCCCGTCACCCATCACACCGACGGTGCGTACCGGAAGGATGGCAACAAAAGCCTGCCAGATATCATCGTACAGACCGTGTTTGCGAATCTGGTCGATATAGATGGCGTCGGCTTCGCGCAGGATTTCCAGTTTTTCACGGGTGATCTCGCCTGGGCAGCGAATCGCCAGACCCGGCCCGGGGAAGGGGTGGCGCCCGATGAAGCTCTGCGGCAGGCCAAGTTCGCGGCCCAGTGCGCGAACCTCGTCTTTGAACAGCTCTCGCAGAGGTTCGACCAGTTTCAGGCCCATCTTTTCAGGCAGGCCTCCGACATTGTGGTGCGATTTGATCGTGACCGAGGGGCCGCCCGAGAACGAAACCGATTCGATCACGTCGGGATAGAGCGTGCCCTGGGCCAGGAATTCGGCCCCTTCGATCGTATCAGCGTGTTTCTGGAACACGTCGATGAACAGCTTTCCGATGATCTTGCGTTTGGTTTCCGGGTCGGATTGGCCGTCCAGCTCTCCCAAAAACAGGTCGCTTTCATCTGCGTGTATCAGCTGAATGTTGTAGTTGTCGCGGAACATACCGACGACTTCTTCGGCCTCGTTCTTGCGCAACAGGCCGTGATCGACAAACACGCAAGTCAGTTGATCACCAATCGCTTCATGGATCAGGATCGCCGCGACCGAGCTGTCGACGCCGCCGGACAGGCCGCAGATGACCTTTTTGTCGCCGACTTGCTTGCGAATCTTTTCGATCATCTGTTCGCGATAGGCACCCATAGTCCAATCGCCGTTGAAGCCAGCCAGTTTTACGAAGTTTTCGTACAGTTTCGCGCCTCTGGGCGTGTGGTGCACCTCGGGGTGGAACTGAACGGCATAGAAATGGCGGTTGGTATCAGCCGTGATCGCATAAGGCGCGTTGGGTGAGGTGCCGAAGACCTCGAACCCGGTGGCGATTTCGCTGACGTGGTCGCCGTGGCTCATCCAGACTTGTTCGTCGCCATCCGCGAACCAGCCGTTCAGAATATCCAGTTGGTTTTTCGGAGTGACAAAGGCGCGACCGAACTCGGCAGTGCCGTGGCCGCTTTCGACCTTGCCGCCAAGCTGATGCATCATGACTTGCTGTCCATAGCAGATGCCAAGGATCGGCACGCCATAGTCAAAAATCTCTTGCGGGGCGCGGGGGGACCCCTCGCGCGTCACGCTGTCCGGCCCACCGGAAAAGATCACGGCCTTGGGCGCCATTTCGCGCACAAAGTCCATCGTGACGTTTTGATAGGGGTGGATTTCACAATAGACATTCAACTCGCGCAGGCGGCGTGCGATCAGCTGCGTCACCTGGCTGCCGAAGTCGATGATCAAAAGGCGGTCATGGGATGTCTGGCTCATGACTGGCTCTTAGGTCGCGCGGCGGTTATGTGCAAGCGTTATGAAGGCGATTTCAGTCAGATGCGGAAGGAGATGGGATCAATGGCCGTCATTCGTTTCACGGATGCAACGCAGGATGACGTCGAGGCGGTCACAGACTGCATCAGGGCGGCTTATGCCAAAGCGCGTAGTTCTATTGATGATCTGCCTGATGTGACGAGTGGTTTGGCGCAAGATATTGCGGAACGTCGCGTGGTCCTGGCCCGCAGCGATGATGGGTTGGCTGGTGTTATTGTGTTTGCGCAACAGGGTGCTGTGATGAAGGTTATCAATCTGGCCGTGTCACCGTCGGCCCAAGGGCAAGGAGTCGCTGGAAAACTGCTGTCCCGCGCCGAGGCTGAAGCGCGCGAGGTTGGCTGCCCCTTTATGGAACTGCGTACCCATCGTCTGATGCAAGATACGAGGGCGATTTACGCGCATCTCGGCTGGATCGAAACTGAAGTGGCCGGGAATTCGGTTGCGATGCGTAAAAACCTTTGAGGTTTGTCAGCCCGTCAATTTAGATTTCTCACAACCATCTTGCGAAATGCGACGTACCCAAATTCTGTCGCGTAAAGGAGTTTTCGCTCAGCTAGCGGTTAGACGGATTTTGCGATTTCGGTTCCATGCTTCTATCATTAGCGTCAGGAATTAGGGGTTCAAACGACATCGAATAGGCGATCATGTCGCTTTTACCCCTATAGCGCCGTAATCCACGTCTGGTGTGATCTGCGGTTCCGGTAACACGATTTGCAACGTGAACATGACTAACGGGATTATCTCATGGCAGAGGCAAACACCCGACGCAGAGCCAGAGGCGGTGGTGGTGCCGCCCGCAGGGCCGAGCGCACCGCAGTTCGAATCGAAACTGCAAAATACATCGAACGGAATATTCCGAATTTCGAGGTCCTCAACGCGGAAGCGTTGGAGATCATTGAAACCAATGCGGAAACCATTCTGGCTGAGGTCGGCGTCAATTTCGTCGACAATCCAGGTGCGTTGCAGCGCTGGAAAGATGCCGGAGCCGATGTCGATGGAGAACGTGTTCGCATCCCGCGTGGTCTGGCGCGCGAGCTGATCAAAACTGCCCCCAGCGAGTTCACACAACACGCGCGCAACCCCAAAAAATCGGTTGTCATCGGGGGGCGCAATCTGGTGCTGGCGCCGGTCTACGGCCCTCCATTCGTGCGTGACGCGCAAGGTGGCCGTCGCTATGCGACCATGGACGATTTCAACAAGTTCGTGAAACTGGCCTATATGTCCAAGTGGTTGCACCACTCGGGCGGGACTGTGTGCGAGCCGACCGACGTGCCGGTGAACAAGCGTCACCTGGACATGCTGATGGCGCATATGACCCTGTCGGACAAGCCGTTCATGGGCTCGGTCACCGACCCCAGCCGGGCGCAGGATTCGGTAGAGATGTGCGAGATCCTGTTCGGCAAAGAGTTCGTGCAGGAAAACACAGTGATGACCTCGCTGACCAACATCAACTCGCCGATGACCTTCGACGACGTGATGATGGGTTCGCTTGAAGTTTACGCGGCTAACAATCAGGCCTGCATTATCTCTCCCTTTATCGTGGGTGGCGCGATGGCACCGGTTTCGGTGGCAGGGACGCTGACGCAGGTTCTGGCCGAAGTTCTGGCCGGTGTCGCGTATAGCCAGATCATCCGTCCGGGTGCCCCGGCAATTTTTGGTGCCTTCGTGTCATCGATTGACATGAACTCGGGCGCGCCGACCTTCGGTACGCCCGAGGCGTCGATGGTCACCTATGGTGCGGGTCAGTTGGCGCGTCGCCTGAACCTGCCGTTCCGCTCGGCCGGGTCGTTCTGTGGCTCGAAACTGCCCGACGCGCAGGCTGCTTACGAAACAGCAAACTCGCTGAACATGGGCCTGATGTCAGGCGTGAACTTCATGCTGCATTCCTGCGGTTGGCTCGAAGGCGGTCTGGTCGCGGATTTCGAGAAGTTCGTCATGGATGCGGATCAACTGGGTGTGCTGCACGGCTTGGCCAAAGGCGTGGCTTACGACGAGAACGCGCAGGCAATGGATGCGATCCGCGAAGTCGGTCCTGGCGGCCACTATCTGGGTTGTGCCCATACGCAGGCAAACTTCAAAGACGCGTTCTGGAAGTCTGAAATGCTGGATTACAAACCGTTCGAAACCTGGGAAGATGAAGGTGGGCGTGACACGCGCCAACTGGCATCTGCCCGAGTCGAGCATCTGCTGGCCAACTACCAGCAACCGCAACTCGACCCGGCAATCAATGCTGCTCTGAACGAGTACGTTGACAAGAAAAAAGCATCCATGCCGGATGCCTTTACCTGATCACTGATATTGCGCGGCGCGGCTGGCCTGAAACAGCTGCGCCTCGCCCAACAACGCGATCAGCAGGTCCAAATGACGGACCAGCGAATAGGCTGCGTCCTCTTCTACGCGCTGCGCGTTAACCTCTCGCTCCATTTCCATCAGCCGCATCAGAGCCGCGCCCGTGCCGGGCAGTGATCCATAGCCAAGGATGCGCTGCAGGTGCCGATCCCGGTCATAGTCCTGCGCCCCGTGTTTCGCGGCTCGTGCCAACAGGCGAGGGCGGCGGAGAGTGGTAATCATGGTCATCAGGTCCTGCATTCCGGGGTTCCCTTGTGTGAGTGAACGTCCCTGAATGTGTGACACAACCTAAGAGGGTGTTGCCTTGATTGGGTTCGCGCCGAACTCTGACTTCATGAGTGTTTATGTTTTTGAATCAAATCTGGTCCTTGTCGCCGCGGGTTAACGAACGAGTAACGAAAGCAACTCTAGTTAGAATTGGTTAACAAATTCATCGGGGGCGATTGAAAACAGATTGTTGTGTCGACGAGGGCAAGTAACTATGGAAAACAACATGGCATTCACCATTCCGGCTTGGGTACCTGAGGGGGCACAACGATACCTTGCCCACACAGAAACCGGACAGTCGATCCGCGATATTGCGCGATCCGCTGGGTGCCATGCTTCGACCATACTCAGACAAATCAGGCGCATCGAAATGCGACGGGACGATCCCTTGGTGGATGCCGCGCTGCAATCTCTGGCGGAAACGCATTTCTCGGATTCAGCCGATGGCACGGGCCCGATCCAATTCGGGGCCTTGGCTGTGACCGAAGAGGAAACCGCCGCCGCCAAGGACGAAGAATTCAACCGCGAGGCACTGCGAATTTTGCGCCGTTTGTGTGAAACGGGGTCAGTGCTTGCGGTGGCTGAGGAAATGGACAAGGCCGTGGTGGTCCGCGACACCGGAGACAGCGGCGCCACACGAACAGCGGTTGTGGATTGCAAGATTGCGCAGGCGCTGGCGCTGAAAGACTGGATTTCCTGCAACAATCCCGGACGGATTTCGCGGTATCGGATTTCTTCGTCGGGCCGCTCGGCACTGAGCCGCCTTATGGCCGAGGCCGAGAACAAAGCGCGTGAGCGTAGTGAATTTGGAATGGCAGATGCACAAGCTCCGTTCCAAGCGCAAATGTCACCTAATCAAAGTGCGACTGCGAAACCCGACCGTCCTCGGCGGATTCGTTATAGTGCAGCGGAAAGTCCCCTGATCGCATTGGCACGTCGGCGAGATCGGGATGGAAAGCCCTTTCTTGATGAAACACTTGTGGCGGCGGGCGAACGCCTGCGTGAGGATTTCGAACTGGCGCAGATTGGCCCTCAGGTCGCACAGAATTGGGACCATTTTCTGACTGCAGGGGGGCGCGGTGGTTTCAACAGTGAAGCCCATGCTGGGCACGGGGCGTCGGACGCACGGGATCGGGTTGAACATGCTTTGTCGGATCTGGGTCCAGGCCTCAGCGATGTTGCTTTGCGCTGCTGTTGCTACCTCGAAGGGCTAGAGCTTGCGGAAAAGCGGATGGGCTGGTCGGCGCGCTCGGGCAAGATCGTGTTGCGGATCGCGTTGCAGAGGCTCAAGCGACATTATGTGGGGCAGTCCGAGCGCAATCGCATGATCGGTTAATGGTGCGATATGTTTTGGTTGCACTTGGGTGGATGGGTGATAATCAAAGGTTATGAATTTTACCCTTAGACAGCTGAAATACTTCAGTGCAGTCGCAGAACAGCGCAATTTCGGTCGGGCCGCCCAGGTGTGCCACGTGTCTCAGCCCGCCTTGTCCGTGCAGATCAAGGCGTTAGAGGACAGTTTGGGCGGTCCGCTTTTCGAACGTCAGGCGCGTGATATTCTGCTGACCCCGCTAGGGCGCGACGTGCTGGATCATGCGCGTCAGGTTCTTGGAGCGGCGGACAGGTTAGATCAGTTTGCCAAGGATCGCTCTGGGGGGCACAGGTCGTTGGCGATCGGGATCATCCCAACGATCGCGCCGTATTTACTGCCGGGTGTGCTGGCTGGGTTGCGATCGTCCGATGTGTCGTTGCGCGTGCAGGTGCGCGAAGCTAGAACTGAGCGTTTGCTGACTATGCTGCGCGCCGGGGAAATCGACGCCGGCGTCATGGCTTTGCCCGCCGGTGGGAGTGAGTTGTTCGAACTGCCTCTGTTTCAGGATCGCTTCCTGTTGGCTGGCAGCTCAGCGCGCTTGAAGGGCATGGTCCCCAACCCCGAAGCATTACGGCCGCTGGACCTGCAGACCGCGCAACTGATGTTGCTTGATGACGGTCACTGTCTGACCGATCAGGCGCTTGAGGTCTGCGGTCGGGATCGAAGCAGCGGCCTGATCAATATGGGTGCGTCATCGCTTGCGACGTTGTCACGATTGGTGGCTGAGGGGTTTGGTCTGACTCTCATGCCCGAACTGGCCGCGCGCGCGGAATCTGACGCCGTTCCCGGATTGAAACTGCTGCGCTTTGGGACGCCGCAACCGGCGCGGACGGTTGGTCTGGTCCGGCGTGCATCGACTGTGGGGGAGGATTGGTTCGACGGTCTGGCTCAGGTCATCCGCCAAGTCGGAGAGGACATCGTCACCGCAACACGCGCCTGAAATGAAAAGACCCGCCATGGGCGGGCCTTTGCTTTGATTTAGCGCGAAGCTTAGGCCAGTGCGGGCTCTTTGGCTTCGTTCAGGTGCTTTTTAAGGTTGTCCGGGGACGACACGCCATAGGGGTCTTCGGGGCAGTTATCCATCAGGCCGGGCTCTTCGAACCATGCCTCAACCACACCGTCATTGACGATGGCGGCATAGCGCCACGAGCGCATGCCGAAACCCAGATTGTCCTTGTCGACCAGCATGCCCATCTTGCGAGTGAACTCTCCAGATCCGTCTGGAATGACCTTGACGTTTTCCAGACCTTGGTCCTGTGCCCATTTGTTCATGACAAAGCTGTCATTCACTGACATGCAATAGATGTCGTCGATGCCTTTTTCCTTGAATTCGGCATAGCCGTTTTCAAACCCGGGCAGTTGGTAGGTCGAACAGGTGGGGGTGAATGCACCGGGCAACGAGAACAGGATCACCCGTTTACCGGCAAAGTAATCTGCAGTGGTTTTGTCTTCCCAACGGAACGGGTTGGGGCCTTCGACAGCCTCGTCACGGACGCGGGTGTGAAAGGTTACGTCAGGCAGTTTAGTACCGGATTTCATGCTCAATTTCCTGTGATTCATCTGTGAACTGCCGAAGATTTAAAACAGTTCTAAATTGGCTTCAACGTGATTGTTGCTGCGAACGCGAATTCTTGTGAAGTCCTCAAAGCGTGCTGTTTTCAATAAATCTTTGTCGGGATTTGCTGGGTGCTCTTCTGCAATTGCATAGTGCGCTGTTATGGCAGCTATGCATGGGTGGCGTAGCTAACCGCTGCAGTTTATATTATGTCGAAGCAAAATGACCCAAAGTCAGGAAAGCAAACCGTGCGTGATCTGAAGATCCCCGAACAACGTCATCCCGAAAAGGCGCATCGTCAGGACAATGCGCAACCGAAAAAGCCGAAGTGGATTCGCGTAAAGGCACCCGGTGGTAAGGGCTATGCCGAAACTCACAAAATCATGCGCGAGAACAATCTGGTTACTGTCTGCGAAGAGGCCGGGTGTCCGAACGTGGGCGAATGCTGGAGCCAGGGCCACGCCACCATGATGATCATGGGCGAGATCTGTACCCGCGGCTGTACATTCTGCAACATTGCAACCGGCCGCCCAGATGATCTGGACGCGTTTGAGCCCGGACGCGTGGCACACGCCGTGCAGAAACTGGGGCTGAACCACGTGGTCATAACGTCCGTAGACCGCGATGACCTGACCGACGGTGGGGCGGAACATTTCGCGCAGACCATTCGCGCCGTACGGCACCGTTCGCCCAAGACAACGATCGAAATTCTGACGCCTGATTTTCTGAAATGTGACCCCTCGGTTCTGGAAGTTGTCGTCGAAGCCAAGCCGGACGTGTTCAACCACAACCTTGAAACCGTCCCGGGTCTGTATCCCGAAGTACGCCCCGGTGCGCGCTATTTCCATTCGCTGCGCCTATTGCAGCGGGTCAAAGAAATGGACCCTTCGATTTTCACTAAATCGGGCATCATGGTCGGTCTGGGGGAAGACGAACAGCAGGTCCGGCAAGTCATGGATGACATGCGCGCCGCTGACATCGATTTCCTGACCATCGGCCAATACCTGCAGCCCACGCCGAAACACCATGGCGTCGACCGCTTTGTCACGCCGGAAGAGTTCGCATCTTATGAGAAAGCAGCCTTTGGCAAGGGCTTCCTGATGGTTTCCGCAACGCCTCTGACCCGGTCGTCTTACCACGCGGGCGACGATTTTGCCCGCCTGCGCGATGCACGCCAGAAGAAGTTAGAGCAAGGGTGACACCTGACACACGCGCGCAGCTTACACGCCTTCGTCACGAACTGCACCAATCTCCGGAACTTTCGGGCCAAGAAGAGTTGACGGCCGCTCGGATCGCGGACGAATTGCGGGCCCGTGGCGCAGATCAGGTTTTGACGGGAATCGGTGGGCACGGCGTGGCGGGTGTGTTCGACAGCGGGCAGGCCGGGCCGACAGTTGCCATTCGATGCGAGCTTGATGGTTTGCCTATTCAAGAGCAGTCCGAAGCAGCCTATGCTTCACGCATTTCGGGCAAGGGGCATCTGTGTGGGCATGACGGGCATATGGTGATGGTTCTGGGTGTCGCAGACCATCTGAACCAGTATCGTCCTCAGCTAGGCCGGGTGGTTTTGATCTTCCAACCCGCTGAAGAAACCGGGCAGGGGGCCATTGCCTACCGGGCCGACCCCAAGTTTTCCGAGATCGCGCCGGATTATGTGTTTTCCCTGCACAATCTGCCGGGGCTACCATTGGGTGATGTGCAGTTGTGCGAAGGACCAGCGAACTGCGCGTCTCGCGGGATGAAGGTTGTTCTGTCGGGCAAGACCTCGCATGCGGCGGCGCCGCAGGATGGCGTTTCTCCGGCTGGGGCGCTGGCCGCGTTGATGCCGCAAATGGCACGGCTGGGAAGTGGCGGTTCGCTGGACGCCGATTTCGCGCTGACGACCGTGACGCATGTCAATCTTGGTGAACCGACCTTTGGCGTGGCGCCGGGCCGGGCTGAGCTGTGGGTGACATTGCGCACCGTCGCTGATGCGCGGATGCAAAGCCTGATCGAAGAGGCCGAGGCGCTGGTTGCGCAAGCGGCGTTGGATCAAGGGCTTAGATACGAGATCACCTATGAAGACGTCTTCGAAGCCTGCGTGAACGCGTCTGACGCCGTCGATATCCTAAGCCGATCTTGCTCTGAAACGGATGTACCTTGTGAAGTGACGGCTTACCCGCAGAAGTTCTCGGAAGATTTTGGGCAGTTCGGCAAAGACGCCAAAGCTGCTATGTTCTGGCTGGGCTCAGGAGTGGGCCACCCACAACTGCACAACCCAGACTACGATTTCCCGGATGCGCTGATCCCGGTCGGTACCGGGATTTTCGTAGCCGCCATTCAACAGGTACTGGGCCCGATCAATCCTCGGTAAAGCGAACCTTGCCGATGAACGGCAGGTTACGATTGCGCTGCGCGTAGTCGATTCCATAACCCACAACAAATTCATCCGGAATTTCGAACCCGATCCAGTCGGATCGGAAATCGACCTCGCGCCGGCTGGGTTTGTCTAGCAGAGCGATAGATCTCAGTCGCGCGGGTTTACGGCTTTGCAGCAAATGGGTGACATGGTTCAGCGTGTGGCCGGTATCGACGATATCCTCGACGACCAGAACGTCGCGCCCTTCGATAGCGCCGCGCAAGTCCTTGAGAATGCGCACTTCCCGGCTGCTCTCCATTGAATCGCCATAGGATGACGCTTCAAGGAAATCCACCTCGATCGGCAGGTCCAGCTCGCGCACTAGGTCGGCAATAAAGACGAAACTACCGCGCAACAGGCCGACCACGACCAGCTTGTCGGTGTCTTTGTATTCAGCGCTGATTTCGCGACACAACTCCTCGATCCGGGCGGCGATGGCCTTCGCCGAGATCATCTCATCTATCACATATGCACGGTCGCTCATCGCTGCCCCCTTGATCTTTGGCGCGCAACATACGAAATCACGCGCCATTGTCACCTGTTAATACTGGACGCCATGCCTACTCATTCGGAAACCCGCCACCTGCCGTATACGGCGCAGCAGATGTACGACCTGATCGCGGACGTGGCGAAGTATCCCGAATTTCTACCCTGGTGTGCCGCGGCCCGTATTCGCCGGACCTATGCCGCGGGCGAGGCGCAGGTGATGGAGGCGGACCTGATCATCTCGTTCAAAGTTTTCCGTGAAAGGTTTGGCAGCCGGGTGACGCTGTTTCCTGATCAGATGAGGATCGACACGGAATACCTGGACGGCCCTTTCAAATACATGAAATCTGATTGGCAGTTCGCAGACGCACCCGAGGGTGGCTGCAACGTGTCCTTCCACGTGGATTTCGAATTCAAGAACGCCATACTGCAAGGCATCATCGGAGTTGTGTTCAACGAGGCGATGCACCGGATCGTACAGGCGTTCGAAACCCGTGCTGCGGATTTGTACGGCTAGGTCTTTACCCGCATACGGCGCACGCTAGACTGCGCCCATGAGCGATTTTTCCACATCACTTGCAGGGTTTGCTGCCGGACCTGTCGAGACGACAATGCAAACGCGAGTCGTCACGTCTTTGTCTGTATTAGACTGGATTGCTGTAGGTCGGGCTGGGGTTGATGAGCCTGTCTCTAAAGCGGTGCGTGACCTTGTGTTAGGCGAAGAGGGCGCCGCGCAGGCGCATCTTTTTGGCGGTAGGGCGGCGCCGTTGCGTGGGGCGGCATTGGTCAATGGCACCGTGTCGCATGCATTGGATTACGATGACACGCACTTTGCCCATATCGGTCACCCTTCTGTTGCGATTCTGCCCGCCGCGCTGGCGCTGAGTGAATGGGATGACCGCATCCTGGTCGATTTCCTTGAGGCCGCGCTGGTGGGGATGGAGGTTTCGATCCGTGTCGGGCTGTGGCTTGGACGGGATCACTATCAGGCGGGGTTTCACCAAACCGCTACGGCAGGCGCGTTCGGTGCGGCCGTTGCGGCAGGGCGCATCCTTGGCTTCGACGCGGATCAGATGCAAAAAACGCTTGGGTTGACGGCCACCCGCGCGGCTGGCCTCAAGACGCAATTCGGAACAATGGGAAAACCCTATAATGCAGGGCTTGCGGCCTCGGCCGGGGTCGAGGCAACGTTGCTGATCGCTAAAGGCTTCACGCCGAACATGAACGCTTTGGAAGGTCAGTATGGGTTTGGTGCGACCCATAGCGGCCAGGCGGATGCGCAAACCGCTTTAGATGGGTTGGGCGATGAATGGCTGTTCGAAACAGTCAGCCATAAGTTCCATGCCTGTTGCCACGGCCTACACGCCGCGCTTGAGGCCGCGCGTGATCTGGATATCGCCGAACCCGAAGTGGCCGAGATCAAGATCAAGACCCACCCGCGCTGGATGAGCGTTTGTAACCAGATGTCTCCGACGACCGGGCTGGGGGCGAAGTTTTCATATCGCACCGTGATTGCCATGCAGGCGCTTGGCCATGATACGGCCTTGCCGGACAGCTATTCGGAAAAGGTCTGTGCTGATCCGCGACTGATATCCTTACGCGACAGGATCGCGGTTGAGGCGGATGAGACCCTGACGGAAACGCAGGCGCATCTGACCCTGCTGCGCCGCGACGGGGCGCGGCTTGAAGCGACGCATGATCTGATGGCACCGATGACCCTGTCTGATCGCGAAGACCGCGTGCGCGGCAAGGCAGGCAAGCTGATCGGTGGCGAAGAGGCGGACGCGATCTGGTCGATGCTGCGCACCGGCGGTCGCGCCCGCGATTTGGCACGGATGCTGGCGGGTTAAACCACGCGCCAGTGCAAAGCGAAGCCCGGCTCAAACACCGTCACGGGGCCGTCCTCGGTCTCGATTTTGTTCGGGTATTCCACGGGGGCGCCTTTGGTCAGGGTAATGGTGTCTTCGTTCACCGGTAGGCGGTAGAACGCAGGCCCGTTGAGCGAGACGAAGCCTTCCAGCTTGTCCAGCGCACCTTGGGATTCGAACATCTCAGCCACCAGCGACATTGTGTTTGTCGCGGTGAAACAGCCGGCACAACCGCAGGCCATTTCCTTGTTGGCATCCGTATGCGGCGCGCTGTCGGTGCCCAGGAAATACCGCGCATCTCCCGAGGTCGCAGCGGCCAGCAGCGCCAGTCGGTGTTCCTCTCGCTTGGCGACAGGCAAGCAGTAGTAGTGCGGTTTGATCCCACCGACCAGAATGTGGTTGCGGTTGATGATCAGGTGGTGCGCCGTGATGGTCGCGCCCAGATCAGCGTCGTTCGATTTCACATAATCCACACCGTCTTTGGTCGTGATGTGTTCCATCACCACGCGCAGTCCGGGTGTCGCCTTGCGGATCGGATCCAGAATACGGTCGATGAACACGGCCTCACGGTCGAAGATGTCGACCTCGGGGTCGGTGACCTCGCCATGGACGCATAAGGGCAGTCCGATCTCGGCCATCTTTTCCAACACCGAGCGGACATTGTCGAAATCCTGCACGCCCGAGGCTGAGTTGGTCGTGGCGCCCGCCGGATACAGTTTGACCGCTTTGACCAACCCGCTGGCATGCGCGGCGGCCACGTCCTCGGCATCGGTGTCTTCGGTCAAATAAAGCGTCATCAGCGGCTCAAAGCTCATGCCATCGGGCAGGGCAGCCAGGATACGGTCGCGATAAGCGGCGGCCTGATCGCCGCGCACGACCGGCGGCACCAAGTTCGGCATGATGATGGCACGGGCAAAATGTCGCGCGGTTTCGGGCAAGACGGCCTGCAGCATAGCGCCGTCGCGCAAGTGCAGATGCCAGTCGTCGGGGCGGCGGATCGTGATGCTATCGGTCATGGCGCACCGGCTAGCACAGAGCCCGCCGCCGGAAAAGACCTTGTCAACGACTCAGATCACCGTATGTCTGAAAGACTATGGCCTTGACGCTTGTACACAGCCATGACCAGTTGAGGCGAAGGAGAAGATTGACATGACACAGCCGGATTCCATTGACGCCGTTCAAAAAATGCTGGGCGCGCAGGGCTATGTCTGCGGGCGGGCCTTGGCTACGGTTGTGTTTCTGTCGCTAAAATTGGGCCGGCCGTTGTTTCTGGAAGGTGAGGCCGGGGTCGGAAAAACCGAAATCGCCAAGGCAATGGCCGCCGGACTGAACCGACGCCTAATCCGGTTGCAGTGTTACGAGGGGTTGGATGCGTCCTCGGCCGTTTATGAATGGAATTTCCCGGCACAGATGGTGGCGATCCGCACGGCCGAGGCGGCGGGCGGGGCAGATCGCGGGACCTTGCAGTCTGAGTTGTTCTCGGATGAGTACCTTGTCGAGCGCCCATTGCTGCAGGCCATGCGCCCGGACGAAAATGGTGCGCCGGTCCTGCTGATTGACGAACTGGACCGAACCGACGAACCCTTTGAGGCCTTTTTGCTTGAAGCGCTCAGCGATTTTCAGGTCACCATTCCCGAACTGGGTACTGTTAAAGCGCCCCAGCCACCGATCGTGATCGTGACCTCAAACCGCACGCGCGAGGTGCATGACGCGCTGAAACGGCGTTGCTTATATCACTGGGTCGACTTTCCCGATTTCGACCGTGAGATCGAAATCCTTCACACCAGAGCCCCCGAAGCGACCGAGGCGCTCAGCCGTGAGGTCGTTGCTTTTGTTCAACGTCTGCGCACCGAGGATCTGTTCAAGAAACCCGGCGTGGCCGAGACGTTAGACTGGGCCAAATGCTTGCTGGCGCTGGACGTGATCAACCTAAGCCCCGAAGTGATCGGCGACACGCTGGGCGCGATCCTGAAATACCAAGACGACATTCAAAAGCTGCAGGGGTCCGAGGCTAAGCGGATTTTGGATCAGGCGAAAGCTGATCTGGAATTGGCCTGATGGCCGAACAACTACCGCTTGATATCCCCGACAATCCAAAGCTGGCGCAAAACATCACTCATTTTGCGCGAGCCTTGCGCAAGGCCGGTTTGCCCATCGGGACAGGTCGGGTGGTTGATGCCATACGTGCCGTTCAGGCAGCAGGATTTACAGAGAAACAGGATTTCTACTGGACCTTGCACGCTTGTTTCGTGAACCGCCCCGAACATCGCACGGTGTTTGCGCAGGTCTTTCGCCTGTATTGGCGCGACCCGCGGTATCTTGAACATATGATGTCCTTGATGTTGCCCGCGATCCGTGGCGTGCAAGAGGAACGCAAGGCCGACGCCGCCGAAAAGCGTGCGGCTGAGGCGTTGTTGGACGGAGTCGAACGTGACCCGCCAGACGTTGATGAGGACGAGGGCGAAACAGAGCTGGAGATCGACGCCTCAAAAACCGCGTCGACCGAGGAATTGTTGCGCAGCCTGGATTTCGAACAGATGAGTACTGCCGAGATCGCGCAGGCCAAACGCATGCTGGCGCGATTGGCTTTGCCCGTAAAGCCGATCGAATCTCGCCGTGGGCAAGCCAGCCATCTGGGGCACCGGATTGACCGTGCGCGGACCTTACGAGCGGCCATGCGTCAAGGCGGAGAACTGCGTGATATCGCCCGCCTAAAGCCCAAGCCGCGTTGGCCCAACCTTGTGGTGCTGTGTGATATTTCGGGATCGATGAGCCAATACAGCCGGCTTATCTTGCACTTCCTGCACTCTGTTTCGAACACCAAGGGGGCGGGATGGGCCAAGGTGCATGCCTTTACCTTTGGCACACGCCTGACCAACATCACCCGTCATTTGCAACAACGCGATGTGGATGCAGCACTTGCTGCGGCTGGTGCCGAAGCGCAAGACTGGGAGGGCGGAACCCGGATCGGAGAATGCCTGCACGCGTTCAACCGCGATTGGTCGCGCAGGGTTATGGGGCAGGGGGCGGTGGTTTTGCTGATCTCAGACGGGCTGGATCGCGGCGACCCCGACGCGTTGGGTCGAGAGGTGGAACGGCTACATCTGTCGTCTCGCCGCCTGATCTGGCTTAATCCGCTGTTGCGTTGGGATGGGTTCATGCCCAAGGCGCAGGGCGTGGTGGCCATGCTGCCGCATGTGGACAGTTTCCGCGCCGGTCATTCAATTGCGTCACTGGAAGACCTAGCCGCCGCAATCTCAAAGCCTGATGATATGGGTGAGAAAGCGCGGCTGATGACCGCGCTTTCCGGCTGACCCTTAGCCCAGCTGTTCTTCGTTGCACTTACGCGCCATTTCCATGGCCTTGTAGGTGCCGGTCAAATCAACGGTGAAGGCGAATTCCTTTTCCGGGAACACGATCATGACCTTTTGTTTTGCGATATCCTCAGCGAATTGGGGATCATCTGACAGAACATAGCCGCCAGAATAGCCCTTGGTAATGTTACCCTTCATGCCGGTGGCTTCGCCGACATAAACGTTGTCGCCCAGCAGAATCGCCACGGCTTCTTTTTCGCCACGCTTGATGTCGGTCTTGGCTTTGGTGAATACGCCCACATAGCCTACGCCACGATCTTCGGTCAGCCCCATCTGCACCACGTTTTCAGCGCTATCTACGGCCTCGATCAGGCAGGATTTCTTTTCCTGGTCGATGAAGACCTTCCACCCTTCAACTTCGCCATAACGCAGGAAGGTATCCGCGCTGACGGCGGTTGAAGCCAACAGGGCGATTGCTGTTCCGAGTGTAAAAATGCGTTTCAAGTCTCTGTCTCCCTTGCGAAAATAAAATATGCGCATACTAGAATGCACTAGTCGCGCGTGTAAGCTAGAATCAGGCTCCGTGACAATCAATCCCTTGCGGTTATGGCGGGTATCCGGGCTAAATTGCGCCGAAGGTTCCGAACTTCGAACTCACGCACAGAGTTGATGATCGGGTTTCCTTTTCATATGGCGAAACCTGCCTATGTTGGGTCAGAACGCTGGCGGAGAGTGTTAATGGACAGATTCGACAACAGCCTGGAAACGGCCTTGCGCTGGTTCAGTGAAGGGCAGCCCACAGCTCTGGCCACAGTGGTGGAGACCTGGGGCAGTGCCCCACGCCGTGTTGGTGCGCAACTGGTCATAGGTGCGGATGGACGGATCGAAGGCTCGGTCTCGGGCGGTTGTGTCGAAGGCGCCGTTGTGGTCGAGGCGCTGGAGGCGATCGACGAAGGCGAAGCGCGCCTGTTGGAATTCGGCGTCAGCGACGAGGACGCCTTTGCCGTGGGTCTGGCCTGTGGTGGTACTATCCGGGTTCTGGTCGAGCCGGTGGGCAGCGTGCTGCCCGAACCTATGCTGCGTGAGCTGGTTAAGGCGCGTGCCGGGCGTGACCCCGTGGCATACGAAGTGAACATCGAAACCGGTCATCGAGCCCTGCGCCGCAACGCTTATGCAGACCGGTTGCGTATGGACCGTTCGGGGTTTGAGGAAGATGGCCAAACATTCGTCGCGGTCCATAATCCCCCGCTGCGGCTTATCATTGTTGGCGCAGTACATATCGCGCAGGCGTTAGTGCCTATGGCGCGGATCGCCGGGTATGACCCGGCTATCATCGATCCTCGCGACGCTTTTGCCTCGGACGCACGATTTCCGGGTGAGAAGATTTTGACCGATTGGCCGGATGAGGCGGTGGCCAAACTGGGCTTGGACGCGCGCACGGCGGTGGTGCTGTTGACCCATGACCCAAAGCTGGACGATCCAGCCTTGGAATCAGCTCTGCAGGCGGGCGTGTTCTATATCGGCGCTCTGGGATCGACCCGAACTCATGCCAAGCGGGTGGCACGGATGAAAGAGGCCGGCTTTACCGACGCACAGGTCGCCCGCATTCATGGCCCCATCGGGTTGGATATCGGGGCTGCGGGGCCTTCGGAAATCGCCGTGGCCATTTTGGCGCAAATGACAGCCGTGCTGCGAGGCAAAGCGTGAAGTTCGGCCCCGTTCCCGTCGATCAAGCTGCCGGAGCCATCCTTGCGCATTCCGTGCAGGTCCAGGACGCCAAGCTGCGCAAAGGGATCGTTCTGACGCCCGAGCATCAGGAACAACTGGACGCCGCTGGGTATGAGGCCGTCACGGTCGCCCGGTTGGAGCCCGGAGATTGTCATGAGGACAAGGCCGCTGGGATGCTGGCCGATGCCCTGGCGCCCGATCCGAAAGCTGCCGCGCTAAGGGTGACCCAGCCGTTCACCGGGCGCGTGAACCTGTTGGCGGACGGGCCGGGTGTTGTGGTTCTAAAAGTCGAAGCGCTTGAGGCGTTCAATCAGGTCAACCCAATGATCACAGTTGCCACCGTGCCGCAACATCAGCAGATGGGCGCCGGAGGTATGGTCGCGACGATCAAAGTCATATCCTATGCCGTTCCAAAAGCGGATGTTCTTGAAGCCTCACAAGTGGCAAAGGGTGCCATCCGCCTTGCCACACCAGTTTACAAAAAAGCCGGGCTGGTGGTGACCGACATTCCTGGCGGGCCTTCGAATGAAAAAGGCATTGCCGCAATCCGGGGCCGGGTCGAGGCACTGGGGATGGAGATGACCGATGTCCGCATCGTCCCGCACCAGACGGATGCGATTGCGCAAGCTGTCTCTGAGATACAAGGCCAGGTAGCGATGATTCTGACCGGGTCGGCCACCTCGGATGTGGCTGATGTCGCCCCTCAGGCGGTGCGGGCCGCAGGTGGGCAAGTGGATCGGTTCGGCATGCCGGTCGATCCGGGCAATCTGCTATTTCTTGGCTCGCTTGGATCGCGACCGGTGATCGGGTTGCCGGGATGCGCACGGTCACCAGCGTTGAACGGGGCCGATTGGGTGCTGTCCCGTGTCGCCTGCGGGATCAACACGACCGGAACAGATATTGCTGCAATGGGCGTGGGTGGGTTGCTTAAAGAGATTCCGACGCGGCCGCAACCGCGGGCATCGCGGCGATAATTTGCCTTTCTGAGTCAACGTAATACTTATGAAGGCTAACCAAATGACCTCCTGGGCAAATCGCTAAATATTTTTGTTCTCAAACAAAAATTCCCGTGTTTAACTCGGGCCAGGGAGTTTCATTTTGGGAGGAGCGAATGACACAGGTCTCAATGACCGTGAACGGAAAATCCGTGAGCGGTGATGTCGAGGGCCGGACATTACTGTCCAGTTTTCTGCGCGATCATCTGTCACTAACCGGAACGCATGTAGGATGCGACACTGCACAATGCGGCGCGTGTGTGGTCCATGTGAATGGCGAGGCGGTCAAATCCTGCAATATGCTGGCGCTAGAAGCTGACGGCGCAGATGTCGGCACGATTGAAGGGCAGGCCAACGACGATGGTTCGCTCAACACCATCCAACAGGCCTTTCAGGATCATCACGGGTTGCAATGCGGTTTCTGTACGCCGGGCATGGTGATGAGTACGGCGGCGTTGCTGAAAGACAATCCGCGCCCGACCGAAGCTGAAATCCGTAAGTATCTGGAAGGCAACCTGTGCCGCTGCACCGGATACCACAACATCGTTAAGGCGATCATGGCCGCGTCAGGCCAGGACGTCAGCAGCATCGCTGCCGAATGATGCCGCTGCGGGCGTAAACGAGACGCCCGTGGGATGACAAAGGGTGCATAAGCATCCGTTATTGGGAGGAGAACAAGCAATGCCCAAAGACAGTGGCATCGGAGCCAGTTCCAAGCGCCGCGAAGACGTGCGCTTTCTGACCGGAGACGGCAATTATACCGACGATATTAACGTGGCCGGCCAGGCCTATGTACATTTTCTGCGTTCCGACATCGCGCATGGACGGATTAAAAGCGTCGACACCTCGGCCGCCGAGGGTATGCCTGGCGTGGTCAAGGTATTCACCGGTAAAGACTTCGAAGGTGTGGGGGGGATGCCCTGCGGCTGGGAAGTCACCGACAAGCATGGCGCGCCTATGCAAGAGCCGCCGCACCCCATTCTGGCGCAAGGCAAGGTACGCCATGTGGGTGACCCGATTGCGGCGGTTGTCGCTGACAGTCTTGAACAGGCCCGTGATGCCGCCGAGGCGATTGACGTCGACATTGAGGAATTGCCTGCCGTCATGGATATGAAAGCCGCCGCGCAGGATGGCGCGACGCTGGTTCATGACGATCTGAAGAACAACATCTGCTATGATTGGCAGTTGGGTGAGGCAGATGATGCCAAGGTAAACGAGGTTTTCGCCAATGCGGCGCATGTGACCACATTGGATCTTGTGAACAATCGTCTGGTGGCGAACCCGATGGAGCCGCGCGTGGCCGTAGCCGAATACAAGCGCAGCACGGACGAATATACGCTGTACACAACATCACAGAACCCGCATGTGATCCGGCTGCTGATGTGTGCATTTGTTCTGGGCTTGCCCGAACATAAGGTGCGCGTTGTGGCCCCGGATGTCGGCGGCGGCTTTGGCACCAAAATTTTCCACTATGCCGAAGAGGCGTTCTGCACCTTCGCCGCCAAGGCCTGCAACCGTGCGGTCAAATGGTCGTCCAGCCGGTCCGAGGCTTTTATGTCGGACGCCCATGGCCGCGATCACGTCAGCACCATCGAGCTGGCGCTTGATGCAGATAATAACTTTGTCGGTCTGCGCACCAACACCTTTGCCAATCTGGGCGCTTATCTGTCGACGTTCTCAAGCTCGGTTCCAACATGGCTGCACGGCACGCTGATGGCGGGCAATTACAAGACGCCGGTTATTCAGGTGAATGTGAAGGCGATGTTCACCAATACGGTGCCGGTGGATGCGTACCGAGGAGCAGGGCGGCCCGAGGCGACATTCCAACTGGAGCGTGTCGTGGACAAGGCCGCGCGCGAGTTGGGCGTCGATCCGATTGCCCTGCGCCGTCAGAACTTTGTCACCCAGTTCCCCTATGACACGCCGGTGGCGCTGACCTATGACACCGGGGACTATAACGGGACGATGGACAAGCTTGAATCCGCAGCTGATCTGGCAGGGTTTGCTGCGCGACGAGCAGAAAGTGAGGCGAAGGGCAAGCTGCGAGGTTTGGGCATCAACTGCTATATTGAAGCCTGCGGTATCGCGCCTTCGAACATCGTTGGCATGCTTGGCGCTCGTGCGGGTCTTTATGATGCGGCGACGGTGCGGGTGAACGCCACCGGCTCGATCAGCGTAATGGTAGGAGCGCACAGCCATGGGCAAGGGCATGAAACCGCCTTTCCGCAGGTTGTGGCTGACATGATCGGCATTGACGAGTCGATGGTTGAGATTGTGCATGGCGATACCTCCAAGATTCCATTCGGCATGGGAACTTATGGTTCTCGTTCGTTGGCGGTTTGCGGCTCGGCCATGGTCAAAGCAACCGAGAAGGTGATCGAGAAAGCCAAGCGGATCGCGGCGCACCTGCTTGAGGCGTCCGAGACTGATATCGAACTCAAGGACGGTCAGTTCAGTGTCGCAGGAACCGATAAATCGGTTGCTTGGGGAGATGTGACCCTCACGGCTTATGTTCCGCACAATTACCCGCTGGAGGTCGAACCGGGACTGGAGGAAACCGCGTTCTATGATCCGGCCAACTTTACTTTCCCCGCAGGAGCCTATGCCTGTGAGGTTGAGGTCGACCCGGAAACTGGACAGGTCAGCATCGAAAAGTTCACTGCCGCGGACGATTTCGGCAACATCGTCAACCCGATGATTGTGGATGGCCAGGTGCACGGTGGTATCGGTCAGGGCATTGGCCAAGCGCTGTTAGAGAACTGCGCATATGACGAGAACGGCCAGCTGCTGAGCGCCTCCTACATGGATTACGCCATGCCGCGTGCCGATGATGTTCCGTTCTATGCGGTCGACCACTCCAGCCAAACGCCCTGCACGCACAACCCGCTGGGTGTCAAAGGCTGTGGTGAGGCTGGCGCGATCGGTTCGCCGCCCGCAGTGGTGAACGCGGTGCTGGATGCGCTGAACTCGGGTGGCAAGGCGGTGGATCACATCGACATGCCAATGAGCCCATCGCGCGTTTGGGCGGCGATGAACAGCTGAGTGGTTTGGGGTGCGAGGGGCTGCCCCTCGCGCTCTCCGAAATAATTACAGCCAGATGAAGGGCGGTTCCGCGCCTTTCGGAAAGGAAGACGAAATGTACAATTTCGAGTTTGAGAAACCCTCGACCATTGCGGATGCGGTTGCTGCTCTGGCGGTTGAGGATGCCCAAGCCCTAGGAGGAGGGCAAACACTGATTCCGACGCTGAAACAACGGCTGGCGGCACCTTCCGCTCTGGTCTCGCTGAGCGGGATTGCCGAGATGAAGGGTGTATGTGTCGACGACGACGGCTCGGTGTCGATTGGGGGAGCGACAACACATGCAACCGTCGCGGCAGAGGCGGCGGGCAGCTATCCCGCACTGGCGGCGTTGGCTGGTCAGATTGGTGACCCCGCGGTGCGCAATCGCGGCACCATTGGCGGTTCGGTTGCCAATAACGATCCTGCAGCTTGCTATCCGGCGGGCGTTTTGGGGTCGGGCGCGACAATTATCACCAATACGCGCCAGATTGCGGCGGATGATTTCTTTGAAGGGATGTTCTCGACCGCACTGGATGAAGGTGAGATCATCACCACAGTCCGGTTCCCGGTGCCACAGGCGGCGAGCTACCAGAAGTTCCTGCAGCCTGCGTCGCGGTTTGCACTGGTTGGGGTCTACCTTGCACGTTTTGCGGATGGGGTGCGCGTTGCTGTGACCGGTGCCAGTGAAGACGGTGTCTTCCGTTGGTCCGAAGCGGAGGAAGCTTTGAACAAAGAGTTCAGGGCTGATGCTCTGATGGATCTACGTATCAATCCGGCAAACATGATCGGTGATCTGCATGGTAGCAAAGAATACCGCGCGCATCTTGTTGGTGTCATGACAAAACGGGCCGTCGAAGCCTGTATGTGAATGGTGGAAAACCCTAGAAGCCCCGGCCGCAAGTCGGGGCTTTTTACGTACGGCGTAGTTTTGGGGGTTTTGAGGGCTGCCAGTATGCGCCGGTGTCTTCGCGGGCTTTTTGATAGGCTTCCAGCCGTTGACGGGCCGCGTCACCTCCTGCGTCGAAAAGATGACCCAGCAGGCACTCCAGAACGGCCATTGCGCCTGTGAAACAGGAAAACGGGTGCAAGGCGCGGGTGCTGACGGTGAAGGCAACATCAGGCTCGACCCCTGGTGCGATCACGTCACTGTCCGAGATCAGGATCAGGCGCAGCCCCTGCTGCTTTGCAAAGCGCATCGACTGGATCGTATCTGCGGAATAAGGGTGGACGGTGATGGCAATCAGGCAATCGCGATGGTCTGCGTCCAACAGATCATCAGTTGCGGATCCCACATGGCGCGGCACCAGTTGAATGCCCGGATGCGCCATGCGTCCTGTATAGGAAAAATAATATGCCAGCGCATAGCTGGCACGCGTGGCCGTCACGAAACACCGGCGAGACCTGGTCATGTACTGGATGGCCTCGCGCACTTTATCGGGTTTCATGAGGCGCAGCGACCGTGTGACGACGTTCTGTTCGTTCTGTACCAGCTTGGCTTGGTAGGAGCCAACGGTATCCTCGGACTGCAGGGCTGTCAGCCAATCTTGTCCCAGATCGCGTTCCCTGTCGGTAACCAGAGCATTTCGGAACGGGGTGCGGAAGGCCTCGAAACCATCGAAACCCATGCGTTGCGCCAATCGAACCAGAACATTCGAGCTGACGCCGATCCGGGTGGCTGTGGTACGAATCGGATCAAGGCCGAAGTCTCCGGGGTAGTCGATGATGTATTTGGCAGCAGCTTGCAGGGCAGCTGGCATCTGTTCAATCTCTTGACGCAGATGGTCGATGATCTGGGTTGGTGTGCTGTTCATAGCTGTAAAAAAACAAATGTTATGCAACTAGCAAGTAAAAAACAATTTTTGGCAGATTAGATAGGGCAAGTATTAGCCGAGGAATGTGCATGTCGGACTCGCAATCAAAAATCCAAACTGTTGGTCGGCCCTATGTTCTTGTCGCCCCAAATGGCGCGCGGCGTGGGGCGTCGGATCACCCGGAATTGCCGGTATCCACTGATCAGATTATCCAGACCGCACGCGCCTGTTTTGCGGCGGGCGCGAACGGATTGCATCTGCATATCAGGGATGCGGAGGGGCAGCATTCTCTGGACGCTGGTCAATACCGGGAAACGATGGCCGCGCTGCGTCAGAGTGTACCCGGGCTGGACCTGCAAATCACGACCGAGGCCGCGGGCGTGTTCGATGTGGTCGCCCAGTTTGCGTGTCTGGAACAGGTGTGCCCGGATTGGGCGTCGATTTCCATACGGGAGATTGCGCGCTCGCCTGAATCGGCCGACCGGGTTTACGGCCTGTGTGCTGCGCAGGGGACGCGGGTGCAGCATATTCTGTACGATGCTGACGATGCCGACTTGCTGGTGCAATGGCAAAAGGCCAAAATTGTGCGTGAAAATCAGGCGGAGTGTATTTTTGTTCTGGGGCGCTATACGGCCGGCCAGCAATCTACCCCGCAGGACCTGGACAGATTTCCCAAAGGGTCGTCGCCATGGATGGTGTGTGCCTTTGGCGCGCATGAACATGCCTGTCTGGCATACGCTGCTGGGCAGGGCGGGGACGTTCGCGTCGGGTTTGAAAACAGCCTGACCGATGAGAGCGGAACCCTTTGGAAAGACAATGCCGCGTCGGTGTCGGCGCTTGTTGCCAAGTTGGAAGGGGCAGTCAAATGAGTCACGTATTTCCGCGTCACACAAAATCAGATCTGCCGGTCGCGGCTGGTGGGGACGGGTGTTATCTGATTGACGCGCAGGGCCGCCGCTATCTGGATTGTGGTGATGCTGCGGTGTCGTGTCTGGGGCATTCCAACCCATCCGTCATCGGGGCAGTACAGGAACAGGTCGAGCAGATCGCCTTTGCGCATACCGGGTTCATGACCTCGGAACCGGCCGAAGCGTTGGCGGATTTGCTGGTCGAGCATGCTCCGGGTGACTTGGACCGGGTGTATTTCGTTTCGGGTGGATCCGAGGCGACCGAGGCTGCGATCAAGCTGGCGCGGCAGTACTATTTGGAAATTGGCCAGCCTCAGCGGCGACATGTAATTGCCAGGCGGCAGAGCTATCACGGGAACACTCTGGGGGCTTTGTCAGCCGGAGGCAACGCGTGGCGACGGGCGCAGTTCGCACCGATGCTGATCGAGATGACTCATATCGCGCCCTGCTATGAATACGCGGAGAAACCCGACGGCGAGAGCAGCTTTGACTACGGTCAGCGCGTGGCCAATGAGCTTGAAGCCGAGATCCTGCGGCTGGGTCCTGATACCGTGATGGCGTTCATGGCCGAGCCGGTTGTTGGCGCAACCTTGGGCGCGGTGCCAGCGGTTGAAGGGTATTTCAAACGCATCCGCGAAATCTGCGACCAGTATGGTGTGTTGTTGATCCTGGATGAGGTGATGTGCGGCATGGGTCGGACCGGGCATCTGTTTGCCTGTGATCACGATGGGGTTGCCCCGGATATTCTATGCATCGCCAAAGGGTTGGGCGCTGGATACCAACCCATCGGCGCGATGATGTGTACCGCACAGATTTTTGATGCGATCCGCAATGGGTCTGGTTTTTTTCAGCACGGCCACACCTATATCGGCCATCCGGTCGCGACAGCGGCAGCCCTGGCAGTTGTCCGCGAAATGACACAACGCGATCTGCCTGCTCGGGTGGCGGTCATGGGTCAAAGGGTCCAATCCAAACTTGAGGCTGCTTTGGGCCAGCATCCGAATGTCGGAGATATCCGGGGTCGGGGATTGTTCCGGGGCATTGAACTGGTGGCGGATCGTGACACCAAGGCACCGCTTGACCCCGCGCTTGGGGTGGCTGGCAAGATCAAAAAGGCCGCGCTGGCCGAAGGCCTGATCTGCTATCCCATGTCTGGCACACGCGATGGGCAGCTGGGGGATCACATCCTGTTGGCACCGCCCTTCATCATCGAAGACGCACAGATTGATGAGATGGTCAGCAAGCTGAGCAAGGCTATTGCGTCCGTGATCTAGCGGTATGGGACAGCGCGCTTGAAATGAAAAAAGCCCCCTTATGAAAAGGGGGCATTAATCATTCATTCTGTGAGAACTTTATTTCTGTGGCAGAGGCCCGATCATCATGATCATCTGACGGCCTTCCATTTTGGGCATGTTTTCGATCTTGCCCAGATCCTTGACGTCTTCGGCCACGCGTTCCAACAACTCACGGCCCAGGTTCTGGTGCGCCATCTCACGACCACGGAAACGCAGGGTGACTTTGACCTTGTCGCCGTTTTCAAGAAACTTGAACACGTTGCGCATTTTCACATCATAATCATGCGTATCGGTGTTGGGTCGGAATTTGACCTCTTTCACCTCGATGATTTTTTGCTTTTTGCGTGCTTCGCTTTCGCGTTTCTGCTGTTCGTACTTGAACTTGCCGAAATCCATGATCTTGCAGACAGGCGGGTTCGCATTGGGCGAGATTTCAACCAAATCAAGTCCGACATCGGCGGCCATTTGCATTGCTTTGGCGGGATGAACCACCCCGACGTTTTCACCTTCGGCGCCAATCAGGCGAATTTCGGGGGCACGGATCTTATCATTGACGCGCGGGCCGGTGTCTCGCTGCGGCGGCGCGTTGTGAGGTCTGCGAGCTATTGGTTCATTCCTTTGATGATTGCAGAATTTCGAGCCCGAAATTTAGACTGCTGCGCGGCCCGTTTCAAGCGCCATCCGCGCGGAAATGGCTGAAATTCACAGGTTTGCAGCGGGTTTATGCGCGAGCCACGGTAATTCCAGCGGCCCGCGACAGAAGATCAGCCCACAAAGGCCTTTTCGATCACGAATTCCTTGGGTTCGGAATTGGCGCCTTCGCGCAGGCCGAACTCTTCCAGGATCGCCTTGATGTCCAGGTTGAAGGCCAGCGAACCGCAGACCATGGCACGGTCGGTGTCAGGGTTGATGCCGCCTTCGATGCCCAGATCGGAAAACACGGTCCCGTCCTTCAGCAGGTTGGTGATGCGGCCCATCTTGGGGCTCTCTTCGCGGGTCGTGGTGGGGTAATAGCGAATCTTGTCGGCAAAGCCTTCACCCATCAATTCGGCCAGCATCTCGTCCTGACGGATGCTGTCAATCAGTTGACGGCCGTATTCCAGTTCCGCCACTTCGCGGCAGGTGTGTGTGATGATGACCTCGTCATAATCCTCATAGGTCTGCGGCTCGCGCAGCAGCGAGGCGAATGGCGCAAAGCCGGTGCCGGTGGCGAAGAACCACAGGCGTTTGCCGGGCAGCAGGGCGTCATGGACCAGCGTGCCAACGGGCTTGGGCCGCAGGATGATCTGGTCACCCGGTTTGATGTGCTGCAGTTTCGAAGTCAGCGGGCCGTCCTGCACCTTGATCGAGTAGAACTCCAACTCTTCGTCCCAAGATGGCGAGGCGATGGAATATGCGCGCAACAGCGGCTTGCCGTTGTCGCCCAACAGGCCGATCATAACGAACTCACCCGAGCGGAACCGCAGCGAGGCAGGGCGCGACACCTTGAACGAGAACAGGCTGTCGGTCCAGTGTTTGACGTCGGTTACGGTCTGGGCGTCCGGCAGAACGGGGGCCTTCACGGCGGTTGCTTCGGTCACGGGCTTCATCTCTGTCATGGTTTCACTGTCGGTCAGCGTGACCGGCATCTCCGTTTAAACGTTGTTTCAAGGCAGGAAAAGGGGACAGTTTGCCCCCTTTAGTCACAAGCTGGCGATTGCGATCTCAGCCGCGCAGGCGGTCCTGATAGTGGTGATCTTTCCAGTTAGCGCGGGCCAGCCACTGATCTTCGGTCTGACGATTGGCAAGCGCGTGATCGATTTCAACCTCGTCAAAGCCACTGCGGCGGGCCATCGCGTATTGGTCGGCCAGCACATGACCCTTTGCACGCAGGCGACCGGTGTAACCTTTCAGGCGCAGGACACGCGCAATGGTGAAGCCGCGACCATCGGCCGAGGATGGAAAATCCACACGCACCATTTTGGCGTTGCCTAGGCGGTCAAACAACTCATCCGGGTCCGTATCCGAGGCCACGTCAAGTGCGACCACATCATTGGCCGCATCTTCCAGTGTGACAAAGCCATCGGTCCAGTCATCGGGGGCGAACCCCGTATCCGTTACGATTACGTTCATGTTTTCTCTCCTGCGCGCACCATCTTACCATCGACAAAATGGATGCCGCATTCTTCCTTGTTCTGATCGCGCCAACGTCCGGCGCGGGGATCTTCGCCCTCTTTGACCGGCGAGGTGCAGGGCGCACAACCGATCGAAGGGTATCCTTTGGCCACCAGCGGATGCCGGGGCAGGTTGTTCTCTTCCATATAGGCGCGCACATCTTCGGGCGCCCAATGGGCCAGCGGGTTGACCTTGATCCGACCGGTTCCGTCCTCGACCTCAAAGAAATCCAGAGCGGCCCGCGAGCCGGACTGGAACCGTTTGCGCCCGGTAATCCAGCCGTCGAATCCCGCTAGTGCCTTTTGCAGCGGGAAGGTCTTGCGCAGGTTGCAGCACGCATCCATGTCGTTCAGCCGCAAAGCACCGTATGGGTCGTCACGCTCAAGGTCTTCGTCCTCGGCCCGAATGATGCGGACATTCGACAGGCCCAAACGCTCGCTCACCTCCTGCTGGTATTCCAGCGTTTCGGTAAACAGCATTTGCGTATCCACAAACAAAACCGGTGTGGCCTTGTTCACCACAGCCGCCATATGCAGCAGCACAACCGATTCAGCCCCAAAGCTTGAGACCAGAGCAAGCTCGTCGATCTCTTCAATCGCGCCGTGCATCACATCATGAGCGCTGTGATGGCGGAACTGGGTGTTCAGTGCTTCGACCTGTTCGGTCAGTTCAGCACGATCTTTACCCAGTTCCGTCTGGATTAGGTCAAGCGGCATTGGCCTGCGCCTCGGGGTAGAGGGCAGCCTTGAATGGTGCCATGCCTACCCGGCGATAGGTTTGCAGGAATTCTTCCTCTGCGCTTTCGCGTTGCTCAAGATACGTGTCAACGATGCGTTCCACGGCAGGCACGATTTCGTCATAGGCAAAGCCGGGACCCGTGCGATCGCCGATGGCCGCGTTCTCGGTGCCGTCACCACCCAGAGTGATCTGGTAGTTTTCGACGCCTGCACGGTCTAGACCCAGAATACCGATATGGCCAACGTGGTGGTGACCACAGGCGTTGATGCAGCCCGAGATCTTGATCTTCAGGTGGCCGATATCATGCTCAAGCTTGAGGTCATCAAAGCGAGTCGCGATTTCCTGGGCAACAGGGATTGAGCGCGCTGTCGCCAGGGCGCAATAGTCCATGCCAGGGCAGGCGATGATGTCGCTGATCAGGCCGATGTTGGCGGTCGCCAGCTCGTACTCTTTCAGCTTCGCGTGGATCGCGGGCAGGTCCGACTTGTGGACGTGCGGCAGGATCACGTTCTGCTCATGGCTGATGCGCAGCTCGTCATAGGCAAACTCTTCGGCCAGATCGGCCATCACGCGCATCTGCTCGGCAGTCGCGTCACCCGGTGTCGCGCCGTGTTTTTTGATGGAGATCGTAACAATCGCATGATCCGCGTTCTTGTGCGGCGCGATGTTGGTGTCGACCCACGAGCGGAAGACCGGATCGTTGGTATAGGCGCTTTCAAACGACGCAACCGAACCTTCACGGAAGGCAGGCGGGGCGAAGTGGCTCTTGATTTCCTCCAGCAGGGCCATATCGGCCCCTTTGAACTGCGAGCGAACCTGCAGGAAGCGCTCGTTAACCTTCGCGCGAATTGCGTCAATGCCGTGTTCATGCACGGTGATCTTGATGCGCGCCTTGTACTTGTTGTCGCGGCGACCGATCTGGTTCCACACAGAAACGGTGGCTTCGAGATACGCCAACAGGTCGTCAAAGGCGACGAATTCGGACAGTTCCTTGCCAATCATCGGCGTGCGGCCCAGACCACCACCCACGATAACGCGAGCACCCAGAACGCCGTCACGCTCGATCAGTTGCAGGCCAATGTCATGCGCCTTGATCACGGCGCGGTCCTCTTCCGAGCCGGTGATGGCAATCTTGAACTTACGCGGCATGAACTGGAATTCCGGGTGGTCGGTGGACCACTGGCGCAGAAGTTCGGCATAGGGGCGTGGATCGGCGACCTCACCAGCCGCGGCGCCGGCAAAATGGTCGGCTGTCACGTTGCGGATGGTGTTGCCCGAGGTCTGGATGGCATGCATGCCAACCTCGGCCAGCGCGTCCAGCATATCCGGAACGTCGTTCAGTTTCGGCCAGTTGTACTGAATGTTCTGGCGGGTGGTGAAATGGCCATAGCCCTTGTCCCATTTCTCGGCCAGCAGAGCCAGCTGGCGCATTTGCGCACTGGACAGCGTGCCGTAAGGAATCGCCACGCGCAGCATATAGGCGTGCAACTGCAAATACAGGCCGTTCATCAGGCGCAAGGGCTTGAATTCATCTTCGGTCAGCGAACCGTCAATGCGGCGCTCGACCTGGGCGCGGAACTGTGCGTTACGCTCTGCCAGAAAATCGTGGTCAAATTCGGAGTAGCGATACATGTCTAGCTGTCCTTAGTTGCAGCCCCGATACCAAGGGGCCTTGAAGGGGAGAGATTAGGCCAGAGGTCAGGCCCGGGGCTGCGTTGCTGTTTCCTGCTTGCCGTGGGCATAGTTTGACGGGCCGGTACGGCGGAAATCCTCGCGGAAATGGGTGGGTTCGGGGCCGGTTGCGCCAGCGACGGCATCCGCCAGATAGGCACCGACAATCTTGTTGGCCTGGCGTTGGGCATCCAGCAAGCGAACCTGCGCATGTGCTTCGTCTGTGATCAGTTCCGCTTCGCGCAGATCACGCGACCAGCGGTCGTCCTCGGTCAGGTAAATAACGTCACCTTCCAACAGATCGTTGGCGGTCACTACTTTGGGGGTAAAAGCGCGGGCCATCAGGCGTGCTCCTTCTTGAATTCGGTCAGGGCCTGGGCCGCTTGGCGCGGGGCGAGGCCATAAAAGGTCAGGGCGGGGCCGTCCATTTCAGCGGCGGCCAGGTCATTGGGCAGTTGGTCCAGATTGGTGGCCAGAATGCGTTGATCGGGGCGCGAGGCATTTTCGACCAGCGTCACCGGCGTGTCTCGGTCGGCACCATGCATGATCAGGCGGCCCTGAATGAAGCGGGCGGATTTCTTACCCATATAGATCGCCGCAACGGAACCAGCACGTGCCAGCGCGGTCCAGTCGTGATCGGCAAATCCTTTCATGTCATGGCCGGTCAGGATGCGCACGGACGAGTTGCGGCCACGGCGGGTCAGGCTTTGACCAATCCCGGCGACGGCTGCCGACGCAGCAGTGATGCCAGGCACGATTTGCCAGGTGATGCCTGCGGCCTCAACCGCTTCGATCTCTTCATCCAGGCGCCCGAAAACGGTCGGATCGCCAGACTTCAAACGTACCACGCGCTGACCTTTCAGTGCATAGTCCACAAGCAGGGCATCAATGTCTTCCTGCTTCCATGACGGACCAAACCCTGCCTTGCCGACATCGACCAGAACAGCGGTCTTTCCAGCCAGTTCCAGAACCTCGGCGCTGATCAGGCGGTCATGCAGTACGACGTCAGCGCGCGCGAAGACTTTCAGCGCTTTGAGCGTCAGCAATTCCGGATCGCCCGGACCTGCGCCGACAAAGTCGACGTGCCCTGTGCCATCATATGAATGCGTAAACTGCATGTTCTGTTCCGCTTGGTTTGACTTGACCTGCAATATAGGAAATATTCCCGGTAATGCGCCATATGGGCGACCAAATAAGGACAAATGTTCTTCTGGCATCGCCAATTGGGACGCTGGTTTCGAAACAAAGGGAAAATTGGAATGTCGGTGCGGATAGATGACACGGATCGGAAAATTTTGGCCGAGCTACAGCGCGATGCCAGCCAATCGCTGGATGAAATAGCCGCCCGTGTCGGCAGCTCCAAGACCCCCGTCTGGAATCGAATCCGCAAGCTGAAAGGGGCCGGAGTCATCGGTCAGCAGACCGTTTTGCTGGACGCCGAAGCGCTGGGGTTTGAGGCCACATTCTTCGTTCTTATCCGAACCTCTGAACATGAGGCAGAATGGCAGCGCAAGTTCCTCAAGGCCCTGCGTGACCGGCCCGAAGTGCAAGAAGCACACCGACTGGCCGGTGACATTGATTATATCCTGAAGGTGCGGGTCAAAAACGCGCGGGCCTATGACGTCTTCTATCAGACCCTAATTTCCGAGGTGCGCGTGCATAACGTGACCGCCTTGCTGTCGATGGAAGAGATCAAATCCACCACAATGCTGCCGCTGAATGCGCTGATCGAAAGCTAAAGCCGCTTAGAGCTGAACCATCAACCGGGTCAGCCCGTGGAAATGATAGGTATTCGAATAACCCGGTTCGTCGACCAAGCGCAGCTCTGGGCATCGGTCGAACAACGCTTGTAACGCAATTCGCATCTCTAACCGGGCCAGCGGGGCACCGACGCAGAAATGCAAACCGCCACCGAAACTGGTATTGGTGACAATCGGGCGCGAGGGGTCAAAGCGCCCCGGATCGCTCCAGATCAAAGGGTCACGGTTTGCGGCACCCAGTAGCAGGGCAACCTCTTCTCCACGTTTGAAGTCGTGGCCGAAAATCTCAACATCTTCATAGGCATAGCGCGTGAACATATGAAGGGGCGGATCGTAACGCAGGATTTCCTCGACCAACCTGTCCGGATCACAAGTTCGGGGATCAAATCCTAGTTGCAGAACCGTTTTCACACCGTTGCCCAATGAATGAACCGTCGCCTCATGCCCCGCATTCAGCAGCAATATGCAGGTGGCGACCAGTTCATCGTGCGAAAGCTTTTCACCCTCTTCCTCGGCCGCGATCAAGCGGGTGATCAGATCGTCCTGGGGATCGGTCCGGCGCTGTTCGATATAGTCAGTGAGGAAAAGTGTAAAATCACGGGCGGCGTCTGCGGCTTTGTCCTCGGTCTGGCGTGTCCGGCTGGCCTGATACATTGCCACCATGGCATGCGACCATCGCAACAGATCCGGCGACATTTCTTCGGGTACACCCAGAAGACGGCAGATGGTGATCACGGGAACCTGCGTGCAAAACGCGTCCAGCAGGTTGAAAGGCGTGCCGGGGAATTGGTCGATCAAGCTGTGGCTGAGGTCTTGGATGGAAGGTTCCAACGCGACAATCGCACGCGACGTAAAGGCGCGCATGACCAGTACGCGCAGCCGCGTGTGGCGGGGTGGTTCAGCCTCAAGCAGGGAATGCGCCTCGGTCATCAACCAGGGTGCCAAGTGGTCGGGCCCAGGGCGTTGCAGTTCGGTGGGAACCTCCCGACCAAAGCGGCGATCTTTCAGGAAGGCCTGTACAGCCCGGTGCGAAACTGCTGCGACCTTCTGGTAATCCTCCCAATATACAAGGTCCCCATGCGCACGGACGGCGTCATAGAACGGATAGGGGTTTTGAAAAAAATCCGGTTCGACCGGGGATTGGAACACCGTCTTCATACTCGGCAGACTTGCCATGTGGTCCGTCGAATGCAAGACCCTAAGTCATGCAAAGGGTTTGGTTGATCTTGGGTTTTCTGTGTGCCGTCGGGCTGTTGTCCGCCGGGGTGTGGTCTTATGGGTATCGGCAGGCGCTGTCGCAGCTGAGTGAAAAGGCCGAAGCGGATCTGGAATTGGCTGCAGATCGGCTCAGTACTCAGTTGCAGGTGTATCAGGAGCTCGCCGTTCTAATGTCAGGGCACCCTGAATTGCGCAACCTGAACAATCCTGTGGATTTGGCTGTTGCCCGTGCCTTGTTGCTGGAGGTTGCTGACAAAACTGCGGCTGTCGATGTTTTGTATGCTGATGCTTCGGGGCGCGTATTGGCGGCAGCGCATGACGTTGTAGGCGGCAATGTTTCGGGTCAACCTGCGTTCGAACGTGCGATGCAAGGCGCATTAGGTAGTTCCCACGGCGTCCTGCCCAAGATGGGAAGCCGGATTTTCACCTACGCTGCGCCGGACTTTGCACCCAATGGTAAAGTCTTAGGCGCTTTGATCGTCATCGCCGATGTCGAGGGTATCGAGCAGACCTGGCGCGGTAGCACCGAAGCCGTATATTTTGTTGATCGCACCGGCTTGGTATTCATTTCCAACCGATCCGAACTGTTATTTTGGCAACGCACCGAGGGGCAATTGGGATTGATCCCTCCGAGCGGCGAAAAGGTGGTGTTTTCCGAAACCCGCCTTGGTTCGTTCGAGTTATGGCAGCTGGGGTGGGGGCCATACCTGCCGCAGCGCGCCTTACATCTCAGTCGGGATTTGCCGGTGATCGGTATGACGGGCGAAGTGGTCATGAATGTGGCGCCCGCACGGCGACTGGCCGGATTGCAGGCGGCTACCGTTGCGGCGATCTGCCTGGCCTTTGGCGCCCTGCTGTTCCTGGCGACCGAGCGCAGGCGTACCCTGGCCGAGGCCAATTCGGAACTTGAGATTCGCGTCGCCGAGCGCACCCATGCTCTGACGGCGGTCAACACTGCTTTGCGCCGCGAGGTTCACGAGCGGCAAGAGGCTGAGGCCGCGTTGAAACACGCGCAGGAGGAACTTATTCAGGCCGGCAAACTGAGCGCCCTGGGTCAGATGTCGGCGGGCATCAGTCATGAATTGAATCAGCCTCTGATGGCAATCCGGCAATTTGCTGACAATGGGGCTGCGTTCCTGTCGCGAGGCCGCGCAGAAAAGGCTGGCGAAAACCTGACACGCATTTCTGATATGGCCGCCCGGATGGCGCGGATCATCAAAAACCTACGCGCTTTTGCCCGCAATGAAAGTGAGCCAATGGGCAAGGTCGATCTGGTGCAGGTGATTGACACGGCTGTGGAGCTGACCGAAGCGCGCCTGCGTGCCGAGAGCGTCACGATGGAATGGCATCCGCCGGAAACGCCGGTATATGCGTGGGGCGGGGAAGTGCGGCTGGTTCAGGTCTTTGTAAACCTGATCAACAACGCCGCAGACGCGATGAGCCAGCAGGATGATCGGCTTATTCGAATTGCAATCAACAACGGAAAGAAGCTGACTGTTACAGTGCGAGATATCGGGCCGGGCATTGAAAACACGGAAAAACTGTTCGAGCCGTTCTACACGACAAAGGCTGTTGGTTCGTCTGAAGGGATGGGTCTTGGCCTTTCGATCTCGTATGGTCTGGTACAGAGTTTTGGCGGTAACATTCGGGGGTCCAACGCCGGAACAGGTGCGATGTTTACGGTCGAGCTTGAATATTACCGGGAAGATAAAGTGGCATGACGCGCAAGGTTCTATTGGTCGATGATGACGCCGCCGTTCGCGAGGCATTGGCGCAGACGTTGGAATTAGCAGAATACCATCCGGTCACGGCGGGGTCGTTTGTGGCGGCCAAGGACCACATTCGTGATGATTTTCCGGGTGTGATCGTGTCGGATATCCGCATGCCGGGGCGGGACGGGTTTCACCTTTTGAACTACGCGAATGAGGTCGACCCGGAACTGCCGGTTGTTCTGTTGACAGGCGAAGGGGATATTCCCATGGCTGTGCGGGCCATGGGACAGGGCGCTTTCGATTTTCTGGAAAAACCCTGTGCGGCTGCGGACCTGCTTGAGGTGTTGAATAAGGCTTTTGCTGCTCGCGCTCAGGTTCTGGAACGGCGAGCCTTGAAGAACGAACTGATGCGCGGAGATCCGGCCGCGCGATTGCTGTTCGGTCTATCCGCACAGGCCGAAGCGTTGAGAGAACGTGTTCGGACCGTCGCCCCCACCGGGGCCGAAGTATTGGTTACCGGGCCCGCAGGCAGCGGGATTTCGAAAGTGGCCGAGGTCGTTCATCTGATGTCGCCGCAGGTTCATGGCTCGTTCGTGAAACAGCCGTCCTCGGGTCTGACGCCTGAGGCGCTGGTCCAGGTTTGCGAAGATGCCGCGGGGGGATCACTGTTTTTGGATGAGATTTCAGCTATGCCAGAGGCCACTCAGTATGCCGCGCTGGAGTTGGTTGAGCAGGGCGTGGGCGCGCGTATTTTGGCGGGCACAACGGCTGATTTGGCCGCACTGTCTGCTAAGGGGCGGTTTCATGCGGACCTGTTCTATCGCTTGGATGTGATGCGCGTGCGCATTCCGTCTTTGGCGGAACGGCCTGAGGATATACCGGTGATCTTTCGCCACTATGTGGCTCAGGCCGCCGAACAGTCGGGCATTGCGGAACCCGAGATAACATCGGATCACCTCGCCACGCTCATGGTCAGAGAATGGCCAGGGAACGCGCGATCCTTGATGTCTGCGGCGATGCGATTTGTTCTGGGGATGCCCGAAGAGGTTTCACAAGCCGTCGACTTGGGGCTGAGCGAACAGATGGCGCGGGTTGAGAGGTCATTGCTGATTGCAGCGCTGGGGCGGCACAACGGCAAGGCATCAGAGGCGGCAAAGGCGCTGAAGCTGCCGCGCAAAACCTTCTATGACAAACTGGCCAGATATCAGATTCGCCCAGAGGATTACCGCAGGTAGTCGCAGGTTCTCCCGCCCCCTTTGACCGCATTATCATGCGGTTAAAGGCGTTGGGCAGGGCAGCCCGCTGGTGCGGGCTGCGGTTGGATCAAGCCAAGAGAGACCTGATTCTTTCGAAGTGATTCGAGAGAAGTGCGAGAATCCGCACAACGATCGTCAAGCGTGTGCGGATTTTCACACAGCGGGTCATGTTGCGTTATAGGTTAATCGAAAGTTCACCATTTAACAGACTAATTTAAAAGGGAAAAAATTCGAATGTGGCGCATTGTAACAAATCGTTGAGCCGTACCTGCTGATTCAGTTCACTTCCCGGCATCCGGCGCTGATCAAGCGCCAATTGGAGTATCTAGGAAGTCCGGGAGGAAAAGGCTGATGAAATTTCTGACAACCGCTGCAACGGCGATTGCACTGTCCGCAATTGCGACGACTGGCATGGCGGCTTGCGACGACGGTGAAATCGTTGTGAAGTTTGCGCATGTGACGAACACTGATAAGCACCCCAAAGGCATCGCGGCATCGCTGCTGGAACAGCGCGTGAATGATGAGATGAACGGCGTGATGTGCGTTGAGGTCTATCCGAACTCAACACTTTATAACGACGACAAGGTGCTTGAGGCGATGCTGCAGGGCGACGTGCAATTGGCTGCACCGTCGCTGTCGAAATTCGAGAAGTTCACTAAGCAGTTCCGCCTGTTTGACCTGCCGTTCATGTTCAAGAACATCGACGCTGTGGATGCATTCCAGGCCTCGGCGGAAGGTCAGGCAATGAAAGACAGCATGCAGCGCCGTGGCCTGCAAGGTCTGGCGTTCTGGCACAATGGCATGAAGCAGATGTCGGCCAACAAGCCGCTGGTTGATCCGTCGGATGCGGATGGCCTGAAGTTCCGCGTACAGTCTTCGGACGTGCTGGTTGCACAGATGGAGGCCATCGGCGGCAGCCCGCAGAAAATGGCCTTCTCGGAAGTGTACGGCGCGCTGCAACAGGGCGTTGTGGACGGGCAGGAAAACACCTGGTCGAACATCTATGGCAAGAAGTTCTTTGAGGTGCAGGACGGCATCACCGAGACCAACCACGGCATTATCGACTATCTGGTCGTAACCTCGGTGGATTGGCTGGACAGCCTTGATCCAGAAGTGCGTGAACAGTTTCTGACCATTCTGGCAGAGGTTACCGAGACCCGGAACAAAGAAGCCTTTTCTGTGAACGAAGCGGCCAAAGCCTCGATCACCGACGCGGGTGGAATCATTCGTGATCTGAACCCCGAACAGCGTCAGGCCTGGGTCGATGCGATGAAACCGGTTTGGGACAAGTTCGCCGACGACGTGGGTCAGGACAAGATCGACGCTGCTCAGGCAATCAACGCCGGGTTCTGATCCCGGTTGAGGCCGCGCGTCAGGGGGCTGGGGAGTTGCTGACGCGCAGGCCGGGCGGGCCGACATAACAGGCCCGCCCGCTATCACTCTCATCACAAAAAATTTGCGGGGACTAAAGAGATGTCTGGTGCGAAATCCGGCCAAGGCGGGCTGGTCGACCATATCGAAGAAACCCTGATCGCGTTGTTGCTGGGCCTGATGACGGCCGTGACCTTTGCCAATGTGATCGCGCGGTTCGTGTTTAATTCCAACATTCTGTGGGCGCTTGAGCTGACGGTGTTCACCTTTGGCTGGCTGGTGCTGCTGGGGGCGTCATATGCGGTGAAAAAGCACGCGCATCTTGGTGTGGATGCCATCCTGAATATGCTGGCCCCGGCGCCACGTCGCGTTCTGGCGTTAGTTGCGGTGGGGTGCTGTCTGGTGTTTTCGCTGCTGATGCTCAAAGGCGCGTATGACTATTGGGCTGTATTCGCTGATCTGCCGCCCACGTCGGGCCGTTGGTTCCCGACAGGTTTCAATTTCGACGCCCGCAGTCAGAGTTTCTACGAGGTCGACGATATCCCCATGGTCGCGCCGCTGCGATTCCTGGAAGCGATGATCAACTACGACGAGGCCTACGAGAAACTGCCTAAAGTCGTCCCGTATTTCATCCTACCGTTGTCGATGCTGCTGCTGGTGATCCGCTTTACGCAGGCCGCCATTCAGATCTGGCGGGGCGAGGCCGATCGCATTGTCGCCAGCCATGAGGTTGATGACGAGATCGAAGAAGTGCGCGCTCAGCAAGGAGAGCATGACTGATGGACGTAGTATTTCTTTTCTCGATGGTCATCGGCCTGCTGCTGATCGGGGTTCCGATTGCGGTGGCTCTGGGCCTAAGCTCGACCCTGTTCCTGCTGATGTATTCCGACAGTTCGCTGGCTTCGGTGGCTGGCACCTTGTTCGAAGCGTTTGAGGGGCATTTCACACTGCTGGCGATCCCGTTCTTTATCCTCGCGTCATCATTCATGACGACGGGCGGTGTAGCGCGGCGGATCATCCGGTTTTCGATTGCCTGTGTGGGCCATTTGCCGGGCGGTCTTGCAATCGCGGGCGTGTTTGCCTGTATGTTGTTCGCGGCGCTGTCGGGGTCATCTCCGGCGACTGTTGTGGCCATCGGCTCGATTGTGATCGCAGGGATGCGCCAAGTGGGTTATTCCAAGGAATTTGCCGCCGGCGTGATCTGTAACGCGGGTACGCTGGGCATTCTGATCCCACCGTCAATCGTGATGGTTGTGTATGCCGCGGCCGTTGAAGTCTCGGTCGGGCGTATGTTCCTTGCCGGTGTTATTCCGGGCCTGATGGCCGGTCTGATGCTGATGATCACCATCTATGTCATGGCTAAGGTCAAGAACCTGCCGAAAGGTGAATGGAAAGGGTGGGGCGAGGTCTTTACCTCGGCACGTGAAGCCGGTTGGGGCCTGTTCCTGATCGTCATCATCCTTGGCGGGATCTATGGCGGTATCTTTACCCCAACCGAAGCTGCTGCTGTGGCTGCCGTCTATGCGTTCCTGATTGCTAGCTTTGTCTACAAGGATATGGGGCCACTTAGCACGGAAGAGGGTCAGGCGAACCTGCCGCTGATCAAGAAACCCTATGCACTTATCACGGCCTTCTTCCACCCTGACACCAAGCATACGTTGTTCGAGGCTGGTAAACTGACCGTCACGCTACTGTTCGTCATTGCCAACGCTCTGATCCTCAAGCACGTGTTGACGGACGAACAGGTGCCACAGCATATCGCCAGCGCCATGTTGTCGGCGGGTCTGGGACCGGTGACGTTCCTGATCGTGGTAAACGTGATCCTGCTGATTGGCGGTCAGTTCATGGAGCCTTCGGGCCTGCTGGTCATCGTTGCACCACTGGTCTTTCCGATTGCGATTGAGCTGGGCATCGACCCAATCCATCTGGGCATCATCATGGTGGTGAACATGGAGATCGGGATGATCACGCCCCCAGTCGGTTTGAACCTGTTCGTGACATCCGGCGTGGCGGGCATGCCGATGATGGGTGTGGTGAAGGCGGCGCTGCCGTTCCTGGCCGTCCTGTTCGTCTTCCTGATCATGGTGACGTATATCCCGTGGATATCGACCTTCCTGCCCAATACCTTCATGGGGCCGGAAATCATAACGAACTAGCGACAAGAACCCTTCGTTCAGGCCGGGCAGCGCAATCTGCCCGGCCTTTTTCTTTGCCAGCCACTTGAAGTTGTGGCCAACCTTCCCACATCGGTGGCAGAGGACGACCTCCCCATTAGGGTGATCATTCGGGACGACCCGAAGAGTTTCGAGGTGTCCTTATGTCCTGGATTTATCTGTTGTTCGCTGGCCTGCTTGAAATCGTGTGGGCCGTCGCCATGAAGCAATCCGCGGGTTTCACGCGGCTTTGGCCGACCGCCATCATGGGGGTGTCCATGGTTGGCTCGTTCGGTTTGCTGGCCATGGCGATGCGTACACTGCCCTTGGGCACGGCCTATGTTATCTGGACCGGCATCGGCGCAGTAGGGGCGTTTCTTGTCGGAATCATGCTGTTGGGCGAAACAGTAAATGTCGCGCGTATCATCGCGGCGGTTCTGATCGTGACAGGTCTGGTGACAATGAAACTGGCCTGAGCTACCGCTCAGGCCTTTTGCAGCGCATCAATAATGCCCGAGAAGTCCTGCGCCTTCAGGCTGGCGCCACCGACAAGCGCGCCGTCCACATTCGACACGGCAAAGATATCGGCGGCATTGTTGGGCTTGACCGAACCCCCATACAACAGGCGCACGGACCGCCCGACTCCTTCGCCGAAGCACCGCTCCAGACGGTTGCGGATAAAGTCGTGAACCTCTCCGATTTCTTCCAGCGTAGGCACCTTACCTGTGCCGATGGCCCAGATCGGCTCATAAGCGACGATCAGGTTTTCACCGGTCGACTGATCCGGGATCGAACCCGACAATTGGCCGCCGATGATATCCAGCGTATTGGCGGCCTCACGCTGTTCCAGACTTTCGCCGACGCAAATGATCGCCTTCAACCCGGCATCCATGGCTGCGCGGGCCTTGGCGCGGACGGTTTCGTTCTGTTCACCGTGATCTTCGCGACGTTCGGAATGGCCCAGAATGACGGCATTGGCTCCGGCATCGACTAGCATATCCGCGCTGATATCACCCGTATGCGCGCCCGAGGGCGCAGCGTGACAGTCCTGTCCTCCAGTGGCGACACCGGTCTCGCGTACAGTTTCGGCGGCACGGTGCAGCAACGTTGCAGGCGGGCAGATCAGAATGTCGATCGTCGGCGAAGGAAAGGCGCGGGCCAGAGCGTCCAACTCGCTCAGCGCTGCTGTGGTTCCGTTCATCTTCCAATTCCCAGCCGCCAGCTTGCGCCGCATATCCCGATCTCCTTGAAATTCGTAAATTCTGGAACCGGATAGCATTGCCAGCTCGGGCTGACAATTGCGGTTCCAGCGCAGCCATCAAAACGGCAGCTTCCACCGCAGTCGAAGGTAGGGGGTCGTTAACTTCGGGGGACTTAAGATTGAGAAGACAGTTTTTCGTCGAATTTAATCGATTCGCCACACCCACAAGCGTCAACGACATTTGGATTGCGGAACTTGAACCCGGATTCCAGCAGCGAGACCTCATAGTCGATCTCGGTTCCGAACAAGAACATCTGCGCCATCGGTGCAATCATGATCCGTGCGCCATCCTGTTCTACGACTTCGTCGTTCGTTTCTGGCTGATCGACATAGTCCATCGTGTATTCCATGCCAGCGCAGCCACCTTTTTTGATGCCGATGCGCAGGCCCGCATGGCCGCCAGTATCCATCAGGCGGGCAATCTGCTCTGCCGCCTTAGGCGTCATGGTCACGGCCTGTTTGCCGGGAATGCCGAACATTGTGATCTCCGTTGTCGCGCGTAGCCTTCAATTTAGTACCGACAGGACAATGGCTCAAGGCATAGCAGCCATTCTTACCTAACAATTCGGAGCGTTGGTGATTGTTCTTGCGTTTTGAAACATGCTGACCTTAGCTGAGCACGGGTAATTTCAGGCAGTTAGATATAGGGTGAAGCAAAATGACCAAGATTAATTTTACCTGCAAAAGCATTGCATTGGCGTCGGTTGTTGCCATGTCTCCGTTACTTGCAAGCGTGGCTTTAGCTGAGGCAAAGCTGGAAAGACACCCCGTTAATTGTGCAACTGCCGAAGGTGACCTGCGCGCAATTGCGGCCGAAAAAAAGCATGCGCAGGATCAGCAAGTGGAAAGTGTGGTATCAATTCTGCCCGCTGGGGCGCTTTTGGGTCTAATAACAGGAACCGAAAACAAGAGATTGTCCATGTTGTCAGGCGATTATGTAAAAGCCTTGGATGAACGAGCGGCGGAAATTAAATCCAAATGTGGCGTGCAATAAGTCGCGCTTTAGCTTGAAAAAGACCGCTCTCGGGCAAGAGCGGTCTAGTGTTCTGGTCGTTAAGCCGGGTCTTTAACGGGGGGCAAGCACAGGCCCGGCCAGCGCTTGGTGGGGTGCAAGCATGGACACGCGGACACTATCACCAGTTTTTGGTAACGGTTTTTTAACGCGGTGATGACAGAAATATAAAGCTTTTAGGTCAGGGGGTTATTTGCCCGGCTTACATAAAGCCAAGTTCAAGTCGCGCTTCGTCGGACATCATTTCCATGCCCCAGGGGGGTTCCCATGTCAGCTCGACGTCAACCTCTTTGATGCCTGCGACGGGCTCTACCGCTTCGACGATCCAACCAGGCATTTCACCGGCAACCGGGCAGCCGGGTGCGGTTAGCGTCATGATGATTTTCACCGCGTTTTCTTGAGTGATGTCAATCGTGTAGATCAGACCAAGGTCGTAGATATTCACCGGAATTTCAGGGTCAAAGACCGAGCGGCATGCTTCTACCACGTTGTCATATAGGGGGTGTTCAACGCTCGAAGGTGCAATCAGTGGGGTGCCTTCTAGGTGTTCACTCGGATGAGTCATTTGTGCCTCGGGTCTGTTACCTGAGCAATTATATAGGGAAAGCCAACGGCAGCGTCCAGAGGCGCAATGACGCCCCCTGAGGGGCGCCAGAAACTTTTAATCGTTAATGTCGTGCCGGAAGGTTTTCACCTGACCATGGGGCAGGGAATACACCCGGCGCAACACCAACCAGGCGATCAGCGACAGTGCCGCAAAGATCAACAGAAGGATTGGCAGAGACGGTGTGAGACCGGGGATAACCAGCAACACCCCTGTAACAGCGGCCCCAATCGCAAAGCCCAGAAAGATAAAGCCGGGTAGTACGATCTCAAGGATACCCAAGGCCAGCGCTCCGGCCAGCCATAGCCACCAGGTCAGCCAGAAGGGATCGGCCATTATTTTCCTCCTTTCAGCATCTTGAAGGCGTCGCCAAAAGCCTCCAGCGCATTGGCGGGCACAACGATCGTTTGCGAACCGGTGCCGTTGCCCAGGGCGTTCAGAGCTTCGACCTGTTTCAGGGCAACCTGATATTGCGCGGCTTCAATGCCGTTGTCCTGAATGGCCTTGGCGACCACGCCGGTTGCATAAGCTTCAGCCTCGGCCTGAATGCGGCGCGCCTTGGCGGTTTGCTCGGCGGCATACAGTTCGGCATCTGCCTGCAACTCGACCGAGCGCTTTTGACCTTCGGCCTCGGTTACCTGCGCACGGCGGGCGCGTTCCGCGTTCAGCTGCTGCAGCATCGCGTCGCGGGTGGCCTGATCCAAATTCACGTCCAGAATCTCGGCCCGGGTCACTTCGATACCCCAGTCATCCACGGCGGTTTCGACGCTTTCCTGAATGCGTTCGATCAGTTGTGCGCGGTTCGATTGGACCTCATCCAAGTCCATTTTACCGATTTCCGCCCGTACGATACCGGCCACAGTTGTCGCAATCGCACCGTCTACGTCACGGATACGATACACCGTCTTTTCCGGTTCGAGAATGCGATAAAACACCGAGGTGTCGATCTGCACAAGAACATTGTCTTTGGTAATCGCATCTTGGGTCGCGTTGGGCAACTGGCGTTCCAAAATAGATATCTTGTGACGTGCAACATCCAAAAAAGGAACGATAAAATTGATGCCGGGGCCAAGCACCGAATGCAGGCGGCCAAACCGTTCGACCACGTATTTTTCCGATTGAGGGACGATTTTAATGCCCTTGAAAATGACAACGACGATCAGCACCGCCGCCAGCACGTAAATGATATTGGACGTCAGCAAGCCAATAATCTGGTCTTCGATCATATCTGTCCTCTTTTATTGTGTACTATGGTATACATGTGGGGATTGAGTCGCCCGACTTCAACTCTGGTATGGGGTGAACAGTCGCAGATGCAAATCTTTGAAGCTGCGGATGCGGGGTGGAAATTCAGGAATGTGACCGCTTTGCATCCCGTCTTGTTTGCGGTATCGGGCGCTATGAAAATGATTATCGATACAGACCCCGGCATCGACGATGCCATGGCGATCGCTTATGCCGCTGCCGCGCCCGAGATTGACCTGATCGGTCTGACGACGGTTTTCGGTAACACACACATTCACCAATCCAGCCGCAATGCGCGGTTTTTGCTGGACAAACTGGGGTTGGAAGTACCAGTGGCCGAAGGTGCGGCTTTTGCAGTGGGACAAAGCAGTCATGACCCCTCGGATCATGTGCATGGGCCTGAAGGTTTTGGCGATGTGACCGAGATTCCAGAGATTGGGGCCAATCATACGCTGACAGCAGCTGAGTTTTTGGTCGATATGGCGCGTAAACATAAGGACGAGTTAGTCGTTTGCGCAGTTGGTCCACTGACGAATGTCGCCGCTGCTATGCGTTTGGATCCGCAGTTTGCGACAAATATCAAACGGTTGGTGATCATGGGGGGCGCGGTTTATTGCCCCGGAAACGTCACTCAATTCGCCGAAGCCAACATCTATCACGACGCCCAGGCTGCAGATCAGGTATTCGCTGCACCACCACAGACCGTATTGGTGGGTTTGGATGTGACGTTGAAAACCCTTTATGAAACCGCGGATTTCGAGGCGTTGGCGAGCCGATCACCGAATATGGGTGGGTTCCTGCGCGATATCTCTCGGTTCTATTTGAAGTTCTACAAAGAGGTTGGCGGGCTAGAGGGATGTGGGTTACACGACTCGACGGCTGTGATTGCCTACACCCATGAACCAATGTTCGATATGGTCGAAACAGGGCTGCGCGTGGTGACCGAGGGGGCTGAAGTTGGCGCGACTCGTCCCGATCCTTCGCGACCTCCGGTTCGTGTGTGTCGGGATGTAGATGGGGCAGGGGTGGTGCATCTGTTCACAGACCGCGTCGCCTCGCTTCCCTGACGGGTTGCATTGGACCGACAGATCGGGCAAATGCTGCCCGGTTCAGAGACCCCGAGGCACCCCCCCATGACCGAGCGTTTTTCATTTGACCTGAAAGCCACCGATGGCAAGGCCAGAACCGGTGTGATTAACACGCCGCGGGGCGAAGTGCGCACGCCGGCCTTTATGCCAGTGGGCACCGCAGCGACGGTCAAGGCGATGATGCCGGAAAGTGTGCGGGCGACCGGGGCGGATATTCTGCTGGGCAACACCTATCACCTGATGCTGCGTCCCACGGCGGAACGTATCGACCGGTTGGGTGGGTTGCACAAATTCATGAACTGGGACCGACCCATTCTGACGGACTCGGGTGGGTTTCAGGTCATGTCACTGGCAGGGCTGCGCAAGCTGACCGAAAAGGGTGTGACGTTCAAATCCCATGTCGACGGATCCAAACACGAGCTGACGCCGGAACGGTCGATGGAGATTCAGCGCTTGCTGGGGTCTGACATTGTCATGTGTTTCGACGAGTGCCCCGCCTTGCCTGCCGACCGCGACCGCATCGCCGAGTCGATGCGCCTGTCGATGCGTTGGGCCGAACGCTCACGCGAAGCCTTCGGGGATCGCCCTGGTCACGCGTTGTTCGGCATTATTCAAGGCGGTTTGGAACAGGACTTGCGCGAAGAAAGCGCTGAGGCCCTGAAAGCCATCGGTTTCGAAGGTTACGCAGTCGGTGGTCTGGCTGTGGGTGAGGGGCAGGAAGCGATGTTCGATTGCCTCGACTATGCGCCTGACTTCTTGCCCACCGATAAACCGCGTTATCTGATGGGGGTCGGCAAGCCGGACGACATCGTCGGCGCAGTTGCGCGTGGCATCGACATGATGGACTGCGTCTTGCCTTCACGTTCGGGGCGCACTGGCCAGGTGTTCACTCGCTATGGCGTTGTGAACATCAAGAACGCCCGTCACGCCGATGATCCGCGACCGCTGGATGAGGCATGCTCTTGCCCGGCCTGTTCGAACTATTCGCGGGCCTACCTTCATCACGTGTTCCGGTCTAACGAGATGATCTCGGGCATGCTGTTGACCTGGCACAACCTGCATTACTTTCAGGAAATCATGCAGGGCATGCGAGACGCCATTGCAGCCGGTATGTTCGAGGCTTGGCAGGCAGAGTTTCACGCACAGCGGGCGCAAGGCGATATCGAACCGCTGTAGCGCTGAACCCTTGATGACAGAACGTTGATTTTTTGGTAATCTACAGACTGATTAACCAAGAAATTTTCTTTTTTTCGTTGGGGGTTACGATGCCTCGCCTATTTGGATTCTTACTTGTTCTATCTGCGATTGTGACGTCGGCTTATGCCGACGTCTGGACTTTTGAAACTCCGTCGGAAAACATCCAATGCTCGGTTGGACAAGAGCTGAACACCGCAGACATCTACTGCACCATCATTGAGCGCCGGGGTGATCCAGCCCTGCCGCGCCCGTCTAATTGCCAATCCGATTGGGGGCATGATTTCTTCATGGCAAATACCGGGCCGGTCGAAATGCTGTGCCGTCCTCTCAACCGTCATCGCGACGGATTTGATCGGGCCGAATATGGTGTGACTGGTAAATTCGGTGGATTTGTTTGCCATTCCTCGAAGACGGGTTTGGAGTGCAAAAATGAGGACGGGCACGGGTTTTTTCTGTCTCGTGCAGTTCAAAGGGTATTCTGACGCACGCATTCTAAGCCTTGTTGGCATGTTTTGTTAAATTCCGTGGATATGTTCGTTGGACGCCTTGCAGTCCGCTAAACCTCGGGCCATTCTGAATCGCGATACATGGCGGTAAGGTTGAAAAAGGGCGATGAGGCCCCACCTTTATCGTCCAAGACAGGAGATGGCCGAGCGTTGCCTGAACAGGGACCGGAGCCATCTTGCCAACGATAAGGATTGAGCATGCAAGAGCCCCTTAATTCCTCATACCCCGTACTTCCGCTGCGCGATATTGTGGTGTTCCCGCACATGATCGTACCGCTGTTCGTGGGTCGGGAAAAATCCGTCCGCGCATTGGAAGAGGTGATGCAGGACGACAAACAGATTTTGCTGTCTAGCCAGATTGATCCGGGTGATGATGACCCGGCAGAAGACGGAATTTACCGCTCGGGTGTTCTGGCCAATGTTTTGCAGTTACTGAAGCTGCCCGATGGTACCGTAAAGGTGCTGGTCGAAGGTCAAGCACGCGTGCAGATCACCGAGTTCCTTGAAAATGAAGAGTTTTTCGAGGCTCGCGCCGAATATCTGACCGAAATTCCGGGCGATGTCACCACGACCGAGGCGCTTCTGCGCACCGTTGCGGATGAGTTCGAGCGCTACGCAAAAGTGCGCAAAAACATCCCCGAAGAAGCCTTGACCGCCGTTGGTGAAACCGCCGAACCCGCCAAGCTGGCCGACCTTGTGTCAGGTCATCTGGGTATCGAGGTCGAGCAAAAGCAGGAACTGCTGGAAACCCTCAGCGTTAGCGAGCGGCTTGAGAAGGTCTATGGTCTGATGCAGGGCGAAATGTCGGTTCTGCAGGTCGAGAAAAAGATCAAGACGCGCGTCAAGTCCCAGATGGAGAAGACGCAGCGCGAGTATTATCTGAATGAGCAGATGAAGGCCATTCAGAAGGAGCTTGGCGACGGCGAGGACGGCAGTAATGAAGTCGCTGAGCTGGAAGCCAAGATCAACGAGACCAAGCTGTCGCAAGAGGCGCGTGAAAAGGCCGAAGGCGAGCTGAAAAAGCTGCGCAACATGAGCCCAATGTCGGCTGAGGCCACCGTTGTTCGTAACTATCTGGACTGGATTCTGTCACTGCCGTGGGGCACCAAATCCCGCGTCAAAAAGGATTTGGGCCGGGCGCAGGACATTCTGGATGCCGATCACTATGGCCTGGAAAAGGTCAAGGAACGGATCGTCGAATATTTGGCAGTTCAACAGCGATCGAAAAAGCTGAAGGGCCCGATCCTGTGCCTTGTCGGTCCTCCGGGTGTTGGTAAGACCAGCTTGGGTAAATCGGTTGCACGGGCAACGGGGCGCGAGTTCATTCGCATCTCGCTGGGTGGCGTGCGCGACGAATCCGAGATTCGCGGCCACCGTCGGACTTATATCGGCTCGATGCCCGGCAAGATCATCCAGGCGCTGAAAAAGGCAAAAACTACGAACCCGCTCATCCTGCTCGACGAGATCGACAAGATGGGTCAGGACTTCCGTGGCGATCCGGCCTCGGCCATGCTTGAGGTGTTGGATCCTGAGCAAAACAGCACGTTCATGGACCATTACCTTGAGGTCGAATATGACCTGTCCAATGTGATGTTCCTGACCACGTCGAACAGCTACAACATGCCAGGGCCTCTTCTGGACCGGATGGAGATCATCCCGCTGGCCGGTTACACCGAAGAAGAAAAGAGCGAGATCGCCAAGCAGCACCTGATCAGCAAACAAGTTAAAAACCATGGTCTGAAAGCCAAGGAGTTTGAGCTAACGGATGAGGCGCTGCAAAAGATGATCCGCACTTACACTCGCGAAGCGGGCGTGCGGAACCTTGAGCGTGAGATCGCCAAGGTAGCGCGGAAATCGCTGACCAAGATCATCAAAAATGAGGCGGAAGAAGTCATTGTTACGCCTGACAATCTGGATGAATTCCTGGGCGTGCCGAAATTCCGTTATGGTCTGGCCGAACAAGATGATCAGGTCGGTGTGGTCACCGGTCTGGCGTGGACATCCGTAGGTGGCGACCTGCTGCATATCGAGGCGCTGAAACTGCCGGGTAAGGGTCGGATGAAGACCACCGGTAAGCTGGGCGATGTGATGAAAGAATCCATCGACGCGGCCTCGTCTTATGTGCGGTCAATCTCGCCCCAGATCGGGGTGAAGCCGCCGAAATTCGACACGTTGGATATTCACGTCCACGTGCCGGATGGTGCCACGCCTAAGGATGGCCCAAGCGCCGGTCTGGCGATGGTGACCTCGATCGTGTCTGTGCTGACCGGTATTCCGGTGCGCAAGGATATCGCGATGACGGGTGAGGTTTCACTGCGCGGTAACGCGATGCCGATTGGTGGTTTGAAAGAAAAGCTGCTGGCGGCTCTGCGTGGTGGTATCAAGACCGTTCTGATCCCGGAAGAAAACGAAAAGGATCTGGCGGAAATTCCGGACAACGTGAAAGAAGGGTTGGAAATCATCCCGGTTACACATGTCTCGGAAGTTCTGAAACACGCGCTGATCCGCGAGCCTGAGCCGGTCGAATGGGATGAAGCCGCAGAAGAGGCCGCCGCAGCAGCAGCCAAGGCGGCCGAAGGTGCCAGCCCATCGGCAACAGCGCATTGAGCAGATCAAAGGCGGGGGAGACCCCGCCTTTTTTACAACCCGATGATGGGTTTTTTCGGGTCCAGAATCTCTTCTTCGTCGATGTATTCCTGGAACTTTTCCTGGGGCAGGGCAGAACGTACTGCCAACCCAAAGATCACAGCAGAAAACAACACGCACAGCGCAATATCCCACCCAAACGGGATTTGCTTCAGCGCGCCATCCCCGAACTGTCCGAGATATGAGATCAGGCCGACGCCCACCAGATAAGGGAGCAGCCATAGCGCTTCGGTCACGTCCATCTCATCCAACCGGTTGCGAAACCGCACCAGCAGCAGGGCCATTCCGATGGCAAGGGCGACACCCAGACGCCAGACCGTGTCCCAACCGCTCCAATAAACCACAAGGGTTGCGATGGCGAAGGCCGAGACCGCAACCAGTTTCACGGCGGGGATGCGGATGGATCTGGGGCGATCCGGCATCAGATGGCGCAGGCACACGACGGCTATAGGACCGACCGCAAAAGACAGCACGATGGCGGCGCCATTCAAGGCGATGACGGTGGTGAAAGGAACCGTCAAAAGAAACAAGGTGCCGATCAAGAAGTTTAGTGCCAGTGCCCAAAGGGGCACTCCGAACGACGACAACATCATCAGGCGCGACGGTAAAAATCCGTTTTTTGCCAAAGCCATAGCGATCCGCGCATTTGATCCGGTTGAGACAAGGCCATTGCCGAACGGACCGATGACCGATCCGATGTTCAGTACGCTCAGGAACCAGACAAACCCGACCGATATGATGACGCCGTCCAACGGGCCCTGACCGCCGAAACTCAGGCTGGCCCAACCGTTGCTCAGCATTTTCGAGTCGAGCGCACCGATAAAGGCGATTTGCAAGCCCACATAGATCAACGCGCAAAGCACGATGGACAGAATCAGTGCGGCAGGGATGGCGAATTTGGGGTTTCGAACCTCACCGGCCATATCAACCACATGACGAAAGCCGATGAAGGAGAAGATAACGCCTCCGGTCGAGACAGCAGCCATGATGCCTTGCAGCCCATAGGGTGCGAATCCATCTGGTTGAGTGAAGTTCTGAGTGTCGAACCGATTGCCGATCAACAAGGCGGCCAATACGATTGGAATTGCGATCTTGGCCCATGTCAGTGTCGCGTTCACCTGAGTGAAGAACTTGACGCCTAACGCGTTAACCGCGACGAACAGCAGCATGAAGAACAGCGCCACGGTGATTCCCGCGCCAGTCAGGTCACCTGTGTCTGCTGTGTGGAGCCAAGGGGCGTAGGGGGCCAGGTACTTCAGCATCGCCTCGACCTCGATCGGGGCGGTGGTGTTATAGCCGATCCACGCGGTCCAACCCATCGTCATCGAGACGATATTGCCGTGTGAAAACTGCGGCACCCGCGCGATGCCCCCTGGGATCGGCAGCATGGCCGATATTTCGGCGAAGGTGATTGCCAGAATGAACATTGCCGCGGCGCCAATGATCCATGAAAAGATGGCAGCAGGCCCTGCATGTTGCACCGCCAGCAACGGACCGAATAGCCACCCAGAGCCAATGATTCCACCAACCGAGATGAAGGTTAGCCCAACGAGGCCGATGTCCCGCTTCAATCTGGCCACGTTCCTACTCCATCCCAAAGCGCCGCAAAATTTTGCGGCCGTCCAAAGCAGGATACGCAGCCCAGGAGAAATCTGGCAAGCATCGGTCAAGAAACGGAAATTTGGATGGTGCCTACCAATGAGAGGAATGGTGGGTGATAAGAGATTTGAACTCCTGACATCTTCGATGTGAACGAAGCGCTCTACCACTGAGCTAATCACCCATAAGCGCGCCTAATACAGAGTGTCCCGCAGGCTTGCAAGGGTGCCCGAAGGGTAAATTATCTATGCTGCGGACACAAAAAAACAGGCAGCATAAACCTGCTGCCTGTTGATTTCGCATACAGCCTTACAGGATGAAGTCGTTCGCTGTCAGGTCATGCAGACCAGATAGCTTGATGACCATCTCAGGATCACTGTCATTGTCTGTATCAACGTAAACCAGGGTCTGGTCGAATGCGGTACCAGCGTTGTCCTGCTTGACGAAATAGATCTCACCTTCGTCGGACGATCCGATTGGGGTCGTGCCGTTGAAGACGAAAGCGTCATCGCCAACAAGAACCGTGCTGGCGTCGATACCGCTCAGATCGATCTTGTCTTCGCCTTGGGTGAAATCCGTGATCTTGTCGGCCAGAGACCCTTTGGTACCGCTGTCGGTGATATCATTAAAAACAAACGTATCCGTTCCGATACCGCCGGTCATCGTATCCAAGCCGGCGCCGCCGATGATCGTGTCGATCCCTTTGCCGCCGAAGATCGCATCATTGCCTAGACCACCGTCAATGATATCAGAGCCGTTGCCACCACGCAGTGTATCCCAACCATTGCCACCGGAAATCGTATCTTTGCCAACGCCACCCTGAAGCAGATCCGCGCCTTTCTGGCCGTCAAGCGTGTCGTTTCCATCGTTACCGATAAAGGTGTTTGCCAGATCATCGCCAGTAAGCTGATCGTCCTGCGCAGTTCCTACGGCGTTTTCGACCAAGGTGATCGTATCCATGCCGTATCCGGTATCCTGAGCGGTCGCAACCGACAGATCCACGGTCGCAGCAGATGAGCCGTTGAACGAGAGGGTATCAATCCCAAGGCCACCTGTGATGGTGTCGTTGCCATCGCTGTCTTTGATGATGAAGTTGTCCAAACCGTTGCCGCCGGTCAGGGTGTCGTTGCCTTGACCACCGATCAAGAAATCGTTTCCTTGGCCGCCTTTAATGGTGTCGTTGCCATTTCCGCCTGCAATCAGGTCATTGCCACCATTACCGACCATGAGATTTGCAACGTCGTTGCCATAAAGGAAGTCTCCGGCGTGGCCACCAGCAGCGTTTTCAATGACAACACCATTGGCGATCGTGAAGCCACCGCTGACCCCGGCCGCGTGCGACGGCGTTCCCCCAGCATCGTGACCTTCCAGATCAGCAGCCTTCAGGCTGATCCTCACGCTCTTCCAAAGGCCACTGGCTGAAATTGTATCAGTTCCACCCGTATCCCAGATCGCCTCCCAATAGGTGCCGGGAGCATTGGACCCTTTCAAAGAATAGACGTTGTTGCCCGTATTGTTTGACTTGGTTCCATAAATCGCTTGAAGTGCGGCGATGTCCAGTGCCATGGGCGAGGCCACGCCGCCGTAGTTGAACGAAGGCAGCGGTACAACCTGCGGGTAGCCAGAGTTATAGGACATGATCGTGTAGACGGCTTGGTTCTGACCATCGGTTCCATAGTCATCGAACGCCTGTGTCACACCGTCGAAGACGGTTGATTGTCCACCATTGTCATGCGGATGTGCAAGGCCGAGGCCATGCATGATCTCATGCACTATGGTTGCAAATCCTTCGCCGCCCTTTGCCAGCGCGGATTGGCTGAACAGAGGAGTATCGTATGCGAACCAGCCAAACAGGGTGTTGATACCAAACCCTTGCAGAATGGGATCGCTTCCGGGCACTTGGTGTGCGCCGAGGCCGCCATCAAGGGATTGGGTTGTAACTAGACCCCACGAGATGTTTTCGTAATAGGGCGTCCCCTGAGGCGATAGGAAATTGACCTCGACAAAGTCAATCGGGATGTATTGTTCGATCACGGCCAGGGCTTGGCGGAACGCCTGTTTTTCATGGGGGAGAAAATCTACGAAGCCCTGAACCGACGAATCCCCGAATGAATAGGTAATCGTGCCAGCCGGTCCTCCGTTATTTGTGCCAAGGTTCCAAGAGGTCCCCCAAATCAATCCGTCAACATATTCATGACCGGTTGGGCTGGCGCCCGGGTAATTCTGATTTGCAACTGACATTCCGCTATTTCCATCATTAACAACGCAACCGATAGGTCATCACAAATCATGACTTTTGATTGCGTTAAGCTTCCTTCCGATCTCGTAAGCCGAGATTTTGTTATCCGCTGGGATACTTCACTTCGAGACTTGCCTGCGCAAGTTTGCCGACACGTATTTTTGATTTTGTGGGGGCAGTGTCGCCTCTTGCACACGCAATGTGGCTGAATAATGGCGGGGGTTTCAAGCCGCTCAAAGGGTCGTTTTGCTAGATACAGATATATCGAGGATTATGTTCGGGTTTTTCAGAAAACATACAACCTATGAGTGTGTTTCGATGGAATCGATTGAAAGAAAAATCCTTGGATATTTCGACATTTCCAAGTTTGAGAATCATTTTAGATAAAGTGTGTTTGGGGTCTTGCGGTAGCTTCGGAAAGGTCTGGTTCCGAAGAAGGTGTGTCGCGAAGCCCGGAAACAATTTCTGCCTTCTTTAAAAAAACTTCAAAACCCCGCTTGACGATGCCGGGGCGTGGCCATAATACACCCCAACGTTCAGCAACGAACGGGCAGCGGGCGGTTGTAGCTCAGTTGGTTAGAGTACCGGCCTGTCACGCCGGGGGTCGCGGGTTCGAGCCCCGTCAACCGCGCCATCGCTGCCAGCCTTTGATCCGGGTTAATGGATCGCACATAGACCCTAAATGCGCGGTTGTAGCTCAGTTGGTTAGAGTACCGGCCTGTCACGCCGGGGGTCGCGGGTTCGAGCCCCGTCAACCGCGCCATTTTCCTGAAATACCGAATATTCAATCAACCCCTTCCGGGGCACATATCGGATCGGGGTCATACTGTCAGGAGATGTCGGCAATAATTCGGTCGTTCACACTTTGTTCTAACTTTTTTGTTGGAGACTCGGAGCCGCTCGCCTATTTCTAGGACACTTGTGTGTTGGGGGCCAAAATGGCTGAGCTGAAGAATATCGAGGTGCGCGGCGCGCGCGAGCATAACCTCAAGGGCATTGACGTGGATATTCCGCGCGATCAGCTGGTGGTGATCACCGGGTTGTCGGGTTCTGGCAAGTCGTCTTTGGCCTTTGATACGATTTATGCCGAAGGTCAGCGTCGCTATGTCGAAAGCCTGTCGGCTTATGCGCGTCAGTTCCTGGATATGATGGAAAAGCCGGATGTAGACCATATCAGCGGCCTGTCCCCGGCGATTTCGATTGAACAGAAAACCACGTCGAAAAATCCGCGTTCGACCGTTGGGACGGTGACCGAGATTTACGACTATATGCGTCTGTTATTTGCGCGCGCAGGCACGCCCTACAGCCCCGCGACCGGTCAACCGATTGAGGCGCAACAGGTGCAGGACATGGTCGACCGTATCATGACGATGGAGGAGGGCACGCGCGGGTATCTTCTGGCGCCCATCGTGCGGGACCGGAAGGGGGAGTACAAAAAGGAATTCCTCGAACTGCGCAAACAGGGTTTTCAGCGCGTGAAAGTTGATGGCGAGTTCTATGAGCTCGATGAGCCGCCCACGCTGGACAAGAAGTTCCGCCACGATATCGATGTCGTGGTCGACCGACTGGTTGTGCGCGAGGGGATGGAAACGCGTCTGGCCGACAGCCTGCGGACCGCTCTGGATCTGGCAGACGGGATCGCGGTTCTGGAAACCGCGCCGCGCGAAGGTGATCCTGAGCGGATTACCTTCAGTGAAAATTTTGCGTGCCCGGTCAGCGGCTTTACCATCCCTGAGATAGAGCCCCGCCTGTTTTCATTCAACGCGCCGTTCGGGGCCTGTCCGGACTGCGATGGCCTGGGGGTCGAGCTGTTTTTTGACGAACGGCTTGTAGTGCCGGACCAGACGCTGAAACTCTATGATGGTGCCTTGGCCCCGTGGCGCAAAGGAAAGTCGCCCTATTTCCTGCAAACCATCGAAGCCATCGCGCGGCATTACGAGTTCGACAAGAATACGCCTTGGAAAGACCTGCCGCCAAAGGTCCAACAGGTGTTTTTGCGCGGGTCTGGCGATGAGGAGATCCAGTTCCGTTATGACGAAGGCGGTCGGGTGTATCAGGTCACTCGCAGTTTCGAGGGCGTGATTCCCAATATGGAGCGCCGTTATCGCGAGACCGACAGCGCCTGGATTAGGGAAGAGTTCGAACGCTACCAGAACAACCGCCACTGTGGGTCCTGCGAAGGGTATCGCCTGCGCCCCGAGGCTTTGGCCGTCAAGATCGCAGGTCTGCATGTGGGACAGGTTGTTCAGATGTCGATCAAAGAGGCTCTGGCGTGGGTCGAGGATGCTCCGAACCATCTCAGCGTTCAGAAGAATGAGATCGCACGGGCAATCCTTAAAGAGATTCGTGAACGGTTGGGATTCCTGAATAACGTTGGATTAGAATATCTTACGTTGTCCCGTTCAAGTGGAACACTGTCCGGGGGCGAAAGCCAGCGGATTCGTCTGGCCAGCCAGATCGGTTCCGGCCTGACCGGCGTTCTGTACGTGCTGGACGAGCCCTCAATCGGGCTGCACCAGCGGGACAACGACCGCCTTCTGGGTACGCTCAAGAACCTGCGCGATCAGGGCAACACGGTGATCGTCGTCGAACATGACGAAGAGGCAATCCGTGAGGCCGACTATGTGTTTGATATAGGACCTGGAGCCGGTGTTCATGGCGGACAGGTGGTCAGTAAGGGCACACCTGAACAGATCGCTTCAGATGCAGCCTCTATGACCGGTCAGTATTTGGCAGGCACACGGGAAATTGCCGTTCCAACAGAACGGCGCAAGGGGAATAAGAAACGGGTCTCGGTGGTCAAGGCGACGGGCAACAACCTGAAGAACGTCACCGCCGATTTCCCGCTGGGTAAGTTTGTCTGCGTGACCGGAGTGTCGGGCGGTGGCAAATCGACGTTGACGATTGAAACGCTGTTCAAGACGGCCTCGATGCGTTTGAACGGTGCGCGACAGACCCCGGCGCCGTGTGAGACGATCAAAGGGTTGGAACATCTGGACAAGGTCATCGATATTGACCAACGTCCGATCGGGCGGACTCCACGTTCGAATCCAGCAACTTACACCGGGGCCTTCACCCCGATCCGCGACTGGTTCGCCGGTCTGCCGGAGGCCAAGGCGCGCGGCTACAAGCCCGGTCGGTTCAGCTTTAACGTCAAGGGTGGCCGGTGCGAAGCCTGTCAGGGTGACGGCGTCATTAAGATCGAGATGCACTTTCTGCCCGATGTTTACGTCACCTGCGAAACCTGCAAGGGCGCGCGCTACAACCGCGAAACGCTTGAGATCAAGTTCAAGGGTAAGTCCATCGCCGATGTTCTTGATATGACAGTGGAAGATGCGCAGGAGTTCTTTAAGGCCGTGCCCTCGATCCGCGACAAGATGGATGCGCTGGCACGGGTCGGGCTTGGCTATATCAAGGTCGGTCAGCAGGCGACTACGCTGTCTGGTGGTGAGGCGCAGCGGGTGAAGCTGTCAAAGGAGTTGTCCAAGCGTTCAACCGGGCGGACTTTGTATATCCTGGACGAGCCAACCACCGGTCTTCATTTCGAAGACGTCCGTAAGCTGTTGGAAGTGCTGCATGAACTGGTCGATCAGGGCAATACGGTTGTGGTGATCGAACACAACCTGGACGTTGTGAAAACCGCCGACCACATCATTGATATCGGCCCCGAAGGTGGCGATGGTGGTGGTGAGATCGTCGCGACCGGCACGCCCGAGGATGTGGCTGCAGTGGAACGCAGCCATACGGGGCGGTATCTGAAGCAGATGCTTGAGGGCGCGCGTGTTGCTGCGGAATAGGGCGCTGATTCTCAGTTAAGGATGTCAGCCACCGCACCGATAAGGTTCAGCACTTTTCGTGTATCAGGATCGACTCGATAGACATAGTCACCTGCGCGGATGTAGCTGCCACGGTTCAGCCCATAGCGATACGGGTCGTTGATCCAGCGATAGTCGCGGTTGATGTAGTCGCCCGTGCGATAGAGGTTCTTAACCTGACCCGGCGGCACACACGGAACGGCTTTCTTGGCCAGTCCAGGAGGGCAATGCCCGGCTTTCCCTTTGCCGTTCCCGGCGTCGGCAAGCCCAGCGCTGAGCGCGAGCGCGAGGATTGACGTGGAAATAGTTAAGACTCGCGACATCTAACTTCCCTCTGCAAACATGCCGTAGTTAAAGACAAATGGCCGTTGGTTCCTGTATGGTCAACCCCGTGGGCAAGAAGCCGCCCACGCAGCGCGCCTAACTACGACCGCGCTTTTCGAACCGCGGCAGCATGGCAGAGAAGTCCATGCCCAATCCCCCCTCAGACTCAACGAACTGTTCATAAAGCGCGGTTGCGGCTTGACCCATCGGCGTATCGGCATCCGAGCTTTCGGCGGCCTGTTGGCTTAGACGCAGGTCTTTCAGCATCAATTCAGCGGCGAAACCGGGTTGGTAATTGTTGTCTGCCGGGCTTTCCGGCCCCACGCCGGGTGCGGGACAATAGGCGTTCATGGTCCAGCTATAGCCCGAGGATGTGCTGACCACATCAAACATCTTTTGCCTGTCCAGGCCCAGTTTATCTGCCAGCGCAAAAGCTTCGCACGTGGCAATCATGGTGACACCTAGGATCATGTTATTGCAGATCTTGGCAGCCTGACCGGCGCCGGATTCACCGCAATGAACGGCTTTTTGACCCATGATATCGAACAGCGGCGCGGCTTTCGCAAATGCGGCATCGCTGCCACCTGCCATGAAAGTCAAAGTGCCAGCCGCTGCGCCGCCGATTCCACCCGAAACAGGGGCATCTACCGCCAGAATTCCAGCCTGTTTTGCCTGATCCGCGGCAGCGCGGGCGCTGTCGACATCGACGGTTGAACAATCGATCCACACAGTCCCGGATTGCATTGCAGGGATGATCTCATCCCCGACAGCGCGCAAGATTTTTCCGTTTGGCAGCATGGTGATGACGATATCGGCGTTTGCGGCAGCTTCGGCCCCCGAACCGGTCATGGCGACACCAGCGACACTGACCTCGGCCATGTCAAAACCAGTCACCTCATGCCCGGCTTTTGCCAGATTGGCGGCCATTGGATTGCCCATATTGCCCAGACCGATAAACCCGATTTTCATCTCTCAAACCTCCTCAAATGTCAGCATGTCTTTGCCCAGTGGCTGCAGCATTTTCGACACTGCCACCGCTGGTACGGATTGGTCGGCAAACCGCCATTGTGGATTACGGTCCTTGTCGATGATCTGAGCCCGAATTCCTTCCAGAAAGTCGCCATGCTCCATCGCGCGGAACGTATAGCGGTATTCCAGTTCCAACGCCTTGCGCAGCGTCAGGCTGGGCCCCCGTAGGCGATGCAGCGCTTCGACCGTACAAGCCATCGACAGCGGCGAATTGCGGCCCATCAGCGTCAGCGCGTCCGCAGCCATTGCGTCGCTGGAATGGGTCAATGCGTTCAGGACATCGCCCAGGCTTTCCCCGGCGAATAGGGCTTCGATAACGGAGTGCTGTTGTTCCAATGTGCTTTCGGGCGGCGGCGTGGAATGTTTTGCAATCAGTTCGGCATCACCCGAAGCCTCGAGCATCTCGATTAAGGCGGACCAATCCGATATCGGGATGAAGTGGTCGGCAAAACCGGCAAAGACGGCGTCTCCGGGGCCCATTCGATGACCGGTTGTGCCCAGGTATTCGCCTAGACGACCGGGGGCCAGCGCCAGCATCATTGTGCTGCCAACATCCGGCAAAAGCCCAATCGAACATTCCGGCAGAGCAATCTTCGAGCTTTCCCCAACGATCCGGTGGCTGCCATGGCATCCAATGCCCACGCCACCGCCCATGGTGAAACCCTGCAGAAAGCTGATGACCGGTTTGGGGTATTCGAAGATCAGCGCATTCAGCCGGTATTCATCGCGCCAGAAGGTACGTCCATAATCGAAATCCCCCTTGCAACCTGACGCGTAAAGGTCGGCGATATCGCCGCCCGCACAAAAGGCCTTGTCGCCTTCGGCGTCCAAGATGACCAGATCCACGGCATCATCTTCGCGCCAGTTGCGCAGGGCCGTGTCGATGGCCATGCACATATCATAGGTCATCGCGTTCAGGGCCTTTGGTCGGGTCAGGGTGATGCGCCCGGCGCGACCAGTGATGCGGATGTCGATGTCTGGCATGAGTTCCTCAGTGTTCGGCAAGCATTTGACGGGCGACGATGACCCGCATGATTTCATTGGTGCCTTCCAGAATCTGGTGAACGCGCAGATCGCGCACCAGTTTTTCGATGCCATAATCGGCCAGATAACCATAGCCACCATGCAATTGCAGGCATTGGTCGACAACTTTCGATCCAGTCTCGGTCACAAATTTCTTGGCCATGGCGCAAAACTTGGTGGCATCGGGCGTGCCCTGATCCAGCTTCCAGGCGGCCTGCCGCAGGAAGGTACGGGCGGCTTGCAGTTCGATCTCCATATCCGCCAGCCGGAATTGTAGCGCCTGAAACTGGTCGATCGATTGGCCGAATGCCTTGCGTTCAGACATGTATTGCAAGGTCATGTTGAGCCCGGACTGGGCAGCCCCCAGGGAACAAGAGGCGATATTGAGCCGCCCGCCATCCAGACCCTTCATCGCATATTTAAACCCATCCCCTTCGGTGCCCACCAGATTTCCGGCCGGGATGTGGCAGTCATCGAATTGCACCTGCGCTGTCGGCTGGCTTTTCCAGCCCATCTTCTGTTCCAGCGCGCCAAAGCTGAGGCCCGGCGTGCCGTCCTCGACATAAACCGTTGAAATGCCCTTTGGCCCATCCTGGCCGGTGCGCACCATGCAGACATAGGCATCAGAGTAACCACCACCCGAGATAAAGGCCTTGGTGCCGTTCAGCGTATACCCCTCATTCGTGCGATCCGCACGGGTTTTCAGTGCAGCCGCGTCCGAGCCTGATCCGGGTTCCGTCAGGCAATAGCTGAGGATGGTATTGAGGCTTAGCACATCCGGCATGATGCGGGATTTCAGATCGTCGCTTCCGAAACTGTCCAACATTTTGGCGCACATGTTGTGGATCGACAGAAAGGCCGCGACGGAAGGGCAAGCCATTGACAGCGCTTCGAACACCAATGTCGCGTCCAGACGGGTAAGGCCGGACCCGCCGCTGTCTTCCGAGACATAAAGTCCGCCGAACCCCAACTCGCCAATTTGCGGCCAAAGGTCTTTGGGGATGGTTCCGTCAGCCTCCCACTGGCGAGCGTTCGGGGCGATGTTGTCCTGCCCGAAATCATACGCCATGTCGAAGATTGCGGTTTGCTCTTCTGTTAGTGCGAAATCCAAGGCTTGCCTCCCACGCTGCCGAATGAATTGAACGACTGTTTATTTCCGAATTCTTACAGAAATTTTGCACGGCCAGCAATCGGCAGGGGCATTAAAGATCGTGATGAAATTCTTCGATCAGGTGCTGCACGACGGCTTTGCCGGGATCTTCGCCGCGTGCTGCAGCTTCGGCATGGACGCGGCGCTGTCGGGTGGCCGACGTGCCGGTCTGTGCGATTTGCTGCAGGCGCGCCAACTCGGTCATGGTGCCCAGTGCCTCGGCGTCTTCGGCCAGCATTCCCATCAGTTCACCCATCAGCTCGGGCATGGGTTTGATGGAACGGTCGCCAAAGTCGATCAAGCCTTCGCCCACGCCATAGCGCTGCGCGCGCCAACGGTTTTCACTGATCAGGAACTGATCGTAATGCCGCCAACGCAGATTGCGATCCTTCAGGCGGCACAGCATGCGGGTCAGCGCTTGGGCCAGGGCGGCCAGCGACAATGTGTGCTCCAACCGTGGTTGCACATCCATGATCCGTGTTTCCAGAGTTGGAAATCGGTGTGACGGGCGCAGGTCCCACCAAATCTTTGTCGTGTCCTCGATCACGCCCAACTCGACCAGAATGCCGGTGGTGCGTTCATAATCCGACCAACTGGCCAGAACCGGTGGCAACCCTGTGCGTGGCAGGTTGTCAAACACGGTCAGGCGGTAGGAGGAAAGGCCCGTATCCTCTCCGTTCCAATAGGGCGACGACGTCGACAGGGCCAACAGATGCGGCAAGAAGTAGGACAGCTGAGGCATTAGGTCAGCGCGCAGGGCAGGGTCTTCGACACCAACGTGAACGTGCATCCCGCAGATCAACATGCGCCGGGCCACGCCACCAAGGGCATGTTGCAGCGCGTCATAGCGATCCTTACGGGTGTGGTGCTGTTTTTTCCAGTCGGCAAACGGGTGGCAGGACACGGCAATTGGCGCGAGGTTGTATTCTGCAGCCCGACTCGCAACGCATGAACGTAGGCGTTTCAAGTCTTCTCGGGCTGACTTGACTGTTGAATGTGGCCGGGTGCCGACTTCGATCTGGCATTGCAGGAATTCGGGGCTGACCTGTCCTTCGAAATCCGCTTGGCAAGCCTCCATCAAGGCGGTGGGTGCTTGCGCAAGTTGCAGGCTGTCGCGATCGACCAGCAGATACTCTTCTTCTATGCCCAGCGTGAACTCTTGCTGCATGGCGACCCTCGTACTACTAATCCGACCAGTGAATACGGAAATTTCTGTTTTGCCAAGCGTTTGGGGTGGCTCTTCTTGCACAAGCCCGGCCTGCAAAGGTATGGAACACACGAACCGCCAAGTGGAGCCGCCCGTGAAACCCAGAAAATTCCCGCAGATCAACGCAGCCCTTGATGAGTTGGGGGTGAAGCTGGTCGATAAGGTCACGGAACTGGACGAGCGTGCGCGGCTTGAGGCGTTTGAAAGGGCAGGCGGGTTGACCCGCCCGGCCTATGCCTTGTCGCCGGGGATGGAGGGATTTGATATCACCGAGCTGGTTGCAGAGTATGGTCAGCACGCTGCCGCATTGGAGGCGTTGAAAGACCCTGCGCGCAATCAAACCGGCTATCGCCTGGGCAATGGATATTACGACAGCCCGGATGCTGACGCGTTGTACCTGATGATCCGGCGGTTCGCGCCCAAACGCGTGATTGAGGTCGGCTGCGGCAATTCAACCCGCGTCACCCGGCAGGCCATCATCGACGGCGGTTTGGATACGCAGATCACTGCGATTGATCCGTATCCACGGGCGGATATCGCGCATGTCGTCGATCACTTTGAACAGAAGCGGCTGGAAGAGGTCGATCCGGCGCTGTTCGATCAGCTTGAAGCAGGTGACGTTCTGTTCATCGATTCCAGCCACGTCGTACGGATGAGCAACGACGTGGCACATCTGTTCTGCCGCATCATTCCCGCGCTAAAGCCGGGTGTGGTGATTCACGTACATGATGTTTTTCTGCCCTTCGAGTACCCCAAGCGGTTCTTCTATGATTGCCCCGGATGGGGAGAGCAGTACATCCTGCATGCTTTGTTGCAATCCGGCGCGTATTCATTGCTTTGGCCGGGGTACTTCCTGCAACAGGATCGTCCTGATGCGGTTGAAGCATTGCCGTTTCTCAAAGACGGGCGCGCGCAGAGTATCTGGATTCAAGTCAAAGAAAAGTGATCCGGGCTGGCTGAACCTCCGTACCCCTTTCCATAACAAGCTGGAGAGGAGATAACAGCCATGTTTCGCCGCACATTCATGGGCGCCGCCGCCGCACTTGCACTTGCACTGCCCGTCAAGGCACAAGCTGCCGACATCGTGGACACCGCCGTTTCGGCCGGATCGTTCAACACTCTGGTCGCCGCTGTGCAGGCCGCAGGTCTGGTTGACACGTTAAAAGGTGATGGACCGTTCACCGTTTTTGCACCCACAGACGAAGCTTTTGCCGCGTTGCCTGAAGGCACGGTTGAAACGCTGCTGTTGCCGGAAAATAAGGATCAACTGGTCGAGATTTTGACCTATCACGTGGTCCCGGCCAAGGTGATGTCAGGTGATATTGCCGGCAAACGCGCTAAGGTTCGCACGGTACAGGGCGACCAGCTGAGCGTGAACGCCAAAAAAGGCGTCAAGGTCAATGATGCCAAAGTTGTGCAGGCCGACATTGAAGCCAGCAATGGCGTGATCCATGTAATTGATGCGGTGATCCTGCCGGAATAACGACCCCCGCTAAGTAGAAAGCCCCGGTCCTGGTGGCCGGGGCTTTTTTGTCAAACCAGTCTGACCTGAGTTCCAACCTGGACCAGAGGGTACAGTTCCTCAACGTGCTGGTTGTAAAGGCCGATACACCCTGACGAGCTTTGGCGGCCAATCTTGCGCGTGTCATGGGTGCCATGCACCAGATAAGCGGGCCAGCCCAGATACATGGCGCGAGTTCCCAACGGGTTGCCGGGATCGCCACCTTCCATGCGTACGGGCAGGGATGGATCACGTTCACGCATAGACGCGGTTGGAGTCCAGCTTGGATTTTCAGTCTTGCGCTTGACCTCGGTATAGCCGCGCTTGGTAAGCTCTTCGCTCATCGGAACTGAGCTGGGGTACAGCTTATACGTTCCGTCCGGTCCCCAGTAATGCACTGCTCGGCTAGTGATATCGGCCAGCAGGCAGCCGACACCCAGCTCATCGAAGTGGTCTTGCCAGTTCTGTTGCGAGAACGACGACACATTGCGGCGTACTGGCAATTGCGTGCTGATGGCCTCTTCATCCACCGGGAAGGCATCAGAGCTTTGAGCGCGCACCAAGGCGGGCGTCGCCAAAAGAGAAGCTGCGCCCAACAGGGCAGAGCGGCGGGTCATGTACGGATTTGACAAAGCGGCCTCCGGTATTCGTACTGCTCAAAACTAGGAAATTGGCAACAAACTATTGTCGCTTTAGTTGCTTTTCCAGTGGCAGAGCTGTGAATTTATCGTGAAGCCGGGATTTTCTTATCCACTGTGGCAATACTTCGCCAAAAAATACCGGCCCGTTGGGGGCCGGTATTGGTGGTAGGCAGTTTTGCGGATGCAGATCAGTCCATCGCTTTGAAGTTGAACTCGCCACCTTCTTTGATGCCCGACGGCCAGCGCGAAGTCACGGTTTTGGTGCGGGTGTAGAACTTGAAGCTGTCTGGGCCGTGCTGGTTCAGGTCACCAAACATGGACTTTTTCCAACCACCAAAGGTGTGATAGGCCAGCGGAACCGGGATCGGAACGTTGACGCCGACCATGCCGATGTTGACACGGCTCGCAAAGTCACGCGCGGTATCGCCATCGCGGGTGTAGATCGCGGTACCATTGCCATATTCATGGTCCATCGCCAACTTCAGCGCTTCTTCATACGAACCTGCGCGAACGGTGGACAGAACTGGGCCAAAGATTTCTTGGGTGTATATGTCCATGTCGGGTGTGACATGGTCGAAGAGGTGCGGGCCAACAAAGAAGCCGTCTTCATATCCCTGCAAGCTGAAATCGCGGTTGTCGACGACCAGCTTTGCACCTTGTTCAACACCCGAGTTAATCAGGCCAAGAATACGCTCTTTGGCAGCACCGGTTACAACCGGTCCCATATCAACATCGTCCCCGGCGGTGTAGGGGCCAACCTTCAGTTTCTCGACACGCGGAATCAGTTTCTCGATCAACGCGTCGGCGGTCTCTTCGCCTACGGGTACAGCAACCGAAATTGCCATGCAGCGTTCGCCAGCTGCTCCGAAACCAGCTCCGACCAGAGCGTCGGCGGCTTGATCCAGATCGGCATCCGGCATGATGATCATATGGTTCTTCGCACCGCCAAAGCATTGTGCACGCTTCCCGTTTGCGGTTGCGCGGGAATAGATATATTGCGCGATCGGTGTTGAACCGACAAAGCTGACGCCTTGAATGATTTCGCTGTCAAGCAGAGTGTCGACCGCTTCCTTATCGCCGTTCACGACTTGGAATACGCCCTTGGGAAGGCCAGCTTCGACGAACAGTTCTGCCAGCATCAGCGGCACGGAAGGATCGCGCTCGGACGGTTTCAGTACCACCGCGTTGCCGCAGGCCAAAGCCGGGCCGACATGCCACAGAGGCATCATGGCTGGGAAGTTGAACGGCATGATCGAGGCGACAACACCTAGAGGCTGGCGCATCGAATACATGTCAATGCCGGGACCTGCGCTGTCGGTAAACTCACCCTTCAGCATCTGCGGTGCGCCGATGCAGTACTCGATCACTTCCAGGCCACGCTGAAGGTCACCCTTGGCATCGGGGATGGTTTTGCCGTGCTCGCGGCTCAGCGCTTCGGCAAGTTTGTCCATGTCGCGGTTCATCAAGCCAACCATTGCCATCATCACGCGAGCACGTTTCTGGGGGTTCGTTGCTCCCCATTTAGGTTGAGCAGCAGCGGCATCGGCAATCGCAGCTTCGGTTTCGGTAACGCTGGCCATCGGGCAATGGGCCTGAACCTCGCCGGTGGCGGGGTTGAACACGTCGGCGAAACGGCCAGATGTACCTTCTACATTCTCGCCGTTGATATAGTGGGTCAGGTTCTGCATGACAAATTCCTTCCGGGTAGATCTGTCGGCAAAATAGACTTGCAAAAATTTGGTGAACAGAGGCAATGTTTCAAAATTGCTTTGCAAAAATGCAAAAGGGAAAATATGAATCCGAACTGGGATGATATGCGGGTTTTCCTGGCCGTCGCGCGCGAGGAAAGCCTGTCATCGGCGGGCCGTATCCTCAAGATTGATCCTGCAACTGTAGGGCGGCGCATTGCGCGGCTTGAGACAACATTGGATGCGCTGTTGTTTACGAAGTCGCAACAGGGATACATCCTGACCGCCGCAGGTGAACGCCTGTTGGACCACGGTTTGCAGGCCGAAGAGGCGATGCGCGCGGCGGCTGGTGTGGTCACTGGCTCGACCAAATCCCTCAGTGGGCAGATACGGATTGGTGCGCCCGATGGCAGCGCCAATTACCTGTTGCCACAGGTTTGTGCGAAAATCAGTGATGCCAACCCTGATCTGGACATCCAGATCCTGGCGCTGCCAAGGATCATCAACCTATCCCGGCGTGAGGCCGACATGGCCGTAACTGTCAGCGCGCCCACAGCAGGAAGGTTGTTGGTCAAGAAGATCAGCGATTATAAGCTGCATATGGTGGCCACGCAGGATTATCTGGATCGCCATGCGCCTATTGGTTCAGTCAACGATCTTAAGGGGCACCGCCTGATTGGTTACATCCCGGATATGATCTTTGACCGAGAGCTGGACTATCTCAACGATATTGGCGTTGACCGTGTCGCACTTGCATCGAATTCGGTCTCGGTTCAATTGCGACAGGTTTCGTTGGGTACCGGTGTTTGTGTTGCCCATGACTTTACTTTGCCGTTCCATCCAAACCTGCGGAAAATCTTGACGGATCAAGTGGGTTTGACGCGAAGCTTCTATCTTGTCCGGCATCAGGGCGATCAGCGCAACGAACGGTTAAACCGCTTTGCCGAGGCTTTAACGCAAGGCATCCGTGACGAAGTTGCGCGGCTTGAAGCCGATGCCAACGCTTGACAGGTCGACACAATCGCGCAACGCTTTGGATAAATTCATTATTCCGGAGGTGCTTTCATGCTCGTTCAGGGCATTCTAAAATCCAAGGCGACAGACAGCGTCGTGACGGTCGAGCCTTCGATGACTGTGTCGGAGGCTGCGAAAATCCTTGCTGAAAAGCGCATTGGTACCGTCATCGTTTCCGAAGATGGTGGTCAGACGGCAACCGGCATTCTGTCTGAACGCGATATCGTTCGTGAATTGGCTGCCAGTGGCAGCGGATGTTTGACGCAGCCGGTCAGCTCTTACATGACAAAGGATCTGATCACCACCACACGACAGGCCACCGTGCAAGACATCATGGCCCGCATGACTGAAGGCCGCTTTCGCCACATGCCCGTGGTCGAAGAGGGTAAGCTGATAGGCATTGTGACCCTGGGCGATGTGGTCAAGGCGCAATTGGCCGAGCTGGCGATGGAAAAGGATGCCCTTCAAGGTATGATTATGGGTCACTGACGGGGCTGGTTGCGATAGCAACCTCTTGCGCCGACAGCAAAGTTATGTTTGCTGACGCAGAATTTCCAGAACGCAGGAGAGCGTGATGCGGGTTGGTCTATACCCCGGAACCTTTGACCCGATAACTCTGGGCCATATTGACATTATCCGGCGCGCCTCGGCTTTGGTCGACAAGCTAGTGATTGGAGTAGCGATCAACCGCGATAAGGGACCGTTGTTTTCTCTGGAAGAGCGCGTGGCCATGATCGAGGCGGAATGTGCACTTTTGTCTGAACAAACCGGAACCGAAATTGTCGCTCATCCGTTCGAAAACCTTCTGATCGATTGCGCCCGCGATGTGGGTGCACAAATCATTGTTCGCGGGCTGCGGGCCGTTGCGGATTTCGAGTATGAATTCCAGATGGTCGGAATGAACCGTGCTTTGGACGATTCAATCGAAACCGTCTTTCTAATGGCCGAAGCACGGCATCAGGCCATCGCATCGAAACTGGTTAAGGAAATCGCGCGCCTGAACGGGGACGTGTCGAAATTCGTGACGCCCCGCGTTCATACTGCATTGCGCGAAAGGTTAGGCTAACGCGCCCATCGCGGCGGCTGTGTCCAGCATCCGGTTCGAAAAGCCCCACTCATTGTCATACCAGGCCAGAACGCGCACCAATGTGCCGTCGGTGACTTTGGTCTCGGCCAATGACACGGTCGAGCTATGGGAATCGTGGTTGAAATCCATCGACACCAGTGGGCGGCTTTCGGCGGCCAGAACGCCCGGTATTTTGGCGGCGGCCTCGACGAACAGCGCGTTGACCTCGTCTTCGCTGGTGGGGCGCGATACTTCGGCAACCAGATCGACAACAGACACGTTGGGCGTCGGAACACGGATGGCCTGACCGGTCAGCTTGCCTGCCAATTGCGGCAGGACAAGACCGACAGCCGCTGCGGCACCCGTGGTGGTCGGGATCATCGACAAAGCCGCAGCGCGCGACAGATAGGGGTCTTTACCCGCGGCATCGTGAACTGGCTGGCTGGCGGTATACGCATGGACCGTGGTCATGTTGCCATGGACGATGCCAAGCCCGGCATCCAGCGCGGCGGCAACTGGCGACAAGCAGTTGGTGGTACATGAAGCATTTGAAACAACGGTATCCCCGGCTGTCAGCTCATGCTCATTCACACCATAGACGATTGTTTTGACGGCACCTTCGCCCCGCGCAGGCGCAGAGATCAGGACTTTCTTGGCACCGTTTTTCAGGTGACGTTCAGCCGCTTCGCGGGTGCGGAAAACGCCTGTGCATTCCAGAACTACGTCGATATCCGACCAATCTAGCGCTTCGGGGTCGCGCTCGCTGGACAGACGAATGGGGCCTGCGCCAACGTCCAGGCGTTCGTCGGTCAATGTCACCTTGTTGGAATAACGGCCATGTACGCTGTCGAACTCGAACAGATGAGCGTTCATCTCGGGTTTTGCCAAATCGTTGATGGCAACAATTTCTACATCTGTGCGTCCCGATTCCATCACTGCACGCAGAACTCCGCGTCCGATCCGACCAAATCCGTTGATTGCCAGCTTGAGTGTCATGTTCCGCTCCGTCCGAATTTCGACTTTAGTAAAGTTAGCGCTAACAAAGCCAGATGAGCGGAAAAGTCAAGCAAAACCTCTGTCAGCGCCAGAAAGCCAGCCAATTCAGAAAGGCGTAAAGCTTTTTCGCGAGGAAAACCAAATGTTCGGGTCCAAAGATGGCGTAGTCCAGAATCAACCCGCCAAGGATCAAGAGGCCAAGCCAGATAGCGATTTGGTTGGTCATAGCGGCCCCGAACGAAAATGCCCGCCCAGATAACCTGAGCGGGCAAAAATGTTCAAGATTTCAAACCGGTCTTAGTTAAGCCGACCCATGGCAACGGCGACATCGGCCATGCGAACCGAGAAGCCCCATTCGTTGTCGTACCAGGCCAGAACCCGGACAAGGCGGCCGTCTACAACGCGGGTTTGTTCCGGCGCAAAGATCGAGCTTTCTTCGGTGTGGTTGAAATCGGTCGAAACCAGCGGCGCGGGTTCATAACCCAGAACGCGCTGCATCGGGCCAAGCGCGGCTTCGCGAACGATTTCATTGACCTCTTCGACAGACACTTCGCGCGATGAGCGGAAAGTCAGGTCCACCGCCGACACGTTCGGGGTAGGTACGCGGATGGCGGAACCGTCCAGACGGCCTTTCAGGTTCGGCAGAACCTCACCCAGTGCTTTCGCAGCTCCGGTCGATGTCGGGATCATCGACATGGCAGCGGCACGGGCGCGATACAGATCGCTGTGACGGCGATCCAGGGTCGGCTGGTCGCCAGTATAGGCGTGGATCGTGGTCATGATGCCGTTTTCGATGCCGACACCTTCGTCCAGAACCTTGGCAAGCGGAGCAAGGCAGTTCGTGGTGCAAGACCCATTCGAGACCATGTTGTCGTTGGCGGTCAGCGTGTTGTGGTTCACACCAAACACGATGGTTTTGTCGACGTTCTTGCCCGGTGCGGACAACAGAACCTTGCCAGCGCCACGCTCGAGGTGCGTTTTCGCCTTGGTGCCGTCATTGAATTTGCCGGTGCATTCCAGAACGACGTCGCAGCCTTCCCAATCCAGCTCGTTCATGTCGTAGGTCGAGAACATCTCCATCGGGCCGCGGCCCAGATCCATGGTGTTGCCATTGATGGCGATGTCGCGCGGAAACCGTCCATGAACGCTGTCGTATTTCAGCAGATGAGCCGAAGTTTCCAGCGGCCCGGTCGCGTTGACCTTGATAACTTCGATATCGTTCCGGCCTGACGCTGCAATATGCGACAGGGTACAGCGGCCGATACGGCCAAAACCATTGATGCCGACCTTTATGGTCATGTGACGTCTCCAAATGCGCTTGCCTTGCAGGCCATATAGCCGCGATTGGTGAATCTCAAAAGAGCAAAAGCGGCATATTTTTAATGTGTTAGCGCAAACTTCGTACGATTGCGCTAACGCTTGCACTGGCTGTAAGATTGGGTAGGTTCCTGAGGCGGCAGGTGACAGGAAAGGTAGCGCGATGAGCGGTCTTTTGGCTCTTTTGGATGACGTGGCGGGGATCGCCAAGGTTGCAGCGGCGTCGGTGGACGACGTGGTGGCGGCGGCGGGAAAGGCCGGGGCCAAGACGGCAGGGGTGATTATTGACGATGCAGCCGTCACTCCGAAATACGTTCAGGGTTTTGCGCCTGCGCGCGAGTTGCCAATCATCTGGCGGATTGCGCGTGGATCGGTATTCAACAAGATCGTGCTGTTGCTGCCTGTGGCCCTTTTGCTGGCCAATTTTGCGCCCTGGCTTATTACGCCGCTGCTTATGATCGGTGGGTCTTACTTATGCTTCGAGGGGGCTGAAAAAATATTTCATGTTCTGTTTCCACATGGCAGCCATGCCATTGATGAAGACATGAACGTGCGCGACCCTGGCCATCTAGAGGAGCAGAAAGTCAAAGGTGCGATCAAAACGGATTTCATCCTGTCCGCTGAAATCATGACCATCGCACTGGCCGCGATCGAGGCGCCGAATCTGTGGATGCAGGCGGCGACTCTGGCGGTTGTGGGCATCGGGGTGACGGTGGCCGTCTATGGCTCGGTCGCGTTGATCGTGAAGATGGATGATGTCGGATTGTTTCTGGCAAACAATGCCCCGACACCTGTCGGGCGCGGGCTGGGGCGTGGATTGGTCAAGGCAATGCCCGGTGTGATGAAGACCCTGTCTATTGTTGGGACCGCGGCGATGCTGTGGGTCGGCGGGTCGATCATCATTCACGGGATGGAAGTTCTGGGCTTCGGCTGGCTGGGCCATCACATCCACGACTGGGCATATGCGATTGGGCTTTCCGTGTCAGACGGCTGGGTAGGGGCTGTCGAATGGATTTCCAAAGCAGCAATGGATGGTGTGTTTGGTCTGGCGTGGGGCTTTGTTCTGATTCCTGTAGCCACCAAGGTGATCGGGCCATTGCTATCAAAGAAGACCGCAACACATTGAAATGAAAATAAAAAGGGCGGCTGATGCCGCCCTTTGCCTTATTCTTCGTGTGCTGGATTATAGTCCCAGTAATTCCTTGACCTTAGCAACGGTCGCCTCGGCAGTGATGCCAAAATGCTTGTACAGCTCATTCGCCGGAGCGGACGCGCCGAAGCTGGACATACCGATGAAGCCGGCCTTGGCTTCGCGGCCACGCTCACCCAATAGCCAGCGATCCCAGCCACCGGCGCGAACGGCGGCTTCGATACCGACGCGGACCGGACCACCGGGCAGAACGCGCTTGCGATAGGCTTCGTCCTGCTGTGCGAACAACTCCATACAGGGCATGGACACGACGCGAGTACCGATGCCTTCAGCCTCAAGCATCGCTTTGGCTTCCATAGCCAAAGAAACCTCGGAACCCGTTGCGATCAGGATGGCCTGACGTTTGCCTTCGGCATCAGCCAGCACATATGCGCCTTGCGCGGTCAGGTTCTTGGCTTTGTGTTCCGTGCGTACGGTCGGAACGCCCTGACGGGTCAGCGACAGAACGGAGGGGCTGTCCTTGAACGTCAGGGCTAGTTCCCACGCTTCGGCGGTTTCCACAGAATCTGCGGGGCGGAACACATAGGTGTTCGGGGTCGCGCGCGAAATTGCCAGATGCTCGACCGGCTGGTGGGTCGGACCGTCTTCGCCCAGACCGATCGAGTCGTGAGTCATCACGAAGACCGAAGGAACCTTCATAAGCGCTGCCAGACGCATGGACGGACGGGCATAGTCGGTGAACGCCATGAACGTACCGCCATAAGGGCGAATGCCGCCGTGCAGGGCCATACCGTTCATTGCTGCAGCCATGCCGTGTTCGCGGATTCCGTAATGGATGTAACGGCCCTTACGATTTTCCGGTAGGAAGACCCCCATATCGGCTGATTTGGTATTGTTCGAACCGGTCAGGTCAGCCGAACCGCCCACGGTTTCGGTCATGATCGGGTTCACGACATTCAGAACCTTTTCGGACGAAGCGCGAGTGGCCAGTTTCGGTTGATCTTCCGAGATCTGCTTTTTGAACGCGCGGATCGCACCGGCCAGTTTTTTGGGCGCTTCAAACGCATAGGCGCGGTTGAATTCGGCTTGCTTGCGTTCGGACAACTGCGCGAAACGTTCTTCCCAAGCCGTACGCTCGGCGACGCCGCGGGAACCGATGGCCTCCCATGCGGATTTCACTTCGGCGGGCACATGGAACGCGTCATGCGGCCAGCCATAGCCTTCTTTCGCAGCCTTCAGTTGGTCCTGATCGGTCAGCGCGCCGTGACCTTTCGAGGTATCCTGAGCCGCGTGACCCAATGCGATGTGGCTTTCGCAGGCAATCATGGTCGGTTTATTCGACTTTTTTGCCTGTACGATGGCTGTGTCGATGGCTTGCGGATCATGCCCGTCAATCTCGATTACGTGCCAGCCCGAGGCTGCGAAACGGCGCACCTGATCGGTGCGATCAGCCATATCGACGGTGCCGTCGATTGTGATGTTGTTGTTGTCCCAGAAGACGATCAGCTTGCTCAGCTCATGACGACCGGCCAAGGTGATTGCCTCTTGGCTGACGCCTTCCATCAGGCAGCCGTCGCCGGCGATCACATAGGTATAGTGATCCACAACCTTCTTGCCATAATGCGCGCGCTGGATTTCTTCGGCCATGGCAAAGCCCACCGCGTTCGAGATGCCTTGGCCCAGCGGGCCGGTCGTGGTTTCGATGCCATCAACCAGGAAGTTCTCCGGGTGACCAGCTGTCTTTGCACCCAACTGGCGGAAGTTCTTGATTTCCTCAAGGGTCACGTCGCCGTGGCCGGTCAAATACAGCAGCGAATAGATCAGCATCGAACCGTGACCCGCCGACAGGATAAACCGGTCGCGGTCAGGCCAATTCGGGGCCGAGGCGTCGAATTTCAGGTGCTTTTCGAACAGCACGGTCGCAACGTCGGCCATGCCCATCGGCATACCGGAATGGCCGGAATTGGCGGCGGCGACGGCGTCAAGGGTCAGGGTGCGGATGGCCGCAGCTTTGTCCCAGTGTTCGGGGTTTGCATTGCGCAGCGCAGTCAGGTCCACGGGCGTTGTTCCTTTGGATTACAGGCAGATGTGGCGCTCAATACCATCCACCCTCCAAAGTGCAAGTAGAACCGGGATTTCTGATGAGGTAGTAGTTCAAGAAAGCTGCCCAAGTTGTTGAAAGCAAACAGTGGGTATTTTCCGCCTCGTTAGGTTAGACTAGGGCAAGACGTGGATGATATTGATTCGGAATATCCGCGATACAAGGAACCTTGGTTAAGAGGTGGCAGGGGCATGAGCCAGATCGAAGAATTACATCGCCGTATTGTTGCTGCAATGGATCGGATAGGGACCGGCGTCGATACGCTGCGGGATACGTCTCCGGTCAGCGGTGGTGCAGATGACGCTCTGCGGACGGCATTGGATGATGAACGTGTCGCCAATGCGCAGTTGGAAGAACGTCTGAAATCGCTGAAAGAGCGCCACGAACTAGAAGTCGACGCCATGCGTTCGGACATGGAACGGCTGCGGACCACGCCCGTTGAAAGCCCGGAAAACGGGGCATTGCGCGAGCAATTGGCAGAGGCGCAGGCAAAACTGGCCTCGGTTGAGGCCGCCCGCGCCGAGTTGGCCGCGGCTAAGGCCGCGCTGGAAAATCAGGATGAGGTTGAGGCGCTAAAGGCCGAAAATGCTCAGCTCAAGGCCGCCGCGGCTGCGACACAGGGTGTCGAAGCCGAAAACGCGCGCCTGCGGTCTGAACTGGCGGACAGCGAACGCGTCGCCGAGTTGAGCGCCGAGCTGGATATGTTGCGCGCTGAGCGATCCAGTCACGGGGCGGCGATGTCCCGTCTGGATGACGATCTGCAACGCATGCGCAAGGCGAATGAACAGTTGCGGCAATCGGTGGATGAACTGCGCGCCGCCGCCGAAGACGGCGTGCCGGATGCTGATCTGCTTAACCGCGCAACAGTGGCCGAACTTGAGGCGACGCGCGCCGCACAAGCAACCGACGCTGCCGAAGCGCACGCAGTTCTGGCGCGGTTAGAGCCGTTGCTGTCGAAGGCGAAACTGGCAGAAGGAGAGGTTGAATAATGCCCGAATTGACTATTCAAATCGGTGGCCGCGGCTTTGATGTCTCGTGCCAGGAGGGGGAAGAAGCGTTCCTGCATTCGGCTGCCAAATTGCTGGATGACGAGGCGCAAGTTTTGTCTGATCAGATCGGGCGCATGCCAGAATCACGGATGCTGCTGATGGCCGGGCTGATGCTGGCCGACAAGGCCGCCGGAACCGATGACAAGATCAAGGCGCTCGAGGCAAAGCTGGCCGAGGTTGAGACCGAGCTTCGAACTCTCAGAAACATGCCACAGCCCGAGCCTGAGCGTATCGAGGTGGCCGTGGTACCTCCGTCAGTGACGGACACGCTGGCGGAAATAGCCGCGCGGGCCGAAGCCTTGGCATCCGTGATCGAGGAGAAGTCAGCGGGATGAACTCTGTAAAGACGGTCGCCTGCGCCGTGGCATTTGCTTTGCCCGGTGGCTTGGCTTGGGCTGAGATCGACATTCTGCCAGTGACATTCACATGCCAGAACGGCGTGCCATTGGAAGTGGCCTATTTCAACGCGCCGGACGGGTCGAGTGCAGCAGCAATGATGGTAGACAACCAATTGGTCACTCTGCGTCAGGTCCAAAGCGGTTCCGGCATACGCTATGAATCCAGCGGAGGGACAGGGACGTACATCCTGCGCTCAAAAGGATGGGACGCAACGGTGAGCTTTCTGGCGACAGGATCGGATGCCGCCAGTGAGCAGGTCATTCTGGATAATTGCGTCAGCCGCTGATCAAGCGTTTGCTTCGCGGATCTTGTCGGCTGCTTCTTTGTTGTAGCCGACACCGCTGTCGTCAAACAGCGTGTCCAACTCGCCAGACAGGGTCATCTCGGTGATAATGTCGCAGCCGCCAACGAACTCGCCTTTGACATACAGTTGCGGAACGGTCGGCCAGTCGGAATAGTCCTTAATGCCCTGACGTACTTCGTCATCGGCGAGGACATTCACATCGGTGTAGTCCACACCCATATAGTTCAGCACACCGGCCACGCGGGACGAGAACCCGCATTGCGGCATCTCTTTGGTGCCTTTCATGTACAGCACCACGTCGTTGGCTTTGACTGTGTCGTCGATCTGGGTCTTAACGTCGGTCATCTTGCTTGTCCTCTTTGCCCGCATCGGGGGCCGCCGTTTCATTCTGTGACGGGTCGGGGTCCCATCCTTCTTCCTCTAACCGCCGGTGTTCGGCTTGCGCCAGGGCCAGCGGATCCAGCCCGTATCTTTCAATGCCGCCAACCTTGCTGATATTGTCCGGATCGGGACGCATATCGGCGAGGTTACGTTTCCGGTTGCGTTTCACATAGGCTTCGATCAATGCGGCGGCAACTATCAATGCTGCGATTACACCTATCCAGAACAGCCAGCCATTCATTTTTTTGGGGACATTGCTTTAGTATATTGCCGAGGATCTCGAGGTATCGGCATTGCACTAACGCCACCTCCTTTACCCGAGTCTGTTGTAGACGCAACTAAGCTCGCGTTCTGGCTGGGTGTTGCGCCGCGTTTCTGTTTGTATTTGGATTTGCCGAAAGTTGATTTCAGAATCAACACGAAACCGACACATGCCAGTAAACCGCTAATCGTGTAAATCCAGAACGTGATCGTCATTCAGGCACTTTCGTCGTCAACGCCAATGCGTGTAATTCTCCATCCGGGCCGTCCATCTTGCCTTTCAACGCAGCATAGACCGCGCGTTGTTGCTGCACCCGATTTTTCCCGCGAAAGCTCTCGTCCACGACCATGGCGGACATATGAACGCCGTCATGCCCGCCGACCTGAATTTCTGCATCCGGAAAGGCTTCGCGCAGCAGGTGTTCGATTTCGTGGGTGCTCATCGGCATGTAGGTAACTCCTGAAGGTCTTTCTCAAGATGTAGAGCGCCCGGGCGGGGCGCGCAAGGGTGTGATAAGGGGCCTGAAACGACAATACCTGCGCCAATATGGGCGCAGGTATCGCGAATTAGCTTCAAGATATGATCAGGCCACGGCGGCGGCAAAGCTGTCGCGGAACGTGTCCGTCAACTCGGCCAGAGGGGCCTCGGAATTGCCGACTTTGACAACGTCACCAGTAAAGCGACCAACCGAGACCAGCGGAACACCGGCCTGACCTGCTGCGATCATCAGCGCCTCGGCCTGGTCAAAGTTGCAGGCGACCAGATAACGGGCCTGATCTTCGCCAAACAAAAATTCGGTCGAGGCTTCGTCGAGGTGAACGCCGACACCTGCGGCTTCGGCCAGTTCAAAAGCCGCCAGGGCCAGGCCGCCATCACCCAGGTCGGTGCAGGCCTTGATCATCTCGCGATTGGAGCGGATAAACTCACCATTGCGCTTTTCGGCGTCGAGATCGACATGCGGCGCGTCGCCGTCTTCGCGGTTGAACACTTCGGCCAGAAGGGCCGACTGACCCAGATGCCCATTTGTTTCGCCGATGACCAGCGCGACGTGGCCTTCGCGGACCTCGTTACCGATGATTTCGTCGGTGTGGTCCAACAGGCCAACCGCGCCAATGGTCGGGGTAGGCAGGATCGCTTGACCGTCGGTCTCATTATACAGCGACACGTTGCCCGACACGATGGGCATGTCCAGCGCGGCGACCGCAGCGCCGATACCCTGAATTGCGCCAACAAACTGGCCCATGATCTCGGGCTTTTCGGGGTTTCCGAAATTCAGGTTGTCGGTGGTGGCCAGTGGTTTTGCCCCAACGGCAGTCAGGTTGCGGTACGCTTCGGCGACGGCCTGCTTGCCACCCTCAACCGGGTTGGCGCGCACATAGCGGGGGGTGACATCGCTGGTGAAGGCCAATGCCTTGTCTGTGCCATGCACGCGAACCATGCCCGCACCCAGACCCGGCGTGCGCGCGGTGTCGGCCATGACCATGGTGTCGTATTGTTCGTACACCCATTGCTTGCCCGCATAGTTCGGCGAAGCGAGGAGGGCGCGCAGGCCGTCGATCGGGTCGATCTGCGGGACCTCGGCCAGTTCTTCGGCTTCGGGCGTAAGCTCCCACGGGCGGTCGTATTCCGGTGCGGTGGAAGACAGCTTCGACAGCACAAGATCGGCTTTAACCTCGCCGTTATGGACAATCAGGAAGCGATCTTCGGCGATGGTCTCGCCGACAATGGCAAAATCCAGATCCCATTTCTCGAACACGGCGCGGGCTTCGGCCTCAAGCTCAGGCTTCAGGACCATCAGCATGCGTTCCTGAGACTCAGACAGCATCATCTCGTACGCTGTCATATCCTCTTCGCGCTGAGGGACGTTCTCCAGATCGAGGCGCACGCCCAGACCACCTTTGTCGCCCATTTCAACGGCGGAACAGGTCAGACCCGCCGCACCCATGTCCTGAATCGAAATCACGGCACCGGTTCGCATCAATTCCAGCGTCGCCTCCATCAGGCGCTTTTCGGTGAAGGGGTCACCGACCTGAACGGTGGGACGTTTTTCCTCGATCGTGTCGTCGAACTCGGCCGAGGCCATGGTTGCACCACCAACCCCGTCGCGACCGGTTTTGGCACCCAGATAGACGACGGGCATGCCAACACCCGAGGCTGCCGAATAGAAAATCTTGTCACTGTCGGCCAGACCTGCGGCAAAGGCGTTCACAAGGCAGTTGCCGTTATAGGCGGGATGGAATCGAACTTCGCCGCCGACGCAGGGTACTCCGAAGCAGTTGCCATAGCCGCCGATGCCTTCGACAACGCCATTGACCAGCTGGCGAGTCTTGTGGTGGCCGGGCTCGCCAAAGGACAGTGCGTTCATTGACGCAATGGGACGCGCACCCATTGTAAAGACATCGCGCAAGATACCACCAACCCCGGTCGCCGCGCCCTGATAGGGTTCGATGTAAGATGGGTGGTTGTGGCTTTCCATCTTGAAAACAACCGCTTGCCCATCGCCAATATCAACGACACCGGCGTTCTCACCCGGACCGCAGATCACCTGCGGACCCGAAGTGGGCAGGGTGCGCAGCCACTTCTTCGAGGACTTGTACGAGCAATGCTCATTCCACATGGCGGAAAAGATGCCCAGCTCGGTGAAGGTCGGCTCGCGGCCGATGATCTCAAGGATCATGTCGTATTCGTCGGGCTTCAATCCGTGGGCGGCAATCAGATCCGGTGTGATGGCGGGCTCTTGCATCGTCTGTCCTGTTCTCAAGGTGGCCGAGATTGCGCGCCTTTTAGGGCAAGGGCGCGTCGGTGGAAAGGGTTAAGACCGGGGTCTGATGGTTTCCTGTGCCAATCCGATGAAAAAAGGCCGCCCTGAGGGCGGCCTTTGCATGTTTGTAGTGTCAGGTCGTTATTTTGGCGCACCGTGTTCCGAACCCGATTTCTGACCCTGCTGTTCCGCTTGTTGGTTTGCTGCTTCTCCGGCTGCTGCACCGATAGCTGCCTTTTGCTCCTCGTTCAGGTTATCCACGTCATCCAGGCCGGGGATCGCAACGCGCACCTCGCGGCGGGCAAAGTCGATGCCGTTTTCCTTGAACGCTGCCTTCACACGGTTGAAGATTTCCTTGCGCAGGGTGAACTGCTTACCCGGCTTGGCCATGAACTTGCCGCGGATGATCATGCCGACATCATCAAAGTCGAACACGCCTTGCGACTTGAAGGGCTGCAGGAAGCCGTCCTTGTGGGTTTCGTCCTCCATCATCTCGGCACCGATCTTCTTAAAGATCTTCTTGACCTTGTTGGGGTCGGTGTCGAAGGGCACGGTGAATTTCAGCTTCATGATGACCCAGTCGCGGCTGTAGTTGGTCAGCTTTTGAATCTCACCGTAGGGAATTGTGTGAACCGGCCCGCGGTGGTGGCGCAGTTGCATTGAACGGATCGAGATTTTTTCGACCGTCCCGGTGGTGCCACCGACATCTACGTATTCTCCAACGCGGAAGGCGTCATCGACCAGGAAGAAGATACCGCCCACGATATCGGCCACCAGCTTTTGTGCGCCAAAACCAATGGCCAGACCCAGGACACCAGCACCGGCCAGCAGGGGGGTGATGTTGATCCCCAACGCCCCAAGCGCCAGCAGCACAAAGATGACCGCGATAGCGACCTGAGCGGTCACACGCAGCAGGGGCAGGACGGTGGCCAATCGTGACCCACCCGAGCCACCACCTTCGCCAGCCTCTTCATCCGGGCTTTGATCTGCTGCTTGTTCTTTGGCCAGACGGCGATTGACCCAAAGCGACACAAGCTCATTGAGGATGTAGCCAACGGCAATAATGATAAAGAACTGGATAACCTTGCTGCCGGATTCATCACCTCCGCCTGCGATTTCCCGAAGATCAAGGTCCCAGGCGTTGGCGATCATCAAGATGACCAGAATGCCAGCCAAGACCCGTCCGATGCGGATATAGCTGCGCTTGGTCGACTTATACGCCTTTTCGGCCACGGGGCCTTCGCCCTGCATCGGCGGCTGCAGATGGCGCACCAAACCACGTATCAGCGTGTCCAGAGCGGGTGCAATCAGCAGCCAGAACATGGTGGTGAAATGTGCACCCTGCAACAATAAGGCGCGCAACATCGGGTCGCGCTGAGCAGCCAGGAACTCGACAAGTAGCCAGATCACCGCAGATACGCCGATGGCGAAATATGGGTAATAATGAGCGACTTCCTCGTCGAACTTGGTGTGGTCCGGGTCTGTCCCCAGCATCATTTGGGACAGGCCTTCACGGGCTTTCCAGGCAATCACTCCGATATAGATGTGGATCGCACCGTTCAGCCAGAACCCGATCCGGGTTTCACGCCCGGTGATGCCGTTCAATTCGTTGAAATGGATAATGAACAACGTCAACCCGATCAGGATCAACAGCCCGATCAGATTGCGGTGCAGATATTTTGCCCAGTGGTCGTCAATGTTGACCAGCCGATATTGGGGTTGGTTCGGGGCCAGTATGAACCGCGAGGCAGCCGCGCCCAGGCGTGGAACCCAGATCAGGTAAAGGACGAAAGGTGCGGCGTAGGTCAGTTGTTCAGGCGTCAACAATCCGCGTCCCAAGGCGCGGATCACGACATAAAAAACAACTAGCCCGGCGATCTCGCGACAAAAACGGCGAAACAGGAAGCGTACCGCACCCCAAAGGTCACTTTCTTCGGTCGCGCTTGCTTGGCTGTGCCATCTGTTGGTGAGCAGGTAGAAAAGCTTTTCCGCAATGTAGCCTGCAATCAAAACGCTCAGAATCAAACCCATCAACGTAAGAGCGCCGCTTGATCCGAATGTGCCTATAAAGTTCTTGGCCGCATGGGCCTGAGCGCTGAATATATTTGGCACCGTGACTACGACTTGCGTCCAGGACGTCACCATTGCCGCCCAAATCGCGCCGATTTCCTTGATGGGATCTTCGCGATCCTCTGCTTCGGCAGCCTTTTGTTCAGCGACCGCGTCCAAACGCTCAAGCAAAATAGCGCGGACCTGATCGTCAGACATACGCGCGACCAGATCGTCCACCTGTTCAGGCGTCAGATCATCGGGAATGCTGATAGTGGTTGAGGAACCGGTCGATCCGCTATCCTGCGCAAGAACCGGCCCTGAAAGGCAAATGACGGAAAGTATCGCCAACAAAAGGCGAAGGGGCTGAAACATCGAATCTGTCCTCGAACACAAGTCTTCGTGAATTTTTCGTGATCATAGGTCTAAGTGCCCGAGTTTCCCAGATGTTTTGCCAGCCGAACACAGGGCGCGTTGCCGAATGGCCAAAAAAAAGGCCGAGCACTAAGCTCGGCCGTAGTCCAACAGGGAGGTATGAAGATGATGAGCGTTTCAGCATCACCGCCTTCGAGAGTTCATTTAGGGATCACTTTGTGAACGATCAAGAGATTTCAGAATGATTGCTGATCAACCCCGCTATGCCAGTGGTGCATAGCTAGAGTTTTCCCATCTGCTTCAATTGTTTGCGCTGCGTTATGATCTCATCCTGAACAAAGTCACGGAAGGCCGCGACGCGCTTGGAATGGCGCAGTTCCTCGGGATAGGCGAGGTATACGGGAACATCCGCACTTTCGATATCCGACAGGATCGGCGCGACATTGGGAAGCCCTTGGGTAACGTAGTCCGGCAGGACGCCAATACCCAAGTTATGCAACACACCCTGAAGAACACCAAAATAATTGTTCACGGTCAGCAGTGATCCTGGATTGTAGGTCATCAGATGGCGCACCATCGCAGCACCTGCACCAACTTGCGGTGCTGAAGGTGTCTGACAGATCAGCCGGTGATTTTTGATTTCGTCCAAAGATTTCAGCATACCGCCATGGGTATCGATGTATTCCTGCGTCGCATACAGCTGCATCTGCACGGTCATCAGGCGTTTGCGGACCAGATCGGCCTGGCTGGGCTCTTTCATGCGGATGGCGACATCAGCCTCGCGCATGGGCAGGTCTAGCACGCGCTCTTCCAGCATCAGGTCGATATTGAGATCGGGGAACTGGTCGTACAGTTTCGGCAGGCGCGGCGCCAGCCAAAGCGTGCCAAAGCCGTACGTAGTTGTGACGCGCAGAACGCCAAACACTTCTTCTTCGCTGTCGCGAATGCGCGCAGCAGCAGCGTCCAGACGTTTTGTCATGGCCGAGGTTGCGTCAAACAACAACTCGCCCTGTTCTGTCAGGATCAACCCGCGCGCGTGGCGGTGGAACAGCGTCGAATCAAGCGACTCTTCCAACGCTCTGATCTGTCGGCTGACGGCCGATTGCGACAAGTTCAGCTTGTCACCCGCATGAGTCAGGCTGCCTGCATCCGCAACTGCGTGAAATATTCTAAGCTTGTCCCAATCCATCGCCGCAACTTTCGTTATCTTTCGAACTGCCTATATGAAATAGGTAGCAACTTCTACATTCAAACGGTGAAATCCTTAGGTTTCAGGGGATAAACCCTATGCAGGTCAGAATTTATGACCTAAAATGTAGAAATACATAGCACACTGATCTGACGTGGGGAGGCGTTTGATGAGTCAGCCGCAAATATCGCTAAATGATCGTTACGATCTGGATAAGAATCCAATTCTTTTGAACGGCACGCAGGCGCTGGTTCGCCTGATGCTGATGCAAAAGTCCCGGGATACGCAGGCAGGACTGAATACAGCTGGATTGGTGACCGGGTACCGCGGCTCACCGCTGGGCGCGGTGGACCTACAGATGACGCGGGCACAGAAACAGCTGACTGAAAGCGACATCACGTTCCAGTACGGTTTGAACGAGGACCTAGCCGCCACAGCGCTTTGGGGCAGTCAGCAGGCTGGGCTGCGCGGGGATGGGCGGTTCGATGGTGTTTTCGGTCTCTGGTACGGCAAGGGGCCGGGTGTAGACCGGTCCGGTGACGTGATGCGCCACGCCAATATGGCGGGTACGGCCAAACATGGCGGCGTGCTGGTGGCGATGGGTGATGACCATACTGGCGAAAGCTCGACCGTTCTGCATCAGTCGGAATGGTCTTTGGTTGATATGTACATGCCAATTGTCAGCCCTGCGGGTGTGCAAGAGATTTTAGACTATGGCGTTTACGGTTTCGCGCTCAGCCGGTTTTCGGGGCTTTGGGTTGGCCTGAAGACGATGAAGGACACGATTGAGGTCACGTCGGTCGTTGATGGCAGTGCTGACCGGATGAAGCTTGTCGTGCCCGAGTTCGACATGCCCGAGGGCGGATTGAACATACGTTTGGGCGACACGCCGCACCTGCAAGAAGGGCGGATCATCGACCACAAACGTTTCGCGGCCGAGATGTTCTCGCACGCCAACAAGATGGACAAGCGTGTGTGGGGCAAACCCGGCGCCAAGATCGGGTTTGTCGCGGCCGGCAAGAACTGGCTGGATCTGTCCCATGCCATGTCATTGCTGAACATCGACGCGGATGAGGCTGAACGGTTGGGGATCACAACCTACAAAATCGGCCAGACTTTCCCATTGGATATGACTGGATTTCACGACTGGGCTGAGGGACTGGACCTGATTGTTATCGTTGAAGAAAAGCGAAAATTGATCGAGGTTCAGGTCAAAGAAGCCATCTTTGACGACCGTCGCGGACGCCGGGTTTATGGCTGGTACAAGGGTGGGGCCGGGACTCTGCATCGCGAGGAACTGTTTCCGACCCGTGGTGCGCTTGATCCGAATATGATCGCCGAGAAGCTGGGTGAGATTCTGATCGAAGAGGGCCACGACACAGAAGGCGTCCGCGCCGGTTTGGCCAAACTGTCCGAGGCCCGCCGAGCCGACAACGCCGAAGAAATCGCGACTCGTCTGCCGTATTTCTGTTCGGGCTGTCCGCATAACAGTTCTACCAGGTTGCCCGACGGCAGTCGCGCCTACGCGGGTATTGGCTGTCATTATATGGTGCAATGGATGGACCGCGAGACCACCGGGTTCACGCAGATGGGGGGTGAGGGCGCAAACTGGATCGGCGAAGCGCCTTTTTCGACCACCAAGCACGTGTTCCAGAACCTTGGTGACGGGACGTATAACCATTCCGGTGTGCAGGCGATCCGGGCGGCGTTGGCTGCGGGCACCAACATCACTTTCAAAATCCTGTTCAACGATGCGGTTGCCATGACCGGCGGCCAGGAAAACGAGGGCGGACTGTCGGCGGAACGGATTGTTGCCGAGGTCAAGGCTATGGGCGTGCAGAACGTGGCCGTAGTCTATGATGAAAAGGAAGATGTGAATTTCAAGGCGATGCCTGCTGGTGTGGAAACCTTTGAGCGCGCGGATTTGATGCGGGTACAAGAACAGTTCCGCGAGACCGAGGGTGTTTCGGTCATCGTCTACATCCAAACCTGCGCAGCCGAAAAACGGCGTCGGCGCAAACGAGGTGAGTTTCCTGACCCCGATAAGCGCGTATTCATCAATACTGACATTTGCGAGGGATGCGGCGATTGCGGCGTGCAATCGAACTGCGTCTCGATTGTGCCGAAAGAGACGGAGTTCGGTCGTAAACGGGCTATTGATCAATCAAGCTGCAACAAGGATTTCTCTTGCCTCAAAGGGTTTTGCCCGTCGTTCGTAACCTTGGAAGGCGCAAAAATCCGCAAGGAAGCAACCACCGATATCGATCTACCGGATCTACCTGAACCAGTGCTGCCTGAAATCAAAGGGACACATAACGTGGTGATCACTGGTGTTGGCGGCACAGGTGTGGTGACACTGGGTGCGATCCTGGCACAGGCGGCACAGATCGACGGTAAAGGCGCCGGAATGATGGAGATGGCAGGCCTTGCTCAAAAAGGTGGTGCCGTTCATATCCATTGTCGCTTGGCAAACCGGCCCGAGGATATCAGCGCCATTCGTGTTGCCACAGGTGAGGCACATGCACTGATCGGGGGCGATCTGGTTGTCTCTGCCGGGGCCAAGACGCTGGGTCTGACGCGCGCGGGTCAAACCGGGGCCGTGATCAACAATCATGAGACGGTGACCGGAGATTTCACCCGCGATACCGATTTCCGTATTCCGGGTGACCGGCTCGAACTGGCCTTGCAGGCGCGGTTGAAGGATGACGTCTCACTGTTTGACGCAACCGATCTGGCGCGCGCGGTAATGGGCGACTCGATCTATTCCAACATGATGGTTTTTGGTGCGGCCTGGCAGAAGGGCTTGTTGCCTATCAGCCATGATGCCGTAATTCAGGCCATCGAACTGAATGGAACTGCCGTCGAGCGCAACAAGCGTGCTTTTGACATTGGGCGTTGGGCGGTTCTGCACTCGCAAGAGGTCGCAGGCATTTTAGAGCCTAACGTGTCAGATATGCCAAGATCTTTGGAGCAAAAGATCGACTATCGTGCGCAGCACCTGACAGCGTATCAAAGCGGTCGGTTGGCCAAACGGTATCGCAAAATGGTGGACATGTTTGATGATGAAGCAATCCGCGAAGCCGTGGCAAAAGGCTATCATAAGTTGTTGTCATACAAGGATGAATACGAGGTTGCCCGGTTGATGTTGGGCAGCCACGAAAAAGCTGTGGCCGAGTTTGACGGGGATTTCAAAATGACCTTTCACCTGGCCCCGCCCATCCTTGGCGGAACTGGTGCTGACGGACGTCCGCGCAAACGTTCCTTCGGTGAGTGGATTTTGAAGCCGATGAAACTGCTCACGCGGTTGAAGTCACTGCGGGGGACACCTCTGGATATTTTTGGTTACAGTGCAGAACGGCGGATGGAACGCGCGTTGATCAAGCAATATGAAAATGATCTCAATGAGATAAAACCTCTTGTTACACCTCAGACCCGCGACGCAGTGATTGCGCTGGCGCAATTGCCGCTGGACATTCGCGGGTTCGGGCCGGTCTTGCAGGCCAACGAGGCCAAGGCGGCCAAGCGGCGCGAGGAATTACTGGCCACCATACGGAACGGAGGACCAGAGCTGCGCGCTGCCGCCGAATAAACCGTAACGGGATTGTCACGAAACCTAGGCAAAATTGCCGCTTATACTTATCTTGCAGGCCGCAAACTCTCGGAGAGTCGTATGCCCTCGCGCCGCCATATCGCTCGTGACATATCCTATGCCTATTCCGCCGCAACCAAAGGGGGGCGGATGGTGATCAAGCTGATGGAGAACACCACTGGGCGTTTGCGATTGATCAAGCGCGCAGACGGGTATGAGAAAGAGGTCGCCAAAGGGCGCGACTTTTGGTCGGTCATGGTGGATCGCTATGGTCTGTCGCTGGATATTGTCGACGGTTCGTTGACGAATATTCCGACGACCGGGCCTCTGATTCTGATTGCCAATCATCCTTACGGTATTCTGGACGGGTTGATGATGGGCCACATCCTGTCTCAGACACGTGGCGATTTCCGAATTTTGGCCAATCACGTGTTTCGCAAAGCCGAGGATCTGAACAAGATCGTCCTGCCGATTTCGTTTGATGAAACCAAAGAGGCGATGAGACAGAACCTTGAGACGCGCAAAGCGGCGTTGAAATATTTGGACGAGGGCGGAGCCATCGGGATATTTCCGGGTGGTACGGTCAGCACCGGGCTCAAACCCTTTTCACACCCGATGGATCCGGGCTGGCGTGGGTTCACGGCAAGAATGGTGGCCAAATCGAACGCCACTGTAGTGCCGGTCTTCTTTGACGGTCACACGTCGCGCTTGTTTCAGATCGCCAGTCATTTGCACAATACTTTACGCATGGGACTGCTGATCAAAGAGTTCAAAAAACGCGTGGATACACCTGTCAAAGTGGTGATCGGAGAGCCCATCGGCCGCGACGTTCTGGACCCATTGGCCACGGATACGCGCAAGATGATGGATTTCTTGCGCAAAGCCACGTATGAGCTGTCCCCGACGCCGTTGAAATCTTATGATTACGGCTATGAATTTGAGGAACGGCATCGCGCCTAAAGAGGCTAATGGCAGTAGGCATTTTTGATTCTGGTTTGGGCGGTTTAACCGTTCTTGACGCCGCGCAGAAACGTCTGCCGGACGTGGATTTTCTGTACTTTGCGGACAGCGCGCATGCGCCCTATGGCGTGCGGGACGCCGAGAATATCTATGCTCTGACACGGCACGCTGTTTACAATTTGTGGGACCGTGGCTGCGATCTGGTGATTCTGGCCTGTAACACCGCCAGCGCCGCCGCGCTGCGTCGGATGCAGGAAGAGGGTGTGCCTGCCGGCAAGCGTGTCTTGGGCGTCTTCGTGCCCTTGATCGAGGCATTGACTGAGCGGCAGTGGGGCGACAACAGCCCTCCGCGTGAGGTTGCCGTAAAGCACGTTGCCTTGTTTGCCACGCCCGCAACGGTTTCTAGCCGAGCCTTCCAGCGAGAGCTGGCGTTCCGAGCCATCGGCGTAGACGTCGAGGCGCAAGCGTGCGGCGGCGTGGTTGATGCCATCGAAGACGGCGACATGATCTTGGCCGAGGCACTGGTACGCAGCCATGTGGATGCGCTGAAACGGAAAATGCCAGAACCGCAAGCAGCCATTCTGGGTTGCACGCATTACCCGTTGATGGCGGAAACCTTTCAGGCCGCCTTGGGCCCGGATGTTCAGGTTTATAGTCAGGGCGCCTTGGTTGCTGAAAGCCTTGGGGATTACCTTCAACGTCACCCCAACATGCAGGGTGAAGGCAAGGGCGGCTTCTTGACGACTGGAAAGCCAGATTTTGTCAGCGACCGGGCGACGCAGTTCCTCCGACGACAAATTTCGTTCGAGGCCGCCTGACTTAGGTCAAGGACGCTGCTGCACACTCTCCTTTATTCGAAGACCGTCACATCGGCGGTCGTGATTTGTGACACACTGGAACAAGAGGTCTGACATGACCCATAAAATCGCAATTCTGGGTGCTTCGGGTTATACCGGCGCCGAACTGGTGCGGCTGATCGCCGAGCACCCGAATATGGAAATCACTGCCTTGGCCGCCGAGCGGAAGGCCGGCATGTCAATGGCACAGGTCTTTCCGCATCTGCGTCACATGGATTTGCCAGACCTGTGCAAAATCTCTGAGATCGACTTTTCCACGGTCGACCTGTGTTTCTGCGCCTTGCCACACAAAACTAGCCAAGAGGTCATTCGTGACCTGCCGAAAAACCTCAAAATCGTTGATCTGTCCGCGGATTTCCGTCTGCGTGACCCGGATGAATACGAAAAATGGTACGGAAACCCGCACGCCGCGCTGCAACAGCAGGAAGAGGCCGTCTATGGCCTGACCGAGTTCTACCGGGATGACATCCGCAATGCGCGGTTGGTCGCGGGAACCGGGTGTAATGCAGCGACGGGTCAGTATGTGCTGCGTCCGTTGATTTCTGCAGGTGTTATCGATTTGGATGATATCGTGCTGGATCTGAAATGCGCCGTTTCGGGCGCAGGCCGGTCGCTGAAGGAAAATCTGCTGCATGCGGAGCTCAGCGAAGGCTACAATGCGTATGCGGTTGGCGGTACGCACCGGCATCTGGGTGAGTTCGATCAGGAATTCTCGGCACTGGCGGGGCGTACGGTGCATGTGCAGTTCACGCCGCACCTGATCCCGGCTAACCGGGGAATTCTTGCGACGACTTACGTCAAAGGGGACTCGGCAAGTGTGTATGAGACACTTGCCAAAGCCTATGAAGAAGAACCCTTTATTCAGATGTTGCCGTTCGGCGAAACACCTTCGACCCACCATGTGCGCGGTTCGAATTTCTGCCACATCGGTGTTGTCGGCGATCGGATCGAACGCCGCGCCATCGTGATCGGCGCATTGGATAACCTGACAAAAGGTAGCAGCGGCCAAGCCTTGCAGAACGCCAACCTGATGTTAGGTGAAGATGAAACCCGGGGGCTGATGATGGCCCCGCTATTCCCGTGAGGACGGTATGAAAACGCTCAAGAAACGTCGTCGAGTACAAGTCATTCTTCTGGCCGTCGTGGCTTTGGTCTTGGCGACAGGGTTGATTGGGTTTGCGATGCGCGATGGCATTAACTTTTTCCGCTCTCCCAGTCAGGTGATTGCTGAACCCCCGAAACCGACAGAAGTGTTTCGTATCGGTGGTCTGGTCGAGGAAGGCTCGATCATTCGCGGGCAGGGCGAGACAGTGCGTTTTGTCGTGACCGATGGCGGTGAAAGTGTACCGGTGGCGTTTACCGGGGTTCTGCCGGATCTGTTTGCGGAAAACCAGGGCATGGTAGGGACGGGTTCTTACGTGAACGGTGTATTCGAAGCCACAGAAATTCTTGCAAAACATGACGAAACGTACATGCCGAAAGAGGTGGTCGACGCCCTGAAAGAACAGGGTGTTTACAAAGAGGCTGGTGAAAGTTGATTTACCTTAGCTGACAAGCAAGAACTGATGGGCGTTGCGCATGCAGCGCCCTTTTTCATTGCGCCAAATTAACCGGTTAGCCTCAGCGTTTGGTCAACGGCAGGCGGAGGGTGCGATGCAGACGGTGCGACAGATTGCAACTGAGATCGTGGCGCGAGAAGGTGGCTTTGTGGACGATTCGGACGATCCCGGTGGCGCGACGAAATACGGGGTGACCATTCACACGATGCGGCGTCTCGGGCTTGATCTTTCAGGTGACGGGATAATCAACCGCACCGATGTTCGGATGCTCAGCAAATCTCAGGCCATTGATATTTTCGTGCAGCATTATTTTGAACAACCGCGGTTGGACCTCTTGCCGCACGAATTGCGGGCTTCGGTTTTTGACATGTATGTCAACGCTGGCAGTCACGCGGTCAAAATCCTGCAACGTCTGTTGCGCGATATGGGGTTCGAAATCGTGGTTGATGGGGCAATTGGTCCCAAAACCGCGCGGGCCTGCCGGGATGCGGCTGACCCCGATCCGGATGCACTCAGGGATGCGTACGGTGTGGCGCGGCGGAACTACTATTTCCGTCTGGCAGATCATCGGCCTGCGTCACGCAAATATGCCCGTACTCGGGCGGGCCGCAAGGGCGGTTGGATTCGCCGGGCCGAGGAATTTGTTTCGCCGATTTACCACCTGAATGACGCGGAATTTCAAGCGAGGGTTTCAGGATGGGTTTGATCACGGACGTGTTGACGTTTTTGTTTGGCGGCGACCGTAATGTCGTGCGGGAAACTGCTGAAATATTTCGAGAAAACGCTGAAAATGGGGCAGAGCGTGGTCTGGCTTTGCAACAACAGGCGATGGTTCAGTTCGGCGGTGAATTTGAGGCCCGTAACAAAGGCGCGTTTGACCGGTTCATGGATGGGCTCAACCGTCTGCCGCGACCGGCTATGGCACTTGGTACTTTGGGTTTGTTTGTGGCGGCGATGGTCGATCCGCTGTGGTTTGCGGCCCGAATGCAGGGGATTGCCCTGGTACCGGAACCCCTGTGGTGGTTGCTGGGGGTAATTGTGTCCTTCTATTTCGGCGCGCGTCATCAGGCCAAGGTGCAGGATCTGCAGCGAGAGATCACTGCAACGATGCAGCGCACGCCTCAGGTTTTAGAAAACCTGCAAGCCCTGAAGGCAATGCATGGCGACGCTGTCGGCGCAGCAAATCCCGGAACGGACGCCGCGTTGGCGGAAAAGGCAGGCCGTCCGGACGCGAATCCGGCGCTTGAGGATTGGCGGCGTAAACGCATGGCCTGACCCGCGACACTATGTTCGCCCCACAGGGGCGAAAGTGATTGGTGCTTGCCCCGGAACAGGAATATACCCGGGCCATGATTACCGAACTTGGCCACTTTGCCCTGATCCTCGCTTTTCTGGTTGCCATCGTGCAATCGGTGGTTCCACTGATAGGCGCAGCGAAACGCTGGCCTAGCTGGATGAATTTCGCTGAACCGGCGGCAATCATTCAATTTACGATGGTTGCCTTTTCGTTCGGTGCGCTGGTCTGGGCCTTTGTGACGTCCGATTTCTCGCTGAGGATCGTGGTTGAAAACAGTCACTCGGCCAAACCAATGTTGTACAAGATCAGCGGAACATGGGGTAACCACGAAGGCTCTATGCTGTTGTGGGTTCTTATCGTGTCCTTGTTTGGCGCGATGGCCGCGTTTTTTGGGGGCGGTTTGCCGCCGACTTTGAAGGCGCGTGTATTGGCGGTGCAAGGGGCAATTGGGGTGGCGTTTTTCGCGTTTATCCTATTCACCTCGAACCCGTTTGACCGGCTGATCGTGGCCCCCTTTGACGGGCGCGATCTAAACCCGTTGCTGCAAGACCCCGGTTTGGCCTTTCATCCGCCGTTTCTGTATCTGGGCTATGTGGGGCTGAGCATGGCGTTCAGCTTTGCCGTCGCCGCCCTGATCGAAGGTCGCGTAGACGCCGCGTGGGGCCGGTGGGTACGCCCATGGACGCTGGCGGCTTGGGTTTTTCTGACCATCGGTATCGCGCTGGGGTCCTGGTGGGCCTATTACGAGCTCGGCTGGGGCGGGTTCTGGTTCTGGGATCCGGTCGAAAATGCGTCGTTCATGCCATGGCTGCTGGCCGCTGCGCTGTTGCATTCGGCCATCGTCGTGGAAAAACGCGAGTCGTTGAAAAGCTGGACGATCCTGCTGGCAATCATTGCTTTTGGCTTTTCGCTGATTGGTACCTTCATTGTGCGTTCTGGCCTTCTGACTTCGGTCCATGCGTTTGCCAATGACCCCGAGCGTGGCGTGTTCATCCTGATTATCCTCGTGATCTTCATCGGTGGCGCGCTGACCCTGTTTGCCGCGCGGGCGCAGGCGATGGAGGCCAAAGGCGTTTTTGGTATGGTTAGCCGAGAAAGCGCGCTGGTGTTGAACAATATCCTGCTGGCCGTCAGCTGTTTCGTCGTATTCGTCGGAACAATGTGGCCGATGGTGGCTGAGATGGCCTTTGACCGCAAACTCTCGGTCGGCGCGCCGTTCTTCAATTCGGCATTTACGCCCTTCATGGTGGCGTTAGGGATTGCATTGCCAGTGGGTGCGATGTTGCCGTGGAAGCGCGGCAAGCTTGGCAAAACTGCCTATTCGCTGCGCTATGCCTTTGTTCTGGCCGTTGCGCTGGCATTGCTGGTCTGGGCAATGCAAACAGGGCGCAGTGCGCTGGGTCCGGTTGGGCTGTTCCTGGGCGCGTGGATCACCTTTGGCGCGGCGGTTGATTTGTGGAGCCGTACGGGCCGCAGAGGCAATCTGAAACGTCTGTTTCGTTTGCCCGGTGCGGATTGGGGCAAGGCCGTTGCTCATACAGGTATGGGCGTGACCATGTTCGCCATCGCCGGGTTGACCGCGTGGGAGGTCGAAGACATTCGTGTTGCACAGCCAGGTCAGCCGTTCGAGGTGGGGCAGTTTACTCTGACCTTGGAAGACGTCCGGCTTGTGGAAGGGCCAAACTATTTCTCGACCACTGCTGACGTTCGGATCGAAAAGAATGGACGGCCTATGGGAACATTGCATCCTGAAAAGCGCGATTACCCAGTGGCACGGATGCCCACGACCGAAGCTGCGATTGATTATCGGTTCCTGGGGGATCTTTACGTGGTAATCGGCGATCAGCAAGCGGATGGTGGCTGGGTGATGCGGACCTATATCAAGCCGCTGGCCAACTGGATCTGGGGTGGGTGTATCCTGATGGCTCTGGGCGGGCTGCTCAGCCTGTCGGACCGCCGGTTCCGTGTGGCGGCAGGTGCGCGCAAGGCGCCATCGGGCGGAGTACCTGCGGAATGAAACGTCTGGTCCTGATCCTGTCCCTCATCGCGTCGCCCCTGTTTGCAGTACAGCCGGATGAAGTGCTGGACGATCCAGCGCTGGAACAGCGGGCGCGCGACCTTAGCACCGGCCTTCGCTGTCTGGTTTGCCGCAACGAGAGCATCGACGAAAGCAACGCCGAACTGGCCCGTGACTTGCGCCTGTTGTTGCGTGAGCGACTGGTGGCCGGGGACACGGATGACGAGGCAATCGCTTTCATTGTCGATCGCTACGGCGAATATGTCCTGCTGAAGCCAACCACTTCGGGATCGAATCTGATGCTGTGGCTTGCGGGCCCGATCATGTTGTTGATCGCAGCCGTCATGGGTTGGAGTTTCCTGCGAAAACGGTCCCGAGTTCAGATCACGGGTGAAAAGGACACGCTCAGCGAGGCTGAGAAAGAGCGTTTGCGCCAGATTCTTGAAGACTGACCCCGCGTTCATCTTTTCCTTCCCCTCCATTTCGGTCAGGGTTCCGAAAAGTTTGGAATTGGGGGAAGGTTCATGGAATACGAAACAATCCTTTTGGACATCACGGATGATTTGGCTGTTGTCACCCTGAACCGGCCCGACAAGATGAACGCGATGACCGCGCAGATGCGGGCCGAAGTCACTCATGCAATGAAACATGCGGCGCGTCATGCAAGGGCGATCGTTCTGACCGGAGCGGGAAGCGCCTTTTGTTCAGGACAGGATCTGGGTGATGCGTCCAGCACCGGCAAGGTCGATTTAGAACGCACGCTGCGTGATGAATATGAACCGATGCTGGAAACGATCTATGATTGCCCGGTGCCCACTATTGCGGCTGTGAACGGACCGGCAGCCGGGGCAGGGGCAAACCTTGCGCTGTGCGCTGATGTGGTGATCGCCACCGAAAGCGCATACTTCCTGCAGGCGTTCGCCCGGATCGGGTTGTTGCCGGATGCGGGCGGTACGTGGTTCATGCCGCGTCAGATGGGGTTCGCCAAAGCGATGGGGGCCGCCTTATTCGCGGACAAGATCAGCGCACGGCAGGCTGATGAATGGGGTCTGATCTGGGAAGCCGTGTCCGACGACACATTCGATGCCCATTGGCGCAAACGTGCAGCCTATCTGGCGAATGGTCCCACAGCCGGTTTTGGCGCGATCAAACAGGCCATCCGCGGGACGTATGAGAAAACGCTGCCACAGCAATTGGCCGCCGAAGCACATTTACAAGGGGAATGCGGGCGCAGCCGTGATTTTGCCGAAGGTGTCGTCGCCTTCATGGAAAAACGCCCCCCGAAATTCGAGGGGCGCTGAACCGTTCAGGCGCGACGGCGGCGGCGTGTGCGCCGCTCGGGCGCGTTGGCATCGTCACCGGTACCATCCGAGGCAGAGGAAAACGGCCCCAGGGCATCGGTGATCTGATCCAGTGTCGGGCGCGAACCGCGCGGTTTTGTGTCCAACGCTTCGCGCATCTTGCGCAGGTGATCGGGCATGGTGCCGCAGCAACCGCCGATGATTGTGGCTCCGGCATCACGCGCCATGGCGGCGTATTCACCCATCAACTCGGGCGTCCCGTCATAGTGGATGTGGCCATCCACGTATTTCGGAATACCGGCATTGCCCTTCGAGATCACGGGCCGCTCGGTGCCTTGCGCGACAAAGCCCAGAACGGTGCGCAGGATATCCGACGCGCCGGTGCCACAGTTAGCGCCAAACGCAATCGGCGGGTTGGGCAGGGTTTCGACCAGTTGAGCCAGATCGGACGAAGTAACACCCATCATGGTACGCCCAGCGGTGTCAAAGCTCATGGTGCCGCACCAGGGCATATCGGCCAAGGCGAACCCCTCAGCGGCTGCGCGGAATTCTTCAGGGGCGCTTATGGTTTCCAGCCACACAACATCGGCGCCACCAGCCTTGAGCGCATCGGCCTGTTCATGGAACATTTCGACGGCGTCGGCATGGGTCAGGCAGCCAACTGGCACCAGAATCTCGCCGGTTGGGCCGACCGATCCGGCCACAACGATCGGGCGTCCGGCTTTGTCAGCAACCTCACGTCCCAACTCGGCACCGATCCGGTTCAATTCGGCCACGCGGTTTTGCGCATCATGCAGCTTTAGCCGGGCCGACGTGCCCCCGAAAGTGTTGGTCAGGAAAAGATCACTGCCCGCATCCACCGAGCTTTGATACAGCGCGCGGATCTTATCCGGCGCGTCCACGTTCCACAATTCGGGCGCATCACCCGATTGCAAACCCATGTTGAACAGGTTGGTCCCAGTTGCACCGTCTGCCAAAATGGCATCTTTGGTCTTGAGAAGTTCGGTCAATGCATTTGTCATTGGGGTTATCCGGAAAAAGGCGCAATTGGCCTGATAATAACAGAGGCGCCCCGTGTCTCATGACCGGGACGCCAAAGCAAACTCATAAATCTCATGAAGATCATGAGGTGGGGCAAAAGCCCTTAGTCAGTCTCGCTTAGAATCTGCGACTTGGCTTCGGGCAGAAGCTCGGCCATCTTGGCGCGAATTTCATCGTCAGACGACAAAGCACCCAGATCGCCGGAAACCTTGCGCACGACGTCTTCGTGACCGGCTTCTTCAAAATCGGATTTCACGACGGCTTTGGCGTATTCTTCCGCTTCGTCACCGGTTTTGCCCAGCTTTTCCGCGGCCCATAGGCCAAGCAGTTTGTTGCAGCGGGCCTGTGCCTTGAACTGCATCTCTTCATCATGCGCAAACTTGGCTTCAAATGCGTATTCGCGTTCGTCAAACGTCGTCATAGGTTGGGGACCTCTTCGAGTAACATATCGTTGATGTTGATATGACCATACAGAACGCCGCGTGCAAGGGATTTGCGATGTATCAAAGTCTTTCTTGTGTGCGAACTTGCGGGAAAGGGGGGCTTGCACTATGAGGACGCCAACGTGAGGGGACTCATTCCCTCTTACCAGACTGGAAGGGTCGCTTATGGCGCGTCGCAAGAAAATCTACGAAGGTAAAGCTAAGATTCTGTATGAAGGCCCAGAGCCGGGCACCATCGTGCAATATTTCAAGGATGATGCCACCGCGTTCAACGCCGAGAAAAAGGACGTGATTGACGGCAAGGGCGTGCTGAACAACCGCCTGAGCGAGTTCTTCATGAACGGCCTGACCCAGATCGGCGTGCCGACCCACTTTATTCGCCGCCTGAACATGCGCGAACAGTTAGTGCGCAGCTGCGAGATCGTGCCGCTGGAAGTGATCGTGCGCAACTATGCCGCTGGGACGATGTCGAAACGTCTGGGCATCGCCGAGGGCACGCAGTTGCCGCGCCCGATTGTAGAGTATTGCTATAAGGATGATGCGCTAGGTGATCCTCTGGTAACCGAGGAACACATTGCCGCCTTTGGCTGGGCCAGCCAGCAGGACATGGAAGATATCCTGAGCCTTGCGCTGCGCGTGAATGATTTCCTGAGCGGCGTGATGCTGGCCGTGGGCATCCGTCTAGTCGATTTCAAGATTGAGATTGGCCGCGTTTATGACGGCGACTATCAGCGTCTGATTATCGCGGACGAGATCAGCCCGGACAGCTGCCGCCTATGGGATATCGAAACCGGACAGAAATTGGACAAGGACGTGTTCCGTCGCGATCTGGGCAATCTGACTGATGCTTATTCCGAGGTCGCACGACGTCTGGGCGTTCTGCCAAAAAGCAACGTGACCAAGCCCACGCTGATCAACTAAGCCGGTTTTCGGATGTAAATTCTGTCAAAAGCGCCGTTTCTAAGACGGCGCTTTTTTCTTTTGCTCTGGTGGTTTGACAGACGGTCCGCACCTTCGCATTGTCAGGGCAGGTGCAATCAAGGATAGTCACGAAATGGCCGAATTGTTCGATCAGGCGGTTTTTCTGAAATTCCTCGCGGCGTTACTGGCGATCTTCAATCCGCTTTACGGTATCCCGATCTTTCTGAGTATGACCGAAGGTTACTCGGGTCCCGAACGCAAGCGCGTGGCACTGGTCGTAACCGGAACAGTGGTTGTCGTGGCCTTGATCGCGGTATTTGTTGGCGAAGAGATTCTGGCGGTCTTCGGCATCGACATCCCGTCCTTTCGCATTGCCGGCGGGTTGATCATTCTGGGGGTCGGCATGTCGATGCTGAACGCGTCTGACCCGCCAAAAGGTGATCAAAGGGCGGTTGCAGAGGGCGAAAAGAAGAAAAGCAACATTGCCGTCGTACCGTTGGCAATACCGTTGACCATCGGACCCGGCACGATTGCCACGACCATCGTGTTTGCTCATACGCTGTCGGATGGGGCCGAGATTGTGACATTAGGCTCAGCCGTACTGATCGCCTGCGCCATTGTGGGGCTGGGGCTGCTGTTCGCCGACCCGATCTCACGGTTTTTCGGGCCGACAATGATTAACGTGATCACCCGCGTTATGGCAATCATTCTTGTGGCCGTGGCCGTCGAAATGGTGCTGACCGGTACGTTTAACGCCATTGATGCGCATTACCCCGGATTAACCGGCAGTGGCTGAGCGTCACACCTGCGGCAAACTGTGTGCGGACAAGGGTTGTCGAACGCGGTTTGTCGCGTTATCCCCCGCGCAACGGAACGGGCCCGGAACCATGGCCCTTAGCTGGAGTTGCAGGAATGAAAGCACGGGTGCATGTGATGCTCAAGAATGGGGTCCTTGACCCGCAGGGTGAAGCAGTGCGGCACGCATTGGGCGCTATGGGCTTCGATCAGGTCGAAGGCGTGCGTCAAGGCAAGGTGATCGACCTTGAGCTGGCTGCAGGTGCGACCGAGGCCGACATCACCGAGATGTGCGAAAAGCTGTTGGCCAACACGGTCATCGAACGCTACGAAATCGAACTGGTCTGACCCTTTAACCCGGAGGCCCCGCCATGCGCGCTGCTGTTATCGTATTCCCTGGGTCCAATTGTGACCGGGACCTTGCCGTCGCTTTTGAACAGGCGGGGTTTCAGGTCGACATGGTCTGGCACAAGGATGCCGCGCTGCCCGAGGGCATCGACATCGTGGGCGTTCCCGGCGGGTTTTCCTATGGTGACTACCTGCGTTGCGGCGCGATTGCCGCGCAATCGCCGATCTGCAAGGCGGTTGTCGAACATACCAACCGCGGTGGCTATGCCGTGGGTGTCTGTAATGGCTTCCAGATTCTGACAGAAACCGGCGTTCTACCGGGTGCATTGCTGCGCAATGCGGGTCTGAAATACATCTGCAAAACTGTCGGTCTGAAGGTGGAAACCAGCGACAGCGCCTTTACCCAAGGTTACAACGCCGGTGACGTGATCGGTATTCCGATTGCACACCACGACGGCAATTATTTCGCGGATGACACCACTCTGGCTGCGTTGCGGGATCAGGATCGGATCGCGTTCACCTATACCGAGAATCCAAACGGCTCGGTTGGCGATATTGCTGGTATCCTGTCGGAAAACCGCCGGGTGTTGGGGATGATGCCGCACCCCGAGCGGGCGGCGGATGAAGGTCACGGCGGCACTGATGGAACGGCATTGTTCCGCGCATTGTCGGGGGTCCTCGCACCTGCGTGACTTGAGGTTGCGATCAAGCCCGCGTAATTTCCCGGGATGAGTTCTGATGTTCGCTCTGGCTGGTCCATTCTGACAAAACCTTTTCGCGGCGCGCCCCTTGGGTGGCGCCTGCGATTGGCTGTCATTACCCTGCTGGTGGTCGCTGTAGCGACGATCTGGATCACAAACCGGCTACTGACGGACAGATTTACTGAGTCCACCCGCAACCGCGCCGAGCTGCGTCTAGCCCTGTATTCCGGCAACCTGCTAAGCGAACTACGCAGAAATGCGATTGTGCCGCAGCTGCTTTCGCGGGATCCCACGCTGATCTCGGCGCTTCAATCCAGCGATTATTCTCTGTCGACCCAGCGCCTGATCTCATTTGTGGAAGAAATTGGAGCAGCCTCGCTGATGCTGTTGGATGGGGATGGGCGTTCGGTCGCTTCCACCGATCGCAACCGTTTGGGTGAGGCACACAGGAGTTTGCCTTATTTCATTGATGCTGTACGCTCGAACGCCACGATCTTTACGGTAATCCCGAAGGAATCCGGCGGCTATAGCTTTGTCTATTCGCGTCGTATGGAAGCCAACGCCGAAATCCTTGGCGTCATCGTGGTTGAGGTCGATTTGCACAAGTTCGAACTGGCCTGGGCAGGGATTTCGGACGCGGTGATGGTGGCAGATAGTACCGGCACGATCATCTTGTCGACCGAACCACAGTGGCGCGGCGTGCAAGAAGGCGAGGCGATGCTGCGTCAGCCGCCCGAAGGGGCCATCCAGCGCGCAATCCGGGCAACGACCGATTGGACCGCCTTGCCGCCTGATGCCTACCTGCAGGGTGAGGCCGTGATGCGCATGGAGACGCGCATTCCATTCCGCGGTTGGCAAATGACGTCATTCACCACCTATGCGTCGATCCGGGAAAAGGTGAACAGCGTTCTGGCGCTCGAAATCATGGGATTCGCGATTCTGCTGGCGCTGGCCTTTTACGCGCTGAGCCGCCGGGCGACCTTGCGGATGGCCTTGTTCCAGCGCGAGTCGGCAGAGCTTCGCGCATTGAACATGCGGCTACAGCGGGAAATTGCTGAACGTGAACGGGTTGAAAAGACACTGGAAGTTGCCGAGCAAACGCTGGCGCAAAGTTCGAAACTTGCAGCTTTGGGTGAGATGTCGGCCGCTGTCAGCCACGAGTTGAATCAACCGCTGGCTGCAATGAAAACTTATCTGGCTGGCGCGCGTCTGTTGCTGCGCAGAAACCGCCCTGAAGAGGCGTTGGCCAGCTTTGGTCGCATCGACGGCTTGATCGAACGGATGGGGGCGATCACCCGACAGCTTAAATCCTATGCGCGCAAGGGCGCGGATGCGTTTTCACCAGTAAATCTTGGCGAAGCGCTGGCTTCCAGCCTGTCAATGATGGAACCGCAGCTGCGGCAGCGACACGTTAAAATAACGCAGATCCTGCCCGAAGAACCCGTTATAGTGATGGGGGACCGGATGCGGATCGAACAAGTGATGGTGAACCTCTTGCGCAATGCGCTGGACGCCACCAAATCTGTATCAGAGCCGGATGTTGAAATCATCCTGGCAGCTGGTGACATGGCGGTGCTGACCGTCCGCGACAATGGTCACGGGATCGAGAATATCGAGAATCTGTTCGAGCCCTTCTACACCACCAAGCAGCCCGGCGATGGGGTCGGGTTGGGGCTTGCCATCTCGTCGGGTATCGTGAACGACCATGGGGGACGGTTGACTGCGCGCAACGGCCAGCACGGCGGCGCGGTGTTTGAGATGCAATTGCCGATACTAGGAAGCGACGGCCTGGAGGCCGCTGAATAACAAAGGAATGACTATGGCACAGGCCATGAAAATCGCCATTGTGGATGACGAACAGGACATGCGCCAGTCGATCAGCCAATGGCTGGCACTGTCGGGATATGACACTGAAACGTTCTCGAGCGCCGAGGACGCGCTGAAGGTACTGGGACCGGATTATCCGGGCATTGTCATCTCGGACATCAAGATGCCAGGAATGGATGGCATTCAATTGCTGAAAAAGCTGATGGGGGCTGATAGCACCTTACCGGTCATCATGATCACCGGTCACGGCGATGTTCCGATGGCGGTTGAGGCGATGCGCGTGGGCGCGTTCGACTTTCTTGAAAAGCCTTTCAACCCGGACCGCATGTCAGAACTGGCAAAACGCGCCAGCAGTGCACGCCGTCTTACATTGGACAACCGGGCCTTGCGGCGCGAGCTGTCCGGCGGCACTCAGATCATGAACAAGCTGATCGGGGCCAGCCCGGTGATGGAGCGCTTGCGAGAGGATATCCTGGATTTGGGGCAGGCGGACGGCCATGTTCTGATCGACGGTGAGACCGGCACGGGTAAAACCCTGGTTGCGCATGCTCTGCATGCTGTTGGCAGCCGGGCGGGCAAGAAATTCGTTCTGGTTTCGTGCGCAGCGCTGGAAGAAGAGGCGCTGTCGAAACGTCTGTTCGGTCCGATGATGCCCGAAGACGCGCAGCTGCCCGCGATCGAAGAGGCGCGCGGTGGGACGTTGGTGCTGGAAGATGTCGAAGCCCTCAGTGACACGCTTCAGGCCCGACTGCTGAGCGTCATGAATGATCAGGGTACACCGGCCGAGACGCGGATCGTTGCGATTTCGAACCTGCAGGAGGCGGGTAAGACCAGCGAAGATGTCCTGCGCCCGGACCTGTTTTATCGCCTGGCCGCGCTTCGGATCACCATGCCGCCCTTGCGCCAGCGCGGAGAAGATATCCTGACGCTGTTCACGCGCTTGAGTGAGCAATTTGCTGAAGAATATGGCTGTGACGCACCGCAGGTCAGCGCGCAGGAGGCCGCGCAGTTGCTGCAGGCCCCGTGGCCAGGCAATGTGCGCCAGTTGATCAACATCGCCGAACGCGCCGTGCTGCAATCTCGCCGGGGTTCCGGGACGATTGCCTCGTTGCTGATGTCGGATCACGAAGAAATGCAGCCGGTTATGACGACTGAGGGCAAGCCGCTGAAGGAATATGTCGAGGCGTTCGAACGGATGCTGATCGACAACACGATGCGCCGTCACAAGGGCTCGATTGCGTCCGTGATGGAAGAGCTATGCCTGCCGCGACGGACGTTGAACGAGAAAATGGCCAAATACAGCCTGCAGCGTTCGGATTACCTGTAAACAACAGAGAGGGGGTCAGCCCCCTCTCTTGGCCCTTTGGGCCAATTCACACTCCCAAGTATTTTTGGCCAGATGAAGCGATCCTGGCCGGTGTTCGGAGTGAACCGTGCAGTTTGCCCATTGTCTTTTCCACAGGACTGCCTTTATGGTGGCGGGACGGGCCGGGCCTTTTCACGCCCTTAAGCCCCAAGCTTTGAGTTTCGCTGCTCTGCCGCGGATGGTGATGATCCCCACGAGGCAAAGCAGACCGATTATGCCCTTAACCGGGCAGTTGAACGCCTGAGCCCGCCTGAGCGGGCGAAAGGAAAAAATGGGCAGGACGCGGCATTCCGCGCCTGTCGGAGAAGAACCGCGATGACGCGCGCGCAACGATCGAGAGTACGGGCAGGGGGCCACAGCGCCAGACCCTGCCGCGCGCCGTCCAATATCGCCCTGACAAGACACCACCCCAAAAGCGCCTGTCCTCCCGGACGGGCCAGGACAACCCGTTTGGCGCGGTGCACCAAGGACAAATGGCTAAGAAAATGCTTATCGATGCCACCCACGCGGAGGAAACCCGCGTTGTGGTGGTCGACGGAAACAAGGTCGAGGAGTTCGATTTTGAGTCCGAAAACAAACGTCAGCTTGCTGGCAATATCTATCTAGCAAAAGTTACGCGAGTAGAACCGTCCCTTCAGGCGGCCTTTGTGGATTACGGCGGTAACCGGCATGGGTTCCTCGCGTTCTCGGAAATCCACCCGGATTACTATCAGATTCCGGTCGCCGACCGCGAAGCGCTGATGGAAGAAGAGCGCGCCTATGCCGAGGCGATGAAGGCGCGGGACGAGGCGGAAGAAGCCAAGCCTAAAAAGCGCCGGTCCCGATCGCGGACCAAGGCGGCGGATGTGAAATCCGACGACGCAGTCGAATCCATCGAGGTTTCGTCTGAGCCAACAGGCATGGAGACGATTGATCTGGATGAGGGCGAAGAAGGGGCTGATCTGTCTGTTCCAGAAGGCACCTCTCCGATGGATCATGTCGCTGAGACGCCGGTTGAGGAACCCAGCGATGACGCAGAAGCCTCGGATGAAGTTGAGGCACTTGCCGCTGAGACAGAAGAGCCTGCGACTGCGGAGGAGCCTGCTGCCGAGGCTGAGGACGCCGCCACGGAAGAGGAATCTGCGGAGCCTGTAGAAGAAACTGCAGACGTAGAGGCGAAAGATGCCTCTCCCGAAGGGGAGGCTGAAGCCGAAAGCGCTGCGGACGACAACGCAGACGACGCGCCTGCTGCGGAAGCCACCAAAACCGACGCCGAAGACGAAGACGAGGCCGAAGAAAAACCTCGTTCAGATGCATCGGCTAAGGATGACAGCATTGAGTCAGTTGCTGATGAGGACGACAGCGAGGACATCCGTCCGCCGCGCAAGCCACGTCCGCGCCGGTACAAGATTCAAGAAGTGATCAAGGTACGCCAGGTTCTGCTGGTACAAGTCGTCAAGGAAGAGCGTGGCAACAAGGGTGCCGCGTTGACCACATACCTGTCGCTGGCGGGTCGCTATTGCGTTCTGATGCCCAACACCGCGCGTGGCGGTGGCATCAGCCGCAAGATCACCAATGCCCCGGATCGTAAGAAACTAAAGGAAATCGCGGCTGAAATTGACGTGCCGACTGGTGCGGGCCTGATCATTCGGACTGCGGGGGCCAAGCGCACCAAGTCCGAAATCAAACGCGACTATGAGTATCTGCAGCGCATGTGGGAGCAGATCCGCGAGCTGACGCTGAAGTCCATCGCGCCCGCCAAGATTTATGAAGAGGGCGACCTGATCAAACGCTCGATCCGCGATCTCTACAATCGTGAGATTGATGAGGTTCTGGTCGAGGGTGAAGGCGGTTACCGCATCGCCAAGGACTTCATGAAAATGATCATGCCGTCCCACGCGAAGAATGTGAAACGGTATGAAGACGCACTGCCGCTGTTCGCACGCTATCAGGTCGAAAGCTATCTGACCGGCATGTTCAACCCGACGGTGCAGCTGAAGTCCGGCGGGTATATCGTGATCGGCGTGACCGAAGCGTTGGTGGCGATCGACGTGAACTCGGGCCGGGCAACCAAGGAAGGCTCGATCGAGGAAACCGCGCTTAAGACCAATCTTGAGGCCGCTGAAGAAGTGGCGCGGCAACTTCGGTTGCGCGATCTTGCTGGTCTGATTGTCATCGACTTTATCGACATGGACGAGCGTAAGAACAACTCGGCCGTTGAAAAGCGTTTGAAAGACAAGCTCAAGACAGACCGCGCGCGTATTCAGGTGGGTCGGATATCCGGCTTTGGCCTGATGGAGATGAGCCGACAGCGTCTGCGCCCTGGCATGCTGGAGGCGACAACACAGCCGTGCCCGTCCTGTCATGGCACCGGATTGATCCGGTCGGATGACAACATGGCACTGACCATCCTGCGTCAGATCGAAGAGGAGGGCACTCGCCGCCGCTCGCGCGAGGTTCTGGTGCGCTGCCCGGTCAGTATCTCTAACTTCCTGATGAACCAAAAGCGGGAACATATTGCGCAGATCGAAGCACGTTATGGCTTGTCAGTTCGCATCGAAGGCGACGTGCATCTGGTCAGTCCCGATTTCTCGATGGAGAAGTTTAAGACCGCCAGCCGTATCGTGCCCGAGGCGACAGCGCCGGTTGTATCCGTGGACGCAACGCTGATGGATCTGGTGGATGCGGACGAGGACGAAGCCGTCGAAGAAGAAACGGCGGTTCAGGCCGAAGAAGAGACTAAGCCCAAGCGCAAACGTCGCCGCCGTCGTCGTAAGAAAAGCAACGGCTCGGGGGATACACCTGAAACTGGTGCAGAGGACAGTGAGGCCGCAGCCGAAGCTACGGATGAAGCATCTGCTGAGGCTCAACCCGAAGAACCCGCTGCGGAAGAAAAGGCTGAAAAACCGAAACGCCGCCGTGCGCCGCGCCGTCGTAAGAAGGACGCGGAAACGGTTGAAGCAACTGACGAAACACCCGCTGATAAAGCTGAGGAAGCAGTCGCTAAGAAGGCCGAGGAAACCGCTGCAGAAGAACCTGCGCCGGAACAAGCCGTTGAACAGCCCGAAGCTGCTGAGGTGGTGACCGAACCGGTTTCAGCGGAAACCGATGCGCCGACAGCGGATGAGGTAACCGAGACAGAAGTGATTACCGAAGTTGCTGTCGAAGCTGAAGAAGCTGTGGAAGAGGTTGCCGAGACTGTCCAGACCGCTGAAGTCGAAGTAGCGCTGGAAGAGCCGGTTGCAGAAACGCCTGAGCCTGTTCTGGAAGTTGTGGCCGAAGAGCCTGAGCAACCCAGCGAACCGCCCAAGCCGAAACGGCGCGGGTGGTGGTCCTTGGGGCAATAAAAAAGAAAGGCGGGCTTTGAGCCCGCCTTTTTCTTGAACCAGACGTGTTTCCACCTCAGCCTGATTTTTGTATCAGGTAGATCTGATGTCCGTCCGCATCCTCTTGTGACACCAGCTGGTGCCCACTTTCGGTGCAGAAATGCGGAACATCGATGATGGCGGCAGGATCATCGGCCAACACGCGCAAAATTGCCCCCGAGGGCATAGATTTAAGGCGTTTTCTGGCTTTCAGGACGGGCAAAGGGCACAAAAGACCCAGCGCATCCAATGTTTCAGTGGGGCTAGACATAATGTGCAGATATTTCCAAGTTGACGCAGTGTCCAGCGTCTAAGCACGGGGATGTGACCGAATGGCCCCGTGACGTGGCGGGGTTGATACCATATGTGCTGATTTATGTTCGGAATTGATATCATAGACGCGGGCCTGCTGCCCGCCATGTTCATCGCGATGCTGGGCGGGCTGATCAGCTTCTTGTCGCCTTGCGTTCTGCCCATCGTGCCACCTTATCTGGCGTATATGAGCGGTGTGACCATCAACGAGATGCAGGATGAGGCGCGTGCGCGGCGTAAGGCGACGATGTCGGCGCTGTTCTTTGTGCTTGGTCTGTCCACGGTGTTCTTGTTATTGGGGTTCACAGCATCGGCCTTTGGGGTATTCGTGCTGCAGAACCAGGTGCTTTTCGCCAAACTCTCCGGTGCAGTGGTGATTGTCTTTGGTCTGCATTTCCTGAATGTTTTCCGCATTCCTTTCCTGGATCGTGAGGCGCGGATCGAAACCGGAGATTCCGGCGGCTCAGTCTTTGGTGCCTATATCCTGGGTCTGGCCTTTGCGTTCGGCTGGACTCCGTGCATCGGACCGCAACTGGGTGCGATCCTGTCGCTGGCGGCGTCCGAGTCCTCGGTTGCGCGGGGTACGTTGTTGCTGGGTGTTTATGCGGCAGGTCTGGGTATTCCGTTCCTACTGGCCGCGATGTTCCTGAACCGGTCGATGTCAGTAATGAACCGGATCAAGCCTTACATGGGTACGATTGAAAAGGTCATGGGGGGTCTGCTGCTGTTCGTCGGCATCATGCTGATCACTGGCCTGTTCACCGAGTTCAGCTGGTGGCTGCTGGAAACCTTCCCCGCACTCGCCAATTTCGGATGATCTGACTTACCTTGGCGGTAAGGCTGCGTTAACCTGCGCCGCAGAAGGTAAGGCCATGAGCAGTCACACAAATCAGCCTCAGGTAAGACGGCGTCGGGTTTTCTACATACCCGGCTACGATCCGATTCACCCTCGGCGATACCGAGAGCTGTACCGAAAAGAAGGTCGGGCGCAGGCGGAAATCTCAGGCTACGAGATCTCACTGTCGCCCAAATCAGGTGACGGTCCGTACGGCTGGCATGTCCGCTCGCACCAGGATGGCGTCGACGTCCAGGTAGATATCGAGGTCTTGGTCTGGTCGGACATCGTGCGCGACAGCATGTCGAATTCGATCCCCGCGGCCTACTTGCAGCTTGTGCGCACGGCCTGGATTTATATTGGGTCAGGGGCATTGTGGCGCCTTATGCGCTTGCGCAAAGGGCCAGTGATTGCAGCGTTGTATCCTGTCGGCATGCTGATTGCGCAATTGGCCCTGTCGCTAGGCGTGCTGTGGATATTTGCGGCGTTGCTATGGCCTGTTGCTGGGTGGGTGGCCATGGTGCCGGCAATAGCGGCCGCTTATGCTTTGCTGCTCTGGTTTCGCAAGATCGATAATCGCTTGTTTGCGTATTACCTGATGCACGACTATGCCTATTCGGCTGCGTTGAATGGCGCCACCCCGGCCGAGTTACGCTCACGTCTGGCCGACTTTGCCAAACATATTCAATGCGCACTTGAGACGGATGTGGATGAGGTTCTGGTCGTTGGCCATTCATCGGGGGCGCATCTGGGTGTGATGGTGCTGGCTGATCTGATCCGTTCGCAAAACCTTCCCAGTGACGGCCCGATCCTGTCCTTTCTAAGCCTTGGGCAGGTGGTGCCTATGGTCTCATTCCTGCCGGACGCCAGGGATTTGCGCACCGATCTGCAATTTCTGTCGACCCGAAGTGAACTCACCTGGGTTGACGTGTCCGCCCCGGGGGATGGGTGTGCCTTTGCTCTATGTGACCCAGTGGGCGTCAGTGGCGTTGCTACCGATCAAAAACGTTGGCCGCTGGTGCTGTCCGCGGCCTTTACACAGACTCTGTCGCCAGAACGCTGGCACGAGCTGCGCTGGCGGTTCTTCCGGCTGCATTTTCAGTATCTCTGCGCGTTTGATCGCCCCGGCGATTATGACTATTTCCGCGTTACCGCAGGGCCGCTTTCATTGGCGCAAAGGTTTCAAGGCCGTGATCCGTCAAAATCGCTTATCGACCAGCCGGTTTCGAAATACAGGTCGGTTCTTCCGTGAAGCCGCCCAAACCAACATCCCGCCCGGATAAGGTATCCCTGTGGCGCTATCTGAAACTGTTCCGCAAGGACCTGTTGTCGGCCCAACCACAGCGCCTGTACCGGGCCTGGATGGCCGAGTTCCGAACGCCGTTCTTTCGGTCCTACATGATCAACCAGCCCGAGCTTGTAGAAACCGTCCTTAAGCAGCGCCCCGACGATTTCCCGAAATCTGGTCGCATAAGCGAGGGGTTGCGCCCGTTATTGGGTGACTCGGTCTTTCTGACCAATGGTGAGACCTGGAAACGGCAGCGCCGCATCATCGACCCGGCCTTTGAAGGCGGGCGGTTGAAAGACACATTCCCAGCCATGCTGGAAGCCGCGCAAGCCTGTGTCACGCGGTTGAAAGGGCAAGCGGGGCAGGTGATTGAATGCGAGGAGGTTATCAGCCACGCCGCGGCTGACGTGATTTTCCGAACGCTCTTCTCAGTTCCGATTGAACATGAAGTAGCCGCGCAGGTTTTCGAAAAGTTCCGAGCCTATCAGCGGCAACAGCCTTTGTTGAACCTGGCGGCCTTTATTCCAGTAGCGAAGTGGGTGCCCCGGTTGCATGCGCGCAATACACGCAGAAACGCGCAGGATATCCGGGCTTTGATTTCGCGTCTAATAGCAGAGCGTGCCGATCTGATCGCCACGGGTCAGGCGCCGGACGACTTGGCAACCAAGATCATGACCACACCTGATCCGAAAACCGGTCATTGTTTCGACACGCAGGAGATGGTGGATCAGGTCGCCATCTTTTTCCTGGCTGGGCATGAAACCAGTGCATCAGCGCTGGCCTGGACGCTGTATTTGATGGCGCTTTACCCCGAATGGCAGGAAAAACTAAGCGCTGAGGCGGATACTCTGAATGATCCCAGCTTTAGCGCAGTGTCCAGATTGAAGCTCAGCCGCGATGTATTTCGCGAGGCGCTGCGCCTGTACCCTCCGGTACCGATGATGGTGCGCGAGGCGACGTGCCCCGAACAATTCCGGGGGCGGGACATTCCCAAGGGCGCGCAGATCGTCATCAGCCCCTGGCACCTGCATCGGCAAGAGCGTTTGTGGGATCGACCCGATGATTTCGATCCTACTCGATGGTCTACCGAAAACGGGAAAACCTGCCAGCGCCACGCATTTATCCCTTTTTCCGCCGGTCCCCGCGTGTGTACCGGGGCCGGGTTCGCCATGGTCGAAGGGCCATTGCTGTTGTCGATGTTGTTGCAAAATTTCCGGTTCGAAATGGTTGAAGATCGCACACCAGTGCCAGTGGCGCATCTGACGGTGCGGTCCAAAGATGGCATCTGGCTGCGCGTGGTTGAGCGCTAACACGCTACCATCGCCCGCCGCCTTGCTGTATGCGAGTGCAAAATGCGGAATCATTGTTAAACGGGAAAGTCTTATGTCCAAAGCAGAACAGCGCGAGCAGATGTCCAACGGCGCGGGTTTCATTGCGGCCCTGGATCAAAGCGGCGGGTCGACGCCTAAGGCGCTGGCTCTTTATGGGGTTGAGGCCTCGGACTATAGCTCGGACGAGGAAATGTTCGGTGAAATCCAGAAAATGCGCGCACGCATTATTCTGGCTGACGACTTTACCAAGGACAAAGTGATCGGCGCGATCCTGTTCGAACGCACGCTGGGCGAGGAAATCGATGGCCGCAAAGTCGCCGATTACCTGTGGTCGCAGAAAGGTATCGTGCCGTTCCTGAAGATCGACAAGGGTCTGGAAGATCAGGCCAACGGTGTACAGATGATGAAACCGATTCCTGGCCTGGCGGAAACACTGGCCAAGGTGGATGGCGTGTTCGGCACCAAGGAACGCTCGGTGATCCATGAAGCCAACGCCGAAGGAATTGCCGCCGTAGTTGCCCAGCAATTTGACGTCGCGCGCGTGGTTGTTGCCGCAGGCATGGTTCCGATTGTCGAGCCCGAAGTGAACATCAATTCCGCCACCAAGGCCGAGGCCGAGGATATTCTGAAGGCCGAAATCCTGAAGAACCTCGATCAACTGGACGAGGGGCAGGACATCATGCTTAAACTGACCATCCCCACCAATGCCAACCTGTTCGACGAACTGGCCGACCACCCTCGTGTTGTCCGCGTAGTGGCCTTGTCTGGTGGTTATTCAACCGAGCAAGCCTGTGATCTGCTGAACCAGAACGGCAAGATGATTGCGTCGTTTTCGCGCGCGTTGACCGAAGGGCTGTCCAAACAGCAATCAGACGCCGAGTTCAATACGGCTCTGGGCGGCAATATCGACAAGATCTTCCGCGCCTCGGTCTAAGAGGCGCTATTCCGGCTTGATGAATTCGCGGCGCATCTGCGCCGCTTTTTCACGCATGGTACAGCCGATTGCGTGGTCGTTGACCAACCCCATGGCCTGCATGAAAGCAAATACCGTGGTTGGCCCAACAAACTTCCAACCGCGTTTTTTCAAATCCTTCGACATTGCAATGGACTCGGCCGAGGTTGACGCAGTTTGCGGCGCAGGCGGGTTGTCGGCCTCGTATCGCCACACATAAGCGGCCAGAGACCCCTCGGCCACGATAAGGTCCTGCGCGCAGCGGGCGTTGTTGATCACGGCCTCGATCTTGCCGCGATGACGTATGATGCCTTCGTTCTGTAAGAGACGCTCGATGTCTGCATTAGTAAATGCAGCTACAGCGTTGAAATCGAATTGATTAAACGCTTTGCGAAAATTCTCGCGCTTGTTCAGAATTGTTCGCCAACTAAGTCCGGACTGAAAGCTTTCAAGGCACAGCTTTTCGAACAATCGCTGATCGTCCGCGACCGGATAGCCCCATTCTTGATCGTGATACTCAAAGAACTCGGGGGCGGCTTGGCACCAAGCACAGCGCGGTTGTCCATCAGGTCCGGTTACAGTCTTGCTCATATGATGTACCCCTTTTGTTCCGATCAGGGTACAGGCAAAGGAAACAGGGTGACAAGCATCAATCGCGGGTGCGGTACCAATTCAGAACATAAACTCGAATGGCTGAAGCTAGACCGATATCGGGGTCACGTTCGACGTCAATCTCAGCCGCCAACGCATTTATTGCCATTTCTTTTTCTTTCGAAATGTCGCGAAAGGCTTGCCAGAACTCATCCTCAAGGGACACCGAAGTACGATGACCTTTCAAAGTCAGTGAGCGTTTGACCGGGCGACCGCTCATTCATCCAACTCGTGATTGTCCATGTCGCGGCGCTGTTTGTCCTGTTCGAACTTGGCCTCGACCTTTTCGACCTTGCTGCGCCCGAATTTGACAGCGTTCTGGTCGGCGCGGGCCTTTTTCTCGGCCCGAGCCTTTGCTTTTCTGTACCGGTTCAGATTGACCGGCTTACCCATCAGTCTTTCGGGCCGATCATATGTTCGGGGCGGACAACGGCGTCAAAGGTCTCTTCATCCACAAAGCCCAGCGCGATGGCCTCTTCCTTGAGGGTGGTGCCGTTTTTGTGCGCGGTTTTGGCAACCTTTGTGGCGTTGTCATAGCCAATCGTCGGGGCCAGAGCGGTCACCAGCATCAGCGATTCTTTCATCAGCTTGTCGATGCGCGGCTCATTAGCCTTGATGCCCAGCAGCATCCGCTCGGTAAAGCTGTCGGTTGCGTCGCCCAGCAGTTGAATCGATTGCAGCAGGTTATAGGACATCATCGGGTTATAGACGTTCAGTTGGAAGTGACCTTGCGAACCGGCAAACTTCATCGCTGCGTCATTGCCCATGACATGCGCAGCCACTTGGGTCAGCGCCTCGGCCTGTGTTGGGTTCACCTTACCCGGCATGATTGACGAACCAGGTTCGTTTTCCGGCAAGATCAACTCACCCAGACCAGAACGTGGGCCGGAACCCAGCAGACGGATGTCGTTGGCGATTTTGTAGCAAGAGCCCGCGATGGTCGCCAAAGCGCCCGACAGGAACACCATGGCGTCATGGGCGGCCAGTGCCTCGAACTTGTTCGGTGCGGTGATGAAGGGCAGGCCGGTGATGTCTGCCATGTTCTTGGCCACGGCCTCATCCCAGCCGTTATGGGTGTTCAGGCCAGTACCAACAGCCGTACCACCTTGCGCCAGTTCATAAATTCCGGGCATCGACGCATGGACACGGGCGATACCCTGACGGATCTGGTGCGCATAACCGCCAAATTCCTGTTCCAGCGTCAGTGGCGTCGCGTCCTGAGTGTGGGTCCGGCCGATTTTGATGATGCCTGCGAATTCCTTCGCTTTAGCTTCCAGCGCCGAGGCGAATTTCTCAAGACCCGGCAACAGCACATCGCGCACGCTCATTGCGGTAGCGATATGCATGGCGGTGGGGAAGGTGTCGTTCGACGATTGACCCATGTTGCAGTGGTCGTTGGGGTGAACTGGCTCTTTCGAACCAATAACGCCGCCCAGGATTTCGATCGCGCGGTTGGCGATCACCTCGTTCGAGTTCATGTTCGACTGCGTACCCGAACCGGTCTGCCAGACGACCAGAGGAAAATTGTCGTCAAACTTGCCTTCGATCACTTCGCCAGCGGCCTGAATGATGGCATCCGCGATCTTTGCATCCAGCTTACCTATGGCTTTGTTTTCCATCGCACAGGCTTTTTTGATCACGCCCAGCGCGCGCACGATGGCAACGGGTTGCTTTTCCCAACCGATCGGGAAGTTCATGATCGATCGCTGCGTTTGGGCACCCCAATACTTGTCAGAAGGAACCTCCAACGGGCCAAAGCTGTCGGATTCGGTGCGGGTCTGAGACATCTGTCACTCCGTAGTGTATACGTTCGTATGCCATTTACCCGCAACATAGTTGCAGAGCAATCGGCCAGTTGCGCGCACCATAAACTTAAGGGTGCCAGAGGTATAGGTGGAAGGGACGGTGAAATTTCTTGTGAAACGCATTGTGCGTGCATACGTGTCCGCTACAATAATAGGATCACCATATTGGAGGCTCCGGTGGGCAAATTGGTTCAGACTTATTTCTTGAAATATATAGTCTTTTCGCTGGGCTTCCTGTTTTTGATCGCATTATCTGGCGTTCCTGTCCAAGCGGCGGATATTTCGCCTTTTGTCGGCGACTATGTTGGATCTGCAAGTGTTGTCGATGATGACGGTACCGAAACGCCACGCGACATGAGCGTGTCGATTCACGAGATGAAGAACGGTTTTAATATCAGTTGGACCACAACGACCTACAAGGCGGATGGCCGCATCAAGGAACAGAAATTCTCGATTGATTTCAAACAGTCCGACCGGGCAGATGTTTTTTCGGCTGCGATGAAACGCAATGTGTTCGGACACGAAGTACCGCTTGACCCGATGCAGGGCGAACCCTTTGTCTGGGGCCGGATCCAAGGCGATACCCTGACAGTATTTTCGCTGTTTATCGGCGAAACCGGCGACTACGAGTTGCAGCAATTCGACCGAACTCTGGCAGACGGTGGTCTGGACCTGTCGTTTTCACGGTTCCGCAATGGGGAAAAGTCCCGTTCGGTCGAGACTTTTCTTAAAAAACAATAGTCTATTGAGCAATTATTTACGGAAACTATCCAGCGAGACGACCTCAGCATCTTGTTGATCTGCCTCTTCCTCAACCTCGATTGATTCCTCGACGATGGGGTCGGCTTCTTCCTCGTCATCGGGGCTTTCAAACCGCAAGCCGAATTCGACGGACGGATCGACGAAGGTTTTGATAGCTGCATAAGGGATGTACAGAGGTTCCGGTGCGTCGCCGAAGTTCAGCGTGATGGCAAAGCCTTCGTCGCCAACCTCTAGATTTTCGAACCAATGCTGCATGACAATTGTCATCTCTTCGGGGTACCGCTCGCGCAGCCAATCAGCCAGCTCAACGCCATCCTGACGCGTATCAAAGGTGATAAAGAAATGATGCGCTCCAGGCAGGCCATTATCGGCAACGCTGTTCAGAACGGATTTGATGAGCCCGCGCATCGCGGTGTGCATCAAGTTTCCATAATCGATGTCTTGCGACATGTGTCATCCTCAAAAGTGGTTACCCTCAGCATAGGGGATTTCGACGGAAACGAAAGACCGGGTATGCGAGGATTGTTCAAAGGAAGTGAATTCCCGTTCCAATCACGGCCATGATGGCCAGAGTCGTTGCCATCCCAAATTTAAACTTAAAAATCAATAGCCCAGCCAATAGTGTCAGGATCAGAGCGGCAGGATCCAGGCTGGCTGGATCGGGCCTGGGGATGGTCACCGGACCCCATGACTGTTGGGGAATAGTCTGAAACAGAACGTTCAGGCTGAACCATACTGACAGGTTAAGAATCACACCTACCACAGCGGCAGTAATCCCATGCAGCGCGGCGGACAACCTTGGACGGGTCGCCAATTGGTCCAGATAGGGGGCGGCCAAAAAAATCCACAGAAAACACGGTACAAATGTGGCCCAAAGGGCGACTGCGCCGGCCGCTATTGCAAGCGACGCACCGCCGTTGATTTGACCAGTCAACATGGCGACAAACTGTGTCACCAGAATCAACGGTCCCGGGGTCGTTTCGGCCAGACCCAGCGCGTCGATCATTTGATCTGTGCTGACCCATTGATATTTTTCCACCACAGTCTGGGTCATATAGGCCAGCACTGCATAGGCCCCGCCAAACGTGACAACGGCAAGGCGAGCAAAGAACCAGCCCAGATCGCTCAACAGTTTTTGTCCCGTCAAGGTCAGTGCCAATAGTGGCCCCAGCCACAAAACCAGCCAAATTGCGGCGGTACCGAGCATGCCTTTGACCTTTGGGGCAGGGGGTGCATTTGCGGTATTGACCTCGCCGTTAAAGGTGACAAAGCCCCAGAGTGCTGCCGCAAGGATGATCAGAGGAAAGGGAAGGTTTAGCGCGAATATAGCAAGAAAACCCAGCCCAGCGATCGCCCGATGCTGTGTGTCGGTCAGAGCTTTGCGCGACAGGTTCCTAAGAGCCTGAAGAACGATGACAATCACCGTCGCTTTCACACCCAAAAAACCAGCCTGTACCAATGGCAGGTCGCCAAACGCAGCATAGAGCCCAACAAGAACGGCGATGACAAACGCCCCTGGCAGCACAAACAGGGCACCAGCGATCAACCCGCCGGTCACGCCGCGCAGACGCCAACCCGCATAAGTGGCCAGTTGCATGGCCTCGGGGCCGGGCAGCAGCATGCACAGGGACAAGGCGCGCAGATAGGCCTGTTCGTCCAGCCACGGGCGTCGCTCGACCAGTTCCTGGTGCATCAGGGAAATTTGCGCGGCCGGCCCTCCGAACGACAGCAACCCGATGCGGCCAAACACCCGGACAAGGTCTGATAGGGATGGCGTCATGATTTGCGATCCGTTAGCCAGTCGTGACCCTCGTCAAACGCGTCCCGCGCCCAGCGGTACAGCGCGTCATACAAGTGCAGCCCTGCCTCGAGGTTTTGGTGATCGTCGCGGTATTGACGTGACAAGCCGACAGAGATCGCCAATAGCCCGGCGGCTTCGGGGGCGAGATCATGGCGATTGGTGTCGGCGGCCCGAACGACCGTGGCTAATCGGTCAAGCGCGGGCATGTGCAGCTGAAACTCGACCAGCATGGTGTCAAAGGTGCAGCGATCCTGTCTGTGGGACCAGAACGTATCTTCGATATCGAATGGTGTCGCATCGAAGGCTTGAGCGGTGGCTTCAACCTCTGGCGGGGCTACGAACAAGAACTGCGCATCGGGATCGACGAAGCGGCGGATCAGCCATGGGCAGGCGATCCGGTCGATCTTGGGCCGGTGGCGCGTAACCCAAACGGATCGGCCATCATCCCGCCTTGGCACAACCGAGGCCGGTATCCTTGGCGCATCCGCCATGTCGCGCCAACCGTACATCCCGCCTTCCAGAAATTCGGCTTCACATCCCTTGCTGCGCAGCCAGGACACGACGCCTTGGCTGAGCTTCTTGCCTTTCTGGCAAATGACGACGGCGTTGCGATTGCCAATTCGGTGGGCAATCCCGTCGATATCCATGGCAGGATGGCGAACGGAACCGGGGATCAGATACGGGTCGGCCTCAAAATCCTCATCCAGACATATGTCGACCAAAACCGGAGTCTGTGGCGTTCCGATTAGGCGCATCAGCTGTTTAGGTGTAATTGAATTGGGCGCAGGCATAGCATGTCTCCTGTTTTTGGCGGATACATGCGAAACTTGGGCTGGCGCCTCACGGGGCGTTCGCAATCTTACCCCATGATCTTTGCTTACGGCTAAGCGCCAAAGGGGTCAAGATTGCCTGAACCGTGTTACACCCAATCGAGCCTTTGACCTGTCATGCAGACAGGCAAGGTGTCTTGCGGAAACTGCCCGAGTTGTTCGAACAAAGAAATGAAGTCGAATTGGTTATAAGCCTCGACCATGCGACCGTCCTTGACCCGCGCGAACACGCTGCCAGTGGCCATTAGCGGGGCGCCATTGTCGGCCCGCGTCGTGCTGACATGCAAAATGGCAGAAACCCAGTCCCCATCTTCGACGATCTTTGGAATTTCGACCTTGATGTCCCCAAGAACGTGACGAAACGCCATGACCAGATCGCGGAAATCATCCGCGCCGACCTGCATTTCGGGGATCAACCCTTCGGCCATCGTATCAGCGCTAAAATACTGATTTATCGCATCAAGGTTCCCGTTTTCCCAAACCTCGGAATACCATCCTTTGACGACATCTGTATGGGACATCCCGACTCTCCTTTTTCTGTCGGGGTCAGCATGAGACCAAAGGGTGAATAAATTCTGAACGTGAACAAGATCAGGGTTAAACAGCAGACATTAGGGAGAAAATGCAGGTTTCTGTTGCCAGGTACCTGCGAACCCCGCCTTACGCGGCTAGGCGCAAGGACTTAAGTTTCGGTCTTGTTACTGCTTACGCAGCAACTGCAACCGGAGCACGATTGTCGTTTGCAATTGTACTATTTTCGCCGGTAACGGTGGCAGACAGCCGAGACAAAGCTAACCCCTTTAGACGTTCGTCGATCCTATTTCGGCCCCAAAATCCTCAAACGAAGGATGGTTGGTGGAGCCGCCGGGTACCGCCCCCGGGTCCGATCCGCTTATTACGAGCGCGTTTATGTCCATAGTCCCGAAAGACATATCCTATATAGGTGAGCGCGCGCGTGGATGCAAACCAGGAATTCTAATCTACGCTTGTTTTAAAAACAGATGCTTACGCGGCCCTGTTGATGTTCGCCAAGATCAACCACAGCGCCAGGGCCAATTCGATTCCTCCGAATGTCATGGCTTTGATGAGTGGCGGATTGTCAAGAATGACCGAGACAAACCTCCCAAGCGCCGCGCCCGCATAAACAACGCCCAACATGGCATAAGCCATAGGATTGTTCAGCCACAGCACCACCGCGCCAGTTACGACAAATAGCCCACCGACTGATGCGCGCATCTCGCTGAGACCCATGTTGCTGTCGGTTGGTGTCAAATCCAACGAGGCCGCAGTGAACGCGGGCGCCAGAAATCCGAAGAGGCCAAAACCTATGGTCAAGAGGGCGGCAATTACGTTCAGCGCTGTTGTCATCTGTCCCTCATCAAGCAGGTTTACGATGTTGCTGGGCGACATCCTGGGCCAGCTTACGGGTGTATTCTTCTAGCTCAACTAGTTTTGCATCTACCTTTGCCGCATCCCTTTCTTCCAGCGCATCGGCAATCTGATTGTGCAAGGAGATGATTTGTTCCCGCGATCGGGCGGTGAAGGTGATCATGTTCATCAAGGGCTGCATGGCCTCGACAGCGCCGGCCAACTGGTAAGAGAGCACCGGGTTGTCGGCACCATCTACCAAGGCCCGATGGAATGTGACGTCTGAAGCGCAAAAGGCCTCATCCGAAAGCCTAGGCTGTGCCTGACGGAAAATCTCGGCCCGCATGGTGGCCAGTTGATCCGAAGTACGGCGTTGCGCAGACAAAGGCGCGCAGGCGCGTTCCAACGAAAATCGGGCTTCGCAGGCAGTATCAAAGCTGACCGCATTCATCGACAACAGCAGTGTTGAGGTCGTGATTTGCTGCGAATACGCGTCCTCAAAGCTGATCCGGTTGACAAAAGCACCCCCGCTGGCGCCCCGCTGCGTTCGGATCAAGGATTGCGCGGCTAGACGTTTCAATGCCTCGCGCACCGTGGGGCGTGAGACCTGAAACTGATCGGACAGTTCTGCCTCGGACGGCAAACGCTCATCCACGATCAATTCCCCCGAGATGATGGCATCACGGATGGCCTGCGCGATTTGCGCAGACAAATCGGCGGGTTTTCGTGGGTCGATTTTCATATTCCGGGGACCGTTGGTAAGATTTTATTTGTCTGACATTTAAAAGTCTGACATTTGAATTGCAAGGACTGAGTCGGGAGGGACGCATGAGTCGCGCAGTTCTACGCAGCGGTTTGTGGCTTGGGTTTTACAGCCTGATTCTGTGGGCCTGGTGGATGATGTTCACCATGAGCCGCGGAATGGATCTGGATTGGATCGGGCGCCCCGGCCCAATGGGGCAAGCGATGGCCGCCATGGATCCGCGCATGGATATGTACATGCCGATGGCCGAATTTAGCCCGCTGTTCTGGATGTGGGCCATCATGATGGCCGCAATGATGTTGCCGACCCTTGTGCCGACCTTGCGCAGCTATGATGACCTGATCTACAGCGCCAATGGTACACGAGTTGGTTGGCTGGGCGTTCTGGCAGGGTATTTCATCGTCTGGGTTGGGTTCGCGGCGCTGATCACGGGGGTTCAGCTGGTTTTACTGTTCGGTGGCGTTGTCGACATGCTGGGCATCGCCAAATCCAGCTTTGTGGCCGGTGGTTTGATGATCGCAGTTGGCGCTTTTCAGTTCACCCGCGCGAAAGAGGTCTGCCACGGAGTTTGCCACGCGCCCATGACCTATTTTCTAGTTCATTGGAAAACCGGTTTCACAGGCGGGTTGCGCATGGGCCTGGGGCTGGGTGCCTTTTGCGTCGGATGTTGTTGGGGCTTTATGGCGCTGGGTTTCGTTGGAGGCGTCATGAGCTTGCTTTGGATGGGGTTGGCGACTCTGTTCATGGTTTTGGAAAAATTGCCTCAGATCGGTCACGCAGTGACGCGACCAATGGGGTTTGCTCTTGTTGCAGGGGGAATTCTCCTGTTGATCTATCCCTTTATTTTCGGAGGATAAGTATATGGCTAAGAACAGAAAACCTGAAGCAGACAGGTTGCCGATCAGCCAACGTATCGACAGTCGTATGCCAAATCCCAAGCGGCGTGAGATGAGCCCGACTGATTGGGTCATCAAGGGAGAGTTGATCCTCAACTGCTCGTGCGATGTGTTTTGTCCCTGCGTTGTATCGCTGGGGGCGCATCCTCCGACCGAAGGGCATTGCCACGCGTGGATGGGGGTCATCATCGATGAAGGCCATTACGAGGGTGAGGACCTGTCGGGTTTGAACGTTGGTCTGCTGGTCGACATTCCCGGTCGCATGGGCGAGGGCCAGTGGAAAGTCGCGGCCTATGTCGATGAACGCGCTAGCGGCAAGGCCTATAACGGTCTGCTGCAAATCTTCAGCGGGCAGGCGGGCGGTACAACTGGTCTGTTCACCATGCTGGTTAGCGAGATCATCGGGGCCGAGCGGGCCCCTGTCCAGATCGAACGTGATGGCAACAAGCGCCGCATCGTAATCGGTCGCAAGATTCAAGGCGAGATTGAGATGTTGGCGGGTAAAGACCCCGAGCATCCGGTGATGGTTTCGAACTCGAAATACTGGATGGGACCGGATATCATCGTAGCGCGTGGAACCAAATCCAAGGTGCGTGATTACGGCCGCGTCTGGGATTTCGGCGGTAAATCGGCCGAGATTTGCCCGATTGACTGGCATGGACCAAAATAATGATCACCGGGGCCTATGCACAGGAAATGGCACGGTATAATCAATGGCAGAACAGCCAGCTGTCCGCTTTTCTTCAAGACCTGACGCCCGAGGAGTTAGCGAAAGATTGCGGCGCTTTTTTTGGCTCGATCATGGGGACTGCTAACCATCTTTTGTGGGGTAACTGGATTTGGATTTCGCGTTTTGATCAGGGCGATGGTCCAGGTGGTGGCATTCCGGAAAGTGTGTCCTTGTGCGCTGATCTGGCCGAGTGGTTGCCGCTGTGCAAAACAGTCGACGCCCGCATCTCCAATTGGGCTGGATCGCTTGAAGAGGACCTTTTGACTGGTGAATTCACGTGGTTCTCGGCGGCAAAAGAAGCTGACGTTACATTGCCCTACGCGCAATGCGTCATCCATATGTTCAACCATCAGACCCATCATCGCGGGCAATTGCACCAAATGCTGACCGAGACCGGATCAGCCGCACCTGTTAGCGATTTGGTGTTTATGCCAAAGGAGGTTTGAATGCCGCAAATTTCCTTATCCCGCCGGTTGCGGCGCACGCCCTTCTCAGACGGTGTCGAGGCTGCGGGAGTTAAAGCATACACGGTCTATAACCGCATGTTATTGCCCACAGTTTTCGAAAGCGTCGAGGCAGATTACAGGCATCTGAAATCCCACGTTCAGGTCTGGGATGTTTCCTGTGAACGGCAGGTTGAGCTGCGCGGCCCGGACGCGGGCAGATTGATGCAAATGCTGACGCCGCGTGATCTGCGGGGGATGCTGCCGGGGCAGTGCTTTTACGTGCCCATCGTCGATGAAACCGGTGGGATGCTGAACGATCCTGTGGCGGTGAAGTTGTCCGATGATCGTTGGTGGATTTCCATTGCTGACAGTGACCTGCTTTTTTGGGTCAAAGGGGTCGCCAACGGGTATCGGCTGGATGTTCTGGTGGATGAACCCGACGTGTCGCCCTTGGCGGTTCAGGGGCCCAAGGCGGATGACCTGATGGTGCGCGTATTCGGGGATCGCGTGCGGGATATCCGGTTTTTTAAATTCGATATGTTCGACTTCGAAGGTCGCGACCTGGCCGTGGCTCGGTCGGGTTATTCGAAACAGGGCGGGTTCGAGATTTATGTCGAAGGCACTGAAATAGGCATGCCATTGTGGAACGCCCTTTTTGCGGCGGGTGAGGACCTGCAGGTGCGGGCGGGCTGTCCCAACCTGATCGAGCGGATCGAAGGTGGTTTGCTGTCTTATGGCAATGACATGACCGACGACAACACGCCGCACGAATGTGGTTTGGGCAAGTTCTGTAATACTCACACCGCGATTGGGTGTATCGGTCGGGATGCATTGTTGCGTGTGGCTAAGGAAGGCCCGGTACAGCAGATTCGTCCAATTGCGATTGAGGGCGACGCAGTACCGCCCTGCGACCGACCGTGGTCTGTGTTCGCAGGTGGAAGGCGTGTGGGGCAGGTGACCTCAGCCGCGTGGTCCCCGGATTTCGGGACGAATGTCTCAATCGGCATGCTGCGATTAAGTCACTGGGAAGCAGGAACGATTGTCGAGGTTGAAACGCCAGACGGCATGCGCCGCGCCACAGTGCAGGAGCGTTTCTGGATCTAAGGGAGGGTTTGGGCGTCGCCCTCGTCGCTACACGGCGCACCCGAACTCATTCAGCCAGGCGTAGAACGGCCTGGCGCTAGGAAAACGAAAGGAAATCGGATGTTCAACGCATTGGTGATGGAAAAGGATGAAGAGAGCGGCTTGGCCAGCCCCTCGGTCAAGCAGTTGTCTCTGGATGATTTGCCAAATGGTGACGTGACCGTGGCGGTCGAGTATTCGACGGTGAATTACAAGGATGGTTTGTGTACGTCGCCAAAGGGTGGCGGGCTGGTGCGCAACTACCCACATGTACCGGGCATTGACTATGCCGGGACCGTCGAAGCGTCATCAGATGACCGCTATAAGCCCGGTGACAAGGTAGTTTTAACCGGCTGGCGCGTGGGTGAGGCGCATTGGGGCGGGTATTCCCAGAAAGCCAATGCGCTGGCCGATTGGTTGGTGCCCTTGCCCGATGGCTTGGATGCGCGCCAGGCAATGGCTGTAGGCACGGCCGGATTTACTGCGATGCTGGCTGTGATGGCGCTTGAGGATCACGGAATGACACCCGATCACGGGCCGGTTTTGGTAACCGGGGCCGCAGGTGGGGTCGGATCTGTGGCCACGGCCATTCTGTCCAATCTTGGCTACGAAGTGGCGGCTGTTACCGGTCGACCCGAGGCGGGGGATTACTTGAAATCTCTGGGGGCCAGCACAATCGTCCCGCGGGAAGAACTGAACGAAACCACCAAGCGGCCTCTGGAAAGCGAAAGCTGGGCTGGCTGTGTTGATGCAGTCGGAGGAGAGATGCTGGCGCGCGTCCTGGGGCAGATGAAATACGGCGCCTCGGTCGCGGCTGTGGGGTTGGCGGGTGGTGCTGCTTTGCCTGCGACGGTCATTCCATTCCTTCTGCGCGGCGTAAATCTGCTGGGCATCGACAGCGTGATGCAGCCTTATGAAAATCGCGTCCGGGCGTGGCAACGTATCGCCACCGATCTGCCGATGGATAAGCTTGAGGCAATGGTTCAGCCAGCAACCCTTAACGATCTGCCGCAACTGGGCGCCGATATTCTGAAAGGTCAGGTCAAAGGCCGCGTCGTCGTTGACGTAAACGCCTGATCGGAAAAGCTTCCTTCAGACCGGCCGACTAGGATGTCGGCTGGTCTGTTTGGTATTTAATCAACCGAAAAAATGCTGAAGACACCTCTGGTCAATGGCGCATTTCCACATCATCATTGCTATACATCCCAATTGCGATGGCTTAGAAGCCATGCAAACAGCACCTGAATACGGGGAGTGAGCAGCATGTCTGACGATTTCGAACTGGATACCGATGATCTGAAACGGCGCATGGAAGGCGCCATGGCCAACCTCAGAACCGAATTCGCCTCGCTTCGGACCGGGCGGGCGTCGGCCTCGATGCTTGAGCCGGTGATGGTGGATGCCTATGGCTCAATGACTCCGATCAATCAGGTTGGGACGGTGAATGTACCCGAACCGCGCATGGTGACCGTCAACGTCTGGGACAAGGGTCTGGTGGGCAAGGTTGAAAAGGCGATCCGCGAAAGCGGGCTGGGGATCAATCCGCAGCTGAACGGTACGATCATCATGCTGCCGATCCCGGAACTGAACGAAGAACGCCGCCGCGAATTGGGCAAAGTTGCCGGGCAATATGCTGAACACGCCCGTGTCTCAATCCGGAATGTGCGCCGCGACGGGATGGATCAAGTCAAAAAAGCCAAAGCGGACGGTATGTCCGAGGATGATCAGAAATTCTGGGAATCCGAGGTTCAGGACCTGACCGATGAGATGATCAAATCTGTAGACGCCGCGCTTGAGACCAAGCAGGCCGAGATCATGCAGGTCTGAGACAGGGAATGCTCAACACCCCTCATACTTCGCCCGCGCTTGGGCCGCGCCATGTCGCTATTATCATGGACGGAAATGGTCGCTGGGCGCAGGCGCGTGGTCGGCCAAGACTGTTCGGACACCACGCCGGGGCGCGGCGCGTGCGCGAGGTGGTTGAGGCCTGCCCGGAACTTGGAATCAAATACCTGACGGTTTTTGCCTTTTCGACTGAGAATTGGAAACGCACGCAGGCTGAGGTTGCCGGGTTGATGAGCCTATTTCGGCGCTACATCATCAAAGAAACCCGGACTCTGAAGGAAAATGGTATCCGGGTTCGGTTCATTGGGGATCGCGTTCGATTGGACGCCAAGCTGATTGTCTTAATGGATGCGCTGGAGGAAGAGACCAAGAATAACGATCTGGTTCACTTGACCGTCGCCCTGAATTACGGCGGTCGGGATGAGGTTGCGCGGGCCACCAAACGTCTTGCGCTGGACGTAGCCAAAGGACGGTTGCGCCCCGAAGATGTTGATGAAGAAACTCTGCCCAAGTATCTGGACACGCATGTTCTTCCTGATCCCGATCTGGTTATCCGGACCAGTGGTGAGGCGCGGATATCGAACTTTCTGCTGTGGCAATCGGCCTATTCCGAATATGAATTCATCGACACGCTCTGGCCGGATTTCACAGCGGCCGAGCTGGAACGGCTGTGTCGCAACTTTGGCTCTCGCGAGCGCCGGTTTGGGGCAGTGCGGGTATGAGCGACGGCCGATGGTCTGACCTAAGCGCCCGGATTCTGTCCGCAGCCGTTTTAATTGCCATCGGCTCGGTCGAGGTTTGGCTGGGCGGCCTTTGGTTCGAAGCATTCATCGCAATTGCCTGCGGTTTGATGACCTGGGAGCTGGTGCGGATGATCGACCCGGACAAGGTCGGCGTGCGCGTTCAGCTTGGCATTCTGACCGGAGTGGCCGTCTTGATCAGCTACCACGTGCCGCCGCTTTTTAAGCTTCCGGTTCTGGTGGCTCCGGCTTTGGTTGGGGCGGGGCAGGTAGGTCGTTCGAAAACGATTTATGCGCTATTTGCCGTCTGGATTGCGGCATCTGGTCTGGGCTTCATCTCTATCCGCGAGACGATGGGTTTTGGCTGGATGGTTTGGCTGATTTCGGTGGTCGTAGCGACGGATGTCGCCGGGTATTTTGTTGGCAAAACCTTTGGGGGCCCTAAGTTCTGGCCCAAGGTCAGCCCCAAGAAAACATGGTCGGGCACTGCCGGAGGCTGGGCCGCAGCAGCCATCGTGGGGGCTGTTTTTGCGATCTATGCCGGATTTGGGTTCATGTTTGTTGTGATTTCGGTTTTGGCCTCGATGGCCAGTCAAGCCGGAGATATCGTCGAAAGTGCGACCAAACGGAAATTTGGGGTCAAGGACAGTTCGAACCTGATCCCGGGACATGGCGGATTTCTCGACCGGTTTGACGGGATGATGGGGGCGGCCTTGTTCGTTCTGATCGCGGGTTTGATTTACTCCCCCGGGGGCATGTAATGCGCAGAGTTTCCATTTTCGGCGCGACCGGATCGGTCGGACAGAACACAATCGACCTGATTGACCGGAATCCGTCGGCCTATGACGTGGTGGCATTAACCGGTGGTGCAAATATCGAAAAGCTGGCCGACGATGCACGCCGACTGCAGGCTGATTTGGCCGTGACCGCGCATGAGGATCAGCTCGAGGACCTGCGTGCTGCACTATCCGGCAGCGGTGTCGAGGCTGCGGCCGGACAGGCTGCGCTGACCGAAGCTGCAGCGAGGCCAGCGGATTGGGTCATGTCGGCCATCGTCGGTGCGGCCGGATTGCCACCGGGTCTTGAGGCATTGAAACAAGGTGCGACCCTAGCCTTGGCAAACAAGGAAACGCTCGTTTGTGCCGGACCGTTGGTGCTGGAAACGGCGCGAAAACACAATGCCCGACTTTTGCCGGTGGACAGCGAACACTCTGCCGTGTTCCAGGCGCTGGTGGGCGAGGATATGGATGCAGTTGAACGGATCATTATCACCGCCAGCGGTGGCGCGTTCCGCGATTGGCCGTTGAGCGATCTGGTCAATGCCACGGTCGAGCAAGCCTCGAGCCATCCGAACTGGGATATGGGTCAGCGGATCACCATAGACAGCGCTTCGATGTTCAATAAAGCGCTCGAAGTGATTGAAACGCGGGAATTCTTTGGTGTTTCTCCTGATCAGATCGAAGTGTTGGTGCATCCCGAATCCATCGTGCATTCGCTGGTTGGGTTCAATGACGGCGCGGTCATGGCTCATATGGGCGCACCGGATATGCGCCATGCAATTGGCTATGCGCTGCACTGGCCGGATCGGCGCAAGCTACCGGTCGAACGTCTGAACCTGGCGAAACTGGGTCAGTTGCGCTTTCAGAACCCGGACGAGACCCGCTATCCAGCGCTGCGCCTCGCCCGTAACGTGATGCAGCGCGGCGGTCTGTCAGGTGCGGTGTTCAACGCCGCGAAAGAGCGGGCGCTGGACCTGTTCATCGCACGCCGGGTCAGTTTTCCAGAGATGGCCCAGATCGTTGAAAGTGTATTGGACAGATTTGAGACGTCAGACGGCCTTCTTGATGCCTCTTTAACCCTTGATAACGTACTGCAAACGGACCATCTGGCACGTAAGTGGGCAGAAGAAGCCGTGATGCAGAAAGCAGGATAGAAACTTGGACGTAATCTCTCTGATCCCTCAATTCGGCAACTTGCTTTATACCATCGTTGCCTTTGTGATCGCCCTGTCCGTCATCGTCGCGGTACATGAATACGGCCATTATATCGTCGGGCGTTGGTCCGGCATCCATGCCGAGGTGTTCTCGGTCGGGTTTGGCCCGGTATTGTGGAGCCGTATCGACAAACGCGGAACGCGTTGGCAGATCGCAGCCTTGCCTTTCGGCGGGTATGTCAAATTCCTTGGGGATGCCAACGCCGCATCCGGCAAGGACGAAGGCGCGATGCAGGAAATCACCGAGCAAACCCCCGAAGAGCTGCGCCGCACCATGCACGGCGCACCGTTGTGGGCGCGGGCAGCCACCGTTGCCGCTGGGCCCGTGTTCAACTTTGTGATGTCCATTGTGGTGTTTGGCCTGATCTTTATGTCTCAGGGCGTTACGCGCGATCCTTTTACAGTCGGCGAATTGCGCTCGTTGCCTGGTTCGGTGCAGGAATTGCAGGACGGGGATGAAATCGTCGCAATTGCGGGTCTTCCCGTTCCTGATTTTGATCAGCAGGGGGCCTGGTCTGATTTTACGGATGCACTGCCTGTTGAACCGGAGTTGGATTACACGGTGATCCGCGATGGGCAGACACTGGATGTATCCGGCCCCTGGTTGTTCCCGGCGCTGATCCAACAGGTCGTTCCACGCAGTGCAGCCATGGATATCGATCTGAAGTCGGGCGACGTTATTACGGCCGTCAACGGTGATCCTATCTTTGCCTTTGAGCAGCTCAAAGAACATGTAGAGGGATCGGACGGCAAGGTTCTGTTGCTGAACGTTTGGCGCGACGGGGCCGAGCTTGAATTTGCCCTGGCCCCGCGTCGCACGGATGAGCCGCAGCCGGAAGGTGGCTTTGTGACCCATTGGCGCATCGGGATTGTGGGTGGAATGGCTTTGGAACCAGCGACGGAACCCGCGGGCCTTCTGGCATCTCTTTCCGGCGGTGTGCAGCAGACCATTCGCATCGTTGACGGCTCTTTGTCGGGCGTCTGGCATATGGTGACGGGGGCGATCAGCACCTGTAACATTTCCGGTCCCATCGGCATTGCGGAAACTTCGGGCGCTATGGCCAGTCAGGGTGCTCAGAATTTCATATTCTTTATTGCCGTTCTGTCGACCGCCGTAGGCTTGCTGAACCTGTTTCCCATTCCGGCATTGGATGGGGGCCATCTGGTATTCTATGCGTATGAGGCCATTGCAGGCAAACCACCCAGCGACGGTGTACTGCGCGTGCTTATGGGGGTTGGCATATCGTTGATCCTTGGACTTATGGTCTTTTCGGTTACGAACGATCTGTTCTGCTGATTGTGGCGTCGATCACAAGAAAATGCCCCAATTCCGCCTCAATTCCAGCTTAGGTTAATAGCCGGTAATTGAACCGTGTCAGAGGTAGTTATGACAAAGGCCCTTCGTAAATCCGCCAAAAGCTTTGGGTGCTTGTTCGTGTTGAACTGGGATACATTGCTGTTCTTCGGTGTGACTGCCGTGGCAATGGGCGGCTGGGCCTATTTGATCACTATGTGATTCTTAAGACCTGTTATTGAAACTACACAAGGCGGCCCATGGGCCGCTTTCTGTTTTGGTCTTTTGACAAGGCTAAATATTCTCGCTAATCAGCTTTAAAGTCCAAAAATATTGGGTAGTGAAAAATATGACTGATAGGCGAGGCGCGGGCACATCCTGCGGTGGGCAGAAGCCGAAAAACAAGATTTTGTGGCGGTCACTAACGTTAATATTCCTTCTTACATTGGTAGGTTTTGTACCGTTTCCACAGGCCGCGTGGGCGCAAAATTTCGTCTTTAATTCGTTCGATGTCGAAGGCAACCGACGTATCGAAACCTCGACCATTATTGAACGTACAGGAATCGAGCCGGGCCAGTCGGTCACAGCGGGCGAATTGAACGATGCCTATCAGCGTTTGCTTGACAGTGGTGTTTTTGAGACAGTCGAATTGACGCCGCGTGGCAGTACGCTGGTTATCGAAGTTGAAGAATATCCGACAATCAATCAGATCAGCGTTGAAGGTAACAGCCGCGTAAAAGATGACGTGCTGCTTGAAGCAATCTCATCAGAGCCACGCCGCGTCTTTACACCGCAAGTCGCGGAGGCTGACGCCGACCTGATCGCCGAGATCTACTCGTCTCAGGGACGGGTGTCTGCAACGGTTATTCCCCGCATCATTCGCCGCAGTGACAACCGTGTCGATCTGGTATTCGAGGTCGCAGAAGGGACCACGATCGAAGTCGAGCGTGTGAGTTTTGTCGGCAACCGAGCTTATTCTGACCGGCGCCTGCGCAGGGTTCTGGAATCGAAACAGGCGAATATCCTGCGGACGTTTGTCAGCAGCGATACTTTCATTGCTGACCGGATCGAATTCGACAAACAGGTCATTCGGGATTTCTATTTGTCGCGTGGTTATGTCGATTTCCGCGTGAACAGCGCAAATGTGGAATTCACTCGCGAGCGCGACGCTTTCTTCTTGGTGATGAACATCACCGAAGGTCAAAAATTCTCATTTGGGCAGATCAGCACTGTCAGCGAAATTCCGGGTGTGGATCCTGCTCCGTATCAGGATGCACTGAAAATTCGACCGGGAGTGACTTACACTCCGATGCTGATCGAAAACTCGATTGCGCGGATGGAACGTCTCGGCATCAAGCAGGGCGTGGATTTCCTGCGTGTGGAGCCGCGCGTGACGCGCAACGCACGTGACCTGACGCTGGATGTGCAGTTTGTTCTGACCAAAGGCCCAAGGATTTTTGTCGAGCGGATCGATATTGAAGGCAACACAACCACGCTTGACCGCGTGATCCGTCGTCAATTCGATACGGTGGAAGGTGACCCCTTTAACCCGCGTGAGATCCGTCAGGCCGCCGAACGTATCCGGGCCTTGGGTTTCTTTGCTGCGGCCGATGTCGAACCGCGCGAAGGGTCTTCGCCCAGCCAGGTGATTGTGGATGTGGATGTAGAGGAACAGCCGACGGGTTCGCTGAGCCTGGGTGGTAGCTACTCAGTTTCTGATGGTTTCGGGGTTGCGATTGGCCTTCAGGAATCTAACTTCCTGGGACGCGGGCAAACAATTGGCGTCAATTTGTCGACTGCCCAGGATGCCGAACAATACACGTTGAACTTCTCAGAACCTTACCTGCTGGGGCGCAAACTTCGGTTTGACTTGGGATTGGGCCTGTCGACGACCAATTCAAGCTTTGCCAGCTATGACACCGAGACACTCTTCTTCCGGCCTCAGTTGAGCTATGCGATTGGCGAGTTGTCATCCCTGCGTCTGCGCTATGGTTGGCAAAACAGCGAAATGACCCAGCAAGGTGACGAAACTAACGGTGCAGTCATTTCTTCGGAAATTGATCAGGGTGAGCGTACCACCAGTTCTCTAGGCCTCTCATATGTTTATGACAGCCGGATCGGAGGTCTGAACCCGAATGCAGGCGTCCTGTTTGAGGCCGGTATCGATGCTGCAGGACTGGGCGGCGACAACGAATACTTCAAGACGACGGCCCGTGGTGTCGCCCAGACACGTGTCTGGAACGAAGAAGTTGTTCTGCGTGCGTCGATGGAAGTCGGTGCGCTGCACTGGAGAGGTGATGATTTCAGCCGCACTATCGACCGCTTTGTTTTGGGACCCAGCATCTTCCGCGGGTTCGAGCCCGCGGGTCTTGGTCCGCGCGACTTGTCCAACGGACAGGATGACGCGATCGGGGGCAATTACTATTGGGTCGCGCGTTTGGAGTCGGATTTCCCGCTGGGTCTGCCCGAAGAATTCGGTCTGCGTGGCGGCGTGTTCTACGACTTTGGCAACTTGTACAATCTTAACGACGTCAATACGGCCGGTGCCAATATCGTCGGCGAAGACGGCTCGATCCGCCACGTAATTGGTGTGTCGGTTCTTTGGGAAACGCCGTTTGGTCCGCTGCGCTTCAACTTCTCGAAAGCGTTGAAAAAGGAAGACTTTGACAAAGAACAGAACTTCGACCTGACGGTTCAGGCTCGGTTCTGATCCTGAATGTTGAAAACTGTGTTCATGAAACTGCAGGGCCCTTTATGGGCCCTGTGTGTATTTCTGACCCTTGTCTTTTTGGAGCCAGTAGCGGCCCAACAATTGGGGGTTCCGCAAAGCAGCGTGGTGACGTTGTCCAGCGAGCGTTTGTTTGCTGAATCTGCCTTTGGTCAACGTGTCCTTCGAGAGATAGAGGCCGAAGGCGTTCTTTTAGGGGAAGAAAACGAACGGATCGTGGCCGAGCTGAGCCGAGAGGAAAAGGTTCTGACGGAACAGCGTGCGACCATGACGGCTGAAGAATTTCGCCCCCTGGCCGATGCCTTTGACGAAAAGGTTCAGTCGCATCGGGAGGGGCAGCGCGCAAAACTGGACGTGTTGGCACGACGCAGTGAAGAGGCTCGGCAGATGTTTCTGGAACTTGCACGGCCGGTTTTGATTGACCTGCTACGCGAATCCGGCGCTTCCATCATTATTGAACGATCCAGCGTTTTCCTCAGTTCGGATCGAACCGATATCACCGATGCCGCCATTGCGCGGATCAATGCGGCGATCGGCGACGGCAGCGCCGTTGAAAATGGGGCCAGTGAATAGGTTTGCTTGCCCTTAGGGCGCGGTATTGCTAACCACGCCGCAAACAGAAATCCAGAATGGGACTACAACACCATGAGCACGGAAACCCAAAGCGCCGACATCCAGTTGATCCAACGGATTTTGCCGCACCGCTATCCGTTTCTGCTGGTCGACAAGGTGGTTGATATCTCGGGTTATCAATCGGCCGTTGGCATCAAGAATGTCACAATGAACGAACCACATTTTCAGGGCCATTTTCCCGGAACGCCGATCATGCCCGGCGTGACCATTGTTGAAGCGATGGCGCAAACTGCAGGTGTGATGCTGGGCGTCGGTATGGACGTGATCGACAGCGAACTGCTGATCTATTTTATGAACATCGACAAGTGCAAATTCCGCCGCAAAGTGATCCCTGGCGATGTGCTTGAAATGCACGTGGAAACCGTGCGGGGTAAGAAGGGTGGCAAGATCTTCAAGTTCAGCGGTCGGGCGACGGTTGATGGCGAAGTCGCAGCCGAAGCCGAATTTTCGGCCTATGTCGACTGGGACATGGAAAAGACAACATGAGCGGCATCCACCCAAGCGCAATCATCGAAGACGGTGCGCAGATCGGTGAAGGCTGCTCCATCGGACCATTCTGCTTTGTCGGCAGTCAGGTTAAGCTGGGCGACCGGGTCGAATTGAAGTCCCATGTCGTCGTGACCGGCGAAACCCAGATCGGTGATGAGACCGTGATCTTCAATTTCTCGGTGATCGGAGAAATTCCGCAGGACCTGAAATTCGGGGGTGAGGATACACGGCTTGAGATCGGCAAGCGTAACCGCATTCGTGAACATGTGACGGTGAATACCGGAACCGAGGGCGGCGGCGGTGTGACCCGGATCGGCGACGATTGTCTTTTGATGGCAGGTGTGCACGTGGCGCATGACGTTCAGATCGGAGATCGTGTGATCATGGTGAACCATTCCGGCGCGGCAGGTCATTGTGTCATCGAGGATGATGTGATCGTGGGCGGAATTTCCGGCCTGCATCAATGGGTGCGCGTGGGCCGTGGCGCGATCATCGGCGCACTGACTATGGTGCCCAATGACGTGATCCCATATGGCCTGGTTCAGGCGCCTCGGGGTGAGTTAGACGGACTGAACCTGGTTGGCTTGAAACGGCGCGGTGTCTCGCGCGAGGATATCTCGGCCCTGCGTGCTGCGTTCCGCGAATTGTCGACCGGCGATGGCACGTTCATGGAACGCGCGCACCGGGTAGGTGTGGACAACGAAAGCGAATATGTGCAGCGGATCGTGGATTTCGTGACCGGGCAATCGGATCGCTCGTTCCTGACACCGAGGAAATAAACTAATGCTGGCATTGATTGCTGGAACAGGCGCATTGCCGGGCGAAGTGGTTGCCCGTCTTTCCGACCGTCCGCTGATCTGCGTGATGGAAGGTTTTACGCCTGACGCTCTGATCGCGGATATCGTCTTTCCATTGGAACAGCTGGGAAGCTTCCTTGCAGATTTGAAAGCGCGCGGCGTGACCCAGATCTGCATGGCTGGCGCGGTGCGCCGTCCCGCTATCGATCCATCGCGGATTGATGCGGCCACGATGCCTCTGGTTCCAGTACTGCAACAGGCGATGATGTCCGGGGATGACGGGGCATTGCGCGCCGTGATCGGCATATTCGAAAACTCTGGACTGACCGTTCGTGCCGCTCACGAAATTGCCCCGGCGTTACTGCCGGAACTAGGTTGCCTTACCGAAACGCAGCCATCCGAGGCTGAACTGTCCGATGCAGACAGGGCAGCGGGTATTCTGCGGGCCATGGGAGCTGCGGATATCGGTCAGGCTTGTGCGGTGTCCAAAGGGCAGGCGCTTGCGGTCGAAAGCATCTACGGCACAGATTGGATGCTGCAATCCTTGACCCAAAGACCGGATGCGGGGGGTGGCGTTTTGTTCAAAGCGCCGAAACCCGATCAGGACCGACGTGCTGACTTGCCGACCATTGGCCCTGGGACCGTTTCTGGTGCGGTGGCAGCTGGGCTGGCGGGTATTGTCATCGAAAAAGGTGGCGTGATCGTGTTGCAACAGGATCGTGTGATCGACGAATGCAACCGTCTGGGCCTGTTTCTGTATGTGCGTGAGCGGGCGATCTGATGCGCGTCTTCCTGGTCGCCGGTGAACCTTCGGGCGACCGTTTGGGCGGCGCCTTGATGGAAGGATTGCGCAGTCTCGTACCCGATATCCAGTTCGATGGCGTTGGCGGACCGCTGATGCAGGCACAGGGTTTGGACAGCCGCTTTCCAATGGCTGAACTGTCGGTGATGGGGCTGGTTGAGGTTTTGCCCAAGTTCTTCCACCTGAAACGCCGGATTTCTGAGACCGCTCAGGCCGTTCTGGATACGCAGCCCGATGTATTGATTACCATCGACAGCCCGGATTTTTCACTGCGCGTCGCCAAGCAGGTAAAAGCGCAGAGTGATATCAGAACGGTGCATTACGTCGCCCCCAGTGTCTGGGCATGGCGCCCCGGGCGCGCGGACAAGATGGCCAAGGTGATCGACCATGTTCTGGCGTTGTTACCATTTGAACCGCCCTATATGGAACGTGCGGGGATGGAGTGTGATTTCGTTGGTCATCCGGTGGCCAGCGAACCGATAGCTTCGGATCAGGATATCCAGGATTTTCGCGCGACCTACGATCTGGGCGACGCACCGATCATACTGGCGCTTCCTGGTTCGCGTGGAGGCGAGATTGAGCGTCTGGCTCCGATCTTTGGTGAGGCGCTGCGCCTTTATCTGAATGAACGGCCGTGCGCACGTATTGTGGTGCCCGCGGTTGCGCATATGGTGGATACCGTCACCGAGCATATGCAAAGCTGGCCCGGAAACCCTGTTGTCGTCGATCCGCGCGAGATGCCTTCGGATCAGGCACAAGCACAAAAGCGGGTCGCGTTTGCGGCGGCAGAGTTGTCACTCGCCGCTTCGGGGACGGTTTCGTTGGAACTGGCCGCGCAATCGACGCCTATGGTGATAGCGTATAATCTGAACTGGCTGACCACTCTGATTGCCAAGCGGATGGTCAAGCTGGATACTGTAACGCTAGTCAATCTGGTGTCCGAGACCCGAACAGTCCCCGAGTGTTTGCTGGATGACTGTCAGCCTGAACAGATAGCAGGGGCGTTGAAACAGGTCGCGGCTGCCCCCGATGCGCAGCGCGATGCCATGACCCTCACGATGGAACGTCTGGGGCGCGGAGGTGAGGCCCCCGGTTTGAGGGCCGCCCGAGCCGTTCTTGATCGGATGACTCCGTAATGCTGGACTTCGTGCTGTTCGGACTGTCCGCCTTTATGGCTCAGATTCTGACCAATCTGGACAATCTGGCGGCGCTGCTGGCGCTATCGCTGGTGTCGGGGGCCAAACGCGCGGTCTTTGGCTTTCTGCTTGCGCAGGGGGTCGTGATCAGCGCAGCGCTTTTGCTGGCGTTGGGGGTTGAGGATGTCGTGCCGCACTGGGCCGGGTATCTGGGTCTGATACCTCTGAGTTTGGGCATCTTAGCCTTGATCCGGCAAAGGCGGGGAACCGAGACTGAAACGCACGCAAATCTGGATACCGGGGCGTCGGTGATCATGGTCACGCTGCTGTTCATCAGCCTGTCGATGGATACGTTTGCCGTCCTTGCGCCTCTGCTGGCCGACTCGGCCCCCACGTTCAGAACGGCTGGTGTTATCGGGGCCGTGTTGGCGGCACTTGGTCTGGCAACCGTTGCGCTGTTAGGGGCCAAAGCGCCGTTCATGAGCGGCACGCTGGCCCGGCGGTTGGAACGGTTGGTTCCCTATGTGATGATTTGCGCCGGGCTCTATATCCTTAGCAACTCGTGGACGGACGCGATTTAGTACCCGCGCCAGATCCAGCCGCCGCCAAAGATACGGCTGCCTTCCGACGCGTAGAACACACAGGCCTGACCGGGTGAGACACCTTCTTCGGGCGTCAACAGCTCAACCTCTGCCGTGGTATTGGACAAAGGTCTTACGATCGCCTCGCGCGGGGGTCGGGTCGAGCGGACCTTAACCAGAACATGCCATTCATCTCGTAAGGTGAAGGGTTCATCCCCAAGCCAATTGATTTCACGCACAGGAATGGTTCGGGTGGCCAGCATCTCTTTGGGGCCAACAACGACTTGTTTCGCATCCACGTCCAGTTTTACGACATATAATGGCTCGCTAAGGCCACCGATGCCCAGACCGCGGCGTTGTCCGATGGTATAGTGGATCACGCCGTTATGCTCCGCCAGAACGCGACCGTCCGCATGCACGATCTCACCGGGTTCTGCCGCACCGGGGCGCAGTTTTTCGATGACGCTGGCATAATTGCCGTTGGGCACGAAGCAGATGTCCTGACTGTCCGGCTTGTCCGCCACGGCCAGCCCGTATTGCGCGGCCATCTCGCGGGTGGCGTCCTTCGAGGGCAGGTGGCCCAGAGGGAAACGCAGGAAATCCAACTGCTCGGGTGTGGTCGAGAACAGGAAGTAGGACTGATCGCGGTTCGCGTCCTCGGCGCTATGCAACTCTGGCCCATTGGGACCCATTTTGCGTTGGATATAGTGACCGGTGGCCATGCAGTCGGCCTCAAGATCCTTGGCGGTCTCCAGCAAATCCTTGAATTTGACCCGTTCGTTGCAGCGGATGCAGGGCACCGGAGTAGCACCTGCCAGATAGCTGTCAGCAAACTCGTCGATCACCGCGTCTTTGAAGATGTTCTCGTAATCCAGAACATAGTGCGGAAATCCGCGTTCCTCGGCCACACGGCGTGCGTCATGGATATCGATCCCCGCACAGCAAGCACCTTTCTTGGCCAGCGCTGCACCATGATCGTAAAGCTGTAGCGTTACACCAACCACGTCATAGCCCTGGTCGGCCAGGTGGGCCGCCACGACAGAGCTGTCTACGCCACCGGACATGGCAACAACCACCCGCGTTTCCGAGGGCGGTTTGGCAAAGCCAAGCGAATTGAGTTGGGTCTCGGCAGCGAGGGCCATGATGATTCCAGTGCGGGTTAAGAAAGACCGGCAGAATATAGGAAAATTCTACACACTCTCAAGGGGCGGTTTCACTCAGCATTAAGTAGGGTGGTGTCAGCTTTGTCGCAGCACGAAGAGGGTCATAAAATGTTTTTGCACAAAGTTGAGGGTCCAAGATCCATAACCCTACCGGATGGAACGGTTCTATCGCGCGCCGATCTGCCGCCAAGGGATACGACACGCTGGGTCGCATCGCGCAAGGCAATCGTCGTGCGGGGAGTAGTTTATGGGCTGATCACACTGTCAGACGCCAAAAAGCGATACGGCCTCAGTGATGAGGAATTTAACGCGTGGGTTGCGGCCGTCGCAGAACACGGCACGGATGCTTTAAAGGTGACCGCATTAAAAAAATATCGACAACCTAAGGGTGAAAGGGAATAAATGATTCAACGGTAACGCCAGATTAACCATTTTTGAGCAGGCTCAATTTGAATTGGTAAATTGACCCGAATTGGAGCAGTAAATGCGTATACTTCTTGTCGAGGATGATCCGACTACGTCCAAAAGCATTGAATTGATGCTGACACACGCAAACCTCAACGTCTATGCAACGGATCTGGGTGAGGAAGGTATCGATCTTGCAAAGCTTTATGACTACGATCTGATCCTGCTGGACTTGAACTTGCCGGACATGAATGGGCATGAAGTCCTGCGGCAACTGCGCATCGCTCGGGTGGAAACACCGATCCTGATCCTGTCAGGCGCAGACGATACGGAAAGCAAAATCAAAGGTTTTGGGTTCGGTGCCGATGATTATATGACCAAGCCTTTCCATCGAGAGGAGCTGGTGGCCCGAATCCATGCCATCATCCGCCGCTCAAAAGGGCATTCGCAATCCATCATCCAGACCGGTCGCGTTGCGGTGAACCTCGATGCCAAAACGGTCGAAGTGGAAGGCAAAGCTGTTCATCTGACCGGTAAGGAATATCAGATGCTTGAGCTGCTGAGCCTACGTAAGGGCACCACGTTGACTAAAGAGATGTTCCTGAACCACCTCTATGGCGGCATGGACGAGCCCGAGTTGAAAATCATCGACGTTTTCATCTGCAAGCTGCGTAAGAAACTCAGCAACGCCACCAGTGGTGAAAATTACATCGAGACAGTTTGGGGCAGGGGCTATGTCCTGCGTGATCCGCAAAGCAACAGTGTTGACGAAACGCGGATGGCGGTTGGGGCCTGATTTGAACATGGCCGCCCGTGGTCCGGGGCGACCGCTTTCACTCACTGAACAGCACGTCTGGACCTGACCATGACCTCGCCCTATCACTGAAGTCCAAGACTAAGTGACAGGGCGAGGCCATGAGCAAATTGATTCCGGTATCTGACCTGACTGAACAGGCCGCGCGCGCTGAGTTGGCGCAATTGGCCGAACAGTTGGCGCGGGCAAACACGCTGTATTACGGCGAAGACGCCCCCGAGATTTCGGACGCCGAATATGATGCGCTCAAGCGTCGAAATGCTGAAATCGAAACGCGGTTTCCGCAACTAAAGCGCGCCGACAGCCCCTCGGATCAAGTCGGCGCTCGCCCGTCTGATGGTTTTTCGAAAGTTACCCATGCTGTTCGCATGATGTCGCTGGGCAATGCGTTCGACGACGAAGACGTGCAGGATTTTGACCGCTCAATCCGAAAGTACCTCGGGTTAGAAGCATCTAAACCTTTGTCTTACACGGCTGAACCTAAAATTGACGGTCTGTCGCTTTCCTTGCGGTATGAGAAGGGCAAATTGGTTCAGGCGGCCACCCGCGGAGACGGCGAAGTTGGTGAAAATGTCACGGCAAATGCCCGGACGATTTCAGATATTCCCCAAACCTTGGAAAATGCGCCCGACATTTTGGAAGTTCGGGGCGAGGTCTACATGTCGCATGAAGACTTCGAAAAGCTGAACGCGCGGCAGGAAGAGGCAGGAGAAAAGCCTTTCGCCAATCCACGAAACGCAGCAGCGGGCTCCTTGCGGCAATTGGATTCGTCCGTCACGCGGGCCCGTCCGTTGCGGTTCTTTGCCTATGCCTGGGGTGAGCTGTCCGAACCGTTGGCAGAAACCCAAATGAAGGCCATTGACCGGTTGCGCAGTCTTGGTTTCGCCACCAATTCCCTGACCCAGCTGTGTGAAACGACGGATCAGATGCTGGCGCATTACCGCGAAATCGAGGCCCAACGATCCACCTTGGGTTATGATATCGACGGCGTCGTCTACAAAGTGAACGATCTGTCCTTGCAGGGGCGTCTGGGGTTCCGCTCCACAACCCCCCGCTGGGCGATTGCGCACAAGTTTCCTGCAGAACTGGCCTGGACCCGACTTGAAGCGATCGACATTCAGGTTGGCCGCACTGGGGCGCTCAGCCCGGTTGCCCGGTTGCACCCGGTCACGGTGGGTGGTGTGGTCGTGTCGAATGCCACCTTGCACAACGAAGATTATATTGCGGGTCGTGACGCCAAAGGTGGTACTATCCGCGACGGCAAGGATATTCGGGTCGGTGATTGGGTGCAGGTATACCGAGCCGGTGATGTGATCCCGAAACTGGCCGATGTCGATATCTCGAAACGACCCGAAGGGGCAGAGCCGTTTCAGTTCCCCAAGACCTGCCCCCAATGCAACAGCGACGCGGTCCGTGAAGAGGGCGACGCAGTGCGCCGCTGTACCGGGGGTGTAATTTGTCCGGCACAGGCGGTGGAAAAGCTGAAGCACTTCGTTTCTCGCAAGGCCTTCGACATCGAAGGTTTGGGCGCCAAGCAGATCGAGATGTTTTACGATGACCCGGATCTGCCAGTCAGAACGCCGGTCGATATTTTCACCCTGCAGACACGCGACGCGGCAAACCTGAACAAACTGGCCAATCGCAAAGGCTGGGGGGCGCAAAGTGCGGGTAACCTGTGGGAGGCCATCGACGAGAAACGCAAAATTCCCTTTGGTCGGCTACTGTTTGCACTGGGCATCCGCCATTTGGGTGAGGCCGCGTCGAACCTGATCGCGACACACTATGGAAACTGGGGTGACTTTGAACGCGCCATTACCTCTGCGGCGGGGTTCGAAGGCCCCGAATGGGACGACTTGTTGGGCGTGGATGGCGTCGGCGAGGTTATGGCCCGCGCTCTCATATCAGCCTTTGCGCAAAAGGCCGAGCGCGCCAGCATTGATGCGCTGGTCGCCCAGCTGGACATACAAGAGGCGAAACGCCCCGACACAGCCGGCAGTCCGGTCGCAGGCAAAACGGTCGTCTTCACGGGCACGCTGGAAATGATGACTCGCGCTGAGGCCAAGGCCCGCGCCGAGGCATTAGGGGCTAAAGTCTCGGGTTCGGTCAGCAAGAAAACAGACATTCTGGTTGCCGGCCCCGGTGCTGGCTCCAAGGCAAAGAAAGCCGCCGAACTGGGTATTGAAACATTGGATGAGGATGGTTGGTTGCAGCTGATCGGAACCGCATGAGCGGGCGCCCAGAAAGCCTGTTTCCTCTGTTCGCGGGGTTGGAAACATTGGATGGGGTTGGGCCGAAGACAGCTCAGGTCTTGACCCAAGCGGGGACGGAGTCGCCGCGCGATGTGCTGTTCAGCCTGCCATATGCCGTCATTGACCGCCGTCGGCGCGATACGATTCAGGGTGTTGACCTGCCGACCACTCTGACAGTTGAAGTGACTGTTGGTACGCACCGGCCCGCCCGCAGTAAGGGCGGCGCTTACCGGGTGCATGTCGAGGATAGCCAGGCAGAATTCCAGTTGGTGTTCTTTCACGCGCGTGGTGACTACCTGAAGCGTATTTTGCCGGAAGGTTCACGGCGGGTGATTTCGGGCAAGCTCGAACTGTTCGATGGCATGGCGCAGATGGTCCACCCGGATCATATGGTGCCTGTGGAAGAGGCGCAGGAAATTCCGGATTTTGAACCGGTGTATCATCTGACTCAGGGGATCACGCAGAAAACGGCCTATAAAGCTGCCCGCAGCGCGTTGGCGCGGGCCCCGGAATTGGCTGAATGGATCGATCCCGCCCTGGTGGCTAAGCAAGGGTGGTCAGCCTGGGCCACTGCAATTGCAGCTGCGCATAACCCGCAGGGGGCAGATGATGTGGCTGCTCATGCTCCGGCACGGGAACGTCTGGCCTATGATGAGTTGTTTGCGCATCAATTGACGTTGGCCTTGGCCCGTCAGCGAGAGCGGAAAGCCCGGGGTCTGGTCAGTGTCGGAACGGGGACTTTGCAGGCCAAGGTTTTTGCCAGCCTGCCATATCAACCTACCAAAGCGCAGTTGCGGGCCATTGACGACATCGCTGGCGATATGGCTTCGGACGCGCGTATGAACCGGTTATTGCAGGGCGACGTGGGTGCGGGCAAGACGCTGGTGGCCTTTATGGCCTTGCTCATCGCGGTCGAGGCCAAAGGCCAGGGCGTCATGATGGCGCCTACCGAAATTCTGGCCCGGCAACATCTGGAGGGATTGCGCCCGTTGGCCGAAGAGGCTGGGGTCGTGCTGGAAATCCTCACTGGCCGGGACAAGGGCGCGGAACGACGTGCAAAGCTGGCGGCGCTGAAGAATGGCGATATTCAAATCCTGGTCGGAACTCACGCGGTATTTCAAAGCGATGTTGAATTCAGGGCGCTCCGGCTGGCGATTGTCGATGAACAACACCGGTTCGGTGTTCGGCAACGAATGGAGTTGTCGGAAAAAGGGCAGGGCGCGGATGTGCTGGTGATGACCGCCACTCCGATCCCTCGCAGTCTGGCCTTGGCGCAATATGGCGATATGGATGTTTCGGTGCTGGACGAAAAACCGCCAGGACGAAAACCTATCAAAACGGCCATCATCAGCACAGATCGTATGGACGATGTCGTTTCGCACCTGCGTCGCGCGATTGATGAAGGGCGCCAGTGCTACTGGGTGTGCCCGTTGGTCGACGAATCCGAAGTTTTAGACCTGACGGCGGCCGAAGAGCGTTTCAAACGTTTGCGCGCCATTCTGGGCGAAGGAGTGGTCGGGTTGGTGCATGGCCAGATGCCATCGGTCGATAAAGATTCTGCCATGAAGGCCTTTCAGGACGGGCAAACCAAGGTACTGGTCGCCACGACCGTGATCGAGGTTGGGGTCAACGTGCCAAATGCCTCAATCATGGTCATAGAGCGCGCTGAGATTTTTGGGCTTGCGCAACTGCACCAGTTGCGCGGTCGCGTTGGGCGGGGTGAGGCGGACTCAACCTGCCTGCTGATGTATCAGCCTCCGCTCAGTGAAGGAGGACGCAAACGATTAGAAGTGCTGCGCGAAACCGAAGACGGGTTTCGCATTTCAGAAACTGATCTGCAGATGCGTGGTGCGGGTGATTTGATCGGGACAGCGCAATCCGGGTTGCCGAAGTTCCGGATTGCGGACCTGGAACGTCAGGCTGGGTTGATGGCAACGGCGCAGACTGATGCCCGTGCGTTACTGTCTGCTGATCCCCGTTTGAAATCGGACCGAGGGCAGGCGGCACGTGTTTTGCTGTGGCTTATGAAACAGGATAAGGCAATCCGTTTGATTTCAGTAGGTTAGAAATTTTGTTCCACTAAGTTCACAAATGTTCTCAAAAAGTTCTTTACCGACTCATCAAAATATGAGAACAAAAGGTCAACAAAGGATTAAATCTCGACCGGAGGTGAGACCATGCTGACCCAGATCAAGACCGCCCTGAGCCGCTCGCAATCGACGATTTTGCAGGATGCTGTGGGGGCCGTGTCTTTGGTGGTCATGCTAATGGTTGCCCTGCACCTGCCCGGAGCGTTCTAAGCCTTTCTGCCTGCGATCTCGTGCCGATCAAACCGCGCTGTCATCCCCATTTCAGTCAAGGGTGACCTGCCTGTCCCAATTCCCTTGAGGGGCCTGCCTCGGCCCCGTGCGGCTATCCGGACCCCACGCGAGACACGCACAACCTGCCGCCGCCCTTTCCGCCCGGAAGGTGCGGCGGTTTTTTCTTATAACTGCCCGGTTTTCATGATCTCAAGAAGCGCGGACAGAACGGAATTCACTGCGACCGAAGCCAAGATCATTCCCATGACCCGGCTGATAATCGCAGCACCCGAAGAACGGATGACACGGATTATCGGGTCCGCCAGCAGCATCAGAACAAACGAAATCAAAATAACGGACAGCATGACCAGCGCCGTAATACCCTGATCCGCGGCGCTGTAACGGTTATTGTCGGTCAGAATGACAATCGCCAGCATAGCACCGGGTGACGCCAGGGATGGTACTGCCAACGGGAAAATCGCCGGATTGGGTTTGTTGGCGGAAATCTCCATTTCCTCTTCAGCTTCATGCTGTTCGACGACTTGTTTGCTTTCGCCAAAGATCATTGTCAGCGCGAAAAGGAACAGGATGATACCACCAGCGACCTGAAACGAATTCAGGCCGATATCCAGCGCCTCGATCAGCAATTGGCCGAAAATCAAAAAGAACAGAAGGACACCAGCGCTGACCAGCGCGGCGAGCAGGGCGGTTTTGCGACGGGCCGCTGCAGTCAGGCCCGCTGTGACGGCTATGAAAACAGGGATTGTGCCAATCGGGTCAATTACGACCCAGAGTGTAACAAAGTGTTCAAGCAATTTTTCCATCCAATCCCCCCGACATCATGCGGGGTGATTAAACCGGATTGCCCGCAAAAATTCCAATGTTATGCGCAATTTGCCTGTTCAGCTTGCCGCATCGCTTCGGCGGTGGCCTCAAGGGCCAGCAGTATCGATGCGTGGCGGTTCTTGTAGTCCCGCGCAGGGATCAGAACTTCGAGCCCATCAAATGGTGCATCAGGTACGGGCCCGTCTTTCTTCAACATGGCGGCCAATTGATCGCACGCAGTTTCCACCTGCGCCCGAGTCGCCCCGATGATGGCACTGCCCACGACTGAGGCCGAAGCCTGGCCCAAGGCACAGGCTTTGACGTCCTGCCCGAACTCCGAGATCTTGCCGTCCTGTATCTTCACATCCACGGTCACCGTCGACCCGCACAGGGGTGAGCGTTTTTTCACCGTAGCATCAGGATTCTCAAGCCGGTCCAGATGCGGAATATCCGCAGCCAGCGCCAGAATGCGGCCGGAATAGAGCTTTATCAGGTCGTTCTCGCCGGACATGGCTTTCCCTCGTTGTCTGTTCCCCATACATAGTGAGCATCTACCGGGATGCAAAAGGTTTTTCTCATGTCTGCCACCGTCGCGTTTGATCCGTCCTCGCTGAAGTTTAATGAGGCCGGGCTGATCCCTGCCATCGCTCAGGATGCAAGCTCGGGCGAAGTGTTGATGATGGCTTGGATGAATATTCAAGCCATTGAGAAGACGTTGGAAACCGGGCGCGTCACATATTGGTCGCGGTCGCGTCAGTCGTTTTGGATCAAGGGCGAAACCTCGGGCCATGTGCAGGAATTGGTGGATTTCCGCTTTGATTGCGACCGCGATTGTTTGCTGGTTCTAGTGCGTCAAACCGGTGCTGCGTGCCATACAAATCGCCGTACCTGTTTCTATACCGCGGTACGAGACGGCGACGAGGTCGAGCTGATGTCACCCATGGAGTGACCGGTTCACAGTCCAACCATCGCCCGGATATCTGCTGGCGACGCCCCCTCGGCCCGGTATTTCGAGATCGCCCGCGCATCGTCACGCTTGGCTAGACGTTTTCCTACGTCGTCGCGGATCAACCGGTGATGAAGGTACTGCGGTGTCGGTAAACCCAGCAAGGCTTGCAGCACAACATGAATACGGGTCGCTTCGAACAGGTCCTGTCCGCGTACAACGTGGGTAATACCCTGTGCGGCGTCGTCCAAGACCACTGACAAGTGATAAGACGTTCCCATATCGCGTCGCGACAGGATAACGTCGCCGATTGTGTCTGTCAGATCGCCTAAAGAAAACGGGATGGTGCCCGTCTCTCCATTTGGTCCCGCGCCGGATTCGTGAAATGCGCCGACTTTTGCACCGGGTTGGGCCGAACCCGTAAGCACGCGGCCTGCAGCGGCCATATCCAATCTCAAAGGAATGTCCGTGGGACGTTGTGTGTCTCGACGTTTGCCATGGCACGTCCCAGGGTAAATGATCCCATCAGGCCCGTGCAGCGGTACACCTTCTTGTGGGGCACTGGCCGCAGCGGCGATATCTTTGCGGTTGCAGGTGCAGGGATAAAGCAGGCCCCGCGACCACAAGTCATCCAATGCTCTGTCATATACTGCCAACCGGTCGGACTGACGCATGATGGGTTCAGGCCAACACAGCTCAAGCCACCGCAGGTCATCATAAATTTGTTCTTCCCAGTGGGCGCGCGATCGAGATTGGTCGATATCCTCGATCCGCAGCAGGAATTGACCGTCTTCAGACCCGGCTAGATCATGGGCGAGCATCGCTGAATACGCATGTCCCAGATGCAACGGCCCTGTGGGAGATGGCGCAAATCGGGTTTTAAATATCACGCTTTTTCAACGATATATACGTCTGACTTAAGGTCCATTCCTGGTAGGTGAGGACCGTATTCCCGAAACAGCAAACGAGCTGCCCCCATATCAAGCCAATCATTCAAGCGTGAAGTGTAAGAGACGTCCTCAAGCGCATGATCATTAAAGGAAAAGCCAAGCAGGCCACCTTCGGGAAGCGCGCGCATCAGCATATCGAAAACCTCGGGCGGTGCTGCGCCAACCCCAATGACACCGATTGCGGTGATCGCCTTGTAGGCTCCTTGATCCAACGGATCGGGATTGGTGATCTCAAAGGTTGAAAGACTTCTATAGACCCCCTTGGCCAGAGCGCCTTCTAGCATCTTCGGAGTTGGATCAACGCCGTCAATCACTTCGAAACCCGCCGCACGCAAGGCTACACCGGACAATCCGGTGCCACAGCCATAATCCAGGATCGGTGTTTGCGGCTCGGGCAGTCTTGACCATAACGCCTCGGCCACCCGCCCGGGGGTCGCATAGCCATGCGCGCCAACCTCGGCATCATAGGAGGACGCCCATTTTTGATAGTGCGCATGCGTCTCTTGCGGGGTGTCCAGATTATAGACGTCTTTGAGGTACTTATCGCTCATACACGGATACTACGCTGCATGAGCCAACAGCGTCCAGTCAACACTGCTCCAGCCAGTTAGTCCACTCGGCCTTGGCGCGATCCGTATAAGCTTTGTAGCGGTCCTTGCGACCGCGCCGACCGCCTTTTAGCCCGTCGACTGGTCGGAATAAGCCGAAATTGACGTTCATGGGCTGAAAAGTCTTGGCCTCGGCCCCGCCGGTGATGTGGTGGATCAGGGCGCCCATGGCGCTGTCCTGCGGAACCTCGGGCAGGGTCCGGCCCAGAATCTCGGCCGCGGCCAGACGACCGGCCAACAGGCCCATCGCCGCGCTTTCGACATAACCTTCGACCCCGGTGATCTGCCCCGCAAAACGGATATTTGGTTTCGATTTCAACCGCATCTGCGCATCCAAAAGCGTCGGAGAGTTGATAAACGTATTGCGGTGAATACCGCCCAACCGCGCAAAGCTGGCGTTTTCCAGACCGGGGATCATACGGAACACTTCGGTCTGCGCGCCATATTTCATCTTGGTTTGAAAGCCGACGATATTGAACAGCGTGCCAAGGGCATTGTCGCGGCGCAGTTGCACCACCGCATGCGGTTTGACGTCAGGCTGATGAGGATTAGTAAGGCCGACCGGCTTCATCGGGCCGTGGCGCAGCGTTTCGCGACCACGCTCTGACATCACCTCGATCGGCAGGCAGCCGTCGAAATACCCCGCCGTTTCGCCTTCGTGAAACTCGGTTTTGTCAGCGGCCAGCAGCGCGTCGATAAATGCCTCATACTGATCGCGGTCCATTGGGCAGTTCAGATAGGCGGTGCGTTCTTCCTCGGTCTCGCCTTTGTCATAGCGCGATTGCATCCAGGCTTTGCTCATATCGATACTGTCGGCATAGACGATCGGGGCAATGGCGTCGAAAAATGCCAGGGACTCTGCACCCGTTTCGGTTCGGATGGAGTCACCCAATGTTGCCGATGTCAAAGGACCGGTGGCAAAGATCCAGTGGCCGTCATCGGGCAGGGCAGTGACTTCTTCCCCTGTAACCTCGATACGCGGATGGGCCTGCAGTTTGGCGGTAACCGCCTCGGCAAAAGGATCGCGGTCTACAGCAAGCGCACCACCCGCGGGCAGCCGGTGCGCGTCCGCCGTTGTCATGATCAGGCCGTTCGCGGCGCGCATTTCCCAATGCAGCAAGCCAACGGCGTTCTGTTCATCATCGTCTGAGCGGAAAGAGTTCGAACACACCATCTCGGCCAGATTGCCAGTTTGGTGCGCAAAGGTGCCAACTTTAGGTCGCATTTCGTGGATCACCACATCTACGCCCATTTCCGCCGCCTGCCAGGCAGCCTCGGACCCGGCCATGCCGCCGCCCACGATATGCAGTTTTTGTGTCATGCGCTGCCACATAGGACAGAGCACCGCACAACGCAACACAGCCCGCTTGGATTAAGGATTTAAGGGAATTTTGGGGTCGCCGCTGCGGGAATGTCGACGCCGGTGAGAGAAACCAGCTTGGAGGGACCTTCCGCCCACGGCGACCCAAAAAGTGTATCTAGAGCCATAGCCCTGTCCCAGCATTGCCACAGTGTCGCCCTTTTGGGAAGTGCAAAATTACGAACAATCGTAAAAATTGTTGACAATAATCGCTTTATTGGTGCCAGTTCGGCGGCCTTTTTTCGATAAATGCGGATATGCCTTCTTCGGTATCGCGATGCAGCATATTCTGCGCCATTACGTCTCCGGTATAGTCATAGGCCTGCTCCAGAGGCATTTCCAGCTGCTTGTAGAAGGCCTGTTTGCCGATTTTCACAGCCGAACCCAATTTGGCCGCAAGCTGATCGGCAAGCGACACGGTTTCATGCTCCAACAGCATTTCGGGCACGACGCGATTGATCAGTCCCAGCTCGGCTGCGGTTTCGGCCGAGATAAAGTCGCCAGTCGTCAGCATCTCGAACGCGCGCTTGCGCGAGATGTTCCGGCTGAGGGCAACCATCGGTGTCGAGCAGAACAAACCGATATTCACACCGTTCACGCCAAACCGCGTACCTTCAGCCGCGACGGCCAGATCGCAGGTGGCGACCAACTGGCATCCCGCAGCGGTGGCGATACCGTGGACCTGTGCGATGACCGGTTGGGGCAGGGACCGGATTGACAGCATCATCTGGGTGCATCTGGCGAACAAGCCCTGGAAATAAGCTTTGCCGCCGTCCTCGGCCTGACGTCCGGCTGTCATCTGTTTCAGATCATGACCCGCACAGAACGCTTTGCCTTCACCGCGCAGGATAACCGCCCGAATCGCGCTGTCATCGCGCAGGCTGTCGAACTCGGATTGCAGGGCAGCCAGCATTTCGTCGCTCAGGGCGTTCAGACGATCGGGCGCGTTCATTGTCAGTGTGGCGACTGCGCCTGTGTCGTTACGTTCCAAAATTGCCATCTTGCCCTCCGTAGCGATGTTGGGCCAACTCTAGGTCGGCAAGTCGAGGAGGGGAAGCATGTCATTGGCCATGAGCCGGGAAGACCTGATGGAATACCTGCGGCAAATCTTCCCACAGGTACATCGGGATTTCGTCGTGGAAAAGCTGGATGAGGACTCGATCGAGATGCGTTTGGTTGTCGAAGATCGCCATCTGCGCCCTGGCGGTACGGTTTCAGGGCCATCCATGTTCGGGCTGGCGGATGTTAGTGTCTATGCGATGATCCTGGCACGCAAGGGACGCCAATCTTTGGCCGTTACCACGAACAGCTCCTTGGATTTTCTAAGAAAACCCGAGGGCGGCAAAGATATTATTGCCCGATGTCGACTGCTAAAGCTGGGACGCAGTCTGGCTGTTGGGGATGTGCTGATGTTTTCAGAAGGGTCGGACAGACCCGTCGCGCGCGCCACGATGACCTATTCATTACCTCCCGAAGGATCGGCCGCGGCGGCCTTCGGATAAAAAAGGCCGGGCGAAGCCCGGCCAGGAAGAGGTCCCATCAAGGGACTGGGGAAAACTCAACCCTGCCAGAATGGGCGGGTGAATTCCTGACGAGCCTGATATCTTGTCAGACCGACATCCTTAAGAAGCCTGTCATCCAGCTTGGACAGATTGAGCCGGCTACGGCGTTGACGTTCCCATTTCGTGACCGTCGCCGCAAACCGCACGGCCAGCGCGGCGATCAGCGGCAGCCGAGGGCTGTCGTTCAGCAGCAAGAGGGCGGGGTTGTGCATCGAGCGTGTCATCAGGGTATCCTTTCAAATTGTATTGACACAAAGTTAAAGTGTTCGGTATATGTACTTGATACATTCAGGATTGTGCCAAAATCAAAGGAAGAATTGTAATGGATACAATTTGGCCGGAATCGCTGCCAAAATCCAAGGGGCCGAAATATACTCTGGTCGCTGATACAATCAGAAAAGCGATTGATAACAAGTTGCTGGAGGTAGGGACAAAGCTGCCCCCAGTGCGTGAATTGGCGTATCGGTTACAAATCACACCGGGCACAGTTGCGCGGGCTTATACGATTCTGACGGATGAGGGATTGTTACACGCCGAGGTCGGACGTGGTACATTTGTCGCCCCGCCCAAATCGCCAATCCTGGATGATGTCTGGGCCCGCCAACTGCATTTGCAAGACAGCAAGTACAACGCCAATGTCAGCCTGTTCAGCCCACGATTGGCGGATGTTGGGCAGGTCTCGCTAATCCGGGAGTGCCTGCAAAAAGTGGCCCAGGCTGATCCGGGTCTATTTTTGAACTACCCGACCCGCGACGCCTATCAACCCATGCGGCAGGCGGTGGTAGAGTGGCTGTCTGACCTACCTTTGGGTGCATTGTCGCATGACGATATTGTGCTGACGCATGGGGGGCAAAATGGGCTGTGCCTTGTGTTTCAAACAATCCTGCGGGGGCCAAAACCGGTCGTTCTGGTCGAAGACCTTTCCTATGCTGGGTTCCGCCGGGCCGGGGAATTGATGCGCGCTGACGTGGTTGGCGTGAAAATGGATAAGTGGGGCGTCGATCCGTCCGCGATGGAACATGTCCTGCGCCAGACACCAGCACAAGCCATCTGCGTTTCACCAGAGGTACAGAATCCGACCGGCGCGCATACACCGCTTGAACGTCGGAAAGAAATTGTCGACGTGGCCCGGCGCTTTGACCTTCAGATCATCGAGGATGATTGTTATCGCATGGGCGACGCTCGTGAACCCAGCTTTCGTGCTTTGGCACCGGAACGGGGGTGGCATGTATCTTCAATCTCGAAAACTCTGACACCTGCGTTGCGTGTTGGGTTTGCCATTGCCCCGCGTGAGCGGAGCGTCGACCTGCGGCGTTCGGCGGAATATGGGTACTTTGGTTTGGCGCAGCCGTTGGCGGAATTGACCAGGTTGCTGCTGTCTGATCCTCGTACGCTGCAGATTGCAAGGGACGTGCGGGTTCGAATGGGTGAATATGTTCGCGTTGCGGTTAACGCCTTGGGCGGGTTCGATTTGAACTGGGCACCGGATGTGCCTTTTGTATGGCTGAACCTGCCTTCGGGCTGGCGCGCCGCAGCCTTCAGCCGTGCAGCTGAACGAGAGGGGATACAACTCCGGTCTGCCGATGAGTTCGCTTTGCGGGACGGACGAGCCCCGAATGCGGTTCGTATCGCCATGAACGGGCATGTGTCCCTGGAACGGTTTGAGGATGCGATGCACAGGTTGCGGCGTCTGCTGGACAATCCGCCGGAACAGATCAGTGTTTGATCGTTCAATTCAGTGGGGCCGGATCACCAAAGAAACCGGCCAAATACGAGATTTTACCCTCGGCATCCAAACGAACAAAATCGTGGCCTGACACAACGATACCGCCATCCGGACCGATCATGTGCCAAGTAAAATGGACAACATCGTGATGGTTGGACGGTTCGCTTGTCAGTTCAACACGTCCACCAGAACTCTGTAGAACTTCGCCAATATGATCGCACAGGTTCACGCGGCCAATCACTTCGGCGGTCGGGTCGACATAGCGACCGTTTTCAGCAAAGCACTTTGTCAAAAGCACAAGGCGCTTATCCGGGTCCGTCTCTTGCCAGGATGCGCCATAGTCAGCGATGGTTTGTTGCCACTCCATGGTAGTCACGCTCCTTGAATCGATTTGCTTATTCAATATAGCGGGCGAGGCGGGGCAGGGGTAAATGGGTTTAATTGTGGGGTAAAATAATACCTATTTTATAACCTATTGATATTACTATATTTAAAAGAGATTAGTGTTGTTGACCTGCGCTGCAGGGGCCTCTAAATACGCTCCATCGAATTCGGGCCGCTCTGATTTGGGGCGGTCTTTCACATCAAACAGGACTATCCTGCCATGAAAACCTTTTCTGCAACACCTGCAGACATCGACAAGAAATGGATCCTGATCGACGCCGAGGGCGTTGTTCTGGGCCGTCTTGCCTCGATCGTCGCCATGCGCCTGCGTGGCAAGCACAAAGCGTCGTTCACCCCGAATATGGACATGGGCGACAACGTCATCGTGATCAACGCTGACAAAATCCAGATGACCGGCAAGAAGCGCGAAGAAAACTTCTACTGGCACACTGGCCACCCGGGCGGCATCAAGTCGCGCACCAAGCAGCAGATCCTCGAGGGTGCACACCCCGAGCGCGTCGTGACCCAAGCGGTCAAGCGTATGCTGCCGGGCAACCGCCTGTCGCGTCAGGTTATGACCAACCTGCGCGTTTACGCCGGTGCCGAGCATCCCCACGAGGCGCAAGCGCCCGAAGTTCTGGACGTTAAGTCCATGAACAAGAAAAACACCCGGAGCTAATGACCGATGGCTGATCAGATCAATACTCTCGAAGAGCTGAGCGCCGTCGCAGGCGTTGAAACCGTGGCCGAAGAAGTCATCGTGCGTGAACCCGTGCGTGACGAGCTGGGCCGCTCCTACGCCACCGGCAAGCGTAAAGACGCTGTTGCCCGCGTTTGGATCAAGCCGGGTTCCGGCAAGGTCACCGTAAACGGCAAGGATCAGGACAAGTACTTTGCTCGTCCCGTTCTGCAGCTGATCCTGCGCCAGCCGTTCCAGGTTGCTGGTGTAGAAGGTGAGTTCGACGTTGTCGCAACCGTCAAAGGCGGTGGCCTGACCGGTCAGGCCGGTGCGGTCAAGCACGGCATCTCGAAAGCGCTGCAACTGTACGATCCGTCGCTGCGTGGCGCACTGAAAGCCGCTGGCTTCCTGACCCGCGATAGCCGCGTTGTAGAACGTAAGAAATACGGTAAGCGCAAAGCGCGTCGTTCGTTCCAGTTCTCCAAGCGCTAACGCAGAACGAGCTAAAAACTCAATTAAATCAAACGTCCGTATTCATTTGCGGGCGTTTTTCTTTGTTAGCAGTTTATTAGCATCGCGTTGAAGTCATTGACGTTTAAAGTTAGCGAAATTAGCATATTTTTAGCGTATAAGGCATGTGTGAAACGGGGTAGTTTTGGCGTTTTACGAGAACAGACAAGAGCATTACGGCGGCGCATTATTGCTGTTTCAGCGTAACTTGTCTGTTGCTGTCCCAAACTCAAAAAGTCATCGCCAGCAAACATGGTACATGCGGCTAAAAATTGCTGGGCATAAAGGCTACATTACACGCAGCACAAAGCTGACGAAGTACGAAGATGCGTATGCGTTTTCACATGCGGAATACTTGCGTTTGCAGCAGGCAGCGCGGATGGGGCACAGCTTAGACGAATACACTTTTGAACAGCATTGGAACGATTGGTACGAACGCAATTTGCGCAACGGCACGTGGAAAGATGAACGTGCGCGCTGGCACAAAATGTACTTCAATCGCTACTTTAAAGACTACTTTTCAAATGCAGACAAAAGCTCAAAGCTGCTTAACGATATTACGTCGCAGTTTGCGGCTGGATATTGGGATTGGCGCAAAGGCTATTGGCAGAGCGAGCAGGCGGAAAAATTACGTGCATACAACCCAAAACGACGCGGCAGCAAAACACGCGGGACTGCAAACGCAAAGTCCACACCTGCCGTAAAAACGCTGTTGATGGAGCAAAGCGCGCTTAATCAAATTTTTTACGATGCGTTTGAGCGTGGGCGGATGCAGCAGGTGTTTAAGATGCGTGTTGCTGAAAAAGATAGGACACCAAACAGGCGTGCTGGCTTTGACAAGGGGCGCGAATACTTGGTGCTAGTGCGAAATTTGCGCAGCTATAGGGATTGCGTGGGCAGGTTTGCTAGCGAAGGATTGAACGCTTGGCACAAAATGCACCGTGCTCAACTGTCCTATTTCATCATGTTTTTGTTGCACAGCGGTTTGCGCGTAGGTGAAGCACGCGAGATGAAGTGGAGCGATGTTAAGCTTGATGAGATTGTGGACGGGAAAGAAGAACACATTGCGGAAGTGCGGGTAAGCAAGGCGACGAAGAAGGGGCAGGCACGGTTTGTGCAAACACAGACTGGCGCAAACAATGCACTAAAAGAGTGGAAAAAAATCTCACCGCACACAAAAGCAAATGACTGGGTTTGGTTTGGGCAAAAGCATGATGCGGATGGCAATGCGACGCAGATTGGCGATTTAAACAAGAGCTTTCAGCAATATCTGCGTGCGATTGATTTTTACGGACGGCAAGATGGGTTGTTGAACGACAGGGATGGTGACAGGCGCAGTTTGTACAGTTTGCGGCATACATACGCGACTTTGCGTTTAGAGAAGGGCGATGTGAGCGTTTACGACTTGGCGCTGAACATGGGCTGTAAGGTGAAGCAGATTGAAACGCATTATAGCCATGTCGTCTCAAAGCAGCGCAGACAGCAAATCACGCGCACTGTGCTAAAAAAGAAAAGCAGCGCAGAAAACGGCGCTGCAATGCAGGATGATGCATTTTTGACGGAAGCAATGCGGCGATACAAGGCTGGTGAGCTTGGCGAACAGGCGTTTTTTGAAATAGCGAAAGCAAGCAAAGCACAAAGCTAAATCAATTCTATCGCATTACGTAGCTTGCTTTCGTTGTAGTCAATATAGCGCTGTGTCGTGCTAATGTCCTTGTGCCGCGCCAGCGCCTGTATCACCCGCACGTTAACACCCTTGTCTGCAAGTTCAGTCAAAAATTGTCTGCGACCACTGTGCGAGCTTGCGCCTTTAATTCCAGCCGCCGCATAAAACCTGGCAAATAAGTTGACGATCGTTTGCGCGCTGAAGCCGCCACGTTTTGCACTGAAAAATAACGGGGCGGTTGGTTTACTGACGTGACGGGCGTAAGCAGCAGCATATGAAGTTAGCGCTTTGTTCAATCGCTTGCTCACAAGCACAGTGCCAGCTTCATCCCCCTTTGTCTGCGTAGCTGCCAAGTAAACTGTGTCACGTACATTACCTTGTTCATCAAACACGTCGCCAATCTTAAGCGCTGCAATCTCACAAGCGCGTAACCCAGCAAAAAAGCTGAATGCAAAAATTGCATGGTTTCTTGCACTGTAGCGATGTGCGTTGATGACTGCGTAAATACGTTTCTGTTCTGCTTGTGTCAGGAGCTTTGCTTGTTTCATGTCTCACCCAAAATGTGTGTTTCTGTCACAAGTCATTGTAAAACCACACATTTTGCAAAACGATCGAAAAAGGCAATAAAGTTAAGTCTTTGTAATCAAATGTCATTCTGTAAGAATGTTAGATATTACGAAGTTTAAAACAAAACGGGTCATGTAGCTGTGTCTGCAATTTCAGCGATCTTGTGTTTGTGTAGTAAGTAGTCGCTCAGTAGCTGTTCTATCTCTGCCAAGCCTCTTTTGCCTTTGCCGTCGCTTCGCTCAACAAGCCGTGTCCGCGTGTAAGCCAAGCAGTTTATCGCAGCGTCCACGCTAAAGTCGTGCCCTGCGTGTTTTTGCCAAGCAAACCAGTTTCTGTTTTTCTTGCACCAAATGCTGCTTAGCTCTTCTGCTGTGTCAATCTCATCAATCTCCAACAGCTTCATGTATGTGTAGTTTATCAATTTCATGTCCGTTAACTCCTGCTCGAAAACTTCGTTTGTTTTGAAGTATTTGGATTTGGCAAAAACTAGGGATTAGCTACAAACAGTGTTCGTAACTCTTAGCGTTGCCGCCTTGTGCGCATCATCAAGCTTAGCCGTGTTTCTGCGCGTGCAGTGTTGTTCTGCTATGTGTCCACAAACCGCACGCAGCCTGCTTTGCTTATCCAGTGTTCATCTGCTTCGTTTTGTTGCAGCTTAAGCAGTCTGCGAAGCTGTGCGAGGTTGCGATAGCTGTGTGCTGAACGCGATGGTGGCTGCAACGAAGATGCAGACAAGCAAATGCAGTCTGCGCCTTGTTTGCCGTATTCGTGTAGTATGTAAGTTGCCGTTGCCTCCTCGCTCCGCACAAGCTCAATCTGTGTATTGCTTGCGCCCATCGTCCAACTACTCATCTTTGCCCATTGTTTAGAAGCGAGTTGAGCATAAAGCAGAGGGGCAGTGTGTGGTTTTGCGAGGAAGTGATAGTGTAAATTTGTGTTGCTTATGCCTGTGTGTCTAAACACTACGCGCTTGTGCCTCATTCCAACATTTTCAACTGCGTGCCCAAAATAAGCTCTGTCCAGCGCGCTAAAAAACGCGCGCACTGTTCTCTCGCCATGCGTGTCTGTTAGCTCACTGCCGTCAGTAAACTTTAGCGTTCCAAAAACAGTAAAATCCTGCGCAACCAGCCAATCTCGCAGCTTGCTCCGCGCTTCACTATCGTCGTAGTTCATTTTTCTTTGTAGTTTTTACTGGCTTAAGGGGCGACTGAGGGCTGCTAGCATTTGTCTGTTGCACTAGTTTGCCACGTGCGCGTTTTGCGTTGCTGCGTTTTGCTTCTCCTGTGCTTCCAATTTCAGCAAGCTTCCGTTTCCTACCATCTTTCTCGCGTATCATGTTGCCCAAAATCGCAAGCGTTCGCTCACAAGCTCCAGCCTTGCAATCATCTTCTAGCAGCAAATACTCAGCATAAACCGCCTTAAGTAAGCGTTCAAAATTTTCATAAGTCATAAAAAAGCTCCAAAGCTATTTATGCTTTGAAGCCAAAGGTGCTTGTTTTTTGCGTGATAAAAATTTCAGCTTGTAACGGTGCGTGATCAATCCTCGTTCTTCTTTTTTGCTTCAGCTCGTCGCTTTTCTTCAGCCTCCCAAAGCTCTTCGCTTGCTTCCAATGCAGCAGCCTTCAACGCTTCAACTGCTTTTGTAACATCAGCGACAGTATCAGTCACATACACGCTCGTGTTGGGAACAACTTTCGAACCATACTTTATGCAGACCATGCGTTCACCATTAACCGCTGTTGTTGACCACCAATTGCTGTTGCTTGTCTTGCTATCAAGTTGACTGGGCTTCTTATAGCTCGCCAGCTTCTTAAGCATATTGTCTGCTTGCAACAGCATGCGGTCACGCGGGTGCGTCATTCTGCCAGCGCGTCTTTGCTCGACGGTATATCCTTGCTTCTTAATCAAAGACTCGAAGTCACTCATAGCGCCTCTCCCTATAGCTTTGCTGCGTGAACAATACCTTACCTGCTACACCTTTCAAGCTTTGCACTTGCCACCTGCGCCTGAATAGGTTGTGTTGCTGTAGCAATTGATGGATGGATTCTATGGCAAGACTACCGAAGCTGCCGAAGCTACTGGACAGGAAGATCTATAAAACTGGTCAGACTAGAGGGGCTGACGACGATCAAATTTTTCAAAATCGCGTTGGTCGAAATTCGACAGTTCTGATACCTTTTAGTGTTTGGCAAGAGCACGATGCGATCAAACACATTACTTACGAGAATGGCTTTATTGTTCTTGTGCCTCCACGTGACTACTTCGAATTGCATAACCAAGATCTAAGTGGTTTTGGGCTCGATGTAGGAACGAATGCACTTGTGTATTATGAACGACGTGAAGATTGGCTGCGATATACGCCAGACGAACTGGGTTTAGTTGAGCCTTCATCTCGCAAAGCGCCTCTTAATGGTCAGTTTGCAGCTCGTATTGCCAATACCACAGCAAGCGCTGATGAGCGTATCAATAGAGGATACACAAGCACTGGTCTAAAGGGAGCTGGCATTCGGCTATATGAGTATGCAGATACCAAAGCTTTAAGTGAGACGAGATTACAGCTAGAAGCAGTATTTTGGCATGCAGTTGATGCGGTTGAGAAGATGCTCGACGCGGGTATGATTGCCGAAGACATTGATCGCCGTAGCAAAGCTGTAAAGGAACGTGCAGCGCAACTTGGATTGCTCAACTACGATGAACTTGTTGATGCTCGCATATTAAACGCAGACCATGAACTTGTGTGCCCATTGTGCTTAGAGCCAATCAGTGCGGCTGGAATGCTTAGTCGACTTCCGCAGGCATCAGGGCGCGAGCGGCACGATCTAACAGTAACAGAGATTAATCTATTCCACATCAAAGAGCTTGCATTTGGCGAGTTTAATCACAAGCCTTACAACCTTGGTTGGGGACATCATCACTGTAACGTAGTTTGCAAAGATGCAGGTATCCTGCCTACGCTTGATTGGATGGAGGAAGTGCTAGGTAGGAACGCGCGCCTCTTCCTCAAACAAGGGTAGGGGCTGATAGTCTGCGGTTGTCTTAGTAGACTTCGCCGAGCGTGCAGTAGTTGCAGTTATATGTTCGCTTTGCTGGTCAGATGCTTGCAGACTGTTACGCGCGTATTCGATCCACTTATCTTCAATTTCGAGGCCCACAGCACGTCGATTGAGTTTTCTCGCAGCAATCATCGTGCTGCCTGATCCGTTAAAGCAATCAAGGACAACATCACCAGGGTAGCTGCTGGTTGAGACTACTAGTTCGAGGAGGTCTAGCGGTTTTTCTGCTGGGTGCTTGCCACGATACTGACGAACATTCATGTGATCCCAAGCGTCGGTAAAGGGCAACTGGGGATCGATATTGAATGCGCGTATTACATCCTCATAGGCGGGCATAAGGTCGATATGACCTGTCGCTAAAAAGGCGTCACATATCTTGGTGTATTGATCGCGGCTTGGGATATTTCTTCCTGTTTCCCAATTGGATACGGCACCACCATTGTTGACCTTTCCATATGCTCCAATGACTTCAGTCAGTAAGTTTGAGCTCATTTCGCACTTACGGCGGCAATCCTTAAGGAATAAGCCAAATGGCGAACGCTTCAGGTTGCCGTCTGCTGCTGGGGAGCAAACGACTATTCTTTCACTATGTGGATACCATTGTCGGAGTGCAGTCTTCTTCATCTTCTGCTTCCAGCCATCATAACCTGGTTCATTAGGCTTGGTCCAAGTTATGATGTTGTGCATGTTCATCTTGCTGGAAGCTTGCACATAGATGAAAGGTGCCATCTCAGACGAGCAGAACAGATAGATAGTGCCGTTTGGGCGAAGGATACGTTGCCATTCCGTCATGTAGGCATCGATCCAAGTCAAATACTCTTGATTGTCAGTGAAGCTCGCATCGCCGTAGATGTTGGCTTTCTTTGTCGTATGGTATGGTGGGTCTGTGAGGATAAGGTCGACAGAGTTATCTGGCATGCTCTTAACAAGTTGCAGAGAGTCGCCCTGGACAAGTAGGCTATCATCTGTGCGGTAAGCAGCCTCGCGACCAATCGCTTTTCCAATTGCATCATGCGCAACGCGGCGATTTTGAGGATAAATATCACTTTTGCTTGGAGGCAATACGAACTGCATACGATTTTCCTGCGTTTTTGACGAGCATATGCGACATGTTGTGCGCGCGCAACTGCATCTACACCATTTGTTGAGCCAATCTTTACGGCGCGCTACGCGCCTTCGTCAAACAATGTGCGGGCACGATTGTCTTCCGCTGCTGTATTGCACGCATTAAAGTGTAGGCTGCAAGAGCAGCAAGAGGATGCATCTAAGATATTGTTTTTGGTCGATTTTGGAGGGGGAAGGCAGCAAGCTTGTGCAGAAGAGACAAGGAGTAACAAAATGTCCAACCTATCCAAGTTAACAGTCAAGTCCGTCATCCGTTGCAACAAACAGGATCCTGTGCAGCACCGCAGGCAGAAACTGGTTGCAGGTATTGAGGAGCAGATGAACGTGGTGGCGGCAGCAAGGAAAGGCGAGAGCTACGACGTGGCAAAAAGGACGTGGGCGAAGAACGAGCACGGCTAGCAAGTGCTTGTTGAAAAGATGCGTGCAGTGCGTGCGTGGTTCTTTGAGCAAGACGGTGGTTGGTATGTACAGTGCAAGTATGGGAGCAGGGCGCTAGCACTTGGAAAGGGCAACGCTGTGTTTGTAAAATCACTGCAAGATGTGCAGGGAGCATTGGCTACTTTGAAGGATGCTACAGAAGCTGGTGAGCTTGACGAAGCTATTGAAAACATGTTGAAAAAGCGAGCTAAGAAGGCGGCTTAAGTATTTTGAATTTGTTAGCAGATTATTAGCATAAAATTAAATAGTAATGTAACTAACTGATTTATATATTGATTTTATATGTTACGAATAGCCAAGCGTTAATCGCTGCAAAATACAAATTTCAAACGGTCGCAAGAAATTGCGGCCGTTTTATTTTGGGCAATCAATATTTGACCGATACCCAGTGAGTTTTTTCTTTGGCCAAAGAGAGGTTTGTTGACTAACGCTCTGACTTCGAGAGCAAAGCGTTCTCGGCAACGGTCGTAAATTTCTCTCTGATCTGATTGATCTTGCGCCGGTTTAAAGACCGAAACCAGCGGCGAACGGGAATGATCTGCTTGCTACCAAAACTGTCTATCCACACCCAGCGGCCAGACCCGTCAGAAAACGTTTGATAGACAATATTGCCGGTATTCTTGTTGCTGATAAGGACCTGTTCTTCGATCAACATATCGAAGTGTTTGTGCAGGGAAGCCAAATGTTCTTGCGTCAAGCCCCCGCTTTTCGCCAATTCCTTCAGACTGGGCGACAACTTCCCATCGGGTTCGGAAATTCGTTCATAGACGAGGGCAAGGCCGATATCGGTTTGCACAACACCCCGGACCTCACAAACAGGAATAGCCTCATCCCTGTGCTGGTAACGCACCATAAGGTCAAAGGATTCGTGAAACTCGCGCAAGAAACCTTTGAATACAGTAGATCGCCGAAACGTTCGATCGAACCATGTGTCGCCCAAAAGACCGCCCTGGCCATCCGTCGTGTCCGGTTGCGGGACTTTTAGAAGCGCGTCAGACGTATCAGGGTGTTGGTAAACAAACTGCCGATTACCCTGAGCTATCACCTCAGAGTTTTTGAGCCTTACCAAGTTTTCGATTCGAGCGGTTGCCATGCCGCCAAATTATAACAGTTTCGTGAAGGTGCAAGCCGAGGTCGTGCCCCAGAACATCCCCCCGAAAAACACAGGTGATCGGGTGAATTTCCGTAGTTGAAATAAGTTTCATAATACTTTGTTAAGTAATCATTATCAGTAATTTTGTATGATTGTGGGCGAAGTCGGAATACGAGCTTCGGCCCGCCGATCAGCAGCAACGCGCTGACCGGTCAAACCCTCTGGCACAGCGAGAACAACACTCTAGACGCGCCGAGCATACCCCCCTCAACCAGAGCGTCTTTTTGCTAAGGCGAGATGATCACCTTTCCATCGCTCTTTTTCGAAGCACTGGTCAAGCTTGAGACCACATCTTTCAAAGCAAGCCGTTCTGAAATGTCGGTTTGCCGGCGTCCATCGGTGAAACGGGTTTGGACCTTGGCCGCAACCCGCGCCTGATTTTCGTGCCGGTGGCCTCACCGGAAGGTCCGTCTTGTGTCAGATCGGTTCCGAACATGGTCGGAGACAGGGTGGTCATAGTCGCTCTTTCCGATTGAGCGGCACAGCGGCAATGGACTTGGTGTGCGTTCCGCTGGTTCGCAACCAATCAAATGCGGTGTGGAAGAACAATCGACACGCAAGATGACGTGATTAGAATAATGATTACGCCAAAAGAGGACGGGCTGCCCCGAATGGCAGCCCGCCGAGTTTCACTGTCCTGACAGCAGATTGCTGAGTTCTTGGATCTTTGTCGCGATCGTTTCAGGCGATGCTTTGATATCGTCCAGAATTTGGATGGCTTGTGTTTTTAGGTTCTGCGCCAGATCGCTTTCCTGAACCGAGGCGACCAACGTGTCATAGTCAAAATTATCAAGGGTCAGTGTGCCGTCTTCAATCCATGAATTTAGCAGATCCTGGCCCTGAGTTGCCAAGGCGGCAACTTGATCACCGGCCTGATCAGCCAGATCCGTGGCTGTTTGCCCTGCTTGTTCAGCAGCGTCTGAGGCCTGTTCCGAGATGGAGGACGCGGCCTCACTGGCTTGCTCGGTCACAGAGCTTGCCGCTTCGCTAACAGCCTCAGAAGCGTCCTCTGCCGCCGATTGCAATTGTTCGGCGGGTGTGGGGTCTGGTTGGGTAGTGTAAAAATAAATTCCTGCGCCAGCGGCAATGATGACCACGGCCAATATGATAGTACGCGACATGTGTCTCTCCTTTGGAAAATGTGTCGCCGAGATGGGTCAAAATTACCCGAGTTCAAAGGGGAAATCCCGGAAATTCTTTTCAAATCCGTGGATTGAGCCATGCTATGCCTATCCGCGAAGAGCGAGCGGCAATAACACGCCGCCATACATTTAGATGCGCGGTTTCACGGCTCAGCATACGGATTCGTCCGTTTTAAAGGGTGATTGGAAGCTCAAGCGTGAGGCTTGCTCCTTTTTCGACTTGGTTGATCGACACCGATCCTCCATGCCGTTGAGCCACGGCTGAAACGATTGACAACCCCAACCCGCTGCCTTCGGAATAGTCCAGTTGCGAAAACCGACTGAAAGCCGCTTCGCTTTGATCGGGCGAAAGGCCCGCTCCGTCATCCGCTACGGTTACACTGACCGCGCCTTCGTCACGCTGCAGCACAACAGAAATTCGGCTCAACTTGGTGCCGCCGTGCTTTACTGCGTTGTCCAAAAGGTTCTTCAGGGCCTCAGTTAAAAACACCCGATCACCGGACACCATGATCGCCGCCTCGGGCATCGTAACGTCAAACTCGATACCCTTCGCCAGGATGTGAACACCCATCTCGGCACAGGCTTCTTCCACAACCAAGCGGAAATCAATCTCATCCATTTGATCCTGGTGCGTCGGTTGCCTGAGCCTTTCAAGTGACAACAGTTGTTCGGCCACCGTTGCCGAGTTCTTTGCGGCTGACACAAGCTCGTGGATGCGTTTTTCTCGGTCTTCATCCGTTTTCGCATCCCGAAGCGCCTCGGCCATCGACTGGACTGCGGCCGCCGGATTCCGCAACTGATGAGCTGCTTCGGATATGAAAACCTGATGGGCGTTGATGCTGTGTTCGACCTGCCCAAAGAGCCGGTTCAAGGTCTTTACAACACCTTGCACTTCGTCCGGGACAGGACGCTTAATCTCACTTAAGTCATCTGGCGAACGAAGGTCGATTGCGTCCTGCAAATCCAGCAATGGTCTCAGGCCACGCGCCACGCCGAACCATACCACAACAGCCAAGGTGGCCAGCAGGATGCCCATGACAATTCCGGCGCGAATGGACAGTTCATTGGCAAATGCGTTGCGATCCGCCATCCGTTGCCAAACCGTGACCGTCGCATCACCAACAAGATTTTCCAAGGTCACACGTTCTGTCATCTTTAAAACGCGCACCGGTTCATCGCGGTAGATCGCTTCGAAAAACTGTGGCTTGTACACCTCTTGCACCGACGAGTTCGCGGATGCCGGAGGGTAGGCATAACCCGTCACGTAAATGCCGCCGGGGCCAGTCACATGATAGAAGATCTCACCGCCCGATGCGTCGCGGATCAGACTGCGTGTGGTGGGCGACAACGCATCACCGCCCGAAATCGCCACATCCCGCGAAATTGCCAGGCCAGCTGAGAGTAGACTGTCGTCAAAAAGCTCCTGAGCGGTCTTCTGGGCAACCATAAAACGCCAAAACCCAAGCAGCACTGCAAGCAACACCAAAGGTGTCAGGATAAGAATGAACAGCCTTAGCCTGAGCGAGCCGTGGTTGATCACTTCTGCACCTCAAGCAGATACCCCAGACCGCGGGCTGTCTTAATCTTTATACCTAGGTTTTGAAGGCGCTTTCGCAGTCGCGACACATGAGGTTCAACAGCCGAAACCTCGACATCCGCCCCTACACCATAGACGTAATCAGTTAGTTGGCTTTTGGGAACGATCCTGCCCCGACGCTCCAACAGGCATTCCAGCACCGCTATTTCCCGTCGCGGAATATCCATCACCTCACCCTTAACGCTGACCTGACGAGCAGTGCGGTCGAACTCTAGGCTGCCGATGCTTTCCCGCGCTCCGTAATCAAGCTGTTTGCGGCGTGAAAGCGCCCGGATGCGTGCCTCCAACTCGTCCATTTCGAAGGGTTTGACCAGATAATCATCGGCCCCCATGTCCAAACCAGACACCCGGTCGCTTGTCTCAGTGCGTGCTGTCAGCAGAATTACGGGCGCACTGTCTCCACGGTTGCGCAGCGATTTCAGGACTTCCAACCCGGACCGACCTGGCAGGTTGATGTCCAGAACGATCAAGTCCGCGCTTTCCTGTTCAAGATACAGGTCCGCTGCGTCGCCGTCGGTCAGTACATCTGCTGCATGTCCGCGGTCTCGCAGACGATAGGCAATTGCGTTGGCAAGGGGTTCATTATCCTCGACGATGACGATCCGCATCGGGTCTCCTGCAAGTTTCGCGCAAGGTTGGCACTCCATGATTGCCAGATGGGAGGGGGAATCAACCCCACAGTTCTATTTACGATCATGGTGGCGCGACAGTCGCTGGCATGGTTGTCTGGTCAACAGGGAGGAACCAATGGCCAATACCAAATTCACCCGTCGCGCCGTCGTGGGGCTGATTGCCGCCGCCGGTCTCACGGCACCCGCCGCAGCCGAGGTCGACTTCTCAGGCAAGACTATCGAATGGGTCATCCCGTTCTCGGAAACGGGCGGTTCGGCCAAATGGGCCAATTTCTTTGCACCACTTCTGTCCGAGGCTCTGCCAGGACAGCCAACCGTGGTTGTTAAGTTCATGCCAGGCGCAGGTTCGACCAAAGGTGCCAACTGGTTCCAGGAACAGGCGCATGATGATGGAACCTTGCTGTTCGGCACCTCGGGTTCGACACAGTTCCCGTATCTGCTGAGCGATCCGCGCGTCCGCTATGAATACAATGACTGGATTCCGGTGATGGCGTCCGGCACCGGCGGTGTCGCTTATCTGAACGCCGAGGACGGCGCCAAGTTTGATGGTTCCGCAAATGCACTGAAAGAGACCAACTTCATTTACGGTTCGCAGGGCGCGACCCGGCTGGACCTCGTGCCGCTTTTGGCATGGCAAATGTTGGGTATGAATGTTGAGCCGGTATTCGGCATCAAGGGTCGCGGCGATGGTCGACTGATGTTTGAGCGCGGTGAAGCCAATATCGACTACCAGACGTCGTCCGGGTATCTGGGCGGTTCGGCACCGCTGGTTGAGGCCGGTCAGGCCGTGCCAATGATGACATGGGGCGCACTGGATGCTGACGGTAACATCGTCCGCGACCCGACTTTCCCGGACATTCCGACCTTCAAAGAGGTTTGCGAGGCCACTGATGGTTGTGAAACCAGCGGCGAGGCCTGGGACGCATGGAAAGCCTTCTTCGTTGCTGGTTTCCCGGTACAGAAACTGGCCTTTCTGCCGGGCGACACACCGCAGGAAGTGGTCGATGCTTATACCGCCGCATTTCAGGCTGTGACTGAGCGCGGGGATTTTGCTGATATCTCCTCCAAGCGCGTTGGGAAATACCCGGTTTTCGTCGGTGACGGTTCTAAGTCGGCACTGCAGACGGCAACCAATGTCGACGACAATGCCAAGGAATATGTCCTGAATTGGCTGAAAGAAGCCTATGGCGTCGAGCTGAACTAAGCCGATAAGCCGCAGCGCGCGCCTGTAACGAAGGGCGCGCGCTTTTCCATACACAATACAATTTATGAAAGGCGGCCGCTATGGAGGTTTTCGCCACCGCTCTTCCTGCGCTTGGAGAGGCGTGGGGTCTGATCCTGCAACCCATCGTTCTGGGATACCTAATATTGGGTGTTGTCATGGGGCTGGCCGTAGGGGTTTTTCCTGGCCTCGGTGGAATAGCCGGTCTTTCCCTGTTGCTGCCATTCATGTTCGGCATGGACCCGATCCTGGGGCTGGCGCTGATGATCGGGATGGTCGCAGTTGTGCCCACTTCGGACACGTTCGCATCTGTCTTGATGGGTATTCCCGGCAGCTCTGCTTCGCAGGCCACGGTGCTGGATGGGTTCCCCATGGCGAAAAAGGGCGAGGCTGCGCGGGCCTTGTCAGCGGCCTTTTCGTCTTCGTTGTTTGGCGGGCTCGTTGGCGCAACCTTCCTGACCATGTTCATTCTGATCGCGCGACCAATCGTGCTGGCCTTTGGCCTGCCCGAGATGCTGATGATCACCATTCTCGGCCTGTCGATGGTCGCTATTTTGGCGGGGCGCATTCCACTGAAAGGTATCGCTGCTGCGGGTTTGGGCCTGATGGTCGGCACCATCGGTGAGGCCGATGCGGGCGGGTCGCTGCGGATGGCGACTTACGACATTCCTTATCTGACAGACGGTCTGAAACTGGTCATCGTGGGCTTGGGTATTTTTGCCGTCCCCGAAATCGTCTCTTTGCTGCGACAGGATCGTTCTATCGCCAAGGGGGCCTCGCTGGGGGCTGGATGGCTGGATGGTGTAAAGGATTGGGCTGCGAATATCTGGCTGTCGGTCCGGTGTTCGATCATCGGTGTGGTTGTCGGCGTCATCCCCGGCCTCGGAGGTTCGGTCGTCGACTGGATCGCCTATGGCCACTCGGTGCAAACCACCAAAGACAAGAGCAACTTTGGCAAGGGCGAAGTGCGCGGGGTCATTGGCCCGGAAAGCTCGAACAACGCGAAAGAGGGTGGTGGGCTTGTTCCTACTCTGCTGTTTGGTATACCCGGTTCGGGATCGATGGCGATTTTCATCGGTGCAGTTGCATTGTTGGGGTCTGGCGACATTGAGGTTGGCCCGAGCATGCTCAAGGACAATCTCAACATTACCTATTCCATCGTCTGGCTGTTGGCGTTGGCCAACGTCGTTGGAACCATTCTGTGTATCGCCGCTTCGGGCGGTATCGCCAAACTGACAACCATCCGCTTCACCTATCTGGCGCCGTTCCTGTTCATGCTGATCAGCTTTGCGGCCTTTCAGTCTGGTCAGAATTTCGAAGATCTTCTGGCCTTGTTTGTCATCGGTCTTATTGGCATCTTCCTGCGCCGTTTCGACTGGTCGCGCCCGGCTTTCCTGATCGGTTTTGTCCTGTCAAACCCGGTTGAGAAGTTCACCAATCAGGCGTTCCAGATCGCCTCTTTCCGGTTCCGCAAAAGCTTTGGTGAGGGGATGGAGTACGTGTTCAGCCCAATCGTCATCGTGCTGATCGTGGTTACGGTTGTTTCGATCATTCTAGGTATTCGACAAGCCAAGATGATCATGGCCGAGGGTGAGGTTCAAGCAGGCACCAAACGTGCGCCGCTTATCTTCCTGCTGGTGATCATGGCCTATCTGATCATCGCTTTGGTGAACGCCAATATGATCCCCAACTACAACATGACCGACAAGATCATCCCGCTGGTGGTCGGCAGCGTGTCTTTGTTCTGTTGCGTTGTATTGCTGATCCAGATGATGCGGCGGCCCGAGGGTGATCCAATCTTTGCCGACAAAGAGATCGCCGGCGAGGACGCGAGCGCGCCTCACGGCCTCTGGTCTACGTTGGCATGGTTCGCCAGTTTGATCGCGGCCACTTGGGTTGTGGGTTTCATCCTCGCCTTGCTTGGGTTCCTGATCGCCTTCTTTCGCATTCGTTCCGGGGCGGACTGGCGGTTAACTCTGATCCTGACCGCCTGCGGTATTGGCTTCATGTGCTTCATGGCAGGTGCTCTGAACCGGGATTTCCCGCCGGGTCTACTGCAAGACATGGTCAGCTTGCCATGGCCACTGAAGTAAGCGGTCCAATGATGCCCGACCTGATGAACAGCACGCAGCACGGGGCTGAATTCACAAAAAATCTCACACGGTTTGTAAAGGACGGTTCGCTATGACCCAGACAGCAATCCCGTATATTTTCATGCGTGGAGGCACTTCGCGGGGGCCTTATTTCCGCCGCTCTGATCTGCCCGAAGATCGGGACAGGTTGGCTGACGTTCTGGTCGCGGCCCTTGGGGCAGGGCAATCAATCAACATCGACGGGATCGGTGGTGGCACAGCGGTGACCACAAAGGTTGCAATGCTGTCTGTCAGCGACGATGACTGGGCCGATATCGACTATTTCTTCGCGCAGGTTTCAGTTGAAGAGAAGTTGGTCGATTTCAAACCCACCTGCGGCAACATCCTGTCCGGCGTCGCTCCGGCTGCGATCGAAATGGGTTTGTTCCAGCCACAAGGTGATGTGACGGAGGTTCGCATTCGCGCAGTCAACACGGGTGCCCGTGTTGTAGCCAAAGTGCAGACGCCGGGGGGAGAGCTGGTTTATGAAGGCGATGCAGAAATCGCCGGGGTTCCCGGGCAATCAGCGCCGGTACAACTTAGTTTCATGGGAGTTGTAGGATCAGCCACCGGTGCGTTCCTGCCCACCGGACACCTGCGCGATACAGTGCAGGGGATCGAGCTGACCTGTATGGATGTCGCCATGCCAATGGCCATCGCGCGGGCCTCAGATTTCGGCCTGACAGGGTATGAAAGCGCTGATGAGTTGGATGCCAACCGCGGTTTCTTTGACCGGATGGAAGCGGTTCGGATCGAAGCCGGAAAATTGATGGGCATGGGGGACGTGTCAAAATCAGTGACACCCAAATTCGGCCTTGTCGCGCCCGCCAAGAAAGGTGGAACCCTAGCAATTCGGTATTTCATGCCGTGGAAAACTCATCCGACCATGGCTGTTACCGGCGCACAATGTATGGCGTCTTGCGCTTTGACACCCGGAACAGTCGCCGACAGTCTGTTGGATCGACCCGAGGCAAGCCCGGCTGATGTTGTGCTGGAACATGCATCAGGCAACATCGACGTGTTGGTGGACTTTTCAAATGGCCAGGAGTTCAAAGTCAACTCGGCAGGTCTGGTGCGGACCGCGCGGAAGTTGGCGGATGGACATGTCTATGTGCCGGAATCTGTATGGAACGGGAGTTGAAATAGGGATCATAATTTAGTATACTTCGGTATACAATTTAAGGATGCCGCGATGGATGACTATTCTGAATGCCTTCTTATTGCGCGTCAGGAACTCAGGTTGGCGCAGGCGGCCCTAAGACGGGACATGGCGGAATACCCAACACCGATCGCCGGATGCGATGAGCAGTTCAACCATTTACTTGATCAAAGCGAACGCGTTCGAAATGCGCTTGCCGCACTCGACGCGCAGCATTTTGTGCCGACACCAAGAAAGCTGACAACAGGGCAGGGTATAGAAAGCCGATGAAGGTTCACATTCTGGATGATTGGTTTGATACGCTGCAGGGTCTGCCCTGTTTTGGGAAGCTTTCTAAACATGACGTGAAGGTCTGGACCAATCATGTCGAAGACACCGACGAACTGGCCGCGCGCTTGCATCAGGCTCAGGCGCTGGTGCTGTTTCGCGAACGCACCAAAATCAGTCGCACCTTGATTGAAAAACTGCCCAACCTGAAACTTATCAGCCAGCGCAGCGTGTACCCCCATGTCGATGTGCAGGCATGCTCGGACCACGGCGTACTGCTGTGTTCGAACATGCATGGCGGGACGCCCTCATATGCCGCTGCCGAACTCACCTGGGCGCTGATCATGGCTGGGATGCGCGATTTACCTGCACAGATAGCCTCGGCCAAGGCGGGGCATTGGCAGGCCGGAGTAGGCAAAACACTGAGGGGGCGGCAGGTGGGACTTTATGGCTATGGCCGTATTGCCCGTGCCGTCGCTGGTTATGCCGAGGCGTTCGGTATGAACGTCGTCTGGTGGTCTTCGGACGAAGGCCGGGCACGGGCACAAGCAGATGGAGTACAAGTCGCGCCCGACCGCGACGCGTTCTTTGCCAACAGTGACGTCGTCTCGATCCATGTGCGCCTGAAACCAGACACGCATGGGATAGTCACGGCGTCAGATTTCGCGCAGATGCAAGCAGACGCGCTGTTTGTGAATACATCCCGTGCAGGGCTAATTGTTCCCGGTGCGTTGCTTGACGCGTTAAACGCGGGTCGTCCTGGCAAGGCCGCAATTGATGTCTTTGATACAGAGCCCCTTACAGATCCGAATGATCCGTTGCTGTCGCATCCCAATCTGATCGCAACCCCGCATATCGGTTTCGTCACCGAAGATGAGTTCGACCTGCAGTTTGCCGACATCTTCGATCAGGTGAACGCCTATGCCGAGAATGCTCCGATTCACATGATCAATCCCGAGATTTGGACCAACGCAAGATAAGATTGGCCGCGATGGGCGCGCCGATGATCACCAGAACGATCCGCGTCAGGTGGTGGGTGATCACAAAGCCAAGATCTGCCCCGGAAACGATGGCTAGAACCGTCATTTCAGCCTGTCCGCCGGGTGCGAAAGCAAGAAATGCCTCGACCGGCTGACCGAAGCCCAGTGTAGTGACGACAGCAGTAAAGGCGGCCGCAAGTATGGCTAGCACGACGACATAGGCAAAGCCTGCTGCCACAACCCTGCGCAATTCAACCCATGTGACGCCAACAAATTTTACACCGATCCCGCAGCCGATAAAGAACTGCGCCGCAAGGATGGCCTCGCGCGGCGGGCGGGTATGAATGAAGTCCCCCAGAGACAACGCCGCAGTCAGTATCATTGGTCCCAGTATGGACGCGCCGAACAGGCCGATCCGTTCGCCGCCTTTCCAGCCGACAATGGCCGCCAGAACCATAAGAGCCAGTTCATGCAAGGGAAGATCGCGGGCGGGCTCTCCGATTGGGTTGGTGAGTTGTGCGTCGTAAAACACGGTTAAAAACAAAGGGGCCAGCGTCACGATGATCAGCACACGCGTGCCATGGATCAGGGATAGGGTACGCGGGTTTGCCCCGGCTTCGGAACCGAAGATGATCATGTCCTGCAATCCACCGGGCATAGCCGCGTAGAAAGCGGTTGTGGTGTCAAAGCCCCAGACTTTTCGAAAGAATGGCACCCCAACCAGCGCGATCAAAAGTATGAAGAACGGGATCAGCGCAATCGATGCTGCCATCTTTGGCAATTCAACAAACAGGGCCGGTGTAATAGACGCCCCAACCGCCACACCCAATATTGTGCGAGCCGCGACTGAGACCTGACCGAAACCCGCCATGGGGGCGTGAGCCAAGGCCGCAATCAGACAAGCGCTCATTGGGCCGAATAGAAAGGGCAACGGCAAGCTCAATGCCCAGAATACTCCCGTTCCCAATACTGCAAGGCCGAGTGTAACGGCCCGTCTTAACAAAAGAGAAGATGTCTTTAACTGGTCGGACAAGGGAAGAATTCCGGCGTTGTTGACTCGCTTTGTATCCACTTGTATACACCAGGACACATAATGACAAGAGAGCCCGCAATGACAATTCAGGACGACCCTTTCCAGCCCGGTCCGCAAGGAAATTCCGCGTATAAGCGTTTACTGGAAGAAATTCGCGAAGGCACGCTTTTGCCCGGCGAACGCCTGCGCGAGGTCGAGTTGTCCGAACGATTAGGCGTCAGCCGTACCCCTGTACGTGAGGCGATCCGGCAACTTGAGGCCGATGGCCTTGTCACCCATGTTCCCCGGCAGGGCGCGACCGTTCGAAGTCTGGATTACGCCGAGATCATGGAGCTCTATGAAATGCGCGCGGTGTTGGAAGGTACCGCAGCCCGGCTGGCAGCACGCGCGGCGTCAGAAGTCGAACTGGATGAGCTGGACGTGCTGACAGACCGGCTGGCCGAAGCGGGCACCGGTACAGATACGGCACGGATTAACAGAGTTTTTCACGCCACTTTGCTTGACGCGGCCAAAAACCGGTTTTTGACGAAATCCATGCTGTCGCTTCAAAAGGCGCTGTTGATCCTTGGGCCATCGCAACTGCTGGATGGTGACAGGGCTGAGGCGGCAGTGGCCGAACATCGGCGCATCATGATCGCGTTGAAAGCCCGTGATGGTGCTGCGGCCGAGACGGAAATGCGTGCGCATATTCAGGCCGCGCAACGGATGCGGATACGTGCGTTGCAGGAACGCGACCGCACAATCGACGAAAGCCAGTAGGTAGTCAGGACATGGTCCCCAAAAGTGAAGCTTACGATATCGCTGTGATTGGCGGCGGCAATGCTGCCCTCTGTGCCGCGATGACCGCTGCCGAGGCAGGCGCCCGAGTTCTGATCCTTGAAACGGCGCCAAAACCGTATCGCGGAGGAAACTCTCGCCACACGCGTAATTTCCGCTGCATGCACAGATCTCCTCTAGGTCCACTTATCGAAAAATACAGCGAAGACGAATATCTCTCGGATTTGATGAAAGTCACCGGCGGAAAGACCGATGAGCATCTGGCCCGGCTGGCAATCCGTTCTTCAGAAGAGTGCCTAACGTGGATGCAGGAACATGGGGTTCGCTTTCAGCCATCATTGTCAGGAACGCTGTCTTTGGCACGGACCAACGCATTCTTCATGGGGGGTGGCAAGTCGTTGGTGAATGCCTATTACCGCACGGCGGCTAGTCTGGGCGTTGATGTGCTTTATGAGGCTGCGGTTACGCATCTGGAACTGAGCGGTGACCAAATCGAGTGGGTCGATTACACCTTTGAAGGCCAGTCGCATCGCATCACACCCAAAGCAGTGATTGTCGCCTCGGGCGGGTTTCAGGCCGATACCGATTGGCTTACGCGTGCCTGGGGTGAGCCAGCAAAGAACTTTTTGATCCGGGGAACGCCCTATAACCGGGGTGTAGTGTTGGCAGACCTTCTGGATCAAGGCGTCGAGAGCGTTGGAGATCCGACTCAATGTCACGCCGTTGCCATCGACGGACGCGCGCCGAAATTCGATGGCGGGATTGTCACTCGTCTTGATTGCGTGCCGTTTTCCATCGTTGTGAACAAAGATGCCGAACGGTTTTATGACGAGGGTGAGGACGTCTGGCCAAAGCGCTATGCGATCTGGGGACGACTTGTAGCAGCCCAACCGGATCAGGTGGGCTATGTGATTATCGATGCCAAATCGCTGAATTTGTTTATGCCGTCAGTGTTCCCGCCGTATAAGGCGGATACGTTGGAAGAATTGGCCGGGATGATGGACCTGCCAGCCGACAAGCTGACCGGGACTGTCAGCAAATTTAACGCAGCTTGTGGTGACACAACGGGCTTTCACCCAACTGAATTGGACGGTGTTACAACTTCTGGCCTGACACCGCCCAAGACCAACTGGGCCCGCCCGATCACCGAGCCACCGTTCTATGGTTATTCGCTGCGCACCGGCGTGACCTTCACCTATCTGGGGTTCAAAGTAGACGATACCGCTCAGTGTTCGACCCCTGACGGAAAGATCAAAAACCTTTGGGCCGCCGGAGAAACCATGGCCGGGTCGATCCTTGGACAGGGTTATCTGGCTGGCTTTGGCATGACCATAGGCACCGTTTTTGGACGCATCGCAGGACGTGAGGCCGCCGCTTATGCAAACTGAACTGATTCATGAGGCCCGTCGTCAGGCCGAAATTTGCAACGCCTGCCGGTATTGCGAAGGCTATTGCTCGGTATTTCCTTCTTTGCATGCCGAACGCGCGTTTTCCGATGGGGATATCACGCAGCTGGCTAATCTGTGCCACAACTGCCGGGGTTGCTATTACGCTTGTCAGTACACAGCTCCGCATGAGTTCGACCTAAACCTGCCCAAAGCTTTGGCCGAGGTGCGGCGGAACAGCTGGGAATGCTTCGCCTGGCCGCAACCTCTGGCGCGTCGGTTCCACACCCATGGTGGCACCATAGCCCTGGCGCTAGTAATTGGATTTGCCATGCTGTTCTTGGCCATTCGCGCCATTGGATCGAGTGGAGGCGAGGGGTTCTATGCCGTCCTGTCGCATAATGCGATGGTCGCGATCTTTGCGCCTGCCTTCCTGCTGCCGCTCTTTAGTTTAGCCATAAGCCTAAGGCGCTATTGGGTCGAAGTCGGCGGCAAACCTGTTCAAATTGCGGACGTGACAGCTGCTTTCAAGCGCGCAGGAAAGATGCAGGATCTTGCTGCTGGGCACGCAGAGGGCTGCAATTTTGAGGACGAAGACCGCTTCAGCCAAGCGCGGCGACACATTCACCAAGCTATAATGTATGGCTTCCTGTTGTGCTTTGCGTCAACTTCGGTCGCAACGGTGATGCACTACGGCTTTGGCATGCATGCGCCCTATGGGTTCTGGTCATTGCCTAAACTGCTTGGGATTTCCGGTGGTGTTTTGCTGACAATGGGGTGTGGCGCTATGGTGTATCTCAAACAAAAATCCGACCGCGATCTCGGTGACCCTATGGCGTGGGGAGGGGATATCGCCTTTACCCTTTTGCTTGGATTTGTTGGGTTGAGTGGACTTGGTCTTTATGCCCTCGGTTCAACAGCCATGATGCCAGCGCTGCTTGCCATCCATCTTGGATCGGTCCTGACGTTCTTTGTTTTGATGCCGTATACCAAGATGGCGCACGGTTTCTATCGGCTTGCAGCTCTTATCAGGGATGCGCAAAGGAAAAGAGATTTGATGTCAGCCGGTTAAAAACCAGTCTCTGCCGGGCGCAGGGAGGGCCGTTTCGCATCATTGGTCCGAAAGTATCGTAGCCAAGGGACAAAATGCCGGAGAGACAGGGATTCGGACCCTGACTGGGCTTGCACTCACAACAGTATGCGGTTCCGATTTAGACAACAAACGGAAGTCCTTGGATCAATACAACAAGGGCTTTGTGACGGCAAAAATAGTCAAGCACGGCGCTGAGGGCAGTCATTCGCGGCCATTGCATACGGCTATCAATTTTAAAGAAAAAGCGGGCAAACAAGCTATTACGAGTTTGAGAAAAACAGCGAGTAATTTTCCACTGACCGGTGAAGGCGAACATTGGGGCGCACAGAATACGGTTGTATCCGTTGAAGCATCGCATATGGCAGTTGGCGTTCAAATGTGACGGGCGGCGGAGTAAGCACTCTACCGCCCGTTACGCGGTCACGACCTCAGTCCACCGCAAGCTCTGTGATTTCGCGGCGGAATGGCAAGTCGTCACCAATATCTTTACCGTCAAGCTCACGTGCATAGCGGTGGCCGGCATAAGTTGCCCAGGCGATTGGGCCCGGTGCGTTGGCATCCCCAATCAACTTGACCGACTTGATACCTGCGTCCGCCCATTCGACCTCGCGGGCTTTCAGGTCATTGAAAACGGTGTTGTTTTCAAGACGTGACGCCACCACCACAACCGCATCCGCCTCGATCTTCCAGGTTCGGTCGGTGTAGACGCAGTTCGAGACCACGTGATCCGGGTGGATTTCAGTGACACCCTGGTTGAGTACGATTTCGACACCTGCATCCACCAGCCGCGGGTGGATTGCGATTTGTTCGAGCGTGTTGTTCGTCCAGTCACTGACATAAGCCGACGGAGTGATCAGTGTCACCTGCGCACCGTTTTTGGCCAGAAGTTCGGCAAGAACGCCGCCCATGTAATAGTGGTCATCGTCATACACCACCACGCGGCCCGATGGGATTGTGCCATCCATCAGATCGTCCGGTGTATAGACCTTGGCGTCTTCGGCAATCGGCATTGGCACGACGTGCTGACGCGAGACCCCGTCGTTGCGCCATGTAGATCCCGTGGCGATGCAGACATTTTCAAAACCGAACTCCAGAATGCTCTCGGCATCCAACTCGCTTTCGCGATAGATTTCCACGTTCGGACGTTGGCTAAGTTGATAGTCGCGATAGTCCACGACACGGCCCCAGGCCGACAGCCCCGGAAGCAGACGTTCGCGGGCCACGCGACCACCGATCACATCACGCGCCTCGGCCACGGCGACGTCATACCCCCGGCGACAAAGAGCCCAGGCAGCCTCAAGCCCGGCGGGGCCAGAACCTACGACAAGCACGTTCTTGCTATCCCCCTTGTCGTTCATCTTCTCCGGGTGCCAGCCTTTGCGCCATTCTTCCATGAAGGTCGGGTTTTGGGTGCAGCGGCTGATTGACATGGTCATATCGCCAGTGATGCAGATGTTACACCCGATACACTCTCGGATGTCCTCGATCCGGCCCTCTTCGATCTTTTTCGGCAGAAACGGGTCAGCGATCGACGGTCGGGCGCAGCCGATGAAATCCAGTGTGCCAGACTTGATCATCTTGGCCATAACATCGGGCGAAGTGAACCGTCCGACCCCAACGATCGGTTTTTCGGTCAATTCATGAATGCCACGCACAAGTTGTTCCTGGGCAGCCTCTTCTTTGAACCGCGAAGGGCCGGAGCAATCCTCCCAAGTACCCTGCGCAAGATCCCAGAGGTCGGGCAGGTCTTTGTTCATTTCGATGTAGTCACGCACCTCGGCATTCGAGAAGCCCAGATCGCCAATGGTCTCGTCCAACGACACCCTAAGCGTGATCGCCATCGTATCGCCCACGGCGTCGCGCATATCGGCGATAACCTCCTGGCTGAATCGGGCGCGGTTTTCCAGTGAGCCACCATATTCGTCGCTGCGCTGGTTGGTTGCCCTGCTGAGGAAGTGTTGGAAGATACCAAACCCATGCGCGCCATACAGGCAGATCAGGTCGAAACCTGCTTCTTTCGAGCGTTTTGCGGCATTCACGAACCACCGGCGCAAATCCTTGATGTCCTGCTTGTCCAAGGCGCGCGCCTGCACCGGATCATTGGTAAAGGTCCGGATCGGCATGGCAGAGGGGGCCAATGGCACTTCTTTGGTATAAAGGTTGGGACCGTTGATGCCCGAATAGGCAAGCTGAATGCCAGCCAGGGCACCATGGGTTTTCATGCGCTCGGACATCTTGCGCAATTGGGGGATGTCTTTGTCTTCCCAAAGGCGCAGCTCGATAAATGGGGTGATTTCAGACGTATGGTGCATTTCGCATTGTTCGGTGAAGATCACGCCCCAGCCACCCTCAGCCTTGATGCCTCGCATCGCAGCCGCCGCCGATGGGTCGCGATATCCACCACCGTTGCAGTGAGGCACCTGATAGAACCGGTTCTTGGCTGTTAGGGGACCGATTTTTGTCGGTTCAAACAGGATGTCATAGCGTGGATCGCGCATAGCTGGCTCCTTATGGATGGCTAAGATGATGACGGGGCCGTGCCGCCCCAAATGCGGGATTACAGACCAGCGGCGACTTCGGTGATGGCGTCGCGCAGGATGGCTTCGATACGGTCAATCATCGGCTCGTCCATGATCAGCGTCGGAGACAAGATGAGAACGTTGCCGAGCTGACGAGCAATCAGACCGCGTTTCTGACAAGCGCGTGCGACTTTCAGACCAACTTGCGCCTCTGCCGGATGGCCTTCCTTTGTGTCGCGATCCTTGACGAACTCGACCCCCATCATGAAATGGCTGCCACGCACTTCGCCGACCATTTCGATATCGGTCAGGCCGCGCAGGTTGTTTTCAAACTGCTTCCCGGTTGTCTGCACACGCTTAGGAATTTCTTCACGCTCCATAATTGCGATATTGGTCAGACCCGCTGCCGCAGCTGCTGGATGGCCCGAATAGGTCATGCCGTGCAGGAACATTCCGTCGGGGCCTGAGATGACCTCGTGAATATCGTCGGAAACGATCGTAGCAGACAGCGGCTGATAGCCTGAGGTCAGACCTTTGGCCGTGGTGATGACGTCGGGCACCATGTCAAACACGTCTTCTGATGCAAAGAAATGCCCAAGGCGACCAAAGGCGGTAACGACCTCATCAGCAACGTATTTGATGTCGTTAGCTTGACAGACCTGCCACGCGCGCTTGTGGTAACCAGCTGGCGCGGTCACGACACCACCCGCGCCCTGGATCGGTTCGGCGATGAAGGCACAGATGTTCTCGGCACCAATACGCTCAATGCTTTGCGTCAGATCGTCGATCAGGGCGTCGAGGAATTCGGCCTCGGTAATATCACCGCCTTCGCGCCAGTAATGGGGAGAGCGCAGATGATGCACCAATTCACTGGCCGCGTGCCAGCCTTCGGAATAACCGGGCGTGGTCATCGCCATCGCCAGATGGGTCGAGCCGTGATAGGCCCCGTGTCTTGACAGAACCAGTTTCTTTTCCGGCTTCCCTTTGCGGATATTGTAGTGATGCAGCATCCGAATGGCACTGTCATTGGCGACGGAACCGGAATTGCCAAAATACACGGCGTTCAAATGACCCGGTGCAAGTTGCGCAATCTTATCAGCCAGTGCTGCCGCTGCCGGGTGCGTGAAATTGTAAAAGGTCGAATAATAGTCCAGCGTTTTCAGCTGATTGGAAATCGCCTCAATCATTTCATCATTGCCGTGGCCGATATTGACACACCACAACCCGCCGATGCCGTCGATCAGTTCATTGCCATTGCTGTCGTAAACATATGCGCCCTTTGCGCGCGAGATCACGGTGCGCGCGCCTTGTTGCTTAAGTGCGTTTAGATCCGCGAAGGACTGAATCAGGTGTTCGTCCTGTGCAAGAATTTCGAGTGTATCTTTGGCCATGATCAACCCCTTTGTTTTCGCGATGCAATTCCGCTGATCCGGTGAGGCTTGTTAGGAACCACCAACGTGTTGGCGACTGCATACCACCTATATTGATATCGAAGGTTACTTAGGCTCATTTGAGGGGTATATACCCCCAGGGGGGTATTCGAAATGTCAACTGTTGAAGCACCAGACGCTCTATCAGCCGCTATAATGGCAATCGGATCAGAAGGGTTCAGCGATGCGCTCTACAGGTGGCTGGATGCAACCTGTTCCTTCGACAACTTCGCAATCATCGCATTTTTTCGGCGCAGCAGCCCAATGGTGCTTATGACCCATGCCCGCAACAGCCGCGTTTTTGAGCGGATCGACAGCCACTATGTCAAAGGCGCTTATCTGTTGGATCCGTTTTATGGCCTGCATCAAAGCCGTGCGGCGGACGGTCTTTACAGATTGACCGATGTTGCCCCGGATCAGTTTCAACGGAACGAGTACTTTAAATCCTATTACACAAACACGACGCTGACGGACGAGCTGGCCTTTTACGCCGGTCTCAACCCCATGAGTTCGATCACTGTTTGTCTCGGCAGGGACGCAACCACCGCATCGCGTTTTTCCAGCAAGGATTTTGCCATCGCAAAAAATGTCGCGCCGATCGTCAATGCGCTGGTGAGAAGGAATTGGCCTGATCTGAAGCCCTCGAATGAAAAAAAGCCGGAAGATATCGTCGCGCAACTGCGTCAGCGTTTGTCCGTTGAACAAGATATCGGTTTAAGTCCGAGGCAGGCGCAGGTGGCGTTGTTAATCCTGCAGGGTCATTCATCGATTTCTATTGGACTAACACTGGGTATCAGCCCTCAGACCGTCAAGGTTTTGCGTAAGCAACTCTACCGGAAATGTCAGATCTCTTCTCAGGGTGAATTATACTATCTGATCGCGCCGTATCTGTCGGAAAGCGGACAACCGGCTGGGAAACAAGGGCAATTCCCGGCGGGTTAGTCAAAGCCTAATTAAGAGTAAGTTAGACAGTAATTTCGTCTGTTCCCAACTTGTGAAACCTTTACCCGGAAACGTGCAAAACGTGCTGGAGTGGCACAGGAAACGGAACGCCAAAGCGGCCCTTGTTCGGTGTTGGTCGATGCGATGGCTCCGCTCTGATGTCTTCTGTTTTGAATGTGCAAGGTCTTCGGCCGGTTGTGGTCGTTCGTCCGTCCAGGCAGCGCAAGATGCACGCGCACAACGACCTTTTCAGGTCAATTCGAGATGCAGGAATAGGGAACCGACACATGTCCATTGAGAAAACGGATACGCTGGTTGTTGGCGGCGGGCAGGCGGGTATCGCGCTAAGCGAGCACCTTGGAAACAACGATGTGCCCCATATCATTCTGGAAAAGAACCGAACTGCCGAGGCGTGGCGCACCGGCCGTTGGGATGCATTGGTTGCGAATGGACCATGCTGGCATGACCGTTTTCCCAGCCTCCAGTTCAACGGGGATGACCCGGATGCGTTTGTGCCAAAGGACCGTGTCGCCGAATACCTGGTAGAATACGCAGAAATGGTGAACGCCCCAATCCGCGAGGGTGTTGAGGCGCTGAACGCCGAACGGTTGCCCGGCGAAGGTGGGTTCCGAGTTGAGACGACCGCCGGTGAAATACATGCCAAGCGCATTGTCGCCGCAACAGGCGCTTTCCAGCACCCGGTTATTCCGCCCATTGTGCCAGAAACGGCTGGCGTCGAGCAACTTCATTCCTTTTACTACAAAAACCCCGAGCAACTGCCCGAAGGCGCGGTGATGGTTGTGGGCGCCGGCTCGTCCGGTGCTCAGATTGCGGATGAGTTAAATCGCGCCGGTCGCAAGGTGTTCCTGTCTGTTGGTCCGCATGACCGCCCCCCGCGTCGCTATCGTAGCCGCGATAACGTTTGGTGGCTGGGCGTTCTGGGACTCTGGGATATGGCTGCACAGAAACCAGGTACTGAACACGTCACGATCTCGGTCAGCGGCGCGCATGGCGGCCACACGATGGATTTCCGCCGCTTGGGAAATGAAGGGGTGACCCTTACCGGGATGACCAAAAGCTTCGAGAACGGTATTCTCAGCTTTGCCGATGATCTCCAAGGCAACGTCGCTGCGGGCGATGCCAACTACCTTGAAATGCTGGACATGGCGGACGCCTATATCGCTCGTACTGGTATTGATTTGCCCGAAGAGCCAGAGGCACGAGAGCGGTTTGCTGATCCCGATAGCCTAACCAATCCCCTGACTTCAGTCGATTTTGCTAAGGAAGGCATCACGACAATTATCTGGGCGACAGGCTTCCGTCAGGATTTCAGTTGGATCAAGGCCGACGCCTTTGACGCCAAAGGCGCACCGATCCATCAGCGAGGTGTGTCTGTCGAGCCCGACATCTATTTTCTGGGCCTGCCATGGCAATCGCGACGCGGTTCAACCTTCATTTGGGGTGTCTGGCACGACGCGAAATACATCGCCGATCAGATCGCTATTCAACGCGCTTATGCCGAATACGACGGCGAAGCTGCGATCATCGCCCCCGCCGCGGCGGAATAAGTAGTCAGGACTTCGAAATGGCCCATACACGCATTCGCAAATTCAACACCAAAGAAACCTATCCTGAGCAAAACCTGGATAATGACCTGTGTCAGGCCGTTGTGACACAGGGCGGCAAAACGGTTTACTTGCGTGGTCAGTGCCCGCAAAATCTGGATGATGCGGTAAATATCGACAGTCATGATCCGGTCGAACAGACCCACAAAGTGATGCAGAACATCAAACAGTTGATCGAAGAAGCCGGCGGTTCGATGGAGCATCTGGTCAAGGTGGTCGTCTACATCACCGATGTGCGCCACCGTGAGGCTGTTTACCGCACTATGGGCGAGTACATCAAAGGTGTTCATCCTGTTTCGACAGGGCTGGTCGTTCAGGCACTGGCGCGTCCCGACTGGTTGGTTGAAATCGACGGAACCGCCGTTATTCCCGATTGATCCACCAGATCAACCACCTTAGCCGGACCGCGCCACTTGTTCTCCTCCAAACAGGCGCGGTCCGGACTTTCTATTTTCAGGAGATCCGAATGACTTTTTCACTGGTCGCCCGCTGCGCTGAAACCGGCATGTTCGGTCTGGCGATTTCGTCATCGTCACCCGCTGTGGCTGCGCGCTGTTCTTTTGCGCGTGCAGGTGTTGGCGCGGTTGCATCGCAGAACGTTACAGACCCAAGCCTGGGTCCGTTGACGCTGGACCTGATGGAGCGGGGCAAGACAGCACCTCAAGCAATCGAGGCCATGACCACAAAGGCAAAATTCATCGAATACCGGCAGGTTCTGGCGGTGGATACCGCCGGGCGCACGGCGATCCATTCCGGTCCCAACAGCCTAGGTATCTGGACGCAAGCACAGGCTGAAAATGTTGCCTCGGGCGGCAACCTTTTGGCCAATGACGGGGTCCCGCAGGCCATCGTCGATGGCTTTCTGTCGGCCTCGGGCCATATCGGCGACCGTCTGATCGCCGCCATGCGCGCCGGATTGGCCGCAGGGGGCGAGGCTGGCCCGGTGCATTCCGCAGGCATGAAGATTGTCGACAAAGTCAGTTGGCCCGTCGCCGATCTTCGCTGTGACTGGACCGAGGATTGCCCCATTGAGGCCATCGCGACCGCCTGGGACATCTATAAGCCGCAACTTGACGCCTATGTCCAGCGTGCGCTCGACCCGCGCGAGGCACCGTCTTATGGCGTCCCCGGCGACGAATAATCAGGGAGAAACAAAATGTTGGACAATACCCACGCGGATTGGAAAAGCCTCGCCGCCGGTCTGTCGTTCCGGGATCAAGCCTTTATCGACGGTAAATTCATCGATGCCGTGTCAGGCAAGACTTTTGACAGTATAAACCCGGCCACAGGTGCGGTTCTGACACCGGTCGCCGAATGTGACGAAGAAGACGTCAATCGTGCCGTTTCCGCAGGTCGTGTTGCCTTTGAGGATGGCCGCTGGTCGCGTATGGCTCCGGGTGACCGTAAGGCGGTGATGCTGAATCTGGCTGACTTGATCCGGGAAAATCTGGAGGAGATGGCGCTGCTGGACAGCCTTGATATGGGCAAGCTGGTAACCGATGCGGCGACTATCGACGCGCCGGGCTCGGCACATTTCTTTCAGTGGTACGCCGAGGCCATCGACAAGGTCTATGATGAAGTGGCCCCAACCGGCCCTGGCGATCTGGCGTTGGTCAGTCGCGTGCCGCTGGGCGTTGTTGGTGCCGTGACCCCTTGGAACTTTCCGCTGGACATGGCGACTTGGAAAGCCGCTGCAGCGCTGGCTGCGGGAAACTCGGTTGTGCTTAAACCCGCAGAACAATCGCCCCTGTCAGCACTTCGCCTGGCAGAGCTGGCGGCTGAAGCCGGTGTTCCGGATGGCGTCTTCAACGTTGTTCCCGGTTTTGGGGTGACTGCGGGCAGGGCACTTGGCCTGCACATGGATGTCGACTGCCTAGCCTTCACTGGTTCTACCGCAATTGGTAAAATGTTCATGCAATATTCGGGCCAGTCGAACCTGAAACAGGTCTGGCCGGAAACGGGCGGCAAAAGCCCCAATCTGGTCTTCGCCGACTGCGAGGATCTGGACGCCGCTGCGGACATGGCGGCCTTTGGCATCTTTTTCAATCAGGGCGAAGTGTGTTCGGCCAACTCTCGGCTTTATGTGGAGCGCTCGATCAAGGATGCGTTTGTTGAAAAGCTGATTGCCCGCGCGCAAGCAATGCAGCCTGGCGACCCGCTAGACCCGGCATCGAAGATGGGAGCGATCGTCGATGAGAAGCAAACACAAGGCATCATGCGCTTTGTGGACGAAGGTAAGAACACGGCCAATCTGGTGACAGGGGGTGAACGTGTCACCGTGGACGGTAAAGGTTGTTTTGTTCAACCGACCATCTTTGACGACGTGCCCCATGACAACCCATTGGCTCGGGATGAGATTTTTGGCCCCGTCTTGTCGGTGATCCCGTTTGACACCGAAGAGCAGGCGGTCACGATGGCAAATGACTCGATCTATGGGTTGGCCGCGTCAGTCTGGACTGACAACCTGTCTCGCGCTTGCCGAGTGTCTGACAAGCTGATGGCGGGAACCGTCTCGGTCAACACGGTGGACGCATTGTCAGCCATGACACCATTCGGAGGCATGAAACAGTCAGGTTTTGGACGCGATTTGTCATTGCACTCACTTGAAAAGTATACTGCTTTGAAGACCACGTGGATCAAGTACAAGGCTTAATCCACGGCCAAGCGGAGATGTACCATTGCCTTTCAGATACACGCTGCGACAGCTTGAGTATTTTGTTGCGGTCGGGAAGGCGGGCAGTATCGCTGCGGCCAGCGACAAGCTGAACGTGTCGTCGCCGTCGATTTCGGCGGCGATAACTCAGCTTGAGGTCGAATTCGGCGTTACGTTGTTTGTGCGCGAACATGCGCGCGGTCTGTCGCTGACGAAGGCGGGACACAAGATCATGGAGCGAACCGAGTTCGTTCTGCGTGAAGCCGAACTGCTGGCCACGCTTGCTGGGGAAATCACGGGTAAGGTTCAGGGCATTCTGTCCGTAGGGTGTCTTGTGACATTCGCTCAGATCGTCTTGCCGGGATTGCGGCGCGAATTCGAGGACAGCTACCCTAATGTACATATTGAACAACGTGAATTGAATCAGGCTGACATCTTCAGCCAGTTGCGCCGGGCCGAGCTGGACATTGCACTGACATACGATCTGGACATTCCCACTGACCTTGAATTCCAACCTCTGCACGCGCTCCCGCCCTATGTGGTTTTGGGAGAAGACCATCCCTTGGCGAAGCAGGTCGAATTAACGATTCCAGACCTGCAGGACAGCCCGATGGTTCTGTTGGACCTTCCATTCAGCGGTGAGTACTTCTTGTCGTTTTTCCGCGAGGCCAACATAAAGCCCAATATCGCGGAACGAACCGCAGATATGTCGGTGATGCGTTCACTGGTTGCCAACGGATTCGGCTTTTCCATTGCGAATATTCGCCCTTTGAACAGCTTGTCACCGGACGGAAAGAAACTGATTTTTGTGCCTTTGGCTGGAGAGGTGCGCCCCATGCGCCTTGGTCTGCTGCGCGCCCGGGCCGAGAATGAAACAAACACTCTGAAAACCTTTGTCGATCATTGTGCGCACGCCGTGAAATCGGGAACCCTCCCGGGTTTGTGCATTCCAGAGAAAGAGTGACCGCAGGTCCTTAGAAATCTCCTAACCTCTGCTTCGTCATTCCCAGATTTAATTCTGCCTGTCGTATAGGCTAATCTACAATCCCCAACGCAGAGGGGGTCAAACCGGTCGGCAATCCGAAAAGCAGGTTCAAGTCGCATGACGTCTACACTGGGTATTCTCGATAAACTGGTTGGCTTCGATACGGTCAGCAAGAACTCGAACCTCGAACTTGCCGCTTATGTCGAAGAGTTTCTAGAGGCGCGCGGCTTTGCGGTTCATCGCATCACCGATCCCGGCGGCGACAAAACTGGGCTCTACGCGGAAAAAGGCCCTGACGGTGACGGAGTTCTGCTGTCTGCGCATACGGATGTTGTCCCAGTCGAAGGCCAAAGCTGGACCAAAGACCCGTTTTGCCTGACGCAAGAAGGTAACCGTGTCTACGGTCGTGGAACCACAGATATGAAGGGTTATGTGGCGTCGGTTATGGCTTTGGCAGACCGGACTGCTGGGGTTGACCTGCGAGAACCCCTTAAGATCGCGTTGTCCTATGACGAAGAGGTGGGATGCGTCGGCATTCAACACATGCTGGATCGGCTCGCCCCAATGCTCGGTCAGCCCCGCGCGTGTTTCGTCGGCGAACCGACAGAAATGCAGGTCGCTATCGGGCACAAAGGCAAAGCTGCGCTGCGCGCTGTTTGCCACGGTCAAAGCGGGCATTCCGCGCTGGCCCCTAAATTTGTCAATTCACTGCATCTTGCAACCGATTTTGTGGCCGAGTTGCGTGCGCTACAAGACGTTTACGCCAAGAGTGGTAACAGCGACCCGGCTTACTCGGTGCCCTATACGACCTTCCACGTGGGTATACTGTCGGGCGGCAGAGCCCTGAATATTGTGCCCGACCGCGCTGAGTTGACCTTTGAATACCGTCATCTTGCTTTGGATCATGGCAAGGATATTCTGTCACAGATCCAAAACGCAGCGGTCAGGGTAGGGGCCCGGTATCAGGCCCTATGCTCGGAGGCGCGCATTGAGGTCGAACAGTATAACGCCTATCCCGGACTGGATGTTGTCGAGACCGAGGGTGTCATCGCTTACGCCCAGAAACTTGCGCAAAGCAACGCCACCACCAAAGTCGCCTTTGGTACCGAGGCCGGGTTTTTCAGCGAGTTGGGGATTCCAACTGTTGTCTGCGGGCCGGGTTCCATGGAGCGTCAGGGACACAAGCCGGATGAATACCTTGAAATCGAACAGCTGAACGCGTGCGACGCGATGATGGATCGCATCCTCGAAGACATCAGCCGCTAAACAACACCCCCTTACTGAAACCGAAAAAGCCCCCGAAAAAAACGGGGGCTTTCGCGTCAGGAATAGGGCCTGAATTACTTCTTCAAGTTGGTCCAGATTTGGTCATAGACCGCCTGGGTTTCCTCATCACATACTTCGATGAACACGCCCGAGCCTGCATTGGCATGAGGGTTCTTTTCGGGTTGTTCAGCCAGCTTCGGGTCTAGGAATTCACCCACACCGTTCACACCGGCGTTGTACTGCGCAAAGTTGGACACAGCTGCGATATTCTCGGGCTCCAGTAGAAAATCCATGAATATCAGCGCGTTCTCGCGGTTGGGGGCGTCTTTTAGCAGAACGACATTGTCCATCCAGGCGATGTAACCTTGTGTCGGAAAGGCGTATTCCACATTGGCGCCTTCCTCGCGCGCCTTGGCAGAGAACCCGTCATAGATCTGGCCTACGGCTGCGTCACCGGAAACCAGAACCTCTTTCGCGGTATCCGAATTGAACGACGCCCAGTGCTGCTTAGCTTCTTGCAGCATGGCATTCAGCGCCTTCAACTGCTCGCGGTCAGTGGAACATTGCGGGATACCCATATGCAACGCGGCCATGGCCATCACTTCGCCCTGGCTGTCCAACATGTTGATACGACCTTGCAGTTCAGCTGGCGGATTAAACAGAATATCGGTGGTTTGAATATCGCCGTCAAACGCATCACGGCTGACTGCAAAACTGGTCGAGCCCCACTGATACGGGATCGAGGACTGCCGACCGGGATCAAAACCGGGATCGGCCCATTCCTCGGCGATGTTGCCCTTGTTCTTCAATTCACCGTCGGCGATTGTGTCCAACATGCCTTCGCCGGCCATGATCGACACCATGTAATCGCCCGGAACCGATACGTCATAGGTCCCGATACCACCGGCCTTGAGCGAGGCCAGCATCGCCTCGTTCGAGTCGTAGGTGTCCATGGTGACATTGATGCCGGTTTCTTCGGTGAACTTGTCCAGCAGCTCTTGCGGGATGTACTCAAACCAATGGTACAGAACCAGTTCACCATCGGCGGCGGCGGCGTTCGCGCCAATAGCCAAAGCAATGGCAGCAACGCCGCTTCTCATCATATGTTTCATGTGTCTCTCCATCTGTTGGTTATTTTGTGTTATCAGACTTGCTGACGAAATAGCTGATCGTGACCATGAGGATGGACACACTCAGCAACATGGTCGAAATCGCCATGATATTCGGTTTGATCCCTTGTTTGACCGAGCCAAAGATCGCCGTTGGCAAAGTCTCGACCCCGGCACCTTTCACAAAGTTGGTGATGATGAAGTCATCCAGGCTGACGATGAAGGCCAGCAGAAAACCTGATATGATGCCGGGCATCATCAGCGGGAGGAGGATCTTAGTGAATGCTTGCCGTTTAGTAGCATAGAGATCTAGTGCGGCCTGCTCATAACTGTCCTCGATCCCCTGCATACGGGCCGAGATCGGCAGATAGGCAAACGGAATACAAAATGCGATATGGGCAAGTAGGATGGTAAGTAGCCCGCGTTCGAATCCGATCGAATTGAAGAAGATCAGGGTCGCGACGGCCAGAACGATCTCGGGCACCATCAGCGGCAGGCTGATCAACCCAAAGGACAATGTGCGAAAGCGGAACTTGCCACCTCGAACCATGCCAGTTGCGGCCAACGTTGCAATTGCGGTTGCCGTGGTTGAGGCAATGATCGCAATGATAAAGCTGTTCCTGGCAGCCGCCTTGAACTTACCGCTTTCAGGCCCGGTGAAAACATCCGCATACCAACGGAGCGAAACGCCTTCCCAGTTGGTCAGTGATTGGGACGCGTTGAAGCTGTAGATCGTGACCACAACCAGCGGCGCATAGAGAATGACCAGACACAGCAGGGTGATCCCCTTGAAGCCAGTGTAAGACTTGATGTCGAATTGCTTGCTTGCCATGGATCAGCCCCCCGCCTTGTCGGCTTTGGCCTGCTGGCGGGCCGAGAACATCAGGATGATCAAAACCATTGTCAGCAGGATCATCGACGCGGCCGCGCCAAACGGCCAGTTGCCGGCGTTGCCTTTGAACTGCTCCTCAATCAGCGAGCCGATCATAAAGTTTTTGGCGCCACCCAGAAGGTCGGGTGCAAGAAACGACCCCATCGACGGAACAAACACCAAAATACAACCCGCAAATACGCCTGGTTTGACCGCAGGAAGCAGCACGCGGCGCAGTGTGGTCCATTTCGACGCGTATAGGTCGGCCGCGGCTTCGGACAGGGCAAAGTTGTACCGCTCTACCGCTGCATAGATCGGCAACACCATGAAGGGCAGGTATGAATAGAACAGGCCGAGCTGCACCGCAAAATTGGTGTTAACGATATGCAGGGGGCTGTCGATCAGGCCGATATTCATCAGAAAGTCGTTCAACGGCCCCTGATCGCGCAGAAGGAATTTCATCGACACGGTCCTGATCAACAGGTTCACCCAATAGGGGATGGTAATCAGGAACACCCAAACCGGACGCATGCTTTCGGATCGAGTGGCGATGAAATAGGCCGTTGGAAAGCCAATAACGAGGCTGAGCAATGTAGCAGCACCTGCCTGCCAGATCGAGCGCCAGAAAATCGTGATATAGGTCCATTCTATCTTAGGGGGGTCGTCACCGAACAATCCTCGATCAAAGAAGAATTGATCATAAGCCGCCAGCGAGAACTCCCAAATGACGCCGCCCCGGAACTCTTTTGTCAGGAAAGAGTAGATCAGCATCATGATGACCGGCGCCAGAACCAGAATGGCCAGTGTCACCCATGCGGGCAGCAGAAGCCAGGTTCGCGCCTCTTTATAGGTATCTGTCGTTGCGCTGCCGCCGCTTGCCGCACCCGCCGCCATTAGTCGACCAGGAGGCGACCAGCCCCCAGCTCCATGTTGACATACATTTCGGTGCCCGGCTCGAAAATCCGCTTGTTGCCGCGGTCTGAGTTTGAGGTGCGTACGACAAAATCTGGGCCATCCTGCAAATCCACGATGGTTGTGATATCTGTGCCGACAAAGATGTTTTCCTTGATCCGCCCTTTCAGGCTTTCGGTTTCGGCAGGGCTGTCCGACATAAACAACCGTTCTGGCCGGATTGACATGTGAACCTTGGAGCCGACGCCAACCCCCTCAACCGAGTTACAGGTCAACTCATGCCCGCCGCCAAGGTGGCAGGTCGCACGGCCATTCGAGATATCGTCAACGGAAACCTCCAATAGGTTGGTCTCGCCAATAAAATCGGCCACAAACATGTTGTGCGGACGCTCGTAAATGTCCGTCGGAGACCCCAGTTGCTGCAGCTCGCCAGCGGACATAACCGCGATGCGATCGGACATGGTCAACGCTTCTTCTTGGTCGTGGGTCACGAAGATAAAGGTGATCCCGGTTTCACGTTGCAGGTGCTTCAGCTCAAGCTGCATTGCTTTGCGGAGCTTCAAATCCAGTGCAGACAGGGGTTCGTCCAACAACAAAACCTTGGGCTGAGGCGCCAGGGCTCGTGCCAGCGCAACACGCTGTTGCTGGCCACCTGACAATTGGCTGGGCTTGCGGGCCGAGAACTGAGAGAGCTGTACCAATTCCAGCATCTCACCCGCTTTCTTACGCGCTTCGGATTTCGAGGCCCCGCGCATTTCCAACCCGAATGCAACATTGTCCAAAATGGTCATATGCGGAAACAAAGCATAGTTTTGGAAAACTGTGTTCACCGGGCGTTTGTTGGGCGGCAGGTTCTCGATTTCATCTCCGTATAGGTAGATCGCACCTTCGGTTACGGCCTCGAACCCGGCGATCATTCTAAGGAGAGTTGTCTTGCCGCAGCCAGACGGACCCAGAAGGGTAAAGAACTCATTGTCCATGATCGACAGCGAGATCTTCTTGAGCGCCGTAAAATCGCCATAACGTTTTACCGCGTCCCGCACGTCAATCGCGATATTTTCTTTGCCAGACAATTGCGCCTCCCCTGAGCATCGCGAAATTCCATTCAGGTATATACGGGCTGCGTTGCCGTCCTAAGAATTGACTTCCTCACTAAACATTAGGATTTGCCTAATCATTTCTATTATCGATTATAAATCAATGCGCTATCGTGGTTCAGCAGCTTTTTCAGCAAAAAGAAAAGCCCAGTGAACATATGTGAAGTGTCGCATTTTTCCCTGCGGTGATCTCGTCAACAATGGGAGCAACCGCTATTTAACGCGAAAGATTTTCAGTGTCCTAAATTTCGGAACTTTTGTTCACCACCTTCAATTTCGCGTCTGATGACTGAAAGAAGTTTGTCTGATTGGTGCGTATCCTGCGGCTTGGGGTAGAGCGTTTCACGCACCTAAACGTAGTTTTATGAACTGTCTGGCAAATTAGCTTTCAGAACATTTCTGGCGGTTGCCAAGGTCCCCTTAACTAATATTGGTCGGGAAGGGGCGTTCAATAAGTAACGCCCGCTATGCGCCGTCGATCACACCGGTCTACGCGCCCAGACGTATTGGTGACATCGCAAAGATATGTGCGGATGTCAGCGCTCTTAAACTAGCCACGGGATGGGAGCCAGTTCACAGCGAGCTTGACAGGATTTTGGCTTCTTTATCGGATCCTTCGTAAAGAGTGACAACTCAGACCGCTCTACGCGAGCCATGTCTTACTGCAGCGGTCACAAACGAATTGCCACAGGCCGTCACTACCTGAGATACCTGACACAGGAAGAAATCGCTCAGGTTAAGGCAGAACAGCGACAACGGCTTTCGCTGAAGCCTTTAAACCCCGCAATATTCAAAAGGGATCCCGCAGACGCAGGATTCCTATTTCGTTTGCCTGATTGCAGCTTGGAAGGGTGTCAATGTGTCATAGTCTGCGCCAAAGGGCCGTAATTGGCATAGCCGGAAGTCCTAAAATGGGGCGCAGTAGGACACCAATGGCCGTACCTGTCGACTAGGGCAGAAAGCACACTACACCCTGAATTTCTATTACTAGCTTTCAATTTCAAGAAGATAGTGGCGGAGAGACAGGGATTCGAACCCTGGGTGGGCTTGCACCCACAACGGTTTTCGAGACCGCCCCGTTCGACCACTCCGGCACCTCTCCGCGGGGGTCTGTGAGGGGGGGATTTAGTGAGGAACGCGCGGGGGTGCAAGCAGAAAATTCCCGAAATTCACTATGACGGGATTTTCCATTGCCAGACGGCACAAAACGCATAGGCTTTGAAGTATGACTTATTCTCTTCGCCGCTCCGCTCTGACCCTATTCTTATTGCTTCTGACACTGGCCATGGCGCCTGTGTCGTCCTTTGCCGCCGGGCGAGACAGGATCGAAGCGTTTCTGACCACAACTGGTTTTGACGTGGCGCTGGAAAGTATCGCGCTCTCTTCTGCGTCGGCGCCGCAGATGCTGGGCATAGACCCGGATGGTTTCGGCTCCGATTGGGCCCGACTGACCGAAGAAGTATTCGACACTGAAGACATGCATGAAACCGCCGTTTCGATTCTGGAGCAGACACTCAGAGACGAGGCGCTGCTTCATGCAGTGGAATTTTACGCCTCGGACCTGGGGCAGCGTCTGGTCGAGGCGGAAAACGCCTCGCATATGCTAGAAGATGACGAGGCCAAGCAGCAGCAGGGGCAAGAGATCGTGGCTGAGTTGATCAAAGACGGCTCGCACCGTGTCGAAAGCCTCAAACGCATGAATAGGGCCATTGATTCAAGCGGGACCGCATTGCGAGCCCTGCAAGAGATTCAACTGCGGTTTCTGCTGGCCGCCAGTGCTTCGGGGGTAATTGATCTTCAGTTGGATGCTGATCAACTGCGCCTCATGATGCGCCAGAACGAAACAAGCATGCGACAGGCGTTGCAGTTATCGGCCCTGGCCGGGGCTGCCTATACGTATCAGAATTTTTCCGATGCCGATGTGAATGCTTATGCCGATGCGCTAGAGCAGCCGCTGATGCAAGAGGTCTATGAACTGCTGAATGCCGTTCAATATGAAATCATGGCCATGAAATTCGAAATTCTTGCCACTCGGATGGCGGACTTGCACCCGGCACAGGATATCTGATGCGTTTTATCGCGACGTTCCTGGCGTTGTTCGTTTGGACCACGCCTTTGCAGGCCGAGGAAAAGGTTGAACAACTTATGCAGGCCCTGCAAGTGGACGCGGTCATCGACATCCTGCGGGACGAAGGCAGTTCACTTGGGCAGGACCTTCAGCAAACTTTTCTGAACAACAATGGCGGCCCGGTCTTTCTGGATCAGGTAGACCGGATTTACGACGCGGACAGAATGCGTGATCAGGTCGAAAGTGTATTCGCGGAAACCCTGACCAAAAGCCAGATGGACCGCGCCATCCTGTTTTTCGAAAGCGATTTAGGGCAGGCTATCACCTCGCTGGAATTATCCGCCCGTGTCGCCTTGGCAGATGAAGCCATCGAAGAAATGGCTCAGGACGCCTACAAAAACGGTGATCGCAGCACGGAGCTATACCGGCTGGTCGACGAGTATATTCAGGTCAACAACCTGATTGACGAGAATGTGCATAACTCCATCAGTGCAGATTACAATTTTTTCCGTGGGATGAGCCTGGGGGTTGGTGGGGACGACGGGGAGCTTCTGGCACAGCTGCTTGAGGAAAAAGACAGCATGACCGAAGACACACGAATGTGGCTGTATTCCTTTTTTCTGCTGGCATACAAGCCACTGACCGACAGTCAAATGCGCGAGAACATCGCCTTTTCACGCACTGAAACGGGCAAAGCGATCAATACGGCCCTGTTTGAAAGCTTTAACCGGATGTTCGACACGATCTATTATCAGCTGGGTCAGGCGGTCGCTCAGGTGCTGAAAGGATCGGACCTTTAGCGTCGCATTTGATGTTGACTTTCCCCCGCAATCTTTGGATAAGCGCGCATCCCGGCCGGTTCTTCCGCGCCGGGTCTCGTTATTATTGACCCAAAGGGCTTTTCCCACGGGTCGTCACACAGCCCGGAAAAAGGGCGCGCTGTTCGAGGTGGCGAAAGCCAAAACACCCAAACGGGGACCACAGAACGCGGTTTGGAAAAGGAAAGACGCATGTTTGCGGTCCTCAAGACTGGCGGCAAGCAGTACAAGGTTCAGGCGGGCGATGTGCTCCGTGTTGAAAAGCTGGCTGCCGACGCAGGTGAAAAAGTTCAATTCAATGATGTTCTGATGCTGGGCGGTGACGCACCGGTTGTTGGCGCACCCTTCGTTGAAGGCGCAGGCGTTCAGGCCGAAGTGATCGAACAGATCAAAGGTGACAAGGTCATCAACTTCGTCAAGCGTCGTCGTAAGCACAGCTCGAAGCGTACCGTTGGCCACCGTCAGAAACTGACTCTGGTCAAAATCACTGACATCCTGGCATCGGGCGCTGACAAATCGGGCATCAAAGCTGCAACTGGTTCGGCACCTGCTGGCGAAGCTGCTCCGGCAGCGAAAAAGCCTGCCAAGAAAGCTGAAGCCAAAGCAGAGGCACCTGCCGCTGCTGCTGCTGCCGCTGATGATCTGACAGCCCTGAACGGTGTCGGTCCCGCCGCCGCCAAAAAGCTGGCCGACGCCGGTATCGAGAGCTTTGCCGCTCTGGCCGCCTTGTCGGACGAGCAGATTGCTGCTATCGACACCATCAAAGTGAAACCCGAATGGGTTGAGCAGGCCAAAGAACTGGCCAAAGGCTAAGGAGAGAGAGAATGGCACATAAAAAAGCTGGCGGTTCCTCCCGTAACGGTCGCGACTCAGCTGGTCGCCGCCTTGGCGTGAAACTGTATGGTGGCCAGGCCGCCATCGCAGGTAACATCATCGTGCGTCAGCGCGGCACCAAGTTCTGGCCGGGCGAAGGCGTAGGCATGGGCAAAGATCATACAATCTTTGCAACTGTCGACGGCGCTGTGAAGTTCCACAAAGGCCTCAAAAACCGCACCTTTATTTCGGTCCTGCCAGTGGCGGAGGCCGCAGAGTAAGCCGAAACCCATAAGGTTTGAAAATTCTTGGGGGACCGGCAGAAAATGCCGGTCCCCTTTCTCGTTTTAACGTAGTTTTGATTGAACGCACCTATGCCCGTCGCAACCACAAGTTTCCTGATTTTCGCCGCCAGTCAGGTCGGCACCCCAGGACCCGCCAATATGGTCCTGTTGGGAACTGGTGCGCGCTATGGTTTTCGGGCGGCACTTCCGTTTGTCGGGGGCGTCATTGTAGGGAAGCAATTGATCATCTGGCCTGTGGGCTTTGGCCTGCTGCAACTGGCCGATCAGGCTCCGGGCGTATTTACAGCGCTGAAATACGCGTCAGCAGCCTATATCATGTGGCTGGCCTGGAAGATCGCCAACACACGCCTGTCGCGTCAGCAGGCTGATGGCAAAGCACCCGGGTTCTTGGCTGGTTTGATCGTTCATCCCTTAAATCCAAAGGCTTGGGCGATGATCATTGCAGGGTTTACCGGGTTTGTGGCGGCAGGGACGCCCAGTATTGAGGCCACAGTAACGATTGCTCTCTGTTTGTTGTTTTGTCAGGTCATTCTTCATCCAATTTGGACATTTGCGGGCGATAGAATTGCCCACGCGGTTGAAGGACGGCCAATTGAAAAATATCTGATGTGGACGTTAGCCAGTCTCACCGTTGCGTCCGTATTGTTCGTGTTGTTCGGAGGAGGAACGCACTCATGAAGCTTGAGGCAATAATAAACCAGCCGGTCATTGAAACCGAGCGGTTCGATCTGCGACCATTGCGCCGGTCGGATTTGGGTCTCATTGAACATTATGCAGGTGATGAGCGTGTGGCGCGCATGACCACAGCAATTCCACATCCGCTGCCACCGGGTTCGACCGAAGCTTTTGTGACGCGCGCGATGTCCGAAGAACGCGATGAAGACGTCTGGGCAATGGATGCCACCAAAGATGGCGGTCCCGAGCTGATCGGCCTGATCTCGCTGACGCGCCTGGATCGCAACCAGTCCGAGGTGGGCTATTGGGTCGCGCCGGTCTATTGGAACACGGGCGTTGCATCGATGGCGGTCGAAGCGCTGGTCGATGCCAACCCGTTGGAAAACGCCACCATGTTTGCCAGCGTTTTTCAGGACAATCCGGCCTCGGCGCGGGTGTTGACCCATTGCGGGTTTGAATATCTGGGTGATGCCGAAACCTATTCGGTGGCGCGTGATGCGAATGTGCCCACCTGGACGTATACTAAGAAACTCTGACTTGTGGCCGATGGGGCCTTTGCAGTAGGGGACACACATGAAATTTCTCGATCTTGCAAAGGTCTACATCCGGTCCGGGGCCGGAGGTGGCGGCTGCGTCAGCTTTCGGCGCGAAAAGTACATCGAATACGGCGGTCCCGATGGCGGTGATGGCGGTAAGGGCGGATCTGTCTGGGCCGAGGTCGTTGACGGGTTGAACACCCTCATCGACTTCCGCTATCAGCAGCATTTCTTTGCCAAGAACGGTCAACCCGGTCGGGGTCAGCAGCGCACCGGCAAGGACGGCGACGACATCGTCTTGCGGGTGCCGGTTGGTACCGAGATTCTGGACGAAGACGAAGAAACCGTCATCTGCGATCTGACTGAGGTCGGTCAGCGGGTTTTGCTGGCCAAAGGCGGCAATGGTGGCTTCGGCAACCTGCACTTTAAATCTGCCACCAACCAGGCCCCGCGCCGGGCCAATCCGGGGCAGGCGGGGATCGACCGTACGATCTGGCTGCGGCTGAAACTGATCGCTGATGTGGGTCTGCTGGGCATGCCCAATGCGGGTAAGTCGACTTTTTTGGCCGCAACATCCAACGCCCGTCCGAAAATTGCGGATTATCCCTTTACCACGCTGCACCCGAACCTGGGTGTAGTCGGCGTTGATAACGTCGAGTTTGTCGTGGCTGACATTCCTGGCCTGATCGAAGGCGCCCACGAAGGCCGTGGGATCGGAGATCGTTTTCTGGGTCACGTGGAACGCTGCGCCGTTCTGCTGCATCTGGTCGATGGAACGTCTGAGACCGTGGCTGATGACTATCGGACCATTATTCACGAGCTTGAGGCTTATGGCGGCGAACTGGCTGAGAAACCTCGCATTACGGTGCTGAACAAGGTCGACGCACTGGATGACGAAGAACGCGAAGCGGCTAAGGCCGAGCTGGAAGAGGCCGTCGGCGGCCCCGTCATGACCATGTCCGGTGTGGCGCATCTGGGCGTGACCGAGGTTCTGCGCGCATTGCGTACCCAGATTAACGAAAACCGTTTGCGGCAAAAGCCCGTTGAGGAGGCGAAGACGTGGCAACCCTGACCTCAGCCAAGCGTCTGGTGGTCAAGATCGGGTCCGCCTTGCTGGTGGATCGGGACACGGGCCTTTTGCGCTCGGACTGGCTGCACTCCTTGGCGCAGGACGTAGCTTGGCTAAAGGGGCAGGGAACGGACGTCATTTTGGTGTCATCCGGGTCTATCGCGTTGGGTCGCGGGGTCTTGGGCTTGCCGATGGAGGCTTTGCCGCTGGAGAAATCTCAGGCTGCCGCTGCTGTAGGTCAGATCCGGCTGGCTCGCGCGTACGAGGAGGCGTTAACGCCGCACAAGATCACTACCGCGCAGGTTTTGGTAACGTTGGAGGACAGCGCCGACCGCCGCCGCTATCTGAACTCACGCGCGACACTTGAAACTTTGCTGGGTTTGGGTGTCGTGCCTATCGTCAACGAAAACGATACGGTCGCAACGGATGAAATCCGCTATGGCGACAATGACCGCCTTGCCGCACAGATCGCTGTCACGGTGGGCGCGGATCAGTTGATCCTGCTATCCGACGTGGACGGTTTCTATACCGGCAACCCGAATGAGGACGCCTCGGCCACTCGTTACGACGTGATCGAAGAAATAACGCCTAAGATCGAACAGATGGCGGGTGACGCGGGGTCAGGCCTGTCCAAAGGCGGAATGAAGACAAAGCTGCTGGCTGCAAAGATGGCGACAGCCGCCGGGTGTGATATGGCGATTACTGAAGGATCGCCGCTTAACCCTCTGAAATCACTTGAACACGGTGCGAATTGCACTTGGTTCACCGCGACCCTGGACCCACATGCGGCCCGGAAACGGTGGATCTCGGCGATGAAACCGCGTGGTGAAATCGTGGTGGACGCCGGCGCAGCCCGGGCACTTGGCAACGGTAAAAGCCTGTTGCCTGCCGGGATCGTCGAAGTGACCGGAGACTTTGGCCGTGGCGATCCTGTGGCCATTCTGGACCCGGAAGCGCGACGCTTGGCACAGGGCCTCAGCCGCTATACCGCGCAAGAAGCAGACGCGATCAAGGGGCGAAAATCCTCGGAAATCGAGGCGACTCTGGGTTATCCGGGCAGGGCCGTGCTGATCCACCGAGACGATTTGGCGCGGTAGCCGAGCGATGTTAGAACACCAAAAGACCGACTGAAAGGCATCTGAGATGAAGGATTTCGACAGCATCCCCACACTGATGGCCGATCTTGGAAAACGCGCCAAGAAAGCCTCGGCCGAATTGGCTTTTGCCAGCGCCGAACGGAAACATGCAGCCCTGATCGCCGCCGCTGATGCGGTTTGGGCCAACCGTGCCAGAATCATCGAGGCCAACAAGAAAGACCTGGAATTCGGTCGTGAAAAAGGTCTGAGCCCGGCAATGATGGATCGCCTGATGCTGGACGAGGCGCGCATTCAGGGCATGGTTGACGGGCTGCGCACGGTCGCGGATCAGGCTGATCCTGTGGGCGAGGTGCTGACCGAATGGGACATGCCCTCGGGTCTGCATATCCAGCGTGTGCGCACGCCTTTGGGTGTGATCGGTGTGATCTATGAAAGCCGCCCCAATGTGACGGCAGATGCCGGCGCGCTGTGCCTGAAATCGGGCAACGCGGTGATCCTTCGTGGCGGGTCCGAGAGCTTTCATTCTTCGGGCGCCATCCACGCTTGCCTGGTCCAAGGGCTAAAGGCCGCAAACCTGCCCGAGGATTCCATCCAACTGGTGCCGACGCGAGACCGCGCTGCGGTTCAGGAATTGCTTACCCTGACGGATTATGTCGATGTTATCGTCCCGCGCGGGGGTAAAGGCCTGGTGGGGCTGGTGCAGCGCGAGGCGCGTGTACCTGTTTTCGCGCATCTTGAAGGCATCGTGCATATCTACATCGACAAAGCCGCCGATCCGCAGAAAACGCTGAACGTGGTGATGAACGCCAAAACCCGGCGGACCGGAATCTGCGGCGCAGCCGAATGCCTGTTGATCCATCAGGATGTGGTGGAAACACTGGGACGCGACGTTATCGCCGCTCTGATGGCCGCAGGTGTTGAGGTTCACGCCGAAGGCGCGCTGGCCCAGAATGGCACCGTGGCTGCGACGGTCGATGATTGGGGAAAGGAATTCCTCGACAGTATCATCGCGGCGAGACCGGTCGCTGATATTGACGAAGCCATCGCGCATATTCGCCTCAATGGCTCGGACCATACCGACTGCATCATGACCGAGGACGAGACCGCTGCTGCGCGGTTCTTCGAACGGCTCGACAGTGCAATCCTGATGCACAATGCCTCAACCCAATTCGCCGATGGGGGTGAGTTTGGAATGGGCGCTGAGATCGGCATTGCGACCGGTAAGATGCATGCGCGTGGCCCGGTGGGTGCGGCGCAGCTGACCAGCTTTCAGTATCTTGTGCGCGGGAATGGAACGACCCGGTCTTAAAACCGGATCACAACGCGGGTTGAGGTGGTTTCCGCCACAACCCGCCGCCCCACCGACGTGGCAGTCTTTGGCAAAAGAGCAAACTGCACCTGTGCGGGCGTGACTTTATTGGGGTATCGCCCTGTCGGCAGGTTTTTCCAAAGGTCATTATCCACATTCAGCTTGTCGGCTGATCCTGTGACCGTCCAGCTTTCACCATTTTGATCGATGGTCACTTCGCCCCCAAAAGGCATGGCGTTTTCGCAGCACATCAACGCCAGAAATGCCAGTTTGACCTGATTACGCGGCACCGCCTCGGTCAGGTGCCAGTTGACGCGCACGCGGCCTGCGCGTTCGACATCCTTTAACAGTTCCGAGACCTCGGTTCGGCCCAAAGGCTGATCGCTGGCTGAACCAAACGCCACGCGGAAAAACCGAATCCGCGCCCCGGCACTGCCAACACTGCCCGAGATAAGTTCCATCTCAGGCCCCTGGACTGCGCCAACCATCTCAAGCAGCTCCAGACCGTTGGTGATCGCCCCGATGGGGCTGATCAAATCGTGACAGATCCGGGACCCGATCAACTCGGCCAGGTTGACTGTGGTGTCGCTCATGCGTACCTCCTGCTGCATCTGCCGCCGGACCGGAGCCCTCGCATGACAGACCTTAATGCTATTCTTGCACCGGGCATGTACGTCCGCCACCCCGATTACCCCGATTGGGGCGTTGGACAGGTGCAGTCCAACATCGGGGGCAAGATCACCGTGAACTTTCGCGAGCAGGGGAAAGTGGTGATTGACGGAACGCGCATCGCCCTGATGCCGGTCTTTGATCTGTGAAACTGGTTTAGGAAAGGTTAACGGCCCCGCATTCCGCTCTTGTTGCCATCCCTAGGGAAACTGCGGTATCAGCGCGCAAACAAGAACGGAACCATCAATGCCGGACGCAGGCCCTTCCTTTACCGTCAAACTTGCACAGACCGAGGACGAACTGCGCGCTGCCCAACGGCTGCGCTATGACGTGTTTGTTCGCGAACTGGGCGGTGGCGGAGAGATGGTAGATCATGACGCCGGACTGGAGCGCGACAAGTTCGATCCGTATTTTGATCACATGCTGGCGATAGACGACCTGACAGGCGAAGTTGTTGGCGTTTACAGGCTATTACCGGGCGAACGTGCTGCGGAACTGGGGCAGTTTTATTCCGAAGATGAATACGATCTGACTGTTTTGAAGCAAAGCGGTCGCAAGCTGTTGGAACTCGGCCGTTCATGCGTCCACCGTGACTATCGCGGGGGCACTGCCATGTATCACCTGTGGAACGGATTGGCGGCCTATGTAAACGAGCGTGATATCGAAGTTCTGTTCGGTGTCGCCAGCTTTCACGGAACGGATGTTCAGGAATTGGCGCAGCCCTTGTCGATGCTGCATCACAACCATCTCGCGCCGCCTGATTTGAGGGTGAGGGCACAACCAGAAGTATTTGAATCCATGGATCTTGTTGCGCCCGCGGATCTGGATCGCCGAGCTGCGATGGTTCAGGTTCCGGCATTGATCAAGGCCTATCTTCGCCTAGGGGGTTTCGTGGGAGAAGGCGCGTTCATCGACCATTCATTCAACACCACTGATGTTTGCCTGATCCTCGATACGGCCCGCATGAACGAGCGGCAGAAACGCATCTATGGCGGGGCATGAATTGGTGAACGAACCGCTTTGGAACAGCGAGGATGAACCAGACCCCATCAAACTGGGGTTGATGGGGTGGATGTTGGTTTTTCTCCGCGGATTACCACTGGCCGTATTGGTGTTTGGAGGTTTGCTAGTTCTATTGGTGCTGCGCTTGATCGAGCGTCCGTTGTACGGCGTGCGCCGCCCCGTAACGCCGTTTATTTCGCAATTTGTCTGCCGCAATGCGTTTCGGATCCTCGGGATACGGTTTCGAACCTCGGGCGAACTGATGCAACAGCGCGGCGCTGTGGTTGCAAATCACACGTCGTGGCTGGACATTTTCGCCTTGAATGCGCGCAAGCGCGTCTATTTCGTGTCCAAGGCCGAGGTGGCCAAATGGCCCGGTATCGGCTGGCTTGCCCGTGCAACAGGAACCGTGTTCATCGAGCGGGACCGCAAGAAAGCAAGAGAACAGACAAGAATATTCGAAACTCGCTTGAAAGCTGGTCATAAGCTGCTGTTTTTCCCCGAAGGGACCTCGACCGACGGGCAGCGCGTTTTACCTTTTAAAACAACTCTTTTCGCCGCGTTCTTCGCAGATGAATTGCGAGATTTCATGTATGTGCAGCCAGTCTCGGTTGTGTATCACGCGCCCAAAGGGCAGTCTGATCGGTTTTATGGCTGGTGGGGAGATATGGATTTCGCCCCACACCTTTTGAAAACGCTGGGTGCGCGCGGGCAGGGTGCGGTTGAATTGATTTATCATGCACCGGCCAAGGTTAGCGATTTCGAAAGCCGCAAGGCGCTGGCCGCATATTGTGAAGAGTCCGTGCGCCACGCGCACGCACTGGCACGGCTTGAAAAATAAGGGCGAAAAGCCCTTGCGCTAGCCGAAAACCTGCCGTATACGCGCGCCATTCAAACCCGCAGGCGGGGTTTGGGCTTTTTGAGGGAGACATCCTCATTAAGACCGCCGGTTGGAGCATCTGCTTCTTTCACCCCCGCCCAGGCGTAAACCGGAAAAGGAAAATAGCATGGCTCTTCCCGAGTTCACCATGCGTCAGCTGCTGGAAGCTGGCGTTCACTTTGGTCACCAGACACAGCGTTGGAATCCCCGCATGGGCCCGTTCATCTACGGCTCGCGCAATGGCATCCACATCATGGACCTGACTCAGACCGTTCCGATGCTGGATCAGGCTCTGCAGGCTGTTCGTGACACCGTCGCAAAAGGTGGCCGCGTTCTGTTCGTTGGAACCAAGCGTCAGGCCGCCGGCCCGATCGCCGAAGCAGCTGAAAAGTCGGCTCAGTACTACATGAACCACCGCTGGCTGGGCGGCACGCTGACCAACTGGAAAACCGTTTCCCAGTCGATCAACCGTCTGAACCAGATCGACGAAGCCATGGAATCGGGCGCCGAGGGCCTGACCAAGAAAGAGCGTCTGGGCATGGAACGTGACCAGGGCAAACTGCAGGCTTCGCTGGGCGGTATCCGCGAAATGGGCGGCGTTCCTGATCTGCTGTTCGTCATCGACGTCAAAAAAGAAGCACTGGCCATCGCCGAAGCCAACAAACTGGGTATCCCGGTTGTGGCTGTTGTCGACACCAACTGCTCGCCCGACGGTGTTGATTACATCATTCCCGGCAACGACGACGCGGCGCGCGCGATTGCGCTGTACTGCGATCTGGCCGCACGGGCCGCTCTGGACGGTATGACCGCGCAGATGGGTGCAGCAGGCGTTGATCTGGGTGCGTTCGAAGAAGCTCCGGTTGAAGAAGCCGTTGCGGAAGAAGCACCCGCAGAAGAAGCCGCGCCGGAAGCCAAAGCCGAAGCGTAAGCTGCCCGTCACCTAAATGACATATGGGGCAGGGTAGACCTGCCCCAATTCCGTTTGAATTGAGGAGAGCCAAGAGATGGCAATCACAGCAGCAATGGTTAAAGAACTGCGCGACTCGACCGGCGCAGGCATGATGGACGCGAAAAAAGCGCTGACCGAAACCGAAGGTAACATGGACGAAGCCGTTGACTGGCTGCGCACCAAGGGCCTGGCCAAGGCGGCCAAGAAATCGGGCCGTACCGCTGCAGAAGGTCTGGTCGCTGTTCACGTCAACGGTGGCAACGGTGTTGCTGTCGAAGTGAACTCGGAAACCGACTTTGTCGCGAAAAACGCCGAGTTCCAGGAAATGGTTGGCAAGATCGCGTATGCCGCAGAAGGCGTCGACAATGTCGAGGCGCTGCTGGCTGCTGATCTGGGTGGCAAGAATGTTGCGGACACCCTGACCGACAAAATCGCCACCATTGGTGAGAACATGTCGGTCCGTCGTATGGCCAAGCTGTCGGGCGACACTGTTGTGTCCTATGTCCACAATGCGGCCACCAACGGCATGGGCAAAATCGGTGTTCTGGTTGCTCTGTCTGGCGGCGATGAAGCCATCGGCAAACAAGTTGCAATGCACATCGCAGCCGTGAACCCGGCGGCCCTGTCCGAGGCAGACATGGACCCGGCTGTTGTTGAAAAAGAAAAGCAGGTTCAGATGGACATTGCCCGCGAATCCGGCAAGCCGGAGCAGGTGATCGAAAAGATGATCGTTGGTCGCATGAAGAAATTCGTCGCGGAATCCACATTGCTGAACCAGTCTTTCGTTGTGAACCCTGACCTGACCGTTGAAGCAGCGGCGAAAGAGGCAGGCGCAACCATCACCGGCTTTGTCCGTCTGGAAGTTGGCGAAGGCATCGTTGTCGAAAAAGAAGACTTCGCAGCAGAAGTTGCCAAAGCCGCACAAGGCTAAGAAAGCATTCCCGAACTCTGCAGAGTTCGGGGAGCCAAAGAAACCGGTCGCGCAAGTCGTGACCGGTTTTTTCAGGCCACTCAAGCCATTAGCCAATAAAAAAGGACGCACTCGCGTCCTGAACCTTTCTGAAAAGGTATGAGGGGCCCCGCATGATGGGGATGGTCGAGGCCCCTCAAAATTCCGACAAACTGACGCGGACAAATAGGCGCCTTTGTGTCAGAGCGATTGGAGAGCCTTGGTATTACAAAGATCCAACCAAATGTTCCCTGGCTAAAGCCACCACTCACGGAACACTCTCACTTTGCAACCAGCCCCCCAGATTGGAAAGTCATGATTTCCTTACCTAGGGTAAATTGACGCTCCTGAGCGTCAATTCTCGGACCTTAGACCTCCATAACGAACATCTGATTCTGTAGTGACGCCTTCAGAACGGCCTGAGCGGTGGTTTCCACCGACAGCGCCTCGCGCGCCAATCGCAAATGCTTTTCGACCGTAGCCGATGTCAGCCCCATCAATAGGGCAATGTCCTGGGTGGTCTTGCCGTCACCGACCCATTGCAACGCTTCACGCTGGCGCTTGGTCAGCGCTCGGTTCGGCGCGTTATAGGGCAGGGTAAGGATTTTAAGATGCGCAACATTGTTCATCAGCAGGATATCGTCACCATGCTCATCCCACATCGCATCCACTTCGTCCTGGCTGGTCGCATTTCCTGCGGAAAGGGAAATCGCCCCCTTGGAGCGCATCGAAACCGAGGTGAAACTGACCGTATATCCGAACGCAACGCCGTGCTTTCGATTGAATTCCAGAACGTCCAGTTCTGGCTGTGTTAATCCGCGGTTGGACACCAAATCCTGGGCGATATTCCAACTGGCGGCACCTTCGTTGCTTAGCGCCCATTTCAACATCGGAGCATGAAAATACAGGCCACCACGCAGGAAACCATCCAGATAGGACTTTCCATGATTGGTCAGAATCACGAAATCCTCTGGATCACCCAGCGATGTCTCGGTGCGGTATTGGGTGTAGCCATAGATCAGCCGATCAAACCCGTATTCGGCCATCTGACGGCAATGGGCGTCCCAAAGCTCTTCCAAAGTTTTGGTATAGCTGAGAAAGTGCAGGTATTCGCTCAGCTTCATGCAGTCGACCCGCCTTTCAGTTGCGCCGCCAATCCGTCCAGAGCCATCACATAGCCTTGCGGGCCAAAGCCACAAATCTGGCCGATCGCCACCTTCGAGATATAGGACACGTGCCGGAATTCTTCGCGGGCATGGATGTTGGACAGGTGGACCTCGATCATTGGAAGTTCAACGGACGCAATCGCATCCATCAGGGCGATTGAGGTATGCGTATAAGCACCTGCATTCAGAACAATGCCGTCCTGATCCCCCTTGGCCGCGTGGATGGCATCAATCAGGGCACCTTCGTGGTTTGACTGAAAGCACGACACGTCCAGACCGATGGAAGATCCGTGGCTGACGCACAGATTCTCAACCATCTCCAGCGTGGTGCTTCCATAAACCTCAGGTTGTCGGGTGCCCAAAAGGTTCAGGTTCGGGCCATTCAAAATCAGAGCTTTGTGCATTATTTCACTGTTCCCATACCAGTTTCTTAAACGCGAACAGGTGGGAATGTCCACCGGCCAACGCGCGTATAGGGCGAGCGATTAAAGAAACCGTCAATCATGTTCAGCCCTTGCAGGCATTGTCACCACGATTTTACCAAGGGCAGAACGGTTGGCCAGATGAGTCAGAGCTTTGGAGGCAAGGTCGAACGGATATTTGGCGCTGATCCGCGGTTTTATACGAGCATCGACGTATAACTTGAACAAATCATTCACATTTTTAGAATGCCCTACAGGATCACGTAGCACCGATGCGCCCCAAAAAACCCCTACAATTTGGCAGCTTTTCAGCAATGGCAGGTTCAGAGGTATTTTGGGAATGCCCGCCGGGAAACCGATCACAAGATATCGCCCGGCCCAGGCCATACTACGCAGCGCAGGTTCCGCATAATCTCCACCTACAGCATCATAAACGACATTTACACCTAACGGCCCTGCCAAATCTTTGATTCCCGATGAGAATTCTTTTTGTGCCTCTTTGTTCATCTCACGGGAGTAGATAAGCGTTTCATCCGCCCCCAAATCTCGGCAAAAATCCGCTTTGTCTGGCGATGAGACTGCGGCAATCACACGTGCACCCATGGCCTTGCCCAGCTCGATCGCGGCAGACCCGACCCCTCCAGCAGCGCCCAGCACCAACAGGGTTTCCCCGGGCTGCAGGGCAGCGCGGTCTTTCAACGCGTGATAGGACGTGCCGTAGGTAAAGACAAAGCAGGCCGCATCCTCGTATGGCATCGAGCCTGGGAATTTAATGGCGGTTGCAGCGGGGATTGTTAGATGTGTTGAAAACCCGCCATGCCCGGTCAGCGCCAGAACACGGTCTCCAACGTTGAAACCGGTCACACCTTCGCCAATGGCCAGAACGTCCCCGGCGATTTCACCGCCCGGCGCAAAGGGGCGGGGTGGCTTGATCTGATAGAGGTCCTGAATGATCAGTGTGTCGGGGAAATTAACGCCCGCGGCCCTAACCCCGATCAGCAATTCGCCTTTACCCGGTACTGGATCAGGCAGGCTGGTCAGCTCTAGTGTATCTGGCCCGCCCGGCGCGACGCTGAGTAAAGCTTGCATATTAATCCCGTTATCCCTGTTATTCGGATATGAGGAGCTTTGGCGCGGACCAATGAGTTGTCAAGAAATCAACCATTTCCCAGACGTGCCTATAGCCACTTTACCGAGGAGCAGACCATGACCCCCGACACGTTATTCTCATTGCAAGGCAAAACCGCACTGGTCACCGGTGGCGCAACAGGCATCGGGCGAATGGCGGCCGAGGCATTGGTGCGGGCAGGGGCGCGTGTTCTGATCGCATCCCGCAAAGCAGACGCCTGCGAAGCCGTTGCGGCTGAGCTGAACGCTTTGGATGCGCTCGGTCATGCCGAAGGGTTCGGCGGTGATGTTGCAACCAAAGATGGAATCGCGGCGCTTGTATCCGAGGTTAACAAGCGAACAGATCGCCTTGATATCCTGATGAATAATGCAGGCGTAACCTGGGGTGCGCCGATGGGACAATTCCCACATGAGGCCTGGGATAAAGTTATGACGGTCAATGTCGCGGGTTTGTTCGAGCTGACCCAAAAACTGTTGCCGATGCTGATGCAGTCTGGCTTAGTTGACGACCCGGCGCGAGTGGTCAATGTCGGTTCGGTCATGGGTGAGGTGCCAATGGGCGATGGGGCCTATAGCTACTCGGCTTCGAAAGCGGCAGTGCTGCACCTGACCAAGATCATGGCCAAGGAGTTTTCGCCCTACCACATCACGGTCAACGCGCTGGCACCGGGGCCGTTCGTCTCGAAGATGACTGCCTTTGCCACGGCCGATGAAGAGACACGCGAAAGGGTTGGTAACTCGGTTCCTTTGGGTCGGGTTGGGCGTGATGAGGATATTGCCGGCTGTATGCTATTCCTATGCGGTCGTGGCGGCAGCTATGTCACCGGTGCAGTGATCCCGGTGTCCGGTGGGATCAACGTCGAGACGGCCGGGAACATATTTGCCGAAGCTTTGTGAGGATTCAGGCGTAGATGGACAGTACGAGTTTGGATCTGACGGCTGTGGATGCGTACCTCAAGTCGCATCTTCCGGGCTATTGTGGGCCGTTGCAGGCGAGAAAGTTTGCGATAGGACAATCCAACCCGACCTTTTTGCTGAGGACCCCCGATCAGTCTTATGTTCTGCGTCGCAAGCCTCCGGGTGCGTTATTGAAATCTGCCCATGCGGTGGATCGGGAATTCCGTGTTCAAAGCGCGTTGGCCAACAGTGCCGTACCGGTCCCCAAAATGTACCTGCTGTGCGAGGATGGTGATGTCATCGGGTCGGTTTTTTATGTTATGGAGCATCTGGAAGGGCGCGTATTTCTAGAACCTACATTGAGCGGGGAAACCGATGCCACCCGCTCCGCCGTGCTGGATGAAGTGAACCGTGTACTGGCTGACCTCCACGAGGTGGATATCGATGCCGCCGGACTATCTGACTATGGCCCGCCCGGAAACTACTTTGAACGCCAGATTGCGCGCTGGATCAAACAGTACCGCGCCTCTGAGACCGCAAATATCCCCGAGATGGATGCGCTGATGACCGCCCTTGAAGGTTCGATACCCGCAGATGACGGCCAAAGAACGCTGGTGCATGGTGATTACCGTATCGACAATCTGATGTTTGAGAAAGACGGTACACAGTGCATCGGGGTTCTGGATTGGGAATTGTCGACGATCGGGCATCCGTATGCAGATTTGGCGGCAGTGATCATGCAGTGGCAGATGCCGCCGGGTGCCGAGGGCAGGGGTCTGGCCGGAATTGATCGGGCAAGTCTAGGCCTACCCTCAGATCAGGCATTTATCGTTCAGTATTGCCAGCGTCGTGGCCTTTCCGGGATCGACAATTTCGGGTTTTATCTAGCCTTCAACTTCTTTCGTATGGCCGCGATTTTGCAGGGGGTCTTCAAACGCGCGCAGGACGGAAATGCTTCCGACCCGGAACGGGCGATGATACTTGGTTCGTATGTTCCAATATTCGCACGACACGGGCTGGACGCCATAGAAGGCTAAGGGGTCTTTGACAGCTCCAACCCTAGATTTCCCAGACTATTCTTGCCAAAGAACATTTCGGACCCCGCAAACATGCTGGGAACGCCGAACACACCGCGTTTTACGGCGGCCTTGGTCTGGTCTTTCAGTTGTTGCTTGATATCGACGCTGGTCATCGCCTCGCGTATTTTACGCGCTGGCAGATCGTTCTCTTGCATGATTTCCGACAGAACACCCAGTTCATCGACCTTCTGACCATGCACCCAAATCGCATCGAAAACAGCGTTCATATATTTGTCTTCCCAGGGTTTTCCGGACGCAAACACAGCCCCACGCATGGCAAATTTGGTGTTAATCGGAAAATGAGGACTCATGTGAAAGCTCAGGCCCCGCGTGCGCGCAAATCGATGCAGATCATGAGTCAGATAGGCCGATTTCTGACGGTTTTCCGAAAAGGCCTGAAACGGGCTTTGGTTGTTGGTCACCTTGAAAACCGTCGACAGCAGGACCGGCACATTGTTCACCTGCACACCGTGTTCGCCTGCCAAGTCCGGCAAGGTCTTAAACGCCAAAAATGCATTGGGACTGCAAAAATCATAAACGAAATCTATATGTTGCGCCATGTTGCTCCTCCGAGAATTTGAACACTAGAAATGAACCAACTCGTGACAAGCGAATCCGCTACGACCCTAGTGTAACAGGCTTGCAGTCCGTGTGGTCGATTTCCCTGTCAATTCAGCACGTAAGCCCGCAAGATCGCGCCCATGTACCAAGGGGTTAATCATCAATGACAAACTTCGACGCGAACCGCCTGAGCCGCATTGCCGACTGGATGCAGCGTTATGTCGATGAGCGAAAATACGCGGGCAACTCCCTGTTGGTGAAACACAAGGGTTCCGAGGTGTTTTTCAACGCCTGCGGCAAAAGAAGCGTTGAAGATGATCTGGATTTTCAGCGCGATACAGTTGTGCGCATTTATTCAATGACCAAACCGATCACCACTGTCGCTCTGATGATGCTGGCCGAGCGGGGTTTGTTTCACCTCGATGCGCAACTATCAGAATTTCTGCCAGAATTTTCCAAAATGCAGGCACTGATTCCGGGGGCCGCGCGGTTAGATCATACCGAAGACGCACCTACGCCGACGCTGCATCAACTCCTGACGCATACAAGTGGGTTCAGCTATCCCTTCAACCCCGGAGTTCTGCCGCTAGCGATGGATGAACAGGACCTTATGTTCAAACCAGATCAAGGTCTTCTAGCCGATCGCGTCCGCGACCTTGCTGCTCTGCCTCTGGCGTTCCAACCGGGCACTCGCTGGGAATATTCAGTGGGCATCGACGTAATTGGTCGCGTGATCGAGGTTGTTTCGGGCCAAACTCTGGACCAGTTTTTCGCGACGGAAATTCTTGAACCGCTTGGAATGAAGGACATCGGATTTTCAGTACAGAAAGGAGCAGGGGATCGATTTGCGTCGCTGTACACTCCGTTGGCCGGGGACGCGATGGCCTTGAATTCGGCACAAACCGGTGCCGAGACCCTGCGGCTGGTTGATCAGGCCAAAGGGTCTCCGTTCGAAAACGCCACGACGTTTTCGGGTGGTGGCGGCTTGGTTGGCACGATCGACGACTATTCACGGTTTGCGGAGATGTTGCGAAATCGCGGGCAGGGCGCGGGACACCGCATTTTAGGTCCCAAAACTGTGGACTACATGATGCGCAACCATTTGCCAGGCGACATCGCCTCGATGGGTCCGCAAAGTTTCGCAGAACAGCCCATGGAGGGTACCGGATTCGGCTTGGGCGGTGCTGTGGTGATAAACCCCGGTCGAACCCGAGTGCCAGGCTCATTGGGGGATTTTGGCTGGGGCGGCATGGCGTCGACATACTTTTGGATCGACCGGGTCAACGACCTGACCACAGTCTTCTTCACCCAGTTGTCACCCTCCAGTTCATACCCATCGCGGGCAGAGCTAAAGGCGCTTGTCCTCGGGGCATTGATTGAATGACGTTCTGACCGCTGATACCCAAGACTTAAAACACCCGGAGACCGCAACATGACCGAAGCAGAACGTATCCTTCTGGACCTTTTGGACATCGAAAGGCTTGAGGTTGATCTGTTCCGTGGCACAGGATCCGGAGGTGAAACACCAACACGCATATTCGGAGGTCAGGTGATCGCTCAGGCCCTAGCAGCGGCTTATCGAACTGTCGAAGATCGCCTGTGCCACTCACTGCACGCTTATTTCATTCGCGCTGGTGATCCGTCTATTCCTGTTATTTATCAAGTTGATAGAGCGCGTGATGGAGGTTCCATGACCACACGTCGCGTCGTTGCGATCCAACACGGCAAACAAATCCTCAACATGTCATCCTCGTTTCATGTTCATGACGAAGGATGGGATCACCAGCACGCCATGCCGCAGACCAAAGCACCCGAAGCTTATCCGGCCCGCGAGGAATTGCGCCAAAGATACGTCGACCAGGTTCCCGAAAAATTACGCGACGAACTGCTGCGAGAACGTCCAATCGAGGTGCGCGAAGTGGATCACCAAAATCCATTTTCCCCCGAAAAATCAGACGACCGAAACCAGATCTGGTTTCGCATGAAAGCTGCCGCCGGAACTGATCCGGTGACGCAGCATCTGATTCTGGCTTATGCGTCTGACATGTACCTGATGACGTCCGGCCTGCGCCCGCATGGGCTTAGTTGGTTTGCCGGAGACGTCAACGGAGCAAGCCTGGATCACGCTTTGTGGTTCCACGCGCCGATACATTTCGAAAACTGGCATCTATACGCAATGGATTCTCCCTGGAGCGGGCAGGGACGTAATTTCAATCGTGGGTCCATTTATGCCCAAGACGGCACACTGGTCGCTTCGGTGGCGCAGGAAGGTTTGATGCGCAAGGTGCGGCACAAACCTTAGGTATCTTCGATAAACCGCTGATTTAGCTGTTGCATTCCGGACAGCCAGCGATCGTAGTCACCAGCTTTAAGTTGCATGTAATCCCGAACCTCGGGATGCGGCAGGACCAGAAATTGCTCGGACTGAATAGCTGAAAGACAGGCATCAGCCACTTCTTCAGGCTCTAACATGCCGTCTATTGCAGCGACCGAAGTTTCATGTCCGCGCGTCATTTCGGAGCGAACCGCCTGTGGGCATAGAACGGACACACGCAAACCTTTCTGGCCGTATGTAATTGACAGCCACTCGGCAAATCCGACTGCCGCATGCTTTGTGACGGCATACGGTGCGGCGCCGGGTTGATTTAGCAAGCCAGCCGCAGACGCCGTGATCATGATATAACCACCGCCACGCGCAACCATACGCGGCACCATATGGCGCGCGGTCCAGACGTGGGACATGACATTGATCTTCCAGATGCGATCCCAATCCTGGTCATGAACATCCAGACCGCCAAGCGTCAGAATACCGGCATTGGCGCAGAAAAGATCAATGGGTCCAATTTCGTTTTCAACAGTGTTGATCAGAGTTTTGATATCGTCTTCGCTCGACACATCGCATGCCAGTCCGTGACCTCCGATTTGTGAGGCCACGGATTTTGCGCCGCGCTGGTCGATATCTGAACAGACAACAGTGGCACCGTCTTTGGCGAACCGCTCAGCCAGACCTTTGCCAATACCCTGAGCGGCACCGGTGACAACCACAGTTTTTCCGCGCAGTTCCATTCAGCTTATTCAAACGACGGTTCAGTGAACCGTCGTAATCCATTGTTAAAATGGTGTAATTTGCATATTAGGCATACCATCTTTTTACCATAATACCAATTACACGCAAACCTTAATAGAATGCCTGCAACCCGGTTTGAGCCCGCCCCAGGATCAGCGCATGCACATCATGGGTCCCTTCATAGGTATTCACAGTCTCAAGATTGACCATGTGGCGAATGACATGGAACTCCAGCGAGATACCGTTACCGCCGTGCATATCCCGCGACATCCGAGCGATATCCAGTGCTTTACCGCAGTTGTTGCGCTTGACGATCGAAATCATCTCGGGTGCGGCATTCGCTTCGTCCATCAGACGGCCAACGCGCAGGCTTGCCTGCAAGCCCAATGAGATTTCGGTCTGCATGTCTGCCAGCTTGCGTTGAAACAGCTGCGTCTGCGCCAGCGGACGATTGAATTGTTTTCGATCCAACCCGTATTCGCGCGCGGCGTGCCAGCAGTTTTCAGCCGCCCCCATCACGCCCCAGCTGATGCCATAGCGTGCACGATTCAAACAACCAAACGGACCTTTCAGCCCCTGTACATGCGGCAGCAGCGCGTTTTCGTCGACCTCGACGCCGTCCAAAACGATTTCGCCGGTGATCGACGCCCGTAGGCTCAGCTTGTTCTGAATTTTCGGAGCGCTCAGTCCCTTAAGACCTTTGTCCAAGACAAAGCCACGGATCTTTCCGTCATGGGCGTCTGACTTGGCCCAAATCACAAACACATCCGCAATCGGAGAGTTCGAGATCCACATCTTGCTGCCGGTCAAACGGTATCCGCCGTCTATTTTCTCGGCCCGGGTTTTCATACCGGCCGGATCCGATCCTGCATCAGCCTCGGTCAGACCGAAACACCCGATACATTCACCGCTGGCCAGTTTCGGCAGGTATTTCCGGCGCTGTTCTTCGCTGCCATAGGCATAAATTGGGTACATCACCAATGAGCTTTGCACCGACATCATCGAGCGATAGCCCGAATCTACACGCTCGACTTCGCGCGCGACCAGACCGTAGGACACGTACCCTGCCCCCAGTCCGCCGTATTCCTCGGGGATCGTGGTGCCCAGCAGGCCCATTTCACCCATTTCGCGGAAAATCTCGGGGTCGGTTTCTTCGTTCTGATAGGCCTTGGTCACCCTTGGTTGCAGCTTTTCCTGCGCATAAGCGTTGGCGCTGGCGGCGATCATACGTTCGTCTTCCGTCAGTTGATCGGACAAACGAAAAGGATCATCCCATGTGAATTTACCCATATCAGGCGCATCTTTGGCGCGCAGAGTTGGCTTGGTGTCAGGGGCGTTCATGGTGCTTCTCCGCTCAATCAGCTTCGCGGCAAACTAACCCGGCCTTTCAGCAAAAGACAGTAAGAGTTTGGCATCTGACTATGAGCAAAACTCATACCCCTGCCCCGACCTTCAACCCAGAGCGTAACCGGCGCCGCGAACGGTTCGAACCGGGTCCTTGCCGCCATGCTGCGTCAGTGCTTTTCGCAACCGACCGATATGGACGTCTACGGTGCGCGTATCGACATAGATATCGCGGCCCCAAACCCGGTCAAGCAGTTGCTCGCGGCTCCAGACGCGGCCGGGTTTTTCCATGAATGTGCTCAGCAGGCGAAACTCGGTCGGGCCAAGCTTTAATGGTTTGCTGTCACGGCTCACCTTGTGCGTTTCCGCGTCCAGAATGATGTCGTCAAATTCAAGACGTATACCAACAGTTGCCGGGCGGACCCGGCGCAATTGCGTGCGCACCCGCGCCATTAGTTCTACCACCGAATACGGTTTGACAACGTAATCATCTGCGCCGGTTTCCAGACCGCGTACCTTGTCGATCTCTTCCGTACGCGCCGACAGCATGATGATCGGAATTGCGCGTGTATCAGGGCGCATTTTAAGACGGCGACAGACCTCAATCCCGCTGAGATTCGGCATCATCCAATCCAACACGATGATGTCAGGCTGTTCCTCATCGACCAACAGCATGGCTTCGTCGCCATTGGCGGCCTTGGATACGCGGAACCCTTCAGCTTCGAGGTTATAGGCCAGCACTTCACGCTGGGCCGGTTCATCCTCGACCACCAGAACGGTTGGTTGATCAGCGGACATTCGTCTGAACTCCTAGGCGGATTGAGAGGTAATATCGGCTTTCGGGCGCGCCTCGGTCGGGCGCTCACCGGTTACGAAATACACGACCTGTTCGGCAATCGCGGTGACGTGGTCACCCATACGCTCGATGTTCTTGGCGATGAAATGCAGGTGCATACAGGACGAGATATTGCGCGGGTCCTCAGCCATGAAAGTCAGCAATTCGCGGAACAGACCGTTATACATCTGGTCGACCTCTTCATCGCGGTCGATCACTTCGGCGGCCAGTTCGGCATCACGCTGAATATATGCGTCCAGTGCGTCGCGCAGCATGCGTTCAACCTCGCGTGCCATACGACGCAAGGCAGCCGCGCTGCCGTTGATATCCCCCCCACTGGCTAGAACCGTGGTGCGCTTGGCGATGTTTTTGGAATAGTCGCCGATGCGTTCCAGGTTGGCAGATACCTTCAGAACTGACAGCACCAGACGTAAATCGCTGGCGGTCGGCGCACGCAGCGCGATCAGGCGGGCGGTTTCTTCGTTGATCAACTCTTCCAGAGCGTCGATGGCCTTGTCACCCTGACGGACCTGCTGGGCCAGTTCCTCGTCTCGTGTTTCAAGGGACCGGGCCGAGTTCATGATGGCGGCTTCGACCAGACCGCCCATCTTCATGATATGGGCCTGAATGGCTTCTAGGTCGCGGTCGAAGGCGGATGCAATATGTTGTTCGCTCATATCTGAATACCTGTGTTCAGCCGATCCGGCCGGTGATGTAGCTTTCCGTGCGGGGGTCGACGGGATTGGTAAAGATTTGCCCGGTTTCCCCAAATTCCACCAGATTGCCCAGATGGAAGAATGCGGTCTTCTGGCTGACCCGTGCGGCCTGCTGCATCGAGTGAGTGACGATCACCACCGAATAGCGCGCGCGCAGGTCGTCGATCAGTTCTTCGACCTGTGCTGTTGCAATCGGGTCCAGGGCTGAGCATGGCTCATCCATCAGCAGAACCTCGGGCTCCGTCGCCACAGCGCGGGCGATGCACAGGCGTTGTTGCTGACCGCCGGACAGACCGGTGCCAGGGGCGTCCAGGCGGTCCTTTACCTCGTCCCAGATCGCACCGCGGCGCAGGGATTTTTCCACGATTTCATCCAGTTCCGCCTTGTTTTTCGCAAGACCGTGAATGCGCGGACCGTAGGCCACGTTGTCATAGATCGACTTTGGGAACGGATTGGGTTTCTGAAACACCATGCCCACTTTTGCACGCAGTTGTACTGGGTCGACGCGCTTGTCATAGATATCCTCGCCATCCAGCAGGATATCGCCCTGCACCCGGCAAATGTCGATCGTGTCGTTCATCCGGTTCAAGCACCGCAGAAAAGTGGACTTGCCGCAGCCCGACGGCCCGATGAATGCCGTGACGGTTTTGTCCTCGATTTCAACATTCACGTCTTTGATGGCGTGCGTATCGCCGTAATGGACCTGAACGTTATTCGCGGCGATCTTGATGTTTTTGGAGTCCACGGTTCTCTCCACACTTGTCATCTGGTTCATCTTGGGCCCCTTTTACCAGCGGCGTTCAAAGCGGCGGCGCAGAAGTACCGCGATGGTGTTCATTGTCACAAGGAAGATCAACAGAATGATGATGCCCCCCCATGCGCGTTCATAAAAGGCCGGGTCGGCGCGCTTGGACCATTCATAGATCTGCGCCGGCATGGCCGAGTTTGGCGACAGGAAGCCAGCGACGATGCCATCCGGCGGGTTCGAGGCAATAAATCCTACCATTCCGATCAGCAGCAGCGGTGCAGTTTCCCCCAGCGCCTGCGCCAGGCCGATGATCGTGCCAGTCAAGATGCCGGGCGCGGCCAGAGGCAGAACGTGATGGAACACCGCCTGCATTTTCGAGGCCCCTACCCCCAACGCTGCATCACGGATCGATGGCGGAACCGCCTTCAACGACGCGCGGGTCGATATGATAATTGTTGGTAAAGTCATCAGCGTCAGCACCAGACCACCCACCAGCGGAGCGGATGTCGGCAGGTGCATATAGTTGATGAACACGGCCAGACCCAGAATACCAAACACGATGGACGGCACGGCAGCGAGGTTCGAAATGTTTACCTCAATGATATCAGTCAGTCGGTTCTGCGGTGCGAATTCCTCAAGATAGATTGAGGCCGCAACGCCAATCGGAAGCGCTAGCGCAAGCACCACAAACATCATGAACAGCGAACCCAGCATCGATACACCGATCCCCGCAGCCTCGGGCCGCTGATCAGATGCGTCCGAGCCAAAGATGAAATCAGGGTTGAAGGCTTTGTACAGCACGCCTGCATCCCGCAACTGATCAACGAAATCAAGTTGTTCGACCGTGATGCTCTTATCGTTGGCAATCGACTCACGTGTGACGCGGCCCTTCAAATAGCCATCGACGCGGCTGTTGGTCAAAAAGCGGAAACTGACCGTTTTGCCGATCTCATCTGGGTTGGCGATGACGTAATTGCGCAGCTCGGCTTGCGCTGCCTTGGACAGGATTTTACCCATTGCCTTGGGTTTCAGATCGGTCTGAATGCCCAGCTCTTGAACTTCGGTTTCAAGAGCCGATGCAATAAGGGGCGCGTAACCGAAGGTCGAAACCTTCTTGATGTCCTCAATATTGCGGTTGCCCTTCTTATCAAGCTTGTCGGCCTTTAGCTCGACATTCAGTTCAAGATAGGTCTGCTGGAAGGCCCCGGTCCCAGCGGTCACAATATTCGTGACCAGCACGACCAGCATCAGCAACCCGATACCGATTGCGGCGACACCGTACATCTTGAACCGACTTTCAGCCGCATTGCGCCGTTTGGTGCGCGCGTCCTTTTCAAACAGCGAACCGCCCTTGGGTTTCGCCGCAGGAGCAGCGCCAGGTGTTTGGGAAATATCGGTCATTCGTACTGCTCCCGGTATTTGCGTACGATGTAGAGGGCAAAGATGTTCAGCCCCAGCGTTATGATGAACAGTGTCAGACCCAGTGCGAAGGCCACCAGTGTCTCGGGGCTGGCAAAGTCGGTGTCGCCGGTCAGCTGGCTGACGATCCGGGTTGTAATGGTGGTCATTGCCTCGAACGGGTTGCCCGAGAATTTGGCGATTGCACCGGCGGCCATCACCACGATCATCGTCTCACCAATGGCGCGGCTGGCGGCCAGCAGGATCGCGCCCACGATCCCCGGCAGCGCGGCGGGCAGAACCACCTGACGCACGGTTTCAGATTTCGTCGCGCCCAGTCCAAGCGAGCCATCGCGGATCGACTGCGGCACCGCGTTGATGATGTCATCAGACAGCGATGAGACAAACGGGATCAGCATGATACCCATCACCAAACCAGCGGTCAGAACGGCATTGGAACTTGCCATCCACCCCAGCCCCAACGCGCCGCCATTTCCGAACAGGGACACCAGCGCAGGCCCCACGGTCAGCAATGCAAACAGGCCGTAAACGATGGTTGGAATACCCGCGAGGATTTCCAGCAAAGGTTTCGCGACCGACCGAGTCACGGTCGAGGCGTATTCTGACAGATATACAGCCGCAAACAGGCCAATCGGCACCGCCACCAACAGGGCAATCACCGAGATATAGAGCGTACCCCACAAAAGCGGCAGGATCGACAGCTCACTCCCACCGCGGAAATTCGGGGCCCAGGTGCTGCCGAAGAAAAAGTCTTTCCACGAGTGTAGTTGGAAGAAGTTCAGCGTCTCGAAGAACATCGACAAGACGATGCCTACGGTGGTCAGAATAGCAATCGACGCGGCCAGTAGCAGCAAGGCCAGAACGCCTTGCTCGACCACGTTACGGGCGCGGAATTCCTTATTCGTGCGAACATAAGCAAAGGCCGCACCCAACAAGGCCAGCGCCAGCACTACGACCTGCATCGCCACAGACCCGCTGCTGGTCATGCTGCGGTATTTCTGAGCGGCCATCAAGATTGGCTGGGTGATATCTTGCGTCAGAACCTGGCCCGCGTCCTTCAGGGCCGCGGTCAGTGTATCAATATCCGCATTCGCGTTCTGCGCTTGTGCCTCGGTCATCGTGCCAGCGGCAACAGCACCGTTCAGGCCGTCAGCCACGCGGCGCACCTCGCTCATAACAAGGCCGCGATCCGACCCTTCGGCGATCGCGTTGTCAGGGATCAAACCGGATATTGCGTTGTCGATGATCATTGGCTGCACCAAAAGCCAGATGATCAGTACGCCCAAGGCCGGTACAAGCGCCGTAAAGGCAACATTGTAGCCGTAATAAGACGGCAACGAATGCAGTTCGCGGGCGTTACCCCCCGCGCTAGCCAGGGCTCGGGAACGGCCCGTGAAATATCCGATCACTGCCAGCGCAAGCAGGATTAGCAACAGCCAGGATAACGCCATGAGAACTCCGTGAGGATGGCAGTGAGTGGAGGCAAAAAGAACCGGGGCGTGAAGAAAACGCCCCGGTTCGGTTTTCGATATGGATTAGGAACCACCGCCCAGAACGGCTTCGTTTGCAACAGTTTCCTGAACCTTGCCCAGTTCCGGGTCAGAGACCAGGCCGTACTCGGCCAGCGGGCCATCGGGGCCTGCAATCTCATCCGCGACAAAGAACTCAGCATATTCTTTCAGGCCGGGAACCACGCCGATATGCGCTTTTTTCACGTAGAAGAACAGCGGGCGCGACACCGGGTATTCGCCCGATGCGATGGATTCGGTCGACGGAACAACGTCTGACATGGTCGCAACCTGCAGCTTGTCAGTGTTGTTTTCGTAGAACGCCAGACCAAAGACGCCGATGCCGTCCTTATTGCTATCGATGCGCGCCAGGGTCTCGGTATAATCGCCGTCGATGTCGACCGAAACGCCGTCGGTGCGCAGAGCGATACAGGCTTTCTCAGCCGCCTTTTTGTCGTCGCCGTTGGCAGCTTTGTAGACGTCAAAGTCGCCCAGATGCTCACAACCGGCCAGGATCACCTTATCTTCGAACACTTCACGGGTGCCGTGCTTGGTGCCCGGGATGAAGGCTGCGATGGGTTGCGCCGGGAAATCCGGGTTCACGTCGGCCCAGGTTTTGTTCGGGTTGTCGACCAGCTCGCCGTCCACAACGATCTGCGCGGACAGGGCTTTGTACCAATCTTCCGGCGTGAACTCGAACGTGTTGCCGTTAATGTCCGAGGCGAACACGATGCCATCATAACCGATCTGCACTTCGATGATGTCGGTCACACCGTTTTCGGCACAGGCTTTGATCTCTTTTTCACGGATCGCGCGCGATGCGTTTGCCACGTCGATGGTGTTTTCGCCAACACCTTCGCAGAACCGCTTGAGGCCCGCTGACGAACCACCCGACTCGACAACTGGTGTCGGGAAGTCAAAGTTTTCACCGAAGGCTTCTGCAACGATCGAAGCATAAGGCAGCACGGTCGAAGAACCCGCGACCTGAACCTGGTCACGCGCAGCAGCAGCGGTGGCCGATACGGCAGCGATAGCAAGCGCCGAAGCCGACAGTTTTACAAAGGACATTCCAGTCTCCTTGATCATATCAGTTTGTGATCATCCCCATGATGATCTTGCGCCAACGTCTAAAAGTCGCGCGTAAGCCTTTTGTGACAGGTATGTAACAGCTTTATGACAGATCGCATGAAAACAGGCCGTTGGAACGCAAAGCTGCAATGCGCTTTTTACATGACAGGCAGACCACGTCTGGCAAGCTTTTGTTATCGCGGCAATATTACGGTAAAGGTTGAACCCTTTCCAACTTCGCTTTGCATCCGCAAACGCCCGCGATGGCGGTTGATTATGTGTTTTACAATCGCAAGGCCCAGCCCGGTTCCGCCCAGTTGTCGCGATCTGTGGCTGTCGGCGCGGTAGAATCGCTCGGTCAGGCGGGGCAGGTGTATCGCGTCAATGCCGGGCCCCTTGTCACTGACCAAAACCCTGACAGCCGGACCACGCATGACGGAATCGCGTTCGGATGATTCCACCCGAATGTCGACGCTGCCCCCACTGCCACCGTATTTGATGGCGTTCTCGATCAGGTTGGTGAAGACCTGACGCAGCTGGTCGCCATCCCCGATCAGCGAGACAGGCCCTTCTGGCGCGTTCAAGCTCACCTCGACGTTGGCACTCTCGGCCAGCGGGCGCAGTGAGTTCAGCGTTGATTGCAACAGCCCCGTCAATTCAAGCTGATCTTTGGGCCGCACACGTTCTTCGCTTTCGACACGGTTTAGTGACAGCAGATCCCCCACCAATCGGTTCATACGATTGGCTTCGTCGGCCATGATCTCAAGAAACCGCGCGCGCGCGGCGGCGTCATCACGCGCCGGACCACGCAACGTTTCGATGAAGCCCATCAACGCTGTCAGCGGTGTGCGCAACTCATGACTGACATTCGCCACGAAATCCCGCCGCATCTGGCTGGCCTGCTCGACATGCGAGACATCTTGGAAAGTCGCCAGCATGGCACCGCCGGACACCGCCCCTACACCGTTCAGATAACGGCATTCAACCTCGAACGTGGTGTCCTGCGCTCCGTCATTGGACAGGTGGCGCGCCTTTGCCGGACCATTGGTATGCAGGCACTGTTCAATTGCATCAATCACCCCAGGTTGCCGCAAAATCGTCGCGAAATGCCGACCGACGATATTCTGCGTCAGCAGGGTTTTGGCATCGTCATTGGCGGCAATGATCCGTTCGGTCTGGTCGACCATCAAAGCCGGCATCGGAATGGCCGAGACAAGTTCGGCAAGCAGGTCGTCTGACATTCTTCAGACCCTTCCCGGCAAGTTAGGACACAGGCTTCATCTCGTCACGGAACCGGCGCATATTCTGTTGATAATGTAACGCGCTGAGCGTGATTTTCTGCGCCGCGGCTTCGTCCAGTTCCCGCACAACCTTGCCCGGCGTTCCCATGACCAGCGAGTTGTCGGGGATTTCCTTGCCTTCGGTGATCAAGGCCCCTGCCCCGATCAGACAATTCTTACCAATCTTTGCCCCGTTCAACACGATGGCTCCCATGCCGATGAGCGTGTTTTCCCCGATCGTACACCCATGCAGCATCACCTTGTGGCCGATGGTACAATTCTTACCGATGGTCAGAGGATAACCGGCGTCGATATGCATGATGCAATCTTCCTGCACATTGCTGCCTTCGCCCACGCGAATCTCTTCATGATCAGCGCGGATGGTGCAGCCGAACCAAACCGAGGCCCCTTCTTCCAGCACTACTTTGCCAATCAAGTTGGCATCGGGTGCAACCCAAGTATCGTCGTGGATCTGTGGTGCGTGTTCGCCCAAGGCATAGATGGTCATGACAAACCTTCAAATTCGTTCTGCAAGGTGCGTACGTGGTCTTGCAGTCTTGGTTGTTGGATACGGCGCATACGCTCTGCGCTGACGATGGTTTTCAGCTTTTCCTCGGTTGTATCCAGGTCATCGTTGACCAGTACATAGTCGTAATAGCCCCAGTGGCTGATTTCATCCCAGCTTTTGAGCATCCGCTTGGCGATCACGTCCTCGCTGTCCTGCCCGCGGGTTTCCAGGCGGCGGCGCAATTCGGGGATCGAGGGTGGCAGGATGAAAATCGACAATGCGTGCTTACCCAGATCCGAATTGCGGATCTGAACCTCACCCTGCCAATCCACGTCAAAAAGAACATCGCGGCCCGCATTTATCGAGTCCTGCACCGGGCCAGCCGGAGAGCCATAAAAGTTCCCAAACACGTGCGCATGTTCCAGCATCTGACCCTTGGCAACCTGCTGTCTGAATTCATCCTCTGACAGAAAGTAATATTCCCGTCCGTGTTCTTCGCCCGGACGAGGTGCGCGGGTCGTGGCCGAAACCGAGAACTCCAGACCTTCATCCCAGGCCATAAGCCTGCGGGCCAAAGTGGATTTCCCCGCCCCGGAAGGCGAAGACAGGATGATAAGTAGGCCGCGGCGATCTGCCATGTCAGTTGTTCCCATCGTCATTCAACATTTTGCACCTGTTCGCGCATCTGGTCTATTACGGCCTTCAGCTCAAGCCCAACCGAGGTCAGCTCGGCGCTTTGCGCCTTTGAACACAGCGTGTTGGCCTCGCGATTAAACTCCTGCATCAGGAAATCCAGCTTGCGCCCCACGGCCCCATCCTGCGACAGCAGATCGCGTGCGGCGTTCACATGCGTTTTCAGGCGGTCAATTTCTTCGGTGATATCGGATTTGACCGCGATCAGCGCCAATTCCTGCGCGACCCGGTCCGGGTCAGCCCCTTGCGCATTGTCCAGCACACGGGCCAGATTTTCGCGCAGTGCCTCGGCGGTCTTGTCCTTGCGTTGTTCTGCAAGCTCGGCCGCTTGCGCCGTTAAGTCAGCGACCTGAGCAAGCTGCCCGTCCAGAATGTCTGCCAGAGCCTTGCCTTCTGTCTGGCGCATGTCGACGAAAGCTGCCAACAGGTCGGCAAATTCGTTCGTCAATTCCTTGACCAGAGGCGCGGGGTCGTCCACTTCACTGCCAGCCTCCAACATTCCTCTCAGCCCTATCAGGTCCGCCGCGGTCGAAGGTGCCAGCGCGACGCCGCTTTCTGCCGCCATTTCCTGCGTACGGGCCAGCGCAGCAAGTGCCGCGCCCATGGCGTCTTCATTCAGAACCAGATCAGGGGCAGTTTCTTCGCGGCTTAACCGTAAGGACAAGGTGACATTTCCCCGGCTCAGTGATTTGGACAGCTGGCCGCGCAAGGCGGTTTCGAGCCCGGTCAGCCACTCGGGCATGCGCAACCGTATGTCCAGACCCTTGCCGTTCACGCTGCGCAGATCCCACGTCCAGCTATGGGGTCCATACGCCCCTTTGCCTGCGGCGAATCCGGTCATGGATCTGATCATGTTGGCTGTCCTTGTCTGCTCGGTTGTCGCACCTAATGCCATCGGCGGGCGCAGGGCAAGAGTTTGCTGGTTTTCGGCCTTCGTCCAGAAGTTAACCATTCGTTAAAGAATTCCTCCAAAATTGACTCAACTCGTGTCAATTTGGCTTTGGTCAGGGATGATCGGACCTGAAGGGTCCCGATATCTTGAATTTTAGATAAATGACGGGCGATTGACGCTAGGGTGATGTAAATGAAAACGTTTTTCGGTAACAGGTTCGGATCGAACTCTGGAAAGATCGTCGCAATGGATCGTTTTGACAGCGGGCGCAGCCTCTCGCCCATCCGACAGGTCGAGGCGTACTGGACCGCGCTGTTAACCGGCGACGGTGTCCCCAAACGTGCGCAGATCGATCCGCGCGGGCTTGAAAACGTTTTGGAATACACGTTCATTCTGGAACGTATCGCGCCCGGTCTGGCCCGGTTTCGTCTGGCTGGAAGCCACCTAACACAGCTGGCAGGCATGGAAGTGCGCGGCATGCCGTTAACCGCGTTTTTCGAACCCAGCGCTCGTGGCCAGATATCGGACGTATTGGAGCAGGTCTTTGCCCAGCCGGCAATTGCCGAGCTTGGATTGGTCGCCGCCGGTAAACTGGGCCGCAGCCAGTTGCAGGCACGTATGATCCTGTTGCCCCTGAAAAGCGATCTTGGCGATGTCAGCCGCGTGTTGGGTGTCATGATGTCCGACGGTGCAATGGGCGCGACGCCTCGCCGTTTCTCAATCCCCGACACCAGAGTGCGGGCTGTTTCAGACGTTCAGGCACCGCAACAACCGGCGCAGCAAATCTCGGCCGGGTTTGCGGAAGAGCAAGCAGAATTCAAGAAACCCGGATCACATCTACGGCTGGTTGCGTCACGGGACGACTGACAAAAAAGGCGGGCCAATGCAGCCCGCCTTTTAACCTTAAAGACAGTAAGTCTTAGCTGGCTTCACGTTTGTTGCGATCGCGGCGCAGGTTGGTCAGTTCTTCGGCAACCAAAAAGGCCAGTTCCAGCGATTGCGTAGCGTTCAGTCGCGGGTCGCAAGCAGTGTGGTAACGATCCGAGAGGTCCTCTTCGGTCACGGCACGCACCCCACCGGTGCATTCGGTCACGTCCAAACCGGTCATCTCAAAATGCACGCCCCCAGGGATGGTGCCTTCGGCCTGATGCACACCAAAGAAGTCGCGCACCTCGCGCAGGACTGAATCAAACGGACGGGTTTTGTAGCCCGTCGCCGATTTGATTGTGTTGCCGTGCATCGGGTCGCAGACCCATGTGACTTTGGCGCCCTCTTCCTTGACGGCCTTGACCAGACGCGGCAGATGCTCACCCGCCTTGCCCGCACCAAAGCGCGCGATCAGGGTCAGGCGACCTTCCTCGTTTTCAGGGTTCAACTTGGACATCAGAACCTTGAGGTCTTCTGCCGTGGTCGAGGGACCACATTTCAGGCCAATCGGGTTCAGGACGCCGCGGCAGAATTCTACATGCGCCCCGTCCGGCTGACGGGTGCGGTCACCGATCCAGATCATATGGCCCGAACCGGCCAGCCAGTTGCCAGAGGTGGAATCAAGACGGGTCAGCGCCTCTTCGTATTCCAGCAGCAGGCTTTCATGGCTGGTGTAGAACTCAACGGTCGAGAACTCATGCGTGGTGTCCGCCGTGATCCCTGCCGCGCCCATGAAGTCGATAGTGTCCTGAATACGGTCGGCGATTTCCGAGTATTTCTGCACGTCCTGTACATCGGTGAAGCCCAAAGTCCAGGAATGCACCATGCTCATATCGGCGAAACCACCGGTCGAGAAAGCGCGCAAAAGGTTCAGGGTCGCAGCCGCCTGAGTGTAGGCCTGCAGCATCTTGCCCGGATTCGGAATCCGTGCTTCGGGTGTGAAGGCCAGTTCGTTGATGATGTCACCACGGTAGCTGGGCAGCTCAACGCCATCCACCACCTCGGTCGGGGCGCTGCGCGGTTTGGCGAATTGGCCGGCCATGCGGCCCACTTTGACCACCGGCACCTTGGCGCCATAGGTCAGAACCATTGCCATCTGCAGCATCACCTTGAACGTATCACGGATCGCATCCGCGCTGAATTGTTCAAAGCTTTCCGCACAATCCCCGCCCTGCAACAGGAAGGCCTCTCCGCGACCGGCGGCACCCAAATGTTGCTTCAGACGCCGTGCTTCGCCCGCAAAGACCAGCGGGGGATACTGTGAAAGCTGCGCCTCGACCTTGGCCAGCGCGGCCGCGTCGGTATAGTCTGGCATTTGAACCCGGGGCTTGTTGCGCCAGTTCGTTTTTTGCCATTCAGTCATAGCTTTGATCTCCGCTGAAGTATTCAGGTTGCTTCTATACAAAATGCATTGAAGACTGACCATATACGATTTGGCCCTCTTGACGCAGCAAACAAGCTTTGATCAAGGTGGCTGCCAAATCTGACGTCGGACAAAAAGTCGCCGGGCGCCGAATCAAGGACACCTCGCCATGCAAGAGCAACGCCAAGTTGTCACGGTGGAAGACACTGCGGCCAACTCCCGCAATTTCGTATTTGTCCTTTTGGACAAATTTTCTCTGCTGTCGTTTGCTTCGGCACTAGACAGCCTGCGCATAGCCAACCGTATGGCGGACAAAACGCTGTATACGTGGACATTGATGGGTGAAGGTGGCGAAACAGTCAGCTGTTCGGCCGGAACTACCTTTGCGCTGGATTCAGACCTGGTTGAGCTGCAGCGCGACGATGTTGTCATGATCTGCGGTGGGGTCGACGTTCAGGCGGCGACCACCAAGAAGGTGTTGAACTGGGTGCGCCGCGAGGCAAGGCGCGGCTTGCGCATCGGTGGCCTATGTACAGCGGCATATACTTTGGCCAAGGCCGGGCTGTTGGATGGCAAACGCGCAACCATTCACTGGGAAAACTCCGACAGCTTTGTCGAGGAATTCGACGAGGTTGAACTGACCAAGTCCGTCTTTATCGTCGACGGCAACCGGATGACGACGGCAGGCGGCACGTCTTCCATCGACCTGCTGCTTAAAATCATTGCTGACGACTTCGGCGAGGATTTGGCGAATGCCGTTGCGGATCAGATGATCTATTCCTCGATCCGCACCGACCAAGACACCCAGCGTCTATCGACACCAACTCGGATTGGCGTGCGCCACCCGAAACTGAGCCAGGTCATCCTGATGATGGAAAAGAACATCGAGGAACCGATCTCACCCTCGATTCTGGCCAAGGATGTCGGCATGTCGACGCGGCAGTTGGAACGTCTGTTCCGCCGCTACCTGAGCCGTTCGCCCAAACGGTATTACATGGAGCTGCGCCTGCACAAAGCGCGCAACTTGTTGATGCAAACCGATATGAGTGTGATCAATGTGGCGCTGGCCTGCGGGTTTGCCTCGCCAAGCCATTTCTCGAAATGCTACCGGGCGCATTACAATACCACGCCTTATCGCGAGCGTGGAGCGCAGGGCGACCGGTTGTCGGTGTAAGTTACTCAGGGATCATACGATAGACGGCCCCTTCACCCACGGAAATGAACCAGATTGACCCGTCAGGGGCCTCGACTATGTCGCGCACCCGATTCGTTTCAGGGCCCTTGATCTGTTCAACCTCGCGCAGCGGCGATCCCGCCAGCCGCGCGATATAGTCGAATTTGAGCGACCCAACGAAGATATCCCCTTTCCAGTCCGACCAAAGCTTGCCGGAATAAACCATCAGACCCGAAGGGGCGATGGAAGGGTCCCAATAATGCTCTGGTTGTTCCATACCCGGCTTCGCGGTGCCTTCTCCTATTTTGTCGCCGGAATAATGCACGCCAAAGGAGATGACTGGCCAACCGTAGTTCGACCCTGGCTGAACCAGATTGACCTCATCCCCACCTTTTGCCCCGTGTTCCGATATCCAAAGGCGGCCCCTTGCGTCCAAACCGGCCCCTTGCGGATTGCGATGGCCATAGGACCAGATCTCAGGCCGCACACCGCTTGCCTGAACAAAGGGATTGTCACCGGGAACCGATCCGTCACGGTTCACGCGGACCACCGTGCCATTATGATTGGACCTGTCTTGCGCCTTGGGGCGTTCCCCCCTGTCGCCGATTGTGACGAACAAAGTTCCGTCCTTAGCTTCCACCACGCGGGAACCGTAGTGACGCCCTGATGAACCACCCGGGACAGCCTCGAAGATCACACGCAGGTTGGTCAGCCGATCACCGCGTTCAGACAATCGGGCCACCGCAAGGGCAGTTCCAGCACCACCGCGCTGTGGTTTGGAAAAGGTCAGGAATATCTCGCGTGTTTGGCTAAAATCACGGGCGACCGTCACGTCCAACAAACCACCCTGCCCTTTGGCCAAAACGTCGGGCACACCCTTGACGGATTTGGCTTTCCCATCCGCAACATAAAGCAGTTTGCCATCACGTTCGGTGATCAAAACCCCCTGGCTCGGCAAAATACCAATTGCCCATGGGGCATCCAATCCTTCGACCATCGGCGTCACTCGCACAGGGCCAGAAGAAGTTTGCAGTACGTCGGCACTGAGCAGCCCCGCCTTGAAGACAAGAAACAGAATCGTGAAAACTCTCAACATTCAGCTCTCCACCTGCAGCATGCCAGCCGCCAGAAACGGGACAAACCCAACAAAACAATCAGAACTTCAGGTGGCAACCACACAATTGCGTGAGGACTTTTCTTTTCCGAACAGCTTGCCTAGGGTCGTGCCCAGAACGAACACGTTCCAATTTGGGAGTAACCACATGAAAAAGCTGCTTACTGCAACCGCAGCAACCGCACTGTTGGCCGGCACCGCCATGGCCGAAGACGTTAAACTGGGCATTATGTTCGGTTTCACCGGCCCGATTGAATCGCTTTCGCCAGCAATGGCGTCCGGCGCTGAGCTGGCGATGAAAGAGGTTTCGGAATCCGGCAAACTGCTGGAAGGGTCCACCGTAACGCCCGTACGTGCTGATACGGGCTGCGCTGACAATGCTCTGGCCACCGCTAATGCGGAACGTCTGGTTGCCGAAGGCATCAACGGCCTTGTTGGCGGAGACTGTTCGGGCGTAACCGGTGCCATTCTGCAAAACGTCGCCGTGCCGAACGGTATGGTCATGATCTCACCTTCGGCCACCTCTCCGGGCCTGTCAGTTATGGAAGATAACGGCCTGTTCTTCCGCACGTCCCCATCGGATGCGCGCGAAGGCGAAATCATGGCCGACATCCTGAAAGAGCGCGGCGTCAACTCGATCGCTCTGACCTATACCAACAACGACTACGGCAAGGGCCTGTCCGAGGCGATCAAATCCTCGTTCGAGGCGCTGGGCGGTGAGGTAACCATCGTTGCCGCGCATGAAGACGGCAAGGCCGACTATTCGGCCGAAGTCGGCGCGCTGGCATCGGCAGGTGGCGACATTCTGGTCGTTGCGGGCTATCTGGATCAGGGCGGTCTGGGCATCATTCAGTCCTCGCTGGACAGCGGCGCATTTGACACCTTTGGTCTGCCGGGTGGCATGATCGGTGACTCGCTGCCTGAAAACGTCGGTCCGGATCTGAACGGCTCGTATGGTCAGGCCCCGGGATCGAAAAGCGAAGCTGCGGATTCGTTCTTTGCCATGGCCGAAGCCGAGGGTTTTGACGGCTCGTCCATCTTCGTGCCCGAGTCCTATGACGCAGCGGCGCTGTTCCTGCTGGCCATGCAGGCGGCGGGTTCCAGCAACCCGGCGGACTATGGCGGCAAGATCATGGATGTTGCCAACGAACCGGGTGAAAAGATCTATCCGGGTGAGCTGGCCAAGGGTCTGGAGCTCCTCGCAGCAGGCCAAGACATCGACTATGTCGGCGCCTCGGGTGTTGAGCTGATCGGCCCCGGCGAAAGCGCCGGTGCATACCGCGAAATCGAAGTCATCGATGGTGAGATGAAGACGGTTAACTACCGTTAAATCCTCATCTGACAGAGCAAAACCGAACAGCCCGGGCCTTGTGTCCGGGCTGTTTCAGTGACAAAAGGCTGCACCTCTGTTTTCGGGGAAAAGGCAAGGGAAAACCATGATCGTCGTTGAGGACGTGCATAAGCATTTTAGCGGATTCCACGCGGTGGACGGTGCTTCGCTGGAAATCCAAAAGGGCTCGATCACCGGCCTGATCGGACCGAACGGTGCGGGCAAGACAACCCTGTTCAACGTGATCGCGGGTGTGTTGCCGCCGACCAGCGGCAAGGTTTTCATGGATGGCGAAGATATCACTGGCCTGCCTCCGCATGAGCTGTTTCACAAAGGGCTGCTGCGCACGTTCCAGATCGCGCATGAGTTTTCGTCAATGAGCTGCCGCGAGAACCTGATGATGGTGCCCGGCGCGCAATCGGGTGAATCACTGTGGAACACCTGGTTTGGCCGCAAACGCATCGCCGACGAGGAACGCGCCCTGCGCGCCAAGGCGGACGAGGTGTTGGAGTTCCTGACCATCGAACACCTGGCCGACCACAAGGCAGGTCAGGTTTCGGGCGGGCAAAAGAAACTGTTGGAACTTGGCCGCACCATGATGGTCGACGCCAAGATCGTGTTTCTGGACGAGGTCGGCGCAGGCGTGAACCGCACCCTGCTGATGACCATCGGCGACACCATCCTGCGCCTGAACAAAGAACGCGGCTATACCTTTGTCGTCATCGAGCATGACATGGATTTCATCGGCAAAATTTGCGACCCGGTGATCTGCATGGCCGAGGGCAAAGTGCTGGCCGAGGGCACTCTGGACGAGATCAAGGCCAACGAACACGTGATCGAGGCTTATTTGGGCACCGGCCTGAAGAACAAAGACAAGCTGGAGGCCCAGACATGACTGCGGGCGCAAGCGACAACCCCTATCAGGACGATCACGGCAACAAGGACGCAACAATTGCCAATACCAAGGGCATTGGCACAATGACCCCCGCGCATCCAACCAGCGGAGAAACCCACAAGGTCAGTGGCGGCCCCTTCCTGATCGGAGATACCATGACCGGTGGCTACGGCAAGGGACCCGACATCCTTCACGACTGCACTATTGCCGTCGACAAGGGCGAAATTGCAGTGATTGTCGGCCCCAACGGCGCGGGTAAGTCCACCGCGATGAAGGCCGTGTTCGGAATGCTGGATGTCCGTGCCGGGTCGGTGCGGCTGGATGGCGAAGACATCACCAAACTGTCGCCACAGGATCGGGTGATCAGGGGGATGGGCTTTGTGCCGCAGACCTCGAATATCTTCACGTCCATGACGGTCGAGGAAAACCTAGAAATGGGTGCCTTCATCCGGCGCGACGATATCAGCCAGACGATGGAGCAGGTCTATGACCTCTTCCCGATCCTGCGCGACAAGCGCAACCAGGCGGCCGGAGAGCTTTCGGGCGGTCAACGCCAACAGGTCGCCGTCGGCCGGGCGCTGATGACCCAGCCCAAAGTGCTGATGCTGGACGAACCCACCGCCGGTGTCTCACCCATCGTGATGGATGAGCTGTTTGATCGGATTATCGAGGTATCCCGCACCGGGTTACCTATCCTGATGGTCGAACAGAACGCCCGTCAGGCGCTTGAGATTGCGGATAAGGGATATGTTCTGGTGCAGGGACGGAATGCCTATACCGGCACGGGTAAGGAATTGCTGGCTGATCCTGAGGTGCGGAAGAGTTTCTTGGGGGGGTAGAATGAAAAACCTAGCCACCAAGATTCTTGTTGCGGCATTTTTGTTGGCGCCTCAAAGCTTGGCAGCGCAAGTATCTTCATATGTTTGTAAATTCGACATTGAATGCTCGCCCAATGAAGGTTGTCAAAAAAAAGAAATGGACCTGACCTTCTTTTTGGACGGGCAAGGCAAGGCGTTCATGCAGGGAAATGTAGGGCTAGTCCAAGTTGTTCCCGTCGCCGGCACTCAAGCATTTTCCTTCGTGGAGCCACTTGAGTCCGGAGTAGTTCAATCCACAACAGTGTTGACAGACGGGACGGCAGTCCACTCTCGGCATACGGCGATAATGGGAGACTTCGTTGTCGCGCAATGGCACGGCAATTGTTCAAACTAAACTGGGTTAGATTAAATTCCGCGCCGATTACTTTTATTGATCCTGTTAAATTGCAGATTCACTCCAGCAAAATCGCAGCAAGGCCACCTGATTTCGCTTCGGTAGCCTCGCATGTTTGACATTCTTACGCGTTGATTTGTCGAGAAAGGAATGCATAGACTTGCGCGTATATAACCACTGAACTCCTAGTATCGTTCACCCAATCGGATCACCACAAGACCCGAAATCCTGTGCGGCATGCGGGCCTTTGATCGACATGTCGTAGTTCAGGTCCTCGAAATCCACGACAAAAGTCACAACGTCTTGGTCCATGATGTGCAGGAATGTCAGTGAGTTCAGACCGGCAATGATCGTGGCCTCTCCGCGGATGTCATCAGTGACGATAAATCCCTTATCCGTGGCTCCGGACCTCGCCAATGTCACCGCGCCGCCAGTATTGTCCGATACGCAATTAACGACGAAATCCGCCCCGTCCAGAGGGTCGCTTGATGCGGCATACGCTATTGCCGGCAAAACCGCGCTCAATATCACTGCTGCGTAGAATTTCATGATGTACCTCCCTTTATTCAGCGCCCTCGGACACAGGGCAAGATCATCAATTAGCTCAATAACTTCAACAGGCTGCACGACGGCCCTCACTTTCAGTTGATCCCAGGTGAAAGGCTGTGTTCGCGTGTCAACGCCTCTTTGACACGGTTAAACCGCGTGCTTTCAGGCAATCAATCGTGGCGAGAAAATGGCGTTTGCAGCTTTGCGCCACTGGTCGGATAAACAACCTCCAATAAAACGGTTTGTTCCCAGCTGGTTACTTCTTTCACGCGCGGAATGGAAAAATCAGCCCGTTCAGAATTCCGCCCTGTCTCGGCTCAATTTCCGCCACGATCCGCGCCTAATCACGAACGCGCGAACAGCGGGAATCCTGATTGGATTCTCAAATATTTCGGGCAAGTGCCCCCTTCAGGAGACATATTATGAAATATCTGGCTGCGCTTGCCGCCATCGTTCTGCCTGCGACCGCGCAGGCCGTGTCGCAAGCCCCCGCGCAAGGTGAATTTGTTTACGAGTGCCAGATTACCGAAACCTGCAACCCCGGTGGGTGCAATCCAATTGAACCAGCCCACCAGGTCGTGCTGAAACAGATCGAAGGGCAATCCAAGGGCTTGCTGCTGGCCGAGGGTCAAGAACATGAAGTCCTTGTGATCCCCAGCCTCGGCGCGCAGGAATTTCTGCAAATTCTAAGCAACGGTAGCGTGGGATACACGGTTGCATCAGAGACCGGCCACCTTGAAGTTCGCGCCTCTGGCGGGCAACAGCGCAACGAACGCGGGGTCTGTACACTCAAAAATTGACCACATTTACTATCGCAAGAACAGCAAAGCTGAACCAGCGACGCGTCTGACGGACATGATCCTGTCAGGCGCGCCTTGATTGCCCGAAAGGAACGCTGCCCATATGCAGTTTTTCTTCGGAATTCGACCGTCCATAACCGTTGAAATATTGTGTCTTTGCGCGCGGGTATGCCATAAGGCCGCACCCGGCGGAATGAGAAGGTGAGATGGACATACTGAACGCGCTTGTCGCGCTTGCGAATTTTGTGTTGGTGCCTGCAATTGCTTATGGCAGCCAGCTGGCACTGGGGGCGCTGGGGGTCACGCTGATCTACGGTATCCTGCGGTTTTCCAACTTTGCCCATGGCGACACGATGGCCTTTGGCGCGATGATCGCCGTTCTGGTCACCTGGGGGCTGCAGGCCGCTGGGGTCAGTTTTGGTCCGCTGCCGACCGCCCTTTTGGCTCTGCCCTTTGCCATATTGGGCTGTATCGTTCTGGTGCTGATCACCGACCGATTGGTCTATCGATTTTATCGCGAGCAAAAGGCCAAGCCGGTCATTCTGGTTATCGTGTCGATGGGCGTGATGTTCATCATGAACGGTCTGGTGCGGTTCATCATCGGCCCGGACGATCAGAGGTTTTCGGACGGTCAGCGGTTTGTGATCTCCGCACGTGAATTCAAGGCCATGACTGGGCTGAATGAGGGGCTGGCGATCAAGACATCTCAGGGCATTACCGTCATCGTTGCAGTTGTTGCCGTTGTGCTGTTGTTCTGGTTCCTCAACAAAACCCGCACTGGCAAATCGATGCGCGCCTATTCCGACAATGAAGATCTCGCCCTGCTGTCCGGTATCAACCCCGAGCGCGTGGTGATGATTACATGGATCATCGTTGCGGCGCTCGCGACCACGGCCGGGGTCCTGTACGGGCTGGACAAGAGCTTTAAACCTTTCGTTTATTTCCAGCTACTTCTGCCGATTTTCGCCTCGGCCATCGTCGGCGGTCTGGGCAGTCCTGTGGGGGCCATCGCGGGTGGATTCATCATCGCCTTTTCTGAGGTCACGATCACTTACGCCTGGAAAAAGGTGCTGACCTATCTTGCCCCGGAAAGCCTGGAGCCGTCGGGATTGGTGCAATTCCTGTCCACCGATTACAAATTCGCCGTAAGTTTTGTCATTTTGCTGATCGTGCTTCTGTTCAAACCTACGGGTCTGTTTAAGGGGAAAGCGGTATGACCGAGCCTGTCAAAAATACGCTGCTTTTCGCTGTTGTCGGTGGCCTAATCCTGCTGACCGGATTCACGCAAAGCTGGAACGCCGCTATATTGATCCTGAACATGGGACTGATCTCGGCCATCATGGCGCTTGGGGTGAACCTGCAATGGGGTTTTGCCGGTTTGTTCAACGTCGGGGTCATGGGTTTCGTTGCGTTGGGCGGGCTTGCCGTTGTGCTGGTCTCGACCCCGACAACACCTGGCGCCTGGTCTGCCGGAGGTTTCGGTATTGTGCTGGCCCTGCTGCTGGGCGCTGCAACCGTTGTGGCCACAGTTCTGGTGGCGCAGAAGATGCCCAAAGGGCGGGTTCGGACTTTGTCGATCATTGCCATTCTGATCATCGGCTTCTTTGTTTACCGTGCTGTCCTCGATCCCAATACCGCAGCGGTCGAGGCCATTGAACCGGCTGTTGCGGGCAACCTCGGCGGCCTGAATCTGCCTGTCCTGCTGGCTTGGCCCGCGGGTGGATTGCTGGCAGCTGGTGCAGCGTGGCTGATCGGCAAAACTGCTCTGGGCCTGCGCTCGGACTATCTGGCCATCGCCACGCTGGGGATTGCCGAGATCATCATCGCGATCTTGAAAAACGAGGACTGGTTGGCCCGGGGCGTCAAAAACGTCTACGGCATCCCGCGCCCTGCGCCGGTCGTTGGGTACGAGGTCGATCTGCAGAATGACCCTGGCTTTGTCGCTCGCGCCGAATGGTTGGGGCTGGATACAGTCACGGCTTCGACGCTGGCGGTTAAACTGGGCTATTCGTTTCTGTTCCTGATCGTTCTGCTGGTCCTGCTCTGGATGGCGCAAAAGGCGCTGAACAGCCCGTGGGGCCGCATGATGCGCGCCATTCGTGACAACGAGGTCGCGGCCGAGGCGATGGGCAAGGACGTGACCCGCCGCCATTTGCAGATCTTTGTGCTGGGCTCGGCCATCTGCGGAATTGCAGGTGCTATGATGACAACGTTGGACGGCCAGTTGACCCCCAGCGCGTATCAGCCATTGCGGTTTACATTCCTGGTCTGGGTAATGGTAATCGTCGGTGGATCGGGTAACAATTTTGGTGCGGTACTGGGCGCGTTCGTGATCTGGTTCCTGTGGGTTCAGGTCGAACCTATCGGGCTGTGGCTGATGAACCTGATCACCGCTGGATTGCCTGATGGCAGCGCGCTTAAGGCACATCTGATCGAAAGCGCCGCGCATATGCGCCTGCTGACCATGGGGTTGATCCTACTGATTGTTCTCAGATTCAGTCCAAGGGGCTTGATCCCCGAGAAATAGATCACTTTCAGGGGAATATTCGGAACCGCGCCTCAAAATCGGCGCGGTTTCTTGATTCATGAACCGAACCTTAATAGACCGAATTATCGTTGGGCAGTTTCCGGACCTGCGCCAGATCGCCTTCACGGTTAATTAGTCAGTTGACGCTGATACTACAGGTCACCTCTCGAGAGTAAGAAGACGACACATGAAAACTTCGTTTATCCCAAAAATCCTAATGCTGACAGTTGTTGCCAGCCTGGCCGCATGTATCCCGTCACCCGAAGATCTGGAAACCGATCCAGTTCAGGTCCAGACCTCAAAGGGTGTGGTGACGTGCCAGTTGTACCGCCCGGATCGCGTCATCTGGGATCGTGCCATCGACTACCCCGCGACCAAGATGTCTGTGGCCGAGGCTGACGGCTACTGCCGGCAGGAAGGTCAGCGTCGTCTGAAGTAACCAAATAGCGCCGCGCAGCGAAACGGCTGTGCGGCGCCTTGGGCTTACCTAGCGCGGAACAACCCGCCCAGAATTCCACGAACAATGCGGCGCCCGGTTGTTCCTTTTAGCTCTTTGATGACGGCCTCGCTCATTGCTGTAGCAAAGGTATCTTTCTGCCGCTTTACGCGAGAGGAAGATCGCCCGACCCGGCCACCGGAATAGCGCCTGGCCGTGGCGAACTCGCGTTCAGCGACAGATTGTGTCTCTTCTTGTTCTTCTGCTTTTGCAGCAGCCTGCGCGGCCTGATCGGCGCGTGCCTGCAGAATTTCAAAGGCCGATTTCCGATCCTTCAATGTGCCATACTTGACCTGCATCGGTGACGCCGTCATGACCGCCTGACGCTCGGACGCGGTGATTGGCCCAAGTTGTGTTCCCGGTGGACGGATCAGCGTCCGTTCAACAATACCTGGCACACCCTTCTTCTGCAGCATCGACGTGACCGCTTCACCTACGCCAACCTCTCGGATTGCGGTTTCGGTGTCGAAGGCCGGGTTTTCGCGATAGGTTTCGGCCGCCAAACGCAGGTTCTTGCGATCCCGCGCGGTAAAGGCACGCAGCGCGTGCTGCACCCGATTGCCAAGTTGTCCCAGAATATCTTCGGGAATATCCGCCGGGTTTTGCGAGATGAAGTAGACGCCGACACCCTTGGAACGGATCAGCCGTGCGACCTGCTCTACTTTGTCTACCAAAACCTTGGGCGCATCTTCGAACAACAAATGGGCCTCATCAAAGAAGAACACCAGTTTGGGTTTGTCGGGGTCGCCAACCTCGGGCAACTCCTCGAACAGCTCACTCAACAGCCACAACAGGAAAGTCGCATAGAGACGCGGCGACCCCATTAGCTTATCCGAGGCCAGGATGTTCACCATCCCCTGCCCGTTCGCATCAGTACGCATCAGATCAGCCAATTCCAGCGCGGGTTCTCCGAACAAATTGGTACCGCCCTGGTTTTCCAACACCAACAACCGCCGCTGAATCGCCCCAATCGAAGCAGTCGAGACATTGCCATAGCGCAGGGATAACTGTGTGCGGTTCTCACCGATCCAGACCAGCAGGGCTTGCAGATCCTTTAGGTCTAGCAGCGGCATCCCTTCTTCATCCGCCACTCGGAAAGCAATGTTCAGAATACCTTCCTGCGCCTCGCTCAGATCCATGAGCCTAGACAACAGCAATGGCCCCATTTCTGTAACGGTCGTTCGAACAGGATGGCCTTGTTCGCCGAACAGATCCCAAAATGTTACCGGGCATGCAGCATAGGTATAATCCTGAAAGCCGATGCGCGCCGCGCGATCCTGAAACGCCTGGTGCAACTTGTGACTTTCACTGCCCGCCATTGCCAACCCGGACAAGTCGCCTTTGACATCGGATAGAAACACCGGGACGCCGGCAGCCGAGAACCCCTCGGCCAGGATTTGCAACGTCACCGTTTTGCCTGTGCCCGTCGCCCCTGCGATCAACCCGTGCCGGTTGGCATATTTGAGGGTCAGGTTTTGAGGCTGGCTGTAATCTTCACCCGCGCCGCCTAGAAAAATGTTTTTGTCCATGTAGGTAATGCCTTAATTTCCACCGATCTGGACCCAGCATACAAAGTTAACCTTTGACTGCGATAGTCATTTTGCTGCCCTCGCTGTCAGAGGTCGGGTGCGGCAAACTTCCTCCCTGTCGACTGACCGCGCCTTCGGGCGCGGTTTTTTTAAAGCAATGCTGGTTCTTCCATTAAAATTTCAGGTTTTCAGTTGACGCATGCGACCGCCTTTCGTAACGTCTGCGCATAACTAAGTCGGCCAGTCCGACGGGGAGAAAATTTTATGAAAGGGAGCCGCTCCACCGGTTCCCTTTCTTTTTTGTTTCATCCAGGTTTCAAGCACTGGAAAGCGGCAAAAAGCTGACTACGGTCACCCATTTGTGCAGCTTAATGCCTGACACCATGATCCAAGGATGATAGACGGGTCAAAAAGCTCAATCACATTGCCGAGGCATTCATGATCAAGAACACTCTATCTCTCAGCCTTGTGGCCGCTGCGCTTTGGTGTGGTGCCGCTTATGCACAAGAAGCAACGCAGGATGCCGAGGCTCCGCAAACCCAAACCGGTGCTGACCTGGATCTTGGGGAATCCGGCCCGCGTATTGGCGAGCAGTACCTTAAGGAAGAGACCGGCGACTGGGCAGTCATGTGCATCAATACAGGAACTGACAGCGAACCTTGTGTCATGCGACAGATTCTGACCGGTCAGCAAGACCAGCCCATTGCGGAAATAACGATTGAAAAGCTGCCCGAAGAAGCTCCGGTCGTAGCTGCTGCGATCATCGTTGTGCCCCTCGAGGTGCTTTTGCAAGCTCAGATATCCTTGTCGATCGACGGAGCGCCGGGCAAACGATACAATTATCACCACTGCAACCCCGTTGGGTGCCTTGCGCGAGTGGGCTTTACCCAGCAAGACCTCGAAGCTTTGAAGGGTGGGACCAAAGGTACCTTGTCGATGGTTTCTGTTCTGGCACCTTCGCAGGCGCTGCAATTGGAAATATCACTAGCAGGGTTCACTGCCGGGTTTGACCAGCTGGAAGTCATCAAAAACTAATGACTAGTAAAACAGAAAACGCCGCCCAGTCCTTCGGGCGGCGTTTTGTCGTTTTGCTTCCAAAGCTTCAGACCCGTTTCAGAGCCAAAACCGCGTTCAACCCGCCAAAGGCAAACGCATTGCTAAGCGCAACATCCACCTTCGCATCTCGCGCCTCATTTGGCACCACGTCCAATGCACATTCGGGATCTGGATCTTCATAACCGATGGTTGGGGCGATCACCCCGTCGCGCAACGCCATGATACATGCCAGCAACTCGACCGCGCCTGTACCCCCAATCAAATGCCCGTGCATGGATTTCGTGGACGATATCATCAGGTCGTCCGCGTGCGGCCCGAACACACCGGCCACCGCCGCGCATTCGGTCTTGTCGTTCGCCGCTGTGCCCGTCCCATGCGCATTGATGTACCCGACCTGGTCCGCATTCAGGCGCGCATCGGTCAGCGCACCTGACATGGCCCGTGCCGCGCCCTGCTTACTGGGCATCACGATGTCAGACGCATCCGAGGACATGGCAAAGCCGACAACCTCACACAGGATATCTGCCCCTCGTGCGCGCGCATGTTCGTATTCTTCAAAGACAAAAGCCCCAGCCCCTTCGCCCTGCACCATTCCATTTCGGTTGGCGCTGAACGGGCGGCAAGCGTCCTTGGACATCACGCGCAGGCCTTCCCAGGCTTTGACGCCGCCAAAACACAACATGGATTCTGATCCACCCGTGATCATTGCAGGTGCGGCGCCGCTGCGGACCATCTGAAACGCCAATGCCATCGCGTGATTGGATGAGGCGCAAGCGGTTGAAACCGTAAAACTTGGCCCCTTCAGGTTATGTTCCATAGACACGTGGCTGGCCGCCGCGTTGTTCATCAGTTTGGGCACCACAAATGGATGCACACGGTTTTTACCGTCCTCGTAGACGGAACGGTAATTATCGTCCCAAGTGGACACGCCGCCACCGGCGGTGCCAAGAACGACACCGGACCGAGCAGCAAGATCTCCGTGAAACTCGATCCCGGATTGGTCAATCGCCTCTTTCGCGGCGGTCAGCGTGAATTGCGTAAAGCGATCGTAAAGGCTCATCTGCTGGCGATTAAACCGCCCTTCGGCCTCGAACCCGCGCACTTGGCCGCCGATTTTGATGGAAAGCCGCTCAACATCGCGGAATTCAAGTTGCGAGATACCACAACGCCCTTCGCGCATAGCTTCAAGCGTATCAGGGACAGAGTGACCCAGCGAATTAATCGTCCCGGCCCCGGAAATAACAACGCGTTTCATAATTTCAGGTCAGACCTTTTCCGACACAAGCTTTTCGATCCCGGCAATGATCGCTGCCACATTTGAGATATCGAAATCACTGGCTTGTGGTTCATTCGCGTTGAACGGGACCGAGATATCGAACTCTTCTTCGATGGCGAAAATGCTCTCGACCAGACCCAGGCTGTCGATACCCAGATCTTCAAGTGTACTTTCGGGCGTGACGTCCGAAGGCTCCAGCACGGCCTGCTCAGCAATGATTGCGATGACGCGGTCGGTGATGCTCATGTCGGTCCTCTGATTTTCCCGTTGCGGATGATTTAATCACTCGGGGGCTGTTTGAAAACAGCCTTTTTCAACGCCTCAACGTCACGCGCCATGCGGGGCAAACGACGTTGTGCTTTGTAGATGTCGGTATGGGTTTCCATTTTGATGGCCGGATATCCCATTAGTACCCGACCCGCAGGAACGTTGGACAGGATTTTAGTGCCGCCCGCCGCTATCACGCCGTCACCGATAAAGATGTTGTCGACCACGCCGGTCTGGCCACCCAGTACCACGTTATTGCCAATCTCGACCGAGCCGGACACGCCAGCCTGACCACAAATTAGACAATCCTGCCCAACCCGTGTGTTGTGCCCCACATGCACAAGATTGTCCAACTTGGACCCGTTTCCGATGCAGGTATTCCGGATCGTTCCGTTGTCGACGGTACAATTGGCGCCGACTTCAACGTCATCCCCGATCTCAACTGCACCCAGCGAGTGAATGCGAAGCCAGCTTTGCGCCCGCGCATCACCTTTGTCGCCCATTGTTTTGCGGACATTCTCAACATCCGAAACCTCGGGGGTAACAAAGCTGAACCCGTCGCTCCCGATCCGTGCGCCGGGTTGGGCAATGAAACGATCACCGATCTGCGCCCTGGACCCGATGCTAACCATCTCACGTAACATGGCGTTTTCGCCCAGAACCGTATCCATGCCAATCACGCAATGCGGGCCGATAACTGCGCCTTTGCCAATACGAACCCGCGCACCGATGACGACCAAGGGGCCGATGGCTGCATTTTCTGCGATCTCTGCTGTTGGGTCGATGACGGCTGACGGGTGAATGCCCGGCGCAACGCCCTGCCCGCGGTCCAGCATTGCGGTGACCCCGGCCATCGCCATGCGCGGACGGGGCACGAAAATAGCGGCCTCCAACCCCAGCGATTGCCAATCTGCGCCTTCCCACAACACAGCTGCCCGCGCCGAGCCGCTACTTAGCGCCTCGGCATATTTCGGAGACATCGCCATCGCCAGATCGTTTATCGTCGCGTCGCCGGGCTCGGCCGCGCGTTCAACGATCAGATCTGTATCGCCGTCGCTTTCAGCTCCGAGGGAGTCGGCGATTTGCTGGATGGTGTAGTGCATATCGGGCTTCCTGGTTTAAGGATCTGCCCTGCTGATTACCCCTGAACGTCCGGCAGGGCCACCCCTGCTTTCTGCAAGGCCTCCCAGATTTTCCGATCACGGTCATAGACATCCCGGCGATACTGAACCTCACCCTTGGGGCCGACATAAGCCGTGCGGTAGATCAGGTGAACCGGAACATGCTGTTCCAATTGCACCGTGGTTTCCTTACCCGTGGCCAGAACACGCTGAAAAAACGCCTTTGGGTTTTCTTCCTGCTTGGCCAACAACGCATAGGCGAAATCAAACGGATCTGCTAGGCGGATACACCCGTGCGAGAACGCCCGCACCTCACGCGCGAACAGACTTTTCTGAGGCGTATCATGCAGATAGATGTTGTACTTGTTAGGGAACATGAACTTCACCAGCCCAAGCGCATTGCTTTTGCTGGGCGGTTGGCGCATCGCAAACGGAAAGTTTCGCGCGTTGAACTGGGTGAAATCCACCGCGCCGCGATTGACCTGCCGACCGCTGCGGTCGGTGATCTGGATATGGCCGACGGCGTTGGGATTTGATTGCAGTTGGGGCAGGTATTCCTTGGTGATGATCGAGCGCGGCACATACCAACTGGGGTTGATGACCATATGCTCCATCTCGTCCGAGAACTCGGGGCTGCGTCGGTCATGTGTGTTCTTGCCGATCACCGTGCGCGTTTCGAACGTGACCAAACCGTCATCGACAATCTTGGCCGAGAAATCAGCCTGATTTACCAAAATGTGCCGCTCACCCCGTTCGCGCGGCAACCAGCGCTCGCGCTCCAATGCGACATAGACAGCCTTTAGACGGTCTGCGGCGCTGCGGTTCAGCTCGGAAATCGTGCCCTGACCGGCCACACCGTCCGGCGCAAGACCATGATCTGTCTGGAATGCTTGCACGGCACCCAACAAAGCCGAATCGAAATCCGGATTGGCCGTTGGACGCAGATATCCCATGGAAACCAAACGGTTCCGCAGCTTTATTACATTGGGCCCAGTGTCACCATACTCCAACTTGGCAACAGGAACCGTCGCGCCCCAACCGCCTTGATGGATGAGGTCCTGCAGCACCAACTTGTGCTTCATCAACGCCCGGTACTGGGTTGTTTGCGGGGCCAATTGATCGAAATACGAGCCATTTTCCCCTGCGATCAACCCCTGCAAGTGCTCCTTTGTCGAAGCCCTTTGAACCTTGCGCACTAACCCATCATCAATCTGGGATGGGCGCAGCGCGCCCGACTGAAGATTGCGCGCGTATTCAGCGAAAGCGCGGGTCAGACTGATCTCAACAGCGCCCAGATCGCGCGTCGTACGGGCCTCTTGCATCTGTTCCACAAGGGACTGGACGCTCTCCGAACCCTGCGGCAATCCATGCATATCAGTCGATGACAAGGCCTGGATCAGCCGTGCGCGGCGCGCCGAATGTAGCGGCGTTTCGCCAACCCAAACCGGGGCAAAACCATTCTCGCGGTAAAACTCGGCGATTCCTGACCCCGAGGGCGCAAATTCGGCAACAGCCATCTGAAACGCCGTCGCTGGCCGGGTGTCTGCATTCACTACGGACGCCGAAGCCAGAAAACATGCGGTGAAAATAATACCAGAACGGGTCCGAATACCTGAGAACATTGGATGGCCTTGATTATTCATTATTTTACGCAGCAGAAATGCGCGCGGATCAAATATGGTTACGCCTTGGGCGCGTTGTCTATTCACAAACGTATCAACCTGGCGCATCTTTCGGTGCGTGATGCGTCTTTGCATCGCCCGGCGGAAATGCGCCGCCAAATGTCTCAATATTATACATATTCGCATCACCTGCGCAAAAAACTGCCGAAATTTCCCCCTTGAATTGATGAATCCGAAAGACTTCTTGGCGGACAAAACCGACTGTGTCATAAATCCCGCATCTGGGATGGGAAAAAATTAATATCGCGCGCGTAACATCGTGTGCAGGCAGGAACAGTACGGGACGAAACTGAAATGACGATGAGCAGTACATCGGGCTTGACCCGGCGTGCCCTTCTGGGCGCATTTGCAGCTACGGCAGTTGTGGCCGCACCGACCTATTCCAATGCAGCAGGTTTCCTTCGAGGCGGCGGCGATATCCGACGTATTCGTATGTATTCCGGTCGCACCGGCGAACGGATTGATATGATATATTGGGTCGATGGAAAATACATCAAGGACGCTGTCAAAGAAGTGAACCACTTCATGCGTGACTGGCGGACTGATCAAAGCAAAGACATGGATCTGCGCACGATCGACATCATGGCTGCATCGCATAACCTTCTGGACGTAAATGAGCCCTATATGCTGCTGTCCGGCTATCGTTCTCCGCAAACCAACGCGATGCTTCGGTCTCGTTCTCGTCGGGTTGCCAAGAACTCATTGCACATGAAAGGCCAAGCGGCTGACCTGCGCCTGTCGTCGCGTTCAGTGTCGCAAATGGCCAAGGCTGCAATGTCCTGCCGCGCTGGTGGAGTGGGCAAGTACTCCCGCTCGAATTTCGTCCATATGGACTGCGGTGAGGTCCGTAGCTGGGGCGGTTAACACTTCCAAAATCTTAAAAAACAACGAGCGCCTCTGGGCGCTCTTTGTTTTTAAGTAACCTAGAATTACTCCTTATGAAAAGAACAGTTCAACCTCGATGAACTGCGTTCCATCGACCAGATATTGTCGCTTACCGGACTGTATCAGAACCAGTCATCATAGCGTCAAATTAAGGGACGCAGTCTCCAATATAAGACACTCAGAATAACTGCTAATGCGAGGTGGTATGGCGCACCTGAGAGGATTCGAACCTCTGGCCTCTGCCTTCGGAGGGCAGCGCTCTATCCAGCTGAGCTACAGGTGCCTTGGCCGTTAGCTATCCTTGTTCCGATCCGGGTGCAACTGAAAATCCACCCGGATCGACCAGCTTTTAGGCAAACAAATCATGCGCCAGTTCAAGGGCATCGACCAGCGTGTCGACCTCATCTTTGGTGTTGTACAGTCCAAAGCTGGCGCGGCAGGTGGCGGTCACGCCGAAAAAATCCATCAGTGGACCAGCGCAATGATGACCGGCCCGCACGGCAACCCCTTTTTTGTCGAGGATCGTCGACACGTCATGCGCATGCCCTGCCCCATCCAGCGTAAAGCTGAAAATAGCGGCCTTATCGGGACGTGTGCCTTGTACCTGCAGCCAGTTCAAACCGGTCAGCCGCTGCATCGCATAGTCGCGAAGCGCGCCTTCGTGGGCGGCGATGTTCTCCATCCCCAGGTCCATCATATAGTCAAGCGCCACGCCTAAACCAATCGTTTGCACGATACCGGGTGTTCCGGCCTCAAACTTCATTGGGGGGTCGTTGTAGATCACCTGATCTTTGCTGACCTCTTTGATCATGTCGCCGCCACCGATGAAGGGGCGCATCTCGGCCATGCGTTCGGATTTAATATAGATCGCGCCCGAACCGGACGGGCCATACAGCTTGTGCCCGGTGATTGCATAAAAGTCGCAGCCGATATCCGACACATTGACCGGCATATGCACGGCACCCTGGCTGCCGTCGACCAGCACCGGAACGCCTTTGGCATGCGCACCTTCGGTAATGGCCTTAACATCCACCACCGTTCCCAGCACGTTCGAGCATTGCGTGACCGCGACCAGCTTGGTCTTGGGACCGATTGCATCGATCACGGCCTGCGGGTCCAGCCCGCCATCCGCATCGATATCGACCCACTTCAGGACAACCCCCTGCCGTTCGCGCAGGAAATGCCAGGGAACGATGTTGGCGTGATGCTCCATGACGCTAAGGACAATCTCATCCCCGGCCTGAAGGCGCGGCATCGCCCAGCCATAGGCCACAAGGTTGATCCCCTCGGTCGTGCCCGAGTTCAGGACGATCTCATTCTCATCCGCCGCCCCAAGGAAACGGGCGATGGTGCCGCGGACGGACTCGTACTTTTCGGTCGCGAGGTTGGACAGGTAATGCAGGCCACGATGCACATTCGCGTATTCCTCGGCATAGGCGCGGGTCACCGCGTCGATCACAACCTGAGGTTTCTGCGCAGAGGCACCATTGTCCAGATAAGTCAGCGGTTTGCCGTTTACCTCACGCGACAGAATCGGAAAGTCCGCGCGGATTTTTTCTACGTCATACATGGTCTTCATATCCCTATACCGGGCCGCTGGGTGTTAGAGCGAGGACAAAGGGGGCTGCGATCAACGCAGACAACACTATGACCCCAAAGGATTTCCAAAGCGTTCCAAACTTATGCGCTTCATTGAGGAAATGCAGCGTGACGTAAAGGCTCACCAGCGCTGTGGCAAACAAAAACAGCACCATCAAAACCGGAACGAAAATTGCCAGCACAAGCGTTACGAACATCGCCGCGCTTTGCAGGAACTGCAACCAGACCGTCAGCGTCATGATCTCGTCGAATGACGCGCGCCCGCCCAGCAAACGCCCGACGAACAGGAACGCCGCAATGCTGAACATCATTAGGGCTGCCGAGCGGATAAGGCTCATGAAAATCGGTTCGGGTGCAGGAACATTCAGGCCTTCCGGCGAAGGAACCAGATATTCGATCCCAAACTGCACCAGCCCATTCAAAACGACGGCCAGACAGAAGGCCAGCCACAGAACTTCGCGCCCGACGCGAAAGGATAATAGGTGCCGGGCCGCTTCAGCCGGGTTGACCAGCGTCAGGACCGCAATGTTACCTAGGGTCGAGAAATTCATTCCGCCTGCCTTTGTGTTTGTCTCAGGCCCGCCAGCCAGAACCAGATAAACACGCCAAACCAGGCTGCCCCTACCAGGGTTAACGCAGGTCCTGGCCCGATGAGACCCGCCACCAGACCGTTCAACAACACCAATGGTGTCGACGACAGTAAAGCCCAAAACAAAGCCAGACGGGCACCGTAAGCCGTGCCGCGACCGCCAACCAAACGAGCGGCCCCGTAGGATACGAACGCCAGAAGGTAAAACAGCAACGGCAGTATGAAAACAGTGCCTAGCAAAGCCGCGGCCATCAGCGCGTTCAGCTCAAGCCCTTCCAAATGCGCCCGCCGCGCGAGGCCGGGAAGCTGTGCGATGAAAGCCACCACGCAAAACCCCATGACAAAGACCAAGGCCCTGTCTTCCCGCTGCCCCAAATCCAGAAGCCGACGCACGACGCGCCCCGGCCCCCGGTACGTGGCCACGATATCCGATGTGACTGGCATCAGCTGCGGCGCGCCAGCCAATCTTCCAAACGGTTCACGATCTTTTCAGCAACTTCGCTGTCTTCGATCTCGTCCACCGCTTCGGCCAGAAAGGCCAGTGTCAGCATGTTGGTTGCGTCTTTGACCGGAACGCCGCGTGATCGCAGGTAGAACAGAGCCGTCTCGTCAATCGCGCCCGAGGTCGAGCCGTGTGAACAGGCCACATCATCGGCATAGATCTCAAGCTCGGGCTTGGCGAGGAACTGGCTGTCGTCGTCCAACAGAAGCGACTGGCTGATCTGATAGCCATCTGTCTTCTGCGCGCCTTCTTTCACGAGGATCTTACCCTGGAAGACGCCGGTCGCACCGTTGCGCAGAACCTTCTTGAACACCTGGCGGCTTTCGCAGTTCACCGCGTCATGGGTGATAAACACTGTGTCGTCATGGTGAAAATCACCGTCTCCGACACATGCACCTGCCACATGGGCAACCGCATCATCTCCGGTCAGTTCCACGACCTGCTCATTGCGGGTCAGAACGCCGTTTGCGGTCAGGGTAAATGACTTATAGGTCGATTCCGTTCCCAGACGGGCGAACATATGAGTCATTGCCCGACGTTCATGATCGCGACCTTGCGCGCGCACATGATGCAGCGTCCCATTGTCGGCGATGTCGATCTCCATCACCTTGTTAAAGCGCGACGCGGCCGGACCAACCTCAAGCACGGTGACTTCGGCATCTGGTTCGACACGGATCACGTGATGCAGCATCGCGTCCGATGTTTCCGAGGCGTGACGATACATCAGGCAGATCGGCTTGGACGGTTTGCCTGTCACATGGATGGCAACACCATCTTTGGCAAAGGCTGTGTTCAGCGCAGCCAGCGGACGCGGCACTGGGGTCTGGCCACGGCTCTCTAACGCGCCATACAGCTCTTTGGCCCAGTGAATATCCTTGCCGCAGATATCCTCGATCCGGTCGATCATCACCCCCTCAAGTGTCAGATCATCGGATTCCTCGGGGCTGAATACTCCGTCGACGAAGACAATTTTCAGATTGTCCATGTCTTCGAAAATCATGGGCTCGCCCGCATCGAAAACCTCGGCGCGCGGTGCTTGAGCCGAGATCAGCGTATCAGGACGTGTGTACTTCCAGTACTCATCGCGACGGCCAGGCAGGCCCATCTCTTGCACACGCGCAAGCGCATCCTCGCGTGCGGCACGGGTGCATCCGCACATCTCGGGCATGGCCAGGGATGCCAGCCGCTCCTCGGTTGCGGTCAGTTTCTCTTGTGGCAAAGCCATCAGTTCACCTCGGCCAGAATGTCGGCATAGCCGTTATGTTCAACTTCCAACGCCAGCTCGGGTCCGCCGGTCTTCACGATACGACCGTCAGCCATGATGTGTACGACGTCCGGTTTGATGTGATCCAGCAGCCGCTGATAGTGGGTGATGACCAAAAAGCTGCGACCTTCGTTGCGCAGCGCGTTCACGCCTTCGGACACCAGCTTCATCGCATCCACGTCGAGACCCGAGTCGGTTTCGTCCATGATGCACATCTTGGGTTCCAGCATAGCCATCTGCAGGATCTCGTTGCGCTTTTTCTCACCGCCCGAGAAACCAACATTGACCGGACGCTTGAGCATATCGGCGTCGATTTTCAGCGTCTTGGCCTTGGCGCGCACTTCTTTCAGGAAGTCTGCCGCTGACAGCTCCTCTTCTCCGCGCGCTTTCCGCTGAGCGTTTACCGCCGTGCGCAGGAAAGTCATGTTGCCAACGCCGGGAATTTCGACCGGATACTGGAACGCAAGAAAGACGCCAGCGGCAGCACGCTCTTCTGGCTCCATGTCCAGCAGGTCTTCGCCTTCCAACGTCGCCGTACCTTCGGTGACTTCATAGCCGTCACGTCCCGAAAGCACATAGCTGAGCGTCGATTTGCCCGAGCCATTCGGTCCCATGATCGCGTGTACCTTGCCAGGCTCGACCGTCAGGTCCACACCCTTGAGGATTTGCTTATCTTCGTCTTCAAGCTGTACGTGCAGGTTTTTGATTTCCAGCATGTTTTCTCTTTCTGCCCCAGTCAGGGAGCGCGTATCGTTTCAGGTTGTTTTGTGCAATTGGTCAACATAACTATTCGCGGATTCCTCAGAAATTTCTCCACGTTTCAATAGTTCTGTCAGAGAAAGAGCCGCGACATCGAAGCTTTCGAATACCGAGTCGGCCAGAATGGCGAGGTGCTTTAGTTTTTCGCTTTCCACTTTATCCAAGTTCAACAAGTTTCGCAGAAACACTGCGTCCCCATCGGTCAACTGGTTGGCGTGAAACCTTGGGCGCAGGCGTTTGGACAACTTGCTTCCATGCAACGCTCTCGGTTTGAAGAAGAGAAACTTGTGAAGAGAGTATCCGTATCTTTCCAAAACAGTCATCTGAGCATTCAACAGTGGTTGGTCCTGGTAGATGGGAATCGCAGCCACTTCAGAAATAACCGCGCATGCCTCGCTCAGCTTTTTGCCACCTTCTTCAAAAATCTGGGTCTCGGCACCCTGAACGTCGATTTTGAGCAAATCAAACTCGGGCAAGCCTTCAATATCGTCCAGACGATGTCCGACAACATCCAACTTTTCTTTAAGCGTGAGTTGTTTGTCCCACTTCCCTAGAGTTGCCAACCAATCCGGATTTGGCTCGTAAAAAGACGTAAAACCACTGCTCCTGTAGACGTTGAGCGTTTGTTCACCTCCGCACCCCACAGCATACGGTAGATAGTGTTCCTGCGATCCTGCTGACTCAACCAATTGGGCATATGCCTCTGGTTGAGGTTCAAAACCCCACACTTCACACAGCTTCGCATCCCTGAGTTTGTAGTAGGGTGATTCATCTAGTGGATTGGCTCCGATATCCACGACGCGCGTTAATCTTGCCGGACCGAGAAGATCGATCAGGTGGTGCAACCTGTTGATGTCAAAAAATTTTGGCATTTCACAGTCGTCCCAGAGGAAGCCTTTTCCAGATTGCTTCTACCCAACCGAGCCTTCCAGCGAGATTGCAACAAGCTGCTGCGCCTCCATAGCAAACTCCATCGGCAATGCCTGCAGCACGTCCTTGCAGAACCCGTTGACGACCAAGGCCACGGCTTCTTCCTCGTCCATACCGCGCTGGCGGCAGTAGAACAGCTGATCGTCGTCCACTTTGGATGTCGTCGCTTCGTGTTCCACACGGCTCGAGTTGTTCTTGACCTCGATATACGGAACCGTATGTGCGCCGCATTTGTCACCGATCAGCAGGCTGTCACACTGCGTATAGTTCCGGCTGTCCTTCGCCTTGGGGTGCATCGAAACCAGCCCGCGATAGGTGTTCTGCGCCTTGCCCGCGCTGATGCCCTTGGACACGATGCGCGACTTTGTGTTCTTGCCCAAGTGAATCATCTTGGTGCCGGTATCGGCCTGCTGATAATTGTTGGCAATCGCGATCGAATAGAACTCACCTTGGCTTTCATTGCCACGCAGGATGCAGGACGGGTATTTCCAGGTCACGGCCGAGCCGGTTTCGACCTGCGTCCACATCACCTTGGACCGGTCGCCCCGGCAATCCGCCCGCTTGGTCACAAAGTTATAGATACCGCCCTTGCCGTTTTCATCACCGGGGAACCAGTTCTGAACGGTCGAGTATTTAACTTCAGCATCTTCTTCGACGATGATCTCAACCACAGCGGCATGCAACTGCGCGGTATCACGTTGCGGCGCGGTGCAGCCTTCCAAATAGGACACATATGATCCCTTATCGGCGATGATCAGCGTGCGTTCGAACTGACCAGTGTTTTCGGCGTTGATGCGGAAATAGGTGCTCAGCTCCATCGGGCAGCGAACACCCGGTGGGATGTAAACGAACGATCCGTCCGAGAATACGGCCGAGTTCAGCGTGGCATAGAAGTTGTCGGATACCGGAACCACAGTGCCCAAGTACTTCTTAACCAGTTCAGGGTGTTCCTTGATCGCCTCAGAGATCGAGCAGAAGATCACACCAGCTTTGGCAAGCTCATCCTTGAAGGTCGTACCAACAGAGACCGAGTCAAATACCGCGTCCACAGCGACCTTACGGCCCTCGGCGGGCGCATTCTCGGCGCCTTCGACGCCGGCCAAAATCATCTGTTCTTTCAGCGGAATGCCCAGCTTTTCATAGGTGGCCAGCAGTTTGGGGTCGACCTCGTCCAGCGATTTTGGCTTTTCTTCCATCGACTTGGGACGGGCATAGTAATACTGGTCCTGAAAGTCGATCGGCGGGTAATGTACCATCGCCCAGGTCGGCTCTTCCATCTTGGTCCAGCGTTCAAAGGCCGACAGACGCCATTCGGTCATCCATTCGGGTTCTTCGTTTTTGTCAGAGATCAGTCGAACGATATCCGGGTTCACACCTTTGGGCGCGTACTCCATTTCGATATCGGTATCCCAGCCGTATTTATAAGTGCCAGCCTCGCGCACCGCGTCCACGGTTTCCTGATCGACACCTTCTTTTACCTGGGTCTGGTCCAAAGCGGCCATTTCCTTCACTCCGTCAGATCACGCGGCACGCGCGCGATGCTTTTTCTCTTTTTCCAGCCACGTTTCAGCGAAACGCAGCACATCTTCTTTCGTCGTAAAAGGTCCCAGCGAAACGCGTATTGCGCTGGCTGCCGTGACCTCATCATACCCCATTGCCGTGAGGACCGCGCTGGCGCGCACCTTGCCACTGGAACAGGCAGAACCCGCGCTGATGGCAAACCCCGCCAGGTCCATTTGCATGACCTGCGTTTCGCCTTTCCATCCCGGGGTGGCAAAACACAATGTGTTAGGCAGGCGATCCTGATCCTTTCCGACAAAAATAGTCAATTTAGAACCGGCCTCAAGGGCATTTTCTAGAATATTTCTAATTTCTTTGACCTGGTCCCAAACCCCATTGGAAAGATCCCGTGCAGCGGCTTCTGCTGCGGCCCCGAAGCCCGCGATTCCAATGACATTTTCGGTACCCGACCGGCGCCCCATTTCCTGACCACCGCCTTGGATTTGGGCAGGCAAATCCGTGCCGCGTTTCATCACAACAGCACCAACACCCTTGGGGCCACCCAATTTATGCGCTGAGATCAGCGCCATTTGGGCACCCAGCCAGTTGAAGGCCACCGGTAGTTTTCCAAAAGCTTGCGTCGCATCGGTTACAGCAAGCCCCGCAGGCAAAGCCTGCACGATACCGGTTTCCGAATTCGCCAGCTGCAAGGTCGATTGAGCAGGATCGGAGACTTGAACGCGGCCCGAGGCGTCCGCTGGCAAGTCTTCTGTAATCCAGGATCTTACCGCGTCATGCTCAACAGCAGATCCATGCAGGCCACGCCCGCGTAAGGTCAGCGCCGCCCCCTCGGTGGAACCCGACGTGAATACGATATCCGCCCCATCCGCACCAAAGGCCGCCGCGATTTGCGCCCTCGCCTTCTCGATCAAGGCCTTGGCGGCACGTCCCTCGGCATGCACCGAAGACGGGTTGCCGCAAACCTCCATCGCCGCGATCATCGCCTCTCTGGCCTCGGGGCGCAAAGGAGTCGTGGCATTATGATCCAGGTAAACACGACTCATGGAGTCACCTTTTCACGAATGCGAATTGGTATCGCGTTTTCATAGACCAAGTGCATAATCTCACTCGTCCACCACTGCAAACAGGCTAGGAACCGCGGGACACGGGGCCAAATCGTTCCTGATTACGTCCGACAGTCGGGTTTGATGCAGAAAAACATAAACATGGGCGCTTAGCCCTTCCCACAAGCGGTTGCTTAGCGATTGCGCCCGGCTTCCTGATGACGCACCCGACGCCCCTGCGCCTTTTTGCAGCGCATCCACTGTTTCGTCGACCGCCGACAGAATCTCGACCACGCGAATTTCCGAAGGCGACCGCGACAACCGATACCCACCACCCGGTCCGCGAACCGATGAGACCAGATCGGCTCGGCGTAGTTTCACGAACAATTGCTCAAGATAAGGCAGTGAGATGTCCTGCCGCTCAGAAATCTCACTCAGCGTTACAAGCGTATCTGTCGGTTGCAGGGCGATATCGGCCATAGCTACCATCGCGTAGCGACCCTTGGTCGAAAGCTTCATTCTCGTCCCCTTTTGGTCGATAACGCGCGAAAACATTGACGCCGCCGCTGCCAGTGCGTATCTCCGACGGGCAGCGCATTGCGCAATGCAAAATTATTAGAACCGTTCTAAGGTGCCCGACGATAACCGTCAAGTATATCCCGGCACCAAGAAGAAAAAGACAGGACCAAAGCACACATGCCCGAGGTGATTTTTCCCGGACCCGAAGGCCGCCTGGAAGGCCGCTACCACCCGCAAAAGGAAAAAGACGCACCGATCGCCATCGTGCTTCATCCGCATCCTCAATTTGGCGGGACCATGAACAACAAGGTGGTCTACAACCTGCATTACGCATTCTACAACATGGGCTTTACCGTTTTGCGGTTCAATTTCCGTGGCGTGGGTCGCAGCCAGGGTGAATACGACCAGGGTGTTGGTGAGTTGAGCGACGCAGCCTCGGCGCTGGATTACCTGCAGTCAATGAACAACAACTCGAAACACTGCTGGGTCGCGGGTTTCTCGTTTGGTGCATGGATCGGAATGCAGTTGTTGATGCGGCGCCCGGAAATCACCGGCTTTATCAGCGTGTCACCCCCTGCAAATATGTACGACTTTTCGTTCCTGGCACCCTGCCCGTCCTCGGGCCTGATCATCAACGGATCAGCCGACCGCGTGGCACCACCTGCGGACACAACCTCGCTGGTGAACAAGCTGCACGAACAAAAGGGAATCACCATCACCCATAACGAGGTTGATGGCGCCGATCACTTCTTCCAGGATCGTCACATGGATACTCTGATGACCGATGTCAGCGACTATGTGAAACGCCGCCTGACCGAGAACACACGCTGATGTCTGACACCATCACCACCCTGGCCGCCAAGCTGGCCGAGGACACAATGAAAGTGATGGATGAAACCGGCGACGACCGTTTCTTTGTCGAAGTGGGCGAACATCTGGGTGCGTCCTCGCAGACTTTGGAAGAAGCCTTCCTGACCGAAATTCGCGTGCGGTTGGCCGAGCGCAAAGCCCGCAAGTTCGTGATCCAGAGGCTCTCGGATCACCGCTCCAAATTGAAAGCGATCGAAAAACAATGACAAACAGACTGTCCGCGCAAATCGAATTTCTCAAACGCGTGGACAGGCTGAAATCGGTCGATCGCGCGAATTTTCTTCTGGATCAATCCCGCGCTGAAAACGCGGCAGAACACAGCTGGCAACTCGCGCTTTGGGCGCTGGTTATGCAACCCTTGGCTGATGAAGGTGTCAGCATTGATCGGGTCATCCGCATGCTGTTGCTGCATGATTTGGTCGAAATCATTGTCGGCGATCATCCGATCCATCTGCAAACCGATTGGCAAGCGGTCGAACGGGCCGAGCAAGCCGCCGCGTCAGAATTGTTCGATCTTTTGCCCGAAGATCAGGCCGAGGCTTGTCTGAACCTGTGGCAAGAGTTCGAAGCCGATCAGACCCAAGACGCCAGATTCGCGAAATCCCTTGATCGCTGCCAGCCGATGTTTCAGGTCCTCTGCGCCGCAGCCCCGAGGGCGGATCACAAAGCTATTGTTCAGGACAATCTGAACGGCGGGCGGGCCGCTTATCTGAAGACCGAATTTCCAGACGCCTATACCGCAGCGCAAAGCCTGCTGATCGGAGACACCCCTGCACAGACTTCATTCTCAGCTCGCCTTGGATTTCTTGCCGAAAGCGACCAACTGAAATCCGTCTACCGGGCTTCGCGCTTGCTCAGCGGTGAGCGGTTCGAGAATTCGGCCGAGCATTCATGGCACATCATGCTGTACGCTTGGATTCTGTCCGAATACGCAGCACCCGATGTGTCCATTGACCGCGTTTTACAAATGCTTCTGCTGCATGATGTTGTTGAGATCGACGCCGGGGATAACCCCATTCATGGTCATGTCGACCACGCGGCCCAAGAAGCTGAAGAACAAGCCGCAGCAGAGCGCCTGTTCGGGATGCTACCGGATAATCAAAAGGCGACCTTTCTGTCTCTGTGGCATGAGTTCGAAGCAGCCGACAGTCCCGATGCCCGCTTTGCCAAGGCAGTCGACCGTTTTCAGGCACCAGTCGGAAACCTGGCAACGGGCGGCGGATCATGGGTGGATTATGATGTCAGTTATGCGCAGATCGAAACCCGTGTCGGCACTCCGGTCAAACGCGGCGCACCCGACTTATGGGCGTGGTTGCAACCCCAGCTAGATGCCTATTTCGCTGCCACGGCAACCATGTAGGAAAAGAAAAAAGAGGCGCAAAGGCCTCTTTTTCCCTTGTTTCGGCAGGCGCTCAAACCTGAAAACTATCTAACCGTTCAACAAACTTGGCCGCGTTTTTGTCGACGGACCCCCCGCCAGCAAGCCACCCAAGCGCCACGATCAAAGCCGAAACAAAAACTATTATTCCTGCAAATTTCGTCATGCGATGTAACCCGGAAAACAAAAATCATTAAAAAACAACGCGTTTTTAACATAACCTAGGGTCAAAAAATAGTCAGGTTATCCATACTTCCCAAATGGCTAGTGTTTTTGCCTTAGCGTCATTGCGCATGTCGAGATTCCGAAATTTTGCTTGCTCGCTTTGCCGTTTTCATGCTCAACCTCGCAAAACATTTGTCGAGATACCTACCGTGCCCAAAGCCTATCTGATCTTGTTGCTGGCGGTCATCGCAGAGACCATCGGCACAACATCCCTGCAAGCCAGCCAACAGTTCAGTCGTTTCTGGCCCTCCGTTCTGGTGGTTGTCAGTTATGGCATTGCTTTTTACCTGCTGGGCCTGACGCTAAGATTCATGCCGGTCGGAATTGTTTATGCGATATGGTCCGGGCTTGGCATCTTTCTGATCGCGATCATTGGCTTCATTGTTTTCGGGCAAAGGCTGGACTGGCCCGCCGTCATTGGATTGATCATGATTTTGGCCGGAATCCTGATCATTCACCTGTTTTCCAAGACGGCCGGTCACTGATCGCCGGTTAGGGCTGGTCTATTTGGTCAAACCACGCTATGCGCGCGGCAACTTCCCGTTCAAAGGCTGACCTCTCATGGACCTGCGCAATATCGCAATCATCGCTCACGTGGACCACGGCAAGACGACCCTGGTGGATGAGCTGCTCAAACAATCCGGCGCGTTCCGGGAAAACCAAGCTGTGGCTGAACGCGCCATGGACAGCAACGATCTTGAACGCGAGCGTGGCATCACCATCCTGGCCAAAGCCACCTCGGTCGAGTGGAAGGGTACGCGCATCAACATCGTCGACACCCCCGGCCACGCAGATTTTGGTGGCGAGGTTGAGCGGATTCTCAGCATGGTCGACGGCGTTGTATTGCTGGTCGATGCCGCCGAAGGCCCGATGCCACAGACCAAGTTTGTGACCTCCAAGGCGCTTGCGCTGGGACTGCGCCCGATCGTCGTTTTGAACAAGGTCGACAAGCCCGACGCCGAACCCGACCGCGCGCTGGACGAATGTTTCGACCTGTTCGCCAACCTTGGCGCTGATGATGACCAACTGGACTTCCCGGCAATGTACGCATCGGGCCGTTCGGGCTGGGCAGATATGGAACTGGACGGACCGCGCAAGGACCTGACCGCGCTGTTCGACCTGATCGTTGATCACGTCCCTGCCCCGCAACAGGCCGAACGCAAGGACGAACCGTTCCGCATGCTGGCGACCACGCTGGGCAGCGATCCGTTCATTGGCCGTATCCTGACTGGCCGCGTGGAAAGCGGCACGCTGAAGGCGGGCGACAGCCTCAAGGCGCTGTCCCGCGATGGCACCCTGATCGAGAACTTCCGCGCGTCGAAAATTCTGGCGTTTCGTGGCCTCGCGCAGCAACCCATCGACGTGGCCGAAGCTGGGGACATCGTCACCATCGCAGGGATGAGCAAAGCCACTGTTGCGGATTCGTTGGTATCCCCGCAGGTCGAAGAGGCTCTGCCGGCCCAGCCCATCGATCCACCGACCATCACTGTGACCTTTGGCATCAACGATTCCCCTCTGGCAGGTCGTGACGGCAAAAAGGTCCAATCCCGCGTCATTCGTGACCGACTGATGAAAGAGGCCGAATCCAACGTCGCCATCCGCATCACCGATACCCCCGGGGGCGAGGCGTTTGAGGTCGCGGGTCGTGGCGAATTGCAAATGGGCGTTCTGATCGAGAATATGCGCCGCGAAGGGTTCGAACTCAGCATTTCGCGCCCGCAGGTTCTGTTCCGTGAGGAAGACGGCCAGCGTCTGGAACCCATCGAAGAAGTCACCATTGACGTGGATGATGAATTCTCGGGCTCGGTGATCGAAAAGATCACCGGCGCGCGCAAAGGTGAACTGGCCGAAATGCGCCCCGCCGGTGCAGGCAAAACCCGGATCATCGCACACGTCCCTTCACGCGGGTTGATCGGGTATCATGGCGAGTTCCTGACAGACACACGTGGCACCGGCGTTCTGAACCGCGTGTTCCACGGCTGGGCCGCGCACAAGGGCCCGATCCCGGGCCGTCGCGCAGGCGTTCTGATCTCGATGGAGAAGGGTCAGGCCGTGGCTTATGCCCTGTGGAACTTGGAAGAGCGTGGCCGCATGTTCGTTGCCCCACAAACCGACGTTTACCAGGGCATGGTTATCGGTGAGCATTCGCGCGACAATGATCTGGAAGTAAACCCTCTCAAGGGTAAAAAGCTGACCAACGTTCGCGCAAGCGGATCTGACGATGCCGTACGGCTTACGCCCCACGTTCAGTTCTCGCTGGAAGAGGCGATTGCTTATATCGATGATGATGAATTGGTTGAGGTCACCCCAAACGCTGTTCGTCTACGCAAACGCTTTCTGGACCCGCATGAACGCAAGCGTATGGCAAAATCTGCCTGAGTCACCCATAGGTTTAGTTTCCAAGATGGCAACAATGTCACACATTGGATGAATTTACACGCCATCTTGGTATAATAACACATGAAAAGCCCGCCGTTTCGGTGGGCTTTCTCTTTGTTTTCAATGTATTTTATGTGTGCAGAATTTTTTACCAACAAAAATTCAAAGTATGCCCCTCTTGCAAATGTGACCTAAAATAGGTGTAATTGTGGTTGAAGTGTGGCACAATTATTGTGTCAAAACGTCAAGCACGAATTGTCGTGCGATAGTGTTAGTAACGAGTTCTGAAGGAGCTACGCCATGCGCGTGAAAACTCATTTATTATCTTTTGTATTTGTCTCAGCAACATTACCATTCATCACCGCCAGCGCGGCGCAGGCGGAAAGATGCAACATCAAAACAGCCCGACAATCGGTATCGACAGAAACGTTGTGCGGCTGCTCAGTCGTCGATACGCGCATGTTGCGCTATATCCAACGCCGAGCTGATTTCGAGGACATTCTGGCCCGTACACTTGATAGTTGTCCGGCTTTTGCGGCTGTCCTGACTGATTTGCCAACGGCGTCCACGGCTGCATCTGATCGCGATAGTGACAGCGACACCTTTGGCGCTTCAGGCAACGGTGATAACGGCGGCGGCAGCAGTGACGACGGCGGCGGCAACAATGGCGGCGGCGGCGGTGGTGGCGGCAATAACGGCGGCGGCGGCGGTGGCGGCGGCGGCAATAACGGCGGCGGCGGCGGTGGCGGCGGCGGCAATAACGGCGGCGGCGGCAACAATGGCGGCGGTGGCAATTCCGGCAACGGCAACGGCGGCAACAATGGCGGCGGTGGCAATTCCGGCAACGGCAACGGCGGCAACAATGGCGGCGGTGGCAATTCCGGCAACGGCAACGGCGGCAATAACGGTGGCCCGGGCAATGGAAACGGGAACGCCGGAAACAGCGGTAATGGCGGCGGCAACAACGGTGGCTCAGGACCGGGCACCGGCAATGGCGGCAGCAATAATGGCCAAGGCGGCGGTAGCGGCAATGGCGGTGGCGGTTCCGGGAACGGCGGCAGCAATGGCGGCGGCACCGATGGCGGCAGTGGCAACGGCGGCAATAATGGTGGCCCGGGCAATGGGAACGGGAACGCCGGAAACAGCGGTAATGGCGGCGGCAACAACGGTGGTTCAGGACCGGGCACCGGTAATGGCGGCAGCAATAATGGCCAAGGCGGCGGTAGCGGCAATGGCGGTGGCGGTTCCGGGAACGGCGGCAGCAATGGCGGCGGCACCGATGGCGGTAACGGAAACGGCGGCAATAACGGTGGCCCGGGCAATGGGAACGGGAACGCCGGAAACAGCGGTAATGGCGGCGGCAACAACGGTGGCTCAGGACCGGGCACCGGCAATGGCGGCAGCAACAACGGACAAGGTGGCGGCGGCGGCGGCAACGGTAATGGCGGCAGCACAGGCGGCGCTTCTGGTGGAAACGCTGGCGGCCCCGGCAGTGGTGGAACGTTTTAACCGAACAGCTGCATCTGACTTGCGTCCTTAGATTCGGATTGAATAGTCAGACCAAGCTAAAACCTATGGAATGCACAAAGGGCGACCTCCGGGCCGCCCTTTTTTCCCTCAAGCCTGAGGGGGAATGGAAAAAGTCTCAGCTACGACCGTAAACGCCGACCCAACCGCTGGGTTTCCTGGGGTTTTGCATGCGAAGGAACAGATATTGCGTGGCGGCCCACGGTTTGATCTGATTGGTTAGGTTATCCAAAACCAAATCCCCGGCTGCCGAGCGATAGACAAGCACGGCATGTGAATTGCGCTTTGCATCTAACACAGTCGCGATCAGCAATTTACTGGGATCAACCCCGGCCCGAATTAAATCGCGTTTCTTAAGCAGCGCAAAATCTTCGCAATCTCCACCACGAGAGGTCGGCAAGGCCCATCTTTCCGCGGTCCGATATTGCGACCGATCTGTTACCGCGCGTGTCGTCGCATTCACTTGACGATTTACGTGCTGAATAATCTGCATCTCTTTCTGGCTCGACATGGATACAGTTGCTTTGGTCGAACACGCCCATCTGTATTGACGGCACAATTGCCGAGCGCCTGACGGCGGCGGCGACACGGCTGCAATCTGGATAAAGCGTCCCTCGGTTGCTTGTGCATCGGTGCCAACACCCAAAGTTCCTAACGCCAATGCGGATACAGCAACCAGTCGACCAATTGATGAGATCAACCGTGCAGATACATCTCTGAGTTCATTGCTCAACAGCTTCATGCCTGTTCCTCGACCATTATTCATCCTCGCAATTGCGGACAAACAGGACCGTAGATCGTTTAGCTTAACTATCAGTAGACGGGGCCGTTTGCGCAATCTGAGGTGAAGTTGCAAGGAAAAAGAGGCGGAAATTCGTTCCGCATTTTGACCATTTCAGGCAAGAATTGTGAGGGCTCGGCCACAATCCAAAAGTTACGTTAGGTTAACTTAGCGCAAGTTATTGAAGGCAAATAACTGTAATATATAGAAATATTGCGATGTCAAAAAAGCCAGACGACTCATCAAGTTGCCTGGCTTATCCATTGGCTAAATTCCGCTTACACAACCAGAAGTTGGCCAATCTTTGGCGGTCGAGTTTTATTCAGTGGTCTCGACAACCATCAGTTCCCGCTCACTGGCCCCGCGCGCGTGGTCCAGCGCCTGCTGATATTCTGGAGAATTGTAGCAATCGACAGCGGCCTCGACCGAGGGGAATCGGGCAACGACATTGCGCGGACGCTCTTTCCCTTCAAGCTGAACAAACCGCGCTGCGCGGGCAATAAACGTGCCACCGTGCTTGGCAATCGCTGGCCCTGCCAGTTCAGCATATTTGCCATAGGCCTCGTTGTCTGTCACGGTCACGTGGGCAATCCAAAGTGCCGGCATTTTATCCTCCCAAAACTTGTTCTGCGGCTTTGATTGCCGCTTCTGAATTTGACGCATCCCGGCCACCGCCCTGCGCCATGTCCGGGCGTCCGCCGCCACCCTTGCCACCCAGTTCGACCACTGCAGCCCGTACCAAATCAACGGCTGAAACCTTGTCGGTCAGGTCCGATGTTACACCAGCAGCCACGGCAGCCTTGCCACCGGCATCCGCAATCAACAGCACCGCGCCCGAGCCCAGACGGCTTTTGTGTTCGTCAATCAATGCAGGTAGATCCTTGCCGGAAACTCCGCTCAGCGCCTGCGCCAGGAAAGGCACACCGTTCACTTCGCGCGTCTCGGCTCCGCCGCCCTGCCCTGCACCACCGGCCATCGCCAGATCACGGCGCAACTGAGCAACCTCGTTTTGCAAGGCTTTGCGCTCATCCAGCAGAGACTTGACACGGGTGACCACATCATCCGGCTGCGCTTTCAATTCCGAAGCGATCTTACCCAGCCGCTGATCTTGCGCGGACAGATGCCGGAATGCCTCATCCCCGGTCAGCGCCTCGATCCGGCGCACACCGGCACTGCTGGCACTGTCACCCAGTACAACAAACGTGCCGATATCACCGGTCTGACGCACATGCGTGCCGCCACACAGTTCGATAGACCATGTATCACCGTCATGACCCTTGCCTGTCTGAGCTTTACCCATCGACACAACCCGGACTTCGTCACCGTACTTCTCACCAAACAACGCCTGCGCACCCAGTTCGCGCGCATCGTCGGGCGTCATGATTCGCGTTTCAACGGTCGAGTTCTGGCGAATGAATTCATTCACTTCACGTTCAATCTTTTGAATCTCATCAGGGCTAAGCGCTTTGGAATGGCTGAAATCGAAACGCAGCCGATCTGATGCATTCAGCGAACCGCGCTGTGCCACGTGATCACCCAGCGTTTCACGGAGCGCCTCGTGCAGCAAGTGCGTGGCCGAATGGTTGGCCCGGATCGCTGTTCGACGGGCATGATCAACCTCAAGCTCAACAGCATCGCCCTTCGACAAAGTACCCTGACTTACCGTGACCCGATGCGCATAAACCTTACCTTCTGCAAACTTGCGCGTGTCTTCGACCTGCCCCACGTCTTGCAGGTTCTCAAGACGCCGAATTTCCCCGGTGTCACCAACCTGACCACCAGCTTCGCCATAGAATGGCGTCTGGTTCACGACAACCCATCCCGAGCCGCCCTTTTCAATCTTGTCAACCAAAGCGCCATCAACCACCAGAGCTGCCACCTGCCCTTCGGCTTTTTCGGTGTCGTAACCCAGAAAATCGGTGGCGCCCGCTGCATCCAGCACATCAAACCAAACAGCCTGATCCGCTGACTCACCGGACCCGGCCCAAGCGGCGCGGGCCTTGGCTTTTTGCTCGGCCATGGCCGCATCGAACCCGTCCGTATCCACAGTCCGGCCTTTTTCACGCAATGCATCTTGCGTTAAATCCAGTGGGAAACCGTAAGTGTCATACAGCTTGAACGCCGCTTCACCAGACAATGCACTGCCTTCAGGCAGGATAGAGATCTCATCATCCAACAGCTTCAGACCGCGATCCAGCGTCTGTTTAAAGCGGGTTTCTTCCAGCAGCAGCGTCTCTTCGATCAGGGCTTGCGCCTGACCAAGCTCGGTATATTGCGCGCCCATCAGTTGCACCAGCGCGGGCACCAACCGGTGCATGACCGGGTCTTTCGCGCCCAGCAAATGCGCGTGACGCATGGCGCGGCGCATGATCCGCCGCAGAACGTAGCCTCGCCCGTCATTCGACGGCATCACACCATCTGCGATCAGGAACGACGTCGAACGCAGGTGATCTGCAATCACCCGGTGATGCACGTTCTGATCACCATAAGGATCAACACCCGTGGCGTCCGCCGACGCCTCAATCAGGGTTTTGAACAGGTCCGTGTCATAGTTGTCATGGCTTCCTTGCAGCAGCGCCCCAATCCGCTCCAGCCCCATGCCGGTGTCGATCGACTGCATGTCGAGTTCGACCATCGAACCGTCTTCGAACTGCTCGTTCTGCATGAAAACGATGTTCCAGATTTCAATGAACCGGTCGCCGTCTTCCTCGGCCGATCCGGGAGGGCCACCCCATATGTGATCGCCATGATCATAGAAAATCTCGGTACACGGACCGCACGGGCCGGTGGGGCCCATCTGCCAGAAGTTGTCATTGGTGGCGATACGGATGATCCGGTCTTCTGGCACACCAACCTTCTTCCAGATTTCAAACGCCTCATCATCGGTGTGATAGACAGTGGTCAGCAGGCGGTTCTTGTCGACACCGAATTCCTTAGTGATCAACTCCCAGGCAAACGGGATTGCCTCAGGCTTGAAATAATCACCGAACGAGAAATTCCCCAACATTTCAAAGAACGTGTGGTGCCGTGCGGTATAGCCCACATTGTCCAGATCGTTGTGCTTGCCGCCCGCGCGCACACATTTCTGAGCGGTGGTCGCACGCTGATAGTCGCGGGTTTCCACACCGGTAAACAGGTTTTTGAACTGCACCATCCCCGAGTTCACGAACATCAGCGTCGGGTCGTTGCGCGGGACCAGAGGGCTGGACGGCACCACTTCGTGCCCCTGTTTGTCAAAGTAGTTCAGAAAGGTTGATCGGATATCATTCAGCGTGGGCATAAGGCTCTCTCGGCGCGCAATCATATTGTGTCAAAACGGGTTTATCCCTGTCCCTGCGGATAGTCCACAGCGTTGGACTCGCAGAACGAAACAAGGCGACCCCGATGGACCGCCTTGTTTCGGATTTTCTGAGCACTGGCTGTGTGACGCGGAATTTTTTCCGTTCCCGTCAGCGAGCGTTTATGCCTCGAGGATATCATCATCCTCAGTCGCGCCGGGCGGCATTTCGAAATCCAGACCGTGTGCTGCGCGAATCTTGTCTTCAATCTCAAGCGCGGCGCGGCTGTTGTCGCGCAGGTATTGCTTGGCATTCTCTCGCCCCTGCCCGATCCGTTCGTCGCCATAGCTGAACCACGAGCCCGACTTTTCGACCACGCCGGCCTTGACGCCCAGATCCAGCAGTTCGCCCATCTTGCTGATGCCTTCGCCATACATGATGTCGAATTCCACCTGCTTGAAGGGCGGCGCCACCTTGTTCTTGACCACTTTGACGCGGGTCTGGTTGCCCACAACCTCATCGCGATCCTTGATTGCACCGATGCGGCGGATATCCAGGCGGACCGAGCTGTAGAATTTCAGCGCGTTACCACCGGTCGTGGTTTCCGGGCTACCGAACATCACACCGATTTTCATCCGAATCTGGTTGATGAAGATGACCATACAATTCGAGCGGCTGATTGAACCGGTCAGTTTACGCATCGCCTGGCTCATCAAACGGGCTTGAACGCCGACATTGCTGTCACCCATGTCGCCTTCCAACTCGGATTTCGGCGTCAAAGCCGCAACAGAGTCGACGACAACCATGTTCACCGCACCCGAGCGCACCAACGTATCGGTAATCTCTAGCGCCTGTTCGCCGGTGTCGGGCTGTGAGATCAGCAACTCGTCCAGATCGACGCCCAGCTTGCGCGCATATTGCGGGTCCAGCGCATGTTCCGCGTCAACAAAAGCGCAAACACCACCACGCTTTTGCTGTTCGGCAATGCAGTGCAACGTCAGCGTCGTCTTACCAGAGCTTTCTGGCCCGTAAATTTCAACGATCCGACCCATCGGTAGGCCGCCAATCCCCAGAGCAATATCCAGACCCAGAGAGCCGGTCGAGCTGGCCTCGATGTCCTGCTTGGAATCCTCGCCCAGCTTCATGATCGAGCCCTTGCCGAACTGGCGTTCGATCTGGGCCAGCGCGCTGTCGAGCGCCTTTTGCTTGTCTGCGTTTTTCTTGTCGCTCATCGTCAGAAGATCCGCCATTGTCCTGTCGCCTTCCCTTTTGTCACACCCTTGAACGGGCGGCAATCGCTGCTTTGTTCGCCTCTTGTTCCTTATGAGACCAAAAAGAGAACATTTCAACTAAAACTTACAATACTTACTGTTGGGCAATTGTGTTAAAGAGTCGTTTACGCCAATCTGCACCCGTAACAGAGATCGGCAAAAGGCAAATAAATGCTTGTTTTCTATAAGGAACGCCTTGCGTTTCTGGCTGTTCCAAAGACCGGCAGCACGGCCTATCACTCAGCCCTGCGCGAGCGCGCCGATTTTGTCGTAACGGGTCCACCGGATCTGAAACACGCTCCTGTGCGGCGCTATGACCGCTTTTTTCAGAACATTTTTCGGAAAATGTACGACACCGAAATGGAGATCATGGCCGTCGTACGCGAACCGATCGACTGGCTGGGCAGTTGGTACCGTTTCCGCAGCCGCGATGACCGGGTCGGGCATCCGCATTCAACTCGTGACATATCCTTTGACGATTTTGTGCAGGCCTATATGAAATCTCCGCGCCCCGATTTCGCGGATGTGGGCAGCCAAAGTCAGTTTTTCCGCACCCGAAGCAACGGTTTTGGTGCAAGCCATGTCTTCAAATACGAAAATCAGGATAAGATTTTGAACTTCCTTCAGGATCGTCTGAACATGCAGATTAACCTGCAGCAGGAAAATGTCTCACCCCGACGTGAGCTTGCCCTGTCACTTGAAACCGAGCGAAAGTTTCGAAAACGCCACGACGCCGAGTTCATATGCCACGACGCTGCACTTTGATTTGGTCAGTTAATCTGTTGAAATACCGCTTCGGTCAGCTCATTCAATGAGAATGGTTTCGGCAAGAAGGCCGAATGCGCGATTTCCGGCCCGGAATCACCAAAGGCCCCTTCGGTATAGCCAGACATGAAGATCACCCGTACATCCGGACGCGTTTTCATCGCCTGACGCACCCAGGTTGGCCCATCCATCCCGGGCATGACCACATCGGTGACAAAAACATCGACATTCAACGCCCCGTCCTCAAGCAAGCGCAGTGCCTCTTCTGCCGACCCGGCCTCAAGAACGGTATAGCCCTTCAACCTTAATGCGCGTGTTGCAAAGGCACGCACCGGGGCCTCGTCTTCAACCAACAGCACAACACCCTCGCCCTGCCGAGCGCTTTGCATTTCGACCGCGGGCAACGCCTCTTGCTGAACTTCCTGAGGCGCCGCGGACACCGGAAGGTAGACAATGAATTCAGTTCCATGTCCCGGAAGGCTGTCGACAAAAATGAACCCGCCCGTTTGCTTGACGATTCCATAGACAGTGGACAAGCCCAACCCCGTACCTTCGCCAGTGCGCTTGGTCGTATAGAACGGCTCAAATACCTTTTGCAGCTTGTCTGCCGGGATACCAGTGCCGCTGTCGATTACCTTGACGGTCACGTATTCCCCCGGCTGAACCGTGGCACGGTCGCGTGTGAAGGGTTGGCTCAGCAAGACCACCTCGGTCTCAATCCGAATCTCGCCGCCATCCGGCATGGCGTCGCGCGCGTTCACAACTAGGTTCATCAGCACCTGCTCTAGCTGTCTTTTGTCCGCCCGGACGGGTTTCAGAACCGGATCATGGCTGAGTATCAGGCGCACTTTTTCGCCCACCAACCGGTTCAGCAGGTGGATCAGATCCGAGATCGTATCGCGCAGGTCCAGCACCTCGGGCTGCAAGGTTTGTTTGCGCGAAAACGCCAGCAGCTGACTGACCAGAGCCGCAGCCCTGTTGGCATTTTGGTTGATCTGAACCAGATCGCCGTAGTTCGGGTCATTTTGGTCGTGCCGCAAAAGCAGCAGGTCGCAATGCCCGGAAATGGCTGTCAGCAAATTGTTGAAATCATGGGCAACGCCACCGGCCAACTGGCCCACCGCCTGCATTTTCTGACCCTGCACGAACTGTGCCTCAAGCGTTTTGAGTTCAGTAGCGTCATTCAACACCGCAATCAGGCAGACCTGCCCGTTGTTCACCACACGGTTTAAGGTGACCTGAACAAAAATCTCTTTGTCCTGGCGGGTCAGACGCAGAAACTCGGACCGCATCGTGGGTTCTTGTGCGGCGGTCCGCCCCAACCAATCCAAGATTGGATGCCCCAGCCCTTGCATGATCTGATCGACATTGGTTTCGTCGGGCTCGATATCGCCGATCAACTTTACCGCCAGCCGGTTCGCCTCGAGAATACGACCATCGGGGGCAAGGCGCATGATCGGCACTGGCAAATCGGCAAAGGATGTACCACTGCTGGCTTGCCGGTCCTGCGCCACAGGCAACACAAGCAGGTTTCGCACAGTGCCGGACCAGCCGAGTTCGCATACAATGGCTGAAACCGCACCCCTTGTTGTCTGAACCTGTACAATTTCACCCTGCGTAAGAGAATCGCTCGTGAGCACTTCGTTCAGCGCGTCCGGCCTCTGCCCCAGCATATGCGCCGCTGCGTCATTCACCCGCAGCAAAGTACCGTTGCGCCCCTCGGTCAGGACCGGGATGTTGACCTCGTCCCACTGTCCTGGCGTATCCAGATGAAAACGCCAGCAAAACCGACCCTGACCAACGTTGAACACTGAAACCGGGATCGTTGACCCAACGGTCACAATGTCTTCGCGGGCTTTGCCATAAATTTCAGCCGATGACTGCAGTCGAAGCAAAATAGCCGGAGGGTTCGCGAACAGGGATTTCAGGCACTGCTCTAACCGACTGCCTGCAAAGGCCTGAAACTGCGCGCGTGCCTCGGGGTTGGCGGCCAGAATTTCGCCTTGGGCGTTCGCAATCACGCAGGGAAACAGATCTTGCTCTGCGAAAACGGCCATGGTTTTCACCGCATGCTGCGCCAAATAGTCCGTGATCTTCCCCCGAAGAACCACCAGAAACGAAGCGGCCAGAAGGGATACGCCCGCAACCATGAAGCCTGTATGCCAAACGTCGGGCAACAGCCCTAAAACCGGCGTCAGGCTTAGAAGCGCACCGATGACAACCAAAGAGGCAAGTCGCAGGCCGGATGGGGTTTTGTGGTCAGACGGATCGGCGAATACTTCCGTAGTGTCAGTCATAAACAACTCAAGTCGATGGGCTTTGGCGTAGTCAGCCCAAATAAGGTTAATGTCCGATTAAGCGAAACCGGATACTCTCCCTAAAGTTGCTATGCTCTGACGCACTATCGCGTCAAGTGTGCCGTGAAGAAACCATCAGCTCCGTGCGAAACAAGCCACGTTTTGCGAAATGCCTCGGACCACTCTGGATTGGCGCGCAGAAAGGAGGCGACGACAGCTCCGTTTTCATCCTCCAACATAGAACACGTCGCATAGGCCAAGACACCGCCCGGCGCGACCATTGTCGATAGCTTATCCAGAATGGTCGATTGAATTCCGGTAAGCTCCTGCAAGCGACTTTCGGTTAGCGCCCACTTGCCCGCAGGCGCACGTCGCCACGACCCGCTGCCCGAACATGGCGCATCCGCGAGAATGACATCAAACGGCTTTTGCTGTTCGAGTTGGTCCGTGGACACGATCTGAATCCGCACCCCTGCACGTTCCGCGCGCGCTGGCAGGTCGCGCATCCGGCCTGCGTTTACATCATGGGCAAACACCTCGACCCCCTGATGCGCCGCCAGGGCCAACGACTTACCACCCCCACCTGCGCAATAGTCCAGAACCCGCATCCCCGGGCGCAGATTCAAAGCGGCCACAACGGCCTGACTGGCGGCATCCTGAAGTTCGACCAACCCCATTGCATAGGTCCGGCTTTGGGCGATCTTGCGCGCGCCTTGGGTCACTTCCAAGGCTGTTTCGCAAGTTGGATGCGGGGCGGCTGTTATGTCTTCAGCCGCTAGCGATTTGCTTGCGAAAGCTACATCCGTTTTGACCAGATTAACCCGCAGATGCACCGGCGCGCGGTGTTGCAGCGCCCGCGCGACGGCAACTGCTTGATCTCCCAGTGAGGACTGAAATCTGGGCCAGAGCCATTCGGGAATGTCCAAAGACTCGGCATCCGAACGAAAATCACGCCCGACCTCACACTCAGATAAAACCGCGGGCGCGTGACGGGCGCCTGTGAACAAATCCTCCGGCCGTTCGCCAGAGGCGCGAAGCGCACCGATCATCAAACATCGGCCAGTGTCAGCACCACCCAGCGCCGCATAGGACCGCTGACACCGCAATGCATCAAACACATGATCACGAACCGCAGCACGATCCTTGGACCCGGCAAACCGGCTGCGTCGCGCCCAGTTCGTCAGAGACTTCTCGACGGGCATACCCGACAGAATCTGGTCAAGGATTTCAATCGAAGCCTGAATACGAGCGGCCGGGGTCATGGTGTATTCCGATGCTGTTGTCTTGGCGCGTAAAGATGCGCTGAAAACGCAAAACGGCGCCCTGATCCGGACGCCGCATTACGCATTGGATGCAATTACATCACCCGGTAGTTCGGGCTTTCACGGGTGATCTGCACGTCATGTACATGGCTTTCTTTCAGGCCCGCACCAGTGATTTTGACGAAATTGCAGTTCTTGCGCATCTCTTCAACTGTGGCGCAGCCAGTATAGCCCATCGCCGCGCGCAAACCGCCAACCAATTGGTGAACCACCGCGCTGGCCGACCCTTTGTAAGGCACCTGCCCTTCGATCCCTTCGGGAACCAGCTTGTCGTTGGCCGCATCCTTCTGGAAGTAACGATCCGCCGAGCCGCGCGCCATCGCGCCCAGGCTGCCCATGCCGCGGTAAGATTTGAATGAACGGCCTTGATACAGGATCACCTCGCCCGGGCTTTCATCGGTGCCCGCGATCATCGAGCCGACCATCGCACAGGATGCGCCCGCCGCAATCGCCTTGGCGAAATCGCCCGAGAATTTGATGCCACCATCGGCAATCACCGGAACATCTCCGGCGGCCGAAGCGCAATCCATGATCGCTGTCAGCTGAGGCACCCCGACCCCCGCAACCATCCGCGTCGTACAGATCGACCCAGGCCCGATACCAACCTTGATCGCATCCGCGCCGGCATCGATAAGTGCCTTGGTCGCTTCACCCGTTGCCACGTTACCCGCAATGATCTGAACCTCATTTGACAGCGTCTTGACACGCTTCACCGCGTCCAGGACGCCTTGGGAATGACCATGCGCGGTATCGACCACGATGATGTCGACACCGGAATCCACCAGTTGTTCAGACCTTTCAAACCCGGCATCCCCGACCGAGGTCGCCGCAGCCACACGCAAACGACCCAGGCGGTCCTTGCAGGCCGTTGGATTCAGCACCGCTTGTTCGGTGTCCTTCAACGTCAGCAGGCCGGTCAGCTTGCCCTCGCCATCGACCACCAGCAGCTTTTCGATCCGACGGGCTCGCATCAGGCTTTTGGCCTCTTCCAGATCGGCGGGCTCTTTCAGCATCGCCAGATTGTCCGAGGTCATCATCGCCTTGATCGGCGTATCATCCGAGGTTGCAAAACGCATGTCACGGTTGGTCACGATACCAACGACGCGACCTTGGTCATCAATCACCGGAAAGCCAGTAAAGTTGTAACGCTGCACCAGCGCCTGCGCATCTGCCAGCGTCTGATCCGCGCGCAGGGTCACCGGGTTATACACAATGCCGGACTCAAACCGCTTGACCCGCCGCACTTCGCGGGCCTGTTCTTCGGTTGTCAGGTTCTTATGAATAACGCCAATGCCACCGGCCTGCGCCATGGCAATGGCCATGCGCGCCTCGGTCACCGTGTCCATGGCCGAGCTGAGCAGCGGGATGTTCATGGTAATCTCACGGGTCACGCGCGTGGTCGTGTCCGCCGTCGCAGGCAGCACCGTCGATGCCCCCGGAACCAAGAGTACGTCGTCAAAGGTAAGTGCCTCACGAATCTGCATCTGCTAACCTCATGCAAAAGCCCGTTTGGCGGTGACCCTATTACATGGATTCATCCCAAGGAAAAGCCCCTGACCTAAACTAGTTTCCCCCCGCAAGCCGCTACCGCAGTAAAAAACGACGTTCATTATCCAAAACGTGCCGCGGAATGCCCTTTCCCTTTGCGCACAAACCCATATCTTGCCGGCAAACGCGCGAATACAAAAAGGCAGGCCAGATATGACCACCGATCCCCTTGTTGTCTTTACCCCCTCGGGCAAACGCGGGCATTTCCCCGTCGGCACCCCGGTTCTGACCGCTGCCCGGCAGTTGGGCGTCGACCTGGATTCGGTCTGTGGCGGGCGCGGGATCTGTTCGAAATGCCAGATCACGCCCAGCTATGGAGAGTTTCCCAAGCACGGCGTGACTGTATCCGACGACGCGCTGAGCGAATGGAACGCGGTCGAACAGCGTTACGACGACAAGCGCGGGTTGAAAACCGGTCGCCGTCTGGGCTGTCAGGCGACGGTTCAGGGCGACATCGTGATCGACGTACCACCTGAAAGCCAGGTACACCGGCAGGTCGTCCGCAAGGCTGCCACCGCGCGCGCCATCACCATGGACCCGGCAACCCGGCTGTATTTTGTGGTGGTGGAAGAGCCCGATATGCACTCACCCACCGGCGATCTGGAGCGGCTGGAGCGTGCCTTGCGCGAACAGTGGCACATCGATGCCGTCACAGCCGATCTGTCGCTGATGTCCAAGCTGCAGCCGGTTCTGCGCAAAGGTAAATGGGAAGTTACCGTTGCTGTTCACAAAGGGCACAAGGATTCGGTCGCGAAGGTCGTTGAAATCTGGCCCGGCCTCCATGAAAGCGGGTTGTATGGGCTGGCTATTGACCTTGGCTCAACCACCATTGCCGCCCACCTGACCGATCTGGAAACAGGTGAGGTTAAGGCATCATCGGGCCTGATGAATCCACAGATCCGCTTTGGCGAAGATCTGATGAGCCGCGTGTCATATTCGATGATGAACCCCGGCGGCGATCAGGAAATGACAAAAGCCGTGCGCGAGGCGATCAATGACCTGTCCACCTCGATTGCGGATGAAGCTGGGATTGATGCCGACCTGATCGTCGAAACCGTATTCGTCTGCAACCCGGTCATGCACCATCTACTGCTGGGGCTGGACCCGGTTGAACTTGGTCAGGCGCCGTTTGCTCTGGCCACGTCGGAAAGCATGTCTCTGCCCGCGCGTGAGATGGACCTGACGAAAATGAACCCACGCGCGCAGGTCTATATCCTGCCCTGCATCGCGGGTCATGTCGGCGCCGACTGTGCCGCCGTTGCCCTGTCCGAGGAGCCCGGAAAATCCGAAGACCTCGTTCTGATCGTCGATGTCGGCACCAACGCCGAAATTCTGCTGGGCAACACCAGCCGCGTTCTGGCTTGTTCCTCGCCCACAGGTCCTGCATTCGAAGGCGCACAGATCAGTTCCGGCCAAAGGGCCGCCCCCGGAGCCATTGAAAGGATCGAGATCGACCCCGTTACCAAGGAACCCCGCTTCCGCATTATTGGTTCCGAGAAATGGTCTGACGAAGATGGCTTCGATCAGGACGTTGCCACCACCGGTATCACCGGCATCTGTGGTTCGGGCATCATCGAGGCGGTCGCTGAAATGCGCATCGCCGGGTTGCTGGATGAAAGCGGTCTAATTGGGTCGGCCGAACAAACTGGCACCACGCGCTGCGTGCCTGAAGGCCGCACCCATGCCTACCTGATCCATGACGCCAGCGCCGAGGGCGGCCCGCGCATAACCGTGACCCAAGGCGACATCCGTGCCATCCAGCTGGCCAAATCCGCGCTTTATGCCGGTGCGCGCCTTCTGATGGATGTCATGGAGGTCGATAAAGTGGATCGCGTGGTACTGGCCGGAGCTTTCGGTGCGCATATTTCGACCAAACACGCGATGGTTCTGGGCATGATCCCCGACGCGCCGCTGGACAAGGTCTCAAGCGCGGGCAATGCGGCGGGCACCGGTGCGCGGATTGCGCTGTGTAACATCACCGCCCGGTCGGAAATCGAGCGCGTCGTGCGCGAGATCACCAAGGTTGAAACCGCAATTGAACCCAAGTTCCAGGATCATTTCGTCGCCGCAAACGCTATCCCGCACAAAACCGATCCGTTCCCGGAGCTGTCGCAGGTGGTCACCCTGCCCTCACCTACCTTCAACTCGGCCGGAGGGGCCGATGAAAAGTCTGGTCGCCGACGCCGACGCCGGTCATAGTCGCGTCACCTGAGAGAGGCGATCATGCAAGCAGCGAACGAAGAACAGGCCGAATTCTGGAGCAATTCTCCCTCTGGTGCCAATTGGCTCACCTATGAAGAGCAGATGGATGAGATGTTGGCCCCGGTTCTTGATCTGGTCTTAGACAGAGCCGGGCTGCAACCCGGCATGCGGGTGCTGGATATCGGCTGCGGCACCGGTGCAAGCAGCGTCAGGGCGGCAGAGTTCGTAGGCGAAAACGGTCACGTACTGGCGGCGGACTTCTCGCAGCCATTTCTGGACCGCGCGGGGCAACGGGCCATCGAAAAAGGGTTGTTAAACATCGACCTCCAACATGCCGATGCCCAGACCCACCGGTTTGTCGAGGCAGACCGCGACGCAATGATCTCGCGTTTTGGGGTGATGTTTTTTGAAGACACGGTCGCTGCCTTTGCCAACATGGCACGAGCGTTGAAGCCGGGTGGTCAGATGACCTTTGCCGCTTGGGGACCATTAGACAGAAATCCCTGGTTCAAGACACCGCATATCATCGCATGTGCCCGACTGGGCAACCCACCTGTAATGGATCGAAACGCCCCCGGCCCATTGGCCTTTCATGACCACGAACGGATCTCTGGCCTACTGGACCAGGCTGGCCTGACCGATATTCGTGTCGAACAAGTACCTGTCTTACTGCGCATTCGCGGAACGATCGAGGATTGCGCAACCTTGTGTACACGTATCGGTCCGGCGGCCCGTCTGATCGCCTATTTTGAAGGGGATGCCGAGGACGTATTGAATATCCAGCAAGGAATTACAAAGGCATTTCAACCGTATGCGTCTGAAAAAACCGTCGAAATCCCGGCTTTGATCAACCTGTTTCAGGCGCGAAAATCTGAGTAATTGGAGCGGGTAGCGGGAATCGAACCCGCGCGTTCAGCTTGGGAAGCTGACAGGCTACCATTACATCATACCCGCCGCGTGGCGCTGAATAGCACCGGCGATTGATTAACCGCAAGCGTCTTTCCATCTCAGCTCCCATTTTACTCGGTCCGGGCACGCAGGTCGTCGATCAGGGATTGATCCACATCCAGCGCCTCGCATGCCGCATCCAGCGTGCGCTGATCCAGATGCTGGGGGTTCAGGTCGATATCTTTCGAAAAAGCATCAACAATTGCCTGCATTGCTTTGATTCTTGCATATTTCTTGTTGTTGGCAGGGATCACACACCATGGCGCGACATCGGTTGAGGTACGGGCCAACATTTCATCTACGGCAACTTCTGCTTCGGCCCATCGTTCGCGGTTGCGAAAGTCCTCATAGGTCAGTTTCCACCGCTTCATCGGGTTGCGTAGGCGTTCTGTGAACCGCTCCATCTGTTCTTGCTGAGAAATGTGAAAGAACAGCTTTACGATGCGGGTGCCGTCATCCACCAGCATGCGTTCGAAATCGTTGATCTCGCGATAGGCTGCGCGCCAGCGCTCTTCCGGGGTGAACTTCTCGATCCGTTCGACCAGCACCCGGCCATACCAACTGCGATCAAAAGCAGAGATCGCGCCTTGAGGTGGCAACCTCTCCCAAAACCGCAATAGGTAGTGACGGTTCAGATAATAGTTTCGGGGCGCCCCAATCGGCCACACTTTGAAACTGCGCGGATCCAGAGCCTGACTGATCCGTCGGATCGTGCCGCCCTTGCCTGCCGCGTCCCATCCTTCAAAGACCAGCACGCCCTTGGTTCCGTGAAACAGAAACGCCTGTTGGATCAGCGCCAATTGCGCCTGCAACTCGGCCAGTTTCTTGAAATAGCTCTGCTTGCCCAATTTCAGGTTCAAGTCCGCGTCGGCGAGCTTTGGGGGGTGATGTCGGGTCATGATTGCGCTGGTCCTTCGTCATCTGTCCCAATCAGTCTGACCCGCCAACCTCGCCTTAGCCTTGATTGGTATCAAAAACGAAAAAGGCTGGGCGCGAGGCCCAGCCTTTTCACTGTATTTGGTGTCCGGTTCAGGACGCGCGGCGACGACGACCACCACCGCGACGGCCACCAGCAGCGCCTGCGGCACCTGCTTCGTCCGGCGCTTTGTTGAACCTGATCCACTCCCCGCCATGCGGGTCGTTATTGGTCAGCAGGTTGGCGGCACGAATGGCCTCCATTTCCTTGCCAGCGCGCGGCTTGGTCGAACCCAGGCCAAACATCTGGACGAAAGCCTCGTCATCCATGCCTTCGGGCAGGATGATGCCAGCGGCTGTAACGGCCTCTTTCTTCTCGGCAATCTTTTTCTGCGTCACCGGCAAAGCGACCGGGTTCATAATCGCCGAGGTCATGCCAGCGCCCATTGCCATCGGCAGGAACGCGTTATTGATGCCGTGACGGTTCGGCAGACCGAACGAGATGTTGGAGGCACCGCAAGTGGTGTTCACGCCCAGTTCCTCGCGCAGGCGACGGACCAGAGCGAACACCTGCTGGCCTGCGGTTGCCATGGCACCGATGGGCATAACCAGCGGGTCAACGACGATGTCATGGGCCGGGATACCGAAATCAGCGGCACGCTCGACGATCTTTTTGGCAACCTCGAACCGCACATCGGGATCTTCGGAAATACCGGTGTCGTCGTTCGAGATCGCAACGACTGGAACGTTGTACTTTTTGACCAGCGGCAGAACCATTTCCAACCGCTCTTCTTCGCCGGTGACCGAGTTCAGCAGTGGACGACCTTCCGCGGCTTCCAAACCCGCTTCCAAAGCGCCGGGAACTGAGGAGTCAACGCACAGCGGCACATCGACCAGCCCCTGTACCAGCTCGACAATCTTGCGCATCAGCGGCGGCTCGGTCTCGTTCGGGTTGGGGTTCGAGTTGTAGACAACGCCTGCGTTGATATCCAACACTGTGGCCCCTGCGGCGACCTGTGCGATGGCGTCTTTCTCAACGGTTGAGAAGTCGCCCGCTTCCAGTTCTGCGGCCAGCTTTTTACGACCGGTCGGGTTGATCCGCTCACCGATGACGCAAAACGGTTCGTCAAATCCCAGGACGGCTGTTTTTGTTTTTGATTCTACGACTGTACGGGTCATGTCCGTTCCTTAAGCGTTTGCAGGCTTTGCCGAAGCGCCGCCGTTATTGATCGCCCAGTTGGCGTTGGTCTTGATGCCACCAAGCGGGAAGAAGTGTACGTTGGTGATGTTGAAATCCGGGTTGGCCGCTTTGTGGTTGGCCAGCTCAGTCACAACATCGGTCGGTTCATACGGCAGCAAGAGCTTCGAGACATCCATGGCGCGTTTTTGCAGAACCTTCAGCGACGGGCCAACACCGCAGGCGATGGCGAATTTGATCAAGGTCTGCAGCTTGGCCGGGCCCGCGATGCCAATATGGATCGGCAGGTCGATGCCGGCTTCTTTCAGGCTGTCGGCCCATGCGATTATCGGCTTGGCGTCAAAAGCAAACTGGGTTGCCAGAGCCATTTCCGCATCGGTGGTTTCCGAGAATTTCTGCTTCCAACGCAGCGCGTCGTCGACATTCTTGGTCGAGCCGTCCGGGTCAATGTCCTTGTTGCCCTCGGGGTGGCCCGCCACGTGCAGACGCTTGAAGCCTGCCTTGTCGAACAGGCCGGATTCCAGCAGTTGCATCGAGCTGTCGAAATCACCGTGCGGATTGGCGACACCACCGGCCAGCAACAGCGCTTGATCAACGCCCGCTTCGCCCTGATACATCGAGATCCAGTTCTCTAACGTGGCCGCATCCTTGATGATCCGCGCCGGGAAATGGGGCATCACGGGATAACCTTCGTCGGCGATCCGCTTGGCGGTCTTGACCATATCTTCGATGGGCGTGCCCTCAATATGGGCGATGTAGACGCGGGTGCCTTCGGGCAACAGCGCGCGGAAATCTTCGACATTTTCGGCGGTGCGCGGCATCACCTCGATCGAATAGCCTTGCAAAAAGGCTTCGACGGTCGGATTCACAGGGCCGTTTTCGACCGCATCACGTTTCTTGAAGTTCAGCAAAGCCATTGCGGCCTCCCATATAGATTTTGGGCTCATGCCCAACCGTCATTGGCGATCAGAGCCTTGATGCGGTCCTGATCGTATTCCGTTTCCAAACGCACGGCCTCGGCCTCGGCAATCTCGGACGGGTCGCCCTCGACAGCAAAGGGTTCGGCCTTGCGCCACTCGGCCAGATAGGCATCGCTATCCTTGGCGTTCACTTTCATCGCAGCCCGGTCGATGGCTTGTTCGAACCGCTCCTCCAACTGCCGCTTTGCGCCACGACGGCCTTTGCCGACGATGACTTGGGCGGGAATATCGCGCCAGTATACGATGGTGACGTCAGGCATTGCCGTTGATTCCTCCTAACCAGATGGATCGGTTCTAGACTTCTATATGGGTCAAAGTCGGTCGATTTTCGACACAAGCAGTCTTTCAAACGACGTTTTTGTCCCCCACAGGATACGGCGCTTGTACTCAATTCTCGCGCAAATGCGCACATCAAAATACTCATCACTTTAATGAGCGTCTTGCACGAAACATTTGGCCGACCTATGGTCGGGGTAACTCGAAAATCGGAGGGCGTTGAAGATGGCGCCCAAGCGTCCCAAAGGTGCGGGCGCGTTCCCCAAGGCGGTCGAAAGCCCCGCGCCGGCAAGACCCGATCCAGATGCGTTATATGCGGCGCTGGATCTGGGAACAAATAGCTGCCGCATGTTGATAGCCCAACCCAAGGGTAGCGGGTTTCATGTGGTAGACAGCTTTTCCAAATCCGTGCAACTGGGCGCGGGGCTGGAACGGACCGGACGGCTGTCTCGGTCGTCGATGGCGCGCACCATTCAGGCACTGCGCATCTGTCAGCAGAAACTGAAGCGAAACAAGGTCAAACGGATGCGCCTGGTCGCGACCGAGGCCTGTCGGCGCGCCAAGAATTCTCGCGACTTCATCCGGCAGGTAAAACGCGAAACTGGCCTGACTCTGGAAATCATCCAGCCCGAGGAAGAGGCCCGCCTGGCCGTGATCTCGTGTGCGCCGCTGGTGTCGACCAAGACCGAACAGCTATTGGTCGTAGATATCGGCGGCGGTTCGACCGAGTTGGTGTGGATCGACGTCTCTTCCGTACCGCGTCGGGATCGTCCGGCGGCGATTATGCGGCTGCACCACGGGTTTCATACAGCCGATAGCCCTTTCCCGGCAGCAAAAGTGGTGGATTGGATCAGCGTTCCGTTGGGGGTGGCCACTCTGCGTGACCAGTTCAATGATGTCGAAGACGACTCGGCTCGTTTCGCGCTGATGAGCTGGTTTTTTGAAGAAAACCTGGCCGATTTTGCCCCTTACAAGGACGAACAGGCCCGCGAAGGGTTTCAGATTGTCGGTACTAGCGGCACGGTAACGACCGTGGCCGCCTCGCATCTGGGGCTAAAGCGTTATGACCGGACCAAAGTGGACGGTTTGCGCATGACCAGCGATCAGATTGACAAAGTCATACGGGGATACTTAGAACTCGGCCCACTGGGGCGGCGGCGAGATCCGCGTATCGGCGATGACCGGCAGGCCCTGATCATGTCCGGCTCAGCCATTTTGCAGGCATTGCTTCGCTGCTGGCCCACTGACCGCCTTTCCGTGGCGGATCGTGGGCTGCGCGAAGGCCTGCTTTATGCGCAGATGAGTGCGGACGGTGTATTGGAAGACGGACCGTTCTAATGGCGAAGACACCAAGTGGCAAAAACAACTCGGGTCGCGGACAGCGCGACCTGAAGGTCAAGGTCAAGACTGCGCGCGGGCGCAAGCTCAGCTCGACCCGTTGGCTTGAGCGGCAGTTGAACGACCCGTATGTGAAGCGCGCGCAAGCGGATGGCTATCGCGGACGTGCGGCCTATAAGATTTTGGAACTGGATGACAAGTTCCGCTTTCTCGTTCCCGGTGCGCGCGTGGTCGATCTGGGTTGTGCGCCCGGTGGCTGGCTGCAGGTAGCCGTTAAACGCGTCAATGCGCTGGGCGAGCGATCTGGCAAACGGATTGGAACCGTTCTGGGCGTCGACTTACAAGAGGTTGAACCGGTCGCAGGTGCCGAGGCGCATGTGCTGGACTTCATGGAAGACGATGCCGACGAAATGGTCAAAGCCTGGCTGGGCGGCAAGGCAGATGTCGTGATGTCCGATATGGCGGCGTCGTCGTCCGGGCATAAGCAAACCGATCACCTACGGATCATGGCCCTGTGCGAAACCGCGGCCTATTTTGCCTTCGACGTGCTGGAAGAAGGCGGCACGTTTGTCGCCAAGGTTCTGGCCGGGGGGGCCGAGGGCGATCTGCAAAAGTTGTTGAAGCAAAAGTTCGAAAAGGTGGCAAACGTAAAGCCCCCTGCGTCACGGTCTGACAGTTCCGAGAAATTTGTTGTCGCCACGGGATTCCGCGGCTGACTTAATCATCAAGCCAGCTTCGATCACCGGTCAGGAATTGCTCGCGCAGCGACGCGGCAGCTGTGCTTTGCAACAGCAGGGCTTCGCCATGGTTGATATATTCTGGCTTTCTCGCCTGCAGTTCAGCGATCCTCTGGCCCAGGGACAAAGGATTTTGCAGCTGCGATGTGTGAACCGGTTTGTCAGACATGGGTCACCTTAGGGTCTGGCGGTGTTTCTAGCTTGACCCATGGTTAACCCAATAATTAGTCGGGAACGTGGCAAAATCCGGGCCACGCCATGCCGGTTTACGGGGTCAGCTGAGCCTTGAGCTGCAGCAATCCCGGATCTTTAGGCAGTATGTCTAGCCCCTCTTGCAGTACGGTGCGCGCGGCCTGTGGCCCACGATTAATCTGCGCCAACTGCACCAACATTGGCCAGGCCTCGGCGCGCTGTGGGTCAAGGGTGACAACTTCGCGAAAGGCTAGCTCAGCCGCAGGTGCGTTGCGGAACGTCAACGCCATTCCACCCAAAACAAGATGGGTTTCAGGGAAATCCAGCCGGTTCCCGATTGCACCCTGCCATTCGGCCATGCTCTGCGCCACTTGTGTTTGCTGCTCCGACGTCAGCGCCTGAGCCGGAATGTTCAGGAACTCTTTGGCTGCCGAAATACGCACGTTGCGCATCGGGTCAGAAAGCAACGGTTCCAACCGCCCTACCCGGTCCGGCAGCGCTGCCTCACGTTGCAACGCTGCTGCGTTGGCGCGCACTAAGGGGTTAGTGTCCGACAGCATTGGTGCCGTTTTTGCCGCAACCTCGGGCGACGCGAAGGGCTGCAGCAGATACGCCGCCGTGGCGCGCACGATGCCAGCCATGTTCGGGTCAGTCGCTATTTCCAGCAAAGCCTCTGACCCGTCAGCCTGCCCGGTCAGAGCCGCCTGAAACGTCGTCCCGAAATGCTCACGACGTTGGGCGGAGTCAGGAAACCACCCTTGGATTTGTTCCGCGGCCCAGGCTTGATCTTCGGATTGGTGGCAATCGGTACAGGCGTCCTGCCCCAACCCCAGATCAGGGCGCGGGATGCGAAAGCTGTGATCGCGTCGCCAATCGACACCCATATATACCCGCTCGATCATATGACAGGATACGCACTGGGCGCCTGCGCTGTCGTCCGGGTGATGATGATGCGCCGGTGTATCGTAATCTTTGGCCGTCAGGGTAGGGAAAGCTGGATTTCCCGCCGGGGAATGGCACTGGGTACACACGCCATTGCCTTCGGCTTTCAGTTCGGCACTGTGCGGGTCATGGCAATTCATGCACCCGACGCCCTGTGCATACATCTTGGACTGCAGGAATGAGCCGTAGACATAGACCTCGTCCAAAATCTGGCCGTCAGGGTGATAGAGGCCTGGGCGTAGCACCGACAGGTTGTAAGCGTCATGATAGGGCGTTCCCGGCACCGGGTTTCCATCGCCGTGTGCTTCACGCCGGGAATGACAACCGGCGCATTGCTGGATTTCCGCCTCAGTCTGGCCTTTTCCCCAATCCATGGTGAACCCAAACGCACTCAGATCAGCGTCGATGTTTTTTCCTTGCGTCCAGTCGATATGGGCCGAGGATGGGCCATGGCAGGCTTCGCACCCTACCCCAATCTCAGCCTGAACTGAGCTGTAATTGCGGGTCTGCCCATCGTAATTCTTTTCAAACCCGGTCGCGTGGCATTCAGCGCAACGAGCGTTCCAGTTCTTATACGGCCCGGTCCAGTGCAGACCATCATCCGGGGGAAGGTCCTGATCGGGATAGAGGTGATACCAGCGTTGTTCGCTTGTATCCCAAACCACATCGAAACTCTGCAAACGGCCGGGTTCGATTTCGAACAAGTATTGCTGCAACGGTTCAATACCGACCACTGAATGCAGATCGTAAAGGGTTGTAGTGCCATCCTTTTCGGTCACACGGGCCTGCACCATATCGCCTGTCTGGCTGAACTCGACAGACATGTCGTCATGATCAAACCGCGTATCATCAAAATCAGCCGCGACGTGCCCGTCTTCTACCTTGGTCCAGGCCAAAGCGTGATGGGATGCAGACCAGGCCTCGGCCTCAGCCTTGTGGCACGCGATACATTGGTCCGAGCCGACATACTCGGGCGATTGAGCAAATGCGAATAACGGTGCGAGCAGCCCGAAAAGAAAAATTGCTGTTCTCACGCCGCTTGCCCGTCCAGCTCATCCTGCATATCCATCAACGCCCCGTTATATTCGGCACCCAGGATCAGCATCGCGGCACACAGATACAGAAAGATCAGCGCGGCCATCGCCCCGGCCAGACCTGCGTAGGTGGCGCTGTACGAGGCGAACTGCGCGATATAAACCGAAAACCCCCAACCTCCCGCAGCCCAAAGGGCAAGCGTCAGCACAACGCCCGGCAGAATCTGGCGCAGCTTGTGCCGTCCCGTTGGCAAGACCAGATGTGCCAGGACAACTACTCCTGCGGGAACGGCTACCGTGAATGTCCAGCGCAGACGATCCACCGACAACCAATCGGACACGTTCACATCCGTCTTCTCGGACACCAACTGCGTATAGACTGGCAGAACCACTTCGACCGCCGCTATGATCATGATTGTAAGACCACCAACAATCACCAGCCCCAGACACAACAGCCGCGTTTTCCAAAACGGCCAACTGTCGTGGTCGTGATAGGCTTGATTCATGGCCTTGCGCACGGCCAATACCCCGTTTGAGGCAAAAAACACCGCCAGCAAACCGCCCAAAGTGATTACCCCTGAACCGGATTCCGTCAGGACCGAGCGCAGTTCAGCCACAATCGGCCCGGCCACATCTTTTGGCCAGGCACCAAAAATCAACTCGATCAATTCGTCGGTGACGTATTCCTGTGACAGTGAACCTGCCAAAGCCACGGTAAACAGGGCAAACGGAAAAAGCGCCAACATTAGAGACATGGCGACATGGCTGCTCATGACGAAGCCGTTCTTGGCGTCAAAGCGGACAATAGCCACCCAAAGTGCCCGAACCGGTCGGCTCAAATAAGGAATCACACGCGCGTTCATTCCCAAAGCCTAACCTGCCTGTGGCACCCAAAGAACCGGCAATCCCGCGAACTACCCAAATAATCTCAGACAAAGGTTTGGACGCATTGCATAATCCGGCTCTGCTGTGCAGGATCGCTATACGCGCCAAGGACAGTTCCCGAGACAGGCCAAGCTATGACACTGGACAATGACGAAACCACAACACCGACAAAGCTGAAGCTTTCCGTTGTGCGCGACGTGTCGATTGTGGCAACGCTGCTGGTGCTGGGGCTATACGCAGGTTCCGCGTTTCTGATCCCGCTGACAATGGCCTTGCTGGTCAATGTCCTGATCATCGCACTGAGCGACCGGATCATCGCCCTGACCCGCATGCCGGTGTGGTTGGCCAATGTGGCCGGTGTCACCGTCGTTTTGGCCGGGTTGTTCGTGATCATGTATATTTTGGGCAGCCAGGCCACTCAATTCGCCCGCACGATCGGCACTTACGAAAACCAGTTCGACGAGACGGTCAACCGCGTCACCGGTTGGGTTGGCAATGACGTGACCACATTTATCCGCGACAACCTGATCAACATCGACATGTCTTATATCGCGCGCGTTCTGTTGGGCAGCGCTACATCCCTGCTGAACCAGTTTTTCCTGATTAGCCTATATGTCGCCTTCCTGATGGCCGAACGATTGGCCTTTCGCAAAAAGATTCAACTGGCCGCGGGCGATCCCAAAACGGGTATTGAATTCGCTGCCATTCTGGATGCGATCTCGTTCAGCCTGCAACGCTATGTCGGTGTGAAAACACTGATCAGCCTGATCACAGCAAGCATCAGCTACTCAGTTTTCAAGATACTTGGACTGGAATTCGCCGAGACCTGGGCCGTCTTGACCTTCGCGCTGAACTTCATCCCGTCCATCGGCTCGATCATCGCGGTGATCTTCCCATCCCTGATCGCGTTAGTGCAATTTGAAAGCATCGGACCATTCCTGATGATCATCTTGGGCTGCGGCACGCTTCAATTCCTGATCGGCAACTTTCTGGACCCCGCGCTGCTGGGACGTTCGCTGAACATGTCCACTTTTCTGGTCATTCTGGCGCTGATGTTCTGGACCACGATCTGGGGTTTGATCGGGGCGTTCCTCAGCGTGCCGCTCACCGTTTGCATCCTGATCGTCTTTAGCCATATTCCGGCCCTGCGTCCGATTGCGATCCTGATGTCTCTGGACGGAAGGCTGGGGGAAGACATCCGCCATGGTGTCGCTAGCTAGACGATGCCTGCGCCCCTGTTCATCGGATCCGAGATCTATCGCAGCTCGACCTATGGTTCAAAACACCCGCTGGCCATTCCGCGCGTGTCTACCGTCATGGATCTGTGCCGGGCGCTGGGGTGGTTGACGAGTTCGAACTATCGCGTCAGCCCGTGCGCAAAACCTGCTGCACTTCACGCATTTCATACACCTGATTATATCGAAGCGTTGCAACAGGCTGAGCGTGATCAGGCCGTATCGGATGAAACGCGGGCGAAATACGCGCTGGGCACATTGTCGAACCCAGTATTCACCGAGATGTACAGACGTCCCGCCACCGCCGCTGGTGGATCAATGTTGGGTGCAGAGCTGGTCCGTGATGGAGGCATCGTCTACAGCCCGGCCGGCGGCACGCATCACGGCCTGCCGAACCGCGCCAACGGGTTTTGTTATCTGAACGACCCGGTTTTGGCGATCCTGACCTTGATGAAGAACGGCCTCGACCGGATCGTCTATGTTGATATCGATGCGCATCATTGCGACGGGGTCGAGGCCGCCTTTCGCGGTTCAACTAAGGTTCGCATGATCTCGGTTCACGAAGCGCGGCGTTGGCCGTTCAGCGGAACTTTGACCGACAACGCAGGTGGGGCCGCGTTCAACCTTCCGGTTGGGCGAAACCTCAATGATGACGAATTCGATGCTATTATTGATCAACTTATCCTACCCGCGACCGCATCATTTCGACCACAGGCCATCGTAATGCAATGCGGCGCGGATGCCGTAGCCGAGGACCCGCTGTCGCGTCTGACGTTGTCAAACAACGCCCACTGGCGCACCGTTGCCAACCTGCGCGATATGGCGCCCCGACTGTTGGTCCTGGGCGGTGGCGGATATAACCCCTGGTCCGTCGCACGGCTGTGGAGCGGCGTTTGGGCGACCCTGAACAAGATCGACATACCCGAGACACTGAATGCCACAGCGCGATCGGTGCTGGGTGACCTGACCTGGAGCCGCGCGGCTGGAAAACGCCCTCCACGACACTGGTTCGAAACCTTGTGCGACACGCCGAACCACGGCGATATTCGCCCCGAATTGCAGAACGACCTGCAACAATTAGCGGCCCGGATTTCATAGTGGATTGGTGGCGATAACGCTGCTAACCTTCGATCATTATTAAATATTCCTGACCATTCCGCTTCGGCGCAGCCCTGATATGTCTTTTTCTGACATCTGGCCACGATTGGACCAAATAAATGAATGCACTTAATCAGATAAATGATCTCAAAGCTCGCATGGGCAAGTCAATTATCGGGCAGGTCGAGGTAATTGACCGGCTGCTAATTGGATTGCTGGCGAACGGAAACCTATTGATCGAGGGCCTGCCGGGTCTGGCAAAAACTCGTGCGGTCAAAGCCATGGCGCGCAATCTTGATGCAGATTTCAGCCGGATACAATTCACACCAGATCTGCTGCCATCCGACGTAACCGGCACCGAAGTATTCCAACAGACCAGTGACGGCGGCACGTTCCGGTTCGATCCTGGCCCGATCTTTGCCAACATCGTGCTGGCCGATGAAATCAACCGCGCGCCTGCCAAAGTCCAAGCCGCGCTGTTGGAGGCGATGGAGGAACGGCAAGTCACCGTTTCAGGCACCACACACAAAATGGAGCCTTTGTTCATCGTGATGGCTACGCAAAACCCGATTGAGCAAGAGGGCACTTATCCCCTGCCCGAAGCGCAGATGGATCGGTTCCTTATGCACGTTCAGATCACCTACCCCCCGGTCGAAGACGAGGTAGAGGTTATACGGCTGGTGCGCGGTGAAGAGGTCGCCGCCGGGACCGGCGTTTTCAGAAAGACCCGAACGCCGATCCCGCAAGACGCCGTTTTTCAGGCACGGCTCGAGATAGGGCAAATTCATGTGTCCGACGCAATGGATCGATACATGGCTGATTTGGTGCAGGCGACCCGCACACCCGAGAAGTTCAGCGATGAGTTGGCCAGTTGGATTGAAATTGGCGCCAGTCCGCGCGCCTCGCTTGCGCTGGACAAGTGCGGACGCGCGCATGCCTGGATGAATGAACGCGATTATGTGGACCCCGCGGATATTCGCGCCGTTGCCCACGACGTGTTCCGCCACCGCATCACGCTTAGCTTTGAAGCGCAAGGAAGCGCCAAAACACCGGATGACGTGATAACGGAAATCCTGCGCCTAGTGGCGCTGCCCTGATTGATCGGAGAGAAGTTCGTGGCCCAGATCGCCACATATCCTAATGACCCACGCATTCATGTGGACGCCCAACACCTGTTGCGGCTTGGCGCGAAGTCGCGCGTGCTCAGCCTTTTGCCGAGACAACCTGCGCGTTCAATCCTGAATGGCCGTCATGCGTCGCGGCTGCGAGGGCGCGGTCTGAATTTCGAAGAATTGCGCGGCTATCTCCCCGGCGATGACATAAGGACTATCGACTGGAAAGTGACGGCGCGCACCGGAAAACCTCATGTTAGGGTCTATACCGAAGAACGGGATCGCCCTGCCCTGCTGCTGGTAGATCAACGCGTTTCGATGTTTTTCGGTACCGAAGTGTATATGAAATCAGTCATCGCCGCCGAGGCCGCCGCGATTGCGGCCCATCGCGTCCTGTCGCAAGGTGACCGTGTCGGCGGCATCGTCTTCGGCGACACTGATCTGGCCGAACACCGCCCGCAACGCCGCGCCGCTTCCTTAACGCGGTTCTTATCGTCGGTCGCTGCGTTGAATGGCGATTTGAACGCGTCTTTGCGTCCCAAACCGACCATCGCGCTGAATGACGTGCTGAGACAGGCAGTCGGTATTGCACATACCAACGCGTTGATCTGTGTGTTTTCGGATTTCGATGGTCTGGACAGGGCATCAGAACGCCTGCTGAGCCGCTTAGCGCAATCCAACGACCTTATTCTGTTCAATATTTCCGACCCTAGTGCGCATCAACTGACCGCAGGCTTGAAGATGACGGTTTCGGATGGGACGAAACAAATCGAGCTCGACAGTTCCGACCCGGACCTGTCCAGCCGTATCAAGGCTGCAATGGATAATAGGTTGGCGCAATTGCAACACTGGTCACGGCGCTATGGCTTCCCGATTGTCCCGCTGACAACGTCCGAGCCGGCCCTTGATCAATTGCTGAAATTGTTCGGCCATCCCGGAGGACGGACATGAGCGTCGATGTGGACGGCAAATCCCTCGTCGAGCTGCTCGACATGCTGGTGCCCGCGCCCGTGCCCGAACCAATTCCAATGACACCGCAGACCTGGGGTTGGCTGGCTCTTGCAGTCATTGTATTGGCAGTCATTGTTGTGGGACTTCATTTGTTTCGCGGACATCAGCGATCCAACGCATACCGACGCGCCGCACTTGCCGATCTACAAGCCGCGAACGATGACCCCGCAAAAGTCGCAGAGATTTTACGCCGTACGGCACTTGCTGCATATCCACGCGCGAAGGTTGCCAGTTTGCATGGGCAAGAGTGGCTAAACTTTCTACAGCAAACTGCTGAAAAAATGCCGGTTTCCTCTCCGGCATCTCGCCTACTACTCGAAGGGCCCTACAGATTAAGCCCATCGAGCCCGGAACTGTCACATATGGCACGGGTCTGGATACAAAGCCACAAACCTGAAGGAGGGCGCAGATGATTTCATTCGCCGCGCCCTGGGTTTTTCTGATGTTGCCCTTCCCGCTGTTGGTCTATTGGTTTGTTCCACCGCATCGCGAACAGACCAGCGCAATTCGCATCCCGTTTTTCCGCCATGTCGCCAAGGCTGCAGGGGCTGATCCGCAATCGGGGTCTATGATCTCACAGCGGTCAATGCTGCAAGCATTCGTGGCAACCTTGATCTGGCTGCTGCTTGTTACAGCCCTTGCTCGTCCTGAAAAACTGGCTGATCCTATTGTCGTCGAAAAATCTGCGCGGGACGTTGTGTTGGCTCTCGACATCTCAGGGTCGATGGATCAGCGCGACTTCCAATCCACAGATGGAACGCCCAAGCAGCGCCTTGCTGCTGTCAAAGACGTGTTGCGCGCATTTATTGCCGAGCGTCAGGGTGACCGGATGGCGCTTATTATCTTTGGTACCCGCGCCTTCATACAGGCACCATTTACCGAAGACCTTAATAGTTTGAATGGGTTCCTGGATCAAACTCAAGTCGGCATGGCGGGTCCGAATACGGCTTTGGGTGATGCGATCGGGCTTGGAATACGTATCTTTGACTCAAGCGAGGTAGATCAGCGTTTGATGATTGTACTCAGCGACGGCGCGGATACGTCCAGCCGCATGACGCCCGCCAACGCTGCCGCCATCGCTGCGGATAATGGTGTGGTCATTTATACCATCGGCGTTGGTGATCCTGGCGCCACTGGCGAAGACCGTGTGGATCTGGACGCGCTGCAAGCCATCGCGGATCGTACTGGAGGCCAGTATTTCTTTGCCAACGATCAGGCCGCGCTGAGCGACACATACCAGAGAATTGATGAGCAAAACCCCAGAATTGTCGAAACCCAAAGCTACCGCCCACGCGAAAGCCTGACGCATTACCCATTGCTGGCGGCGTTGATCGTTTTTCTTTGCAGTTCGACCGGCTTTCATTTCGCACAACGTCACAGGAGAGCGACATGATCGACGTTGTGGCCGAATTTCATTTTATCAGAGTAATTTACCTTCTATTCCTAATCCCAATCGCAGTGCTGTGGTGGGCGATCCGCCCGAAACACAAGGGGCTATCTGACCTGCCTGCTGGTATAGCTCCTCATTTAGCTAAAGCACTTTTGTTAGGTGCCGAAGCAAACCGCCGGATCTATCCGATCGACGTTGCCATGACAGTCGCCGTTCTACTCACGCTGGCCGCTGCTGGTCCGACCTGGACGCGGGCGGCCAACCCTCTGATCGCGGATACGGCCCCCTTGGTGATCGCCTTGAAAGTTACCGACAGCATGGAAGAGACCGATCTGACCCCGTCGCGCCTGCAACGGGCGAAATTTAAGATCACCGATATCATCGACGCACGGTCTGGCGCACAGACCGCTTTGATTGCCTATGCAGGCTCATCTCACCGGGTTGCACCGCTGACCGAGGATGCGAACATCTTGCGTCCATTGCTGGAGGGCCTGACCCCTGCCGTGATGCCAAAGTCCGGAGATGCCGCAGGAGACGCTTTAGTACTGGCGCAAAGCATCTTGGATGAAAGTCAGACACCAGGCGCAGTGCTGTTTGTTCTGGATGATCTAGACCCCTCGCAGATTCCAGAGTTCGAAACCGCGTCATCGCAGATTTTTTTTCTGACAATGCTGCCTGACAGCCAGGAAATCGTTCAGCTCAACACCCTGAAAAACGCCGAAGTGGTCCCGTTTTCAACTGATGACCGGGATGTCACGCGACTGCTGAGGCAAATACAGACAGCTTATGTCGATGCTCTGGATGACGAGGACCGGCTTGATTGGCAAGACCGAGGGTGGATTCTGGCCTGGCCAGCTGCGCTGTTGTCCCTTCTTTGGTTCAGGCGGGGTTGGGTCATTCGGTGGGCCATGCTGGGGCTATTCCTTGTTCAACCGTCTGGCCCGGCCAATGCCGACGGATGGCGCGATTGGTTCCTGACGCCCGACCAACAGGGCCAGATCGCCATGAACCAAAAGCGCTTTGCTGATGCGGCAGAGTTGTTCGAAGACCCATATCACGAAGGCTACGCTCGTCTAAAAACAGGCCAATACCCCGAGGCCGCGGCGATCTTTGCGGAACTTAAAACACCTGAAGCAGCCTTCGCCGAGGGAATGGCACGCATCCGAAACCGGGAATACAGACCAGCTATTTCGGCCTTTGAAACTGCGTTAGAGCGTCGCCCTAACTGGCCGGATGCGCAACATAATCTTGAAGTTGCCACAGCCATTTTGGACTATGTTGAAACCACTCGCGAACAATCTGATACCGGTGAAGAGGCAGGTATCGGCGCGGATGACACCGTATTCGACAACGACGCAGGTCGGGGCGAAAACACAACCATTCAAGCCCAAACCGACGGCAGCCAGCCCCTTTCCGCGGATCAATGGATCAGCGCCATCGACACAGACATGCAGGACTTTCTGCGCAATCGGTTCTTGCTGGAAAATCAGGAGCGAACGCAATGAAGCGCCTTCTCCTCCTGCTGCTTTTGTTACCCAACGCAGTGCTTTCGCAAGGAACAACTGCAATCCAACCTCAAGTGACGGTGGAGACGCCGACCGAAGACGTGATCGTGGGGCAACCGGCGATCGTGCGCATCAAGGTACTGGTTCCTACGTTCATGCCGTCTCCTCCCGTCTTCCCGTCACTGGAACAGGAAAACCTGTTGGTCCGGCTTCCTGAACGCGCATCAGGTCCCGTCAGTGAGCCCGTGAACGGTGAAACATGGTCCGGGGTTCAGCGCAGCTATCGCATTTACCCTCTACTTGCCGGGCAAATCAGCCTTGGCGTCACCGACATGAAGGTTACGTTTGCCGACCCTGAAACGAATGCTCCAATACAAGTCTCGGTCCCGCTTTCACCGATCGCAATCAATGCTGTTGTCCCAGACGGTGCAGCCAACCTGAACCCTCTGATCATCGCGACGGGTTTTGAATTGGAGCAAGAGGTTGAGGGCGTGACTGAGATGCAGGCCGGAGATGCAATTACACGGCGGTTAACAGCACGTATCACCGGCACCAGCCCGATCCTTATTCCGAAACTTATTCTTGAATATCAAGAACCTCTGCTGCGCCCTTACCCCAAGGAACCACGCTTAACTGAAACCGAGGATCGAGGTATTCTGTCCGGCCAACGGGTCGAAGAGGTAGTGTACCTTGCCCAAGATGGCGGCCAAGCGCAGCTGCCGCCCGTGTCTTTTCAGTGGTTCAATCTGTCAACTGACGCGGTCGAAACCGTGGAAGTACCGGGTGTGGATCTGACGCTCACCGCGCCCAGGTCGAACCCTCTGACGACGGACAGGTTGGTTGAATATGCGCTTTGGTTGGGATTGGCGGTAATTGTTATTTGGGCGTCTTTGCGTTGGGGCGCACCGCGCTTTCGCACTTGGAAAGACGCGCGGCACCAAGCATATCGCGCATCGCCTGCATTTGCTCTGGCGGAATTGCAACGCGCGCTAAAGGCCCATGATCTGTCCGCAGCTTATTCAGCGCTGGAAACCTGGAAAACCCGCAGCAGTGATCCACAGGGGTATCGGGAACTTGAGGCACAGTTGGCAAGGATTGGCTGTGCACGTTATGCATCTGATATCAATCAGAAAACACCGGATTGGTCCGCTGCAATTTCGGCCATGAAGGAACTTGCAGAAACACCACAATCGCAGGCTCAACCGCTTCCACCGCTGAACCCTTAACGCTTAGGTCTGGCAGTTCGCGATCAGCGCCTGTCTGTTCTTCAACCGCACCCGTCCATAACCGAGTTCAATCAAGTCCAAATCAGCAAGGCGGTGCAGGCTGCGATGCAAAGTAGGTTGTGACACAGCGATCATCTCGGCCAATTCTTCCTGTGACACGACGATCCATCCATCACATTTCGAGGTGCCTTCATCCAGATGCAGCAGCCTGAGAACTAACCTCTTTTCGCTGCCCGTGACCGCCAGGTTTGCCATGATCCGAAGGGCGGTCTGCATATTCTCGTGGGTCAGCGCGTAAAAGTCCCGAACGTAGTCAGGCTTGGACTGAACCAACTTGGTCACGCGGCCGTTTGGGAAGTACAACGCGTGCGTCTCTTGCGTCGTTACGACACTGACCAGACGCGGTTCATCCGCAAACAACGCCAGATCCCCGACCCAAAACCCCGCGCCTTCGCGATGCAGAACGAATTCCTGCCCGTCATCCGCCGGAGCGGTGATCTGCACCCCACCGCTGAGGACAGCAAAGACCCCGTTGGACGGATCGCCATGGTGATACAGCGTTTCCCAGGCTTCATAGGTTTTCGGGACCCCGCACTCCAACAAATCATGCTGAAATGCGGCCGAACGTTTGCTGAACCAGCCTCCGCCCTGCAAGAGTTTCATATTATTCGCTTTGTCAAACATTAGAATTTTTCAATATCATCATATGATGAGTTTTCAATCTCATTGATCGCCTAACCTGAGCACGCTCGATTCCCCTACGGGTGATGTATCGCCGTTCAGAAATCGACCATTTCTTGGCAGCTTATTGGCTGAAACAGCCAGCCTCCAACTAATTTTCACCTCCGGGTTTTTTCGACCCTTTCAAATCAGGAGTACATCATGTCACCACCACGTTCGATTGCATACAGTTGGCGCAGTGGCTTGCGTCGGGTTGCTGTGGCTACATTCGCCGTTGCGTTGGCAATTCCCGCCTGGGCGCAGGAACAGAAACCCAACATCCTGGTCATCTGGGGGGACGATATTGGACAATCCAATATTTCGGCCTACACGATGGGTTTAATGGGGTATCAGACGCCCAATATCGATCGCGTCGCCAAGGAAGGGATGATCTTCACCGACTATTATGGCGAGCAATCCTGCACCGCGGGCCGGTCATCCTATATCATGGGGCAATCAGTATTCCGGACCGGGTTGTCCAAGGTTGGATTGCCGGGTGCCGATCTGGGTATGCAGGTCGAAGATCCAACCATCGCGGGCTTGTTGAAGGACCACGGCTATGCCACTGGTCAATTTGGTAAAAACCACCTAGGCGACAAGGATGAGCATCTTCCGACAAATCACGGATTTGATGAATTTTTCGGAAACCTGTATCACCTGAATGCCGAGGAAGAACCGGAAAATGAAGACTATCCCGGCGAGGCGGTTCTGGCCGATGGGCGCACCTTCCGCGAAGCGTATGGCCCGCGCGGTGTAATCAAATCCAAGGCGGACGGCACCATAGAAGACACCGGCCCCCTGACCCGCAAGCGCATGGAGACGGTAGACGAAGAGACCGTTGCCGCTGCAATTGACTTCATCAAGCGAGCCCATGAGCAAGGCCAGCCATTCTATGTCTGGTGGAACGGCACTCGGATGCATTTCCGCACCCACGTCAAGGATGAGATGCGCGCGCAAGCGAACGATATCATTGGTGGCGTTGCAGACGAATACACTGCGGGCATGATTGAACATGACATGCATGTAGGGCAGTTGCTGGACCTGCTGGATGAGCTTGGAATCGCAGACAACACGATCGTCCACTATTCCACCGACAACGGACCGCACATGAACACATGGCCGGATGCTGCCATGACACCGTTCTGGGGCGAAAAGAACACCAACTGGGAAGGCGGATGGCGCGTTCCATCGATGGTGCGCTGGCCCGGCCAGATCGAAGCTGGTTCGGTCACCAATGAGATCGTGCATCACATGGACTGGCTGCCGACCTATCTGGCCGTCGCTGGTGATCCAGAGATCAAGGAAAAGCTGAAGGCTGGCTATAGCTCCTCCGGCATGGGCCGAGATTACAAGGTGCATCTGGACGGCTACAACATCCTGCCTTTGCTGACTGGTGAGGCCACGGAAAGCCCCCGACGTGAAATTTTCTATTTCTCGGATGACGGTGACCTGACCGCGCTGCGTTTTGACGATTGGAAGCTGATCTTCCTAGAGCAGAAGGCATGGGCCACCCTGCGCGCCTGGATCGAGCCCTGGACCGAACTGCGTATTCCTCTGATCGTGAACCTGCGTCGTGATCCGTATGAGCGCGCGTATCGGACCTCCAACACCTACTATGACTGGCTGTTGGACCGGGCTTATTTCCTGGTGCCAGCACAGCAATATGTCGGGTCTTTCTTGGAAACCTTCCAAGAGTTCCCGCCACGCCAGAAAGCGGCAAGCTTTAATCTGGATCAGGTGATGGAGAAACTGGTCACGCCGACCAACAACTAAGCCCCTCGCAAGCTTAGGGTCGCCGGTTCAACGGCGGCCCTTTTCACGTTGAAGAAAAAGGAATTTCTCATGAAGACCGCCCTTCTCGCTGCTGCCGTTTTCATGGCCCCGTCGATTGCCCTGGCCGACCCGCTGCCCAGTTGGGGAACCTCTGCGTCGAAGGATCAGATTGTTGCTTTTGTTGACGCCGTCACCGATCCGGACAATCCCGATTACGTGACACCAGCAGACCGGATCGCCGTGTTCGATAATGACGGGACGCTTTGGGCGGAACAGCCGGTGTATTTCCAACTGACCTTCGCCATGGACCGCCTTGCCGAAATGGCGGCGGCTGATCCTTCGATCCTGACCAGCCCAACGCTGGAAGCTGCGGCCAAGGGGGATATGGAGGCCATCGCGGAAGGCGGCCATGAGGCCTTGATCGAAGTCCTGAATGCCTCGCATTCCGGGGTCAGCGTCGAAGAGTTTCAGGCCTCGGTCACCAAATGGCTGGACACCGCGCGTCACCCCGATACCGGGCTGCCCTATGACCAGATGACTTATCAGCCAATGGTGGAACTGCTACGCTATCTCAGGGATGAAGGGTTCCGCACTTACATCGTTTCGGGCGGCGGACTGCATTTCATGCGCGTGTTTGCCGAGGACGCCTATGGCGTGCCGCCAGAGCAGGTACTGGGCACCTATACTGCCACCACTTATGAAACGGCCGAAGGCAAACCCACGATCATCAAGGCACCCGGCATTGCTTTTATAGACGACAAGGAAGGCAAGCCGATCAATATCGAACGCACCCTTGGCAGGCGCCCCATTCTGGCCGGTGGAAATTCGGACGGGGACTTTGCCATGCTCGAGTGGACAACCGCCGGGCACGGACCGCGTTTGGGTGTCCTGATCCATCACACCGACGCTGAAAGAGAATGGGCCTATGACCGTGAAAGCCCGATCGGAAAACTGGTCGACGGGTTGGACAAAGGCCCCGATATGGGCTGGGTCATCGTGGATATGGCGCAAGACTGGAATCGCATCTACACTGGGTCGGAATAAGGCACTCAGAGAACGATAACCTCATGTGGACATTACTTGTTTCCGCTGCCGTCCTTGTCCTGTACGTGACGGCTGTGGTCTTTGCCATACGGGCGGCGCAGACCGCCCGAACACCGCAGGGCGCGGTTGGCTGGGTGGTGTTTCTGATCTCAGCCCCGATGCTCGGCGTACCCATGTATTTGTTTTTGGGCCACCACCGATTTCGCGGGTATCGCATTGCGCGAAAACACAGCGAACGCGTCGTCGAAGGCATCAAAAGCTTTGCAGATTTTTCAATGCCCGAACCCGGCTCGATGCCGTTCAACGCACGGCCATTCGAGGTTCTGGCGCATCTGCCAGTATCGCGTGGAAACGGTGCCAATTTGCTGATCGACGGCAAGGCCACGTTCGATGCCATTTTCGAGGCAATCGACGCCGCGCAAAGTTATATCCTGATCCAGTTCTACATTGTCCGCGATGACGACCTGGGCAAACAGTTGCAGTCCAAACTGATTGCCGCAGCCGAGCGTGGTGTCTCGGTCCGCTTTATGACCGATTCCGTGGGCAGTTATGGTCTGCCGACCGCCTACCTTGACACCTTGCGCGCCGCCGGGATCGAGATTGCAAACCCGCGCGACCGGCGCGGACCGCAATATCGCTTTCAGCTGAACTATCGCAACCACCGCAAGACCGTAATTATTGATGGTGAAACGGGCTTTATTGGCGGTCACAATGTAGGGGTCGAGTATCTGGGCCAGAGTAAACATTTCGGCCATTGGCGCGACACACATCTGAAAATGACCGGCCATATCGTCCGTCAATTACAGTTGATCTTTGTCGAGGATTGGCACTGGGCCCACGAAGAAGATCTGATTGATCAACTCAACTGGGCCGGATCAGAATCCGAACAGGACATGAATGCCCTGCTGGTCGCCACCGGTCCGGGGGACGACACGGAAACTGGTGCGATGATGTTTTTCTCGGCCATCACTGCAGCCAAGGAAAGGATATGGATCGCCTCACCCTATTTTGTGCCTGATATCGACGTCATGACGGCCCTGCAGCACGCTGCCCTTCGAGGTGTCGATGTGCGCATCCTTGTGCCAGAAGTGATTGACCACCGCCTGCCCTGGCTGGCTGCCTTCGCTTATTTCGACGAAATCCGCGACTGCGGTGCGCGGGTGTTTCGGTATACCGAAGGGTTCATGCATCAAAAGGCATTCGTGGTCGATGACACGCTGGCTGCTGTGGGAACGACCAATCTGGACAACCGATCATTCCGGCTGAATTTCGAAGCCATGGCACTGTTTTTCGACCAACGCGCGGCTGAGGCAGTGGACAAAATGCTGCGCGACGATTTTGAAAACAGTTATGAATTGACCCGCAAACTGCCCGAACAACCCGGCTATATCCGGTTCGGCTCACCACTTGCGCGCTTGTTCGCGCCTATCCTCTAGGACATCAGCTCTTCTTTGAAAACCTGGGTCATCAGGGCAACCATAAAGGCCGTCGACAGGCCAAACGCCAGCAAACCTGTGACCGAAGCAAACGCGCCGAATATGCGCAACGGTTCACCCAACACAATGTCGCCATACCCCAGGGTAGTGAAAGTCACCAACGAGAAATACAAGGCCGAATTCCAGTCAGGCAGAACATCCCCCAACACCCAGACGATCGCCCACAACCAGACTTGAAACGTGTGAATTGCAACGATGAATGCTAGCGCGATACAGATGGGACCGGCGATGGCAAGAAACCGTTTCGTGTTCTCAAGCCGGGGTACCGCGTGCCGGATGACCTGCGTACACCACGTCAAAAGGATGATTTCGATTAGGAAGCAAATCCCCAGATAGATACTGCCCCAAACAATCTGCTGCGCTAGTGTCATAAACTCGTATCCCGGCCCGGAGAAGTTCTGACACAATGGCGACTTAACCAAAAAAGAACAAGGCTGTGACAATCGCAAAAGATTGCGTCCGGACGCTGGACTCTGTGGGGTGGCGTTGCACATTGTGACAGGCACTGTCCAAGGGGTTTGCATGCTGCTGAATATCGACAAGGTCCAGAAATCCTATCCCGGCGGGCGGCCGGTGTTGCGGGATGTGTCGCTTACGCTGGATCAAGGTCAGACGCTGGCTCTGACCGGTGAAAGCGGCAGTGGCAAAAGCACGCTTTTGAACCTTGCTGCCGCTTTGGACAGCTTTGACGGCGGTGAGATTACGCTGGACGGTACCGCCCTTTCTTCGCTGGATGACTGTGGTCGGGCCGCATTGCGCCGTGAGAGCGTGTCGTTGGTGTTTCAGCAATTCAATCTGATTCCATCGCTGACGGTCGCTCAGAACCTCTCATTTCACGCCCGATTGGCGAACCGTGAAGACACCGACTGGACCGCGCAACTGGCTGAACGGCTCGGTTTGTCCGACTTGCTGACGCGCTATCCTGAAAACCTGTCAGGCGGTCAACAACAGCGCGTCGCCATCGGTCGCGCTATGGCCCCCCGGCCTAAATTGTTGCTGGCGGACGAGCCAACCGGCAATCTGGACGAAACCGCCAGCGCGACCGTGCTGGATTTGATGCTTTCGCTAGTTGCCGAGACAGGTGCCGCCTTACTGTTAGTTACGCACTCGCCAGACATCGCGGCGCGTCTGGATCGGCGGGCGCATCTGACCGGTGGCCATATCGCATGACTGGGGCAATCATACAGGCATTGCTGTCGCATTGGCGACGTCACTGGCTGCAACTGGCAACGCTGTTGATTGGCATCGCGTTGGCGACCGGGTTGTGGTCGGCGGTGCAGGCCATCAATGCCGAGGCGCGCGCCAGCTATCAACAGGCCAATGATCAGCTTGCGCTGGGTCTGTTTGATGAGCTGCGCGACCCGTCCGGCCCGATCCCGGTTGAGCGTTATGTCTCGCTGCGCCGTGCAGGTTGGCAAGTGGCAGCTGTTTTGGAAGGCCCCCTGCGGATTTCGGGACGCACGGTACAGGTGATGGGCGTTGACATGGTCGCCTACCCGGCCCTGCCCGCCGTGACCCAGATAGAGCAAAGCGAAACGCCCCCCGACCCAGCCGACATGCTGACCGCACCGGGCCGCTTGCTGGCTGCGCCTGATCTTGCACAGGTGCTGCGCGGGCAAAGCGGTCTGCCGCCGATTCTAACCTCTGACACGGTTCCGCCTGATCTGATCCTGACCGATATTGGTGCTGCCGAGACACTTCTGGACAAATCCGGGCAGATCTCGCGCATGATAGTGCTGCCCGATCAGCCGCTTGGCGTACCACCGCTATCCGAGATCGCGCCTGAACTTGAACGGATCGCAGCTTCGGCGCAGTTGGATGCGGCCAGTCTGACGGATAGTTTTCACCTGAACCTGACCGCATTTGGACTGCTGTCCTTTGCCGTCGGTCTTTTTATTGTTCATGGCACCGTCGGGCTGGCCTTTGCGCAACGGAGGGCGATGATCCGCACCCTACGGGCTCTGGGTGTCTCAATGCGGCGTTTGATCTGGGTGATCATGGCTGAATTGACCGCGTTGGCCCTGATCGGCGGCACCTTGGGCCTGATCCTTGGGTTCTTTCTCGCCGGTGCGCTGCTGCCCGACGTCGCGGCCACTTTGCGCGGGCTTTACGGCGCACCTGTCGACGGGCAAATGTCCTTGCAACCGCAATGGGCGCTGGCGGGGCTGGCGATGGCATTGGCAGGCACAATGTTTGCCAGTGGCCACGCCTTGTATCGATTGGCGCGCATGCCCTTGCTGACTGGTTCCGGAGTTCAAGCTTGGCGTGTTTCAGCCTTGGGACAACGCAGCGCGGGCCTGATCGGTCTGGCCCTGATCGGGAGTGGTTTTGGCATTGGGCTTGCCTTTAACGGGTTGGTTGCCGGGTTTGTGATGGTCGGCGGCATTCTCACCGGAGCGGCACTGACTCTGCCCTATCTTCTGTCCCTCGCCCTGTCGGTTTTTCATCGGCGCGCCCGAGGGCCGATCGCACAATGGGTCTGGGCCGATATGCAGGCGCAATTGCCGGGTCTGTCTTTGGCTTTGATGGCACTGCTGCTGGCTTTGGCCGCGAATATTGGTGTCGGAACCATGGTTTCCAGCTTTCGCCTCACCTTTGTTGGCTGGTTGGATCAACGCCTGACGTCCGAGGTATACGTGACCGCCACTGACAACCAACAAGGTCAACAGATTGCCCAATGGCTAGGCCAGCAGGTGGACGCCGTGTTGCCAATCCGCAGCGTTGAACTGACCCACGAGACCGGGCCGTTGTTCTTATACGGAATTGTGGACCACCAGACTTACCGCGATCACTGGCCTCTGATCGCCTCGTCAGATGATGTCTGGGATCGCGTTCTGACGGGTGAAGCCGTTTTAATCAACGAACAGCTCGCCCGCCGTGCGGGTTTGTGGCCTGGGGATACGCTGACCATGAATACAGGGCATGCACTGACCGTGGCAGGTGTTTATTCGGACTACGGCAATCCGACCGGTCAGGCGATCGTGTCCATGCCGCAGCTTGACCAAATTGCTCCGGGGGCTGACACCCGCCGGTTCGGTATCCGCCTTGCACCCGAGCGCGCCACCGAAGTAACGCAGGCGTTGCGAGACCAGTTTGACCTGCCTCGGCGGGCCGTCGTGCAACAGGCCGCCATGAAAGCGCAATCGCTGGCGATCTTTGACAAGACCTTTGTGGTGACTTCCGCACTGAACGTGCTGACACTGGGGGTGGCGGGATTTGCCATCCTGACCAGTTTGCTGACCTTGTGGACGCAGAGGCTGCCGCAGGTTGCCCCGGTTTGGGCGTTGGGGCTGACACGTGCGCAACTGGCACGGCTAGAGGTGTTGCGCAGTGTGCTGCTGGCGGCATTGACGGCCGTGCTTGCCTTGCCACTTGGGTTGGTTCTGGCCTGGGCGCTGTTGGCGGTGATCAACGTACAGGCTTTTGGCTGGCGACTGCCGATGTTTCTGTTTCCTGCTGATTGGGTCTATCTGTTTGTGCTGACCCTGCTTGCCGCCTTTGCCGCCGCAGCCCTGCCCGCGTTGCGCTTGATGCGTTTTCCACCCGCCGACCTGCTGAAGGTATTTGCCAATGAACGTTAAAGCTTGGCTGTTTGTCCTGATCCTATTGCTGCCCTCTGCCTTGCACGCGCAGGGTTATGCCGGGCTGGGCGGTTCAGCCGACGGGTTCGACATCCCCAAACCAGGTTACCAGTTCGAATTTCCGCGTGATCACGGCCCGCACCCGTCCTTTCGGATCGAGTGGTGGTATCTGACTGCCAACCTGAGCGGAGAAGACGGGCGCGATTACGGCATTCAATGGACCTTGTTCCGATCCGCCCTGAAACCGACCGAGGCCGAAGGTTGGCAAAGCCCTCAGCTGTGGTTGGGCCACGCTGCTGTGACGACTGAGGAAGCGCATTATTTTGCCGAACGCCTGTCGCGTGGCGGCATCGGTCAGGCTGGGGTGACTGCCGAACCATTCGAGGCCTGGATCGACGAATGGCATATGCGCGGGCCTGATCCCCGCGCTTTGTCCTTGTCCGCGAGCGGTGCCGAATTTTCCTATGACCTAACCCTGACAGCCCAAGGTCCACTGGTGTTTCACGGAGAGGACGGATACTCGGTCAAGTCCGCCGATAGGCAGGCCAGCTATTACTATTCTCAACCCTTCTATGACGTCGAAGGTGAACTGCGCCTACCCGATGGAGATGTCGCTGTCACCGGTCAGGGCTGGTTGGATCGTGAGTGGTCCAGCCAGCCTCTTGCTGCCGATCAAAGCGGATGGGATTGGTTCTCGCTCAGCTTTGATGATGGCAATAAGCTGATGGCATTTCGCCTGCGCGGCGGGCGCGGGGATTTCACAGCGGCCACTTGGATCACAGCAGATGGCGCCGCGACGCCCCTGCCCGATGGCTCCGTTTCGTTCACACCGCTGGATACGGCACGAGTCGCTGGTCGGGACGTGCCCATCCAATGGCGCGTGACATTGCCTGATCGCGATTTGCAGGTCGACGTATCGGCGATCACACCCGATGCCTGGATGGCGACGCGGTTCGAATACTGGGAAGGCCCCGTAAGGGTCTCAGGCAGCCACTCTGGGCGCGGCTACCTTGAAATGACCGGATACTAGCGCACCACGTAAACCGAGACCGTCGAATGCCGCACGACCCGCGCCGCGTTCGGACCCAGAAGATAGTCCTTGAGGTCCGGTTTGTGTGCGCCGATCACGATCAGATCGCTGTTCGCGCTTTCAGCGGTCTTCAAGATCTCCTGATAGGCCGTTCCGGTGGCGACGACGTGGCGGATTCTCTCGTTCCGCTCTGCACCCAAAGTTGCCGTACACATATCGGTTAGTTTGGTATGCGCCTCATCCAGCGCCTTTTCGTGGAAATCCGGTTGGAAAAAGCCGGACACCCAGCTTTCTCCGAAATCTGGCAGTACAGTCACCACGTCCAGCTGCGCGCTATCCTGATCGGCCAAAGCCGCCGCGGTCTTCAACACATGTACGTCCAGATCGCCATTGCTGATATCAACGGCACAAAGAACAGAGTTTGTCATGCGGGCACCTCTTGTCTGGCGGCGCGGCCGCGTTGAAGGAAAGCGATCAGCCCCAGCAAAATCATCGCCGGGATATAGATCAATTGCTTCGGCGGCTGACTGGATGGCAGGCTGACCGAGGTCAGACGCACCGCGTCTTCCGCGTAATAGTCGAAGTTATCCAACTCATCCGCGACCGGGGTGCCAAACAGCGGTTCGTCCAGTTTGACCAGACCGTCCTCTTCGATCAGCATCAGGCCCATGGCGTCCACACGCGCGGCGCCACCCTCTTCGCTGCCAACCGGCACTACGACCGTAGTGTCCGTCATCTCCAGAGTGTCAAAATCAGGGCCGCTAACGACAAGGCGGACTTCTGTTCCCGGCGGCGTTTGCCCGATCGTTTCAACGAAGGCCGACGGTTCAACCGACGCATAGGGCGGTGAAAGCCGATCCATGAAGAAGTCGGGCCGGAACAGCGCAAATGCAACGAAGATCAGCGCGACGCTTTCGTAAATACGGCTGTGCGTCACGAAATAACCCATCGTCCCCGCAGTAAAGACAAGGATGGCTATGGTTGCGAATATCGCGACCGTTATCCCTTCAACCCAGGTGACGTCGATCAACAGCAGGTCCGTGTTGAAGATGAACACAAACGGCAGTGCCACGGTGCGCAGGCTGTAGAAGAACGCGGTGAAACCGGTTTTGATCGCATCGCCGCCTGACACGGCTGCCGCTGCAAAGCTTGCCAATCCGACCGGCGGCGTCACGTCCGCCATGATCCCAAAGTAGAAGACAAACAGGTGGACGGCGATCAGCGGCACGATCAGGCCACTTTGCGCGCCTAGTTCGACAACCACGCCGGCCATCAGCGAGCTGACAACGATGTAGTTCGCCGTGGTCGGCAGGCCCATGCCCAGGATCAGGCTGAGGATGCCAACCATAACCAGCATAAGGATCAGGTTGCCGCCCGACAGGAACTCGACCAGATCGGCCATCACCTGCCCGACACCAGTCAGGGTAACCGTGCCAACGATGACACCTGCAGTCGCGGTCGCAAGGGCGATACCGATCATGTTACGCGCGCCGTCAATCAGGCCCTGCCACAGATCGGCGACACCATCGATGAAACTGTTGTAAAGGTTGCTCTGCCCCCGGAACATCGCCTTGAGCGGCTTTTGCGTCAGCAGGATCACGAACAGCAAGGCTGTGGCCCAAAATGCCGACAAACCTGGCGATTTCTGTTCGATCATCAGGAAATAGACCAGAACGATGATCGGCAGCAGGTAATGCAAGCCGGCCTTGTAGATATCGGCGATGACCGGCAGAGTTACCTCTTTGGCATTCGGATCATCGGGTTCCAGATCCGGCACCTGAGCGGCCAGATACAGCAGCACAACATAAACTGCACATACGATCAGGCTCAGGACCAGTCCTGCCGCTGAAGGCACCCAGCTGGTGACTGCATCGACCGGATATTGAGAGCCATAGCAAAGCCCTGCAAACACAAGGAAGAACATCAGCATTCCGACGACGGTACGCGCCAGATGCACGTCACGGTCGCCCAGTGTTGGCATGTTCCGCTTCACCGCTTCAAGATGCACGATATAGACGAGCGCGATGTAGGAAATCGCCGCTGGCAGGAACGCGTGGGTAATCACCTCGACATAGGAAATGCCCACATATTCCACCATCAGGAAGGCCGCAGCGCCCATCACAGGCGGCATGATCTGGCCGTTCACTGAGGAGGCAACCTCGACCGATCCGGCCTGTTCACTGCTGAACCCGACGCGCTTCATTAGCGGGATGGTGAAGGTACCGGTGGTCACAACGTTGGCGATGGACGAACCTGAAATCAGGCCGGTTGCTGCAGAGCCCACAACCGCCGCTTTGGCCGGACCACCGCGCAGGTGGCCGAGGGCACCGAACGCCATCTTGATGAAATAATTCCCTGCCCCGGCCTTATCCAGCAACGCGCCGAACAACACGAACAGGAACACGAATTTGGTGGAAACACCCAGGGCGATGCCAAACACGCCCTCGGAGGTGATCCACATATGGCTCATGGCCTTTTTCAAGCTTGCGCCCTTCCAGCGGATAACCTCGGGCACCCATTCAGATGAGCCAAAGAACACATATGCCAGAAAGATCGTCGCGATAATGGCCATTGCAGGCCCAAGCGCACGGCGCGCGGCCTCGAACAACAGCAGCAGGCCGGCCAATGCGACCCACTTGTCAGTGTCATCCGCAAGACCGCCTGCATCGACGATCTTTTCGTAGAAGAAGTACCCGTATAGCGCAAGAAACGCGCCAGCGACCCCCATTATCCAGTCCTGAACCGGGATATAGTCACGCGGGCTGGACTTCAGCGCTGGATAGGCCGCAAAGGCCAGAAACATGGCAAAGGCCAGATGAAACTGACGTGCATTATTCACGACGCTGCCCGGCAACACATAGTTGGCGATAGGTGATGCTAAAAGCACCTGAAAAATCGACCATATCGCCGCCACAACGGCCAGAAAAATCCCGACATTGCCGACCGGATTACGCCCACCCGCATCGGACGAGGCTACCAGTTCCTGCAGCTCTTCTTCGGATAGCGGACGATTGGATTGTGTGTCGGAACTCATGCAAATGTCTCCCCGTCGCGGCCTTTTTGGCCTTTTGAACCACCCGTTATTTTACGGGCTTGGGTTGCAGGGCGCCCGTGGGCACCCTGCCTTAAGTCTGGTTTACTGAATCCAGCCTTTTTCTTTGTAGTACTTCTCGGCACCCGGATGCAGCGGAGCCGACAGGCCGTCCGCGATCATCTCTTCGGGCTTGAGGTTTGCAAATGCCGGGTGCAGCTTTTTGAAGTCGTCGAAGTTTTCAAAGACCGAGCTGACAACTGCATATACCGCGTCTTCCGACACGTCTGCCGAGGTCACGAAAGTCGCGCCAACACCAAAGGTTGCGGTGTCACCGTCGGAACCGCGATACATGCCACCGGGGATGGTTGCGGTGCGGTAGAACGAGTTGTCGCCAACCAGCTTGTCCACGGCGTCGCCGCTGACATTCACCAGCACGGAATCACACGCGGTGGTGGCTTCTTGGATCGAACCCGAGGGGTGGCCAACGGTGTAAACCATCGCGTCGATCTGGTTGTCGCACAGAGCAGCAGACTGTTCAGCCGCCTTCAGCTCGGTCGCCAGTTCGAAATCGTCGGTGGTCCAACCCATTTCGCCCAGCAGGACCTCCATGGTGCCGCGCTGACCGGAACCGGGGTTACCGATGTTGACGCGCTTGCCCTTCATGTCTTCAAAGTTCGTGATGCCGGAATCGGCACGGGCAACAACGGTGAACGGCTCGGGGTGTACCGAGAAGACGGCGCGCAGACCTTCGAAGGGACCAGCCTCTTCGAATTTCGAGGTGCCGTTAAAGGCGTGGTACTGCCAGTCGGACTGCGCCACACCAAACTCCAGCTCACCTTCGCGGATGGTGTTGATGTTGTAAACCGAACCACCGGTCGATTCGACCGAGCAGCGCACGCCGTGCTCTTTGCGGCCTTTGTTGACCAGACGACAAATCGCGCCGCCTGTCGGATAATACACACCGGTCACACCACCGGTGCCGATTGTGATGAATTCCTCTGCATACGCGGCCGGAGCCATAAGGGCCGCGGTGACGACCGCGCCGAGGCTAAGCTTGCTGCTGTTTTTCATTTTCGTGAACTCCCAATTCTTTTGGTGGATGGGAGACTGTTGGCGGTCCCATCCGGGACCTGCCGGTACGCCAACTGCACCTGTCTTGCAACAGGCACAAGCGACTGAATTTCCAAAATCTCCCAACACCTTCGACGTTTCATTCAGATACTCAACTTGTCAACCCCCGTACTCGGCCAGACACGCCCACGCCGCATATCTGATGGCTTTTTCAGAACTTTCCCCCCAGAATGCCCATCTCACAGGTCTTTTGGGTGGTCAGGAACAATTCTTTTGAAACTCGGTTCGGTGATCTCTAGTGTCAAACCGACATTCACAGACACCTTTAAGCGCAGGGCTGGAAAGGAATTTGTTCTGCAACTGCCAGGAAAGGCCGTTTAAAATGAAGCCCGCGTCACCCAACCCGTTGCTTGTCATCGCTCTGACCATCAGCGCAGCGATTGCGGCCTGGGGTATAGTCGACCCGCAAGGGCTGGGGCAGCTTGCATCCGCAGCGGTGGCTACGCAGTTCAACAGCCGTGGCTGGTTCATCATGCTTGAGGTCAGCGGCCTGCTGTTTGTCACGCTGTATCTGGCCTTGTCCCGATTTGGCGACATTCGCCTTGGGCCCGACGGGGCCGAGCCCGAGTTTTCAACGCCTGCCTGGATCGCCATGCTGTTCGCAGCTGGCATGGGCGTTGGTCTGTTGTTTTACGGCGCAGCCGAACCTCTGACCCATTTCGAGGTTCTGCGCCAATACAACCCCGATCCCATGGCCGCCGGTCATGCCTTGTTCATCACCTATCTGAACTGGGGATTTCACGCTTGGGCCATCTACGCGATCGTCGGTCTGGTCATCGCTTATTTTGCCTATCGTCGAGGGCGCACGCTACTGCTGAGCGCCCCTGTAACCGATACATTGGGTGAGGCCCGCTGGACCAAATCTCTGGGATGGGTTTTCGATCTGCTCTCGATTGTTGCGATAGCCGTGGGCTTGGCCGGTTCGCTGGCGATGGGGGTATTCCAGATTCAAACCGGCCTGGCTGGTCTGATCGGGATTGATTCACCTGGCGTGCTAACCCTGCCCGTCTTTGCCTTGCTTTGCGTGGCTTATATCATTCCGCTGCGCCGCGACCTTGGCGAAGGGATGTCTCTGCTGTCCAATATCGCGATGCTAATTGCGGTTGGAATGATGGTCTATCTGCTGATCCTCGGCCCCACATCGTTCATGATGGACGGCATCGTGTCAGGCTTCGGACGCTACCTCTTCGGCGTTTTTCCGGCTGGATTCTCTACAGCTGAATTCTTCGACGACATCATCGTCGACTGGTTCCACGGCTGGACGCTGAACTATATGATCTGGTGGTTGGCCTGGTCGCCTTTTGTGGGCATTTTCATCGCCCGAATCTCTCGCGGGCGCACGATCCGAGAGTTTTTGGTCGGTGTCATCGTTGCCCCCACCCTGTTCTCGATCTTGTGGTTCGGCATTTTCGGTGGGCTGGGTTTTTACGACACTCTGCGTCAGGACGGCACCCTGTCCGCCGTTAACGCCGAGAATCTGGACGCGACGACCTTTGCCCTGCTTGCAAAATTCCCCTTGGGCGGTGTGACGCAAATCGCCACTGTTTTGGCCGCGTTCCTGTTCGTTGTAACCAGCGTCGTAAGCGCAGGTTTCACACTTGCAATGATCGGCACCGGAGGCGACGAGAACCCGTCGCCCCGCATCCGTACAATCTGGGGCATTATTTTGGGGGCACTGGGACTGGCGATGATTCTGGTGGGCGACATTTCCGTGGTCAGATCAATCATCGCACTTTCGGCCATGGCGTTCGTCTTTATCGTACCGATCCTCGTGATCTGCCTGTTCAAAAGCCTATCGCGAGAGGACCGGACATGAGCGGACAGTTTGTTGATACCATGCTGAATGTTGTCGTTTTCGCATATATCGGATTCCTGATCTGGTTGATCTTCACAGGCTTTCCTAAGGCATCTAAGCCCGCCGATTCTGAGACTCAGGCAAAACGTCACCAAAACGAAAAGATGTGATTTGGCAGTGTGTGCAAACGCAATGCCGAAAAAGAAAAAACAGAGAGCAGGTTTCCCTAACCCTCTGTTTTTACTTTGGTACCCAAGGCCGGACTCGAACCGGCACGGTATCACTACCGGGGGATTTTGAATCCCCTGCGTCTACCATTCCGCCACTTGGGCCACAACCATTGGATTAGCGCCCATAACCGGGAAGGTCCAGAGGCAAAAAGCAACCAAAATCCAGTTTGTATTCGCGGTGATGCTTGACGCCTTGCCGGGCGCGTGGTTTGGCTTGCGCTACGTTAGAACAGGATTTTAGCATCTTATGTTGCGATCGCTTTATGACTGGACCATTCGTCTGGCAGAACATCCGCATGCATTGTGGGCGTTGGCCTTCGTGGCTTTTATCGAAAGTTCGGTCTTTCCGATCCCACCTGATGTTTTGATGATTCCCATGATTCTGGCCCGCCCGTCGCGGGCTTGGCTGATTGCATCGGTCGCACTGGTCTTTTCGGTGTTGGGGGGCTTGCTGGGCTATGCCATTGGCGCGTTCTTTTATGAAAGTCTCGGCCAACCGATTCTCGAGTCGATGGGCAAAGCCCACGCCATGGAAGAGTTCAACACCCGCTTCAACGATTTCGGCTTTTGGGCCGTGCTTGCGGCTGGGGTTACCCCCTTCCCCTATAAGGTCATTACTATCATGTCCGGTTGGACTGGTATGCCGCTGGGCACCTTCATCGCCACCTCTATCCTAGCCCGTGCCTTGCGGTTCTTCATGGTTGCCGGTCTGCTTTGGGGCTTTGGAGAACCGATCCGGGCCTTCATCGAGAAGCGGCTGGGCCTTATGTTCACTCTGTTCGTCATCCTGCTGTTCGGCGGATTTTTCGTGGTGAAATACCTATGACTCGCAAAAACACTCTGATCCTGATCGCTACGGCAGGGTCTGCGGCACTTCTGCTTGGGGCGTGGGGGTTTCAGTACCTCGGCGGCTTGGCGCCTTGCAAAATGTGTATCTGGCAACGCTATCCGCATGGCGCCGCTGTTCTAATCGGAGCAATGGCTTTGGCCCTGCCACGGGCAACGCTGTTGCCATTGTTGGGCGCGCTTGCGGCCCTAACGACGGCTGCAATCGGCGTGTTTCACGCGGGGGTCGAGCAGAAATGGTGGGAAGGCCCGTCTAGCTGCACGTCCGGTGACATAGGCGGCCTGTCGACAGAAGATCTGATGGAACAGATCATGTCCGCCCCGCTGGTGCGTTGCGATGATATCCCCTGGCAGATGTTAGGCTTGTCGATGGCAGGTTGGAACGCTGTCCTGTCCGGCGTGTTGGTGCTGGTCTGGATCGCAGCCTGGCGCGCTCGTTAAAGTTCGTCCAGTTCCGCATCCCAATAGAGAAAGTCGATCCAGCTATCATGCAGGTGGTTCGGAGGGAACTTGCGCCCAATATTGCGCAACGCCTCTGATTCCGGTTGGCGCGGAGGCTTGCGCAACGTCATCCCTGCCTGTCGCAGTGACTTGGACCCTTTTTTTAGGTTGCACGGGCTGCAGGCCGCCACGACATTCTGCCAGCTTGTGACGCCCCCTGCCGCACGCGGTACCACATGGTCAAACGTCAGATCACCCCGGCTCCCACAATACTGACAGCGGAATTCGTCCCTCAAAAATAAATTAAAGCGCGTGAAGGCCACGCGCTTTCTGGGTTTTACATAATCTTTCAGGACAACGACCGAAGGTATTCGTATCTCGGTACTGGGGCTTCGGACGACTTCGTCGTATTCAGCCACTATGTCCACCCTGTCCAGCCAAGCAGCCTTGATCGCCTCTTGCCATGGCCACAGGGATAACGGGTAATAGGATAAGGGGCGATAATCGGCGTTCAAAACCAATGCCGGATGATGCCTGAGCGCACCGGGTTCCCTGACAAATTCGGTCCTGAAGTCTCCATCCATCTCAGAATCGCTCCTCGCTCTGCTCTGCCCGTTTTTGACATCAGAGCGGGGAACACCCGCCCCGGCCTTAACTTAACTATATATCGTGTTAAATCTCTGACAAGCCCTGAGTTTCCACAATATCTCGGGGATTGGTTAATCCGAATCTGTAACACCTGCGTAACAGTTATCCACAGGTTGCGCCTCACTGACCTGCGGGCTATGGCGTTTGTCATGTCCTGGTTCATTCGCTTCAACAAACCATTCGATGTGCTGCCGCAGTTCACCGACCGCGCCAACGCAGATTCGCCCCGCCGCACTCTGTCAGACTATATCGATCTGCCAGGCGTTTACCCGGCCGGGCGGCTGGATCGGGACAGCGAAGGCTTGATGCTGCTGACCGACAACGGGCGACTGCAAGCGCAAATATCGGACCCAAAACACAAGATGGCCAAAACCTATTGGGTTCAGGTCGAAGGTCTGCCGAATGACGCTGCCTTGAAAGCCCTGCGAGACGGGGTTGAACTGAAAGACGGCCTGACCCGCCCTGCCAAAGCCCGGTTGATGGATGAACCGCCAGGGCTGTGGCCCCGCAATCCGCCGATCAGAGTGCGCCAGACGGTGCCCGATTGCTGGATCGAACTGACCATCCGCGAGGGCCGCAATCGGCAGGTGCGGCGGATGACAGCTGCCGTCGGTCACCCGACCCTGCGCCTGATCCGCGCCCGGATCGGCGACTGGTCGCTAGAGGGGCTTGAGCCAGGCCAATGGGACAGCCTACCGACGCCAACATTAAACTCTGCCCCGCAACACAAACGCGACCGTCGTCCACGCCGGTGACAAAAACTGCATGTTGTGATAGGCTTACAGCATGAAAGTCACACCCGACATTCCAGTACCAACCGGCATTCTTGAGGCCGCTCTCTATGTCGACGACTTGGATGCTGCCGAACGGTTTTATGGAGAGATTCTGGCGTTGGAGAAAATCCAGCGCGTGACGGATCGACACGTATTCTTCCGGATCGGCAGTTCGGTCTTGTTGTTGTTCAACGCGGAAGAAACCGAGAAACCGCCGGGCAATCCCGACTTGCCCGTTCCCCCCCATGGCGCGCACGGGCCTGGCCACGTTTGTCTGATCCTGACACGCGCGGAGATCGACACGATGCGCAAACATCTGCTGGATTGGAACATCCCCTTAGATGCCGAGTTTGACTGGCCAAACGGCGCACGCTCTCTTTACGTGCGCGATCCGTCAGGCAATTCGGTTGAATTTGCCGAAGGGCATTTGTGGGGCTGACCCCTCAGAGTGCCGCGCCCGCCGATAGATCAAACCTTTTAGATATTCTATCAACCGGCGTGCCATCCTGCAGTGGCACGCCATAGGCGACCGAGTAGTCTTGAAACCCCATCTTGTCGTAGTAGCCAAGACCCATCCCATTATCGGCGCGGATGGTTGCATTAATCGCTGTAAACCCCATTGCCGCCGCGAATTTCGAAGTTTCCGCGAACAAGGCCCGGCCTGCCCCTTTCAGCGCAGGATGACGTCTGGTGAAGGTCGCGATATCGGCACAATCCTGTGGCAACGCGTCGTGCATTCCCAGCCACTGAAAGCCAGCCACCTCTCCTTGATCGTCCAAGGCGACGTGGGTGCAGATTTTGTCAGTGCCCTCCAGGTAGCTTTGAACGAACAACGCGTCAGAGAACGGAATTTCAAACGCGGTGCTGCCCCCGATTTCGATGATCTCATTGAGGATGCGGCAAGCTGTGGCCACATCCTCTGGCATCATGGGGCGGACCGCGATCATCCCTACAGGCTCAGTTTGTCGCGCATGAAGGCCAGCGCGACACTCAGGCCGTCCGGCGCAATTCCGTGGCCGGTACCCTTCATCACATGAGCGTAAACCTCTTTGAACCCGGCCTCTTGCAGCGCTTCAGCGGCGGCGGGCAAGGATTGCGGCGGCACCACATCATCGACGTCACCATGAACCAGCAGAATCGGCATCCGGCTGACCGTCTCGTCGGGCAGCAGATCGGGCTCTAGCAACCGTCCCGAAAAGGCAACGATGCCGGCAACCGGATCCTCGCGACGCGGTGCGACGTGCAGGCTCATCATCGTGCCCTGGGAAAACCCGAACAATACAACCTGTTCCGGCAAAACATCCTCGTCCACCATCAGCGCATCGAGGAAGGCGTTGAAATCCTCAACCGCCATTTCCATTCCTCGTCGGGCTTCTTCTTCGGACGACCCGTCAATCCATGGGATCGGAAACCACTGAAACCCATTTGGCATCCCGGGGATCTGCTCGGGCGCATCGGGGGCGACAAAAAGCGTGTCGGGCAAGTGTTCGCCCAAAGGATCGGCCAAGCCCAGCAGGTCGGCCCCATTGGCCCCATAGCCGTGCACGAACACAACGACCGAGCGTGTGTCGCCCGAAACCGGCTCTTTTCGGAGCGCATTCAAAACCCGTGTCATCTGATCCCTTCTCGTTCTTTAGCCACCCGGTAATAGGCCCACAACACACGCGCCGCAACCGATCGCCAGGGCGACCAAGCTTCGGCCATTTGGCGCAGTTCTTTGTCCGTGGGACGTTTGGGCAAGTCATAGAGGATGCGCGCTGCCTCTTGCAGCGCCAGATCGCCCGGAGCGATCACATCGGCGCGCCCTAAAGAGAACATCGCGTATATTTCAGCTGTCCAGACACCGATCCCCGGCACCTCGGTCAAAGTCGCGATGACATCCGCATTAGAAGCGTCGCGTAATGTTTTGTAATCAATACGCGCCTCAGCCAACGCGCGTGCGTAGCGTATCTTTTGACGGCTCAGCCCCACAGCCCGCAAATCGTCATCGGTTGCCCACATGATCTTGCGTGGTCCGGTGAGCTTGGCATCCTGCAGCCGTTTCCAGATCGCATTGGCCGAGGCCACGCTGACTTGCTGGCTGACAATAGCGCTGAGAAGTTGGGCAAACCCATCCGGACGGCGACGCAGGGGCAAAGGCCCAGTCTGATCCATCGCCCAGGCCATCCGCGGGCATTCCGCGGCCAGCCATTCGGCGCCCTCTGCGACACAGTCAGGTGATTCAATGATGCGTCCGACAGACATGGGCCCTCCGGGAAAATGATATCGCGCTCACGGTAGGTTGCTTTGTCGCAGATGCAACCCGCTTGTACGACAGGCTTTTCAAAGATACGCATTGGCGCATGACACTAACGACGACAACCCTCGACACTAGTCGAGCCAAGCGCAATGTCGCCGTTTTGGTGGCGGCACAAGCTGTACTGGGCGCACAGATGCCGATGCTCTTTATCGTGGGCGGGTTAGCTGGGGATTCACTGGCTACAAACGCGTGTCTGGCCACCCTGCCGATTTCGCTCATCGTGCTGGGGTCAATGCTGGCTGCCACGCCGATTTCGGCGATCATGCAGCGCTGGGGACGGCGCGCCGGGTTTCTGGTTGGTGCTACTGCGGGGGCTTGCGGCGGGGCGGTCGGCGCGTATGGGTTGTTTCTGGGCTCGTTCCCGGTCTTCCTGCTGGGAAGCCTGCTAACCGGCATTTACATGAGCGCGCATGGATTTTACCGCTTTGCAGCCGCTGATACGGCGTCTGACGCGTTTCGACCCAAAGCGATTTCATATGTCATGGCAGGCGGTCTAGCAGCGGCGATCATCGGCCCGCAGATCGTCAAACTGACCTCGACCGCATATGTGATTCCGTTTTTTGGCACCTATCTGGCTGTCATCGCGATGAATGCTTTTGGGTCGGTGCTGTTTTTCTTCCTCGATATCCCGACGCCCGAAAAGCCAAAGGAAGACGCGCCCAAAGGACGATCCCGGCTTGAAATGCTTAGAACCCCACGCATCGCCGTGGCGATCATTTGTGCGATGGTTTCCTACGCTTTGATGAATCTTGTCATGACCTCGACCCCGCTTGCGGTTGTGGGTTGCGGTTACAGCGCCAACGATGCCGCTGATGTCGTCACCAGCCATGTTCTGGCGATGTATGTGCCCAGCTTTTTCACGGGCCAGTTGATCACGCGGTTCGGGGTCGAAAAAATCGTAGCCCTCGGTCTCGCCATTCTGGCCGGCGCGGGTGTGGTTGCTTTGCAAGGCGTCGAGTTGGGCAATTTCTTTATCGCGCTGATCCTGCTGGGCATTGGCTGGAACTTTGGCTTTATCGGCGCCACGACGATGCTGGCTGCGTCGCACGACGTGAACGAACGTGGGCGGATGCAGGGGCTGAACGACCTGCTGGTGTTTGGGGGCGTGACACTTGCGTCGCTCGCTTCGGGCGGGTTGATGAACTGTTCGGGCGGGTCACCAGTCGAAGGCTGGACCGCCGTGAACCTGGCCATGATCCCACTGTTGACGCTGGCAGGTGGTGCGCTGCTGTGGTTGGTTCTGAAACCCTCTGAGCCGGAAACGGTCTGACGCCTACCAGCGCCCGCTGGCAACGGACCACATCAAGGACGCTCTGCGGCGAATTTCACCCTGTGCGAGGTCCCCGACTGCGACGCGCTCTGGGCGAGTCACGACTCGCCGCAAAACCCATTCTGCCTGCCATCCCGCAAAAAGCGCGGGGCGGGCATCTGCTGAGACACCTGCACTGTTTGACCGTGCGCGCTGAAGTTTGTCCAAAGCCTTTTGCGCCAGTGACCGAACACCATCAGGCGTGCCGTCAAGCAAAGGAATACGACCACGCGCCTCAAGATCAGGAATCGCCCGAAACCAGTTCGCCACCCCTACGCCATAGCCGAAATCGCGCAGCACAGCTTCGTCCGCTTCACCCAGAACCTGCGCGGCTGCGACCATCAAGGATCCGGCGCTATGGTTGATATAGGTGTCGAAATGCGCTTCGTCCTCAAACGGATCACGGTAAATATCCCAACGCCTCACGGCCACATACTCATCCAACGTAGCCGCCAGATCGGGCGACAGGACCTGCGACAGAGGCGTCACAACCTCATGCCGACGCACCGCCTTACCTTCGGCAATCTCTTGCAGCGCATCGCGCCACCATTGCAGGCGCATCTCAGCGATCATTGTCTCTTGCGTGACCCAAGGGGCCCGAGCAACCTCGACATTCAGCGCATAGAGCGGGAACAGTTTAGGCCGTAAGGCAACGGGTGCCGCCATGACCGCCATAAACCGATCAGGATCGGCGCGATGCACCAATGCTGCGCAGGCCTTAACGTCATCATCGAAATCAACGCTCACTCGGCCACCGCCGTCTGTGACCCGCAATCGCGCACCAGTTTCCACTGTATCGCGTCCAACAGCGCCTCGAACGAGGCATCGACTATGTTCGCGCTTACGCCCACGGTCGACCAACGCCGCCCCTGCCCGTCTTCGCTGTCGATTATCACGCGGGTCACCGCCTCGGTGCCGCCCTGCGTGATGCGTACCTTGAAGTCGACCAGACGCATGTCGGACAAAATCTGCGAATACTGCCCCAGATCCTTGGCCAGCGCTTTGGCCAGCGCGTTCACCGGCCCCCGGTCACTGCCGTCCTCGTCCAAAGACTCGCTGACCGACAGTTTCTTTTCCCCGTCGACTTTCACAACAACGACGGCTTCGGATAGGCTGACCATCTTGTTGTACTTGTTCTTGCGCCGCTCAACGGTCACCTTATAGCGCTTGACCTCAAAGAACTCGGGCAGCTGCCCCAACTCATCACGTGCCAGCAGCTCAAAACTAGCCTGCGCAGTGTCATAGGAATACCCCTCGGCCTCGCGCTGCTTGATCCGGTCCAGAATGCGCCCCAGCGCCGGGTTGTCCTTTTCGACGGACAGACCGGCCTCGGTCAAGCGTTTGCGCAGGTTCGACTGCCCCGCCTGGTTCGACATCGGAATGATCCGCGCATTCCCGACAGAGGCCGGATCGACATGTTCATAAGTCGATGGGTCCTTGAGGATCGCGCTGGCATGCAGCCCTGCCTTATGCGCAAAGGCTGAGGCGCCGACATAGGCCGATTGCTTGCTGGGCACCCGGTTCAGGATATCGTCCAGCATCCGACTGACCCGCGTCAAACCGGCCAGAGCATGCTCACTAACACCAATATCGAAACCCGACGCGTAGGGCTCCTTCAACAGCAAAGTCGGGATCAGAGCGGTCAGGTTCGCATTACCGCATCGCTCACCCAACCCGTTCAACGTGCCTTGTATCTGCCGCGCGCCCGCATCAACAGCGGCCAGAGAGCAAGCCACCGCGTTTTCGGTATCGTTGTGGGTGTGGATGCCCAGCCGATCCCCCGGCAACCCGGCGGCAATCACTTCGGTCACGATCCGCGTTACTTCGGCGGGCAGTGCGCCGCCATTAGTGTCGCACAGCACAACCCAGCGCGCCCCAGCATCCAACGCCGCCTGACACACCTGAACCGCATAGCCGGGGTTGTCCTTGTACCCATCAAAGAAGTGCTCGGCATCGAACAGCGCCTCACGCCCCTGTGCCACGATATGCGCGACGGAGGCGCGGACGTTCTCGACATTTTCTTCCAGCGAAATTCCCAGCGCGTGGGTCACGTGGTAATCATGCGACTTGCCCACCAGACACACCGCTTGCGTGTTTGCATTCATCACCGCGGCCAGAACATCGTCATTCTCGGCCGACCGGCCCGACCGCTTAGTCATGCCAAATGCGGTCAAACGGGCCGAAGTCTTGGGCGCAACATCGAAAAACGCGCTGTCAGTCGGGTTCGCGCCCGGCCAACCGCCTTCGATATAGTCGACACCCAGCGCGTCCAACGCCTGTGCGATCTGCACCTTCTCAGAGGTCGAAAACTGCACGCCCTGCGTCTGTTGCCCGTCTCGCAGGGTGGTGTCGTAGAGGTAGAGGCGGTCTTTGGTCATCACACCCCCTCCAACTTGGCAGCGTCGAACCCAGCACCGGGCACCAGTTCGACACCATCCTTGCTCATACGAACCTCAAGCCCAGCAGCCAGATAAGCGGCTTTGAGACGGTCCACTTCCGAGAAGTCCTTGCTTTGCATCGCAATGACCCGCGCATCTGCCAACCGGTCCGCATGTGCCGACAAATCCGTCGATGTGGTATCCGCCCACGCCCCCATCTCGGGGGTCAAGAGACCAAGCAATTGTGCGCTGGCCAACAAACCAACGGCATCTCCATCCGCAGCCAAACGGTGGAGTTCAGCCAAAGCACCCGCAGTGTTCAGGTCGTCACTAAGCGCTGCGATAACTGCAGGTGCCGCGCTGGCGGCGGGCTCGATGCCCGACGTCAGCGCCCGCCACTTGCGCAGCGTCGCCTCGGCTTCACGCGCCTTCTTCTCAGTCCAATCCATCGGCTTACGATAGTGGGTTTGCAGGAAGACAAAGCGGATCACCTCACCCGGGACGCCCTGCTCCAGCAGATCATGGACGGTGAAGAAATTGCCCAGAGATTTGGACATCTTCTTGCCTTCCACCTGCAGCATCTCATTGTGCAGCCAGACCTTTGCGAACTCACCATGCGGATGGGCGCACTTGCTCTGCGCGATCTCATTCTCATGATGCGGGAACATCAAGTCATTGCCACCGCCGTGGATGTCAAAACTCTCGCCCAACAGCTCATAGCTCATGGCCGAGCATTCTATGTGCCAGCCCGGACGCCCCCTGCCCCAAGGGGAATCCCACCCTGGCAATTCTTCGGTCGAGGGCTTCCACAGCACGAAATCCATCGGGTTTTTCTTGTAAGGCGCAACCTCAACCCGAGCGCCCGCGATCATGTCGTCGACGGACCGGCCCGACAATTCGCCGTAATGTTCTTTCCAACTGTCCACGGCGAACAGAACGTGCCCCTCTGCCGCGTAAGCATGGCCCTTGGCAATCAGGTCTTCGATCATCGCGATCATCTGCGCAATGTATTGCGTAGCGCGCGGCATCTCATTGGGCTCTAGCGCCCCAAGCGCGCCCATATCGTGCAGATACCAACCGATGGTCTCATTCGAGCGTTCCTGAACCAGCTGCTCCAACGTGCCTTCAGCCCCCGCCTGTTGCCGTGCCAGCGCGGTCGCGTTGATCTTGTCATCCACGTCCGTGAAATTGCGCACATAAGTCACGTGATCCGCACCAAAGGTGTGTCGCAACAATCGGTAGAGCACATCGAACACCACTACAGGCCGTGCGTTGCCCAGATGGGCGCGGTCGTAAACTGTGGGCCCACAGACATACATCCGCACATTGTCGGCACTGATCGGCACGAAATCCTCTTTCGTCCGCGTCCGGGTGTTGTGCAGTTTGATTGTCGTCATCGGTCGGCTCCTAAAGACAGCATGGCTGGTCGCGTTAACGCGGGCTTAGCAACTTGTCTCAGGGATGAAAACGAAAGAAACCGGCCCGCTTGAAGTATCAGCAGGTAATGCAGCAAATAATGATGCAGGTCATCGGGTTCATATTGTCCCAGTATCACGGCGACCGCCCTTCGCCAAGCCTTGAGTTCCAACCATCTGTTTCGCCAATTGACATTCTGCAACGGCTCTGGCCCTTTCGGCGCAGAACACCAGACGGAGGCGGGTCATGAAATTGTCGCAGCGTATTACTCATCTGACCGGCGGCGGCAGTGACGGTTGGGACGTGTTCTATCGTGCCCGTCGAATGATCAGCGACGGCTATGCTGTAGTCGAATTGACCATTGGTGAACATGACGTCCGAACCGACCCATCGATTCTGGAAGCCATGGACCTTTCGGCACGGCAAGGCCACACCGGATACGCGATGGTGCCCGGCACGGATTTGCTGCGCGATACCGTGGCCGCCCGGCTGCAGGCGCGCACCGGAGTTCCCACTACCAGAAACAATGTTTTGATCACGCCTGGTGGGCAATCCGCCTTGTTTGCTGCCCATGTTGCAGTCTGCGATCCGGGCGATGTTGGTCTGTATCTGGATCCATATTACGCCACCTATCCCGGTACGATCCGCGGTGTCGGAGCGGAAGCGCGGGCGATTCAGACAACCGCCGAAGACGCATTTCAACCGCGTGCCGAGCAGATTGACGCGGTCGCGGATGGCGCGGTGTCCCTGCTGATCAACACACCAAACAACCCCACCGGGGTCGTCTATTCCCGTCAAACGCTTGAAGGGATCGCCAAGGTCTGCCGCAAGCGGGATCTTTGGCTGATTTCGGATGAGGTTTATGACACACAAGTCTGGGAAGGCTCACATATTTCGCCGCGCACTCTGCCGGGTATGACCGAACGTACGCTGGTGGTTGGGTCGATGTCCAAGTCCCACGCCATGACGGGTTCGCGTTGTGGATGGATTGTTGGGCCAGAGGATGTAATCGCGCATCTGATCAACCTCGCTACGCATACGACCTATGGGGTTCCCGGGTTTATTCAGGACGCTGCTAGTTTCGCCCTGAACGCAGGTAACGTGCTGGAAGATCAAATCGCTGCGCCGTTCCGCAGGCGGCGCGCACTCGCCGTGGGTATTCTGAGCGCTCAGAACACTGTCGGGTTGGTTCCAGCGCAGGGGGCCATGTACCTGATGCTGGATATCCGCGCCACGGGACTCAGCGGAGAAGCATTCGCCAACGCGCTGCTGGATACGCACGCCATTGCCGTGATGCCGGGTGAGAGTTTTGGGTCCGCCGCCGCCGGCCATATCCGCGTGGCCATGACCATTGATGACGAACGGTTCGGGTCCGCTTTGTCGACGATTTGCGAATTTGCGACGGAAATAGCCGGTCGTCACGCCGCGGCCAGTTAACGGGTGTCAGAACCGGAATGAGGTTCGCAGGTTAAAGACATTCGAATCCAGGGTGCCATCTGATCGGGTGACATCGTCAAACTCCTGCCGCAACGCCTCGCCGCTGATGACAAAGCGGTCGCCGATGGGATAGGCCACGCCAATTCCATACACAGCAGCGGTATCGTTATCGACTGAGCTATCGACCCGGGACGCACCGATCACGACATAACCCAAAGCCGGGCCAAAATCATAGCCGCCGCGCAGCTTCAGGCGGGTCATGCTGTCCAGGGAACCCTCGCCCTGCCCCAAGTCCAAAGACAGGCTATTGTATTCAAGCTCGCCGCCCAAAACAAAATTCCCGAAGTCGCGGTCATAGCCAATATGTGGCGCGAAGGTCAGATCATCGCCGCTGGAGCCATTCGGGCCTTCGGCATCTGCATATCCAAAGCTAAAACCTGCATAAGCCCCGGTCCAATCCTCAGCCAATACCGGGGTCGCGAGGGACACCAATGTTGTGAGACTGAGGGCCTTAAGGGCTTTCATTAATCTCTCCTAAAAACCTTTCGCCGCAGAGACGTTCGGTTAAGTCATGTTAACTCAAAAACTTGGTACATGATCATTAAATTTCAATTGAGATCACAAACCACTCTTAAATAAGTGAAGGAACTATAACAGATTTTCAGGTGCCAAAGAAAAAAACTTGAGCAGACAAAAGAAGAGTGTGACATCTTCATGTATACTTCGCTTTTAGGCGCCCAGGTCGCAAACAGAACAGATTGTGATCAGGTACATCGGGAAACTTCAGGTCAATAGGTGAGGACCTGCATGCAAAACGACGTTTGGAAGATTCGACTGGTCAGCCGCACCATTGGTGCGGATCGTGGTCGTGCGGCACGTGGGCGGCCGTCAGAGGCTTAGATCAACCCTTCTGACAGCCAATTACCCATCGGAATCCGAACCATGAACGATCAAACCCGCACCTCATCCCGCACCGGCGGTCGCGCCGCGCGTCGCGCTGCCCGTGCAACTGCCCTGCCCGAACATTTGCGCCCTGTCCGTGCAGGTATGGAAGGCGGCACTCTCAATGTGCTGACCCAAGCCCAAATCGAGCGCATCCACGAAGCCGCCTTGACCGCATTGGAAACCATTGGTCTGGCGGATGCCCCGCCAAGCGGCATCGACTACCTGGTCGGCGCCGGATGCATCCTGGGTGACGATGGCCGCATCCGGTTCCCGCGCGCGTTGGTGGAAGACACGATTGCCAAGGCCAACCGCTCGGTCACTCTGTACAGCCGCGATGGAAAGACCGACCTAGAGTTGTCTGGCACTAAGGTTCACTACGGCACCGCCGGTGCTGCCGTCAGCATGGTGGATGTACACGGGCGGGAATACCGCGACTCGACCGTTCAGGATCTGCACGATGCTGCGCGCATTTGCGAACAGCTAGAAAACATCCATTTTGTTCAGCGCCCCATGGTTTGCCGCGACATCGCGGACAATCTGGAAATGGACCTGAACACGATCTACGCCGCCTGTTCAGGCAGCTTCAAACATATCGGTACGTCCTTTACCGAACCCAGCCACGTTGCCCCCGCGGTGGAAATGCTCCACATGATCGCCGGCGGCGAAGACAAGTTTCGTGAGCGGCCCTTCGTGTCGAATTCGAACTGTTTTGTCGTGCCCCCGATGAAATTCGCGACCGAAAGTTGCGAAGTGATGGAAGAGTGCATCAAGGCCGGGATGCCGGTTCTGCTACTGTCTGCTGGCATGGCTGGCGCGACTGCACCTTCGACCATTGCCGGTGCGATCACACAGGCCACTGCGGAATGTCTGGCCGGTCTGGTTTACGTAAATGCCGTAAGCCCCGGCGCACCGGCAGTTTTTGGCACTTGGCCTTTTGGTCTGGACCTGCGCACAGGCGCGATGTCAATCGGTTCGGGCGAACAGGCCCTGCTGACGGCCGGCTGCGCGCAAATGCATCGGTTTTATGACCTGCCGGGTGGTGCTGCGGCTGGAGCATCGGACTCAAAGCTGCCCGATATGCAGGCCGGGTGGGAGCAGATGTGTTCCAACGTCATGGCGGGCCTGTCAGGTTTGAACATGGTATACGAAGCGGCGGGCATGCATGCATCGTTGCTGGGCTTTTGCCATGAGAGCCTGATCCTCAGTGACGACCTGATCGGTCAGGCACAGCGCTGCGTACGCGGGATCGAAGTCACCGACGAAACCTTGGCCTTGGACCAAATCGCCGAGGTCTGCATTGGCGGGCCGGGTCACTATCTGGGCACCGATGCCACGCTCAGCCGGATGCAGGCGGACTATGTATATCCCGTTTTCGGTGACCGCACCTCACCCAAGGAATGGGCCGAGCTTGGCAAACCCGATCTGATCGAAAAGGCGATCAAGCGGAAGGAAGAGATCTTGTCGATGCCGTCCCCGGCGCGTTTTGATCCACTTCTGGATGCTGAACTTCGGACCAGATTCAATATTCACCTTCCCCAATAAGATACTGAAAAGCGGCCAGAAATCCTCTGGCCGCTTTCTTTAAGGTGTTAGCCGTCGGTTGGCGGCAGCAATCCTGCTTCCTGTGCCACGGCAATCTCGGCCTCATCCAGCGCGCCGTCGCCGTTGGCATCCATTGCCGAGAAACCATCCGTGTCCACTTCAGGCAGAACCGCCTGCACTTCTTCGATGGTCAAAACGCCGTCTCCATTTGTATCTGCCGAGGATTGTGCGACGGCCAGCGTCGGCAGTCCAAGGGCAAGGGCGGAAATAGCGGCCAGAGTTTGCGGTTTCATTGTGATGCCTCCTGATTGAGTTTTTTGCATGTTTGCGTCCGGACAAGCCCTACAAACACCGCACGCCGGGCTGCTGTCACCCGCATTGCGGGACTAAGCCACTTTCGCGCCAATCTTTGCGTGTTTTTCCGAGTCGCGTCTGCGGCGAGCCGCTGGGCAAAATTCCCCCATCACGTCTCGGCGGGTCTTGCCCGATGAAGAATGCACAATCCGGCAGAACCCTGCCTAACTTCCCATTCACGGTTGAAAAAAAGAAAGGGGGCCGAAGCCCCCTGTCAGTTTCGCCTTCCAGGCTCATTTCGTTGACCGCCCGGTGTTTTTTTGCCTGCGGCCTGGACTGCGCATGGGACGAGCGCACCCGCCCCGTGAAAGAGTGGGAAAGAGCAAATATTCCGCCCCACCCTGTTCCCGGCCGACACGGGCATGTCGACCGAGTGGAGCAAGACGCCTAGTGGTAAGTCTCAGGCTATGCCTTGCCCCGTATTCGTCGGGACCGAATATCCGAGGGGAAATTCAGGTCCCTACACCCCGCGTGGCGGGGCGTTTGCCTTAGCTACACCCGCTGGTCCCGCCGCAGGTGTTGCATTTCATGCAGGTGCCGTTGCGCACCAGCGTATAGTTTCCACATTCGCCGCACGGGTCTCCTTCGTAGCCCTGCATCTTGGCTTTGGTGCGAGCATCCATGCCTGTGGCAACCGCTGTTTCCGCGACCGGAGCCTCGAACGATGCGGCGGTTTCCGCCATGCCGTTCACCTCGGCCTGACCGCCGTTAAACACGACAAGATCCTGCGGCAGACGCTTGCGAAGATACCCGGTTGAGCTGATTTGTTTTAGCACTTCCAAAGACTTAGTCGCTGCACTTTCACTGATTTCAGAGACGTTTGAGACACCCTCTTCCTCGCCCCGGCCCAGATCATCGAAGGTTGCACCTTCGGGCTTCACGTGCGCCAGATCGGTTCGGTCCAGATAGGACACGGCCAGTTCGCGGAAGATGTAATCCAGGATCGACGTCGCGTTCTTGATCGAGTCGTTGCCCTGCACCATTCCCGCCGGTTCGAACTTGGTGAAGGTAAAGGCATCGACGAATTCTTCCAGCGGTACGCCATATTGCAAGCCTACCGAGACAGCGATGGCAAAGTTGTTCATCATCGCCCGGAAGCCAGCGCCTTCCTTGTGCATATCGATGAAGATCTCGCCCAACTTGCCGTCTTCGAACTCACCGGTTCGCAGATAGACCTTGTGGCCGCCCACGATCGCTTTCTGAGTATAACCCTTGCGGCGATGCGGCAGTTTCTCGCGGTGGCTGCGGATGATTTCCTTGACCACAACCTTCTCGATCACCTTTTCAGCCAGAACGACGGCCTTTTCCTGCGCCGAGCCGCTTTCCAGCACTTCGGCCGCCTCGTCATCATCCTCGACCAGCGCCGCTGCCAGCGGTTGCGACAATTTTGAACCGTCGCGATAGAGCGCGTTGGCCTTCACACCCAGCGACCACGAAAGCTCATAAGCCTTTTGGCAATCCTCGATGGTCGCGTCATTCGGCATATTGATCGTCTTCGAGATCGCACCCGAGATAAAGCTCTGCGCCGCCGCCATCATGGTGATGTGGCTATCAACCCCAAGGAAACGCTTGCCTTTCTTGCCGCACGGGTTGGCACAGTCAAAGATCGAATAGTGTTCTTCCTTCAGATGCGGCGCGCCTTCCAGCGTCATGGTCCCGCAAACATGGTCATTGGCTGCTTCGATATCCGCGCGGGTGAAGCCCAGATGGCGCAGTAGGTCGAAGGTGGGATCGTTCAGCTTGGTTGCCGGGATGCCCAGAACGCCGGTGCAGAAATCCTCGCCCAGTGTCCACTGATTGAACACGAACCGGATATCAAAGGCGCTTTCTAACGCGGCGTCCACCTTGGCCAGCTCATTCGGGCCAAAACCGTGACCGGTCAGCGAGGTGTGGTTAATCCCCGGCGCGTTGCCGATAGTGCCGTGACCAACCGCATAACCGACGATTTCTTCGATCTGCGACGAGGAATAGCCCAGCTTTTCCAGCGCGGAAGGCACCGAACGGTTGATGATCTTGAAGTAACCGCCACCGGCCAGCTTTTTGAATTTCACCAGTGCAAAGTCGGGCTCGATCCCGGTGGTATCGCAATCCATCACCAGACCGATGGTGCCTGTCGGCGCAATCACGGTGGCCTGCGCGTTGCGGTAACCGTTCTTCTCACCGAGGCTCAGCGCCTCATCCCAAGCGGACATGGCCAGATCGATCAGACGCTTGTCCGGGCAGTTACCATGGTCCAGTGGCACCGGCTTTACGGCCAATTTCTCATAACCATCGGTCACGCCTTGCGATGCACGACGGTGGTTGCGGATGACGCGCAGCATGTGGTCAGCGTTGCGCTCATACCCCTTGAAAGGTCCAAGCTCGCCTGCAATCTCGGCCGAGGTCGCATAGGCGACACCGGTCATGATCGCGGTCAGCGCGCCACAGATCGAACGCCCCTCGTCCGAGTCATAGCTGTAGCCCATGTTCATCAGCAGGCCGCCAATGTTGGCGTATCCCAGACCCAAAGTACGGAAATCATAAGACAGTTGCGCGATTTCCTTGGATGGGAACTGCGCCATTGTCACCGAGATTTCCAGCGTCAGTGTCCAAAGGCGCGAAGCGTGCATATAGTCCGCCGCCTGGAACTCACCATCCTTCAGGAAGGTCAGCAGGTTCATCGACGCCAGGTTACAGGCCGTGTCATCGAGGAACATGTATTCCGAGCACGGATTCGAACCGCGGATCGCACCATCTTCGGGGCACGTGTGCCATTCGTTGACCGTGTCGTGAAACTGAATGCCGGGATCGGCGCAAGCCCATGCGGCGTGGCCAACCTTTTCCCACAGATCCCGCGCCTTGACGGTCTTCGAGACTTTGCCATCGGTGCGGTTGATCAATTCCCAATCGGCGTCTTTCTCAACGGCGGTCAGGAATGCGTTGGTCACACGGATCGAGTTGTTCGAGTTCTGGCCCGACACCGAGCTGTACGCTTCCGAATCCCAATCCGTATCATAGGTCGGGAACTCAATACTGTCATGGCCCTGCTTGGCGTAATCCAAAACGCGCTTGATGTAAGTTTCTGGGATCGCAACCTTTTTGGCTTCGCGAACCGCTTTCTTCAGGCTGTCATTCTTGTTGGGATCATACGCATCGTCCTGTGCGCCGTCCCAGCTGCGGATGGCCTCGAAAATGCCGTTCAGCATCTTCTCGTGCATCTTCGATCCGGCAACGATCGAGGCCACCTTCTGCTCTTCGATCACCTTCCATTCGATAAATTTTTCGATGTCAGGGTGATCAGCATCGACGATTACCATCTTTGCTGCTCGACGGGTTGTTCCGCCTGATTTGATCGCGCCAGCGGCGCGGTCGCCGATCTTGAGAAAGCCCATGAGGCCCGAGGACTTACCGCCACCCGATAGCGCTTCACCCTCTGCACGCAGATGGCTGAAATTGGTCCCGGTGCCCGAGCCGTATTTGAACAGGCGCGCCTCGCGCACCCAAAGATCCATGATGCCGCCTTCGTTCACCAGATCATCATCGACGGACTGGATGAAGCACGCGTGCGGCTGCGGATGCTCGTATGCGGATTTCGATTTGGTCAGCTTGCCGGTCTTGTAATCGACATAGTGGTGACCCTGCGCGGGGCCATCGATTCCGTAGGCCCAGTGCAGACCTGTGTTGAACCACTGCGGGCTGTTCGGTGCGGCGCGCTGAGTCGCCAGCATATAACGCATCTCGTCAAAGTAAGCGCGCGCATCCTCCTCGGTCGAGAAATAGCCGCCCTTCCAACCCCAATACGCCCAAGCGCCCGCCAAGCGGTCGAACACCTGCTTGGACGAGGTTTCGCCACCGAATTCAGCACCTTCTGCAGGAACTGAGCGCCACAGAAATTCGGGAACGTCCTTTTCCTTGACCTTTTTCAGAGCCGACGGAACGCCAGCCTTACGAAAGTACTTCTGAGCGATGACATCACTGGCGACCTGGCTCCACTTTGCGGGGATCTCGATTTCATCCAGTCGGAAAACAATGGTGCCGTCCGGGTTCCGTATCTCAGATGTCGCAGAGACAAAATCCAGTTCTGCGTATGCATCTTGCCCCGATTTGGTGAATTTCCTGTCAATCTTCATGTCCGCAGCCCTAGATTCAATCAACTTGTCCGTTCGCGTCAGATGCATTTCAGCGATCCGCACGCCATGCCTGAAAATTGGGCGCAAATGACCGGTCGCTGTCTTTAACAGCGCGAAACCGCTTATACGGTTGCACGTTTAATAGATGTGCTTTCCGACCCTCGCCCTATGCCTTACCCTGGTTATGCTACCAGATTTAGTGGCATGTCTTTCGGCCCATACAACTTGGCGTATTCGGCCATAGATCGTCAACGCCATTTTCATTCATTTTTGAAATCTTTTTTGTTGACCAAACGGTTCCAAAGGGTCCGCGGGCGTTGGATTCCGATTCCTCCACAGGTTCATCCACGGGATAAAGCACTGCACTTGAAAATCGCACAACAGGATTAACTGTTTTTATCAGCAGAGTTACCGGCATTTGATAATCTCGTTGTAAGGTGGATAGGCTGAATGAGAATCACAACACCACCGGTCGCGCGGCCAGACAGGAGGCATAACGTGCAGAATAGAAAATCGAGAGTGTCAGAGTGGATGACCGCGTTTCGATTTCTGCCCGCAATGGCCCTTATCGTGGCCTGCGCACCACAAGATATGCCCCCTCCGACCCGCAGCGCGCAGTTTGAAACATATCCCGAACGGTTGTTTGACACCTTTGAGACTCAGTGCGCTGGGCCAGGAGAAAAGTTCGAAAAAGTGGGGAATCGGGTGTTTGAGTGCCAGGAGTTTCTTCCTCCGGACACCACCGCGTTTCTGATTCTCAATTATGATGGCTACCCGCAGGACCTGCCCAAAAGCGTCATGCGCATGACGTCGACCAAGAACACTACCGGGTATCGCGTGGATGCCGAATTGTTCTTCAATGTGCCGCAAAAACAGGGCCCAGCCGTCAAAGTTCCCGTAGAGAGCAAAGCACTGGATCAAGCGTTGGGCGCGCTGTTCCAAAAGATGGGTGGTTCACTAACATAAGAGGAAGAAGTGGTCGGGGCGGCAGGATTCGAACCTACGACCCCCTGTACCCAAAACAGGTGCGCTACCAGACTGCGCCACGCCCCGGACCGTGCGCCTTCCTAACGTTGCCATTCTGATTTGAAAAGCCCTAACACGGCCAAATTGCAGGACCTTGCGAAAAAATTTCGTGCTGCATCTGTGTTCCTGGGGTGATCAGGTAACGCGCCGCCAATCCAGCGTTGATTTCCAGGACTGCATAAACCGAATCTCCGCCTTCAATCAGTGATTCATCCCCGGGAATCGCGTTCTCATGCACATGAACAACAGCGCCTGTGCGATCCAGAAAAATGATATCCAAGGGAATCAGCGTGTTTCTCATCCAAAAGGCGACTGGCTGCGGCGGATCGAACACGAACAGCATTCCAGACCGTTGCGGCAGCGACTCGCGAAACATCAATCCACGCGCCCTATCCTGCGGACTGATTGCAAGCTCGACGTTGAAACTGACCTGAGTTTTGTCGTTCCGCAGCCCGACACGATCCACCTGGCACGCAGCCAGCACGTTACCGGCCCACAGCATTGTCACACTTGCAAGAACCGTTAACAGTCTGATCATCTGGTATTATTCGTCCAGTGCCGCTTCCCAGGCCAGGACCTGAGCCGCCATACGCCCGCGTTTGCCATTAATGACGCGCATCGCCAACGCTTCGCCTGGTTGCAGATCAGCCAGACCAGATCGGCGCAGCACCTCGATATGCAGGAAAACGTCTTCGTCCCGACCAAAAACATTGGCAAAGCCAAAACCCTTGCCCTTGTCGAACCATTTCACCCGCGCCGCTTCCAAAGGAGCCTCCGCGATCACAACCGGATCAAGTTCCGCGAAATCAGCCAACATCATTGAGTCGGTGCGCGCCGGTGGGTCTACGCTGACAACCTCAACCGCCTGAACGCCGCGGTCAGTGCGATGCGTCATGATCTCGATCCCGGCGCCATCGGCGACCGAGCTTTGACCAAAGTTACGTAACACGTTCACATGCAACAGAATATCCGGGCCACCTTCGTCGGACACAACGAACCCGTACCCCTTAGCGGGGTCAAACCATTTCACGTGTCCTCGAACGCGGTACATATTGTTCAGGTCTTCCGGCACAGCATTCCTATCGCGAAAATTAATAGTTCGTTAAGGGTCCGATGTGTATGGGATTGGCTCGCAAATTCAAGCTGAAAAAATCCTTTGATTTCTTTGTGTTGCATTTCACGATACGCGAATGTCATGGATTCAACCTTTGTACATCCCATGCCGAGTCTTCCTGATCCCGGCGCCACTGAAACCTGTCGTGCAACCGGAATGCACCATCGGCCCAAAACTCGATCTCGCTCGGCACTAACCTGTACCCGCCCCAGAACGGTGGTCGCGGTGGGTTCGGCCCCAATTTCGCGGTCACCTTTGCAACTTCTGCCATCAAAGCAGCCCGGCTGCTAAGAGGCTGAGACTGTTTCGAAGCCCAAGCCCCAAGACGGCTTTTTAGCGAGCGCGACGCATAATATTCATCGGCTTGCGCCCCGCTTTCCCGGGTTATTGTACCACGAACACGGATTTGCCGCCTCAATGATTTCCAATGCATTACAAAAGCTGCTTTGCCCGCCGAATCCAATTCGGCCGCCTTGGCACTTTCGTAATTGGTGTAAAATACGAAAGCGCTGGATTCGATTTCTTTCAACAGCACCATACGCACGTTCGGCATGCCGTCAGAATCGACGGTTGCCAACGCTATTGCATTGGGATCGTTCGGTTCGCTGTCTTTGGCCTCACCCAGCCACCGCCCCGCTATTTGAAACGGATCGGAGCCGGCGAAGATGCCGTCACGCTCGGTCATTTCCATCCCCCGGAAACTATTATTGGCCACCCTAGGGCGAGAACCCGCTGCGGGCAAGAGTACGCGGCCTTGATGCAGCGCATCCAATGGCATAAACCAACGCAACAAATCGCGAAGACAGGCGGAGAACCAAACATGTCAAATCAGTTGATGGCCGGCAAACGCGGCCTCATCATGGGACTGGCCAATGATAAATCGATCGCATGGGGCATTGCCCGCGCTTTATCCGATGCCGGGGCCGAATTGGCCTTTTCCTATCAGGGCGATGCCCTGAAAAAGCGGGTCGATCCACTGGCGGCGCAGCTGGGCAGTGAAATTGTTCTTCCCTGTGATGTGGGTGACGAGGACTCGATTGATGCTCTGTTCTCGGAATTGGAACAGAAATGGGGCAAGCTGGACTTCGTGGTTCACGCGATTGGTTTTTCCGACAAGAACGAGCTGCGCGGTCGGTACGTCGATACCAGCCGGGCGAATTTCAAGCTGACCATGGATGTTTCGGTCTACTCTTTTACCGCCGTCATGCAGCGTGCGGAAAAGATGATGTCCGAAGGCGGCAGTGCAATCACTCTGACCTATTACGGTGCCGAGCAGGTTATGCCGCACTATAACGTCATGGGTGTCGCCAAGGCCGCGCTGGAAGCATCGGTCAAATATCTGGCCGAGGATCTGGGCAAAGACGGTATCCGGGTGAACTCGATCTCTGCCGGTCCGATCAAGACGCTGGCCGCCAGCGGTATTGGTGACTTCCGCTATATCATGAAGTGGAACGAGTATAATTCGCCCCTGCGCCGCAACGTGACCATCGACGATGTCGGTAAATCGGCGCTGTATCTGCTGTCCGATCTCAGCAGCGGTGTCACGGGCGAAAATCTGCACGTAGATTCGGGGTATCACATCGTCGGTATGAAAGCCGTCGACGCCCCGGACGTTGAAAAGGGTTAACGCAATGAGCGCCAAGGACCGTCTGCCCCACGAAAAAGGCTTTCACATCAGTTGGGACCAAATCCATCGCGATTCCCGTGCTCTGGCATGGCGGCTGGATGGTCAAGGACCGGACGACGGTGCCTGGCGCGCGGTTGTTGCGATCACACGCGGTGGTATGGCCCCAGCCATGATCGCCAGCCGTGAGCTGGACATTCGCACCGTCGACACGATCAGCGTGCGGTCCTATCACCATCAGGAACAAGGTGAAGCCGAGGTGCTGAAAGCCCCTGATGCCGATCTGATGGGTGATGGTGAAGGCGTTTTGATCATCGACGATCTGGTCGACAGCGGCAAAACACTGGAACTGGTGCGTGCGATGTACCCCAAGGCGCATTTTGCCACTGTCTATGCCAAACCCAAAGGCCGCCCGATGGTGGATACGTTCATCACCGAAGTCAGCCAGGATACGTGGATCTTCTTCCCGTGGGATATGGCCCTGCAATATGTCGAGCCCTACCGCGGCACCGACTGATCTTTTCCTGAACATCTAGGATCTCGCATGACCCGGACACGCACCGCCGCCACCTTCGCCCCTCCGGTGATGGAGGCGCGGCGCTGGCTGGAAGGCGCGAATTTCCCTGACGACCAGCCTTTGATCAATGTCAGCCAGGCCGCGCCGGTCGATCCGCCCCCTTTGGCCTTGCGTCAGGCCATGGCCGAATTTGCGGTGACCGAGGATCGGGCCCATCTGTATGGGCCCGTGCTGGGCAATCCGGATCTGCGCACCGAACTGGCGGTGCAAATTGGTCAGCACTATGACGTCGAGGTCGCACCGGATCAGGTCGCAATCACCTCGGGCTGCAATCAGGCATTTGCCGCCACAATCTCGGCTATCACTGACGAAGGGGATGAGGTCATCCTGCCAACCCCATGGTATTTTAATCACAAAATGTGGTTGGACATGGCCGGGGTACATGCCGTTGACCTGAAGACCGGTGATGATCTGTTACCTAATCCTGATGCCGCCCGCGCTTTGATCACCGACAAAACCCGCGCCATCGCTCTGGTGACGCCGAACAACCCGGGTGGTGTGGAATACCCGGCCGATCTGGTGCGCGCGTTCTACGAACTGGCCCGTGAAAACGGTCTGCGCTTGCTGGTCGATGAGACCTATCGCGATTTCGACAGCCGCAGCGGCCCGCCGCATGACCTGTTCGCGCAGCCCGGCTGGGACGAGACGCTGGTTCACCTCTATTCCTTTTCCAAAGCCTATCGCCTGACCGGCCACCGGGTTGGTGCCATTGCAACCGGTGCTGACCTGCTATCCGAGGTAGAAAAATTCCTTGATACGGTGGCGATCTGCCCCGGTCAGATCGGCCAATTCGCGGCCCTTTGGGGCATGCGGAACCTGTCGCAATGGGTCGCCGGAGAGCGTGACGAAATCCTCGATCGCCGCGCGGCTATCCAAGAGCAGTTGCCAAACCTGACTAACAAGGGTTGGCGTCTGTTAGGCTTGGGCGCCTATTTCGCCTATTTCGAACATCCGTTCGATATCCCCTCGGACGAACTGGCCCGCCGTCTGGTGGCGGAGGCCGGCATCCTTCTGCTGCCCGGAACGATGTTTATGCCGCCAGATGATCCCGCCGGAAAACGCCAGATGCGCATTGCATTCGCTAATCTCGACCGCGCCGGTATTCAGCAATTGTTCGAACGGTTGCAAGCCCTGTCCTTCTGAGCTTGCCCCCCGGCGGTGCGCGTCGTATTCAGGGCCGCAACCGACAGGGCAGTTCCTTGCCACAAGATTAAGAGGGCACCATGGCCGCAGGCATGAAAAACCTATCGAAGACCTTTGTCTGGATTCTCATGGGCCTATTGATGCTGGGCCTTGCGGGCTTTGGCGCAACAAGCCTGACCGGCACCGTGCGCACCGTCGCGCAAGTTGGGAACGAAGAAGTTTCGATCAACCAATACGTTCGCGAATTGCAGCGCGAAATCCGCGCGGTCGAAAGCCAGACCGGCCAGCCCTTGCAAATGTCTCAGGCGCATGAGTTCGGTCTGGATCAGTTGGCCCTGTCGCGCCTGACCGCTTTGGCCGCGCTGGACAACGAAGTCGGTGAGCTGGGCATTTCGATCGGGGATGAGAACCTGCAAGAAGAAATCGTCGCCATCCCGGCCTTTCAGGGCGTCAACGGCACGTTTGACCGTGAGGCCTATCAGTTCCAGCTGGAACAGGCTGGCATGACGGATACCGAATTCGAATCGGATCTGCGCAAGGAGTCCTCGCGCACCATCGTGCAAAACGCGGTGATCAGCGGGGTTGAGATGCCTTCGCTTCTGACGCAAGTGCTGACGGACTATGTCGGCGCACGCCGCAGTTTTACCGTTGCGACGGTCGGGCCCGACGCCCTGACATCGCCTGTTCCTGCACCCACGGATGAGCAGATCCAGACTTACTATGATGAGAATCAGGATCAGTTCACCCTGCCCAGTACCAAGCAACTGACTTATGCGATTCTGTCGCCCGACATGCTGTTGGACAGTGTCGAGATTGATGAGGATGCGGTGCGTCGCCTCTATGATCAGCGTGCCTCGGAATTCTATCAGCCCGAGCGACGTCTGGTCGAACGTCTGACTTATCCGAACGAAGAAGACGCACAGCATGCGATTGCGCAGCTTGAGGTCGGTGGCACCACGTTCGAAAACCTCGTGCGAGATCGCCAGCTAGAGTTGAGCGATATCGACCTTGGCGACGTCACCCGCGAAGATCTGGGCGAAGCTGCTGATGCCGTCTTTGCCGCCGATCTGGACGCGGTTGTTGGCCCGCTGCCCTCGACCTTCGGCCCCGCGCTGTTCCGCATCAACGGATCGCTGGCCGAAAACAACACGCCGTTCGAAGATGCCGCCCCTGCCCTGCGCGAAGAACTGGCCGCCGACCGCGCGCGTCGTCAAATCGAAGCACAGGCCGAAGACATTGACGATCTGCTCGCTGGTGGTGCAACGCTGGAAGAACTGACCGGCGAGACCGAAATGGAATTGGGCCAGATCGACTGGACCCGCGAAAGCGGTGAAGGCGTCGCCGCCTATGACGGTTTCCGCGCCGCTGCCGAAGCCGTAAACGAAGGCGATTTCCCCGAGGTTGCGTTCCTCGAAGACGGTTCGATCTTTGCTTTGCGTTTGAACGAGGTGCTGCCCCAACGCCCCGAGCCTCTGGAAAGCGCACGTGATCGTGTGGCCGCCGCATGGACGCAGGTGGAAACCGGCAAGGCGTTGGCTGAAAATGCAAATTCCGTTCTGGAGCAACTGAATGCTGACGGCGATTTCACCGCCACCGGTTTGCCGTTCCGGGTTGAAAATGCGCTGACCCGCACCGCTTTTCTTGAGGATGTGCCGGCAGATTTCATGGGTCAGGTGTTCGAGATGGAACCTGGTGAGCTGCGCGTCATTCCTGGCGATGGCACGGCGTTTGTCGTGCGTCTTGAAGAATTGCTACCGCCCGCCGAAACTGATGAACTGCGCCAGGTACAGACCGCGCTGGAAGCACAGTTAAATCAGGCGCTGGCCCAGAACATCTTTGACGCTTATGTGCGCGACGCGCAGACCCGCGCCCGTCCCGTGATTGACCAACGCGCGCTGAACGCCGTGCAGTCGAGCTATTAAAAGAGACCGAACATGGCCCTGACCCCCGAGTTTGACAGCTTCGCCCGCGCCTATGAGGCTGGCGAAAATCAGGTCGTTTACACCCGTTTGGCAGCCGATCTGGATACGCCTGTGTCCCTGATGCTCAAGCTGACGGGCGCGCAGAAAGACGCCTTTATGCTGGAATCCGTGACCGGAGGCGAGGTGCGTGGCCGCTATTCAATCATCGGGATGAAACCGGACTTGATCTGGCGCTGCCGGGGTGAGACGTCCGAATTGAACCGCTCGGCCAGGTTCGATGCCGACGCGTTTTTGCCTCAGGATGGCAATCCGATGGACAATCTGCGCGCTCTGTTGGCCGAAAGCCGGATTGCGCTGCCTGACGATTTGCCTCAAGCCGCCGCAGGGCTGTTCGGTTATCTTGGGTATGACATGGTGCGTCTGGTCGAGTATCTGCCGGATGTGAACCCAGACCCGCTGGGCCTACCCGATGCGATTATGCTGCGCCCATCGGTCATCGCCGTTCTGGACGGTGTAAAAGGAGAGGTCACGGTCGTCTCCCCTGCCTGGGTCGCCGAGGGGCAATCCGCCAAGGCTGCCTATGCGCAAGCCGCTGAGCGTGTGATGGACGCAGTGCGCGATTTAGAACGCGCCATGCCCGCCGAGACTCGCGATCTGGGCGACGCCTCTGAAGTCGCGCCTCCGGTGTCGAATTTCACCAAATCCGGCTATATGGAAGCGGTTGAAAAGGCCAAGGAATACATCCGCGCTGGTGACATCTTTCAGGTGGTACCAGCTCAGCGTTGGACACAGGATTTCCCGCTGCCGCCCTTTACGCTCTATCGGTCATTGCGGCGCACTAACCCCTCTCCGTTCATGTTCTATTTCAACTTTGGCGGCTTTCAGGTAGTCGGTGCCAGCCCAGAAATTCTGGTGCGTGTCTTTGGCGACGAAGTGACAATCCGCCCCATCGCAGGTACCCGACCCCGTGGCGCAACCCCCGAAGAGGATAAGGCCAATGAGGTCGATCTGCTGGCCGACAAGAAAGAGCTGGCCGAACACTTGATGTTGCTGGACCTGGGCCGCAACGATACCGGCCGCGTGGCCAAGATCGGAACGGTGCGGCCAACCGAAGAGTTCATCATCGAACGCTACAGCCATGTGATGCACATCGTGTCGAACGTGGTCGGAGAGCTGGCCGAAGACAAAGACGCCTTGGACGCGTTCTTTGCCGGGATGCCTGCTGGCACCGTCTCGGGCGCGCCAAAAGTGCGCGCGATGGAGATCATCGACGAGTTGGAGCCTGAAAAGCGAGGTATCTATGGCGGCGGCGTTGGTTATTTCAGTGCCGGCGGCGACATGGACATGTGCATTGCTCTGCGAACGGCCATCGTGAAGGATCACAAGCTTTATATTCAGGCGGGTGGCGGCGTTGTTTTTGATAGCGACCCCGAGGCAGAGTTTATGGAAACCGTCCATAAATCAAACGCCATTCGCCGCGCTGCTGCCGATGCGTCCCGGTTCACAGGATCGGGCAACACATAAAAAAACGGCGGGCTTTCAGGGCCAGCCGTTTTTGTTGTTTCGAGGTTACTGAACCTCTTTCATCATCACTGCAGAGATTGGGGCCATCGCCACACGGCTGCCCCGATCTTCAAGCCCCCACAGCAACAAAGCCGAGATCGTGTCAGGGCGCAGACGGCCCAGCATTACAACCGTCCCCTCCTGCCCGGCACGAAATGCCGCTTGGTCCAGAAAACGACGCATGATCTTGGGGTCCTGGCGCGCACCGTCGATATCGCGGAAAATCACACCCGATGGAATACCGTTGCGCGCAGCCAGTTTTTGGACAGTGTTCAGACCATTGTCCTGCGTGATCAGACCACGCCCTGTACCGGCAGCAATCGCGGCCACCTGGTCGGCCAGCTTGCGGTTGCCTTGAATGCCCGAATCCACTCCTTCGAGAATTCCCACCGTTTCCGGTAACGTGTCGAGCCATACGGCCAGCGATACTTCGGCATCCTGCGCGCTGGCGGCTTCGTGTAGATCAGCAAGAGCCAGAACTTCGAACCCGGCTTCGCGGTGACGCGCCATCTTTTCAACAGCGTCCGGATCAGACGGGCTGACGGCAAAACTCAGCGGATAAGGAAAATCATGCAGAGCTTCAGCCCCATAGGCACCTTCATCGTCGATCAGAATGATTGACATCAACGGCTTGGATTCGGGGTTTTCGAATTCCGCCGCATAAGCCTCGATCGGCTTGCCCGGAAGGGCAGCCGCCACGTTGGTCGTGCTGACCTCAATAACATCATCACGTTCCGTCAATGGAACCACGCGCGTTCCGACTGTCGAGACTGTGGTCGCTTCGCTTGCCCCGCCAATTTGCGGAACCGACGCGATCCGGGGCAGATTGCGCGGTGCTGTATCCTCATCACCTTCTACGGCGATTGGGCTGTCGACAAATGGGTTTTCCTCGGTTTCCGGATCGGCGGCTGCGGCGACCTCGGGTTCCGGTTGTGCTGCACTGTCGGCAACAACAGGGTCCGATTTCTGAGCCCCCTCGGCAACCTCGGGTTCTGGTTTCGGCTCGGCCTCCACAACCTCGGGCTCTTGTTCGACGGCCGGTTCAGGCTGAGGTTCAGGCACCTCCAGCGACACCTCAGGCAAGGCTTCGGCATTTGGGGATACCTGCGACAACGGCGGGGCCTGTGGAGCGACCGGGGCCACAGTGGTTGCAATTACAGGAGCTGATTGAGCAACGCTGGGCGCATCGACTTGCGCCGGGTCCAGGTTGACTTTGGGCTGGGCATCGGGCTCAACCTCGACATCTGACAATTCAGCCAGCGTGTCCGTCTGTTTGCCGACAGATTCAGGTGTGGTTGGTGGCAAGTCCAGCACATCGGGGTCACCCCCGGTATCAGTGGCGTCGACTACGGTATCCGGGACCTCAGCCAGAGAGGGTTCAGGCGCAGAAACCGCCACGTTCGGTTTGCTGGTCAAAGGCATGTTCAAAGACAGCACCGCCCCCAGCACAAGAACAGCGACCGTTCCCACGATCATTCCGCCGACAAATCCGCCCATAACAATTGCCTCTCGTCTTGGCCCTGCATCGATCACATGTTCGCCGTCTGCTGCGGCATTTGCTTACCGCAGCGCCAAGTACGGGATGTCCCCTTGACGCTGCCGCGCAAGCCTGAGCATGTATGTCCCGACATTATACCGTGGCTCGGGGCTGCATCGCCAGCCCGAAATGCCCAAGCCGAGACAAGTGCCCAAATGCTGCTGCTGATCGACAACTACGACTCGTTTACCTACAACCTGGTACATTATTTAGGCGAACTTGGCGCCGAGATGGTCATTCGGCGGAATGACGCCTTGGACGTTCAGGAAGCCATGGCCATGAACCCATCCGGCATCCTGCTCAGCCCCGGCCCCTGTGATCCGGATCAGGCCGGTATCTGCTTGGCCTTGACCGAAGCAGCGGCTGAAACGAAAACGCCGCTGATGGGAGTCTGTCTTGGCCATCAGACTATCGGACAGGCCTTTGGGGGCGACGTCATCCGCTGCCACGAAATCGTACATGGCAAAATGGGAACGATGCACCACACCGGAAAAGGTGTGTTTGCCGGGCTGCCCTCGCCATTTGAGGCGACCCGCTATCATTCTTTGGTGGTCGACCCCAACACCCTGCCCGACTGTCTTGAGGTCACGGCAGAGCTGGAAGACGGTACCATTATGGGTCTGCAGCACAAAGAATTGCCGATTCACGGCGTTCAGTTCCACCCGGAATCCATCGCCTCCGAGCATGGTCATGCCCTGCTCAAGAATTTCCTGTCTGAGATGAAAGTTCCCGCATGAGCGACGCTCTGAAACCGCTGATCGGAGCCGCCGCCGATCGGCCTCTGACCCGTGCCGAAGCCGAACAGGCCTTTGGTATCTTGTTTGACGGTGAAGCCACGCCCAGCCAGATCGGTGGCCTGCTGATGGCCATGCGCACCCGTGGCGAAACGGTCGAGGAATACGCCGCGGCCGCCGCCGTGATGCGCGCCAAGTGCAATGCCGTCACCGCGCCCGACGGTGCAATGGATATCGTCGGAACCGGAGGCGACGGCAAAGGCACGCTCAATATCTCAACCGCCACGGCATTTGTTGTCGCTGGTGCTGGTGTCACCGTGGCCAAGCATGGCAACCGCAACCTCAGCTCAAAATCCGGGGCAGCGGATGCCTTGGGTCAGTTGGGGATCAACGTCATGGTTGGCCCGGAAACTGTTGAGAATGCTTTGAAAGAGGTCGGTATCGGCTTTATGATGGCCCCGATGCATCACCCAGCCATTGCGCATGTCATGCCCTCGCGGCAAGAGCTTGGGACCCGGACGATCTTCAACATTCTCGGCCCTTTGACGAACCCTGCGGGCGTCAAACGCCAATTGACCGGAGCCTTCAGCCGCGACCTGATACGCCCAATGGCCGAAACGCTTGGTCTGCTGGGGTCTGACCGTGCCTGGCTGGTACACGGATCAGATGGGACCGATGAGCTGACCATCACTGGCATCAGTTGGGTCGCCGCACTAGAGGATGGTGGCGTTAAGGAGGTGGAACTTCACCCCGAAGACGCGGGCCTACCGGTTCATCCGTTCGAGGATATCATCGGCGGAACACCCGAAGAAAATGCTGTCGCCTTCCGCGCGCTGCTGGACGGGCAGCCCTCGGCCTATCGCGATGCGGTTCTGTTGAACTCTGCTGCCGCGCTGGTGGTTGCAGACGCCGCAACAGATTTGCGGGATGGTGTCGAAAAAGCCGTCGAAAGCATCGACAGCGGAAAAGCCAAAGAAAAAATCGCGGTACTGGCCCGCATGACTCAGGAGGCCGCATGACCGAGACGGTACTGGACAAGATCAAAGCCTATAAGCTGGAAGAAATAGCTGCAGACAAGGCTGAGAAGTCCTTGGAAACACTGGAAAGTGAGGCACGTTTCGCATCCGAAGTGCGCGGCTTTGCCGAAAGCTTGCGGAAAGCGACCCGCAAGGGGTATGGCCTGATCGCCGAGGTCAAAAAGGCCAGCCCCTCTAAGGGGTTGATCCGCGCCGATTTCGACCCGCCTGCCTTGGCCCAGGCGTATGAAGAAGGCGGTGCAGCCTGTCTGTCTGTACTGACCGACACGCCTAGCTTCCAAGGCGCCAAGGAATACTTAACCGAGGCACGCGCAGCAACGTCGCTGCCAGCCCTGCGTAAGGATTTCATGTACGACCCTTATCAGGTGGTCGAAGCGCGCGCTTTGGGTGCCGATTGCATTCTAATCATCATGGCCTCGGTCGAAGATGGTCAGGCGGCCGAGCTGGAACAAACGGCCTTTGACTGGGGGATGGACGTTCTTATCGAAGTTCACGACGAGGCTGAACTGGAACGTGCGACCCAACTGAAAAGCCCATTGATCGGGATAAACAACCGTAATCTCAAGACCTTCGAGACCACACTTGATACCACGCGCCGTCTGTCGAAACTGGTTCCGGGAGGTCGGACTATTGTCTGTGAAAGCGGGCTGAGTACGCCCGAAGATCTGGCCGATATCGCCCGTTATGGCGCGCGGTGTTTCCTGATTGGGGAAAGCCTGATGCGTCAGGATGATGTCACCGCCGCCACCCGGCAATTGCTGGCAAACCCGCTGATCCCCGGAGTGATGTGATGCCTCTGACCCATTTCGATGCACAGGGACAGGCCCATATGGTCGACGTCTCGGACAAGGCTGTTACTGACCGCGTCGCGGTGGCGGCTGGCCACATCAAGATGGCAAAGGAAACCTTTGATTTAATTTCAGAAGGACGCGCCAAGAAGGGCGACGTATTGGGTATTGCGCGGCTGGCAGGCATCATGGGAGCGAAGAAAACACCCGACCTAATCCCGCTATGCCACCCCTTGCCAGTCACAAAGGTTGCGGTTGAGTTGACTCTGAACCCTGATTTGCCGGGCGTACAGATTGAAGCCACCGTCAAGACCGCAGGCCAGACCGGGGTTGAGATGGAGGCGTTGACTGCGGTCTCAACCGCGGCGCTGACTGTGTATGACATGACCAAGGCAGTCGATAAGGCGATGGAGATCGGCGGTATCCGGGTCCTGCTGAAAGATGGCGGTAAATCAGGCCGTTACGAGGCGAGATGATTACGGTCGAAGAAGCCCGGTCACTACTGTTTGATCTTGTTTCCCCGCTAAACCCCGAAACAGTTCCCCTTGCCGAATCTGCTGGCCGTGTGCTGGCGGAAGACCTCAGCGCCACGCGCGATCAACCGCCATTTGCAGCCTCTTCCATGGACGGTTATGCGCTGAAATCGACCGAAGTCGAACAACACGCCATGTTCAAAGTAGTTGGCGAATCCGCTGCCGGGCGTCGTTTTGAAGGCACCGTAGGCCCCGGTCAGGCCGTTCGTATCTTTACCGGCGCTCCGGTGCCGGAAGGTGCTGATTTCGTGGTTATTCAAGAAGATACGGAACGGCGCGGGGATTTGCTTACAATCACCGACGATCCCGGACCGAAAGCAAATATCCGACCTGCAGGTGTCGACTTTACCGTCGGCACCAAGATTAGCGCTCCGCGCCTTTTGCGCCCTGAAGACGTCGCGCTGTTGGCAGCAATGAATATTGCAACAGTGCCGGTCAGACGCAAACCCGTGGTCGCATTGATTTCAACCGGAGATGAACTGGTTATGCCGGGTGAGAACCCAGGCCCGGATCAAATCATCGCTTCGAACACTTTTGGCCTGAAAGCCATGCTAGAGGATGCCGGCGCACATGTGCGAGTTCTACCGATCGCGCGCGACACTGTCGCGTCCTTAGAAACGGCGTTTGGGCTGGCAAGTGGCGCCGATCTAGTCGTGACAATCGGGGGTGCCTCGGTCGGAGAATACGATCTGGTCGGAGACGTTTCTCAGAAATTGGGGATGGAGCGGTCGTTCTACAAAATCCGCATGCGCCCCGGGAAACCCCTGATGGCGGGTCAGTTGGGTGACACAGCGATGGTTGGACTGCCGGGAAATCCCGTGAGTGCAATGGTTTGCGGTTATCTTTTCCTGATCCCCATGTTGCGTCGCATGTTGGGCATCGAACAAGCCCTTACCCCTTTTCGCCGGGCCAAGCTGGCCGAGCCCATCGGCAAAAACGGCCCACGCGAACATTATATGCGAGCTGTCCTCGGTGAGGATGGCATTCTCGCCTGTGCCGATCAGGACAGTTCGCTTCTCAGCGTTCTGGCGCAGGCCAATGCGCTTTTGGTACGTGAGCCGAATGATCCGGCGCGCCCCGCGGGAGATGAGGTTCTGTACTTGCCGATATAGGCAACGCTCAAATCCGTTGACACAAAACGTGAACATGCGTAGAACAAAAGAAAACGCATGACCGACGAGGTGTGAGCAATGCTGACCAAGAAACAGTTGGATTTGTTGGAATTCATCCACAAACGCGTTCAGGCGGACGGTGTTCCGCCCAGTTTCGACGAAATGAAGGCCGCGCTGGATTTACGGTCGAAGTCCGGGATTCATCGCCTTATCACTGCGCTGGAAGAGCGTGGCTTTATTCGTCGCCTTGCCCACCGGGCGCGCGCGATTGAGATCGTGAAGCTGCCCGAGAGTCTCGGCGGCGAACCAACAGCCGCTTTCAAACCTCGCGTGATTGAAGGCGACAGGCCCGAAGGTCCCCGCCCGGCGAATTTCGAACCGGTCACTGTAGATGCCTTGGAATTGCCGGTCATGGGCCGTATCGCCGCTGGTGTTCCGATTGAGGCGATTAGCCACGTATCGCACCGTGTGGCGGTCCCGGGCAGCATGGTTTCGGGCAAAGGCGAACATTACGCGCTTGAGGTACGTGGCGACTCGATGATCGATGCCGGTATCAATGACGGCGATGTCGTGGTGATCCGTGAAACTCGGGTTGCCGATAATGGCGATATCGTCGTGGCTCTGATCGAAGATCAGGAAGCGACCCTGAAGCGCTATTTCCGCCGTGGCAATGCTATCGCGCTTGAGGCTGCGAACCCCGCCTATGAAACCCGCGTTCTGCCCGAGGACAAGGTCAAGGTGCAGGGACGGCTGGTCGGGTTGATCCGCAGCTACTGATCCCGTTTTAAATTGCGGTTCTCGGCGATGGCCGGGGACCACAGGCGATGGCCGATTACCTCTCGGCTGGTTGTTATGCGTCCTTTTGAAAACGCCAGGCTTCCGGTCTCTTTCAGGCGGTTCGGATCGAAAAGACCGCAATCCCCATTCAGGTTCAACTCAACTGCAGACACCACGATCTGGTTTGATTGGCATTCTTCAAACCCTTTTGCCGCACGTTTTCCGGTGATGTGAATCACTTCCTTGCCCTGCCAATCAAAGCGCTGAACAGCGTTTTCTGCATCAGGCCAGCGGCTGGCCGCCTTCTTCTGATCTTCTCCGTCACCGTCGTTTTCCAACCATACCGTAGCGATGAAACCGCTGCCTTTTTCTTTGCTCAGCGCGCGGCCATGTTCCGTCATGACACCCACCAACCCGCCTGAATCCGCGATCAGAACCTCGGGTCTTTGCCCCTGCCCCCACAACATAAATGCGGACGCAACCGGTATAATCCCAATCCATTTTGCGCGGCCCTGCCACAGCGCCAGCCACAACGCCCCCAGCGCAAACATGGGCAACACGTAATGCGGCGGACTAACGACATAGCCTTGCGCGCCATCTAAGTTTGACACCTTGTCTGAAACGATCAGAATCCACTCCAACCCCAGACCCATGACATTCAATGCGACCGCCTCTAGCCCGAAAGGGGTCAGCAATGCCGCGACAAAGGCGGCGGGCACCACAATCGTGCCCATTACCGGGACCGAGAGCATATTGGCCAGCAACCCATAGTGTGACATCGTGTTGAAATGCGCCGCCCCGATAGGAGCGGTCGCAAGCCCTGCAATCGCCGAGGACAACAGCAAGCCGGTCACCGGTTTCAGCCATATTGGACCGGGCATTGGGCCATAGTCCCGCAACCGCCCAAACACCGCGACAAGCGCCGTAGTGGCTGCAAAGGACATCTGGAATCCCGGGCTCAACAATGTTTCTGGCCGTAGAATCAACACGATTAGGGCAGCCACGGCCACGGCGCGCAAAGAAATCGCACGGCGGTCGATCAGGATCGCCCCTAGCATTACGCTGGCCATGACGAAAGCGCGTTCCGTTGCAACATTGCCCCCGGACAACAGCAGGTAGATGACGGCCGCGATCAACGCACAAACTGCCGCCAACTTGCGGGCGGGCAACCTTAAGGCCACTGAAGGAATGGCTGACAAGCCCAACCGAAACACCAGAAAAACGAACCCCGTCAGCAACCCCATGTGAAGGCCCGAAATCGCCAGCAAATGCGCTAGGTTCGAGGCCCGCAGGGATTTTAACGTCTCTTGCCCCATGCCACTGCGATCTCCGGTTGTGACGGCGGCTGCGAACCCACCGATCTCACCAGGCAGGATCGCACGTACCCTTTCCGAGATGGCCATACGCCAGGCAGTTACCCGGACCCCTTCGGTCGCGTCAGTTGCGGAGGCAATGGTCATCACCGGCACCCGGGTATAGCCAACCGCGCCCAGCCCTTGAAACCAGGCATGACGGCGGAAATCAAACCCACCGGGTTCAACCGGACCTTGCGGCGGTGAGAGATGCCCGGTGGTCATGATCCTTTGCCCAGGCGCCAGGGAAACCGGCCCTACGTGCAGTGAAAGCCGGACGCGCTGCGGTCTGCGGTCTGCGGGCACATCCCCTATGCGCACCCGATCCAGCGTGACCCGCAACGCGTCCGACGCAGAGCGATCCATGGCTACGACCCGCCCCTCGATCGGGCCGTAGTAACGCCAGGACAGGACCGGCTCTGCGACCGTATGGGCTCGGGCGCCGGCCAGTATAAAACCGGACGCGATCAGCGCGCCCCCCGTTGCCAACGCAGCCCAGCCAGTGCGCCACCTTCGGCCAACCCAGACCAGCAACGTGATCCCAAGTAGAAGACAGGCATAGACCTGCCATTCCGGTTCAAACCAAAGGCTGAAATAGAGGCCGATGCCAACTGCCAGACAAATCGGAGACCACTGGAACAAATACCCTGTCTGGTTCAGCAAAGCGACGTCGACCCGTGTCAGAACACGCATGGTTGCCCCCGTCCTTCGGGCTCGTTAGACAGACGCCAAACTATGCCCGACACGGTTACCAAAAGGTTAATCCACACAATGTCCGATCAGGTCGTCACCCGTTTCGCCCCCTCGCCCACCGGTTTTTTGCATATCGGTGGTGCCCGCACTGCGTTGTTCAACTGGCTCTATGCTCGCGGTCGTGGCGGTAAGTTCCTGCTGCGGATCGAAGACACGGATCGCGAACGCTCGACGCCTGAGGCGACAGCCGCAATTCTGCAAGGCATGGAATGGCTTGGCCTAGATCACGATGGTGATGTAATCAGCCAGTTTGAGGGTGCCACACGCCATGCCGAGGTCGCTCACCAGCTTCTGGCCGAAGGTAAAGCCTATAAGTGTTTTTCAACCCAGGATGAAATTGCAGCCTTTCGTGAGCAGGCTCGGGCCGACGGCAAGTCCACGCTGTTTCGCAGCCCTTGGCGTGACGCTGATCCGGCCACCCATCCAGATGCACCTTTTGTAATCCGTATCAAGGCCCCACAGGACGGCGCAACCGTGATCCGCGATCAGGTGCAGGGGGATGTGACCATTCGCAACGATCAGCTGGACGACATGGTCCTTCTGCGCTCGGACGGAACACCGGTTTATATGCTGGCTGTGGTGGTGGATGATCACGACATGGGCGTGACGCATGTGATCCGGGGCGACGATCACCTCAACAACGCCGCTCGCCAGATGATGATCTACGAAGCGATGGGCTGGGACGTTCCGGTATGGGCACATATCCCGCTGATTCACGGACCAGACGGTAAGAAACTGTCGAAGCGTCACGGTGCCTTGGGCGCACAGGAATATCAGGCGATGGGCTATCCTGCCGCTGGCATGCGCAACTATCTCGCGCGTTTGGGCTGGAGCCACGGCGACGATGAGTTTTTTACCGACGAGCAGGCCAAAGAGTGGTTTGATTTGGACGGAATCGGCAAAAGTCCGGCCCGCTTTGATCTTAAAAAGCTTGAGAATCTCTGCGGTCAGCATATCGCGACGTCTGATGATGCTGCGCTGCGGCATGAAATTGAAGCTTATCTGGATGCGGCGGGCCTTCCTGCTCTCACTCAGACACAATCTAGTGTTCTTGAACGTGCAATGTATTGTCTGAAGGATCGCGCCCGAACCTTCCCGGAATTGCTTGAAAAAGCACACTTTGCGCTGATTTCCCGCCCGATTGAGCCGGATGAGAAAGCGGCAAAAGCACTGCAAACAGTATCCGACGGTATACTAAGTGAATTGACGCCGCATGTGCAAAATGCTAGCTGGTTGCGGAACGAACTGGAGGAAACCCTCAATGCCTTTGCAGAAGCGAAAGGCATCAAGTTCGGCAAGCTGGCTGGGCCCTTGCGGGCGGCTTTGGCGGGTCGGGCAGTGACTCCTTCGGTGTTTGACATGATGCTTGTGCTGGGGCGTGAAGAAACCTTGGCACGGCTTTCCGACGCAGCAAAATGACCCTGGCTTAATATTCAGGTAACGCTGCTTCGTTACGACCGGTCAACACTTTGGTGTGTGACCGCTGACCGCGCGCAGGCCGCTCACCCGGCGTGCTCATGAACGAAGAAGGGACAACGATGACCGACAGCAAAAAAACAGCCACTCTTACCGTACATGGTGAAAATTACGAGTTGCCGGTTCACTCGCCAACCGTTGGCCCGGATGTGATCGACATTCGCAAACTGTACAGTGATGCGGGTGTGTTCACCTATGATCCGGGCTTCACCTCGACAGCCAGCTGCGACAGCACCATCACCTATATTGACGGCGATAAGGGTGAACTGTTGCACCGCGGCTATCCGATCGACCAACTGGCCGAGAAATCGCACTTCCTCGAAGTGTGCTACCTGCTGCTGTACGGAGAGCTGCCAGTCGCAAAAGATCTGGAGAAGTTCGAGACCACGATCACTCGCCACACCATGATGCACGAACAGATGCAGTATTTCTATCGCGGGTTCCGTCGCGATGCGCATCCTATGGCAATCATGGTTGGCGTCGTCGGTGCAATGTCGGCTTTCTATCATGACTCGACAGATATTCATGACCCACGTCAGCGCGAGATTGCGTCGCACCGTCTGATCGCCAAGATGCCGACCATCGCAGCCTGGGCATACAAGTATCACACCGGTCAGCCCTTCGTGTATCCGCGCAACGACCTGGACTATGCGTCGAACTTCCTACGCATGTGCTTCAGCGTTCCGGCCGAAGAGTATGATGTTAACCCGATCCTCAGCCGCGCGATGGACCGCATCTTTACCCTGCACGCGGATCATGAACAGAACGCTTCGACCTCGACCGTGCGTCTGGCTTCAAGCTCGGGTGCGAACCCGTTTGCCTGTATCGCGGCCGGTATCGCCTGTCTGTGGGGTCCGGCCCATGGTGGCGCCAACCAAGCGTGTCTGGAGATGCTGGAAGAGATCGGTTCAGTGGATCGCATCCCTGAATACATTGCCCGCGCCAAGGACAAGGATGATCCGTTCCGCCTGATGGGCTTTGGCCACCGCGTCTACAAGAACTTTGACCCGCGCGCCAAGGTGATGAAGCAATCCGCTGACGAAGTGCTGGATCTGCTGGGCATCGAAGACAATCCAAAACTGCAGGTCGCCAAAGAGCTTGAGCGAGAAGCGCTGGAAGATCCGTATTTCGCCGAGAAAAAGCTGTTCCCGAATGTGGACTTCTATTCGGGCATCATCCTCGAGGCGATGGGTTTCCCAACCTCGATGTTCACGCCGATCTTCGCCCTGTCGCGCACCGTTGGCTGGGTCAGCCAATGGAAAGAGATGATCGCCGATCCACAGAACAAGATCGGTCGTCCGCGCCAGCTGTATCTGGGCGAAACCATGCGTGATTACGTGGATATCGAAAACCGCTGATTGCAGCGATGAAATGCTTAAGCCCCGGACCTGCGTCCGGGGCTTCTTTTATAGTAAGCTCAGCTGATCGCCGATCTGAGCCGGGCGGGCAAACAGGTCGCATCGCAGGGGCGATGTCCGCGTTACAAGGCCCAAGCGCTTGACCGCCAAGGCAAACCGCTTGGCAATCAGCCCAGCATATTCACCCTCACCCCGCATCCGGTGGCCCCAGCGCGGGTCATAGTCCCTGCCCCCGTGCATTTCGCGCAGCTTGGACATGATCTTTTCCGCCCGCGCGGGTTCGTGATCCTGCAACCACTCCTGCCACAACGTCGATACTTCACGCGGCAAGCGCAACATGATCCAACTGGCAGCATCCGCGCCTGCCTCACGCCCCGCCTCAAGCAGGTGTTCCAACTCATGATCCGTCAGACCAGGCACTATGGGAGACGTCATGACCCGCACCGGCACCCCAGCTTCGGTCAAGCGGCGTATCATGGCCAATCGGCGCTGTGGTGAGGGCGCGCGCGGCTCCATCCGACGGGACAGATTAGCATCCAGAGTGGTCAGGGATATCCCCACTCGCACCATCCCCTGCTCAGCCATGGGCGCTAGAATGTCCAAGTCCCGTTCGATCAAGGCCCCCTTTGTGACGATGGCGATGGGGTGATTGAATTCTTGCAGAACCGACAGGCAGCCTCTTGTAATCGCGCGGGTTTTCTCAATCGGTTGGTAAGGGTCCGTGTTGGTACCCAAGGCAATGGGTGCAACCTTGTACCCTTTGGCCGACAACTCCTTGCGCAGGATATCCGCTGCGTTTGGCCGTGCGATCAGGCGGGTTTCGAAATCCAGCCCCGGCGATAGCCCAAGATAGGCATGGGTCGGGCGGGCGAAACAATAGACACAACCATGCTCACACCCGCGATACGGGTTGATCGAGCGATCAAACGGCAAATCCGGCGAACGGTTATAGGTAATCAGGCTGCGCGCGACCTCGTCCCGAACATCGGTTCGCAAAGGCGGCAGGTCCTCGTCGATATCCCAGCCATCGTCACAAGGGATGGTGTCGAAATGTTCGAACCGTCCAGCGGCATTTGTGGCGGCTCCTCGGCCGCGAATATGCGGTGCAACCATGATTGTTCTCTTTATGTTCCCTTGATTGGGTATAACGGCAATCCCGAATACCCGCAAGCACAGCATTCGAGGCCGCGCAGGTATCAACCGCGTGGTTATCCGCCAGTAAAATGAACCAGATGCAGGATCATCTTGCAGATTATTCTGTCGAGAGACGCGAAAATTTGACGTATAGGTCGGTCCCGAAACGACTGAGGTCGCAATCGTCACAGTCAAACTGCGACGTTTTGGCCAAAACGGAAAAAATGCCACCACGGGCCTATGGCTCGCACAGCTCAGGGAAACGCCCCATGTCTGAAGAAGAAGACATCGTCCTGTCCGAACTGAATGACGACGAACTTGTCGAGCAGATGTTCGACGATCTTTATGACGGCCTGAAAGAAGAGATCGAAGAAGGTGTGAACATCCTGCTTGAACGCGGATGGACGCCTTACGACATCCTGACCAAGGCTCTGGTCGGTGGTATGACCATCGTGGGCCACGACTTCCGCGACGGTATTCTTTTCGTGCCCGAGGTTCTGTTGGCTGCAAACGCCATGAAGGGCGGTATGTTTATCCTCAAGCCGCTGCTGGCCGAAACCGGCGCACCGCGCGTGGGTAAGATGGTGATCGGTACAGTCAAAGGCGACATCCACGACATCGGCAAGAACCTTGTGTCGATGATGATGGAGGGCGCTGGCTTTGAAGTGGTCGATATCGGTATCAACAACCCGGTTGAAAACTATCTGGAAGCGCTTGAAACCGAAGAGCCAGATATTCTGGGCATGTCCGCCCTGCTGACCACGACCATGCCTTACATGAAGGTTGTGATCGACACGCTGGTCGAACAAGGTAAGCGCGAAGACTATATCGTTCTGGTCGGCGGCGCGCCGCTGAACGAGGAATTCGGCAAAGCCATCGGTGCGGATGCTTATTGCCGTGACGCAGCCGTTGCGGTTGAAACCGCCAAGGATTTCGTCTCGCGCAAGCACAACCAACTGGCCGGTTAACCGGACGTGCAGGTTATTCTGGGGCCGTCCGGGTTTCGGGCGGCCTTTTTTGTTACACTGACAGTCGCGTAGAATCCGAGAGGCACCCAATGCAGCAGGATAAATTGCCAGACGATGCAAGCCTGACGACCAAGGGCTACGAATCCGGTGAGCACGGGCGCATCCTGCTGTTGGCCTGTGGCGCGCTGGCGCGTGAGATTCTGGACCTGAAGCAACGCAATGGCTGGGATCACATGGCGCTGACCTGCCTGCCCGCGATTTTTCACATCCAGCCTGACAAGATCATTCCGGCGGTACAAGAGGCCGTCGCCAAACACCGTGACGACTATGACCAGATCTTTGTGGTCTATGCCGATTGCGGAACGGGTGGCCTGCTGCAGCAAGCCTGCGAAGACCTGGGCGTCGAGATGGTCAAGGGCCCCCATTGTTATTCCTTCTTCGAAGGAAATCAGGCGTTTGAAGCACATGGTGATGAGGAAACCACCGCCTTTTACCTGACCGACTTTCTAGCCCGGCAGTTCGATGCCTTTGTGTGGAAACCGCTGGGGCTGGACCGACACCCCGAGTTGCTTAGCATGTATTTCGGCAACTACACCAAGCTGGTCTATCAGGCGCAAATTGACGATCCGGACCTGACGGCCCGCGCTCGTGAATGTGCCGAGCGGATGGGTTTGGAATTCGAACGTCGCCTGACCGGCTATGGCGATTTGGAAACCACCCTGACCGATTGGGCAAAACGCACACCGAAAGCCTGAATAGCGTCAGGCGTTTTCCTGGGCCACTTCGCGGATACGATCAATCATTGCCCGCAATCCATTCGACCGCTGTGCGGACAGGTGATCGTTCAGACCCAAGCGCGCCAGTTCTCCGCCTGCGTCCACCTTGGGAACTTCGCTGACGGGCAACCCGTTATACAGGGACCGCAGTACCGCGATCAGGCCCCGTACGATCAGCGCATCGCTGTCCCCGTCGAACCGGAAAACCCGGTCTTCGATGATCGGGTGCAACCAGACCTGGCTTGCGCAGCCGTGGACCTTGGTGGCCGGCACTTTTAGTGCGTCCTCCAGCGGCTCCATCGCTTTGCCCTGGTCGATGACGTGGCGGTACCGGTCTTCCCAGTCCTCCAGAAACTCGAAATCCTCGACGATCTCTTCAAAGGCAGGCGTTGCCATGTCGCGGCGGTCCTTTCGTTGCAATCACAATTGTGAACTATGCCTCCGATCTATGCCTGTCCACCCCCCTACGCGGCTTTTCAATCAACAGAAATTGCGATAACCCATTGCTGGACTTACAGCTCTGGACGTTGGGACCATGCAAAAATCGTTTACTGTTCTCTTGGTGGCTACCCTGGCCCTGTCTGCCTGCAACAGCTGGCGCGAGTCACGGGTGAACCCGTCCAACTGGTTCGGTTCAAGCACGTCAGCCCCGCCGCCGGAAACAGCGACCTATGACGCCAACGCTCTTGTGCCCGAAACAAGGGAAGGCGGTGGGTTGCTCTCAAGGCCAACCCCCGAGGATACAAGCGTTCCGATCGCCAAGATTGATGAATTGAGGATTGAGCCGACCCCGAACGGTGCAATCGTCTACGCCTCGGGGACGGCTATCCGGCAAGGTGCATATGACGCCCGACTGGTTCGCGTGGACAGTGAAGAAAACCAGAAGAACGGCGTTTTGGAGTTCACTTTCCGGGTAACCTATCCCGCGCGCGCAACGAATACGGGAACCGAGCGGTCTCGGATGGTGTCCGACGCCATCAATATCAGCAAAAAAGACTTGGAAAATACTCGTCTGGTGCGGGTTGTAGGACAGCAGAACGCATTGGAATCGCGGCGCCGTTAATCGGCGCTACAGCGATACAACTTTGACGTTCTGACCTTTGGCCGCCAGCGCGATTTTACCTTCACACAGTTTCAAGGCGTCTTCGCCGAACACCTCAAACCGCCAACCTGACATCGCAGGCAGTTCCCGCTCACCCGCTGCGATCTGATCCAATTCCGAGCTGGTGGCTATCAATTTGGCTGCCACGCCAGAGCTTTCGGTTTTCGATTTCAGCAAAACCCGCAGCAAATCCGCCAGCGCCGGGTTCACCTTCAGTTTGTCTCTGCTGTTGTCGACTTGCGGCAGCTGATCCGCAGGGCAATTCACCCCTTTTTTGACGGCGCTTAGAATACCATCGGCAATCGCGCCCTTTCGGGCCTCGCGCAGCAACAAGCGCGAGCCGCCCAGATCCGAGGGCGATTTGGGCTTTGTTGATGCCAGCTCGATCAGCGCGTCATCCTTGAAGACCCGGCTGCGCGGCACATTGTTTTCCTGCGCGTAAGCCTCACGAAACTGCGCCAATTCCCGCACCACGGCCAGAAATTTGGCCGAATTCGTCCGGGTCTTTACACGTTTCCATGCATCTTTGGGGTGAATGTCATAAGTCGCAGGCTGGGTCAGCGTGCGCAACTCCTCTGCCACCCAATGACTGCGCTGCGATTTTTGCAATTGCGCTGCGAGATATTCATAGATTTGGCGCAGATGGGTGACATCCGCCAGCGCATAGGTCTTTTGCGCCTCGGATAGCGGGCGGCGGGACCAATCGGTAAACCGCGAGGTCTTGTCGACCCCCTGCTTGCAGATCTTACGCACCAGCGTTTCATAACCCACCTGCTCACCGAAGCCACAAACCATTGCTGCAACTTGCGTGTCGAACAGCGGTTTCGGAAAGACACCGGCTTCGACCCAGAAAATTTCAAGATCCTGACGCGCGGCATGGAAGACCTTGACCACATCGTCGTTGCCGAACAGCTCATAAAGCGGGTCCAGAGACAATCCATCAGCCAGCGGATCGACCAGAACCGCGCTGTCCTCGTTATCGGACGGAACGGCCAGCTGTATCAGGCAAAGCTTTGAATAATAGGTCCGTTCGCGCAGAAATTCGGTATCTACGGTGACATAGTCATATTCCGCCGCGGCCTTGCAGAAATCGGCCAGCTCTTGCGTCGTTGTCAGGGTTTTCATGCGCGGTGCTGTTCTTGCTCTTGTTTTCTTCGGCTGATCGTCTCTTCCGTACCTAGCCGTAGTGCAGACCATAGGCCGAATTTAACACGCGTGTAAATCACTCTGGGACGTTCAGGGCAGCAACACCGGAGTCCGGTCGCCACTGGCGTAACGGCGCAACACTGCAGGATAAAGTTTATGCTCCCAAACCAGCACACGAGCAGCCAAAGCGTCGGGCGTGTCGCCGGCTTCGATGTTTACCCGCGCCTGCCCCAGGATCGGGCCGTCATCCAGCGCTGCCGTAACCTCGTGAACCGAACATCCATGTTCGGCATCCCCGGCCTCGATCGCGCGGGCATGGGTGTTGAGGCCTTTGTATTTCGGCAGCAGTGAGGGGTGGATATTCAGCATCCGCCCCTGAAAGCGTGAAACGAAATCACCAGTCAGAACACGCATGAACCCCGCGAGGCAGACAATATCCGGTTGCGCCTCTTCCAACGGCTTCAACAGCTCTGCTTCAAACGCAGCGCGGTCGCCCTTGAAGGGGCGGTGATCTACCGCAGCCGACGGGATTCCACGGTCCGCGGCCTTTTTCAGCCCGCCTGCCGTAGCGTCATTCGACAGAACCAGACACGTGCGTGCCGGGTGATCGCCGACCATGCTGTCGACCAGCGACACCATGTTGGACCCACCCCCCGAAATCAGGATGGCGACGCGCTTGTGGCTCACAACAGTTTGCCCGAATAGACCATGCCGGGCGTGTCGGTCACGGTGCCGATGCGAGCAACTGTTTCTCCGGCCTCGGCCAGCAGAGCGGCCAGTTCATCGGCGCGGTCTTCGGCGCAGACGACAATCATGCCAATGCCGCAGTTGAAGGTCTTCAGCATCTCGGCCTCGACGATACCACCGGTTTCCGCCATCCAGCGGAAGACGGGCGGCAGGTCCCAGGCGTTCAGGTCGATCTCGGCACCCAGCCCTTCGGGCAGCACGCGTGGCAGGTTTTCGGTCAGACCGCCGCCGGTGATATGGGCCAGCGCGTGTACGCCCCCTGCCCGGATCGCCTGCAGAACGGGTTTCACGTACAACCGCGTCGGCGTCAGCAGCGCCTCACCCAGCGACCCGTCGCCAAAAGGCGATGCGGCATCCCAGCCCAGACCAGAGATTTCAACCAGCTTGCGCACCAGCGAATAGCCGTTGGAATGCACCCCGTTCGAGGCCAACCCCAGTAGCACGTCGCCCCGCTGCACACCCGCAGGCAGGTGTGCGCCACGCTCCATCGCGCCGACCGAAAAGCCAGCCAGATCGAAATCGCCATCGGGATACATGCCCGGCATCTCAGCCGTTTCACCGCCGATCAGGGCGCAACCAGACTGCACACAGCCCTCGGCAATACCTTCGATGATCCGCGCGGCGGTGTCGGTGTCCAGCTTGCCCGTGGCAAAATAGTCCAGGAAGAACAGCGGCTCGGCCCCCTGACAGATCAGGTCGTTGACGCACATTGCCACCAGGTCGATACCAACACCGTCGACCACACCGGTATCAATGGCAATCCGCAGCTTGGTGCCCACACCGTCGGTCGCGCCCACAAGAATCGGGTCCTGATATCCGGCGTCTTTCAGATCGAACAAGGCACCAAACCCGCCCAGACCGCTCATCACGCCCGAGCGGTTGGTGCGCTTGGCCGCAGGCTTTATCCGGTCGACCAGAGCGTTCCCCGCATCAATATCAACGCCTGCATCGGCATAGGTGATTCCGTTCTTGCCCGTCGTCATGGCCAGCCCCTTATGAATGGTTCCCGCGCGGGTTAGTCGATTGTTGGGCATCTTGCAACGGTCAGGCTTGACGCGGCCGTTCACCGTGATACTCAAAGCGCTCAGGCGGGCCTGTAGCTCAATTGGTTAGAGCAGAGCGCTCATAACGCTTTGGTTGCGGGTTCAAGTCCTGCCGGGCCTACCAAATCACCGCAAAACTGGTTTTCAGAAGGCAAGCAAGGGAACGCTGTTTCTGTGGTTGTTGCGTGATCCAAAGTCGGATCAGACCGAACCAGAACAACACGCATTACTGATAGACCAGAAATCACTTGCCCGGCCGGTCAATCGTATCAAGAAGCCAGATACCCCTAGAACCCAAAGATCCCGCGCTGACCTGAAGGAAACTTAAATGGCCTACACTGAGCGCAGTTGGGGAAAAATACGATGCGGATTACCTTAAGAACTGGATTTACAGTGCCCGCGTTGCCCAAATCTGGGATGGCGAGCAACGCGGGCCATAGTCTGGTCAGGGGTTGCCCAGACTAAAGGGACAAAAAGGATACGCGGCAACGCAGGCGCTGGATCACTCGCTGCTTTCGATGCTCAGTAGGATTTTTAATTTGGAGGCTCACCAAAATAACCACCAAGATAGGCTATTACCGAGGCAATTACGCCAATCACGATCACAATAGATATCAATGCGCCGCTACTTCTTGAGTAATAGCCGAGCGTCAAAAGCCCAACGACAAAAATGCCAACTAAAAAATATAATACAGTGTTGTCCATTGCTAATCCCCGACCGCGAAAAACATTTCGTCACTATAAGATAAAAAATCGCCTCAAGTTTAGTGGATACAAAACGCCATACTCGACTGCAGAGCCTTCACATGCATTCCCTAACCAAAAAAACCGCGTTGTTCGGAGATGTACCTTTACAAACAACGCGGCGACAGTTTGGGGTAGTGTAGGCTATTCGGAGCACGTCAGGGATTGGACCAAATGCCCCGGATTACGATGGCTCCCCATCATTGGGGGGAGGGAACGTCACTCTTTGGGATCAGCCGCTTCGGCTTTTTGGAAAACGGCTAACGTTACAAACAATCCACCAATCAGCAGCATGTGGCCCACCGCTGTGATTCCGAAAACGAAATAGCTGCCAATCATAAGTGAAAAAATTGCACTCCACATCCACGCCAACATCTGCATCAGCATATGCGCTGTAGATAGAGAGTATTTCTTGAGTGGGTTCTTGGTCTCATCCATTACCGAATCCCACGTCGATTTTACGTCGAAACTATTGGTCATGACTTCCTCCCATTACAAAAGGGATACGGGTCAATCGGTGCTTTAGACCAAAAATTTGCATCATCTTATCATCTGCAATATCTCATCCGCGTGATCTGTGATCGCGCGACTGACATCTCCAAGTGCCGGCACCGGCCACTAGAATATCCTGCAAAGTGAAGAAGATATACTACGGCAATTACGCCAATAAAACCGACTCGAGGTGTCGAATCCGCGTGAAATTCATCGTTTAACTTGCGCGGGCACGCAGCGCGTTGAATGGATGCAAAACACGTCGCCGCTCAGCGTTAATCGCTCAATAAACAGGCGGTCGCAACCCCGCTTGAAACCAGCTGACCAGAGAGACGATGGAATACACCGGCAGCCTCGTCGCCGATTGAATATCGGCGGCGTAGGGGCACATGTTGGTGCATTCCAGTACCAACGCGCCAAGGTCAGGATGGGCCTCTTTCATCGCCAGGGCGGCCTCGACATTGTCGGCGCGGGCTTTGTCCACGTCCAGCGTCAGTTCATTGTCCAAGATCGCGCGTGTGAACTCCTGCCCTCCTTCGGTCGAGCCGATGGGCGTGCCCTCAGGCACCTGTGCGCTGCGCAGGTGGGCCTCGGTCAGGGTCGAGGCTGAGATCGTCAGCACCCCTGCCCGTTTGCCCGCAGGCAATACCTTGTTCACCATTTCGACCTGCATCAGCGAGGATGTGACAACGGGCACCGGGACCGCCTGAGACAGCTCTTTCTGAAACAGCGACAGGAACCCGCAATTGGTGGTGATCCCGTCGACGCCCTCGTCAACCAGCTCGCGCGCGGCATCGACAAAGGCGTCCAGCATCCCCTGCGCTCCACGACGCACCACCAGATCGGGCGAAGCGTTCCGCACGATGCGGTAATGCACCGGAAACGGCCAGGTCAGCGCGTTGCCCATGTCGCCGGGAATGCGGGGAAAGCGTGCGTCCAGCATCAGGATACCCACCGATGCGCCATAAAGTGATTTGCCACCAGTTGCGATCATTCCTCAAACCTTTTCATTTCCGGGCACGTTCTGCAGGGGTCTGTTCGCCATTCGAAACGCGGCGACGTGGGCAGAGTTTGCACAGACCGGATAAAGGTCAATAGGCAAAAACTGAGCGCTTGGTATTCAAACGCTGTCGCCGCCATGCGCGTTGGTGGAAAAAGACGCCATCGCGGGCACAAGTTGGTCCAGAAACTCCCGCGCGATGGTCGACAAAGGACGCCCTTTGGCTGTGATGATCGCCAGTTCCAAAGTCACCGCAGGCTGGAATGGGCGGGTCTGATATCCGCGCTCAGTATCAAAGGCGACGGTAAAGGGGTCGATGACTGCAACCCCCATGCCCTGTTTGACAAAGCTCAGCAGGTTTTCGGACAGATGTGTATGAATTTGCGTGCGCCAAGTCCGGTGCGCCGCCTGAAAAACATCCCGTGTCCCACGATAGGTCTGATGCTCGGGGCCCATCACGATAAAGGGCTCGTTCTCTAACAACTCAGGGGTCAGCACGTCGTATTGGGCCAAATGGCTGCCTTCGGGAAATGTGGCCACGGTTTCAAAGCGGAACACCTGAGCATTAAGCGTATCGTGCAGAATTGGCACCTCGACAATGCCGACCTCGAACAGGCCCGAGATCACCCATTCTTGAATTTTGGACGAGTATTGCGATTGAAAACTGACCGACAGATTGGGGCGGCTGGCGGCGAAGCGCGCGATTTCCCGTGGCATGAATCCAAACGACAGCATGTGCGGTGCGGCCACTTGCAGCTGACCGGGATGTTTGTTCTGCAAATCCGTCACGGCCTGCGCCACGTGATCCAGCCCACGCACGACCGTGTCTACCTCGCGATACAGCAGATCAGCTTCGGGGGTTGGCAACAGACGGCCCTTGTTGCGCTCAAACAGCGGCAGGCGGGCTTCGCGTTCTAACTGAGCCAGAAGATTACTGATACCAGGTTGCGATATCCCCAGAACCGAAGCCGCCCCAGTCACCGTTCCCGTCTCCATAATCGCGTGAAACGCCTGCAATTGCCGAAACCTTAAAGACATTGACATTCCCATATCATTTTTTCTGATACCCTTGCCACAATATAGTATTTGAAATGATATAGCTATCGCGGCACGGTTCCCCCAATCGACCGGAGGACCAATGACCGACTTGAACCAAACCATCACAGGGTTTGACCTTTGGCACCTTGATCTGCCTGTTACATCACGGCGTGATCATGGAATCGGCTCGGTCGAAGGCAGCTGCGAAATTGTGATCTTGCGCCTGACCTCAGAGGGCGGATCAGAAGGATTTGGCGAAGCGTCGCCATGGTCGGTTTTTACCGGTACACCCGAAGCAACTTACGCAGCGCTGGATCGTTATATCCGGCCGTTGGTTGTTGGGTCACATGTGGCAGATCGGGCTGGGATCATGGCCAAGGCCGCCTATGCCGTCGCACATTGCACCGAGGCCAAGGCCGCACTGGAAACCGCCTTGCTGGATCTGACAGGGCGTATCAGCGGCGTGCCGGTCTGGGCACTGATGGGTGGCAAATGCCGGGACTCGATTCCGCTGAGTTGTTCGATCGCCAATCCTGATTTCGCGCAGGACATTGCGCTACTCGAGCAATTGCGCGAGGACGGGGTTCGCATCGTCAAGCTGAAGACCGGATTCAAGGACCATGCGTTCGACATCATGCGGCTTGAACATCTGGCGCAACATTGCCCCGAGTTTTCTGTGCGCGTGGATTACAACCAAGGTCTGTCTATCGAGGATGCTCCTGCTCAGGTACGCGATGTTGCTCAATTCAAACCCGATTTCATCGAACAACCAGTGCGGGCGCATCACTATGGCATGATGGCCAAACTGCGAGGTCAGATCGACCTGCCCCTGCTGGCCGACGAAAGCGTGTTTGGCCCTGAGGATATGGAGCGTGCCGCGCGAGAAGGCATATGCGATGGCGTGTCGGTCAAGATCATGAAGTCCGGTGGGCTTAGCCGGAGTCAGACTGTGGCCCGCATCGCTGCGGCTCATGGGCTCAGCTCCTATGGTGGAGATATGTTCGAGGCTGGTTTGGCGCATCTGGCCGGAACCCACATGATCGCTGCAACACCTGAAATAAAGCTGGGATGCGAGTTCTATCAGGCATCGTATTTCCTGAAAGAAGACATTCTGGAAGACCCCTTCGTGGTACAGAACGGACAAGTCATCGTGCCGGACATGCCCGGGATTGGTGGCCGACCGGACCTGAACAAGCTGAACCACTATGCCGTGGCCAAGGCGGTGGTAGCATGAGTGAGCGCAAGACCATTGCCATAATCGGTGCCGGTATTGTTGGCGTGTCCACAGCGGTCTGGCTGCAACGTGACGGGCATGACGTCATATTGATCGACAAGGCTGGACCTGGCGAGGGTACGTCGCACGGCAATGGCGGGGTTCTGGCATCCTGCTCGATCATTCCAGTCACGGTTCCGGGGCTGCTGCAAAAGGCTCCGAGGATGTTGTTTGATCCGTCCCAGCCACTGTTCTTGAAATGGGGATACGTGCCCAAGCTTTTGCCATGGCTACTGCGCTATCTGAAACATGCCAACGCGAGCGACGTTGAACGCATTGCTGCTGCGCTGACGCCTATTGTCGGCGATAGCCTGAATGACCATAAGACACTGGCGCACGGCACCGGGGCCGAGAAGTGGATTGTCCCGTCCGACTATCTGTTCCTTTACGAAAACCGGAAACATTTTGAGAGTGATGCACTTGGCTGGGACATCCGGCGCAAGCATGGTTTTGCGTGGGACGAATTAGAAGGCGAAGCCTTTCACGCTTATGACCCGATTTTCAGCAAAGACCTCGGGTTTGCCGCCCGGCTTGCCGATCATGGCCACATCACTGATCCGGGGCGCTATGTCAAAGATCTGGCCGCCCATGTCGAGGACAATGGAGGCAAAGTTATACGCGCTGCAGTCGAAGACGTGGTTCGGGACAACGGCAAAGTTACAGGTGTACGCGCAGGCGGTACAACCATACCCTGCGACACAGCGATTATAACGGCGGGGGTCTGGTCCGGCCCCTTGGCAGACCAACTGGGCATTTCTGTTCCTCTGGAAAGCGAACGCGGTTATCATCTTGAATTAGTGGAACCTTCCGCGATGCCGAAAAGCCCGGTTATGGTAGCGTCAGGCAAATTCGTCGCCACTCCGTTAGAGCGTCGCATCCGTCTGGCCGGGATTGTCGAGTTCGGCGGGTTGGACGCGCCACCCTCGAAGGCGCCGTTCGAATTGATGCGCAAGAATGCCCGGGCGGCTTTTCCGGGTGTGACATGGAAGGATGAAGTGGAATGGATGGGGCACCGGCCCGCACCCGCAGATTCGATACCGGTTATCGGTGAAGTTCCGGGGGTTGACGGCGCGTATATGGGTTTTGGCCACCATCACATCGGTCTGACGGGCGGGCCGAAAACAGGGCGTCTTTTGGCGCAAATGATCGCGGGCAGACTTCCGAACACGGATGTCAGCGTTTACGCCCCGTCGCGATACGCAAATTAGCAAAGCCGGTGAACAACATCGGCAGAATCAATACCAACTGGGAGACTAAAATGAAAAAACTGACGAGCCTTATGGCAGCAACCGCACTGACCGCTGCCGCAGCCCTGCCGGTCGCAGCTGAAAAATGGGACATGCCGATGGCCTATTCTGCGTCGAACTTCCATTCGGCCACAGGTGCTGAATTCGCCAAATGCGTGACCACCGGTACCGGCGGCGAGATCGAGATTGTCACCCACCCTTCGGGTTCCCTGTTCAAAGGGGCGGATATCAAACGCGCCATTCAGACCGGCCAGGCCCCTATTGGAGAGCGTCTGCTGTCCGGCCACCAGAACGAGAACGCGTTGTTTGGATTTGATTCAATCCCCTTCCTTGCCACGTCTTTCGACGACAGCGCCAAGCTTTGGGATGCTGCAAAACCCTCGATCGAGAACCTGTTGGCCGAACAGAACCTAACGTTGCTTTATGCAGTGCCGTGGCCGCCGCAGGGGCTGTACTTTAAGGACGAGGTGAACTCGGTCGCTGACATGAAAGGCATCAAGTTCCGCTCGTACAACAACGCCACGTCACGTCTGGCCGAGCTGACCGGAATGCTGCCGGTGACCATCGAAGCGGCCGAGATCAGCCAGGCCTTTGCCACTGGCGTTGCCGATTCCATGGTGTCTTCTGGCTCAACCGGGTATGACCGCAAAGTTTGGGAAAGCCTGGATTATTTCTACGAAGTAGATGCCTGGCTGCCGCGCAACTACGTGATGGTGAACTCGGATATCTGGGCGGGCGTGTCTGACGCGAACAAGAACGTCATCAAAGCCTGCGCCGAACTGGCGGAATATGCGGGGAACTGGCGGGCCAAGGAATATACCGGGTTCACCCTGCAAGGCTTGCGTGACGGCGGCATGACCGTTGGTCCGGCGTCCGAGCAGATGACCAACGAGTTGAAAGAAATCGGCGTCACCATGACCAATGAATGGCTCGAGGCCGCCGGGGACGAAGGCAAAGCCATCGTCGACGCCTTCCAAGCACAACAATAACCAAATGGACGCGGGCGGCAGCGATCTGCCGCCCGTTCTCTATCCAACCAAAAGAAAAGCGGGGACAGTATGGCAGCGTTACGAGGGCTCCGGTCCGTACTGGATTTCATCTATCTGGCAGCAGGCGTACTGGCGGCGTTGAGCCTTATCGCCATTCTGGTTCTAATTGTGGTGCAGATGCTGGCCCGTTGGACCGGCGAGGTATTCCCTGGCGCGCCCGACTATGCTGGGTATGCGATGGCCGCGGCCTCATTCTTGGCTTTTGCCAATGCGCTGAACCGGGGCAGCCATATCCGCGTGTCGATCCTGTTGAATGCGGTGCCTGATAAATTCCGCCGGGTGCTGGAGATTTGGTGTTTTGGCATCGGCACGGCCGTCATGTGGTACTTCTGCTGGTACGCCTACCGCTTTGTTTATTGGAGCTGGAAGTTCAACGATATCAGCCAGGGACAGGACAAAACCGCGCTTTGGATACCGCAATCGACCATGTTAATCGGCGCGGTCATTCTGGCCATCGCCCTGACTGATCATCTGATTCACGTGATCTTCCGCGGCGATCACCGCATCACCCGCGATCTTGCCGATCAAAGCCACGGAGAATGAGAGCATGGAAAACGCATCAATCATCATCCTCTTCCTCTTTGTTCTATTCACTCTGTTGGGCACCGGCGTCTGGGTCGGGCTGGCACTGATGGGCGTCGCCTGGGTCGGGATGGAGCTGTTCACTACTCGCCCCGTCGGCGACGTCATGATCACCACCATCTGGTCAGCCTCGTCCTCATGGACGCTGACGGCGCTGCCGATGTTTATCTGGATGGGTGAAATCCTGTATCGAACGCGATTGTCCGAAGACATGTTCAAGGGGCTTTCACCGTGGATGGCCCCCCTGCCCGGCGGTCTGGTGCATACCAATATCGTCGGCTGTACGGTCTTTGCCGCCGTGTCGGGCTCGTCCGCGGCGACGCTGACCACGGTTGGCAAGATGTCGATCCCAGAACTGCGCAAGCGCAATTATCCCGAACGCATGATCATCGGCACTCTGACAGGTGCTGCGACGCTGGGCCTGATGATCCCGCCTTCGCTGACGCTGATCGTTTATGGCGTCACCATCAATGAATCGATTACCAAGCTGTTCTTTGCTGGCATCCTGCCGGGTCTGGTGCTGGCTTGCATGTTCATGGGCTATGTCGCGATCTATTCCAAAATCGGCAAGGACTGGAACCCGAACCAGGAAAACAAACTGACCTTTGCCGAGAAGATCAAGAACTCGCGCTTTTTGCTGCCAGTGATCCTGTTGATCGTCGTGGTCATCGGTTCGATGTATCTGGGATATGCCACCGCGACTGAGGCCGCCGCCTTTGGTGTGATCGGAGGGCTGTTGCTCGCAGCTGGTCAGGGTTCGTTGAACTGGAAGACGTTCACTGAAAGCCTCATGGGGGCCACTCGCACCAGCGCGATGATCGCATTGATCCTTGCGGGCGCGGCTTTCCTGTCGCTGTCGATGGGCTTTACCGGCCTGCCACGCGGTCTGGCCGATCTGATTGCCGGATGGGAACTGACGCGGTTCGAACTGCTGATGGTGCTGCTTGTGTTTTACATCATCCTTGGGTGTTTTCTGGACGGCATATCCTCAGTCGTGCTGACCATGGCTGTGGTCGAGCCTATGATCCGCGACGCCGGAATCGACCTGATCTGGTTCGGTATCTTTATCGTCGTCGTGGTCGAAATGGCGCAAATCACGCCGCCTATCGGGTTCAACCTGTTTGTGATGCAGGGCATGACCAATCATGAAATGAGCTATATCGCCCGTGCTGCGATTCCGATGTTCCTGATCATGGTTGTTATGGTTTTCGTCCTGATCTGGTTCCCGGATTTGGCCACCTGGCTACCGAATAACCTGCGGCAAGGCCCAACCGGGTAGCCTGCCGTTGAACCCGCTGCACATCGCTGCCCGCCACGGACCTTATGTTCTGTTGGCGGGCCTTTTGTCGGGGTTGCTGCTGCCGGGGTTGGCGCAACCGATGCGGCCGCTGTTGCCGCCGATGGTTGTGCTGTTGCTGTTCGTCACCGTGCTACGAATGGAGCCCGCGCGCATATTCGGATCACTGCGTGATCTGCCCCGCGTTGTCTTGGTAGTTCTTGGTCTACAGCTTGCGATGCCCCTGACAGTTCTGACGGTCGGTGCCTTGGGCGGGTGGCTCGACACCCCCGCCCTGTTTGCCTTGCTGGTCATGACCGCGGCTCCCTCCATCGCTGGCAGCCCAAATATGTGTCGGATGATGGGGCACCCATCTGAATACGCGCTCCGCCTTTTGGTGATCGGTACTGCGGTATTGCCAATGACCATAGCCCCGGTGTTCTGGCTGGCGCCGCAACTGGGCGGTTTCCATACGGTGCTTTGGGCCGCGTTAAAACTGCTAATCACAATCCTGCTGGTGACGCTGACCGCAGTCGCTATTCGCAAAACGCTGTTGCGAGACCCATCGCCCACAACAGAAAGTGCGCTCGAAGGCCTTGCCAACATCACATTGGCTCTCTTCGTCATCGGTCTGATGCCCTCAGTCAGCGAGGTCATCCTGACCGATCCGAAACGAGCGTTCCTCTGGATTACCTTCGCCTGCGCGGCCAATTTTGGCGTTCAGGCCGTCTGTTTTCGACTGACCCGGTTTCGTATGCCCACAGCCGCGTCGACGGCAGTGTCCCTGATCGCAGGCAACCGCAATATCGCGCTGTTCTTCGTGGCTTTAGCGCCCGAGGTTACTGCGCCGATCATGGTGTTCATCGGGGCCTATCAAATTCCGATGTACCTGACTCCGCTGGTGATGCAGCGCATGTACAGGGTCGTTAGCGACCGATGATAATGTCGGCGCAGAGGCCGCCCAGCCGCTCACTTTTGCTCAGACGCACCACGCCCCCATGGGCCCGCGCGATATCTGAAACGATGGCAAGGCCCAACCCCACTCCGGTACCCTGATTTTGATTGCGCGCCGGATCAAGGCGCGCGAACGGTTTGACCGCTTCGGATCGCTGTTCAGGTGGAATTCCTGGCCCGTCATCCTCGACCCGGATACGCAGGGATTTGGGTGTGGTGGACAGGCTGACATCCGCGCGATTGCCATACCGCACGGCGTTTCCAATCAGGTTTTCCACGGCGCGCCGCATGGCAGTGGGGCGCAGCATGACTGTTCCTTCCCCTTCGACCGAGATCAGGTCGACCTCATGCCCTGCACGACGCGCGTCTTTGACGATTTGCTCCAACAGCACCTTCGGATCGACAGATTCCGGAGCGCCCTCGGCCGCCCCGCGCGAAAACTCAAGGAACGCATCCAGCAGCAATTGCATCTCATCGACATCCTGCTGCAAAGGGGCTGCTTCATCCTCGGGCAACATCGAAAGGCCAAGTTTCAAACGCGTCAGCGGTGTGCGCAGATCGTGACTGACCCCCGACAGCATCATGGTGCGCTGCTCCATCTGGCGCTCGATACGGGCACGCATATCCAGAAAAGCACTGCCCGCCGCGCGTACTTCGATGGCCCCACCGGGAGAATACGGCACCACCCTGCCCCGACCAAAGGCCTGCGCAGCCTCGGCCAGACGAGTGATCGGACGCAATTGATTGCGCATATACAGGAAAGAAATCGTGGTCATGACAACCGCAAAGAACACCATTGTCACGATCAACTGGTGTGGCGCCACCGGAGACAGACGACGGCGATCAAAAGTCAGCTGTAGAATGCCCAGATCCGTCTGCAGATACAGCCGCGCCTCTTGTCCGCTGGGCAAGGCAACCGCAATCAAATCTGGAAGCAAGGCCCGCAGATCGGCCTCGACCTGGGGTGCAATGAAATCGTACCAACGGCGGTGACCAACCTTTGGTTCGTCGTTAATGCCCAGAAACCGGGCCTTCATTTCAAGCGCTTGCAGGTCAAGCCGAACAGCCGCCATCGCCTGTTGTTGCGTTTCCGTCTCTTCCATGACTTCCGTGATCAACATCACTTCGCGCGAAGCAGCGCGTGTCATTTGCGCCGTGACGTCTTCCAGATGTTTTTGCAGGAACGCGACCCCCACCACCAGCAACACCACGACCACCGGCAGGACCAGGATCAGTGCAGCACGGGCATAGAGGCTGCGCGGCATATAGTGTTTGAGCCAAAGCGCGGACATGCGCTAAACCTAACGGGCTGTTACGACAAGAGAAAGAGGTCAGAATGCAGGCGCCTGACGATTTCAATCCGCCCGCCGGCCCGGCGGTCGAGCTGCAGCCGGGATTGCGGCGTATTCTGGCGCCAAATCCATCCCCAATGACATATCGCGGGACCAACACTTATCTGGTGGGAACCAGCGAGCTTGCCGTGATCGACCCTGGTCCGCTCAGCAATGAACATCTGGATGCGATTCTGGCGGGACTTCTACCCGGACAGCGGATCAGCCATATCATCGTTACCCACAGCCATCTGGATCACTCTCCGCTGGCCCAACCCTTGGCGGATCGTACAGGAGCACCGATCATGGCCTTTGGAGGGCCCGAGGCCGGGCGTAGCGCAGTTATGACTCAACTGGCCGAGAGCGGTTTAGTCGGCGGCGGTGAAGGCATCGACACCAGCTTTCGCCCCGACATCAAACTTGCGGATGGGGCTTTGATCTCAGGCGACGGCTGGCAGCTTGAGGTGATTCACACCCCCGGCCATCTGGGAAATCACATCGCGCTTGGCTGGGGTGAGGTCTGTTTCACGGGTGATCACGTCATGGGTTGGGCCAGTTCACTGGTTTCGCCCCCAGACGGTGACCTGACGGATTTCATGGCGGCCTGCCATCGTCTGCACTCACGCGAGTGGGCCGTCTTTCACGCCGGGCATGGCGCGCCGATTGCCGATCCCGCAGCGCGGCTGGACTGGCTGATCAATCACCGCCTGACACGCGAAGCACAGATTCTGTCCGCGCTGGAAGATCACCCCGGTACGGCCCGAGAAATGGCCGAGCGAATTTACGTCGACACTCCGACCGCCCTTTTGCCTGCTGCTGAACGGAATGTTTTCGCCCATTTGATTGATCTGATTGGGAAATCTCAGGTCACTTTCGAAGGAAAGCTGTCAGCTGACACCCGTTTCATCAGACAAACCTAAGCCGCCGGAACTTTTTTTCGAAAACGTCGAATTCCCCTCTGGACGGCAAAAATCGGGATTGTTATACGGCCCTCAGTTCCGGCGTAGCTCAGCGGTAGAGCAGTTGACTGTTAATCAATTGGTCGTAGGTTCGATCCCTACCGCCGGAGCCAAATTCTCCCCACCTTAAATACCCATCACCAACGGTCGTTTGCGGCGCAAGATTTTTCGACGAAAAATCTTATACGCCCTCTGGACGCCGCAGAAACTGGTTGCTATACGGCGCGGACCGTTCCGGCGTAGCTCAGCGGTAGAGCAGTTGACTGTTAATCAATTGGTCGTAGGTTCGATCCCTACCGCCGGAGCCATTTCCCACGTTTTTTAAGATCAGCCCACCAAGGCGTCCTTGAAATCCGCGCGCAAGTTGCGTTTCAGAACCTTACCCGTTGCGTTCAGAGGCAAGGCATCCACAAACACCACCTTGTCCGGCACCTGCCATTTAGCGATTTTGCCGTCGTAAAATGTCAGCACCTCTTCTTCGCTTGGGTCCTCCCCCTCGGCGCGTACGGCCACCAGCAGTGGGCGCTCGTCCCACTTTGGATGCGGTACGCCAACCACGGCTGCGGTCGCCAATTTGGGATGTGCAACGGCGATGTTCTCTAACTCGACCGAACTGATCCACTCACCCCCGGATTTGATGATGTCCTTGGACCGGTCGCGGATGGTCATATAGCCGTCAGAGTCCAACGTTGCGACATCACCAGTGGCAAACCAGCCATCCCGCAGCAAATCTTCATCTTGCATCTTGAAATAACTGTCCAGAACCCACGGCCCGCGCACCAGCAGATCACCCTGGGTTTCGCCGTCATGCGGCAGATCATTGCCGTCATCGTCGACGATCTTCAGATCGACACCATAACAGGGTCTTCCCTGGCTTTCTCGAATGGCGTGCTGCTCGTCTTTTGGCAGGTCAAAGTGCTTGGCCAGAGGGTGATTTGCGGTCCCCAGCGGACTCATCTCGCTCATCCCCCAGGCGTGGATGGTGTCGACACCATAGGTTTCGCGGAAGGTTTCGATCATCGAAGGCGGGCACGCGGCCCCGCCGATCACCGTCCGCTGCAGGCTGGCCAGCTTGCTGCCAGACTGCTCCGCAAAAGCCAGCAGCCCTTGCCAGATCGTCGGCACGCCCATGGCCAGAGTGACGCCGTAAGTGTCGATCAGATTCACCAGCGCCTCACCATGCAAACCCGGCCCCGGCAACACCATCCGCGATCCCGACATGGCGCAAGCATATGGGGACCCCCAGGCGTTTACATGGAACATCGGAACAACCGGCATTACCACATCCATTGCCGAAAACCCGATAACGTCCCGTGTGTTCGATCCGAAACTGTGCAACACGGTGGAGCGATGCGAATACAACACCCCCTTTGGATTGCCGGTTGTGCCAGATGTGTAACACAGGCCGGATGCAGTGTTTTCGTCAAAGCTGGGCCATTCAAAACTGGCCTCACCGGTCTCGATCAGATCGTCATAAAATTGCACACCCGGTATCTGCGCAATTGCGTCATCGTTTCTTGGCCCCATCAGGACGAAATGTTGAACATCGGGCAAATGCTCGTGCAGGGCTGCGACCAAAGGAATAAAGGTTGCGTCGAAAAACAGAACCCGGTCCTGTGCATGGTTGATGATATACGTCAGCTGTTCGGGAAACAGTCGTGGGTTGACGGTGTGGCACACGAACCCCGCCCCGGAAGTGGCATAGTAGATCTCAAGATGCCGCCGGTTATTCCAAGCCAGCGTCGCAATCCGCGTCTGTGGCTCCAATCCCAACTTGGACAGTGCCGAGGCCAGCTTCCGCGCGTTTTCCGCCACTTGCGACCAACTGCTATGGCTAACTGTGCCATCGGTTTCAACCGAATAAATCTCAGTCTGACCGTGAAAGCGGTCGGCGTGATCAATTAGCGACGAGATCAGCAAGGGCTGCGTCATCATCTGTCCCAGCATGGGCGTTCTCCCTATGGCGGTGCCACTTTGTGCCCGCAATCACATCGGGCGATATGGCTTTTCCTTAGGCAGAGCCTGCCAAGCATTTAATTGTCTGACAATAAAAGAATGCGATTTACCGTTGCGGCAGGTGGTAAAATCGAACCCTCAATCGCGGTGTTTTAGCGCAAAAGCAACCAGCGAAGCGGTCGAGCCATCCTTGCCGTCAGCGCTAACCTCACCATCCACTATCGGACCCAGCGAGGTCGCCAATTCCTTGCCCAGTTCCACCCCCCATTGGTCGAACGAATTGATCCCCAGCAGAACCCCTTCGACGAAAACACGGTGTTCGTACATGGCGATGATTTGGCCTAGCACATACGGTGTGAGCTTCGGATAAATCAGGGTCGAGGACGGCCGGTTGCCCGGGAACACACGGTGACGGGCCTGACGTTCAAGCTCCTCACTGGCCAACCCTTGTTCGGCCATGCGCTGCCGCGCCTCATCCAACGACCGGCCGCGCATCAGCGCCTCGGATTGGGCCAGACAATTGGCCAGCAAAAGGCGGTGGTGGTGGGTAAGTTCGGGCTCGTGCCCTTCGGCGGCCACCATGAATTCGCAGGGGATCACATCGGTGCCCTGATGGATCAACTGGTAAAAGGCGTGCTGGCCATTGGTGCCCGGTTCACCCCATACCACAGGCCCCGAAGGCATGGTCAAGGCGCTGCCGTTCATTGCAACGGATTTACCGTTCGACTCCATCTCAAGCTGTTGGAAATAGGCGGGAAGACGCAGCAGTCGTTGATCATAGGGCAGAACCGCGCGGCTGGTATATCCCAGAACCTGGCGGTGCCAGACCCCAACCAGAGCCAGCATCACCGGCATGTTCTCGATCCAGTCAGCAGCGCGGAAATGGACGTCCATCGCCTGTCCCCCGCGCAGAAAGGCATCAAACGCGTTCGAACCGACGGCGATCATCACCGGTAGCCCAACCGGCCCCCAGACCGAATAGCGCCCCCCTACCCAATCGGCAAAACCAAATACGTGATCTTGGGCGATACCAAAGGCATCGGTCTTATCTACCGCACACGACACGGCTGCGAACTGTTTTCCACAATCGCCACCGCCATCCGTTAACCAGGCACGGGCGGTCCGGGCGTTGGTCATGGTTTCAATGGTGGTGAATGTCTTGGATGCGACAATCACCAGCGTCCGGGTCGGGTCAAGTGGGCGCAGCGTATCCGCGATATGCGCACCATCGACATTGGAAACATAGTGCAGGTTTGGCCCGTCGTGATACGGGGCCAACGCGTGCGTGGCCATCACTGGCCCAAGATCCGAGCCGCCGATGCCGATATTCACGACGTCGGTAAAGCTGCCACCTGTCCCGGAAATCGCGCCGCCGCGCACCTCTTCGGCGAAAACCCGCATCCGGTGCAGCGTGTCCAGCACGTCAGGCATCACATCCAGACCGTCGACCTCAACTGGTCCGCCATCCAGATTACGCAACGCCGTGTGCAATACCGCGCGCCCTTCGGTTTCGTTTATCTTGGCACCCGAGAACATGGCGTCGCGCCGTTCCGCCAGACCCGCCGTATCGCACAGCCCGATCAAAGCGTCACGGATGTCCGCGTCAATACTGGTTTTCGAGAAATCAAAGAGCAGGTCACCGGTTGAGGCCGAATACCCCTGCGCCCGGTTTGCATCCTTACTGAACAGACCCAGAATGGGCTGCCCCTTCCGCTCTGCTGCCAGTGCTTTGAGTGTCTCCAGTTGCATAGCGCCTACTCCGCCCAATGTACGGTCATGCCACTCAGCACCGCTGCGATGGGGGCCTCTTCCGGTGGCAGGGACATGGACCGTTCCAAAGCATCCCGTTTCGCGTTTCCGAATATGATCAGGTGTTTTGACAAGGCACCGTCCAAAACAGGCGCGGTCAGCGTGATACGGGGTTCCGGCTGAACCTCGGTCCGTGCCACCGCCAGAGGACGCGCGTGGCCGTCCAACGCGGCCTCAAGCCCATCCATACCCGGGAACAGGGACGCCGTGTGCATATCCTCGCCCATTCCCAACACCAGCACCGACAAGGGCCGGATCGGAGCGATCAGGCTTTCGATTTCCGGCAAGACATCTTCGGGCTCCTTCCCCGGCACGTACAGAGGTATATATTGCGCCACCGACGCCCGATTTGTCAGCAACCGCTCGCGGATCAGACGCTCGTTCGAGCGGTCGTGATCACCCGGCACACAGCGTTCATCGGTGGGCAGAACCCACACCCGGTCCCATTCCAAATCCGCCGCGCACAGAACATCAAACATCGGGCCGGGCGTCGTGCCTCCGGGGACAGCCAATGAGGCAAAGTCGTGATGCAGCAAGGCGGATTCCAGTTCACCTGCCAGCACGTTTGCAACGTCGATGGCCAGCATATCCCGGTCGGCGTATTCCTGTATGTTCATGGGTTTATCCCTTGCCAGCGGCGACCGTCTCGTTTCATCAGCAGCTCGGCGTCGCCCGGGCCAGTGCTGCCGCTTTCATAAGGTTTGGGAACATCCCCGCGCGCCTGCCAGCCCGCGATGATCGGATCGGTCCAGGCCCATGCGGCCTCGACCTCATCTCCCCGCATAAACAGGGTTTGGTTGCCGCGGATCACATCCATCACCAACCGCTCATAAGCGTCCGGCGGGTCCTGGTTTTCGGGCCCCAATGCCTCGGCAAAACTCATGTCCAGAGGCACGTCGACCAGGCGCATCCCACCCTGCCCCGGTTCCTTGATCGTCACCTTCAGCGTAATGCCTTCGTTCGGCTGCAGGCGGATCGACAAAACGTTGGCGTGGCGCCCGGCATCTGCGCCAAAGATCGAATGCGGTGCGTCTTTGAACATCACATTGATCACCGAAGATCGCGCCACAAGCCTTTTGCCCGTACGCAAATAGAACGGCGTACCCGCCCACCGCCAGTTACTGACGTGAGCCCGCAGCGCCACATAGCTTTCCGTGGTCGAACGTGGATTACCAACAGTATTCCGATAGCTGCGTCCACTCAGCCCACCTTCAAATTGACCGCGCACAATGTGGTGCGGCTCGACCGGGTCCAATGCGCGGATCACCTTGAGCTTTTCGTCCCGTACCGCGTCGGGGTCGAACTTGGCCGGCGGTTCCATCGCGATCAGGCAGAGCAGTTGCATCAGGTGGTTCTGCACCATGTCACGCATGGCGCCTGCGCGCTCATAATACTCTTCGCGCCCGTCAATGCCGACGGATTCGGCCACGGTGATCTGGATGTGGTCGACATACTGACTGTTCCACAATGGCTCGAAAAGCATGTTGCCAAACCGAACGGCCATCAGGTTCTGAACGGTTTCTTTGCCCAGATAATGGTCGATCCGGTAAATCTGCCCTTCGGAGAAATGCGCCGCTAGCGTCGCATTCAACGCCTGCGCGCTGCCCAGATCGTGACCAAAGGGTTTTTCAACAACGATCCGTGTCTGGGTCGTGGCCAGATCATTTGCTTTGATCCGTTCGGCCAGCGGTCCGAACAGGCGCGGCCCAACCGAGAAATAGAACGCCCGTACTCGATCAATTGTGAGCTTCGCTGCAAGCTGACCCCACCCCTCATCCGTAAGCGCATCTAACGCGACATAATCAACCCGTTGCAAGAACGCATTCAATGCCTTGGCATCCGCACAATGCGCGGGCGCATGTTCGCGCAACGATTGCGCGACCACATCCCGAAACGCATCGCTGTCCAATTCCGATCTGGCGGCACCAATGATCTGAACATCCTCGGGCCATTGTCCGGCACAATAGCGTCGGAACAGGGCAGGCAGGATCTTACGCTGCGCAAGATCGCCAGTACTGCCAAAAATGACCAGATCGAACGGGTCGACGGGGATGACGCGAGAAACCATGCGTTTCCCTTACCTTACCCCTGAGGGCATGTCCAATGTTAGCGCAAACAAAATTACACTTTTTCCCATCATCAAAACTCTGTCAGGTCGGCCGTGGCACCCTTAACTAATTCGGTCTGAAAGGCTAAGTCAGCAACAGGACTGCAAAGAACCGGATACCGGAATGAAAGACAACGCCTCTCAGATTGCCAATATCGGCAAATTTCAGAACACATTGGTGACAGCTGACGGGCAAACGCGGGCCTCGGTTGCGCTTAGCAACCCTGAAACGCTTTGGTTTAACACCGGTACCTTGTGCAATATCGAATGTGTCAACTGCTATATCGCAAGCAGCCCGACCAACGATGCACTGGTCTATATCACCGCTGATGAGGTGCGGGACTATCTGGATCAAATCGAAGCCCGAAATTGGCCGGTTCGGGAAATCGGGTTCACTGGTGGCGAACCATTCATGAACCCAGAAATGATCGACATGACCCGCGCCGCGCTGGAGCGTGGGTATGAGGTTTTGATTCTCACCAATGCCATGCAACCAATGATGCGCCGAAAGATGCGTGAGGGTCTGCTGGAATTGCAGCGTGACTACGGCAACAAGCTAACCCTGCGAATCTCGGTCGATCACTACTGCTCCGATCTGCATGACGAAGAACGTGGCAAGGGCAGCTTCGCCAAGACAGTGACCGGGATGGAGTGGCTGCGTGACAACGGCTTAAACATGGCCGTGGCCGGGCGCACTGTCTGGGGTGACAGCGACGCGGAAAGCCGCGCTGGCTATGCTGCGTTTTTCAAGCAGCACGGCTTTGACATTGACGCCCAAAACCCGGGCCAGACGGTCCTGTTCCCCGAGATGGACGAAACCATCGAAGTGCCGGAAATCACTACAGCTTGCTGGGGTATTCTGGACAAATCACCCGACGCCGTGATGTGCGCCAGCGCCCGTATGGTGGTAAAGCGCAAGGGTGCGGAACGCCCCGCCGTTCTGGCCTGCACACTTTTACCTTATGCGCCCGAATTCGAAATGGGTCACACCCTGGCCGAGGCCGAGGCGGACGTACACCTCAACCATCCCCATTGCGCCAAATTCTGTGTTCTAGGCGGGGCCAGCTGTTCAGGCTGATCAGTTCAGTTCAGGTGATTCCCAGAATTTCGTGCCGGACGCCCCAGCCGAGACGCGCCAGCCTTTCTTGCCCAGTACGAAAAAGGATCGGCCATCAGTGAACCGCACGGTTTCCCCGCTGCGCTCGTCACCGTACATCGCCCCGGTTTCCGCTGTTGCGTCGTAACCATATTCGATAAATTTCGCCAGATCGGCGGGGGTTTCGAACAGGATCACGAACTTGGTTTCAAACCCACCAATACCCACTGCGGCACCCACTCCGCCAGTACCCATGTTCATATAAGTGTGCTGACCCGTATCCATTGAAACGGCCACCCCGCGCCCATACCCGGCCGAGACCGGAAACACCGTAACCTTGCGCGAGTCGAACACGGCGTAGCCCGCACTAACGTCATACAACGCTTTTGCGTCGGGGTTTTCCGCTAATAACTGGGTAAGAACCTCGCTGGCCATCGCGTCCAGTTTGGCGCGCGTCTCTTCCGGGGTGGCCTCGTTCGTCACCAAATCCGTGGTCGAGTTGATGGTCCCCTCAACCGCGCTTGCACCTTTCTGAATGGTGTTGCCCACGGTTTCAGTCCCACGCCCTACAGCGTCGGCTGTGTTCGCAGCACCTTTTTTGATTTTATCAAAGACGCCTTCGGCGACGGCTGGTCCGCCAGTTAACAGCGCAGCGGCGAAAAGCAAAGCTCGGGACATAAAGCGATTCCGTATGTGACCAATGGATTGGTCGACACCATAACCCAAGCACCAATAAATTTAACGCGTCTCAATCGTTACTGACAAAAAAACAGGCTGGATATTCAATTGACCCTGAATTCACCCACCATGTTGCGCCATTCACCAGGCGCGATCATCTTGCGATGCGTAAACCGGACCGAATGCAGCGGACCGTCAATCTCGCGCTGCCAGAAGTCGATGAAATCGAACAATTTCGGATGATCCGGCGCCAGATCGTAATCCTGCCAGATGAACGTGTTCAGAACGTGGATGTAATCGGGCATGCGGTAGAAGAACTCTGCCGTTGTCAGCCCGTACCCTTTGAGCATTAGTTCGGTTTCGCTTTGCTCCATGCAGACCTCCAATTTTGTTGCAAGGTCTCTTCAGGGTAACACGAAAACACCCTAACCCTTAGTTAACAATATGTTACTCAGGTGTTACGGGGGTTTTTCGCATGCAAAATCGTTGCTTGCTTGCACCTTATGTGCCGGGTCTGATAAGGTGCATCCACAAGATATAGACCCAAAACAAAACACGGGCAGTTTACGTGAGCGATACGCCAGATATTCCTGAAAACATGGACGAAACCCCGCCCGAGCGCCCCGTTTATGACGGCCCGACGGTGTCCATCGAATCCGAGATGCGCACGTCCTACCTGGACTATGCAATGTCGGTCATCGTCAGCCGCGCGATCCCCGATCTGCGCGACGGGCTGAAGCCGGTGCATCGCCGCATTCTGTATGCAATGCACGAAACCGGGAACACACACGACAAGGCCTATCGCAAATCGGCCCGCCCGGTTGGCGATGTTATGGGTAAGTACCACCCGCACGGTGACAGCGCGATCTATGATGCGCTGGTGCGGATGGCGCAGGATTTCTCGATGTCGCTGCCGTTGCTGGATGGTCAGGGCAACTTTGGCTCGATGGACGGCGATAACCCGGCGGCCATGCGCTATACCGAAGTGCGCATGGACAAGCCCGCCGCGTCCCTGCTGGCCGATATCGAAAAAGAGACGGTCGATTTCCAGGACAATTATGACGGCAAGGACCGGGAACCGACCGTCCTGCCCGCCCGTTTCCCGAACATGTTGGTCAATGGTGCCGGTGGTATCGCCGTGGGCATGGCGACCAACATCCCACCGCATAATCTGGGGGAAGTGATCGACGCCACGCTGGCACTGATCGACGACCCGGACCTGACGTCCGAGCAGTTGATTGAATACGTTCCCGGCCCCGACTTCCCGACCGGCGGCGTCATGCTGGGCCGCTCGGGTGCGCGCAAAGCCTATCTTGAAGGTCGCGGCAGCGTCATTATCCGTGCCAAGACCCGCGTGGAAGAACTGCGTAAGGATCGTTACGCTATCGTCGTCGATGAAATTCCCTATCAGGTGAACAAGGCCGCGATGATCGAAAAGATCGCCGAGGCGGTGCGTGAGAAGCGCATCGAAGGCGTGGCCCATGTACAGGACGAGTCCGACCGTAACGGTGTCCGCGTGGTAGTCGAACTGAAACGCGATGCGACACCCGAGGTGGTGCTGAACCAGCTTTACCGCTTCTCGCCGATGCAAACGTCCTTTGGCTGTAACATGCTGGCCCTGAACGGTGGTCGGCCTGAACAACTGACCCTGCGCCGGTTTCTGACCTCGTTCATCGATTTCCGCGAGGATGTCGTTGCCCGCCGCACCGCCTATGACCTTCGCAAGGCGCGGGAACGCAGCCACATCCTGTGTGGTCTGGCCGTGGCCGTTTCCAACGTGGACGAAGTTGTTGCCACCATCCGGTCATCCGCGGACGCAGCCGAGGCGCGTGAAAAGCTGATGACGCGCCGTTGGCCTGCCGCTGAGATCGAGGGTTATCTGCGACTGATCGATGATCCTCTGTCCAAGATGAACGACGACGGCACCTATAACCTGACCGAGGTTCAGGCCCGCGCCATCCTCGACCTGCGCCTCCAGCGCCTGACCCAACTGGGCGTCAAAGAGGTCACAGACGAGTTGGAAGAACTAGCAGGTAAGATCAAGGAATACCTGGATATTCTGTCCTCGCGCGAACGCATCATGTCGATCATCGGCGATGAGTTGCGCAGCGTGCGCGAACAGTTCGCCGTTCCCCGTCGCACCGAGATCGTCGACTGGTCCGGCGACATGGAAGACGAGGATCTGATCGAACGCGAAGATATGGTCGTGACTGTCACCTCTGGCGGGTACATCAAACGTACCCCGCTGGCTGATTTCCGCGCGCAGAAACGCGGCGGCAAGGGCCTGTCGGGCATGCAGACCAAGGAAGAGGATGTTGTTACCAACCTCTTCGTAGCGAACACGCACACACAGCTGCTGTTCTTCACCACCGACGGCATGGTCTACAAGCTCAAGACCTGGCGCCTGCCACAATCGGGCCGGACCGGTAAGGGCAAAGCCATCGTCAACATCCTGCCAATTCCGACAGGTGTTTCCATCGCGGCTATCATGCCCGTGGATGTCCCGGATGAAGAGTGGGAGAACCTGCAGATCGTCTTTGCCACCAGTGCCGGCGACGTGCGCCGCAATGCGCTGAGCGATTTCACCAACGTAAAACGCAACGGCAAGATCGCGATGGACCTGCCCGAGGATGTGGAACTCGTGAACGCGCGCATCTGCTCGGAAGAGGATGACGTCATGCTGGTCACCAACTCCGGCCGTGCGATCCGCTTCCAAACCACCGATGTGCGGGTCTTCAAGGGCCGCAAGTCGACCGGTGTGCGTGGCATCAGGCTAAGCAATGGCGACCGCGTGGTGTCGATGTCGGTGATCCGCCATTTCGAGGCTACGTCGGACGAACGCGCCGCCTATCTGAAAATGCGCCGCGCCGTGGCCGGCCTGACCGAAGAGGCCGAAACCAATGACGAGGATGGCGACGCGCTGGCGACCATCAGCCAGGAACGCTATGCCCAGATGTCGGCCGCTGAAAATCTGATCCTGACCATCACAGCAGGCGGTTCGGGCAAGCTAAGCTCCAGCCACGATTACCCGGTCCGCGGACGCGGAGGCATGGGGGTTGCGGCCATGGACAAGGCAATGCGCGGCGGAGAGCTGGTGGCCTCGTTCCCGGTTGAGATCGACGATCAGATCATGCTGGCCACCTCCAAAGGCCAATCAATCCGGGTTCCCGTCGAAGGCATCTCGTTCCGGTCGCGCAGCGCGGGCGGTGTGAAGGTGTTCAACACCGGTAAAGGCGAAGTGGTCGTCAGCGTCGCCTGGATCGCCGATCAAGGCGACGAAGAGGCCGAGGGATAAGATTACAACAAAGGCCCCAGAGCGCAGTGTTTTGGGGCCTTGGATTTTGTTTTCGCCAATATTCTCTCATAATGTGGCAATCAACGGTCTGCCCAATAGAACGATCAAATCGGCGCTGGTTTCTGTATTTCCTAAAAATCGCTATTCTATGACCAAGGATATTTGAAACAGCAGTTTCAAGAGGTCGTTTTAATGCGAATTTTGTTCAAACAAAGTTTAGTTGTCTTTTGGTTTCTCTGGTGGACATTCGCGTTTTTGACCGACTTCATCGGCGGGCTAGAGCTGCTGGGGGTGACTTCAACCCCTTGGTTTGACGGTCACAACTTTCCGTTTCTGCAAAAAACGCTGGCGCAGTTTGGTGCCTCTACTGCCGTTGATGTAATTTTATTTGTCGGGATCATACTGTGGCTATTTCTTTCGACGCTGCTATTTGCGTTCGCGTCATTTACCCCGTATTCCCAGACGGATCGCTGGCAGAAGAGGGTCGACGCAGCGTTTATCGTATCGCTAGGATTGTGGCTTGCTTTTTTTCTGGCGGATCAGACGGTCATGAATTTTGATTTGGAAGAAAACCATATGGTTCAGGGGAGCTTTCAATTACTATGCTATCTGACCATCTACCTACTGCCTGATTAGCAATGCTCGGTTCCTATGGGCTGCTTTAGGCAAAGAACTGGCAACGCGGCACACATGTGACAACCAGTTTGGCCGGAAATTGTGCGTTCAAAGATTGTAGAGCGTACCAAATTTCTGTTCCAAATACGCCAACAACGGTTCCGGTCCCGGTTCAATCCCGCTGGCGCGTTGGATAGTCTCGCGCGGGGTGAAGAGCCCGCCAAAACGCTGTAGGTTCTCGCACAGCCAACTGGTTGCGCCTGACGTGTCGCCCCTGATCAGTTGCGCATCCAAACCAGGAACCGCAGCGCGCAACGCTTGATACAGACATCCGGCATAGACATTGCCCAATGAATAGGTCGGGAAATAACCAAACAACCCGACCGACCAGTGGACGTCCTGTAAACACCCGTTCGAAGGTCGGTCGACCTCATATCCAAAATCGGCCTTGAATCGGTCGTTCCACGCCGCTTCCAGATCGCTGACCTGAAGGTCTCCGGCCATTAGGGCGCGTTCAAGGTCAAAGCGCAGCATGATGTGCAGGTTGTATTGCACCTCGTCCGCCTCGGTCCGGATATAGCCTTTGTGTACGCCGTTGACCGTGGCATAGAACGCATCGGCATCCGCGACATCGAAATCACCGAACGCGTCAACCATTTGATTGTAAAGCCACTCCGTGAACGCCCGAGATCGGCCCAGCTGGTTTTCATAAATCCGGCTTTGACTTTCATGCACGCCCATCGACACGCCCTGCCCCAGTGGTGTCAGCGCATAGGCCGGGTTGATACCCTGTTCATAGGCGGCGTGGCCGACCTCATGAATGGTTGAGTAGAAACAGTTGAACGGGTCGGTCTCGCTGGTGCGAGTGGTGATGCGCACATCCAGGCCACTGCCCGAACTGAACGGATGTACTGCCTTGTCCACCCGCCCAGTATTCAGATCGTACCCGAACGTGGTCGCCAGTTTCTGCGACAATTGCATCTGTATCTGTTCGTCGAATTTTCCGGTCAGAGCGTGCGGCGCTGGTTTATCCAAAACGGCCGCGCGCAGGGCCACAAGACGAGGGCGCATCTGATCGAAAATCTCGGCGATTTGTGAACCGGTGGTATAGGGTTCGTAGTCTTCAACCATGGCGTCATAGACATCACCACCCTGCGCCAGTGCAGCGCCTTCTTCACGCTTGAGGGCAACGACCTCCTCGAGAACAGGCAAAAAGGCAGAAACATCTTCATCCGCACGGGCCTTCGCCCACGTGCCTTGCGCCGCTGAGGTCACGCGCGCAATGGCCTTGGCCAGATCGGCTGGCACTTTTGCCGTCCGCTCGTAAGTTCGACGGATATCGCGCAATTGGGCGCGGGCTACGTCGTCTTGTGGGTCGGCTTGCTCCAACCACTCAGCCACGCGCGGGTCAGAGCGGCGGGCGTGCAGAACCGCTTCGATCGCGGCCATTTCCTCCGCCCGTTGCGGGGCCGCGCCGCGCGGCATCACCGTTTCCTGGTCCCAGCCCAGCCGCCCGGCGATTTGCCCGAGGGCCGACGTTTCGCGTTGGAAGGCCATCAGGTCATCATAGGCAGTCATCAGGGTCATGCTCCGCGGATTGAGGTGGCGATTGGATATGCTGTCAGGAAACGTGCGCGCAGGATCAGGGTCCAAACAACAACGGCCATGAACTGGTGGAAGATGGCGATCTGCCAGGGGGCCGCGTAGATCACCGTCATAATCCCGACCACCACCTGCAGCGAAAGCGCCGCAAAAGCTGCATTGAACGCAAACCGCGTTTGCGGATGCGCGCTGGTGCTGCCGCGTCTCCAGACAATGATGCCGAAGATAAACAGAAGATAGCCAGCACAGCGGTGAATGAACTGCACCAGACCGGGGCTTTCAAAGAAATTGCGCCACATCGGTTCAAGCATCGTCGCGTCAGGCGGCAACAATTGACCACCGATCAGGGGCCAATCGGTATATGATCTTCCAGCGTCTATGCCTGCCACAAGGGCGCCTATGAGTATTTGTAGAAAGGCGAAATGCATCAGCCCGGTCGATAGCGAGAACAGTTTGCCCTCTTTCGCGCGGCGGGCCTGCATCAGGTCACGCTCCTCGCGTCCCAGCTCAAAGATGTACCACGCAAGGAACCCGAGGATAACGAAGGCCAGACCCAGATGGACTGCCAGGCGATAGCTGGCAACGGCCGTCATCCCCTCGCCCTGCGTCACGCCCGAGGCAACCATCCACCAGCCAACCGCGCCCTGAACACCGCCCAAAGCGCCTGGAATCAGCAATTTACCTGTCCACCCGGTCGGAATTTTCCGGGCCAGCAAGAAGCCAAAGAACCCAAGTGCCCAAACTAGACCGATCACCCGGCCCAGTTGACGGTGACCCCACTCCCACCAGTAAATGGATTTAAAGTCATCAAGCTCCATCCATTGGTTCTGAATGCGCCATTGATCGATCTGCTTGTACTTTTCGAACTCGGCCTGCCAATCGGCCTCGGTCATTGGCGGGATGGCCCCAGTGACCGGGCGCCATTCCGTTATCGACAGTCCGCTATCGGTCAGGCGTGTCAGGCCGCCTACGGCGATCATGACAACGACCAGCGCGAACAGGATCATCAGCCAGACGCAAATTGCCCCGCGTGCGCCGCCACGACCACGGTCAATCATGCCCGGTTGAACGGCCTGTTGTTTTTCTGTGTCTGAGACGTCTTCGAAGATGCTGCGCTTACCGCTCATGCTGTCCTCTTGTGCCTTGGATTTCGTCGCAAGCTAGGGTGAAGGGGGGCTAAGGTCCAGCCTCAGCCTTTATCCTTCCAACGGACCATCTGACGCATGATCCCGTGCAGCATCTGCACATCCGCGCGCGTCATCCGCATCCGAGACCACAGATTGCGCAAATTGGTCTTCATGCCTTCAGCCTTTTCGGGTGGATAGAAAAAGCCCGCCTCGTCCAGCCGGTTTTCGTAATGTTCGACCAGTTTTTCGACCTCGATCCCCGTGGCCCAGTCGCCTTTGCCCAGATCGGTGGCTTCGTGCACCACATCGCCTGTCTGGCGCATCCACTCATAGGCGGTCAACAACACGCATTGGCCAAGGTTCAGCGAGGCATATTCCGGGTTTACCGGAACCGAGATAATGGCATTTGCCTTGGCGATATCTTCGTTTTCCAATCCTGCCCGTTCCGGTCCGAACAAGACCGAGACCTTTTCACCAGCTGCCACTTTCTCGGCCGCGATCTGCATCGCGCGTTCGGGGCTGTAGACCGGTTTGGTCAGACCACGCTGGCGCGCGGTGGTTGCAAAGACAAAAGTGCTGTCGGCCAGCGCGCCCGCAAGGTCATCGAACAGCTGCGCTTCGTCCAGCAAGCGCCCTGCCCCGCTGGACATTGCCACCGCCTTGGGGTTTGGCCAGCCATCACGCGGTGCCACGATCCGCATCCGGTCCAGCCCGAAATTCCACATCGCCCGCGCGGCAGCGCCGATGTTTTCACCTATCTGAGGGCGGACGAGCACAAAGGACGGCTGGGATGTATCGCTGGGCATGGTTGTCTCCGGAAAACTTGGCTTGCTGTAATCGGCGCGATGGCGCAGGGCAAGGCATCCGATTGGTCAATTACGCCTTAAACCGGCATAAAAGTTTGCTTCCCCGGCACAATCCGCTAAACCGCGCGAAAGACTGAAAGCTAAGGACGCGCCAATGGACACCCCCGAGCAGCCGCAGATTTACCTGATCACCCCTCCGACCATCTCATTGAGCACGTTCCCCGACCAGCTTAGCCGCGTTCTGGACGGTGCCGAGATTGCCTGCATCCGACTGGCTTTGGCAGGCAATGACGAAGACGCGATCTCGCGCGCTGCTGATGCCTGTCGCGAAGTGGCCCATACCCGTGACGTGGCGCTGGTCATCTCGAACCATGTTCTGCTGGCGCAACGGTTGGGGTTGGACGGGGTGCATCTGGACGACGCTGCACGTTCAGTGCGCGCAGCGCGCAAGGAGTTGGGCGCGGATGCCATTGTTGGCAGTTTTTGTGGCGCGTCCAGCCATGATGGCATGACCGCCGGCGAAGCTGGCGTAGATTATGTTGCCTTTGGCCCGGTCGGTGCTTCAACGTTGGGGGACGGAACCACGGCTGAAAAAGACCTGTTTCAGTGGTGGTCTGAGATGATCGAGGTTCCGGTTGTGGCCGAAGGTGGCCTGACGCCTGAGCTGATCCGCGACCTGACCCCTTGCACTGATTTCTTCGGTATCGGGGATGAGATCTGGTCGCAAGAAGACCCGCTTGCCGCGCTTAAAACTCTTACCGATGCGATGTGAGCGTTAACCCTTGCACCCACCTCGGGGCTGCGGCATGACACGGGCATGACTCAGAACAGCGAAATCCTGTGTATCGGTTCGGTCCTGTGGGACATAATCGGGCGGTCCGCCAGCGCCATGCGTCAGGGCTCGGACGTGCCGGGGCGGATCACCCGCCTGCCCGGCGGAGTGGCCATGAACATCGCCATGACGCTGGTGCGCTTCGGCATGACGCCGACCCTTCTGACAGCCATTGGTCGCGACCCCGAAGGCGACGAGTTGGTCAACGCCTGTTCGCGGCTGGGCATGGTCACGGACCACATCTATCGTTCGCAGGATTTGCCGACAGACAGGTACATGGCCGTCGAAGGGGCCAACGGCCTGATCGCGGCAATTGCTGACGCGCACTCGCTTGAGGCCGCCGGGGCGAAAGTCCTGCGCCCCTTGATGCAAGGGCCGCTGGGGTATGAGAACACTCCGTTCCAGGGTCCCATCGCGCTGGACGGCAACCTGACGCTGAACTTGTTGGAAGAAATCGCCCAAAGCCCCGCCTTTGCGCGTGCGGACCTGCGCGTGGCCCCGGCCTCGCCCGGCAAGGCCGAACGTCTGCTGCCGTTCCTGAAACACGCCCGCGCCACGCTTTATGTGAACCTCGAAGAGGCCGGCATCTTGTGCCAGCGCGAATTCACCGATTCTGAAGGCGCCGCCAAGGGCCTGCTGGACCGTGGCGCGCTGCGGGTGCTGGTCACGGACGGCGGCAACTCGGCCACCATTGGCAGCGCTGACGAAATATTGACCCAAACACCGCCCTCCGTTCTGGTCACCCGTGTGACCGGTGCGGGCGATACTTTCATGGCGGCGCATATCGCGTCCGAGGCCAACGGTGCGTCCAATGACGAAGCCTTACGCCGCGCCCTACATGCCGCCGCAACCTATGTTTCCGGAGAAACACCACTGTGATCGACATCCAATATTCCGCCGAGGTCCGCACCGCCAAAGATGCAGGTCAGCCCATCGTTGCGCTGGAAAGCACCATCATCACCCATGGTATGCCCTACCCTCAGAATATCGAGGTGGCGGCGCAGGTTCAGCAGGACGTCCGTGACGCTGGCGCGGTTCCTGCAACCATGGCCGTGATCAAAGGCAAACTGCATGTGGGCCTGGAAGACGACCAGTTGAAAGCACTGGGGCAGGCCCAGGGCGTCGCCAAGATCTCACGCGCGGACATGGCGGCCTGTATGTCGACCAGCGGCACCGGGGCCACGACAGTGGCCGCCACGATGATCGCCGCGCGCTATGCCGGGATCGAAGTTTTTGCGACCGGTGGCATCGGTGGTGTGCATCAGGGGGCCGAGACCTCGTTTGACATCTCAGCCGATCTGCACGAATTGGCGCAGACACCTGTTACTGTTGTTGCAGCCGGTGCGAAAGCCATCCTGGATCTTGCTAAAACACTTGAAGTGCTCGAGACATTGGGCGTTCCGGTTATCGCGCATGGACAGGATGAATTCCCGGCTTTTTGGTCCGCCAAGTCCCCCTATCCTGCGCCCTTGCGCATGGATAGTGCCGAAGACATCGCCAAGGCCCACGCCACCCGTCGCGCGCTTGGCCTGCCCGGGGGTCAGCTGGTTGCCAACCCGATCCCGGACGCCGATCAAATCCCGGCCGAGGAACTGGCCCCCATCATCGCTGCCGCCCAATCCGACGCGGATACGCACCGGATCACCGGCAAAGGCGTCACGCCATACCTGCTACAACGGATCTATGAACAGACCGGGGGCCGCTCGCTGACCGCAAACATTGCGCTGGTACGCAACAATGCCCGTCTAGCCGCCGGTATCGCGATTGCTTTGACCAAATCCGCCTAGAGCTACCCTATTGTACCAAGACGCCGGACTGCTTAACTAAATCGGCAAACCAATCAGGATCGCAATGAACACACCGTTTGACGAAGAACCCCACCGCGGACCGGGCCTGTTTTCCCGGCTGCGCGCGTCTTTTCTGACGGGCATCGTTGTCATTGCGCCTGTCTGGCTGACGATCTGGTTGATTTGGTCCGTCGTGGGCTGGATCGACAGTGCTGTCCTGCCGCTGATCCCACAACAGTTCCAGCCCCAACAATATGTAGGCATCAACCTGCGCGGCGTCGGCGTCATCATCTTTCTGGTGTTCACTGTTCTGGTGGGCTGGGTCGCCAAGGGGATTCTGGGACGGTCCTTTATTTCCTTCACCGAAAGCCTGGTAGAACGGATGCCGGTTGTCCGCTCGATCTATTCCGGGATCAAGCAAATATCCGAGACGGTCTTTGCCCAGACAGAAAGATCTTTTGAAAAAGCCTGCTTGGTGCAATATCCACGCCGCGGTATCTGGGCTATCGGCTTTGTATCGACCACCGCCAAAGGCGAGGTCACCCAGCGCGCCGAAACCGCGGGCGAATTGCTGAGCGTTTTCATCCCGACCACGCCAAACCCGACCTCGGGGTTTTTGCTGTTCTTTCCTGCCGAAGACGTCATTCTGCTGGACATGACTATCGAGGACGCGGCCAAGCTGGTGATTTCTGCCGGTCTGGTTTACCCCAACGGCAAAGACCCGACGCTACCGCCTGAGTGATCAGCCAAACATCTCGGGCAAGTTGACAGTACTTTTCCGCCCCAAATCGTCCTTGTTGTCCGAAAGGAACCGATGCGCAGCCGTGCGCCCGGCCTCTTTCAACTTGTGCAGAACAACCGGGTTCGGCACCGTCTTAGTTGCCACCGACAGATCGTTCATCAGCGCGTCATCGGCGATCATGTGAACCAGAACCCGGTTCATCTCACCCGCTTTCAATTTGCCTTCGGCCAACAAGCGCTGCACGAAGCTGATCGCTCGCAATTCGCGGAACAGGGATGAGTTAAAGCTGATCTCGTTGATCCGGTTCTGGATTTGTTGCGGCGTTTTCGGCACCTCTTCCCGTTCCAGCGGGTTGATGTTCACGATCACCACATCATCCGGCAGATCGGTGTTGAACAAGGGGTACAGCGCCGGGTTCCCGGTATAGCCGCCATCCCAGTACGCTTCGGTCCGGTCCGAATTGGGATCAAAAATCTCTACTGCCTGAAACAGGTTCGGCAGGCAAGCCGATGCTAAAATCGCATCGGTCGAGACCTCATCCCCAGTAAAAACACGGATCTTGCCACTGCGCACGCAGGTGGCGCAGACGAACAGGCGCGGTCCTTCATCGGCGCAAATTTCGTTGAAATTGAACCGGTCCACCACCGGTTCCAGCGGATTGCGATAAAACGGACCATAAGCATAGGGCGACACCAGCCGCGACCATGCATCACCCACGGAAAACGGCAGGGAATACTCCATGGCATGCGCAATCTGAGCGGGCTCAAGTGCCTGCATCCAATTGGCAAGCCGCATATCGCCGACGGCCCCCATGCGCGCCCACAGCCCATCAAGGCTGGCCCGCGCGCCGTCACGTCCATCGCGTACCATGCCGGATTTGTACGCAGCCCCGTTCAGCGCCCCTGCCGAGGTGCCGGTGATTGCCGCGACCTCGATATCATCCTCGTCCAGCAACCGGTCCAAGACACCCCAGGTAAAGGCGCCATGCGCGCCGCCGCCCTGCAGTGCCAGATTGATGCGTTTCATTACCTGCCCCCTGACTTACAGAGCCGTCCAGCCCCCATCCACCGAGATTGCCGTTCCGGTGATCTGCGCGGCGGCATCCGAACACAAAAAGACCGTTGTACCGCCCAGTTGCTCGACCGTTGCAAAAGCTTTCGAAGGCTGTCGTTCCAGCATGACGTTCTTGATCACGTCCTCGCGGCTCATGCCGTATTCTTTCATAGTGTCGGGAATCTGCGCCTCGACCAGCGGCGTCAGCACGTAGCCCGGGCAAATCGCATTGCAGGTGATCGGTTCCTGCGCGGTCTCCAGTGCTACGGTTTTGGTCATCCCAACCACACCATGTTTGGCCGCGACATAGGCCGCCTTGAAAGGCGACGCCGTCAGCCCGTGGGCCGAGGCGATGTTCACAATGCGCCCCCACCCAGCCTGGCGCATCATCGGCAGAGCCGCTGCCATAGTGTGATAGGCCGAGTTCATGTTGATCGCGATGATTGCATCCCATTTGTCGACCGGGAACTGATCAATCGGTGAGACGTGTTGAATGCCTGCATTGTTCACGAGAATGTCACAGGCACCCGCTTTTTCGATCAGGGCACGGCATTCGTCCCCCTTGGACATGTCCGCCTTGATGTAACGCGCGTTGGTTCCGGTTTCCTGCGAAATCTCGGCGGCCAGCGCGTGATCCTCATCCCGATCGGTGAACGAGTTCAATATTACGTTGGCCCCAGCCTTGGCCAATTCGCGGGCAACACCCAAACCGATCCCTGAATTCGACCCTGTGATGATCGCCGTTTTTCCCGCCACGCTCATGAGTTTTCTCCGTCAACATCTGCTTTGACCGCACAGTGCCATGCTGCAACTGCAAAGGAAACGGGGAAACATATGGGTTCTGCATCCGGGGGCAAAACGCCTCAAAAAAAACGCCCGCACGAAGCGGGCGTTAAGTTATTGAGGCAGGTTTCATACAGGCAAGAAACCTATCGAGCAGTGCATCCTTTATAAGCAATTCCTTGCATCCGTCCAAGCTAAAAGTTTGAAAATAAGAAAAATCATCGATACGGTGAATCCCAACAAAATAAGGCCAGAGCAGGATTGTTTCCAAAATGCGCCCCAATTTTCTACGCCCCGTTCGCCCTGTGATCGCGGGAATCACCTTTATTTTTGCTGTCACAATCGCTCATGCAGAATCGGCCCATGGCATAGCTATGTACGGCGACCCTGCCCTACCACCGGATTTTGTGTCCCTGCCCTATGCCAATCCCGACGCGCCCAAAGGCGGCAAGGTTGTATTCGGAAACACCGGCGGCTTTAACAGTTTGAACCCGTTTGTGCAAAAAGGCAGCTCGCCATGGCAATTGCGATTTTGGACCCATGAAAGCCTGATGGGCCGGTCCTGGGACGAACCTTTCACTCTTTACGGGTTGTTAGCCGAATCAGTTGAGACTGCACCGGACCGCTCTTGGGTGGAATTTACCCTGCGTGAGAACGCCCAGTTTTCTGACGGAAATCCGGTGACCGTAGATGATGTGATTTGGTCTTATGAAACTCTGGGCACCGAAGGTCATCTGCGTTACCGCGGTTTGTGGGGCAAGATCGACAGCATCGAACAGACCGGCCCCCGCACGGTGCGGATCACTTTCAACGAACCCGACCGGGAATTGGCACTGATCGCCGGGCTGCGTCCGATCCTGCAAAAAGCACAGTGGGAGGGGAAAGATTTCGCCAACGCCGCGCTGCAGGACGTTCCCATCGGGTCGGGGCCGTACGTGATCGATAGCTATGAGGCGGGCCGCTATGTGAATTTGCGGCGCAATCCAGACTATTGGGGGGCTGACATTCCGTTCCGGCGCGGAACCATGAACCTGGATGACATAAGGATCGAGTTTTTTGGCGACGGCACCGTCCTGTTCGAGGCGTTCAAGGCCGGTGAACTGACCGCGGTGCGCGAATTCAACGCCGACAAATGGAACACTCAGTACGATTTTCCTGCCGTTCAGCGCGGTGATGTGGTCAAGACCGAAATCCCGCACGGCAAACCCTCGGGCATGACCGGGTTTGTCATGAACACCCGCAAAGCCCCTTTCGATGATTGGCGAGTCCGCGAGGCGATGCTGCTGGCGTTCAATTTCGAATTTATCAACGATACGATCACCGGCAGCGCCCAACCACGGATCACTTCGTATTTCTCGGGCTCTGACCTGGGCATGCAACCCGGCCCGGCCACTGGGCGTGTCGCCGAGCTGCTGCAACTTTATGCCGACGACCTTCCGCCCGACGCGCTTGAAGGTTATGCCCTGCCCGTCGGCGACGGTTCGGCCCGGAATCGCGCCAATATTCGCAAGGCCAACAAGCTGCTGGCCGAGGCTGGCTGGACCATTCAGGACGGCGTGCTGCGCAACCAGAATGGTCAGGACTTTGCCATCACCGTTCTGCTGCAACAGGGCGATAGCGAAGGACAAACGGCCATCGAAATCTACACCCGCGCGCTTGAGCGTCTGGGCATCAAGGTCAATGTCGAACAGGTAGACAGCGCGCAATTTGTCGGCCGCAATGCCGAGTTTGATTTTGACATCACGTTCCTTCGCCGTGCGCTGTCTCTGTCTCCGGGCAATGAACAGCGTCTGTATTGGGGCAGCGAAAACGCGGATGTACAGGGCACGCGCAACCTGATGGGTGTCGCCTCACCCGCTGTGGATGGGCTGATTGACGCTATACTGGCCTCGGAAAGTCACGAGGATTTCGTGGCCGCCACCCGCGCGCTTGATCGGGTTCTGACTGCTGGTCGCTATGTCATTCCGATCTGGAACTTCGACGTCGGGCGCATCGCCCATGCCAAAGAACTGAAGCAGCCTCGGACCTTGCCGATCTATGGCGACGGGCCCGAGTATATGCCGCAGGTTTGGTGGTACGAAGAGTGACCAAATAAGCCCCGCTGCCGCATTAATCCGCTGTAGGTTGTTTGGTGCTTTGGTGCTTTGGATCTGAAGATTTGGCCCCAAAGGACGGCTCTGCCATAACGCCGCAGCCTTCGGCGGATTTCGGCACATGGCGCAAACCACACTACATCTTGGGGTATTCGAACTAAGTTTCGCCACAATTTGCAGTCGCCCCCAAATTCCAGCTTAACTAAAAAAAACACCCACAAGGGGCTTTACTGAACATATCTGTACGATATAGCCTAATGTCATTTAAACGTGCTGTTTGGCCGGATTAATTCTGATTATTTCGCTAGATAGCTTGTCATGCAGCGCGTCACTCTTGGATTTTGCGGACCGGCCTCCACTCACTCCAACCTCAGGTCCGTAGGCCCGTTGCGTATCGTGCGTAACGGGCCTTTTTGACGTAACGTCAGCGCCGCTCAGGTGCGACATTTTGTCATGCGCATCGACTCCCGCCATCTCCGTACCCTGATGAAAGGGCCGAGCAGCCGTGAAACCCGAATTACGGAAAGCTGACTGATGTTGAACTGGACTGACCTGCTGCAAGACTGGGATGCTATGTATTCCCGCGCTAAACGGCGTTTTCCGAATCTGCGCGATCAGGACAAGGTGCGGCTGAGCAAAGATCGAAAAGGGTTCGAAGCCTACTTGGCCGAACGCCACCACCTGACCGTAAATGAAGCCCACGAAGAACTTGAGGATTTTCTATTCACCGAAGGTCTGAACCGCGAGTTCAGCCGTTCCTTAAGCAAGTGACGTTACCCACAGGATCGTCGCATCTTCGTCACTGACGGAAATCACGTTGTGACCCATACTGGCGTCGTAATAAGCGCTGTCGCCACGGCGCATTTCGACGGGTTCGTAGAATTCGGTGTACAGTTTCACAACCCCGGTTAGCACATACAGGAATTCTTCGCCGTCATGGCGCACCCAGCCGTCAAATTCGTCCATTGAACGCGCGCGCACGCGAGCCCGATAGGGCAGCATCTGCTTTTTCGTCAGGTTTTCGGCCAGCAACTCGTGCTCGTATGTTCCCGTCGGATGTTCAGCGCCTTCGCCCATGCGGGTGATTGCCATCCGACCGATCACCTGATCACGCTGTGGCGGGGTGAACAGCTGTGGCACCGAAATTTCCAACCCAGTCGCCAGCTTTTTCAGCGCGTCATAAGTGGGCGACATCTGCCCATTCTCGATCTTGCTGAGGGTCGAGCGCGCAAGCCCCGCCTGAGACGCCGCTTGTTCCAGCGTCCAGTTCCGCGCCTTGCGCAGTTGACGCACGCGCGCGCCCAGATCAAGTGGTTCGGGATCGGTGTGCTCACCCGAGTCACGTGCAATGCGGATCAGAGATGGCTGTTCATTAGTGCTCATGCGCCAATCTATAGGACCAGCCTGCCCGGCTTGCAACGCGCCAAGCGCCGCGATAGCCAGTGGCCATGCTTTCTGTTTTCGATCAGGGGCCGCCTCTGGCCTGCCCCGCACCATTCAATCTGGCCGCGCACGTTCTGCGACACGCGGATGACCACCCGGACAAAACCGCCTTGTCGGTTTTATGCAATGACGGGGCGCAGGATTGGACCTATGGCGCATTGAAATCGGCCATTCTGGGCACCGCTACCGGGCTGTTGAAGACCGGATTGAATCCCGGAGACATTGCGTTGATGCGACTGGGGAATACGGTTGATTTCCCCATCGCCTATCTTGGGGCCATAGCTGCCGGGATCGTGCCGGTTCCCACTTCGTCACAGCTGACCGAGCCCGAAACCGCGCGCATGATTTCTGATCTGCAACCCACAGCCATTATACGCGACCCAGTCGTCGCCTGCGCCAATCATCCGCTGCAGATTACGCTGGACGATCTGTCGGGGATGCGCGCACTACCCCCTGCCGAATTCCAACTCGGCGACCCGGACCGGTTGGCCTATGTCGTCTATACCTCTGGCACTTCTGGCAAACCACGCGCTGTGGCCCATGCTCACCGCGCCATCTGGGCGCGCCAGATGATGGTGGATGGCTGGTACGGGTTGCGGGATACGGACCGTCTGTGTCATGCCGGGGCGTTCAACTGGACCTATACTCTGGGCACCGGGCTGATGGATCCCTGGACGATCGGCGCGACCGCGTTGATCCCCGAACCCGGCACCGACTCTGATGCCCTTCCAGAGCTGTTAAGACAACATCGGGCAACGATCTTTGCCGCCGCGCCCGGCGTGTTTCGCAAATTGCTTAAATCCGCCGGTGATCTGCATTTACCGGACCTGCGTCACGGCCTGTGCGCAGGCGAAAAGCTGTCGCGGCACCTTCACGCGCAATGGAGCGACCTGACCGGGACAGAATTGTACGAAGCCTTCGGTATGTCCGAATGTTCGACCTTCATCTCGTCCAGCCCTGCCCATCCGGCGCGGGGCGAGGCGTTGGGGCAACCTCAACCGGGTCGCCGGGTGGCGATATTGGGGACGGACGGACCGGTTCCGCGTGGCCAAGAAGGTACCATTGCCATCCACCGATCCGACCCCGGTCTGATGCTGACCTATCTGAATGCACCTGACGAGGCCAAGGCCCGCATGCAGGGCGACTGGTTTCTGACCGGTGATCAAGGGGCCATGGCGATGGACGGACAGATCACCTATCTGGGCCGCGACGACGATATGATGAACGCGGGTGGCTATCGCGTGTCCCCGGTCGAGGTTGAGGCCGCCCTAACCAAATTCCCCGGCATCGCGCAAGTGGGTGCAGCGGCAGTTGAGGTTAAACAGGACACATTCGTGATAGCCGCTTTCTATACCGGTCCGGAAAAGCTGGACGAAGACGCCCTGCGCACCTATGTCGAGGCAAATCTGGCGCGCTACAAACAGCCCCGCGCGTTCATTCACCTGCCCGAGCTGCCAACCGGTGGTAATGGCAAACTCCTGCGTCGGGCGCTCCCGGCCTATTTCAAGGCGAATACACCATGACCCAGACCGTCAAACTCGACATCATGTCCGACCCGATCTGCCCATGGTGCTATATCGGCAAAACCCACTTGGACAAAGCGCTGGCCGCTATTCCGGACCACCCGTTCGTTATCGAATGGCATCCGTTTCAGTTGAACCCCGACATGCCGAACGAAGGCATGGATCGCCGCGAATATCTGGAGCGCAAGTTCGGCGGCAAAGACGGTGCCGTGCGCGCCTATGCCCCGGTGGTTGAGCATGCGCAGAATGCCGGGCTGAGCATTGACTTCGAAGGGATGAAACGCACACCTAACACGTTGGACGCGCACCGCCTGATCCACTGGGCCGGGATCGAGGGCAAGCAAGACGCAGCCGTAGACGCTCTGTTCGATGCGTATTTCGTGCAGGGACGTGATATTGGCGATCACGAAGTGTTGGCCGATATCGCCGACAGTATCGGCATGGACGCAGCTGTGGTATCGAAACTGCTGAAATCCGACGCTGATCGCGAGGATATCCGCACCCGCGACACCCATTCGCGACAGATGGGGGTAAATTCTGTTCCTACCTTCATTGTGGCCAACCAGCACGCGGTTCCGGGCGCACAACCCCCTGAAATGTGGGAAAAAGTAATCGGTGAGATTATGTCTCAGCTTGAGGCTTCCCCTGCAAAATAGCACAGGTCCCTGTGCAGCCTGCCCCCTAGCGCCTCCTGAAAAGCCGTGATAGCGCAATCAGGTCAGGAGGGCGCCATGGCCAATCGCATGTCTTCGGGAGAGTTCATCGCACTTGTCGCAATGATGTTTGCGACGATTGCGTTTTCGATCGACTCGATGCTGCCTGCTTTGCCCGAGATCGGCGCGCAGCTGAGCCCCGATGATATCAACGACGCTCAGTTGATCCTGACCTCATTTGTTCTGGGCATGGGCATCGGGACATTCTTTGTGGGCCCATTGTCCGACGCGTTTGGGCGCAAGCCGGTGATCTATGTCGGCTCGGCGTTGTACATCTTGTCGGCAGCCGTGGCTTGGGCCAGTTCTTCGCTGGAACTTCTACTGTTCGCGCGGGTGGCACAGGGCATCGGCTGCGCCGCGCCGCGTGTGGTCGCCATGGCGATCATCCGAGACTTGTACTCGGGCCGGGAAATGGCGCGGATCGTCTCTATCGCCATGATGATCTTTACACTGGTGCCCGCCGTCGCCCCGATGCTGGGGGCCGGAATGATCGCCATCGCGGGATGGCGTGGCATCTTTGTTTCGTTCATCCTGTTCTCGGTGATTACCGTGATCTGGCTGGGCTTGCGCCTACCAGAATCGCTGAGGTCGGAAAACCGTCGCCCACTGCGCCTGCCCTTGATGACCGCGGCCGCACGCGAGATGTTCGCCCATCCCACGGTGCGCGTATCAATCTTTGTGCAATCCCTTTGCCTTGGCATGTTGTTCACCATGCTGACCATGGTGCAGCCAGTTTATGATGTGATCCATGACAGCGCCGACAGCTTCCCGTTTTGGTTCGGCTTTGTAGCTTTGATGGCGGGGTCCGCCAGCCTGTTGAACGCCGCGCTTGTGATCCGCGTGGGGATGCGGCGGCTGGTGACATGGGCCCTTGGCGCGCAGATCGCCATCACGATTGGCGTCATCACGCTGAACATGATGCCGCTTTCAGCCAATCTGAACTTTGCGGTGTTCGTCTTCTGGCAGACCTCGATCTTTTTCATGGCTGGCATGACGATGGGCAACCTGAACGCCATTGCGATGGAGCCAATGGGCCATATTGCCGGTATGGCAGCGTCGGTCATCGGCGCGTTTTCGACCGTTCTGGCCGCCGCTATCGCCGCCCCGATCGGTCAAATGTTCGATGGCTCGCTATATCCGCTGACCACCGGCATTCTGGTGATGAGCGTGGCCGGTTTCGGACTGATGCTGCATATGGGCCGGATCGAAAACAGACTGCCTGCCTGACCTGTGCAGCCCGGGTGAATCACGCTAACCTTTCCCTAAGTTAAAGGGATCGTGATGAAAAAGAGCTTTGAGCCTCCAAACCCAAGGTCGCGCAAACCGAATGAGTTTAAGGGCACTTGGAAAGGGCGCAACTACCGTCATGGTGTCCTCAAAGCACTAATTGTAAATTTCTTTGTGTTTTGCATAGTCTTTGCGGCGGTCGCGTACGTCGTTCATCATAGGGAACAAGCAAAGCAGCACCCCAGAGTCTGGACTTTGGGATCACAGTAAAGGGGTTTTCATGGGCGACTATTACGATCTGGGTACGCATTCCTGTCCGGTCAGCACGACCTCAGCCGAGGCCCAGCTTTGGTTCGATCGGGGGCTGGTTTGGACCTATGGCTATAACCATGACGAGGCCGTTGTCTGTTTCCAACGCGCTGCCGAGCATGACCCGGATTGCGCTATGGCCCATTGGGGCATCGCTTATGCCGCCGGTCCGAATTACAACCTGCCCTGGGATTTACGCGACGCGCGTGGTCAGCAGAAAGCGCTCGGGCAAGCCTATGACGCGACACAGCAAGCGGTGGCCCTGTTGGGCACCTGCACCCCCGTTGAACAGGCGCTGATCCACGCCCTGCCCGCCCGTTACCCTCAGCGCGATCCGATCCCGGATATGAACAGCTGGAACCACGATTTTGCAGATGCCATGCGCGCAGCCTTTGCCGACCAACCCGATCACTTGGACCTGCATACAATTTATGTTGAGGCACTGCTGAACCTCACCCCCTGGCAGATGTGGGATCTGAAGACCGGAAAACCTGCCGAAGGTGCCGCCACGCTTGAGGCGCAGAAGGTCCTTGAGGACGCGATGGCAAATGACCCCGCAGCCATGTCGCACCCGGGTTTGCTGCACCTCTATGTCCACCTGATGGAGATGTCTCCGACCCCCGAAAAGGCATTAAAAGCCGGGGATGTTCTGCGCACGCTGGTGCCGGATGCGGGCCATCTGGTGCATATGCCCACCCATATCGATGTGCTGTGCGGGCACTACCACAACGTCGTTTATTGGAACGAAAAGGCCACCATAGCCGATCTAAAATATTACGAGCGCGAAGGCGCGTTCAATATCTACACTGGCTACCGTCAGCACAATTACCATTTCGCCATCTACGGGGCGTTGTTCCTGGGCCAGATGGAACCGGCACTACGCGCCAATCAGGGCCTGTGGGACACAACCCCCGAAGAGATGTTGCGCATCGAAAGCCCACCCATGGCGGATTACTTCGAAAGCTACATGTCCATGGGGCCGCATATCCTGATCCGTTTTGGCCAGTGGGAGGAAGCCAAGGCACTGAAACTGCCCGCAAACCCCGACCTCTATCGCACGTTGACCGCCACCATCCACTATGCTCGCGCCATCGCCCATGCTGCAACCGGTGACGTCGCCGAAGCCGAAGCTGAGGAACAACTGTTCCTGTCGGCCAAGGCCTGCGTGCCCGAAACACGCCTGCTACACAACAACCGCGTCGTTGACCTGCTTGAAATCGCGCGGGAAATGCTGAGTGGAGAGATTGAGTATCGCAAGGGCAACTACGATATCGCCTACGCCCATCTGCGACGCTCGGTCGAGTTGGATGACACGCTGCCCTATGACGAACCATGGGGCTGGATGCAGCCAACCCGCCATGCATTAGGGGCGTTGTTATTTGAACAAGGTCACGTAACCGAGGCTGAAGCGGTCTATCGCGAAGACCTTGGCTTGGGCGGCACCCTCAGCCGTGCTTCGATCCATCCGGACAATGTTTGGAGCCTCAAAGGTCTGCATGACTGCCTGAAGGCGCGCGGCGAAAGTGTTGAAATCGCTCAAATCAAACAACGTCTTGATCTGGCGCTGGCACGTGCCGACCGCGCCGTCGGAGCATCCTGTTTCTGCGCCCAAGCCGCGATGAGGACCGCCGAATGAAATACGCGCTACTGCTGGCTGCCGTGATCTGCGGCCCTGCCGTTGCCGACCGTCAATCTTTTCCGCCGGTCGATCAAGCCGACCGTGATCCGTCTCTGGTGACTTTTCGTGAGGCGTTATTGGCTCAAGTGTCCGCTCGGGATATCGACGCGGTGGTCTCGGCGGCTTGCCCCGACATCTACCTAAGCCATGGCGGCGACGGCGGCCCCGAGGAATTACGTTCCAATCTGACCCTCGACCCGAAAGCCCTGTCGGAAGAACAGCGTGAAAACGCGGATGCGTTACGCGCGCAATACTGGTCTGACCTGGAAACCACTTTGTCTCAGCCCGGTTACTTCGACGAAGAAGGCGAGTTCTGGATGCCGCATCAATGGCAGATCACCCTGCCCGCCTCGCTGGACCCAGAGTTGGCGTTCTTTGTCAAAGGTTCCGATGTATCTCTACGTCAAAGACCGGATCGCAACTCGTCCATCATAAGCCTGATCAGCCACGAAATCGCGATTATACGTGACTATCAAGACGGTGCCGAATATCAGCGCGTCCTGCTGACGGACGGCACGCAAGGTTATATGCACGCCGATTTTCTTTGGCCCATGACCGGCCACCGTGCCGCGTTCGTCAAGTCAGACGCGGGCGACTGGGAGTTGTGTACTTTTGTCAGCGGCGACTAGACCTTCGCCTTTTTCTTCTCTGCCACAACCTTTTCCGCCAGATCGCGGGCAATGGCAAAGGCACCCTTGATCTTGTCGCTGTCCTTTTTCCAGTCGCGGCGCACGACGATCTTGTTGTCCTTGACCTTGGCCAGCCCGCGCTGGTTCTGGATGAACTCGACCAACCCCTGAGGCGAGGCAAACTTGTCATTGTGGAACTGGATCGTCGCACCCTTTGGTCCGCCGTCCAATTTGGCAATGCCCGCACGTTTGCACATCGCTTTGATACGCACGACCAGCATCAGGGTGTTCACCTCTTTTGGCAACGAACCAAAGCGGTCAATCAACTCGGCTGCAAAACCTTCAAGTTCAACCTTGGTCGAAAGCGAGGACAAGCGGCGGTACAGCCCCAGGCGCACATCCAGATCGGGCACATAATCCTCGGGGATCAGAACCGGGACGCCCAGATTGATCTGCGGGGCCCACTGGTCGTCTGCGTCCGATAGACCCTCCATCTCACCGGCTTTGATTTTGGCAATCGCCTCTTCCAACATGGATTGGTACAGCTCGTAGCCCACGTCGCGCATCTGGCCCGACTGTTCCTCGCCCAGCAGATTGCCGGCACCGCGAATGTCCAGATCCTGCGATGCCAGCGTGAACCCCGCCCCCAGTGTATCAAGAGAGCCTAGAACCCGCAGGCGTTTCTCGGCGGTGGCCGTCAATCGCTGGCGCGGTTTGGTGGTCAGATAGGCATAGGCGCGGGCCTTTGATCGCCCCACCCGTCCGCGGATCTGGTAAAGCTGCGCCAGACCGAACATATCCGCGCGATGCACGACCATTGTGTTGGCCGTCGGAATATCCAGCCCACTTTCCACAATCGTCGTTGCCAACAGCACATCATACTTCCCGTCATAGAAGGCATTCATGCGGTCATCGAGTTCGCCCGCCGCCATTTGCCCATGCGCGACAACGTAAGTCAGTTCCGGTAGTTGCTCCTTCAGGAATTCCTCAATCTCGGGCAGGTCCGAAATACGCGGGACCACATAAAAACTTTGCCCGCCGCGATAATGTTCGCGCAGCAGCGCCTCGCGCACCGTGACCGCATCGAATTCGCTGACATAGGTGCGGATGGCCAGACGGTCGATGGGCGGCGTGCCGATGATTGACAGATCACGCACACCTGTCAGCGACAATTGCAGCGTCCGCGGTATCGGCGTCGCGGTCAGGGTCAGCACGTGAATGTCCGAGCGCAGTTGTTTGAGGCGCTCTTTGTGACCCACCCCGAAATGCTGTTCCTCATCGATGATCAGCAGCCCGAGGTTGTTGAACCGAATCCCCTTGGCCAGCAGCGCATGGGTGCCGACCACGATGTCCACTGTGCCTCGCGCCAACCCATCGCGGGTTTGTTGCGCCTCTTTCGCCGAGACAAAACGCGACAGCTGCCGAACCTCAAGCGGGAATCCCCGGAATCGTTCCTTGAACGATGCCGCGTGCTGTCGGGCCAGCAGCGTCGTAGGGGCCACAACGGCCACCTGCACGCCCGACATCGCGGCGACAAAGGCAGCACGCATGGCGACCTCGGTCTTGCCAAAGCCGACATCGCCGCAAATCAGACGATCCATTGGCGCGCCCGAGTGCATGTCTTCCATCACATCGGAAATCGCGCGCAGCTGATCATCAGTTTCCTGATACGGAAAACGCGCGCTGAACTCCTCCCACGCATGGGGCGGCGGGTCCATCACCGGAGCTTTACGCAGCGCCCGCTCAGCAGCGATGCGGATCAGCTTGTCCGCCATCTCGCGAATGCGCTCTTTCAGCTTGGCCTTTTTGGCCTGCCATGCACCGCCGCCCAGACGATCCAGAAGACCTTCGTCGTGCCCGTATTTCGACAGCAGCTCGATGTTTTCGACCGGCAGGTACAGCTTGGACTGTTCGGCATATTCCAACAAAAGGCATTCATGGGCTGCGCCCGCCGCCGTCACGACCTCCATCCCCATGTAGCGGCCAATCCCGTGGTCCACATGCACCACAAGATCGCCGGGTGATAGCGATTGGGTTTCGGTTAGGAAGTTCTCGGCCTTTCGACGTTTCTTGGGTTGGCGGATCAGGCGGTCGCCCAGAACATCTTGTTCAGCGATCACCGTCAGATCCGACGTTTCGAACCCATGCTCCAACGCCCAAACGGCCAGGTGCAGCCCGCGTTTACCGACGCGAGTGCCGTCGGAAACGGGGATTGCCTCAGCCAGACCTTCGTCTTCGATCAATCCGGTCAGGCGTTCACGCGCACCCTCGGAATAAGACGCGATCAGGACCGGCCCTTTGTCCATCTTGTCTGTGATATGACTGGCCAGCGCGCCAAAAAGGCTGATGCTTTCCTGCTGTCGTTCGGGTGCAAAATTCCGCCCGATCCGTCCACCAGCGTCGATCACGCCGGGGCCGCTGGCCTGCGGCAACGGACTGAATTGCAAAACGCGCCGATCACCCACCGCCTGCTCCCATGCAGCATCGTCTAGATACAACAATCCGGGCGGCGTAGGTTTATAAACCGTGTCCATGCGCGAGCGGTTTTCCAGTGCCAACCGCCGAGTTTCGTACTGATCCTCAATCGATTCCCACCGGGCCAAGCGCGTGGGCGTGACCTGATCGTCCAACGAGATCGCGGCACCAGGCAGATAGTCGAACAGCGTTTCAAGCTTTTCGTGAAAAAACGGCAACCAGTGTTCCACGCCTTGATGCTTGCGGCCAGCGCTGACCGCCTCGTACAGCGGATCATCGGTGCCCGCCGCGCCGAATTCGATGCGATAGTTCTGGCGGAATCGTGTGATGGCGGCGTCATCCAGAATGACCTCGGACACCGGGGCCAGTTCAACCACGTCCAGCTTTTCGGTCGTGCGCTGCGACACTGGGTCAAACCGGCGCGCACCGTCCAGCACATCACCGAACAGGTCCAGCCGAACCGGGCCGGATTCGCCCGGAGGGAAGATGTCGATAATGCCGCCGCGGATCGCGTAGTCTCCGGGCTCCATAACCGTCGGGCTTTGCGTGAAACCCATGCGCACCAAAAAGTTCCGCAATGCTGTTTCGTCGACACGGTGGTTGACCCGGGCAGTAAACGCGGCCTCGCGCAGCACATCGCGCGCTGGCACTCGTTGGGTCGCGGCGTTTAGCGTGGTCAACAACACAAACCGTTCGGGCATCTGATGCACCAGCGCGGCCAGTGTTGCGACCCGCGCCGCAGCGATATCCGCGTTCGGCGACACCCGGTCATACGGAAGGCAATCCCAGCCGGGGAAGACGAACACCGGCATGTCCGGGGCGAAAAAGGCAAGTGCTGCCCGCATTGCCTCCATCCGCTTGTCATCGCGCGCGACGTGGCAAACCGGCCCGGCGGATCGCGTGATCTCGTTCAGGACAAGTTGTGCGTCAAACCCCTCAGGGGCGCCGCCGACTGTTACGTGGTTCGGAGCCGTCATTCCCTCGCCTTTCCGAATTTCCTAACCCAGAACACCAATCGAAAAGTTCTGATACATGCCCCAAAGCGACGTGATCAAGATCGAGATCATGCCGATAATCTGCGTATAAATCCGGCAGCGGGTCAAAATCTTGCCGGTAAATTCCAATGTCCCGTCGCCGGCCTGCAGCTTTCGCGCCGCCGAAATGTTGATCAGCATCACAATACAGACCGGGAATAACAACAAGAACACAGCCTGCGCGAATTCAACCCCGTAAACGAACCCAAGCATCGCCAGACCGGTGAAGATGAAACAGCTCAACCCGAGAATGGCCAGCCCCGATACCTCAACGATATACAGTATCCGGTTTCTGTTGATCCGCACGATGTCCAGAAAATCACGCTCGGCCTCGCCGCCGACACGGCGCGCGCGCACCAGCAGATCATAGGGCACACCCAGCGTCCAGTGGCTTGTGGACGACCACAGCACGGCCAGCCCGATCCAATACCACAGATTCGAAAAGCTGCGCATGTCGATAATTTCGAAAAGCGTAGAGAATAAGTCCAAGCGTCAGCCCTTTGTTCACTGTCCTTAGGGGCCTTCACTGCGCAGGCGCGACCATCGTTACCCTTGAGACCACGTGGAATTCATGCCACCCAATGCGGGAATATTCAAGGAGAGCGCGACATGAAGCCGACCATCGCCCCCTATCCCCTGACCCGTTTCCGCCGGGCGCGCCAATCTCAGGCCGTGCGCGCCCTTGTTCGGGAAAATATGCTGACCACAGATGATTTGATCTGGCCGGTTTTTGTGCGCGACGGCGAGGGTGTGGAAGAGCCCGTGCCCTCGATGCCCGGTGTGGTGCGCCGGTCGGTGGACCTGATAGCTAAGGCCGCAGTTGAGGCGCAGGCGTTGGGAATCCCAGCGATCTGCATCTTTCCCTACACCGACGCCAACCTGAAAACCGAGGATTGCGCCGAGGCCTGGAACCCCGACAATCTGTCCAACCGAGCCATCCGCGCCATAAAGGCCGCAGCCCCGGATATCGCGGTAATGACCGATGTGGCATTGGACCCGTACAACATCAACGGTCACGACGGCTATGTCATCGAAGGCGAAATTGTGAACGACAAGACGATCGAGGCGTTGGTCAGGATGACGTTGGCGCAGGCTGAGGCAGGTGCCGATATCATCGGTCCGTCCGACATGATGGATGGGCGGATCGGTGAAATGCGCCGGGCGTTGGAATCTGCTGGGCACCAGAACGTGATGATCCTCAGCTATGCCGCGAAATACGCCAGCGCCTTTTACGGACCCTTCCGTGATGCGGTCGGTGCTTCGGGCGCGCTTACGGGCGACAAGAAGACCTATCAAATGGATCCGGCCAATTCGAACGAAGCCCTGCGCCTGATCGAACGCGACCTGACCGAAGGTGCGGATATGGTGATGATCAAGCCCGGCATGCCCTATCTGGATATCTGCCGACGGGTAAAGGACACCTTTGGCGCGCCGACATATGCCTATCAGGTGTCGGGTGAATACGCGATGATACAGGCCGCGGCACAGAACGGTTGGATCGATGGTGACAGGGTGATGCTGGAAAGCCTGTTGGCCTTCAAGCGCGCTGGCTGCGACGGCATCCTCACCTATTTCGCCCCACAGGTCGCGCGCGCCTTGCAAGGCTAATGCCCCCAATTGTCGCAATTTTTCGCCGATTGTGATCCGCTGTCACTCAGCTTTCCCGTGACACGCGACGGCAATCGGCGTATTCTTGCACATAAGATCGGGAACACCCGACATATCAGGCAGTCATACAGAGAAAAAAAGACATGAGCAGTTCCAATGCACCCCAACTAAGCCGTCGTGGCTTTGCCTTTGGCATGGCCGGTTTGACGGTAACCGCAGCTTGCGGCAACGGTGTCGGCAATTCCAACGCCGCCACCATCGATGCCCGCGTCGATGCCACACTGACCGAAATGTATGCGAAATATCCCAACACGGTTGAGATCGCAAACAAAGCCAACGGCATGTTGATCATGCCCCTGATCACCGACGCCGGATTAATCTTCTTTGGTGGCGCCTACGGCCAAGGCGCTTTGCGCATTCAGGGCGCAACGGTTGATTACTATTCTGCAATTTCCGGAACTGCCGGCCTGCAAATCGGCGCGCAACAATATGCACATGTCCTGTTCTTCATGACCCAGGACGCACTGAACGATTTCCGCCGTTCCAGCGGATGGACTGCCGGTGCCGATATTGGCTATGTGGTTGATGCAACTGGAAACTCCCTGTCCACTGACACAACGACTCTGCGTTCGCCTGTGCTGGCGGTGGTATTCGGCCAAGCCGGTTTGAAATTCGGCGCCACTGTCGAAGGCACCAAATACACGCGGATCATTCCTTAAACATCGGACTACCACTCCCCCCTCATTAGTCCCCGCCACAGGTTCCCAGCTGCGGCGGGGTTTTTCATTTATAGCGCTGTAAACACGAATATTCCCGGGCTGTTCCTCTTTCGGTCGATCCAGCCATCATCTAGTCTGACCTCAATCGGAATAGGATCAGGATTGTAGGCCGCAGATGGGATTTGTTTTTCGCTGGCTCGTACGCATTACAACGGGTCTGGTCCTGCTGGCTTTGGCCGCTGTGGCATTGGTGTATTTCCTGGCGAGCCAGTCCCTGCCGGATTACGATCAAACGGTCGAGGTTCGGGGGCTGAACGCCCCGGTCGAGATCATCCGCGATACCGCCAATGTCCCTCATGTCCTGGCCGAAAATGACCCGGATGTGTTCTTCGGTCTGGGCTATGCCCATGCGCAGGACCGTCTGTGGCAGATGACGGTCATGCGCCGTACCGCCCAGGGGCGCCTGTCGGAAATTTTCGGCGCGCGTACCGTCCACGTCGACAAGCTGCTGCGCCGACTGGACCTTTACGGTCTGGCCCACCGCTCGGTCGAGGCCCAGGACGATTACACCAAAGCCGCCTTGCGCGCCTATGCCGCCGGGGTGAACGCGCGGCTGGATGAGATCAACGAAGCCGCCCTTGGCCGTGGTGCGCCCGAGATGTTTTTGTTCAACGCGCCCGTTTCGCCCTGGCAACCGGGCGATAGCATTGCGGTGATCAAGCTGATGGGTCTGCAACTGTCGGGCCATCTTGAGGACGAAGTGCTGCGTGCCCGTACTTCATTAATGCTGAACGATCCGGCGCGGTTGACTGATATCCTGCCGAATGTGCCGGGGGCCGGTATTGCTGCCCTGCCAGAATATGCCGCTTTGTTTCCAGGGCTGCCCCGTTACGCCCGCGGCACGCCTATGCCCGACACGCCGCTGTCGCCTTTTCCGAAACGAGGATTGGCCGGAGCGTCCAATGCCTGGACCGCCGCGCCCTCACGCTCGGCCAGTGGGGGAACGTTGTTGGCCAATGACCCGCATCTAGGGTTCACTGCCCCCGGTGTCTGGTATCTGGCGCGGCTGGAGTTGGCCAAAGGTGGCGTGATTGGTGCAACTATTCCCGGTGTTCCTGCCATCATGACCGGGCGCAGCGATCGTTTGGGCTGGGGTCTGACGTCGTCCTACCTGGACGATCAGGACGTACATATCGAGCAGTTAAACCCCGACAACACCGAGGAATATCTGTCGCCGGATGGCTTCAAAAAGTTCCGCACCCGCCCCTCGATTATCGAGATCAAGGACGAGACCCCCATCACCCTAACCCTGCGTTGGACGGAAAATGGCCCGGTCCTGCCTGGAAGTCACTACAATCTGGAAACGATCACGCCTCCGGGTCATGTCGCCTCGTTGTCTTGGACGGCGCTCAGCCCGCGCGACACGTCGATGACGGCGTCTATGTCCCTGATGAATGCCGACACTGTTCGCGAGGCCATTGATGTGGGCGAGCTGTTCATTTCGCCCTCGCAAAACCTGTCGCTGGTCGACAAGGACACGATCGGTCTGAAATTGATTGGCGCAATGCCCAAACGCGACCTGCGCAACCAAAGCCGTGGCCGCATCCCAACACCCGGTTGGCTGGCCGAAAACCTCTGGCAAGGTCGCCTGCCCTATGCCGACAATCCCGAATTCGTGGCCCCCGCAGGTGGTATTCTGGGCAACACAAACAACAAGATCATCGACCGCCCCTTCCCCTTGCATGTCTCGTATGAATGGGGCGACACCCAGCGCGTTCATCGCTGGGAACGCCTGATGCAATCGCGCGAGGTTCACACGCGCGACAGCTTTATCGAGGCGCAACTGGATACCGTCAGCTTTACTGCCCGCTCATTGCTGCCGCTGATCGGCGCGGATCTTTGGTTTACCGGCGCATCCGCCCCCGAAGGCACCCCGGAACGTCAGCGCCAGATCGCCCTGTCCCTGCTGGCCGAATGGAATGGTGAGATGAACGAGCACCTGCCCGAACCGCTGATCTATGCCGCGTGGCTAAGGGCGCTGCAAATACGTCTGATCTCGGACGAGCTGGGCCCACTGGCCGCCGAATACAAACATGTCGAGCCGCTGTTCATCGAGCGTGTCTATCGCAATATCGATGGCGCGTCGGTCTGGTGTGACGTCCGTCAAAGCGCGCCCTCTGAGACCTGCACCGACATGGCGCGGCTGGCGCTGGACGATGCGCTGATCTGGATCGCCGAAAACTATGGAACCGCACTGCAATCCCTGCGCTGGGGCGATGCGCATCAGGCAACACACGATCACCCGGTACTGGGCTCGGTTCCGGTTTTGCGGTTCTTCGTCAATATCCGGCAATCTACCAGCGGCGGCGACAACACCCTGCTACGCGGGCGTACCTCGGGCGAGGGCAAGGACCCGTTTCAGAACGTACATGGAGCAGGTTATCGCGGTGTTTATGACTTTGCGGACCCGGACAGCTCGGTGTTTATTACGGCAACCGGCCAGTCGGGCCATTTCCTGTCGCGCTATTATGATGATCAGGCTCAGCTATGGCGGCGAGGCGAGTATATCCCGATGTCACTGGACCTGGATTTGGCGCGCGCTGCGGCGGTCGGAGTGACCAACCTGATCCCGCGCTGAATTCCGCTGTTTCGGCAAGACCTTGCCCCCTGCTACCCGCCCCCGTGGACGCCGAGTGCCGTTTTCGCATACGATCTGTCAGCGGATTATGTGGGACCGGGGGCACAAATGGCGAGTATTCGGGATAGGCTGAACAACCTTGCGCGCGACTATGCAATCGCCTGGAGTTCGGGTGATCATAATGCGGTCGCCAGCTTTTTTGCCGCCGACGGGCAGATATCCATGAACCGGGCTGAACCGCTGAAAGGCCGCGCCGCGATCGCCGAAATGGCCCGTGGATTTCAATCAGACTTTCCTGATCTTGAGCTACGCTGCGATATGATGCGATGGGCTGGGCCCCACGCTATCTTTGTTTGGACCTTCGAAGGCCACCATACCAAAACCGGCAATCTCGTCGTCACACGGGGCTGGGAAGAATGGGACCTGACCGAAGACCACAAAGTTCTATCCTCGCAAGGCTGGTTCGACGTCGAGGATATGCAGCGTCAGATTGATGGGGGTTGATTGCTAAATCCCGGCGAATTGCGCCGCCTGCCTGTCCGTCCACAATACAGTGATTTCGAACCCGTCTTCGGTCTGTTTTTCGGACCGCACGACATCCTGTCGAAACAGCCAGGCGCGCCTGTTGCCCTCGGCAAATCCCAAAGACAGTATCTCTTCGTGTCGCGCACCCTGCAGCTTGGTTGCAATCTCGGCCAGCAGAGGGTCTACCCCTTCGCCGGTTACCGCCGAAATGGCGAATATCGACGGATCACGTTTGGCTCGTTTAAACGCGGCCTCGCGTTCGTCGCCATTCAGTAAGTCGATCTTGTTCCACACCTCCAGCCGGGGGCGTTCTTCGTCGACGCCCAAAGAGGTCAAAATCGCCTCGACATCCTGCGCCTGTGCATCGGATTCCTCATGGCTGATGTCGCGTACGTGGACAACGATATCGGCGCCCAGAACTTCTTCGAGTGTCGCCCGGAAAGCCGCGACCAGTTCGGTCGGCAGGTTTGAGATGAAACCCACCGTGTCCGACAGGATCACCTCAGGACCGTCGGGCAACTCAACGCGGCGCATGGTCGGGTCCAGCGTGGCAAACAGCATGTCCTTGGCCATCACCTCGGCCCCGGTCAGACGGTTGAACAGTGTGGATTTCCCGGCGTTTGTATAGCCCACCAGGGCCACAATCGGATACGGTACCTTGGCACGGGCTGCGCGGTGCAGCGTGCGGGTTTTGACAACTTTTTGCAGCTGCCGCCGCAGACGCACCAGTTGTTCATCAATCGCACGGCGGTCGGCCTCGATCTGAGTTTCACCGGGACCGCCCACAAACCCCAATCCGCCCCGCTGACGTTCCAAGTGTGTCCAGGCCCGCACCAGCCGCGTTCGTTGATAGCTGAGCGCCGCCATCTCGACCTGCAACACACCTTCGCGGGTGCGGGCGCGGTCGCTGAAAATCTCAAGGATCAGGCCAGTTCGGTCGAGGATTTTGACCTTCCAAGCCTTCTCAAGGTTGCGCTGTTGCACGGGTGAAACCGACCCGTCGATCAGAACCAATTCGATTTCATTGTCATGAAGCCGCTCGGCCAGTTCCTCAATCTTGCCGCTGCCGAACAGCAACCCCGGCTGGGCGCGTTGCAAGCGCACAATTTCAGACCCGATCACATCCAAATCGGGCAAAGCGGCAGCCAGCGCCACCGCCTCGTCCAGCGCTGGTTCGGGGACGCGGCGCTGTTCATCAGATTTGATTTCCGGATGCAGCACCCAAGCCCGGGTGCGCGTCCTATCGTGTTCCATCAAGAGGCGTCTTCGCCCTCATACAGGCTGATCGGCTGCGACGGCATGATGGTCGAAATCGCATGCTTATAGACCAGCTGCGACTGTCCGTCGCGGCGCAGCAGCACACAGAAATTATCGAACCAGGTGATCACACCCTGCAATTTCACACCGTTGATCAGGAATATTGTGACCGGGACCTTTGCTTTCCGTACATTGTTCAGGAACGCGTCCTGCAGATTCTGTCTGTCCGAAGCCATATTTTATTATCTCGCCATTGTTCTTGCTACGCGCTGCGGACCAACGCGCTCCCTCCGCAGGAGTATGGAGTGCTGCGCACAGATATTCCAGATGAAAAATCAGTGAATTCTGGAATGCCGAAGCTTAATCGCGCCAAAGGGTTGGCGTAATCAGGGCAATGATCGCAAGTGTTTCCAGCCGCCCGATCACCATTGCCGCACACATTGTTAGTTTGGCTCCAAGTGACAGGTCCACAAGTCGGATGGGAATATCCGTGGCCAGTTCAATCACCGGACCCGTCGTGCTAAGCGCCGCAACGGTCAGGACCATGGCCTGTTCGAACCCTGCCCCCATCATCGCCAGCAGCAGATTGAACAAGGCGGCCGTCAGTGCGAACATCATCAAAAAGATCCAGGCGATAAAGGCTCCGTCACTTTGAATGCGTCGGTTACCACCCCCTACGCCGCTGACCGATGAGGGGTAGATCAGCCGGTCAATCTCACGCGCTCCGTTCAGGTACAAAGCAAATACCCGCAGCAGTTTGACGCCGCCCGCCGTGGTTGCGACTCCCCCGCCGATCAGGGCCAGCCCCATAAGGATCAGGCCGGGCGTCCCCAGCCCCGACAATTGCTGTGCATCATTCCAGTTGGCGCTTTCGAACCCGGCCGTTGTCAAGAAAGCCAGTGCCGTGAACACCATACCCCAGAACACATACACCGCATCAATCGGGCTCAGTGTCCCGCCGATTTCATTGACGCCCGCCCACACACGAAAAAACAAAAGCGTTGCAACGGCGATGACGATCAGCAGACCGATCCGAAACTCTGGGTCCTTGTCCAGCCGCGAATACCCGGTGGTGGCGGTATCCGTGGAAAAGGTCAGTCGGGACAGGGCAAAGAACAGGAACAAGAATATGATCGCCTCGCCCGTGAAACCAGCCTGTGCGCCCTCAAGCCCACCGACCGGAGAGATTCCGGACGTGGCCATGGTGGACATCGCATGACAGATGGCGGTCAGTCCTTGCTCACCTGCGATCAGCAGCAACAGCCAGATCACCGCCGTCAGACCTGTATAAACTGGCGTCAGCGTGCGAGTCACTCGGATCAATCGTCCACGCGGGTCAACCTTTTCACTTTGTGCAACACCAGAGACCGGACGGCCGGGTTGCCCACGTGCGGTCACCTCGAACCCGCCCAACGACAGCGGTGCAAGAATCGCGGCGGCCGAAATCCACATCAGCAAGCCGCCCATCCAACCCACCAGCGCCCGCCAAAGGTGCAGCGGGGCCGTAAGGCGATCAGGGTCTGGGAAAATGTCAGCGCCCGTAGTTGTCAGCGCACTGACCATGTCGAAATAGGCGTTCAAGAAAGTGGTATTGCCCAACGCATCGTGCAGCGGAATGGCAAGAAACAAGGGCAGTACCGTAAAACACCCCAACAACACGGCCAACTGCCCCAACGTGCCCCTTCGCGGCACCCGGTTCGATGACGCCAACCCGACCGAGGCCACCACGAACAGCCCTAACAAACCGGAATAGAAGAACGACCGCGACGTGTCATGATCATCCAGCGCCAGCGCATAGATCGCCGGCACCCACATCGACAGCGAAAACACCGCCCAGATCAGCAGGAACAGCGGCAAGCGCCGCACCAAACCGATCTGCTGTGTTCGCGCGCGCATCATCAGAAGAAATCGATCGAAACCTGCAGCAACCGCTCGACCTCAGGCACATCCTTAGCCATGGCAAAGATCGCCACGACATCTTTTTCCTCGATCCGCAGACTGCCAGTGGGGCGCAGCACCTCATCCCCCTTGCGCACGGCACCCACCAGAACGCCTTCGGGGAAATCAATGTCGCGCAGTTTTTGCCCGGCCAGCGGCGAGGTCGACAGCACCTCGGCCTCGATCACCTCGGCCTCGGCATCCCCAATGGAGTAGACCTGCCGCACCCGCCCGTGGCGAATGTGACGCAGGATTGAGCTGACGGTCGTTGCGCGCGGGTTGATATAGGCATCGATCCCCAGAGGGCCCATCAACGCCACCATAGTGGGGTCATTGATCAACGCAATCGCCAGCGCACAGCCTTCGGCTTTGGCGCGCACCGCGGCCAGCATGTTGGCCCGGTCATCATCGGTAACCGCCAGCATCGCATCGGCCCGTTCGATGCCCGCCTCGCGCAACAGTGCGGCATCCAGCCCGTCGCCATTCAGAACAATCGTTCGTTCCAATGCTTCAGCGGCATGTTCGGCACAGCTGCGATCCCGTTCGATGATTTTGGCGCGCACTCGGCTTTCACGCTCTTCCAGCGTGCGCGCAACCTCAAGCCCGACGTTACCGCCACCGACGATCACGACGCGGTCTTGTTTCTTTTGGGTCTTGCCAAAGACCTCCATCGTGCGATCAACGTCCTGAACATTGCTGAAGACATAACATTCATCTCCAACGAACAACTGGTCCTCGGATTCCGGAGCAAACAGGCTGCCGTCGCGCCGAACCCCCACGACAATAGAGCTGAGTGTTGAAAACAGATCTGTCAGTTGCCGTAGCGGCGTATTGACGATGGGACAGTCTTCTTCGATGCGGATGCCCAGCAACTGGGCTTTACCATCCATGAACATTTCCGTGTCAAAGGCCGAAGGTGCGGACAGGCGGCGCATGGCGGCGGCGGCCACCTCGCGCTCAGGGCTGATCACCACGTCGATGGGCAGGTGATCGCGACGAAACAGGTCCGAGTGGATGGCCTGAAGATAGGATTTCGAGCGCAAGCGCGCGATCTTGCGCTGGATCGAGAAAATAGAGTGCGCCATCTGACAGGTGACCATATTCACCTCATCCGAATGGGTCGCGGCAATGATCATGTCGGCGTCACGGGCGCCCGCCCGCTCTAGCACGTCCGGATAACTGGCAAACCCTGCAATCCCCTGCACATCCAGCGTTTCGGTCGCGCGACGCACCAGGTCAGGGTTGTTGTCCACCACCGTCACATCGTTCAGCTCGCCCGAAAGGTGCCGTGCAATCTGCCAGCCGACCTGACCCGCACCGCAAATGATGACCTTCATGTTTTTGGCCCTTCTGCCTGAAATCTTTGAATGACAGATGCCCCCAAAGCGGTCAATTGAATTGTCATACCGGCAAAGCTAAGGCAAGATAAGCCTATGAAATCAGTACTTCGTTTGATTATTCCATTGATGGCCTTGTCCGCATGCGAAGGCCCCCTTTCACTGTATTATCGTGAAGGTGAGAGCGTTACGCGCCTTCAAGCCGAGACCACTCAATGTCAGGTTAAGGCGCTGGAAGAGGTTCCGGTGGCCACTCAGATACGTCAAAGCCCGCCCACGTATTGGCCCGGGCGCACCTATTGTGATGGGCGGGGGCGCTGTTACCGCTCGCCCGGCTGGTGGCAGCCCGGTCAGGTCTACAGCGTCGATGCAAATCAAGGATTGCGCAATCAGGTCGAGGCCCAGTGCATGGCCAAAAAAGGATTTCGCCCGATCAGCCTGCCGCCTTGCAAGCAGAACGTGAAATCACGGGTGCCCGCCGAGGCCACCACGACATTGCCACCGATAGGCACCCAATCGTGCTATGTGAAATTCGACAACGGGTCGTTCCAGATCATCGATCCCGGTCAGGCGGGGTAACGGCCCGGCGGATTATTCCGCCGGCTCCGGTTCGTCCAGTTGTGCCACTCGCGCGCCCGATTTGTTCGAGGTCACAACCCCCAGCGATTTTAGTTTGCGGTGCAGCGCGCTGCGCTCCATCCCGACAAAGCTGGCGGTACGGCTAATATTGCCGCCAAAGCGGTTGATCTGGGTCAGCAGGTATTCCCGCTCGAACGCCTCTCGGGCTTCGCGCAGGGGCAAGGTTGCCAGCGCACCCGATAGCACCACACGACCCGAGTCGTCGGTCTTTTCTTCTTCGGCGGGCAATTCCTTGGCCTCGATCGGGCCAGAATCGTCCCCCAGGATCAGCACGCGTTCAATCAGGTTCTTGAGCTGCCGCACATTACCTGGCCAGGTCATGGTCTGTAACAGCGCCACCGCCTCTTCCGAGATCTCACGCATCGCGAGCCCCTGCGTTTCATTACACATCTCAATGAAATGCTGCGCCAGAACCGGGATATCCTCGCGCCGTTCTTCCAGCGACGGCACCGCAATCGGCACCACGTTCAGGCGGTGATACAGTTCTTCGCGGAACCGATCGGCGGCGATTTCCGTTTCAAGATCGCGGTTGGTTGATGAGATTACCCGCAGATCAACCCGCACCTTGTCCGACCCACCAACACGTTGGAATTGCTGATCGACTAGCACACGCAATATCTTGGACTGCGTGCCCATCGGCATATCGGCCACCTCGTCGAAGTAGACCACACCGCCATGGGCCTCTTCCAACAGGCCGGGCTCGATGCCGCGTTCCGAGGATTCGCGGCCAAACAGAACTTCTTCCACACGCTCAGGTTCAACCCCGGCGCAGTTCACGGTCACAAAGGGCGCATTGGCGCGGTTGGAATGCGCGTGGATATATCGCGCAGCGATTTCCTTGCCCGATCCGGCAGGGCCGCTCAGCATCACACGACCGTTCGACTTGGTCACCTTGTCCAACTGGCTTTGCATCGCGCGGAAAGACGCGGACTTGCCGATCATATCCGAATTGGTGACCTCTTTGCGCTTCAACGAGGCATTCTCGCGACGCAGGCGCGAGGTTTCCATGGCGCGTCGGATCACCACCATCAACTGGTCGATATTAAAGGGCTTTTCGATAAAGTCATACGCCCCTTGCTTGATCGCCGCCACGGCAATTTCAATGTTTCCATGGCCGGAAATAATCACCACCGGCACGTCGGGGTTGTCGCGTTTCACCGCCTTCAGAATGTCGATCCCGTCCATGCGGCTGTCTTTCAGCCAGATATCCAGTATCAACAGCCCCGGCGGTTCAGAATTGATTTCGGCCATGCACTCGTCCGAGTTGCCAGCCAGCCGGGTTGAATAGCCTTCATCCTCCAGAATGTCGGACACCAGCTCGCGAATATCGCGTTCGTCATCTACGATCAGAATGTCACTCATCTTTGGCCTGCTTTCAGTTTGTTTGTATGAATTGCCTGCTTCTGTGGCGCTGCGGTCGGAGAGAGATTTCCCCCCGGTAAACGGATCACGGCCATCGCACCAAAATGGTCCTGTCCGTCAAAGACGGGTGCATCTTCCAGAGTGAGCGCCCCGCCATGTTCTTCGATAATCTTTTTGACGATGGGCAGGCCCAAACCTGTGCCCTCGTCCCTTGTGGTCACATACGGCTCGAACAGTCGCGCCCGGTCTTCGGGCAGTCCAATGCCGTTGTCTGCGATGGTAATCACCGTACCCGCGTCATCGCTGATCACGTCCACCTTTATCTGTGGCTTCAGGTTTTCTGGTGGGCCTTTTTGTTTCAGTGTTTCAATGGCCTCACCGGCATTCTTGATCAGATTAGTCAGAGCCTGATTCAGCATCGTGGCGTCCACATCCGTCAATATCGGTTGATCCGGCAGCGTTGCATCGATTTGCACGTCCGGCTGCCCGGCCTGCTGCAATAGTACTGCCTCGCGCACCAGTCCGACGACGTCTTCTTCGCGCCTGTCTGGTTCCGGCATCCGTGCGAATTTCGAAAACTCGTCCACGATCCGCCGTAGATCATTTGTCTGCCGCACGATAACGTCGGTCATGGATTCAAGGCTATCGCAATCCTCTTCATCCAACTTGCGTGCGAATTTGCGTTTAATCCGTTCCGCACTCAGCTGGATTGGCGTCAGCGGGTTCTTGATCTCGTGCGCGATCCGCCGCGCGACGTCGCCCCAAGCGGCCATCCGCTGCGCACTGACCAGATCGGTCACATCATCGAAAGCAACCACATAACCCTCAAGCCCGCCATCTTCGCCACGGCGGGTCGCCATGCGGACCAGCAGGTTTTCAAGTTGACCTTTGCGGGTGACCTTGATCTCACCCTGCACGGCCTCTTGCCCACTTTCCTTTAGGCTTTCGAACAGCGGTAGGAACTCCGGCACCGCAATTCCGATGGCAAGCTGCTCATCCACGCGCGTCCAGTCTAGCAACCGCTCGGCCGAACGGTTCACGAATGTCACGCAGCCATCTGGGTCAACACCAACCACGCCCGAGGTCACCGAGCTAAGCACAGAATCGAACAAACGCCGACGGCGTTCAATCTGGCGGGTATTCTCAAGCAACGTGTCGCGCTGCCCTTTAAGTTGTCGCGTCATCTGATTGAAATAACGGCCTAACATTGCAATTTCATCATCGTTGGCCTCTTCGATCACCTGCACACTCAGATCACCCGCACCAACGCGTTGAGCAGCCGTGGTCAATCGACCCACCGGGCGCGAGAGGCGTTCGGCGAACCACATGCCCAGCGACATGGCCGCCAGAATAAGGATCACTGCAAAGCCCAGATACAGCAGTCCGAATTCGAACAGCACCCTGCCCCGTTCGCTTTCCAACTGTTGGTAGAATTGCGCCGTTTCCTTGGTATCGTCCAGCAGCGTCAATAGCTGTCCATCCACCTCGCGGCTGACATACAGATACCGGTCCAGATAAGCCTGCAATGGAACAAGCGCGCGGAATTCATTATTTTGCCAATCGGCGATGATCAGGACGCCGTCATCCGTGGCCTGAATCATTTGTTCAGGTGTAGGGGCCTCGAAATCGAATAGATAAGAACGATCCCCGCGCGACTTGATTTCGCCAATACCATCAATGACATACGCCTCTCGCAGACCACGTTGAATCTGCGCTTGTCCTTGCGCAAGAACTTCGCGCAGCTCCGCGTCCGAAATGTAAAAGTCACGGTTACGCGCATTATCCAGATACCGCGCAAGTATGGTTGCGTCCTGCGTCAGACCCTGGCGGTGTTCCAACTCGTACGCCTCGGCCGCGGTCAGGGACGAGCCCACCACCTGACGTACGCGATCCGAAAACCACCCTTCCAGACCGATATTCACCGTCAAGCCAGCAAAGATCGCAACGGTTACGGTCGGCACCAGTGCCAACAGCGTGAAAGCGCCAATCAATCGAAGGTGTAGACGGGAGCCCGCGGATTTCGCCCGGCGCGCCGCGATCAGGTTGAAGACCTGCCCCAGAACAAGGGCGGCCACGACCAGCACATAAACCAAATCTGCCAGAAGGATCAGGCGCAGCGTTGGGGCCGTTGCCCCCAGATCAAAAGGACCGATGACAAGATAGGTCGACAACGCCAGCGCAGGGCCCAGAAGAACCAGCCCCAAAGTGCCGAAATTGCGCAGTTTACGGGATTTCCGCCACCGATTTATCGCTGGAATCGGCCCGCTCTGTGCCCGGGTTGCCACCGTCTGCCCTCATCCTGATGTGTCGCTTGCGCGACGTACCGCCATATGTCGTGGTCCTTGCCGGGTGAGAACCCAGATGCCACGATTTGTGTGGCGATATTACATCAGTTTGCGCCGACGTGTCACCTGAATATCGAGATCTGTAATCTTTTTCCGCAACGTATTCCGGTTAATCCCCAGCAGATCCGCACATTTCGCCTGATTTCCGCCGGTTGCGTCCAAAGCCTGTTCTATCAGTGGCGCCTCGACCTCGCGCAAAATCCGCTGATACAGGCCCGGAGGCGGTAAGAGATTTCCGTGAAGGTCGAAATATCGGCGCAAATGACGGGCAACTGAGGCCGATAATTTCTCACGTTCGCCGTCGCCAAGAATCGGTTCGGCCTCGGGCTGGCTGCCCAGAACCATTTCGACCTCAGATTTGGTAATCTCGTCGGTGCGGCTGGTCAGGCTCAGACGGCGCACGGCGTTTTCCAGCTGCCGCACATTGCCCGGCCACGAATAACGTCGAAACAGCTCTACAGCATCAGGGCTGAGCCAGCGTTTGGCGCCATGCTCACGCTCTTCGCGCGCCAGAAAGTGATCGGCCAACAAGATGATGTCGTCCACCCGCTCGCGTAAGGCGGGCACATGCACCGTGGCGCCGCACAGGCGGTAATACAGGTCCTGGCGCACCCGCCCATTTTCCATTGCTTCTGTCAGGTCCGACTGGCTGGTGGCCATGAAGCGCGGAACGTGATCGCCGGGCGTATCCATCATGCGCACGATGCGTGCCTGCAATTCGTCTTCGATATCAGCAATCTCATCGATCAACAGTGTGCCGCCACGTACGCGCGCCATGATGCGTGCGGGCCCTTCCAGATCGCGCAGGTCCACCGCAGTGGCGGTTACAAACGGCAATGTGCGCCGATCCGAAAAATCATGAATAGCTCGTGCAATCAATGATTTACCTGTGCCACTATCCCCAGATATCATCACGGACAAATCGGTATTCATCACCCGGGCGACCAACCGGTACAACGCCTGCATCACCGGCGTACGCCCAACAAGGGGCAGTTCTTCCGGGCGATCTTCGGAAACTTCGATCGCTTCGGTCTGCACATGTTGCTTCTGCTCAAGCGCCCGAGCGGTCCGCTTCATCAGATCGGGCAGATCGAAGGGCTTGGGCAAGTAGTCATAAGCATCCGCCTCAGCCGCCTGAATCGCCGTCATGATCGTGTTCTGGGCCGAGATCACGATGACCGGCAAACCGGGTCGATCTTGCGAGATTTTCGGTAGCATCTCCAGCCCGTTACCGTCTGGCATGACCACGTCAGAGATCACGACGTCGCCTTTGCCTTCGCCAACCCAGCGCATCAACGTGGTCAGCGACGAGGTCGCGTGTACTTTGCACCCCGCCCGCGTCAGGGCCTGCGTCAGAACAGTGCGGATCGTGCGGTCGTCATCTGCAACCAGTACTGTACCATCCATCGGGTGCTCTCCTTGTTTTACATTGCGTCTTTTGGTGCCCGCCTCAGCGAAATGCGGAACACCGTGCGGCCCGGTACCGAGTCGGCAGAAATCCAGCCGTCATGGTCCGAGATGATCTTGCTGACCAGCGCCAGCCCAAGGCCGGTGCCGTTTTCCTTGCCTGAAACGAAGGGATCAAAAATATCCCCACGTATCTTCTCGGGCAGACCCGGGCCATCGTCGATGATTTCGATCTGCAGCGGCAGGGAATGGCCCGATCCATCATTGCGCCGCAACCGGAAGGAATGTTCGAAATATGTGCGCAAGCGGATCGTTCCGCCCTTGGGGTCAGCGGCCTCCGAGGCGTTCTTGAGCAGGTTCAACACCACCTGCAGGAACTGATCCGGGTCTCCGTAGGCCAGCGGCAACGAAGGGTCGTAATCCTCGATAATTTTCATATGCGCGCCAAACCCCAGCAGCGCCGACCGGCGCGCGCGGTCGAGGACGTCATGAACATTGACCGGTTTGAAATCAGGTTGTTGCAGGTTTCCGAATTGCTCGACCTGTTCCAGCAACTTAACGATGCGGCGACTTTCAGCGACAATAAGATCTGTTAGTTCAAGGTCTTGCGGCGGGATATTCATGCTGAGCAATTGCGCCGCGCCGGTGATCCCGGCCAGTGGATTCTTGATCTCATGCGCCAGCATCTCGGCCATGCCGATGGCGGACTGCGCTGCCGATTTCACCGTATTGCCCAAGGTCATTCGCCCGGCCAGTTCACGCGGTGAGATGATCATGATCATCGATCCGGGATGCCCGACCAAAGGCGCAATCTGCAATGCGCATTGCAGCGGGGCCCGGTTGCCCGACCCTGCATCCACATCGTTCACGAACAGGGGCGTGCCATGTTCACGCGCGCGTTCAAACGCTTCTTCCAGCGGGGCGTCCACGGCAATCTGATCCCAGACCGGATGCCCGACAACAGCTTTGCGCGATGCGTTCAGAAACCCTTCGCCAGCCGAATTCACATCGGCAATCCGGTCTTCGGCGTTGATGATGAAAGCGGGAACCGGCAGCGAGGTCCAAATATCCTGATCCGAGGTCATGCCGCCGCCTCTGCATCTGTGTTCAGCGCATCACCCAGCAGGCGTAACACCTCGTCGGTATCGCGCGCAGTCAGAACGGAACGGCGCAGGGTGGCGGGCGTGCCGGCCTCATCCATGTACCAGCCCAGATGCTTGCGCGCGACGCGCAGGCCCAGATCGGACCCGTAGAACCCAAGCATCGCCTGATAATGCGCACGCACCATTTCGATCAGGTCGTCACCCGCAGGAACTTCCGGCGCGGCCGCGCCATAGAGATCATGACAAATCTGGGCCAGCAACCACGGCTTGCCCTGCGCCCCACGTCCGACCATCACTCCATCCGCGCCGGATTGATCCAGCGCAACACGCGCGGCGTCCGTATCCACGATATCCCCGTTCGCGATAACCGGGATCGACACCGCCTGCTTCACTGCGCGGATCGCCCGCCAATCGGCACTGCCCTTGTAGAACTGACAACGCGTACGGCCATGGATCGTGACCATACAAATACCCGCATCCTGGGCTCGTCTCGCCACGTCGGGCGCATTCAGCAGGTTGTCGTCCCAGCCCAGTCGGGTTTTCAGAGTCACCGGAACATTAACGGCTTCGACAACCGCCTCGATCAATGTCAGTGCGTGATCCGGCGTCTTTAACAAGGCTGACCCAGAATAACCGTTCGTCACCTTCTTGGCCGGGCAGCCCATGTTGATGTCGATCACCCGCGCCCCGCGATCGGCCACCTGCCTGGCGGCTTCGGCCATCCAATGCGCTTCACGCCCCGCCAGTTGAACGGCGGTGTTCTCAACATCTGCCGAAAGTTCGGCCCGCTCCCGCACGCCAGGCTTGGCCTGAACCATCTCCTGGCTGGCGACCATTTCGCTCACGACCATGCCCGCGCCAAAACGCATCACTAGATCGCGAAACGGACGGTCGGTGATTCCGGCCATCGGTGCCAGCAAGACCGGCGGGTTCAGGGCTTTGTCAGCGAGGAGCAGAGTCAACGTGCTTAATCCTTGGGCAGTTGCGGCTTTGATATCGAATTGAGCGCATATGAACAACAAAACGGCGACCTTCAAGCCCACTAAATCATCATATGCCTATTTTTTAGGCAACTTTACGTGGGTGATTGCCTCTGCATTCACCGCACCCTAAAGATTGCCTCAAACCATCGGAGAGAACGCCCCCATGACCACCGCCGCCATCATCGTCGCCGCAGGACGCGGCTTGCGCGCCGGAGGGGGAACACCAAAGCAGTGGCGCCCATTGGCAGGGCGCCGCGTTGCGGATTGGACGATTGATCAATTTCAAGGGCAAGTCGACCAGATCGTGCTTGTTTTGTCCGAAGATGACAGGGACGCATGGGCCGAGTTCGAAAACTCTGATCTGATCCTTGCCAAGGGCGGCAGTGACCGGGCCGGATCGGTGCGCAACGGACTTGATGCGCTTTTGCCCTATGGGGTGCATCGCGTTCTCATCCATGACGTAGCGCGGCCTTGTGTTGACCTTCAGACCATTCAACAGGTTCTGGAAGCACTGGAAATCCACCCTGCCGCCGCGCCGGGGTTGACGGTCACTGATGCACTGTGGACCGGGAACAGTTCTATCGTGACGGGAACTCAGGACCGGGCCGGGCTGTTCGCTGCGCAAACACCGCAGGGTTTTCACTATGACGCCATAGTCTCGGCCCACGCGGCCCATACCGGAGGTGCTGCCGACGATGTCGAGGTCGCCCGCGCAGCCGGGCTGGACGTGGCCATCGTGCCGGGCAATGCGGATAACATCAAAATCACACGGCCCGAGGATTTTGCCCGGGCGGAACGCATATTGGGAACGGATATGGATGTAAGGCTGGGCAACGGGTATGACGTGCATCGGTTTGGCGACGGGGATCACGTGATCCTGTGTGGTGTGAAGGTGCCGCATGATCGCGGCCTGCAAGGTCATTCAGACGCGGATGTGGGCATGCACGCCGTCACTGACGCCATCTATGGCGCGTTGGCGCAGGGCGACATTGGCCAGCACTTCCCCCCCTCAGACCCACAATGGAAGGGTGCTGCAAGCGAGATTTTCCTACGCCATGCGGTCGAACTGGCCGGGCAGATGGGCTACAAAATCTCGAACGTCGACTGCACACTGGTCTGCGAATACCCCAAAATCGGCCCCCATGCGCCGGCCATGCGCAACGAGATGGCACGGATCATGGACCTGAGCGCGGATCAGGTCTCGATCAAAGCAACGACGTCGGAACGGCTGGGGTTCACTGGCCGAAGCGAGGGGATTGCCTCACTCGCCACAGCTTGTCTGGTGAAATCATGACCGCCGCGCAACTGATCGGAACCGTCTGCGGCGTGGGCTATCTGCGACCTGCGCCCGGTACATGGGGGTCACTGACCGCCCTGCCGCTGGCGTGGGTTCTGCATACACTGGGTGGCTTTCCGCTGTTGGTGATCGCCACACTGGCCGCGTTCTTTGGCGGTCTCTGGGCCACGCGCGTGATGACAGCGGGCCAGGACAATCACGATCCGTCCGAGATTGTCATCGACGAGGTCGCCGGGCAGTTCATCGCGCTTTGGGCAATTTCCTATCCCTCCTGGGCGCACGGGATTGAAATCACGGCACTTTGGCCGGGCTGGATTGCCGGCTTCGTGCTGTTCCGCTTGTTCGACATCACCAAACCGGGCCCTGTTGGATGGGCCGACCGGCGCGACGACGCAATGGGTGTCATGCTGGACGATGTCATTGCCGGTATCCTCGCCGGGGTCGGAGTTCTGATCCTCGCCGGTATCTCGCACGGAGTTCTGGGCCTGTGACCGTTGCCGAAATCCTCGACCGCGCCAAGTCAAAGGGCGTGATGATCGCCACCGCCGAAAGTTGTACCGGCGGTATGGTGGCGGCGGCGCTGACCGATATCCCCGGCAGTTCAGCCGTAGTCGAGCGTGGGTTTGTCACCTACACGAACACCGCGAAACAGCAAATGCTGGGAGTTCAGGGCGAAACACTGGTCGCACATGGGGCGGTTTCGGAACCGGTTGCCGGTGAAATGGCGGACGGTGCCCTGGCGCACTCCGACGCGCAATTGGCGGTTTCCGTAACCGGTATCGCGGGCCCTGGCGGTTCTGAATTCAAACCCGAAGGCCGGGTTTGTTTTGGGTTGGCCGCGAAAGGCCATCCTACGCTGACCGAGACCGTCGAATTTGGTGCATTAGGTCGGGACAACGTGCGCGTGGCCGCGCGAGATCATGCTTTGGCACTGCTAGCACAAGGGCTTGGCGCGCTTTCTTAAAGTGGCGCCAAAACTGCCTATCTTTTTCGAATGAAGCCCAGCACGAAAATCACCAGCAAAAGAGCGACATTCGACGCCACAAGAAACAACAGCAGCTTTGGGCCATATTGGTGAATCCAGCTGGGCAACACAGGGCTGTCACCGCGCCGAAAAGACAGCAACGTCATGGCAAAAGAAGATATCGCCAATGTGTCCAGACCGGCGATGAAATACAGCAGTTTTGACTGTATCTCGAGTTGCAGCTTGGATTTTTCGTCGCTGATAAAACCGACATAATTCCGAAAATCACAGGCCGCTTTGTAAAGGCTGTCAAAGTTATCTTCGATTTGCCAGCGCGTGTTGGTCGAATCGTAACACCGGGCAAGCCAGGGCTTCAGGTTCGCCCGGTAATCAGCCCGCCTTTGACGGGCCACCTGTAGGAAAAAGATTAACTCATTTAGGGCGGTATTGAGTTCGCCAATTTTGCTTCCGTGATAGGATTCGGCGCGCTCATCCGCAGTATTGACGATCTTGTTGCGAATACGGCGCGCTTTGATCCAGTCCAGCTGCAACCTGAACATCAGCGCAACGAAATAGAATTCCTCGGCCAGGTCTTTGCGAACGATGGCGGAATAACTCCAGCCTCCGTAGATGGTCCAATCCCCATTTTCTGCTGCCGACATCTCGCAATCTTCCAATACCAGCCCTTCCTCTTCGAACAACTTCGAAAGGCGTTCATGGAATGGTGCCGTGTCCACCCCACCAAGGACGACTTGAATGGATGTGTCCAGATCAGCCTCAAGCCGCGATCCAACGCGAAGCTGCAAAACGGAAACCAGTGCGTCGACCAGTTCTGTAACTTCGGGAAGCGTGTGGTCGCGGTAGTAAGGCCGCGGGTTTTCGGGCAAGTGCGCAAGATCCGAGAAACTCGCGCCATAGACCAGACACATATCACCAGAAACCATCAGCAGAAGTTTGAAATACCACGCGTCGCATTGGGGTTCCGGGGATGTCACCAGATCCGACAGATCCCACTCAAGGCAGGCATTGCGACGCAGTTCAGTCAGACTTTTTGTGAAGGCGTTGCCAGAGAATGCGTGTAATTCATCAGTATGGTTTGCGTTAAGCCTGTTTTCCGAGATCTCCTCGGCCGCTTTACCGCAAAGCACTGGTCTTAAAGGGACAATTTCTCGAATGACAGAGGACAGCCGGATACGAGTCTCGGTTTCCAGATGCACTGGATGAATAAGATGATGAGTGAACATATTTTCAATTGTTACGCAGGTAATTTCCGTGTGGAGAATTTAGATAGGTTTCGGGCACGCCATGCTCGAGGTAATCAAGCGTCAGTTCTTCTCCTTCACGAATATCCTTACAGGCCACAATGGCCCAATCGATTCTGAGTATTGAAAGATTGGGGGTAAACGAATGGTTAATCAAAGCGTATTGGGTGGCAAATGGGCGGCAGAGAACCTTGCTTCCGCCAACCCCGTTCCACTCCAGATCGCGAACCGTGGGATGACGATCATAATCGACGATTTGGCCGTCTAAATACCCCAGAACAGCACCAGTTTGGATATCGGACCGCGCAAACAAGCCTGTGCCGTGAATGTCACTGATGCCCTCCAGGACTTTATCCAAATTCTGGATGCGTGGTCCTGCCAACTCCACCGTCATTCCGGCCCCTCCTGTCGTCGCAACCGACTTTAGAAGCCGCTTTCAACCAAGACAAGCAATCCCTTAGCGCAGGTCGCTTTCTAATGGGTCATACGTTGGCGGGCCTGACACCCGCTTACACGTCGGTTTCCCTAATGACGCCAGTAGATCTGCGCCAACGCACCTTTCCCAAGTTGTTTAATTATTGGGCATCCAGCACCATCGGGTGCCTGTTTTATCACCGCTTGGCCAAAAGCCCGTTAATCAGGCGCTAAAACCGCGTCTGCCTCTTTTTTCCGCGACTGCTGTCGGCTTCAACCCCTTCCACGCACGTAAAAGACGCAAAAAAGGAGACCGGCTGATGAATGGAGCCGATACCGCCTGGATCATAGTGGCAACCGCCCTGGTCCTGTTCATGACATTGCCGGGCCTGGCCCTGTTCTACGGCGGCCTCGTGCGCGCCCGCAACGTGCTGAGCGTCTTCATGCACTGTTTCAGCATCGCCTGTTTGATGAGCATCCTGTGGCTGGTCGCAGGCTATTCCATCGCATTTGGCGACGGTGGGTCGGGCCTTTGGGGCGGGCTGGGCAAAGCGTTTTTGAACGGTGTCGACGCCGACAGCCTGTCGGGCACCCTGCCAGAAGTCCTGTTTTTTGCCTTCCAGATGACCTTTGCCATCATCACCCCAGCCCTGATCGTCGGGGCCTATGTCGAACGTGTGGGGTTTGGGTTTGTCCTGATATTCTCAGCCCTGTGGATGTTGCTGTGTTACGCGCCCGTGGTGCATTGGATTTGGGGCGGCGGCATGCTGACCGATGGTGGCATTCTTGGTGAGGTGGGTGTCCGCGACTTTGCGGGTGGCATCGTTGTCCATGAAACCGCCGGTCTGGCTGCACTGATCATCGCCATTGCACTTGGACCACGCCGCAATCGCACGACGCCACCGCACAACCCCGGCTTTGTCATGATTGGTGCCGCGATGCTGTGGGTCGGCTGGTTCGGTTTCAATGGCGGCTCGCAATTGGCCGCTGATGGTGGTGCGGCGATGGCGATGACTGTCACGCATATCTCGGCGGCGACCGCGTCACTGACATGGGCGCTGTACGAACGCATCAAATACGGCAAAGCCTCGATGGTGGGGCTGGTCACCGGCACAATCGCCGGTCTGGCCTCGATCACCCCGGCCTCGGGCTATGTCGATCCGGTGCAGGCGCTAATCATCGGTGCAGTCGCAGGTGTCCTATGTCAGGAGGCGGTCAACGTCATCCGAAACATCGCCAAAATCGACGACACGCTGGACGTCTTTGCCGTTCACGGCGTGGGCGGCATCTTTGGCACGCTGATGATCGCCGTATTCGGTTTGGGCGCTTGGACTGCCCAGATTGGCGGGCTGGTGATTGTGGGTGCCTTTACGGCAGTTGTCACTTTTGTGTTGATCAAACTGGTTGCACTTATCACCCCGCTTCGCGTAGACGCAGAAACCGAGACAAACGGGCTAGATCTGTCGGTACACGGTGAACGGGCCTATGATATGAGCAGCTAAGCCCACCTTAGCCTGCGCGGCCCGTAAGGGCGCAAAGCGGACCTCTTGCGGGTCCGCTTTTCTTTTGCGGCTCAGCCCTCTCGACTCTGGCCCAAAGGACAGGCTATCAGCCCGCAATGTCATTTTGTCCCGAGGTTGCACCATGATCCCCAGCTCTTTCCCTGATAGCACCGAAATCGCCCGCCTGACCGCGCGGATGCTGCTGGAGATCAAGGCCGTCCACTTTAACTCTCGCGAACCGTTCACATTGGCCTCGGGCCTTCCCAGCCCGACCTATATCGATTGTCGCAAGCTGATCTCGTACCCGCGCATCCGCTCGACCTTGATGGATTTCCTGACGGTCACCGTAATGCGTGATGCGGGTTTTGAGGCGTTTGATAACATCGCAGGTGGTGAGACAGCCGGCATCCCGTTTGCCGCCATGGTCGCCGAGCGTATGGCTCTGCCGATGACCTATGTGCGCAAAAAGCCCAAAGGCTATGGCCGCAACGCCCGTATCGAAGGCGCCATGAGCGAAGGTGAGCGTGTATTGCTGGTCGAGGACCTGACGACCGATGGCGGCTCAAAGCTGTCTTTTGTGGATGCGATCCGTGAAACCGGCGCAACCTGCGGGCACACAGCCGTGATCTTTTACTATGGCATTTTCCCCGAAACCGAAAAAACGCTGGGCGATCACGGCGTGAAGCTGCATCACCTTTGCACATGGTGGGATGTTTTGGCAGAGGCCAAAGCGCAGAAAGCCTTTGACCAAGAAACACTTGATGGTGTCGAGGCCTTCCTTAACGACCCGCGCAAGTGGCAGGATGCGAATAAATCCACGTAAACTTGCTGTGGATTACTTGGGGATAAACGTCTGAGAATCGGCTTTGGGGAAACAATATATAGTGACATCTGCGTGATATCCTACATAATAGACCAAATCCATTCTGGAACTATGGCGTCTTCAAAACTTATCCCAAGGCGTTACCCATAGTTACCCACAAGTATTTCCAGATAGCCGACACGCCGGTGTCGCGTGTAATAACACCGTGGGCAGCGGGGACAAAATGAACGAGATAAGCAGCATCGAGCAGGCAGCGGCGAAGATTCAAAACGCCGAAACAATGCCGCATTCCATTGAAGCCGAACAACAGCTTCTGGGTGCGATCCTGACCAACAACGATCTTTATGACCGGGTGGCCTCGATCATCGGGTCCGAACATTTCTATGATCCGGTCCACGCCCGTATCTACGAGGTTGCGGCCAATCGCATCGCCAAGAATGCGCTGGCCTCGCCCGTCACGCTGAAATCCTTCATGGCCGAAGATGAAGGTCTGAAGGAACTGGGCGGTCCCGCCTATCTGGTGAAACTGGCCGGGGCTTCGATCAGCGCATTTGCTGTGCATGACTACGCCCAGATGATCTATGACTTGGCTATTCGCCGCGAGTTGATCCGGCTGGGTCGGGATATCTCTGACAAGGCAGCGCGGGTGGATGTATCCAGCGAGCCCAAAGAACAGATCGTCGAGGCCGAACAGCAACTTTATCAGTTATCCGAGCAGGGCCAGACCGAACAGGGTTTCCAATCTTTCCTAAAGGCGGTCACAGAAGCCGTCAACGTCACCAACGAAGCGTATCAACGTGGTGGTGGCATGGCGGGAATTTCTACCGGTCTGGCCGACCTGGACAAACAGTTGGGCGGGTTGCATCCGTCCGACTTGATTATTCTTGCGGGTCGTCCGTCGATGGGGAAAACCTCGTTGGCGACCAATGTGGCGTTCAACGTGGCCAAGGCGTACAAGCGCGGCACCAAGCCCGACGGCACCGAAGGCGCGATTGACGGTGGCGTTGTGGGTTTCTTCTCGCTTGAGATGAGCGCCGAGCAATTGGCGGGCCGGGTTCTGGCCGAAGCCTCCGAGATTTCCAGCCACAAAATTCGTCAGGGTGACATGACGGAATCAGAATTCCGCCGCTTTGTCGACGCGGCCAAGGATCTGGAAGCCTGCCCTTTGTTCATCGACGACACCCCGGCCCTGCCGATCTCTCAGTTGGCCGCCCGCGCGCGGCGGTTGAAGCGGACGCATGGGCTGGACCTGCTGGTCATCGACTATCTGCAGCTGTGCCGTGGCATGGCCGAAAATCGGGTCAACGAGATTGCCGAAATTTCGATGGGCATGAAGGCCATTGCCAAAGAACTGAATATCCCGGTCATCGCCCTGTCACAGCTGAGCCGTCAGGTCGAAAACCGCGACGACAAGCGCCCGCAATTGTCTGACCTGCGGGAATCGGGATCGATCGAACAGGATGCCGACGTGGTGATGTTCGTGTTCCGCGAGGAATATTATAAGGAACGCGAAAAGCCCGGCGATCACGAGCTGGAAAAGATGGAAGAGTGGAAACAGGCCATGGAGCGCCTGCACGCCAAAGCCGAAGTTATCGTCGGCAAGCAGCGTCACGGCCCCATCGGCACGGTCGAGCTGTCGTTCGAGGCTCAGTTCACCCGGTTCGGTAACTTGGTCAAACCCTGGCAACAGGACGGCCAGATCGAAGGCTACTGACCTACCACATCTCAGGCTTATTGAATGCGCTGACACAGCGGGACGGGCCCATAAGCGGCGCATCGTCGCCATTCAAGGATTGTCCAAGCCAACCATGTGGCATGCTCAGCGGCATGGGCGGTTGTGCGAATGTTTGTGCGATCGGTTGAAACCCGGTTTTGCAATAATATGCCGGATCACCGTAAGTCATTGCAAAATCAACCCCGTTATGGCGCAGCTGTTCCAGTCCAAAGCCGATCAGTTTTTGACCAATGCCCAACTTTTGCCTGTCGGCGCGCACGGCCACCGGTGACATCAGAAAGACCTGGCGCGGGTCCTGATCATAACAGAGCCGCGAGAAAAGGATGCAACCTGCCAGATTGCGGTCGTCCAAAGCCAAAACGCCCAAAAGATCTCCATCGGGTGTTGAAAGCAGCAGGTCATCCACCAAAGCAGCAACCGCACGCCCCTCTCCTTCGCCCTCTGAGGCGGTGAAGACGTCCAGAAACAAGCCGGGCAGTTCGGCAGCCCGAGCCCGGTAATCGGCGGTCAGGTTCAGCATTACGGCCCCTTTCAGATGGATCAACGGTCCCGTTTCATGCGCCGAGTTGATCACAGGTTGGACACAATGACGAGAGTTCGGCTGCCCTTGTCCGAGCCTTTTTTAGCCATGATCTTGCGATACCGGCCAGAAGCTGCGTAGGAACACAGCGATATGCACAAGAATTGCCGCCTACCCCCTTGACCTGCCGCAATCCAATGTCATGAACAGCACCATGAGTACCGCACGTTTGACGATCAATCTTCAGGCGCTCGCCAGCAACTGGCGGGCGCTCAATGCAAAAACGGATGTCGAGACCGGCGCCGTGGTCAAAGCTGACGCCTACGGCCTTGGTGCCGGACCGGTGTCTGCGATCCTGGCCGAAGAAGGCGTTCGCAAGTTCTTTGTCGCCGCCGCAGAAGAAGGCGCCGCCGTGCGCAAAGCCGTTGGCCCCGATCCCCAGATTTTTGTCTTCTCAGGGTTCATGGAAGGTGACAACGGGCTGCACTTTGCTGACAACCTGATTCCTTTGATCAACTCTCCGGAACAGTTCAAACGCCTGCAACAGGCCATGCCGAGTCACCCATTCGGAGTTCAACTGGACAGTGGAATGAACCGTCTGGGCCTTGAGCCCGCCGATTGGGCCGCGCTGAGGTCTGAGATGGAAAGCCAGAACCCACAGGCGGTCATATCGCATTTGGCCTGCTCGGATGAGCCCGACCACCCGATGAACCGTCAACAGCTAAAGACCTTCCGCGATATGACCGATGGTGTCACCGCACCACGGTCGCTGGCGGCAACGGCGGGCACGCTGATGGGCTCGGAATTCCACTTTGATTTCTGCCGTCCGGGCGTTGGTCTTTATGGCGGCATGCCATTTGCCGACGCCAAGCCCGTCGTAACCGTCGATCTGCCCGTCATTCAGGTGCGCGCGGTCGAAGTTGGTGAAACCGTCGGTTATGGCGGTAGCTGGGTTGCCCGACGCCCATCACGAATCGCAACCGTGGCCGCAGGGTATGCGGACGGGCTGCACCGGGCCATTGGCGGCGGTATCGACGCATTTGCCGGGGACCAACCCTGCCCTGTGGTCGGTCGCATATCGATGGACCTTGTCACCATTGACGTCACTGACCTGCCCGAAGACCCAGAACGCCTGCGCATCCTGAACGGTCACCAGACAGTCGATGACCTGGCCGAGGCCGCAGGCACCATCGGGTATGAAATCCTCACTTCGCTTGGCGCGCGTTATTCACGGGGTTACGTGGAATGAGTCCTCTTTCTCTGTTGGGCGGGTTGGGCCGCGCGGTCCTGGCGCTGTTTGCCACCTTTGGCAAAGTCGCGCTGTTTACGATTGATGCGATCTCGCACATTTTTCGTCCGCCCTACTACCCGCGCGAATTTATCGTCGCGCTGATGAACATCGGCTGGCTGTCCCTGCCTGTCGTCGGCCTGACCGCCATTTTCACTGGTGGCGCGCTGGCGCTGCAGATCTACGCTGGCGGCGCTCGCTTCAACGCCGAGGCCGTGGTGCCGCAGATCGTTGCCATCGGTATGGTGCGCGAACTGGGCCCCGTGCTGGTGGGCCTGATGATCGCCGCCCGCGTGACCTCGTCCATCGCAGCCGAGATCGCCACCATGAAAGTGACCGAGCAGATCGACGCGCTAGTCACCCTGTCCACTCATCCGATGAAATACCTGACGGCCCCGCGCGTTCTGGCCGCGCTGATTACCGTGCCGCTACTGGTCGGGATCGGAGATATCATTGGCATCGCGGGCGGTTATGTCGTTGCGACCCAAAATTTGGGTTTCAATCCGGCGACCTACCTGCTGAACACAGTCAATTTCCTTGAGGCCCATGACATCATGTCGTCGCTGGCCAAGGGCGCAGCCTTCGGCCTGATCGCGGCGGTCATGGGCTGCTTTTACGGCATGAACTCGGGCCGCGGTGCGCAGGGTGTGGGCCGCGCCACCAAATCCTCGGTCGAATCTGCTGCTATCATGATTCTGGCCACCAACTTCATTCTGACAGGGGTGTTCTTCTCGCTATGATCCGGATGGAGAACGTACAAAAGGCCTTTGGCGACAATCGGGTTCTGCAGGGCATGGACCTTGAGATCCCCAAGGGTACCTCGATGGTCATCATCGGCGGTTCGGGCACCGGCAAATCGGTGGCGCTGAAATGTATCCTTGGCCTGATCAAGCCCGACAGCGGCATGATCTATGTGGATGACAAAGACGCCACCAAGGGGGACCGGGACAAGTTTTTGGCCCGGTTCGGAATGCTGTTTCAGGGCGCTGCTCTTTTTGACTCGCTGCCCGTCTGGCAGAACGTCAGCTTCCGCCTGCTGCGCGGTCCGCTGAAGCGCCCGCCGGAATACGCCCGCGAAATCGCCATCGAGAAACTGCGCCGCGTGGGTCTGAAATCTGATGTGGCCGATCGGTTTCCGTCTGAACTGTCGGGCGGTATGCAAAAACGCGTGGGCCTCGCCCGCGCCATCGCCGCCGAACCCGAGATCATTTTCTTCGACGAGCCCACCACCGGTCTCGATCCGATCATGTCCGGCGTCATCAACGACCTGATCCGCGAGATCGTGACCGAGATGGGCGCCACCGCGATGACCATCACCCACGACATGAGTTCCGTCCGCGCGATTGCCGACAACGTGGCCATGCTGCACGGAGGCGTCATCCAATGGACCGGTCCGGTCAGCCAGATGGACGCCTCGGGTGATCCTTACGTTGAGCAGTTCATCAGCGGGAGTGCCGAGGGACCGATAGAGGCGGTGCGGTGACTGAACCAATTGAAGAAATAGTAGATTTTTTTGACTACGCCGACGCATATTTTTCAGCGTGTAAAACAATATTTCCTAAGCAGGATTGGGCAAAAAGTGTAAAGGAATACTCTGATCACAAAGACCGTGTATTTCGTGTTGGACCAGTTTATCAGAATCTGGGCTTGGCAACCGAACTAACATTCAAGACTTCTCTGCTAGTTTCAGGTTTCTCAAAGAGAAACGTGACGAAGCTTGGGCACAATCTAGAAAAACTGCTAGGCGAGTTACGAAACACTCGTGACCTCAACAAGGTAGATGACAGAGCTTTCGAAGCCGCGACCCTAGTCGGACCTCCACCTGGCATGCTGCAACGGATCGAAAAGACGGGGCAGTCACCACAAGCATGGTATCTGTTTTCAACCCATATCCGTTCTCTGAATAGCAACTACAATTTATTCGAAATGCATGACGGCGGAACAAGCGCGGAAAAGTTCCGCTCGCGTTACCCCGCAAAAGACAGAGCTTACCGAGAAGTGTGTGTTGAAGCCATCATAGCTGGGCTGGATACTTTGATGGAAGAAATTCAAACTGAATTAAACCAAAGGCTTTCAAAAAGAGAAAACTAATATGCTTCTTAGTGTGAACGCGGTTAAGGCTATGGAATAGTGAGTAAAGGTACTGCCGTTCGAAATAGGCAAAATTGCTAGAATGATCCTCCGCCTCGCCACCCTCTCGCTCTTAATCCTCTACCCCATCGCGTGGTTCGCCCCTCTGATGCGTGCGGGGCTGCTGCCGATCTTCGGTCTCAGCGAAATCAGCGTCATCACTGGCCTGCAATCCCTCTGGAAATCCGACGTCTTTCTGGCGCTGATCGTCACCATCTTCGCTCTCGTCGCGCCTTACATCAAAACCATCGGCACCGCCCTGATACAGTGGGATCTGCTTGATGCCCGCGTCCAACCCGCGCTGAACATCCTTGGCAAGCTGGCCATGGCCGACATCTTCCTGATCGCGCTCTATATCACTCTGGCCAAGGGAATTTCCTACGCGACCATCGAAACCGCATGGGGTCTGTACCTGTTCACGGCCTGCATTCTGGCCTCGCTCGCGGTGGGCCACATTACCGAAATGACACGCAGATCACGAAATACTCAGATGTAATTGATTGAAAACACTCATCTGAGTATCATCTTTATATTTCGAGCAGTGACAATTTGTAGTTTTCGGGTCCGTAGCGGATCAATCTGTGTGTTTTGGATGCTCTCCGCTTGGGCCTGGTGTGTACCGGTTCTAGAAGGAGTTCGTCGAACATGACTGCCCTCCATAACATTACATTGCAATTTCAGAATGCCTTTTTAAGACTGACTTTTTTCCTCATTTGCGCGGCAGCCCTGTTCGCCGTTTCAGCCACATTTTTATCTGCCTTAGGCGTATTACCCTGGCTATCCATGCAAGCCGGTTTCGGCGGTGGGCCAGTGCAAGACGCCGGGATGTTCATCCAGATCGGCCTGACCGTTCTGATTCTCATGCTGGCATTCTATCTACCAGCGAATGCCCGAATGATGGCATTGGAAAACAATCACCGCAAATTTGCCCTGAACATGCACGACATATCAGACGCCTATCAAATGGCCCACGCAGCGGACCGTGGCGGCCTGTTCATGATGTCGTCCGAGTTTGACGCGGTCAAAGAACGTATGGCCTTTCTGCGCCAACACCCTGACCTACAGACACTCGAGCCCGAAATCCTGGAACTGGCCGCACAGATGAGCCAGATCAGCCACGAACTGGCTGAAACCTATGGCGACGTGCGGATCAATCGCGCCCGAACCTTCCTACAACAACGTCAGGAAGAGATTGAGCTGTTCCAGAAGCGTCTCGAAGAAGCCCAGGTGATCCAGAACGAATTGCGCCAATGGACGCGCGATGTCGAAATGGAAGAAACCATCGCCAAGTCACAACTGGCCCGCCTGCGGGATGAGCTGTTTGAGCTGTTACCCGAACTGTCGGCTCAGCTGCAAACACCTCCCAAGGACAGCTCGACCAAAGCCTCAAGCGTGGTCGCCATGTCCCCGCCCCGCGCGGCGGAATAGGCGCTTGGCGCCTTTGCCGCGAACGATGGCCCATCGGGCCTGAGGACGCGGCACCCCACCGGTGCAGATGAATGCCTTGCAAGGGCTTGAAGAACCGCCGATCCTCGGGCACCAAGGCCGCATGGCAAAAACGACTTTCTCCTGTTCGGCCTGCGGCGCGTCGCATTCGCGCTGGTCCGGGCGTTGTGACGCATGCGGCGAGTGGAACACCATTTCGCAGGACGTACCCCTTTCGGCGGGTCCCGCCAAGAAATCCTTGGGCGGCAAACGCGGCCAGTCCATCGTACTCACCGATCTGTCGACCGAAGAAACACCCCCGCCCCGTACGCTTTGCGGGGTTGAGGAACTGGACCGCGTGCTTGGCGGTGGCCTTGTTCCCGCCTCGGCCCTGCTGGTGGGCGGCGACCCCGGCATCGGCAAATCCACCCTTCTGCTGCAGGCCGCGGCGCGCTTTTCCCGTGCGGGCGTCAAAACCATCTATGTTTCCGGCGAAGAAGCCAGCGCGCAGGTTCGAATGCGGGCCCGCCGTCTGGGGCTCGAGGACGCGCCGGTTCAACTGGCGGCTGAGACCAACCTACGCAACATCCTGACGACGCTTGAGGCTGAAAAGCCCGGTCTGGCCATCATCGACTCGATTCAGACCATGTGGGCCGACAATGTGGACAGCGCCCCCGGCTCAGTGTCACAAGTCCGGGCCGCAGCGCATGAATTGACCACGTTTGCGAAACGACACGGCGTATCAATCATCATGGTCGGCCATGTCACCAAGGAAGGCCAGATCGCAGGCCCCCGCGTGGTCGAGCACATGGTCGACACCGTGCTCTATTTCGAAGGTGAACGTGGCCATCAGTTCCGCATCTTGCGCGCCGTGAAAAACCGTTTTGGCCCCGCTGATGAAATCGGCGTGTTCGAAATGACCGGCAAAGGGTTGGCGCAGGTCACAAACCCCTCGGCCTTGTTCCTGTCGGAACGCGGCACCCCCAGCCCCGGTTCGGCCGTTTTCGCCGGAATTGAGGGCACCCGCCCTGTTTTGGTGGAATTGCAAGCACTTGTGGCATCGTCCCCGCATTCCCAACCCCGCCGGACCGTGGTCGGATGGGATAGTGGGCGGCTGGCCATGATCCTTGCCGTTCTTGAAGCACGCTGTGGCATCCCCTTTGCCGGGTTGGACGTTTACCTGAACGTCGCCGGAGGGATGAAAATCAGCGAACCGGCCGCCGACCTTGCCGTGGCGGCCGCATTGCTGAGTGCCCGAGAAGACACAGCTCTGCCCGCCGATACGGTGATTTTTGGAGAAATCTCGTTATCCGGGGCACTTAGACCGGCCCCACAGACAGAAAACAGGTTGAAAGAAGCCCAAAAACTTGGTTTCACGTCGGCAATCGCTCCGGCGGGCGGCAAAACCGGTACTGTGGCAGGTCTGACACTCACCCGACCCTCTGATTTGGTGGGGTTTGTTGGCGAAACCTTCGGAGCAGGTTAAGGTAACGCCTTGAGGGGCTGAAAAAAAGTACAGGCGAGGGCCATGGAAGGTTTTACAATTATCGACGGGGTGGTTGCCCTGATCATCGTCGTGTCAGGCCTGCTGGCCTATTCACGCGGATTTTTACGTGAGGTTTTGGCCATCGCGGGCTGGGTCGCAGCCGCCGTACTGGCCTTTATTTTTGCACCCCAGGCCGTTCCGCTGGTGAAAGAGATCCCGGTCGTCGGAGATTTCCTGCGCGACAGCTGCGAATTGTCAGTGATCACCGGCTTTGCCGCCGTGTTTGCGATCGCTCTGATCGTGGTCAGCATCTTTACTCCGCTGTTTTCATCGATCGTGCAACGCTCGGCCATTGGCGGGTTGGATCAGGCGCTTGGCTTATTCTTTGGCATCGCGCGCGGCATCCTGTTGGTGGCTATCGCCTTCTTTGTCTATGACACTGTTATGACCGGTCAATCTTATACGATGGTCGACGAAAGCCGTTCCGCCAAAGTGTTCGAACAATTCAGCGACCGCATCGAAGAACAAAACCCCGAGCAATGGCTGGGTTGGGTCACACAACAATATGAAGAGCTGGTGGCAAGCTGTGGCGCCGGCACCGAGGCGCCAGAGGCATCGGAAACCACGGCACCGACCGCAACTGAATAAGAAAAAGCCCGGCATTGATCGGGCTTTCTTCTTGGCTGCCTTTCAGACGTATTCAGTTAAAAAACCTTCTCCACCGCAAACCGTGCATCGGGTGTTCTTCAGGCCAAAGCACCCCTCGCAGCGGCCCATTATGGGTTTGCCGTGGATATCGCGGCTTTTGATCACCTCGCCAGAGCCATTGCAAATCGGACAAGGCGACCGGCCCATGCCACGGCAGCGATGGCACCGGCGTTTTACTGGGTCTTCCTTTTTTCTTCCTTGCTTGTGTTCCCACATGGCTAACGTCCTATCGAAACTCATACACTAGGTAAAAAACCGCTACTTGCACCATGACAGCACAAGCATGCCTATATGTCACCTATTCCAGTCACCTTTCATAAAACGCACCTGCGACGATTGGTGAATGTGATCCTTTGATGACACAGGGCGCATTAGGCATTATGTGGAGGCCGAACTGACATGGAATCGGAGCCACCGATCTTGCTGTACCTGTTTTCTCTCGCGCTTGCCCTCGTGACATTGGCGCGTTTGCATCATCAGCCGGGATGGAAACAAGGCGCACTGGCATACCCATGCAGACGTTCAGATCATCACCGCTAGTCAAAACGTCATGGAAATTGGAGCCCGTACATGTGTGGGATTTTAGGGATCGCAAGCAGGACACATGATGTCTTTGCGGAAATCTATGACGGGCTGCTGATGCTTCAGCACCGGGGTCAGGATGCCTCGGGGATCGTCACCTATAACGACGGCTTCTTCCGTGAAAAGAAGGCAAATGGTCTGGTCAAGGACGTGTTCAACGCACAAGACGCCGAGACCCTTCTGGGTAAGATCGGCATGGGTCATGTGCGGTACCCGACCGCAGGATCGCTCAGCGCGTCCGAGGCGCAGCCGTTCTTTGTGAACGCGCCCTATGGCATCTATCTGGTTCATAATGGCAACATAACCAACACCGCCGAACAGCGTGAGAAGGTGACCGCCAAATACAGCCGTCACCTGCGCACCACGTCGGATTCGGAGATCCTGCTGAACGTGCTGGCCGACAAGGTTGCCGATGCGATCAAGGTCAACGGCAACGGCGAACCGATCCGCAACATCTTTGCCGGTGTGAAGATGACGATGGAGCGAATCCAAGGCGCCTATTCGGTAATCTGTCTGGTTGCCGGTGTCGGCATGCTGGCGTTCCGCGATCCTTATGGCATCCGTCCTCTTTCCGTCGCCAAGCGCGATGTGGACGGCGACGGCGACGATTACGCCTTTGCCTCAGAGGATGTGGCCTTTGGCATCAACGGCTTTGAAAAGCTGCGCGACCTTAACCCCGGTGAGGCCATACTGATTGATCTGGATGGAAACATGCACACCTTCCAGGCGGTCGAAGGTCAACTGACCCCGTGTATCTTTGAATATGTCTACCTGGCCCGCCCGGACTCGCTGCTGGATGGCGTTTCGGTTTACAAAACCCAGATGCGCATGGGTCAGACGCTGGCCCGCCAGATCCAAGCCGCAGGGCTTGAGATCGACCGCATCATCCCCGTGCCCGACAGCGCCCGCCCCGTGGCACTTGAGGTCGCTAAGGCCACCGGCATTCCATACCGCGAAGGTCTGGTCAAAAACCGCTATGTCGGGCGAACCTTCATCATGCCCGGCCAGGAAGAGCGCCAGAAATCGGTGCGCCGCAAGCTGAACGCCGTTCCCTTGGAGTTCCGCGATCACAACGTTCTGCTGATCGACGATTCCATTGTGCGCGGCAATACAATCAAGAAGATCGTGCAGATGTGCCGCGAAGCCGGGGCTAAAAAAGTGTACATCGCCAGCGCCTCACCGCCGGTAAAATTCCCCAACGTCTATGGCATCGACATGCCCACCAAGCATGAACTGATCGCCAATGGCAAAGATATCGAAGAAATCCGTCAGGAAGTCGGCGCAGATGCCCTGTTCTATCAGGATCTCGACGACCTGATCTGGGCGGCCAAAGAAGGCAACCCCGAGATCGAAGCCTTTGACTGTTCCTGTTTCGACGGCAATTACATCACCGGCAGCGTCAGCGATGACTATCTGGACAGTCTCGAAAACAGCAATCGGGTCAGCAAGAAACGCGCAGATATGCAAGTTCCGGGCGGCTCGTGGAACAGCGCGAAGCTGGCCTCGGGATAGGATTTGATCCGAATCGACCTTGCTTTTTGGCCCGTTTCACCGATGTGATGCGGGCCTTTTTCTGCCTGCCTGGCAGGCCGCATCGGTAGATTTCCGCCACAACCCATCGGTGAAGAAATTGCAATCGCAAGGGCTTCGCCGCAATGCCGAATCCCCTTGGGAAGTGCTCGGCCAACCGGGCTTTTCCTTTCTGATCCGGTTTGGTAGCCCGCTGGTTGCCAACCACTCAATCAAGGGGTCGGGCCGCTGTGGTCAGGCCGGAATACATGTCAAACGCCACTGTAAAAAGCGCGGCCACGCAAAAAGGCGTGCTGAAAAAAAGCTCTTTGTCTGTTCTGGGGGTCTTTGGCCCGAAATCGGACATGCGGGCCCTTATGCGTATGTCTTCGGGACGTGTGAAAGAGGTCAAGCTGGGCAGCCGCGTGTCGTCGGGCACCATCGTTGCCATTGATGCCGACGGCGTAATGCTGCGACAAAGCGGCCAGACCAAGCGGATCGTCATACCCGGCAGTTAATCTGTCTTGACGCCCTGCGTGCGGGGGTTCAAACCCCTGTCATGACCGATCAGACCAAAATTGCCCTCGTCACCGGGGCCTCTCGTGGGTTGGGCGCTGCCCTGGCCGAGGCACTGGCACCCGAATATCACATTGTCGCCGTCGCCCGCACCACCGGCGGGCTGGAAGAACTGGATGACCGCATTCGGGCCAAAGGCGGTGCCGCAACCCTGGCACCGATGGATATCGCCGACCCCAACGCCATGGCGACGTTGTGCCGGGGTATCCATGATCGCTGGGGCAAGGTGGATTTGTGGCTGCACACGGCCGTTCACACCTCGGCCCTGACACCCACGCATTTCATCGACCCGAAAGAGTGGACCAAGGCCGTAAATACCAACGCCACGGCGACGTCAGTTCTGATCCCCTATATTGCCCCCCTGTTGGGTGAAACCGGCCATGCCGTGTTCTTTGACGATCCGAAAGCCGGTCAGAAGTTTTACGGCATCTACGGTGCAACCAAGGCGGCGCAGATGGCGCTGGCACGTGGCTGGGCACAAGAGACCAAACGCACCGGCCCGAGGGTTTCAATTGTCGAACCTGCCCCGATGCCAACCGCCGTACGTGCGCGATTCCATCCCGGTGAGGATCGCGATGCGTTGACCAGCACGGCAGACGAAGCCGCTCGGATTTTGTCTTTGCTGTAAGGAATGGCCCTTTGGGCCATGCCTCCGGCGTGAGTATTTGGAAAAAGATGAAGCGGGCGGGTTAGGCGATGTGCACGCCGTTGCGCCCGGCCAGATCGACGAAGAATTGCCAAGCCACGCGGCCCGACCGCGCGCCCCGCGTCGCCTGCCATTCGATGGCTTCGGCACGCAGGGTTTCGGCGTCAACCGACACGCCATATGCCCCGCAATAGCGGTCGATCATCGCTAGGTATTCGTCCTGATCACAAGGGTGGAAGCCCAACCACAGGCCGAACCGATCAGACAGTGAAACCTTTTCCTCGACCGCCTCAGACGGATTGATCGCGCTGGAGCGTTCATTCTCGATCATATCGCGCGGCATCAGGTGGCGGCGGTTCGATGTGGCGTAGAATACGACGTTTTCCGGGCGCCCTTCGATACCCCCGTCCAGCACTGCCTTGAGCGATTTATAGTGCTGGTCGTCATGACTAAACGATAAGTCATCGCAGAACAGAATGAACCGGTGCGGTGCGGCACGCAGGTGATTCAGAAGGCGGGCGACTGAGCCCATATCCTCGCGCTGGAGTTCAACCAGCTTAAGATCTGGGAAATCCATCTGCAGCGTCCCGTGAACAGCTTTGACGAGGCTGGATTTTCCCATCCCCCGCGCGCCCCAAAGCAACGCGTTATTTGCTTTGAAGCCGGCAGCAAATCGGCGCGTATTGTCCAGCAGAGTATCGCGGGACCGGTTGATGCCCACCAGCAAATCCAGATCGACGCGGTTGACCTGCGTGACGGGCTCCAGCCGATCCGGTTCAACATGCCAGACAAATGCCGGGGCAGCCGCGAAATCGGGCGCGTCCAAAGGGGCTGGTGCCATCCGTTCCAGCGCGTCGGCGATACGGTTCAGGGCTTGGTCGTCCATTGGGGCCTCCGGCGTCATGTCTTGCGCGGTTCAAACCATGTTCGAAGCGGCGCAACAAGGGCCAGACACGAAAAAGGCGCGCCGGTTAGGCGCGCCTGTTGCATGGTTTTCAGCGGGGTTACTTGCTGTCTTCTTCCCGCACGATCTCTTCGTCGGCTTCTTCTTCGTCGTCATAGTAGCCGTCGGCACGCAGTTGCTCTTCGCGCTTTTTTTCGACCCGGGCGACGAGGAAGATCGAAATCTCATACAGGCCGTAGACCACCACAAACAGAATAACCTGCGTAATCACATCAGGCGGTGTCACCAGCGCGGCCAGTACCAGAATGGCGACCACAGCGTATTTGCGCACCGAGCCCAGCCCTTCGGCGGTAACCAGTCCCGCCTTGCCCATCAGGGTCAGCAGAACGGGCAGTTGAAAACACAGGCCAAAGGCCACGATAAACTTGATCGTCAGGTTCAGATATTCCTGCGCCGAGCCCTGGAACACCACGCTCAGCGGAGCCGCAGTTGCGCCTTCGACCACGGCCTCTCCTTCGGCACCAAATTGCTGGAACCCGAGGAAGAAGTCATAAGCCAGTGGTGTTACGACATAGAACGCAAAGCTTGCCCCCAGAAGGAACATGAAGGGCGAGGCCAGCATGAATGGCAGGAAAGCGTTCTTTTCCGATCGGTAGAGGCCCGGCGCCACGAAGCGCCACATCTGCATCCCGATATATGGGAAGGCCAAGATAAAGCCACCCAGCAGCGAGACCTTGATAGCAACGAAGAACCCTTCTTGCGGCGAGATGAAGATCAACCCGCAATCCTGCCCGCGTTCGGCCAAAACTTCGCACAAAGGGTTCGTAAGGAAGTTGAAAAGCGGCGTGGCCACAGTGAAACAGATGATCATCCCGACCAAAAACGCCACGACGCAGTGGATCAGCCGCGTGCGCAGTTCCGCCAGATGCTCGATCAGCGGGGCCGAGCTGTCTTCGATCTCGTCGGTCTTTGTCATGTCTTGCTTTCAGTCTTCAGTGCGGCCTCGGCCTCTTCGGCTTTGGCTAGCGCATCTGCCGCTTCTTTGGCCTTACGCTCAGCCGCAGCACGGGCAGTTGAGGCCTGAATCTTCTTGGCCTGCTCAGCCCGCTCAGCCGCCAACTTGCCTGTTTCGCTGTCGGGGTCGAACTTGGTGGGATCGATGCTTTTGGCAACGTCCCGCGCCGCCTCGTTAACGCTGTCCATGGCGGTGCTGACGGGATTGGCGGCTGCGTTCAGACCCTTTTTGATCTCGTTCACGCCTGCCTGATCCGCGGCCTCGTTCATGGCGCTGCTGAATTCGCGCGCCATACCACGGGCCTTGCCAACCCAGCGGCCAACATTGCGAAACAGAACCGGCAGGTCCTTTGGCCCCACAACGATCAGGGCAACAATGCCAATGACCAGAAGCTCGGTCCAACCCAGATCAAACATCTGCGCTTAGGCCTTGTCTTTGTCGGTCTCGGGCGTGACGTCCTTGGCCACTTCGGCAGCGTCCTGCTCCAGCTCGTCCGCGCCTTCTTTGACGCCCTTCTTGAACGAGGTGATGCCCTTGCCCACTTCACCCATCAACGAGCTGATTTTACCGCGGCCAAACAGCACCAGCACCACAACGGCGATCAGTAGCAGACCGGGAAGGCCGATATTGTTGAGCATGTCTCTTCTCCTTGTACGTCGACGCGTTGCGCCGGGAATGTGATCTGGGTCTGTGTCTACGCCTGCATGGCCCTGCGCAAAAGTGCGCCAGATCATTTCCGCGCTCAAAATTGATCCGATCACGCAATTTTTGCAGGCTGGCATTTCACAACTGACAGGTTTATGTCAGTTGAAGGGCATTAGGAACAGGGCATCGAAAACTGGTCAACGGAGAATCAAATGACCCATGTTGCTGAAATCGTCACCTTCACCCTCGCCAACGGGACAACACCGGAAGAGTTCGTCAAACTCAGCCAGGCGTCCGAGGCGTTCGTCCGCTCGGCCCCCGGATTTGCCCACCGTCAGCTAAGCCAGGGTGAAGATGGCCGTTGGACCGACTATGTAATCTGGACGAATATGAAGGCCGCCAAGGACGCAGCGGCGCAATTCCCGCAGCAAACCTTTGCCCCGGCCTTGATGGCCGCGATCCAACCCGACAGTGTCCAGATGCGCCACGAGAATGTGCTATGGAACATGACCGCTTAAACGCGGTCCGGGCGGCGTGTCATGCGCCGCTCTGATCGTCTGTTCGACATCATTCAGATCCTGCGCGACGGCAAACTGCACCGCGCGCAGGATATTGCGGACCGGCTCGAAGTGTCGGTTCGTACGATCTATCGCGATATGGATACGCTGGTGGCCTCGGGCGTTCCGGTCGAGGGTGAACGCGGTGTGGGTTATATGGTTCGCGAACAAATCACCCTGCCCCCGCTGAACCTGACCCCGGCCGAGCTTGAAGCGCTGAACCTCGGCATGGCCATCGTGGCCGAGGCCGCAGACCCCGATCTGAAGGCCGCCGCAGAAACCCTGGCCGACAAGATTGACGCTGTACTGCCCACCCAGGTCGTGGCCGAGGCGGACACGTGGAAATTCGCCGTCTACCCCTTTGCCGACGCTGCGCGGGGGCTGGCGCATATGGCTCCGATTCGGTCCGCGATCAAAACCCGGCAGAAACTGCACCTGTCCTATCGCCGTATCGACGGCGTTCTGACAGACCGCACCATTCGCCCTCTTCATATGGAGTACTGGGGCCGCGTCTGGACCCTTACCGCATGGTGTGAGTTGCGCGAAGGGTTCCGCGTGTTTCGCATCGACCTGATCGAAGCTGTCTCACCCCTACCGGAAATCTTCGCTGACGAGCCCGGCAAAACACTGAGCGATTTCGACCCGCACGCCTAAACCCGGCTGTCAGGTATATGGCCCGAAATGGGCCATTCCAATCACTTCAGATAAGGTTCCGGATCGACGGATTCGAACCCTTTGCGCACCTCGAAATGGACATAGGAATTGTCCCCACCCCGCAAGGATGCAATCTGCTCGCCTCGGCGCACACGGTCGCCCTTTTTAACCGTGATCTTGTCGACGTTTGCATAGACGGTCAGCAGGTCGCTGTTGTGTTTAACCACGATGATCGGCACTTGATCCGCATCTGCGGTGATCGCCGCAACGGTCCCGGCTTCGGCTGCCTTTACCGCAGCTCCCGACTGTCCGGCGATGTCGATCCCTTCATTCTTGCCCTTGTCATAGGTGCGAATGATCGTCCCGGTAACTGGCAATCCCAGGGCAGAACTACTTTGGTTTGTCGGAGCCTCGGCCGTCACGTCGGGCGCAGGTGTGGCCGGAGCGATCACCTCGTCCGGCAACGGTTGCGTGGCACTTGGCGGTGTCGGCGTGGGCGAGCCCTGGCCGGGTTGTGTCACATTGCTGGCGGGCACAGCCGCTTGTCTTGGAGCAGGCTGGTTCTTGATCGGGATTAACAGGAACTGATCCTCCCGTACGGTAAAGTCCGACCCCAACCCGTTCCATTCGGCCAGCGCATCCACTGGCACGTCGTAAAGCCGTGCAATGGTATAAGCTGTCTCGCCGCGTTTGACCTGGTGACGGATCGGCTCGGGCCCCGATGCCACAGGGGCCTGTGTAGGCGCGGTCGCAGGTTGGGCGGGCGCCAACGTCGATGTCCTAACCGAGCCATCTGCCGGCGCCTCATCAATCGCGGTTCCGGCTATCGAGGCGATATCCACCGAACTGGTCGAACTGACCGTGCGCGGCAGGGCGATAACCTCGCCGTCGCGCAATTTGTCCGTCGGTTTGAGACCGTTGAACACGGCCAACTCTCCCTCGGGCAAACCGACGCGGGCAGCAACCGAGGCGACCGTATCGCCGCGTTGCGCAACGGCAACCTGATAGTTCGGATAGGTGATGACCCCGCGCGCATCCGGTGCTGGCCGGTTCGCGGTCACCCCTCGCGCGGCATCTGCGGTCGAAAATCCGCCGACCTGTCCGCGCAGATCGTAGTCCAGCGGGCCTTCGCACCCTGCCAGAATCGCCAAAGCCGCCACACCTGTCACGCAGCGGAGCATCGCTGATTTGGAAACTGCTCTCATCTTACTGTCCTCAACGCCTGCCCGTGTTTTCCGGGGTTCCGGCGCATGTTGCAGAATATTCTTTTACGCCCCGTCCCTGCCAAGCCCTTCTAACAAGGGCACGAAACGAACGGGTAACAATTCGTCATAGTCCAGACCGGTCTCGGTCCGCCTGACCCGGATCAGGGTCTGAACCGCATCCGACTGTCCCACCGGCAAAACCATGATACCGCCGATTTTAAGCTGCGCCAAGAGCGGCCCTGGAGGGTCTTCTGCCGCAGCCGTCACAATGATCCTGTCAAACGGGGCCTGTTCGGACAAACCAAAGGAGCCATCCGACAGCATCGCGGTGACATTGGTCAGCCCCAGCTCGCGAAACAGCGCACCAGTTTCGCGCACCAGTCGCTTGTGGCGTTCGACCGTATAGACCCGGCGCGCCAGTTTGGACAGGATCGCCGCCTGATAGCCCGAGCCTGTACCGACCTCTAACACTGTGTCGCGCGGGCGTACGTCCAGCGCCTGTGTCATTAGCCCCACAACTGACGGCTGGCTGATCGTCTGCCCGCAGGCAATCGGCAAAGGTGTGTCCTCATATGCGCGCTCGGCAAACAGACCTTTGACAAAGCGGCCACGGTCGACCTGCTCCATCGCGGCCAGCACACGCGCATCCGTCACCCCGCGCGATCGCAGGGCAAACAGGAACTGCATGATTGTTTCTGGATCTGGTCCGGTCATTCGATCGTCTTCAATGCCTCAAGCGCGTCATGCGCCGTCAGATCCGCGCGCATCGGCGTGACCGAGATGTAGCCCGCCAGATTAACCGCCGCATCCGTGCCCGGCGCGGTTGGATTGTGCTGATACCCACCCTTGATCCACAGGAACCGCCGCCCAGAGGGCGAACTGTGCGGCTCGACCGAGAAATGCGTATCGCGGCGATATCCTTGCGGTGCGATCCGGGTGCCCAGAACCTCGCCCGCGGGCACGGGCGGAAAATTTACGTTGTAGAATAGACGGTAATCGCCCTGCTCGGCCGGGGTCGCGTCCAATATTTTCCGCACTAGACCCGCCCCGAACCGGGTCGCGGCCTCGAACGGATCGTCCAGCCCCAGATTACGCGGACCAAAATATTGAGACAGGGCAATCGCCGGGATGCCCTGTAACGCGGCCTCCATCGCGCCACCGACAGTGCCGGAATACAGCGTGTTTTCCGCCGAATTGTTGCCCCGGTTCACGCCAGACAACACCAAATCGGGCGGCGCGTCCTTCATCACGTCGTGCAGACCGGCCAGCACACAATCGGCGGGCGAGCCCTCGGCGGCGAAACGCTGATCACCCAGTTTGGCGACCATCATCGGATGGGTATAGCTGATGCAATGGCCGACACCCGATTGCTCGAACGCAGGTGCAACCACCCAGACTTCTCCGTCGGGCCCAGCTAGATCGGCGGCAATCGCCTCAAGCGTGATCAGGCCCGGCGCGTTGATGCCGTCATCATTGGTCAGAAGAATACGCATTTGCCCCATCCACCGCAGCGTTTTGACCTTGATAGACCCGCCCCCGCGCGGCGGCAAGCAAAGCACGCCTGCAATCTGAGGCTTTCGCGCACCACTTGAGCCTAAACTACGTTTTCAGGCCCTAAATGGGGAAAACAAAGCACCGATCCCGGCGAATGGTCAGCCACATGACCCGTCCCGGATTTGGCACGAAAACATTCGGCACCGTGGCCTTCAGAACGGAACCATCATGGTCCATGCGGAACTCGACCAGGCTTTCGTTGCCTAAGAACCGCGCTCTCTCGACCGTGCCGCGAGCCGCAACGCCATCGGTTGCCGTGGGCAGCGGGCCTTTGCCATTGCGGTCAAAGTCCAACCGCACGTGCTGTGGCCGGAATACAATTTCAACATCTGTGCCGTCGGGAATGCCCGGCGCTAGAAACTGACCAAAGGGTGTATCGGCCAACGCTCCATTCACTTGCGCTTGCAACACGTTCACATCACTAAAAAATGCCACAGCCGCTTTGTCAGCCGGACGGGTATAGACGTTGTAAGGCGCACCTTGCTGCACGATCTTGCCGCGGCGCATCAGTGCGATCTCATCAGCCATGCGCATCGCCTCTTCGGGCTCGTGCGTCACCAACACAACGGCGGCATCTTCTTCCTTGAGGATCGCCAGCGTCTCATCCCGAATACCGTCGCGCAGCCGGTTGTCGAGGCCAGAGAACGGCTCGTCCATCAGCATGATCCGTGGACGCGGGGCCAGTGCGCGGGCCAGAGCGACACGTTGTTGCTCGCCCCCGGACAGGTGATGCGGGAATTGGTCGATGAAGTGGATAAGATCAACTTTGCGCAGTAACTCATCAACGCGCGCGCGCTTTTCTTCTTTATGCCCCGTCAGGCCAAAGGCCACGTTGTCGGCAACACTTAAATGCGGAAACAGCGCAAAATCCTGAAACATCAGGCCGATCTCGCGGCGTTCGGGCGGAACCCGGAACACGGTGTCGCAGATCAGCTTGCCGTCGACATAGATCTCACCGGATTCCTGCATCTCAACCCCTGCGATCATGCGCAACGTGGTCGACTTGCCGCACCCCGAAGGCCCAAGCAGGCAAGTCACTTTCCCTGCTTCAACCGTCAAAGAGACGTCGTCAACTACAACCCGCCCCTCGTACCGTGCGTTAAGATTGCGAATTTCCAGACGAGGAGGAGTTACGTCTATTGTCACCGATGGGCCTCGTTGCCTTTTCCCGATCGAATTCATCGGGCTTAGGCGGGGATAGCAACCCCGCCCGTCCGGTGCAAGTGATCAGCAGCAGCCGCCCGAGGTAGCCTCGCCGGTCGACGCGCTCGTGATCGCGCCGGTGGCTTCAAACGGGCTTTCGCCGCCGCAACCATCGAAGATGCCATAATGCGTCGAGAAATTACCGATAAAGTCGAAATGCCGCGCGAAACGGGTATCGTTCAACATCATCCATGTATTGCCGCAGACCGGAAACACCTTGCCTGTTTCGATCGCGTGGTGGTCATCCAGTTCGAACAGATGTGGCGCGTGCGGGATGGTGCCTTTGTAGATGACGGCCTGCCCGTAATCCTCGCAAGCGGGTTCCAGTTCGGACAGTTTGAACAGTCGATAAGTCGCCGACAGGAACTTCAGCGGTGCGACGCGTTCTTCCAGCACAGGGTTCTCGATGGTCAGCGGGCGGTGCGTGACGCGGCGTGGATCACCGAACCCCGCCTTGCGCGACATCGAAAGAAAATCGTTCCAATACAGTGCGCCGGACAGGCATTCGCCGTACAGCACCTCATCCTCGGCCATGGCCTGCGGTACACGACGGTCGGCGTAGACGTCCGAGAAATACATCTCACCACCCTCTTTCAGCAGACGATGGGCACCGCGTAGGACGGCCTCTTTGTCGGTGGCCAGATTGATCACGCAATTCGAGACGATGATGTCGAAGGAACCGGGTTCCAGGCCCAGCTCATCCAGCTTTTCGATGTAGCCGTGATGGAATTCTACATTGCTGGCAGCATGACCAAAGGCCTGCGCGTGGAAATCCTGATGCGCGCGGGCGACCTCTAGCTGTTCCGGCGTCATATCGACCCCGACCACGCGACCCTTTTCACCCACCATCGCCGACAGAGCGTAAACGTCGCGACCGGCCCCGCAACCCAGATCAAGGATGCTCATCCCCTCCAGATCCAGCGGCGCGATCAGGCCGCAACCATAGTAGCGCGTCAGCACATCGTCATGAATTTTTGAGAGGATCTTTTTAACATGGTCCGGCATGTCGTCGGGTGTACAGCACGCGTTGGTTTGCAAATCCGCGCTGCCCTGCAGGACCTCGCCATAGTAATTCTGCACTGATTCATGCTTCATCGCAGCACCCCTTTCCTCACTGGCTGCTTCGCAGCTAATGCAGCACTGCCGCCTCTGCAACCGCTGCTATCAATTTTGACAAAAGCGTGAGGGTCCTGTCCTAGCCCAGCAAGTCGAAATCGACCGAGGCGCGGACCCGCCCGTTCACCTGAATCTCTAGCCGATGCGCGCCGGGGACCAGCTTGAACGTGGTCGCATTGCCTTTCAGCTTGTGCTTCTTGGTCAGACTCAGCGCACCACCGCGCAAGGTCGCCTGCTTCAGCTTATGCACCTTGGCCGAAGTTTTGCCGCCAGGGCGTTGAAAGTGAATGATATAGTCGACCAGAACAGGTTGATCCCCCGCACCGTTCAGCGAGACATCGAACTCGAGCGCCCCACCAATCCGCGCCTCTTGGCTTACCAGCACGCTGGCGGTTATCTCGGCCTCAGGATCGAAGCCCAACATCTTCATGGCGCCGGGATGGCCTGCCTTCACCAGCCCCCGCAGCGTATGTGAGGTGATCCAGCGCAGTTCGTCCCGATCCTGTGTCCCGGTTTCGGACCAGTCCTGTAACCGGTCCAGCACCAGCGCAGGGTCTTTCTTGGTGATGTCGTTCAGATGGTTCGCCACAGACCGCGTAACATAGCGTGTTGGGTCACTATGCAGCCGGTCCAACAATGGCAGCGGGTCGGTCAGTTCCAGCCCTACCGCCTGCCCCCAAGGCAACCGTGGTCGTGTGCCTTCACTGACCAGACGGCGCACGTGATAGCTGTCATGCCCGCACCATAGTTCCATCCGCGCCAAGACCTGATCCGGATAGCGGTTGAGGAATGGGCGAATGGCCCACTCCATCGAAAACCGTTGGGTCAGTTCTTCAAGCACTTCCAAAGCCAGATCAGGATACTCCAACCCCATTGAAACGATCCAATCCCCCAAAGGCGCAAAGATGAAATCGCCGAAATCATCATCTGTTTTGGTTGGGTCCAAAGGCGGTGGCAGTGCGCGCAGAAGGATTGGCGCGACAGTCGGCAGCTCTCCGGGTACGGCCTTTTGCAGGCAGTCGGCAATCCAAGCCATGCGCTCTTTCAGTTCAAGCTCCAGCAATCGCGACATGACCTGCGCCTCGAATGCCTTGGCATCAAAGGATGGATCAGCATCGGCGAAAAGGCCCGCCAAATAACGGGTCTTTTCCGCGTTAAACAACTGATCTTTGAGCGAGAAGTTCTGTGCCATGGCTCACATCGTCAGATTGGTTCCGCCACCGTCCAGCAGTATATTTTGCCCGACGATAAAGCCGGCGTGTTGCGAACACAAAAACGCGCAGGCCGCGCCGAATTCCTGCCGCGTCCCATACCGACGTGCAGGGATCGTCTCGGCGCGTTCGGCGCGCGCCTCATCCATGGAAATTCCTTTTTGTGCAGCCACGCCACCATCCAGCGACTCCGCGCGATCCGTCGCGTGAATGCCCGGCAGTAGGTTGTTGATCGTCACTCCACGCGGCGCGACTTGTCGCGCTGTACCAGCGACATAGCCGGTCAAACCAGTCCTCGCCGCGTTGGACAGACCCAAAGCAGGGATCGGCGCACGCACGGATTGCGACGTGATGTTGACCACCCTGCCCCAGCCCTTGTCCATCATCCCCGGCAACAAGGCTTTCATGAAGGCAATCGGTGTCAGCATATTTGCATCCAGCGCCTTGATGAAATCGTCACGATCCCAATCCGACCACAGTCCGGGTGGCGGGCCACCGGCGTTTGTCACAAGTATATCAACGCCCTGCGCGGCTTCGATAACTTGCGCCTGTCCGTCTACCGAGGTTACATCACAAGCCACGGTTATCACATCGACGCCATATTCGGACCGCAAACGAGCAGCTTCGGCACCCAACGCCTCGGCCCCGCGCGCGTTCATCACCAGATCAACCCCAGCTTCGGCCAACGCCTCGGCACAGCCTAAGCCCAGCCCTTTTGAGCTTGCACAAACCAGCGCGCGCTTTCCGCGAATTCCCAGATCCATCTGATCCTCCCCATCTGTTGTTGCCCGCATTTCTAGCACCGGCCAGACAGGGAAGACCAGAAGTCACAAAGCTTCAGTAAAAGAACTCTTCGCGCACGATTTTTCCGTTGGCGACGTGATAGATACCGACCTCTTTCATATCGAAGGTCTCGCCACTTTTCTTAACCTTGCCCTGCACTTCGAAAATTACAGCAAAGCGATCGTCGCCATGCAAATAAGGCTCACTGACCGACGCGCCCGAGACCTCATGCGCGCCTTCCCACCATTCGTGTTTGCCGCGGATGCCCTCGACGCCGTGCGTTTCACGCCCCATGCCTTCCATCTCTTGCGCTTCGACCGAAACGGCATCAGGCGCGTATAATTTGTTTAGGTTTTCCTTGGCCCGGTCCTCACGACACCCAGCGACCAGTTCGTCTGCGATTTCTTTCAAATTCATTGATCCTCTCCATCTTTTGTTCACTATTTGTTCTTATTGGCATAACCATACGATTCTGAACACCCCCTTTGTCTTGCTTCGGCAGGATTCCCCGCCTATACGCGCGTTCATGCTTGATACCGCCACCAACCAACCCGTATTGCCGCCTGAGATTGCCCGACGCCGGACATTCGCCATCATCTCGCACCCGGATGCGGGCAAGACGACGCTGACTGAAAAGTTCCTTTTGTACGGGGGCGCTATTCAGATGGCCGGTCAGGTGCGCGCTAAGGGCGAGGCGCGGCGGACCCGGTCGGACTTCATGCAGATGGAAAAGGATCGCGGTATTTCGGTCTCAGCCTCGGCCATGTCGTTCGACTACGGGAACTTTCGGTTTAATCTAGTGGACACGCCTGGTCACTCGGACTTCTCCGAGGACACCTATCGCACGCTGACCGCAGTGGACGCCGCCGTGATGGTGATCGACGGCGCGAAAGGTGTGGAAAGCCAGACGCAGAAACTGTTCGAGGTTTGCCGCCTGCGCGATTTGCCGATCCTGACCTTCTGTAACAAGATGGACCGCGAAAGCCGCGATACGTTCGAGATCATCGACGAAATTCAGGAGATGTTGGCCATCGACGTCACGCCTGCTGCGTGGCCGATTGGCGTGGGTCGCGATTTCATCGGCTGCTATGACATGCTGCGCGACCGACTGGAATTGATGGACCGCGCCGACCGCAACAAGGTAGCTGAAAGCATTCAGATCAACGGTCTGGACGACCCCAAACTGGCCGAACACGTACCCGAGCATCTGCTGGACAAGCTGCTGGAAGAGGTCGAGATGGCGCGCGAGCTGCTGCCTGCTCTGGACCCGCAGGCGGTTCTTGAGGGGCACATGACTCCGATCTGGTTCGGCTCGGCGATCAACTCGTTCGGGGTCAAGGAACTGATGGAAGGTATCGGCGCCTATGGCCCGCAGCCGCAGGTCCAGTCCGCTGAACCCCGACAAATTGCGCCTGATGAAAAGAAGGTCGCCGGTTTTGTCTTTAAGGTGCAGGCCAACATGGACCCCAAGCACCGCGACCGGGTTGCATTCGTCCGCATGGCAAGCGGCCATTTCAAACGTGGCATGAAGCTGACCCATGTTCGGTCGAAGAAGCCGATGGCGATTTCGAACCCTGTGCTGTTTCTGGCCTCTGACCGCGAACTGGCCGAAGAGGCCTGGGCCGGAGACATCATTGGTATCCCCAACCACGGTCAGCTGCGCATCGGTGACACCCTGACCGAGGGCGAAGCGCTGCGCGTGTCCGGGATCCCGTCATTCGCACCGGAATTGCTGCAAACTGTCAGGGCAGCCGACCCGCTGAAGGCCAAGCATCTGGAAAAAGCCCTGATGCAGTTTGCCGAGGAAGGTGCGGCCAAGGTTTTCAAGCCATCGATTGGTTCGGGCTATATCGTCGGCGTCGTTGGCGCTCTGCAGTTCGAAGTCCTCGCCAGCCGGATTGAGATGGAATACGGTCTGCCCGTCCGGTTCGAGGCGTCGCAGTTCACCTCTGCCCGCTGGGTGAGCGGTGACAAGGCCGAGGTTGAAAAGTTCGTCAACGCTAATAAACAGCACATCGCCCATGATCATGACGGCGACATCGTCTATCTGACGCGCTTGCAATGGGATATCGACCGGGTCGTGCGTGATTACCCCGAGCTGAACCTGACAGCGACCAAGGAAATGATGGTTTGACCCGGGTCTTGTAGTTTGGGCACCGTTCTCTAGGGTTCCGAAGCATGGCGGATTTGGATCAGGAAAACTATCCCGGCGGTTTCTATTCGGTGATGCGCCATCTGGAACGCAAAGAGGTTCCTTATCGCGATCCACAACGGGTACTGCCGCCGCCGGGTGTTGATCTGAGTGAACTTGCCCAAACACCCGTAGAAAAACCTGACCCGGACGCCAGCTTTGACCACAAGCAGGACGCGCGCAGGAAGTACCACGCGCTGCAGCAGGAATTTTCTGGCCAATCGCTGCTGCATCTTGTTCACGCAATGTGCATCGCATTGCTGCGCCGGCATCCGTCACCGGCTGAGGCGCGGGCGCTGTTTCTGCGGATGTGGCGGGAAAAGGGGTCAGAGTTGGCGCGGGACCTGCCTGTGCGTTGGCTTATTTCCTCGGCAACCACATTCGCCGACCATGGCGAAACACTGGATCAGCGCTTGGGCGGACAGGGTCTGTACCTGTTGTACGATCTGATCAAGCTGCATGATAGCGAGCGTCGGGTATCCCTTCGTCCAAACGATCAAGCCTTTGATATGCAGGGTGAAAAACACCACGACGTTCCATTGGCATTCGGCATGGCGGGCTATTCGCTAAGGAATGGCGATCTGGATCGAAACCTTTTGGCACGCCTTTGGCGTCATGCAGAAAACGACGCGGTGTTGCGCCCGCTGGGGTACCGGATGTTGAAACTGGTGATGTACGACCCGCGCAGCATTTTTGGGCGAATCCAGCACTACAAGACCCGGCAGTCCCTGTTGGATCACATTGATGACTGACGGCTCTGGCTGGGGCATTGTTTCAACGGTTCGGGGCCCTGCCCCGGATATCCTGCGATTTGTTGCCTATCACCTCGATCTTGGGGTCGACCGGATGCACATCTATCTGGATGAACCCAATTCCAAAGCTTTCGATGCCCTGGATCGGCATCCGAAGGTCGACGTGCATACATGCGATGAGGCCTTCTGGGCCAGCCGCAAGCGTGAACGGCCCGAACGGCATCAAAACCGTCAGACCGCAAATGCGTCATTCACCTATCGCAAGACCAATCTGAATTGGTTGGCCCATATCGACATGGACGAGTTTCTGTGGACAGACCGTCCCATTCCCCAGCAACTGACCGATGTTCCCAACCACATCCCCGCTGTACGTGTCCGCCCGATCGAAGCCGTGGGCGGTGGCACGGATCTTTTTAAGGCGCATCTTCCAAAGACCCCCCACCGCGACGCCCTCGTACAATCGCTGTACCCGCGTTATGGCGCCTTTGTTTTGGGTGGGTTCTTCAGCCATTTGCAAGGTAAGCTGATCGTCCGGACGGGCCTGAAGAAACTTAGCTTTCGTATCCACAACCTGTTCCAGGATAAAACCCTCTTGCCCTGCAAGTTCGAATTGCCGGGGTTGGAGCTGTGCCATCGACACGCCCCCGACTGGGAACATTTTAAGGCTCACCTTCGATTTCGCCTGGCGCGTGGCTCGTATCAGCCAGGAATGTCCCTGAATGTTCCACGTGAACGGGGCGGCATGAACATGAACGAATTACTCAGCTGGATCGAGGCCGAAGGCGGCATGGATGGGCTGCGTGCATTTTTTGACGAAATCAGCGGTGCAGACCCCAACGTGAGAACCCGTCTGGAACAACATGACCTGATCCGATATCGGCCCCTGGATTTGGACGAAAAAGTCAGGAAACACTTTCCCGGAAGTGACTGAATTGTTGCGAGAAATCCGCAGAGAGAGCACAGTAAAAACCTTAAAGAGGTCTTCATTTGACCATACCCGGCGTTTTTGTTATGTCCCCCTCCAAGCCGAAATTGCGCAATGCAGCGTATGGCCATCCGGGCCCGGCACACCTTTGACGCGCGGGCCAGGTCTAATGTCCGCATGAACCGGACATACATGACAAAATTTAACGAACTGAACCTGAACCCGAAGGTCCTCAAAGCCATTGAGGAAGCCGGATACGAATCCCCCACCCCGATCCAAGAAGGCGCAATTCCACCTGCGCTGGAAGGTCGTGATGTATTGGGGATCGCCCAGACCGGCACGGGAAAAACTGCAAGCTTTACGCTGCCGATGATCACAATGCTGGCACGGGGCCGCGCGCGCGCGCGGATGCCACGGTCGCTGGTGCTGTGCCCGACACGGGAACTGGCTGCACAGGTCGCCGAGAATTTCGACACCTATAGCAAACACCTGAAACTGACCAAGGCGTTGTTGATCGGAGGCGTCAGCTTCAAGGAACAGGACGCACTGATCGACCGTGGTGTCGATGTTCTGATCGCAACTCCCGGCCGACTGCTGGACCATTTCGAACGCGGCAAATTGTTGTTGACCGGCGTGCAGATCATGGTCGTGGACGAAGCTGACCGGATGCTAGACATGGGTTTTATCCCCGATATCGAGCGCATCTTCTCGCTTACGCCGTTCACCCGCCAGACGCTGTTCTTTTCGGCCACCATGGCGTCCGAGATTGAACGCATCACCGACACTTTCCTGTCTGCCCCCGCGCGGGTGGAGGTTGCCCGGCAGGCGACCGCCTCGGAAACCATTGAACAGGGCGTGGTCATGTTCAAAGGCGGCCGTCGCGACCGAGAGGCCAGCGCCAAGCGCAAGGTCTTGCGCGCTCTGATCGATGCCGAGGGTGAAAAATGCACCAACGCGATCATCTTCTGTAACCGCAAGACAGACGTTGATATCTGCGCAAAATCGCTAAAGAAATACGGCTATGACGCTGCCGCGATCCACGGCGATCTGGACCAATCACAGCGGATGAAAACGCTGGACGGTTTCCGCGACGGCTCGTTGCGGTTGCTGGTTGCCTCGGACGTGGCTGCGCGTGGCCTTGATGTCCCGTCGGTCAGCCATGTTTTCAATTTCGACGTCCCCGGCCACCCCGAGGATTACGTTCACCGCATCGGCCGCACCGGTCGTGCCGGGCGCGACGGCAAGGCGATTACCATCTGTTCGGGCCGTGACGAAAAGGCGCTGGCTGCGATTGAAAAGCTGATCCAGAAGGACATTCCAAAGCTCGACAATCCGGTCAAGGACGAACCCAAAGCCGACACGCCGAAGCCTGAGAAAAAGACCAAGTCTGCCGACACGCAAAAGAACGAAGGCAAAAAGAGCGACCGCAAAAAGGACAAAGAACCTAAAGGTCGTGGCCGTCGTTCGGATAACGGCAACGCGGTTGTGGGCATGGGCGATCACCTGCCCAGCTTCATTGCCCTAAGCTTTGCCGAGCGTCGTGCTGGTTAAATCGCCAGCACCAGCGCCAGGATCGACAACCCCAACAACGCCATCCCGGCGATCTCACGCCGGGTAATGGTCTCGCGGAAAAACAGGATCGATGCGAACAGGCTGAGCAACAGTTCGACCTGCCCCAACGCTTTGACATAAGCCGCGTTCTGCAAGGTGAACGCAAAGAACCAGCAAAACGATCCGCCCAGACTGGTCAAACCGACAAACACCCCGGTTCGACGTGTCTGCCACACCGCAAGCAGTTCGGCCCGGTCGCGCCACAGCAGCCATAGCGCCATGCTGAGGAACTGGAACGTCACAACCGCGGCCAGAGTGATCAGAGCGCGAAACCACGCGTCAATATCACCCAATTCAAGCGACGCACCCCGGTAACTGACGGCGGAAAAGGCGAACAATACTCCTGACCCCAACCCTAGGCGCGACGCCCGGTTGGTCAGATGTTTCCACCACGCCCCGTCGCCTCCGGGTGATTTGGACAGCAAAAGCACCGCCATCAATCCCAGCAAGATCGCAACCAGACCCCCGTACGAGATCTGATCGCCCAGCACCAGAAAACCGACAATTGCAGTCTGAATAACTTCGGTTTTCTTAAAGGTAATCCCAACCGCAAAATTTCGTTGCTTGAACAAAGCGACCACGCAGATCGTTGCCAGAATTTGCGCGGTGCCACCGATGACAGCGTATACCCAGAACCACCCCGTCAGCGGCGGCAGGCTGAAGCCAGTCACTTGCAGCGCCACAATCAGTCCCAAAAGCGCCAGTGGCATCGAATACGCGAACCGGGCAAACGTCGCCCCGGCCGCCGTCAGCTTTACGGTGCTGAGGGATTTTTGCAGCATGAACCGCACTGTCTGGAACGAGGCGGCAGCGATTGTGATGGGAATCCATAAACTCATGGCCCCCTTGTGTCGCTAAATCAAGGCTTTGGCCAGAGAGGATGTTCCACCGGATCCTTGGCCCGCAGGAAATACGCCTTAAAGATCTGCGCGTAAGACCGGTAGACATAAGCCTCATTCCGGGTCTGATACCGATCTTTGCTGGCGCGATATAGCGCAGGCAGGCGGTACCAGGGCGCACCAGGATTCATGTGATGAACCACATGCAGGTTGTTGTTTAAAAACAGAAAAGCCAGCAACCCACGATCTTCGATAATCACAGTACGGGCCTGCGGATTTTCATGCGCGCGATGTTCAAGGAAGGTGCGGATCTTCACCAGCCCCAGCCCGATATAGGCGGACAGAACATACGCCCAAATCGGCATTGCCGAGTGCCCGACCACCCACAAAACCAAGGTCACTCCAACCAGATGCAGCGCCCAGGCCCGCAGGATGCCAAGGTCGCCCAGCAACGCACCGCGCAATTCATTCCGCGTGAATATGAATTGGCCAATCGCCGGACCCAGCACCATGCGCCCCAACAATGTGTTGTTCACAGACAGCAGCCATCGCTGCCACCCGGCCAATGCGCCCCAGACCTGTGGATCCAGATAGTTGGTTTCAGGATCGTCATAGGGGTCGGTCAACGTCTCATCCCGGTGATGGGCCAGATGCAGGTCGCGGAACCTCTGATACGGGATGAACAGGGTCAGAGGCAGCGCCATCAGAGCCTCATTCAGCCATTTTGTACGAAACGGGTGGCCGTGCAGCGCCTCATGCGTCAACGAGGAATGGAGCGCCGCAACCAGACCCATCACCGGAATTGCCAGCCAAACCGGCATCAGGAAAATCACTGCCAGCCACGCCCCATAGCAAGCCAGGATCAGGGCGAACGTGCCCCATTCGGGTGCTGCAGGCCTAGACATTGCGCCCCCATGAGATTTTGGCCCAGACGCGCTCGTAAATAACGTACATCGTCAATCCGATGGCCGTATTTACAATCGCCAGTGTCCCGCCCACAGCCGCCGAGCCAGTCGCGACCAGCCCGACCAGTGTCATCACCAGCAAGCCCATCGCATTCCACAGCACCGCTTTCACGACTGATCTGCGCCGTGTTTCCATTCCGTCACCCATATTATTGTTGTGTCTTCAAAATTACGGGTCACGGCATCCGTTGAAAATTCTGAATATGATTAACAAAACTCATCAACTGTGATATTTTTAAACATATGCAGGAAAAAATCGACAAAAGAGACCGCGCGGCACAGTTCCGTACTCGCCTAGCCCGGGCGATGGAGGAGCGACACGTCAGTCAAAGCGCGCTGGCGCGTCAGATTGCGGTGGACCGTTCGACCGTATCGCAGCTTTTGACGGGTGAAGGCGCGCGCTTGCCAAATGCACATGTGGTAGGCAGTTGCGCCTCGGCGCTGGGGGTTTCGGCGGATTGGCTTCTGAGCCTGTCCGACCGACCCGAAAGCGCAGCGGAATTGTTGGCCAGCTCACTGACAATGACCGAAGCACCACGTGCGCTGGTGGATGAGCGCATCTTTGAGTGGCATCAAGAAGCCGCAGGGTACAAAATCCGTTATGTTCCAGCGACTTTGCCCGACATGTTAAAGACCCGCGCGGTGCTGGAGTGGGAATATGCCCCGCATCTGGGGCGGACGGCGGATCAGGCCATCGGAGCCTCGGCTGACCGGCTGATGTGGATGCGCAGCGCGCAATCCGACTATGAAATCGCCATGCCGCTGTATGAAATCGATAGTTTCGTCCATGCGCGGGGCTATTACGACGGTCTTTGTCCCAAAATCCGGTTGGAACAGATCGACCATCTGCTGGAGATTTGCCAACAGCTCTACCCGCGTCTTAGAATCTATCTGTTTGACGCAAAACGGCTTTATTCCGCTCCGGTCACGATCTTCGGCCCTTTGCTTTGTGTTTTCTACGCCGGCAGCCACTATATGGCCTTTCGGGATCGTGATCGGATCGAAACCTTCACCCGCCATTTCGACCGACTGGTACGCGAGGCTGACCTGACTGCGCGCGACTTCTCAGAACACCTTAAACGGCTGCGCTCGCAAATTTCCGACCACTAAGGATGCACCTAAGCCTGTCTTGTGCTATCGTCGTTCGGCGCGAACCTTCGGGTATTCCGATCACAGACGGAGGACGACAGGAATGGACGCACTACAGACCGCTCAATACGCACGGGCCTTATATACTGTTCACGGCGACCGGGCCGAGGCGGAAGCCGCACAAAAGATGCGCGAATGTGAAGCCGCCGGAAATAGACAGGAAGCGCTAGACTGGCAAGCTGTCCGCCAGACCATCCGCCAAATTCGCGGGCCAAATCAGGGCTAGCTTCAGCGTTTCGAAAAAGCCCTGCCCCAAGCCGATCACCAATGCCCTTATTGCGCCAGGGCATTGGGGTTCTGTGTGTTTTCTAAACCGAGTTAGATTTTCGGATCTGGATTCACCGTGTGCCCATCCACGGCAATAACCTGCCCCGAAACAAGCCGCGCCGCATCCGAGGCGAGGAACACGGCCATGTTTGCGATATCGTGACCTTCAACAAAGCGCCCCATCGAGGTACCCGAAGCATACCCCGCATAGACCTGATCGCGGGTCATACCTTTTGCGGCCGCTTCGCGCGCCAGCACACCCTCCATCCGTGGGCCTTCAACCGCTCCAGGACAAATCGCATTGGCGCGAATACCGTGGGGGCCAAGTTCCATCGCAAGGGTTTTCATCAGGCCAATCACCGCCCATTTCGCCGCTGCATATGGCGCGCGGTACGGGTACCCGTATTGACCAGCAGTTGACGACGTCAGGGTGATGCTGCCCGCCTGCGCGGTCTTCATCAAAGGGACTGCATGTTTCACGGCCAGAAAAGCGCCCTCGAGGTTGACCGAAACGCAGGACCGCCAATCTGCCAACCCGATATCCTCGATCGCGTTTGTCGGTCCTGCCGTGCCTGCATTGGCGCACAGCGCATCCAATCCACCTTCGGCTGCGATATCCTGAAAAACGGCGCCCATATCGGACTCACTTGCGGCATCGGCGCGACGAGCCTCCCAGTGATCCGGCACCGTATTCAAAACCGCCTCGTCAATATCCGTGATCCAAACACCATAGCCTGCATCATCAAATGCTTCGGCCATGGCACGGCCAACGCCCGAGGCGCCAGCCGTAATCAGAACCCGCCCGGTCATGCGGGTTTCCGGATCGCGGCGCCCGCGCCTTCGGGGTAGGGCAACCCTGCCTGCGCCTCGGCGATCCGCGTCATGGAGGCCTCGATTTCCGGCGACGGTGCGCTGGGGCGACGAGATTCAAGGCTGACATGCAGCAGGAAGCTTTCGCCCGTGGCCAGCAGCTTGTCGCCCTCATACATGCTGTGGAACACGTGCAGTTTCTTGCCCTGCCCCAACAGCATCTGCGTGCGAACTTCGATCTTGGCGCCTGCGTGTGCTTCGTCGACATACCGGATGTGGTTTTCAGCGGTGAAATAGCTGCCGCCCGAGGTGATGTAATCCGCATCGCAGCCGATGATCTCCATGAACCGGTCGGTCGCGGCGGCGAAGGCTTCCAGATACCGCGCCTCATTCATGTGGCCGTTGTAATCGGTCCAGTCCAACGGCACCGCGCGGGCCAGTGTCAGGATCGGCTGGCTCAGGTCCGCCTGTTCCAGCGTCGGCAACGCGCCAGGTTTCAACAGCGCGTCATGCTGGTTCAGCACCGCGCCTGCTCCATAATTCTGCGCTTTGAGCGCGCGCATCATGCCCACAAGGTTGTTGTCACGGATCCGCTCCAGCTCGCGGATCGAGTGCATGCCCGACTGCGCGTCCGACTGATCCGCGATCAGGTCGACCAGTTCATCAGTAAAGTCCGGCACGTCCATCAACTTGGTCCACGGCCATTTCAACGCTGGCCCGAACTGAGCCATGAAGTGCCGCATCCCGGCCTCACCTCCGGCCACGCGATAGGTTTCAAACAGGCCCATCTGCGCCCAGCGAATGCCAAAGCCCATGCGGATGGCCTCGTCGATCTCTTCGGTCGTGGCGATGCCGTCTTTGACTAACCACAATGCCTCGCGCCAAACGGCCTCAAGAAATCGGTCAGCGATATGCGCGTCGATTTCTTTCTTGATGTACAGCGGGAAAAACCCGACGGACTTCAGCATTTCTTGTGCCTTGGCAACCATCTCGGCCGAGTTTTTGCCGGTTGGGACCAGCTCAATCAACGGCAGCAGATAGACCGGGTTGAACGGGTGCGTCACCACGATCTGCTCGGGCCTCAGCGCGCCCTCCTGCAATTCGGAGGGTTTAAATCCGCTGGTCGAGGAGCCTATGATCGCATCTGGATCACAAACCTCCTGCAACCCCTTGTAGACCTTCAGTTTCAGGTCCAGCCGTTCAGGCACGCTTTCCTGTATCCAGGCGGCACCCTGCACGGCCTCCGCCATATCTTCGTAGAACGTCAGAGATCCCTCGGTCGGCAATGGCACATCGCTCAGCCCCGGCAACGAGCGGCGCGCATTGTCCAGAACCTCACCAATCTTACGCTCGGCCTCGGGGTCCGGGTCAAACACCCGGACGTTCCAGCCGTTCAGTAGAAATCTAGCGGCCCACCCGCCGCCGATGACGCCGCCGCCAATGATCGCTGCTGTTTTTGTCATTGTTCCTCACTACAATCCAAAGTGCCGAAGATCCCTCCGACAGCGTCACGTATTGTGAATTTCGTTTTGCCCAACTGTTCCATTTCCCAAGTCTCGTTTAGCAAGACTACACCTTCATCTTCGCAAACCACGTCAAGAGCATAGGTCGCCGAAAGTGGCTGTACGCTGTTCACGCGACATCCACCCAGGCTGTGCCGATGTATCCAAAATGGTACCGACAAGACGTTTTCCTTCAATTGTGCACACAGCCCCGTCTGGGTCGCCAAATACTCATCGACAGCATCAGGAGTTTCCGCACTCAGTGGCGCGGCACAAATCAGACACACCAACCAGAACGGCTTCACTTCGCCACTGGCGCCCGCTTCACTAGCCCCAACTTGTCACGCACTTCCTGCGCGCCGATCACCCGCGCGCCCATGTTCTCGATGATAGTCCCGGCGCGTTCGACCAGTTGCCAATTCTCGGCCAGCACGCCCTTGTCCAGCCACAGGTTATCCTCAAGCCCGACGCGCACGTTGCCGCCCGCCAATACAGCCGCCGCGGCATAAGCCATCTGATTGCGGCCCAGAGCAAACGCGCTGAACGTCCAGTCATCCGGCACGTTGTTGACCATCGCCATGAAGGTGTTCAAGTCATCCGGCGCGCCCCACGGCACGCCCATGCAAAGTTGCACCAATGCCGGGCTGTCCAGCACGCAATCCTTCACCAGCTGCTTGGCGTACCACAGATGGCCGGTGTCAAAGGCTTCGATCTCGGGCTTCACGCCCAAATGTGTCATCATCCGACCCATCGCCTGCAGCATGCCCGGCGTGTTGGTCATGACGTAATCGGCTTCGGCAAAGTTCATGGTGCCGCAGTCCAGCGTGCAGATCTCCGGCAGGCATTCCGCAACATGTTCGACCCGCGCGGCTGCACCGATCATATCAGTCCCGTCCTCGCGCAGCGGCAGCGGAGATTCGGTTGGGCCAAACACCATGTCCCCACCCATCCCGGCGGTCAGGTTCAGAACGACGTCAACCTCAGCCTCGCGAATGCGGTCCGTGACTTCGCGATACAGGTCCAGACGGCGGCTGGGTACACCGGTTTCAGGGTCGCGTACATGGCAATGCACCACCGCCGCCCCGGCCTTGGCTGCGGCAATCGCACTGTCGGCGATTTGCTTGGGTGAGCGCGGCACATGTGGGCTGCGATCCTGTGTCCCTCCCGAGCCGGTAACGGCGCAAGTGATGAAGACTTCGCGGTTCATTTCCAGAGGCATTGTGTTTTCCCCATGTTATACCCGGTTTTGCCGTGAGTTTTCCCCAGGCTTCTCCACGGATTCCGATTTGCGTTCACCCCCGACTCTGACGCAGCCTTGTGGAAACACTTGCCAGAATGCGAATCGAACTTGATGAAATCCGCAAAAAACATACTCCAACCCGAACATCGCGCCCTGAAAACGGCTGTGCTGGTTCTGGACGAATGCAACACGCTCAGCTTCGCCTCGGCCGTTGATCCAATGCGGGCTGCCAACCGTCTGGCGGATCGTCCCGCTTTCGACTGGGATTATGTGACGGCAACGGCAGAACCCGCGATGTTGACCAGCGCACTGAACGTACCGGGTGTTCCGCTGGCACGGTTGCAAAGCTGCGATCTGATGATCGTTGTCGCGGGGTTCCAACTGGCCCGACACGCCACACCCAGTCTGCTGGCCGGACTGCGCCGTATTGCGGGCACTGGTGCCACCATGGCGGGCATCGACGGAGGCCCCTGGCTGTTGGCCGAGGCTGGCCTGCTGGATGGACACGCAGCCACAACTCACTGGGAAGACTTGGACAATTTCGCCACCCGATTCCCCGATATTGACGTTCGCCCCGATCGTTTCACCGTATCCGGCAATCGCCTGACCTCAGGTGGCGCTATCCCAGCGGTCGAAATGATGCTGCACATTATCGCTGCCCGCCACGGTGCCGGTTTTGCTGCCCGCGTCTCGGGTCTTTTCCTGTACGACGGTGCGCCCGAGCCCACAAAACCGCAAAGCCGGACCGGTGCCCCACACCGCCATACGGCGCTGACGGCCAAGGCGAACACCTTGATGGAATCTTCGCTGGACGAGCCGCTGCCACTGGCGGACATCGCCGAAACCCTCGGCACCAGCCCCCGCACCCTGCAGCAGCAATTTCGCCTGCGCCTGAACACAACGCCGCAGGACCACTATCTGCAGTTACGCTTGGCCGAGGCCCGCCGCCTGGTTACCGACACCGACATGCCGCTGATGGATGTGGCCCTGGCTACGGGGTTCGCCTCACAATCCAGCTTTGCACGTGCTTTCCGCACCGCACACGGCCTCTCGGCCCGTGACCTGCGGCAGGAACGTATACAACCTACTCATCACTGAGGAATCCGCTTCAGCTGGCTAAAAATATCTCGGGGAGGCGTACCTCGTGCAGCGGAGGCAGATCCACTAGAACGGCATAGGATGCGCGCGGTGCGCCTGACCGATTTCTGCCACGACCTCATCGGACAGCCGCAAGTCCTTACCGGCCAGGATATGCTCCAGCTGTGCCACCGAGGTCGCGCCGAAAATAGCCGACATCATGAACGGCCGCGTCCGACACCAAGCCAGTGCCATATGCACCGGGTCCAACCCATGCCGCTCAGCAATCTCCAGATAAGCCGCCACGGCCCCAAACACGCGTGGACCGGTGCGCCCGCCCATCTCGGGCACCAGCGACATACGTGATCCGATGGGCACCGCATCACCCTGATACTTGCCGGTCAGAAATCCCGCCCCCAACGGAGAAAAGGCCATCAAGCCCACATCTTCATGCACACTGAGTTCCGCCATATCCGTATCGAAGTGCCGGCATAGAATCGAATACTCATTCTGAACCGAGGCCACACGCGGCGCGCCCATTTGCTCGGCAATCCGCAGCCATTGCGCCGTACCCCAAGCGCTTTCGTTGGACAGTCCAAAGGCGCGGATATTACCCTTGTCGACCTGCACTTGCAGGGCCTCAAGGCAATCCTGGATGTTGTCCAATACTTCGTTGGTGTTGTGCCCCGAAGGTGCGTAATTCCAGTTTTGCCGGAACATGTAACTGCCGCGGTTCGGCCAGTGAAACTGATAGAGATCAATGCAATCCGTGTGCAGCCGCCGCAGTGAGCCTTCGATCGCTTCGGGGATCGTCTTTCCCGAAATCTGCGCGCCATCGCGGGCGTGGGCGAACCCTGCCCCCGAGTGTTTGGTTGCCAGTACGTAATCTGCACGACGGGACGGGTTGGCAGCGTTCCAGCTGCCCAGAATCTCTTCGGTCCGACCGACGGTTTCCCTTGCGATCGGGTTCACCGGATACATCTCCGCCGTATCAACGAAATTGATCCCGGCTGCCAGCGCCATATCCAACTGCTTGTGACCATCCGCCTCGGACGTCTGTGTGCCAAAGGTCATCGTACCCAGACATAAGTCTGTCACCGAAATTCCCGTGCGGCCTAATGGTCTTGTTTCCATTTGTCAGTCTCCGGAAAGCTTTTAAGATCAGCCTCTTAAGCCTCGGCCTTCTTCTCCCACCGGCCCGATTCCTCGGACCAGTATTGCGCCGAACAACCCGCGCTAGTTAGTGCTTTCCACTGGCCGCGCGCCTGCTGGACAGCCATATCATCATTGCCATCGAACAGGATGCAGACACGCTCCAGCGAAGCCACCTCGTCGGCGTTTACCGGCGCGCCGTCCACGGCCATGACACAGGCCGGTTCATTGGCTGCCTCTGGCCCGGTCGTCAGCAAAACAGGCTGCGCCGCGTCATGCGGGCCACCTTCGCGCCCATGTGGCAGGAACCCGTCCTCGGGCCCCAGCCACAGCTTTTCATCCAGCCAGTCCATCCGTGCCGGATCTGTGCCCCGCACGGCAATCTTCCACCCAGCCTGCCGCGCCTTGTCCAGCAGCACCGGCAAGGTGTGTTCCAAGGGCTGACGGGTCAGGTGGTAGAAATAGACGGCCCCCATACGATTACTCGAAGTTATCCTGCACCAAACGGCTGAGCGCGCGAACGCCCCAGCCGGTTGCCCCTTTGGGTGCATAGGATGTTTCCGACGACACCGAGGCCACACCCGCAATATCGAGGTGAATCCAAGGCGTTTCTTCTTTCACAAAACGCTGCAGGAATTGCGCCGCTGTGATCGACCCTGCCGGGCGACCGCCGACATTTTTCATATCAGCAATGCGCGACTTCAACTGTTTGTCGTACCCTTTGCCCAGCGGCAGGCGCCACGCGCCTTCATCCTCGGCCTTGGCCGATTTCAGGAAGGCATCGCAGAACGTGTCATTGTTGGAAAATACACCGGCGTTCTCGTGGCCCAGACCAATGATCACCGCGCCGGTCAGCGTGGCCAGATCGATCATGCCCACCGGTTGGAACCGCTCTTGCGTGTACCACATCACATCGCACAGAACCAAACGCCCTTCGGCGTCGGTGTTGATGATCTCAACCGTGTCGCCCTTCATCGACTTGACCACATCGCCCGGACGGCTGGCATTGCCGGACGGCATGTTTTCGACCAGTCCGACCAGACCGACCACGTTGGCCTTGGCCTTGCGCTTAGCCAACGCACGCATGGTGCCAGCGACAACGCCCGCACCGCCCATATCCATGGTCATGTCTTCCATGCCGCCTGCGGGTTTCAGCGAGATACCACCGGTGTCGAACACGACACCCTTACCCACCAGAGCCAGTGGCGCGTCGTCCTTGTCACCGCCGTTCCACTGCATCACCACAACCTTCGAGGGGCTGACTGAACCCTGCCCGACGCTCAGCAGCGTACGCATGCCCAACTCGGCCAGTTTGTCCTCTTCCAGAACTTCAACCTCAAGGCCTAGCTCCGCCATCTCGGCCAAACGGTCGGCGAATTCAGTGGTGGTCAGGACGTTTGCAGGCTCGTTAGTCAGATCACGTGTCATCCGCACCCCATCGGCCACGGCGTATTGCGGGGCAAAGGCGGCTTCGACCTCGTCGGGTTTCTGGTGACTGATGGTGACGGTGCCAACCTCCTCCGCCTCTTTGGTCTTGTGCGCGTCGAAATCATAGGTGCGCAGCACGATGCCCATAGTCAGATCTTCGGTCCGGACCTGATTGCCTGCCATCACCAGCACGTCCTTGCCCCCTGCCAGCTTGGCCAGCGCCGCGCCCGCCTTGCGGGCCTCGGCCGGATCAGGACGGCGGGGCAGGATCACGATATCCAGCGCCTCGGCCGCCATTCCACCAGGCCAGGCCATCGAGATCACATCGCCCGTCTTTACCTTTTCAAACCGGGAACTTTCCACCAGACGCGCCACCGCGCCACGGGTCAGACGGTTGGCCCGACGCACCGCGGGGCTCATCTTGCCGTCCGATGGGATGATTACCGCCACCCGGCCTTCGGCTTGCGCCATTGCATCCGTATCAAAGGGCTGAAACCGGATCGGGACAAGACTGCTCATTGCGAACTCCTCAAAAACTGTTCCCCAAGACCTAGCCCGCACCGCGCGGCTTGACCAGATAGCAGTTTTCCCCGCGTGCCAATTGCATTACAGTCGCGGAAAAATTCCGGCAGGATCGGGGGAGAACGAATTGGCGAGACAGGGCAGGCATATGCCGTTGCGCATCCGCGCAGGCGAAGGTGATTCTGGCCGTTTCGGTGCCGATTTCACCTGCTGCCGGATCAAGGCGGAGGCACAATCGTGATCCTCGACCGCTATTTCGCCCGCCGGTTCATGCAAAGCTTTCTGGTCATTGGCGGCATTTTTCTAACGCTGCTGATTCTGATCGATCTGGTCGAACAAGCCCGCCGGTTCAACTCGGAGGGGCTGTCCTTTGGCACGCTGCTGCACCTGACCTTGCTGAATTCACCCGCAGCGATCAGCGAGATGCTGCCCTTGCTGGTCATCCTTGCCACCATTGCATTGTTCATCGGCTTGGCGCGCAATTCCGAACTGGTGGTGACACGCGCCATCGGGCGGTCCGGTATCCGGGCGCTGCTGGCTCCGGTCACGTTGGCATTGATCATTGGGACCCTCGCGGTGGCCTTGCTGAACCCGATCACCGCCGCCACGTCCGAGGAGTACCGACGCCTGTCTGATGCCTACAAAGACAAAGGCAACTCGGCGCTGTCGATCACCAGCGAGGGGCTTTGGTTGCGGCAGGGTACGGAAAATGGGCAATCGGTCATCCACGCGCGAGGCACCACGAATGCGGATGCGTTGGAACTAACCGGCGTAACGATCGTTACATTTTCGCCGGATGGTAAACCAACACAGCAAATCAATGCCAATCGGGCACAGCTGTCGAACGGGTCTTGGATATTGCACAATGCCAAGATCTGGTCTCTGGCGGATGATGTGAACCCCGAGGCGACGGCTCAAACACATCAGCGCATCGAAATTCCCACCACGCTGACGCGCCAGCGCATTCTGGACACACTGGGCCAGCAGGATTCCGTATCCGTCTACGACTTGCCGCAGCTTATCCGTGATCTCCGCGAAGCCGGATTTTCCACCAAGCAATATGAGGTCTGGTTGCAGGTTCAACTTGCGCGACCGCTTTTTCTGGTGGCCATGGTGATGATCGGCGCGGCCTTTACCATGCGCCATGTCCGTTTTGGTGGCACCGGTATCGCGGTTCTGTCCGCAGTGCTTTTGGGATTCTCAATCTACTTCGTTCGCAACTTTGCCCAAATACTCGGAGAAAACGGTCAATTGCCAATCTTCGTCGCAGCCTGGGCTCCGCCCTTTGCAGCCATTCTTCTTTCCCTTGGCCTTCTTCTCCATGCGGAGGACGGCTGATGCGGCTCATATCAAGTCTTTTGCTGTCCGGCGCTGTGGCTCTGGCAATGCCAACAGGTGCCGCCGCCCAGACCCAATCAGCCCCTGGCCCGGCGCAGGATACCCAGCAAGAGGACCAGCCCGCCCTGCTGGTGGCTGACGAAATCTTCATCACACCCGAACGCGTGCTGGTGGCTGAAGGCAATGTCGAAGCTTTTCAGGGTGACATCAAAATCACCGCTGAACGCATCACCTATGACCGCGATACCGGCGCGCTGACGCTGGAGGGGCCAATCCGTATCGATCAGGCCGGTGATACGACAATCCTGGCGGACTCGGCCGAACTGGATGACGGTATTCAGAATGGCCTGCTGATCGGCGCGCGGATGGTGTTCGACCAGCAGGTGCAGATTGCTTCGGTTCAGGCCACGCGCGCGGCGGGCAGGTATACGCAGTTCAGCAAAGTTTCGGCCACCTCGTGCCATGTCTGCGCGAATGGCAAACCGCCGATCTGGCAGATCCGCGCCCGCAAGGTCACGCATGATCAACTGGAACGGCAACTCTATTTTGAAGGGGCGCAGCTTCGGGTGCTGGATGTGCCAGTGTTCTATTTCCCCTATCTGCGACTGCCGGACCCGACGCTCGAGCGGGCCACCGGGTTCTTGGTACCGTCGATCCGAACCACCTCGCAGTTGGGCACTGGCGTCCAGGTGCCGTATTTCATCAAGCTGGGTGACCACAAGGATCTGACACTGACGCCCTATGTCTCGTCCAAGACCAATACACTTGGGTTTCGCTATCGACAGGCCTTTAAAAGGGGGCGCATCCAGCTTGAGGGCGCCTATACCCGCGATGATCTGCAGCCGGGTGAGGATCGCGGTTACCTGTTTGCCAATGGCTGGTTCAACCTGAACGACGGTTATCGGTTCCTTTTCAACATCAGAACAACGTCAGACGATGCTTATCTGGCCGATTATGGCCTGCCAGATCTGGATCGGCTGCGTAGCGAAGTTGCGCTGGAACGGATCAAACGCGACACGGCGTTCCGTACCAGTTTCACCCACTATAAAACCCTGCGCGATAGCGAGGAACAGGACGAAATCCCGTCACGGATCTTTGATCTGTATTATGAAAAGCGTCTGTTCCCGACCTCTGTGGGCGGCGAGGTTCGGTTGGGCTTTGTTACTCACGCGCATGAACGTACCAGTGACGAGGATATCGTCGGACGGGACGTTGCTCGTGCCACCTTTGATGCCGAATGGCTGCGCGACTGGACTTTTGCGTCGGGCCTTCGGGCCGAGGTGCGGGCCGGTGCGTCGGTCGATGCGTTTAACATTCGTCACGACAGCGATTTCCCTGACAACGTAACGCGCACCACGCCACGTGCGGCTTTGACGCTGCGTTATCCGATGCGCAAGCGCGAGTCATCAGGGGCGACGCAGATATTGGAACCGATTGCCCAGATCGGCTGGACTCATGTCTCGGACGATGACGTGCCAAATGACGAAAGCACGTTTCAGGAATTCGATCAGGGTAACTTGTTGTCCCTGTCCCGCTTTCCGGCCCCTGATCGGCGCGAAGACGGCTTGACCGGCGTAGTGGGCCTGAACTGGTCTCGCTATGCAGCCGGCGGTTGGCGGGCCCTTGCCACGATTGGTCAAGTATACCGCGCAGATGCTGACCCCAGTTTCAACCTGACCTCGGGCTTGCAGGGGACAACGTCAGACTTGCTGTTGGCAGGTCAGATTCAAACCAATAACGGCTGGCGTCTGGCTGGCCGTGGCTTGTTGAACGGAGATTTCAGCTTTTCTAAAGCCGAACTGCGGGTCGGCTGGCAACAGCCGCGGGTCGGCTTCACCGGAAGCTATGGCTGGCAAGAGCCGGACCCGGCTGAAGGTATCGACGACGAGATTTCCGAAGTTCGGTTGACCGGACGTTACCGGGTGGATCAGAACTGGAACACACGGGCCCTGGCGCGCTATGACCTAAGCGAATCCGAACCGATCCGCTATGGGTTGGGGGTGACGTATCAGAATGAATGCGTACAGGTTAACATGAATGTCAGTAGGCGCTTTACTTCATCATCAAGTATTGAGCCTTCGACAGAATTCGGCTTTACCGTAGCCTTGACGGGGTACTCCGTTAACAGTGGCGGCCAACAGTACAAGAGAAGATGCAGTTGATTTCAGGTTTCACCAGTTTCCTCCGCTCCGGTTGGCTTAAACCGGTCGCCCCAATGCTGATCGGGGCTGCGCTGGCTTTGACGTCGCCACAAGCTGGTGCCCAAAGCCTGTTTTCCCCGGCGATCAAAGTCAATCAAGACATCATCACCTGGTACGAGCTGTCACAACGGCAACAATTCCTGACTGCACTGGGTGCCCCCGGTGCGTCCGACGCCGAAGTCCGTGATGCGCTGATCGACGAAAGGCTGCGTCGCCAGATTATGCGCGAGGCCGGAATCCAGGCGGCCCCCGAAGACATTCAGGTCGGCATCGACGAATTTGCCGCGCGTGGGCAATTGTCGACTGACCGGTTCCTGCAACTGCTCGCCGATCAGGGTGTTGATCGCGAAACCGTTCGGGATTTCGTGGCCGATCAGGTTGCTTGGCGCGACTATGTCAGTGCGCGTTTCCTGTCACAGGCTCGCCCGTCCGAGGACGAGATCAACCGCGCCCTGGGTCAAACTGACAGCGGTGGCCTGCAGGTGCTGCTGTCCGAAATCATTATCCCAGTGAACCAGCAAACCATTGCCCAGGCTGATCTGCTTGCCCAAGAGATTGCCCAACTGCAGGGGTTTGACCCGTTTTCCGCCGCAGCCACACAATATTCAGCGGCAGCCACCCGCGATAATGGTGGACGACTTGACTGGCTGAGCCTCACCAGCCTGCCGCCAGCACTGCAACCGGTGATCCTGGGTTTGAAGGACGGAGAGATCACACAGCCGCTTTCGTTGCCCAACGCCATTGCGCTGTTCCAGATGCGCGGACTGCGTGAGGTCGCGACCAGCGCGACCAACTATTCCGAGATAGACTACGCGATCTATAATATGGCCGGTGGCCGTAGTGCTGAAACCCTGGCACGGGCGGCCAAACTCAGAGAAGAAATTGACACCTGCGATGACCTCTACGGCATCGCCAAGGACCAACCACCAGAAGTATTGCAACGGATTCAGGCCAGCCCCGGTGAGATTCCGCGTGACGTGGCGCTGGAGCTTGCCAAGCTTGACCTGAATGAGGTGTCCACCACGCTGACCCGCAACAATGGCCAGACCCTGATGTTCCTGATGCTCTGCACCCGCACCCGTGATCTGGGCGAAGAGACTTCGCGAGTGGACGTTGCCAACGCGCTGACGCAACAACGTCTCGAGGCTTTTGCTAACAGCCTTGTGGCGCAGCTGCGCGCCGAAGCAAACATCGTCGAGCAATGACATTCCCGATCGCGCTCAGCTGTGGTGACCCGGCCGGAATAGGCCCGGAAATCGCAGCTAAAGCGTGGTCGGACCTTCGCGACACATGTCCCTTCTTCTATATCGGTGATGCAACCCACTTGCCGCCGGGAACGCCGGTTGTTCGCATAACTGACCCGTCCGAATCTGTTAAAATCAGCGCCTCGGCGCTGCCGGTTCTGCAATTGGATTTTCCGGCGCCCAATGTCCCCGGCCAACCCGATCCGGCCAACGCGCCCTCAGTCATCGCCGCTATTGAGCGCGGTGTTTCGCTGGTGCAATCCGGTGCGGCCTCGGCGCTTTGTACCGCGCCGATCCACAAGAAAGCCCTGATCGACGGCGCCAGCTTCGCTTATCCCGGCCATACTGAATTTCTCGCCGCCCTGGCCGGTCGGGACCGGGTGGTCATGATGCTGGCCAGCGCGCAATTGCGCGTGGTGCCAGCAACCATCCATATCGCGCTGTCCCGGGTGCCTTCGGCTCTGACCCCGGACCTGCTGCACGACACCATCGCAATCACCGTCCAAGGACTGCGCAATCAATTCGGTATCGCGCATCCTCGTATTGCCATCGCGGGTCTGAACCCCCATGCCGGTGAAGGCGGGAAGATGGGCCATGAAGAGTTGGACTGGATCGCGCCCCTGATCGCCGACCTCCCTGACGACAGCTATACCGTTACCGGGCCACACCCTGCCGATACGATGTTCCACGCCGCTGCGCGCGCCCGTTATGACGCAGCGATTGCGATGTATCATGATCAAGCACTTATCCCGATCAAAACGCTGGATTTCGATCGCGGGGTCAACGTGACGCTTGGCCTTCCCTTTATCCGCACCTCACCCGATCACGGCACCGCACTGGATATCGCAGGCCAAGGCATCGCCACACCCACCAGCCTGATCGAAGCACTTAAGCTGGCCCAACGCATGGCACAAAGCGCTTGACCCTTCTGTTGGCTGAAAATACCCCAACCAAAGGCAAAATCATCGGCGCACCCCGCGTCACGGCAACCGGATCATGAGTGCAATCGACAATCTCCCTCCACTACGCGAAGTCATCGCGACCCACCAGCTTTCGGCCCGCAAGTCGCTGGGGCAGAATTTTTTGCTGGACCTGAACCTGACGGCCAAGATCGCCCGTCAGGCCGGAGATCTTACGGAATGCGACGTATTGGAAATTGGCCCCGGCCCCGGAGGCCTGACCCGTGGGTTGTTGTCAGAGGGCGCACGCAAGGTCGTGGCGGTGGAAAAAGACACACGCTGCATCGCGGCTCTGAACGATATCGCAGCCGCCTACCCCGGTCGGCTTGAGGTGATCAACGGCGATGCGCTTGAAATCGACCCGCTGGCGCACCTGACTCCACCGATTCGCATCGCAGCCAATCTGCCCTACAATGTCGGCACCGAGTTGCTGGTTCGCTGGTTAACTCCACCGAAATGGCCGCCCTTCTGGCAGAGCTTGACCCTGATGTTCCAGCGTGAGGTGGCCGAGCGTATCGTCGCCCAACCTGGCAGCAAGGCCTATGGCCGCCTCGCCATCCTCGCCCAATGGCGGGCCGAGGCGCGGATCGCCATGTCATTGCCGCCTGGTGCCTTCACCCCTCCACCCAAGGTTTCCAGCGCCGTTGTTCACCTGACCGCCCTGCCCGAGCCGCGTTATCCGGCCGATGCTGCCACACTGTCACGCGTCGTCGCGGCTGCCTTTAACCAGCGCCGGAAAATGCTGCGCGCATCGTTAAAAGGTGTTGCATCGGATATCGAAGACAGGTTGCTCGCAGCTGGTATCCAGCCCACCGAACGGGCCGAACAGGTCCCGCTTGAGGCGTTTTGTGCTTTAGCGCGCGAAGTCAAAAAAAGCTAAGAGTAAAAGAAAAAGCCCCGGATTAATCCAAGGCTTTCGCAATTTCGCAGTCTTTATTTATTCCGCCGCTTCTGGCGCATCCCCATCCGTTTTAGGGGCATCCTCAACCGGTGCAGCCTTGGGCTTGCGCGCACGCGGGCGGCGTGCAGGTTTTTCTTTCTTCTCCGATTTCTCGGGCGCATCGACCACCGGGGCGGCATCTTTGCTTTCCGGGGTCTCGACCAGACCGGATTCGGGGGCGGAAGCTTCGGCTCCGAAATCCATCACGTCGGGTTGCGGTGCCTCGGCGGGATCGGCCTGACGGGCCGCTTCGCGCTCCTGTCGTTCGGCACGTTCCCGGTCGCGCTCGGCCTGACGTTCGCGATTCTGGCGCTCTTGCTCTTCGCGGCGCGCTTCGATTTCGCGCTGCGCTTCGCTGAGCAGACGCAGATAATGCTCGGCGTGCTGCTGAAAGTTCTCAGCTGCCACACGGTCGTTACCTAGCTGGGCGTCGCGCGCCAGCTGGTTGTATTTGTCAATGATCTGCTGGGGCGTGCCGCGCACCTTGCCTTCGGGGCCTGAACTATCGAAAACCCGGTTAACAACGTTGCCGCCAGAGGGGCGATTGCGGTTATTCTTGGCCCGCGAGCGGGATTTAGAAGATCTCATCGTACTTTACGTCAGCCTTGTCATTCGGTGCCGATCAAGTCGCGTCCTGCACTGCTCAATGGCATTAGCCGTCACGCGATGTCGACTTTTTTGGGCTTGGCGTCAGGGGCCCGCTGAAACAGCGTCAACCTCTCCGACTAACTCTGAGTAAGCATGTCCAGCGCCTACAGACAAGAGGTTTGTCCAAAAATTCGCAGCTTTTTTACATTGATCGGCGCATTTCAGCCTCATCTTGCGCCAATTTTACGGCATTCTGGCGACAACAACACGATCTCGACCGTCCAGATCGGGGATAACGCCTGCATCAACTAGCCCAGCCGCTTGGAAAAGGGCTGCAACGGCCTTACCCTGTGTCGGTCCGATTTCAACCAGAATCCGCCCGCCGGGCATCAGAAAATCCGGGGCCGAGGCGGCAATATGGCGGTATGCGCCCAGCCCGTCCCCTTCGTCCGTCAGTGCCATGCGCGGTTCATGTTCACGCACCTCGGGGGACAGGTCCTGCATCTCCTCCAGCGAAATATAGGGCGGGTTTGCAACAATCAGGTCAAACAACCCTTCGATATTTTCAAACCAATCCGAGCGTAAAATCTCGACCCTGTCCTGCACCTGATGCTGCACCGCATTGGCGCTGGCTTGCAGACAGGCGGATTCGCTTAGATCCGCACCGATACCCGAAGCACTGGTGCGCTCGGCCAGCAGAGTAATCAAGATACAGCCAGAGCCTGTGCCCAAGTCCAGAACATGATCGAACGGTTCGCTTAACGCCGCCTCGACCAGAGTCTCGGTTTCAGGGCGCGGGTCCAGCACATCTCGGCTGACACGGAACCTGCGACCATAAAACTCGCGCTCTCCCAGCAAGTGCGACACCGGCACGCGGATAGCCCGCAGCGAGATCAGGTGATCGTACCGTTCGGCAATCTCGGGCGACAGTTCCTCGGGCGCAATCAACGTGACTCGGCTGGCCTCTATCCGTGCGGCATGGGCCAGCAAAACCCGCGCATCACGTGCCGGATCATCGACTCCAGCAGCGCGCAAGCGGGCGGTGGCGGCAACCATGGCCTGGGCGGCTGTCAACGCAGCGATCATTGTGCCATCTCGGCCAGCAGGCGGGCCTGGTCGTCAGCGGTCAGCGCGTCGATCACCTCATCCAGATCGCCCTGCATCACCTGATCCAGCTTATAGAGTGTCAAGTTAATGCGGTGATCCGTCATCCGCCCCTGCGGAAAATTATACGTCCTGATCCGCTCGGACCTGTCGCCCGAGCCTACCTGACTGGCGCGATCAGCGGATCGTTCATTGTCGATCCGTTGGCGTTCAAGATCATACAGGCGCGTTTTCAGGACCTGCATCGCTATTTCACGGTTGCGGTGCTGAGACTTCTCGGAACTCGTCACCACCAGACCGCTGGGCAGGTGTGTGATCCGCACAGCCGAATCCGTCGTGTTAACGTGCTGCCCGCCCGCGCCCGAACTGCGCATCGTGTCGATGCGAATGTCATTGGCGTCGATCTGAATGTCCACATCCTCGGCCTCGGGCAGAACCGCCACGGTGGCTGCCGAGGTATGAATCCGCCCACCGCTTTCGGTTTCGGGCACGCGCTGAACGCGGTGTACACCGGATTCGTATTTCATGCGGGCAAAGACATTGTCGCCCTTGATGTGGGCCACCACCTCTTTTATACCACCAAGGTCCGAGGCTTGCTCTTCAATGATCTCAAACTGCCAGCCGTGCGCTTCGGCATAGCGTTGATACATGCGCAGCAGATCGCCCGCGAACAACGCAGCCTCATCCCCGCCCGTTCCAGGGCGGATTTCCAACATCGCTGGACGCGCATCGGCCTTGTCCCGCGGCAACAACGCCAGTTGCAGGGCTTGTTCGGCCTGCGGGATACGGGCCTGAAGCTCAGGGATTTCTTCCTCGGCCAGCTCTTTCATGTCGGGATCGGCCAGCATCGTTTCAGCCTCGGCCAGATCGGCGACCAGCTGACGCCACGCCATGATCTGATCCACGACCGGCTTCAGATCAGAATACTCCTTGGCCAAGGCCGCAATATCCCCGCCCGAGGCGCCATCTGCCATGGCCGCTTCGAGATACTGGAATCGCTGAGTTATCTGTTCAAGGCGTTCTTCGGGGATCATCCGCGCGGTGTCTCTTAATCCGGCGCTTTGGTCAAGGGCCGTCCCTGTGCTAAGCTGACGCTATGACACGTTTGGCACTTGTTATTTTGTTGTGCGCAGCCCCGGCCATGGCCGATGTAGTCGGTCCCGGAGGCAAGGTACAGGACTGCTATTGCACCGACAAATCCGGAACGCGCATCGAGTTGGGTGAGATGATCTGCTTACAAGTCGACGGCCGCATGTTCACCGCCCAGTGCCAAATGTCCCTGAACGTCCCCATGTGGCGCGAAGTGCAAGAGGGGTGTTTGTCGTCAGGGCTGCAAAGCAGCCAGCCACCCATCAACCCGGTTTCGGTTTACCCCGAAATCTCGCCGACCGAATCTTAATCGTCCATTAATACGCAGAATATCTCCATCCTGCTGAATCGTTGTGTAATCTGGGAATCCAAAAGCCTTGCTGCGCGTTATGTAGGTGACCATCCCCTCTCGCACGGATCCCGCCAGCACATAGGTTCGGGGCGTATCTGTCACGATTTCATGCAGACGCGCAAAACGGTCGGGGTCACTTTCGATCACCCGAAACACGCCGCCCGGCATATCGCGATCCGTGTCTCCGACAGGAGCGACGTGCCAACGATTGGGGTCTGATGGGGCTAAGCGAATGGCAGCCATGGCGATCAAGCAGGCAACCAATCCCCAAAACAACATTCTTTTCATCCCGATCCCATCGCTTTGCAAAACAATATTCGGATCGCTGGTCGTGGCAAGGCGCCACTGCCCCTATCGTGACGTCACGCCAGGTAGAATGCACAACATCTCGAACAGCAGGTTCGCCGCTGTCAGTGCAGTGTTGCCGGTAGCGTCATACGGAGGGGAAACCTCGACCAGATCACAGCCCACCACATTCACACCCGCCAGCGCGTGGATTAGCTGTAACGCCTGTGGCGTGGTCAGCCCGGCAATCTCGGGCGTGCCGGTGCCTGGGGCGATAGAGGGGTCCAGGCTGTCGATATCGTACGAGATGTAAACCGGATGCTCGCCGATCTCTTTGCGAATCTGGGCACCTGTCACGGTCAGATTTTGCTGCCACAGCTCCCAAGCAGGGAATTGGCGAAAGCCCCAGCCCTTAGCCTCGGTAAAATCCGATGCTGCGTAGCCCGAGCCGCGAATGCCGATCTGAAAGGTTTTATCAGGGACGATCAGCCGCTCTTCGTAGGCGCGGCGGAAAACCGTGCCATGCGTTTCTCTTTCACCAAACATCTCATCATTCACGTCTGCATGGGCATCGACATGGACCAGTGCCACCGGCCCGTGTTTGGCAGCGATTGACCGCAGGATCGGCAGGGTGATCGAGTGATCGCCCCCCATTGCCACTGGCGTCACACCCTGTGCCAGGATGGCATCATAGCTTTCCTTGATGATTTTCAGACTGTCGGCCAGCGAGAATGTATTGATCGCAAGATCGCCGATATCCGCGATTTGAAGGCTGTCGAACGGGGCCGCAAACGTGGCCATGTTATAGGGCCGGATCATCGCACTTTCGCTGCGGATCTGCTTGGGTCCGAACCGCGTGCCCGACCGCCACGAGGTGCCGATATCCATCGGAATGCCCAGCACGGCCACGTCCAGCCCGGCAAGCGAATCCACCTGCGGCAGGCGCATAAACGTGTTTGGGCCGGAGAACCGGGCCAGATCATTGCCGCTGATGGGTTGGTTATATTCTGTCATGCCCGTCATTCTCCCGTCCGGCCTTTTGGTTAACCTGATATCGGAAAGATGGCTAACCAATGGTTAAGCCTGTTGAACTAATCCGAGACCAGCTTATTCCACCCCAGCAGACAAATGATCTGCGTCGCCACATGCGCGCCCGCAATCGCCGTGGCACCGGACGTATCAAAAGGCGGAGAGACCTCGACCACGTCCCCCCCTTTGATGTTGATCCCGGCAATGTCGCGCAGGATGATCTGCGTTTGTATCGAAGTCAGCCCACCCCAGACGGGCGTGCCGGTGCCGGGGGCGAAGGCCGGGTCCAGACCGTCGATGTCAAAACTCAGGTAAACGGGGCTGTCGCCCAGAATACCCTTGATCTTTTGCGCCACGGCGGCAGGACCAGATTCATACACCTCGCGCGCGTCTATGATGTTGACGCCCAGCGTGTCCTCATTCGTAGTGCGAATTCCGACCTGAACCGAGCGTTTAGGGTCCACGATCCCCGATTTCACCGCCTTGTAAAACATCGTCCCGTGATCGACGCGGGACATGTCGTCATCGGCCCATGTATCCGTGTGCGCATCGAATTGCAGCAGCGACATTGGCCCGTACTTCTCTGCATAGGCTTTTAGAATCGGAAAGCTGATATAGTGATCTCCGCCCAACGAAACCGAAGACACATCAGCGGCCAGAATGGTGCGGATGTGGTCTGTCAGTGTGTCGGGAAAGGCAGGGATATTGGCGTAGTCATAGGCCATATCTCCGTAATCCACGATTGCCAATTCGCTGAGCGCGTCGAAGGGCCATCCATAGGGCGCATCCGGCGATTGCAGCGCGCTGGCCTCGCGAATTGCGCGGGGGCCAAGACGGGTACCAGGGCGGTTGGTCACGGCCTGATCGAACGGCACGCCGGTCACGGCGATATCTACGCCCTTCAGCTCTTTAGTATAGAGCCGCCGCAGGAATGACGTCGCACCACCGAACGTATTTTCAAATGACAACCCTTTGAGGTCCGGATTGGTGAACGCCTCATCCACCTGATTTTTTGCGTCTTCCAGTGCCATGTCTTCCCCCCATCAGCCCAAAGGCTGCGCCTTTTCAACGATCCGTGCAAAGAACGAGGCGCCAACCGGCGCAATCTCGTCATTGAAGTTGTATTTGGGGTGATGCAGTCCTGCGCCCTCACCCTGCCCCAGGAACAGATATGCGCCGGGCCGAGCCTGTAACATATAAGAAAAATCCTCGGCCCCCATCTCACGCCCTGCGTTGGCGGTTACCCGGTCAGCGCCCGAGATGTCGCGCGCGACATCGGCTGCGAAACCAGCCTTTTCGGCGTCGTTGATCGTGGCGGGATAGTTCTTTTCATAGTCCAGCCGCGCCGAGACCCCATACGAGGTCGCCTGTCCCTGCACGATCTGTTCCATCCGCTCTATCACCATCTTCTGAACAGCAGGGTCAAACGTCCGGACTGTACCGTTGATGAAGGCCGTATCAGGGATCACATTGTTCACCGTTCCCGTGTGGATTTGCGTGACCGAGACCACCAGATCATCCAGCGCATAGTGGTTGCGGCTGACAATAGTCTGTATCGCTTGCGCGATACCACAGGCCGCCATCACCGGATCGCGTGTTTCATGCGGCATGGCGCCGTGGCCTCCGACGCCCTGAATATGAACCTCGAACGTGTCCACTGCCGCCATGATTGGCCCCGGCGTGGTGTAAAAGGACCCTTCGGCAAAACCGGGCGCGTTGTGCAGCGCATAGACCTGAGAGATATTGAACCGATCCATGATCCCCTCTTCGACCATGACACCGGCCCCGCCGCCCTCTTCTTCGGCGGGCTGAAAGATCAGCGCCACGCGACCGCGGAAATTCCGCGTCTCTGTCAGATAGCGTGCCGCACCCAAGAGCATCGTGGTGTGCCCGTCATGCCCGCAGGCGTGCATCTTGCCGGGGTTTTTGGACGCGTAAGATACGCCCGTCTCCTCAGGGATCGGTAAGGCGTCCATATCGGCGCGCAAGCCGATGGTCGGCCCCTCACCCTGCCCATTGATGATTGCCACTATGCCCGTCTTGGCAATGCCCTCATGCAGCTCATCCACACCGAACTCGCGCAGTCGGTCGGCGACGAAAGCAGATGTTTCGTGACATTCGAACTCTAATTCAGGGATCGAATGCAGGTGCCGGCGCCATGCGGCCATATCGGCAGAGAAATCGGCAATTCGGTTGACGACGGGCATCTGGGGTGGACTCCTGATCCTGACTGCGGAATGGATGCATCTGACACCGGAACGAAAGGGTTCGCAATGGCCGAAAATCCTCTGATCCACGACAGCGATGCGGGTATCGAGCGTTTGCTGGAAATCATGCGCCGCCTGCGCGACCCGGAATCAGGCTGCCCGTGGGATATCGAACAGGATTTCGCCACCATAGCCCCTTACACGATCGAAGAGGCCTATGAGGTCGCCGATGCCATCGAACGCAACGCCTATGACGAGTTGAAGGGTGAGCTGGGCGACCTGCTGTTCCAGTCCGTCTTCCACGCGCAAATGGCTGAAGAGGCTGGGCATTTCACTTTTCAGGACGTGGTGCGCACCATGTCGGACAAGATGGTCGACCGCCACCCGCATGTGTTCGGCGACGAGTCCCGCGACAAATCTGCGGAACAGCAAACGGTGGATTGGGAAACCATCAAGGCAGCCGAGCGTGAGGGCAAGGAACAAAAAGGCGCTTTGGACGGTGTGGCCGCGAACCTGCCTGCCCTGTTGCGCGCCCATAAGCTGCAAAAACGCGCCGCCCGCGTGGGATTCGACTGGCCCGATGCCAGCCATGTGCTTGCCAAAATCACCGAAGAGGCAGCTGAGCTGGAAGAGGCCCGCAACAGCATGGATACCGATGCGTTAGAGGACGAGTTTGGAGATTTGCTGTTCGTGATGGTCAATCTGGGCCGCCACCTGGGAATCGAACCCGAAGCCGCCCTGCGCCGTACCAACGCCAAGTTCACGCGGCGGTTCGAACAGGTCGAGGCACGTCTTGCCGCGCGCGGGAAAACGCCGTCGCAAAGTGATTTGGCCGAGATGGATGCGCTGTGGGATGAGGTGAAGATCGAAGAGCACCGCGCCAATGGCAAACTCCCGCCTGTGGACGCCGCGACCGAGGCCTGAAACCGCTGGACAAGTGGGGTGACACTTGCGAGTGTCCGCGCTTCAAGACCCCGGAGGCAAATCATGGCACCGCGCAAGATCATTATCGACACTGACCCCGGTCAGGACGACGCTGTCGCAATCTTGCTGGCGTTGGCCAGCCCTGATGAGATCGACGTGCTGGGCATCACAGCTGTTGCCGGGAATGTGCCGCTGGAACTGACCGCCAAAAACGCGCGGATTGTTTGTGAACTGGCCGGGCATACGCATATCCCGGTTTACGCTGGATGCGACCGTCCGTTGAACCGCGCTTTGGTCACCGCGGAGCATGTGCATGGTAAGACCGGGCTGGACGGCCCTGTCCTGCCCGATCCGGAGATGCCGCTGGCTGATGGGCACGCGGTCGACTTCATCATCGACACCCTGCGCGCGCAGGAACCGGGGACGGTGACGCTCTGCCCGCTGGGGCCCTTGACCAATATCGCCACGGCCTTTCAGAAAGCGCCCGATATCATCGAGCGCGTGCAAGAAATCGTGCTGATGGGCGGGGCGTATTTTGAGGTGGGCAACATCACACCCACCGCTGAATTCAACATTTACGTTGACCCGGAAGCCGCCGAAATTGTGTTTAAATCCGGCGTTCACATCGTAGTGATGCCGCTGGATGTCACCCATGACGCCTTAGTCACGAAACATCGCAACGATGCGTTCCGCGCGCTCGATTCAAAAGTCGGGCACGCGGTTGCCGATATGACGGATTTTTTCGAACGCTTCGACAAAGAAAAATATGGCTCAGAGGGCGCGCCGCTGCACGACCCCTGCGTGACCGCATATCTGATCCGGCCCGAACTGTTCTCGGGCCGTCACGTCAATGTGCAGATCGAAACGCAATCCGACCTGACCCTTGGCATGACCGTCGCTGATTGGTGGCGCGTGACTGAACATCCCCCCAATGCCATGTTCATGGGGGATATCGACGCCGATGGATTCTTTGATCTGCTAACAGAAAGGCTGGCCCGCCTATGAGCGCCGCGCTGAAACTTGCCCGTCCCGAAGATCTGGATCGCCTGATGTCGCTGGTCGCGGCCTTTCACGCCGAGGCCGGAATTGAACAGGACGCCGATCAACGTCGCGAGGCTCTGGCCCCGCTTCTTGAGGGCATCCCCCACGGGTGCGTCTATCTGATCGGACCCGGCCGCGCGCCGCTGGGCTATATCGTGCTGACCTTCGGCTGGTCGGTCGAATTTGGCGGTATGGACGGCTTTGTCGACGAGATCTACATCCGCCCCGCAGTTCGTGGTCGCGGGATCGCCACCGAAGTCCTGCTGGACTTGCCCAAAGCCCTTGCCGGGGCAGGATTGACCGCATTGCATCTTGAGGTCGACCGGACCAATGAAGCCACACAAAGACTGTATCTGCGCACCGGTTTCAAAGCACGAGACCGCTATGTGCTGATGAGCAAGCCGCTCTAGCGCGCCTCAACGCCCATATCGAATCCAGGAATGTCCATATCCATCACCGGGTCAGTGGACGACGCCTGCATCCCCGATACCGGATAAGTCCCCGGCCCCGAGCAGGCCGCCAAAAATACAGTGCTGATCACTGAAACTACGAGAAGGAATTTCGAACCAGTCATGGTGTACCCCCTTTTCTGTAATCCAGTCACAATAGGTCAGCTCAAATTGAGACAAATAGGAAAAAGTTCACACATAACGCGAATTATGCTGAGAAATATTTAGGGTTATGTTTTTTCCACGCGTTAACAACGAGAAAGCGGCGCAAAATAATTCGGCTAAAAGGTCTTTCTTATCCGTTCCGCTACAATTTCATCTCGAAAAACAGCAGATGACCCTCGGCGATTTCCGGAATCTCGGCGTATGCGTCCCGCAGAACGAACCCCATTGAGAGGTAAAGTCGGGTCGCTGTCTGCAATGGTTTGCCAGTGTCCATGCGGATCAGGTCAAACCCCTGCTGGCGACATTGCTGGATCAAAGACAGCATGATGGAACGACCTGCCCCCGTACCGCGGGCTCCGTCCTGAACGAATACGCGCTTGATCTCGGCCACGCCCGGCTCGATCGTGTGGAACATGCCACATCCAACGGGCTGATCACCGATCAGCGCAAGACGCGCGCCACCGTTCGGCGGGCTGTGTTCGGCCTCGATGGCCTCCATCACACGGGCATATTTATCCTGCGAATAGATGGTCTGAACAATACGTTGCGACTTTTCATCCAGCGTCAGGAGGAAGTCGCGGTATTCCCAACACAAACGCCGGACCGCATCAAAGTGGTCCGGCGTTCTGGGTTCTATGATGCTAAGCATCTGCCGATCCTCGATAAAGTACGAGGATCAGAATAACACTTAGCGCTTGAGGATCGAAGCCCCGGCATATTCGGCAACTTCGCCCAACGATTCCTCGATACGGATCAATTGGTTGTACTTGGCCAACCGGTCCGATCGCGCCAGCGAGCCGGTTTTGATCTGACCGCAATTGGTCGCCACGGCCAGATCGGCGATGGTTGCATCCTCGGTCTCGCCCGAACGGTGCGACATCACGTTGGTATAACCCGCGCGGTGCGCCATATCGACGGCGCGCAGGGTTTCGGTCAACGAGCCGATCTGGTTCACCTTGACCAGCATCGAATTGGCGCAGCCGCGGTCGATCCCTTCAGCCAGACGTTCGGGGTTGGTCACGAACAGGTCGTCGCCCACCAGTTGAACACGGTCACCGATGGCATCGGTCAACGCCTTCCAGCCGTCCCAATCATCTTCGGACATGCCGTCTTCGATCGAGATGATCGGATAGTCTTTGACCAGCGCCGCCAGATACTCGGCGTTTTCTTCGGAGGTTAGCGAGATATTCTCACCCGACAGAACGTATTTGCCGTCGCGATAGTATTCAGTGGCAGCGCAGTCCAGCGCCAGGTGGATTTCTTCACCCGGTTTATAACCCGCCTTTTCAATGGACTGCAGGATGAAATCCAACGCTTCGCGGGTGGATGCGATGTTAGGGGCAAAGCCGCCCTCATCGCCCACACCAGTGGCTAGACCAGCAGCCGATAGTTCGCGTTTGAGGGTGTGGAAAACTTCGGACCCCATGCGCACGGCTTCGCGGATATTCGCGGCTGCGGTCGGCATGATCATGAATTCCTGAATGTCGATCGGGTTGTCGGCATGTTCGCCACCGTTGATGATGTTCATCATCGGCACGGGCAGAACGCGGGCCGACGTGCCGCCGACGTAACGATACAAGGGCTGCGTGGTGAAATCGGCTGCGGCTTTCGCCGTAGCCAGCGAAACACCCAGAATGGCATTGGCGCCAAGCCGACCCTTGTTCTCGGTTCCGTCCAGTTCGATCATGGCGCCATCGATGGCAACCTGCTCGGTGGCGTCAAAGCCGACCAGCTCCTCGGCAATCTCACCGTTCACGGCGGCGACGGCTTCAAGCACGCCCTTGCCCAAATAGCGCGATTTGTCACCGTCACGCTTTTCCACTGCTTCATAAGCGCCGGTCGACGCGCCCGAGGGCACAGCGGCGCGGCCCATGGTGCCGTCTTCCAGAATCACGTCGACCTCAACGGTCGGGTTGCCCCGGCTGTCCAGAATTTCGCGTGCGTGGATGTCGATAATGGTGCTCATGAGGCCCGTTCCTGTGGCTGCAATCAGTTGCACGCCTCATACCATCACCGGGCAAAAAGTAAACCAGTCATGTTATCGCTAACATGTATATTCCCGGCCCTTTAGGGCTAACAATTACCTGTTTGCGCCAACGTGCGACGATCCGTCAGGCTGCAACCGCCAGTTCACGGGCCAAACGGCGTTCGCGAATAAAGGTGTACATGCCCGACCCCATGATCAACGTGGCCCCGGCCAGCGTCATCAGGTCCGGGCGCTCGCCGAACATCAGCATCCCCGCGGCGATCGAGAAGATCAGCCGGGTATAGCGGAAGGGCGTCAGGGCCGAAGCCTCACCAATCCGCATGGCGATGACGATGCCGTAATAACCCAGAAAACCAAAGCCAACGGCACCCAGATAGGGACCGATCTGCCAAGTATTTAAAGACACAACGGGTTGTGCGGAAAACACCATCAACGCCACGCCAGCAAATGCCACGGCGACATAGGCCTGCAGGGCGACCACGGACGAGGCCACGCGAACATCCAGCTTACGGGTGATCAGGTCGCGCGCGGCGATGGCAAGCACACTGGCCACGACAAACAAAGACTCGGGTTGAAACCCGGCCAGCCCGGGGCGGATAATCATCAGCACGCCGATGAAGCCGATGCCAATCGCGCTCCACCGTCGCCAGCCGACATGCTCGCCCAGAAACAGCGCGGCCCCCATGGTGACGGCCAGCGGCATCGCCTGAAACACAGCAGCCACGGTGGACAGATCGACCAGAGACAGCGCGGTCACAAAACTCAGCGCCCCAACCGCTTCGGTCCCGGCGCGCATCAGAGGCAGAGGCTGCCACGCCACCGGATCAAGGATACGTTTGCGCGTGGCCAACGACATCACGACAAAGGCCAGGCTGCAGATCACACCCAACACAACCATGATCTGACCGGTCGGCACGGTCACCGACAGATGCTTGATGAACATATCCTCAAGCGCAAAAGCCGCCATCGCGCCGACGACCAGCAAAATGCCGTGTACGTTGTTCATGACCGTGTCCGTTGAATCCTGCGGCCCCAATGCCGCTTTTCTCAGCAAAATCGCAAGAAAGCCGTTCAAGCAAGCATTATCCGCCCGGAAAGCATGAATTCCCGTGCGCCTGTCGTTCGCGTTTTGTGATGAATCAGTCCTGTTCCAGCGGCACGCCGTACAGTTCCAGCCGGTGGCCTTTCAGCTTATACCCCAGCTTGGCCGCGATCTTTTCCTGCAACACTTCGATCTCGGGGTCAACGAATTCGATCACCTTGCCGGATTGCATGTCGATCAAATGGTCATGATGATCACGCTCAGCATCCTCATACCGCGCGCGCCCATCACCGAATTCCAGCCGGTCAAGAATCCCCGCTTCTTCGAACAGTTTGACAGTGCGATAGACCGTGGCGATCGAGATGCCCGAATCCACTTTCGAGGCACGGGCATACAGTTCCTCAACATCCGGGTGATCCTCACTTTGTTGCAGCACCTGCGCGATTGTGCGGCGCTGGCCGGTCATGCGCAGACCTTTTGCTTCACAGCGGGCGATGATCGTATCGGACATAAGTGACCCTCAGAGTAGTTCGGGATTCTGTCTTAGTACGTCTGCGCGGATCGCGCCACAGGGGAATTGCGTCCTAGGCCACCCGTCTCAGGTCCGCCCAGATCGGCAGATGATCGGACGCTATATGCGCAGGCCGTGCGTCGTGCACGCCGTGGACGACCGCCTCAAGCCCTGCGCCCAGCGCGATGCGGTCAAGGGCCCCCAGGGGCTGTGCGGCCGGAAAGCTTGGAACCGGTGCCAAAAAGCGCATATCCGGAGCCAGATGGTCCAACACTGGCTGGCGCGACCATTCGTTGAAGTCCCCGGCCCAGACGGTGGGCATGTTGTCCAGATCATCGTCAAAGCGGCGGATGTGCGTGATCTGCTGCCGCCGGGATGCAGGCAACAGGCCCAGATGCATCCCCATCACGCGAAGCGGCCCGATTTGGGTGTCGAATTCCACACGCACGGCTCCCCGCGGCTCCAGCCCTGGCAGGTCGTGGTGCCCGGTCTGCCGAACCTGAATCGAATTTCCGCGCCAGATCACAGCGTTTCCATGCCAGCCCAGACTGCCGGCCCCACCCAGATCGACGATCTGCCAGCCGGCCTCATCCAACATGAAATGTGGTAAGGCGGCAGGCCGGGGCGGCAAGCGTTTGTCGGCCTCTTGCAACACCACGATATCAGCCTGCATGCTGTCGATGACCTGCATGATACGCTGGGGCTGCCGCCGAAAATCCAGACCCACACATTTCTGAATGTTATAGCTGGCGATACGCAAGGTTGATGGTTTGGTCATTGGCATCCTGTGTCTGACATCAAAGGTTCCTCGGCCACCCGGCCCCTATTTAAACTGTGTAATCATAAGGTTGGCGGGCTCACCCCCTTCGGCGGACGAGCTATGGCCAGTTCCCGTGACATCTTCGGCCCAAAACAAGTCACCCGTTTCGAAATCACGTATTTCGCCCGACCCCGCCTGAACACGGAACGTACCGGACAGAACCGTCGCAAGTTGGGGTTTCGGGGAACGGTGTTGAACCCCTTTCCACCCAGCAGGCAATGACAAGAAGGCAATACGCGCGGCATCGACCTCTTTTGAGACCAGAAACGGTGCGGCCGGGGGGGCAAAGGTCTTGAGTTCGAAATCAATCTCACGATTTTCAAAATAAGACACACCGTCCGCGTCTTCCAACAAAATGGCGAAGCGCATTTTATGCTCCCTAAAACAAAACTGATTTTATCTGCAGTTCCCCCGGTTGCGTCCATTATGCAGCATTATGTGCCGATGGTAAGTCGCTTGGCATTATGTTCAGAAGAACGCCCACTAGACTGCTTACAAACTCGACATTCAAGTTTTGATATTCGCTATGTCCCACAGAACGTCGCGTGGACCACTTCGCTTTCGGTCGGCGGATGTGTCAGGTCGGTTGCGTCGGGTTGATCCTCATAGGCGCGGGCAAGCACCGCATTTAACCGATGGAACGGGGCAAAATCGCCTTGGACAGCAGCCTGTATCATCTGCTCGACCCGGTGGTTGCGCGGGATAAAGGCCGGGTTGGCGGCGTTCATCACCGTCTGCGGGTCATTTTCACGGGCCAACCGCGTCTGCCAGCCGTCGGCCCATTCATCATAAGCTTCGGGGTTCACGAACTGATCGCGGGCCTTGTCACTGCCCAGCGCACGGAACGTATTGGTGAAATCGGCACTGTTATGCGCCATCCGGGTCAGCAGATCGGTGATCAACGCCTCGTCGCCCTTATCCTCGGTCGTCAAACCGATCTTGGCGCGGAAGCGGGCCAGCCATTCCTGTTGGATCAGTCCCGGCATTGCATGCACGATCTCAGTGGCCTCTTGAACGGCGGCTTCGGGGTCCTCGACCTGCTGAATCAAAGAGGTCGCCAATTGCGCCAGGTTCCACACGGCGATGTCCGGCTGATTGGAATAGGCATATCGTCCCATCCGGTCGATTGAACTGAAGACCGTATTCGGGTGATAGATGTCCATGAAGGCGCAAGGTCCATAGTCGATGGTCTCACCAGCGATCGAGAAATTGTCGGTGTTCATCACCCCGTGGATAAACCCGACGCTCATCCATTGCGCAATCAGCCGCGCCTGCGCGTCCCGGACCGCGCGCAGCAGGCCCATTGGACCTTCGGCCTGCGGATAGTGTCGGGCGCTGGCGTATTCGGTCAGCCGCTTCAAGCTGTCGACCTGCCGTCGTGCGGCAAACACCTGAAACGTCCCCACGCGCAGATGGCTTTGCGCAACGCGGGTCAGCACCGCGCCCGGCATCGGGCCTTCGCGCAAGACGATCTCTCCTGTCTCAACTGCAGCCAGCGCACGGGTGGTCGGGATGCCCAGCGCGTGCATCGCCTCGGATACCACGTATTCGCGCAGAACTGGCCCAAGCCACGCACGGCCATCGCCCTGGCGGCTGAACGGGGTTTGTCCCGAGCCCTTCAACTGAATATCCCGCCGCACGCCGTCTGTTCCGATCGTCTCACCCAGCAATACCGCACGCCCATCGCCGAGCTGCGGGTTGTAGGTGCCGAACTGATGGCCGGAATAAAGCTGAGCAATCGGCTCGGCCCCTTCAGGCAGGGCATTCCCGGCGAAAACCTCGGCCATTTCCTGTACATCGCCCGGAGTAACCCCCAGAACGCGGGCCAGATCTTCATTAAACGCAATCAAACGCGGAGCGCGCACCGGCACCGGCACTTGCCGGGCGAAAAAAGTTTTGGGAAGACGGGCATAGCTGTTGTCAAACGGGATATTCAAGGTCATGCGGCAAACATATGGTGGATACACGTAAATACCATAGCGGATCGCACGCCTGCGTGCATAATCACCACAACCAAGCAAGAGGCCCTAATGACCGCGCAAGAGATCATCGACCACCTTCAGTTGCAGCGCCACCCCGAGGGCGGTTGGTTCCGCGAAACTTGGCGGGCCGATAACGAAGGCCGCGCCACCGGCACATGCATCTATTTCCTGTTGCAGGCTGGCGAACACAGCCACTGGCACCGCGTCGATGCGACCGAAATCTGGCTGTATCACGCCGGTGCGCCACTGACCCTGTCCCTCAGCGCTACCGATGACGGCCCTGCCAACGATCACCTGCTGACCCCCGACCTGACCAAAGGCGCGCCACAATTGATCGTACCCACGAACCACTGGCAATCAGCGCAGTCGACTGGAGAGTACACTCTGGTCAGTTGCACCGTCTCACCCGGGTTCGAATTCGACGGCTTTGTGTTGGCCGCGCCGGAATTCGATATCGCGCGCGGGTAAACCGTGGACCACCGCGCGCTCATAGCGTCGATCCCGCCCGAGGCGAAAGAAAGGCTTCAGCTCCGATCTGACGCCGCTGGGCTGAAGCATTTGGCGGCGTATGGCATAGTACTGGCGGGCACCTCGGCCTGTATCGCATTGCGGGTGCCGCTTTGGCCTCTGTTTATCCTTCCCCAAGGCATCCTTCTGGTTTTCCTGTTTACGCTCAGTCACGAGTGTACGCACAAGACACCGTTTCGCAGTGGCTGGTTGAACGATGTCATCGGGCATCTGGTTTCGATCCCTATCGCCCTGCCCTTTACGTGGTTTCGGTATTTCCATCTGGCCCATCACAAATGGACCAACCACCCGGAAAAAGACCCGGAGCTGGGTGGCAAACCACGACCCGGGAATTGGCGGGACCTGCTGATTTACCTAAGCGGATGGCCGTATTGGAGCGGGATGGCAAAGGTTCTGATGCAAAACGCTTTTGGCCGGATCGACGCGCCCTACCTGCCTGCCCGCCAACACCGCGCCATGCGTATTGAGGCGCGGCTATTGCTGGTTCTCTACGTCCTTGTCGGTCTCAGCCTGCTCTATTCTTCAGTATTGTTCTGGCTATGGATTCTACCGGTGCTGATCGCGCAACCCTTCTTGCGCCTCTATCTATTAGCCGAACATGGCCTCTGCCCCTCAGTCGCCAATATGCTCGAGAACTCTCGCACCACTTTCACCAACCGCATCGTCCGGTTTCTGGCCTGGAATATGCCCTACCACGCCGAGCACCATGCGTTTCCCAACGTGCCGTTCCATCAATTGCCCGCGCTGCACGATTGGACCCGGGCACATTTGAAATCGACTTCTGAGGGGTATTCCGATTTTTCACTGGATTACATGAAATCCCTGAAGTGAAAATCCGTCGTCCAGTGACCCTGTGACCTCCGACAAAAAAGCTGGTCAAAGTCACCCCCTATCCAACCGTTTAATTGGATGGGGTCAGGACAGGAGGCGTATCGAAACGGTTGCGCCAGGCCACAAGGCACAATATCGGATCGTCCTGCGTTTCCATTGCATGCGGCTGATTGCTTTCGTGATACACAGTGCCGCCTTCGCCGAGGTTTTCACTCGGACAGCCCTCGCGATTGAACACGCCAGTTCCTGAAATCACCATGTACATTTCTTCTGCTGGATGATGATGCCACGGATAGTAAAGCTGAGGCGGCATGTGAACAATCCAAAGCCAGAGTTTGTTCGATAAGAACGGCCCTCCTGCTCCGACGATGGAATAACATCCAAAATTATTCAGGAAACAATCGCCGATATCTGTGTATTTGTAGGTCTCTCGCCAAACCGCGTAAGGTGCTGCGTTTACGATCGCATCCTGCAGGCGAGCATAGGTTTGTGATACCAGCCCCGCCTCCTGCCGCAACACGTCGCCACACGGGAGATGATATGGCTCAATCTCCTGCCTTTGAATGTCATCTGGAAACGGTGCGAACGACGTCATCTGGGGATGGCTGACATATGCATCCCGAGCTTGTTGCAGTAGATTCTGGTAGACGCCTTCTTTGCTCATAAAGAGCGAGGATAACCAGTTTTCAGACTTGGGTTTGTCTGCATGCGACATCGAATGCAAATTTTGCTGCCGAGCGACACGAAAGCCTATCATCTGAGGTTCCAGCCAAATTCCCTTCAGCCAGCAGCACCCATCGAAACCGTACTGACAACTCCTCCCCCGACAAGAGCTTTAACCCCAGTTGTTCCAGGGCATGATGTCGGCAACCCACGTGCCACGCGTACTGCGAGATAGGCGAAGGCCTGTGCCTCGAGCATGTCGCCGTCCAACCCTACCGCTTCGACCGGCTCGACCGGGCAGTCCAGTGCGACGCGCAGCATCTCCATCAGCACCGGGTTATGCCGCCCGCCGCCAGTGACCAGAAGACGCGCAGGCGGTTTGGGGCAATGTTCCATCCCCTGCAGCACGCCCGCCGCACACATGCCGGTCAGTGTGGCCACCGCGTCGGCGTCGTTTAGCTCCTGAACCAACCGGATCATCTCGGCAAAGTCGTTCCGGTCAAGAGACTTAGGGGGCATTCGGGTAAAGTAAGGCTCAGCCAGAAACAGTTCGAGCGCGCCCATCTCGACCGTGCCGCCACGCGCAACCGCACCATCGCGGTCCATCGGCAGGCCCAGACGCGCCTGCATCAGGTCATCAACGGGTGCATTGGCGGGACCGGTGTCAAAGGCCAGCAGAGCTCCGGGCGCTTCCGGGCCGTCAAAGCCGGGGTCCACATAAGTCAGGTTTCCCACCCCGCCGAGGTTCAAAAAACACAGCGGTTGGGTCGCCCCGATCCATTTAGCGCAGGCAAAGTGAAAGAATGGTGCTAGGGGCGCACCTTCCCCCCCCATCGCCACGTCGTCACTGCGGAAATCCCAGACGACCGGCACGCCTAAAGCCTGCGCCAACCCCTTGCCGTCGCCCACTTGTAACGTACCCCGCCCATGTGGTTCGTGCGCCAGAGTCTGCCCGTGAAAGCCGATCAGATCGATCTCTTCAAATTCCGAGAGCGCCTCGGCGTGCGCAATGGTAACCAGCTCAGCCGCCTTGTCCACGTCCGGGCCGTGCCATTGACCCAGCGCCGCGCGCAGATCGCTGCGCTCGGCCTCGGTATAGGCGCGATAGCCGCTTGGGCCAAAACCGATGATGTGATGCCCATCGGTTTCCACCACCGCAGCATCCACACCGTCCAGCGACGTGCCAGACATTGCACCCAGGGCTTTGATCGGCCCGCCTTTCCTGATGGCCCGGTTCACGCTCACCTCATTTATCTTGTTTTATGGCGCTCAACCTGCCTGTTCATCGCCCCACTAGGCAAGTCACATCACGCGGTCCACGTGCTTTTTTGCTACAACCTGCGCGCCTGCAACCACAACACGAGCGACGGGACGGTTGCACCGGCGCACGGCCTGAGTAAGCATTGCGACCAACTGCACCCCAAACGGACGACCATGACGGACACACAGACACCCAACCAGCCCGCGCAGAGACGCAATTACCAGCTTATCTTTTGGTCAGGGTCACTGGCCACAATTGGCGGGCAGCTGGTGAACCCCAATCTGGTGCTGCCCTTCCTGTATCTGGCCTTGGGGGCGCCTACGTTTTTCGCGGGCCTTTTGCTGCCCTTCGTGACCGGATCGCGCCTGATTGCCGAGATTTTCATGTCTCCGTTCATCAATCGGGTGACCCGCGCGAAACTGGCGGTTTACGTACCCAACATCCTGACGGCCGCCATTCTGTCGGTCGTGGCATTGTTCGCAACAAACCTTCCCAATCTTTTGATTGTGTTACTATTTCTGACAACCGCGGTTGTAATGGGACTGTGCCAAGGGATCACCAGTCTGGGCACCAGCCAAATCTATGGCATCTCGGTGCCCGAGGCGAAACGAAATCGGATGGTGTTTGCACAGGCCACAATCTCAGGCATTCTGGCCATTCTTGTGGTCTGGGTGACGCGCGATCTGCTGGCCTCGGATGAACCAATGCAGCGCCACATCGTCGTCCTGTGGTGCGGCGTCGTCGCCATGTTCGCCGCCGGCGTCAGCTTTGCCGGTGTCCGGCTGCTGGAACAAGAGCAAGCCCGTGCCCCCGCACCCAAAAGCAAACCCAAACCGTTGGCTGAGTTGGTGACCGGTTTCAAAACCGGCATGGCTTATTCGTGGTATCGCAAGTTTCTTACGACGCGTCTGATCTTTGTCTCGGTTGAGCTGGCCATGCCGTTTTACACGATCCACGCTGCGACCTTTCACGTGGGCACCAAACACTCACTCAGCTATTTCGTGATGGCCGCCAGTCTTGGTATGGTGCTGGGCTCGATCCTGTGGGGTTGGCTCAGCGGTCGGATCTCGGTCAAGCCGGTGATGTGGCTGGGGTGCTTGGTCTCGGCAGTTTCAGCCATACTGGCGCTGGCCTTCACATTCCTTGGCTATGCGCAGAACGTCTGGGTTTATGCGCTGGTCATCCTGCTGCTGTCACTGGGCGGGAATGGCGTCATTTATGGCCGCTATCTCTATATCATTGAAAAGACATCGGAACAGGAGCGTCCCTACCTGGTCGCCCTTGGCGATGTTAGTGCCGGACTGATCGGCATGGTCTTTGCTGCGATCCTGGGCGCGGTGGCACATCTGCACGATCCAATCACCCCGATCTTTGCACTGGCCGCGCTGAACCTGATCGCAATGCTCTATGCGTTGCGCCTGCCTCCGGTCAAAAGCTGACACTGCCCACGTTTTTCTTGGAAATGGTGGCTTTTCCTTGCCCAAAGCGACGCCTATACAGTGCCCCGCAACATCAACCCAAAGGGCACGATATGACCTACCACCCCAAATCGGATTTCATCGCCACGATGATCGAGCGCGGCTTTCTCGCCGACTGCACCGATTATCAGGGCCTTGACGAAGCGCTGATCAGTGGGTGCAAGCCGGCCTATATCGGCTTTGATGCGACGGCAAAATCGTTGCATGTGGGCAGCCTGATCCAAATCATGATGCTGCGCTGGTTCCAGAAAACCGGCCATCAGCCGATCACCCTAATGGGCGGCGGCACCACCAAGGTGGGCGATCCGTCGTTCCGCGCGGATGAACGTCCCCTGTTGGGGCCCGAACAGATCGACGAAAACATCGCGGGCATCAAAAAGGTGTTCTCGGCCTATATCGACTATGACAGTGACGCCGAAAACAAAGCTCTGATGCTGAACAATGCCGAGTGGCTGGACGACCTGAACTACCTCGATTTCCTGCGGGACATCGGGCGGCACTTCTCGGTCAACCGCATGCTTTCGTTTGAGTCCGTGAAATCGCGGCTGGATCGAGAACAATCGCTCAGCTTCCTCGAATTCAACTACATGATCCTGCAGGCTTATGATTTCCTTGAGCTGAACCGCCGCTATGGCTGCGTTCTGCAGATGGGCGGCTCGGATCAGTGGGGCAATATCGTCAATGGGATCGACCTGACCCGCCGCGTGCTGGATCACGAGATTTACGGTCTGACCTCGCCCCTGTTGACCACCAGCGACGGCAAGAAGATGGGCAAATCTCAGGACGGAGCGGTATGGCTGAACGCCGAGATGCGCTCGCCCTACGAATTCTGGCAGTTCTGGCGCAACACCACCGATGCGGATGTCGGGCGGTTCCTGAAGCTCTACACCGAAATGCCGGTGGATGAGTGCGACCGTCTGGGCGCCCTGCAAGGGTCCGAAATCAATGAGGCCAAGATCCGTCTTGCCAACGAGGTGACCACCCTTGCCCACGGTGCTTTAGCCGCTGCGACTGCCGAGGCCACCGCACGCGAAGTGTTTGAGAGAGGGGGCGTTGGGGATGACCTGCCGACCGTGATCGTCGGCGAGGGCACCCTCCCAATCTCGATCGTGCAATTGTTCGTCATTTCCGGTCTCGCGAAGTCGGGCAAAGAGGCCAAACGCCTGATTGCTGAAAACGGCGCCAAAGTGGACGATGCCCCTTTGACGGATGCGGGCCTGATGATCGACGCAGGCGCTCTGTCCTCACCCGTCAAATTGAGCGCGGGCAAGAAGCGGCACGCCTTGGTCCGGCTGGCCTAAACTGTTCCAACACGGCTAACGGCCACCCAATTGGGTGGCCGTTTTCGTTTGAGGCGCTGACGCGCAGGTGGCAAACGGGCTTAGCGTTTTCCATCCTTGCCGCCGCCTTTTCCGTCGCCGTGGCCGCCCTTGCCACCGCCATGGCCTCCTTTGCCGCCGCCTTTACCGTCGCCGTGGCCGCCTTTGCCACCGCCATGGCCGCCTTTACCGTCACCGTTGCCGCCTTTGCCTCCGCCGTGACCGCCGCCATTGCTGCCCCCATTGCCGTGACCACCGCCGCCATTGCCATTGCCGTTATTGCCGCCACCGTTTCCGGTGCCGGGGCCAGAGCCGCCGTTATTGCCACCGCCGTTGCCGGAATTCCCGTTGTTTCCGTTACCATTACCGGGGCCGCCGTTGTTGCCACCGTTGCCGCCGCCGTTGTTGCCGCCGTTGCCACCACCGTTGTTGCCGCCATTGCCGCCGCCGTTGTTGCCGCCATTGCCGCCGCCGTTGTTGCCGCCATTGCCGCCGCCGTTGTTGCCGCCGTTGCCGCCGCCACCGCCGTTGCCTGGGTCACCGCCGCCGTCACCGGGATCACCACCACCGTCGCCGGGATCACCGCCACCATCACCGGGATCACCGCCACCATCACCGGGGTCGCCGCCACCGTCACCGGGGCCACCGCCGCCGTTGCCGGGGTTACCACCTTCGCCTCCGCCGCCAGACCCGGAACCGCCTCCGTTATCTGAATCAAGACCGGCAAACTGATCATTTCCCCGCGCCTCGCCTGGATTTCCCGATGCACCAATCGAACCCGTTGGTTGGTCGGTCAACAACGAAGCCAATCCTGGGCATTGCGCCGTTGTGTTGCGCAATGTGGTCGCGAAATCCGATCGTTGTTGCAGGCGTTCCAGAAAGCTGGGTGTCACCTGCTGACAATCACACAGCGCCTGATAATCCTCCCGATTTGCAGCATCCCGGGCGGTCTTCCAGTTGCACACCTCTGGCGCAGCTGCGGCGCTGCTTACCGCCATCACAGTCAGAAAAGGTGCTGTTACCAGCACAGGAATTCCGACTTTCAAACTCTTACGCATAACACTTGTCTCCTTGTTCCGCGCCCCCTCGACGCGTCAAATTGATAGGTACCGATGTGAGACTTGCGCATTAAGCGCAGTTAAAGTTCCTCTGAGAATCGCTTGAGAAACGGCATAAAACTTTGAAAAATCTCGTCCGAATTGTGGACATCACCTAAATCCTCAGATTAACTGAACATACGTTCATATCCTGAGAGGAGACCTCCGCCATGCAATTGTCCACCACATCCGCGATCATCACTGGCGGTGCTTCGGGGCTGGGCGAAGCAACCGCACGCCACTTTGCCGAGCGCGGCGCGCAGGTCACTATTCTGGACCGCGACGCCGTCCGTGGCACTCAGGTCGCGGAGGAAATCGGAGGGCATTTTGCTGAAACGGACGTGACGAACGAGGAATCCGCCGCCGCAGCGATCGATCAGGCGATGAACAATATGGGCCAGATCACGGCCGCCGTGAACTGCGCCGGAATCGCTTATGGCATCAAGACGGTGGGCAAAGACGGCCCCCACCCACTGGACGCCTTTCAACGCACCATCGACATCAATCTGGTGGGCACATTCAACGTCTCGCGCCTGGCTGCGGCTGAAATGGCAAAGAATGACCCTGAGCCCGACGGCGCACGCGGTGTGATCATCAATACCGCATCGATCGCGGCCTTTGACGGGCAAAAAGGACAAGCGGCCTATGCGGCTTCAAAAGGTGGAGTGGTCGGGATGACCCTGCCGATGGCCCGCGATCTGGCCTCGACCGGGATACGGGTTATGGCCATCGCGCCCGGCATCTTCATGACCCCGATGCTGGCCGGCCTGCCCGAAGAGGTACAGCAGCAACTGGCCGCTGACGTCCCCAACCCGGCCCGTCTGGGTGATCCACGCGAATACGGACGACTGGCAGGGGTTATCGTCGAGATGGGATACCTGAACGGAGAGGTCATCCGCATCGACGGTGCCCTGCGAATGCGCTAGGTCAGTTTCATGACCGAACGCGAAAAGATGCAGGCCGGAGAGTGGTATTGCTGTCTGGATCCGGAATTGGATGCCCTGCGCGCACAGGCCCGACGCGCAGTTCACGCGCATAACACCTGTCCGCCGGATACCCGCGGTGCGATAGCACCGGAATTGCTGGCGTTGTTCGGCAACGTCGGGTCGGATTGCTTTCTCGAGGCTCCTTTTCACTGCGCCTATGGGTTGAACATCCATCTAGGCCAGCGCGTTTACTTCAACGCGGGCTGCGTGGTTCTGGACACTGCTGCGGTGCGGGTAGGAGACGGCACGATGTTGGGACCGCACGTTCAGATTTATTGCGCCCAACACGCCAAAGACCCGGTTGAGCGTGCGCAGGGTCTTGAAATTGGTCTTCCGGTGACGATTGGGCGGAATGTCTGGGTGGGCGGTGGAGCCATCTTGATGCCCGGCATCACCATCGGCGACAATGCCACCATCGGTGCGGGCAGCGTCGTGACCAAAGACGTCGCGGCCGAGGAAACGGTCGTTGGAAACCCTGCCCGAGCGCTGAAACAGTCCTAAGCGCCTTCGGCCTTTTCTTCGAGCATCAGCCACTCATCCTCGGCTGCGGCCAGTTTTTCCTGCCGTTCGACCAACGCCTCGGTCGCCTTCTGGAATTTAACCGGTTCGCGGGTGAATAATTCGGGATCGGACATGAGGTCTTCCAGTTTGCCGATCTCGGCCTCAAGCCGGGCGATTTCGGCGGGTAGTTTCTCAAGCCGGTGTTTTTCCGAGAAAGACAGACCCGATTTCGCCTGACTTTCCGGCTTGACCTTTGGCTTTGAGGGTTTTGATTTTTCTACCTTCTTTTCCGCAACGTCTCCTCGCTGTGCAATATAGTCCGACCACCCACCCGCATAGACGATTGCGCGGCCATTGCCCTCCATCGCGATGGTCGTAGTGGCGACGCGATCCAGGAAATCTCGGTCGTGACTGACCAGCAGAACGGTGCCGTCATAATCGTCCAGCAGTTCCTGCAACAGATCCAGTGTTTCGACATCCAGATCGTTGGTCGGTTCGTCCAGCACCAGCAGGTTCGAGGATTTCGCCATCAGCTTGGCCAGCAGCAATCGCGCTTTTTCGCCCCCTGACAGGGATTTAACCGCCGCTCTGGCCTGCCGTTCGTCAAACAGGAATTCCTTGAGGTAGCCGACCACATGCTTGGGTTGGCCACCGACCATCACCTGATCGGCCTTGCCGGAAACCCGCATCTCGGGGTCGCCGGTCAGACTATCCCAAAGGCTCATTTCCGGGTCCAGTTGCGCGCGGGTCTGATCGAACACCGCAACCTCAAGATTGGTACCCAGGGTCACCGAGCCCTCATCCGGTTGCTCTTGTCCAAGCAGCATTTTCAGCAGGGTCGTCTTGCCTACACCATTGGGTCCGACAAAAGCCACCCGATCACCGCGTTGCACCAATAGGTCGAAGTTCCGCACGATCTGTTGTGCATCAAAGGACTTGGACAAGCCTTTGGTTTCGATAACTTTTCGTCCGGATTTCGGCCCTGCCTCAAGCGCCATGGCGGCCGAGCCCTGGCGTTTGATTTGCGCCGCCTTTTCGGCCCGCAACGCCTGCAGGGCGCGCACGCGGCCTTGATTGCGCTTGCGTCGTGCGCTGATGCCCTCGACAGCCCATTTCGCCTCGGATTTAATCAGGCGGTTCAGCTTGTGACGTTGCTGATCTTCCTCATCCCAAACTTTGTCACGCCAGGTTTCGAAAGCGTCGAACCCCTGTTCCTGTCGCCGCACCATTCCGCGGTCAATCCACAACGTGGCTCGGGTTAATGCCCGCAAAAACGCGCGGTCGTGCGAGATCAGTACAAACGCAGCCCGCGTCGCGCCCAGCTCACGCTCGAGCCACGCGATGGCTTCGATATCTAGGTGGTTGGTCGGCTCGTCCAGCAGCATCAGGTCTGGCGCCTCGGCCATCAGCTTGGCCAGCGCCGCTCGCCGCCGCTCGCCGCCCGAGGCCGTTTCGACCGGGCGCGACGGGTCGAATTTCAGCCCCTCTCCGGCGCGTTCAACCTTGTACAGCTCACCTGGCTCTAACCCGCTTGAGGCATAGTCGCCCAGCGTCGCGAACCCTTCCATGGTTGGGTCCTGCTCCATGTAACCTACAGATTTTCCAGGCGGAATCACAATGTCGCCTTGGTCGGGCTCGACCAGACCGGCCATTACTTTCATCAAGGTTGATTTGCCGGACCCATTGCGCCCCACCAACGCGACACGATCGCCCGGCTGCACCACCAGGTCCAGCCCCGAAAACACCGGATCACCCCCAAAGGTCAGGGAAATGCCGGACATCTGCAACAAAGGAATTCTCGCCATGCCCGCCAGCTAAACCGGCAAGGCCAAGGGGTCAACGGGGATTACCGAACCACCGCTCGCAACAATCGTTTCCTTGCCGGGGGAATCGCACCAATCTCAAGCCCGGTGAACACATGCAGCGTATTCATATGCCGATCGACGACCGCATGGTCACTGACCCAGCCGCCCATCATCAGATAAGTACGCAGCAAGGGCGGCATCCGCAACATCGCCTTTTTCACATCCGGCCTGCGACGCAGACGCGTGGCAAAGCGGAATACATCCGGTGCCTTGACCCGTGGCAGCCAACGTTTTGGGGCGAGATGCCTGTGCTTTAGAATCGCGAACGCATCCAGATACTCCTCGGTTTCGGTCCCAGCGAAGGACGAACAGCCAAACAGCATCTCGACATTATTCTGATCTACATAGGCCGTCATTGCCCCCCAGGCGACACGCAGAATGTCTGGGTCGGTCCAGTCCGGATGAACGCAAAACCGCCCCATCTCAACCATCCGACCGCTAAACCCCGCAAGCGCCGAAAGATCATAGAACTGCGCCGAATAGCTGCGGCCGATTTCAGTGCCATCCGCCATGGTCAGCATGCGGAAACAACAGACCACTTGCCCGCCTGCGCGCACATCTTCGACCAGAATGTGGGCACAGACCGAATCGAAATCGTCCTGATCGATTTTCTCTGTCCCAAAGGCCAACATCCGAAGCTGCTGTGCCGCCGCCAGGTCCTGCCGCGACTGCGCCAGCCGGGCGCGATACCGCCCCTTACCAAGCAATAGTGCCATGGTCGCATCCTCCGCGGTTGCTGACCTGTTTCCTCTTGCCATGCCCCTATCACACAATGTGTGACTGCCGCATGACCATCGCAAGATGTGGCTATAAATTACTGTGACGTGCCGGGAATATTGGCCGGGTTAAAGTTACCGATGTTACCCAACAGCTGACGGATAAAGCCCTGACCCTGAATCGTGGACTCGGTAATCCGGCGATCCAGCGTGACGACAATACCATCCTCAAGCCCGAACCGTTCGATGTTCCGAACCACGCCCCGGTCATCAAAGCTGATCGCCACCAACTCACGCGAGACCACTTCGGGCTTTTTCGGGCCGTAATGACGAATGCGTGACCGGACGTAGTAGAACCCGGAATCGCGGATCACGCCGGACGAACTGGGGGCGCCGACCGCCTCGATCACACTGTCGCGGGTGTCCACACCCACTTTGACCTCGGCCAGATCCTCGGGCGTTGGGACATATCCGTGATTCTTGAAGACCGGCGAACATGCACCAGCCGCTGCCAGACAGGCCGCAAAGACAAGCGTTTTCGACGCCGGTTTCAACCTGTTCACAACCTTCAACATTCACACCCTCTTGCCTTGGCCCGTTACGGACCCTATCCGCTTACATCAAACCGCAGCCCCGGTTCAACACAGGAAAGGGTCACGAATGAGCAACCAGACATCTCTGCGGGTGGCCGATCTGCCCCAAAATGCACCAACCCCCTTTGAGTTGCGCCCAGACGCAAAGGCTTTGGAGGCTATCAGGGACGAGTTGGGCTTGCTTGGCCTACGCAAGCTCAGCTTTGTGGGTGACGTAAGGGCACAGGGCAAGCGCGACTGGGCATTGAACGGAAAACTGGGGGCTACAGTGATTCAGCCCTGCGTGGTGACATTGGAACCGGTGACCACACGCATCGACATCCCGGTCGCGCGAATCTATGTGGCCGATTGGGTTGATCCAGAAGAGCCCGAGTTTGAAATTCCCGAAGGTGATGAAACCGAACAGCTTGGTGCTGAGATCGACCCAGCGCTTGTCATGGTCGAGGCCCTGTCGCTGGCCCTGCCCCAATACCCACGTAAAGACGGTGCCGAACTGGGACAGGCCGACTATACCGAGCCGGGCAAACAGGCCATGACAGACGAAGACGTCAAGCCCTTTGCCGGTCTGGCCGGTCTGCGCGACGCGCTGAAAAAAGACGAGTGACATAGGTCTGTTTTCCTGTCATATCAGGCCCTCAGAAAAATCGCTTGAACATGTCGAGAATCGCAGTATTTTCGCGCGCTCATCGGAATTTGGGTTGGACATTGCGGGGATCGTCCCCTAAACGCGCGTCAAACCACGAGATAAACGAAGAATGAAACCCGGCCCACAGCGAATCTGTTGGCCCTCAGTAGACAAAGGTTGAGACCATGGCCGTCCAACAGAACAAAGTTTCCAAGTCGCGTCGCAACAACCGCCGCGCACACGACGCTCTGGTTGCTGCAAACCCGAACGAATGCCCCAACTGCGGCGAGCTGAAGCGCCCGCACCACGTCTGCGCGTCCTGTGGCCACTACGATGACCGCGAAGTCGTCGCACAGGCCGACGAAATCGACCTGGACGAAGACGCGGCCTAAGCCTTTAAAAGCGCAGGCAAGGAATGACTGAACAGCCCTCGCACGCCGGACGGATTACCATCTCGGTTGACGCTATGGGCGGAGACTCGGGGCCCGCGACTGTGGTTGCGGGCATTGCCAAATCGGCAATCAAAAACCCCGATATCGCGTTTATTCTGCACGGGCCTGAGCCTACGCTGCGCAAACTTGTTGCCAAACGGCGTGTCCTGCAGGGGCGCGTCGTTTTTCGTGATTGCCCCGATGTAGTCACGATGGAGGACAAGCCCAGTCAGGTTGTCCGCAGTGGCAAGCAGACCTCGATGTGGTCAACGCTGGAATCAGTGCGGCAAGGTGAGGCGCATGGCGCCGTTTCCTGCGGCAACACCGGCGCGCTGATGGCGCTGTCGATGATGCGGTTGCGCAAATTGCCGGGTGTAAACCGTCCGGCGATTGCGATTCTGTGGCCATCGCGCAACCCGCAGGGGTTCAACGTGATGCTGGATGTGGGCGCGGATGTGCGCGCCGACGCCAAGGATCTGCTGCAATATGCGCTGATGGGTGCATCCTATGCGCGCAACGGCATGGCGCTGGAACGTCCTCGGATCGGTCTCTTGAACGTGGGCACCGAAGAACACAAGGGCCGCGCCGAGCTTAAAGAAGCACATGCTATGATCACGGAATTCGCAGAGCAGGCGAATTTCGATTTTGTCGGTTTCGTTGAAGGCAGCGACATTCCCGGCGACAAGGCGGATGTCATTGTCACTGATGGGTTTACCGGCAACGTCGCCATTAAGACCGGCGAAGGCACCGCCAGCCTGATTGGCGACCTGTTGCGCAAAGCGTTCAAGTATTCACCGCTGTCACGCCTCGCTTCGGTACTGGCGATCACGTCGTTAAATCGTTTGAAAAAGCGTATCGACCCGCGCCAAGTGAATGGCGGCGTTTTTCTTGGCCTCAACGGAACCGTGGTCAAATCACATGGTGGCGCGGATGCCATCGGAGTCTCGGCAGCAGTCAAACTGGCCTTTACCCTTGCCCAGTCTGGTTTCGCCGAAAAATTGGCGGCACGGGTTGCATCGACAGCCGAGCTTGCACAAGATGCCGCCCACACGCCGCCAAAGGCTGGCGAATAACAAAAAAGGCAGTACCCAAGCATGGCAGGCCGTTCAGTTGTCGTTGGTGTCGGACACTATTTGCCAGAGCGCATCGTTCCGAATTCCGAGTTTGTAAAGACGCTCGATACAACGGATGAGTGGATTAAGACCCGCTCGGGTATCGAGCGCCGCCATTTCGCCGCCGAAAACGAAACAACGTCCGATCTGGCCACCAAGGCAGCCGAGGCCGCGCTGGCCGATGCGGGGCTAGTGGCTGACGATATCGATGCGATAATTGTGGCAACTTCGACCGCCGATCTGACTTTCCCATCTGCCGCAACCATGGTGCAGGCACAGTTGGGCATGACCAAAGGCTTTGCCTTTGACGTTCAAGCCGTCTGCGCTGGATTCGTCTTTGCGCTGACCAATGCCAACGCCCTGATCGTATCCGGTCAGGCCAAGCGCGTTCTGGTCATCGGGGCCGAAACCTTCTCGCGAATCATGGACTGGACGGACCGGTCCACCTGCGTGCTGTTCGGTGATGGCGCTGGTGCGCTAGTGTTAGAGCTGCAAGAGGGCGAAGGCAGTGCGCAGGATCGTGGCATTCTGGCGACCGACCTCAATTCGGACGGCCGGTACAAGGACCTGCTTTACGTCGATGGCGGTGTGTCGACCCAATCGACCGGACATCTGCGGATGCAAGGTAATCAGGTGTTCCGCCATGCGGTCGAAAAACTGGCCAAAACGGCGGAAACCGCTTTGCAAAGCGTTGGCCTCAGCAACACTGACGTCGACTGGATTGTGCCCCATCAGGCAAATATCCGCATTATTCAGGGCACCGCCAAGAAAATGGGCCTGCCGATGGAAAACGTCGTCGTCACCGTTCAGGACCATGGCAACACATCGGCCGCGTCGATTCCTCTTGCCTTGTCCGTCGGCAAACAGCGCGGGCAAATCAAGCAGGGCGATCTGCTTGTGACCGAGGCCATCGGCGGCGGTCTGGCCTGGGGCGCGGTTGTGCTGCGCTGGTAACCGGCGCAATTCGGCTTACACGCAGACTTGCAATTCATTGATATTGACAGCGAATTTCCCCTCACCGTATTCTGCGGTATCAACAGGGGAAATGGTATGGGCGATAAAACACTGACCCGAATGGATCTGAGCGAGGCCGTCTTTCGTGAGGTTGGCCTGTCACGCAACGAAAGTGCGCAGCTGGTCGAGAGCGTTCTGAACCACATGTCCGACGCTTTGGTGCGCGGCGAGCAGGTGAAGATTTCGTCATTCGGCACGTTCAGCGTTCGGGACAAAACTGCCCGCATCGGCCGCAACCCCAAAACCGGCGAAGAGGTTCCGATTCAACCCCGCCGGGTTCTGACGTTCCGCCCGTCGCACCTGATGAAGGATCGCGTCGCCGCAGGGAACCGTAAGTAAGATCAGGACGACACGGTCATGAGCAAGTCCCCCGACGCCTTTCGCACGATCAGTGAAGTTGCGGACTGGCTGGGCGTTCAGGCTCATGTCCTGCGATTCTGGGAAAGCCGTTTCAATCAGGTCAAACCGGTAAAGCGTGCCGGAGGGCGGCGTTACTACCGTCCCAACGACATGCGCCTGCTGGGCGGTATCAAGAAACTGCTGCACGAGGACGGGATAACCATCAAAGGCGTTCAGCGTATCCTGCGCGAACAGGGCGTAGCGCATGTTTCCGCGCTTTCGCAAGGGTTGGACGAGGTGGCCAAACCGGACGCCACCGCGAACGACAGTGTAGTTGTGCCCTTCTCTTCTAAGCCAGTCGAGACAAGCGAACAGATCAACCTAAATCTGGACGACGCTGCACCCGTTGCCGAGGCCCCTAAGGTGGAGCCTGCTGAACCCAAACCGCAGCCGGTCGCGGCGCAACCCACACCGGAGTTTCTGGATGAGGCCCCCCTGCTGGGTGGAATCGCAACGCAGGCATGGAATCGCACCGATTTCGATGACGATCTGCTGAAACAGATCGCTCCGGTGGCAAAGGACCTTCGCGCCGTTCTTAACCGCATTGAAAACCGAACGGCGGGATAAGAAAAAAAGGCGATGATTTCCTCTTGCCCCTGCCGGGAAAGTCTTTATGAACACCTCAACGTCGGGCTATGGCGCAGCCTGGTAGCGCGTCCGTCTGGGGGACGGAAGGTCGCAGGTTCGAGTCCTGCTAGCCCGACCAAATCATACCGACGTTTATGGCAGACAGGCCAGATCCCGCTCTGGCATCAAGGGGGATCGGAATGACAGGTGTATGCCCAAATCAGCAAATCGAAGCGATGATCGCGCGCGGTGAAATCACCGCTAACCCCGAGGTTATCCCTGCGCAGGTTCAGCCTGCCAGCCTTGATTTGCGCTTGGGAACAGTGGCTTACCGTGTTCGCGCCTCGTTTCTGGCCGGCGAAACCCGATCCGTCGCGGATCGGTTGTCTGAGTTCGAGATGCACCGCATCGACATCACGGACGGTGCGGTTCTGGAAAAAGGCTGCGTCTATCTGGTACCGCTGATGGAATCGCTGGCCCTGCCCGAAACCGTGACGGCTGTGGCTAACGCCAAAAGCTCGACCGGGCGGCTGGACTTGCTGACCCGCACCATCACCGATGGCGGCACCGAGTTCGACCGCGTGCCCGCGGGCTATACCGGCCCGCTTTACGCGGAGATTTGCCCGCGTTCCTTCTCGGTGCTGGTACGTCCGGGGATGCGGCTCAATCAGATTCGCTTCCGCCAAGGTCAGGCCGTGCTTAGCGATGCGGAACTGACCGCACTGCACAGTGACTCGCCCTTGGTTGACGGTCCTGCAGTGATTCAGGACGGGTTGGGTTTTTCGGTCGACTTGCAATTGCCCGACACCGATCTGGTGGGCTATCGCGCCAAGCCGCATACCGGAGTGATCGATCTGGACCGGATCGGAGAATACGACCCGCAGGAATACTGGGAAGAGGTCCGCACCACCGACGGCCGCATCATCCTTGACCCGGGCGCCTTCTACATCCTGGTCAGCCGCGAAGCTGTCCACATCCCGCCCCTCTATGCCGCCGAGATGGCGCCGTATCTGGCCATGGTGGGTGAATTCCGGGTGCATTACGCAGGTTTCTTCGACCCCGGTTTTGGCCACGCCGCCGCCGGAGGCGCTGGATCACGTGGAGTGCTTGAAGTGCGCTGCCATGAGGCACCTTTTGTGTTGGAACACGGTCAAGTCGTCGGCCGGCTGGTCTATGAGAAAATGGCCGAAATGCCCACCCAGCTGTACGGGGCTGGCATCGCCTCAAATTACCAAGGACAAGGCTTGAAATTGTCCAAGCATTTCAAGGCAGTTAGCTGATCAGAACTTCATGAACCGGCGCGCTTGACGGGTTATTCGTTGCGCTTGTTTCAGGTTCTGGGATGGGCGTGGGCCTTTGTTGTTGGCACGGTTGGCCTCGCCGGGCTGTTCGTTTTTACCACCCATACGGCCTGCCATATCAAAGCCCTTGTCAACGCCTTTACTGACAAGGCGGCGCATGACCTGACGTACGATCATGTCGATCATCCGATTGGCATTCATTGCTCAACTCCGTCTTCTGACCCTCAAAATAGGCGAATTGTGTGACACCAAAAGTGTCGTTTGATCACTCTTCCTCGAACAGTTCGGTCTGATCTTCATCCTGCTCTTCTTCGCGCCCCTCGCCCAGTGGGATGGTGCCCGGCGGTGGCCGGTTTTCCAACAGGCCAGCGGCGCGCAGTTCCTTGAGGCCCGGCAGGTCGCGAGCGTTCTCAAGCCCGAAGTGGTCCAGGAAATGCGGCGTCACCACGAATGTCACCGGACGGCCCGGTGTCATTCGGCGACGGCCTAACCTGATCCACTCCATTTCCAGCAGTTGGTCGATCGTCCCGCGTGAGACCGAAACACCGCGAATTTCTTCAATCTCAGCCCGCGTACAGGGTTGATGGTAGGCCACGATAGCCAGCGTTTCGATGGCCGCACGGCTCAGCTTGCGGGTTTCAACTGTTTCTTTTTGCATCAAAAAGCCCAGATCGGGGGCAGTTCGAATGGCCCAGGCCTCGCCAACCTTGACCACCCGCACGCCGCGCCCTTCATATCGTTTCTGAAGCATTTCAACGGCTTGCGCCGCGTCGCTGCCATGCGGCATCCGGGCCTCAAGATCAGAGGTAGTCACCGGTTCGGCGCTGGCGAACAGCACGGCCTCGACCATGCGCTCTTGCTCTGCCAGCGGCGGCGCTTCGAACAGGGTGCCGGTGCCTTCGTCTTCGGGGGCGTCAGTCACGTGTGTCAGTCCTCTTGCGCAGATGGATCGGGGCAAAGGTCTCGCTCTGCTTGATCTCCATATGTCCTTCTTTCACCAATTCCAGCGAGGCCGCAAAGGTCGCCGCCGTGGCCGAGCGTTTGCGGACAGGGTCAGCGTCCCAACCATCGGGCAGATAGGTCTCCATATCCGTCCAGGTGCCCGCAAAGCCGATCAGTGGGCGCATCCGCTCCAGCGCCTGTTCCATCGTGAACACGGCGTCACGGTCCATCACGAAGGGGCGGAATTCGTCGCGTGTGCGGATGCGAGCGTACCCCTGCATCAAATCCAGCAGGGTTGCCGAATAAGTCACAGTGCGGATGCGGGTGACATCCTCGCCCTGCCCGCGTTTAAAGAAATCGCGGCCCAGCTGGTCCCGCGCCATCAAGCGGGCCGCAGCATCACGCATGGCCTGCAAGCGCTCTAGCTGAAACGCCAGATGCGCGGCAAGTTCTTCACCTGACGGACCCTCGTCATCCGGATCAGGGGGCAGCAGCAGGCGGGATTTCAAGAAGGCCAGCCACGCCGCCATAACCAGATAGTCAGCTGCCAATTCAATCCGCAGAGCCCGGGCTTTTTCGACAAAAGTCAGATATTGCTGCGCCAGCGCTAGAACCGAGATTTTCCGCAGGTCGACCTTTTGTGTCCGCGACAGGGTCAACAACACGTCCAACGGGCCTTCGAACCCGTCAACGTCAACGATCAGGGCTTCGGCCGCAAGGCGATCCGCGACCGAGACCGGGTCTTCGCTGAAAAGGTTATCGTTCATATACCTGCCCGCCCATTAGGGCAGATAGTTCCGCCTCAGTCGCGGGGATGTCAAGTTCCGCAGGCTTTAGCCGCATTGCCAGCGCCTTTTCTGCGCGTATCTCGGCCTGCTCGGTCATTTCTCCGGCGGCTTCCAGCACTTTGGCGCGGGCTTCAAACGAGCCGTTGCAATGCAAAACCACGTCGCACCCGGCGTTGAGCGCCTGACGGGCAATCTCCTCGGGTGCGCCGCTGAGGGCCTTCATCGAGATATCATCGGTCATGATCAGGCCATCAAACCCAATCTTGTCGCGGATCAGACCGATCATTGTGGGTGAAATCGTAGCCGGTTGTGGATCGATCCGGTCATAAACCAAATGCGCCGTCATCCCCATCGGCAGGTCGTTCAAGGCACGGAACGGCGCGAAATCGGTCTGTTCCAATACGTCTTGCGTCAGATCGACATGTGGCAGGTCGTGGTGGCTGTCCAGCGTGGACAGGCCGTGGCCCGGCATGTGCTTGATCACTGGCAGAACACCACCATCCAGATGCCCCTTGGCAACCGCCTTTCCGATCCCGGAAACTGTTTTTGAATTAAATCCATAGCAGCGGTTCTTCAGAAAGGCATGCGTATCATCACGCGCCAGATCCACCATCGGGGCACAATTGCTGTCGATCCCCAGCTCAAACAGCTCATTCGCGATTAGGCGATAGCGTAGATACATGGCGCGTTCAGCCTGATCCCCCGCGCCCGCGACATGATCCAGCGGTGGCATCCATTCCCGCGCCAGTGGTGCGCGCAGCCGTTGCACGCGGCCGCCTTCCTGATCAATGGTGATCGGGCAATTGCGTCCCACAGCCTCGCGGAAGTCGTCGCACAGAGCACGGACCTGATCGGCGGTATCGATGTTGCGCGCAAATAAAATGAACCCAAACGGGTTCATTTCTTGAAACAGACTTTTTTCTTCGTGCGTCAGGCGCAAGCCTTCGGCATCAGTGATTGCCGCGCCGAAACTCACCGAGCGGCCACCGGGATACAGTCGGCGCCTTGTGCTTCGAGGGCAGCGCAGAACTGACGCGAGTCGCTTAGGTCGTCAAATCCCAGAACCCGCAAACGATAAAAGGTTCGGCCGCCACGTGAGGTCTTCTGGATAACACGTTGTTTTCCCTCCATATATTCACCGAAACGGCCATTCAGGCGATCCCATTCAGCCCGCGCTACATCCGTGCTTTCATAGGCCCCAAGCTGGGCCATGCGCGTGCCTTTGGACAATGTGTCCGGGTCAATATCCAGCCCCACTGCAGCTTTTACTGCAGCGTTGATCGCGTCTTCAGTACTGCTGCTGGTGGTGATCCCGGTGGGTGTAGAACGGGCCGGGCGCGTGTTGGGGCGCAAAGACCGGCGAACCCCCGGCAGTGCGGCCAGTTCCGGATCGGGCAACTGTGCGGCCAGATCAGCGGGGTCAATCGCGGGCTCTTCTTCGGGCACGACCAAAGAGGCCAGTTGCACGCCCTGCTCGGTCGGTTGGTCGATTTGTGCCGCATCACCAGCCAGTTCGGCGACCAGAGCGTCTACCGAACCCAGGCGCAATTGAGCAGCCTCCTGATCAGAAATCTCTTCCTGCACCACATGCACGGCCGGGGTGGGCTTCAGAGGCTCAACCGGCGTGTCCTCATCAGACAGGGACACCGGGCGCGGCGCAAGGATCAGACGATCCGCCGGGGGTGCAGCAGTTCCGACCGCGGCCACTGTGTTGACGGCCAGTCCTTGATGATCGGCAGGTGTTCCACCGGGGCTTTCTGGCTGAATGCGCATGGGCCCTTCGATGGCACGTACGACCGGTACGCCGCTAACATCGCGCATCACCAGCTTGTAACCCCAAACACCAATGCCAGCGACCAATGCCAGGGACGCAACCGCGCCCAGCGCGTTTACGATACGACCCAGACCCGCCGCGCGCGGCGCTTCTTCATACCCGTGCATGTCGTCGGAATAGTCATACCCATCCTGAGGATGTGGTTGATTCGTGTAATGCATCTGCTCGGGGCGCATCTGCCCCGAGTAATCGTAACGTGCCATGTCCGCCTCACCGCCCGATTCACGCCAGAAAATAAGGCGCGCGGGTCATTTTTTGCCTACCTCGTACCGGTGCTTCGGGCGGTGTTTGTTACCGCATCTCCTGCGCCGGAGTAACGCCAAGAATACCCAAGCCCGCTGAAATCACAACAGAAACGGCGCGGGCCAATGCGATTTTTGACTGGCTTGTGGCAACATCGCCATCCTGGATGAAACGCAGTTGAGTCTCGTCGTTGCCCTTATTCCACAGCGCGTGGAAGTCTCCTGCAAGCTCATACAGATAGAAGGCAACCCGGTGCGGTTCATTCGCGCGCGCGGCAATCTCAACCAAACGGGGCCATTCGGCCAGCTTCTTGGCAACGGTCAGTTCCGAAACGTGATCGTTCTTGCTGAGGTCCGCCCCCGCAAGGGTCACGTCATCAGCGACAATCCCGGCCTCGGCGGCGCGGCGCAGCACGCTCATCACGCGGGCATGGGCGTATTGCACGTAGAACACGGGGTTCTCGCGGCTCTGCTCAAGCACCTTGTCGAAATCGAAATCCAGGGGCGCGTCATTCTTACGAGTCAGCATCACGAAGCGGGTCACATCCGGCCCAACCTGATCGACCACATCCCGCAGGGTGACAAAGTTCCCGGCCCGCTTGGACATCTTGAATGGCTCGCCGTTCTTCCACAGCTTCACAAGCTGGGTCAGCTTGATATCCAGAGGCACTTTGCCATCAGACAGCGCCGATACTGCTGCCTTCATCCGTTTGACATAGCCGCCGTGGTCCGCGCCAAACACGTCGATCAGAGCATCAAACCCACGGGTCACCTTGTCATAGTGATAGGCAATATCCGGGGCGAAATAGGTCCAGCTGCCGTCCGACTTCTTCACCGGGCGATCGACGTCATCGCCATGTTCGGTGGACTTGAACAGGGTCTGCTCGCGCGGCTCCCAATCCTCGGGCTTTTTGCCCTTTGGCGGCTCCAGAACGCCTTCATAGATCAGGCCCTTTTCGGTCAGCGACTCCAGCGCGGCCTCGATCCGGCCTGTGCCATAGAGCGATTTTTCCGAGAAGAACACGTCCATCTCTACGCCCAGCGCCTTCAGGTCAGCGCGGATCAGGTCCATCATCGCGTCGGTCGAGAACTCGCGCAGATCGTCCAGCCATTCGCTTTCCGGCTTGTCGATCAGGCTGTCGCCGTATTTCTCTTTCAGCGCTTCGCCGATTGGGATCAGGTAGTCGCCCGGATACAAGCCTTCGGCAATCTCGGGGCTCAACCCGTTGGCTTCACGATAGCGCTCGTAGGCCGAGCGTGCCAACACGTCGACCTGCGCACCGCCGTCGTTAATATAATATTCGCGGGTCACATCATGGCCGGAATAGGCCAACAAGCTTGCCAGCGCATCGCCAAACACCGCGCCCCGCGTATGGCCAACATGCAGCGGCCCAGTCGGGTTGGCCGACACATATTCCACGTTGACCTTTTGCCCCTGCCCCATAGTCGAGCGGCCATAATCCGTGCCTTTCTCCAACACTGCCGCCAAAACACCCTGCCAAACCGAAGGCGCCAACCGCAGGTTCAAAAAGCCCGGCCCCGCAACCTCGGCACTGGTGATCCGGTCATCCGCCGCCAGCTTTCCGGCCAACACATCGGCAATGTCGCGCGGCTTCATCTTGGCCGGCTTCGCCAGCACCATCGCGGCGTTTGTCGCCATGTCGCCATGCGCGGCATCACGCGGTGGTTCGACCGCCACATTGTCAAAGCTCAGCCCCTCGGGCAGCGCGCCTTCGGACTGCATCTGTGCCAGCGCGTCCAGTACAAGGCCGCGGATCTCGGAAAACAGGTTCATTTCGGATGTCCTTTTGCTTGCCCGGCGGTTTACCACGCAAAGCGGCAAGGTCAATGGAAGCGATCAGTTTCCGCTTGGATTAGCGGTAAACCGAGCTAAGGTCACAGGAAATTCCTAACATCGGAGATCGTTCCATGCGTCTTGCCCTGCCCCTTGCATTCGTCCTGACCACTTCGATCCCGGTCTGGGCCGATATGCCCGCGCCGCAGGGCCATGTTCTTCTGACGCTGGGTGGGGCGGTGACGGAAACCAACTTACCGGCTCGGGGTGAAAATGACGGTGGTCTGCTGGGTTATCTCGAAGTGCAGCACAGCGGCGGCGCCGGATTTGACGCCGCGATGCTTGACGGTCTAGCGCAAGTGGAGATCACAATTGCCTACGGCCCCGAAGACAATCAGCGCGACGTCGCCTTCTCTGGTCCGCTTTTGTCGGATGTGATGGTCATGGCAGGGGCCGAAGGGAAGACTGCCAAACCAATGGCGATGGATGGATACCAGTCCGAAATCCCATGGGACAGTATTCAGGCGCACCAACCCATCGTGGCAACCCATGCGGATGGCAGTCCGATGGGGATCGGCGGCTATGGCCCTACGATGATCGTTTTTCCGCCCACAGATGATGCTGATCTGGCAGACGAGCAATCCGGCCAACAGGTTTGGGCGCTAGCCTATATCGGCATCGAGTGACGACCGCCCCGTCAGCCTTTTGTGATCCTGCAAGGCAAAGCGGTCGGTCATACCTGCAATGTAGTCCGACACAATCCGTGCCAGCACCGTCTCATCCCGGGCCGCTTCTATATCGCCGTGCCAATGGGCTGGCATTTGTTTGGGATCGTTCAAGTAGATCGGGAATAATTCTTCAACGACCGCAGACACTTCGGCCCTGACCTTCATGACGCTGGGCGCACGATACATCCGCGAAAACAGGAAGGCGCGGATCTCTTTAAGTTGCGCCCAAAGCACCGCCGAGAACTGGATCACCGGACAACCCAGATGCCGGATATCTTCGACCGTTTGCGCGCCAGACTCAGCGATCAGGTCGCGCGAGGTGTCGATCACATCCGAAACCATCACCCCAAATACGCGACGCAATGCTTCGTGCCTGCGCCGATACGGGTCCAGACCGGGGTACTTGCGGTCCACTTCCGCATAGCAATCACCGACGATGGGCAATTGCTGAATTTCCGCGTCCGTGAACAGATCGGCCCTGAGCCCATCCAACAGATCATGATTGTTATAGGCTATATCGTCAGACAGTGCGGCCACCTGTGCCTCGGCACTGGCATGGGTGTGCAGTTCAAGGTCAAAACCACCATTGCACTCGGCCAGCGCCCACGGCAATTCGCCTGTCACAGGCCCATTATGCTTGGCTATGCCTTCCAGACATTCCCATGTCAGGTTGCAGCCGTCGAATTCGGCATAGTGGCGTTCCAATTTGGTGACGATCCGAATGGCCTGCGCGTTGTGATCGAAGCCGCCGTATGGCTCCATCAAAGCGTGCAAGGCGTCCTCTCCGGTATGACCAAAAGGCGTGTGCCCCAGATCATGCGCCAATGCCACGGCTTCGGTCAGTTCGGGGTTCAATCCCAATGCCCCGGCAATCGTGCGCGCCACCTGTGCCACTTCGATAGAATGCGTCAGGCGCGTGCGGTAACTGTCGCCTTCATGTTCAACAAACACCTGTGTCTTGTGTTTCAGCCGCCGAAACGCGCTGGCATGAATGATCCGGTCCCGGTCGCGCTGAAAGCATGACCGGAAACTGCTTTCCTCCTCGGGTACAAGCCGCCCCCTTGCGCGGCCTGGGTCCGAGGCAAAACCTGCTCTGTCCAAAGGCCTTATCCTTGTCGCCTGTCCTTGCAATTTCTATATTGTAAGGCGTAAAGGAAATAAACCTTTGGAGACCGGCATGAATCTGCCCCCCACAGTTACAGAACGCGCCTTTGACCGTCTGGCCGAGATTGGCGCAGCGGATCAGGGTCAGGCCCTGCGCGTCGCAGTGGAAGGCGGCGGGTGTTCCGGTTTTCAATACGAAATCGCGCTGGACGAACCCAAAGACGACGATCTTGTGCTGGAAGGCAAAGGCCAAAAGGTCATTGTCGATTCGATTTCTCTGCCGTTTCTGGAAAATGCAGTGATCGATTTCACGCAGGAACTGATCGGTGCGCGGTTTGTGATCGAAAACCCCAACGCGACCTCATCCTGCGGCTGCGGTACGTCTTTTTCAATGTGACCTTGCCCTGCCCGCGTGGTTGAGGGATAGATCAACCGGCAGTCAGCCGGAGGATCGCGCATGAAAATCGCCACGTTTAACATCAACGGCATCAAAGCGCGGGCCGAAGCTCTGCCCCGGTGGCTTGACGAAGCACAACCTGACGTCGTCCTATTGCAGGAAATCAAGTCGGTCGATGAAAACTTTCCCCGCGAGATATTCGAGGAACGTGGTTATAACGTCGAAACCCACGGCCAGAAAAGTTTTAACGGCGTCGCCATCTTATCAAAACTTCCACTTGAGGATGTGTCCCGCGGCCTGCCCGGAGATGATGAGGACGAACAGGCGCGTTGGATCGAAGCAACCGTGATCGGCAAGCAAGCGCTGCGGATTTGCGGGTTGTACCTGCCCAACGGCAACCCGGTACCCGGACCGAAATACGACTATAAGCTAGCCTGGATGGAACGGTTGTATCATCGGGCGCGCGAACTGATGGCCAGCGAAGAACCGGCACTTATGGCGGGAGATTACAACATCATCCCACAGGCCGAAGATGCCGCCCGCCCGGATGCCTGGCGCGAGGATGCCTTGTTCCGACCGGAAAGCCGTGCGGCGTTTCGCAAAATCCTCAATCTGGGCTTTACCGAAGCGTTTCGGGCCCGCACGCAAGGACCTGGTCACTACTCATTCTGGGACTATCAGGCGGGTGCGTGGAACAAAAACGATGGCATTCGTATCGATCACTTTCTGCTGACACCTCAGGCTGCCGATCTGATGCAAGATTGCCAGATTGATGCAGCCGTGCGCGGGCATGAGAAACCGTCGGACCACGTGCCGGTCTGGGTTCAGCTCGACCTGTAATCAATCATGCGGTCGGGTCGTAGGCGTAGATCCACTCGTATTTTTTCGAAAGCCTTGGTCCAACGGCCATCAGCACCATCTGTGCCGCCAGTCGCATGGGACCGCGCAGGTGAAAATTTCGCGCGTTAACTCCGGCGGTGGCAACGACTCGCTTAGCCCTTGGTCGGCGAAGGTTTTCATAGCCGGCAAATGCTTGTGTCACATCGGGTTGTTCTTCGAAGGTGCGGGCTAGAATCCACGCATCCTCTAACGCCAAACAGGCCCCTTGCGCCATAAAGGGCAAGGTCGGATGCGCGGCGTCGCCCAGCAGCGCCAACCGCCCGTTCTGCCAGCTTTGCGCCACAGGCCGCAGGAACAGGGCCCAAAGATGGGTTTCGGTCACGTCAGACAGAATATCACCCACTGGCCCCCCGAAATCGGCAAAACGCGCGCGCAGATCATTCGGATCGCCTTGCAGCCGCCAGCCTTCCTCTTGCCAGTCCGAGCGCTCCTCAATTGCCACCACATTCATCAGTTGCTGATCGCGCAACGGATAGGTGACGACGTGGCGTCCAGGCCCCATTGTCAGTGAGGCGCAAGGCATCTCCTCTCGTTCTGACAAGGGGATAGTCGCACGCCAGGCAATCTGGTGCGTAAACTGAGGGGCCTCTGGCCCGTTCAGGGTCGAACGTATGGTGCTGCGGCCCCCGTCCGCCGCGATAGCACAGTCGCACCGCAAGCGTTCGCCGTCATTGAGAACGATTTCCGCCTCTGCCGGATGTTGGAGAACCTGCGCCACCTGCGCGCCCAGCTGGATAGTAACGCCCGCCTCTAAAGCCGCCTGGCGCAACAGGTCCAGCAAATCCGCGCGATGGTAATAGTAGGTCGGTCCGGCCGCCGGTGCGGGAATACGGCTTATTACTCGACCTTTGCGATAGTCTCGCAGAATTGTGCCGTGCGACAACTGCCCGCCCTCGGGCTTATCCCCTAACACATTCAGCGCCCGCAAAACCGCAATGCCGTTGGCGCTGATCTGCAATCCTGCGCCAACCTCAGTCAGGGCCGGAGCCTGCTCAAGAACCGTGACCTGCGCCCCGCGTTGCCGCAGTGCCAAAGAGGCTGCCAGCCCCCCTATTCCGCCGCCGATGACATTGAATTTCAGACCGTTGATATCCATGGCACCGGCTTAACGCAAAAACGCCGGAGCAACAGGCCCCGGCGTTTGAATTAGTACCAAAAGTTCCAGCGATCAATCGTCGCGGTGGACCTTTTCGCGACGCTCGTGACGTTCCTGCGCCTCAAGCGTCATGGTCGCGATTGGACGCGCATCCAGACGTTTCAGCGAAATCGGATCGCCCGTCTTTTCGCAATAGCCGTACTCGCCCTCTTCGATGCGACGCAGGGCCGAGTCGATCTTGGCAACCAGCTTGCGCTGACGGTCGCGGGTCCGCAGCTCCAGCGCGCGATCTGTTTCCTCGCTTGCGCGGTCTGCAACGTCCGGAATGTTACGGGTGTTGTCCTGCAGCCCTTCGATCGTGTCGCGGCTGCCCGCCAATAGTTCATTCTTCCAATCCAGCAGCTTGCGGCGAAAATACTCAAGCTGACGGTCATTCATGAAAGGTTCATCTTCGGCCGGGCGATAATCCTCCGGCAGAAAAACTTCCTGCTTCATTTTTGCTCCCTCGGTATGGCCAGTAACGTCGGTTGCTGTTGTTTGACCTGACATTTGGCACTCCCTTCTGCGGTGCATGTATCCGACGCACGCACGAATGTCACTACACAAACGTCGTCTTAATACGTCACGTCCCCGGCATGTCTAAATATGAGACAAATAACAACAAAACCTTGTTATACTGTGGAAATTGTCAGGCGAAAATTAGGCGATCCCCAACAGACACGGCACCCGCCGGACGTCGAATCACGCAAAAGGGATTGGAGTCGTTACGAAAATCTGATCCCGCGACGCCGTGGCCCGCTTGTCAAAATCATCGCCTCTCTGTAACCCGAACAACACAGATTGCGCAAAACCAAACGAGGGGCCCATGACCGCACGTTTCCAAGGCACCGCCGAATATGTTGCCACCGATGACCTGACCATTGCGGTGAATGCTGCCGTGACGCTGGAACGCCCCCTGCTGGTCAAGGGGGAACCCGGCACGGGCAAAACAGAACTGGCCAAACAGGTGGCAGGCGCACTGGGGCTGCGCATGATCGAGTGGAACGTGAAATCCACCACCCGCGCGCAACAAGGTCTGTACGAATACGATGCGGTCAGCCGGCTTCGTGACAGTCAGCTGGGTGAGGAACGCGTGCACGACGTGTCCAACTACATCCGTAAGGGCAAGCTGTGGCAGGCGTTTGAGGCCGACGAGAAGATTGTTCTGCTGATTGACGAGATCGACAAGGCGGATATCGAGTTTCCCAACGATCTGCTGCAGGAACTCGATAAGATGGAGTTCCATGTTTACGAGACTGGTGAAACCATCCGGGCCAAACACCGCCCCATCGTCATCATCACCTCGAACAATGAAAAGGAGCTGCCCGACGCTTTTCTGCGCCGCTGTTTCTTCCACTATATCCGCTTCCCTGACGAGGCGACCATGCGCCGGATCGTCGAGGTCCACCACCCCGGTATCAAAGATGCGTTGCTGACCACTGCCCTGACGCAATTCTATGAAATCCGCGAAACGCAGGGGCTGAAGAAAAAGCCCTCAACCTCCGAAGTGCTGGATTGGCTGAAACTGCTGTTGGCCGAAGACCTGACGTCCGAAGACCTGAAACGCGATGGTGCGAACGCTTTGCCCAAACTGCACGGTGCGTTGCTGAAGAACGAACAGGACGTGCATCTGTTCGAGCGACTGGCCTTTATGGCGCGCAGCAAACGCTAAACCTGTTGAACATCTGGTTATCGCTGCTTGCTTTGGACAGGTCTGGCTGTCAGCATTGCAGGTGGCGGTCCGGTTTATCCGGGCTACCTATAACCGGATCAGATGGGACCCTGTGATTGACTGACACTTTGACCATCCGCGCCTTGCGGCCTGAAGACCGCGCTGAATGGTCCGACATGTGGCGCGACTATCTGGCGTTTTATGAAACAACGGTCGCAGATGAGATCTATGACAGCACCTTTGCACGATTGCTGGGCGATGATCCGCACGATTTCTCATGTTTTGTTGCGGAACAAAACGGGCGGCTTGTTGGTCTCACGCATTACCTTTTCCACCGCCACGCGTGGAAGGTTGAATCCGTGTGCTACTTGCAAGACCTGTTCGCCCGCCCCCAGGCGCGTGGTTCCGGAGTCGGCCGCGCTCTAATTCAGGCGGTGTATGATGAAGCCGACCGACAGGGCGCGCCTTCAGTCTATTGGCTGACGCAGGATTTCAACCACACCGCCCGCAAACTTTATGACCGCATCGGCAAACAGACGCCCTTTATCCGGTATCAGCGCCCATGATGCGATGGCTGGCCCTTGTTGCAGGTGTGGCGCTGGCAGGCTGCGCAGCGGTTGAGACGACCGAAGTACCAACTCGCGTGCAGGCGATTGAAGAGACGTTGCCCCCGGCCAAGACATTCACCCGCGCGTTCCCGATGCCACCGGGCCGGTCGAACGCCAATATCGCGGCGGATTTCGTATCGTTACATTTCGCGTTGGAAGGGGGCGCGAAACTGCCGGTATTCACGCGGTTTGAAACGCCGATCACCGTGCGTCTGACCGGCTCACCTACGCCCTCGATGCAGCGCGACCTGACCCAATTGCTGACCCGCCTGCGCCGCGAGGCCGGGATCGACATTCAACAGATTTCGGACGGCACGGCCAACATCACAATCGAGGCCGTCAGTCAGGCAGAGATCCACGAAATTCTGCCACAGGCGGCCTGTTTCGTGGTGCCGAACTCTTCGAGCTTTGAAGAGTACCGCCGCAACCGGCGCAAACAGATAAGCAGCTGGAGCCGGCTGCGCAGCCGCGAACGTCTGGGCATCTTTATTCCATACGACGTCAGCCCGCAGGAAAAACGCGATTGCCTGCATGAAGAGATTGCGCAGTCACTGGGACCGCTGAACGATCTGTATCATCTGCCGGATTCAGTGTTCAACGATGACAATATCCATACTGTCCTTACTGGGTTCGACATGCTGATCCTGCGCACGGCCTACGCGCCCGAACTGCGCAGCGGAATGACAAGCGAACAGGTTAAGGCCGCCCTACCCGGTATTCTGAGACGCCTGAACCCGCGTGGCGAGAACATACCAATGCAGCCGCTATCTGAAACGCCGCGTGAATGGATCAATGCGGTTCAAAAATCCCTGCGCCCGCAACTGAATACGCAACGGCGCCTGCGGGCCGCGCAAAAGGCCGCGCGGATCGGTCAGGAACAGGGCTGGACCGATCATCGCCGCGCCTATCCCTATTACCTGATGGGGCGGATGGGTCAGTTCGACAAACCGCAGGACGCGCTGCGCAATTATCAGACCGCTTTGCAATACTTGCGCGCAACCCCCGGCACCGAAATCCATCAGGCCTATATCACTACACAGACTGCCGCTTTCGCACTAGCACTAGGCAAAGGCCCCGAAGCCCTGCCCGAATTGGATAAGGCCATCGACGTGATGATGCGGGCCGAAAATGCCTCGCAACTGGCGACATTGTTGCTTCTGAAATCCGAAGCCCTTAATCAGGCGGGCCGGACGGCTGAGGCTCGCTCTGTCAGGCTGGACAGTCTGGGATGGGCACGTTACGGGTTCGGCTCGGAAACGGTGGTCCGGTCGCTTAATCAGGAAGTTGCGGAAGGATCCCCCAACAACAGAGGCGGATAACGCATGGTCGTAATTCTGGGAATGGCGATATTGGGGGCAATCCTTGGGGCGATGACAGCGCGCAAGCGCAACGGCACCGGCGCCGACATGGCGCAATATGCAGCCGGGTATGGCATTGCCTTTGCATTGGTCGGTCTTGTGCTGTCCCTTATTCTCATACGTTTTGTGGTCTGACCCATGTTCCTGCCCTTTTTCGAAAATCTCAGAAAAGCGGGCATTCCCGTATCCTTGCGCGAATACCTGACCTTTCTTGAGGGCATGAAAAAGGGTCTGGCCACATATGATGTCGAGGCGTTTTATTACCTCGCCCGCGTGTCGATGGTGAAAGATGAACGCAACATCGACAAATTCGACCGCGCCTTTGCCGCCAGTTTTGAAGGGCTGGACGAGATCAGCTTTGAACAGGTTCTTGAAGCAGTCGACATTCCCGCCGATTGGCTGGCAAAGATGGCCGAAAAACACCTCTCGGAAGAAGAAAAAGCCGAAATCGAAGCCATGGGCGGGTTCGACAAACTGATGGAGACGCTGCGCGAGCGCCTCAAGGATCAGAAAGGCCGTCATCAGGGTGGCAACAAATGGATTGGCACCGCTGGCACCTCTCCGTTCGGAGCCTATGGATATAATCCCGAAGGCGTACGCATCGGTCAGGACGAGAGCCGCCATCAGCGTGCGGTCAAGGTCTGGGACAAGCGTGAATTCAAAAACCTGGACGACACGGTTGAACTGGGCACGCGCAATATCAAGGTCGCCTTGAAACGCCTGCGTCGCTGGGCGCGTGAAGGAGCGGCGGAAGAGTTGGATCTGGACGGCACCATCCGAGCCACAGCCGAACATGGTTATCTGGATGTGAAAACCCGCCCCGAACGCCACAACGCTGTCAAAGTGCTGCTGTTTTTGGACGTCGGCGGCTCAATGGACCCGCATATCAAAGTGGTCGAAGAACTGTTCTCGGCCGCCCGGACCGAGTTCAAGCATCTGGAGTACTACTACTTTCACAATTGCCTGTACGAAGGCGTCTGGCGCGACAACCGCCGCCGTTGGGATCAGAAGACCCCCACGCATGAGGTGCTGCGCACCTATGGCTCGGACTACAAGTGCATCTTTGTCGGCGATGCCTCGATGAGCCCCTACGAGATCGCCTATCCAGGCGGCGCCAACGAGCACTGGAACCAAGAGGCCGGGCAGGTCTGGCTGCAACGCGCCCGCGAGCAATGGCCGTCAAACCTGTGGATCAACCCGGTGCCCGAGAAATACTGGGAATACACCCACTCGATCGGCATGATTCAGGAAATTTTTGAGGATCGCATGGTGCCGATGACCCTGGCCGGACTGGAGCAGGGAATGAAGGAATTGACGCGTTAAGTCAGGATCAACTGCTCGTGCGCGATTGACGCAGGTCGCGCAGGATTGCGTTTTCGGTGGGTTACTCCGGCAGAGGAAAACTTGGCCGCGTTGGCGGGACGGATTGGTCTTTGTTGGGCAAAATCCCGTAGAACAGGGCCGCCCAACCCATCACAGTTCCCAACACCAAAGCGGGAAACGCGACCAGAATGGACAGCGATTTACCCAACTGTGTTTCAAACCCCAATGGTCCAATGACAGCGATGGCCGCCACGCCAAAAACAAGCATAAGTGGACCTGAACCCACAAAGACGATTAGTGCTTTTACATTGCCATCCGGATCAGCCAACCAATTCGGCGTTAGTTTTGAATTGGTCATTGCTACACTGAAACCGAGTGTAATCAGCGTGGCCAAAGCCATCGGTCCAATACTCATTCCCTGAGACCAACCGAAAGTCAGTGTCCAAGCAGCCATGAAACACAATAGAAGCCCGTATAATCCCATTGATCTTAGGCAAGCTCTGTACGCGCGAAAACAAAACTTCTTCATAATCAATTGAATCCTAGTGAATTTCTTACACCATTTTCTCGCTATCCGGGAATTTCGACAAAAATTGGACGTCCGCTCTGTTTACTGCACAAATGTTTAAGGCTGGTTGCCTATTCCCCCACTCAGAGCCATATCTAGTGCATGCTTCGATTGACCCCGATCCTATTGGCGATTGCTTATGCCTTTGTGATGTACCGGATTTCCGTCTGGCGAACGCACCGAGAGCTGGATGCGAAATCGACCGAACTGGCTGATCCGGTGCTGAAACGCATGACTGACAGGCTGGCCGCCGCGCTCGAGATCGACCGGGTCCCGGTTTACATCTACGAGATCGACCCGGTGAACGGTCTGGCGGCTGCTGACGGGCGGATATTCATTACGCGCGGCTTTTATCGCAAGTTCCGTAACGGAGAGGTTTCGGCCGAGGAAATGGCCAGCGTTATTGCACATGAGCTGGGACATGTTGCGCTGGGGCATGCGCGGCGGCGGATGATCGATTTTTCCGGCCAGAACGCATTGCGGGCGGCTTTGATGATGCTGTTGAACCGGTTCATTCCCTTCATCGGCGCGTGGATTGCCAATATGCTGACCCACCTGCTGGCCTCGCGCCTGTCGCGCAGCGATGAATATGAGGCGGATGAATATGCCGCCGCTCTGCTGACCAAGGCCGGGATCGGGATTGGGCCGCAAAAGTCGCTGTTTCACAAGTTGGAAGACCTGACACAACAGCGCGCGGGTGTTACTCCGGCCTGGCTCATGAGTCATCCCAAAACGGATGAGCGGATTGCAGCGCTGGAAGCACTTGAGCAGCGTTGGGGCGCAGGCGGTTAGGTTCGAAAGAGTGGGGCCAGCCACACCGGGATATTATTAACCAGATGAAGTTGGATACGGCCTAATGGCTGAGCGCCTTGCCCAACCTTGGCAGACGGGCCTTTTTCATCAGCGCGCGCAAGGTCCATTGATCACCGGACAGCCGGTTGGCTTCGGCTAAAACACGGTCGGCGAGTTCCGCCATGCCGTCGGGGTCGTCCAGCAAGAACCCATATAGCAGGCCGTCAGGATCGCGGCGTTCAAGCCCTTCTTCCAACAGGATATTTCTTGGGAAATCCTTGGCGTTCACGGTGACGATAACATCGGCCGAGGCCTCAACGGCGGTGGCGAGAACGTGAATATCAGCGCTATCGGGCAGCCAGAGGCGTTGTTCAAGCCCCGGATTGGCCGCGCGTTCGGCCTTAGGCCACTGCGCCTGCGTCAGGGCGATTTCGGCACGGGCCTGCGCCTCGCCTTCCGGGCCCAGTTTGCGGGCGGCGCGGGCCCATTCCTCGAGGATACGAGGAGACCAGATCGGCGTAAAGTGACTCAATCTGGCGGCGCCCAACAGCATCTCTCGCATCACCGTGGGGTAGATGACACAGGTATCCAGAACCGCCTTCACAGCCGGTAAAACACGGCTTTGAGATACCCGCTTTCAGCCAATTGCGGCAGTTGCGGGTGGTCGGGGCCGGCAAACCCCGTGTGGATCAGTTGTGCCTGCCGCCCTGCCCGACCAATCCCGCGCGAGGACGCGTCGCGGAACCGACCCAGATCGGCCGCGTGTGAACAAGAACAAAGCCCCAGATAGCCGCCCGGTTTTACCAAGGGTGCGGCCAGCCGTGCGATACGCTCATAAGCGCGCAGGCCCGCGTCCAGGGCTTGTTTCGACGGCGCAAAAGCGGGTGGATCACAGATGACCACGTCAAATTGCGCGCCTTCTTCGCCCAATTTGGTCAGCACCTCGAACGCATCGCCCTGACGGGTTTCAAATCGATCCGCGCATCCCGAAGCCTCGGCACCCTTCGTCGCCAAGTCCAGCGCCGCAGCCGAACCATCGACAGACAGGGCCTGCGCCGCGCCGCCAGCCAGCATCGCCAGACCAAAACCGCCCACATGGCTGAACACGTCCAGCACTTGCGCACCCAGCTGCACCAGCCGTGCAGCGAATGCATGGTTGGGGCGTTGGTCGTAAAACAGGCCGGTTTTCTGGCCTCCGGTAAGATCAGCCATATAGGTCGCGCCATTCATTGGCACCGGCAGCGGAGCGTCAGGCGCAGTTCCACGCAAGGTCTGGTTTTCATCATCCAGCCCTTCCAGTCCCCGAGTGCGGCCCGAGGCATTTTTCAGCACAGTTGTCACACCCGTCACAGCAACCAACGCGTCGGTCAGCGTTTCCAGATGCGCCTCGGCCCAGGCGGCGTTAGGTTGGATCACGCAGGCATCACCAAAGCGGTCGATGATCACGCCGGGAAAGCCATCCGCTTCGGCGTGGATAAGGCGGTAATAGGGGGCGTCAAACAGGTGTTCGCGCATGCCCAAAGCGCGGCGCAGGCGGGATTCGAACCATTCAGCATTCAGATCGGCATCAAGGTCGCGATCCAGTACGCGGCACATGATTTTCGACTCGGGGTTCACGGCGACCAACGCAATGGGCGCGCGTTTGTCATCCTCCAGCACGGCCAAAGCGCCAACCGGTATCTTGCGTGTACGCCGGTCGGTGACAATGTCGTTGGCATAGACCCACGGGAAGCCATGGCGCAGGCCGCGCGCGTTGGCTTTGGGTTTCAGGCGGATACGGGGGCGGTCGGTGGCTTGGGTCATGACGCCCTCATAGTGGTGAACGCGCCGGGGGAAAAGCCCTAGCGAGACCGGGACCGCCAGCCGCCGCGCCTCTTGGGTGTCTGAGCCGATTGTAGCCCTTCGGCCAACACTTGTGTCATCGGATGATCGGCCGCTTGCGTGGCATAGATGGCGTGTAACGCAGTAAGGGCCTGTGTCTGATCGCGATCCGCAGGCAGGCTCAGCGCCCAGTCCAGAAAAATGCTGCGGCATTCGGGCAGCGTGATGCCGTCGATGCGGTACGCCTCACGGATCAGGCCCTTGTGATCGTTTGGATCGTCATTGCGCGGCATCTTGCCCCTCCTCAAGCACGCGACCGATAATACCGGCGGCGGCGGTGTAACTGTCCTGCAGCGCGCCCTGCAGGTGTTCGACCTGTTCGAAACCGGTGGCCCGACACAGGAAAGCCGCGCCGCCCTCGCCGATCTTGTCCGCCTCGATCACCTTACCCGACAGCAGCCGGGCGGCGCATTGCACGGACCAGCATAAATCGTAGCAATCCTTGAGCGTTTGCACTTGCGCGACGTCCAGCAAACCGGCAGCGACAGTGCCGTCCAACCCGGACTGCACGTCGCGCTGTGTCACACCAGACAGTAATGCCCCCGTTTCGGCCATCAGTTCGATATCCATCATCCGCCCGGCGCCGTTCTTGGCATCCCATATCCCCGCCGGGGATTTGGCGGCGGCCAAACGGGCGCGCATTTCGGACACTTCGCGCAGGACCTTCTGGCGGTCTTCCGGTTGCGCCAGAAAATCAGCGCGAAAGCTCTCGATATCCTGCGTCAAACCCGCGTCGCCTGCGACCACGCGGGCACGGGTCAGGGCCAAATGCTCCCACACCCAGGCTTCGTTGCGCTGGTAATTGGTGAAGCTGGCCCAGCTGGTCGCCACCGGCCCCTGATTGCCAGACGGGCGCAGGCGCATGTCGACCTCATAAAGCCGCCCCTGCGACATCGGAGCAGAGAGCGCCGTGATCAACGCCTGTGTGAACCGGGCGTAATAGGTACGCGTGGCCAGAGGGCGCGGACCGTCCGACATGTCCTGATCCAGCGGGTCATAGATCACGATCATGTCCAGATCGGATTGCGAGTTGATCCGCCCTGCCCCCAGCGATCCCATACCCAGTACAGTCGCCCCGCGCCCCGGCGCAGGTCCGTGCTTTTTGGCGAATTGTTCAGTCACGCAAGGTAGGATCGCGGCTATAACAGCGCTGGCCAGTTCGGCATATTGCTGTCCGGCCTGCACACCGTCAATCAGACCGCGCAGGTGATGTACACCGATACGGAAATGCCATTCCTTGCACCAGCGACGTGCGAAATCCAGCTGCGTTTCATAGTCCGTTTCCTGCTGCAGCGCCTGCTCAAGATCAGACTGAAGTGCCGTTTGCCCTGGCCAGTCGCTGAAGAAACTGCCCCCAATCACCGCGTCAAACACGGCGGCGTTATGGGACAGATGCGCCGCCAATGCGTGCGAGGTGCCCACAATATCGACCAGCAGGTCAATCAGGTGGGGATTAGCCTCGAACAGGGAAAACAGCTGCACACCTGCTGGCAACCCTGCAAGAAAACCGTCCAGCGCCCGCAGTGCCTCGTCCGGTTTTGCAGTTTTCGACAGGCGCGAGAGCAGCTCGGGCTTGAGACGTTCAAATATCCGCGCGCCGCGTTGCGAGCGTAGCGCTGGATAGGTGGTCCAGCGGGCCAGGACATTTTGGTCAAAATCGGCCTCACCGGCAGGTGCGGGCGTCGAAGATCCTGGGGCAAAGAACCCCTCGGTCAGCTCATGCACTTCGGTCAGACGACGGGTCAGATCTGCGGTCAACTCGGCGCTGTTCATCCCCATCAGGCAGGCAACGCGTTCGATCCCATCCGGTGATTGGGGCACCTTATGGGTCTGAGCATCGTGAACCATCTGAATGCGATGTTCGACCTCGCGGTGGGAGCGGTAGTGGTCGGTCAGCTTTTCGGCCACGTCCTGCGGTATCCAGTCTTTTCCGGCCAATGCAGCCAGACCGGGCACCGTGCCGCGCACGCGCAGGTCAGGGTCGCGACCTCCCGCGATCAATTGGCGGGTCTGGGTGAAGAATTCGATCTCACGAATGCCACCCTGCCCCAGCTTCATATCATGGCCGGGAATGGTCAGCGTGCCGCCGGTACCTTTATTCTCGCGAATGCGCAGGCGCATGTCATGCGCGTCCTGAATGGCGGCGAAATCCAGATGCCTGCGCCAGACAAAGGGGCGCAATGCATCAAGAAAGCGTTGCCCGGCGGCAATGTCACCGGCACATGGGCGCGCCTTGATATAAGCTGCCCTTTCCCAGGTGCGGCCAAGGCTTTCATAATACCGCTCGGCCGCCTCGGTCGCCAAACAGACCGGGGTCACCGCCGGATCGGGACGTAATCGCAGGTCAGTGCGGAACACATACCCATCAGCGGTCTTGTCGCTGAGCGTGGCGCAAAAATTGCGCGTGGCCCGCACCATCCCCTGACGCGCATCGAAGAAATCATCGGGGTCAAAGCGGGTCTCATCAAACAGAACGATCAGGTCGATATCCGAGCTATAGTTCAGCTCGTGCGCGCCCATCTTGCCCATGGCCAAAATGATCATCCCGGCGGCGGTTTCCACATCGTCTTTGGTCATCCCCGGCAGCTTGCCGCGCCGGATCAGTGCCGCGATCTCGGCCTTGGCGGCAACATCCGCAGCCAGCGCGCCGAAATCCGTCAGCGCAGCGGTCACTTTCTCTAACGGCCACGCGCCCGCCAGATCGGCCAGCGCGGTCAGCAAAGCCATGCGCCGCTTGGCTTGCCGCAAACCGGATTTCAACTGATCCGGTGGTAAGGCACGCGCTGCATCCATCACATCCGCAAAAGCCTGATCGGGCTCTTGCAAGGCCGACGGCAACCAATCGCGTTCGTGTTCGATCAATCCCTTTAGGTATGGACTCGAACCCGCCGTCCCTGCAATCAGCTCCCCTTGTTCAGGCGTGATACCAGATACCGCATTCAGCGCTTCATCACCCAGCGATGCATCAAACGCCCGCGGAACACGGTGGATGGTCAGCGGACCGGTCATTGCGCCTCCAACGGAGTGTCCTGACTGAAACTGTTGACCCAGACGTCATGGCGGCGCTCCCACAGGGAAGAGATCAGCATCGCCTCCCAAGCATCACTGTCCGGGCGTTGGTAATCGGCACGATAGGACAACAGGACAATATCAGCGTTCAGAACCCGCAGTTTTGTCTCGCTCAACTCGTACCGCGACATCGTTGGCGCATCAGCGAATTGCCCGACATGATCATCGCGGTTGGCGAACCCGGTGGGATAGACCCCCAGAAAATCCGCGCTCAGCAACGCCCGGTCGGCCGAGGCGTTGCCTTCAACTAGTGCAGTCCAGACTTGCTTTTCCAGTTCCAGAATTTCGGCAAGTGACGGGGCGGTTTTTCGTTCTTCGACAGACATTTTTGCAAACTGCTTTGTTCTCTGGGTGACGTCAACCAAACTTGGCCCCGACGCATAATGTAAATCTTTTTCACATCGACCCCTTGCAACCAGCCATCTGCTTCCCATCTTATCAATGTGAAAACGATTTACATCAACCCCGGAGACCCCAAATGACCGCACTGTCCGACCCCGCCGTCCCAGAAAATCCGGGATGGCTGCACCGCATCGAAACTTGGCTTGATGACAAAGGCAAAGGCGCCTGGATCGCCGTCATGGTCCTTGGTTTCATCTTCTTCTGGCCCGTTGGCCTGGCCCTGTTGGCCTACATGATCTGGAGCAAACGCATGTTCAGCAAATCCTGCAGCCGCCGCAAATCCTGGCACAGTCACATGAGCGCCATGAAACCCTCGGGCAACAGCGCGTTTGATGCCTATAAGGCGGACACTCTGGCGCGGCTTGAACGCGAACAACAGGACTTCGAAGCCTTCCTGCGCCGCCTGCGTGACGCCAAGGACAAGGCTGAATTCGATCAGTTCATGGACGAACGCGCCCGCGAAAACCACGACGAGCCCGAAAACGGCGAGCGCGCCTGATCAAAGCTTGCCCTGTCCCGCCATCCGGGACAGGGTAATTTCCGAACAATATCCGGATATTACAACATGACCCACCTGCCCGACCCTGATACCCAGCCTGAGTTCTACCAGTCGGTAGCAACCAAACGCTTTGTCGCGTGGCTGTTTGATATCGCCTTCATTTCGCTGCTGTGCATCGTGCCGGTTTTCCTGACATTCGGCGCGGGGCTGCTGTTTCTGCCCTTGATCTATGGCGTCATCAGCTTTGTGTACCGCGTTGTTACCATCGCCAACGGATCGTCGACACTGGGCATGCGTTTCATGGGCATTGAATTGCGGGACGCATTCGGGTCCCGTCTGGATATGGGCAAAGCCGTGGCCCATACCGCCGGGTATTTCATCAGCATGGCGTTTTTCGTGGTTCAGATCATCTCGGTCATCATGATGCTGACCAGCGCACGTTGTCAGGGCCTGACGGATTCGTTCCTAGGCACGGTCATGATCAACCAGCGGGCTTAAATATCTGCCAATTGAATCACTTGGCGGCTCAGGGAACCGTTGTTATCATCCTGTGTCAGGAAACACGGAACCTTCATGCGACACACGCTGCCCATCGCGCCGCAATTTTATGTGACGGCCCCGCAACCCTGCCCTTACCTTGAGGGCAGGATGGAGCGTAAGTTGTTCACCGCACTACAGGGCGAAGGTGCCGATCAGCTGAACAATTCCCTGTCGCAACAGGGGTTTCGCCGATCCCAGAATGTGCTTTACCGCCCATCCTGCACTGATTGCGCAGCCTGTCTTTCAGCCCGCATCGATGTGTCGGCTTTTCGCCCCAGCAAAAGCCAAAAGCGCACGGCCAAACGCAATGCCTACCTACAGCGCCGTGCAAACTCGCCTTGGGCAACTGATGAGCAATACGAACTGTTCCGCCGCTATCTGGACACACGCCACGCCGATGGCGGTATGGCCGATATGGATGTGTTCGAATTCGCCGCAATGATCGAAGAAACTCCGATCCGCAGCCGCGTGGTGGAATATGCCGACCCCGAAAACGGAGAGCTGATCGCCGTCAGCCTGACTGACGTTTTGGATGACGGGCTTAGCATGGTTTATTCCTTCTATGACCCTGAACAGCCGCAAAGCTCACTGGGAACGTACATGATCCTCGATCACATCGACATCGCGCGAGAGGCTGGCCTGCCCTACGTCTATCTGGGCTATTGGGTACCAGGCAGCCCCAAGATGGGGTACAAGGCGCGGTTTTCAGGGCTCGAAGCCTATATCCAAGGCAATTGGAAGCGTATCAACAATCCGTCTGAACTGGCGGACGGCAAGCACCACCCGCTATCCACCGCGCCGATTGCCGAGCAGGTCGCCAGTATTCAACTGCCCGACCGCCACCCGACCAAGGGCTAAACTTCCATGCGCCAAACACTATACGCCGTCACCCTTGTGGTGCCGGATTACGATGCAGCTATTGCGTTCTACACCCAAAAACTCAGCTTCACTCTGACGCAAGACGTTGACCTGGGCGGTGGCAAACGCTGGGTGCTGGTGTCTCCTCCAGGATCAGATAGCGGGTCACTGTTGCTGGCGCAGGCAGACGGTCCAAACCAGATCGCCTCCGTGGGCAATCAGACCGGAGGCCGCGTTGGCTTCTTTCTGCAAACGGATGATTTCGAACGCGATCACGCCGCAATGTTGTCCAAAGGCGTCCATTTCGAAGAAGACCCCAGACAAGAACCCTACGGTTGGGTCGCCGTCTGGCGCGATCCGTTCGGAAATCGTTGGGACCTGATTCAGTTCACCTGATCTGCCTTCATCTGGCCAAAAAATTTCTCGGGGTTGAATTGGCCGCAGGCCAAGAAGGGGCTGGCCCATTCAACAATCCAAAAAAGCAAAGGGGGCCAATTGGCCCCCTTTTCCGTTGGATCACAGTAACCAATCAATTCGGGATCAGATCCGGCACGATGGTCACAATCGACGGGAAAGACCACAGGATACCAATCCCCACCACCTGAATGATCACAAATGGTATGATCCCACGATAGATATGGCCCGTCGTCACCTCTTTCGGTGCAACCCCCCTCAGGTAGAACAACGCAAACCCGAACGGTGGCGTCAGGAACGAGGTCTGCAGGTTCACCGCCACCATGATTGTCACCCATTTCGGGTCAAACGACCCGCCATAGATCACCGGGCCCACGATGGGGATCACGATGTAGATGATCTCGAGGAAATCCAGCACAAAGCCCAAAATGAACAGCACCAACATCACGATCAGGAAGACCGTGAACTCGTTGTCAAAGCTGCGCAGGAACTGCTGAATGTAATGCTCGCCGCCAAACGAGATCACCACCAGGTTCAATAGCTGCGATCCGATCAGGATGGTAAAGACCATCGACGTTACCTTGGCCGTCTCGCGCACCACAGGGGTTAGAACCCCGCTTGAGAACAGAACCCAACAGGCAAAGATCAGACCGAACAGCGCATAGAGGTAAGCCGCGTAGGCAAAGATAAAGGCGATCCAGCTTTCGACCGAGACATCGCCTTGATTGATGCGCAGATCGAAGTTTATGCCCATCAGCATGCAGATGATGACGGCGAAGGTCGACCAGATGATCACTTTCCCCGAGCGCCCCTGATCCTGCAGCTTGCGATATGCCGCCAGCATGATCGCCCCGCCCGCACCCAGCGCAGCCGCCGGTGTCGGGTTGGTAATGCCGCCAAGGATTGAACCCAGCACCGCGATGATCAGGACAAGCGGTGGAAAGACCACACGGATCAGATCATTGGTGGCACAGCGTTCAGCCGCGAACTTGCAGCCATAGATCGCCAGCGCAAACGGTATCGCCATGATCACGAAGGCCAACCCTGACGAGGTCGTCGGCGCAATCAGCAGCACATCCACCAGCACCATCAACAACAGGCCGATGGATCCAATGATCAGTGGTTGTGTAGATTGCGACGGTGCTATGCCGCGACCAAACAGCAAGGTCAGACCCAGCAGCACAACGATAACCGCGACACCAGTACCAATGGGTGCAGTAGCGGCAATCTTGGCCTCCTGCGCAGCGGCCAGCTCTTCTTCGGTCAGGCGCTGAGCCTGAGAAACACCGCCAGCCTCATCCAACGCTTGCTGCTCGGCCACGGCCTGATCCCAGGCGGATTGACCGTGCAGTTCGATCATCGAGACCTTGCATTCCTCAGATACGTTGGTGCGCAGCGAAGCACCCTCGCCGATATCCGAAAAGGCCGAGACAGTGATGTTCTGGCTGCCGATCACACCCGTGCTGCCCAGCAGAACGGCACCCACGATCAGCGCGACGGGCGCGCCCAGCAGCCATGTCAGGCCTTCACCGCGGGTGATCGGTTCACCGCCACCGCCGCCCAGTTCCACGGCCGGGGCTTTTTCGGGGTTCATCAACGCATAGCCGAAGGCATAAAGCGCATACAGCAAGGCCAGCATGATCCCCGGCAGCAAGGCCGCCTGGAACAATGTGCCGACCGAGACCACCGCAGGCTCACCCAGATAGGTCAGCGCGTCGGTACACCCGGCCTCAACCGCGCGGGTTTCCTGCGCAGTTGAATACAAATCACCAGCCAGCGTGCCTAGCAGAACAATCACGATAGAGGGCGGGATGATTTGCCCTAACGTCCCCGAGGCCGCGATCACACCGGTTGCCAGTTCAGGCGAGTAGTTGTTTCGCAACATGGTCGGCAGCGCCAGCAAACCCATGGTCACAACGGTCGCGCCCACAATCCCGGTCGAGGCCGCCAGAAACGCGCCCACAACCACGATCGACACGGCCAGACCACCCGGCAACGGGCCAAAAACACGCGCCATTGTGGTCAGCAGATCGTTGGCGATCTTTGAACGCTCCAACGTGATGCCCATCAGGACGAACATCAGCACGGCCAACAGGGTTTCGATGGATTGCCCGGCCAGAACACGTTCGTTGATACGGTTCACAATGAACGAGACGTTGCGGTCCAGCGCAGTTTCCCAGCCAGAGGGGAAGACCGGCTCGCCAATGGTTGGCAATTCCGGGTATCGGAAAACAGATATGGTGTCAGGTTTGACGCCCGAATTCACCAGATCCCGATAGGCCTGCGTGCCCGAGTCGATGGCCTGATGCACCAGCAACCCGGCACTGTCCAATGCCGCGATGATCCCGAATGAGATGATACCAGCCCCACCGATGGCAAAAGCCACCGGGAACCCGGAAAGGATGCCTCCGAAAAGGCAGAAAAATACGATTATGAGGCCTATCTCGACGCCATCAAGTCCGAATAGCATAGTCTTGGTCTCCGTCCTTAATGTACGCCTTCGAAGGCTTCTTCACCCTCGCCAAGGCTGTCTTTGTCGAGGTATTTTCCGGCACTGTCCGGTCCTTCCACGTATTCAAGATACGACCGGTACAGGAACGCGATTGCTTGCAGGAAGACCAGCCCGGCAAAGGCCACCAGCATGATCTTGAACAGGAAATACGCAGTGAAACCGTTGGGGCTGAAGCCGATGGTTTCGACATTCCAGCGCATCGCCTTCGATTTCAGCAGCAGCCGCTCCAGCGTGTCACTGGCCGAGGGTTTCGGCACGATCAGGTGCCGCCACATGAAGTACCAGCCATACATCCAGACCAGCACCGCCAGCGGCATCATGAAGAACACCGAGCCCAGCATGTCGATCACCTTTTTGGTGCCGAACCGTGCCGGGGCATAGAACAGATCAACCCGCACATGCCCGCCCTGCACAAAGGTGTACCCTACACAAAGAGACACCACCAAAGCGTTGTAAAACTTCAACATTTCAGCGTACCAACTGATGTCGTATTGCAGCGGAATGCCAAAGGCGATCACGATGTCGGGGCGGGTGAAAATCCGCTGCATGATCACGATGATGATTTGCTGTAGCACCATCAGCAGACCAGCCCAGGCAAAGAAACGGCCCAGCGTGTTGGTGAACCCCTCAAGTCCGCGCACACACCCCCACATGAAGTTGTTGCGGACCATGCCGATGATCGTGATAACCAGAAAAACTGCAAAAACGGCAAAGAAGAACTCAACCGATCCGCCATAGTAGACGAAGCGCATGACAGCTTCTTTATCGGACCAATCCAGCCAGAGGCTTGGATGGGTCAGTGCGTAGCCAATGTTGTAGAAGGCTTGGGCCAGATTTTGCAGAACCCAGACAATCCCGCCGCCAACTGCGGCAAGAGCGTCGGTCAAACCAACCGAGCTGCTGTCGTCCATGATGTCCCTCACTCAGCTGAATATCTGTGACTTTCACCTTAGCAGGGGTCGCAGGATTCAGAGAATATGTATTGAAAAGAGGCCCCACTTTCGTGAGGCCTCTGAGATTTCCGGCGCCTACTTAGCCACCCAGAACGCGAACGCGCTGCTGGACGTAGTATCCATCCGACTTGTTGATCCACGAGGCCGACGTCGCCAGCGACTCTTCGAACGAACCGCGGATATTGGCAAACAACTCGTCATTCATGTTCTCGTCCATGACCTCGGCGGATGCCTGGCCGAACGCGTCCCAAACGTCGTCTGAGAATTGCAGCGTTTTCACGCCCTGCGATTGCAGACGCGCCAGTGCGGCACCGTTGTTGGCCAGCGTTTCGGCCAACTGATAGTGGGTTGTGGCCATCGACGCATAGCGCAGGATTGCCTGCTGTGCCGGTGTCAGGTCATTCCAGACATCCAGGTTGACCGATGCGGCCAGACCCGAGCCCGGCTCATGGAAACCCGCAGTGTAGTAGACCTTGGCAACTTCCTGGAAGCCGGCGCGTTCGTCCGCCATCGGGCCAACCCACTCCAGACCGTCCAGCGCACCCGAAGACAGCGCCTGATACAGTTCGCCGCCGGGGATGTTCTGAACCGAGGCGCCCAGTTTGCCCAGCACCTTGCCACCCAAACCGGGCATACGGAACTTCAGACCGTTGAAGTCTGCGGCCGAGTTAATCTCGTTGCGGAACCAGCCACCGGACTGCGAGCCCGAGTTACCGGCCAGCAGGCCCTTGAGGTTAAAGATCTGACCCAGCTCGTCGTGCAGCTCTTCGCCGCCGCCATGGTAGTACCAGTTGGTCAGTTCCTGCGCGGTACCACCAAACGGCACAGCGGTGAAATAGGCGTAACCGGGGTGCTGACCGATAAAGTAGTAGTCGGCCGAGTGGTACATGTCAGCCTGGCCCGACGACACGGCGTCGAACACTTCCAGCGCGCCCACCAGTTCACCCGGGGCCTTCTTGTCGATGGTCAGCTGACCGTCGGACATCTCGCCGACCATCTGCTCCATATAGCTGGCTGCGTCATCCAGAACGGCAAAGCCACGCGGCCATGATGTCACCATCGTCAGGGTCCGCTTGCCCTGCGCATATGCCGGTGCTGCCAGCGCGGTAGCTGCAGCAGCGCTGCTGCCTAGTGCCGTGGTTTTCAAAAATGAACGACGATCCATATAGTCAGTCCTCCCAAAGTCATGGTCTGCCTCTTGGGGCAGTTGATCGTTGTCGATGGGGCGGATCATATCCATGCAATTGAAGATGAAAATACCTACTACTACGTAGAAACGGTCATTCGTTGGGTCAAACCGCTGGATTCACCGCGATTTTTTACTCGGCACCTACCTATTCCCGGCATTGAACGGTCCGACTTTGCTTTTTTTGTGAAATTTGCCTATCGCAGAGATATGGGGAGATTCCGCAACGTCTTTCGACCGAATTACGCGCAAAAGCTGTCGCTGCTGGCAACACTGCCGCTGATTGTGGCCGTGGCGGCGATTGCCATTCTCGTCGCGCATCAGTCGCGCAAACTGGCCGAACGTGAAATCGATCAGCTTGAGGCACAGCTGATCGAAGCCAAAAAGGCCGAACTGCGCAACTATGTCACCCAGGCTCGCAACGGATTTTACTTTGTCTACGGCTCGGCCCAACCCGATGATCAGGCGGCCAAGGATCAGGTCGCGCAAATCCTGTCGGCAATGATCTACGGCGATGACGGGTTCTTTTTTGTCTATGACTATGACGGTACCAATCTGGTCAGCCCGCGCCAAACCGACCTGATCAACAAGAACTGGAGCGGCCTGACCGACAGTGAGGGCACACCAGTCGTGGACGAACTGATCCGGATCGCCCGACAAGGTGCGGGGTATCACACCTATCTGTGGCCTAAACCTTCGACCGGGGAAGAGGCACAGATGATCACCTACGTCACCAGCTTTCCCAGCTGGCAGTGGGCTGTTGGAACCGGGGTGTTCATTGACGATGTTGTCGCATCGATCGCCGCCGCCCGGGCCGAGGTCGAAGCTCGCGTACGCCGGACATTCTATTATATCGGCGGAATTACTTTGGCGGCAGTGCTGGTCGTTTTTGCATCCGGCATGCTCCTGAATTTCCGGGAAAGGCGGCTGGCGGATGCCAAACTGAAGGAACTGACGCAACGGGTTCTCGACGCGCAAGAGGAAGAGCGGGGCCGAGTGGCGCGCGAACTGCATGACGGGATCAGCCAGATTCTCGTCGGTGTACGCTACGCGCTGGACAATGCCCGGCGGCGGCTTGCGCGGGGCGATGACGACGGGGCCCACGCCCCATTGGACAAGGGGATCGAGCATCTCGGCACCGCAATCACCGAGGTGCGCCGCATCAGCCGCGATTTGCGCCCAGGTGTGCTGGACGATCTGGGCCTTGGCCCCGCAGTGAAGGCGCTGACCGACGATTTCCGCGAGCGTACGGGGATTGAGACCGAATTCTCGACCGTCGTGTTTCGAAACCGGTTGGATCAGGACGCCAAGATCGCCCTTTACCGTATCGCACAAGAAGCCCTGACCAATATCGAACGCCACGCCGACGCAACGCATGTTACAATTGATCTGCGCGGTCACAAAAAGGGTGCCACCATGCGCATCACCGACAATGGTCGCGGCCTGCCCCGCGAGGCTGAAGGCGTCAGCACCGGGATCGGGCTACGCAACATGCAGGAACGCATCGAACAGCTTGACGGATCACTGCGTATTCTGTCATCACGCAGCCCGCACGGCGGCACTGTGATCGAGGTTACCCTGCCGCTTAGCCACTTGCTTCCGCCGCAGGAAGACGCAACTCCGAACCGAAAGGCCGGCACATGAGCGCACATTCGATCCGGGTCCTGATCGTGGATGACCACCCGATGGTGGCCGAAGGGATTCAGTCGATCCTTGAAAGCTATCCCGACATCGAAGTGGTCTGCACACTTGGCACCGGGCAAGAGGCCGTCGATCAGGTTGCCGATCTGTCCCCCGATGTGATCCTGATGGATCTGAACATGCCTGGCCTAGGCGGGCTCAGCGCCACCGAGATGATTTTGGAGCGCCTGCCCGAGACCCGCATCCTGATCCTGTCGATGCATGACAGCCCCGAATATATTTCGACCGCACTGAACCACGGGGCCAAGGGTTATGTCCTCAAAGACGTACCGACGGATGAGATCAAACAGGCCATCGACGCGGTGATGCGCGGCGAGCAGTACCTTTGCACCGGTGCCAGCGGGTCGCTGCAGCCCAAACAAGACAGCGCACGTGAGGCGCTGACCGGCCGTGAACAGACCATCCTGCTGGAACTGGCGCAGGGAAAGTCCAACAAAGAGGTGGCGCAGACCTTGGAAATCTCTGTGCGCACGGTGGAAACTCACCGCAAGAACATCAAACGCAAACTGGGTATCTCATCCACTGCGGGCCTGACCCGATACGCGCTGGAACACGGTGTCCTGCAAGGCACCAGCCCCGGTTTCTAAACACGCCCGCAGCGCGCAGCGCTGCCCGGCCTAACCGGAGGAGATGCGCCGCAGGTGTATTGACAACGGGCGGGAGGGCCTACCCCCTCGGGCTGATATCCTGTCCAAAGAATACCAACGTCCCGTCTTCGTCGATAACGTGAAACTCGCGCTGCAGATAGGGTTGATCAAACGGCGGGCGCACGCGCCCTTCGGGTAGATCAGCCAATCCCGGCAGCAAGCTGTCGTACAAATCGTCGATTTCGTCGACGTCTATGTAAAACGACTGATCTTCTCCCAACGGGCGACCATCATCGCGCGGCGGGCATTCCAATAGCCGAATGGCCACGGACCCCAATGACAAAAAAGCGTAATTGTCCTGCCGAAACCCGCAAGAAAATCCCAAACGATCGCAATAGAAATCAATCTGCTTTTGCAGGGAGGAACACAGAACAAATGGCGTAAGCTGTATAATCTTAGGCATCGGACCCTCCGGTCGCTGAAAACCTCTTTATTTTAACCCCAGAATTTTCAGTCCAGCAATTGATCCTTTCGCATCCCTTCACGCGCATGATGATGCGGTAACACACGCCCATAAAGCTGTCGTGTGCGTTCAACCCCGCCGCACATCCCTTCGGCTTCAACGAATGAGAAAATCCCAACGTATCGGGTGCGCGCACCCGTTACTGGGGCCACCCTGTGCAGCGCGTACCGTCCCTTGAAAATCTGTAGGTCCCCCGGTTGCAACTCCAGCTCTCGGACCCGTGCCCTGTCTCCGTCCAAAACCGAGGCCACGGACTTAAAATTTTCGTCCTCGGCCGTGCGCAGGTTCGGCACATATTCAAAGGTGCCCCCGACTTCTCCATTCTGAATGGCCAGCGTAACGGTGTAGTTGTTGGTGTCGAAATGCCAGGGAAAGCCCTGCCCCTCTTCGACCACGTTAATGATCACATCTGCCAGCGGATCATCATAGCGAAAAAACCGATCCTCGGGCTCGTCCAATGCGTCACGGACAAAAGGCATGAACCATTCATATTCGTAAATCCGCCGCAAAGGACCCGACGTGGGGAAATTATCTGCGGGAACAAAGGCGTTTGAGCGGTCATAAAAACGGCGTATCGGATGCCCGATCCCAAAGCGCGGATCGTCTTTGGTGAAATAGGCGTTGGTCCTGTTGAAAGAGCGATGCGCTTGTGGGGCAACCTCATCCGCCTCGCGCACCAGCAACTCCAAACCGTCCTCATGCACAAATCCTGGCAGAACCGCGCAGCCGTCTTGATCAAGTTCTTTCCGCACATCTGCAATCGTCTGATCATAGCCCCGCGACCCGGGCCGATCGATCGGATACCGCCCTAGATCTATGAGGTCCTGCAACATTCTTCGCCTCCCTTACCTGTTCAACTGAGACCAGCGTGCCGCACAGAGCCGGGTCGCTCATGTCAATTTTGGACATTGCCTTGACGCTTTCAGACCTGCCATTTGCCAGCCCAAATCATCATGAGCGGGCAAAAATTCGCGGAAATTCCCAACCTGCGGCAATCTGCGCAATAAAATGTCGCAAAATCTGCATCTCAGGTTACAAAATTGGTACGATTGCCTGTTGACGCCCCTTTCGCCCGCCCATAATGTCCCTGCCAAGCTGAAAAGGAGCCTCTGGCGATGAAAGCGCTAGTCGTAATCGTAGGAAACACGCGCATGGGCCGGTAACGGTAAACCATAATCGAACCCATGCGCCTCCGAAAAATCTCGGGGGCTTTTTTTATGCTAAACGCAAGACACATGTCGCGAACGGAGCAAAGCAGATGACACGTGAGATGACCGGCGCAAAAATGGTAGTTCAGGCCCTCAAGGATCAGGGCGTGGACACGGTATTCGGATACCCCGGTGGCGCCGTGCTACCGATCTATGATGAGATCTTTCTGCAAAACGACATTCGGCACGTTCTGGTGCGCCATGAACAGGGCGCGGTTCACGCCGCCGAAGGCTATGCCCGGTCAACCGGCAAACCCGGCGTTGCACTGGTGACTTCTGGCCCCGGCGCCACTAACGCGGTGACCGGCCTGACGGACGCGTTGCTGGATTCGATCCCGATAGTGGTTCTGACCGGGCAGGTTCCGACCTTCATGATCGGCTCGGACGCCTTTCAAGAGGCTGACACCGTTGGCATCACCCGCCCCTGCACCAAGCACAATTGGCTGGTGAAGGACACGGATTCGCTGGCCGGAACCATGCACGAGGCATTTCACGTCGCAACCTCTGGCCGCCCTGGGCCGGTGCTGGTCGATATTCCCAAGGACGTTCAGTTTGCCTCGGGTGACTACAGCGCGCCAAAGCCGTCAACATCGCACTACCAGCCGGTTCTGAAAGGCGATCTGGAAGAGATCACCGAACTGGTTGCGGCAATCGAGACCGCGAAGAAGCCAGTCTTTTACACTGGCGGCGGCGTCATCAACTCGGGCCCTGCTGCCAGCCAATTGCTGCGCGAATTGGTTGATGCGACGGGCTTTCCGGTCACCTCGACCCTGATGGGGTTGGGCGCCTATCCGGCTTCGGGCGAGAACTGGCTGGGCATGCTGGGGATGCACGGCCTGTACGAGGCCAACCTGGCGATGCATGACTGCGACCTGATGATCAATGTCGGCGCTCGATTCGACGACCGGATCACCGGGCGGATTGATGCATTCTCGCCGAACTCGAAGAAGGCGCATATCGACATTGATCCCTCGTCGATCAACAAGGTGATCCGCGTGGACATCCCGATTGTCGGTGATGTGGCACATGTGCTTGAGGATATCCTCAAGGTCTGGAAATCGCGCGGCCGCAAGACCGATGCGGCCGCCGTCAAGAAGTGGCAGGCCCAGATAAGCGACTGGCGCAAGGTGAATTGCCTGGCGTTCACCAACAGCGAAAAGACCATCAAACCGCAATATGCGCTGCAACGCCTTGAAGAGCTAACCAAAAAGCACGACCGCTACATCACGACCGAGGTTGGTCAGCATCAAATGTGGGCGGCGCAGTATCTTGGCTTCGAAGACCCCAACCGCTGGATGACCTCGGGTGGTTTGGGCACGATGGGCTATGGTTTCCCGGCCTCTGTTGGGGTGCAGATGGCGCATCCGGACGCGCTGGTGATCAACGTGGCCGGTGAGGCGTCGTGGCTGATGAACATGCAGGAAATGGGCACTGCTGTTCAGTATCGCCTGCCGGTGAAGCAGTTCATCCTGAACAATGAACGCCTTGGCATGGTTCGTCAGTGGCAGGAACTTCTGCATGGCGAGCGGTATTCGCATTCGTGGTCCGAAGCGCTGCCCGATTTCGTCAAGCTGGCCGAGGCGTTCGGCGCCAAGGGCATCCTTTGCTCTGACCCCGCCGATCTGGATGACGCGATCATGGAGATGATCAACTATGACGGTCCGGTGATTTTTGACTGTCTGGTGGAAAAGCACGAGAACTGCTTCCCCATGATCCCGTCAGGAAAGGCACATAACGAGATGTTGCTGGGCGAGGCCGAAACACAGGGCGTGATCGATTCCAAAGGCTCGGTTCTGGTTTGACGAAATTTGTTGGGCGCGGCGGAGCGCCCAACACCACAAGAATGATGAAAGGGACGTAAATGTCTGCCCTACATATCAAAAAAGGCTCTACCCGCCATTCGGCCTATAACCTACGCCCGACCTTTTCGGACGTGCAGGAGCGCCACACGATTGCGGTTCTGGTCGAAAACGAACCCGGTGTCTTAGCCCGTGTGATCGGGTTGTTCTCGGGCCGTGGTTACAACATCGAAAGCCTCACCGTAGCCGAGGTCGATCACACCGGGCATCTGAGCCGTATCACCATCGTCACCACCGGTACGCCGCAGGTGATCGAGCAGATCAAGGCACAGCTGGGTCGTATCGTCACCGTTCACGACGTGCATGATTTGACCGTCGAAGGCGACGCGGTCGAGCGTGAGCTGGCGATCATCAAAGTGGTTGGCGCAGGCGACAAAAGGGTCGAGGCGCTGCGTCTGGCCGATATCTTCCGCGCCAACGTGGTCGACAGCACGCTGAACTCTTTCATTTTTGAAATCACCGGAGCCCCGGACAAAATCGACGCCTTTGCCGATCTGATGCGCCCTCTGGGTCTGGTCGAAGTGGCCCGCACTGGCGTTGCGGCCCTGCTGCGTGGCGAGTAACATTTACCCCACCCAGTCGGCTCGCGTATGGGTGGGGAAACTCTGGCCTGTCATGCTGCCTTGTAAGCTAAAACTGGCCGAATAACGTTTATTGGCGCCAAAGCGCCCAAAAAGATCACACAAAACAAGATAAAGCCTATTGCGTTTGTAAGATTGGACGTTAGCCTCTGGGGGTGACGTGGCGTTGGGATGCGCCCGTTCGTGTCATCTGTACGATATGTGCGTTATGTCGACCATCAGGTCGAACATGTTGCGTACTATAAAACAAGTCGCGAGAACCTGGGACTCCTATGACCAAAGACATCCGCAACCCGGACGAATTGCGCAGGATGTTCGGCGCCAATCTCAGACAACTTGCGCAGCAATATACATCAGTATCAGAACTTTGCCGACAATTGGGCGTCAACCGGACGCAATTTAACCGATACCTTGGTGGCGAGAGTTTTCCAAGACCTGACGTACTTGACCGGATTTGCCGGTTTTTCGAAGTGGACGCCCGTATTCTGCTGCGCCCGCTGGACGAGATCGACCGCTCTCCGACACATCCCGCAGCGTCTGCCCTTACAGATTTTCTGGGCTCGGGCCCCACAACACTGACCGAGAACCTGTTTCCGGCGGGGTTCTACTATGCGACGGAGACCGAACTGGATGATCCTAAGCCCTCGCGTCATCGGTTGATTCACGCGCGCCGGTTGCCGCAATGCACGCTGGTGCGTGGTTATGAGCCGCGCCCTGGCATGCCGAGCGCCGCTCCGACAGAACGTGAAGTGCAAGGCATCGCCGCCTGTGCTGGCCGGCAGATTTATATCCTGATGTCCAGCCGAGCCTCGCAAAACAGCCGTATTTATCTGGTGACGCGCGGGACCGATGAGCATTCGGATCGTTGGCGCGGGGTGGCTATCTGTTTGTCCAGAACGACCGCCAGCGAGACAACGACCCGGCGCATTCTACTGCGTCATCTGGGCGAAGACCCTTCGGCCGTTCTGGCAGCGGCGCGAACCGCCCGCCGTGCAGAACGCTCGCTTCAGCAAGCGGCAAGCTGACGTCACGCAGCGTTTTCGCCCGACGCTTGAGTGATCAGCCGATATAAATGCCAGCTGGCATGCCCCAACAACGGCAGCACAAAAAACAAGCCCAAAAACCACGGAATCATGGCTAGAAAAGTCAGGATGGCGATAAAGATTCCCCACAATAACATGAGGCTGAAATGATCACGGACATAGCTGAAACTGGCGATCATAGCGGTCACGAAATCCAGCTCTCGGTCCAACAGCATGGGGATGGAAAGTACGGTGATCATATAAAGCACCGTCGCAAACACAGCGCCCACAACGCTTCCCACAGCCAACATCGTCAACCCGTTGGCGGTCAAATACACCTCTAACGAGGTCGACACGTTTGTCATCGTCGACAACCCCATGAACAGGGCAAAGATCATATGGCCCAGAAAGAACCAGAATAAAAACATCACCACAATAATCGCGCATATCGAGGGCAACTGACGGCGCCCCTGCTGCACCACCACTCCGAAAATAGACTTGAATTCCAAGGTCTCACCCTGCTCCAGCCGGTGCGAGACTTCATACATTCCCACCGCCGCAAAGGGCCCCAGCAAAGGAAACCCGATAGCAGCCAGAACCAACCAGTACGACGTGCCCGTCTGCAAGGTGATCCAAGCCATGAACCAACCGGCCAGCACGTAAAACCCCGCAAACAGAAGCCCAAAAACCGGAGCCCGACGAAAGTCGGTCCAGGCCCGGCGTAGGGCTTCGCGCAACATCCCCAAATTCACCGGCCCCATTTCCGGAACACCAAATGGCTTGTCCATGTTCTGTCCTCCTCCCTTGCCGACCCTACGGTTGGGCCGGTCGTTTTTGCGGCCACATGGTGGCGGCGTGATAGGCTGCGCCAATCGACAGGATGCGGGCGTCGAAGCCGCGTGGACCAAACACCTGAATTCCCATCGGTAATCCGTTGGCTCCAAAACCCGCCGGTGCTGACAGGCAGGGCAAGCCGATCAGGCTGACTGGCACCATGACCTCCATCCACCGATGATAGGTATCCATCCCTCGCCCCGCAATTTCCGTTGGGTATGGCGTCTCAATCTCAAAGGGCCAAACCTGCGCAGACGGCAACACCATGGCATCATAATCACGCATTAACTCTGCCAGGCATCGAAACCATTCGGACCGGATGACGCTGGCTTCATGCACTTGCATCGCCGTCAGAGTCTTCCCTCGGTCCAACTCCCATTGCGCCGTGTCTTTCAGCACGTCACGTTGATCTGCAAGCGGCGCAAGGCTTGCGGCCACGCTCCAGGATCGCAGGGTTATCCAACTCTCCCAAAGGCGCTCAGCCTCAAATGGCGGCGCAACGGGGATGACCTCGGCCCCCAGCTGAGTGAACACATTCAAAGCACTTTCACATTGCGCGTGTATGCCATCCTCAAATGGATAAGCCCCTCCCCAGTCATCCAGCCACCCAATCCGCACGCCGCGCATGTCTGCCGCCTGCACCGGCGACACTATGGGGGTGGCCCCACCAAACGGCTGCCGCACATCCGGCCCTGAGATCACGTCCAGCAACAGGCCCAGATCCTCGGGGCTGCGCGCCATTGGGCCAAGCGAGGACAGCTGGTGCAGAAAGCCATCACCTACCGGTTCCGACGGCACCCGCCCCCAACTTGGCCGAAACCCGTAAACATTGTTCCAGGCCGCCGGGTTGCGTAGGCTGCCCATCGCGTCTGACCCATCCGCAAGCGCCACCATCCCGGTCGCCAGCGCCACCGCCGCGCCGCCGGATGACCCGCCGCAGGTCCGGGCCGGATTATAAGGGTTCGTCGTCGCGCCATGGACCGGATTAAAAGTATGGGACCCCAGCCCGAATTCGGGAACATTGGTCTTGCCGATCAGGATCGCTCCGGCCGCCCGCATCCGCGCGGCAATCAGATCATCCCTTTGCGCAACGTGATCCCTAAAAATCGGAGATCCCTGCGATGTTACGATCCCCGCCACGTTCACCAGATCTTTGACCGCAATCGGCAGTCCATGCAGGGGGCCACGGATTGGACCAGCATCCAAAGCGCGGGCCTCGGCCATCAAATCATCCCGCTCGCGCAAAGCCACAATGGCGTTCGCGGCCTCGTTGACCTCGCCAATCCGCTCCAGCGTTTGCTGCATCACCTCTTGCGCCGACACCTGCCGGTCCGTCAGCGTGTTCAACAGGTCACTTGCAGTTGCTTGGCTCAGATTCATCCCAGGCTCATCCCTTTTGCAAGGTCAACCTAGCCGGGGCATCCCCCCATTTAAACCCACTGTTTAAATGAATCTTTTCCGTTCCCACAGAAAACCGGGATCCGCTTCATCTGGCTAAAAATATATCGGGGGAGGCATTGCTTGCGGAGACCGGGCAAAGCCCCTGTCCGTCCTAGTCGCCCTGCGCCTCGGACCGGCTTTTGCCAGCCACGTTCAACGCCAGTGTGGCCGCCATAAACCCATCTAGATCACCATCCAGCACACCCTTGGTGTCTGATGTCTCATGGTTGGTGCGCAGATCCTTCACCATCTGATAAGGTTGCAGGACATAGGACCGGATTTGGTTACCCCAGCCCGCGTCGCCCTTGGCCTCGTGCGCAGCGTTGATATCCGCGTTGCGGCGATCCAGTTCTTGCTGATACAGGCGCGACTTCAGCGCTTTCATCGCAATATCGCGGTTTTGGTGCTGCGACTTCTCGGAACTGGTTACAACGATCCCGGTCGGAATGTGCGTGATCCGAACTGCCGAGTCCGTGGTGTTCACGTGCTGACCGCCCGCGCCCGAGGACCGGTATGTGTCGATACGGATGTCCGAGGGGTTCACCTCGATCTCAATATTGTCATCAACCACCGGATAAACCCAGACCGAGCTGAACGACGTATGCCGCTTAGCCGCCGAGTCATAAGGTGAAATCCGCACCAGCCGGTGTACGCCGCTTTCGGATTTCAACCAACCATAAGCGTTATGACCGGAAATCTTGTAGGCGGCGGATTTAATCCCCGCCTCTTCACCCGAGGTCTCGGATTGCAGCTCGACGGTATAGCCTTTTTTCTCGGCCCAACGCACATACATCCGCGCCAGCATCGAGGCCCAGTCGCAGCTTTCCGTGCCACCCGCGCCCGAGTTGATTTCAAGGAAGGTGTCATTGCCATCGGCCTCGCCATCCAGCAGCGCCTCCAGCTCTTTCTTGGCGGCTTTGGCCTTCAGGCTTTTGATGGCGTTTTCGGCGTCGGTGACAACCTCTTCGTCCTCCTCCATCTCTCCCAGTTCGATCAATTCGATATTGTCGCTTAGATCGGTTTTGATGGTTTCATAGGTTTCGATGGCATCAACCAACATCTGACGTTCGCGCATCAGTTTCTGCGCGTTCTCGGGGTTGTCCCAAAGGTTGGGGTCCTCGACGCGCGCATTAAATTCCTCAAGGCGGTGGGGCGCAGTTTCATAGTCCATACGCTGCGCCAGCAGCTCCAGCGACTTTTCAATTTCCGCCACGGTATTCTGGGTTTCGGCGCGCATGGTCTTGTCCCAACTTGCTCAATCAGGCCTGCGTGATAGCAAGAGGTTCGGGGCACCACAAGACAGCGGAGCCCCGAAACATATCGGTTATCAGTAAAGCCCACCGGTCGAGAGATCACCCTGGCTGGCATTGGGGCCAACAGTGACGGTATTCCCGGTTGATGTGGTCACCTGACGGCCGGTGTTGACCTCTTCGAACAGCGGCAGGTCCGAACCAACCGCAAAGCCGCCGTCATACACGCGGTCAATAAAGCCGTCGACGCCATCGCGGAAATACTCGGCAACGACATAATCCCCGGTCGCATCCGCTGGCAGGCGCGCGCCACTGAAACGGTCGATTTTGATAAAGTGGCCACCCTCGGGCACTTCAAACGGACCGCCGCCATATTTCTCGACAGCTTTTTCCATAAAGCTTTGGAAAACAGGGCCACACATTGTGCCGCCATAGGCCCCCCGTCCCATCGGGCGCGGGCGGTCATACCCGATATAGCAACCGGCCACGATATTGGACGTAAAGCCGATGAACCACGCATCTTTGGATTCGTTGGTCGTACCGGTTTTACCCGCTGTGGGCACGGGCAGATTAACGACGCTCGACGCAGTTCCCCGATCCACCACGCCCTTCATCATCGACGTCAGCTGATACGCGGTGATCGCATCCATAACCTGCCAGCGATCGGTCACGATCGTGGGCGACTCGTCCGGCTCAAGCCAGCTAGAGTTACAGTCCACACACTGGCGGTCGTCATGTCGGTAAATCGTCTTGCCGAACCGGTCCTGAATTCGGTCGACCAGAGTGGGCTCGACCCGTTCGCCACCATTGGCGAACATCGCATAGGCCGCGACCATCTTGTATAGCGTGGTTTCCTCGGACCCCAGCGAGTTGGCAAGGAATGCACCCATCCGGTCGTAAACGCCGAACCGTTCAGCATAGCCCGCGACAACCGGCATCGTAACCTCTTGCGCCAGACGGATCGTCATCAGGTTCCGCGACTGTTCGATCCCGGTGCGCAGTGGCGTCGGACCATAGAACTTGTTTGTCGAGTTCTTGGGCCGCCACAAACCCTGCGGCGTGTTCACCTCGATCGGGGCATCCACCACGATTGTTGCTGGGCTATAACCACTGTCCAGTGCCGCCGCGTAAACAAAAGGCTTAAAGCTGGATCCCGGCTGGCGCTGCGCCTGCGTAGCGCGGTTGAACACCGTATCCTGATACGAGAACCCGCCCTGCATCGCCAGAACCCGGCCCGAATTCACGTCCATCGCGACAAATCCGCCCTGTACTTCGGGAATTTGACGCGCCGACCACTGACCTTCTTCGCCGGCCATGACCAGGATGACGTCACCACGTTTGAAATTGGCGGCGAAATCGCCCTGCATCCATTTGATATCGGAACGGGGCACAACGCCGTCGGCTGGGCCGTTCTCGATACCGACCGTTAGGGATTGATCGGCCACGTTCAAAACCACCGCCGGATACCACCGCGTTGGCAGCACTACGTCGCGCGGGATTTCCAATATCGCCAGCGCCTCGCGCCACTGGGCTTCGTCGGTCAGTTTATCTTCGGCGATCACTTCTTTCGTGCCGCGCCATTTACCGCGTGAGCGGTCGTATTTCTGCAGCGCGGTACGCAGGGCCTTGGCCGCTTCAACCTGCATCTCTTCGTCCACCGAGGCGCGGACGGTAAAGCCGCCAGTAAAGAACTCACCCTCGCCGAAATCCTCGCTCAACTGGCGGCGGATTTCGTCGGTGAAATAGTCACGCGGTGGCAGCGCAGTGCGGAAGCTTTCGAAGTCACCGTTTTGGACCGAGCGCAGCGGCTGGTCGACCTCGGACTCATAGGTCGCCTTATCGATATAGCCATTCTGGTGCATTTCGCGCAGCACGTAATCACGGCGCGCCAGCAGACGTTCTTTCTGGCGAACTGGATGGTAATCGGACGGCGCTTTGGGCATTGCGGCCAGTGTGGCCGCCTCATGCGGGGCCAGTTCCTGCAACGTCTTGTTGAAATAGGTCTGCGCCGCAGCCGTCACACCATACGAGTTCTGGCCCAGAAAGATCTCGTTCATATAGAGTTCGAGAATCTGTTCCTTGTCCAGCGTATCCTCAAGCCGGGTGGCGAGGATGATCTCCTTGATCTTGCGCTCGGCCCGGCGGTCGCCGGACAGCAGGAAGTTCTTCATCACCTGCTGCGTGATCGTGGACGCACCACGCACGTTTTCACCCTTGGATTTCACAGCCTCGACACCGGCAGCGATGATGCCGCGCGGGTCATAGCCTTGATGCGTGTAAAAGTTCTTGTCCTCGGCCGAGATGAAAGCCTGCTTCACCAGGTCGGGAATTTCTTCGGACGGGGTGAACAAGCGGCGTTCCTGCGCGAATTCGTCGATCAGTTGACCTTCGCCCGAATAAATCCGGCTGATCGTCGGCGGCTTGTATTGCGCCAGCGACTCATGGCTGGGCAGGTCGCGCCCATACATCCAGAACACCGCGCCGATCACCAGCGCAGCCATGAAGATACCCAGGGTGACGAGGCTGAAGATCGCCCCGAAAAACGAAAGAATGAAACGGATCACGTTACTGCCTTTTACTCGCGCTGCCGCCTATATAGTGGTGCCCCGGCGCAGGGTCAAAACACGATGGCCAATTTTAGCCGGTTTGCGCCGCAGGGTCACTGCCCAATCAGGGCGCGTTTAACCAGATCGTCCTGCCGCCATTGCTCTAGCCCGGCCAGGATTCCGCGCGCCATCCGTTTGCGCCATTCTGGATTCGTGACGTTTTTTAGATCTCTGGGGCTGGACAGAAACCCAAGCTCGACCAAAATCGACGGGATATCCGCCGCCTTTAGTACAGAAAAAGATGCCGTGCGGATCGGTCTGTTGTTCATTGGCCCGCCCTGCTGCGTCATCCCGTCGGCCACGGCCCGCGCCAACGCGTCGGTGCGTGGTTTGGTCTCTTGCCGCGCGATATCCAGCAGGATGTCGGCCACCTGGTCGTCGGCACCGCTGAGGTCCACGCCCGAGATCAGATCGCCCCTATCGTGACGTTCGGCCAATTTGTGGCTGGCAACGTCCGAGGCATCGTCGGACAGCGTATAGACCGCCGCACCATGCGCGCGACCCTCGGAGAGACTATCGGCATGAAGCGAGATGAACACGTCCGCACCCGCCCGATGCGCCAGAGCTATGCGTCGTTCGAGGCTGACAAAATGGTCGTCCACACGGGTCATCACCACCTGATATCCCCCGGCCCGCAGCAGTGTTTCCCGCAACTCGCGCGCGAAGGTCAGCATCAGGGTCTTCTCGTTTGTTCCTGCGACCTCGGCCCCCGGATCAATACCGCCGTGGCCTGGGTCCAGCATCACCAGCAAAGGGCGTGTTCCGCTTGGATCGGGTTTGGCAGGCGTCACCGACGGTTCCGGCAGGTCCCATCCTGGCTGGCGCGGTGCCCCGGCGCTGGCGGCGAAGCTGTCGAAATCAGTGCCACTCAGACCAAGCGACAGGTGCGCTGTTCCATTGACCTGATCCACCCTCAAGTCAGAGGTATCAACGGCCAGTGGTGCGCCCAGCTCCAACACCATGCGCGACCAGCCGGGAACATAGGCGCCGAATTGCACACCACTGATCCGGTCGGTTTGCAGGAAAGTGTCGGCGTCCAGGCCGGTCCAGTCGACCTCCTGAAAATCCAGCACGACACGGTACGGATCGCGCAGTGTGAAGACACGGTAAGGAACGCCCTGACTGAGGCCAAGTTCAACGCGAACTCCGGCGCGGCCATCTTGAGTTATGCGGCTATCGTCGGGCAAAACCCGCGCAAGCGCGCTGAAATCATGCGCGAGCGCAGCGCTGCTCAGCGCCCAGATCAGCGCGATGGCGTAGAAAATCCTGCTCATGGCCTCAAGTTTTCCCGAGATCGTTTGGCGGTCAGACTAGCGGACCGAAGCTAATTTGTGAACGGGTTACGCCGGAGTTGTGATCGCACCGCGTTCAACCATGAAACGCTGAAGCCGCATCAGACCTTCCTCGATATCGGCCGTTGATCGCGCATAGGAAAACCGCAGTGTGTGGTGCCCGCGCACTGGGTCGAAATCCAGCCCCGGAGTCACGGCTACCCCGGCCTGGTCCAGTATTTCGGCCGCAAAGGCGCGGCTGTCTTCGGTCAGGTCGGAGACATCGGCGTAAACATAGAATGCGCCATCGGGCGGCGCGATATTGGTGAACCCGGCCTTGGGCAAACCGTCCAACATCAACGCGCGATTGCGGCGATAAACGTCGAGATTGGCTTGCAATTCCACGTCGCAATCCATCGCGGCTAGTGCTGCCAACTGGCTGGCATGGGGCGCACAGATGAACATGTTCTGGGCGATGCGCTCGACGACGCGCACTTGATCCTCGGGCACGACCATCCAGCCAACACGCCAGCCGGTCATCGAGAAATATTTCGAGAATGAGTTGATCACATAGCACTCGTCCGTCAGTTCCAGCGCAGTGACGGCTTTGGCCTCATATTCGAGACCATGGTAAATCTCATCGCTGATGAACGAGGCTCCCTGCCCGTGCGCGGCCTCGATCAGCGCGCCCATTGACGCATGATCCAGCATGGTACCGGTCGGATTGGCAGGTGACGCGACCATCAGCCCCTGCAGATCAAGCCCTGCGAAATCTGCGGGCACCGGTTGCAGGCGGTTTTCCGGCGCAGTGGGCAGATCAACCGGCACCAAACCCAGTGCTTTCAGAATCTGCCGGTAAGACGGATAGCCCGGCGCGCCGATGCCGACGCGGTCACCGCTGTCGAACAGCGCGGTGAAAGCCAGTAGAAATCCGCCAGAAGATCCCGGAGTAATCACAACGCGTTCGGGGTTCAGATCAACATTATACCAATCGCCATACAAACGTGCGATCCGTTGCCGCAGCTCAGGCAATCCCAACGCGACCGTATAACCTAACGGGGCTTGCTCCATGGCCTTCCCCAGAGCCTTAACAGCCCCCTTAGGCGCACCGGTGCCGGGCTGGCCGACCTCCATATGGATTATGTGGCGCCCGGCCTCTTCGGCGCGGCGCGCGGCCTCCATCACGTCCATCACGATAAAGGGATCGACCCCGGACCGGGTTGAGTTTCTCATGCCAATCTCCCATGTTTCAGCCATGGCTTTTGAACGCTTATCCAGGGTGGCGTCAATCCCGACCCTGTTGCTGGTGGCAGTGACATGGATGGCAAGCCTTGTTCCGGCAAACGCTCAGGGCCTGATCCGAGACCCCGATATCGAACATGGGCTGCGCGAACTGGCCTTTCCGATCCTGCGTGCGGCCGGGCTGAACACCAATCGGGTCAAGATATTTGTCGTCAATGATCGCACGTTCAACGCCTTTGTCATCGATTACAGCGCGATTTACCTGAATTACGGGCTGATCCTGACCGTCGAAAGCCCTGAAATGCTGCAGGCCGTGATCGCGCACGAGGCCGCGCATATCGCCAATGGCCATCTGGCCCGGCGGACGCAAAACCTGCGCGCGGCGCAACGCAAGGCGGGGTTAGGGACTGCGCTGGCCCTAATTGCCGCTGCCGCCGGAGGTGGTGAGGCCGCAGTAGGCATTGCCGCAGGAACCCAAAGTGCTGCCCTGCGCAGTTTTCTGGGACATACCCGCGCCGAAGAATCCTCGGCCGACCAAAGCGCCGCCAGTTACCTCCGATGGGCCGGTATCTCGCCCATCGGGATGGTCGAACTGCATCGAAAATTCGCAGGCCAAGAGTTGCTAAATGCGGTCAATCAAGACCCCTATATGCGGTCGCACCCCACCAGCCGCGAGCGCCTGCGCGTGGCCGAAAGGTTTCTAGCGCAATCTGGCGACTGGTCCAAATCGGACCCAAATGCCGATTACTGGTTCGCGCGGGTCAAGGGTAAGCTGTCGGCTTTCCTCCGATCCCCAACATGGACCATGCGACGCGCAAAAGAGGAAGACGCGCAAGACATCCGCCTGATGCGTGAGGCATCGGCCTATCATCAGAACCATGATCTGGCCAACGCCCGCGCCGCCATAGATGGCGCCCTGGCCATTCGCCCAAATGATCCGTTTTACTATGAGCTTAAGGGCCAGATTTTACTGGAAAACCGGCAAATGCAGGACGCCGTGAAAGCCTATGGCAAAGCTGTTGAAATGGCCCCGAATGACGCGTTGATCCTGGCTGGGTACGGGCGTGCATTGCTGGCGCAAGGTCAGACAAAGAACGCCTTGCAAATGCTTGTAAAGGCACGTCAAAGAGATTACCGAAATGCCCGACTGATGCAGGACCTCGGGGTCGCATATGCGAAGGTCGGCAATAATGGCATGGCTTCGGTCGTGACCGCTGAACGATATGCCTTGCGCGGCCGGTTGGCCGACGCGGGTATTCACGCAAAACGGGCCTTAGGGCAATTGCCCGAAGGCTCTCCGGGTTGGCAAAGGGCGCAGGATATGCTGATTGCCTCCGAACGCGCTAAGAAAGCAAAAAGGAAACGGAAATGATCCTCAGACATGCAGCACCTGCCCTACTGGGGCTTTCCTTGATCACTGGCCCTGCGCAAGCGTTGGATTTGAACGCGCTTAGCGCCTCGGAAAAGGAAGAATTCGGCGCCCAGGTGCGCGAATACCTGCTGGAGAACCCCGAAGTGATCATCGAGGCGATCAACATCCTTGAACAACGCAACGCGGTTGCCGAGGCCGCCGCTGACCAAGAACTAGTGGCCGCCAATGCCGAAGAACTGTTCAATGACGGCTATAGCTGGGTGGGTGGCAATCCAGAAGGCGACATTACTCTGGTCGAATTCATGGACTACCGCTGCGGCTATTGCCGCCGTGCGGTGCCCGAAGTGGCCGACCTGCTGGCTGAGGACGGCAATATCCGTTTGGTGATCAAGGAATTCCCGATCCTGGGCGAAGCTTCGGTCCTGTCTTCGCGCTTTGCGGTGGCGACCAAACATGTGGCCGGCGACGACGCATACAAGCAAGTTCACGACGCCTTGCTGGAATTTGGCGGCGAACCCACCGAGGTTTCTCTGCGTCGTATTTCCGATGGTTTGGGTCTGGACAGCGATGCAATCGTCGCGGCGATGGACAGCGATCAGGTGACCGATGAGATCACCCGCACCCGCGCCCTGGCACAACGGATGCAGATTTCGGGAACGCCGTCGTTTGTTTTGGGCACCGAAATGCTGCGCGGCTTCCTTCCTGCGGATCAAATGCTGCAAATCGCCAAAGGCGTGCGCGCTGAACAAGGCTGAGTAAAGGGGCGGTTCACCCGCCCCCCTCTCGCTTTTGGTGTAAGTATCCGGGCAATAGGTCGGACTTGTTCAGCAACCTATTGCCACGCACACCTATCTAGGTTTGAAATCCAAATTTTTGTGTTGAACGAGATTTTGGTCTCGGGCATTGAACACGCTAAAGTAATTTATCCAAAGTCAGAGGCACGCATGAGCGATAACAAGAAATCTGGACTGTCCCGCGCGGCGCGAAGCGTACGCGAAGCAGGTCGTGTTCTGCGTGGCAAGAAAAAACCGATTGCCAAGCCATTGCCTAAGGAAGACGGAACTTCAGTTCAATCTTTGTATCCCGAAGCCCGCGAAAGCATTATCGTCGACATCGGCATGAATGACGGTAAAGACACGGTCTATTACCGTAAAAGAGGGTTCAACGTCATCGCCGTAGAAGCCATCCCAGATTTGTGCGCTGCGGTAACCAAGCATTTCGAAGACCTGGGCGTGGACGGCGTCGATATCAGAAATTTTGCTGTAACCGACGGCACATCGGATGAAGTCACTTTCTACGTAAACAAATTCAATTCGGCCTGGAGCTCGGTCAATGAGCGGATCGGAAGCCGGAAGGACGGGGCCGAAAAGATCGTTGTTCCGGCGGTTGATCTTTCCGAGGAATTGGGGCCGGTTTCCAAGCAAATCCTTTACGTTAAGATCGACATAGAAGGCCTTGACAGCGTTGCGCTTTCGCAAATTATGAACCTGCCCAATCTGCCGAAATATGTGTCGGTTGAAAACGGAAGCCTGGATATGCTCGAGACTTTGCACGAGAACGGGTATGACAGGTTCAAGTTTTCCAACCAGAAATATGTAGAGCACCAAACGATTTCACCTTCATCGCCGCACGGACCGGTTCCCGATCACAAGTTTATAACCAGTGCATCGGGTGTGTTTGGTGAAGACATACCTGGAAAATGGATATCTTATGAAGATGCTGTAAAGGTTCAAGAAGGGCTGAATATTGCCGCGGGCCTTTCCCCTGACAACCTGTTTGCTGTTGTTGTTGGATGGTTTGATCTGCACGCCAAGCACTCATCCATCAAGTAAGGTCATCCGCTATGCGGGGAAACTGGGTCAGGGATGGTGCGAAATGCCAATGCCTTTGACCCTAAGGGTTCGACCCTGCAAGCCTTCGCACTGGCCAGCCTACACTGCGTCAATAGGAAGGTCCAAAACCCTAACTACTTTCGGGCCATGAAACGATGACGTGCTTTAACGTCCGGGAACCGATATAAGATTGCCATGAACAGAAGGCATTTGATCCTGACCGGAGGCGCGCTGGGATTGATGAGTTGGTCCAATCACTCTGCATCGCAACCGGACTTGGGCTATTTTGTACCCGCCGAGGAAACCCGCCATCAGCGCACCTTTATGCAATGGCCTAACAGCCGACGGGTGTATTGGGATGCAGCCCATCTGGAAGACACGCAACAGATCATCGCCGACATAGCCAACGCCATATCCGCATTTGAGCCCGTGGTCATGCTGGCTTCTGCGGCTGAGCATGCATCGGCAAAGCGAAAACTCTCGCCATCCATCGAACTCTGGGACATTCCGACCGAAGATCTTTGGTGTCGCGACTCTGGGCCGGTATTCGTCGTTAATGAAAGCGGTCAGTTGGCGATCCGTCAGATTCAATTCAATGGTTGGGGCAAGAAGCAGGTCCATACGCATGACGCGCGCATCGCTGGTCGCGTAGCGGAACACTTGGACCTGTCCCTGCTGCCAAGCGATTTACAAGGCGAGGCTGGAGGGGTTGAACAGGACGGGCACGGGTTGCTCATGGCGCATGAAAGCTCATGGGTGAACAAGAACCGCAATCCCGGCCTATCGCGGGACCAGATCGAAACGCGCTTGCTGGCCGCATACGGAGCAGATCGCATGATCTGGTCCGCGGGGGTATGGGGCGAAGATATCACCGACTACCATATCGACTCTTTGGCTCGTTTCACGGGGCCGGGGCGCGTTTTGATGAACCTGCCCGATGAGCCCGACATGCGGGACCCGTTTCATCTGGCTGCACTGGATACACATGACCGATTGGCCGCCGAAGGGCTGCAAATCGAGGTGATCCCAGAGCCCCATTCACCGCGCATCAGAGACCTGGATTTCGTCGCGTCTTATGTGAACTATTATGTGTGCAATAATGGTGTGATCATGCCTGAGTTCGGCGATATTGAAACCGACCTACTAGCGCAAGATGCAATTGCTCGCCACTATCCTGGGCGCGAGGTCGTTGCCCTGAACGTGGACGTATTAGGGCAATCTGGCGGCGGGATTCACTGTGCAACACAGCAGATGCCTGCGATCTAAAACTGCCCACCCGAGGTTAAGTTATTCTGCCGCTTCCTGCGCGGCGTCAAGCTCGGCTGCCTTCTTTTCGACCTCTTCAACGATGTGGTCGATCATCTGGTCGTTGGACATCTTGTGGCTGGCCTTGCCCGCCAGATAGACCATACCCGACCCAGCCCCACCGCCGGTAAAGCCGACATCGGTCATCAAGGCCTCACCCGGGCCGTTGACCACGCAGCCGATAATAGACAGACTCATCGGGGTCTTGATGTGTTCCAGCCGCTGCTCAAGCGCCTCGACCGTCTTGATCACGTCGAACCCCTGCCGCGCGCAGGACGGGCATGAGATGATGTTCACGCCGCGATGGCGAAGGCCCAGAGATTTCAGGATCTCATAACCCACCTTCACCTCTTCGACCGGATCGGCAGACAGGCTGACACGGATTGTGTCGCCAATACCCATCCACAACAGGTTACCCAGCCCGATGGCCGATTTGATGGTGCCGGACACCAGCCCTCCGGCCTCAGTGATCCCTAGGTGAATGGGGGCGTCGGTGGCCTCGGCAATACCCTGGTAGGCAGCGGCGGATAGGAATACGTCGCTGGCCTTCACACTGATCTTGAATTCGTGGAAATCGTTGTCCTGCAGGATGCGGATATGCTCCAGCCCGCTTTCGACCATCGCTTCGGGGCAAGGCTCGCCATATTTCTCAAGCAGGTGCTTTTCCAGACTGCCCGCATTCACGCCAATCCGGATCGAGCAATTGTGGTCGCGCGCCGCCTTGATGACCTCTTTCACGCGCTTTTCGTCACCGATATTGCCCGGATTGATCCGCAAACAGGCAGCACCAGCCTCGGCAGCCTCAATCCCACGGCGATAATGGAAATGAATGTCAGCGACGATCGGCACCGGGCTTTCGCGTACGATCTCTTTCAGGGCTTTTGATGACGCCTCATCCGGGACAGACACACGTACGATATCGGCACCGGCCTCGGCAGCGGCTTGCACCTGTGCCACGGTCGCCGCAACATCGGTTGTCAGCGTGTTGGTCATCGTCTGAACGGCAATGGGTGCGTCACCACCGACAGCAACATCCCCAACCATGATCTGACGGGACTTGCGGCGGTAGATATTGCGCCACGGGCGAACGTGATTGAGCGACATGAGGACGGGTCCAAGACAACCTAAGTTGCGTCTTTAGATAGTCCGCCTGTCAGGACACCGCAATGGCTAGATCACTCGGCGGGGTCTTCTGAAACCTGTGCCTGAAGTTCAGCCACCAATTGTTTCAGCGCGCTGTTCTGATCAGCCTCAAGATCGGCAACCGCATAGGTTTCGGCAACCGCGTCCTTGGACAGAACAACGCCTTTGGCGACGGTCCCCGGCGCGCCCGCCGGTCCGTAATGTTCGCCGTTCATCGAAAAGAACACCGAACCCGAAGCACCCGCGCGCAGTTGAGGCGGCTCTTCCGTCAGCGGAACCTCGAACACATTACCTTGTTCCACCGTGCCAAGGGTGCCTTCGAAGATTACGCTTCCATCAGCTGCGGTGACCCGCATCCAGGCTGGTTTTACGGCGACAATTTTCAAGGTGGTGTCGATCTGCTCGACCACCTGCGGCAAGGCCGGGCGTTCGACAGTGTGGACCTCGGCGACCTCAACCTTTGGCAATTCCTGTGGCAGGAAGGTGCCCACAGTGCGCGGGTCCAAGGTAGAGATTGGAGCATCACGGGCGACCAGAACAGGAACGTCCAGCGCCTGTGGGCGATACAGACGGTCCAACGCCTCGGCGCTGGGGGTGGCCGCAACGGCAACCTCAGTTTCGGCACTGTCGCGCGCCGCATCCAGCGGGTCGAGATCGGAAAGAACCACCGGGGCCTGTTCGACCGGGCTTACCTGTACCTGCTGAATCTTGTTCAGCACCGACCAGCCGCCATAGCCAATGCCGCAGATCACTGCGACCAGAACCAGTGACGAGCCGATAGCCCGCGGTTCAATCTGGCTGACAAGGGATTCGCGACCGGGAATGTATGGCGTGTTGGGCGAGGTAAACGGATCACGCCCCATCGGACCGCGCGCCGGAACCGCGCCCGTGGGCTTGCGAACAACCGAAGCCTCGGCCGACATGCCATGCGCAACCTCGAACCCGCTTTCCTTACAGAAGGCAGCAAAAGTCTCATCCGGGTTCATCCCCAGATACCGGGCATAAGAACGCACATACCCGGCAATGAAGCCGGGTGTGTCGAACGCGTCAGGATCGGCGTCTTCGATTGCAGCTATGTAGTTGGCTTTGATCCGCAGTTCGCGCTGAACATCCAACAGGGACTTGCCCATCGTTGCCCGTTCGCCGCGCATTCTGTCACCAAGCCGCACTTCGTAATCATCAAAACCCTTTGGCCTGACGTCGGCTTCGTCCTTGGAATCGCGCTGAGATCTGCGCCCAATCATCCCTGCTGCCCCATTCTGCCTGCGCGCGTTTCGCGCTAACGGCGAATCATCCCATTAACGATTCGTCCGATACTTTTGTTAGCCTAAGCTTAACACGCGGCAAACGCGTTGCACACTTTAGCGTGAGGTTAACCGGCAAGTTCGGCGCGATTTAGCGCACAATGTGACCAAAGTTCGTCCATCGCCTGTACCAAACGGTTCATTTCGTCAGGCCCATGTACCGGAGATGGGGTAAAGCGCAGACGCTCGGTTCCGCGCGGGACAGTTGGGAAGTTGATCGGTTGAACATAGATGCCATGATCATCAAGCAGCCGGTCGCTGAGAATCTTGGTGTGTACCGGATTTCCAACAATCACCGGCACGATATGTGTACCGTGATCGATCAATGGCATGCCCAGCCCCTTGAGCCGCAGCTTAAGGATCTTGGCCTGTGTCTGATGCTGCTCACGCAGATCGCTCGCCGTTTTCAGGAAAGCGACCGAAGCCGCTGCCCCTGCGGCCACTGCAGGCGGCAACGAGGTGGTGAAGATGAAGCCCGGTGCATAAGAACGCACGGCATCGCACATTTTCTCGCTGGCTGCGATATAACCGCCCATTACGCCAAAGGCTTTGGCAAGGGTTCCGTTGATAATGTCGATACGATGCGCCAGGCCATCGCGTTCAGTCACGCCGCCACCGCGCGGGCCGTACATGCCAACTGCGTGGACCTCGTCGATATAAGTCAGCGCACCAAACTCATCAGCCAGATCACAAATCTCTTCAATCGGACCAAAATCGCCGTCCATCGAATAGACCGATTCAAACGCAATCATTTTGGGGGCATTGGGATCGTCGGCCTCAAGCAATTCGCGCAGATGGGCAACATCGTTGTGACGGAAAATACGCTTGGCCCCACCATTGCGGCGCACGCCCTCGATCATCGAGGCATGGTTCAACTCGTCCGAATAGATGATCAGGCCGGGGAACAATTTCGGCAATGTGCTGAGCGTCGCGTCATTGGCGATATAGGCACTGGTGAAAAGCAGCGCGGCCTCTTTGCCATGCAGATCGGCCAACTCGGCCTCAAGCTTTTTGTGGTAGACGGTCGTCCCCGAGATATTGCGGGTCCCGCCCGAACCGGCGCCGGCTGCGTCAACGGCTTCGTGCATTGCGTTCAGAACAACCGGGTGCTGGCCCATGCCCAGATAGTCATTGCCGCACCACACGGTGATATTCTGCTGCGACCCGTCCGGGCGGGTCCGCACCGCATGCGGGAAATGACCATTGCGACGTTCGATGTCGATGAAGGTCCGGTAACGTCCTTCATCATGCAGCTTGGCAATCGCTGTATCGAGCTGAGCAGTATAGTCCACCGGTATCTCCTTACATGCCCGACCCATTGCATTTGTAGTCGGACAAAATTTCTGACGCTCTCACCGGACGAATCCGATTATACGCCAATGCGTTCCCTTGTGCCCCGTACGTATAGACAACATTGGGATCACACATTTGATTTGCATCAAATATCCCCTCGCACTCGCATCGACAAGTAAAGTTACGGCCATCGGGCGCGAGGAAACGACGCAGGCGCCACTCGGAGTTTCCGATATTATATCATATTCCCGCCAAAGCGCACTGGACGGCGCCGATTGCGCTGATAGGTTCTGCCAAATCTTGAAAGCAGGAGAACCCCATGTCGCTGGACGCCGTTCTGAACCGCATCGACACTGATCTGCAAACCTCAATCGATCGCCTGATGGCGCTGCTGCGCATCCCATCCATCTCGACCGACCCGGCCTATGACGCGCAAGTGGATCAAGCCGCGGACTGGTTGGTCGCTGACCTACAAAGTATTGGCATCGCAGCGGAAAAGCGTGAAACCACCGGCCACCCCATGGTCGTCGGCCATGTCGGAGAGGACAGCAACGCACCGCATGTGCTGTTTTACGGGCACTATGACGTGCAACCCGTTGATCCGCTTGAGCTGTGGAAACGCGACCCGTTCGATCCTGCGATTGAAGACACCGACAACGGCCCTGTCATTCGTGGGCGCGGGTCGTCAGATGACAAAGGCCAGCTAATGACCTTTGTCGAAGCTTGCCGGGCCTGGAAGGCCGTCAATGGCTCCCTGCCCTGCCGCATCACCTTTTTCTTCGAGGGTGAAGAAGAATCAGGATCGCCGTCCCTGGTGCCTTTCCTGCGGGAAAACGCGGCCGAACTGAAAGCTGACTTGGCACTGGTGTGCGACACTTCGATGGTATCTCGCGGCGTACCGTCAATTTCCTCGCAACTGCGCGGCATGCTCAAGGATGAATTTACTATCACCGGCCCCCGCATCGATCTGCATTCGGGCCATTACGGCGGCCCCGGCCTGAACCCCCTGCGGGAATTGTCCAAGATCATCGCCTCGTTCTATGACGACGAAACCGGCCGTGTTGCGGTCGAGGGGTTCTATGAAGGCGTTCACGAAGTGCCCGCCGAGCAACTGCGCCAGTGGCAAAACTGTGGGTTTGACGAGGTCGAGTACCTAAGCTCGGTCGGCTATTCGCAACCCCATGGCGAAAAAGGGTATTCGACGCTGGAACAGCAATGGGCGCGCCCTACGCTCGAGGTTAACGGGTTGTGGGGCGGTTACAATGGTGCAGGCTCGAAAACCGTGATCCCGTCGCAGGCACACTGCAAGATCACCTGCCGTCTGGTCGGTGACATGGACCCTGACGCTTTGCGCACCAAAATCCGCAAACATGTGCAAGAGCGTCTGTCACCCGACGCCAAGGTCGACTGGGACAATGATCTAGACGGGTCCCCCGCTTCGGTTATGAATCTGGACCGCCCCGAGTTCGAAGCCGCCCGCGGCGCCCTGTCGGACGAATGGGGGCGCGAAGCCGTGTTCACCGGGATGGGTGGTTCGATCCCCGTCGTCGGTTATTTCAATACTGAACTTGGGTTGGATTCGATGCTGGTTGGCTTTGCCAACGATGACGATGCAATTCACTCCCCGAACGAAAAATACGACGTGAAAAGCTTTCACAAAGGCATCCGGTCCTGGGCTCGCATTCTGGACGCGCTGACGCGCTGATGAGTCCAAGCGAAGCTCTGCCTCGCGCTCTGAGGTGTATTCGGCCAGATGAAGTTAAGGATCCCTTGCTTCATCTGGCTATAAATATCTCGGGGGAGTCGCCCGGAACGGGCGGCGGGGGGCAAAGTCCCCACCCACCGCAGATTACATGTGGATGACCTTTCCATAAGCGTCCAGAACGCTTTCATGCATCATCTCTGAGAGTGTCGGATGCGGGAAGACCGTGTTCATCAGGTCTTCTTCCGTGGTTTCCAACTGACGACCAACCACATAGCCCTGAATCAGCTCGGTCACCTCGGCACCGATCATGTGGGCCCCCAGTAATTCGCCGGTTTTGGCGTCAAATACTGTTTTGATCAGACCTTCGGGTTCACCCAGCGCAATGGCCTTGCCATTTCCGATAAAGGGGAAACGACCGACTTTGATGTCGTAACCCAACTCTTTGGCTTTTGCTTCGGAGTATCCGACCGAAGCCACTTGCGGCTGACAATAGGTGCAGCCGGCGATGCTTTCGGGCTTTACGGGATGCGCGTGTTTGCCTGCGATCAGTTCGGCGACCATGACGCCTTCGTGGCTTGCCTTGTGCGCCAGCCACGGTGCGCCCGCGATGTCACCAATCGCATAGAGACCATCAACTCCGGTGCGGCAGAACTCATCCGTTACAACATGGGTGCGGTCGATTTTCACGCCCAAAGCCTCAAGCCCAAGGTCTTCGACATTCCCGACGATCCCCACGGCAGAGATCACGGTATCGAAATCGTGCTTTTCGACCTTACCCTTCACTTCGATATGCGCGGTGACCTTGCCCTTGGCCCGATCCAGCTGCTTGACCATCGCTTTTTCCATGATGGTCATGCCTTGCTTGGTAAAGGCCTTCTTGGCCAGCCCGCTGATCTCGGCATCTTCCACCGGCAGCACGCGGTCCATCACTTCGACAACGGTCGTGTCAGCGCCCAACGTGTTGTAGAAGCTGGCGAATTCGATACCAATCGCGCCCGAGCCGATGACCAGAAGTTTCTTGGGCATCCGCGGCGGTTGCAGCGCGTGCTTATAGGTCCAGACCAGATCGCCATCAGCTTCAAGCCCCGGCAATTCACGCGCTCGTGCGCCGGTGGCCAGTACGATGTTTTTGGCTGTCAGCTCTTCGGTTCCTTTCTCGGTTTTGACCGAGACTTTGCCCTTAGCAGGAATCGTCGCTTGCCCCATCACCACGGTGACTTTGTTCTTTTTCAGCAAGTGACCGATGCCGCCTGAAAGCTGCGCCGCCACACCGCGCGAGCGTTTAACGACAGCATCAAGATCGTATCCGACCTTGTCCGCCTTGAGGCCGAAATCCTTGGCGCGCTCCATCAGGTGAAACACTTCGGACGAACGTAGCAGTGCCTTGGTAGGGATACATCCCCAGTTCAGGCAGATGCCGCCCAGATGCTCACGTTCAACCACGGCCGTTTTCAGGCCCAGCTGCGCCGCACGAATGGCAGCGACATAGCCGCCCGGACCAGCGCCGATTACGATCAGATCAAAAGATTGTGCAGCCATGTTTCCCTCTCGGCGCAGGACGGTTGAAAATTTAGTTTACCATTAAACTAATTTCCGAAACGCATCAACACACCATTCCCGCGACAAATACGACGTGGGATCATCGGTATCAGTTTATGCGGTTTTCAGCCTATACCGGGCATCCTTCAATGGCTAGAACATAGATATCGGGTTCGCCCGCCATTTCATAAACGCAAATCATTCGAGAGGCTTACAATGGCCAAAACACTTAAAGATCTGCTGCTTGCATTGCTCAACGCGACACTCATCCTCGTGGCTCTTTGCTTATTTCTAGGCTGGAAACTGGCATCGACAGTCGAGGGCGTCACCACGGTCTTCTCGGAAAAAGTCCAGGTTATCGCGCCCTTGAAGGACGAAATTCTTGGCGTTCGGGGGGAACTTGCGGCGCTACGCAATGATCTTGCCGAGGTGCAATCAAGCGGCTCAGTCACAGATATTGCCGAAAAACTACGGATATCCACGGCGCTGGTAAAACTGGATAATCTGGAACAAAGAATGCAAGGCGCGCAAGCCAGCATTGCTGAGTTGACCGACTCTCCGGACAAGCTGATCAATTCCGCCATAGAGAAATCGGCCGACGTGGTCGCCGACCGAATTATTGCCATTCGAGGTTGCGTGCCGCAGTCCTAGAGGGACGCCTGCAATTCGCGTACCGTCGAACCATATCCACCCATGTCGACATAGGCGGCTTCGTGTTCGGTCATCGGACGGTCCAGTGCTTCGTTCCGATAAGGGAAACGCCCAAATTTGCGTATCACCTCACGATGTGCTCGTGCGTGCAGCAGATTGCTTTTATCGCTGTCACTCATGTTCTGGCACATCAAACGGACACAGCGTTCCTGATCACACAGATTTTCCGAATGCATCATCGGCAGGTAAAAGAACTGCCGCGCTGGTTCGTCGATCTTGAGATCCCACCCCTTGTCCACCGCACATTTCGCGGCCGACAATGCGGCGCGATCTGACGCGAAAGCCTTGGCGCTGCCGCGGAACATGTTGCGCGGGAACTGGTCCATCAAAATGATGTAGGCCAGTGACCCACTAGGATACGTCAACCAAAGAGAGAATTTGCCTTCATTCGCGGCTTCCCAGGTGGTCAAAAACCGTTCGCGAATGTCTGCGTCCAAGGCATCGTCCTGTAGATACCAACCTTCGGGACCAATCTCATCTAACCAAAAACTCAATACTTCTTCAGGCCCTACCATTGCCCTAACTCCGTCGTGTTGCCCTCCCCAGGGACGTAAGGTCATTTAAGGATGTTTTTCAGGATTGTAACAGTAAAAAATTGCAACATTCGCGACATATTCTTGTGTCTTAGGCAACATCTTGCGTTTCGGCCTCGGCTTCGGCGGCTTCAATGGCAACCTCTTGCGCCACTTCAACCGCAACTGGCGAGGCCGTCGGATAGACCGGGGACATGGTGCCCGTCTCATCTACCGGGATCGCCGCACGCTGTGTCATACGGTACAGCGCATAAACAGCCATCGTTGCAAGTAACGCGGCGATGAACAGGAAGAACCCCTGCGGGCCAAAGACGCTGTCCCCCATCAGCCAGCCGGTGATCAGCGGGCCGGCAATCGCGCCAAGACCGTTGATGAACAGCAAACCGCCCGAGGCTGCGGCCATATCTTCATGATCCAGAAAATCGTTCGCGTGGGCGATCAACAGCGAATAAAGCGGGTTCGACATTCCCCCGATCACAAAGGCCGCGCCCAACAGGATCGGGAAAGTGACGCCGAATAGCATGCCCGCTAATGCAGCACACGTTCCCACCCCTGCAACCAACATGATCAGGAAACGACGGTCCATGCGGTCCGACATCCAGCCCAGCGGGTATTGCAGCACCAAGGCACCGACATAGAACGCAGCGATAAAGGTCGAGATTTCAACCAACGACAGGCCCGCGCGGGCACCGTAGACCGACGCCATACCGAACTGAGCCGAGAATACACCACCCAGAAGGAACATACCGACACAGCCCAGCGGCGAGCTTTTGAAAAGTTCGCGTAAGGTCATTGGTTTGGTTGTGTCGAACGCCGGTGTTGGTGAAATTGACAGCAGAATTGGCGCAAATGAGACGGAAACCAGGATGGAGGCAATCACGAAAGTGTCAAACCCAGCCGGGTCGCCCAACAATACCAGCCCTTGGGCAGTGATGATGCCCGTCATCTGGAAAATCATATAAAGCGACAGCGCCTGACCGCGGTTCTCGTTGCTGGCCGCGTTGTTCAACCAGCTTTCTGCGGTGACGTACACGCCGGAAAAGCAAAATCCGATCACGACACGACCCAAAATCCAGATGACCGGGTCGGTCATCAATGGGTACAGGATCATGACGGCCGAGATGAATGAGGCCAACGCCGCAAACACACGCACATGCCCAACCCGTCGGATCATCTCGGGCGCCAGACGCGACCCGCCCAGAAATCCCATAAAATAGGCTGACATCACGAAGGACATTTGCAGGGTCGAAAAGCCCTCAATCTCACCCCGAACCCCCAGGATCGTCCCTTGCAGGCCGTTTCCGACCATCAATAGGCCCATACCAAGAAGAAGCGCCCACGCGCTGGACAGGACCTGAATCATTGGGGCCTCCGAAAAATGCCGACCTGAACTCTGGATTCGTTTTTATATGAAAAACGGCTCTGATCGCGCTTGTCTACGACATTGCAATCAGACGATCCCGACAACGCGCCCCTTATGGGATCAAAAGCGACGCGTCCCCGTAAGAAAAGAAACGATATTTCTGTTCAATCGCATGCGCGTAGACATCACGCATCCGGTCCTGCCCCATCAGTGCCGAAACCAGCATCAGCAGGGTAGATTTCGGCAGATGGAAGTTGGTCATCAACGCGTCGCTGACGTGGAATTCAAAACCGGGATAGATGAAGATATCAGTATCACCCTCCCACGGCTCGATCTGCCCGGACCGTGCGGCGCTTTCGATCAGGCGCAGGGCAGTTGTGCCCACGGGGATCACCCGCCCTCCGGCGGCTTTGGTGGCGCGGATTTCTTCGACGGCCGAGGCGCTGACCTTGCCCCATTCGGCGTGCATCTTGTGGGTGGTCACGTCCTCGACCTTGACCGGCAGGAAGGTCCCCGCCCCCACATGCAAGGTTACATGGCTGATGGCGACGCCGCGGCCTTCAAGCGCCTGCATCAGCACCTGATCAAAATGCAACGACGCCGTGGGGGCTGCGACGGCACCCGAATTGCGTGCCCAGATCGTTTGATAATCGGTCTTGTCTTGTTCGTCCGCCGGGCGTTTGGCCGCAATGTAGGGCGGCAACGGCATTGCGCCGGCCTGTTCCAGCGCGGTATCGAAATCCTCGCCCGTCAGGTTGAATCGCAGATAAGCCTGGCCATCTTCGACCCGGTCCAGCGTGGCGCTGAGGTCATCGGAAAACCTGATGTCTTCACCAAGCTTGACCTTTTTCAGCGGTTTGATCAGCGCCGCCCATGTGCCGTCGGCCTGCGGGTCCAGCAAAGTCGCTTCGATCGCGGCCGAGACCGGCCCCTGTGCGGTGTCGCGATGGCGGCGACCGTTCAGGCGCGCGGGGATAACGCGCGTATCGTTCAGCACCAGCCGGTCACCGGGTTTCAGCCAATCCGGCAGATCAAACACATGGGCGTCCGTTACCGTTTCACCATTGGCCACAAGCAGCCGCGCAGACGAGCGTGGGCTCGCCGGGCGTGTGGCAATCAGGTCTTCGGGCAGGTGGAAATCAAAGTCGCTGAGTTTCATGGCCGCGCCATACAGCGCCCCACTTCCCAATTCAACGGTCTGATGGTGGTGCCCCGAAAGTTCGTTTCGGCTCATCCGGTTTTATCGGCTGTGCATTTGGCCCATCGGACACCGTGGGTGCTGGAGCCCTCAGTAGGTTTCGCAGAAACAGTGGTGCCAGCCCAGACAACGGATTGACCGACACTTTCGGGTCCCGCAACGGTCCGGTCAGGGTATAGTTGAAACCGATGACGCCCTCACCTTTTTTAGTGAAAACACTGCCAATCGCGTTCACCAGATAGATCGGAGAAATCGCGCCACGCAGGTTCAGCGTTCCGGCAACCGTGTTGATGGTGCCGTCAAAGGACAATCCCATCGACGGACCTACCGCGCTGCCGCTGAGGACTTTGACCTCGGTCGGGGTGATGCGCATCCGGCTTTCGATGGACGAGAAAAAGATTCCCTGCCCGGCCATTTCATTGACCAGACCAACAAGGCTGATGGCGTTCAGCAGCGCGGCCATGGCCGGGGCATCCTTGATGTATGTATTGGTAATTTTCGCGATCACGTCATAGTTGCCAGGCCCGGCAACCGGTTCCAGTTGCACGTTCAGAGACCCGCTTCGCGCCTGTGTGATCATTCCCGCAGACCGCAGTACCGCCCCCGCGTCATCCGAGGTCAGCGTCACCGCGCTGCGATCCGCACGTGGAGAGACCTGCCCGCGCACAGACGCGCCCCCGTTTACGTTGGCGGTGAAGGCGCCGTTGACGCCACCGGTGGTTTGAAACGCGCCCTTGAACCCGGTCAGGGCTATGGTCTCGGTTACTTGCAAACGGTCCAATGTCACGTCCATTCGGGGGCCGGTACCGGAACCGCCACCACTACCGCCGCCGCCACTGCCAAAAGTCGCGCGCCCCAGATCCATCACGCCACCCAGCACCCGAATATCCGGCACTGCCCCACCTCGATTGACCAGCTCGGCCGGAACCGCCAGCCAATTGCCCAGATCAAAAGAGCTGAACTGAACCCGGTCGAAATCTCCGTCGTTGAACGAGATCGACGCGGTGGTGCGCAATCCGGCTGCATCCAGCTTAAGTTCGTCCACTCGCAGGTTGTCCCCCAGCGTGGCCTCAAGCGTCATCGTGCCGGGCGTGCCCGTCCCCTTGCGCCAGCCCAGTTCGGGAATAGCCAGCGCGACGCCTTTCAAATCGGACGATGCGGTCAGCTTGGGCGGAGTACCTGCGCCAATACCCAGCGCAATATCCGCCGTGCCCTGCCCCGTCAGCATCCCCCGAGGCAACCCGGCATTCAACTCGGTCATCAATCGAGGGGACAATTCGATCTGGCCCGTCAATTCGCTGCGCTGCGCTTCGGTTCCACCGATCGGTTGTTGCCACGCAGCTTGGATGGGAACATCGCCAAACAATCCTTCGCCGGAAATTTCAACGCCGGTTTGGTTGCCTTCAAGCGCAAGCTGGTCGGCGCTGACCGAAAAGCCAGGAACCAGTTTGTCACTTTCTACATTGTCGATATCACCAAGAAAGTGGAATTCGGTGTCTTCGAATTTCAACCCCTTCTTCATTGGCAGCGACAATGTTCCGGCAAGATTTACAGTACCTTCGACCAGATCAACCGGCAGGTTCGCTTTGGTTAGCAAGCTGAGCGGCGGGCGATCAAGCAGCGACAACGCAGCGGTCGCACTCCCCTTGGCCGTGATCCGGGTAATCGACGGGGAAATCCCCTTGATCTCGGTATCGGGGATGATGAAGGACGTGCCCGTGGCATCAACTGCGCCCCCTTCATCCGCGATGACAACACCCGATTCAGCGGTGGCGGTGAAACGGTGATTGATCAGACTGGCCTGTCCCTGTGCGTTCTCAAGCGGCGGCAGGGTCTTGGCGAACCTGATCTTTGCCTCGTCAAAACCGAAATCCAGATAGATATCTGGTTTGCTGTCTGGCCGCAGCCGCAAAGCAAAGTCAACGTCCGAGAACCGCCCCTCATACAAATTCTCTTGGACCCAAAGCCGTGGTTTTGACGCCAGGCGTTCAGGCCAGTAGTTCAACAGCTCATCCCCGTTCATGCTGTCCAGATGCGCATCCAGTTGCGCCGCCCAACCCTCGGGTTCGCCGATCAGCTTGCCAGAACCCAGCAACCGATAGTTGGCATCTTCGACCATGATCTGACCCAACCGCAATTCGAACGGGGCCAATTTCATCTTCATATCAAGTTCGGCGCGTGCCAGGTTCAGCGATTCTGGAAACAGGTTGGCCGGGTTGATATTGATGTTGCTGAGGCTCAGCTGCGAGGTCAGGCTTTCCAACGCACCGTTTTCAATTCCACGCAGGAACGCCTTGCCCTCGGCATGAAACGCGCCCCATGCGGACACCACCGAGACTTCGTTGAAGTCCAGCTCCTGCCGCGTGGGGTTGTAGGTGAAGTAGGTTCTGGCGGACTCGAATGGAATGGGGCGGGTTTCCTGCGTGGGCTGCACCGCGCCTGCTCCAAGGTTTAGCGTTGCAAACAGCGGCCCCAACGCCGCCTTGTCGTCAATGCTGCCGCGCAACGCCCCAGAGATCGGTGCCTTGAGAACCTGCAACCACGACAGGGCAAGACTTTGGCTGGCGATATCTTCGGCTGGCAGGTCGGTGATCGAAATGCCGAACCGCGCCTGTGGCGTACCCAGAACACTGGTATAGTTCGCCTCGATCGAGCTTGCATAGTCGCGCCCGGTCAGCACGGAAAACCCCGTGGCCAGATGCATCTCATCGCCGGTGCGGGTCACAGTGATATGCCCCCCGTCGAACACCCAGGCCCGCCCAAGACGCAGATCCTGATAATCCAACGTCAGCGATTCCAAGTCGACCGAACGCAACCCGGACAGGATAGGCGACAGGAATACATCATCCGATTGCTCGATCAGTTGAGCCAGGTCCGGTGCTTGCTGCACAGGGGCGCTGCCCGAACCAACTGTCAGCGACAATGCTCCGTCCAGGCCCCGGGTCAGCGCGATCTGTGCATCGCGAAGGATGATGCGGCGCGGGCGGATTTGACCCCGTAAAAGCCCGCGCATCGACAATCGGGTGCGCAGGTCCGAAACCTGCGCAATCTGCTGCCCGGCTGCGTCGCTGATCGTCACGTCGCTCAGCTGCAGACGGGGACGCCATTCCTCATTCACGATAAAGTTGACGTCGCCAAACCGGATTTTCAGCCCTCCGAGGCTGTGTTCAAGGCGCTGTTCAACCTGCTTTCGCAACCATTCGGGTGCATGAAGATTCTGGCCGATCAGAAAAAACCAGCCCACAAAGACCAACAGCCCCAGCGACAGGACCGTCCAACCTGAAAAATGCGCGGCAATACGACGACGGGACCGGCGACGCCGGGGCTTTTTGGGCTGCGACGCACTTTTGTCTTCGTGCTGCACCAATTTTCTATCCACGTCTTCCAACCGGCCCGCGCCGCCCTATGATGTCTGGCAGCCCTTAAAAAACTTTAGCGGAGTTTCCAATGCCCGACGTTTCAGACATCGCCCCTGATTTCACTTTGCCCCGCGACGGAGGCGGCGAGGTCACATTGTCAGCCCTGCGCGGCGGCACCGTCGTTCTGTTCTTCTATCCTCGTGATGATACGCCGGGCTGCACCAAGGAATCCATCGGTTTCTCGGAACAACTTCAAGCCTTTGGTGACGCGGGCGCTCACGTTTTCGGCATCTCGCGGGACAGCGTCGCCAAGCATGACAAGTTTGTTGCCAAGCACAATCTGACCACTCCGCTGTTGTCGGATGAGGGCTCGTCGGTCTGCGAGGACTATGGCGTATGGGTCGAAAAGAATATGTACGGTAAGAAATCAATGGGCATTCAGCGCTCGACCTTCATCATCGATGCCGATGGCAAAATCGCCAAGATCTGGCGCAAGGTTAAAGTGCCCGGTCACGTGGATGAGGTGCTGGAAACCGTACGGGCGATGTAACGCCCCTCGACCACGCGCGCCATCCGGTCTAAGAGCCGCGCGTGCAATCAAGCGGAGAAACATGGTGCCCAAAACGCTGACCCAGATGGCGACTGAGGTTCTTACAACGGCGGATGGTCGGGAAAAGACCGCCCTGTCCAAAAGTCATGCCGCCGCGTGGTTCGCATCGCGCAGCGGTGACGCGCCAGAGATCGAGATCGGCACCGCTACGCCACCGCTGCAACCCGCACGCCCGGATCAGCCTGAACTGCTTTCCCCGCGCGAGGTACCGAAACGGAAACCCGGTACAGAAGCGGGCCGTATCGCTCTGCTGCACGCTGTCGCACATATCGAGTTGAATGCCGTTGATCTGCATTGGGACATCATCGCCCGCTTTGGTCATGTGCCGATGCCTGTCGGGTTTTATGACGACTGGGTTAAATGCGCCGAAGAGGAATCGCGTCATTTCGAGATGGTGTGCGATTGCCTTGAGGCCATGGACAGCAACTATGGCGCTCTGCCCGCCCATGCCGGGATGTGGCGCGCGGCCGAGGACACCGCCGAAGATTTGATGGGTCGATTGGCCGTGGTTCCCATGGTGCTTGAGGCACGCGGGCTGGACGTGACCCCCGGCATGATCGACATATTCCGCAAGGCCAAGGACGAAAAAGCTATTGCTGCGCTGGAAGTCATTTATGCCGAAGAGGTTGGGCATGTGGCTTATGGCTCAAAATGGTTTCATTTCCTGTGTGGGCGCGAGAATGCCGATCCCAAGGATGTGTTTCACCAATTGGTTCGCCGGTACTTTCACGGCGTGTTGAAGCCACCTTTCAACGAAGAAAAACGCGCCGAGGCCGGGTTGCCGCCTGATTTCTACTGGCCCCTGACCGAGGAGCTGCCCGCGCCCGGCTCGGCGCAAGAAACGCGCGCAAATTGATGTTATCGGCAATTTCCCGCCGAGATTTGGCGGGAATAACGCGGTTTCATGTGTGAACTAGTTTACAAACTTGCCCAAATCACGCGTGCCCTCTATGCACTTCGCCAAAGGGACGGCTATCACTCACGACCGGTCCCGAATCTTGGGGATGAGAGGTGAAGGCGCGTGCGAACACGTCTGGCAATTAAGTTACACTCACTGCTCGAGCGGCATTTTCCCGAACGCCGAGTCTTTCTGAAATCTGACAACGACACGCGGTTTATCCGGCTCAGCTCGGAAACGCAGATATTCGCCGTCGCCGGCGTTGCGATGTTTGTTGGCTGGACCACAGTCGCTACGGCGATTTTGCTGATGGACAGCATCGGATCGGGTAACTTCCGCGAGCAAGCCAAGCGGGATCAGGCGACCTATCAAGACCGTCTGAACATCCTGTCGACGGAACGGGATGCCCGCGCGCAAGAAGCGCTGGCCGCGCAAGACCGGTTCAACGCGGCGCTGGAACAGATCTCGGCGATGCAATCGGAGCTGCTGGCGTCGGAGAACCGCCGCCGCGAGCTTGAGACCGGGATCGAGGTCATCCAGACTACCCTGCGCGCCACGATGAAACAGCGCGAAGAGGCCCGCACCGAGCTGGCCAGCATGCAGGTCGAGACCGATGACGGCGACATTTATATGACCGCCGCAGGCGACCCGGAACAAATGAATTTCATGACCGACGCTCTGGTCCGGACGGCACAAGAGCGCGACCAAATCGCCGCCGATGCACAGGATGCTCTGGCGCAGCGCGACGATCTTGAGTTGGAAATCCGTTTGATGCAGGAACGCAGCGACGAGATTTTCCGCCAGCTGGAAGAGGCGATGATTATCTCGGTTGAGCCTCTGGACAAAATGTTCCGCCAGGCCGGCATGCCCACCGACCGTATTATCGAAGAAGTCCGCCGCGGCTATAGCGGCATGGGTGGCCCCCTCACCCCCATCTCGTTCAGCACGCGCGGAGAGGACCTGACCCCCGACGAAATCCGCGCGAATGTGTTGCTGCAACAGATGGACCAGCTGAACCTGTACCGCATTGCCGCCGAAAAAGCCCCCTTTGCCAGCCCGGTGCATGATGTGGTGCGCTTTACCAGCGGCTTTGGCACGCGACGGGATCCAAAAACCGGGGGGCGGCGCATGCACAATGGGGCGGATTTTGCCGGTGCCCACGGAACTGACATCTTTGCCACCGCCGACGGAATCGTCACCCATGCGGGCTGGCAATCCGGGTTCGGCAGGCTGGTGAAAATCAAGCACGCGTTCGGGGTTGAGACTCTTTACGCTCATAATACCAAGATCCGGGTCAAGGTTGGCCAAAGGGTCTCGCGCGGGGATCATATTGCTGATATGGGTAGCACTGGACGGTCTACCGGCACGCATCTGCACTATGAGGTTCGCGTCGACGGTGTGCCAAGAAATCCAATGACTTACATTAAGGCTGCGAGAAATGTTTTCTAAGAGCAAAATCAACGAGCCCGCATCCGACGCCCCCGAGGCAGCAAAACCTGCTGCTCCGGCGACACCGGCTGCCCCTGCACCGGCGGAAACCAAGGCCAGCACCGCGCCCAAGCCCAAACCTCCGGCATCGGTTCTGTCCTCGGATCTGCACATCACAGGCAATCTGAAAACCACGGGCGACATCCAGGTCGAAGGCACAGTAGAAGGCGACATCCGCGCACACCTGCTGACCATCGGCGAAACCGCGACCATCAAGGGCGAAGTCACCGCTGATGACGTCGTGATCAACGGCCGCATCGTGGGCCGCGTGCGTGGCCTGAAGGTGCGCCTGACCTCGTCTGCCCGTGTCGAAGGCGACATCATCCACAAGACCATCGCCATCGAAAGCGGCGCGCATTTCGAAGGTTCGGTGCAGCGTCAGGACGACCCGCTGAATCCTGGCCGCAGCGGCAAGTCGGGCGCCAACCCGGCGGCCGAGGTCAAGCAGTAACACTGCCCCTAAATATGAATAAGCAAACGCCGCGGGTCAGCCTGCGGCGTTATTCTTTTGTCCTTGCCGGTTGCTGTGGTCGGTATAGGGTTCTGACATGTTGATCTTTTTCTCTGTCCTTCTGTTGATTGCGGGCTTCTTTCTGTACCGCCACTGGTCCAAATCCCAAGTACGGCAGACCCTGCTGGCCACGCCCTTGACCGACCACCAGCGCAGGCTGATCGAGCAGCAAGTACCACTGATCCGCCGCATTCCCGCCGATCTGCGAGCCAAGCTGGACGGCAAGGTGAACCTTTTTCTGGACCAGGTGGAGTTCCACGGCTGCGACGGGCTTGAAGTCACCGAAGAGATGGAGCTGGCCATTGCTGCGCAAGCCAGCCTTTTGTTGGTTAACAGCGACCTTTGGTACGATCACCTGACAACCATCCTGATCTATCCTAGCGCCTTCAAATCACGTCAGCGGCGGCAAGATGGCTATGTCGTCAGTGAAAAAGAGATCGTACGCACCGGCGAAAGCTGGGATCGCGGGCCGGTCATTCTGTCGTGGTCGCACAGCAAGCAAGGCGCCGCGAATGATCACGATGGGCAGAACGTCGTCCTGCACGAGTTTGCGCATCAGGTCGATGACCTGTCTGGGGGCACCAACGGCGTTCCGATCCTGAGCGACGGTCAGAGCTTTGCGGAATGGGAACGTGTTTTCCTGACCGCCTATGACTCCCATGTCCGCGCAGTCGAGCATGGCCAACATACTGTTATCGATCCTTATGGTGCCGTGGGTCACGAAGAGTTCTTTGCCGTGTCGGTCGAGGTGTTTTTTGAACAGCCCCGGCAGCTCAAGGCCGCTGTTCCCGATGTTTATAAACAGCTGTCAAAGCTGTTTCGACTTGATCCAACCAGTTGGGACAACGCAAAGAAATGAAGCCAACAGGGACGTGAAAAGTCATCCCTGAACACAGTTGGAGAATTTTCTCCTTATCCTGACATTTCACAAATTGTAATTTTTGAATTACGCTTAAACCAGTGTTTTCAGGAGGGATTTTCATGGCACCTAAACTCATGGCCGAGTTCTTCGGCACATTCTGGCTGGTACTGGGCGGGTGCGGCAGCGCCGTTCTGGCGGCTGGCGTTGCTGACGTAGGCATCGGCTGGTTGGGCGTTTCGTTTGCCTTCGGCCTGACGGTTCTAACCATGGCATACGCGGTTGGACATATCTCGGGCGGGCATTTCAACCCGGCGGTCAGCCTTGGTTTGATGATCGGTGGCAGGTTCCCGGCGCAAGAACTGATCCCCTATTGGATCGCGCAGGTGATCGGCGCCATTGCTGCTGCGGCCGTTTTGTACCTGATCGTCAGCGGCGCACCAGGGTTCGAAGGTGTTGGCGGGTTCGCCTCGAACGGGTACGGCGAAGCGTCACCCGAAGGTTATTCAATGATGTCCGCATTGGTGATTGAGATCGTGATGACCGCGTTCTTCATCGTGGTCATACTGGGCGCAACATCCAACTTTGCACCTGACGGGTTCGCTCCGATCGCGATTGGCCTTTGCCTGACCCTGATCCACCTGATTTCGATCCCGGTGACCAACACCTCGGTCAACCCGGCGCGTTCTACCGGCGTGGCCCTGTTTGCTGATGGCCCGGCGCTGGCGCAGCTCTGGCTGTTCTGGGTCGCCCCACTTATCGGCGCAGCCATCGGGGCGCTGATTTGGCAAATGATGGGTGACGACTGAGACAAAAAAGCCCCGATGCCGATGCGCATCGGGGCTTTTTTTATTATTCGGTGACAGTGACTTTTTTCATCACGTCCGGTTGACCGATCACTGCGCCGTTCGGGCCTTCGCCGCGCTTGATCGCGTCCACCACGTCCATGCCGTCAGTGACCTGACCGACAACCGTGTATTGGCCGTTCAGAAACGGACCCGGTTCGAACATGATGAAGAACTGCGAATTCGCGCTGTCTGGATCCTGCGCTCGCGCCATGCCGACTACACCGCGGTCATAGTTGAAATCCGAGAACTCGGCAGGCAAATCGGGGCGATCAGATCCACCGGTTCCGGCACGACGCATGTCGCCACCGATACGGCCGAATTCAACATCACCGGTCTGCGCCATGAAACCGTCGATGACACGGTGGAACACCACGCCGTCATACTTGCCCTCAGAGGCCAGAGCGCTGATCTGCTCGACATGTTTGGGGGCGATGTCATCAAATAGGTCAACGGTGACGGTGCCGTTGGCGCCCTCACCTTCGATCTCGATCTGCAGGCCTGTGGCCAGCGCAGGGCTGGCCAGCAGGGCAAAAGCGGCGGCCAGCTTATACATCAGACGCAACCTTGACGCTGATCATGCGGTCGGGGCTTGCAGGCGGCTCGCCACGCACGATGGCGTCTACATGCTCCATCCCGTCGATGACGCGGCCGTAAACGGTGTACTGGCCATTCAGGAAATGGTTGTCCTTGAAGTTGATGAAAAACTGCGAGTTGGCCGAGTCCGGATTTTGCGAACGGGCCGCACCCAAGGTGCCACGGTCATGTGGCAGCTTCGAGAATTCTGCCGGAACGTTCGGCAAAGACGAGCCGCCAGTGCCCGCCATACGCAGGTTGAACCCGTCTTCCATGTCGCCGTGCTGTACGTCGCCGGTTTGCGCCATGAAACCGTCGATCACGCGGTGAAAGGCCACGTTGTCATACTCACCACCACGCGCCAGTTCCTTCATCCGGGCACTGTGCTGTGGGGCAACGTCCGGCAGCAGTTCGATGACGACATCGCCGTCTTTCAGTTCCATGATGATCGTGTTTTCGGGATCCTTGATCTCGGCCATGAGGCCCTCCTGTCGTTTATCTTGCGCAAATACCTATGCGCCACGCGCGTGAATGCCAAGTGACGCATTGACCTGAAGGCAAAATGCAGGAAAAGAACCGCCTGAATCTGTTGTAACGGCAAGGATAGAGCGATGGGCTGGAAAACTCTGAACGATATGGACCTGAACGGCAAACGCGTGCTGGTGCGCGTCGATATCAACGTGCCGGTCGTTGACGGGGTTGTGACCGATGCGACCCGTATTCAGCGTATCGTCCCGACCGTTCGCGATATCCTCGCAGCCGGGGGCAAGCCCATCCTACTGGCCCATTTCGGTCGCCCTGGTGGCGAGCGGCGCGAGAACCTGTCGCTCAAACAATTGATCCCCACGCTTGAAGCCGCCTTTGGCACCGAAGTTCTATTCGCCGCAGATTGCGTCGGCACCGAGGCTGATCTGGCCTCCGAAGCCTTGAAGCCCGGTCAGGTGCTGCTGCTGGAGAACACCCGCTTTCACGCCGCTGAAACCAAGAACGACGCCGATCTGGCCGCAGGCATGGCCAAGCTGGGCGATGTCTATTGCAACGACGCGTTTTCAGCCGCCCACCGCGCCCACAGCTCGACCGAGGCCATCGCGCGGTTGCTGCCCGCCTGTGCCGGTCGCCTAATGCAGGCCGAGCTGGAAGCGCTGGAAGGCGCACTGGGTGCGCCCAAGCGCCCTGTGACAGCGGTTGTTGGTGGGGCAAAAGTATCAACCAAGCTAGAACTGCTGGGCAACTTGATCGACAAGGTTGATTACCTGGTGATCGGTGGCGGTATGGCGAATACGTTTTTGGTCGCTCAGGGAGTTAGCGTTGGCAAATCATTGGCGGAAACAGCGATGAAGGACACCGCAGCCGAGATCTTGACCAAGGCTGAAACCTCGGGCTGTAAGATCGTACTGCCTTCGGACGTTGTGGTCGCCGAGAAATTCGAGGCAAATGCCCCACATCAGGTGTTGCCAGCCGATCAATGCACCGAAGACGGAATGATCCTGGACGCTGGTCCTGAAAGCGTAACGACCATTACGGACATATTTGGTCAGAGCCAGACCCTGATCTGGAACGGTCCGCTGGGCGCGTTCGAGATCGAACCCTTTGACACCGCCACCAACGCAGCGGCCCTAAAAGCGGCGGCGCTGACACGGTCGGGACAGCTGGTTTCGGTCGCTGGCGGCGGTGACACAGTCGCGGCGCTGAATGCATCCGGTGCGGCCAAGGATTTCTCGTATATCTCGACCGCTGGCGGCGCGTTCCTGGAATGGATGGAAGGTAAAACCCTGCCCGGCGTCGCCGCCTTGGAAGGTCAGGCGTAAGGTCAAAATTGGTCGCATTTCGGGCCTCATGGTAGTCTCTCCTTGTTGAATCGGAGATTTTGTCATGAGGTTCATAGTCTGTCTGGTCGCCATATTGATACCTGCCTACTCTGCGGCACAATCCAGCTGCGAAGGGCAAACGCAACTCGACGCCAATTTCTGCGCCAAGGAAAAGTGGGAAATCGCTGATCGCGAACTGAACCGTATCTGGGCTGAGGTCAAACCAATGGTCGACGCACGCGGAAACGGTCAGGCCCTATTGGACGAACAGCGCGCCTGGCTGAAAGCGCGCGACGCAGCCTGCGACCCGGAACTGGATAGTGACGGCAGCGCGGCGCCCATGTTCTATTGGGATTGCATGGAACAACAAACCCTGACGCGCAATCAGATCTTAAAGTCTGCGCGCTGAGAAACTTAATCCGACCATTCGCGAAAAAGTGCGAATCAAGGGATTCACAAGCCGAATCACCTGTGACATAGTGCGAACAGATGCCCACAAAGGGCACGTTTTTGAGGCAGACTTCATACGGCGGTAAACAGAGTGTCCCGTTCCCATCGGCCCGGTTTGGGCGCAGTTGTGTTCTTCATGGTGGCTTTCATGCTGGGTGTGTATTTCACCTTCGCCGCCGTGCAGGGCGACTATGGCCTATTCAGACGGGTCGAGATTGCAGCGGAACGGGACGCCCTGTCACAAGACCTGGCCAAGCTTAAGGCCGAGATCGCCGAGATGGATAACCTGACCCGCCGTTTGTCCGACACTTATTTGGACCTCGATCTGCTGGATCAGCAGGCCCGCTCGGTTCTTGGCATGATCCGTTCGGACGAAATTGTCATCCGCTAAGCCGGACCGACATTTTTCTTGGAAATCCAACTTTGCCCGAAGGTTCCCCCGGCCTGAAGCCGCGCGAAATGACGATGCGTCATATTTACTCTCGCCAGATTGCCGGAAATGCTTTATGAGATAGTTTAACGCTAAACTATCTGTCCGGAAGGGGGAGATCGCCACGATGGCTGCGCGAAAAACCACAAAGAAACCAAATGTTTCTGCGGAAGAGCTTAAAACCTACTACCGCGAAATGCTTTTGATCCGCCGATTCGAAGAAAAAGCAGGTCAGCTTTACGGCATGGGCCTGATTGGCGGGTTCTGCCACCTGTATATCGGGCAAGAAGCTGTCGTTGTGGGCCTTGAGGCCGCAGCCAAGGAAGGTGACAAGCGCATCACCTCATATCGCGACCACGGCCACATGCTGGCATGTGGGATGGAGCCGGGTGGTGTGATGGCCGAACTGACCGGGCGCGAAGGCGGGTTGTCCAAAGGTAAGGGCGGCTCGATGCACATGTTCTCGAAAGAGAAGCACTTCTATGGCGGCCACGGTATCGTTGGCGCGCAGGTGCCATTGGGTGCAGGTCTGGCTTTTGCCGACAAGTACAAGGGAAACGGTGGCGTGACCTTCACCTATTTCGGTGATGGCGCAGCGAACCAGGGTCAAGTCTATGAGACCTTCAACATGGCCGCGCTGTGGGAACTGCCGGTGGTGTTCGTGATCGAGAACAACCAGTACGCCATGGGCACCGCTCAGGCGCGTTCGACGTCTTCCGCTGACATCTACCACCGAGGTCAAGCCTTCGGGATACCGGGCGAAATGGTCGACGGCATGGATGTTCTAGCGGTTAAAGCCGCAGGTGAAAAAGCCGTCGCGCACTGCCGCGCAGGCAAAGGCCCATACATTCTGGAAATCAAGACCTATCGCTATCGCGGCCACTCGATGTCCGACCCGGCCAAGTACCGCACCCGCGAAGAGGTTCAGAAGGTTCGTGAACAAAGCGACCCGATCGAACATGTGCGCGAGCTGTTGCTGACCGGCAAACACGCGACCGAGGAGGATCTGAAGGCGATCGACAAAGAGATCAAAGAGATCGTCAACCAGGCCGCCGAATTCTCGAAAGAAAGCCCCGAGCCGTCGCTGGATGAGCTCTGGACAGATATCTACGCCTGAGAGGACGATTAAGACATGGCAACCGAAATTCTCATGCCCGCACTCTCGCCCACGATGGAAGAGGGCACATTGGCCAAATGGCTGGTCAAGGAAGGCGATACCGTTTCTTCCGGTGACATCATGGCCGAAATTGAAACCGACAAGGCGACAATGGAATTCGAAGCGGTCGATGAAGGCATCGTCGGCAAGATCCTGATCGCGGAAGGCACCGAAGGGGTCAAGGTTAACACCCCAATCGCGGTTCTGGTCGAGGAAGGCGAAGACGCCTCGGCCCTGCCCGCGGCTGCGCCTGCAGCCACAGCGGTGGCCGAGGCCGCCCCAGCGGCGGTTGAGGCCCCTGCTCCATCCACGGCGCCGGCAGCACCAGTTGTTGATCTGTCACCCGATTGGCCTGCCGACGCCGAGATGAAATCTGAAACGGTCCGCGAAGCCCTGCGCGACGCCATGGCTGAAGAGATGCGCCGCGACGAAGATGTCTACCTGATGGGCGAAGAGGTCGCCGAATATCAGGGCGCTTACAAGATTTCCCAAGGCTTGCTGGACGAATTCGGGTCCAAGCGCGTGATCGACACCCCAATCACCGAGCATGGCTTCGCCGGTATCGCGGTTGGCTCTGCCTTTGGCGGGTTGAAACCGATTGTCGAGTTCATGACTTTCAACTTCGCCATGCAGGCGATGGACCAGATCATCAACTCGGCCGCCAAGACGCTCTATATGTCCGGTGGTCAGATGGGCTGCCCCATCGTGTTCCGTGGCCCTAACGGTGCTGCTGCCCGCGTGGCCGCACAGCACTCTCAGGACTACGCCGCATGGTACATGCAGGTCCCCGGCCTGAAGGTAGTGATGCCCTATTCTGCAGCCGACGCCAAAGGCCTGCTGAAATCAGCGATCCGCGATCCCAACCCTGTGGTCTTCCTGGAAAACGAAATCCTCTATGGCCGCTCCTTCGATATGCCACAGGTCGATGACCTGGCCATCCCTTTGGGCAAAGCCCGTATCTGGCGCAAAGGCTCGGACGTGACCATCGTCAGCTTTGGCATCGGCATGCAGTTCGCGTTGGAAGCAGCCGACAAGCTGGCCGAGGAAGGCATCAACGCCGAAGTGATCGACTTGCGCACCATCCGCCCCATGGATACCGGCGCGATCATCAACTCAGTGATGAAAACCAACCGCCTGGTGACCGTAGAAGAAGGCTGGCCGCAAGGTTCGGTCGGCAGCTACATCTCGTCCGTAGTGATGCAGGAGGCGTTCGACTACCTCGACGCGCCCATCATTAATTGCACCGGCAAGGATGTGCCAATGCCCTACGCCGCCAACCTTGAAAAGTTGGCTCTGATCACCACCGATGAGGTGATCGCCGCTGTCAAACAAGTGACTTACCGGTAAGGAGCGACAGATAGATGCCCACAGAAATTCTGATGCCCGCCCTGTCACCGACGATGGAAGAAGGCACGCTTGCTAAATGGCTGGTCAAGGAAGGCGATACCGTCTCGTCCGGTGACCTGCTGGCCGAGATCGAAACCGACAAGGCCACGATGGAGTTCGAAGCCGTCGACGAAGGCACCATCGGCAAGATCCTGATCCCCGAAGGCACCGAAGGGGTCAAGGTCAACACCGCCATCGCAGTTCTGCTGGAAGATGGCGAAAGCGCCGATGATATCGCGTCCACGCCCGTCGCCGAACCTGCGGCTGCCCCCGCAGCCGCCGCGGGCAACGAGGCCGCCGCGCAAGCGGTGTCCGAGGCGCCCGCCCCTGCCCCAGCTGCTCCGGCCAAGGCGGATGGCGGTCGTATCTTTGCATCTCCGCTGGCCCGCCGGATTGCGGCACAAAAAGGTCTGGACCTGACGCAAATCGCAGGGTCCGGTCCGCATGGCCGTATCGTCAAGGCAGATGTCGAAAGCGCCACGGCTGCTCCGGCCACTGCTGCCGCTTCGGCCCCTGCTACGGCACCCGCACCCGCTGCGGCACCGGCTGGTCCCTCGGCAGATGCCGTGGCCCGCATGTATGAAGGGCGAGAGTATGAAGAGGTCAAGCTGGACGGTATGCGCAAGACCATCGCCGCGCGCCTGTCCGAGGCCAAACAAACCATCCCGCATTTCTACTTGCGCCGCGACATCAAGCTCGACGCGCTGCTCAAGTTCCGCGGCCAGTTGAACAAACAGCTGGAAGGCCGAGGCATAAAGCTGAGTGTAAACGACTTCATCATCAAGGCCGTCGCCAACGCCCTGCAGCAAGTACCGCAATGTAATGCCGTCTGGGCCGAAGACCGGGTTCTGCAACTGAAACCTTCGGATGTGGCCGTTGCGGTTGCTATTGAGGGGGGCCTGTTCACTCCGGTCCTGCAGGATGCCGACACCAAATCCCTGTCGGCCCTGTCGACCGAGATGAAAGACCTTGCGGGTCGCGCCCGTGAACGCAAACTGGCACCGCACGAGTATCAGGGCGGCACATTTGCCATCTCGAACCTGGGTATGTTCGGCATCGACAATTTCGACGCCATTGTGAACCCGCCTCACGCCGGCATTCTGGCTGTGGGCTCGGGCGTCAAGAAACCGGTTGTCGGCGGCGATGGCGAACTTACCGTTGCCACAGTCATGTCGGTCACCATGTCGGTGGATCACCGGGTCATTGATGGCGCGTTGGGTGCGGAATTGCTGCAAGCCATCGTCGATAATCTTGAAAACCCCATGGTTATGCTGGCGTAAAGCCTTTTGAACACAGGTCACGCCGGATCATTCCCTGGCGTGGCCTACCAAATCACTGCCATGTTGTGAGCAGTCGTGATCGCTGCGATAGTTGCTCAGACACACGCAACAGACCACCTTGATTGCATTGATAGTTCTGATGCAAAGGTGCCCCATGACCCTCGTGAACTCGGCCAAGTGCTTTCTGGTGGTTTCATTGTTGGCGACGTCGCTGCCCGTTGCTGCGATCGCAAAACCCAACGGCTATCCGGGCGAGAACTCGACCTATAACCCGGATCCCGCCGAAGTCGCCAAGCGCAAAGCTGAGCGCGCCAAACGTATCGATGCGCGCAAAAAGCGCCGCGAGGAAAAGCGGCTCGAGCGGTTGAACAGAAAGAAAAACCGCTCGAACTAAGGTTGAATTACTGGTCTTTGCCCAGCATATGATCCATCGAAATCGAGGGCTGGTCGCAACCGGCCTCTCCGACGATCTTTGCAGGAATACCTGCCACGGTCTTGCAGGCAGGAACTTCTTGCAGCACCACAGAACCCGCTGCGATGCGGCTGCAATGGCCGACTACGATGTTGCCCAGAACCTTGGCCCCGGCCCCGATCAGCACGCCGTTACCAATGGTCGGGTGGCGCTGCTCTTCTTCCTTACCTGTGCCGCCCAGCGTTACGGAATGCAGCATCGATACATTGTCACCAACAATAGCTGTTTCACCAATGACAATCGAATGGGCGTGGTCGATCATGATGCCTTTGCCGATTTTCGCAGCAGGGTGAATGTCGATCCCGAAAATCTCGGACGAGCGCATCTGGAAGAAATACGCTAGATCGTGGCGCCCTTTTTTCCACAGCCAATGCGCCACGCGATAAGCCTGCATCGCCTGGTAGCCTTTGAAATAAAGGATCGGCTGCAACAATCGGTGGCATGCCGGATCACGTTCATAGACTGCCATCAGGTCCGCACGGGCCGCTTCAAGCAGCGAAGCGTCATCCGCATAGGCTTCATCCACGATTTCACGCAGCACCATCATCGACATTTCGTTCGAACACAGCTTGGCCGACACCCGGTATGAGAGGGCTCGCTCAAGGCTTCGGTGGTGCAGGATGCAAGCGTGAACCAGACCACCCATCAATGGTTCGCTTTCGACCGCTGCATGAGCTTCGGTCGTGATACGATTCCAAACCGGGTCGACCGGAGTAACCTGACTGCGCTTTTCCAACATGGCTTTTGATCCTTTTCTGCGCCTAGAATGCCATTTAGTGGGAAAAACGCCAAACGCAAACCCGTGATCGGCAGAGTAACGAAAATGAATGAAACTGATTTGGCAGGCTATGAAGCGAAAATTCAGGCAAGATTGGCTGAACTTTCAGAACATTCCGCGGCGGAAAAGCAGGCTCAGGCCATTGTTGAGCTTGATCAGCAGGCCGTCGGCCGCCTTAGCAGAATGGATGCCCTGCAGAATCAGGCGATGGCCAAGGCACAACAGGCCAATCGGGATATCGAAACGCACCGGTTACAAGCCGCCCTGGACCGCATACATGACGGAGAATTCGGGTATTGCGAAGATTGCGGCGATGAGATTCCTGGCGGTCGATTGAATCTGAACCTTGCCGCCACGAAATGCGTCAGTTGTGCGTCCGGCTGATCTGAAACCGGATCAGATGCTGCAAAACCAGTTCGAAACAGCGACAATATTGCACATCATCAAATCCGGGTTCATCCGCCAGCCGCCTGTTTCGCGCGGCTGCCATCAAAGATCCATTCCCGAACAATGGATGAAGATTACCCGTCTGGCCGACATATTGGTCGGCCAGCGCAGCTTCTTGGATGAGACGTGTACAAAGGCGGTCGCGATCCTGCGGCAGCGCGGCCAGCAAGGCCCGCGCCGCCGCCGCGACATCTCCATGTAGGATAGGGCGCATTCAGTGGATCACCCGACTGTCACTTGGGCGAATAGTCCCGGCCCGTAGCTGGCTGAAACCTGTGCAATGTGGAATTCATAAGGCCCGTTGATCCCATCGTCTGCTTTCATTGCTGACGTGTAGGTCCAGTTTGGAACGCTCACGATCTGTTCCCGTACCAGGGTCCCGTTGGTTCGTATTTGCAGAAGGTAGGATTCGCTTTCCTCGGCCAGCGGAACCTCGATCCCCGCCCAATCGTCCCCATCCAGCCGGGTTCGACGTATCCACGACAGTTGATCACCTCCGACTGTTCCCATCGCCTTCAGATGCACGGGTGCGTATGGGCGCAACCCGTTGCTGTCGAACGCCTCGACAAGATGTACATAGGACGGGTCATCATACCCGCGCGTTGCCGGACCAATGCGGTAGTGCTTGCTCACGCGCCGCTCGGACCGCAACAAGCCGGTTTGGTAAACACGCTGATCCAACAGGACGAACATCGACCCATCGGGCCAGACATCGGGAATGATCGCATCGGTCCCAAGCTGACCGCGCAAGCGACCGGACAATGTATAGATGCCCGTTTCTTGCAGCGTGGCGTCGGCGAATTGGAACAGCTCCCAATTGCCGGGTGTTCCATCACCAATCGCGGCCAGATTGGCCCCGTTCAGCAACGCATCCCGAGGACGCGATTCAAGCAGGCCATCAACCAGATTAACGCGCAGCGGCATTCCTTCATCCCAAACACCGGCGCTTGCCCGTCTCAGCGGGGTTTCGGTAAATCCAATTACCGCTTGCCCCGAGATCACTTCTTGCAGCGCATAATCTTCGTCGCTGGTCGCTGAAAAGACTGCAACGCCACCGGGCCAAGGATTGGCCGACGTGGCAAGGTATGGGGCATGTGGGGCTTCGGACCCGGTCAGCAACGGCAAATCCAGGAACACAGGCAAAACAGGAACCGTTGCCACAAAGGGTTTGATCGAAACTTGATCGTCAGGCAGATCAGATGGCGCATAGACGCCGGGTTCGATGCGCACTGCCTCGGCCAGTTGCAGATCCGCCTGCTCTAGCCGGTCGATGCGATAGCGCGCACTCTGCCCGTCTTTGGTCAGGCTCACGACGTCACCCGCCCCCAGATGCAACATCGACGGCGGCAATGCAAAGCGCGCTGTCTCGCGTGAGACCCGCGCCTCGCTTAGCCAGCGTTCAGCGGTTTGGCGGCCTTCGGCGCGTGTCAGCGATAGAGGCATCTCGTTCACGGCCACCGAATGCGTTCGAGTGTCCGGCAAGATGGCCTCTTCAGACACTACATCATGATCGGCGTCCGATTGTACAAAGCGCAACCGAACGCGGCCTGTCATTTCGGCCTCGGCTTCTCTGCGATATTCCACGCGGCCTTCGATATCAGAGCTGTCTGCCAGATCGTCTGTATCCAATCCGACCACTTTCAGACCGTCGCGCATCTGAAACAGCAGCACACCATCCCGTTCAATCGCATCAAACCCATAACGCAGCATCAAGGGCTGCAATGCCGCGCGCGCGCTGGAGACATCTTGAACCAGATAGCCCCGTACGACGCCCTCCAGACGCGATACGTCGATATCCTTTACTCCGGCACCGTAGCAGATTTCAGTGACCACGGAGGCCAGAGTCCGCGTGCCTGACCGTCCATTCAACCAATGACCTCGGGGATAGTTCGCCCCGTCGCTCCACTGGCTTCGCAGGTTCGGAAACGTTGGAAACGGACGCGCATCCCATGCCCAAACATAGGCGTTCGCCATATCAACCATGTGACCATCATATTGATCCGAAAGCGGGTTGATTGCCGGATCAGACCAGTAGCCATACATCGCTTTCAAGTACTGCACCTGCATGAAATCATCGCGCCGACCGGAAGAGTATTTCGGCAAGCTGGATTCCGAGGATTTCGGGTCAAGAAACTTGTTCGGCTGATTGGTTCCTTTGTCGATGGCCGCGCAACCCAGTTCCGTAAACCAGATAGGTTTTGAGCCAGGCACCCAATCGGTCGGGTTCGATTGACGCACACCGCCAATGCGTTCGTGATGCCGGTTCGACCACCAATTGCGAAGGTCTTTGTAACGCCAGACCCATGCCTCATCATGCTCCTCATCCGTGATCGGCGTTCTTATCTGGGCTTCGGCCTCTTCCGGCGAGGCATAATACCAGTCATAGCCTTCTCCGCCTTCGATATTGCCTCGAAGGTAGTCGAGGTCATAGATCGCGTCTGTGCCGGCCTTCAGATCCACGTGATCCTCGCCATCCCGCCAATCCGACAGAGGCATGTAATTGTCGATGCCGACGAAATCGATGTTTTCATCTGCCCACAGTGGATCAAGGTGAAAATAACGGTCCCCGGGTCCGTCATTCGGCTGATAGCCGAAATACTCGCTCCAATCCGATGCGTACCCGATTTTTGTGCCTGGTCCCAAGATTTCGCGCACTTCGGCGGCCAAGGCTTGCATTTGGGAAACGGCTGGAAAGCCGGTCAGACCTCGGATTTGGGTCAGCCCGCGCATTTCGGAACCGATGCAAAAAGACTCCACCCCTCCAGCAGCTTTACACAATGCCGCATAATGCAGAATGAAGCGGCGCAAACCCCATTCCTGAGGGCCGCTATAGGTCACTTCGCCATCGCCAACGGCAAAGTCACTGGCGCGTGCGTGTCCAAAGAACGCGGCCACCTGCGCGTCGGCCGTTGCCGTTTTATCCGGTGATCCTTTTCTACCGGGCGCGGTGCTAAGTGTGATGCGCCCCCGCCAAGGCAAATGCGGCTGGTTGGCTGCATCCGACCACGGGTCTGGCAAACCGTTGCCTTGCAATTGATCCATCAGGATAAACGGATAAAACATAACCCGTTTGCCAATACTTTTCATATGCCGGATTGCCTGAACTACGGATTGATCCGCAGGGGTTGCGCCATAGACGGGGCGGTCATTTTCGTACCGGACAGCTTGGGCGGTCTGTCGGGTCACACCTGCCACGCGCCAGGGCATGTTCTTGCCTTCGATGTCTTTGCGCAAAACCTTGGGCTGAATTTGACATTGCCCGCACCGCAAGTCATCGCCAAACCACGACACGACCAAAGAGGCCGCCTCGCAGGAAGGCAACTCACGTTGCAGCGCCCGGGTTGAGGTCAACAGGTCCGGCCTCCCCGAGGCAGAGTTGACATTCGCCGCCCAGCTTTGCCCACGCCCTTTTGTGTAATTGATCTGTTCGCTGGCCAGCGCATATTCACCGGTGCCCGGCATCAGGGCAACGCCCCGGATGGTCTTGAACAGGGCATCCGGCGTATCCGGCAATCCCGGCTGTTCCTGACGTACGACTTCGAATGAAAATTGCGGCACCCTGTTTCCAAACGGCGCCAGTTGCAAACCTTCGATCACAACATAAGCCGTACCACGATAGGCCGGAACGTTGCCCGCGCCCTCAATGGCTTCGATCAGAGGGTCCGGCAATTGATGGTCGTTCCCCCGATAGATACGCATGTTCAGGGTTGAGAGCTCCAGTTCCTCTCCATCAGCCCAAATGCGCGGGACGTCCGAAATTTGCCCCGCCCCTACCGCAATGGCCAGAGAAATCGAATAGCTGTAGCTGTGCGTGGTTGTTGTGACCTCGGGCGATTTCGGAGATCCCTTGCCACCTCCGCCACCCTGCGAGGTTGTGCTTGTGCTTTTGGTTTCTAGAAAATCCGACGCCCAGATAACCTGACCACCCACCCGCATACGCCCGAAAACCGTAGCGACCGGAGAACCCTCTCCGGATTCGGTCAGGCGGAAACGGTCCAAGCGCCCGGTCTCGACCACTTCGCTGCCGCCGCCCATGACCGACTGGCTCATTAACCGCTGGTCGATGACCCGGCCCAGCGTTGCCCCAATGGCGCGGCCGATCACCGCGGTCGACAGCCCCGCAACAGTGCCGCCAATCGCTCCGCCGACCGCGGCTCCTGCTGCAGACAGAATTATTGTAGCCATCACACATCCTCCAGCGGGAATTCAAAACAGGCGACCACCCGGCGGCGCCAGGGATCACTCAGCGTGTTTTCGACGACGCCGTAGCCGGAATAGGCGTGAATAAACCGCAGCGCGGGTGCGGTTTCGCTGACGATACCTACATGCTTGGCAACACGCCCATCGCGCATACGGAACAACAAAACATCGCCCGCCTTCGCAGAACTGGGGTTCTTTTCGATCAGGTGACGGCGGGCCGCTGCCCACATGCGCTCTTCGCCCTGCGGCTCAGACCAGTCCATGCTATAGCTCGGCACCGTTTCGGGTTCGTACCCCAGCAGCGCGCGCCACACACCACGCAAAAGGCCCAGACAATCCGTACCCACCCCTTTGACCGAAGCCTGATGCACGTAAGGCGTTCCCAACCAGCCCCGCACCTCGTCGACAATATCCTGCCTATGGCCGCTCATCGTCTGCTTCCCCCAGTGTTGGGATTGCCTTGCTTGGGCACCGCCATTACCCAGTCTTCACCGGGCAGGTCAGGAAACCCCTGAAAGTTGATGATGTTATTGAATTTTTTCCGGCAGGTGTGCATACTTTTGTTGCACCCTGCTGTCAGCTTTACCCGGTCCCCGACGGCCAGGCCGCCGCTGATCCCGGACCAAAGCGTAACATTGCGCCCACCTACGATCCGGTCGTCCTGTTTGATTGCGGCCCACAACCCGGTTGCCCGCCCGGACAAAACATCTAATCTGCCCCGCCTGAACCAGACTTCATCCGGTGCTTCTGCCCCTTTCAATTGCAGGACAGTGCCGGCAATCAAAGCGACCACTTCAGCCTCGGCCTGATACCCTGGCGCGCCGAGATTGAACTTGCAATCACCGTCCCCCAGAACTGCCGTACAAGGTTTCTGGTAAACCCTGCCCATCGGTCGGTTGAGCAGATCAGTCAAACCGCGCAATTCGGCGTGAAATGCACCACCTGCGCGGCGCATCTCACCGATCGAGCCTTTGAATTGCAGAAAACGCTGTTCAGGCCTGGCCCAGTTGACCAGCCACGCCCGGACCTGAGCATTGTCGAACCGACCCGCTTCGATGTCTTCTTCTGTGACCGCAGCATCGGACAAGGCCCCCATGGCCTCAGAGTTGTCGACGGACAGTCCGGTGGCTTGTTCGATAGCCGTGGCCGTCAGGCCCGTGCTGGCCTTGAAGGTCATCCCGTCAAAGCTCAGTTCCATGTCATGATCGGTGAAACCGTATTCCTGCCCGTCCTCACGCCGGATCGCCCAGCATCGGCAGGTTGTGGTCAACCCTGTTTGCAGATGGGTGTGCAACCCTTGCTTATCACCGCTCATCAGACACGTACCTCGACCACTGGAACGTTGGGTACGTCGCCCGCTTGAAAACTAGCGACACTGGTCTGAATCTTGTCGGTGTCAAAACGAACCGGGACGTCAAACTCAAACCCGGCGGTGACTTCCACCTCTTCAGGCGGCGGCGCAGTAAACGTGATCAGACCGCTGTTTAGATCCACTTCAAAATCTACGCCTTCGCGCATTTGATCCTGTTCCAAACCGATCCGCACGGTACCCAAAACCGGTTTGACGATTGGGCGGACATAGCTGAACCCGCCCGAGCTGTAGGTTTTGACCAGCTGAAACTCGGTGCTTGTACCGTCACCACGAGCAATGACCTGATCATCCATTGCCACGTCTGCTGTCGCAGCCCCGGACTTGTAATCCGACCAGTCTTTCCAACGAAAACCGAACATCTGCCCCTGACGGGCTTCGAAAAACGAAACCAGCGTCTCGATATCGTCCAATGATCGCATTCCCAGCCCGGCGTCATAGCGGCGACGGGAATGCGCCCAGGGTGTGTTGCGTTCTTCGAACCCGTTGGCCAGCGTCACGATATCTGTGCGCCGCTCGGGGCCGCCGACCGAACCAAAGCTCAGGCTGGCGGGAAATCTTACCTCGTGGAAATTCATGAGCTGCTCCCTCGTGTTACCTGTTGCGATTGCCGCGACCCAAGGCGCGGCTCATCTGAGCGGCGATCTGACCCTGACTGCGTCTGAACCCCTGCACGTCCGGCGTTGTGATATTCATCACCACGTTCACTGCGCGCCCTCCGCCGGATGTCCGCACGCCCAACTTGCCATCTGGCCCGCGCGCCAGAGGCATGATCGCCTCGGGGCCGGCCTCGCCCATCAGTCCGGTGCTACCCCGCATCGGAAATGTCGTTGGGCTGCTGACCACACCGCCATTGGCAAAGGGCATCACCCGGCCCTGCGAAAAGCTGCCGCCATTGGCAAAGGGCAAAATTCCCTGCACCAGACCACCAACCGTATTGGCCAGCATGCCGCCAAAGTGATCGGTCACAGGCTTGATCGCCGCCGAATAGGCCGTGCGGATCATCGAGTTCTTCAGCACATCCAGCGCATCCGACAGGTTCATGCCGTCCAGCACCACGCCGTCAAATGCCTTGCGCAAACCGCCGGACATGCCGCGCTCCAACGTGGCGACGTCCTTGCCGGTTTCTTCAAAGGCTGCGCTGATCCGCTTCATCTGATTGTCGAATGCCGCAGCCATCGACGCCGCATCCCCCAACGAGTCGCCCAGCGCCTCACCCCGTTCCTGCAGGTCATCCAACCCGTCACGATCCGTCATCACGCTCTCCTTGTTGCTTGTCCGGATAGGCCGCCAGCAAAGCGTCCAACCCCGCCCGGTTCATCGCTGGCATCCCGGCCCCTTGCCCCAACATCAGTCGCAATTCAGCCGGTGTCAGACGCCAGAACTGATCCGGCGTCAGGCGCAGGCCGACGAAACCGGCCCGCATAAGGGCGGGCCAGTCGAACCCGCTCATGCGCCACCCGGTACCATGAAGGCCCGTGCCAGCAGTTCAGCCGCAGCCTTGGCGCCAGCCATCGGCCCGCCATCGATCTCGGCCCGCAGCAGATCCGATCGGGCGACATCGGCGCCCCCGCCTCTCAGCCCGGCCACGATCAATGCCAGCACATCTCCGCTGGAATAGGTCCCGCCTTCGAATCGCTGAACCAGTTCCACCAAAGACCCGGTGCCCAGCTGTTGTTCCAATTCCGCCAAAGCACCCAGCGTCAGCTTGAGCACCCGCCGTTCTCCATCGATGGTCAATGCCACCTCGCCCGTCCACGGATTGGCCATAGGATTACAGTGCCGTGAAGGCCAAAGCGCCGGCGCTGGCCAGGCTCATCTCATAAGTCGCCTCGCCATTGTGCGACCCCGCATATTCGATGCCGGTGACTTGAAACGCGCCTTCAACGATGCCGAAATCGGGAATGATCACCTGAAAGTTCGGTGTCTCACCGTCAAAAAACAGCTGTCGTGCGCGTTCGTCGGTGCCTGCATCCTTGAATACGCCCGAACCCGAGATCGCAGCGGACTTCACCCCGGCCCCCGACAACAGCTCGCGCCAACCACCCTGACTTTCCAGGCTGGTGACATCCACACTTTCCGCGTTGAAACTGACCCGCGTGGCCCGCAGCCCCGCGATGGTCTCGAACAGGCCCGAGCCGTTCATATCCACTTTGACCAACAGGTCTTTTCCGTTCTGGGCAGCCATATGTTCTCTCCGTTGATTGCTTAGTCGTCTTCCACGCGGGCGCGGAATCTCAGGTCGATCTGGCGGATGGCACCGCCGGTTCCCGTGCGGCGGGCCGAGGCGCGTTCGAACCACAGCCCCACCAGTCGCCCGCGATTCAGGGTCAGTGCCGCGCCCTCAAGCGCGTCACACACCGCCCCCGCAAGGGCCTTGGCTGCGCCAAACCCGGCGGCCTCGGACATCACCGACACCGTGAACCGATGCAGGGCACCAGCGCCTGATCGGTCCGAGGCATCCCGCACCTCTTCCGGGCCCAGCGTCACATAAGTCTGGGGTACCGCCCCTGCCGGCACCGCGTCATAGATCGCGCCGCCCGACAGTGTGCTGACCTGCGTATCGCCTGAAAGCTGCTGATACACCGCCGCCTGCAAGGCCACTGAAACGCCATAGCTCATGCCGCCACCTCTTCGTCCGCGAAACAGGTCAAGTACTGGCCACGCGGGTCACGCTCGGCGACCGCGCGAATAACAAAACGGCGTATGCCTTCGGCAAAACGCTGGTCCGGCGACGGGCGCATCAATGACCCCTCGGGCGCACCCCGCACAACGATGCGGTAACCCACGCGCGAAACTGGCACCCCGGCCACCTGACGCTCGGACCCGTTGCGTGCAGTGACTTCAGCCCAAACCGTACCCAACGAGGCCCATGTTTCGATGTACCCACCCGCGCCGTCGGCAGTTCGGACTGGCGCTTCGAGAACCAGCTTTCGGTTCAATCGCGGCGCCTTCATTGCGTCACCCCTGCTCCAAAGCGCACGACGCGATAGCGTTGGATCAGGCTGGTTACGCCAAAGGGCATACAACCAGCACCCAAAGCAGTCTCGTCGCGGTATTCGTAGTAATGCGCGGCCAGCAACAAGACTGCCTGACCCAGATCAGCAGGTAGCCCACCCCAATCTGCCGACATCCCTGCAGCAAAGGTGATTTTCACCGAGCCGCCTGTCGCAATGTTCGGCAACATTGCGCCCTTTGGGCGCAGCCTGGGGCGCTGGCTGTCCTGTTCCAGCCGATAGGCATCGGGCGCGATTGTGCTTTCCAAACCCGCCGCATCGCGGATTGTCACCGCGCCCACAGTAACCACCGGGGTTACCGGCAACACCTCGCCTGCAGCATCGCGCCATTCGCTCAGGCTCCAAGAAAATTCGCGTTCAATCAGCACCTTGCCGGTGCGCGCCTCGATCGCAGCGATCGCCGCCCGCAGGAAACCGTTCAGCACCTCGTTCTGCACACTGCCCTCGGCAAAGCCCGTGCCCAGACGCAGATGCGCCTTGAACTGATCTACCGGCAACGCCGCATCCGCGATGGCGGCTTCTTCGATCAACATCATCCATTAACTCCGCAATCTCGGCCCCCTCCGGGGGTCGTCACTTCAGGAAATTGGCAGGCACGCGCCGCCCCACGTTGCTCGGACGGAGGGGAGCAGCTAGACAACGCAGGGGATCTCACCCCGGCCCGTACCCGCCGCCCGAGGGGCCGGTTACACTGCCCCCCGGATCCGCCACCGCTTAGGCAGTGCCGAATTTCACCAGTTTGATTGCGGCAAAGTCGCTCACGTCGCCGCCGACGCGTTTGGTCGCATAGAACAGGACGTGTGGTTTGGCGCTGAACGGGTCGCGCAGAACGCGCAGATCGGGGCGTTCGGCGATGGTGTATCCTGCCTGGAAATCTCCGAAGGCGATCGAGTAACTGTCGGATGCCGCATCCGGCATATCCTCGGCGATCAGCACCGGATAGCCCATCAGGCGCGCAGGCTCGCCAGCGGCCAGACCGTCCGACCACAGGAAACGGCCATCGCTGTCCTTCAGCTTGCGGATCAGGCCTGCAGTTTTCGAGTTCATCACGAAGGTACCATTGACCCGGTACTGCGCGCCCAGCGCATAGACAACATCAACAATGGCATCCGCCTCAACACCGCCATCAATGCCTGTCGGAACGTAGCCGATATTGCCCCAATCCCAGACGTCATTGTCAACCTTGGCGTGATCCAGAATGCCCTTCGGCTTGTCGACACCATCGCCACTGATAAACGCCGACGCCTCGGCGCGGGCAAACTTGTCAGCGATACGACCGGCCAGCCAACCTTCGACGTCAAACGCGCTGTCATCCAACAGGCGCTGCGAGGCCTTGGGCAGCGCGCTCAGCTCGTGCAGCGCGATTGAGATGCGGTCAATCGATGGAGTCGCAGTCTCGGTCGCGGTCGAGGCCTCATCCGCCCATCCCGCACCCACATCGGTGTGGTCGATCAGCACATCGAACGAGTTCGCTTCGACATTCACCACCGACGCAATCGAACGGATCGAGGCGGTGGATTTCAGCACCGATTTGATGATCTCAGCGGTTTGCGGATCAACCAGGTAACCGCCATCGCTGTTGACCGCACTGGTCAGCGACTTGGCCTCCATATCCAGCCCACGCAGGCCGTCATCGTCACCCGAACGCACATAAGCGTCAAAAGCCTTTTGGTGCGGTGCGCCTTCGGTGATCGAGGCAGCAAGATGCGGGCGTGCCGCGATGGTTGATTTACGATCCAGCATAGTCAGTCGCTCTTCTGTCTGTTGCAGTTTGGTTTTCACTTCAGCCTTCAGGCCCTTGAATTCATTCACGAAGCCAGCCATCGCCTGCTTCACCTCCTGAACCAGGGGCGCACCCTCTCCGGTCAAGGCCGGGGTCTCGGTCTTGCTCATCAGCACTTCCATTCTTGGGTGGGTTTGAGGCGCGCTAGGGTCGCGCCAGCTCCTGCCGGGCGTCGTTGAACACCTCGGCAATACTGCGCAGGGTTTCTTCGGCATCCAGGGTCGCCCCCTTTGCCGCCACCCGCGCACTGGGCAGCATCGGGAAAGTCACAAGCGACACCTCCCAAAGCTCCAGTTCCGTCAGGACCCGCTGGCCCTTGTCATTCTTCACGGCGCGCTTAGTGCGATAGCCAATCGACAGACCATCCATCGCACCCGCCCGGATCAACTCCGCCGCCTCACGACCCTTTTGTGTGCTTTCCAGCAGACGCCCCTTGACCCACAGGCCCTTATCGTCTTCGCGCACTTCGTCCCAAACGCCGATTGGTTGCGCCGGGTCGTGCTGCCACAGCATCTTAACTCGCTGACCAGCCTTCACCAGCCCATCCAGTGATGCACGATAGGCGCCTTTTTGCACCACATCACGGCCCTGATCGACCTGACCGAACAGGCTGGCATAGCCTTCGATCACTGCATCCTCGGACACAGACAGCCCATAGCCGAACCGCGCAAACTTATGCTCCAAATCCATGAACAACTCCTCGTAAGCCTCTGAACTCATGGTGTTACCGACAAAAACGACTGAAACGCCTGTGCCAGGATCACTGCGGCCACACCGTAGACCGTCAGCCACAACCGGCGCTCTAACCGCTCCATCATTTCTTCGATCTGATCCAACCGTTTGCACAGGTGCGCATGCTGAATCTCGGCCACCCGTTCATGCGCAGCCAGTCGCAAGCCCGGCGCGCAATCGAATGGCGGATACCCTTCAGCCATCCGCATCCTCCGCCAGAGCCGGCAACCCCAGCAAAGATCGCTTCTCGGCATCTGTCAGGAAATCGGCACGGCTGACGCGGGTCCACTGCGCATCACGTTCGGTAGCCAACGCGGGCACCTGATCCAGATCGGGTTTCAGCATCAAATCCTCGCCAGAAAAGCCCGAGAGCCACTCTGACACTGCTGCCGCCACCCGCGTCACCAGGGGCAGAACGGTCAGGCGATAAAACGCCCGGTTGGCCTCCTGATAGTTCGAATAGGTCGCGTCGCCCTGAATTCCCAACAACATTGGCGGGACCCCAAAGGCCAGCGCGATCTCGCGGGCGGCGGCTTCCTTGGTCTTTTGAAATTCCATGTCCGAAGGGGAAAAGCCCATCGGCTTCCAATCCAGCCCCCCTTCCAGAACCATTGGGCGGCCAGCATTGCGCGCCCCGCGATAGTTCTGCTCAATCTCGTCTGACAAACGCCGGAACTGATCTTCGGCCATCACCCCATGGCCATCGCCTTTCCACACCAGCGCCCCCGAAGGCCGCGCCGCATTGTCCAACAGCGATTTCGACCACCGAGACGCGCTGTTATGCACATCAATCGCCATAGCCGCCGCCTGCATCGGCGAAAATCCATAGTGGTCATCCTGCGGGTGAAAGGACTTTATGTGACAGATGACTTCAGCCGCAAATCGATGCGTCTTGCCACCGACGCTATAGTCATACGCCTTGGGCCAGCCATCCGCGCCCGGCACCACGCTCATCCGGTCCGAGCGCAGGACGTGCAGCTCAACCGGCAGGCCTTCCTCGGCCTGCACTGCCTCGACATAGGCATTGCCCGACAGCAGCAACTGCCCGAACAAGGCCTCCATCAATTCCGCCCGCCCCTGCGCCGCATTCGGACGACGCATGAGGCTCAGGATCGGATGTACATCATAGCGCTGCGCCTGATCCTGCAACACCAGAGGCAGAGCCGCCGCCGCCTCGGCAATCAACTTAACCGAGCGAAACCCCACCGGGTTCCCCGAAAACCCCGTCCGCGTCAGCGATACCGCATCCCGAGGGCTCCACGCCACGCGCCCACCCGTCTGCCACGCCACCACAGGCCCCGCCGCGCTCGCCTTCGCCTCGGGCGCTGCCTCAGCCGATCCACGACGCAAGAAATCGAATACCATCTGTGCTCCTTTCTGCCGCCGCTCTGCCCGGCTTGTTGAAAGGAGTTATGACGGAAAGAAGTTTAAGGCTTGGGAATGGGGCGTACGGGGGGTGTGCAACGGCATTCTCGACCTGGCGCCACGATCCAGATCAGTCACGACTTCAGACCGTCAATTCGTGGACAAAGCCGATAAGAATGACAAGTTATCAAAGCTTGTTAACGATAAACACCGAAAATTTTACATCTCAGCAATCCAGCCGACTCGTAGGCTGATCTGAATCGAGCTATTTCGTTTGCCAGACCTGTTTGGGTCGCTTCAGCGCAAGCTTTCATTGCACTGTTTTCCGCCTCTACTTGGGAGGTATAATTGACGCCAAATCCTGTGTAGCCTGCTGGGTTGTTTGCAACCGCTAGGTAATTACCCGACACTGTGTCTCGTTTTGCCTTGGCCAATTCACTTTTGTGCGCATTGGGTATTGTGGATGCTGTAGGTTTATCTTGAGGAACAAACGTAGCGTAGAGGATACAATCCTGTCGAGACACGATCTCACAGTCGATCTTCGCCATTCGTTTTGCGTCATGCTCTGAATACCGACCTGTCACTACTGCCCAAGAGCCGCCATCCGGTCGTATGTAAAACGCTCCAAACGCTCCGTCTCCTTGGCTCACAGCTTGGTCAAACGCATTTCTCACCCGCGTGGTCAGCGGTTGGTCTGAGTGCTGTCGAACCTCATAGGGTCCAAAAGTGGTCAGAGATTGCTTCGAAGGTACATAACTTTCGTCAGGTGTGGTTTCTACGCATGCCGCTTGCAGCACAAGCCCAACAAATAAAAAAACACTTTTATTTTTAGTCACTTCGGTACAATTCCTCAATGATGAATACTCTCCGCATATGGGTTTCATCGCTAACTCTATCGGTCTGCTAGGTCAACATTCCAACCGACCTTCCCACCAAAAATCCAAGCCCGGTGACGGATGATACCATGCGTCACAGACTCCGCACCCTAGGCCGCCGATAGGCCCCCGCAGGCCCCACCACCAGCTCATGCAGCGCCCAGACCAGCGCGTCGACCCGGTCGGGCGAGCCCTGCCCTTCAAAGCCCCGCGCGGTCATCTGGCACATCTGTTCCTCCAGCGCATCCAACCCCGAGACATGCGCCACACGCCCCTGTTCGTACAGCGCCGCCACAGGCTCGGCCCGGGCGACCTTGCCGCGGGAGGCCCGAACCGCGCGATAGGGCACCAGAGGGTCCACCTGCCGCACGACCTCTTCTACAAGCTGCCCGCCCTGATTGACCTCGGCCACCAGACGCTCGGCCCCGAACTCATCCATTGCGTCAATCGCCGCCTGCGCCCAACCAGCTGGGCCAACGCCCTGAACCGTTCGGTCGGCCAACACATAGGCGCGCCACTCCTCGGGCGGCCCCTGCACCTGAGCCCCCACGACCACGATCCCGCAGGCATCCGCATCTGAACCGGCCGTCACAGCCGGGTCCAGCGCCACCACGATGCGGTCCAAATCAGGCACCTGCCCGCTCCGTGCCGCCTCCAGCATCGAGCCCGTCCACAAAGCCCCCTCAGCATCCGACAGTAACACCCCGTCCAATTCCTGCCGCCCCAGCCGCGTGCCTGCATAGCGCGCGCGCACTTCGTCCAGAAACGATGCGGCCAGATTTGCCCGGTTCGCCTCGGTCGGCGCGTGTGTGTGCACCGTTGAAGGCGACGCCAGCAACTCCTTCAAAACCTTCACATTCCGCGGCGTGGTCGTCACACAGACCCGCGGCCGCTCACCCAATCTCAGCGCAAATTGCAGCATATCCCAGGTTTCCCCGGCCTTTTTCCATTTGGCCAGCTCATCCACCCAAGCTGCATCGAACTGGGGTCCCCGCAACCCTTCGGGATCATTTGCCGAAAATGCCTGAGCCTCGGCCCCATTGGGCCAGATCAACTTGCGTTCAGATGCCTTCCAACTAGGTCGCCTGTCCGGGGGCGAACATCGCAATATCCCGCTGTCACCAAAAATCATGACATCGCGCACCTGATCGAAGGTCTCTGCAACCAAAGCCACACGGCGGGCCTCACCCCGATCCAGCGGTTTCGCCCCCTCGACCATCGACCGCACCCATTCGGATCCAGCCCGTGTCTTGCCCGCGCCACGTCCGCCCATGATCACCCAGCATCGCCAATCACCCTCGGGCGGCAACTGATGCGGCAGCGCCCAAAACTCAAACAGGAAAGGGAGGGCACACAGCCCCCCCTCCCCGATCTCACTCAGAAATCTCTCCCGAACCGCAACATCTGCGGAGGCGAGCCAACCTGCACCCGATTTCAAATCGAGCGCGCTCAAGGTCGAGCGCATACCCTCCTTGGGCAATTCCGGCTTGTCTGTGATGTTGTTCGACAAAGCTTGTCTCCACTTTCTGACAACTTCGGATCAGCCCCTCTAGCTGTCCCAGTTGCTTGCCTGCTCCGGCAAGGTCTGCATCCTCCCCGGCACCAATCTGCTGGCGCAGTTCTTCCGCTGCTTGGCGCAGATCGCGAATGGATCTTTCAAGGGACTGCAACAAGTCAGCCGTCTGAGAAATCCGCTCTTCCGGGGTAATCAAAGTCATGTTTGCCTGTGACCTCATGCGTGAGTTTTCTCCGCACGAGAGAAACGAAAAACGGCCACCGGGTCGCCCCGGGGCCGTTGCCCACTTCTTCTAGCATGACATAACTTCTACGGGATTAAACACGCAAAGTCAATGTGTTACGCAACATCGAACGCAACAACAATCGTACGCTGTGTTAAGATTAACCGCCCGTCAAATCTTGCGCCAGCATCATCGCATTGCGATCCGGATCATAGAATGTGGCCGTGCTGACCATCCCCTCGATCGTTTCCGTCGGGCCATCAAACGCCACCCCGGCAGCTTCCAGCGCACCACGCGCCGTGGCAATATCACCAACTTCATAGACCGGAACGCAATTGCCCGGTGACGGCTCGGCCTGTTCTCCCAGACCCAATGTCACTCCGTCCACATTGGTGCGCATTTCGCTCCACCCGGCTTCATCGATGTGATGGGCAAGTTCGAACCCAAGCATGTCACGATACCAATCCGCACTGGCGTGACGATCCCTGACTGAAATCGCAAACGTGATCGTGTTTTTTAACGAAACATGCGGCATTGAACTTTCCTTTGTATTTAAATATAGTTACTATAGTTTATGGACATAACTCTACTTGTCAAGCTCACCTCCCGCGCATGGTCACTGAACATTCTGGCGCTGATGCATTCCGGTGTTTCTGGGCGACAAGCCGCTTTACTCGCCGCAACCAGCGCCAGTCGAACGGCCTTCGCGGCCAGTCTCGATCACCTCGTCCAACTCGAACTGCTCGAGCGTAACCCCGGCCATGGCCATCCCCTACGCCCCGAGTTTCGCCTCACCCCCGCAGGCACCCAAGCCGCGCGTATCGCCAGCGCGATCATTCAGGTTGCCCCGGATGACGTCACGCACAAGCTTCTCCGAAAGTCGTGGACCGTTCCCATCCTGGCCCTAACCGGCACCCCGCATCGCTTTTCGGCGATCAGGTCGGATCTGATCACCATCACCGATCGTGCCTTATCCGCCTCATTGCATCAGTTAGAGGATCACGACTGGATCCAGCGCGATATTGAAACCTCGGGGCGGATGCCCTTCCCGACCTATCGCGCGGTCAAAACCGGTTTTGCCATCCATCAGGCCGTCGGGTTGGGTCAGTAATCAAGCAACACCGTCGTACAGGACGTAGAAAACTCTACCCGATAGCTTGACATTCAACCTCTCAACCCGCATGTGCCCATGAAACAGCGCTGCCGCGTGAGCAATCGGGCCATCAACAGCCCCACAGCGCCCGATCCACCCATAGTTCCCCATCACGCAGGGTTCTTGATGCGACGACCGGATGGTGCAGGAGCCGCCTGCATTTCCCGAGGTCTCGTACAACCCCTGCCGGTCGCAGATGCGGCCCGTGACGACTTGCCTTTGGGTTAATACCGAGGGCTGCAAAGGATAGTTATTTGTTCGACTTTGACATGCTGGGCCTCGCGCCCGCCCTGAACGACGCGCTGAAACGCGCCAATTTTACCCAACCTACGCCGATCCAAAACCAGGCCATTCCGCTGGCGCTGAACGGGCATGATATTCTTGGGCTGGCCCAGACTGGCACCGGCAAGACCTTGGCCTTTGGCTTGCCTCTGATTGATCATCTGCTGGCGCAACTGGGCAAACCTGCGCCGAAAACGGTGAAGGCTTTGATCCTCGCCCCCACCCGCGAACTGGTGAACCAGATCGCGGAAAGCCTGCGCAATCTGACGCAAAAGACGAAACTGCGCGTGGCCACTGTGGTTGGCGGACAATCCATTGGCAAACAGATCTCGTTCCTGTCGCGAGGCACCGATATTCTGGTCGCTACGCCGGGCCGCCTAATCGACTTGATGGAACGCGGTGCCGTTGACCTCAGTTCAGTGCGTCATCTGGTGTTGGATGAAGCTGACCAGATGTTGGACATGGGCTTTATCCACGCCCTGCGTAAAATCGCACCTGCACTGGGCACACCGCGTCAAACCATGTTGTTCTCCGCCACCATGCCGAAGCAGATGGAGGAACTCAGCCAATCCTACCTGACCAACCCGCAGCGGGTACAGGTTTCACCTCCGGGTAAGGCGGCAGACAAGATTACGCAGTCTGTGCATTTCCTCAGCCGAGGAGAAAAGCCGCAAAAACTGCGGGAAATTCTGTCCGCTGACATGGACGCCCTGACGTTGGTCTTTTCCCGCACCAAACACGGCGCCGAAAAGCTGATGAAAGGCCTTGTAACCGATGGCTTCAACGCGGCATCGATCCACGGAAATAAAAGCCAAGGACAGCGCGATCGCGCAATCAAGGCGTTCCGCGCCGGTGAGATCAATGTACTGGTTGCCACCGACGTGGCGGCACGTGGCATCGACATTCCCAGCGTTGCCTATGTGATCAACTATGACCTGCCCGAGGTGCCAGACAATTATGTCCATCGCATTGGCCGCACGGCCCGTGCCGGTCGTGAAGGCGAAGCCATTGCCTTCTGCGCGCCCGATGAGCTGGACCAGCTGCTGCAGATTCAAAAGCTGATGAAGATCGAAATTCCGGTCGCCAGCGGTACCATGCCTGAATACGCCGAGCCCAAAAAACCGCGCAATCGTGGTGGGTTCCGGGGGCGCAAACCGCACGGAGCGAATTCGACGTCGAAACCTGCGTCGTCAAAACGTCGCCGCCCCCGCAGACGTCCCGCTGCATAAGAAAAAGAAAGGGCCGCGTTTTTCGACGCGGCCCTTTTCTTAGTTGCTCGAGCTGTTTCTCTCAGCTTCTATTTCTCGCCATTTGGCGACGTTGCGGTTGTGCTCATCCAGAGTTTCCGCAAACGCGTGCCCGCCAGTACCATCCGCAACGAAGAACACATAGTCTGTATCCTCCGGCGCCACCGCGGCCTCAAGGCTTGCAAGGCCGGGATTGGCGATTGGTGTGGGCGGCAAACCGTCAATCACATAAGTATTCCAAGGGGTTGCACGGCGCAACTCACTGCGGCGCAGGCCACGGCCTAGCACACCTTGTCCCTTGGTGACACCATAGATCACTGTCGGGTCTGTCTGCAGCTTCATGCCATTCTCAAGCCGGTTGACAAAGACGCTGGCCACTTGGCCGCGCTCATGTGGAACACCCGTCTCTTTCTCGATAATCGAGGCAAGGATCAACATCTCCTCTGGGCTGCTAATCGGCAAATCGTTCTGCCGGCTTTCCCAAACCGCGTTGATCCGCAACTGTTGCTTCGCTTGCATGTCCTGTAACACAGCAGCCCGGTCATCACCTGGGGCCAGCTCATAGCTGTCGGGCGCCAACATGCCCTCGGCCGGAATTTCGGGCACCTCACCGGTCAGGGCGTCAATGCCCTTAAGCGCCTCGACCACCTGCCAAGAGGTCACGCCCTCAGCCACCGAAACACGATACCGCGTATCGGAGTCCTGACGTTTTTCAACGTATTCAGCAGGGGCTTCCTCTTCACCAGCCTCGAAACTCGCAATTTCGACAAACTCCAAGGTGGCCGGGTTCAGCTCTCGCACGCGGGTCTGTACCCGTGTGACACCAACGCGATATTCAATCTCGGATCCACAGGTGCTGGCACCGCTGCTGGTGATATCGTCGATGATCTGCGCCATCGATGCGCCTTCGCGAACCAGAAAACTGCCCGCTTTCAGCTGCTGCGCCTTGTCAGTGTAATCCGCACCCATCCGGAAGATCATGGCGCTGCTGATGGCACCCTCATCTGCAAGCTGCTGGCTGACGCGAGTCATGTTCGAGCCGCTTTTCACCTGTAGGCACATGGCGGTTTCCAGCGGGCCTTCGGCCTTGTACTGCGATTGCCCCCAAAGGATCAGACCGCCGATCAGAAACAGGCCGACCACCAGGATGGTCAGCGCATTTGATGCCAAAGCCCGCCACATTTAGCTGGCCTTTCCGAAGATCACGCTGGCATTGGTGCCGCCAAACCCGAACGAATTCGACAAGGCCACGTTGATCTCACGCTCGCGTTTGGCATTCGGCGCCAGGTCAATCGGTGTCTCAACCGCCGGGTTGTCCAGATTGATCGTCGGCGGAGCCACCTGATCGCGGATCGCCAGGATCGAGAAGATCGCCTCGATCGCGCCAGCCGCGCCCAGCAAGTGACCCGTGGCCGATTTGGTCGAAGACATGGTTGCGTTGCCCGCATGATCGCCCAACAGACGCTCCACCGCGCCCAGCTCGATCGTATCCGCCATGGTCGAAGTCCCATGCGCGTTGATATAATCCAGATCCTTCGGCTCCAACCCGGCGCTGCGCAGCGCGGCTTTCATGGAACGCTCTGCCCCGTCGCCGTCCTCGGACGGTGCGGTGATGTGATAGGCGTCACCGGACATGCCATAGCCCAGAACCTCGGCGTAAATCTTCGCACCGCGCGCCTTGGCATGTTCGTATTCTTCCAGCACGACAATGCCTGCGCCTTCACCCATTACGAACCCGTCGCGGTCAACGTCATAAGGGCGGCTGGCTTTCTTAGGGTCGTCGGCATACTTGGTCGACAGCGCCTTGCACGCGTTAAAGCCCGCAATGCCAATCTCACAGATGCAACCCTCGCCGCCACCTGCAACCATGACTTCCGCGTCACCGGCACGGATGATACGGCTGGCATCGCCAATGGCATGTGCTCCGGTCGAACAGGCGGTAACAACCGAATGGTTCGGCCCTTTAAACCCATGACGGATCGAGACCTGACCCGAGGCCAAGTTAATCAGCGCGCCAGGGATAAAGAAGGGCGACACGCGGCGCGGACCCTTGTCACGGATCAGATTGGCCGTGTTCGCGATAGAACCCAGCCCACCGATACCCGAGCCGATCAGAACCCCAGTGCGCAGGCGATCTTCTTCATTCTCAGGCAGCCAATTCGCATCCTGGCAGGCCATATCAGCCGCAGCGATGGAATACAGGATAAAGTCCTCAATCTTGCGCTGCTCTTTCGGTGGCATCCAATCGTCGGGATTGAACGTACCGTTCGTACCATCGCCACGGGGCACTTCGCAGGCATAGGTCGTGGTGACCCCGCTCGCCTCAGCATCGAACTGCGTGATCGGGCCCGCGCCGGATTCTCCGTCCAGCAGCCGTGACCAGCTTTCCTCGACCCCACTGGCCAACGGAGTGACCAATCCCAGACCGGTTACAACGACTCTGCGCATGAAATGCCTCTTGCCTGCTTCCTATTTGAGAACCGCTCATACCCCGGCGTGGGGGCCGGGGGCAAGAGCCACGGCGCAATCCCTTCCGGCATCATCCCGCCAAAACCGATAGAAAATCCGCCTGTCACCCTTGGAAGGGTTCAGAAATGAAAAACCGCCTTCTGCCCGCGCGGGGCAAAAGGCGATTTCCGGGTGACTTGTCTTTTACTGGAACTGCGCCACGGGCTCGTGCGCGGTTTTGGCAACTTCCAGCGCATCTTCCAGGCTCAGCGATTTGCGGAACAGCGCCCGCCCGACAATCGCGCCCGAGATGTTGTGGATATAGGCCAAGCGCGAGATATCGTCCGCCGTGCGCACCACACCGCTGGCGATAACGGGGGTACGGGACTTTTCCGCAAGACCCGAGATCAGCCCCAACTGCGCTTCGACATCTTCCATGTCACTGTCGATATCCGTCACCACAATACCCGCGAACGGGGTGTCCGCGAACGCTTCGATAAAGGCTTCGGGGGTAAAGGCGCTTTGACTGCGCCAACCTTCGGTCATGACAAAGCCCTGCCAGACATCAACCGCCAGAACGATCTGATCCGGATAAAACTTGGCCAGTTCTTTTACCAAGATCGGGTCGCGCGCAGCCAAGGTACCGATGACGACCCGCCCGGCCCCTTTGTCGATCCAATGTTCGACATGTTCGCGCGCGCGCATCCCACCGGCCAATTGCACCGGCATTTCCGCGGAGCGGATGATTTCCTCCACCAGCTCGGCATTGGTGTCACGGCCTTCGATCGCGTCGAAATCCGTCAGCTGCATCCATTCGGCCCCGGCGGCCGACCAGCTGCGCGCTGTTTCAACCGGGTCCACGTGCCAGATCATGGCATTGTCCAGACGGCCCTTGTCCAGCGTCACGCACCGGCCGTTCTGCAGTTCCATAGTAGGGTAAATCCTCATGAGCCCGCTCCTTCGCTCAATCGCATGTCAATCCAGTGTACCATACACACCGGACCGATCCCGGATTTTACCAGTTTCGGCAAACTGAGGACATTTTGCGGCATTGCCGCGATTGATAGCTAATGGCGTTTCGGAGGGCCATTCCGGCGCAGCAATACAACCTCAGACCCGTTGTACTTATCTTCGCGCATCGGCACATATCCCAGCTTCTCAGCCAGTTTCTGCGAGACGCTATTGGCCGAATTTACCATTGCAACCAAGGGCCCAGGCATGATGCGGTCGAACCAATCATGCGCCGCTTGGGCCGCTTCGATGCCCAAACCCTGCCCCTGCGCTTCGGGTACCAAAATCCATCCGGCTTCGGGGTAACTGTCGAAATCTTCACCCATCGAGCGGTTGCCGTAGAAAAAACCAGCCTGACCGATCATCTGGCGATTCGATTGCTGCAAAACCGCCCAATGCCCGAACCCGGCCATCTGCCAGTGCCCGGCATTGCGCAGGAATGAATCCCACGCCTCACCACGCGACCTTGGTTTGCCACCGATATGCCGCACGATGCACGGGTTGCGCCAGATCTCGGCGAACCGGTTAAAATCTTCGGGACGCATGGCGCAAAGCATCAAGCGTGCCGTGTTTATCGTCGGGGTGGATCGTATCATGCCCTGCCCGCTCGGAAAAAATTGCCTCTGTTCAGACAGTGCTTAGCGGAAAAGCGTCAAGCAAGAGTGAATTTGTTTCGGGCATAAAAAACGGCGCCTCCGTTGCCCGGAAGCGCCGCTTTTAAGGATTTGAAACGCTTAGGACGCTTCAGAGATGAATTTGACGGCGTCGCCAAAGGTCTGGATGGTCTCGGCTGCGTCATCGGGGATTTCGATGCCGAACTCTTCTTCAAAGGCCATGACCAGCTCAACAGTGTCCAGGCTGTCTGCGCCCAGATCGTCGATGAAGGAAGCGTTTTCTGCCACTTTGTCTTCTTCAACACCCAGGTGCTCAACAACGATCTTTTTAACGCGATCTGCGACGTCGCTCATGTCTATTCCTCATTCCATTTCAGGGCGTAGCGCCCGGTTCTGCCCTTGCCCGCTCAGGCTGGCTTGATTTTGCCCGGTCCGGGCGGTTTGGTTTCCCGATTGCCGGGAAAGTAGAAGGCCGACCCACTGGCCGACCCCCGCATACATGCGCCGCCTATAGCACAGACAACGCCCGACGCAAACGCTTTCGCGCCTGCCCCGGTGTGCGCTCACAACATGGCCATACCGCCGTTCACATGCAAGGTCGTTCCTGTGATATATCCCGCTTCAGGGCTTGCAAGGTACAGAACTGCCGCAGCAATTTCTGACGGCTCGCCCATACGACCAGCTGGAACCTGACCCAGAATTCCCGATTTCTGATCGTCGGTCAGCTTATCCGTCATCGCAGTTGTGATGAATCCCGGGGCCACTGCGTTTGCCGTGATTCCGCGGCTTGCGACCTCATAGGCCAGCGACTTGGTCATACCGACCATACCGGCCTTGGACGCGGCATAATTGACCTGACCCGGATTGCCGGTCGCGCCGACCACGGACGAGATGTTGATGATCCGACCCCAACGCGCTTTCATCATGCCGCGCAATACGCCTTTGCACAGCTTTGCTGTGGCAGTCAGGTTCACGTCAATCACGCTTTGCCATTCGTCATCCGACATCCGCATAAACAGATTGTCCCGCGTGATGCCCGCGTTATTCACCAGAACGTCCACGGATCCCATCGCGTCGGCGGCTTGCTTCGGCAGCGCTGCAACTGCTTCGGGGTCGCTCAGGTTGCAAGGCAATACATGCGCGCGCTCACCCAGCTCATCCGCCAGTGCTTGCAGCGGTTCGACCCGCGTACCAGACAACCCCACAGTGGCACCCGCGCCATGCAGTGCGCGTGCGATATCGCCCCCGATACCACCCGAAGCGCCGGTGATCAGCGCGTTCTTACCTGTCAAATCAAACATTCGGTTTCCCTCTTGGTACGTCCGTTGCGACGTTTTCAACTTACGATTCAGCCTGAATGACCTTTTGCACGTCTTCCGGCGTACTGACGGCCTTGCCCGCAATGGCCCGATCAATCTTGCGGACCATACCTGACAGCGCTTTACCTGCGCCAATCTCCCATGTCTCGGTCACGCCTTGCGCCGCCATGTATTGCACGCTTTCACGCCACCGAACCGAACCCGTGATCTGCTCGACCAGCAATTGACGGATCAGATCGGGGTCCGAGACTGCCTCGGCCCGCACATTGGCCACCAGCGGCACAGCAGGTGCCTTGATTTCAACCTCTGACAGCGCCTCTGCCATTACGTCTGCGGCAGGCTGCATCAGAGCGCAATGGAACGGCGCGCTAACCGGCAACATCACTGCGCGCTTGGCACCTTTCCCCTTAGCGATCTCGGCGGCACGCTCTACGGCGGCTTTGGAGCCTGAAACCACCACTTGTGTCGGATCATTGTCATTTGCGGCCTGACAGACTTCACCCTGCGCGGCTTCCTCGGCCACGACGCGGACGGCGTCCAAATCCAAGCCCAAAATGGCAGCCATTGCGCCTTCGCCTACCGGCACGGCGCTTTGCATGGCCTGACCACGGGTGCGCAGCAGGCGGGCAGTATCGGCAACCGACAAAGCTCCAGCAGCGGCCAGCGCGGAATACTCACCCAGCGAGTGACCGGCTACAAATGCTGCGTCAGTAACCGAAACACCTTCGGCATCCAGCGCGCGCATCACCGCCATTGACGTCGCCATAAGCGCAGGCTGCGCGTTCTGCGTTAGCGTTAGATCCGCTATATCACCTTCCCAGATCAGGCTACTCAGCTTTTCACCCAGTGCCTCGTCGACCTCGTCGAACACAGCCTGAGCAGCCGGATAAGCCTCGGCCAGAGCCTTGCCCATCCCGATAGTTTGGGCACCCTGCCCCGGAAAAACGAATGCGCGTGTCATTGCGACCTCTTGGATGACGTTAGGTTGCGGCGGGGTGTAAACCGTGCGCGGGCGCGGCACAAGCACTGCCTGACCTCTGCAATCTGGCACTGTTGCTGTGCGTGGCTCGCTATTGCGTCCTGATCCCATGGCTTTAGGTTGAACGCAGCCACCCCAGTACGGAGCAACCGATGCCTTCGACCAACACCTTTTCCAGCTATGGCAGTGTGGCCAAGACCTTTCACTGGTTGACCGCCTTGCTGATCTTTACCGCCCTGCCGCTGGGATGGTTCGCCAACAATCTGGCCCACGCAATCTATGATCCGTCCATCCCCACCACCGAAGAGGACCTTGTTCGGGCGGTTCAGTTTTTCTCGCTCCATAAAACAGTCGGGGTCACCGTCTTTTTTGTCGCGCTGGCCCGCATCTTATGGGCGCTGACCCAGACCAAGCCCGGCCTGTTGAACGCAGACAACAAACCCGAAGCCTTCGCCGCCGAGGTCGTACACTGGATGCTTTATGCCTCGCTGGTTCTGGTTCCCCTGACTGGCTGGCTGCACCATGCCGCAGCGGAAGGTTTCGCCCCAATCCTGTGGCCCTTTGGGCAAAATCTGCCCTTCGTACCCAAGTCACCCTATGTCGCCGAGGTTACGGCGGGCCTGCACTGGCTGTTCATTCTGGTTCTCGCTGGATCACTGATCCTGCACATTGCAGGTGCCCTAAAGCACCACGTGGTCGATAAGGACAGTACTTTGCGCCGGATGCTGCCCGGCCGTTCAGACGCGCCTCAGCCCCCTGACCAACATCACTCTGCCCTACCCGCTGTTGCTGCACTGGCTATTTGGGGTGCGGTCCTGTTGGGTGGTTGGTCCACGGGCGTATTCTCGGATCACTCCGCCGCCGCAACCGACACCGCAGAACTGTCTGAGGTGCAATCGGACTGGCAGGTGCAAGAAGGCACACTGTCCATTACCATCACCCAACTGGGCAGCCCGGTGACCGGCACATTCGCCGATTGGACCGCAGCAATTGCCTTTGAAGACCCATCTGAGTCGGGCCTAGCCGGTACAGTTGACGTAACAATCGCGATCCCTTCGCTGAGCCTTGGAACGGTTACGGATCAGGCCATGGGGGCCGATTTCTTTGACAGCACCCAATTCCCGACCGCCCAGTTCAAGGCCGACCTCTACAAGACCGACACCGGGTACGAGGCCCGCGGTCCGCTGACCATCCGCGACAAAACTATGGATGTGGTGCTGCCTTTCACACTTGATCTTCAGGACAACACTGCCGCGATGTCCGGGGTGTTGGAATTGAACCGGCTGGATTTTGATGTTGGCAAATCCATGCCCGGCGAGGACTCGCTGGCCTTTGTGGTTGCAGTTTCTGTGGAACTGGTCGCGCAACGAGCCGAATGAAAAAACCGCCGAGGCGACGTGCCTCGGCGGTTTTGTTCAGAAAATCGCGTGCGACTCATTCAGCCTTAACTGCTTCTACCGAGATCCGGACTTCGACTTCGTCACCGACAAAAGGCGCAAACTGTCCTAGATCGAAATCGCTGCGTACCAGCGTGGTGGTCGCGTCAAAACCCGCCCACGGCTTTTTCGCCATTGGGTGTTCGGACACTTGGTTCAACTTGGCATCCAGAACGACCGACTTGGTCACGCCGTTCATGGTCAGATCGCCGGTGATGTTGGCCGTGTTTTCACCGGTGACTTCGATACCAGTCGAAGTAAAGGTGACCAGGTCACCTTCGGCGGCGCCAAAGAAATCTTCGGTCATGAAGTGATCTTCGCGTGGCTTCCAACCGGTGATCATTTCAATCACGGGCATCGAAACAGAAACGCTGGATGCCGCAGGGTCTTCTTGGTCAAACATGATCTCGCCTTCGAAGCCCGAGAACATGCCGGTCGTGGTGGAATAACCCAGGTGGTTATAGCTGAAGACGACCTGGCTGTGGCTGGGGTCCAAAACGTATTTCTCGGCGCTGGCAAACGCCGAAGTTGCCGAAACGGCCAGTGCAGCAGCAAGAAGGGTGGATTTCATAACAATCTCCGAAAAATTATGGATGCAACCCGAATGGGTTGCTCGATAACAAAAATGTGCTGCCCAAGGGCAGCACACAAGTATTATTCTCTAACAGTTTCTGTTCCTAGATGAACAGAATAAATTTCACGCGAAGATTGTTACGCTTCCACTGAGTTGCCCCTTGAGCGCTCGGCTGACATCCGCCGATTGCAGCGGCAGTTTCATCAGCAGGCTGCCATCGACATCGTACAATTCGACCTGATCGTCGGCAAAGCGGGCACCACCCAAGGTGTCATAGCTGCGGCGCAGAACGGTCTGCGGGCGGCCGTTTTCATTCTTTTGCAGAACCCGAACCTCGCGGCGGATCGGATCGAAATAAGCATCCGGGCGGGCATCCAGCAGCTGAATCGTCAGCAGGCTAACCCCGACCAGCAGAAACATAAGTGACGCAGCCAGCTTGATCGGCCAGACTTCGGCGGCCATTGCGGAACCGGCCACCAACCACATGGAAAACGCCATCACGATCAGAAAGGCGCCAAGGACGCGGGCCAGTACCATCCGAACCTTCCAGTTCGGTGCAAAGGTGATCAGAACTGGTACAGATTTCTCATAGTTCGCTGAGGTTGCGGACTCTTCGAATGCATTCGTATTCATCGCGGTCATCTCTCTCACCCTGTTTTTCAGGTTGCCGTTCTGGGTCCGGTAATTCCGGATAGTCCCCGGTATGAAAAACAACTTTGAGCCGAAAAGCGTCAGGAATTGGGCAGCGCAATGTTAATTGGATGTTAATAGCGCGACACCGCCAAGGCGTCTGTGGCGGGGCTTGCCCCTCGCGCTCAAACGTGTATACGAGGCCATCCTTCGCAAATCTTATGAATCGCGCAGCCTCTCGTGGCAGGGTCGCGAAGGACAAAATGGCCCCGCCTATGAAATGCGCCTTGATAGAAACAGGAGTACACATGCCGCTGTATGAGCATGTAATGATCGCGCGTCAGGACCTGTCCAACGCGCAGGCAGAAAGCCTTGTCGAACATTTCGGCACCGTTCTGGCGGACAACGGCGGTAACGTCGTCGAAAGCGAGTACTGGGGCGTCAAGACAATGGCCTACAAGATCAACAAAAACCGCAAGGGTCACTATTCCTTCCTGAAGACCGACGCCCCCGCTGGCGCCGTTCAGGAAATGGAGCGCCTGATGCGCCTGCATGATGATGTTATGCGCGTTCTGACCATCAAGGTCGACGAGCATGCCGAGGGCCCTTCGGTCCAGATGCAGAAGCGCGACGAGCGCGAAGGCCGCCGCGAGCGCCGTTGATCAACGCCTGACGAAAGGACATAAACCATGGCCGCAAAACCATTTTTCCGCCGCCGCAAGGTCTGCCCGTTCTCGGGCGACAACGCGCCGAAGATCGATTATAAAGACACCCGTCTGCTGCAGCGCTACATCTCTGAGCGTGGCAAGATCGTACCTTCCCGTATCACCGCCGTTTCGGCGAAAAAGCAGCGTGAACTGGCCCGTGCTATCAAGCGCGCCCGCTTCCTCGCCCTGCTGCCCTACGCCGTGAAGTAAGGAGAGACTGACATGCAAGTTATCCTTCTGGAACGCGTTGCGAAACTGGGTCAGATGGGCGACGTCGTTGACGTCAAGCCCGGCTACGCCCGGAACTTCCTGCTGCCCCAAGGCAAAGCGCTGAGCGCGTCCGAGGCAAACGTCGCCTCGTTCGAAGCCCAGAAAGCGCAGCTTGAGGCCCGCAACCTGGAAACCAAAAAAGAAGCTGAAGCACTGGCTGAAAAGCTGGACGGTCAGCAGTTCATCGTGATTCGCTCGGCATCGGATGCCGGCGCTCTGTACGGTTCGGTCACCCCGCGTGACGCCGCAGACGCAGCAACCGAGGCTGGTTTCACCGTCGACAAGAAACAGATTGCCCTGATCGCACCGATCAAGGAACTGGGTCTGCACTCGCTCGCAGTCAAACTGCATCCTGAGGTCGAAGTTGAAATCAAGATGAACGTCGCCCGTTCGGAAGAAGAAGCCGAATTGCAGGCATCGGGCAAATCGATCCAGGAACTGGCTGCTGAAGAAGAAGCCGCTGCTGAATTCGAAATCGCCGAACTGTTCGACGATATCGGTTCCGCTGCTTCGGAAGATGAAGAGCTGGTTGCCGAAGAAGCTCCGGCTGAAGAAGACGAAGCCAAAGCCTGATCTGGTTCAATCGAATTTCGAAAAGGCCGCACCGATTTGTGCGGCCTTTTTTCATGCACACGCAAAACGGGCAAAATTCGGCCACATCTCAATCCTACGCTTGCAGATGGGCACTCGTTTCCTATCATCGCGCCCTGAAATTCGGAGTACACAGATGACCGCTTACCTGCGCCGCAGCGCTCTGGCCATGATGCTGATGATCCCCTTCGCTGCTTGCGGAGGGCCGGAGACGGTGTCGCAAGACGCATTCGATCCCCCTCTCTACCCCAACGAAACGCCTGAGTTGCGGGCCTCGATCAATAAGTGGGCGGATCACTACGAAGTCCCACGCGAGCTTGTACACAAACTGGCGATCCGGGAAAGCACTCATCGCCCGTGGGCTGTGAACCGGCCTTATTACGGACTGTTGCAAATCCTTCCCGCGACGGCACGCTCTATGGGCTACAGCGGAAATGCACAGGGGCTGCTGGACGCCGATGCCAATCTGGAATTTGCCGGAAAGTATCTGCGCGGCGCCTGGTTGCTTTCGGATGGCGATCAGCAAAGGGCAATCTTCCTGTACGCCAAAGGGTATTGGCCCGAAGCCAAAGCCCGCGGAATGCTGGTTGAAACTGGGCTTGTACCCGAATGAATTCCCGCTCAACTTGTACAAAGAACGTAAACATCCGATGCCAATTCGCGTCAGAATCGGCGGAATTCCACCCAAATACCCCAGATTCACACAGTTCTGTTGCTCTAAGTACGCATTATGCCTGTGCGATATTAACAATTCCCTTGCGCTTAATACCTCGGTTGACGCAACGTAGGCTTGAATACGGACAGACTGTGCGCTTTCGGGGGGTGGAAAGCGCTATGTAAAAGGTTGGACAGGTGAAACTCATAGACTTGGCCGCGCTCGACCAACAGGAAAAGTCGACCGCAGACATAATCAACTCGGTCTGCGAGGAACTCGGCTTTGACTATGCGTCTTATGCCACTTTGAATCCTGTGAAAGGTGACGTTCAGGGGTATGCGAATTACCCTGACGAATGGAAAATCCACTACGGCAGCCATGGATACCACCATTTCGATCCAACAATATACCAGTCGGTTCTCAGCATTGCACCGGTCGATTGGGGCCGTTTCAATCACGACGAAAAATTTAATGCCGTTTTCCGCGATGCACATGACTTCGGCATTACCCCGCGTGGTTTAACCGTTCCTGTCCGCGGCCCTTACGGCGAATGCGGAATACTAAGCGTGACCCGCGATTGTTCAGATGCTGAATGGGAGTCGCTCAAAAGAGAAGTCATGGGCGACCTGCAAATGGCCGCTGTGCATGCGCATGATACGGTTATGCAGTCCGGGGTTCTGGCCAAAGCATTGTACCTGCCCGCCCTTTCGACACGCGAAAAAGAGATCCTTCAATGGGTCGCTGAGGGTAAATCGCAGCAAGATATTGGTGATATTTTGTCGATTTCCCACCGAACCGTCGAGGTTCACATGCGCTCTGGCCGCGAAAAACTGGGCGCGTTAACCACGCCTCAGGCCATTGGCCGGGCGATAGGTTTGGGCTTAATCGCCCCAGGATAAGCAAAAAATCGAAAAAAATACGGGAAACCCCCAATAGTTTCCGCCCGCGACATGGTTAACTCTCGAGTCACGGTAACCAGACTGTAGGGGGATGGAAATGATCATCGTAATTGATGGTATCAACCAGCATATGTTTAGTGATGTCCTGGACGAAATGTTCAAACTACGAGCCCGCGTGTTCGGCGATCGTTTGGGCTGGGAGGTCAACATAGTAGACGGCCGTGAACGCGATATGTTCGACGACCTGAATCCTGCACACGTGGTCAGCATCAACGACGAGGGGGAAGTCGTTGGGTGTATGCGCCTGTTGCAGACCACAGGTCCACACATGCTTGCGGATGTCTTCAATTCTATTCTGGACGGTGAACCGCCCTTGCGCAGTTCACAGGTCTGGGAAGCGACCCGGTTCTGTGTCGACACCAAACGACTGGGCCAAGGGCGCGGCAAAAATTCAGTGTCCTATGTGACCAGCGAGGTCATGATCGGCTCGTTCGAATACGCCAAAACCGCAGGCGTACTGGACTCGATCGCTGTGATTGACCCAATTATGAACCGTGTTCTGCAACGGTCGGGCAATGCCCCGTATGATTACCTCGGTAGTGCAAAACCAATGGGCAAAGTGGTTGCGATGGCGGCGTTGATGGATTGCTCGGATGAACGAATTTCGGGCATTCGAGACTATGCGGGAATCGAACATGACGTCTTCCTGACCGAAGAACAGGCGCTGAGTCTGTTCGCGCTCGGCAAGGCCGAAAAACCCGCTAATGTCGATCACCAACCGCTGACCGAGCTTGAGAAATACTTCGTCGAACAGATGCATTCAGCAAAATCGAAAGACGAAGTAAAAGACGTGCTTAAACTGATCGAAGCGCTGTCAGATCGTTTCACGCCAGAGCAAAAGACTGCTCTGCTGAGTACCCCCCGTGCTTTTGCTCATGAGGCCTGACCCCCTCACCTCATAAGATCAAAAGCCACCCACCGGAGCCGTCTGATTGTCAGACGGCTCCGCTTTTTTTGTGCCCCGTGGGCAGGGGGCGGAAGAGGATTACTCCTCTTCCAGTGCCTCTACGGCTTTCTGCAGGTCGTCTTTGCTGACTTCTTTGTCGGCAACCTGAGCTAGTTCAACGATGTAGTCGATGACTTTGTCTTCGAAGATCGGCGCGCGCAGCTGCTGCTGCATCTGAGCGTTCTGCTGCACGAACTCAAAGAACTGACGTTCCTGACCCGGGTACTGACGCGCCTGGTTCATGATCGCCTGCGTCATCTCGGCATCGGTGACTTCAACCTCGGCCTTCTGACCCAGCTCGGCCAGCAGCAGGCCCAGACGCACGCGGCGCTCGGCCAGTTTGTTGTGCTCGTCGGTGGGCTCGATCTCGGCGTGGTCGTGGCCTTCCACTTCCGGGTTTTCCTCGTGCCACAGCTGGTGCGCGATCTGCTTGGCTTCGGCTTCAACCAGCGACGGCGGCAGGTCGAAGGAAACGATCTTGTCCAGCGCGTCCAACAGCGCGCGCTTCATGACCGCGCGCGACGCACCGGAATACTCTGCCTCCAGACGCTCAGCGATCTGAGCTTTCAGACCAGCCAGATCTTCGGCACCGAACTTGGTGGCCAGCTCGTCGTTAATCTCGGCAGCAACCGGCTCTTTCACTTCTTTCACCGTGCAGGTGAAAACAGCGTCCTTACCGGCCAGGTTTTCGGCGCCGTATTCTTCTGGGAAGCTGACGTTCACGTCTTTTTCTTCTTCGGCCTTCACACCGACCAGCTGCTCTTCAAAGCCGGGGATGAAGCTGTTCGAGCCCAGAACCAGCGGGTAGTCTTCGGCCGAACCACCTTCGAATTCTTCGCCGTCCACTTTGCCAACAAAGTCGATCACAACCTGATCGCCGTCTTTGGCTTTGGACCCCTTGCGGCGCGCTTTGAAGTCCTGCGCGGTTTCTGCCAGGCTTTTCAGCGCTTCTTCGACGGCCTCATCGTCTGCTTTGACAATCAGCTTTTCCAGCTCGACCGATTTCAGATCAACTTCGGGGATTTCCGGCAGCGCCTCATAAGACATCTCGACGTGAACGTCGTCGCCTTCTTTCCAATCTTCGTTGGTCATCTTGACGTCAGGCTGCAGCGCCGGACGCTCACCGCTGTCTTCAAAATGCTTGCTCATGGCGCCATCGATGCTTTCCTGCATCGCTTCGCCCAGCAGGCGCTGACCAAACTGCTTTTTCAGCAGGGCCATCGGCACCTTGCCTTTGCGGAAGCCCTTCATCTCGACTTCGGGCTGCGCTTCGGTCAGCTTTTCGTTGACCTTTTCGTCCAGCTCGGCTGCGGACACAACGATGTTGTAGCCGCGTTTCAGACCTTCGTTCAGCGTCTCGGTAACCTGCATTATGGTAGTCCCCATAGGATTCGGGGCGCGCAAAACGGCGCGCCGGGCAAATTTGACGCCTTCTATTTGCCCAGCCGCCCGCGTGCAAGGGGGCAAAGCCCGGATCAGCCTTGTTTTGCCGCCGATTTGAACAAAAAAAACGCCCCGAACTGACCCGGGGCGCCTATTCCCAAGAAGGTCGGGATCAGAACTTCCAGAGCGCCCCCAGAACCCAGGCTTCGTTCTTGTCAAAGTCGACCGTGTCGTCGAAGTCATGGTTGCGATATTTCAGGTACGCATCAGTGTTGATGCTGTCGATCCGCTGAACGACCGCGACACCCCAGGATTTTGTGCTGGACCCGTCGTTTTCGAAATCCGAACCATCGAAATAGTCGATCCCGACACCGGTTTTCCCCCAGGACACCCAGTCCCCTTCATAGGCCAGTTTGGTGTACCAATAGTCCGGGTCGCTGGCACCGGTGGCAGTGTCGTCACGCGTACCCAAGGCCGCCGTAAAGCTGAAACCGCTGGGCAGCAAAACCGAAGCGGACCCGATCGTGTCTTTGCGTTCACCCGAGCTATTGTCGAAATCCCGCACCGCATAGGCCACGCTTGCGGCAAACTCCACGCCATTTGCGAAAGTATTGCCGTAAGAAACCGCGATGTCGTAGTAGTCATCATCGTCGCTGCTGGACAGAATGTTCTGGCCATAGGCAATTGCCGCTGAGAAACCGTTGAAGTCGGGGGTGTCGTAACGGATCCGGCCACGGCGAGCGCCATCAAAGTTACTGGCCGAGTCACCGACGGTGATACCGCTTAGTACACCGTCCGTGCCGCGATAGAAAAACGCACCGTTTTCGTCGTTCGTAAAGGAATACAAAGCCGTTCCAACATAAGACAGGTCAACCTCGGCCGCACCGTCCGACGCCATGCTCCCCTGCCCGGCCGAGAACTTGCCGTATCCCCCTTTTAACGAGAAATCGACATGTCGGATGTCTTCCCGTGACCATCCGTCATTGTTGGTTCCATTCTGGTTGGCCGTTCCCGTACTCGGCAGACCCAGTCCGGTTTCAAAGCGGAACATGAATTCATTGCTGCCATAGGGCTGCATCAGCCGCAGGCCGACGCGGCTGTTGGACAGGTCATTGTCCAGCAAGCGCGTTTCCGTTTCCTCGCCGTCATCGACCGAGACGATCACCGGATCGAGCTGTCCGTACAACAGAACGTAACCGCCACTGTTGTTGTTGTATTTCAGTTCCGCTGCCGCGGGAATTGCCGTTGTCGCAACCAACATCGCAGCCATTGAGGACAGTTTTAGTTTCTGGGTCATTTCATTCACCTTGAAAATTCCGGCTTTCGTTGCTCATCAATCGCGTGCATGCCGCCATAGCTCCAGAGGCCTCTTGCGATACTTTCAAAGTATTGCATGTCCGCCACTCAGAGCAGGAAAGTCAGAAATAATTCCTATTTTAATCAACGCATTATCTGCAGGAAGACCGCAGCCGGAGACCCCCTCCAAGCGAATTCTGACGCCCGGCTATGCGTCTGGCAAACACTCGATTTGATGACACCGCAAACCAGTCGGCCAAATGCTGCCGAAGATCGGGTGGATCGGCCAAATCTCGCCTAAAAATCATATATTAAGTTGTTTGAAAACTTCAGGAAGCAACTCGGGCAAGTCTTCAGCGATAAGCCCCGGGCCAAACGCACGCGCGCATTCCACATGCAACCAAGCCGCTGTTTCAGCGGCCTTCATCGGGGCAAACCCACGCGCGAGCAGCCCGGTGATAAAACCAGCCAGAACATCGCCGGACCCGGCCGTAGCCAACCAAGGGGCCGCACGGTCGTAGACTGCTGCATTGACCGAACACTGTCCGTTCGGCGCCGCGATCACCGTGTCCGGCCCCTTGAACAAGATCACGCACCCTGCCCGCTTGGCGGCCTCGCGTGTTGCATCCACCTTGGAATAGGCCGGGCCTTTGGTTGCAGGGGCTGACAGCTTTTCGGCAATATCCGGAAACAACCGCGCAAACTCACCACCATGTGGTGTCAAAATGCAGTTTTCATGCAATTGCGCGGACAAGACTGCGGGATCATCTGCAAAAGCTGTCAACGCATCCGCATCCAGTACAGTCGCGCGCTTGGCGTTCAGAGCCGCTGGCACCAAATCCCGCGCACGTTCCAGCCCCAACCCGGGGCCAAGGCACAATGCGTTGAGTCGCTCGTCCTGCAGCACTTGTGTCAGGCCATCCGCCCCCTCGACCCTCTGCAACATGATGGCTGTGACCTGCGCAGCGACCTCCATCTGAGCTGCCGGAGGCACCGCCAACGTCACAAGCCCTGCCCCAATCCGCAGAGCCCCGCGCGCCGCCAATCGAGCAGCACCGGTTTTAGCCGGACCACCCGAGCAAATAAGGGCGTGGCCGTGGGTGAACTTGTGATGCTGTCTAAATTTGGGCAAGCGACAGAGCGGCAACCCGCCCCATGTTCGCTCGTCCTTCACGCGGCCCGGCGCCTCAGCAAGGGTTAGAAATGCAGGGCGGCTTGCCCGGCGAAAAGGTTTGGGGCCTAATGTGAACGCATCGTCATATGGTTCACCGTTAAAACGGCAACGCTGAATAGAGATACCGATGTCTTTAACTACAAGCTTGCCACACAAATCCGGCCCTTGCGCCAAGAAATGCCCCGGCTTTGGACTGTCGAAACAAACAGTCAACCGCGCAAAACGGTCTTGAAAAGCGCCCGCGCCGCCAGCTTGGGCAACCTTGTTCCGAAACTCTGCAGGAACACTGTCCAGAAACTCGCGAGGCCATGGGTCCGGAGGCTCTTGATGCAACACCCGCCCGGCGTCCAAACACAAGCCGGACGGGGCGTCGATGCTGACTAAGCGGTCGGTGTAATGATCACCATTCACACCAGAAAGATGTCGAACGACGTTGAACAATTCACCGTCCAAACCGCGTTTCAGTCCCGTCCCGAACAGAGCATCAACGTAAAGATCAGCAAAACCACCTTTGCGCATGTCCTGTTCGGTCAGCGGTATAACCTCCCCTAACTCAAGCCATCGATCATAATTCACTCGCGCATCTGGCGGCAGCTTCTTGGGATCGCCATAGAGAAAGACCTCGACCTCCCAACCCCACTCTTTCAGCAATCGCGCAACGACAAACCCATCACCACCGTTATTTCCCGGACCGCACAATACCACGGCTCGACCCAAGGTTTTCGACAGCTCTGGCCACTCTTCGAATATAGCCTCGACAACGCCGCGCCCAGCCCGTTCCATCAACTCCAGCCCGGTCACCTCGCCAGACTCAATTGCGGCCTGTTCGATGGCCCGCATCTGTGCGGCTGTCAGCAATTCCGTCATCTCAAATTCCCCTGACGATTCAATTCTGATTACTTTTTGTGCAAATCGATCAAAATTTCACCCACCGCTTAATTTCTCACCACAAGGGCCCGGCCATTTTCGCAATCAGATTGCCGACCGATCTTAGACGTGATCAGTGCCTTTCTGACAAGAGTTATAGGAGCCCGGGATGAAGAAGATCGAAGCGATCATCAAACCGTTCAAACTGGACGAAGTGAAAGAGGCGCTGCAGGACGTAGGTGTCCAGGGCCTCAGCGTGATCGAAGTCAAAGGGTTCGGTCGACAGAAAGGTCACACCGAGCTCTATCGAGGCGCTGAATACGTGGTCGACTTTCTGCCCAAGGTGAAGATCGAGGTCGTTCTGGACGATGACCAGGTTGACGCCGCCATCGAGGCCATCGTGTCCGCCGCGAAAACCGACAAGATCGGCGACGGCAAGATCTTTGTCTCGCCCGTTGAACAAGCCATTCGCATCCGTACCGGCGAGACCGGTTCGGAAGCCCTGTAATCGAACACCCAATAGAGGAATAAGAGTATGAGCAAGGACGCAGTTCTTCAGCTGATCAAGGACGAAGGCGCCGAATACGTCGATGTTCGCTTTACCGACCCGCGCGGCAAGTTGCAGCACGTGACCCTGATGGCCGATCAGGTTGACGAGGATTTCCTGGAAGAAGGCTTTATGTTCGACGGTTCGTCCATTGCGGGCTGGAAGTCGATCGAAGCATCGGACATGAAGCTGATGGTCGACACCGACAGCGCCTATGTCGATCCGTTCTATGCCGAAAAGACCATCTGCGTGCACTGCTCGGTTGTCGAGCCCGACACTGGCGAAGCTTATGAGCGTGACCCGCGCGGCACCGCTCAGAAAGCCGAAGCATACCTGAAGGCATCGGGTATCGGTGATGTGGCCTATATGGGCCCCGAAGCCGAGTTCTTCCTGTTCGACGATGTTCGTTTCTCTAACACTATCAACAAAGTATCCTACGAAGTTGATGCAACCGATGCATCGTGGAACACCGACACCGAGTACGAGATGGGCAACATGGGCCATCGTCCGGGCGTCAAGGGGGGCTACTTCCCGGTCAACCCGATTGACGAAGCACAGGACCTGCGTTCGGAAATGCTGTCGACCATGAAGCGTCTGGGCATGAAGGTCGACAAGCACCACCACGAGGTTGCCTCGTGCCAGCACGAGCTGGGTCTGATCTTTGACAGCCTGACTAAACAGGCTGACGAGCTGCAGAAATACAAGTACATCATCCATAACGTTGCCCACGCCTACGGCAAGTCGGCGACCTTCATGCCGAAGCCGATCGCAGGCGATAACGGCACCGGTATGCACGTCAACATGTCGATTTGGAAAGACGGCAAGCCGCTCTTCGCTGGCGACAAGTATGCTGATCTGTCGGACGAAGCCCTGTGGTTCATCGGTGGTGTTCTGAAGCACGCCAAGACCCTGAACGCCTTCACCAACCCGTCGACCAACAGCTACAAGCGCCTGATCCCAGGTTTCGAAGCTCCTGTTCTGCGCGCCTACTCGGCCCGTAACCGTTCGGGTTGTGTCCGTATTCCGTGGACCGAAAGCCCGAAAGCCAAGCGCGTCGAGGCTCGCTTCCCCGATCCGGCTGCGAACCCTTATTTGGCGTTTGCCGCACTGCTGATGGCCGGTCTGGACGGCATCAAGAACAAGATCGATCCGGGCGAAGCCATGGACAAGAACCTGTACGATCTGCCCGCCGAGGAACTGGCCGATATCCCGACCGTTTGCGGCAGCCTGCGTGAAGCTCTGGAAGCTCTGGCATCGGATCACGACTTCCTACTGCAAGGCGACGTGTTCACCAAAGACCAGATCGACGGCTACATCGCACTGAAGATGGAAGAGGTCGAAACCTACGAGCATACTCCGCACCCGGTTGAGTACGGCATGTACTACAGCTGCTAAGCTGCAGTTAAACTTAAGAAAAGCTAAGGGCGTCCTACCGGGCGCCCTTTTGCCGTTCAGGATAACACATCTTGACTGACACGCACGAACGTCCGAGCCTCGTCCAAAAGTATTGATCAGAGGATTTTGGGAGGGCGCGATGCGATTGATGTTGAAATTCACAATACCGGTTGAAAAAGGCAATCAAGCAGAACGGGACGGATCGCTGGGAAAAGCCATCGAAGCGCTTGTGAAAGGCGTCAATGCAGAGGCCGCCTATTTTGCGCTGGAACACGGAAAACGCATGGGCATTGTCATTTTCGAGGAAAGCGATCAGGCCCACATGCCGAAAATCAACGAGCCCCTGTTTGCCGCATTGAACGCCAATATCGAAATTCAGCCCGTCCTGACGGCCGAGGATCTGCAGCGAGCATTATAAGTGCCACTCGGATCGCGGGGTCGGTTGGAATTAGCTTATTTAGGGATTCTTTTCATGAAGCGATTTGCAATTTTACTGACCCTTACGCTGGCTCTGCCCACAATTGCGGCCAGCGCCCCTTGCGGCAATACCAGCAGCGGGTTTGAGGTCTGGAAGAAGGACTTTGCCAAACAGGCTAAACGCGCGGGAGTCAAAAAGAAGGGATTGCAGGCGCTGGCGCAAAGCCAATACGCCACCCGTACAATCGCGGCAGACCGCAATCAAAAAAGCTTTAAATACTCGTTGGACAAATTCATGCGGGTACGCGGCGCCGACGCGATCGTGTCGCAAGGACGCAAGCGCAAGGCCCGCAACCCGCAGTTCTATGCCGCGCTGGAGCGCCAATACGGCGTCCCCAGCGGAGTGCTTATCGCCATTCACGGAATGGAAACGGGGTTTGGAAATTTTATGGGGGACAGTCAGGTTGTTTCCGCGATCACAACACTGGCTTATGATTGTCGCCGTTCTGACTTCTTTATTCCACATGCCATCGGTGCGCTAAAACTGGTCGATCAAGGCAGTATTACGACGGCAACCCAAGGGGCTAAACATGGCGAATTGGGGCACACTCAATTCCTGCCGGGCAATGCGTTGACCTATGGGGTCGATGCAACCGGTGACGGCCAGGTCGATTTCTACAATATGACAGACGCGCTTGCCTCAACTGCCAATTTTCTACGCCAAAAAGGATGGAAACCGGGGCGTGGCTACCAGCCGGGGCAACCCAACTTCGCTGTAATTCAGCAATGGAACGCTGCCACGGTCTATCAGCAATCCATTGCGATTATGGCAGCCCGAATCGACGGCTGAGACCTGCCACAAATCTGCGCCTGCACACCCCAATCCGGCCACATTGTTGCCACAGACATTAAGTGGCCCCCAAAATGTCTAGGTTTCCATAGAGTAATCAATCCTGCCAATTTTGGATTTTTTTCCATTTCTGCCAAATTCTGCCCCATATCGCTTGTTAACCTGTTTGGTAAGACAGGATGCGACAAGGGACAGCGCAGTGACTACGAAGCACAGCTATCATGGTGGTCTTCAATTCGACGGTGAGACCGACGGCGCGATCGAGCGGTTCGGTGCCATCGTCGCCACGACATTGGAAGACTATGGCCATCTGGTCGAACGTAAGACCATGCTAAGCGCAACCGAAGCCAGCATCGTATCCAGCCAGTATCTGGTGCGCCTGACTTTGGAAACTCAGGCGACCGGAGCAGAAGACCGTTTTGAGCGGTTGGACCGTGCCGCCGGGTTAAAGACCGCCCATCGGCCGATCGTGACCCTTCCGCAGAGCCGTTTGGCAATTACAATCTCTCCGGTATCAGCGCTGCTGGATGACAGTGAAATCTCAGAGCTTATGTTGGTGGTCATCCTGTATCGGATGGTTGATATCTGCGCGACGCAGCGCGTCGAATGGCTGTCGCCCAACACAGTTCTGACCGTGGAACAGTTCATGAGCGCGTTCAACACGCTGACGCCTTCCAAACCACGCAACAGACAACAGATTTTCGAGGCAGTGACAGGCCCGTTCGCGGGGCTGGCCATTACTGAAGAAGACCTGGATGAGCCACAAAAAGAGGCGCTGAAACCAGCAGCCCGGCCGATCCAGCTGTCGGATGAGCAGTTGCTCAGCATCGCTTTCCGGACAGAACCTATCGAGCAACCTACTGATCGGGACGAAGATACGCCCCCCCTCGACCACGATAAGCCCAGCGATATCCTGCGACTGTCCAGTTGGGGATTGACCGGGGCCGTGGCAAGCGTGTCAGTTCCGATCGCGGTCTCTCTGGCCGCAGTGAACCTGATCAAAGGTGAAGATTTTCGCCTTAATACTCAGGTACTTGCCTACTCCGTCGCAATCTCCGCTCTCAGCACAAGCGGGGCAATTGCCGGTGTCGCAAACGCGTTTGGCATGTAGCACTAAACCGAAGACCCTCCTTGGAAGCCCCGCCACTTAGGCGGGGTTTTCCGCTTTGCGCAGGTGCTTTGCCTCAAGCACATAAGTATGGATTGAAAAGACCACGGCCTTCGTTTCAGGCAGACGCAATAGCGTCTGTCGTTCGCTGCGCAAATACTGTGCGACCCCAGGTTCTTGGACATCACGCGGTGCGCTGGCACTGCGGGGTTGGTGCAGTTCCGCGTCCTCGTACCACAAGGCATTGAAGCGCCAAAGCGGACGTTCAGATTGTATTCCATCAAACAGGCGCTGCACGCGGCGGGCGATATCGGCATCATAGCTGGCGACGGGCCCATGAATGTCGATCAAGGGGCGCATGAATTTTTCAGACAAACGCCAACTGGCGGGAAAACAAAGGATGGCACCGGTCAGAACGTGTTCATCCCCGTGCTTTTGAAGGATACAGAAATCTTCCTGCACCAGACGACACAGCATATCCATGGGGTTGGAGTGGTCGATTTCAACACCCTGCCCGTCCGGGCGTATGACCCGGTCCAAACACCCAGGGTAAGCGTGCTTTAGGACAAGGTTCAACAGCTCCTGCGCCGCAGGTTCGGCACTTGGGTCCAGCGCCAGAACTTCTGCCCGTCTTTCGGTCAACAACGTCGTGCGCCGCTGCATCTGCGCGGCAAACACATCATCACAATGCAGCCAATCATCCATGCTGCCCGGTTGGATGCCGGGCAAAGGACGTGGGGCAAGCGGATCATAAGGAATTGAGGTCTGGAGGATCGTCATGCCTTTGACCTAACACCAGTTTACTGGATTGTCGGTCAAAAAGCGACGGATGCCCGGTCGCAAACCTTCAAGACGTGGGGGAAATGATTCTCCACGCTCGACCGCAGGCAGGGAGACCCACTATGAACCAGCACTATCGCGACAGCCGCAAGATTGACCCGGCAAAGGGCGCTACGCTTGGCGACGGCACCCCGAACGAGAATGATCGGATTGAGATCGGGCCGACGCAGCTGGCCTTTGCCGAATGGGAAGCTGCCGGGCTTGCCCTGCCCGATCTGGCGCGGATGCGGGAATACCGGTGGAAGCGCCTGACGAAGGCCATCGTGGATCGTGGCTATGGTGGGCTGCTGATGTTCGATCCGCTTAACATCCGTTATGCCACGGACAGCACCAATATGCAGTTGTGGAACACCCATAACCCGTTCCGCGCCGTGCTGCTGTGTGCCGATGGCTACATGGTGATCTGGGACTATAAAAACTCTCCCTTCCTGTCGAAATTCAATCCTCTGGTACGTGAACAACGCTCGGGAGCGGACCTGTTTTATTTTGACCGTGGTGACAAGGTGGATGTTCAGGCCGACGTGTTCTCGAACGAGGTACGGCTGCTGATCGACGAACATGGCGATGGCAACAAACGTCTGGCCGTCGACAAGATCATGTTGCACGGCCTACGCGCGCTTGAGGCGCAAGGGTTTGAGATCATGGAGGGTGAAGAGGTCACCGAAAAGACCCGCGCCGTAAAAGGCCCGGATGAGATCCTGGCCATGCGCTGTGCCAATCACGCCTGTGAAACCGCGGTGGCCGAGATGGAGAAGTTCGCGCGCGCCAATGTGGGTGACGGCAAGACCTCCGAGGACGACATCTGGGCCGTACTACATGCCGAAAACATCCGGCGCGGTGGGGAATGGATCGAAACCCGCCTGCTGGCCTCGGGGCAGCGCACCAATCCTTGGTTTCAGGAATGCGGCCCACGCATCACGCAAAAGAACGAAATCATCGCCTTTGATACCGATCTGATCGGATCTTACGGTATCTGCATCGATATTTCGCGCACGTGGTGGATCGGGGATGAGAAACCCCGCCCTGACATGGTTTATGCCATGCAGCACGCCCATGAACACATCATGACCAATATGGAGATGTTGAAACCCGGCGTGATGATTCCGGAACTGACCGCCAATGCACACAAGCTGGACGACAAGTTTCAGGCGCAAAAATACGGCTGCCTGATGCATGGCGTGGGTCTGTGTGATGAATGGCCTCTGGTTGCCTATCCGGACAAGGCGGTTGCGGGCTCATACGACTATCCGCTTGAGCCCGGCATGGTGTTGTGTGTCGAAGCCGCCTGTGGCGAGGTTGGGGGCGATTTTTCGATCAAGCTGGAAGATCAGGTGCTGATCACCGAGGACGGGTATGAAAACCTCAGCACATACCCGTTTGATCCTCAGCTTATGGGTCTAACATAAAGGATTAGTCCGGCCAGGTTGAGCGGCGGACGTTACCATGCCAGTCCTCGTGTGGGATGGCGGCTTCGGTTGTAGACGGTGCCGCCTGTGGCCAATTTTGCCCCACAGAGAACCCCAGAATTCCGGTCAGGGCAATGATGATCAAAAGATCGGGACGAATAACAACGCCACGCGGGGCGGATGCAGTATGTGCCATTTGAGCCTCCTTGGCTGACTGTGTGTGACGTCTGCAAGATGGACATCAGAGAAAAATAATTAAAACGAATATTTGATGGATAAAGCATCACAGATGTTGAACTTTAAATTCTCACAAGAATCCGACCCAAATATCTGTATTCCCCTCACCTTCCCGTGACGCTTCTTACAATGGGGTTGAGTGCCCAGACCGAAGCACACACTATTGGGGCCATCCCGATAGGTAAGGAATTGTCATGCCCACCGAACGCATCACTTTTGCCGGTCACGACGGCAACCAGCTGGCTGCGCGCCTTGATTTGCCGGATGGACCGGTACTTGCGACCGCGTTGTTTGCGCACTGTTTTACCTGTTCCAAAGATATTCCCGCTGCCCGCCGTATTGCTGCGCGTCTGGCGGCTATGGGCATTGCTGTGTTGCGTTTTGACTTCACCGGTCTGGGCCATTCGGGCGGAGAGTTCGCGAACACCACCTTTACCTCAAATGTAGAGGACCTGATTGCCGCCGCGCATTATCTGGCCGGGCGAAACATGGCTCCCGCCTTGCTGATCGGTCACTCATTGGGTGGGGCTGCCGTTCTACGTGCGCGCGCAGGTATCCCAAGCGTCAAGGCAGTAGTCACGCTGGGCGCACCAGCCGATCCTGGACATGTCTCGCACCATTTTGATGCTGCACTGCCCCAGATCGAACAGGAGGGATCAGCCGAGGTTATGCTGGGCGGTCGCCCGTTCCGCATCGGCAAGGCTTTTGTCGACGACATTTCAGAAACGGCTCTGACTCCTGCCATTGGCGACCTTAAAGCTGCCCTCCTGGTCCTGCACGCCCCCCGGGATGAAACCGTCAGCATCGACAATGCCAGCACCATCTTTCTTGCTGCCAAACATCCCAAAAGCTTTGTTACGTTGGACGATGCCGATCACCTGATCACGCGGGCCTCGGATGCGGAATACGCGGCGGATGTGATCGCCGCATGGGTCAAGCGATACGTCACACTCTGCCCACCGGCACCGCCGCCGGGCGCGCCCGAGGGCGTGGTGCGCGTGACCGAAGTTGATCCCTCCGGGTATTTGCAGGATATCCAATCCGGCCCCCGGCATCACGCGGTTGCGGATGAGCCTGAATCCTATGGCGGTACGGATCGGGGCATGTCGCCTTATGGCTTTGTTTCCTCGGGTCTGGGGGCGTGTACGTCGATGACGATCCGCATGTATGCGCGGCGCAAGCGGTGGCCACTGACGGGTATCTCGGTCGATGTCTGCCACAACAAAGTACATGGTCAGGATGCCGGTCTTGCCGGAGACGGCAAGATCGACGTGTTCCGCCGCAAAATCCGCCTGGAAGGACCGCTGGATCAGGAACAGCGTACCCGGCTGCTGGAGATTGCAGATAAATGCCCTGTACACAGAACGTTGGAAGGGTCAGCCCATATCACTACGGAACTTCTGACCTGACCCTCTGAAACTATCTGCGCGGTCGTGGCGCCGGGCGATGGATCGGCGGTCTGGCTGCGGGTGGTCGCGCCACTGGCGGACGCGGTCGCGCAGGTGGTTTTGCAACCGGCGGCTTTGGTCTTGCCGGAGGTTTGCCAGCAGGCGGTTTCGGCCGCGGAGGCCGGTCGACGTCAATATCTACGTCAACATCGCGTCGATAGTAGTCATTCCACAGCATCGAGTCATAAAACGGGTCGTAACCGTATCCATAGCCGACACCAACTGAAACACTGTCACATGCTGACAGTGCAAAACTTGCAACACCAAGCCCCAGCGCAAGGATTGTACGTTTGATACGTTTTGTGATCATCGGCACATCTCCTTACTGCGTGGCCCGAAACGACGCGAAAACGGCATTCAGGTCGTCAACATATGCCGGATCAGCGCCATTGCGCAGGATCGCGACAACAACGGCCACGCGACCGTTTGGCAGGTCAATGACCGAGGCCGTAAAGTTGATGCCACGCCCGTCGCGGGTGCCGGTACCCCGGATCACCCGCGCCGGCAAACCGCCAATTCGTGTGTCGGACGTGTTGGTAACCTCGGGATCTTCAACAAGAAACTTATCAATATCTTCAAGATATTGCAGGCCGTCTTTAATTGACTTTACGCCAGCAGGTGAAACGAACCCCATCCAGACGTTGTCATCGGTCAAAGGCCGTATGGCCATGACACGTGCGACAGCGCGAAGATCACCCAGTTCCGTATCCTCAATCTCACGCGGGCCGCCCGTTCGCACGACCCAATAGTCAGGCACCGAAAAGCCAAACAGGGCGCGCCCTGCTTCGGTGTATGTGACAGGAGTATCCGCAGACGCCGGTGTCACAGCCCCTAACCACAGGGCGGCACAGGCGGCCAGAGTCGAGCCAGTAAAAATTCTCATTTCTAAATAACCTGATGTTTTCGTTGAATGCAGCTTGGCCTGCGGTGGCCGGTTTTGTCCAGCATCTCTTGGAATAGGCCACAAAAAACCGCGCCCGGATTGCTTTGGGCGCGGTGTCATTCACAAAGTTATTCGGAAATCAGTTGTGGGCGTCGCCAACCAGTTTCCACAGGCCGGGGATCAGCAGAGCGGCCAGCGCCAGTTTGATCACATCCCCCATCAGGAAGGGCGTCAGACCCCATTCCAGGATCGGCTTATCCCAACCATAGAGCTGACCCAGCCAAAGCAGGCCGGGCACATAGATCAGTACATTTGCCAGCACCAGCGCCAGCGCCAGTTTCCCGACCGAGCGATCCCAACCGCGCGCGGCCAACGCGCCCAGCAGTACGGTAGCCATCAGGTAGCCGACCAGATAACCGCCAGTGCCGCCCATCATGTAAGTCAGCCCAAATTTCTCGGCCGAGGACCCGGCGAAGACGTCAAAACCCAGCGCGCCGATCAACAGATAGCCCAGCATGGTGATCAGACCCAGACGCGCACCATAGGCGGTACCGATGGTCAGAACGGCAAAGGTACCCATGGTGATCGGTACCGGCCACATCGGAACTTTAATCTTCGCGGCAATCGCCAGCGTAACGATACCCACCGCGACCAAGGCCACCTGTTTCACGCGCAGCGCTGTACCCTCGCGCGGACCGATTGCTTCGGCCAGAACATTTGTAGTCATTTTCGTTTCTCCACGTTCGGATGGAAATTGGGGCACAGGATGGCCCATTTCACATCGAGACTTCAAGATGATTGCGCTATCGAGGGCGGTATTCGGTTTTCATTTCATAGGCTTTTCGCGGTCCGTTCACCGTCCAATGGACGGACCAAACCGGCCAGGCTGAGAAATCATAGACCGCATCATAGCTGTCTGGCGGACAATCATGATGATCCCTAGACTGCGAATGCTCCAGCTTCAATGTATGAAAAAACCGTCCGTCTTCGAAATGAACCGCAATCCCTTCGCCTGCATCCCGCCACAGGTAACGCCGGGTGCCTGTCATCTCGGCCTGACCCGGAATGCGCAGCGTAACCTCTTCATCATAGATTAACCCATTTTCAGCCGGGCGCAGAACCGCGTGACCTTCGGCTTGCACGAACTGCCCTGCCCGCGCGTCGTTTATGGTTCGGCTCAGACTCCAGCTCCCTTCGAACTCGGATAGGCTGCGCGGCTGGGTCATTCGGCATAGGTCCCGTCGGTGGTGCCTCCGCTGTCATCGACGAACCGGATCACGTCACCCTTTTTCTGAACGTCATAGCAGGCCCACAAATCAGAGGGCGGCCAGACCGAGCAATACCGATCCTCGCGCACCGCCCAACGGCCCGCGCTTGGGCGACCCGAGTAATACTGCGTCAGCATCGGTTCATCGAATGTCTGCCAGACGCCGTCCCCGTAATCGAGCTTCTGGCCGGTCAGGGCATCCAGAATCTCGTCTCCGGTCAGTGTCCGGAACTCTTCGGCGGCCAAAAAACCGGGCCAAACGGCCAAAATCAGGGCAAACCGTCTCATACTTGCACTCGTGCCTTGTTCCCTTGTGCGGCTGGGTTTAAACCCCGCGCCAACGCTCTATCCCAAACACAAAAAGGTCTCACCGCCAATGATTCCACGTTATTCCCGCCCCGATATGGTTGCCATCTGGTCGCCCGAGACCAAGTTCCGCATCTGGTTCGAGATCGAGGCTCACGCCTGCGACGCCATGGCCGATCTGGGAGTCATCCCGCGCGAAAACGCCGAGGCGGTGTGGAAGGCCAAGGACGTGGAATTCGACGTGGCCCGCATTGATGAGATCGAGGCCGTCACCAAGCATGACGTCATCGCCTTTTTGACCCATCTGGCCGAGCATGTCGGCAGTGAAGAGGCACGCTTTGTCCATCAGGGTATGACCTCTTCGGATGTACTTGACACCTGCCTGAACGTACAGCTCACCCGCGCCGCGGACCTGCTGATTGCTGACCTCGAAAGCCTGCTGGCCGCCCTGAAACGCCGCGCGATCGAACACAAGAACACCGTCCGCATTGGCCGCAGCCACGGCATCCATGCCGAACCGACCACCATGGGTCTGACCTTTGCCCGATTCTATGCCGAGATGGACCGCAACCTGTCCCGCATGCGCGACGCCCGTGCGGAAATCGCCACCGGTGCGATCAGTGGTGCGGTCGGCACTTTCGCCAATATCGACCCCGGCGTTGAAGAGCATGTCTGCGATCAGCTAGGTCTGGTGCCTGAACCGATCAGCACGCAGGTCATCCCGCGTGACCGCCACGCGGCCTTCTTTGCGACCCTTGGCGTCATCGCCAGCAGCATCGAAAACATCGCCATCGAAATCCGTCACATGCAGCGGACCGAGGTGTTGGAGGGGGCCGAGTTCTTCTCGATGGGCCAAAAAGGCTCCTCGGCCATGCCGCACAAGAAAAACCCGGTGCTGACCGAGAATCTGACCGGTCTGGCGCGCATGGTGCGCGCGGCGGTGATCCCAGCGATGGAAAACGTAGCGCTCTGGCATGAACGCGATATCTCGCATTCCTCGGTCGAACGCATGATCGGCCCGGATGCGACAATCACGCTGGATTTTGCGTTGGCCCGCCTAACCGGCGTGGTCGACAAGATGCTGATCTTCCCCGAGAACATGCTGGAGAACATGAACAAGTTCCCCGGTCTGGTGATGAGCCAGCGGGTTCTGCTGGCGCTGACGCAAGCAGGGGTCAGCCGCGAAGATGCTTATGCCATGGTTCAGCGCAACGCGTTGAAAGTGTGGGAACATCGCACCGACTTCAAAGAAGAACTGCTTGCCGACGCCGATGTCACCGCAGCGCTGAGCCCTGAAGAAATCGAAGAGAAGTTCGACCTCGGTTACCACATCAAACACGTCGACACGATCTTCGCCCGCGTGTTTGGCGAATAAATCCTGACCGTTCAGTCAGTTCAATGGGCCCGGTTCGCACAACGCGATCCGGGCCCTGCTCTTTTGCCAGACGGGTCAAAATCAGCTATGGTGCGCGTATGTTTCCAAACGGGAGAAATAGCATGATACGCACCATTCTCTGCGCCTTGGCCCTTACGTTTTCAGCTTCGGTCGCTTTGGCCTGTACTGGCCATTCCAAGCAAACCCAGTCCTGCGCAGACGGGACATATTGGGATTCCGAAACCCAAACCTGCGCGAAAATCGTAAACAGCTGAGAATTTTATTTCCTACTTGTGAATAAAAGCGAGGCCGCGATTGTTAGCTTTTTATCAGATCGCACTATGCTTGATCAGAGCAGCCCAGAGAACGGAGTAGGAAAATGCGTCTTGTATTAGTTTCAGCTATTGCCCTTCAGGCCTTTGTGTTTGCACCGGTGGCATACGCTGCGGGCGGTGGAAGCGGCGCCGCACCCAAGCCAACGAACACAACCAAGAAATGCCTGTTTGGCCGCGTTTACGACAAGGATGCCGGGCGCTGTGTCAAGCCGGACAAGACCAACTTCACCCAAGATGAGCTGTATGAAGCCGTGCGGGAATTGGCATATGACGGCCAGTTAGAAAACGCTCAGAATATTCTACGCATTATGGATCAAGACGATGATCGTGTGCTGACCTACTGGGGCTTTACCTATCGCAAAATGGGTGAGCTTGAACTGGCTAACGTCTTTTATTCCAACGCCATCGAAACCAACCCCGACAATATCCTAGCACGCAGCTATATGGGTCAGGGCTTTGTGGCCGAAGGGAAAACCGATTTGGCAATTGCACAATGGCGCGAGATCAAGGCGCGCGGTGGTGAAGGCACCTGGGCCGAGGCGTCGCTGCGCGAGGCAATCCGCACCGGGCTGACCTATAACTACTAAGCTTCAGCCTTTCTTTACCCGACTCTCCGTAATTTGCCTGTGGAACGCAACTATGGCACCGCAGGCAGATGCAGGATACAAACACTTTGATACAGGTGGCACCGGGGGCGGCTCCGGTGACAGATCAGGCGGACAGTGAAGCGCCTCGCGTCATTCCTCGCGCGCTCAGCAACCGACAGAAGGCCGCCGTGGTCGTGCGGCTGCTGCTGAATGAAGGCGCGGATATCCCGCTAGAGGATCTACCCGACGATTTGCAGGAAAAACTGACCCATCAGCTGGGTGAGATGGGGCTGGTGGATCGTGTGACATTGGACGCAGTGGCGCAGGAGTTTGCACAGGCGCTGGACAGCGTCGGCCTGTCTTTCCCGCACGGTCTGGCCGGTGCTTTGGACGCGGTGGATGGTAAGATTGCCCCAGCTACAGCCGCGCGGCTGCGTAAGGTGGCCGGAGTGCGCCAGATTGGTGATCCCTGGCAACGGCTGCGCGAGGTACCAACCGAAGACCTGGCTGCCATGGCACAAGCAGAAAGCACCGAGATCGCCGCCGTGATGCTATCGAAACTGGAAACCGCAAAGGCCGCGCAGCTTTTGGGGAATCTGCCCGGTCCTGTTGCCCGTCAGATCACCTATGCGGTTTCGAAAACCGCCAATGTCACACCCGAGGCGGTAGAACGCATCGGCTGGTCGCTGGCGGCTCAGCTGGACCAAAGGCCGTCGCAGGCGTTTGCGGATGGTCCCGGGGAGCGCGTGGGCGCAATTCTGAACCAGTCGGCGGCCTCAACCCGAGACGGGTTGCTGACCGCGCTAGACGAAGAGGATTCGGATTTCGCCAGTGTCGTGCGCCGTTCGATCTTTACCTTTACGCATATCCCAGCCCGTATTCTTTCACGCGACGTCCCGGCGGTTCTCCGCAGTGTGGATCAGGCAGATCTGGTCACCGCGTTGGCCGGGGCCACTGCGGAGGATGACCAAAATACAACCGAATTCCTTTTGTCCAACATGTCATCGCGAATGGCCGACAACCTGCGCGAAGAAATCGGCGAACGCGGCAAAGTCAAGCAGTCCGAGGCTGAAGAGGCCATGACACAGATTGTTGGCGCTATTCGTGCCCTGGTTGACGAAGGAACGATCGCCCTGATCGAAGAAGACAATGAGGAATAAGCAAGCGCCGCGGTTTAGGTTATAGGAATGCTTGTGGTCGCGGAATGTGCCTTGTATGTCTGACCCGGCAAAATGCAACAGCCGGTGAGACCAGATTATGCCCGTCGAAAAGTCGGAACTAAGCCGCGGGGCGCTTCGAAAATATTATGTCACCGGCCTGTTTCTGAAAGGTGTAATCGGGGCAATGCGGCTGTTGCCGTATGAACGGCGTATCGCAACGATGGGGGCCATCGTACGCGGGCTTGCCCCTTTGGTCGGGTTCACCAAGCGCGTGCGCAGCAACCTGAAGCTCACCCGCCCCGACTTGTCGGACGCCGAGGTAAAACGCATCTGTCGTGCTGTACCCGACAATGCAGGTCGCGCCATCATGGAGCATTTTTCGCCAGAAGGCTTCACGGAACGGCAGGCCAGCGCCAAGGTGTCCGGCCCCGGCATTGCTGCCTTTGACGCCGCCGTGGCCGAAGGGCGACCAGTCATGATGATAACCGCGCATTTCGGTCACTACCTGGCAGCGCGGATCGCCCTGCAAACCCGCAGTGGACAGCCCATCGGATGCCTCTATCGTCGCATGGCAAACCCCTATTTCAACGATATGTATGTCGACGCATTCTACAAAACCGGCGCGCCGATGTTCGAACAGGGCCGCCGCGGCATGGTTGAGATGGTGCGCTCCCTCAAGAGTGGCGGCATCATTGCCATCGTCTCAGACCTGCACGCCCACGGCGGGGAAGAATTAACGTTTTTCGGCAAACCGGCCGTGACATCCGTCTTGAACGCCGAATTGGCGATGAAATACAAAGCCGAACTGATCCCGTGCTATGCTATCCGCCAACCCAATGGCATTGATTTCGAAATCGTCCTGCATGACCCGGTTCCGCATACTGACGCCAAGACCATGACCCAGTTCACCAATGATGATCTTGAGGCTATGGTACGGCAGCACATGGGACAATGGTTCTGGATTCACCGACGCTGGAAAGCCTGGAACGGACTTGGCGTTCAGCCCGAGGATATGCCCTGATCACTTGACCTTGGTGGCGGCAACGATTGGGCCATGCCCAACCTTCTGCACAAGTACGACCGCTGGCAGGTCCGAGGTCAACACCGCCGAAAACTTCTGCGGCGCCACCCCGTCCCACTGCCCGGCGACCTGCCAGGTATCTACAACATTTGCATAGTCCAGCTCATGCCCTGCCAGCTCTCCTCGGCGGATCGAGGCATGGCGCATCGGCGCATACTGCACCACGCGCACGTCAAAAACCTCACCCTCTGGCAGTTCGACCGGCGTCACATCGACCGTGACATCGTTGCCCGAACGGGTCGCCACCACTTCGGCCTCGGGCGCAGCTTTGAGATGGGCATCGATCAGATACTCCAACTCCTGCGACTTTGCACCGACCACATCCTGCTGACCGTTGATAACCATCTGAGGCGTGTAGATCATCGACCGCCCGCCCTGACGCGCATAGGCGCGCTGACGCAGGGTGTGATTGGGATCGGCATATTCGTCCTTCCAACCAATATAGTCCCAGTAGTCCACATGTAGTGCCAGTCCGATTACATCGTCACGTTGTGCCAGATCATGCATCAACTCATCGGCTGGCGGGCAGGACGAACACCCTTGTGATGTGAACAGTTCGACCACAACCGGGTCATTCTCGGCCAGGGCTGAGGTGGCCAGAAACAGGGAAACAAACACAGTGACAGGAGTAATTCTGAACATATGAAATCTCGGGCTTTTGGGGTGCTTATCCGGTTTAAACGGATCGACGCTCAACCGCCAATCAAGGTTTCTTGAGATTTAAAACAATCGCCCTTGAATTGTATACTTTAGCATACAACTTAGAACTCAAGGTATCTAAGCCTTGAATGCACGGCAATGATGCTCCAGAAAACAATCAGCAAATCCCCAAACCCAATATTTTGAAAGGGAGGCCAACTATGCCCATTACCGTTGGAAAGGATAGCGCCAAGACACGCCGCAGCCTGAGCGTGAACGGCAAGTCCATTGCCTATTACTCGGTTCGCGCCGCGCAAGAGGCCGGTCTAGGTGATTTTTCCAAGCTTCCTGCGGCACTGAAAGTGGTGTTGGAAAACATCCTGCGGTTTGAGGATGACGGGTTTTCTGTCTCGGTTGATGACATCAAAGCCTTTGCCGAATGGGGCGCAAATGGTGGTAAAAACCCGCGCGAGATTGCCTATCGCCCTGCCCGCGTATTGATGCAGGACTTCACGGGCGTCCCGGCCGTCGTCGATTTAGCCGCAATGCGTGACGGGATCAAGGCGCTGGGTGGTGACGCGCAAAAGATCAATCCGTTGAACCCGGTGGATTTGGTCATCGACCACTCAGTCATGATTGATGCGTTTGGCAATCCGCGCGCATTTCAGATGAACGTGGATCGCGAATATGAACGAAACATGGAACGCTATCAGTTTCTGAAATGGGGGCAGTCGGCGTTTGACAATTTCCGCGTTGTGCCACCCGGCACCGGCATCTGCCATCAGGTAAACCTTGAATATCTGGCCCAAACCGTCTGGAGCGACAAAGACCAGAACGGAGAGGAAGTTGCCTATCCAGATACTCTGGTCGGCACCGACAGCCACACCACCATGGTCAACGGCATGGCCGTTCTGGGCTGGGGCGTTGGCGGGATCGAGGCCGAGGCCGCGATGCTGGGTCAGCCGATTTCGATGCTGATCCCCGAGGTTGTCGGCTTTGAGCTGACCGGCGCGATGGTCGAGGGCACTACCGGCACCGATCTGGTTCTGAAAGTGGTCGAGATGCTGCGCGAAAAAGGCGTGGTTGGCAAATTCGTCGAATTCTACGGCAGCGGTCTGGATCGCCTGCCATTGGCTGACCGCGCGACCATTGCCAACATGGCACCGGAATACGGCGCGACCTGCGGTTTCTTCCCGATTGATGGCGAAACCCTGCGCTATATGCGCAATACCGGACGCGACGAGGATCGCCTGGCGTTGGTTGAGGCTTACGCCAAAGAAAACGGCCTGTGGCGGGATGAAAACTACGCCCCGATCTACACGGACACACTGTCGCTCAACATGGGCACTATCGTTCCAGCCATATCGGGTCCGAAACGTCCACAGGACTATGTCGCGCTGACTGGCGCCAAAGCCGCTTTCACCAAGGAAATGGCTGAGACCTTCAAACGCCCGATGGCCAAGGAAGTCGCGGTCAAAGGCGAAGACTACACTATGGAATCGGGCAAGGTGGTAATCGCCTCGATCACCTCATGCACCAACACATCGAACCCCTATGTGATGATCGGGGCCGGTCTGGTGGCGAAAAAGGCGCATGAACTGGGCCTGAACCGTCAGCCTTGGGTCAAGACCTCGCTGGCTCCCGGATCGCAGGTTGTAACCGAATATCTTGAGTCTGCAGGGCTGCAACAGCATCTGGACGCCATCGGGTTCAACCTTGTGGGCTATGGCTGCACCACCTGCATCGGTAACTCGGGTCCGATCCAGAAGGAAATCAGCGAAGCGATTGCCGAGGGCGATCTGGTCGCTACCTCGGTTTTGTCGGGCAACCGCAACTTTGAGGGTCGGATTTCGCCGGATGTGCGCGCCAACTATCTGGCTTCCCCTCCGCTGGTGGTGGTCTATGCGCTGGCGGGCACCATGGATATCGACCTGACCTCGGAACCGATCGGTCAGGACAAGGACGGCAATGATGTGTTCATGAAAGATATCTGGCCGGACCAGAAGGAAATCGCCGATCTGGTGCAGGAAACCGTCACCCGCGAGGCATTTCAGTCGAAATATGCCGACGTTTTCAAAGGCGACGACAAATGGCAGGCGGTCGAAGTTCCGCAACAGGAAACCTATGACTGGCCGCCGACCTCGACCTACATCCAGAACCCGCCCTATTTTCAGGGAATGAGCCCCGAACCAGGTACCATCTCGAACATCGACGGCGCCAAGGTTCTGGCCATTCTGGGCGACATGGTCACCACCGACCACATCTCACCTGCGGGGTCCTTTGCGGCAACCTCGCCTGCGGGCAAGTACCTGACAGAGCGTCAGGTCCAGCCGCGCGAGTTCAACTCGTATGGTTCGCGCCGAGGCAATCACGAGGTCATGATGCGCGGCACGTTCGCCAATATCCGCATCAAAAACGAGATGCTGGATGGCGTCGAGGGCGGTTATACCAAAGGTCCGGACGGTCAGCAGACCTCGATCTACGACGCGTCGATGGCCTATCAGGAACAGGGCGTTCCGCTTGTGGTGTTTGGGGGGCAGCAATACGGCGCCGGGTCCTCACGCGATTGGGCGGCAAAGGGTACCGCGCTGCTGGGCATCAAGGCCGTGATCGCCGAAAGCTTTGAGCGCATCCACCGTTCTAACCTAGTTGGCATGGGCGTGATCCCCTTCGAATTTACCGGCGGCGACACCCGGAAATCTCTAGGGCTAAAGGGGGATGAGACGGTCTCGATTGATGGTCTGGATAAGGTTGAACCATTGCAAGAGGTGCCCTGCACTATCACCTATGGCGACGGCACCACAAAGACCATCACCCTCAAGTGCCGCATAGATACCGCGCCCGAGATCGAATACGTCGAAAATGGCGGTGTGCTTCAATATGTGCTGCGGAACTTGGCGAAAGCTGGTTAAACCTGCACGCTATAAAATTAAGGGCGTCCGATTGGACGCCTTTTTTCATTTCTCATTTGGTTATACTATCGCGGCTTTAGTTGCCTGCCGCTTTTTCCAACGCCGGACGGATCGTGCTTTCGATCACGCGCTGAGTTATCGGCCCGGCAAAGCGCAGGATGATCGTGCCCTTACCATCGATCACATAGGTCTCGGGCACGCCATAAACGCCCCAGTCCAACCCCATACGCCCCTGCTCGTCCCGTCCGATCCCGGCATAGGGATCGCCCAGTTCGGTCAGGAAGGCTTCGGCGTTGGCCAGTTGATCCTTGTAATTGATGCCGTAAACGGGGATGCCCTCATCTGACAGGGCCTGCAGGTTGGGATGTTCAACCCGGCACGGCGCGCACCAGCTGGCCCAATAGTTGACCAGTTTGACTTCTCCGTCCCGCAGCGTGGCATCATCAAACCCTGTCTTGCCCGCGAATTCCGTCAGGACCACCGGCGGCGCGGGTTGTCCTTCGCGGGCCGAGGGCAGCGCGTTGGGGTCATCGCGGAACATGCCGATGCCCGCTAGAACGGCGAAAGCGCCAAAAATCAGCGGCGGCGCAATCATCAGGGGTGAGATTTTAGCCATTGCGCGTCATCCTTTGTTCGACCTTTTCCATCTCGGCCCGGACCTTGCGGCCACGTACGATGCTGAACACAATCAGCAGCGCCAGCAATCCGATCGAGGCCGCATAGGACCAGAGAACCGTATCGGCATATTTTCCGAGATCAGGGATCATCCGCTTACCCTTTCCCGCGCCAAAAGCGCCTTGACCCGGCGCGCGCGAATTTCCGTGCCCGTGCGGTACAAAACAAGAGCAATGAACAGCAGTACAAACCCGATGATGCACAACAAAAGTGGGTAGAAATAGATATTGCTGACCTTCTCTTCGGTATCCGCCCCGGTCACGGCGGCGGCCCGCATCACGGATGCGCCCTGATGCAGCCCCTGATTCCAAAAATTCACGGCATAGCGGCTGAGCAGCGCAAAGACAGACCCGACCAGACACAGGACCGAGGTCAGATCGGCCGCCGTATCAGGGTCTTCGATAGCTTCCCAAAGTGCGACATAGCCCAGATAGAACAGGAACAGGATCAGGAACGAGGTCAGGCGCGGATCCCAGGCCCACCAGGTGCCCCACATTGGCTGCCCCCAGATCGCCCCGGTCGCCAGCGCGATCAGGGTCATCACAATACCCACAGGGGCCGCTGCACGCGCCGCCAGCGCGCTGACATGGTGGCGCCGCACAAGCCACACCAGCGAGGTCGCCAGCATCATCAGCCAGCAATTGATCGCCATCAGCGCAGCAGGCACATGCAGATAGATAATCTTGACCGTCGATCCCTGCTTGTAGTCATCCGGTGTGAAGAAGAACCCCCACACCAGCCCTACCACGATGCAGGCAAGCGATGATGCCCAGAAAAACGGCATCACCCGTTCACTGGTGGCAAGGAACTTGCGCGGATTGGCGTATTCCCAGAGGGCGTTGGCTTTGGCTGCGATAGACATGGGCCTTATCTAGTCCGAGTCGGGTTCGTTCTCAATTGACATCAGTCAAAGTTTGACCACGTCAGCGAAGGTTAATGCGCAGCACCGCTGCGCTGGCAAAGGGCAATAGGGCGATTGTCGCGGCGGTGATCCCCGCTAGCATCAACAGCGGGGTCTGGGTTTCCATCCCCGTCGCCCCACGGCGCGCGACTTCGGCCCCAAAGATCAGGGTCGGCACGTACAGCGGCAGGACCAGCAGGGATAGCAGCAATCCGCCACGTTTCAGGCCCACGGTCAGGGCCGCGCCAAAAGTGCCGATGACACTCATTGCCGGGGTGCCGATCAACAGCGATACGACCAGCCAGAAAAACCCCGGCACTGGCAGGTTCAGCAACACGCCCAAAAACGGAGCGGCCAGAACCAGTGGCAGGCCAGTGGTTAGCCAATGGGCCAGCGCCTTGATGGTTACTACCGCTTCCAACGGCAGCGGCGCGGTGGCCAATAGGTCAAGCGAGCCGTCCTCCCAATCCAGTGCAAGCAGGCGGTCCAGCGACAACAGGCAAGCCAGCAGCGCGCCCAGCCACAGAACACCCGGCGCGATGGTCGACAGCAGCGAGGATTGCGGCCCTACTGAAAACGGCACCAAAACGGTCACGATCAGAAAAAAAGCCAGACCGAGACCAAACCCCCCGCCCGCGCGGAAGGCCAGTTTCAGGTCACGCAGCAACAGGGCGATCACAGGAAGCCTCCGTCGAAATCTTCAATGGGTTTGGGTTTCGCCTTGTTGCGGCCGACATCCAGAACTTCTCCGTCCAGGCCAAGGTCGATATGAGTGGCGATCAGGGCCGAACCGCCCTGCCCCAGATGTGCGCGAACGGCATCAGCGAACATCTGCACCGCGTTGCGGTCCAGCGACACGGTCGGCTCATCCAGCATCCAGATTGGCCGCCCCGTAACCAGCATGCGCGCCAGACCCAACCGCCGTTTTTGCCCGGCCGACAGGTTGCCAGCATGGCGATCAGACAATTCGTTCAGCGCAAAGGCGTCTAGCGCGGGCTGAATTTCATAAGTGCCAAAGACCGAGGCCCAGAAGGTCAGATTCTCAACCACCGTCAATGTCGGCTTCAACCCGTCGGAATGCGAGGCATATGCGATCTGATCCTCAGCCCCGTCAATCCGCCCCGCCAGCGGCGGCTGCAACCCGGCCAGTGTGCGCAGCAAGGTCGTCTTACCGATCCCGTTCGGCCCGCGCAGAATCAACGCCTTGCCCGGCGGCAGAGCAAAGCTCAGCCCTTCAAGCACAGGAACGCCGCCACGGGCGATGGCTAGATCGGTCACAGTCAATGTCATGGGTCCCGCTTATCTCATTGCCGTCAGGCGCAAAAGGTGAGATTTGACGCAGGCCCTGCCGACAGATCAGACCGGCAATAAGGCCAGCGCAACGCGCCGCCCTTCGGACAACAGCACGTTATACGTGCGGCACGCAGCCGGAGAGTTCATGATCTCAACTCCGATCCCGGCATTTTCCAGGGCCGTGCGCAGATCAGCAGGAATGTGATTCAGTTCAGCCCCGGTGCCAATGAACAAAACGTCCACGGTATCGGAAAGTTCCAGCAGCGGCGCGTTGTCCTCATACCCGTCCCAGGTCGTGGTTCCGGCGGGGCCTGTCAGAACGGCTCCCTCATAAACCTGCCCACCGATCCGAAAAAAGCCCGGGCCATACCCGTCAACCGGGACTGCGTTGGTATAGGAAATCTCATTCAGGCGCATGGCCGTGTTCTAGCCCCAAAGCGGTAGGCCCGACAAGGCCGCAACCGCAATCGCCAGGTAAGCCGCAGCGCGATACAGCTTTTCATACGCGGGCCGGAACAACCAACCGCCCAGCCAGTTGCCCAGCAAATTGGGCACGGCCAATGCAAGGCCCAATGCCGCCGCCGCCCAAGTGATCCGCTCCATCCCGGTCAGGAACCCAAGGAGGAGGAAATCGAACCCGAACAGGAACAATAAAATCGTGGCGCGGATCACTTCGACCGGTATGGGGCGCGACATGTAAAACAGGATTACCGCCGGGCCTGGCAAACCCGCCACGCCGCCCAGAAACCCGGCCGCTGCACCAATTCCCGCAACCATCCCCCGGCCAACATGGCCGTGATACCGCAAACCAAGGATCAGCACGGCCAGCATGAACAGAGCCAGCAGACTGACGGCATAGCGGAAAACCTCGGGTTCAACCTTGGTCAGCACCCATAACCCTACAGGAAGCAACAGCGCACAGCCCACCAACAGCCGCAACAGATCCTTGCGATGCACAACATGCCAAGCGCGACGCAGGTTCGGCAATGGGCCGAAGATGTCCATTATGGTCAGGCCGATGATGGCTCCGAATGGACCAAGGAAAGGTGTGGAAAGAGGAAGGAAAATCAGTGCGGTGCCGAATCCGGAAAACCCGCGAACAACGCCGCCTAGGAAAGCCGCAAAAATGATAACGGCCAGCCCCATTGGGGACTGGCCGAATATATCAGGCGTCGATGTTGGCAAACTGATTGCCCGCCGTATTGGACGGCTTGGACCAGTCGCGTTTGACCCCTAGCCACAGCAAGATGGTCGAAGCCACAAAGACCGAAGAATAGGTTCCCACGATCACACCCCAGATCATCGCAAAGACGAAACCTCGGATCACATCCCCACCCAACACGTAAAGCGAAATCAGCGCCAGCAGCGTGGTCACTGAGGTCATCACCGTCCGGCTGAGCGTTTCGTTGATCGAGATGTTCAGAACCTCTTTGAGATCTTTCTTCTTGTACTTCCGCAGGTTCTCACGCACGCGGTCGAACACGACCACAGTGTCGTTCAGCGAATAACCCACGATGGTCAGAAGCGCCGCGATAATGGCCAGATCGAACCGAATCTGTAGTTCCGAGAAAATACCGATGGTCAGAATCACGTCATGGACCAACGCGGCAACTGCTCCCAAAGCGAATTGCCATTCGAAGCGCAGCCAGATGTAGACCAGCACGGCGCCAATCGCCAAAACCACCGCGATCACGGCGGTCTGGATCAACTCACCGGAGACCTTTGGGCCGACGGATTCGACGGACACAAATTCTATATCCGGCGCTGCCACTTTCAGAGCCTGTTCCACGGCGGTAACCGTCGCGGCCGAGACGGCCTCGGCATCCGCTTGCGCCTGAATGCGGATCATGGCGACGTTTTCATCCGGCCCAAAGGTAGGGTCGAAAATCTCGGTGATGCTCACGTCGCCCAGCTCCAGCGGAGAGATCGCGTCGCGATAGGCGCCGACGTCGATTTCCTGTGCGGATTGGGTCCGGATCGTGGTCCCGCCACGGAAATCGATACCGAAGTTCAGCCCCTGCAGCATGAAAGACGTAAACGCCACGACCATCATCAGGGCCGAGATACCCAGCCAGACCTTCCAGCGGCTGAAGAAATCGAACGAGGTGTTCTGGGGTACGAGTTTCAGTCTCATGTCAAACCTCGATCATTTTCGGACGACGGCGTTCGAACCACATCACGATCATCAAACGCGTCACGAAGATCGCGGTAAAGACCGAGGTCAGAATACCCAGGCCCAGCGTAATCGCGAACCCGCGCACCGGCCCGCTGCCCATGGCAAACAGAATCACGGCGGTGATGAAAGTGGTAACGTTTGCGTCCAGAATAGCCGACAGGGCTTTTTCATAACCCAGCTCAATGGCACGCGCCGGGCCTCTGGCGGATTTCAGTTCTTCGCGGATACGCTCAAAAATCAGCACGTTGGCGTCCACCGCCATACCGACCGTCAGGACAATCCCCGCAATACCCGGCAAGGTCAGCGTGGCCCCGATCAGCGACAGCAGACCGAACAGCAGCCCGACGTTGATGATCAGCGCAATGTTGGCAAACACGCCAAACAAACCATAGCTAAGCGCCATGAAGGTCAGCACCGCGACAAAGGCCACGATGGTTGCCACTTTACCGGCATCGATGCTGTCTTGCCCCAGCTCGGGACCGATGGTGCGTTCTTCAAGGAACTCCAGCCCCGCAGGCAATGCACCCGCTCGCAACAGGACCGCCAGATTGGTGCTTTCTTCAACGGTGAAGTTACCGGTGATGATACCCGACCCGCCCGGAATATGGCTTTGGATCACCGGGGCAGAGATCACCTCGTCATCCAATACAATCGCAAAGGGCGCGCCGATGTTTTCCAGCGTGTAGTCGCCAAACTTGCGTGCGCCGGACGTGTTGAACCGGAAACTGACTGCCGGGCGACCGTTCTGGTCGAACGAGGGCTGCGCGTCGACCAGTTCCTCACCCGTCACAACCGGGGCGGATTCGATGATGTAATAAACGCCATCTTCGTCAATGGACGGGACGACCTCTTGCCCTATCCCCGGAACAGCGTCCGGGTCGGTGCCGCGACTGACGACCGAGTTGAAAGTCAGTTGAGCGGTGGTGCCGATGATCTCTTTCAGTTCACCTGCACTGCCAATGCCCGGCACCTGAATCAGGATACGGTCTGCACCCTGACGCTGAATTGTGGGCTCTCGCGTACCGACCTCGTCAATCCGGCGGCGGATGATTTCCAGAGCCTGCCGCACGGTGCGATCGTCCGAGGCCAGCTTTTCGGCCTCAGACAACTGCACGACGATGGTGTCACCATCGGCGCGTGCTTCGATATCGGTAGCCCCCACTCCGGTCAGCGTCTGCACCTGACGGGCCAGACCGCGCACAACCTCCAGCGCGCGGGACATGCCCTCGGGCTGGCTGATGCGAACGCGAATCTCATCCGGTGCCGAATCCTGCCGGCGGATCGTACCAACAGTCGCGCGTTCATCGCGTAGCGCGTCACGGATTTCCGGCCACATCGCCTCCATCCGGGATTCGTAGACATCTTCGACCTTCACTTCGGCCAGCAGATGCGCACCGCCCCGCAGATCGAGGCCTAGATTGACCAGCGACGACGGCAACCAGCTGGGCCATTGTGCGGCCTGGGCCTGCATCTCGGGGGTGTCGATGCCAAGCTCAATCGCGGCTTTGGCATCGTTGGATTGCTCGACGCGCGTGTAAAACGCATTCGGCAGGGCCATCAGCAGACCGATCACACAGACCGACCAGATCAGAACCCGCTTCCAGGTATTAATTTGCAGCATTACCCTGCCTTTTCAAGGAATTGTCGCGCGAAGTTACTTCGCCGGCTCGGTCTTATTCAGAACCTGCGCAATAGTCGACTTGACCACGCGAACCTTGACGTTTTCGGCCAGTTCAACCTCGACCTCGTTCTCGCCTTCCTTGACCTTCGACACCTTGCCGATCAGACCACCCTGGGTGACAACCTGATCGCCCCGGCGCACGGCCTCGACCATCGCCTGATGTTGCTTCATCTTCTTCTGCTGCGGACGGATCAGCAGGAAATACATGATCGCGAAGATCAGGATCAGCGGGAGAAACTGGGCGAATGCGCCACCTTCCATGGGATATTCCTTTTGCTTTGGATTGCGGCACGGTTCCGCAAATTTGGCGGGAACCTATGCCCTGAGATGCGCCTTTGCAAGCAAAGGCGGTGCTGTGACCCACCTGAACCTGATCCCAACGCATGAACTCGCGTCAAAGCGTTGCAGATATGTCCTAGGCAGAGGCCTGAACTCAGCTATAGTCAAACCTGAGGAGGGACAATGACAGCTCGTTACAAACCATTCCAATCGTTGACGCTTTTGCTGTCATTGCTGGCCTTGATTTTGTGTCTTGCAGCACCGCTTGGGGCACAGGAAACGCCCACCGATATCGTTGAACCCGAGGCCGAGGAAACAGACAGTTTCAAAGCCCCCGTCATCGTGGACGGCGATATGCTCTTCTTCCTGCGCGGCTCTAGCGCCCTGCCCGCGCCGGAACGGGCGGAAAGTGTCCAGAACAAGATCATCGAGGTTGCCGAGGCCTCAGAAGACCCCTCGGTCGACATTTCATTCGAAGAGACCGAGCTTGGCATCCGAATTCGCGCGGATGGTGTGATCGTGTCCATTGTGACCGTGGCAGATGCTGATCTGGACCAGATGGAGCTGGATGTTCTCAGCTTCCTACACGGTCAGGCCATCGAAGAAGCCATCCTTGGCTATCGGGCTAATCGCACGGAACAGGCCCGCGTATCCGGCGCGATCGAAGCCGCCGCGTGGACCCTTGGGTTTGCCGTTTTCATCGTTGCGATCCTGTGGATGCATCGCAGGATCAGGCGGCGCACGCTAAAATTTGTCAAACGCCACTTGCGGGATGTGGAAACCGCCACTGCCAAAAGTGTTCAGGCCGAGGCGATTGCCGCACTGGTCAGGTATGGTCTGAATTTCGTTCTGCTCATTATCTTTTTCCTGGGCTTCTACTACTACCTGTCCTTTGTTCTGCTCGCCTTTGCCGAAACCCGCTATTTTGCGCAATTACTACTGACCTACCTGACCGAACCGGTTCTGCTGATCTTCAAAGGCATTCTCTCTTACATCCCCAACATGATCATGCTGGCCCTGATCACCTGGGTCACGATGTACATCATCAAGGGCATGCGCGTGTTCTTTGATGCCGTTGAGGCCGGGTCGTTCGATATGGGCGATTTCGAGAAGCACTGGGTCAACCCGACCTTCAATATCGCCCGCGTCGTCGTCATCCTCATCGCGCTGGTTTTCGCCGTTCCTTACATTCCGGGGTCGGACTCGGCCGCGTTTCAGGGCCTGACCATATTGGTTGGCGCTATGCTATCGCTGGGGGCGAATTCGGTCGTGTCCAACATGCTGGCTGGATTATTCGTTATCTACCGCCGCTCAACCTCGATCGGGGACCGTATTCAGATCGGGGACCACATTGGCGATGTGGTGCAGATCAAGCTAATGGAAACCCACCTGAAATCCATCAAGAATGAGCTGATATCGATTCCCAATGCGCAATTGATGAATTCGGATGTCGTGAATTTTTCAAAGAAAACAGATGGTAGTGGGCTTTTACTGCACACCACAGTCGGCATCGGATACGAGGAGCCACCTGAGAAGGTCGAGGCTATGCTGATCGAAGCCGCCAAGCGCACCAAGGGGATCAAAGCCAAGCCCGAGCCATTCGTGTTGTGGACTGCACTGGCCGACTACGCGATAAATTATCAGATCAATGGCTATACGACGCGGGGCAGTATCATCCCCAAAATCCGCTCGGATCTGCACCGCAACATCGTGGCAGTGTTCAACGAAAACAACGTGCAGATCATGACGCCGTCTTACATGGCCGATCCGCCCGAACCGAAGATACCCGCCGAAGAATGGGACGGGCATCTGGCGCATGAAACACACGAGGACACCGATAAGTCGTAACCGGTGCTACACCCTGCCTTTCAGATGGTGCATAAGCGATCCTAGTGATTCACGCATTAAGGATCTGAACCATGCACGACATCCGCGCCATTCGCGAAAACCCTGACGCCTTCGACGCCGCCCTGGCGCGCCGTGGGGATGCGCCGGTGTCGTCAGATGTGCTGCGGCTGGACGAAAGCCGCCGGGCCAAGATTCTGGCCGCCGAAACCGCTCAGGCGGAGCAGAACAAGGCCAGCAAAGAGGTCGGTGCCGCCAAAGCGCGCGGGGACGAGGATGAATTCCAGCGTCTGCGCGCATTGGTGTCTGAGAAAAAGACCGAAATCGCCCGCATGCAGAACGAGGCCAAGGATCTGGACGCGCTGCTAACCGACCAACTGGCACGCATCGCCAACCTGCCCGCCGAGGATGTGCCGCAAGGTGCGGATGAGAACGACAATGTCGAGGTGAACCGTTGGGGCACCCCGCGCGAACTCGATTTTGCTCCGAAAGAACACTTCGACATTCCCGCCGTCGCCGCTGCGATGGACTTTGAAACCGCCGCCAAGACCAGCGGCAGCCGTTTTGTAAACCTGTCGAAGGGTGTCGCGCGTATCCACCGTGCGCTGGCCCAGTTCATGCTGGACACCCATATCGATAAGAACGGCCTGACCGAGATGCAAACTCCGGTTCTTGTCCGCGATGAGGCGATGTACGGCACTGATAAGCTGCCGAAATTCGGCGATGACAGCTATCAGACCACCAATGGCTGGTGGTTGATTCCAACGTCCGAGGTGACGCTGACTTATTCCGTGGCCGGTGACATTCTGGACGAAACCGCCCTGCCCATCCGCATGACCGCCCACACGGCCTGTTTCCGGTCCGAGGCCGGCAGCGCGGGCAAGGACACCGCCGGGATGCTACGCCAGCACCAGTTTGAAAAGGTCGAAATGGTTTCGATCACGCATCCCGACAAGTCGGATGAGGAACAGAAACGCATGCTGCGCTGCGCAGAGGACCTGTTGGAGCAAATGGGCATCCCCTACCGCACCGTCGTTCTGTGTACGGGCGACATGGGTTTTGGCGCGCGCCGCACCTTTGATATCGAGGCTTGGCTGCCTGGGCAGGACACGTACCGTGAGATCAGCTCGGTCTCGACCACCGGTGCTTTCCAAGCCCGCCGCATGAACGCACGTTTCCGCCCCGAAGGTGGCGGTAAGCCGGAATATGTCCACACCCTGAACGGTTCTGGGTTGGCGGTTGGACGCTGCCTGATTGCGGTTCTGGAAAATGGACAGAACGAGGATGGCACCGTGACCCTGCCCGAAGTGCTGGCGCCATACCTGGGCGGCAAACGAACACTGCAGCTGGACGGCACGCTGGCATAAAAAAACCGGCACCCGTATAGCGTAGTGCCGGTCTTGCAGAACGTAAGGCGAAGGAGGATTACTTCTTCGTCTTTTTCTTACCCTTCTTCTTTTTGTCTTTCTTGGGCTGGTCTTTTTTCTTACCGCCCTTCTTGGACTGATCTTTTTTCTTACTGTCCTTTTTGGACTTTTTGTCTTTCTTGGCCTTGGCCTTCACCTTGTCCTTGGCCTTTGAGATCGCGGCTTCCATCTCTTGCAGCTTTTTGGCGGCCTTTTCGGCCTTGGCCTTGGCTTTCGCCTTCTTGCGCGCCTTGGCTTCCGCGGCGGCTTTTTCCTCGGCAGCTTTGCGCGCGGCCTCTTCGGCACGTTTCTCGGCAGCGGCGGCTGCAACGGTTTTCCGGGCGGCAGGCCTGCGCGTCACAGGTTTGCGCGCGGGCGCACGTCTGGCAGTCTTGGCCGCAGTTGGCTTTTTGGCTGCAGGTTTTGCCGCAGCCGCTTTCGCTGCGGGCTTGGTTGCAATCGCCTCTTTCGCCGCGGCGATCAACAGAGGCGCGCTAGAGGCACCAATTCGGGGAACCTTGACCAGGTCGGCAGGGTTGGCTTTGGCAAGGGCTTCAGCGGTTTTGTACCCATTGGCGATCAGCGCCTGCCCAAGCGCCTTTCCTACACCCTTAACGTCGGTCACTGCGGTCATTACTAAGCCTTCCTTTCTCTCCCTACATTTTCAATTGAATGCACACTGGGCACAGACGCCTGCTAATCGGCGAGCAGTTTCGGCGACGTCTTTGCGTCAACTGCCGTGAGCCAGAGTGCCGGTTCTATCTTCTTTGGGGAATGGCACGAGACGCTTGGCATCTTCGTCCCAGAGTTTCAAATTCAGCGCCGCCACCGCCTCGGGGAACTTGATCCGACGCGGGGTGAATTCAGGCGGCAGGTTATAGTGGCACGCCCGCAGCCGATAGGATGGAATACGGGCGTTGAAATGGTGGATGTCGTGCAGCGTGATACACGCCACCGCATTGTCGAACCACCAACCAAAATCCAAAGCAGAAGACCCCTGCAAAGCTGCCAGTTGCGGATCAAGGTCCGGACGGCGGTCCCAATACGTATCTTCGAAATTATGCTGCAGGTAGACCAGGAACACACCCAGCATCCCCCCCAGCAACGAGAACACCAGCCAGACCAGAATACCGGTCGTGCCCGCGATCAGGTAAAGCAGCCCCAGGAAGATCACGATCGACAGATTGTGCAGCAGAACTCCGGTCACACCAAACCGTACCGTGTTTTTGGGCCAGCGGTAGCGAATAAAATAGGTGAACAACGCACCAACCGGAACCAAAATGAACGGGTTGCGATACAGGCGGTAGAACAAACGCTTTTTCCAGTCTGCAGCGTTCCATTCCCGCAGGGTCATGGTGTGGATTTCACCCGTTTCGCGGTGTTCCAGATTACCGATCCCCGAATGGTGCAGGTTGTGGTTCTGCTTCATCACTTCGAACGGCGCAAAGGTGAAGGGTGACAAACCGTGCCCGGCCCATTCATTCTGCTCGCGGGTCTCAAACAGGGAATGGTGGCCGCAATCATGTTGCAAAACGTAAAGACGCACAGCTGAAAAGGCAAAGACGATCCCGGCAGGGATCATGATGTACCAGCGGTCGACATAGATAATTGCCAGCGTCAGCGACGCGAAATAAACGGCGAAGGTCCCAAAATAGCTTAGCGCGGCCAGCCGATTGTCCTGTACCGCATATTGTCGCGTATATTCCCGCAAATTCATTCAGCCTGTCCCCACGTTTGGCCCAATTAATATCACCACGAAACTATTTGCGTTTTGCTTGTAATCAAGCAGCGCGCACAAAAAACAGATGCACACAGGCGAATGCTAGCCTGCGGCAGCGGGACTGTCACGCCTTTCAGCCGAAAGTGCTGAAAATTGGCGCAGTTACGCGCGACCCTTGAGATGCTTGGCCAGAGCGCCCGCGTTTTTCTTGCGCCGCCCCTTATAGGGATTTTTGTCACCCTGCCCACGCAATGTCAGGCGGATAGGCGACCCGGGCATATCGAAATCTTCGCGCAGGCCATTCACCAAATAGCGGGTGTAGCTGTCTGGCATCTTGTCGGGATGTGAACACATCACCACAAATCCAGGGGGACGGGTCTTGGCCTGAGTCATATAGCGCAGTTTGATCCGGCGGCCCTGCGGGGCTGGCGGCGGGTGCTGCTCCAGCATGGCCGTCAGCCAGCGGTTCAGTGCTGCTGTGGGTACACGACGGTTCCAAACGTCATGCGCACGCAGGATGGCAGCGCGCAGACGTTCCAGCCCCCGACCAGTCTTGGCAGATACGGTGATCAGCGGTGCGCCACGCAATTGCGGCAACAGACGATCAAAGGACTCTTTCAGATCGCGCAGCTTTTCCTGCTTGTTCTCTTCGATATCCCATTTGTTAACGGCGACAACGACGGCGCGGCCTTCGCGCTCGGCCAGATCAGCGATGCGCAGGTCCTGCTGTTCAAACGGAATGGCTGCGTCCAACAACACCACCACGACCTCGGCAAATTTTACGGCGCGCAGACCGTCGGACACCGAAAGCTTTTCCAGCTTTTCCTGCACCTTAGCTTTTTTGCGCATGCCCGCCGTGTCGAAAATCCGCATCGGGGTGCTGTCGCCATCGGGATCGGCCCAGTCAATCCGCAGGCTGATCGCATCGCGGGTGATACCAGCCTCGGGGCCGGTCAACAGGCGGTCTTCGCCGATGATCTTGTTGATCAGTGTGGACTTTCCGGCATTTGGCCGCCCGACTACCGCAACCTGCAGCGGCTTGGCGGCTGTGATCAGCGGCGCCTCGCCCTCGCCGTCTTCGTCCAGTTCGATATCGGTTTGCGGGGCATCATCCTCGGCCTGCTCAGCCGCGGCATCTGCCAGCGGCATGAGTTGCGCATAAAGGTCTGTCATCCCCTCGCCATGTTCACCCGACAGGCGCACGGGCTCACCCAGACCCAGATTATACGCCTCAAGCACACCCGCATCCGCCGCGCTTCCTTCGGCCTTGTTGGCGGCAAGGATCACATGTTTCGAGCGTTTGCGCAGGATCTCGGCGAACATCTCGTCTGTTGGGGTTAACCCCACCCGTGCGTCGATCATGAACAGGCAGACATCGGCCATATCCACCGCGCGCTCGGTCAGGCGACGCATCCGTCCCTGTAGACTGTCATCAGTCGCGTCCTCAAGACCCGCTGTGTCGATTACGGTAAAGCGCAGATCGCCCAGACGCCCTTCGCCCTCGCGCAGGTCGCGCGTCACGCCGGGCTGGTCGTCGACCAAAGCCAAGCGTTTGCCCACAAGGCGGTTGAACAGAGTGGATTTGCCCACATTCGGGCGCCCCACGATGGCGAGGGTCAGCGACATGATACTCAACTTTCAAGACTCAGACGCGCCCTTTAGCGCATCTTGCGATCAACGGAAAGCGTGTAGATCACCTTTGGTCGAAACGACATACAACGTCTGCCCGGCCACTACCGGGGCCGTGGTGGCGCCGCCGGGAACCTCGACGCTGTTGACCAGCGTACCGTCGACCGGGCTAAAGAACCGCAGGAAACCGTCATTCGACGCGACAACGATGCGCCCACCGGCCAGGATCGGGCCATAATGCGCAACGATTGGACCACGGCGTTTGGGCTTGTCCTTGACAAAACCGGGCAAATCCTGCGCCCAGATGATCGAACCGTCTGCTCTGTTCAGCCGGACCAACTGACTGCGGTCACTGATCAGAAACAGGCTATCACCCGCAGGCCATGCCGTATCCACAGCCCCCTCATCCGCCGTCCAGATCCGCTCGCCCGAGGTGGCGTTAAATGCCACGGTGCGGCCCGAGTGATTACCGATATAGATCGTATCGCCTACTACCATGGGTCCACCGGTCACATCCACGATCTGTGCGGCCGCACGCCCCCGACGCCCGCCCGCGACCGAAGCGTTCCAGCGCCCGATACCACCCTTGCGGAAAGACGCGGAAATATCACCCGAACCAAAGGCAAAGACGGCAAACTCCTGTGCAATCACAGGGGCCGGAGCCCCCAGAACATTGCCCACGCTTGGCGTACCCTGAACTTGCCACGCGATGCGACCGTCCTTGGTGTTCACGGCCCAGCCGGTTTCATCACCTGCTACCAGATACAACATACCATCATTGACCAAAGGTGCGCCGTTTCCTGGGGCATTCAGGCGTTTTTGCCATTTGATCGCCCCAGTCTTCGCATCCAACGCCGTCAGACGCCCAAACCCGGACGACACGTAAAGCACACCATTGGCATAGGCCAATCCGCCGCCGGTCGCGTCCGCGTCGCCATCATTGACCGGGATAAGATTCTTGCTCCAGGCCACCTGTCCCTGCGGTGTAACCGCGGAAACGGTCGCGCCTGCATCCAGCGTATAAATCAGGCCACCGGCCACAACAGGTTCTGCGGTGATGCGACGCTTGCGTGAATCCCCATCCCCGATCGAGGTCGACCACACACGCTGAGGCGTCGCGCGCAGTGCCGCGTTGCCGGTGCGAAATGCGGGCGTCCCGGCGCTTTGCGACCAATTGGCGTTGGCTTTTTGCGCAGGCAGTCTGATCGGTTTCGAACCCTGGGTTACCAAAGTCACGTTGTCAGAGGTGGGCCGAATGTCTTCACGGGCACCTGGCAGGATGACCTCGGGTTCCTCACATGCGGCAAGAACACTCAGCGATAGGGCCGCAGCCGTCAATCCAATGCGGGAGAAAAGACTTGTCACCATGATACTCCGAACTCGCCTGTCATTCTAATTGCCGCCGGTTCAGCCCTGCTGGGCCACCAGTGGTTCCGGTTCGCCGCCAAGCGCGACAATCAGTTGCGCGGCGCGTTGCTGAAGGTCCACGCCAATCTCGGCGTCCTGCCGCATCGCCTGTAGACGCTCGATTGCTGCGTCCGCATTCCCCTCGGCGACATCAATCAGTGCAAGTTGTTCTTCGGCCAACAAGCGCAGCGGTGCGCCCGGCGCAGACAGCGCCTCGAACTGCTGACGGCGATCCGCCACGGGCAAAGTGTCACTTTGCAGCAGCAGAGCCTTGAATGTAGCAATCGCACGATAAATTTCCGGCAGATCAACCTGAACAGCGATGGCGTTCAGGCTGTCCACAGCTTCTTGCCGCGACCCGGCCTCAACCTGCGACGAAGACAGCAACATGTTCAGAACTGCATCACCGCCGGGTGTTACCGCATCAATGCTGGCCAGGCTGCTTGCACGTTCGGCCGAGTCATTCTGCGCGAGCGCGCTGAGAATCTCGTCACCCAGCTTTTCAGCCTGACCGGTGGTACGGGCCTTGCGAACCTCGTTAAACGCGGCCCCGCCAACGATGAGAACCACGGCCAGAACGCCGATCCAGCCCCAACGACGCAGCAGCAGATACAGGCGATCACGGCGAACCTCTTCGGTCACCTCATCAATAAAACTGTCGGTGTCGCTCATCCCTGCTCCCCGGGCTGTCACATTTTTCTATGGCGCCATGTCATACCCCGGCGACCTTGCCAAGCCAAGGGCCGGATTTCGCACATTTTCACGACGTCACGCCACCCTTGCGAAAAAAAGTGAACCGAACTATTCAGTTTAGTGTAGAAAACGAGCGTGCCTGCCCCCATTTTTAAACATGCACGCCGAAGGACAATCGGCAAAGAATTTTAAGAGAGGCCCCGTATGCGATTGATTTCATTCGTGAATGCGATTCTGGTGATTGCCGCGTTATTCCTTTTGGTCTTTGAACGCGACGCATTGTTTGCATTTGCCGGTCGCGGCGACTCTGAAACAGATACGTCATCCGAAGTAGAATCTGTATCCGATCCCCAGACGGCGCAGAATACAATCGGTGTGGTCGTCTTGCGCTCTTCCGCAAGGGAAATTGACAGCGCCGTGTTGTTGCGCGGCCAGACCAGAGCCAATCGCCAGGTCGAAGTTCTGGCCGAAACAACATCGACCGTGATTTCGGAACCCAAGCGCAAGGGTGCGTTCGTCGAAGCGGGCGACCTGCTGTGCGAGCTTGACCCAGGCACCCGCCCCGCCAGCCTGGCCGAGGCTATGGCCGCCAAACTTGAAGCCGAAAGCCGCATCCCCGAGGCCGAAGCTCGCCTGGAAGAGGCGCATGCCCTGGTTGCTGAGGCGCAAATCAACCTGACGGCCGCACAGAAACTGTCGGAAACCGGGTTTGGGTCGGAAACGCGACGGATTTCCAGCGAAGCCGCGATGCGCTCTGCCGAAGCGGGCGTCAAAACCGCCGAGGCCGGACTGGAGGCCACCCGCGCCGGGATCGAAGCCGCCACTGCCGAGGTCAAAGCCGCCCAGCGCGAGATTGACCGTCAGACCATCGAAGCCCCATTCAAGGGCCTGCTGGAAAGCGATACCGCCGAACTGGGCAGCCTGATGCAGCCCGGATCGCTGTGTGCGACCGTGATTCAATTGAACCCGATCAAGCTGGTGGGGTTCGTGCCCGAAACGGATGTAAACAAGATCATCGTCGGTTCGGAAGCATCGGCGCGCCTGATCACGGGTCTTGAGGTCAAAGGCCGCGTGACTTTTCTGAGCAGGTCGGCGGATGAAACGACCCGCACCTTCGAAGTTGAAATCACCGTTCCAAACCCGGAACTGGCCATTCGCGATGGTCAGACGGCCAATATCCGTATAGCCGCCGACGGGGCAAAGGCCCATCTGCTGCCGCAATCCGCCCTGACCTTGAACAACGAAGGGCAGATCGGTGTGCGCACGGTCGGCGCTGACCAGATCGTGGAATTCATGCCGATTCTGCTATTGCGCGACACCGCAGAAGGCGTCTGGGTTGATGGGCTACCGGAAACCTCTGATGTCATTGTGATCGGCCAGGAATTCGTGACGCAAGGCGTTAAGGTCGAACCAACCTACCAGGAAGCTGCACAATGACAGGATTGGTTGCATGGGCCGCCCACAGGGCCCGTATGGTGTTGGCCTTCATCGCTATCTCGCTGATTGTCGGCGGGTTTGCATATGTCAGCCTGCCTAAAGAGGGTGAACCGGATATCGAAATCCCGGCGCTTTTCGTCTCGGTCCAATTTCCCGGCATTTCCGCCGAGGATTCTGAGAACCTTCTGATCAAGCCGATGGAGACTGAACTGGCAGATCTGGACGGTCTCAAGGAAATGACCGCCACTGCTGCCGAAGGGTATGCCGGTATCGCGCTGGAGTTCGAATTCGGCTGGGATAAGACCGCGATCATGGCGGATGTACGCGACGCGATGAACAGCGCTCAGGCCGATTTCCCTGAAGGGGCTGAGCAGTATTCGCTTTTCGAGATTAACTTTTCAGAATTCCCTATCGTCATCGTCAACCTAACTGGCGCAGTCCCCGAGCGAACAATGGCGCGTATCGCCAAAGACTTGCAGGACGATCTTGAATCGCTGGATTCCGTTCTGGAAGCCGGGATTGCGGGCAACCGAGACGAATTGCTCGAGGTGATTATCGATCCACTCCGGCTGGAGGCTTACAACGTCTCGGCCGACGAATTGATCACAGTTGTCCAAAACAACAACCAGCTGATCGCTGCTGGTGAGGTGGATTCAGCACAAGGCACCTTCTCGGTCAAAATCCCGTCTTCATTCAAAACCGCTGAAGATGTCTACAGCCTACCCGTCAAGGTCAATGGCGACCGCGTGGTGACGATGGGTGAGCTTGCGCAGATCAACTATACTTTCGAAGACCGTGAAGGCACCGCGCGGTTTGACAACCAGTCCACGGTGGCACTTCAGGTGGTCAAACGCAAAGGCTACAACCTGATCGACACAGTGGACGACGTCAAAGCGACTCTTGCAGCAGCGCAAGAGAAATGGCCCGCCGAATTGCAGGCCGCCGTAGATGTTGGCACCTCGAACGACCAAAGCCGCATTGTCGATTCGATGGTGCGTCAGCTTGAAGGTTCGGTCCTAACCGCGATCGCGCTGGTGATGATCGTCGTTCTGGCCTCGCTGGGTACGCGCGCTGCGCTGTTGGTCGGGTTTGCAATCCCAACCTCGTTCCTGCTGAGCTTTGCTTTTCTTGCGGTCATGGGCGTCACCATCTCGAACATGGTGATGTTCGGGCTGATCCTTGCGGTGGGGATGCTGGTCGACGGTGCTATTGTTGTGGTTGAATACGCAGACAAGCGCATCAAAGAAGGCATCGGCCCGATGCACGCCTATGTCGAGGCGGCGCAGCGGATGTTCTGGCCCATCGTGTCCTCGACCGCGACGACGCTGTGTGCCTTCCTGCCGATGCTGTTCTGGCCCGGCGTGCCCGGCGAATTCATGAAGATGCTGCCGATCACGTTGATCTTCGTTCTGTCCTCTTCGCTGATCGTGGCGCTGATCTACCTGCCGGTCGTCGGCGGCGTATCCGGACGAATGAGCCGCACGTTCGATCGAACTTCGAATTGGCTGCGCAGTGTGGCCCCGTGGTGGGTTCGCGCAATTATGGTCCCCCCATCGCTGTACATGATCTTCTTGGGCGCGATGCAGATGCTGAACCCTGACTATCTGCTGCCCGGGGGCGTGCTGTCGGGTGCCTTGCTGTTCGTCTTCGGTGGCTTTGCAGGGTCGGTGACCCTGAGCGCCGCCAAAATCGAGCGGCAAAAGCAAGAACGCGTCCACACAGCGCGTGAACACTCTGTGTTCGGTTATCTGATAAAGTTCCTGGTCGGCAACCCGGTCATGCCGCTCGTATCAATCATGGCAGTCGGTTTTTGCGTCTGGCAGGTGATGTCGTACTACGGAGAAAACAACCGCGGCGTTGAGTTCTTTGTCGAAACCGAACCGGAACAGGCCACGGCCTATGTCCGCGCACGGGGCAACCTGTCATTGCAGGAAAAAGACGCGATGGTGTTGGCCGCCGAAGAGGTAATAGGCGCACACCCAGCCGTAACCAACGTGTTCGCTTTTGCCGGTGAAGGCGGCCTGAACCAGAACAACGGCGGTGCCGAAGCTCCGGCGGATACCGTCGGTCGTGTGCAGTTCGAAATCACTCCGTGGGAGGACCGCCCAACGCTGACCGAACCCGCGTTTTTCGGTCTGTTCGATCGCGAAATCATCGCCCCGGAGTACGACGGTGATTTCGTTCTAGACGAGTTGAATGCAGAACTTGCCAAACTGCCTGGTTTCATCGTGGAAATCCTGCCGCTGGAACAGGGTCCGGCCTCAGCTAAACCTGTGCATCTGCGTATCAAAGGAGACGGTTGGGAGGAATTGACCACAGCGACCGAAGCCGCGCGGGCTGTGTTTGACGAAACGCCCGGTCTGATCAAGATCGAAGACACTATGCCCCTGCCCGGCATCGACTGGCAGATCGACGTGGACGTCGCCAAGGCCGGACGTTTCGGGGCTGATGTCGCCACGGTTGGCGCAATGGTACAGTTGGTCACCCGTGGCATTCTTCTGGGCGAAATGCGTCCGGACAACACCGACGAAGAAGTCGAAATCCGCGTGCGCCTGCCCGAACAGGACCGGGTTCTGTCGACGCTGGATTCGCTCAAGGTCCGCACTCCTGACGGGCTAGTGCCGCTGTCCAACTTTGTCACCCGCCAACCGGTGGCCAAGCTTGCCGAGATCAACCGGATCGACCAGCAGCGTTACTATGACGTCAAAGCAGATGTCGAGCCGGGCCTGTCCAAGGTGGTAGTCGACGGCCCTGACGGAACCGAACAGAGACTGGCCGTTGTGCGTGCGGTCGAAGAAGGCGCGGACGCCAACGGGACAACCATCACCAGCTCCGATGGCACGGTATTTGAGCTGTTCCAACTAACCGGTGCCGAAACCGTCGAGGACCTGCGCACAGCTATTGCGGGAGAAGGGGCGCGGTTCGCGCTGGTCAATCCGAATGAACGGATCGCAGTGCTGACGGAATGGCTGAACACCAGCCCCTTCTCGAACACGATTGCCTGGGAGTGGACCGGCGATCAGGAGGATCAAGAGGAATCCGGGGCCTTCCTGCAAAGCGCTTTCCTGGGTGCTTTGGGCCTGATGTTCGTGATCCTGCTGGCGCAGTTCAACTCGTTCTACAACTCGGTACTGGTGCTGCTGGCGGTTGTTCTGTCGACCACCGGGGTTCTGATCGGAATGATCGTTATGGGGCAACCGTTCTCGATCATCATGACCGGCACGGGCATCGTGGCGCTGGCAGGGATCGTGGTGAACAACAACATCGTTCTGATCGACACCTATCAGGAATACAGCCGCTATATGCCCCGGATCGAAGCCATCATCCGCACGGCTGAGGCGCGTATCCGTCCGGTTCTGCTGACCACATTGACCACGATGGCTGGTCTGACACCCATGATGTTCGGCCTGTCGCTGGACTTCATCAATGGTGGTTATTCGATCAACAGCCCCACCGCGTTGTGGTGGAAGCAGCTGGCCACGGCGGTGGTCTTCGGATTGGGCATTGCGACGGTTCTGACGCTGATCGTGACGCCTTCACTGTTGGCGTTGCGCGTTTGGGTTTCGACCTACACGATATGGCTGGGCCGGGCACTGGCGCGCGCGACATCCGGTCGATCCAGCCAATTGGCGCAGGATATGGCGATTGGCAAAGCCGTCCGTCAGGCACAAGCGACCGAGGTGGTCTGGGGCGACGAAACGCCCCCTGCGTCCAAAGATGCCCAGGCGCCCGAACATCCGCCGGGATCACCCCTAAAGGCGGCAGAATAAAAGAATGGCGAGCCCAACGGTTCGCCATTATTCGTTTCAGACAGTCTTAGTCAGTAAAGACGTATTCACCCAGATCGCACAGGTCTACGCCGTAATCTTCCGCGCTGGACCCGTCGGAAAACGCGCCGCGAATATCATAGACACAGTTGGTCAGACCGTCAGCAATCAACACGTCTGCTTCGTATCCCGGCGCGATGTAATCGCCTTGCAGCAAGTTTGCTTCCCATTCATTGGACGCACTTGCCGAGACATTGAATTCGACCAGATCGACGCTGCTTTCATTACCCAGCAAAAATACCAGATCCTCGGCGGAGGCGGTCGACGCAAACAGCGACGCCAGAACGATCGGCGTAGCAAAGAACTTCTTCATTAGTGTTTCCCTGATTTATTGCCCAACACCACTCGGTTGGTACTGCCCGTCATAACGGAGCAATATCATCGGTCAATCGGCAATCACCCACAGTCAGAGTGCTGGTCGTAGCGCAAGACTTAGTTGCAACAAAATCTTGTCAGAAGGAGCGGGTCACTTGGACAGACGGGTCCATTTCTGGTGCCCGCACACAACATGCTCGCATCCGCGCACGGTCAAGGTGTCACCGCTCAGCGTCATTTGCGGCACCACATCCACATTGACCATGGGAATCCAGAAATCACCGCCGCCATATTTGCCGCCCCCTTCGCTGGCCACATCCCAGAATAGCTTTTTGCCGATGTTGGGGGTCTGCACCTCTTTCCCAGATTTGTCATAGGCCGATTGAATCTGACCACAGAACTTGTCTCCGCAGGCAGATATCTGGATATGCGAAATCAGGTTCTTGCGATCCGGTTCGGTTTTCCAGACACCGACAATGGGATCAGCCGCCGCCATCACTGGCATCAGCACGGCAATCACGACCGGAACAACAGAGGTTCTTTTTAATCTGCGCATCAAACCAACTCCTCCAAAAACCCATTCAGTATATCACATAGTCCAGTCGGAGGACGGTTTCGGTTCAGGCAGCCTGCGCATCCGATTGCTGACGGCTCCACAGTTGCGCATAACGACCCTCGCGTTGCAGCAGCTCATCATGGGTGCCCTGCTCCAATATCTCGCCTTGCTCCAAAACAACGATACGGTCGGCCTCGGCGATGGTGCTGAGACGATGCGCGATGGTCAGAACCGTACGCCCCTCTCCGGCCCGCGCCAAAGCATCCTTGATGTCCTGCTCGGTGTCGGTATCCAGTGCCGAGGTCGCCTCGTCCAGCAACAGGATCGGGGGATTCTTCAACAAAGTGCGCGCAATACCGACCCGCTGTTTTTCACCGCCGGACAGTTTCAGCCCACGCTCACCAACCTTGGTGTCATACCCTTCGGGCAGCGTTACAACGAATTCGTGAATCTGGGCTGCCTTGGCTGCGGCTTCGACCTCTTCCTGAGTGGCGCCATCGCGGCCATAGGCGATGTTGTAGCGGATCGTATCGTTGAACAGCACCGTATCCTGTGGCACCACACCGATGGCGGCATGCAGACTGTTCAGGGTCACGTCGCGCACATCCTGCCCGTCGATCCTCAGCGCTCCGCCAGTCACATCATAGAACCGGAACAGCAGCCGCCCGATGGTGGATTTACCCGAACCGGTGGCCCCGACAATAGCCACGGTCTGCCCCGCCGGAACGGTCAGTGAGATGCCTTTGAGGATTTCACGATCCGCATCATAACCAAACCGCACGTTGTCCAGCGTCACCTCGCCGCCATTGATCGCAAGGTTCGGCGCGCAGGGCTTGTCTGTTACCTCGGTAGGTTGTTCCAGCAGATCAAACATCTGCCCCATATCGACCAGCGATTGACGGATTTCACGATACACCGTGCCCAGAAAGTTCAACGGCACGGTGATTTGGATCATGTAGGCGTTGACCATGACAAAATCACCCACGGTCAGCGTACCATTCTGCACACCGATGGCGGCCAAAACCATCACGCCGATCAGTCCGCAGGTGATCAGAAAAGACTGCCCGAAATTCAGGAAGGCCAGCGAATAAGCCGTTTTCAGCGCCGCGCCAGCATAGGCTTTCATCGAGACATCATAGCGTTCAGCTTCGCGCTGTTCGGCGTTGAAATATTTGACGGTTTCAAAGTTCAGCAGACTATCGATAGCGCGCTGGTTGGCCTCAGTATCCTGATCGTTCATCTCGCGCCGCAGTTTAACGCGCCACTCAGTCACCGCGAAGGTGAACCAGATATAAAGCGCAATGGTCACCGCGACGACGACCAGATACCAGACATCGAACAGCCACATAAGGATGATCGCGACCAGTAGCAATTCCAGGATCAGCGGCCCGATGGAAAACAACAGGAACCGCAACAGGAATTCCACACCCTTCACCCCGCGCTCAATGATCCGGCTGAGACCGCCGGTTCGGCGCGTCACGTGATAGCGCATCGACAATTGATGAATGTGCTGGAAGGTTTCCAGCGCCAGCGCCCGCAACGCCCGTTGCCCGACCGGGGCAAAAGACGCGTCGCGCAGCTGCTGAAATCCCACGGTCATCATCCGTGCAACACCGTAGGCTACGGTTAATCCTACCGCTCCCAGCGCCAGTGGCGGTACGCCCTCACCGGCTAGACCGTCGACCGCGCCCTTGTACAAAATTGGCGTGTACACCGCGATTAGCTTGGCCAGAACCAACATTCCCATTGCCAACACAACACGGCGTTTGACCCAAGGTTCGTCCTCGGGCCAGAGGTATGGTGATACCTTGCGGATCGTGCGCCAGCCGGAGCGGCGCTCGTTCGTTTCTGGCATGTCGTCTGAATGCATCGGGGCTGATCGTCTCATCACGTTCCTGGTCTGCGGTCAGAGATAGCCCCCCGCCCCCGCAGGGGCCAGAGGCTAAAGCTTATTCGGGGATCGTGAAGATCTGCCCGGGATAGATCAGGTCCGGATCACGGATCGCGCTCCGGTTGGCTTCGAACAGCTTCACATACAGGACACCGTCGCCAAACCGTTCGCGGGAAATGGCCCAGAGCGTGTCACCCTTCTGCACAGTGACCGACCGGATCGGCGGGGCATCCTCTGCTGCCTCGGGGCTATCCGTCGCCTCGGCGGCGCGCAGCACTTCGGTGGCCTCACGTTTGAATGGCGTTTCAATACGGCTAACGACGGTACCATCCGGTGCAATCTCGTCAGCGCGCAGGGTGTAGACGCCGGGGTCGACCCCGTCCAACTCGCTGCGCCATTTGCCGTCATCGGCCGGGGACAGATCATCGACCAGCCGGTTGTCCAAATACAGGCGCACAGCCGATCCATCCGGTACCCGGCCTGTCAGTTCAACCTCGCCAGCATCGGAGTACCCAATGGTGTCGAGTGCGATCTGTTCCGGTTCCTGCGGTTGGCTTGTTGGACCTTGCACCAGTTCAACCCCGTCCTCCCCAGACCGCAGGATAGCGACCTGTTGATCCGGCGTGTCCTCAGCCGGAGCCTCGGCAACCTGTTCCGTTTGACCTTCGGTCGACGGCGCGTCAGTTTCAGCCGTGTCGGAAGAGGGCAAGTCAGTGGCAGCCGTGTCGGTCGACGCCGCCTGATCCGTTTCGGTTGCCTGCGCCACTTCGGGTTCTTGCGTTACATCCTCAGCCGTATCCGCGACAGAAACAGCGTCATCCGCAGCTTCAGGTTCGGGCAGTGCAGCAATCACGTAGTCGTCCGAGCGCACCGGTTGATCGCCCTGCGTCTCCAACGTCAAACCGCGCGCTGTATCGGCGAATGGAATCGAAACGAATTCGGCAAACTGACCGCTAGGATCGACCGTGAAACTATGCACCGCTTCTCCGTCCAGCAGCACGTTGACCTCGGAACCCGGTTCGGCAGAACCTGACAGAACCGTATTGCCGTCCGATTCAACAAAAATTTGATCCAACAGCGGTTTCACAGGCGGCTCAGCTTGGGCTGCCTCTTCCTCAGCCGGTGTTTCAGGCACCGCCTCTTCGGCAGCAGGTGGGGTCGCAGCCTCGGCGCTTTGCTCATCTTCTGCGGCAGGTGGTGTGGAACTTTCGGCAGGTTGCTCAGCGGGCTCAGCGCTGTCCTCCTGGGTCTGAACTGCGACTTCGACCTCTGGTGCCGGTTCTTCCGAGTCCCCCCCGACCATACCGGACCAGTACAATCCACCCGCTCCGATTAAAACTGCGATACCGGCGATCACCCCCCAGGTGAAGGTGCCAGAGCTTCCGCTTCCCGACTCGGCGTTCATTCTTTTCCTTTCACTCCGCAGCGCAAGTGCCGTGCCTTCAACACATTCTGCCCGGCGGTTGAGCCAATCTATCAATCCCGCTATCAGGGGTCAAAAGCCCAGGCACAACCCCGGAGAGCGTTCACGATGTCTCAGAAATCTGTTTGTGTGTATTGCGGGTCACGCAATGGCGCAAATTCCGCCTATTCCGAAGCCGCAAGTGCATTCGGAACGATGCTGGCACAAGAAGGCTGGCGTTTGGTCTATGGCGCCGGGGATGTCGGCCTGATGGGCGAAGTTGCCCGTGCTGCGCAATCCGCTGGCGGCGACACATTCGGCGTGATCCCCGTTCACCTGCTGAAACGCGAGGTCGGCAAAACCGACCTGACCCGCTTTGTGGTCACCGAAACGATGCACGAGCGCAAAAAGGTCATGATCATGAATGCAGATGCTGTGGTCGTGCTTCCGGGCGGCCCGGGGTCGCTGGATGAGCTGTTCGAGGCGCTGACATGGCGGCAGCTGGGCCTGCATGACAAACCCATTCTGGTAATGAACGTGGATGGTTACTGGGACGCGCTGCACGAGCTGGTGCAGCGCGTCATCGGTCAGGGGTTCGCGGATGAGTCGTTGGCGGATTACATCACTTGGGTTGATGATCCGGCCTCGGCGATGTCGACACTGCGCGGGTTCCTGACCTGACCGGTGGACGGAACGCTGAGACCGCCCACCGGGGGATAAATCGGCTAAACTGCCGGGTTCAGGCGGCTGGTCAGAAGCTTTTCGACCTTGTGCATTGGGTGGTTGGTCAGGGTCTTGTCCACCTCGGCCACGACCTTGGCAAGTACCTCGCTGTGCAGGCGACGGCGCAACAGGCCCAGCACATGCGGGCTGGCAACCAGAACCAACCGATTGAAGGCCCCTTTCAATCCCTTACGGTTTAGAAGATTGGCAACATCCTGCACGAAAAGGGATTTGGCGTGGGTCTTCCAGTTTGGCTCTTCAACCGACGATTTCTGGTTCGGCCCGGTATCAAAGCGCCGCCCGGCCCGGTCGGTGGGTCGGCTAACCCCATCCTGTTCTTCAACCGAAACAACCACCAGATTGGGGTCTTCGGCATCGGTGATGTTCTCGACGAACAACGCCTTTTCCCCATCGGCAATAACAACCCAGGTTCCCTGTTCAAGTGCGACCATCGTGATCTCCTGTCATGTTTCTACGGCCATCCCTCAATTAACAGGCATAGGTTTACCCTGACGCAACCAAAGGTTTCCGGCGCGTTGCCTGTGCATTTTCATATGGTTAGCGGTTCTCTCCCTCCGCCACACCCAAGGTAGGCACTGCGAGGTTGCGTGCAAACCCGTCTCAGTATGAAACTTTGTTCATAGGCGGGTTTTCTCCTGTCAGGCTGACAGTTCGATCACCGTGATTTCGGGCGTTACACCAAAACGAACGGGCAGGATCGAACACCCGATCCCACCAGACACGACCAAATCGCGTCCGTCTTCGTGTACATGCCCATAGGCATAACGATTTCCGTACTTGGACGGCACCACCGGCGACCAACCAAACAGCCGCACCTGCCCACCATGCGTGTGGCCGGACAAAGTCAGCGCCACATTTTCCGGGATGTCGGGAAAGATATCAGGCTCATGCGCCATCATTACCACGGGCGCGTCGTCGGTCACTTGCGCCATGGTTCCCGGCAGATCATCCAGACCCACAAGCTTGCCATTGCGTCTGAAGGCAAGTTGATCCTCAAGCCCGGCCAGCCAGATGCCCAAATCGTCCAGGCGCATTGCCTCGTTGGACAGCACTGTAATGCCCTGCCCCTGAAACGCGGTGGCGAATTTGTTCGGCCCACCGCCACGCCGTTGGGCATCCTCATCATCCCACCAGTCATGGTTTCCGAGAACAGCATAAACTCCGCTGCGCGCCTCAAGCTGTCCAAGAACCGGAGCCAGATCTTCAGCTTCGACTTTAGCGGTGATGCCGTCGTAGTGGCCCGCATAATCCCCCAACAGCAAGATCAGATCGGGGGCCAGTGCATTGGTACGCCGCACTACCTGCCGGACACGATCAAGGCCGACATAAGGCTCACCAACGTGCAGATCGGACAGAACCGCGATCCGTAGCGGCTGCGCTGTCCAATCCTTGCGCCGCACGCGCCACTTGCGCACGCGCAATCGCAGCGAGGGCTCGATAAAAAACCCATAGGCTGCAACAAACAGGCCTGCCAGCGTGGTCGCCAGCAGGCCCTTTATGAACCTTCTGCGGTTCAAGGATTACATCCGCGATGCAACGTTTTCCCAGTTCACCAGATTGTCGAGGAAGTTCGACAGGTAAGCCGGGCGTTTGTTGCGGAAATCGATGTAATACGAGTGCTCCCAGACGTCACAACCCAGCAGCGCTGTCTGACCAAAGCACAGCGGGTTCACGCCGTTTTCGGTCTTGGTTACAGCCAGCGAACCGTCCGAGTTCTTGACCAGCCACGCCCAGCCCGAACCGAACTGACCAGCACCAGCAGCGCTGAACTGCGACTTGAATTCGTCAACCGAGCCAAAGCTCTCGGTCAGGGCTTTTTCCAACTCACCCGGCATGGCGTTGCCTCCGGGGCCCATCATTTCCCAGAACTGGTTGTGGTTCCACAGTTGGCTGATGTTGTTGAAGATGCCGTTCTGCGCGACTGCGTTTGCGTCGTAGGTGCCAACGATGATCTCTTCCAGCGATTTGCCGTCCCACTCGGTTCCGGCGATCAGCTTGTTGCCGTTGTCGACATATGCCTTGTGGTGCAGATCGTGGTGATATTCCAGCGTTTCTGCGGACATTCCCTTGGCTGCCAGCGCGTCATGTGCATAAGGAAGATCAGGAAGTTCAAAAGCCATGTCGGCCCCCTGTAATAAATGTAAGTTGCGGTTCCCAAGGTTAAATGCTTTGACAGTCGCCATAGGTCAAGGCCCGTGACAATAAAACCCGGAGGTCCGCGATGCTGACACAGGCGCGCAAGATGTTTTACCGCGCCCGCGGGTACTATGCAGGCAGCCTGAATGGCGAACCGTTTCATCTGGACCCTTATCATTCGAAATTCTGGCGCAAAGCCTCAGCCGGTGCGTGGGAGCCCGAAACTTTCGCCATTCTCGACGAATATCTCTCGTCCGACAGCGACTATCTGGATATCGGCGCCTGGATCGGCCCCACCGTGCTTTACGGTGCCCGTCGCGCCCGGCACGTGTGGTGTTTTGAGCCCGATCCGACTGCATTTAGGTATCTGGCGTGGAATCTGGACCTGAACGACATCCACAACGTCTCGGCTTTTGGCGTGGCGCTGTCCAACCAGTTCGGCGTGGCCCGCATGGCCTCGGTACGCGGCGAGCCGGGCGATTCTACCAGTTCCTTACTGCATGACGGCACGCATGGCAGCGACGCCCTGACAATTGCATGGGATCAGTTCGAGGCCGCAAATGACCTGTCCGGCGTATCTCTGGTCAAAATGGATATCGAAGGGGCCGAATATTTCGTATTGCCCACTCTGATTGCCTGGTTGAAGAAACAGCGCCCCGCCCTGCTGCTATCGCTGCACGCCCCGCTGTTGGCAACGGATAATCGATTGGAGAAGACGAAAAACCTGTTGGATCTTTTGGGTTTCTATTCCGCGGTCGCTGACGAAAACTCCCAACCAATTACAGCGGAACAACTATTGAATCCGAACGCTCTTGCGCAATACAAAACACTGTTGTTGCGCAATTGACAGTATCCCAAAAACGTTCTGAATAACTGCCTGGAACCTCTTGTTCTTTCTGCCCGTTTTTGAAATTTCCTGTACCCGGATACAAGGAAATCGGAAAAATATGAAATATCTCAGCATTGTTGCTTTGGCCGCATTTTTTGCACACGGCGCCATGGCGGAAACAGTTACCTACAATTGCAAAATGACCAAACAGGACAGCCACGGCTGGATCGCGCGGAGCTATGCCTTTCAAGTGGACGCCGAAGACGGTTGGGCAAAGGTAGCGAGCAGACCTGAATGGATCGACACTAAATACAAAAGCCGTGGCAACAAGGGTGTTCGGATGGTCTGGACCGAAACACGACGCGCTTCTGCCGGTGGTAATTTGCGTGTCAAGTATCAGGCAAACCTAAATCCCGCTGATAACAGCCTCAAAGTTCGTATGTCTTTCGTCAGTACAAACGCCTCTAACAAGCCTTACGGTCTTGGCACTTGCAGCGTTGAAAGTTAAAAAAAATCCCCGGAATTCCCGGGGATTTTCTTTTTTCGAGTATACAAAACCAGCGAGCTTGCAGAACTCAGGAAGCGTAAAGGGACTCGATCGTGTTTATTGAACACTCTCCGAAACCCGATGGCCGGTTAAGCACATTGGCTTGAGGAAATCTTGCGATCATGTCCAGACGCTGTTTTTCCGGGTTCAGTGTGGCTGTATAACTTACATACACAAGCCCGCTATTTCTGGCGGGGATTTTCATTTTCCACATGAGCCTGTATTCGCCCGTGCGGGTTGTTTTGAATTTCACATCTTTGGGCTGCTTGTCATCATAGTGATGAATGTAGGCGTCATAAGCCCGCGCACGCTTGTTTTCCGCATCAACACTCAGGATCACACGCTCGGCGATCCATCCTTCTTCCATCCGGTGCAAGTTGCAGTCATAGGTGACGACTTCAGCTTTCGCTGTGGTTGCAGCCAAGGTCAAAGCCAAGGCGGCTATCGCTTTCTTCATCTTCTTACGCTTTCAAGTTTTACCAATAACACTATAGCTTGCAGCCTTATCCCACTTAAAACTCAATACAATCTTAAGGGGAGACTGCCTTTGCACCTCCCTCATAAAAGGGCATCGAAATGTTGCACAAGATGAAAAAGAAAGCAGCCGCCTTTTTTGGGAAAGGCGGCTGTTATTTGTAACTTTTCTGCGGGGTTTATGAGGTCAATAAAATCCAACCTCACTGCCTGGCTGCGCCGCAACCTTGAGCAGTTTGAACACGTAATCCGCGGCCGACCGGAAACAGACAACACGGAAGGTCTCGGCGTCGTCCATCCAGAACGCCCCTGCCACCTGCGCCAAGCGCGAGCGGCGGATTTGGCCAGGTTGGAACGCCTCGACCGACAGATCGACCGGGGCCAATTTGCCAACCACCTCGCGCGCGCTGGCGCCCGAGATGCGGAATACGGCCCGCGCGTCCGAGACATTGACCGCCAACGCGTGTGTGCCGCTAAGCGCGTTTGCCATTGCGGCCAACTTGGCCTCCACCTCGGCATACGGCACTAGCACCAGCAATTCGTCCGTGGACATCCAGCAAACGCCGGTGTCGCCATTGACCAGAGCTTCACGCTGGCCGGGTACTTTCTGGCCTGTGGCATCCTTGACCGCCTTGACCAGCACCTTATCGGACAGGTCGCCCCGCAGGGTGATCATACCCTGCAGGCCACATTCCTCGACTTTGACAATACCGTCATAGCTGGCGTGATTCAGTGCGCTGATGGGTTCAGACATTCTGCTTCTCCCCGTCTTTGTCATAGAAGATCGGGTCCACGATCTTGGCTTTATAGGTTTTGCCGTCGGTACCCGGGAACTCGACGATCTCACCCATCCGGTCGGGTCCGTGCTTGATCAAGCCCATGGCGATGCCTTTGCCCAGATTGGCCGAGTAATAGGTCGAGGTAACGCGACCGATCATATTACGCTGGCCGTTGGCGTTGACGCCGTCGCCTACTGCGTAAGCACCGTCGGGAATAACGGAACCATCCACAGTCTCAAGGCCCACCAGTTTCCAGCGGTCCGGATCGGCCATATGGGTGCGCGAATGGGCGCGTTTGCCGAGGTAGTCCTCTTTCTTCTTGGACAGTGCCCAGTGCAGCCCCAGATCTTGGGGGATCACGGTGCCATCGGTCTCATCCCCGATCATGATAAAGCCCTTCTCGGCCCGCAGAATGTGCAGACATTCGGTGCCATAAGGCATCACTCCGAACTCCTGCCCTGCCTCGACCAGAGCATCCCAGAACGCCTGCCCCTGAGACGCAGGAACGGCGATCTCATAGGACAGCTCGCCCGAAAACGAGATGCGATAGGCACGGCAGTCGAAGTCGCCGATCTTGCCATCGCGCCACTCCATGAACGGCAGCGCCTCTTTGGACACATCCATGCCGCCCAGCTTCTCCAATACCTTGCGGGCGTTGGGGCCGACAACGGCCACCTGAGCGTATTGCTCGGTCACGTTGGCGACATAAACTTTCCAGTCCCACCATTCGGTCTGCAGCCATTCTTCCATATGGCCGTGGATACGTTCCGCTCCGCCGGTGGTTGTGTGGCACAGCCATGTGTCCTCATCGATGCGGGCAACAACGCCATCGTCGATCAGAAAGCCGTTTTCCGAGCACATCAGGCCATAGCGGCATTTGCCGACCTTCAGCGTGGACATCATGTTGGTGTACATCATGTCCAGGAACTTGCCTGCGTCCGGGCCTTTGACGATCAGCTTGCCCAGCGTCGATGCGTCCAGCAGGCCGAGGTTTTCGCGCGTGTTCTTGACCTCGCGATTCACCGCGTCATGTACGGATTCACCGGGGCGGACATAAGCATAGGTCCGGCGCCAGTGGCCGACCGGCTCCCAATCGGCACCGTTTTTGTCGTGCCAGTCGTGCATCGGGGTTTGACGGATCGGTTGGAACACGTCGCCCCGCGCTTCGCCGCCAATCGACCCCATCGAGATCGGAGTATAAGGCGGGCGGAATGTGGTGGTACCGACTTTCGGAATCTCGGACTCCAACGCATCAGCAAGGATCGCCAGACCGTTGATATTGCTCAACTTGCCCTGATCCGTTGCCATACCCAGCGTCGTGTAGCGCTTGGTGTGTTCAACGCTTTCATAGCCTTCACGCGCCGCCAGTTGGACGTCGGACACTTTGACGTCGTTCTGGAAATCCAGCCAGGATTTCATGCGCAGTTGAACCTCGGCATTGGCGGGCATCAGCCAGACCGGCTCCATTGCGGCCTCGACCGTGGTTTCACCCTTCGGCGCGTCGGACGTCTTGGGTTTGAAACCTGCGCCATTGGCTGCGGCCTCACCTGCAGTTTGTGCGTCAGCCAGAACATCGCCCAGCGCCAGCGGGCCGTTGGCAGAACCGGCGGCCACGACAAAGCCTTCGCCGTTCGCGCCCAGCGGTGGACGTTCGGGGTCAGGACGGAAATGGGCGTTCGCGTCGTCCCAGATCAGTTTGCCACCGCAATGCGACCACAAATGAACGACCGGAGACCAGCCACCCGACATGGCAACGGCATCGCACTCAACTTCTTCGCGAGCGCCACCGATACCTTCCTGATTGCAGATCGCGACCTTTTTGACGCGCTTGCCACCTTTGACTTTGGCGACGGCTTTTCCGGGGTCCACCCGGATACCGAGCTGACGCGCCTCTTCGGCCATCGGGCCCGCAGCGGCACGTGCATCTATCACGCGCAGGACGTCCACTCCGGCCTGTTTCAGGATGATCGCGGTGCGATACCCATCATCATTGTTGGTGGCAACGATCACGCGCTCGCCCGGGGTGACACCCCAGTTCACCACATAGTCGCGCATGGCCGAAGCGAGCATCACACCCGGAACATCGTTACCCGCGAAAGACAGCGGACGTTCAATTGCACCGGTTGCGGTCACAACCTGCTTGGCACGGATGCGCCACAGGCGGTGGCGTGGGCCCTGAATGCCCGGAGTATGGTCAGTTAGACGCTCATATCCCAGCACATATCCGTGGTCATAGACACCCGCGCCCATGCAGCGCAATCGCATGGTAACGTTGTCCATTGTTTCCAGTTCGGAAACCAATTGATCCACGAACTTATCCACAGGTGCGCCATCAACGGTGCCACCATCGACCGGAGCGCGCCCTCCCCAATGGGCTGTCTGTTCGATCAGCATCACCTTGGCGCCGGACGCAGCCGCCGCCTTTGCGGCCTGCAGACCGGCCACACCGCCGCCGATTACCAGAACATCGGTGAAGGCATAAAAATGCTCATAGGTGTCCGCGTCACGGTTGTCTTTGTCGGGCGCTTTGCCCAAACCGGCCGACTGGCGGATGAACGGCTCATAAACGTGTTTCCAGAACGGCTTGGGGTGGATGAACATCTTGTAGTAGAAGCCAGCCGGCAGAAAGCGAGACAGATGCGTGTTCACCGCCCCGATGTCGAATTCAAGGTTCGGCCAGTGGTTCTGTGAAATCGCGGTCAGACCGTTGAACAACTCGGTCGTGGTGGCGCGCTGGTTCGGCTCGAACCGGTTGCCCTGCCCCAGACCGACCAGTGCGTTCGGCTCTTCCGCGCCGCTGGCGACAACGCCGCGCGGGCGGTGATACTTGAACGACCGGCCCATCATCATCTGATCATTGGCCAGCAGGGCCGAGGCGAGCGTATCGCCCTCGTACCCCTGCATCGAGGTGCCGTTGAAGGTAAAGGTGACCTGTTTCGACCGGTCAATCAGCCGGCCTTGTTTTGCGAGACGGGTGCTCATGTTGCGGACCTTTCGCAGGCGGAATTACGGGTGGTGACGCGGGTCATTCGAACTCTCTCCAAGTCCAGCCGGGGCGCTTGGCCGAGATGGCATCCTTAATCTCTTTCGGAGGTTCGGTGACCTGTGCGGAATACGTGCCAAACACCTCAAGTGTCTGGGTACAGCGCGCGGCGTGGAACCACTTGCCACAGCCATTTGCGTGGCGCCAGCGTTCCAAATGTACTCCTTTGGGGTTTTCGCGCATGAACAGGTAGTCGTGGAACTCGTCATCCGACGAGCCCGGACCGAAACGCTTCAGATGCGCCTCGCCACCAGCGGCCAGTTCGGTTTCTTCGGCGTCGACGCCGCAATACGGGCAATTCAGGATCAGCATGTGTTCATCCTTTTGGCGGTCGGTCGGCACAATGGCCGACCTGAATTCTGTTTGTGGGCAACCTCGAGCAGCGCCCTTAGTGCGCCACCCCGGCGGCAACGCTTTCGTCGATGAAGCGGCCCTCTTTGAAACGGTCCAGCGAAAACGCTTCGGTCAGCGGCGAATGGCCGGTGGCCATCAACTGCGCCATCCCCCAGCCGGACCCCGGGATTGCCTTGAAGCCACCTGTGCCCCAACCACCGTTGATGAAGCAGCCTTGTAGCGGCGTCTTCGACAGGATGGGCGAGCGGTCACCGGTCATATCCACGATACCACCCCACTGGCGCAGCATCTTCAGACGCGAAATCATCGGGAAGGTCTCGACCAGCGCGCGGACGGTTTCCTCGATATGGTGGAAGGACCCGCGCTGAGTGAAGTTGTTATAGGCATCAGTACCGCCACCAATCACCATCTCACCCTTGTCGGACTGAGACATGTAACCGTGCACGGTGTTGGCCATCACGACCACATCCATGCAAGGCTTGATCGGCTCGGAGACCAGCGCTTGCAGGGCGATCGCCTCAAGCGGAAGACGGAAGCCCGCCATCTCCGCCAGCTGACCTGAATGGCCTGCGACCACGATGCCCAGCTTTTCGCAGTCAATCGCGCCTTTGGTGGTATCTACGCCAACGACACGGCCGTCCTGAGAACGCACACCTGTGACTTCGCATTGCTGGATGATGTCCATGCCCATGGCCGAACACGCGCGGGCATAGCCCCACGCCACAGCATCGTGCCGCGCGGTGCCGCCGCGTTCCTGCCACAGAGCCCCCAGAACCGGATAACGCGGACCGTCGATATTGATGATCGGAACCAGCTGTTTGACACGTTCGGGCTCAATCCACTCCGTCTGCACGCCCTGCAGCGCATTGGCATGGGCGGTGCGCTGATAACCGCGGATTTCGTGCTGTGTCTGCGCCAGCATCATCACACCGCGGGGGCTGAACATGATGTTATAGTTCAGGTCCTGGCTCAGGTCCTCGTACAGACCACGCGCCTTTTCATAGATCGCCGCCGACGGGTCCTGCAGATAGTTCGACCGGATGATGGTCGTGTTGCGCCCGGTGTTGCCGCCGCCCAGCCAGCCTTTTTCGATCACGGCGACGTTCTGGATGCCGTAATTCTTGCCAAGATAATAGGCGGTCGCCAGACCATGCCCCCCTGCGCCGACGATTATCACGTCGTACCGCTTTTTCGGTTCGGGCGAGCGCCACGCGCGCTCCCATCCGGTGTGATAGCGCAGGGCCTCCCGCGCCACAGCAAAGGCTGAGTAGTGTTTCATGAGCGAATCCATCCGGTTCGGTGATTGGCGCAGATATGCCGTGCGCGAACACTTTACCCCTGCCGCACAGCGCCACAATATCGAACTATTGCGACATCCGCCCTTTTATTGCGACATGACGTCCTCTCGCGGCCATTTGTCCCTTTTGTCGCCCCGCCGAGAGGTCTAAGTCAGGGCAGCCAAATCGGAGAAACCATGTCGTTCCTGGTCGTCACCATTCTAACCGCACTGCTGATTGCCCTGTTCCTGGGCTTTTCCCTGCTCCGCAGCCGCAAAACGCGTGAGCCTGCGGCGGCATATGATCTGCGTGTCTATCGCGAGCAACTGGCGGGCGTGGACAAGGATCTGGCCCGTGGCGTTATCGGCGAGGCCGACGCAGACCGGGTCCGCACGGAAATCTCACGCCGCATTCTGGCCGCCGACGCGCAGATGCAGGCCGGGGTTGATCGCGCCGGACCTCCTCGCTGGGCCAGCGTTACCGCCTTTGCTGTCATCGCGCTTGTCGTCGTGGGCGGTGCGATCTGGATGTATCGCCAGATGGGTGCCGCAGGGCTGCCGGATCAGCCCTTGTCGCTGCGGCTGGAGCAAGCCGAAACTCTGCGTGCCGAACGCCCCAGCCAGGCCGAAGCCGAAGCAGCCGCCCCGCCCGCACAATTGCCGCAGCTGGATGAGAGTTATGCCAATCTTCTGAATCAGTTGCGCGAGACTGTTGCAGCACGCCCCGATGATCTGCAAGGCCATATCCTGCTGGCTCAACACGAGGCGAATGCAGGCAATTTTCCCGCCGCTTACGAAGCCCAGCAACGTGTGATCGAGCTGTCTGGCGACGATATACCCGCCGATGCCTTTTCACATCTGGCCGAGATGATGATCCTGTCCGTGGGCGGCTATGTTTCGCCCGAGGCCGAAGAGGCATTGAGGCAGGCGCTGAAACGCGACCCGCGCCATGGGCCGGCGCAATACTACCTAGGGCAGATGATGGTGCAGATCGGGCGCCCCGACGTTGGATACCGGGTCTGGGTCGATGCCCTCCGCGATGCCCCTGTCAGCGCGCCATGGGCCGAAGCCATTCGGGCCCAATTGGACGAGCTGGCTTTCCGCGCCGGGGTATTCAACGCGCCTGAAATACCTGCTGCCCCCGGCCCCAGTCAGGGTGACGTCGACGCCGCAGCCGAACTGACACCGGAAGAACGGCAAGAAATGATCAAGGGCATGGTCAACCAACTGTCTGAACGTCTGGCCTCTGAGGGCGGTTCACCCGAGGAATGGGCGCGTCTGATTGCAGCCCTTGGCGTGTTGGGCGAAGGTCAGCGGGCCATCGACATCAAAAACGAGGCTATGGAAGTCTTTGCCGGAAATGCCGATGCCATCGAACTGATCGACGCCGCCGCATTGCAGGCCGGAATTGCACAATGATTCACGACGCATTCGAAGAATTTGCTGCCGCCCTACCGCCGATGACTGCGCTGATGGGTCTGGATCTGGGCGAAAAAACCATCGGGGTCGCCGTCTCGGACCGGATGCGCGGTGTGGCCAGCCCGTTGGAGACCGTACGGCGCAAAAAATTCACCCTGGATTCCGCGCGATTGCTGGAACTGATCGCTGACCGCGAGATTGGCGGTGTCATTCTGGGTCTGCCGAAAAACATGGACGGAACCGAAGGCCCCCGCTGCCAATCCACCCGCGCCTTTGCCCGAAACCTGTCGCGGCTGACCGAGGTTTCCATCGGGTTCTGGGACGAACGGCTGAGCACGGTTGCGGCCGAAAAGGCACTGCTTGAGGCGGATACGACACGAAAACGTCGCGGACAGGTTATCGATCACGTCGCGGCTGGTTATATTCTGCAAGGGGCGCTGGACAGGCTGCGCTTTCTTTAGTTGCAACGGGATACGGCAATGACGAACATGGTTTGGAAAAGGAACGAGGTCGAAAGCCCCTGTATCCAGATCTGTGTCGTTCACCCGACCGAACGTATCTGCACCGGTTGCTACCGCACGATTGATGAAATCTCGCGATGGTCCAAAATGGACAGCAACGAGCGTGCTGAGATCATGGAAAACCTGCCCTCACGCAAACCCCAGCTGACCAAACGCAGGGGTGGTCGTGCCGCACGCCTGAAAAAGTCTTAAATTCTATCCAGATCGAGGACATGGACTGAATATGCGCCGCTGCAGGTTGGTCTGAACTTCGAGGGGGATCAAGTTCGAACACTTGTGGTGAGTGAGTGGCAACCCACAGCGACGCGCTTCAGTTTTCAGGTTCCTCCGAAGTGGTTACGCGGAAGAACAAGGCATTGCTAATCGTTTTTTGACCATTCAATCAAGAAAAACTAAGCCTGACCTAGCATGACCTGACGTAAGCGTCAGGTTTAATCTTGGCCTACCCGGCAGCCAGCCAGGATTTGGCATTTTCGATATCCTCAGATGCAAAGAATTGAGTTCTCGTGCCCAGAACATGACTGGCCGCCCGTTGCGCCATATGTTGCCACGTTTTGTCCCCAACGATGGCCGCGCGATCCAGCATCCCGGCATGTTTCCGAACCAGTTTGAAATGCGATGCCAGCGCTGACAGACCCTGCCAGCCGTCAAATTCCCGCAAGTCGATCAACAGCCGGAACCCCTCCTTGGCTTGCAACAGGTTATCGAGGTCCCGTTCCGCCCGGCTGAATTCGTCGGGGTCCAGCTTTCCCAAGAGGCTGATCTGAATGCACGGCCCACCCAGATCAACCACGTGAATCGACCCCAAAGATTCGCGCATCCAGCGTCGGGCGGCCTCCAGTTCGGAAAGCGCAAAGACTTGCACCGGGCATGGCAGGATCGGGGCAGCCAGGCGGATACTGGTCTTTACCCAACCCTGATCCGCCGCCACGCCAATGCGATCAAATCCGCGCCAGTGGCTCAGCCCCAGCTTTGTATCGGCCCAAGCGGCACTCAGATCGTAACCCTTGAATTCCGGCTGAACGACGGCCAGCAGACGCACGTTTTCATGTTCGGTCAATGCGGCCTCGATAGCGGGCACCAGAACCTCGCTGTAATCAGTACTGGTCACCTCGCCGGACAGTTCGACTTCCAGCAATGCTCCGTCCGAATTCCTGTGGACCGTAATCATCAAAAACCTCCAAATCCGAATAATGGCAGGAGGTTAGGCGGATTCGATCCATTCGGCTACTCCCCCGGCGCACTCGGGGCGGAAATAGGCGATCATGCGTCCATCCGCCCCGGCCGAGGCATTGGCGCCCCATGGGGCCACCCCATGCAGGCAATGACGGTGCAACAGGTAGGCCTCACCGGGTTTGGCGGGCAATTCGATGCGTGGGCAAGTGTCGAATACTTCGCGGCGCGCAGCCTGATATGCCTCGGTTATATCCACCTGATGCAGACTATTGCGTGGGTGCCCGTCCAGCGCGTGTTTGAACGCGGCGCGCAGGATTTTATGACTGCCTTCCCACAGCACCATGGGGGCGGCATCAATACTGGCATCGTTCAGAGGAATGCCCAATATCCACGCATGCGGCTCATCCACCCGCCGCCGCCGATCCGGTCCCGCAGGCCGCAACCCGTCCACATGTGCCGCGTCCCGCTTTAACCGATACTGCCCGGCGCTGGCGCTTTCACCCTGCCGCGGGCGTGGATAGCCGGGGTAGATGACCGAGACCTGTCCCTTGTGCAGCGGCAGTTCTCCGTAATGATCGGTGATGAAATCCATGGCTTGGCCAGACAACACCCCCGATTGCCCAACCCTGCCCCGCGGGTCATTGTCCAGCGCGTCGACGCCAATAAACCATGTCCCCTCACAATCCAGCCATTGGGCATGGGCTGGGTCAGTGACAGATGCACGGGCAGCGGGCAGCGCGTGCCCTACCCACTCGGCCAGCACCGGATCGAAGGGGAACCTGATCCAGCCATTTTCGTGAAAATCGCTCATAACCCCAGTGCCTTACGCAGCATGTTCAGGGCGACCAGCGTCAGGAACACGGCAAACACGCGTCTGAGGGGTTTGGGGTTCATCGCATGAGCCAGCTTTACCCCCCACGGCGCGGTGATTGTCGTCATGGCGACAACGATACCAAAGGCAATCAAATTTACCGCCCCGATGGTCAGTGGCGGGCGGTGTTCCGGCGGAACGTCCAGAAACAGAAAGCCCAGAACCGAAGGCACCGCGATGATCACGCCAAAACCGGCAGCAGTTGCCACGGCGCGGTGAATGGGCGTGTTGTAAAGGCTCATCAGTGGCACGCCGAAACTGCCGCCTCCGATCCCCATCAACACTGAAAGAAAGCCCACCGGGGGCGACAGTACGGCACGTTTGATCCCTTTGGGCATGGCGTCACCCAACCGCCATTCAGATTTGCCTAGCCCAAGATAGGCCCCGATGACCATCCCCAGCACGCCAAACAAAATCTGCAGAACCTCGGTCCGCAGCGCCGAGGCCACCAGAACGCCGATGATCGCCCCGACCGCAATCCCAGGCCCCCAGCCGCGCAGGATTTCCCAGTCCACTGCGCCTTTCTTGTTGTGCGACAGCACCGATCGCACAGAGGTCACGATGATCGTCGCCAAAGAGGTCGCCAGACACAGCTGCATCAACTGCGGGCCGCCATATCCAAGCGTCTGGAAGGCATAGAAAAAGGCGGGCACCAGCACGATACCCCCACCAACACCCAGCAATCCGGCCAGAACACCGGCCAGCGCCCCGATTACAAGCAAAAGGCCCAGCATCTGGGCCAGCAACATCGTCTCGGGCATCTTCCCCCCCATAGCGGCCTGTGGCCGTATCTTGATCCGCTCAAACCTCGACCAGAGGCGCCACGCGCTCCAGTGCCTGCAACATCACCTCGGGGCCCGCGCCCTCATGCACCGCGCCTTCGGACAAGGCCCGCCGCCAGGCCCGCGCACCGGGGCGACCGGCAAACAAGCCCAGCATATGACGAGTGATCTGGTGCAACCGGCCCCCTTCGACAAGGTGAGCCTCAACATAGGGAACCATTTCCTGCACAACTTCGACTGGATCAGCGGCCTGCCCGGTGCCGTAGATCAGCGGGTCGGCTTCCGCCAAAATGTCGGTCGGCTGATGGTAGGCCGCGCGACCAATCATGACGCCGTCCAGCCCTGCCTCAAGATGCGTTCGCGCCTGATCCAGAGAGGTAATGCCCCCATTGATCGAGATATGCAGATCGGGAAATGCCGCCTTCATCCGGTGAACCAGATCATAATCCAAAGGCGGAATATCGCGGTTTTCCTTGGGGCTGAGACCCTGCAACCAAGCCTTACGCGCGTGGATCGTCACCCGTTCGCAACCGGCCGCGCGGATTTGGTCCAGAAATGTTGGCAGAACCTCTTCGGGGTTTTGTTCATCCACGCCGATCCGGCATTTGACCGTCACGTCAACATCCACAACCTCACGCATGGCAGATACGCATTCGGCAACCCGACCCGGGTCCTTCATCAAAACCGCCCCAAATGTGCCGGACTGCACCCGATCCGAAGGGCAGCCGCAGTTCAGGTTGACCTCATCATAGCCCGCCTCGGTCCCAAGCCGTGCTGCCTGCGCCAATTCCTTTGGGTCGGACCCGCCCAGTTGCAACGCTACGGGGTGTTCCTGAGGGCTGTATCTCAGCAAATGCATCGCCCCACCGCGCACCAGCGCTGGGGCCGTCACCATTTCCGTGTAAAGCAACGCCTGCCCACTGAGCAGCCGGTGCAGATAGCGACAGTGCCGATCCGTCCAGTCCATCATGGGGGCAACGGACAGACGGGCCGCGCGCCTAAGTCCACCCCCTTTCAGGGCTGTGTTTTCTGCTAAATTCGACATACTTTCCACGCCCGTCTTGGCCTTGTTCCTCAGGGGATCATTTCAGAACAGCCCTGTAGCACTATTTCGAGATCGAGTGCCACTCGGAATGCCAAATTGTCAGTTTCGTGACGAATCTCAGCCAGGGCGGATGATATGTGACGGGTTTTGACCCTTACACCGCATAACGGCTGATCATCATTTCGACGCTGTTTTCGATGGTTTCGGCCATTTCGGCCTCGCTCAGCACAGACCCGGTGAACAAAAGGGGCCAAAATGCGCGCGCTTTGATCAGGCCGATGAATTCGCGCCCCGCCTGTTCCGGATCGTCGATCCGCAATTGCCCGTCCTCGGCTGCATCCCGCATCATGCCGATGAAGGCAGCAGTTTTGTCTAGTTTGCCTGTCGCCTCGGCAGCAAGGGCCGGGCTGCGCAAGGTTTCGCTGATCACCATCCGGGACATCGCCATCACATCCGGCATCATCAGGATGCGCCCTTCGGCCCAGGCCAGTTCGGTCAGTTGTTCGCGAATATCACGGCCTTTTTTGTACCGGATTTCGACCACTTCGGCAAAGCGGCTGGACAGCTCGATCACAATCGAGCGAAACAGGTTTTCCTTGCTTTCGAAATACTTATACAGCGTACGCTTAGACACCTCGGCCTGCGCCGAGATGCGATCCATGCTGGCTGCGGCAAAGCCCTTGTCCTGGAACTCGGCCACAGCAGCTTCGATGATCTGCGCGTATTTGGTCGCATTCGGTGCGCTGCATTCGGTCATGTCAGAGCTATAGACCTATTGACAGGGGGCGGTCAAATCCTAGGTAAACGCAGGAGTTTACAAGGGCGATATTCTGTGCCACTAGTAAACGCGCCAGTTTACCGACTCAGGTAACCAGCCCAACACGGAAGGTCCCCTCATGGCACTGACATTGAAACTGAATGGCGAAACCCACACGGTTGACGCCGAACCCGGCACGCCCTTGCTGTGGGTAATCCGGGATGAATTAAAACTAACTGGAACCAAATTCGGCTGCGGCGTCGCCTCGTGCGGTGCCTGCACCGTACACCTGAATGGCGAGCCCGTACGCTCGTGCCAGACCTATATCGAAGACGTCGAAGATGCCGAGATCACCACAATCGAGGCCGTCGGCAATGACAAGATCGGCGCCGCCGTTCAGCAGGCCTGGGTTGAGTTGGACGTCGTTCAGTGCGGCTATTGCCAATCGGGTCAGGTGATGTCGGCCGTTGGGCTGTTGTCCGAAAATCCCACCCCATCCGTCGAAGAGATTGACGATTACATGCACGGCAATGCCTGCCGCTGCGCCACCTATCAACGCATTCGCGCCGGCATTCAGCGCGCGTCCGAAATACTGGAGGCCTGATCTATGACCATCAACACCTCTCGCCGTGGGTTTCTGAAAGGGGCCGCCGCTGCCGGTGCTGTTCTGCTGGTTGGTGCGCGTGCCGATGGCGTGCTGGCTGCGACCTCATCCGAGACTGCGCAATTCAACCCCTTCGTCAAGATTGATGCGAATGGCACAGTGACGGCCATCGTCAAACACTTTGAAAAAGGTCAGGGCCCCGCAACCGGCCTGCCGACGTTGATCGCCGAAGAAATCGGTCTTCGCATGGATCAGATCGACTACGAATTCGCGCCATCTAACGCGCAGATTTACAACAACCTTCTGTTCGGCCCCTTTCAGGGCACCGGCGGGTCGACCGCGATGGCGAATTCGTGGATGCAATATCGTCAGGCCGGTGCCGCCGCGCGCGAAATGCTGATCGCTGCCGCCGCCCAAAGCTGGGGCGTGGATGCCGCGGGTATCACCATCGACGAAGGCATCGTCAAAGCGGGCGACCAATCCGCCCCGATTGCCGAGTTTGTGGCTGCGGCCTCTCAGCTAGACGCGCCCACCGAGCCGCGCCTGAAAGACCCATCGGAATTCCGTCTGATCGGCAACGAATCCGTGCGCCGCAAGGATTCCGCCATCAAAGGCAACGGTCAGGCCATGTATGCCATGGACGTTCACCTGCCAAACCAGATGGTCGCCATGATCAAGCGCCCTGAGTCAAAAGGCGGTATCGCCAACGGCTTTGACGACAGCGCGTCGAAAGAAGTCAAAGGCTATATCTCAGCCGCCGTTCTGCCCAATCAGGCAGGGGTCGCGGTTTACGCCGAAAACACCTGGGCCGCGATCCAGGCGCGTGACGCGCTTGAGGTTGATTGGGATATGTCGGGCGCGGAAACCCGCCATTCGGATCAGATCAAGGCCGAGATCATGGCCGCACTGGATGCCGAACCAACTTATAACGTGAACAAGGCGGACTTCGCAGCAGTCGCAGCAGCAATCGACGGGGCAGACAAGGTCATCGAAAAGACCTTTTACTTCCCGCTGCTGGCGCATGCTCCGATGGAGCCTCTGAACTGCACCATCGAACAAACCGCCGAGGGCGACATCGTCTTGCATGACGGTGCGCAAATGCCGACCGGCCCGCACATGGCGTATCAGCAAATCTTCCAACTGCCGCCCGAAAAGATCCACATCAAGACGATGCTGGCAGGCGGGTCGTTCGGGCGTCGCGCGACACCAGATGCGGATTACCAAGTCGAGGCAGCGCTGGCCTTTGTGGTCACCGACCGCTCGCGCCCGGTTAAGCTGGTCTGGACGCGTGAGGATGACATCCGCAGCGGCTATTACCGCCCTGCCTTTGGTCACAAGGTCCGTGTGGGCCTGAATGCCAATGGCGACATCGTTGGCTGGCAACATCAGGTAGCTGGCCAATCGGTCATCAAGGGCACTCCGTTTGAATCCGTTCTGGTGCATGACGGGATCGACCACAGCTCGATCGAAGGTATCGCCGACAGTCCTTATGCCATCCCCGGAATGGCGCTTGGGCTGACCGACACGCCGAAGGCAACGACGGTACTGTGGTGGCGCTCTGTGGGCCACACCCACACCGGCTATGTCATGGAGACGATGATGGATGCAGTTGCCGAGGCCGCAGGGCGCGATCCAGTGAAGTTCCGACTGTCGCACCTTGCCGACGCCAGCAACCCGGATCAGGCACGCAAAGCTACGGTTCTGAAACTGGCGGCTGAAAAAGGCAACTGGGGCAACGCGCCTGCAGGTCGCGCGCAGGGTATCGCAGTTCACAAGTCCTTTGGTTCCTATGCAGCTCAGGTTGTCGAGGTATCGGGCGATCCGGAAAACGGCATCAAGATCGAAAAGGTCACCTGTGCAGTCGATTGTGGCATTGCGGTGAACCCTGATGTGGTGCGCGCGCAGATGGAAGGCGGCATCGGTTACGGCATCGGGCATGTCATGCGCGATCAGATCACGCTGACAGATGGCACTGTGGATCAATTCAACTTCCCGGATTATGAGCCGCTGCGGATTGGCGACATCGCCGCGATTGACGTACATATCGTTCCATCAGCCGAGGCACCCACAGGTGTTGGCGAACCGGGCACCCCACCCTCGGCACCGGCGTTGGCCAATGCAATCAACGCATTGTCAGGCACGCACGTAGCCGAACTGCCAATGGCTGAAAACGGCGTCAGCTTCGTTTAAAGCCCCTGCTCCGCGCCGTCCCCCTCTGGCGCGGAGCAACTTGCTGCAAAACCACCGCGGCAATAATTTGATCAAATTTAGTGACAAGGCGCGTTTAACCCATTACATCTCGGGTAACTCGAAGGATGGAGACCCCGATGGACCTGAGCGCCCTGCACAGTTTTCGCGTTGCTGCATGTGACCTAAACGGTCAGATGCGCGGCAAGCGAGTGCCGCCCTCATATGCCGACAAGCTGACTAAAGGCGCGGTGCGGATGCCCTTTTCCGCGTTGAATGTGGATCTATGGGGCGCGGATATCGACGGCAGCCCGCTGGTCTTTGAATCCGGTGACGCCGATGGAATGCTGCTACCGACGGACCGCGGGCCGGTGCCGATGCCTTGGCTGGAAGCAGACACCGCGCTGGTCCCGATGTGCTTGCATGATGACGCAGGTGTACCCTTTACAGGTGATCCCCGCCATGCGCTGACTGCGGTGCTGGAACGCTATGCTCAGCGCGGATGGTCTGTCATCGCAGCGACCGAACTGGAGTTCACTCTGCTGGACGCATCCGGCCCCCAGCCGCAGCCTCCAATCAACCCGGTCACAGATCGGCGGCTGGCGGATGAGGCGGTGTTGTCCATGGCCGAGATGGACGCGTTCGACGCGTTCTTCACCGATCTCTACGACGGGTGCGCGGCAATGGGCATCCCAGCCCAAACAGCGATATCCGAAAGCGGCATCGGCCAGTTCGAGATCAACCTGAACCATCAGGAGGCCATGCGCTGCGCCGATGATACGTGGCTTTTCAAGACCTTGACGCGTGGCCTTGCCCGCAAACATGGGTTTACGGCCACATTCATGTCGAAACCGTACGCCGATGACGCGGGCAACGGGATGCACGTGCATTTTTCGGTCGTTGATGAGAAAGGCCGGAACGTATTCGACAATGGCGGGCCTGAGGGTACTGATCTGCTGCGCTGGGCCGTTGCCGGATGTTTGTCGGCGATGCCGGGCTGCACGCTGATTTTTGCGCCCCACGGCAATTCCTACACGCGCCTTATACCCGGCGCGCACGCCCCGACTGGTGCCAGTTGGGCCTATGAAAACCGCACCGCCGCCCTTCGCATTCCCGGCGGTGCCCCTGCCGCGCGGCGGATCGAACATCGCGTCGCGGGCGGCGACATCAACCCTTATCTGATGCTGGTGGCCGTGCTGGGTGCCGCGCTGAACGGGATCGAGGACGAGACCGAACCCCCCGCCCCGATCTCGGGCAATGCATATGAGATCGACAGCCTGCCGCAACTGGCGGCAGATTGGGGTGCAGCCATTACCGCGTTCGAAACCGACCCGAACGTAGCGCGCATCTTCCCCGCCGATCTGATCCGCTTTTTTGCCATGACCAAGCGGCAGGAAATGCGCCGCTTTGCCGACCGCCCGGCGGAAGAACACTGGCTAAGCTATCTCGAAGCGGTATGACCCTCTTGCCCGCGTGAACCCGGTGGGCTAGAATAAATTTGATCAAATTTGGTGACCCATGAAAATCGGCATCCTACTGACCGGCCACCCTCCTGACGTATTGCGGGACCAGTTCGACGAATATGACGCGATGTTTCGCGCGCTTCTGGACGGCAACGGCTTTACCTATGAAACCTTCGCCGTCGTGGACGGGCAGTTCCCAAAAGATGAGCTTCAGGCCGACGGCTGGGTCATCACTGGCTCGCGCCACGGCGCGTATGAGAACCACCCGTGGATACCGCCTCTTGAAGATCTGATCCGCGCCATACGCCAAAGCGGACGCCCCCTGATCGGCGTCTGTTTCGGCCACCAGATCATTGCGCAGGCGCTTGGCGGGAAAGTCGAGAAATTCAAAGGCGGCTGGGCCGTTGGACGCACAGACTATGAATATGACGGCCAGACCATAACGCTGAACGCCTGGCATCAGGATCAGGTGATTGAATTGCCCGAAGACGCGCGCGTGTTGGGCACAAACACATTCTGCCATAACGCGATGGTGGCCTATGGCGACAACGTCTGGACGGTGCAGGCGCATCCGGAATACGGCGATGCCTTCATTCAGGGCCTCATGAACACGCGCGGAAAAGGCGTTGTGCCCGATGCACTGATGGAGGCGGCAGCCAACCGCCTGCCCGCCCAGAACGACAATCCGAAGATCGGGCAGTTGATGGCCGAGTTTCTGAAGAAAGAGAGGGCCTGATGGCCGACTGGAAAGATCAACTGCCACAGGCAGCCCGAACTTATATCGACGGCCAACGGCTGGATGAGGTTGAATGCATCATCTCGGACTTACCCGGTATCGCCCGTGGTAAGGCTGTGCCCGCCTCAAAATTTGCAAAGCAGGCTTATTTCCATCTGCCCGACAGCGTTTTCTACCAGACCATCACCGGTGACTGGGGTGAGGCCGCGGGCGAGGATGGGTTTATCGAACGGGACATGATCCTCAAGCCTGACTTTTCGACCGCCTCAGCCGCGCCCTGGACGGGCGACTGGACACTGCAAGTGATCCACGACGCCTATGACCGGGATGGAGAGCCGATCCCCTTCAGCCCTCGCAACGTGCTGAAACGGGTGGTGCAGATGTATCACGACAAGGGCTGGAAGCCGATTGTCGCACCTGAAATGGAGTTCTTTCTAGTCGCCCGCAATGTCGATCCGGCGCAGGGGATCAAGCCGATGATGGGTCGCTCGGGCCGCCCGGCGGCGGCTCGTCAGGCCTATTCAATGACGGCAGTGGACGAGTTCGGCCCAGTGATCGACGACATCTATGATTTCGCCGAACACCAAGGGTTTGAGATCGACGGCATCACGCAAGAAGGCGGCGCGGGTCAGCTGGAAATCAATCTACGCCATGGCGATCCGGTCAAACTGGCGGATGAGGTGTTCTACTTCAAACGCCTGATCCGCGAAGCCGCTTTGCGTCACGATTGCTTTGCCACCTTCATGGCCAAGCCGATCGAGGATGAGCCGGGCTCGGCCATGCATATCCACCACTCGATCATCGATACCGAGACCGGGCAAAACATATTCTCTGGCCCACAGGGCGGTGAGACCGACGCGTTCTATAACTTCATTGCCGGGCTGCAGAACCACCTGCCCGCCGGGCTGGCCGTGATGGCGCCTTACGTGAACTCCTACCGTCGCTACGTGAAAGACCACGCCGCACCGATCAATCTGGAATGGGCACGTGATAATCGCACCACTGGTATCCGCGTACCCCTGTCCGGGCCTGAGGCGCGGCGGGTCGAAAACCGTATCGCCGGGATGGACTGCAACCCTTATCTGGGCATCGCGCTGTCGCTGGCCTGTGGCTATCTCGGCCTGACACAGCAGGAACGTCCCCGCCGTCAATTCTATGGCGACGCCTATGAAGGCGAAGGCGATATCCCGCAGGTTATGGGCAGCGCGCTTGACCTGTTTGATGAGGCCGACGCCCTGCATGAGGTCCTTGGCCCAGAATTCGCCCGCGTCTACAGCATCGTCAAACGCGCAGAATACGAGGAATTCCTGCAGGTGATCTCTCCGTGGGAGCGTGAGCATCTGCTGCTGAACGTCTGAGGTACGCGATGAACCTGCTCTATTCCAACGACCGCAAGGCCGAGTATCCGGCCAGTTGGTATGCGGCGACGGCCAACTCGGTGGATCGGTTTCCGGCACTCTGCAAAGACGAGACAGCCGATGTCTGTGTCGTCGGTGCAGGCTACACCGGCCTGTCCGCCGCGCTGCATTTGGCCGAAGCCGGGCTCAACGTGGTGCTGCTTGAGGCGCACCGTGTGGGGTTCGGCGCGTCCGGTCGCAACGGTGGTCAGTTGGGAAGCGCCCAGCGCATGGACCAGGAAGACCTCGAGCGGTTGGTTGGAAACGATGATGCGGCCAAGCTATGGGATCTGGCAGAAGACGCAAAAGATCTGGTCAAATCTCTGATCGCTAAGCACCAGATCGACTGTGATCTGAAACCCGGCGTAGCCGTTTTGGGCCTGAGTTCGGGCGAACAGGAAGACCTGCACAAACACGCCGCACATCTGTCCGACCGTTACAGATACGATCAAATTCAGTTGCTGGACGAGGATACCGGGCACGCGCTGTGCCCATCACCCACATACAAAGGCGGGTATCTGGACATGGGCGCGGCTCACTTGCACCCGCTAAATTTTGCCCTGGGTCTGGCACAGGCCGCGGTAAAGGCCGGGGTGCGTATCTTTGAGGGCACTGAGGTCACCGGTATCGACGAAGGCCAACCCGCCAAGGTGCAGACGGCGAACGGAACGGTCAGTGCCGACCACGTTATTCTGGCCTGCAACGGCTACCTTGGCGATCTGAATCGCAAGGTGGCCTCAAGGGTCATGCCGATCAATAACTTCATTGCGGCGACCGAGCCATTGGGGGCCGACGCCGCCCGCGTCCTGACGCAGGACGTCGCGGTCGCTGACACCAAATTCGTGGTGAATTACTTCCGCCTCAGCGCAGATGGTCGCCTGCTGTTTGGCGGTGGTGAGAGTTATGGCTACCGTTTCCCCGCCGACATAGCCGCCAAGGTGCGCAAACCTATGACGGAGATCTTTCCGCATCTGCATGATGTGAAGATCGACTATGCTTGGGGTGGCACGCTGGCCATCACCATGCGCCGCATGCCCTACCTGACGCGGGTTGCGCCGAATATCCTGTCGGCCTCGGGCTATTCAGGCCACGGAGTGGGTACCGCTACCCATGCTGGTCAATTGATGGCACTGGCCATACAGGGACAAGCCGAAGGGTTCGATACCATGGCCCGCGTCCCCGCCCTGCCCTTTCCCGGTGGCTCCGCCCTGCGCAGCCCGTTGCTGGTTCTGGCAATGACGTGGTTTGCGCTGCGGGATCGGTTGGGGTTTTGAGGGCGAAGAACACCAGCGAATTTACTTTAACTCTCTCAAGATACGGAAACCGTTTGATGTTGATCTCGCGGTTGGCTCCACCCTGCCCCGTGTGGCCACACGTGAAAAATCCATTGCTAGCCAAAAGGCTCCATTGCGCCCTGCTCTTGCCGAACATCCTGGCTCCAACGCCTTATTCAAGTAAACGCTTGACGTGCTCCAAAGTTGATGTGTTTCCGTCCAACAAGACATCGTTAACTCAGCCACATTCCCCGACATGTGTCGCAACCCCCAATCATTGGCGGAGTCAAGCTCGTCAACCGGAACCGGGTGACCACGCCTCGCTAGGTCTGGCCTCTTGACCCCAAGCATTTCTTCGGTGGGTTTCCCGTGGAAATTTACCTGATCCGTGGTGACGTCTTCACCTTGCGCAAACGGGGTTTGTGTCCCTGCACGAGCTGCGTATTCCCACTCGGCCTCTGTCGGAAGGCGGTAAACATCTGCCCCAACTTTATTGTTGAGCCATCGCGCGTAGGCCAATGCATCCAGATAGGACACATCAATAACAGGATGATTTCCGCGAATGTCAGCGCATCGGTCTCTGTAGGGTAGAGAGATACAATCTCTTGGGTAATGCCCCCCACACCCTCCATCATCTACACAGGCCATCCATTGCTCGTGGGTAACTTCATTTCGCCCCATGGCCACAGGCATATCGACCGTTACTGGATGTACCGGCCCTTCGTGATGCGCGATATAGGGCTCTTCGGGCGTTGCAAGTCGAAACCCTTTTGCGTCCCAGTGAAAGTTTCGTTTTGCTTCCCCCGGAGGGGCTCCCATCAGAAACTCACCCAAGGGCAAGGCAATCATTTCAGGGCATACATCGCATTCCTGAAAAATCTCAAGCGGTGTAACTTCAGTGCCATCCGAAAGCACATATTCCGCATGTACTGCCGAAGCGAACGTTGAAAGCGCCCAAAAGCAGGCGAAACGTGCGAATGTCAAAGCCGTGATCCAACCTATCAAACAAAAAGCGTAAAGGTTGGGTCATTGGCACCTTACTGCCCCCGAAGTTGCAAGCTCAAAATACTTTTTGGGACCTGTCGCAGGCTGACCTGCGACCTTCCGACTATGAAGGATTGGTGAAATTTCGCCAACATGGCGATTGAGGGGTTTTATTGCCCCCCATTTAGCTTTATCTTTCCCAAAGTTAGAATTTGGGAAAATCAAATATGACGCTTCCTCCAAACGTTCATGACGCCGAACCCATCCCCGAAGCCGCAAAAGAAGCCATCGACGCCCTGATGCAGTCGGGAGACCTGTTTCGCTATACCGCGCCACAGGATGCGCCGGTGGCTCTGCTCGAGGCGGAATTTGCCGCTTTGCTGGGAACAAAATACGCGTTGGCCGTGTCATCGTGCTCGGCCGCATTGTTCCTGTCTCTCAAAACGTTGGGCTTGCCTCGGGATGCACGGGTTCTGATCCCCGGCTTTACCTTTGCTGCCGTGCCCTCGTCAGTCGTGCATGCGGATTGCATTCCGGTGCTGTGTGAGGTCGGCGAGAATTATCGCATCGACATGGAAGATTTTGCCACCAAGCTGGACGGCGTACAGGCCGTAATCATCAGCCATATGCGCGGCCACACGTCCGACATGGATGCCATCATGGCGCTGTGCAACGAACGCGACATCCCGGTGATCGAGGATGCGGCTCATTCGCTGGGCACAACCTGGCATGGGCAGAACATTGGCACCATCGGCAAGGTGGGGTGCTTTTCATTCCAGTCCTACAAGATGATCAACGCGGGGGAAGGCGGCATCCTGATCACCGACGATGCCGACCTGGTGGCCCAAGCCGTGATCATGTCGGGCGCTTATGAGCACAACTGGAAGAAGCACAAAACCCCGCATGGCGACAACTCGCCCGAGTTGGAGCAAGCCTTTGCCCGCTGGCAGAACCAGTTGCCGCTGTATAATCTGCGTATGAGCAACCTGAGCGCTGCCGTGATCCGCCCCCAAATCCCCGAACTGGCGCGGCGCGTGCGGGATGGCCTGTCTAACCACGACTACGTGGCCGAACGGCTGAACACCTCGTCCCATATCGACGTCCCTGCCCCCCTGACACCCGAACGCCGGGCACCGGACTCGATCCAGTTCAATCTGGTCGGAATGAATGAGGCCGAAATCCGCGCCTTTGCGGCGGCTTCAGAGGCACGCGGTGTCAAAGTTCAGGTTTTCGGCCTGAGCGAAGACAACGCCCGCGCCTTCTGGAACTGGCAATTCCTGCCCGAGAAGTTCGACTTGCCGCAGACACGGGACATGCTGATGAAAGCGTGCGACGTCCGTCTGCCTGTACGGCTGACCAAGGAAGAACTGGACGTGATCGCCGATATTCTACTGGCTTCGGTCGGCGAGGTGACCGGCCCGGTTCCCGTCTACGGAACTTGATAAGGCTTACGGATCGAGGTCAAACACCTCGGTCGACAGAAACAGGGCTGTAATCCCCTCGGGGGTTACACCCACACGCGACAGGATCGCCGCGACTTGGGGGCCGGTCGGCGTGTCCACTAAAAGCGGCGCACCGGAATCTCCCTTCATGACCGGGCACAGCGACAAGACCATTCCACCTTCAAGGGGACGCGGCGCACAGGTCAAAGTCCGACTGAGGACATGAGGCCGAAGACCGGAATACCCCGCAACAAACGACGAAGGCTTCAACGCAGATGCCAACGGCAGATAACCAACCGTTTGACCAATAGGCTCGGTCAATTCCAGAACCGCCCAGTCCAATTCGGTACGGTCGTCGAACGCCCCGTCAGCGCCTTGTTCCGGATGCAACTTATACCCATCGATACCCGCAACGGCCGTGACCTCTCCGCGTTGATAGCCAGCGGCAAACCGGATGCTAGAGGGCGGTATCCAGCGTTTGCGTGGGGAATTGTACAGGCAATGCGCAGCAGTCAGGACCAGCCGGTCAGACACCAATACGCCAGTACAATGTGACCTTCGATCCCTGCTGGCGAAATTGAGGCGCCCAATGGCACGCCATGGGGGCTGATCGGCATCCAGGATCTCGCGCGCACGAATGGCATCGCACCCTTCTTCGGATTGGGTGCCCATCGTGCAAACCGCAGACCAGCCTTCTGAAAAAACGCCCTGTGATGACACCGGGTGGGCCCAAAGCACCGCAACACTCAGGACCAGCCAGCGCAACACAACAGACGTCAGTTCAACTTGGAGAGCTTTTTCTGCAACTCAGCCAGCTGCTTTTTGATGTCATCCAGATCTTCTTTCGATTCCGGATTGGCATCTTCACCTTCTTCTGGGCCTGACCAATTGCCTGACAGCCCCCCGGTCATCGCCTTGAGGAATGCCTGTTGCTGCGCCTGCATGGCTTCGAAACCCGGTATCTGCGACATCGGGTTCATGGCATTCATATTCTCCATCATCTTGCTCTGGCTTTCGCGCAGCATCTCAAACGAACTTTGCAGGAATTGCGGCATCATCCCGCCACCCGGAATCATGTAGCTGCGCACCAGATCGTTCAGAACGTTGACCGGCAGCACATTTTCACCCCGGCTTTCGTGTTCGGCGATGATTTGCAGTAGATATTGCCGGGTCAGATCGTCGCCAGATTTCAGGTCAATGATCTGCACTTCGCGCCCATCGCGGATGAAGGTCGCGATATCTTCGAGCGTAACATAGTCGCTGGTCTCGGTGTTATACAGCCTGCGGCTTGCATAGCGCTTGATCAACAGCGGTTTTTCTTGTTCTGGCACCGTTTGCCCTCCCCAAGGATGATGCGTTGCAGCAGAGATTATGCGACCGCAGAACAAAAAGAAAGGGCAGGTCCTAAGACCTGCCCTGCGCGATTGCACCAAATGGGAGGAGTGGGTGCGCCTCGCGCCCAAATTTTACTTGGTGGCTGCAGCTTTTTTGGCAGCAGCAGTCACGTCGTTGGTGGCTTTCTGAACAGCAACGGTTGCTTCTTCAGCAGCGTCTTTACCAGCGGCCATCAGCAGCTCGACGGTTTCGGTCTGCAGTTTTTTCGCGATTTCAGCGAAAGCAGCCATGTTTTCAGCAGCAACTTCAGCCGACGCGCTTGCGAAGTCGGTTGCGGCTTTTGCGTATTCAGCAGGCTCGGCCTTTGCTTTCGACATCTCGGTCAATTTGGACAGTGTGTCTTTGGTCCATTTGTTCGAGATTTCAGCCGACTTCTCTGCTGCTTCCAGAGCAACACCCGACAGCTTTTCGTTCAGCGAAGCGGTCGATTTGAAGGCACCTTCCAGAGCGGTGGTGTCAACGGGGAATGCACCCATCATGTCTTTCAGGGTCGCGGTAAAGTCTTGAGTCTTTGCCATTGTCCTAATCCTTTTTGCCGAACCGGGCCCACCCCGGCTTTCATCAGCTTGAGGACAATATGATTGCTGCAATGCAGCATTGCAAGTTTTTTCTTGCTGCATTGCAGAAATTCTTAAGTTTCAAAATGAAATCAGCTGTTTGGATCGGCCACCACATAGGTCCCGGGTGCTGGTGCAAGCCGTGGGTGATCCGAATCGCCGGTATCGCGGGCAGGAACCTGCTTGCCGGATCGCTTCTTCAACCAGGTCTCCCACAGGGGCCACCACGAACCTTCGTGGAAGTCGGCCTCTTTCATCCAGGTGTCCGCGTCCACCTTCAGATCGGGGTTGGTGTAGTGGCCGTATTTCTTCTTGCTGGGCGGGTTGATGATGCCTGCGATGTGACCGGATTCCGAGACGACAAAAGTCTTGGAACGTGACCCCATCTTTTGCACACCACGATAGCAGTCTTTCCAAGCAGCAATGTGATCCGTCTGACAGGTGATCGCCATCAACGGCACGTCCACGTCACTGACATGCAGCTTGTGCCCGAGAAGTTCGAACCCGCCTTCGGCGAACTCATTGCGCTGGCATAGCCCGCGCAGGTATTGCACCGTCATCTTGGCAGGCAGGTTGGCCCCGTCCCCATTCCAGTACAGCAGATCAAAGGCTGGCGGCATCTCGCCCAGCATATAGCTGCGGATGGCTGGACCGTAGACCAGATCGCGCGAACGTAGGAAGGACATGGTGCGCCCCATGATCCATGAGCGCAGAATGCCTTCTTTGTTTACCTCTGCTTCAACCCCGTCGATGAAGTCGTTCTGCAGAAATGGCGTAAACTCGCCCTGTTCGGAAAAATCCGTCAGCGCAGTAAACATGGTGGCCGATTTGATCGACTTGTCGCCGCGCTGCTTCTGCAACGCCAGGGTCAAACTTAGAGTAGTACCAGCAATGCAATATCCAATCGCGTTCACCTGCTTGACCTTGCAGATTTTCTTAGTTTCTTCGATCGCGGTCAGAAAGCCATCTTCGATATAGTCTTCCATCCCAACATCCGCATAGCTTTCATCAGGATTGATCCAACTGACCACAAACAGTGTATAGCCTTTTTCAGTGATCCATTTGATCAGGCTGTTCTGGGCCTTAAGGTCAAGGATATAGAACTTGTTGATCCAGGGCGGGAACAGCACGATCGGTGTTTCATACACCGTTTCAGTCGCGGGTTTGTACTGAATCAGTTCCATCATACGATTGCGATAGACCACATCGCCCGGAGTGGTCGCCAGATTGCCGCCGACCTCAAACGCGCTTTCATCGGCCAGTTTGACAACCAGCTCGCCGTCATTGGCCTCAAGATCCGAGACAAGGTTTTCCAGCCCTTTGATCAATGACTGCCCTTCGGTTTCAACCGCCTTTTGCAGGGCGTCTGGATTGGTTGCCAGGAAATTCGTGGGGGACATCATGTCGACAATTTGCTGCGAGAAGTATTTGAGGCGGCGTTTGTCCTTGGCATCCAGATCCTCAACCGAGGCCACGGCCTGCGCGATGGCTTCTGCGTTGGTCTGGTATTGCTGCCGGATCAGACGGAAATAGGGGTTGGTTTCCCATAAGGGGTTGGAAAAACGCTTGTCCTGGGGTTTGGGCTGGTCATCGTCAGCCTCGCCCGTGGTCATTGCTTTTTGGGCTTCGGCGAAGTTCAGAACCGACTTGCCCCAGTATTCTATCTGTTGTTCCAGCAGTTTTGCCGGATTTTGCCAAGCTTCGGCCCAATAAGCTGTTGCTGCTCGTGCGAAAAGCTCTTGATTCGGGCCATCCAAAGCGGGGGTATGAGGCTTTTTGGCCGACATGACTTCGATCAGCCGCTTCGAAAGCGCCTCGACCTTTTCCATATTTTCTTTAAGGCGTTCAACGTTTTCTTCGGTTAGTTCTGGCATCTGATCTTCACTTGTTGTCATTTTAACAATTCCCCCCTAACCTCGCTGCTACGCAGAATAACGTCGTGGGTGTCGGGGGGCAAAGCGGCGAATGGTCCAATCTTATTGGCTGACATCTAGGAGGCCCCTTTTTCCATGCGCTACATGATGACATACGACCTGATGGAAACGATGCGCAACACCAACCAATGGATGGGCGCAACTGCCAGCGCAATCGCATCCTACCCCGCGTTTTCCATGATTCCCAACCCCGCAATTAGTATGATGGCCGCCTGGGGTGATGTCACCGAACGTACTTTCCAACGGATGATCGTCAAACCGGACTGGGGCATCCGCACTTTTACATGCGAGGATGGCAAAGACCATCTGGTCGATATCACGACCGTTGTCGAACGTCCCTTTGGTGACCTGGTGCATTTCCGGGTCAATGGGCGCGAGGAACAGCCCCTCAAGGTGTTGCTGGTGGCGCCGATGTCCGGGCATTATGCGACGTTGTTGCGCTCGACGGTGAAAAGCCTGCTGGTGAATTGCGAAGTCTATATCACTGATTGGCATAACGCGCGCGACATTCCTGTTTCCGAAGGCAAGTTCGATGTAGAGGACTATACACTCTATCTTGTCGATTTCATGAAAGAACTTGGTCCCGACACTCATGTGGTGGCGATTTGTCAACCTGCACCGCTGACTCTGGCCGCCACGGCCTATCTGGCCGAGGTTGAGCCCAAAGCGCAACCCAGCACGCTGACCCTGATAGGTGGACCGGTAGACCCCGATGCCACCCCGACCGATGTGACCGATTTTGGCCGCCGCGTCACCATGGGGCAGCTGGAAGAGACCATGATCCAGCGTGTCGGCTTCAAGTACAAAGGCGTTGGCCGCATGGTCTACCCCGGCCTGTTGCAGCTGGCGTCCTTTATGTCGATGAACGCAGAGCGTCATTCCAAAGCGTTCTCCGAGCAGATTCAGCGCGTTATGCAAGACGAAGCTTCGGACCATGATGCGCATAACCGTTTCTACGATGAATATCTGGCCGTTATGGACATGACCGCCGAATTCTATCTGTCGACGGTTGAGCGTGTGTTCAAGAACCGCGAAATTGCCCGGAACGAATTCGTCGTCGCGGGCCACAAGGTGGACATCGGCAAAATCACCAATGTTGCGGTCAAGACGGTTGAAGGCGCAAATGACGATATCTCGGCCCCCGGCCAGTGTATCGCTGCGTTGGACCTTTGCACCGGTTTGCCCGCATCGAAGAAGGCCAGTCATGTTGAACCAGCAGCCGGGCACTATGGCATTTTCGCCGGACGCAGCTGGCGTGACAATATCCGGCCACTGGTGATCGACTTCATGACCGCCAACGCCCGCAAACCACAACGCCGGGCCGCCAATAAGAACAAGATCGCCTGACAAAATGAGCAGGAGAGCGGCCCACCCGATGCCCTTCTCCTGCGAATGCGGTACTTTGCACGGGCATATCACTGCTGAAGGAGTGCATTCGGGCACCCATGTCGGTTGCTTTTGCCGCGACTGCCGCGCAGCACAGCTGTACTTCGGTCAACCCGATCCAGCCCCCGGCCCTGTCAACATCCTACAGATGAGCCCAGAGGAGATCTGCTTCGAAGGGGGCTCGGAAAAACTTGCGCTGATGCAGCTAAGCCCCAAAGGGATGTTGCGGTGGTATTCCAGTTGCTGCAATGCGCCGCTGGCGACTACCGCGCGGACCGCGAAGTTTCCTTTTGCCGGGTTCGACGTCAAGCGCATCTCCGATCCAAGCGGGCTTGGTCCGATCACAACCCGTGGCTTTGTTCCGCAGTCGAACGGTAAGCAATCGCATGAAAAACTGCGCTATGCAGCGGTTGGGATGCTGACGCGCCTCAGCAAATCGTGGTTGTCAGGAAGCTGGAGAAACACGCCGTTTTTTGACCTAGGCGACGGCAAACCTGTGGTCGCACCGACGATACTCAGCAAGACTGAGCGCGCGAAATTCTACACGTAAGCTGCCCGAGCAGGTGCGCTTAGCCATTGTGTCAGCGCGTCATTCACGAAATCGGGCGCTTCGAGCGTCGGCAGGTGCCCGGCCTCGTCAATAACTTTCAAATCGGCACCCGGTATCAGTTCGGACATAAAGGTATGTTTGCGTAGCGGTGTAAGGGTGTCATGCGCGCCGGACAGAACCAGTGTTGGCACCTTGATGCGCCGCAGCCCACCTTGCTGATCGGGACGCCGTTGCAAAGCGCGAATCTGACGTTCGAACACCTCGGGCCCCAGATCCAGCGCCATTGCGACCAAATCGTTCAGAATGGGTATGCGCCGCGGTCCCGGCGCCAACGTGTTCGAGCTGATTATCCGACGCATCACCTCTTCCAGCCGACCCATTTTCGTGGCGACCAACAACTCTTCGCGCGCCGCCGCGGTCTGAGGTGTATCGGCCTGCGCATCCGTCGCCATCAGGCAAAGACGCGACACCCGATCCGGCGCGCGCCGAACCAGCTCCAGCGCAACCACGCCCCCCATGCCCGACCCAGCTAGCGCAAATCGTCGCGGCAGTTGGTCCATAAGGGACGACGCAATCTCTTCGATACGTTCGCCCAGTGAAATCGGTGCAACCGTAACCGCGCGCTGCCGCGACAAGCTGTTGATCTGGGGTTCAAACAACCGTGCGTCGCACATCATTTCAGGCAGTAAAACCAGCGGCTCAATCACGCGGGGCCTCGCAACACTTCAACTTTATAAGCAATGCTCTTTGCACTCAGGATGAGGGGTTTTGCAGGTTCGGGCAAGTTAAACTTCAGGGATATTTGATGTCCCGGAAAGGCGGGAAATCTGCATATCGGTTGCGACGGGTTTTCAGGTCTTCGCCCGGCTCAGCCCCGGTGCGCAGCAAACACCCGCGCGGCGCAATATAGCTGTCGATCCGGCGATGGGGGTGTGGCCTCCACACCAGATTAAAGGCGCAGAGCTTGGGAAAGAACCAGATTTCGGAATAGTCCAGATGATCGTGCATCCACCACGCCAAATCACGCCAATCACGTCCCGTATCGTATTGATCGGCGAACCAAGGGATGACGATTGACGCCCCGGCGATCCGGGCATCCCCTTCGCCCCGATCCCAGATATGGCATTCCAACGGGTTGTCGTTGCGGGCGCAGTTCAATCGGTTCTCATTCCCGAATTGATTCAACGAGGGTGATCGATACCCGGACCGGACCGCGATACGTCCAAAGGTTTCCTCAAGCGGGTCCAGCAGGGTCTGGCAAAAGGAGCGCCCCGTTTCGATGGCAAGGTCAGGATTGTCTGGAAGGTTTTGCTTTTCATGGAAATTTCCAATCTCAGAATACAGGAATTCCCGCATGAAGAAATGCCGGGACAGACGTACACGCCCAAGCGTTTCAAGGCTCCACATGCTGCCCGGCTTTCGCATTACCCATACCCGTTCCAGCAAAAGGCACCGTCCGGTGCAAGCGCAGAGAAGGGATTGAAGGCCACTTCCCAGATCGTCCCATCGGGGGCGCGGAAATACCCGTGATGCCCGCCCCAGAAAACATCAGCAGCCGGTTTCAATATCTCGGCTCCGGCTTCCCCGGCCTTGTCCAACACCTGCGCAACCTCGCCCTTTGATCGGCAATTGTAGCTGAGCGTCAGCGCACCATGGCCCAAAGAGTCTACGTCAACTCCGATCTCTTCAGCCAATGCAGACAACGGGTACAATCCTAAAGTCTGGCCGATAAGGTCAAAGGCAATTACCCCGTCGGGGCTGCTGACCCGCTTCCAACCCATGTCCTCATAGAACCCGGCGGCAAGCTCGGGGTCATCCACCCCAACTGTGATCAAGCTTACTCGCTGGTCCACTATTCGATCCCCTGCTCACTCAGCCAGTCCAGAATACCTGCAACAGTCGCGTCCGTCTGCCCCGGGGACATCAACCGACCCGCGATCACATGCGACGCTGGATCATCCCCTGGCCCCATTGTCACCAGATTGACCGTCTTCGGTCCACCCCATCTTTCGGCCATTTTATGCGTCAGGTCAGGACGCACGACTTGATCGTCATCCGAAAACCAGAACAGCGCCGGAATCTGCACGCTCGAGAAGTCCAACGCATAGACAGCCTCGACCAACAGGGTCATCGGCACCACAGCCTCCCACGGGTAAACCGAGGTCCAATAGGTGTTTACCTCCGGGTCCGGGCCAGAGACATCCCGTTCCTCCCCCATCACCAAGGGCAGCCACTTCCGCGCCCACGGCAAGCCGGGAATCCACGCGCCCGGTGTGTTCACCCCGAAATTCGGAGACACAAAGACCAAAGCCGCCACGTCTTGGCTCAGTTCTTCATCCAACGCTGCTGCTGCGGCCAGCGTTCCGCCGGTCGAGGTTGAGATGACAACAACCTTGTCGCCAACGGCCCGCGCCGCGGCCAACCCCTCGGCCATATCCTGCATCCAGCCCGTAGCCGTCCCTTCGGCCATTGCCGGGCCATCGCGACCATGTCCCTTCAGGCGCGTATAGACCAGATTGGCCCCCAGCGCGTCGGCCACCTTATCCGGCACCGGACGGATTTCCTCGGACGAGGCCGAAAAGCCATGCACATAGAGAACCGAAACGGGCGTGCGTTGTTCTTTGAACCCGTCCTGCCAGACCACGCGCTTTTCCACTCCGGGCACGATGTCGTCATAGACGGATTCTGTGCTTTCAAAGTAGACCTGAACCCCTTCGCCGAATTTGCGCGGATCAAAGCGGGGATGCAGGTCGACCTGTTCACGCGGCCCGAACCAATAGATCAGGCCACCGACAACAGTCAGTGCCAGCAGCAGACGCCCAAGAAACCACCCAAAGCGCTGCATCAACTGGCCTCCATTACCTCAAGCACTGCGTTTTCGATCAACCCCAGACAGGGGCCGTCCGAGAACCGGTGATCTGCGTCTTTGACCAGCAATAAACGCATATCTGACCCACTGGCGTGTTCCAGCAACCGCACAGCCGTTTCAGTGGACACCGCCGTATCCGCCGTGCCCTGCAGAAAGCGCACCGGGAAAGGCAGGTCTAGCGCGTCGCGCAGCACCAACCGTTGCCGCCCGTCTTCGATCATCCGCTTGGTGATGATGTAGGGTTCCATATAATCCGAGGGCAGTTCCACATGCCCAACACTATCCAGCGCAGCCTTTTGTTCGGCGCTGAACGACGCCCAATAGCCGTCCTCGGTGAAATCAGGCGCGGCGGCAATGGTCACCATACCAGCGATCCGTTCGGGTATCGTTCTGGCAAGCAACAGCGCCTGCCACCCGCCCATGGATGATCCGACAACGATTAACGGCCCTTCGGTCAAGGCTGCCACAGCCTCAATCGTATCTTCGTGCCAATCGCCGATACAGCCATCGGTGAATTTCTCGGAACTTTCACCATGACCGGAATAGTCGAACCGCAAAAACGCCTGCCCGCGCGCCTGTGCCCAGTCTTCCAGATGCACCGCTTTGGTGCCTTCCATGTCAGATTTGAGCCCGCCCAGAAAAACGACGGTCGGGCCATGGCCCTCACTTTTGTGATAGGCCAACCGCCGGTCTTTTGCGGTGATCAGAAATTCCGTAGCTGCCATGAAACCCTCTTTCCATTTGCATCACATCATGCACGGCAGACCAGTGGTCGCAATTCCCGATTTTTGCAGTCTCGCAGCGTCAGTCCTGCTTCCTTCGACACTTGACAGGTTTTGCTGCACCTGCCACATGAGCCGGACACCATAACCCGCAACCGGGCGTTCAGTGGGCGCCAAACCGACGAGGAGAGCCGATATGGCCCTGGATGCAAAATCCGTCTCACTCACCTTTCCCGATGGCAATGCACGTTCTTATGACGCAGGCGTAACGCCCGCGCAGGTGGCTGCCGATATCTCGACCTCGCTGGCGAAAAAGGCCATCTCGGCCACGGTGAATGGCCAGCACTGGGACCTGCAATGGCCCATCGAATCCGATTCCGATATCGCCATTCACACCATGAAGGATGAGGTTCAGGCTAATGAACTGATCCGCCACGACCTGGCGCACATCATGGCCCGCGCGGTGCAGGAGATCTGGCCCGATACCAAGGTCACCATCGGCCCCGTCATCGAAAATGGCTGGTATTATGACTTTGATCGGGCGGAACCTTTCACGCCCGAAGACCTTGGCCTGATCGAAAAAAAGATGAAGGAAATCATCAACAAGCGCGACCCCGTAACCACCGAAGTCTGGGACCGTCAGCGCGCGATTGATTTCTACACGCAGAATAATGAGCCCTATAAGGTCGAGTTGATCGAGGCCATCCCCGGCGACGAGCCGCTGCGCATGTATTGGCATGGCGACTGGCAGGACCTGTGCCGCGGCCCGCATCTGCAGCATACCGGTCAGGTTCCAGGCGATGCGTTCAAGCTGATGTCCATCGCCGGAGCCTATTGGCGCGGTGACAGCGACCGCGCGATGCTGCAGCGTATCTATGGCGTGGCCTTCACCGGTAAGGAAAAGCTGAAAGCTCACCTGCATATGCTGGAAGAGGCCGCCAAGCGCGACCACCGCAAGCTGGGCCGCGAGATGAACCTGTTCCACATGCAGGAAGAGGCACCCGGCCAAATCTTCTGGCATCCGAACGGCTGGAAAATCTACACCACCCTGCAGGACTATATGCGCCGGATGCAGGAGCGCGATGGATATGTCGAGGTGAACACGCCTCAGGTTGTCGACCGCAAACTGTGGGAGGCCTCGGGCCACTGGGACAAGTATCAGGAAAATATGTTCATTGTCGAAGTCGACGAGGAACATGCCCGCGAAAAGGCAATCAACGCGCTGAAACCGATGAACTGCCCCTGTCACGTGCAGGTGTTCAATCAGGGCCTGAAATCCTATCGTGATCTGCCGTTGCGGATGGCTGAATTCGGGTCTTGTGCCCGTTATGAGCCTTCGGGCGCGCTGCACGGAATCATGCGCGTGCGTGGATTCACACAGGATGATGGTCACATCTTCTGTGCCGAGGATCAGATCGAATCCGAGACCGCCAAGTTCATTGCCTTTCTGTCTAAGGTCTATGCCGATCTGGGCTTCCATGACTGGACGATCAAACTGTCTACTCGTCCGGAAAAACGGATCGGGTCGGATGAAAGCTGGGATCTGGTCGAAAAGGCGCTGGGCGATGCCTGTAAGGCCGCCGGATATGAGTATGAGCTGCTAGAAGGCGAAGGCGCGTTTTATGGGCCCAAGCTGGAGTTCACTCTGACCGACGCGATCGGCAGGACATGGCAATGCGGGACCCTGCAGGTGGACCCCAACCTGCCCGAGCGGCTGGATGCCAGCTTTATCGGTGCCGACGGCGCCAAGCACCGCCCGTTCATGCTGCACAGGGCAACGCTGGGTTCGTTCGAACGCTTCATCGGCATTCTTATCGAAGAACACGCAGGCAAGCTGCCTTTCTGGCTGGCCCCGCGTCAGGTCGTCGTCGCCTCGATCACGTCAGAAGCCGATGATTATGTGGCCGAAGTGGTTGAGACGCTCAAGGCCGCCGGTGTCCGCGCCGAGGCAGACATCCGCAACGAAAAGATCAACTACAAGGTTCGCGAACATTCGGTCGGCAAGGTTCCGGTCATTCTGGCCGTCGGTCATCGCGAAGTTGACGAACGCACCGTCAGCGTTCGCCGGCTGGGCGAAAAACAAACGCAGGTTCAATCGCTTGAAGCTGTAACAAATGAGCTTTCACAGGCCGCGACACCGCCGGATCTGTTGTAACATTCGGCATGGAATTGCCCTGAATTCGGCCCCGCTTTTGGGGCCGAATTGAAATATTTCCTCTTTTCTTATTCAAAAACAGTATATTAACTTACAAGGGGGCATTGTGCGCCCTGACGGGCTTGTGAGACACGGGCTCGTGAATTCAACTCTGGGCCGCAAGCCACTACCTTTGTCATTGTCACAAGCAGACATACGCAGTCATCAAAAGGGATTACCGAGATGTCGAACACCGCAAAATCACTGGTTATCGCAACCGCAGTCGCAGCCGCCGTTTCGGGCGCAGCCACAACTGCCACCGCACAAGCCAAAGAGAAATGCTATGGCATTTCGCTGGCCGGTCAGAACGACTGCGCCGCGGGCCCCGGCACAACCTGCGCGGGCACCTCGACCGTAGACTATCAGGGCAACGCCTGGACTCTGGTCGATGCAGGTACCTGCGCCGATATCGAACTGCCGGCCGAGGCTGACGGCACACCGCGCAAAGGCTCGCTGGAAGCTCAGGACCGCGATCTGCCGGCATAAGTCTGGCCTAAGCTATTCAGGGGGCGGGCGACTTCGCCCGCCCCTTACTTCTAGAACAAGGAGCTGCCAAATGTTGGATGACACACTCCGTTCGAACCGCCTGCCTCTGGCACCGGGCGTCGGGTACAAGCCGCAGCATTTCGCACAGATCCTTGAACACGCACAGCCAGTTGCCTGGCTGGAAATTCACGCCGAGAACTACATGGGTGACGGTGGTCGTCCGCTGGCGCAATTGCGCCATCTCTCGGAAAAGTTTCCGATCTCGGTCCATGGGGTTGGCCTGTCCATCGGCAGCGAAGGCCCATTGGATGCCGACCATCTGGCACGATTGAAACACCTGGTTGGCTGGCTGAAACCGGCCAGTTTCTCGGAACATCTGGCATGGTCGACCCATGACAGCCATTTTCTGAACGACTTACTGCCTCTGCCCTATACTAATGCCTCGCTTGCACGCATTTGCGAGCATATCGATCAGGTACAGGAAACCGTAGGTCGCCAAATGTTGTTGGAGAATCCGTCCAGCTATCTGGCGTTCGAAGAAAGCACCTGGTCCGAGCCCGATTTTCTGCGCGAAGTTGCACGTCGCACTGGGTGCGGCCTGCTGCTGGATGTGAACAACGTCTTTGTCTCAGCCACCAATCTGGAATTCTCACCGCAGGGCTATATCGATGCCTACCCTATTGAGAAGGTGGGGGAAATCCATCTAGGCGGGCATGATGAGGATGAGGACGACCATGGTCGCCCCCTGCTGATTGACAGCCATGGGCGCGAAGTCGTTGATCCGGTTTGGGCGCTGCTGGACTACGTTCTAGAGCGATCTGGCCCCAAACCCGTGTTGGTCGAGTGGGACACGGACGTTCCAGAATGGCCCGTGCTGCGGGCCGAAGCAGACCGTGCGCAAGCGGCCCTGGACCGCGTCCCGGCATGAGCGTTTCGCAAGAAAGTTTTCACGCCGCGCTGATGAACCCGTCAGCCGCCATCCCTAAAGGACTGCTGGACGCGGTCGCACAACCTGCCGGGCGGCGGTTCAGTGTGTATCGCAACAACGTGGCGGTGTCGCTGACCGAAGCGATGCATCAGGCATTTCCGGTCATCACCAAATTGCTGGGGGCTCAGAACATGGATGGGCTGTCGGGTATTTTCCTGCGCAAACATCCCCCCTCATCGCCGTTGATGATGTTTTATGGTGAAGAATTCCCCGAATTTCTTGCCGGAATGGAGCAGCTCTCGCATATTGGATACCTGCCTGACGTGGCGCAATTGGAGCTTGCCTTGCGCCGTTCCTACCACGCCGCTGACAGCGAACCAGCCCCAGCGGACGCACTGGCTGTTCCGCCCGAAGACATCATGCGGGCGCGGCTGGGATTTGCCCCGTCGATGCGGGTTCTGCGCTCGGACTGGCCGATTTATTCGATCTGGCGTTTCAACACCGAAGACAACGCCCCCAAACCCGATCTCGCCGCCCAAGACGTTCTGATCACCCGGGCCGAGTATGACCCGGTTCCACATCTGCTGCCCGAAGGCGGCGCGCACTGGATTGCGGGCCTTCAGGCCGGGCAAACCATTGGTGGCGCGTTTGAAGATACTGCAAACCATTTCCCCGAATTTGACCTTGGGGCCACTCTGGCGCTGCTTTTACAAGGCGGCGCAATAACCTCTGTGACTATCGAAAGGCTGGCAACATGACTGCCCTGATCTCATTGCACAACAACACCCTGGGACGGTTAGAGATGACCTCTGGCTGGTTGACACCGACCTTGGCCAGGCTGGTTTTTGCGGCAACATTGCTGGTGTATTATTGGAATTCGGCGACCACCAAACTGGGCAGCGGATTCTTTGGGTTCCTGTTCCCGTCCGACGGTGCCTATGTGCAGATTTTCCCCAAAGCCATGGAAGCTGTCAGCTATGACAGCTCGCAATTGGGGATCATGCATTGGGCCATTGCTGTTGCGGGGACCTGGGCTGAGTTTCTTCTACCTACGCTGATCGTGATCGGCCTTCTGTCGCGGTTCGCGGCATTGGGTATGCTGGCATTTGTCTGGGTTCAGACGATCGTAGATGTCACGGGCCACGGTACGGAATTGGGCAGCTACTTCACCAACGCCGTAAGCCTGCTGGATGATCGGACACTCTGGTCCTTCCTGCTGGCAGTGATCGTGATCAACGGCGCAGGGCCGCTGTCCGTTGATCGCATCCTGCACATCAAGTGATCTAGAAATGCGCCTTGGGCTCGTCCGGTTTACCCGCGGCCAGTCCAAGGAGGCCCGCAACACCCGCAAATGCCACCGGGAACATAGTGAACACGTTAAAGCCAAAGGCGTAATACATCCCGGCCGCTGAGATCAGCAACAAGACCCCTCCGATCAGGGCCCGTGCATGGGCCATTGCACCGCCAGCAATCGCTAATAGCGGCGCAATGATCGACGCGAACTGTATGAGTTGCGCGTTGTCCACCTGCTCGGCCAGCCCGTCGATCTCACCAAACCGATCAATCAGTTCGACATAGCCATAGCCGAAAAAGCCAACAATCATCCCGATCAAACCGGCGATGACACCCAAAATCATAGCAGCGTTACGCATTCAAAATCCTCTAACTTGCGTCAATTCAGATAGTCATCAGGTCACGCAACGCCAAGCCCTGCCTTCGTTTCCGCCGTCCATCCCAGATACAGGGTACCGTCTTGCTCGATCAGGGGGCGCTTCATCAGGGTCGGGTGATCTGCCAGCAGTTCCAGCGGAGGCCGCGCGCGTTGTGCATCGTCTAATCCACGCCAGGTTGTCGAACGGGTATTGAGCAAAGCCTCGCCGAAGCGATCCAGCGCCTGCGTCAGCATCGCTTTGGGTACGCCATCGGTCCGAACGTCGACAAACTCAGTATCTGGAAGTGATTTCAAAGCCTTGCGGCACGTGTCACAGTTCTTCAGACCATAAAGGCGCATTTCGGGTGTCTCCTGTATCTGGTTCAATTTTCAGCAAATTTGCCTGCACGTTTCAGAAATTCTTGATTTTTTACTTCACCATGCAATGTTGAAAAAGACGAAACTCACAATTCGCGCTGTATCGTTACGGCGATACGGTAATCAATTGCGGCGACGTCAATCACTGCCCCCACCAATTATGTGGGACAACGCGTAAGTAGAAGGAGACACGGGAAATGCCAACTGGCACCGTGAAATGGTTTAATACCACGAAAGGCTACGGGTTTATTGCCCCTGATGAGGGCGGCAAGGACGTATTTGTTCATATCTCGGCCGTTGAACGGTCCGGTCTGACCGGGCTCGCTGACAATCAGAAAGTCTCGTATGAGTTGGAAGACGGGCGCGACGGCCGACAAATGGCATCTGATTTAAAGCCACTGTAAAACAGTCCCGCATGCTGCGGGTGATCAAAACAGGCCAACGGCCAATTTCCGGCCGTTGACCAATATTCAAAGGTTAGAAACCTTACCCTCGCGCCGGGTCGGCTTAGGCGCGAGAGTATTAGCTTTTTCCGTCACAATAATGCGCAATACGCGAGATCAGCTTTTGCGAATGACCGCTTCGAACTCGCGCCATTCCCGAGCGGTCATGCCCGAGTTTTCCTGCGTGACATTTTCCCCGGCCAGCATCCGGCGCAGGCTGTCGACCATCTGAGCCGAAAGGTTCACCGCACCCAGCCGATAATCCTCGAACGCTTTGTAGGCGAAGGGTACCCAGTCGGCGACGATCTTGCACATGGTATCCGCATAGACCCGAATCTCGTACTGCGCATGCGGGTCGGCACGCAGGCGCAAGAAGTGGAACAGGTTGTGCAGATCAACCTTCCAATACCACTGCGTATAGATATTCGCGGGCAGGTTCATCCGCGCCAGTTCACGCGCCAGACCCTGTTGGCCGTCTTGGTTGATCATCGATTCATAATTGTCATAGCACCGGGCGCTATCAGCCTTGAGGATATCCAGAACTCGCGCGGCCTCTTCCCCTTGCAGCGCATCACCCCGGCCTTGGTTGTTTACCTCGGACTGCGCGGCAACGTGATCGGGTGCGGGGATATAGAACTCGCGGTCCAGAATCGAATAGCGCGCGGAATACTCGTTCACATTTGCCGTGCGGTGACGAATCCACTGCCGGGCGACAAAGACAGGTAGCTTGACGTGTAGCTTGATCTCGCACATCTCGAACGGGGTCGAATGCCAGTGACGCATCAGATAGCGGATCAGACCCTCATCGTTCTGCACCGATTTTGTGCCTTTGCCATACGACACCCGCGCCGCCTGACAGATCGCCGCGTCGTCACCCATATAGTCGATCACGCGCACAAAGCCGTGGTCCAGCACCTGATGAGCGGTATAAAGGTGATCTTCCATACCCGCAGCCACAACGCGGCGTGTTGGATGCGATTGCGCCCGTTGCGCTTCGATCTCGGCCAGTTGGTCAGAGGACAGCGGCATAAAAGTTCCTTTCCAGCAATGAGTCGCCCACCACTATATATCGGCAATTCCCCGACCGGAACCGCGACATGTGCACCCAGCGGCGCATTTTCAAAATTGTGTCCGCCCTGCCCCTCGACACGCATTTTCCGCGCGCTAAGCTGCAGCCCATCACCTGAACGGAAAGGAAGCCACAATGGGGCTGAGATATCTTCACACCATGATCCGCGTGAAGGATCTGGAAAAGTCGATGGCGTTTTTTGAGTTGCTGGGCCTGAAGGAAACCCGCCGCTATGACAGCGAGGCGGGGCGGTTTTCGCTGATCTTCATGGCGCCCCCGGGGCAAGAGGATCGCCCAATTGAGCTGACCCACAATTGGGATGGTGACGATGCGCTGCCCAGCGACAGTCGGCATTTCGGGCATTTGGCCTATGGCGTCGACAATATTTACGAGGTCTGCCAGCACTTGCAGGACAATGGTGTGGTGATCAACCGCCCGCCCCGCGACGGCCGTATGGCGTTTGTACGGTCGCCCGACAATATCTCGGTCGAGTTGCTACAGAACGGTGACGCGCTGGAAGCCGCCGAACCCTGGGTCAGCATGGAAAGCACCGGACACTGGTGATCCGATGGCTGACAGCACTGGGACTGGCCGGACTGGCCAGCCCGCTTCGGGCCGAAACCTGTCGCCTGGCCTTGGCGTTGGCTATGGATATCTCAAGCTCGGTGGATGCAACCGAGGATACCCTGCAGCGGCAGGGCCTGGCCGCTGCCCTGATCGCCCCTGAGGTGACCGAGGCGTTCTTTTCCTCTCCTTTGCCCGTGGCATTGGCTGTGTATGAGTGGGGCAGCCGCTCGACCCAGCGCATGATCCTGAACTGGACGATGATCAACACGCAAGCTGATTTGCTAACGGCGGCAGAGACCATACAGCGTTCAGTCCGATCTGACGGTGACTCGGCCACTGCCATGGGGCAAGCTTTGGCTTTTGGTGCGACCCTGATGCAGCAAGCACCACCATGTTTGTTTCAGACCATCGACCTGTCTGGGGACGGCGCAAATAACGATGGTTTCCAACCTGCATCCGCTTATCGCCACTTTCCGTTCGAGGGCATTGTGGTCAACGGGCTGGTTATCAATGCTGCCGATTTCGAGGGCGAAGTTCATCTGATTCCCTACTTCGAAAACAATGTTCTGTACGGGCCTGGCGCATTTCTAGAAGTCGCACAGGGGTTCGAGGATTTCGAACGCGCCATGCGGCGGAAGCTGGAACGTGAACTGACAAGCTTGCAAATCGGCGTGCTGCAGGACTTCGCGCCCAGATGACGCGACTATTGGCATTTGTCATTAGTTTGTTCGCTGGTTCGGCCACGGCAGAGTGCCGACAAGCTCTGGCGCTGGGGCTGGATGTTTCTGGTTCGGTGGACAGTCACGAATACCGGCTGCAACTTGACGGTGTGGCAGCTGCTTTGCAGCGTCCTGAAGTGGTCCAGCTATTGCTGTCAAACCCTGCTGCCCCTGTGCGGCTGGCGATTTTCGAGTGGAGCGAGCCGGGCCATCAACGTCTGTTGCAAGACTGGATCGCCATACGTTCTGTTAACGATCTTGAACAGATCGCCTTTCTACTGAACCGAACCAAGCGCAGTGCCGCCCCGCAAGGTACGGCTGTTGGCTCAGCGATGCTGTTCGGGGCCGACCTGCTGTCCGACCAAACAAGTTGCTGGAAACGAACACTCGATCTGTCCGGCGACGGCAAACACAATCTGGGCACTCACCCGCGCGAAGCCAAAAGCACGCTTGAAGCTTCGGGCATCACCATCAACGGCCTGGTCATCGGCGCGGATGATCCCAGCCACGGCGACAAACGCTATGTGCAGGTTGGAGAGCTGTCTGCCTATTACACCGCCTGGGTCATCCTGGGGCCAGATGCCTTTGTCGAGGTTGCCCTGGGGTTTGACGCTTATGAGGACGCCATGACCCGAAAGCTGATCCGAGAGCTTGAAGGGCTGATCCTGTCCGATGCGCGCCCCTGATCAGTAGATATATCGGATCTGGTCCGTCCAATACCGTTCCACCCGGCGCAGAGAGGTTGTGATGTCGTCGATCCCCGCCAACCCAAGCACACCACGGGTTTGCAGCCCCTCGGCATGGCGCGAGAACAGCTCGGTCACGATATCCCGAATTTCCCGCCCGCGCGGCGTCAGCCGAACCCGAACCGAGCGCCTGTCAATCTCACACCTTTGGTGGTGCATATAGCCCATTTCGACCAACTTCTTGAGGTTGTAGCTGACGTTGCTGCCCTGATAATAGCCACGGCTTTTCAACTCACCCGCCGTCACCTCATGATCGCCGATATTGAACAGAAGCAGGGCCTGAACGGCGTTGATTTCCAACACGCCCACCCGCTCGAACTCATCCTTGATAACGTCCAGCAGCAGACGGTGCAGCCGCTCGACCAAAGCGAGCGCTTCAAGATAGCTGGTCATGAAACCCTTGGTTTCCGGCGCGGAGACCTGCATTTCCATACTCATCCGATCCTCCGATTCAGTCGCGCTGTTTCAGGCAGCATGAATCGAAATCCCCAAGAATCGGTTAAGCTGGATTTTCTTTATTTTTGAAAGGTCTGCGCGATATCCGAAACCAGATGGACAAACCCCTCGGGCGGCTGGGCCTGCCCGGTGACCCACTGATACAGATCCTGATCATTTTCGTGTAGCAGCGCGTCGAACTGATCCAGACCCGCTGTATCCATCGCGTCGAGATTACGTTCGGCATAGGCCGAAAGGATCAAATCCATCTCTTTGATCCCGCGTCGCATGGACCGCATTTTCATGCGTTTGATCCTGACTTCCCGTGTTTCGGTCACTTTCCCTGCTCCGACATCAAGCGCAGCTTCTTCTCAAGCCGCGCGGCCCGTTCGGCACTGGCGCGCATCTCGCCCCGGATTGCGCGTAGCTCGGCCACCGCATCCGCCAGCTCGATATTGACCTCGCCGTCTTCGACGGGGGCGTCCATACCTTCGCCTTCGCCGGTCAGCAACCACATGATCGAAACGTTGATCATACCCGCCATCATCGACAAACGGTTGGCACGCGGTTCGGACAGATCGTTTTCCCAAGCCACAATAGTCGCTTTTTTGACACCCAGCCGACGCGCCAGTTGGGTCTGGGTCATACCAGCGGCTTCGCGCGCGCCTGCCAGCCGGTCCCCGAATGTCGCTGCCTCTGGACTATACCAGTCATTTTCGTCGGTCATCAGGGTCTCCATGTCTCGGCCTCATACTGCTTGATCGTCATTCGGGCGCACCCTATGACAGACAGGTTGAACATACAAACTGAGGCCATCATGACTTTCCTGTCTGCGACACTGTCACGCGTAAAACCATCACCAACCATCGCGATGACCGCCAAAGCAGCCGAGTTGAAGGCGGCGGGGCGTGATGTGATCGGCCTGAGCGCGGGTGAACCCGATTTCGACACGCCACAGAACATCAAGGACGCGGCTGTTGCAGCCATTGCAGCGGGCAAGACAAAGTATACCGCACCTGACGGAATTCCCGAATTGAAACAAGCCGCCTGCGCCAAGATGAAGCGTGATCATGGGCTGGATTACACGCCCGCACAAATCTCGGTCGGGACTGGCGGCAAGCAGACGTTGTATAACGCGTTGATGGCGACAATGAACGACGGGGACGAGGTTGTTATCCCCGCGCCATATTGGGTCAGCTACCCGGACATGGTTCTGCTGGCCGGAGGTACGCCAGTCGTGGTCGAGACGACGCTCGAAAACAGCTTCAAACTGACCGCCGAACAGCTTGAGGCGGCGATCACGCCCAATACCAAGTGGTTCATCTTCAACTCTCCGTCGAACCCTACGGGGGCGGGCTATAGCCGTTCGGAATTGAAGGCCCTGACAGATGTACTGATGCGCCACCCGCATGTGTGGATCATGTCCGACGACATGTACGAGCATCTGGCCTATGACGGGTTCGAATTCTGCACTCCGGCCGAGATCGAACCGGGCCTCTATGACCGTACCTTGACCTGCAACGGCGTATCGAAAGCCTATGCTATGACCGGCTGGCGCATTGGCTATGCGGCGGGACCGGTCGAGATCATCGCCGCCATGCGCAAGATTCAATCACAGTCGACCTCGAACCCCTGCTCGGTCAGCCAATGGGCGGCGGTCGAGGCGCTGAATGGAACGCAAGCGTTTCTGGCTCCCAACAACGAGACGTTCAAACGCCGCCGAAACTTGGTGGTCGAAATGCTGAACCAGATCGACGGTATCACCTGCCCCACGCCCGAAGGCGCGTTCTATGTATACCCGTCGATCGCGGGCCTGATCGGCAAGTCCACTCCGGCCGGCACCAGAATTGACTCGGATGAGGCCTTCGCCACCGCCCTGCTGGAAGAGGCCGACGTGGCCGTTGTATTTGGCGCGGCCTTTGGCCTGTCACCGAATTTCCGGGTCAGCTATGCGACCTCGGACGAAGCCCTGACCGAGGCCTGCACCCGTATCCAGCGCTTTTGCGCGTCCCTGACCTGATCCGGAGGCCCCTGATGACCGCAGAACTGCCTGAATACTACTTTCGTGTCCGCGAGAATGGCGCGGCGGTTTTTCGGATCGATACCGAAAACCGTCAACGGCGGATCGAGATGGATCAGATCGCGGTCATCAACATCCGCAATGGCGAGGTCAAGCCACAGGGCCAGCGCACCCTGACAGCGGCGGATCAGGCGGAAATCGCACGATGGATGGACGCGCGCAAAGCCCTGCTGGCGCAACGGGATATCGACGACATACACCGCGCGGTCGACTATCTGAATCTGACCACGCAATGGGCACAATCCAAGGCGTCGGACGAACAGCTTGAGGATGTCACCGACCGGTTGTTGCTGGCGATGCACGACTTACGCTCCGTACTGGTGCGCAAAAAGGCAGATCGCCTAAGCAAAGGCTGAAGCCGCGGCTATTCCGCAGGCACCCCTACGGTCTGAACAGAGCGCATCCAGAAACGGGCCATCAGCAAGACGGCCGCGCAGGCAAGCCCAAGTACAAGACCCAGCCAGATGCCGATCCCGTCCATCCCCTGCACAAAGCCAAAGTAATAGGACGCCGGTATCCCAACCACCCAATAGCTGAGCCCGGCCATAACCATCGGCACCTTGGCATCTTGCAATCCGCGCAACAGGCCCAGTGCAATCACCTGTGCCCCGTCGACCAACTGGAACAAAGCGGCCATGGCCAGCAGGCCCGTTCCGATGGCCAGGATTTGCGGGCGCTGCGGATCGTCGGGTTCGACAAATACAGAAATCAGCGGCTCGGCGCAGGTCACAAACAAGATAATCGTCAGAACAGACACCAGCAAAGACATCACGGTCACCGCCTTTGCACCTTTTTCCAGATGTGGTCGATCCTTGCGCCCAAGGGCGTTTCCCGCGCGGATCGTGGCCGCGTTAGACAACCCCAGATGCACCATGAACGTGGCCGAGGCCAGATTCAGCGCAATCCCATGCGCTGCCAGCGGCACCGACCCGATCCATCCCATCATAAAGGCCGACATGGCGAACAGCGACACCTCGGCAAGCAATGTAAATCCAATGGGAATGCCAAGACGCAGCACGCTGTACAGCATCTCCCAATCCGGGCGCCAGAACCGTTGGAACAGGTTATGTTCGGGCAATACGCGCACGGCGTAGACCACGACCGCAACCAGCGACACCATCTGCGTCACCACCGAGGCAATTGCTGCCCCCATAACGCCCAGTTCGGGCGCACCCCAATTGCCGAAGATCAGCGCATAGTTGGTCAGTGCGTTGACGACAGCGGCCGTCACAGTGATCCACAAAACGATCTGCGTGCGCTCCAAAGCAGCCAGATAAGACTTCAGCACCATGACCACCAGCGCTGGGAACAGCCCCCATCCCGCAACACGCAGATATTGCGATGCGGTTTCAGCCACCTGCGGATCTTGCCCTGCAGCAATCAAAATCGGGTGGGACCACCACAGCAAAGGCATAACCAGCACCGCGTATAACAAGGACAGCCACACCCCCATGCGGGTCGAGCGGCGAATGCTGGTCTCATCCTCTTCGGCGGCCGCAGTCGCCACCATGGGCATCACCGCCAGTCCGAAACCGCCGCCAAACAGGAACAGCACGAAATAAAAGCTACTGGCCAGCGTCACTGCGGCCAATGCCTCGACCCCGTACCAGCCCAGCATGATCGTGTCGGTCAAACCAATGGCAAACTGCGCCAGATGCCCGCCGACCAGCGGCAGGCCCAGAACTGCAATGGCCCGGAAGTGGGCGCGATATGTCATTACCTTATTCATTTCACCAGCCTTATGCCCGGCCAGAGGCCGGGACAAGAGGTGATCAGTGAAATTTCAAGGTGAGACTAGTGCTGCCGGCAATTGGCCGCTTGGTTCATCGCGCGTCAGGATGCAGGGAAGTGCCCAGAATATGCTCGGACTGATGAATGACGTGATGCGCCTGCCCTACGATCATGGGATCGGGCTGGCCCACGATATTGTGGTCCTTGTCCGGGTAATCCAGCGTCGACAAAAAGTGGCGCATACAGTTCAGACGCGCACGTTTCTTGTCGTTCGACTTGACGATGGTCCAAGGCGCGTCGGCGGTGTCGGTATAGAAGAACATCGCCTCTTTCGCTTCGGTATAGTCGTCCCATTTATCCAAGCTCGCCTTGTCGATGGGCGACAGCTTCCATTGCTTCAACGGGTCGGTTTCCCGGCTTTTGAAGCGGCGCTGCTGTTCCGGCTGCGTGACCGAGAACCAATATTTGTAGAGCTGAATACCTGAGCGGACTAACATCCGCTCCAACTCGGGCGTCTGTCGCATGAACTCAAGGTACTCGTTAGGCGAACAAAAGCCCATGACCCTCTCAACGCCCGCACGGTTGTACCAAGAGCGGTCGTAGAACACCATTTCACCGACCGTAGGCAGTTCCTGAATATAGCGCTGATAATACCACTGGCCTTTCTCTTCCCAGGTCGGCTTGTTCAAGGCCACGACGCGGGCTTGCCTTGGGTTCAGGTGTTCCATAAACCGCTTGATCGTACCGCCTTTGCCTGCTGCATCACGCCCTTCGAACAGCAGAACAAAGCGTTGCCCCGTCTCTTGCGCCCAAAGCTGCACCTTAAGCAATTCGGCCTGCAATTGCGCCTTTTGCGCCTCGTACTTGCCCCGCGCCATCTTGCGATCGTAGGGATACTTGCCGCTTTCGAACGCCTGCCGAATTCGCTCGGGGCTGGGTTGCGATGGCTCAGGATTGGGTGTTGGGACAATTTTGACAGAGGGTTGTTTTTGTTCAATTTGCGCCGCTGCTTCCATTCAATTTTTCCTTTTTCACTATCCGCAGGAACGTCTAGCAAAAGGCGCAGATTTTCGCTTTGACACGGGTCAAATTTTTGAGCCGTAGCGTAGGAAATTTTCCACTAATGAAGTTCAACACGCTGCGGTAGATTTCTAGCTATGCCCCCAATCCGCCGGATCATCCGAGTTGTTGGGTGAAAGACCCAGAACGTCGCCTGTGGTAGAACATCCAAGCCCAAGAACCGTTCTGTTCGCGTATGAGAAATACGCGCAGACCTGATTGATCTCGAGGATCTCGCCATCGTCCCACCCGGCGTCCCGCAGGGCGCGAACATCAGCCTGAACCATCTGCGCAGGTGCTTCGGTTAGCTTGCGCGCATAGCTCATAGCAGCGATCTGGGCGTTGTCCAGCGGTGCGGAATCCGGCGTTCCGGCCTCAATCGCGGCGCGGATGGCATCGCCCCGCTCCGCGTCTGCCAACAACCGCTGAAACCCGCTAAAGTGATGCTCGACGCAATAGCTGCACTGGTTCAGGGAACTAACCCAAACCCCCAGCACCTCAAGAAACCACTTCGGGACTTTATTGGCCGAGTGATGCAGGACGTTCTTGTACAGCGCCATGTGACCTTCCATCGAATGCGGCCGCAAAGAATGCACCATCATTATGTTGTCCACGTTTTTGTCAGGCCCGGTGACCCGCTCGTAAAGCTTTCTCAGCTTGCCGGTGGCTTCGTCAAATGGAACAGTCTTAATCCAGCTCATATGGTCCTCGCCCTGTTGTCGTGTCGCGTCTTCGCCTCCCAGTTTCGCACTCGTATCCTTCTGAGACAAAACTGGATCGCCCCACCATGTCAGGCTAAGCTGACGAAACGCAAGTAAGGGAGTATCTCATGGAAATGGCGGAGAAAACTGTCACTGAGTTCTATGCCAACCACCCAATTTCCGCGCCGCATATCCTGACCAAGCTGACAAGCCTTCGCGGATCGCTTGAGGATGTGACCCCGCAAGAGCTCTACCCTTATGATCAGGATCACTATGACGGCCTGAATGCCAACGCCCGACTGGCGGACAAGGTCCGGATGAAATCTGGTGATCGCGTTTTGGATGTTTGTGCCGGGCTTTGTGGACCTGCGCGATGGTACGCCTCTGAGCATGACGTTGACGTCACTGGCCTCGATATCAGCCCCAACCGCGTCGACGGTGCCAAGGAACTGAACGCGCTTGTCGGACTACAGGATCAGGTGCATCCAATTCTGGGCAGTGCGATGGATATACCCTTTGACGATGCGCATTTCGATGCGGCGGTCAGTCAGGAATCCTTCTTGCATATCCCCGACAAGCTCAAAGCCCTATCCGAAGTGTTCCGCGTTCTGCGCACTGGCGGACGGTTCGCCTTTACCGATTGGGTGATGCATGAGCCCCTGCCCGATGATGAGATGGAATTGTACCACCAACGTTTTGCCTGCCAGTCCCTGCTGAGCATTCCCGAGTACGAAACTGTGTTGAAAAAAACTGGATTTTCGGTTGCCTCGGCCAACGATGTAACGGCGTCCTGGGGCGAAATTCTGGCGCGTCGGCTTAGCATGTATCAAACCTTGGATGCCGAGGCCGAACGCGCTGGCAACCCGTCCAAGGGGGATACTTTCCTGAAAATGTACGCGCAATTTGTCAGCGACGTGAAACAAAGAAGGATCGGCGGGGTACGATTGACGGCGGAAAAACCTTAATAACTTCGGCTTCGTGCAGGGGTGTCACTCATCAAGATCACAGCCAATCGCCCACAACACCTCGCGCCCCTCTTCCCCCGGACCACATCACCTGCCATAATGGGTCTCAACCTAAAAACAAGAGCAGCCCCGATGCCCGACGATCTGTTGACGCCAAGCGCGACCACCACTTACGACGCCTCTTCGATTGAGGTACTGGAAGGTCTTGAGCCGGTCCGAAAACGCCCCGGTATGTATATCGGCGGCACTGATGAGCGCGCTTTGCACCATATGGTGGCCGAAATCCTCGACAACTCGATGGACGAAGCCGTCGCGGGCCATGCCAACCGGATCGAAGTTGAACTGCACGCCGACTACGCCCTGACCGTACGCGACAACGGACGTGGCATTCCGATCGACCCGCATCCGAAATTTCCCGACAAATCAGCGTTGGAGGTAATCCTGTGTACCCTCCACGCGGGTGGCAAATTCTCGGGCAAGGCGTACCAGACCTCGGGCGGTCTGCATGGCGTGGGCGCATCTGTGGTAAACGCATTGTCGGATTCGATGGTCGTGCAGGTGGCGCGAGATAAAACGCTGTTCGAACAACGGTTCTCACGCGGTATTCCTTTAGGCCCGGTGGAAAAGGTCGGCGCGGCCCCGAACCGACGCGGCACCACAGTCACTTTCCACGCTGATGCCGAGATCTTCGGCCATCACAAATTCAAACCGGCGCGGCTGTTCAAATCCATCCGATCCAAGGCCTATCTGTTCTCGGGCGTCGAAATCCGTTGGAAGTCCGCCATCGACGATGGCGAGACCCCGACCGAAGCGACCTTCCACTTCCCCGGTGGCCTGTCGGATTACCTGAAAGAGACGATGAACGGCTCCTCCACCTATGCCGAGCAACCCTTTGCCGGCACCGTGGACTTTAACGAGAAATTCGGCACCCCCGGCAAGGTCGAATGGGCGATCAACTGGACGCCTTCACGCGACGGGTTCATCCAGTCCTACTGTAACACCGTCCCCACCCCCGAAGGTGGCACCCATGTGGCAGGCTTCTGGGCTGCGGTCCTTAAGGGGATTAAAGCCTATGGCGAGCTGATCAACAACAAAAAGGCAGGTCAGATCACACGTGATGACCTGATCACCGGCGGCTGTGCGCTGGTGTCGTGTTTCATCAGTGAACCGGAATTCGTCGGCCAGACCAAGGACCGCCTTGCCACGGTCGAGGCACAGCGGCTGGTCGAAAACTCGGTCCGCGACCATTTCGACAACTGGCTGGCTGCCGACACGAAATCCGCCGGCGCTATCTTGGACTTCCTCATCCTGCGGGCTGAGGAACGCCTGCGCCGACGGGCCGAGAAGGAAACACAACGCAAATCCGCCACTAAGAAACTTCGTCTTCCCGGCAAGCTGGTGGACTGCTCTAGTTCAACACGCGACGGCACGGAATTATTCATCGTCGAGGGCGACTCGGCCGGTGGGTCCGCCAAGATGGGCCGTGACCGCAAGACACAGGCCCTGCTGCCCCTGCGCGGCAAAATCCTGAACGTGTTGGGCGCGGCCAGTTCAAAGCTGGGCACCAATGCCGAGATCAACGATCTGACGCAGGCTTTGGGAGTGGGGCTTGGCACCAAATTCAACGTCGACGACCTGCGCTATGACAAGATCATCATCATGACCGACGCAGATGTGGACGGAGCGCATATCGCCTCGCTGCTGATGACGTTCTTCTTTACCCAGATGCGGCCGATGATCGACGCGGGACACCTGTATCTGGCCTGCCCGCCCCTCTACCGTCTGACCCAAGGCGCAAAACGCGTCTATTGCCTGGACGAGGCCGAGCGCGACGAATGGCTTGAGAAAGGTCTGGGCGGCAAGGGCAAGATCGACGTGTCACGCTTCAAGGGTCTGGGCGAAATGGACGCCAAGGACCTGAAAGAAACTACGATGGACCCGGCCTCGCGCAAGCTAATCCGCGTCACCATCGACGAGGACGAACCCGGCGAGACCGGCGATCTGGTCGAGCGCCTGATGGGCAAAAAACCCGAACTGCGGTTCCAGTACATTCAGGAAAACGCGCGGTTTGTGGAGGAGTTGGACGTCTAAGACGATCGAACGCGAAAGACATCAATCAGTGCAGAGGCCAAATGTTCAAATCACGTAAGGCAAGACTGTGCTGGTCAACTGGTATTCTTGTTCTCGCTGGTGTGATTGTGATGTTCGCGGGTCGCTACCGCGAACCGGCCACTGTCGAAGACATCGTCGAGTCCTTTCTTCAGACACATAATATTCCGGGGGCTGTGCTGGCCTATGGCCCCTCGGATGCAGAACCCAAAATCGTAGCCTTCGGCGTGTCCGACCCGATTGAGAACACGCCCATGTCGACCGACCAGCCATTTCGCCTGGCCTCGGTCACAAAACCCATCGCGGCCAGAGCACTGATCAAAGCCGAGGAACGTGGCCAAATCGACCTGGATCGTCCCATAGCTGAGCTTGCCGACCTGCCCCCGCCGCATGACCCGCGGGCTGCGCAGATAACGGCGCGGCAGCTTTTGGCGCATACGGGAGGGTTCGATAGAAATATCAGTTTTGATCCGATCTTCGCGCCCGATCGGCTTGGCCTCGACTGGTCGGCCAGTTGCGCCAAAGTGGCCCGGACCGTGTGGCAAACCATGCCGTTGGATCACACGCCGGGCAGCAAGACGGCGTACTCGAATGTTGGCTTCTGCCTTCTGACCGATCTGCTGGGGGCGGAAGTTGAAGACGCCCTGCAGCAGGTTGCCGATATCCATCTGGAGGGGCCCGCCGGGGCCAATTGGGAACTTCGCAGCGACGGTTGGACCCGTGTGCTGAGTTCTAAGGACGATCAAGGCTGGCTTTCAGGCTTGGGTATCGCTGGTGGGGCAATCGGCACGGCCGAGGCGGTCTGGTCCATGGCCTCGACGCCCCAACCGTTTTTCGAGGCGACGGCATCACAGGACGACAAAAGTGATTTCTACGCGTCGGGCTGGCATGTCTGGCCGGAAGAGAACGGCCAGCACCTGACCCATTGGGGCGGGGTCCGAGGCATCTTCACAACCGTCTTTCGATTTTCGGGCGGAGAGACCGTTGTCGTGTTGTTCAACGCCTCACCAGTTAAGCCCAATAGTGCATTTGTGTCGCTGCATAACGCGTTGTATGAATTTAATAAATTTAATAGATGAGGTCGGAGTTGGCTGCATTTAAGATCATGCAACTGATGGAAAAAAAACCAAACTGCGGTTCCAGTGAAGTCAAGAGAACGCGCGGTTTGTGGAGGAGTGGGATGTTTGAGTAATCTAAATGCTTCATGAGTATTTGTCGCGACTTGCGCGTGATTACGTCTTTGAACGAGCAAAAAATTTCTCAGGAAGTGAATTCGGAAACTTCGTTCGACACGACATAGCAATAGAAGCCAAAAAGCGCCTTTTGTTTCTGCCATACGAACTCGAGGTAAAAGCTAGTGTCGGCCAATCTCGTTGGGCTTCGGTACCTTGGCTGGCATTCTTCGATCCACTCATCACGGACACTGCAACACGTGGGTTCTATGTCGTTTACTTGATTAATGCACAAACCGAAGAGATCGTGCTTTCGCTCAATCAGGGCACAACAGAGGTTTACCGAGAGTTCGGAGAAAACGACAAAGGGCGGAAAATTCTGGCTCGTCGAGCCGTCGACTTGACGGAGCGGGTCTCTGAGTTTTCCAAAAATTTTATTTCTGATCCTATTGATCTCGGCTCGAGTGAAAAGCTTCCAACAGGGTATGTTGCGGGGCATGCGTTCGGAAGAGTTTATCAGGCAGATACACTTGAACCCCAGCAATTCTATGAAGATCTTGAAATGATGTTAGCGGCGTACAAAGCTCTTGTAGACCGAGGAGGTAGAACGCCTGTAGACACCATGATGGAGGAAGCCGGGACTACAGATATCCTCGAAACTAGGAAATATATTCTCTCAAGGCGTATTGAGCGCGCCAAAAACGTACGATCGCGCGTTTTGGAGCGTCGCGGGCTAAAATGCGAAGGCTGTGGTCTCGAGCCAATTGAGCATTACCGCTACGAAGGCCCAATCAATAACATTCCGCTGGATGTGCACCATACAAAGCCCATCAGAGAGCTGTCAGAAGGTGAGACGCGCAGATATCAAATTCCAGACGATTTCCTAGTGCTTTGTCCAACTTGCCATCGAATGATTCACAAACAAAATGATGAAGCTGATATTGATTTACTCAAGCGCAGCGTCAGCTTTATCCATGCCAAGAAAATCTCTTGGTAGCTCTGACGGGCCACAAGAGAAGCGCGTCGGGTACAAACCAATAAAACTCGCCAAACACCCCCCTTGCCTAACCCGTTGATCTCGTTCACACTTACTCTCAAACCGTCATTCAAGAACGACAATTGAGGTTCCGAGCGTCCAAGACGCAATGAAACCAACAACAGATTTTCGAACGGGAGGACGACATGAAAACACTAACCCTTGGGCTGGCCGTTGCGCTGCTGGCCAGTCAAGCGAATGCGCAGCAGACATTGACCACCGCATCCCCCATTCCGGACGGGGCCGAGACCAAGTTCTGCTACTACAACGGCATGGCCTATTCGCAGGACGCGTTTGTTCTGCTGGTCGGCGACAACACCGTTACCCAGACGGTCAGCACGATCCAGGAACGCCTGCTGCGTTGTCACCGTGAGGACGACGGCACGATGAAGTGGAAACCGCAGAGCACGTTCTCGACCAACAACTAGACGCTTAAGGTGGGCGGGCTAGCCCACCTTCTTCTCCAGCCAGTCCGCGATCTGCGCGGCGGGCTTTTCCCAGCCGGGCTCCATAAACAAGAAATGCGCGTGGTTCTCGACTGGCATGAAAGTCGCTCGGTCACCATACAAATCGGCCAGGGCGCGGCAGGTGTTGGGGTTCACCGCCCTGTCTTCAGTCCCTGATACGACCAGCACCGGGCAGTCGACCTTGTCGATATCGACCTTCATCGCGTGGTGATCGTCGAACATCCAAAAAAACATCTCGAACATCACCCGCCCGCTTTCGGCGCCCAAACGGTCGAACACCGCGTGCTGTTGCGCCTCGGGCATTTTGTTCAGCGCGAAGGGGGCCATCAGGTCGAACTCGACCCGCATGGGTTGTTTCCAGAACGCCCCGCCCTCCATCAAAGCACGCGGGATGGCGCGTTCGTCGTCGGTTTCGGGCAAAGTGCCCCAGGGCGCGTTCGGATTGATCAAGACAATCGCACTGGCCAACCCACGTGAGGCCACCTGCTGCGCCACAACTCCGGCGATGGCGTGGCCCAACAGAACTGGTTTGCTGTCCAACCCCTGCACGAACTCTGCTATGTCGTTGGCATAGTCCATCACGCTGGTATCGGTCAGGCGCGGGTCGGGTTCGGCCTTTGAGTCCCCACCGTGATAGCGCAGCGCGGGGGTGTGTACCGTCCAGCCCCTGTCGCGGAAAAACCCGGCATAATCCTGCATACACCATGGCCCTGCAAAGGCACCGTGGATCAGAACAATCTCTTTGGTCATGAAAACGCTCCCTTTTCTCTCGCTACTATGAGAGATCGGGGGCGACTTCAGCAAGGCTGTGTCGCAGGCCTATCAGACGGACAGGCCTATCAGCGCTACTCCGACAGCCATAAGAACCGCTGCACCAAGCCGCCGCATCCAGTTCCCCTCTTTCAGGAAAACAAACCCGATCAGCGCCGCGAAAATAACCGAGGTTTCCCGTAGCGCCGAAACTGCACCAAGCGGTGCGAAGTTCTTGGCATAAAGCACCAGACCATAGGCTGTCATCGAAACAAGCCCGCCCAGAATGCCGATCATCCAGACTTTGGCAGGCAATTCAGCCAGGGTCTTCCGTCGACGGATACCAACAAACCCCGCGATAAACAGATGCAGAAACGCACCCCAGGCCCAGTAGCTAAGCGTATTGCCGGACAAGCGCACGCCAATACCGTCCACGACCGAATATATCGAGATGCAAAAGCCCGTACCCAGCGCAAATCCAAGGGCCCAACGGCCCACACCAGAGCGCAATGCCTTCCAACTGCTGAGCTGGATACCAACAGCGATCAGCGCGATCCCACCCCACGCTTGCAGCGGCAGCACCTCGCCCACCAACAGCATCGCCCACAGCGATACAAGCGCCGGAACGATACCGCGGGCAATTGGGTATACGACGCTTAGGTCTCCGTGCTGATAGGCTTTGCCGAGCATGAAATAATAGCCGAAATGCACCACGGTTGAGATCAGGATGTATGGAAAGCTTTCGGCACTGGGCAGTGGCAGCAAGAGGATCATTACCGTTGCTGGAATGACATGCCCCAACGCCACCAGACCCAGAGTGGTGGTCCGATCAGCCGCGGTTTTGACAATCGCATTCCAAACCGCGTGCAACACCGCCGCCGTCAAAATGATGGCAATGACAAACAGGGTCACATCCGAACCTTTCGTAAAGGAAGAAACTGTCCTGCAAATCGGACCGGCTAAGTTATTTGCACAGGTTGAGGCCGATCACAACGCAGCTTCGATCAGTGTTTTGAGAATGTTTTCGGTGAGTCTGTTTGGGTTTCCACCGCAGGAGGAAGCGGTGATTGTGCCGTTGACCAGCGCAAGATAGCTGCCCTGCAGGCCAAGCCCTATTGATGCGAAATCTCTACAACTGAACGTGAGGAGTGTTGCCAGCGCGCTGGCGCGCGGTCACTTTGGTGTCATGACATTTGTGACCGAAAATCAACTGCCCCTGCTGATATTGTTCTTTATTATTGGCTCGGTTGGCACCGCGTTTCTATTTCGCAAACCGGCCGGGCACCGGGCATGGAAGCTGGCCGACCTTGTCTGGGTCGTTCTGGGCGGGATCGGCGCACTGGTGGCGGTTCTGGCCGGGCTCTACACCTCGGACAGTTCGCGGTTGGACCGGCAAATCGATGTGGCTTATGCCGCGACGCTTGCTTTTGACCGCGACGCCGCGCGGTTCCGTCTGCGGTTCTGCGATCCGGCCTACGACCCGGACACCGCCGTTTTGTGCGATAAGGTTGAATTCCTTTCGGCCTCAACCGCCAGCAATGCTGACCTGCCCTTGTTCATCGCCGTGACCAATGAGGTCGCGCCCTTGCAAGGATTGCATTTCCTGTTAGGCGGACAAGCAAGAGACGAGCAGGAGGAAATTCGCGCTATGGCCGCCAAGGCCGATGCGTTCAGCATCGATCAGTTCCTTGTTTTCACCACGCTGGACGATGCAACACAGGTTGCGATCGACAACATGCGCCGGAAAGTTCCCGCCATTGCCGGGGATTATCTGATCCTTGCCCAAAGCTATGATGACCTGGTTGAACAGGTCGGAAAGCTAAAAGACGAATGGGAATACCTGCAGGAAAACGCGCATATACTGGTGTTGCAAATCGTCGCCCTGTGTCTGGTCAGCTTTGCCGCGCCCTTCCGATTGGGCAAATCCATTGTCGAACTGCGCACAACGCTCAGCGTCGGTACGCCTGCGCCAAGCGTTCCGGATCAGCCCCAAGAAAATATCGTGTCAGGGTCCACAAATTCTGTGCCCCCCGACGCACCCACCCCGCCCGTGCATAGCGGTCCGCGCTCGTAACCGCGCGGGTGTTCAACAGGGTGATGCGGGGCAAGGCGCGCACCAGCGCCACGTCCTCCATCAACGGCTGGTCCGGGTAGCCTGCGGCTTTGTCATAGGCGCGACGTGACACCAGAAGCCCCTGATCACCATAAGGTAAGCTAAACACCCGGCTGCGCATATTGGCCCAGCCCGCAACCCAGGCTGGCCAGAACCCGCTGGCCTGAAAGGTCAGACGAAAAGCCGCGGGGTTGCCCGTGGGCAGATGCTCTCCGACGTCCTTGCTCCACCCTTCTTGCAGGACGGTATCGGCGTGCAAAACCAAAAGCCATTCACCTTTGGCTACCGCGCAGCCCCGCAGCAACTGCCCCCCGCGTGAGGGCGGCCCGGTCACAATCTCAGCCCCTGCCTCTTCTGCAATTTCAAGGGTCTGGTCGGTTGAACCGCCATCGGTAACGATCAGCTCTCGGACCAACCCCGTGTGCAAACCCTCCATCAAAACCGGCAAGGAGTCCAACAAGGCCTCAGCCGCGTTCAGGGTCGGAATGACGATGCTGATTGGTGCTGGCAAGGCGGATATCCTCTGGTCATGGCGACGCGATCTCCTATATCACGAGGCCAAGGGAAAAGACGAGGACCACCCCATGCCCAATCGCCGTATTCTGCGCCTTAGCGGGTCGGACACTGACAGCTTTCTTCAAGGGCTGGTCACCAATGATATTTCCGGGCTGGATCAGGGACTGGTTTATGCCGCACTGCTGACCCCGCAGGGCAAGTATCTGGCGGATTTCTTTCTGAAACGCGACGGCGATACGGTGCTACTGGATGTCGCCGAGGATATCGCCGACGGGTTCGTCAAGCGTCTGGGCATGTACAAGCTGCGCGCCGATGTTTCGATCGAAGATAGCGGGCTGAATCTGCAACGCGGCACCGGCCCGGCACCCGCAGGCGCCCTGCCCGACCCGCGCCATCCAGATATGGGGTGGCGGGCGTATTCGGTCGAGGCCGACGGCGACGATGGTACGGATTGGGACGCCATCCGCGTGCGACACTGCATTCCGGAAACCGGTATCGAGCTGACCCCCGACAGCTATATCCTTGAATCTGGATTCGAGGGTCTGAACGGCGTCGATTTTAAAAAAGGGTGCTATGTCGGGCAGGAAGTCACCGCCCGGATGAAGCATAAGACCGAGTTGCGTAAAGGGCTGTGTAGCGTTCGGGTTAATGGCACGGCGCCCGTTGGGACCGAGATCACATCGGGTGGCAAACCGGCCGGCACCTTGTTCACCCAATCGAACGGTCAGGGGATCGCCTATCTGAGGTTTGACCGCGCCAACGACGATATGCAGGCCGCCGAGGCCACCGTCACGCTTGACGCCTAACATGTTGCTATTCCGGCACGGCTGAACCGTTGCGCGGCCCGGTACCCTTTGAACCCATTCGGGGCGCTGCCACACTGCGGTCAGTCCACTGAACGGATGCGCATATGCTTAAGTTATACGCTGCGATCTGGCGTGCCAGCGCCGGACGGCAAATCATTCTTATTGTCCTATCCATCGCCATCGCAGGCCTTGCTGCGGTGCCATTAGAGTTTCAGCGCGATATCGTTAACCATCTGACCTCGAACGATATCAGCACCGAGCGATTGCTATATCTGGGTGCAGGCATGATGTCGGTCATCCTGCTGAGCCTCGCCTTAAAGTGGCTGCTGGGCTATCGCGCCGGGACGCTCGGCGAGGATCTGATCCGCATGATCCGCCAGCGGCTTTTGGTGCGCTCATCGGACCTGAGTGAAACCGGTGAGAAAATGCGCTCGGGAACCATGACCACGGCTATTTCCGCCGAGGCCGAGGAGCTGGGAAAGTTCGCCGGTGGTGCCTTTTCAGACCCGGTTGTGCAGATCGGCACGCTGATCAGCGTCATTGGCTACATCTCATCAACGCAACCCGGGCTGGGCATGATCGCCTTTTCAATGATCGTGCCGCAGATCGTGATTGTGCTGGTCTCGCAGCGAAAGGTGAACGTCTTCGTTGCCGAAAGGGTCCGCATATTGCGCAGCTCTACCGACAGGCTGACGACCGAGGACATTGACGCTGTTGCGCGCGATATCGAGGCTCAGTTCGACGATATCTACAACACGCGCCGCCGCATGTTCCTGTGGAAGCTGTCCGCCAAATTTCTGCTGAGCGTGATTAACGGCGCAGGCACGGTCGGTGTTCTGATGCTGGGCGGGTACCTGGTTCTGAATGGCAAAACGGATGTGGGCACCGTGGTCGCCGCTACCAGCGGTCTTGGCCGCATTCAGGGCCCCACGGCCTTTTTGATCGCCTTTTACCGACAAGTCAGTGCCAACCGCATTAAATACGAACTGATGCTGGAATTGTTCGGTCCGAACCCAGAACGATATCGTCGACCCAGAAAGCTAAACTAAAAAAGACCGCGCGGCCCCTGCCGTCGCGGTCTTTTCGTGTTTTGCCAAAGCACCGATTTACGCGCGTTCGGAATATTCCATGCTTTCGGTGTTCACCACGATCATCTCATCCTGACCGATGAAGGGCGGCACCATGACCTTCACGCCGTTATCCAGAATGGCTGGCTTGAACGAGTTTGCAGCAGTTTGACCTTTGACCACCGGCTCGGTCTCGACGATCTTGCAGGTCACTTTTTGCGGCAATGTGGCGTTCAGTGCTTCGCTTTCATAGAATTCGACCACGATGGTCATGCCGTCCTGCAGAAACGGGCGGCGTTCGCCCAGCAATTCGGCGGGCAGTTCGATCTGCTCATAGGTCTCGGAATCCATGAACACCAGCATGCCGTCAGATTCGTACAGGAACTGCTGATCTTTCTGTTCCAGGCGCACGCGCTCGACCTTATCCGCCGAACGGAAACGTTCGTTCAATTTCGAACCATTGCGCAGGTTGCGCAGTTCGACTTGCGCAAAAGCACCGCCTTTACCGGGCTTTACATGGTCGACCTTAACAGCAGCCCACAGCCCGTCATTATGCTCAAGCACGTTGCCGGGGCGAATTTCGTTCCCATTTATCTTGGGCATCACATAAATCCTTCACAAACGGTTGATGCGTCAGTTCCCGTCCCTATATCTGGCGTAACCACACCTGACAAGACAACGAGACCTAGTGCTGCACTTGCAGCAAGCTATGCAAATGACGCAACGCAACTATGCATTTTAGCTGTATCCGAATCACATCTAATAGGTCATAAGGACCGTCACGCCGAAAATGCAAGAGCAAGAACAACAAGGAAGACGAGATGAGAGATTTCGTTGACGGCACTGCCTTTAACAATGAGCAAGGCAATCGTGCACGCAAACTTTTCGCAGCCGTTGTGCTGGCTGCACTGGACGACGCTATTGCCGATGACAAGAAATACGGCAACGGCCCGGAACAGATCGCCCGTTGGGCCCGCTCGCGCGATGGCCGCGAGGTGCTGTCCTGCGCAGGTATCGACCCCAACGAGCGGGTTGTCGGCGGGTTGATGGAGTTCGTTGGTCGTGGCGTGCGTACCTCGGTCGCGCTGTCGCGTGAAGAAAGCGAGCGTCGTAATGCCGCTCAGCAGGCAGAAGCCGCTTAAACCAAGGCGACATCTGCAGGAAAAAGCGCGCCCACTTTCCGGGCGCGTTTTTCTATTTCCGGGTCAGAAAAACAGCAGCCATTGGCGGGCAACCCAAATCTCGGCCCCCAACAATGCGGTAAAGAATAGCTTGGCGGGCGCTGACAGCCCCCTATTCCATAGCACCACATAAGAACCAGCACATATAACGACAGAAACAGGCGCTACCAAAAGCGCGTGATACGCACTGTCCCAATAGCTGACCGGGCTGTGAAAGACCCAATCGCTCAGCGGCCAGAATTGCGGCCGACCGTCACCAGCATGCAGTAGGAAATCCATCGACAGATGCAGCAGCCCTGCGGATGCGGTGACCGTCAAAAACCGCCATCCCCGCCAGTGCCCAAGCATCAACGCCAACCCCCACAGGATGAATGAGTTGTCGATGGCAAACACCGTCTGCCAGGCTGGTGAGAAGTATAGTTCGTCAAAGACGACCTGTGGCGGGATGCTCAAGACGTGCAAGGACACTCCAGCCATGACGTACAGCGACAGATCGGGCAGAACCGAGCCCAGCACCGCAGCCCACAGAATGGCCCCCCGCGCAGGCCGCGCAAAAGCAGCGGCGCCGATCAAAAGATGCGCGGGCGTGTTCATCCGGGGCTTTCCCTTTGGTGTCAAATCAGGTCATCTGCGCCCTAACGTATAGGAGACGACCATGGTTCGCGCCATCATGATTCAGGGCACCGGCAGCAACGTCGGGAAATCAGTTTTGGTGGCCGGGCTTGCGCGCGCTTATACGCGGCGCGGGCTGAAAGTAGCGCCGTTCAAGCCGCAGAACATGTCCAACAACGCCGCCGTGACCGAGAATGGTGGCGAGATTGGCCGCGCCCAGGCCCTGCAGGCACGTGCTGCCAAGCGTCCGACCCATACGGATATGAACCCGATTCTGTTGAAACCGGAAACGGACACCGGCGCTCAGATCATTGTTCAGGGTCAGCGTGCAGGCACGATGAAGGCGGGCGACTATCGCAAGGACAAGTCCAAGCTGTTGGATGCCGCGCTTGAAAGTTTTGACCGACTGTGCAGCGATGCCGATCTGGTGCTGATCGAAGGTGCCGGCAGCCCGGCTGAAACCAACCTGCGCAAGGGCGACATTGCTAATATGGGTTTTGCCTGTGCCGCTGACGTACCGGTCGTTCTGGTGGGCGATATTCACCGAGGCGGAGTCATTGCGCAAATCGTCGGCACGCAGGCGGTTTTGGATGCCGGTGATCTTGAGATGATCACAGGTTTCGCCGTCAACCGGTTCAAGGGCGACGTCTCTTTGTTTGACGAAGGGCGCGACGACATTGCCGCGCGCACAGGATGGCCATGCATGGGCGTAGTTCCGTGGTTTCATGACGCCTGGAAATTACCCGCTGAGGATATGATGGACATTCGCTCGCACAGTGGCGGGGCCTGCAAAGTGGTTGTCCCGCAATTGGAACGCATGGCGAATTTCGACGATCTTGATCCGCTGTCCGCCGAACCGGGGGTCAGCGTTGAAATCATCCCAGCCGGGCGTCCTTTGCCGGGTGATGCCGATCTGGTGCTGTTACCCGGCAGCAAATCCACCATCGGCGATCTGGCCTATTTCCGGGCGCAGGGCTGGGATATCGACCTATATGCCCATGTTCGCCGGGGTGGCCATGTGCTGGGCCTGTGCGGTGGCTATCAGATGCTGGGCAAAACCATCGCCGATCCCGATGGCGTCGATGGCCGACCCGGCACTGTTGACGGGCTGGGCTTGTTGGACGTGACCACCCTCATGGCAGGCCAAAAGCAGGTCACCCTGCGCACGGCACGCACCATTCCTGGAAATGAGCCAGTCACCGGGTATGAAATTCACATGGGCCGAACCGAAGGTCCCGATTGCGATCGCGCCTGGCTTGAGATCGAAGAGCGGCCGGAAGGTGCTGCTGACAGCACAGGCCGCATCCGCGGGAGCTACCTGCACGGCATCTTTTCTTCTGACGCTTTCCGCGCCCGCTACCTGCAGCAGTTGGGCGCAGAATCGGACCTGTTATATGAGGATGGGGTCGAGGATACGCTGGACGCGCTGGCGGACCATCTGGAACAGCATATGGACCTGGATCGCCTGCTGGGTATGGCCCGGCCGCCGAAGCGGCCCTAAGGGTTAATCGACCTCGCGCTCGGCCAGTGCGCGGTAAATCTCACGCCGCACCATCTTGCGGACGTTGCGAGTGATACGCTGGCCTAGAACGCCCTGCAGCTCTTCCCGAACGACCTGTGCGATCAGACCGCGCATTGCGTCTTCGTCCAAAGTCAGCGCGCTTTGTCCGGTAGCCAGAGGAGCTGTGTTCATCACTGGCAAGTCTTTGCCTGCAGTCTGCGCATTTTTGCCAGTTGGCCGCACGTGCAGTTCTTTTGCTTCTGATTTGACCGCCTGCGCAGACGCCACGACCGCAGGGTCCCGGACGAAGGTTGCCTTTGTGGCTGTGTCAACGTCTTCGTGTATCGTTTCAGCTTGGCTGATCTTTGCCGAGTAGGTGATGTTGAACTCATCTTCTGCGGCCCACTCCAGCGGTTTTGCCGGTGTCTCGACCTCCGCCGCCCACTCCAGCGGCTTTGTCGGCGTGCCGGAATAAGCATCTTCGCTGTCGCCGTCCGGCTCCCACTGATCTTCGGTTCGGGCAATTGCGGTTTCCAGCGCTTCGATCTTGGCGCTCAGACTGCCGGTCAGGCCGTCCTCTGGCTCAGTCGTGGTTTGCTGTTCGACCGCGGGTTCGGCATGTTTCACGATATCACAAGCCCGCAGAAGCATCGGTTTGACAGAATCTTCGGCCTTGTAAATCGGTTCCGCTTTTTCTGGCTGAGGCTTCTCTTTCACGGCCACTTCACCGACTCGCAATGCGTCGGTCAGAACCAGCCTGCCAGGCTTTCGCGTGTTGGATGACGCCATAACACCCGGAATTTTACGATCTTCTTCGGTGACCAGACGCTTAATCGAGGACAAGACGTCCTCGATTCCCGCTTTTACGACTTTATCCGTCATTGTTCTCTACCGCTCTATCCTCGGGATCGAGTGTAGCTAAACAAACCGGTCCTAACAACAGGTAGTATTGGCCCTTAGTCGCGACGCAACGCTTTGAGGACGCGATCCAGGTCCCGGCTTTGTCTGCTGATCTGCGCCGGAGCCTTTTTAACCAAGTTGTAATACAGGGTTGGATCATAAATCTGGACAGCCAGACCCAGACGTTCAGCCGTCAGCAAACCCTGCGCATCCAGCAGTTGATAAGCGGCACGCGACCGTTCGGTGCGCGATGCAACCTCGGCCAGTTGCGCGTCCAATAGATCCTGCTGCGCGTTCAGCACGTCCAGCGTGGTCCGCGCACCCAAGGTTGCTTCTTCGCGGATACCGTCAAACGCCACTTGCGAGGCCCGGACCCGTTCCGTAGACGCCCTTAGGCTGGCACTGGCGGCCTGGTAAGCGGCATAGGCGTCCGCGACCCCCTGGGTGATATCCTTTTGCACGTTCAGCAAATTGGCGCGCGATGCGTCGCGAGTTGCCATTGCCCGACGGACCGTGGCGGCCAGACGGCCACCGGCATAGATCGGCTGTTCAAAGCGCAACGCGACAGTCGCATCTTCGAGGCTGTCATCGTTGTCATAGCTTTCGCGCAGGCCCGCGTCAGCATTCAGCCTGACATTCGGACCAAGGTTGGCACGCTGCTGTTGAACGAACAAATCCAGCGCCCGCACCTGATGTTGCGCTGACTGAATAGCCGGATGGTTGCGCTGTGCAAGACTAACGGCTTCACCTTCGGATCGCGGCAGGTTCGGCAGGCTTGGTTGACCGGCAGTACGGCCTGGCGCCTTGCCCACGGCGTTCACATATTCCGCCTGCGCAATGCTCAGGTTACCGCGCGCAACCGCTAGATCCGCTTGCGAGCTGGCCAGCTGTGCTTCGGACAGCGCGACGTCCGTCCGGGTCACCTCACCCACATCAAAGCGGTCCTGAGAGGCGCGCAATTCTTCGGCAGACACATCCACGTTGTTCAGGCGAATCTGAACGGTTTCTTCTTGCAGCAGAACACCCAAATACGCGTTCAGGCCGCGAAACAGGACGTCCTGTTCGACGTCCAGCAAGGTTTGCCGTGTGGCCAGCACCGTTTCCTGCGCCGATTGCTTGCCCAGAACCGAGAAGCCGCCATCATAGATCAGCTGGCTCAGGGTGAGGCCGGTGAAAAAGTTGGCTGGCTCATCCCGCACAACACCAGCGCTCGTGCTGTTGCGATTGTAATTCTGACTGACCTCGACCGCCCAGTTGATGATCGGGCGCAGCGCTGACAGCGCGATTGCGACGTCTTCATCAGCCGCGCGCAACAAGGCGCGGTTCTGTTCCAGCAGCCCACTTGTATTGTAAGCCCCGATAAACGCGTCGGTCAGGTTATCAGCCCATACCGCACGCCCTGGTACAACACTGAGCGCGAGCCCCGCAGTCAGCGCCATCGCCTTTGTTAGCTTTCCCCCTGTCCTTGAACGCATATCGAAATCCTTCTCAAATCAAAATTACGCTGCCCTGAGCGTAGTTTGCGCCGATGTTTTCAACTAATCAAGGTCGCAGAAAAATAAGCGATGAAATTATAGCGAAAATGCACACTCGGCGGAAAATGCCTGCAAAACCGGGGCATTGGCGTTGAATGCATGACGCCACGTCACCCGACCGCCGGATTTATGCCCGATCCGAACGGTTCCAAGCTCTCCTTCGACGAACAGGCAGGCAATGCGTCCGTGATCCTTCAACTGGGCGATCAATGCCTCGGGAACCTGCTCAACCCCGCCTTGTATCATGATGACGTCATAGGGGCCGTGTTCGGTCGCGCCCTGCGCCAGCGGCCCAACATGTACAATCGCGTTGTCGGCGTCTGCTTCCATCAAGATCGTTTGCGCTTCGGCGGCCATATCTTCATCTTCTTCCACGGCAACCACCAACTGCGCCATACGCGCAGCAACCGCAGTGGAATAGCCCAGAGCCGGGGCGATATCCAAAACAGCCTCGTCATTCGAGATATTCAGCGCATCCAGCATTTTGGCCAATGTCCGCGGTTCGGGCAAGCAACGGTCGCCACCAAGGTCGATCACGCCTTCGGCGTAAGCCGCTTCACGCTGAGCGTCAGGTACAAAATTCTCTCTCTGAACGGTCAGCATGGCGTCAATGATGGGGAATTTCGTTACATCCGAAGGTCGGATCTGCGTATCGACCATCGTGCGGCGCCGGGTTGCGAAATCTGTCATTGGATCGCCCATGTTTTTCCCTAGTGTTCCCGGCTTTTGCCACATCCAGAAGAAACCGGCAACGGCTGCAACGTCGAAAGTTTCACCAGATCGCAGAGACTTGGTGTCGCGCCGCGCCATGCCGCAACACATGGAGGTGGATTTTTGCAATCAACCCACTGGACGCCCCTGACGAAAGGTGTTAAAACGCCTGCCACACCACAGCAAGTATTTGATTTTACTTGAAAAGGCGAGTTGGCGGAGTGGTGACGCAGCGGATTGCAAATCCGTGTACACCGGTTCGATTCCGGTACTCGCCTCCACTTTTTTGATTATCTAACCGGTATTCAACTGCGCTCGGTGTGCGCTATTCGGCCTGACCTCTCTGTGGGATAACTTCATAACCCGGCTCTTCCGGTTCATCATCCTGCATCTCGTTCGGGAAACCGGGCGCCGTGATATCCAGCCCGGTCGCGTCCTCCAACCGTTTGATAATATTCGGGGACAGTTCGCGTTCACCATAGCGGGCGATACCGTCGTCGAAGATGCGGATCATTACCGGGTTGATTTCCAAGGGCACTCCGGCGCGGTCGGCGACGTCTTGGAACAGTCCGATGTCCTTTTTGACAAGGTCCATGGTGAAAGAGATATCGCGGGACCCGTTCAGAATGACTTGGCTTTCCGTTTCATGCACGAACGAAGTACCCGACGAAATCTTTATCGCCTCATAAGTGGTGTTCAAATCCATCCCGGCCGCTTTGGCCGTTACCAGCGCTTCGGCACAGGTGATCAGGTTGGCGGTCGCCAGATAGTTGGTCAGAACTTTTAGGACCGAGGCTGAGCCCAACTCCCCCGTGTGCAGCACGCGCCGCCCCATCGTGGTTAAAAACGGCAGAATCCGCTCAAAGGTTTCGCGATCACATCCGGCGAAAATCGAGATATTGCCAGTGGCCGCCCGGTGGCACCCGCCCGAAACCGGGCAATCCACCGCCGCGCCTCCACGCTCGATCACCATGGCGCCCAGTCGTTTAACCTCGGCTTCGTCGGTGGTCGACATCTCCATCCAGATCTTGCCCGGCCCGACCTCGGGCAGCATATCTTGCATCACTGCGTCCGAGGCCGCCGGGGACGGCAGGCAGGTTATAACGGCATCGCAGTCCCGCATCATCTGCGCCGGGCTTTCCGCGGCTTCGGCCCCCTTGGCCACAAACTCGGCCACCAAATCGGGGTTAAGGTCGTGAACCGTCAGGTCAATCCCGTTGCGCAGAAGCGAGCCGGACAGTTTGCCGCCCACATTTCCTAAACCGATAAATCCGACTTTCATTTTTCCCTCCTGACGGTCGTATTCGGGCCGAGTATCAGTGTTGTCTGTTAGAAACGAAAATGATTAATAATGCCAATTATGGTCAAAATAATTTGGTGATATATGGACCGCCTTCCAAACCCCACATGGTTGCGCAGCTTTGAAACCGCCGCGCGGCATCTGAATTTCACCACCACAGCAAAAGAGCTGGGCCTGACGCAGACGGCGGTCTCATTGCATATCCGGTCGCTTGAGGCCGAGCTTGGGCAAAAGCTGTTCACCCGGAATGCCCGGCGGTTGGAACTGACTGAGCTGGGGCAGTCTTATTCGTTGACTGTGCGGCGTGCGCTTGGCGACATCGCCCTGTCCACCAACAGCCTGTTCGGCCCTGCCTCTCGCCAGACCCTGACGATCCGTGCGGCGATATCGACAGCCACCTATTGGGTCGCGGCGGAACTGCCCGACTTTACCGCTCGCCACCCCGAGATCCCCGTACGCCTTGTCTCGCACATCTGGAATGACAGCGTGGCCCCCGGCGATGTGGATGTGGAAATCCGGTTGGGTTATGGCGATTGGCTCGGCGTTCAGTCCGAAAAGCTGACAGACGAAATGCTGGTACCGGTATGCCGGGCCGGGGACTCGCCCGCGACCCTGAACGTACTGCGGCAAGGCCCTCTGATTCATATCCTTGGATACGAAGACAACTGGGCGCGGTACTTTCAGGCCAACGGACTCGCGCTTCCGGACCAACCGCCCCGACATTCGGTGGACACCTCGGTCGCAGCACTGCAGCTTGTGATGGCCGGTGCGGGCTATGCAACGGTTCTGGAACGGTTCGCCCGGAATGCGATCCGGCAGGCTGCGCCGATTGCAATTGCGGGTCCTGCGATTCCCTTTGCCCAATCGCATTACCTGATCCGTACACAAGGCGCTGCGCAACCGACCGCTGCGGCAGGGTTGTTTTGCGCCTGGCTGCGGGAACGGCTGGCCGTGCATGCCGCAGATTGACACAGGCTGGTCGCTTTTTCGGTTTGAACGATTTCACCATGCGCCTCGTGCTTGACAAGCCCCCTGCCCGTGCCGCATGTCGCATGCGTTGGTGTCCATCTTCGGATGGATGAAAAGGGAATGCGTCAGCGGGCAACCGTCAAACGCAGCCGCCCCCGCGACCGTGACCGGAGAGGGTGCCCAATGCCACTGGCCCGCAAGGCCGGGAAGGCGGGACATCTGCCGGGGCAAACGCCCCGACATCCGCAAGCCGGGAGACCTGCCAGCACCCGAAGTTGAAACCGGACGGGGTGATCCGGTGTCGGGTCCATGTGCAGACGTGGCCCGCATGAAACCCCGTCCCCTGCAAAGAGGATTTGGGGGGATGAGAGACGTGACCGAGACTGCACCAGTCGAGCTGCTGGTCTGCACGACCTGTCGGCGTGGCCTGCCGATTGAAGACGATGCGCAACGTCCAGGTGCCCTGCTGCACAAGGCACTGGAAGACGCAGATTTGCCCGAAGGTATCGTGCTGAAGCCGGTCGAGTGCCTGTCAAATTGCGATCAGGGTTGTTCCATAGTGCTGCGCGGCGGACCGACCCGCTGGACCTTTGTGTACGAAAACCTGAACGAAATCGACCATGTCGACACCATCGTCGAAGGCGTCACCAAGTATCTCGCCGCCGAAGACGGTTTGGTCAAATGGCGCGAACGTCCCGAACATTTCCGCAAAAACTGTGCGGCCCGCATTCCCCCGATTGGAGCCCTGAAATGAGCAACCTCGAAAAACTCCCCGTCACTGTGATCACCGGCTTTCTGGGTTCGGGCAAAACCACGCTGGTCAAACATCTAATGCAGAACCCGCAGGGCAAGCGTCTGGCCGTTGTCGTCAATGAGTTCGGCGATGTTGGCGTCGATGGCGATATCCTGAAGTCCTGCGCCATTCCCGATTGCCCCGCAGAAAACATCATGGAATTGGCCAATGGTTGCATCTGTTGCACCGTGGCCGATGATTTCATCCCGACCATCGAAGCCCTAATGGCGCTGGAACCGCGCCCCGATCACATCCTGATCGAAACCTCGGGCTTGGCCCTGCCCAAGCCGCTGCTGAAAGCCTTTGACTGGCCCGATATCCGTTCGAAAATCACCGTGGACGGCGTGATCGCTCTGGCCGATGCCGAGGCTGTCGCCGCCGGTCGCTTCGCCCCGAATGTCGAGGCTGTGGACGCCCAGCGCCTGGCCGATGACTCGATCGACCACGAAACACCCCTGTCCGAGGTTTTCGAGGATCAGATCTCCTGCGCCGACATCATCCTGCTGACCAAGCCCGATCTGGCTGGTCCGGAAGGCGTGGCAAAGGCCAAAGAAGTGATCGCAGCCGAGGCTCCGCGCCCCCTGCCCGTCGTCGAAGTTGCCGAAGGCGCTGTGGACGTGCGCGTCGTACTGGGGCTTGAGGCTGCCGCCGAGGATGACATGGATGCACGCCCGTCGCACCACGATGGCCACCACGATCATGAACATGACGATTTCGAAAGCATTATCGTCGAGTTGCCGGAACAGACCGATCCGGCAGCACTGGTTGCCAATATCGAACGCTTGGCAAATGAGCTGAACATCCTGCGGGTCAAAGGTTACGCCGCTGTCCAGGGCAAACCGATGCGCTTGTTGGTCCAGGCGGTTGGCGCACGCGTGCGACATCAGTACGACCGCCCATGGGAACCCGGCGAAGAGCGCCGCTCGCGTCTGGTGGTGATTGCCGAACATGACGACATCAAAGAGGCCGCGATCCGCGAGATCCTCGTGGGTGTGACCGAGGCCGCCGAGTAAGCCATGCACGTCGTCTTCCGCGAAAGCCACGGGCTCGAGGAAACCGAGACCCCGACCGATCTGGGCCAAAGCCCGGCGGATCTGGTGGTGCTGTCCTTTTCGGACAGCGACCTCGGAGCTTTCGCGGCAGGCTGGCATCGCGGTGGCGGAGCTGAGGGGCGGATGCCCACGATGCGGTTGGCCAATCTGACGGCGCTGAAACACCCTCTGTCCGTCGATACCTACGTCGAACAAACTCTGGAAGGTGCGAAAGGCATTCTGATCCGCCTGATCGGCGGCGTGCCTTATTGGTCCTATGGCCTGCAGCAGGTTCTGGCGCTGGCGCAAGACAAGGGCATCGCGCTGGCTGTCCTGCCAGCTGATGGGCGCGAAGATACGCGGTTGGACGCCTTTTCCACCCTACCCGTTTCAACCCTGCGGCGGCTGGCGCATCTGTGCGATACCGGCGGCGAAGTCGCAGCCCAGGCCGCGCTGGCACAGATGGCGCTGGCGGCGGGGCTTTATGCAGGCCCTGTGATGGGCGCTAAAACCATCCCCGAATGCGGCGCCTGGTGCCCTGACCGTGGCGTGATTCCGGTGGAAAAGGCGTTCACGGGCGATGCAAAACGCATTCTCGTGAGTTTCTATCGCGCTTACCTGACCTCGGCGGACACCGCCCCGGTCGCGGCCCTGATCCGTAACCTGCGCGCGCGCGGGTTCGAGGCTGTGGGCCTGTTCGCGCCGTCGTTGAAAACCCCAAATGCCGCCGAATGGTTGCGCGGAAATATCGTAGCAATGCAGCCGTCAGCCATCATCAACGCCACTTCATTCTCGGGCAAGGGCGCGTCTGGCACATCTCCGCTGGACGCGGCCAATGTCCCTGTGTTTCAGGTCGCTTTGTCAACTGCACGCCGCAAGGCCTGGGCCGAGGCGGAACGTGGCCTCTCGCCCGCCGACCTTGCCATGCATGTGGTGTTGCCCGAGGTAGACGGGCGGATTTCGGCAGGCATCGCCTCATTCAAAGAACCCGGGAAACGTGACCCACATCTGGAATACTCGCGATTTGCCCACCGGGCCGAAGATGAACGGATCGAGGCCATCATCGACCGGGTGACCGGGTGGCTAGCTTTGCATGACAAGCCCAAGGTCGATCAAACCCCGGTGCTGGTGCTGTCCACTTACCCTGGTAAGGACTGGCAGATGGCCCATGCTGTGGGGTTGGACGCGCTGGCCTCAGTCGAGGCGATGTTGGCCGATCTGCAGGGCGAAGGGTACGACACCGCCCCCGCCCAACCCATTACCGAAACCCTTATGGATGCAAGGGTATCGTGGCCGCTTGCGGATTATCTGGCGGCGCTGGCCGATCTGCCGGATGAATTGCGCAGGGACCTCGAAACCGTTTGGGGACGGCCCGAGGATGATCCAGCATTAGCAGACGGCGCTTTCAATTTCACCGCTTTGCGTCGTGGCAAGGCCCTGATCGCGCTGCAACCCGAACGCGGCACGCCCGAGTTGCGCGAGGATGATTACCACGACCTCTCACGCACCCCACGCCACGGCTATGTGGCCTTTTATCTGTGGCTGCGCAGAGGGTTGGGTGCGGATGCGCTGATCCATATCGGCGCGCATGGCACGCTGGAATGGCTGCCTGGCAAATCGGTCGCCCTGTCGGCGAATTGCTGGCCCGAGGCGCTGATCCGCGATCTGCCGGTGATCTACCCCTTCATCGTCAATGACCCCGGCGAGGCCGCGCAGGCCAAGCGCCGGATCGGGGCGGTCACGCTGGGTCATATCCCACCCCCGATGAAGGAAAGCGGCACGCCCGACCGGATGGTGCGGCTGGAATCCCTGCTGGACGAGTTTTCGAACGCCGACGGGCTGGACCCCAAGCGCCGGGACCGCCTGCAAGAAGATATCCGGGATGAGGCGCAGGCCATCGGGTTGGAAAGCGATCTGGGTCTGGATCAGGCCACCTGCACCGCCGAGGCAATCACCCGCATCGACCGCTTTGTCTGTGATATCAAGGAAAGCCAGTTCGGTGACGGGTTGCACATCTTTGGTCGCACGCCTGAGGTCACCGGTAATTTTGACCCCGCCCCTTCCGCCCGTGCGGAACGCAGGGCTCTGCTTGACGTGCTGGCGGGAAAACGGATCGAGGCCGGACCGTCCGGCTCACCCTATCGTGGGCGGTCGGATGTGCTGCCTACCGGTCGGAACCTCTATACCACCGATCCGCGTTCGGTTCCTACCCGCGCCGCCTATACCCAAGGCGTGAAGCTGGCCGAAGAGCTGGTGCGCCGGCATTTGCAAGAGGAAGGTGATTATCCCAAGGGCCTGATCGTCGACCTATGGGGCTCGGCCACCATGCGCACGGCAGGCGAAGAATTCGCCATGGCGCTGCACCTGTTGGGCGTCAAGCCAGTCTGGGACAAGGGGTCCGAGCGAGTGTCAGGCATCGAAGTGCTGCCGATCACCGATCTCAGCCGCCCCCGCCTTGATGTGACCCTGCGCGTATCGGGCCTGTTCCGCGACGTGTTCCCGACGCTTTCGGCACTGTTCGGTCAGGCCGTCCGTGCCTTGTCTGACCGTGATGAAGCCCCGGATTGGAACCCCTATGCCGGGCAAGCCCCTGCCGCGCGAGTCTTTGGTCCAGCGCCCGGCAGCTATGGCGTGAATATGACGCAACTGTCTGAAATCTATACCGATGAAGCCCGCGCGCAGGCGGGTGAAGCATGGCTGCAGGCAAGCTCTTTTGCGTTGGAGGGCGACCATATCGCGCAGGATGTCACCGGCATCACCGAACGCGTCGCCAATGCCGACAGCTTTGTCCACCTGCAGGACCTGACCGAGACCGACCTGCTGCTGGCCAACGACTATGCCACGCACGAGGCCGGGTTTGCCGCTGCCAAGACCGTCATCGGCGGCAGCGCGCAATTGTACCACCTCGACAATACCAACCCCGACACTCCCCGCGCTCGTACCCTGTCCGAAGAAATCAGCCGCGTGGTTCATGCCCGCGCTGCCAATCCCGGCTGGATTGCAGGGATGCAACGGCACGGGTTCCGCGGGGCCGCAGAGATCGCGGCGACGCTGGACCATATGGCGTCTTTTGCCCACCTGTCCGGCACAGTCGCTCCGCACCTGTTCGATCTGTACCACGATGCCACGCTGGGTGACGCCGAGGTTGACGCCTTCCTGCAAGAGGCCAATCCGGAAGCACATCAAGCCATGCAGGACCGGTTCCGCGCATTGCTTGACGCGGGGTTGTGGAACACACGCCGGAACTCGATCCGCGCGGATCTGGAGGGGTTGGGATGAGCGCCCCCACCTCAAAACCTGTTGTTCAAGGCTGGTGCCCCGGCGCCCATCGTCCGATGATGTCGGGTGACGGGCTGGTGGTGCGGGTGCGCCCCCGGTTGGCACGTCTGAATGCGACGCAGGCTTTGGGCTTGTGCGAGTTGGCCGAGCGGTTTGGCAATGGCACCATCGACCTGACCAACCGAGCCAACCTGCAATTACGTGGTGTGAAAGAGGCCGATCACAAATCGTTGCTTTCTGAGCTTTCCGCGCTGGATCTTTTGGACGCCGAGCCGGGCATCGAAGTACGCCGCAACATTCTGGTTTCACCGCTTTACGAAACGGGCGATCTGACCGCGCGGCTGACGCAATCTTTGATCCATCGACTGGCAGACCTGCCAGCCTTGCCTGCGAAATTCGGTTTTGCCATCGACACTGGCCCGGCCCGTCTGATGGCCGCGGATTCTGCGGATATCCGGCTGGAGACCGGCGCGGAGGGCCTGATCCTTCGCGCCGATGGATGCGAGACGGGGCGCGCCGTCTCAGAGGTCGAAGCCATAGACCAGCTTATCGCGTTGGCTGAATGGTTTGCCGAAAACCAAACCTCGGACAATCGCCGCATGGCCCGCGTGGTCGCAGCACAAGCTTTGCCTTTGGAATGGCAAGGCAGCCCAGCCAACGCTGTTGGCTCACCGCTACAACCTGGCATTTGTGAACTGGGCACACTTTATGGTGCAGCATTCGGGCAACTGCCTGCGCGGCGTCTGTTCAGCTTGATCGAGGACACAGGCGCTTCCGCCCTGCGGGTGACCCCCTGGCGGCTGTTCCTGCTGGAAGGCGGGGCGGCGATCCCGGCCCCGGCCTTTGTCACAGATGGCACCGATCCGCTGATGACCACCGACGCCTGCCCCGGTGCACCGTTCTGCCCGCAGGCGCAGGTAGAAACCCGTGCTGTCGCCCGAGCGCTGGCACCGCATGTGGAAGGCAGCCTGCATGTGTCGGGCTGCTCAAAAGGATGCGCCCGAATGGGAACAGCGGATGTCACTTTGGTCGGTCGCGATGGACGATTTGACCTTGTCAAACACGGCCGCGCAGGGGATGAGCCCTGCCAACGCGGGCTGACCCCCGAAACACTTATGACCATGGACCTGACCTGATGCCCTATGAATATGAAACCGATGGCGCAGCGATCTATAAGGAAAGCTTTGCCACCATTCGGTCCGAGGCCGATCTGGCCCGGTTCGACGCCGACGAAGAGCAGGTTGCCGTCCGCATGATCCATGCCGCCGGGATGGTTGGGCTGGAAGAGTTCGTGCATTTCTCACCCGGTTTTGTGACCGCTGCCCGCACGGCACTGGAAAACGGCGCGCCAATCCTGTGTGACGCGCGCATGGTCAGCGAGGGCGTGACCCGGTTCCGCCTCCCCGCCGACAATGAAGTGATCTGCACCCTGCATGACGAACGCGTACGTCCGCTGGCCGCCGAGATGAGCAACACCCGTTCGGCCGCTGCGCTGGAATTGTGGCGCCCGCATCTTGAAGGTGCTGTTGTGGCCATCGGCAATGCTCCGACAGCACTCTTTCACCTGTTGAACATGCTGGAAGATCCCGACTGCCCGCGTCCTGCAGCCATCATCGGTTGCCCGGTGGGCTTTGTCGGCGCGGTCGAATCCAAGGACGCTTTGTGGGCGGCGCAACCGGTGCCATCCTGTATCGTCAAAGGTCGTCTGGGCGGCAGCGCCATCACCGTCGCCGCCGTCAACGCCATCGCGAGCCGCGCGGAATGAGCGCGGGCAAGATATACGGCGTCGGCCTTGGCCCCGGCGACCCGGACCTGATGAGCGTTCGGGCCGACCGTCTGCTGCGCAATGCGCGCCACGTGGCGTTTTTCCGCAAACCTGGCCGCAGCGGTCAGGCACGCAAGATCGTCAATGGCATGATCCCCGGCGATGCTGTGGAATTTCCGATGGAATATCCCGTCACCACCGAAATCCCCCTAACCGATCCGCGTTATAACGAGCTGCTGTCTGCCTTCTACAAAGACTGCGCCGCGCATTTGAAAACTCTGTCGGATGAAGGTGAGGATGTGGTGGTTTTGTGTGAAGGTGACCCATTTTTCTATGGGTCTTTCATGCATCTTTACAGCCGCTTGCGTGACGAAGCTGACGTCGAAGTCGTTCCCGCCATCACCGGTATGTCCGGCGCGTGGACAGCAACCGGTGACCCGATCACGTGGGGCGATGATGTCCTGACCGTTCTGGTCGGCACACTCCCCGAAGATACTCTGGCGGAACGCATGGCGCAGACCGATGCTTTGGTGGTGATGAAGATCGGGCGCAACATCGAAAAGGTGAAACGGGCCCTGAAAACGGCTGGCCTGTATGATCGAGCATGGATCGTCGAATACGCTCAGATGCCGAACCAGACCGTGACGAAACTGTCCGAGGCATGTGACAAGGTCACACCCTACTTCTCGATCATCATCGTGCATGGTCAGGGGCGGCGGCCATGAGCGGTTGGGTCAAGATCGCGGGTCTCGGCCCCGGAAACGAGGACCTTGTAACGCCCGAGGTTTCCGCCGCATTGGCCGAGGCCACGGATATCGTCGGCTATATCCCTTACGTCGCGCGCGTGGCCGAACGCCCCGGCCTGACGCTGCACGCCAGCGACAACCGCGTCGAGATTGACAGGTCGCAGCACGCGTTGCAGATGGCGGCCGAGGGGAAACGTGTGGTCGTTGTGTCCTCGGGCGATCCAGGCGTGTTTGCCATGGCGGCCGCCGTGTTTGAGGCGCTGGAAAATGGCCCTGTTGAATGGCGCGAAATTCCCATCGACGTGTTGCCGGGCATCACCGCGATGCTGGCCGCATCGGCGCGTGCGGGAGCACCTTTGGGGCATGATTTCTGTGCCATCAACCTCAGCGACAATCTGAAACCCTGGTCGCTGATCGAGAAACGTCTCCGATTGGCGGCGCAGGGTGACTTCGCGATGGCGTTTTACAACCCGCGCTCAAAATCCCGCCCCGAAGGCTTTGTTAAGACGCTGGAAATACTGCGCGAGGAATGTGAGCCCGAACGTCTGATCCTGTTCGCTCGCGCCGTATCCCGCGCGGATGAGGCGATCCGGGTTTCGACACTGGCCGAGGCAACGCCGGATATGGCGGACATGCAGACGGTGGTTATCGTGGGATCATCCCTGACTCGTGTGATTGATCGCAACAGCGCCCCGATCGTCTACACCCCGAGGTTCACACCGGAATGAGCCAGCCAGTCCAAAACCTGCGTAATGCTCGTCAGTTCGTGCCGTTGTGGCAGGATCGGACGGTCGATCATCAGCACCGGCACGCCCAACGCCCGCGCGGCGTCCAGCTTGGCGCGCGCGCCGCTGCCGCCTGCGTTCTTGGACACGACCAATTCGATGTCATGGCGTTGCATCAGCGCCCGGTCATCCGCTTCGGTAAACGGCCCGCGCGACACAACCACATCGCAATTCGGCAAGGGCAATTCACCGGGTTCATCCACCAGCCGCAGCAGGTAGTGGTGTTGGGGCTGGGCGGCGAAGTCCTCAAGGTGCATCCGCCCCACGGCCAGAAAGACACGTTGCGCCAGGCCGGACAGGGCAGCCACTGCGCAGTCGATATGAGGAACGTGCTGCCAGCGGTCCCCGTCTTGTGCCGTCCAGGCCGGACGGGTCAGCGCGCCCAGTGGCAGCCCGGTATCGCGGCAGGCTGTAATGGCGTTCCGACTCATTTGCGCGGCAAAGGGATGGGTGGCGTCGACCACGTGAGTTATCGCGTGATCGCAAAGGTACTGCGCCAACCCCTGCGCGCCGCCAAAACCACCGACACGCACAGGCAAGGGTTGCGGGCGGGGGTTATCGACCCGTCCGGCATAGGAATAGGTTGCCGGAACGCCCTGCGCGGCCACGGCCTTAGCCAGCGCGTTGGCCTCGGTCGTACCGCCAAGGATCAGGAGGTGTGTCATGCTTAAAGCTCCGTGGCTGACCGTTCTGGGCTTGGGCGAAGATGGACTGGATGGCCTGCCACCGGCAAGCCGTCAAGTGCTGGAACGCGCCGAAATCGTCATGGGCCCACCACGGCACCTGTCGCTGATCCCCGAGGCCGGTGCGCAAAGGGTTGAGTGGCCTGTGCCTTTCTCCGATGGCCTTCCGATGCTGGCCGGCTTTAGGGGCCGTCCGACTGTGGTTCTCGCCTCGGGCGATCCCTTCTGGTTTGGTGCAGGTTCAGTTATCGCGCGCAATTTCGAGGCTGGCGAATGGACTGCCCTGCCCGGCCAATCGACCTTTTCGCTGGCCGCTGCGCGATTGGGCTGGCCGCTAGAGACCACGCTGACCTTCGGCCTGCACGCGGCCCCGCTGACCCGGTTGCGTCCTGATCTGGCACCGGGAGTACGTGCCATCCTGCTGTTACGGGACGGCAAGGCGGTGGCGGAACTGGCGACCTATTTGACCGAAACCGGTTTTGCCGACACCCGCCTGCATGTGATGGAGGCTCTGGGCGGCCCTCGAGAACGGGCGCGAAGTGTATCGCTGACCGAAGCGCTGCTGGGCGGATTCGACCACCCGGTCTGCGTCGGGCTTGAGGTTGCAGGCGAAGGCCGCGCCTTTCCAAAGGCGTCGGGCAAGCCGGACGAGATATTTGAAACCGATGGCCAAATCACCAAGCGCCCCGTGCGGGCATTAACTCTGTCGGCACTGGCGCCGCAGCGGGGCGAACACCTTTGGGATATCGGCGGCGGCACGGGTTCGATCAGCATCGAATGGCTGATGTGTGACCCGACCCTGACGGCCACAACCATCGAACCCCGCGCAGATCGCGCCGAGCGCATTCGGCGCAACGCTGATACGCTGGGCCAGGACCGATTGAATGTTGTGCACGGCACTGCTCCGGGCTCACTGGGTGGTCTGACCTTGCCGGACGTGGTTTTCATCGGCGGTGGTCTCAGCACCGAACTGATGGAATGGCTGCAAGCCGCCCTACCCAAAGGCACAAGGCTGGTCGCCAACGCGGTGACGTTGGAAAGCGAAGCTTTGCTCGCGCAGTGGCAGGACAAGCTGGGCGGCGAGCTGTTGCGGATCGAACTGGCGCAAGCCTCGGCACTTGGCCCCCGGCGCGGCTGGAAGTCCGCTTATCCGGTGGTGCAGTGGAGCGTCACCCTATGATCGTCGCGGGATTGGGATTTTCATCTACGGCCACGTTGGACAGCCTGCGCGCGGCCTTTGACCGGGCCAGCGACGGGCAGCGCGTGGATGCGCTGGCCACGGTGGCGAACAAAGACGGACATCCTGCGTTGATCGAATTCGCCTCGGCCATCGCACTGCCCTTGCATTTCGTCGCCCCTGCCGATCTGGCCGGGCAGCGCACGCTCACCTGCTCGAACCGCAGCCGCGCCACGTATGGCACCGGCAGCGTGGCCGAAGCATCCGCCCTTGCCGCTGCCGGATCCGGCGCGCGGCTGACCTCACCCAGACAAATCTCAGACGACCGGCTGGCCACCTGCGCCATAGCCATCGGAGGACAAACATGACTGTTCATTTCATTGGCGCCGGACCGGGCGCTGCCGACCTGCTGACCCTGCGCGGACGTGATATCATCGCGTCATGCCCTGTATGCCTTTACGCCGGGTCGCTGGTGCCCGAGGAAATCCTTGGTCACTGTCCCGAGGACGCAAAGATCATAAACACCGCGTCGATGGATCTGGATCAGATCATGGCCGAGATCGAGACCGCACATCAGGCTGGTCAGGATGTGGCGCGCCTGCATTCCGGCGACCTGTCGGTCTGGTCAGCGATGGGTGAACAAATCAGACGGCTGAAAGAGATGGGCATCCCGGTCAGCGTGACGCCGGGCGTGCCGTCCTTTGCAGCTGCGGCGGCTTCACTGGGAACCGAGCTGACCCTGCCTGGACTGGCACAATCCGTGGTGCTGACCCGGACGCCGGGCCGTGCATCCTCGATGCCCGAAGGTGAGACGCTGGAGAATTTTGCCCGCACCGGTGCTACTTTGGCCATTCACCTGTCGATCGGCAATCTGGACAAGGTGATTGCCGATCTGACCCCCGCCTATGGTGCGGACTGCCCGGTGGCCGTGGTGTATCGCGCCAGTTGGCCGGATGAGAGGATCATCCGCGCCACGCTGGACACCTTGAAAGAGGCGCTGGATGAAAGCATCTCGCGCACCGCACTGATCATGGTGGGCCCGGCGCTGGCAGGCGAAGGGTTCGATGAAAGCTGCCTGTATTCAAAGGATTACGACCGCCGCTATCGTCCGCAAAGTGCCGATAGCCCGTGGTCAAGCTGGAGCCACGGTGATGACTAACCCCCCGGGTCTTCTGATTTCTGCCCCGTCCTCGGGAACAGGTAAGACAACGGTCATGCTGGGCCTATTGCGGGCATTGGCCGAGGATGGGCTGACCGTGCAACCATTCAAAAGCGGCCCGGACTATATCGACCCTGCCTTTCATAAGGCTGCTGCCGGGCGCTCCTCGTTCAATCTGGACAGTTGGGCTATGGGTGACCCGTTGCTGAGTGCGATTTCGGCGCAGGCTGAGGGTGCGGATATCGTGGTCGCCGAGGGATCGATGGGGCTGTTTGACGGCGTCGCCAAGCCGGGCGAGCTGGGGCACGGGTCCAGCGCCGAAACCGCCCAGCGCATGGGCTGGCCTGTGGTGCTGGTGCTGGATGTGGGCGGTCAGGCGCAATCAGCGGCGGCAACTGCACTGGGGTTTCGGATGTACAACTCCGACCTGCCGTTTGCCGGTGTAGTCCTGAACCGTTGCGCCAGCCCGCGGCACGAGCGTCTGACGCGTCTGGGTATGGAGCGCGCGGGTCTGCCAGTTCTGGGAGTTTTGCCCCGGCGCGGTGATCTGACCCTGCCGGAACGCCATCTGGGCCTGATACAGGCGGTCGAGCATCCTGATCTGGAAAGCGCAATTGTCGGCTATGCCGCGTTTCTGCGCGAACATGTGGATCTTGAGGCGGTCAAGGCGGCGGCTTCCTCAGGCCCCAATGGGCCATCGTCAGCCGCACTGCCGCGCCCTCCGGCGCAACGGATTGCGCTGGCCCGCGATGCCGCATTTTCCTTTACCTACCCGCATTTGCTTGAGGGATGGCGCACAGCGGGTGCAGAAATTCTACCGTTTTCACCTCTGGCAGACGAGGCACCTGCTGCAGATGCCGATCTGGTCTGGCTGCCTGGTGGCTATCCGGAACTGCATGCTGGCACGCTAGCCACCGCCAACACGTTCCAGACCGGACTGCGCAAACACGCTGAGTCCAAACCCGTGCATGGGGAATGCGGTGGATACATGGCGCTGGGACAGGCCTTAATCGACAAAGACGGCGAGCGACATCAGATGGCAGGCCTGCTGGGGCTGGTGACCTCGTATGAAAAGCGCAAGTTCAATCTGGGGTATCGGCGCGCAGAATTGCTGGCCCCGATGCCCGGTTTTGCAGCCGACACGGCTCTGCGGGGGCATGAATTCCATTATTCGTCGATCGTAGAACAGCCGGACGCACCGCTGGCGCGGGTGTTTGATGCTGAAGGTGCTGAAGGGCCGCAAACAGGTTCGGTGCGAGGGAACGTCACCGGTACGTTCTTTCACCTGATCGCCGAGGCCTCGGTATGAGCGGTTTCGTATCCTTCATAGGTTCCGGCCCCGGCGATCCTGAGCTTTTGACCCTGAAGGCGGTCGACCGGATGCAAAAAGCAGATGCGGTGCTGTTTGATGACCTCAGCAGCGGCCCAATCCTAAGTCATGCGCATGACGATGCAGATCTGGTGGGCGTGGGCAAACGGGCCGGGCGACCCTCACCCAAGCAGGATCACGTAAGCCGTCTGTTGGTGGATTACGCCAAGACCGGTGCTCGCGTGGTGCGATTGAAATCTGGTGATGGCGGGTTGTTCGGCAGACTGGAGGAAGAACTGGTTGCCCTGCGTGCGGCCGGGATCGAATATGAAATCATCCCTGGCATCCCCTCGGCGGTTGCGGCGGCGGCAGCAGCAGGAATACCCCTGACACGACGCCTGACTGCGCGGCGGGTGCAATTTGTCACTGGCCACGATGTCAGCGGCAAACTGCCCGAAGATCTGAACCTGCCCGCGCTGGCCGATCCGGACGCAACGACCGTGGTGTTCATGGGCAAACGGACCTTTCCCCTGTTGGTAAATGCGCTGCATGAGCATGGCCTGCCGTTGGAGACACCTGCCCTAATGGCCGAATCCGTATCGACTCCCGACCAGAGCCTGCACCGTGCAACAATTGGCGCGCTGTCGCAAAAGCTGGAGGCCGAGATCGGCACAGCCCCGGCGCTGATCCTGTATGGCCCGTTGGCAGAGTTCGACGATGTTTGAGTTGTCTCTAATCGGAATTGGCACTGGCAACCCGGATCACGTGACCTTGCAAGGGGCAAATGCCATCCGCGATGCAGACCTGATCCTGATCCCGCACAAGGGCGAGAACAAGGCTGATCTGGCCGGGTTGCGCGAAGAGATCATTGCAGCTGTGACTGACACTCCGCCGCAGATCGCCTATTTCGACATTCCCAAGCGCCGGGCTGATAATGGCTATCTGCGTGGGGTCGACGAATGGCATGATGCCATTGCCCTGCGCTGGCACGAGGCGATTGCGGCCCACCCGAATGCGCGACAAGTGGCACTGCTGATCTGGGGCGACCCGTCGCTTTATGACAGCTCGCTGCGAATCGCGTCGCGGCTGGACCCTCAGCCCACGACACGGGTGATCCCTGGCATCACCGCGCTGCAGGCATTGACGGCCGCCCACGCCATCCCGATCAATGATCTGGGCGCGCCTTTTGTTGTGACCACCGGACGGCGGATCAGAGATGAAGGCTGGCCGGCAACTGCCTCGAAAGTAGCGGTAATGCTGGATGGCGAGTGTTCGTTTCAATCCCTGGACATGGCCGATTATGACATCTGGTGGGGTGCCTATGTCGGCATGAAAGAGGAAATCCTGATCAAAGGCGCTTTGACCGATGTGGCGCAGGAGATTCTGGACACCCGCGCCAAGGCACGTGCCGATCATGGCTGGATCATGGATATCTATTTGCTGAAAAAGCGCGTGATCTGACCTAAAAGGTCGCAAATGACGATTGCACCAGCGGCACCATAGAGGCTAAATGAACGCGTCTGGTCCTGCCGGAGACATCCGGATGCTAAGAGGGAATGTGGTGCGACTGCCATGGCAGCCAAATCCACAGCCGCCCCCGCGACTGTAAGCGGAGAGCCCCTGTTCAACCAGCCACTCCTGTTCTCAGGGGGAAGGCGAACAGAGGCATCGACCCGCAAGCCAGGAGACCTGCCAGGCGACAATTGAAACACCGGCCGTCGGGTGCGGCGGCAAAGGAGAATAAAAGATGGCAACACAAACGCAAACAGCATCCGCCTCGCGCGCTGGTATCCTTCCGGTCATGTTCGCGGTGGTACTGGGTCTGGGTATCATCACCCTGACCGGTCACGTACAGGCCGCAGCGCTGCATGACGCAGCACACGACGTGCGCCACGCGACCGGCTTCCCCTGCCACTAAGACCATGTTCAGTCGTATACTGACCAGCGCGTTGTTCGCTGGTGCTGCAGCGGGGCTGATAGCCGCCTTGCTGCAGTTGGTCTTTGTGCAACCTGTTTTGTTGCACGCAGAGCTGTACGAAACCGGTGAGTTGGTGCATTTCGGAGCCGAAGCCGTTTCGGCGCATCCCGAATTGCCGGGCATGTTCTCGGAACTGACCCGTGACGCGCTGAGCGTCATCTTTACCATGCTGACCTATACCGGTTACGCGCTGCTGATGGTTGCCCTGATGTCCGTGGCCGAAGGCCAGGGCCACACGATTGATGGCCGCACCGGCGTGCTTTGGGGTCTGGCTGGGTTCATCGCCTTTCATCTGGCGCCTGGCTTTACCCTGGCACCAGAGGTGCCTGGTGTAGCGGCGGCTGACGTCTATGCCCGACAGGTCTGGTGGTTTGCCACTGTTGGTGCTGCGCTTGTTGCGCTGTGGTTGATTGCGTTTGGCGGCAACCTGATCAGCTATGTGATCGCAGCGGCCCTGTTGCTGGCACCACACCTGATCGGTGCGCCCGAACCGGATGTGTTCACCGGCCCCGTCCCGACCGAGATCGGCGCCTTGTTCGCCGCTCGCGCCTTTGGCATCGGTCTGGTGGCCTGGGTTCTGGTCGGTGCCTTTGCCGGGTATTTCTGGCAAAGCGAAGGCAAACGCGTCGAAGCAGCGGCCTGATCCTCTCATATAATGACGCGCCGGGTTCTGCCCGGCGCGTTTCTTTTTGCCCTAAAGGAAAGAAAAAATGGCACGCTCACTTGCCCTTTTTGCAATCGGCCTTGTGTTCGGTGGTGGTGCTGGTTTTGTGCTGGCGGCAGCCAATGGCGTCACGTTTGACGGCCACGATCATGGCGATCCGTCCCATCACGGCGGCGCGCATGCTGAAGCGATGGCCCATGACCATTCGACCACGGTAAACCTGCCCGCAGGGGCGGACGCCCCCAGCGTTGCAATCGCGCTGACCCAGGACCCGATGGCCGGGTGGAACCTGCACGTCATGCCGCAGAATTTCCGGTTTGCCCCGGAAAACGCGTCAACAGCCGATGTAGACGGCGAAGGCCACGCGCATGTTTACATCAATGGCGAGAAACTAGCCCGGCTCTACGGCAACTGGATACACATCCCCGACCTTCCGAAGGGAGAGGTCGAGGTTTCGGTTTCGCTGAACGCAAACAGCCACAGTGCACTGACGGTCGACAACGTACCGGTCAGCGCTGCCGTGACCGTTCAGGTCGATTAAAGCGCCGGTATCCGCGCGCGCAAACACATCCGAAGTCGCCCGCAGGGTCGGGCGTCTTCGATCCAACCTGCGGGGCTGTCCAGATAGGCTTTGCAGGTTGCGGCGATGTCTTCGGCATCGGTAACGATATTTACCCCCGAAAACACGTAAGACGCCCGTCCTGCGGCCTGCAATGCCAATGCGGTCGGCTCAGCGCAGCCACTGAAACAGGCGTGATCCGAGATGACGACCCGACCATTCAGCCCTGCACGCACTAACGCGTCATCCACGGCCTGCCTCTCGGCCACTCGGTCACGCGTTCCCGCACAACTGCTGCAAATCAATAGGCGTATCGGGTTCACGTGTGGCCTCGTGTTTGATGGATTGCATGTTTCTGCGGCTTTCTGGACGTCGGCGCAATCCTGAATACGCACGGAAATGTGCGTGCGCGGAACTCGGATTTCTGGCATCACTCAGACAGTCACATTGAACGAGGCACCGTCATGCGCACGCTTTTGGGTTTGCTCTGTCTTCTCGCCCTACCTGTCCGGGCCGAGGAACCATTGTCGGGTTGGGCAGTGTATCCAACCGTCAAAAGCTATGAAGAACTGGTCGCGGATACGAAGGCTGCGGTGAAGGAAAACGGGTTGATCGTGGTCACGCAGGCTGGTCCGACCAAGGCGGCTGCGGCGCGTGGCATCACTATACCCGGCAATCTGGTGATCGGTGCCTTCAACAACGACTATGCCGTGCGCGTTCTGGAAACCTCTGTCAGTGCAATGATCGAAGCGCCGATTCGTTTTTACGTAACTGAGAACGACGACGGCACCGCCACCCTGTCCTACAAAACGCCCAGCTTTGTCTTTGCCCCCTATGTGTACGAGGGCGGAGAGCCTTTGCGCGATATTGCCCAAGAACTTGACACAAAGTTTCAGTCAGTGGCGGAAACCGCAGCCAAATAGTCACACTGACGTGAACCTGCTTGCGTCTGGCTACGTCCTCCGCAATCTGCTGAGCAACGAAAACTTCGGAGCATAACGAATGCAGGACCTCTCCCCCCGCGCGGCTGACCTTTTGGCCCAAAGACTATACGAGGCCGGATGCCGCCACGCTTTTGGCATGCCAGGCGGAGAGGTTCTGACGCTGGTGGATGCTCTGGAACAGGTTGGGATCACCTTTCACCTGACCAAACACGAAAACGCCGCCGGCTTCATGGCAGAGGCTGTCCACCACCGTGATGGCGCACCTGCCATTCTGGTGGCCACTCTGGGCCCCGGCGCGATGAATGGAATCAACGTTGTTGCCAACGCGCTGCAAGACCGGGTGCCGATGATCGTTCTGACCGGCTGTGTCGATGCGGATGAGGCACTGACCTATACTCATCAGGTGATGGATCACGCGCAGGTTTACCGCTCGATCACCAAGGGCACGTTCACGCTGACGGCCCAGGGCGCAGACGTGGTTGCTGACAGAGCGGTTTCGCTGGCCACACAGCCCCGCCCCGGTCCGGTTCATATCGACGTGCCGATCTCGGTCGCGGACACGCGCGTATCCGGGAGTAAACGCCGCCGTCTGGTCAAACCCGCTGCGGTCGCGCCCGAAGGGAACTGTGTTGAGAAAGCCCGCCGCTGGGTGACCGAGGCCGAACGCCCCATCGCGATCGTGGGTCTGGACGTGCTTTATGACGACTCGCGCAATGTGGTGCAGGCGTTTCTTGAACATTTCAACATCCCCTTCGTGACCACGTACAAAGCTAAGGGCGTCGTGCCCGAGGATCATCCATTGTGCCTGGGCGGCGCAGGTTTGTCGCCCTTGGCCGACAAGCATCTGGTGCCGTTGGTCAAACAATCCGATCTGGTGTTGTGTCTGGGGTATGACCCGATCGAAATGCGCCCTGGCTGGCGCGAGATCTGGGACCCCGAGGAAAAGCGAGTCATCGATATCTCGGCCGTCGTCAACGATCATTACATGCATCAAGCCGGGTTGAATCTGGTCGCCCACACGGGCGCCACGCTAGAAGCCATCGCCAAGGGGAACCCCGCCCGCGCGACGTGGCCGGGTGGTGAACCCGCGCAGGTTAAAGCCGCACTGGCGCAGGCCTTCCCCGCGGATGATGACTGGGGCCCGGCGGCCGTGATCGCCGAATCCCGCGCCGCCCTGCCCGCTGATACGCTGGCCACCGCTGACAGCGGCGCGCATCGCATCCTGCTGAGCCAGATGTGGGAGTGCCACGAAGAACGCGGGCTGATCCAATCCTCGGCCCTGTGTACCATGGGCTGCGCCGTACCGATGGCCATTGGTCTGAAACTGGCTGAGCCTGACCGCCCGGTCATCAGTTTCTCGGGCGATGCTGGTTTTCTGATGGTTGCCGGAGAGCTGTCGACCGCAGCCGAGATGGGCTGCAATCCGATTTTTCTGGTCTTTGTCGACGCCAGTCTTGCGCTGATCGAGTTGAAACAGCGCCAGCGTCAGATGGGCAATATGGGCGTGGATTTCGACCGCCACGACTTTGCCGCCATGGGGCAAGCCTTTGGTGGCTATGGACATACCGTCCGCAACCGCGCAGAACTGCGGTCGGCGCTGGAGCAGGCGGTCAAAGCCGACCGCTTTACCGTCATCGCTGCAGAAATCGAGCGTGGAGGATATGATGGCCGGATCTGAGGGACCGCTGAAAGGCGTCAAGGTGCTGGATCTCAGCCGCATTCTGGCTGGGCCAACCTGTACGCAGCTGCTGGGCGATTTGGGCGCCAACGTAATCAAGATCGAAAACCCGGCCAGTGGCGGCGATGATACCCGGCAATGGGGCCCTCCTTACGTTGAAGACGCTCAGGGCAGCCGCTCGGACCTGAGTGCGTATTTCATGTCGGCCAACCGCAACAAGAAATCCGTCGCCATCGACATCACTACGCCCGAAGGCCAGGCTGAAATCAAACGGCTGGCATCGCATGCCGATATCCTGATCGAGAATTTCAAACCCGGCGGGCTGGCGAAATACGGGCTGGATTACGCCACGCTATCGCCGGAGTTCCCGAGCCTCGTCTATTGCTCGATCTCGGGCTATGGCCAGACCGGGCCGAATGCGTCCAAGCCCGGCTATGACCTGATGGCGCAAGGTTATGGCGGGATCATGTCGCTGACCGGCGACCCCGAAGGCGCACCGATGAAGGTGGGTGTTGGCATCGCTGATGTGATGTGCGGAATGTATGCCTGCGTTGGCATTCTAGCCGCTCTGCGCCACCGGGATCAAACCGGCGAAGGCCAGCAGATCGACCTGGCATTGGTCGACTCACAAGTTGCCTGGTTGATCAATGAGGGCGTCAATTACCTGACCTCGGGCAATGTTCCGCAACGGCGGGGCAACGGGCATCCCAACATTGTGCCTTATGACGTTTACGAAACCTCGGATGGCCATGTGATTCTGGCCGTGGGCAATGACGGACAGTTCCGCCGTTTCTGCGACTTTATCGGGCGGCCCGAGCTGGCCGATGATCCGCGCTTTGCCACCAACCCGGCGCGCCTGGAAAGCCGCGACGCTTTGAACGCAGTTCTGCGCCCGGCGGTTCAAGCCTATGACACTGCCACCGTCATCGCCGAGCTGGAAGACCGCAAAGTACCCGTCGGCCCGGTGCGGACTTTGGATCAGGTTTTTGCCTCGGATCAGGTCGCGGCTCGGCAAATGCAGATCGCCATGCAGGCGGCACCGGGGTCGGTGCAGCTGATCGGGAATCCGCTGAAATTGTCACGCACTCCGGTCACCTATCGCGCTGCCCCGCCCGAATTCGGGGCGGACACTCAGGCCGTTTTGAACGCCAAAAATCCATTCGAAGATTGAAACACTGTGTCCGTTTCGGCGGCATGTTGCTGAAACATGCCGTTGAATCGGCGGTTTTTTTCACGTTTTACACACACGGCTTTTCACCAATTCGAGAGCAGAGGCGATACTGATACGACGCCGTCAGAGTCTCTGCTACATCGAATAGTGTAGAAAATTAAAATTGGATCGGACCAATCGCATGAAACAGGATGTTTTCGGACAGATGAACACCCTCAGCCATTCGGCAAGCGTCGAGGCGTGGAACGGTGTTCTGCTTGGGTTCATGGCGCATGCGGCCATTACTCCGCAACATCTGGGCAAGGTGCTGGAGCTTGAGCCCGACTTTGCCCTGGGTCACGCCATCAAGGGGCTGTTCATGGTTCTGCTGGGCCGGCGTGAGATGACGGCGGTCGCGGTCGAGGCCCTGTCAGAGGCCAAAGCCGCGATGGAACGGCAACCGATCTCTGAACGTGAGCGCATGTATGTCGAGGCGCTTGGCCTGTATCTGGAAGATCTGCCCTCGCAGGCGATTCAAAAATTTGAGCAGATTCTGCGCTCCCATCCGCAGGATACTCTGGCGATGAAACTCAGCCACGCAACCCGGTTCGTTCTAGGTGACCCGACCGGTATGCGCCGGTCAATCGAGCGGGTCTTGGCCGCTTATGAACCGGATCACCCAGGACGTGGCTATCTTCTGGGCTGTCACGCTTTCGCGTTGGAGGAAACGGGCGAATACCAAAAGGCCGAGATTGCCGGACGCCAAGCCCTTTGGATGGTTTCGGATGATGCCTGGGGTCTGCATGCGGTGGCCCACGTGCACGAGATGCAGGGCAATGCGCAATTGGGTCTGGACTGGTTGGCCGGACGCGAGGACGCTTGGACCCATTGCAACAACTTCCGCTATCACGTCTGGTGGCACAAGGCACTGATGCATCTGGACCTGGGTCAGGTAGACCAGGTGATGGAGCTGTACGATACCCACGTTCGCCAGGACAAAACGGACGATTACCGCGATATCTCGAACGCGACCTCACTGCTGTCGCGCCTAGAGCTGGAAGGCGTCGACGTAGGCAATCGCTGGGAAGAGCTGGCCGATCTCAGCGCGGCCCGGACCGAGGATGGCTGCGTGGTCTTCGCCGACCTTCACTATCTGCTGGCATTGACTGGTGATAACCGCAACGAAGCGACCAGCAAGATGTTGCAGCGCATCCAGAAAGACGCGCAACGCAATCAAGGCGATACTCCGGTCCGCATGTCCGACCCGGGTATTGCAGCCTCCAAAGGGCTTGAGGCTTTTGGTGAGGGGCAGTACGCCGCCGCATTCGACTTTTTGTCGAGCGCGCGCAATGGCATGCAACTGGTAGGTGGCAGCCACGCCCAACGTGATGTATTCGAGCGCATCACCATTGATTCGGGCCTGCGCGCGGGCCGTCTGGATGCTGTCGAGCGCATCTTGGACGATCGCCGCGCCAAACGGGCCGGAGGCGAGGACAATTACGCACTTGCGCGCCGCGCATTGATCGACGCGGCCCGCGACAACGGAGACGCACAAAGCGTCCCGGCTGAATAACAAAAACAAAGACCAAGAAGGACAGAACACGTATGGCGACTGCATCGCCCGCTTCTGATTTTGCGCCTGTGGCCGCCTCGGCGGCCGCCCCTGCCCGTGTGCGTGATCCGCGCCTGGATTTTTACCGCGGCATCGCGATGTTCATCATCCTGATCGCACATATCCCCAATGACCCCTGGGCAAAATGGATCCCCGCGCGGTTCGGCTTTTCCGACGCGACCGAAATTTTCGTGTTCTGTTCCGGCATGGCTTCGGCCATCGCCTTCGGCGGGGCGTTCCTGCGCAAGGGCTGGTGGTTGGGCACCGCCCGCGTGGCGTTCCGCATCTGGCAGGTCTACTGGGCACATATCGCATTGTTCTTCTTTGTCGCCATGTCCATGGCCGCGCTGAATGAAAGCGGATTGTTCGAGAAAAACTATATCTCTTCGCTGAATCTGCAGCATTTCTTTAACGATCCTGCACCGCAGATCGTCGGGCTGTTCACCCTGACCTACGTACCCAATTACTTCGATATCCTGCCGATGTATCTGGTGGTTCTGGCGATGATGCCGCTGGTCATGGGCCTGTCACGGATTGGGTTCTGGGCGGTTGCCTTGGCCTCAGTCACGCTGTGGCTCGTGGCGCAGACCGACGTTCTGGACTTGCCGGCCGAGCCGTGGTCGGATCGACAGTGGTTCTTCAACCCCTTTGGCTGGCAGCTGCTGTTCTTCACCGGCTTTGCTTTCATGCGCGGCTGGATTCCCGCCCCCCCGGTCTCGAAAACGCTGATCTGGGCAGCGGCGCTGTTCCTGATCTTCTCGATGCCGTTTGGCTCATGGAAAGTGTTCACCTGGATCAACGCAGCAGCCCCCGATCTGGCCGACGAAATCCGAAAAGTTTGGCCCGTTACGAAAGAGTTCCGCGACAAGACCGATTTTGGCCTGTTCCGGTATCTGCACTTCCTGTCGCTGGCCTATCTGGGCTGGGTCGTTGCGGGAGAACACGGCCATCGCCTGATCGCCACCGGTCACGGCGCGGCGGCCAAAATTTGGCAATTCCTGCTGACCGTGATCACCAAAGTCGGGCAGCAATCGCTGGCGGTTTTCGTTTTTTCCATGGCAGCAGCACGGCTTATCGGCGTCGGACTGGACCTGAGTGGGCGGGATGTTGCCAGTGTGTTCATCGCTAACATGATTGGCTTTGCGATGATCATCGGGGTGGCATACATGGCCGCTTGGTTCAAATCACAACCTTGGAAGTCAAAGAAATGAATTTTACACGTCGTGCATTTCTGGCCTCGACTTCGGCGCTTGCCTTTGCGCCTGCCACATTTGCCACCGGCGGGGAAACCCCCTTTGACCGCAATGACGTCATCGCGATGGCCCGGGATCTTGCCAGCCGCCCCTATGCGGAACGCGAAATGGTGCCCCAGGAATGGCAGGACCTGACCTATCAGCAATACCGCTCGATCCGGTTCCGTCTGGACCGGGCGCTGTGGTTTGGAACCGAGACGCCCTTTAACGTCGATTTCTTCACACCCGGCTTATACTTCCCGCGCACCGTCAAGGTGTCGACGGTCGAGGATGGTTTCGCAACGCCGGTCGCGTTTGATCTGAGCATGTTCGACAAATCCGAGGATGTGCCTGAACTTCCGATCGACGACACGCTGGGCTTTTCCGGTTTGCGCCTACGCACCGAGATGCACCGCCCCGGCAAAACCGACGAGTTCTGCGTCTGGCAGGGTGCCAGCTATTTCCGCGCCATCGGCCTGCACGAGGTTTACGGCCTCTCCGCCCGTGGTCTGGCGCTGAAAACCGGCGATCCGGATGGTGAGGAATTCCCTGAATTCATCCGCTTCTGGCTGGAGCGCCCAAAACCCGGCCAGCGTGACATGGTGGTTCACGCGCTGATGGACAGCCCCAGCGTGACAGGTGCCTATCGGTTCAACGTCACCGCAGGCGCGGATTGCGTCATGGATATCGAGGCCACCCTGTTCCCGCGCGAAGAGCTAACACATGTCGGAATCGCGCCGGGCACTTCGATGTTCTTGTTCGACCAGACCAATCACAGCCGGTTCGACGATTTCCGCCCCGCCGTCCACGACAGCGACGGTCTGCTGATCCGCAACGGTGCCGGAGAAGTTTTGTGGCGACCGTTGGCGAACCCGACGCGTCTGCAGATTTCGTCCTTCGTTGACATGAACCCACGCGGGTTCGGCCTGATGCAGCGGAAACGCGAGTTCTCGGACTACGCGGATCTTGAGGCGAATTACCACAAACGCCCCGGTCTTTGGGTCGAACCGAAGGGCGACTGGGGCAAAGGTACTGTAACGCTGGTTGAGATTCCGGCAGATCAGGAAATCTATGACAACATCGTCGCCTATTGGCGCCCGATGGAGCCTTATGCAGCGGGCAGCCAGGTCGACCTGTCCTACCGTCTGATCTGGGGGGACGAGCCGCAGCGCACGCCGATGCCGCGCGTGATCAACACCGCCATGGGTGAAAACACCTTTGGAGAAGGGCGCCTGGCCGTCATCGACTTTGAACCGTCTGAGTTGTTCGAAGACCCCGAGGCGATGACGATCTTCGTCAACTCACCCCACGCCGAAACGTCCGAGGGTGTGCTGCAACGCAACCCCGATACCGGCGGGCTGCGTCTGGCCTTTTCCTTCCAGCCGGGCGACCGGAACCACGTGGAACTGCGCGCGCAGTTGCTGAAAGACAAACAGCCTGCCTCTGAGGTCTGGCTCTACCGTTGGACCGTATGACCGAAGACTTGCATATCATGCCGCCCGAGGCACCGCTGGCCATGCCCGCGCAAGATTTCAGCGCGGGCTTCCGTGACGCGCAAGTGCCCGAGGGTCAGCGCCCCTCGGCCGGTTTTTGGCGCGCCTTGGCGTTTTCGCCTGCGATGGCCGCGACTTTAGGCCTGCTGTGGGTAATGAGCGACTGGTTTGGGGCCGAAGGGATCAACCTGATCGAAGCCATCCTGCTGGCGCTGATCTCGTTCAACTTCTTCTGGATTTCCTTCACGGTCTGCACCGTGCTGCTAGGCATGGTTTCCCTGTCGCGGCAGGAACAGCCCAAACGCGAGGGCCGTCCACAGCCCTTGCGCGTGGCGCTGTTGATGCCGGTTTATAACGAGGTGCCGTGGAACGTGCTGGGCAATGCCCGCACGATGCTCGAGGATTTGCAGGCGCGGGGTGGTCAACACCACTATGCCATGTTTATCCTGTCCGACACCCGCGACCCCGAGATCGCAGCACAGGAACAGGCCAGTATCGAGGCACTGCGAACGACGCTGGCCCCGGGTCTGGAACTGTATTACCGCCGTCGCGAAGAAAACACGGACCGCAAGGTCGGTAACATCGCCGACTGGGTCAGCCGTTGGGGCGCGGATTGGGATGCGATGTTGGTGCTGGATGCCGACAGTCTGATGACGGGCCGTGCCATCCTACGCCTGACGGATTCACTGGCGCGCGATTCTGGCGCGGGCCTGATCCAAAGTTATCCGCAACTGATCGGCGCGCAATCGGTCTTTGCCCGGATGCAGCAGTTTGCCAACGGCGTGTATGGCATTGCATTCGCCGAAGGTCTGGCGCGCTGGTGTGGGCAAGAGGGCAACTATTGGGGTCACAACGCGATTATCCGCACCAATGCCTTCGCCAATTGCGCTGGTCTACCAAAACTGCTCAGCCTGAATGGTCAGGAAAAGCTGATCATGAGCCACGATTTCGTCGAGGCCGGTCTGATGCGTCGCGCCGGTTGGGGCGTGCGGTTCCTGCCGCGCATCCGCGGCTCGTACGAGGAAACACCGCCCACACTGATCGACCATGCGCTACGCGACCGTCGCTGGTGCCAGGGCAACCTGCAGCACCTGAAGCTGCTGGGGTCTGCCGGGTTCCGGGCAGTGTCGCGGTTCCACATGTTCCACGGGGCGGTGGGCTATCTAATGTCGCCGCTGTGGTTCGCCTTGCTGGTGATGTGGGCGCTGATCGGTCAGGGCGAGGATGCCTCGGTCCTGCATTATTTCAGCCCCGACAACCCGCTGTTCCCGCAATGGCCCGAGATGTCGGAAACCCGCCATGTGCTGATCATTCTGGTGATGTATGCGATGTTGCTGGCCCCCAAGGTGCTGGGCGTAGTGGCGCTGCCCCTCAGCGGAGTGCGCTATGCGGATTTCGGCGGCGGTTCCAAATTCCTGACGTCGTTTCTGGCCGAGGTCATCCTGTCGATCCTTTACGCTCCGATCCTGATGGTGCAACAGATGATCGCAGTATTCCGGACGGCGCTTGGTCTGCAAAAAGGTTGGTCTCCGCAGGCGCGGGATGGTGGCAGCTATAGCCTGCAAACGCTGATCTTGTGCCACATGCTGGAAACCATCAGTGGCATCGCACTGAGTGTGGGCATCCTGTCCGGTCTGGTGTCGATCTGGCTGGCCCCGATTGCCATCAGCCTTGCGCTGGCGATCCCTCTCTCCGCACTCAGCGGTGTGTCAGCTGGTACCGCGCGGCGCATGGTCGGGATGAAAGAGGATTTTCACGAGCCCGCCATCACGCGATCCGCCCGACGTCATCGGAACGAACTGAAGCGCCTGATCGAGGGTAAGACGGTCATGACCCCTGCCGAGTGATTAGCCGCCCGGCAGGCCTTCGTACCAGTCCACCATCATGTCCGCCCAACCCTTGGGCACTGAGTGGCCACCGGGAAACAGCGCGAATTCCAGCATGCCGCCTTCGGCACACCCGCTCCATCTGCGTCGCATGAACTGACCGGTGGTTGAAAAACCGCTGGGCTTGGTATCGACGCATTCATTGGCAACCCGCCAGATTTCCAGCCCGGCAAAGATATCGCCTTGATGGAACCGGCCACCGCCCAGAATGCGTCCTTCTAACGGCACCACATTGTCGGTCCAGCCGTGGGTGTGGAACATCCGTACCGGACCTTCGCAGCTTTCGGGATGCGGTCGCCAGAAACCGCCAGATACCGGTACATAGGCCGAAAACGTATCGGGTGCCGCGCAGGCCAGGTAATACACCATGAACGCCCCGGCCGAGAAACCGCCCAGAACCACGCGATCTGCATCCACATCGAAACGGTCCGAGGCATCCTGTACCGCTTCGGTCAGAAAGGCGGTTTCGTCCCGTCCTTCCCAACCGGGAAAGAAGTTCCAGCTTTGGCGGCCATTTCGTTCTGACCCTTCGGGGGCCATGACTGCATAACCGCGCGCCAGCAAAGGCTCGACCATGCTGCGGTTTTTCAAAGTACCGGTTGCCGAACCCCCATAGCCATGCAGAAAGACAACCAACGGTGGGTTATCCGCCTCGGGCAATTCGATGTGGTACCCACCCGAGGCCGTCTCACACACGCCTTCCTGATCGGCACAGGCCGCCAACCCCGCCTGCCCGGCGAATGTCAAACCCGCTGCCAAGGTGAATGCCCGGATCATCCTGTCTCTCCTGTATTGTGTTCAACCGGCAAACCGGTCCGTACCCATCCCGGCCCTGCGGCAGACCCCAGCATACCCTCTGGTACGTCAATGATGTTTGTGAACCCTGCCTCGGTCAATCTGTTGCTCAGCCGAGCCGACCTGACCCCACGCGCGCAAATCAATGCAACAGGCGCGTTCCGATCACCGCCGGTCAGCTGTGCCAGCGCCTGTTCGAAATCATCGCGGCGCATATCCAACGGATGCGCTCCCTGGCCAACGCCCGTGGTCTGCCATTCCCGCGGCGTGCGAATGTCGACCAACAACACATCCCCAGACACCGCTTGCTGATACGCGTCCTGAACACTCAGCCTGTCACCCGCGTAATCTTGCGGGATCAAGCGATATTCCCGAACAGCAAAGCCAGCAACGATGGCGGCGCCACCGCCCAACAGAACCCATCGGCGTGTTCGGTTTGCTTTGTCTGCCACGCAGCTCCCTCCTGATCCGATGGGATGTGCTTATCACAGCCCGAATTTCGAATCCGCGTTGAATTTCAACCGGCAGATCAAGATCGCGTCATTGTTTCGCACCACAATCGATGGCGCTAGGACTGCGGGTAAAACTTGCAATAGCTGGACAGTTAGAAAATTATCCTTAAAAACCAGTACTACATTTGACCGCCCAGATCGGAGTATCGCACTTGTCCCTATTCCTCATCGCGGCCCTTCCCTTCCTCGGAGCTGTATTCCCAGCCCTTCTGATCCGGGCAGGACGAAACGCAGCAGCATCAGCCGCCGGGCTGACCACCTTTCTGGCGCTTATGGGGCTGTTGATTCACATCCCGTCGGTCATGCGCGGAGAGGTTGTCACGGCGCGGTTCGACTGGATACCGGCACTGGGACTGAACGCGAATTTCATGCTGGACGGTCTTGGGTTTCTGTTTGCCCTGCTGATCCTGGGGATCGGATTGCTGATCATCCTGTATGCGCGGTTTTACCTGTCACGCGAAGATCCGATGGGGCAGTTCTATACCTATCTGCTGCTGTTTCAGGGCGCGATGGTCGGGATCGTTCTGTCAGACAATATCCTTCTTTTGCTTATTTTCTGGGAGCTTACTTCGCTAAGCTCATTCTTGCTGATCGGGTATTGGAAACATCTGCCCGAGGGACGTCAGGGCGCGCGCATGGCGCTGGCCGTAACCGGCGGTGGCGGGTTGGCGATGATCGCGGGGATGCTGATTCTGGGCAATATCGTGGGCTCATATGACCTAAGCCTCATCCTACAGAACAAAGAGCTGATCCAAGCCTCACCGTATTACATGCCCGCGCTGGTCCTGATCCTGTTGGGCTGTTTTACCAAGTCGGCGCAGTTTCCGTTCCATTTCTGGCTGCCACATGCGATGGCCGCACCGACGCCGGTTTCTGCCTATCTGCACTCAGCCACAATGGTGAAGGCCGGACTGTTCCTGATGGCCCGGATGTGGCCGGTTCTGGCGGGGACGGATGCGTGGTTCTACATCGTAGCAACCACAGGTCTGGTGACCATGTTGATCGGGGCCTGCATTGCCTTGTTCAAAGACGATCTTAAGGCACTGCTGGCGTTTTCGACCGTGTCGCATCTGGGTTTGGTGACGATGCTGCTGGGCTTTGGCACCAAGATTGCAGTTGTGGCGGCGATATTCCACATTATCAATCACGCCACCTTCAAATGTGCTCTGTTCATGACCGCCGGGATCGTGGACCACGAAACCGGAACCCGAGACATCAAACGTCTGGGCGGGTTGCGTCAGTTGATGCCGATCACATTTACCATCGGAACGATTGCCGCGCTGTCTATGGCCGGTCTGCCTCCGCTGAATGGCTTCCTGTCCAAAGAAATGATGCTTGAGGAGACAGTCCACACCACCTGGCTGCACTCGCACTATCTGGTACCGGGTCTGGCGTTGCTGGCGGCACTGTTCTCGGCTGCCTATTCCTTCCGCTTTGTCGGGCATGTCTTCCTTGGCCCGCAGCGCAACGATTATCCGCACCACCCGCATGATCCGCCTATCGGTATGTGGCTGGCTCCAGCCTTCCTGGTGGTGCTGGTTGTGCTGATCGGGCTGTATTCGGCCGCGCTCGTTGGGCCTCTGGTCACGGTTGTATCCAGCGCCGTAATCGGTGGAGAGAAGCTGCCCTACTACTCACTGAAGCTCTGGCATGGCTTTACGCCCGCGCTTTACATGTCGGCCGTAGCCACACTAGGCGGTCTGTTCCTGCTGGCGCTACACCGTCGTGGCGAACAGCTGTGGAACGCCCTGCCCCGCCCCGAAGCGAAGGTCATCTTCGAGGCTGTCATCGGCGCGTTTACCGCACTCAGCCGCTGGATCACCGACACATTACATAATGGTGTGATCAGCCGGTACGCCATCATCCTTGTCGCGTTCACCGTCGGGCTTGGCTACTACGCCTATTCAACCGGCACGATAGGCCCCGAAACGCGCGAGCCCCTGCCCATTCAGATCATTCCGTTCATCGGCTGGACTTGCCTGGTGGGCGCGACGCTGGCGATCATGTGGTTCCACCGCAATCGTCTGCTGTCGCTGGTGCTGATCGGCGTCGTAGGCCTGATCGTTTCGATGGCGTTCAACTATCTTTCGGCCCCGGATCTGGCGTTGACCCAGATCTCGGTCGAGGTGGTGACGATGATCCTGTTGCTCCTGTCGCTGAACTTCCTGCCCACGGATACACCGTGGGACAGCAGCGCGGCGCGGCGTTGGCGGGATGCGGCGATTTCAGTGGTGGCCGGCCTTGGCACCGGCGCGCTGATCTATGCGCTGATGCTGCGGGATTTTGCCTTTCCCACGATTTCCGAGTTCCACTTGGCCAACTCGTACAAAGGCGGTGGCGGTACCAACGTGGTCAACGTGATCCTGGTGGACTTCCGGGGCTTTGATACCTTTGGCGAGATCATCGTTCTAGGCATCGCCGCCCTGATCATCTTTGCCCTGACCGAGGCCGTTCTGGGCACCAACGTCCGCAGCTATCTGTTGAACCGCAAGCCGCACTGGCCGCAATCAGGGGATTCACATCCGCTGATGATGGTTGTGGCAACCCGCGTGATGATGCCGATTGCCCTGATGGTTGGGGCCTACATCTTTTTCCGCGGTCACAACCAGCCGGGGGGCGGGTTCATTGCCGGTCTGATCGTCGCGATTGCCTTCCTGATGCAATACATGGCCAGTGGCTACACATGGGCCATCGAACGACAGCGGTTCTACTATCACGGCACTATCGGCTGGGGTGTTCTGATCGCTGCCGCCACCGGGATTGGAGCATGGTTCAACGAACGCCCGTTCCTGACCAGCGACTTCGGCTATCTCCATTGGCCACCCCTGGAAGAGTTCGAATGGGCCACCGCCATCCTGTTTGACACCGGCGTGTTTCTGGCCGTGCTGGGTGCGGTGATGCTGGCGCTGGACAGCCTGTCGCGGTTCGCGTGGCAGCCGGGCATGGCGCAAGAGTTCCCGATGGATATCAACCCGCTACGGGACGACTCGAAAGACGAAGATAAGAAGGAGCAGGCCTGATGGAAGCGCTCGTAGCCTCAGCCGTAGGCATCATGACCGCCGCCGGGATTTTCCTGATCCTGCGCCGCCGCACATTCCCTGTCATTCTGGGGCTGTCGCTGATCACCTACGCGGTGAACGTGTTCCTGTTCGCCACCGGGCGACTGGCGCTGGATGCGCCTGCGGTTCTGAACAAATACGAAAAGGTTCCTTATACCGACCCGTTGCCACAAGCGCTGGTGCTGACGGCCATCGTGATTTCCTTTGGTATGACGGCGGTGATCGTGATGATCGCGCTGTCCGCTTATCTGTCGTCGAAGGATGACCATATCGACATGACCGCACAAGACAGCGTCGACGGCGCGGGAGAAGACGCATGAACCACTGGATCGTAGCGCCGATCGTCCTGCCCGCGATCCTGGCCCCGTTCATCATCATGGTCCTGCGATATCACCTGGACCTGCAGCGCATCTTCTCGGTCGCCGGTGTAGTGGCGTTGCTGGGGATTGCCCTGACCATCACCGCGCAGGCCGCAGGTGGCGATATTCTGGTCTATGAGCTGGGCGATTGGCCTGCGCCCTTCGGCATCGTGCTGGTGCTAGACCGCCTGTCTGCGATGATGGTCTTGCTGACCGCCCTGCTCGCCTTGCCCATTGTGCTATACGCTATTGCGTCCGGGTGGGACGACAGGGGCAAACACTTTCACGCGCTGTTCCACTTTCAGCTCATGGGCGTCTGCGGTGCCTTCCTGACGGGCGATGCCTTCAACCTGTTCGTTTTCTTCGAGGTGTTGCTGATCGCTTCCTACGGCTTGATGACGCATGGGGGCGGGTCGGTCCGGCTGAAGGCCGGGGTGCAATATGTGGCCTATAACCTGTTGGGCTCGACCTTGTTCCTGTTTGCGCTCGGCACGCTTTATGCCGTGACCGGAACGCTTAACATGGCCGATCTGGCTGTTCGAGTCGCCGAAATTCCGCCCGAGGATACCGCCCTATTGCGGGTTGGAGCGGTTTTGTTGCTGTTGGTCTTTTGTATCAAAGCGGCCGTCTTGCCACTGCATTTCTGGTTGCCTGCCAGTTACGCCAATGCACCTTTGCCCGTCGCCGCACTGTTTGCGATCATGACCAAGGTGGGTGCCTATTCAATCCTGCGCGTCGATACGCTGGTCTTTGGGCCCGATGTGGCTGTAACGCAAGGATTGCTGGGCGACTGGCTGCAACCTGCCGCGCTTCTAACGCTGGCCGTGGGTGCCATTGGTATTCTGGGCTCGCAGCACATAGCACGGATGACGGCCTTTTGTGCCATCGCATCAATGGGCACATTGTTGATCGCAATTTCACTGTTTACCGAAACGGCCACAACTGCCGCGCTGTACTACATCTTTCATTCGACTCTTGCCACGGCGCTGATGTTCCTGGTGGCTGACCTAGTGATGGAACGCCGGGGCGGGGCCATCGCGCCAACGGCCCCGATGGCGCAAAGCGGGCTGGTCTCGGCCCTGTTCTTTGTTGGGGCAATCGCGATGGCGGGAATGCCCCCACTGTCGGGTTTCATCGGCAAGCTCCTAGTGCTGGATGCGGCGCGCGACGCACCGGATGCAAACGCAATCTGGGCAGTGATCCTGATCGGGTCGTTCGTGACGATCGTCGGGTTGGCGCGCGCAGGCACGCTGATCTTCTGGAAAAGCCATGACGCACAACACAACCCGGCGCCCGAGGTGGAAGATGACGAGGAAGCACCAGCCCTGCCCGCACCCGAACCAAACCCCGGACTGGCCTTCACCGCCATTTTTGGCATGGTCATGGGGCTTGTGATGCTGACCTTGTTCGCGGGCCCTGCCCTGACTTACGCTGGCAAAACAGCTGAACAGTTGTTCACACCCGAAAACTACATCTCAGCCGTTCTGGGAGGAGAGGAATAATGAGACTTCTGCATCGAATATTCCCCCACCCGCATCTGACGATCCTGCTGACGCTGGTGTGGATGCTTCTGGCGAATTCGCCTTCGCTGAACTCTCTGGTGTTCGGGTTGCTGCTTGGGATTATCATTCCCTTCATTACTCAGCCCTACTGGCCCGACAGACCCAAACTGCGCAACTGGCCGATGATCATCGAGTATATGCTGGTGGTGCTGTGGGATATCGTGATGGCCAATATCACCGTGGCCCGTATCATCCTGTTCAAACGCGATGCCGACCGACAGCCCAACTGGGTCTGTATCCCACTTGAACTGCGCACCCCCGAAGCGATCACTGTATTGGCCGGAACCATCACCATGACCCCCGGAACGGTCAGTTGCGATCTGTCGGCGCAAGGCCACAACCTGCTGGTTCACTGCCTGGATGCGCCCAACGTGGATGAGGTGCGCGACCAGATAAAACAACGCTATGAGCGCCGTCTGAAGGAGATTTTCGAATGATCGAGATTGCGATCTGGTTTGCCTTCGCCTGTTTCGGGGCGGCCATCATGCTGTGCCTGTATCGGATCATCTCGGCCGGGGGTGTGGGCACACGTGTTCTGGCGCTGGACACGATGGTCATCAACACAATTGCGCTGATGATTCTTTACGGGCTGGCTCTGGGGACCGAGATCTTTTTCGAGGCCGCCATGATCATCGCCATGCTGGGTTTTGTCTCAACCGTAGCCTATGCGCGCTTTATGCTGCGCGGCAATATCATCGAGTGAGGGCGCCCCAATGTTCATAATCGAGTTTCTAGTCGCCTTCTTTCTGATCGTATCCGGCATATTCGGTTTTGTCGGCTCGTATGGGATGATAAAGTTGAAGGACCCGATGTCTCGTCTTCATGCCCCAACCAAAGCGACGACGTTGGGTGTGGGTGGTGTGCTGCTGGCGTCGATCTTTCATTCGGCAGTAATCGAGCAGCATATTTCCCTGCACGAGCTGCTGATCACCCTTTTCCTGTTCCTGACTGCGCCGATCACGGCCCTGTTCATTGCCAAATGGCATATTCATCGCCATGAAAAGCCCGATGATCTGCCTGACGCAGGTGAGGATGAGCTTTGGGCCACTCACGCGGTTGAGCAAGTCGAAGACGTACCAGACCACACAAAGACCTGAATTCCATGCATCACCCCCCGCTGCCCCTGACCCGTGATCTGGTTCTGATAGGCGGCGGGCATACCCACGCGCTTGTACTGCGGAAATGGGGCATGAACCCTTTGCCCGGTGCGCGGGTGACCGTGATCAACCCCGGTGCCAATGCCCCCTATTCCGGTATGCTACCAGGCTTCGTCGCCGGACATTACCAGCGTTGGGAGCTGGACATTGATTTGGTGCGCCTTGCCCGATTTGCCGGTGCGCGCGTGATCCTGGGCCCGGTTGATGGTATCGACATCGACCGGCGTCAGATACACGTGCCTGGGCGACCACCCGTGGCCTTCGATGTGGCGTCGGTCAATGTGGGGATCACCTCGGACATGCCGGCCCTGCCCGGATTTGCTGACCATGCAGTTCCCGCCAAGCCGCTGGGACCGTTTGCCTCCAGGTGGGCGGAGTATCTGGATGGCAGCGGCCCCGCCTCAGTCGCCGTGATCGGCGGTGGGGTCGCGGGGGTAGAACTGGTTATGGCCATGGCTCATGCCCTTCGCGCCAAAACCCGCACAGCGCAGGTGACACTGATCGACAATGCCCGGGCCTTGGCGGCGACGGGGACCAAGGCGGGCGCGACCATTCGTAAGGCGGTGGCCGATCTGGGGATTGAGCTGATCGAGCATGCCGCGATTTCACGCATCGAACAGGATCATGTTCTGCTAGAGGATGGCCGCAAGGTTCCCGCCGAATTTATAACCGGGGCTGCCGGTGCCCGCCCCTATGACTGGATCACCCAGACGGGCCTTGATCTGCATGACGGCTACATCCGCGTGGACGCCCATCTGCAATCCAGCGATCCGGCGATCTTTGCCGCCGGAGATTGCGCACATCTTGCCGATAACCCTCGTCCCAAGGCCGGTGTCTATGCGGTCCGAGAGGCTCCGGTCCTGTTCAACAATCTGCGGGTCGCTCTGGGGGCCGGGAAGATGCGGCGATATCAGCCGCAGAAAGACTACCTAAAACTGATCTCTTTGGGTGGTAAATCGGCACTGGCCGAACGTCTTGGAACCTCGTTCAGCGGGCCAGTGATGTGGCGATGGAAGAACCATATCGACCAGAGCTTCATGAATAAATTCCGCAACCTGCCCCAGATGGCACGCCCCGCCCTACCGCGCCACCATGCAGCGGGCATGCAAGAAGCCCTGGGGGAAAAACCCATGTGCGGCGGCTGTGGGGCCAAGGTTGGACGCGGCGCGTTGCAAACAGTTCTGAGTGGCCTGCCAAAGCCGAACCGGGACGACATCACCCCCTTGCCCGGGGACGATGCCGCCCTGCTGACAACCGGCGGAGCGCGGCAAGTGATGACCTCGGACCACCTGCGCGGCTTCACGGATGACCCAATGCTGATGACGCGCATCGCCGCTGTTCACGCACTGGGGGATATCTGGGCCATGGGGGCCAACCCACAGGCGGCGACGGCAACGATCATCCTGCCGCGTATGTCCCCGCAATTGCAGCACCGCACCTTGTCCGAGATCATGACGACGGCCACCGAGGTCATCCGCGACGCCGGGGCAGAAATCGTGGGCGGTCACAGCTCAATCGGGGATGAGATGACCATCGGCTTCACTCTGACCGGACTGTGCGACAATGACCCGATCACTTTGTCCGGGGCACGTCCTGGGGATGCATTGATCCTGACAAAACCCCTGGGCAGCGGGGTGTTGATGGCCGCTGAAATGGCGGGGCAAGCTGATGGCAGTTGGGTGGCCGATGCCTTGCGGCAAATGGTTCAGCCGCAAGGCGCAGCATCGCGCATTCTGGCCGGGGCACATGCGATGACGGATGTAACCGGATTTGGACTGGCCGGACATCTGATGGGCATGTGCGAAGCCTCGGATTGTGGTGCAGTCTTGGATCTGGACACGATCCCTCTGATGACTGGCGCGCTGGAATTGGCCGCTCAAGGTGTCCGGTCGACAATCTTCGAGGACAACCGCGCAATCGTTCCGGGCATTCCATCCTCGGACAAGGCCGACCTGCTGTTTGACCCGCAAACTGCTGGGGGACTACTGGCCGCCGTCGCATCCGATCAGGCGCACGAATTGTGCGAACAGCTAAGGCACGCGTGCTATCCGGCGGTCATCATCGGGCATCTGACTGACACTCCGGGTTTGCGGCTTCAGAGCTGATCCAGAATTTCTTCAACCCGAGCGGCTGCGGCGTTCAGGCCCGCATCGTCCAGCGCCGCCACGTCGATTTGCGCGATAATCTTGGCGGCGCGTGTTTTGGAGGATTTGGCATAGGCCGGGTCATAATGCTGTTCCATCAACGCCCGCGTCAGCGCCCGTTTATCCCCCGCATCGATCAGCGCTAGCCATCCATCCACCACATCGTGTCCTCGATGGAACCGTAGCGGAGACAGGCGATCGCGCAAGCGCTCGGTATCCGAGAGGATATCGTCGTAAGCCTTAACCAGATACGCGGTACGCGCCTCAAGGGAAGCGGACACCTGAATCCGCGGTGCCGTCCGCAACGCAGTCCACAAGCTTGGCGGCAGGATCAGCGACCCGATCTTGGAGGATTCAGCCTCGACAACCACCGGGCGCGCTGGGTCCAAGCCGCACAATGCGGCGGATAGAGCGGACTCGAAGGCTTTCTGGCTGGGCTGCCCGCCCGGCATTTCACCTAGCAAAGATCCCCGGTGGTTGGCTATGTCTTCGAGGTCCAGAACCTGAACGCCGCGCGCCTTCAAATGCAGCAGCAGGTCAGTCTTGGCTGTGCCCGTATATCCATCGAGGGCCACCAACCGGTGCGGCAATGGATTGTCATAGAGGTAGCGATTCACCAATCGGCGATAGGTTCGGTATCCGCCATCGACCACTTCGGCCCGCCAACCGATCTGTTGCAACATCCAAGTGAACGACCCTGATCTCTGTCCGCCACGCCAGCAATAGACCAATGGTTTCCAACTGCCCTCGTGGTGCGACAGGCTGTGTTCGATGTGATTTGCCGCGTTCCGAAACACCAGCGCTGCGCCAAGCTTGCGGGCCAGAAACGGACTTTCCTGCACATAGATCGTACCCACCTGAGCGCGTTCTTCATTGTTAAGCACCGGCAGGTTGATGGCGCCCGGCAGATGATCCTCTGCAAATTCAGCAGGGCTGCGCACGTCGATCACAGTGTCAAAATCATGCGCATACAGGCCGGGTAGATCAGAAAATTTCAGAGCCATGCCAACGGTCTATCCTGCGAACCTTGAAATGAAAAGGCGCCCAGTCACGCCGGGACAGGTTCAATCAGGCCCGGCCCGCTGGCCCGGTTCGAATTTACTGCTGGATCAACGCGGTAGAACTCCAAGACTCCCTCGGCCCCGGGTTGCATCAAACGTGCCGCGCCTTTCCCCGCCTCCCCTAACCACAAAGGCCAATCATCAGGCTCAAGGATCAGTGGCATCCGATGATGAATGGCGCTGAGGTGGCGATTTGCCGGTGTTGTTACGATGGCGCAAGTGCCCTGCTGCGTACCCTCAATGCCCCAATCCTGCCAGACCCCGGCAAATGCAATCGGTGCGCCATCTTTGCGGTGGATGTACCATGGCAGACGTGTTCCCTGTTCAGTTTTGGTCCATTCATAGAACCCTGTTGCCACGATCAGGCAGCGTCGTTCGCGGCAGGCGGCGCGAAATGCAGGCTTTTCGGCCAGAGTTTCGGCACGCGCATTGATCAGCAAAGGACCGGCGGTTTCAGTCTTGTACCAATGCGGCAGGAACCCCCAGCGCAGCGAATCCAACTGGCGTCCGACTTCGCCAACGCGCACCACATGCACTTGATTTGTCGGGCAAACATTGAAGTTCGGCACAGCAGGCAACGTGTTTGCAGGCCGTGCTGAAAACAGCTGCGCCATTGCGTCATTTGGAAGGGTTATTGCAAACCGTCCGCACATGGGTAAAGAACCATCAATAATCGTTTCATACAGGCACAGGGTGTCACGGGGTCACATGCAAAATCAAACAGCGAATACCCTCAAAGGCAAGGCGGTGGCTGCTTTGGAAGCAGGCAAGCTGCAACAGGCGCTGAAGAAGGCACAGTTGGGCGTTAAGAAATTCCCCAAGGATTCTGATTTCCACGCCATCTCGGGCTTTGTGCTGACCGAAATGAAGCAATACAAGAAATCTATTCCGCATTTCGTCGAAGCGTCACGAATAAAGCCAGACGACCCTCAATTCGTGGAAAACCTGGCAAATGCGCTTATGCAGACCGGACAGATCCCCAGGGCACTGGAATATACTGAACAAAAGCTGGAACAGTTCCCAAACAACAAAGAACTGAACCGCGTCCTGGATGAGATTCACCTGAAAGGCAGCAACTGGCGCCTGGTCATTGAACATGCGAGCAAGAAGCTGCAAGCCGAGCCTGACGATGTGAACCTTCTGGGCAAACGGGCCCGTGCCTATTCGAAAATTGGATTTGTCGAGGACCACTCGCGCGATGTTTCTCGCGCCTTTGAGTTGGAACCGGAAAACATAAAGATTGCTTTCGCAAAGGCCGTGAACCTGCACCAAAGCGGTGACAAAAACGGGTCAAAGGAAATCTTGCAGCGTATTCTGGATACAGATCCCGAAAACATGAGCGCTTTGCTGCAGTTGTCCCTTGTAACCTCCAAGGATGACGGCCCGAAACTGATGGAGGCGGTCGAGACCGCAATCGCCAACAAGGACGAAGACTATCAAGAGTTGGAGTTCGCCAAGGCACACCTGATCTCGGTAATTGACGATCTAAATGCCGCCATGCCTCAATTTGTGCGAGCCAACAAGGTACAACACGATAGCAACCCGTACGACGCCGCTGAGGAAGAGAAAAAGCTGAACCAGATCACCGGTCTGTTCCCCATTGGAACCGATTTACCCGCAGCCGGATCAAGCGATGGGCCGGTTCCGATCTTCGTTCTGGGTCAGCCCCGTTCGGGCACCACGTTGATGGAGATGATGCTAAGTTCGGCGCCCGATATCGCCGGGTGTGGTGAGTTGACGTTGGCGTCTGACCTGTCGCATGAATTCCAATTGGGCAATCAGCGTTTTGACGCTGAAAAAGCCACTGAATTTGCGCAGCAATTCCGCGAACTTATGCCACCGATTCCTGACGGATCGGTCGCGTTCGTTGACAAGATGCCACACAACTATCAGCTTGTTGGTTTCTTGTTGGCCGCCTTCCCCAATGCAAAGATCATCAACATGCTACGTGACCCCCGTGATGTGGGGTTGTCGAAATGGATCCGGCGGTTCCCGGCTGGTGGGATGCGTTATGCGTCGAACCTGACAGCCATTGCTCATTCGGCGAATATGTACCGCCGCTATATGGCACATTGGGATACCGTGTTCGGTGACCGCATACTGACCGTTCCTTATGAAAAATTAGTGGCCGATCCGAAAACCTACAGCCAACAGGTTGCTGCGTTTTGCGATATCGAATGGAACGAAACCATGATGCACCCTGAGAAAAACACCAAGCAGGTCAGAACGGCCAGTATCGATCAGGTTCGCAACAAGATCTCGACCAAGTCCATTGGCGGATGGCAGAGCGTCTCTGAACATCTGCGCCCCATGCTGGACGGTTTCGATCCGGCGCTCTGGCCTGAATATGATCTGGGCTGAAACGCCCAAAACACGAAAGGCCGCATCGGGGATGCGGCCTTTTTCTTTGCTATGTCGCAGAGTTACTTCTGCTTGATACGGCCGTCCAGATAAGGCTGATAGGGCGCATTTTCAGCCAAGTACTCAGCCGTGACATCTGCCAGGTCCGGACCAAAGTCATAGGCATTCTTGTCGTCGCCTTCGAACATGTTGTACCCGTCGCCGCCGTTGCGGACATAATTGTTGGTCACAACCAGATAGGTCGCTGCCGGGTCAATTGGCGCAAAGCCATCACCCTGGGCAACCATGACCTCGGACACGCGCCCTTCGTTCGGCGCAACCATTGGATCCCAGATGAATGTCAGACCCGCAACCTGCGGAAAGCGGCCCTTTACATCTTCGACCTGGCTTACGCCGTTCTCCAGCGCGTCGATCACCCCCTGACCACTGATCTCGAAGGTAGACAGGGTATTCTGGAATGGTAGCACCGTCAGCACCTCGCCCATGGTTACTTCGCCCGGGTCGATTGAGGCCCGCAGCCCGCCAGAGTTGGCAATCGCAATCTGTACACCCTGATCGGCCACACGCGCCAGCATGGCGTCGGCGACCAGGTTGCCCATCTCACATTCCTGCACACGACATACAGAACGGTCCCCCTCGATGGCGTCTGCTGCATTCGCCACCACCTTGTTGCGGATTTCGTCCAGCGGCACGGCCAGTTCGGCGATACGGTCCAACGCGGACTGATCCTCGGTAACGGAGTTGTCCATGATCAGCGGCTCGCCCACCGCCTCAAGCACATTGCCGTCATCGTCGAAGGTTACGTTCAACTCACCCAGAAACTTGCCATAAGCATAGGCCTGCACGATCTGGACACCGTTGACCACGGTCGGGTACGGACCCGCTGCCTTGTCGGACACGTTCGACAGGTAAGTGTTCGAATGACCGCCGACAATTACGTCCACCCCGCTGGTTTCCTGCGCTACGCGTTGATCAACACCATAGCCGGAATGGCTGAGAACGACGATTTTATTAACGCCTTCGCCGGTCAACTTGTCCACTTCGGCCTGCACTGCGGGGGCCGGATCAGAAAAGCTGATATTTGGACCAGGAGAGGCAAGATCATGCGTGTCTTCCGGTGTCAGGCCAATCAGGCCGATCTTTTCCCCGCCCACTTCGATGACAGTCGATTTCTTGATCTTGTCGATCAGCAACTCTTCGTCGGCAATATCCGCGTTCGACATCAAAACCGGAAATTCCACCGAGTCGATGAAGCCGCGCAGCACTTCGGGGCCATCGTCGAATTCGTGGTTGCCCACGGTCATCGCGTCATACCCCAGCTTGTTCATGAACTCGGCTGCGACCTTGCCCTTGTAATAGGTATAGAACAACGAACCCTGAAACTGATCCCCACCATCGACCAGGATCGAGTTTTCGGCCCGCGCGCGCGCGTCATTCACCGCAGTAACCAACCGGGCCGAACCGCCGAAACACTTGCCTTCTGCTTGGTCTTCCTCATCGCAAGCGCTGTCGTATTTGTTGATCGGCTCAAAACGCGCGTGGAAATCGTTGGTATGCAGAATCGTCAATTTATAATCGGCTGCGGCCATACCTGCGGTCAGGCCCAGAACTGCAGCAGACGCCAAAAAGCGGGTGAACATCTTCATACTCCTTGTTTTTTGTTTGGCGTGATGGTGCGCTCGCCAACAAGAAGAGTCAAAGGGGGAAATCCGTCTTGATTCTGCCCGTCACGCGGGGCATCACCACCTCATGCTGATTTACAAGATATTCAGGGCCGAGGAATGGGCCGCACTGCAGGATCAGGGTGCCTCGGATGGCGCACCGATTGATGTGTATGATGGATATGTCCATTTCTCGACCGCCCAACAGGCGGCTGAGACCGCAGCCAAACACTTTGCCGGTGTAGAAGGTTTGACCTTGTTGGCCTGCGATGCCGATGCCATGGGCGATGATCTGAAATGGGAGGTCTCGCGCGGTGACGCCTTGTTCCCGCATCTTTACCGGCAGATCCGCATGACAGATGTCGTCTGGTCGCGCGCCCTGCCCTTTGACGGGCAAACCCACCAATTCCCCGAGGGGATGGAATGAGGTCTTTCGTCGACCCTGACCGCACCCAGTTTGAAGCGTTCAAGGCGCTGGACCGTGATCATCCGATCGAGATGTTGAATCTGGTCAAGTTTCGCGACTTGGCCGAATACCCGACGGGCCACGAACTGGCGGATGCCGGGCTGACCGGCGCGCAGGCTTATCGAAATTACGGGGCGGAAACCGCCCCGATTATCGCGCGCCTTGGGGCGTCGATCCTGTGGCGCGGCGCGTTTCAGACCACTCTGATCGGCCCGCAGGACGAAGATTGGGATGAGGTATTTATCGCCCGCTATCCGACTGCACATGCGTTTTTGGAAATGGTGACCGACCCGGATTATCAGGCTGTGGTTATTCACAGGCAGGCGGCGGTTGCAACTTCGCGCCTGATCCGCTGCGCCCCGGCCAAAGGTGGAGAGACTTTCGGATGAAACTGACCGAGAAACTGGGGCTGGCGGTCCTGCACAAGATGGACCCCGAAGCCGCCCATGGCATGTCGATCAAGGCGTTGAAGGCCGGGCTTGCCCCGATGCCCGGGCCGGTCACATCGCCGCGGCTGAAAACTCACGTAGCTGGACTGGACCTACCCAACCCGGTGGGTCTGGCTGCGGGGTTTGACAAGAATGGAGAGGTTTTGACGCCCCTCTCACGCACAGGCTTTGGCTTTATCGAAGTGGGCGCTGTTACACCACGCCCGCAGCCCGGCAACCCCAAACCTCGCCTGTTCCGCCTGACCGAAGATAAGGCCGCAATCAACCGCTTTGGCTTCAACAACGAAGGCATGGAGGTCATGGCGCGCCGTCTGGCCGACCGCCCCAAGAATGCGATCATCGGGCTGAACCTGGGCGCGAACAAGGACAGTGACGACCGCCCCGGCGATTTTGCCAAAGTGTTGGCCCATTGCGCCGAGCATCTGGATTTCGCCACGGTCAATGTCTCATCCCCCAACACCGAGAAACTGCGGGACCTGCAGGGCAAGGCCGCGCTTGGCGCATTGCTGGGCGGCGTGATCGAAACCCGCAACGGCCTGTCCCGGCCTTTACCCATTTTCCTGAAAATTGCCCCTGACCTGACCGAAGCTGAATTGCAGGACATCGCAGATGTGGCGAAGGAAACAGGCGTTGACGCGGTGATTGCAACCAACACTACACTGTCCCGCGATGGGCTGCGCAGTGGGCTTAAGAGTCAAACCGGCGGCCTGTCCGGCGCGCCCTTATTCGAAAAATCGACCCGTGTTCTGGCACAGCTGAGCCAGCTGACCGAGGGCAAAATCCCGCTGATTGGCGTGGGCGGTATCAGCAGCGCGGAACAGGCGTATGCCAAGATCTGCGCCGGGGCATCTGCCGTGCAACTTTATACCGCGTTGGTGTATGGCGGTATTTCTCTGACCGCAGATATCGCGCAAGGTCTCGATAAATTGCTCGCGCGGGACGGATTCAACAACGTCGCGCAAGCAGTTGGAAGTAAACGAAAGGATTGGCTTTGATTTCATATTGGCACAACCCGCGCTGTTCGAAATCCCGCGCCGGGCTGGCTCTGCTGGAAGAGAATGGCGCGCAGGTCGATGTTCGGAAATACCTGGAAGACGCACCCTCGATCGATGAACTGCGTACGGTGCTGGGCAAACTCGGCGTCAACGCCATAGACATGATGCGCACGGGTGAGAAACAGTTCAAAGAACTGGGTCTGACCAAAGCAACCCCTGCTGACGAGTTGATCACCGCAATGGCCGAGAACCCCATCTTGATCGAGCGCCCTCTGGCAATCGCAGGTGACAAGGCTGCCATCGGGCGCCCGCCCGAGAACCTGTTGACGTTGATCTAGGCCACCTGTGCCTCCAGTCTGGGATAACGCCAACCCATGGTGACGCCGCGCGCGATGTTCAGAACCATCAGCGCGGCCCACAAGCCGTGGTTACCAAAGGCCGGCACCAGTAGGAACAGGGCCGCCACATAGATCGCAACTGATTGAACCATCGCGTTGCGCATCGCACGCGTCCAGGTGGCCCCAATATAGATGCCGTCGAACATCCAGCTTGCCACCCCGATTGCCGGGGCCAGCGCGGCCCAGATCAGATAGTCTCGCGCCGCCGCGCGCACCTCGGCCGAGGTTGACATCAGATCGATCAGCGCAGGCCCAGCCAAATAGAACACAACCCCCAGCAGGAACGCCCCACCTACGCCCCATTGGGACGCCATGATTGACGCCCGCCGGACCTGAGACCGGTTCCGCGCGCCCACGGCACTGCCGACCAGAGCCTCGGCGGAAAAGGCGAAGCCGTCCAAGGCAAATGCGGTGATCTCAAGAAATTGCAGCAAGACCTGATTGGCAGCCAGGTTAACGTCTCCCAGATCGGACCCAACGAACAGAAATGTCGTGAACGCGCCCGTCAGCAGAACAGATCGGATCATGATGTCAGCGTTCACCTGCATCATCCGGCGCAATCGCGCTGCGTCGAAAATACGTGGCCAGTCGCGCCATTGATTCCCTGTGAACGCTTCGCGGCACAGATACAGGCCCAGCGCCAGCCCGGTCCATTCCGCGATCAGGGTAGCAATGGCCACACCTTCGACGCCCCAGCCCAACCCAAGCACGAACCACAAGTCCAGCAAGATGTTCAACCCGTTCATCCAGACCTGCAGGAGGAACACGCCCCGTGTCTGCTCTATTGCGATCAGCCAACCCGTAACGGCAAAAAGCGCGATGGTTGCCGGGGCACCCCAAATGCGGATTTGCAGGTAATCCTGTGTCAGCGCCTCAACCTCGGGGCTGGCGGGTGACAGGGCAAACGCCCCCCAGAACAGCCCGACTTGCGTGAGAATAAAGAACAGCCCCGCCGCGCCGCCCAACAGCAGCCCGCGCATCAATAGCGCACCGGTTTCCGCCGTATCCCCTGCCCCGCGCGCCTGCGCCGCCAGACCGGTCGTGCCCATGCGCAGAAAGCCAAAGATCCAATAGATCGCAGACAGTATAACCGCGCCCATACCCACGGCCCCGATGGGCGCGGCCAACCCCATCTGACCGACTACACCGGTATCCACAGCGCCAAGTATCGGAACCGTGGCATTCGACAGCACAATCGGAACGGCGATTTTCAACACCCGCGTATGTGTCAGGGGTGCCGAGGCGTGCTGCGTCACGGGTTACTCTCTTTCCGCTTTCGGCTGCGGCATCAGGAAATGCCCCGTGGCCTGCGCGATGGGTCGTGCGTGATTGTCCTGCCAGGCCTCGACCCGGACCGAGGCATAGCGCCTGCCGGACCGGCTGACAAAGGCGCGCGCATAAGCATCCCGCGGCAAGCCAGAGCGTAAGTAGTCAACCGTGAAATCAACGGTTTTTGGAAATCTCACCGCATCGGCTTTGAACAAATCTTCGGCCTCGATCTCACCGCTTTCGATGCGGGGAAAGAAGTGTTCCCAACTCAGCGTGATGACGGCCGTCACCTCAAGAAATGCGGCTGTAACCCCGCCATGCAGCGCGGGCAGCAATGGATTTCCGATCAGCTTGTCGTCAAAGTTCAGCACCCCAGTCAGCTCATCGCCGCGTCGGTCGAAGGTGATATTGAGAAAGCGGATGTAAGGAACTCCGTCGACAATCGCCTTCAGGGCCGCGTCGCGACGTTGCTTGACCACCTGCATGGGTTCGGGTCGGGGACGCACCATTACAATCCCTCCACCGTAAAGGCGCCTGCCGCTGTTGCGACCGGGCGTTCTTGATCGTCGTCCATCGCGGTTGCCCGAACAAAAGCAACATTGCGCGTGATGTGGTAGCAGGTCGCACGCGCCGTAATGCTCTGCCCCGGCGTCGCTGCGCGCATATAGTCAATTCTCAGGTCAATTGTGGCCGTCCCGCCCGGAGCGGACGGATGGGACATAACGGCCGCCCCACAGCATGTGTCCAGGGCGGCAAACACAGCGCCGCCATGGATAACGCCAGTTCTGGGGTCTCCGATCAGATCCGCATTATACGGCATTGAAATTTCAGCCTCGCCATCGCTGATGGTCGTCAGTTTCAGACCAAGTGCGTTGGCATGCGGAATCGCCTCAATGAACTGGCGGGCAATCTCTACTTTGTCGACCATGTATGCGTGTCCTTTGGATTCCGTCCTTTATGAGCCTGCGCTTTGCAAAAGAGCAAGACCGCCTGTTGCGCTTGCCGCCACGACGCCCTAGTTTGCTGCTGAGGAGACAACAAATGACTGACAACCGTTTGTCATTAAACGAGATGTGCGAAGAGTTCGACGTAACCAAGCGCACTTTGCGTTATTACGAATATATCGAACTGCTGCAGCCCGAACGCGAAGGCCGCTCGCGTTATTATGGGCCGCGGGAATGCGCGCGGATGAAACTGATCATGCGTGGGCGCCTGTTTGGATTCTCGCTGGAAGAGATTCGCCAGTGGCTGCTGATCTATGAAGATCAGGGGGATCAGGCACAAATGGCCGAGTTTATAAAACTGGCCGACCGGCAGATGCCTGAACTGCAAAAACAGCGTCAGCAACTGGACGAGGCGATGGAAGAACTCCAACGCCTGCGCGACCAGACCGCTAAATCTCTGGGTTGATCTTCGACAGGATCAACTGGCCATTTTTAACCTTTAGAACATTCTGCAAGCGCAGCGCTGCGTCAGAATTTCTGTCTGACCGTTAGGCGTCAGCCCCCGCCCCACAGCTAAATTCCGTTACGTAACGTTTTCAATTGGGCGTTATCCGCACCTTGACGCGAGAGGATGCTACGTCAACTTTCATAGTGACGTAGCGTTTGCATTACGTGAACGTCATCTACGTGTTGTAACGTGCGCATCAACTGCGCAACTGACTTTGATAGACGCCAGTGACAAGAGTGCTGAAACCATGACCGAAGATCTGATGACCATCCGTGAAATGTGCGAGACATATGATGTCACGCCGCGCACTTTGCGATTTTACGAGGCCAAGGAACTTTTGTTTCCGATCCGCGAGGGCCAGAAACGTCTGTTCACCAAACGTGACCGGGCGCGCCTTAAACTGATCCTGCGCGGCAAGCGCTTTGGCTTTAGCCTGGAAGAGATCCGGCAGCTGCTGGACCTGTACCATGTGGGTGACCAGCAAATGACCCAGATGACCCGTACGTTTGAAATCGCACGGGAACGTCTGGCAGATATGGAAGCCCGCCGCGAAGAGCTGACGCAAGCCATTGACGATCTGAAAGAACAGCTGCGCTGGGGCGAAAAAGTCATCGCCTCGATGAAGAACGAGAACAAAGCCGCCGAGTAACTCTGGCGGCCCAATCCCCGGACATCTGAATTTAAGGGAGCTTCAAATGCCCGTCTATAACGCGCCTACAAAAGACACTCAGTTCATTCTGCACGATGTTCTGAAAATCTCAGACTCGGATATTCCGGGTTATAGTGAGCTGGAAGCCGAATTCACCGGCGCCGTTCTGGAAGAGGCCGGCAAGGTCGCGACCAACGTATTGCACCCCCTGAACGTGGTGGGTGACACCGAAGGGTGCCGGTTGGAAAATGGCATCGTGTACACGCCCACAGGCTTCAAGGACGCGTTCGAGCAGATGAAAGAAGGCGGCTGGACCGGCCTCGACATGCCCGAAGAGTATGGCGGGCAGAACATGCCCTACGTCATCGGCACGGCTGTGGGCGAGATGTTCTCGGGCGCAAACCAGGCCTTTACAATGTATCAGGGCCTGACCCATGGCGCGGCCTCGGCCATTCTGGCGCATGGCTCGGACGAGCAGAAGAACAAGTACCTGCCCAACATGGTCAGTTGCGAATGGACCGGCACCATGAACCTGACCGAACCGCATTGCGGCACCGATCTGGGCCTGATGCGTACCAAAGCGGAACCGCAGGGCGATGGCAGCTATAAGATTTCCGGCCAGAAAATCTTTATCTCGGCCGGCGATCACGACATGGCCGACAACATCATCCATCTGGTGCTGGCCAAGATTCCCGGCGGTCCCGAGGGTATCAAGGGCGTGTCGCTGTTCATCGTACCCAAGTTCATCGTGAACGAAGACGGGTCACTGGGTGAGCGCAACGGCGTCTCGGTCGGCAAGATCGAAGAGAAGATGGGCATCCACGGCAACTCGACCTGCGTCATGAACTATGACGAGGCCACCGGCTGGTTGCTGGGCGAAGAACACAAGGGCATGCGCGCCATGTTCACCATGATGAACGAGGCGCGTTTGGGTGTCGGCATGCAGGGTCTGTCTCAGGCCGAGGCTGCGTTCCAGAACGCCTTGGAATACGCCAAGGACCGCCTGCAGGGTCGCGATGTGACCGGGGTGAAGAACCCGGACGGTCCCGCCGATCCGCTGATCGTTCATCCCGATATTCGCCGCAATCTGATGGATCAGAAAAGCTTCACCGAAGGGGCCCGCGCGTTTATCCTGTGGGGCGCGACGATGATCGACAAGGCGCACCGCTCAGGTGACAAGGACGCGGACGGTCTGATCTCGCTGTTGACCCCGGTTATCAAGGGCTTCCTGACGGATGAAGGCTACGACATGACCGTTCAGGCGCAGCAGGTCTATGGCGGCCACGGTTACATCGAAGAATGGGGCATGTCGCAATACACCCGCGACGCCCGCATCGCGATGATCTACGAAGGCGCCAATGGCGTTCAGGCGCTGGACCTGGTCGGTCGTAAGCTGGCGCAGGACGGCGGCAAGCACGTCATGGCGTTTTTCGAGATGGTCAAATCCTTCTGCAAGGAAAACGGCGGCAAGGATGAGGCTTATGATAAGGCCTTCATCGAACCGCTGAAGGCCGCGTCCAAGGACCTTCAGGCTGCCGGCATGTATTTTATGCAGGAAGGGATGAAGAACCCCAATAACGCTTTGTCCGGTTCGTACGACTTCATGCACATGTTCGGCCATGTCTGCCTGGGCCTGATGTGGGCGCAGATGGCCAAGGCGGCGCAGGACGCGCTGGATGGTGGTGCGTCGGACAAAGAGTTCTACGAGACCAAGCTCAACACTGGTCGATTCTACATGGCGCGTCGCCTGCCCGCCACGGGCATGCATCTGGCGCGCATCCAGACCGGCGCGGAAACGGTCATGGCGCTGGAGGCCGCTAACTTCTGAACATAACCCGGCCTTGGGGTCCTACCCCCGAGGCCGGACTTTCGAAAGAGAGACAATGCCAAAACGTTTTCGCCTGACCCGCCGCTTTCCGGTCGCTATGACCGAGGACAGCTATCGCAAACTGCGCGGCTTTGCGCGCGAGGCCGGGTTGGACGAAGGTGAGGCGTTATCCTTTCTGTTCGAGAATTTCAACAGTGTGATCAATGAGGACAAGCTGACCCGAAGGCTGCGCGAATTCAATTCTGAGCTTGAGGCGCGCAAGCGATGATCAAGGCGCAACAGATATTTGCTCGCGCTCAACTCGAGGTTGGGCGCCTCCGGCGGGAGTATTTTTGAAAAGATGAAAATGTGGTGCGTCCCTGCCACCGGGCGCACTCACCATCAGGACAGGAACGACTTCACCTTTTACGGTCATCGGCTCTCCAGCCTGTACCGCTCGGCCATATCAAAGGAACAAGGTTGGTAAATAGTGAACGCGAAGTCTTCATCTTTTCAAAAATTCTCGAATTCGACCTGACCACGCACACCACGGGAGGGGTGATCGTATGACTATCAAACTGCACTGCTTCGGCGAAAGCGGAAATTCCTACAAGGCCGCGCTGGCGCTTGAGATGTCGGGACTGGACTGGGAGCCTGTCTTTGTCGATTTCTTCAACGGCCAGACCCGCACACCCGAATACCGTGCCGACGTCAACGAGATGGGCGAAGCACCCGTTCTGATCGATGGCGATTTCCGCACTACGCAATCCGGTGCCATTCAGGCCTATGTGACCGAGAAATCTGGCAAGTTCGGCGGCAAGGATCGCGACGAGAATTACGAGATTTTCCGGTGGGTTCTGTGGGACAATCACAAGCTCAGTTCGATGGCCGGGCTGACCCGCTTTCTGATCAACTTCTTGCCTGAACAGCACCGCAACCCGGATGTCATCGCCTTTAACCAAGGGCGGTTGAAAGCGGCCTATCAAATCCTGAACGACCATTTGGACGACCGTGATTGGATCGTCGGTGATGGCGTGACCAACGCCGACATCAGCTGCTGCGGCTATCTCTATTACCCCGAACCATTCGGCTTTGACCGCGCCGACTGGCCCCATATCGACGCCTGGCTAACTCGCCTGTCCGAGCAGCCCGGCTGGAAACACCCCTATGACCTGATGCCCGGCAACCCGTCGGATCGAGCTTAAGGAGAAGACCCATGACCGAAGCTTACATTTATGATGCCCTGCGCACCCCGCGCGGCAAGGGCCGCAAGGATGGCAGCCTGCACGAGGTTACCTCGGTGCGCCTGTCCGCCCTGACCCTGAACGCGATGAAAGAGCGTAACAACCTCGAAGGTCACGCCGTCGAGGACGTGATCTGGGGTAACGTCACGCAGGTGATGGAACAGGGCGGCTGTTTAGCGCGATCGGCCGTGCTGGCCTCCGATCTGGATCAATCGATTCCCGGCTTGGCGATCAACCGTTTCTGTGCCTCGGGGATGGAAGCCGTAAATTTGGCGGCAAACCAGGTCAAAGGTGGCGCCGGCCAAGCCTATATCGCAGGCGGCGTAGAAATGATGGGCCGTGTGGCAATGGGCAGCGATGGCGCGGCGATTGCCGTTGATCCAACGTTGGCGATGGATACCTATTTTGTGCCGCAAGGCATATCGGCCGATATTATCGCAACCGAGTATGGGTTCAGCCGTGATGACGCCGATGCGCTGGCCGTTGAATCTCAGAAACGCGCTGCGACCGCTTGGGAAGACAATCGGTTCGAGAAGTCGGTTATCACCATCAAGGATCAGAACGGCCTGACCATTCTGGACCGCGACGAGTACATGCGCCCCGGCACCGACATGCAGAGCCTTGGCGCGCTGAACCCCTCGTTCGCGATGATGGGTGAGCAGATGCCGGGCTTCGACAAGGTCGCGATGATCAAATACCCGCATCTTGAGCGGATCAATCATATCCACCACGCGGGCAACAGCTCGGGCATCGTGGATGGGGCTGCAGCCGTGCTGATCGGCAACAAGGAATTCGGTGAGAAATACGGCCTGAAACCGCGCGCGCGCATCAAGGCAACTGCCAAGATCGGTACCGATCCGACCATCATGCTGACCGGCCCGGTTCCGGTGACCGAGAAGATTTTGGCCGACAATGGCATGAAGATTAGCGATCTGGACCTGTTCGAAGTGAACGAAGCCTTCGCTTCGGTCGTGTTGAGGTTCCAGCAGGCATTTGACGTTGACCCTGCTCTGGTTAATCCAAACGGCGGCTCAATCGCGATGGGTCACCCGCTGGGCGCGACCGGTGCAATGATCATCGGCACGTTGCTGGATGAGTTGGAGCGTCAGGACAAGGAAACCGGTCTGGCCACGCTCTGCATTGCATCCGGCATGGGTGCGGCAACCATTATCGAGCGTGTCTGATGCCCAAGCTGAACCTCTCACAGATCCCGTTCAAGGGGGGCTCGTCTTATCCCGGCAAACTGGCGCAGGCGACCGCCGGTCGTTTTGTGCAGCGTGTGGGCGATGCGGGTGGGCTGACCCAATACGGTGTCAACATCGTGCGGCTGGAACCGCAGGGTATGTCCTCGCTGCGCCATTACCATATGGAGCAGGACGAGTTTGCCATCATCCTCAGTGGCAGTTGCACACTGATCGACGACGATGGCGAGCATGACTTGCAGCCTGGCGATTGCGCCACTTGGCCTGCAGGTGAGGCCAATGGCCACCACCTTGTGAACAAAACCGATGCGCCCATGACCTTTCTGGTCGTGGGCACACGGACCCCGACCGAGACCGGCTATTACAGCGACATAGACATGATGGTGAAGGATGACGAAAACGGCTTCGCCTTCACCCGCAAGGATGGCAGCCCGCTGACGGCTGACCAGATTGGAGATGACAATGACTGATTTCACTCTGACCAAAGACGCGGACGGCGTCGCCTTCATTACCTGGGACGCTCAGGGCAAATCCATGAACGTCATGACCCGCGAGGCATTCGAACTGGTCAGCGCGCTGGTCGATCAGGCGCTGGAAGATGATGAGGTCAAAGGCGTCGTTATCACAAGCGGCAAGGAAGGCTCATTTGCCGGCGGCATGGACCTGAGCACGTTGGCCACCATCCGTGAGGAAGCAGGCGATGAACCGGCGCAAGCCTTGTTCGACTTTGTCATGGGCGGCCACCACATCCTGCGCAAGCTGGAACTGGCGGGCATGGACCCCAAGACGAAAAAGGGCGGCAAACCCGTAGTCTGCGCCATCAACGGCACCTGTGCCGGGATCGGGACCGAGATTGCGCTGGCCTGTCACCACCGCGTTATGACCAGCAACCCCAAGGCCAAGATCGGCCTGCCCGAGATTCTGCTGGGCATCTTCCCCGGCGGCGGCGGCACCACGCGCTTTAGCCGCATGGTTGGCGCGATGGCGTCGGCCCCTGTCCTGCTGGAAGGCAAGATGATGGACCCGGCCAAAGCCAAGGGCGCGCAGTTGATCGACGCCGTGGCTGACGATCCGGTAGCTGCCGCAAAAGAGTGGGTTTTGAACGCAAAAGACGCCGATCTGGTAAAGCCGTGGGATGCCAAGGGTTACAAGATGCCCGGCGGTGCGCCCTATCACCCTGCCGGGTTCATGACCTTTGTTGGTGCCAACGCCATGGTGAACGGCAAGACTCAGGGTGCTTTCCCGGCAGCCAAAGCATTGCTGAGTTCGATCTACGAAGGTGCACTGGTCGATTTCGACACCGCCCTGCGGATCGAGGCGCGGTGGTTTACCTCGATCCTGATGAACCCGTCATCGTCGGCAATGATCCGGTCGCTGTTCCTGAACAAAGAGGCATTGGAGAAAGGCGCGGTGCGTCCCAAGGATGTGCCCGATCAGCGCGTCAAAAAAGTCGGTGTTCTGGGCGCTGGTATGATGGGGGCTGGTATCGCACTGGTCAGCGCTCAGGCAGGTATGGAAGTGGTTCTGGTCGACCGCGATCAGGAAGCCGCTGACAAGGGCAAGGCCTATACCGAGAGCTATCTGGACAAGGGTATGAAGCGCGGCAAGATCACAGCTGAAAAGAAAGAGGCCATGCTGGATCGCATCACCGCGACCCCGGATCTTGATCACCTGAAGGGCTGCGATCTGATCATCGAAGCTGTCTTCGAAGACCCGGGCGTGAAGGCCGAGATGACCCAGAAGGTCGAGGCGATCATCCCCGAGGATTGCATCTTTGCCTCGAACACATCGACCCTTCCGATCACCGATCTGGCCAAAGCATCCTCGCGGCCTGAACAGTTCATCGGTATTCACTTCTTCTCACCGGTCGAGAAGATGTTCCTGGTCGAAATCATCAAGGGCAAGGAAACCGGGGATCGCGCGGTGGCCAAGGCGCTGGATTATGTACGTCAGATCAAGAAGACGCCGATCGTGGTCAACGATGCGCGCTTCTTCTATGCCAACCGGTGCATCATTCCCTACATCAACGAAGGGGTTCGGATGATCGCTGAGGGTGTAAACCCTGTGCTGATCGACAATGCCGCACGTCAGTTGGGCTTCCCGGTGGGGCCAATCCAGCTGACCGATGAGACCTCGATCGATCTGGGGGCCAAGATTGCCCGCGCGACCAAGGCGGCGATGGGCGATGCCTACCCGGAAAGCCCCTCGGACGATCTGATCTTCTGGATGGAAGAACAGGGTCGTCTGGGTCGCAAGGCAAATGCAGGCTTCTTCGACTATGACGACAAGGGTAAGCGCGTCGAATACTGGAAAGGCTTGCAAGAGAAATACCCGCATGCCGAGGATCAGCCTGACCTGATCGAAGTGCAGGAACGTCTGATGTTCGCACAGGTTCTGGAAGCGGTCCGCGCGCTGGAAGAAGGCGTTCTGGAAGACATTCGCGAAGGTGACGTGGGTGCGATACTTGGTTGGGGCTTTGCGCCTTGGTCGGGTGGTCCGCTCAGCTGGTTGGACATCATCGGCACGCCGTACGCGGCCGAGCGCTGTGATCAGTTGGCCGAGGCCTATGGCGAACGTTTCGCCTGCCCACCGCTGCTGCGTGAGATGGCTGAGAAAGGCCAATCCTTCTACGGCCGCTTCAACCCCGAAGCAAAAGCCGCCTAAAGAAAAACGCTGGCGCATGCCCCCATGCGCCAGCGTTACTTTGCAGTCTCAGATACAGCTTCCCAGTCAGATCATCATGACGGGCCGTCCCGGGCGCCCAGGACGACGTGCGCCTCTGGCCGGTCTGGTCGGTACAATCGGGTGATCAAAAATCGGTGCAGGCAGCGAGCCCAGTGAATTGGCCAGAACGGCAATATCGCGGCGTCTTCCGGTCAGATAGATCAAATCCGCAGCGGCCTCGGCCGAGACAACCTTATATGACGCCCTACCAGGGACATTACGTGATCCAAAACGCCCCGAGGGGCAGAAGGCCCGGAAGCCGCCCTCGATATAGATCACCTCATCCTGATCGAAGAACAGGGTGCTGATATCGAAACAGGACGCAGGCACATTCGAAGTGATGCGAAACATGCCGCTCAGCAACCTTGCCGAAACAACAGGCAGGCTGACCGGCAGCGCGATCGGATCATGGTCCAGCTTGGTGTTATCCAACGCCACGCCCTGTTCCGGCATCAGCCAGACCGGCCGACCATTATAGGCCGCATGTGAAGGTATGCGCACCGGCATGCTATCAGCATTGGTTTCATCGGGCGGCACCGTAATGCAATCCGTCGCAACGCGATTTATCGCCTTGAAACCATTGTCCAATGTACGAATGAGGTCGCCAACCTGAAGCTCTTCTACCAGCTTCCATCCACCTTTGGTTGCAACCTTGGTTCCATGTACCAGACCGCCCCGGCGTGCGTTCAACGCGGCCTGCGGTTCAGCGGTGCCCTGGTACTCAGAACGCTCTGCAAAATCAATGACACTCTCTACTTTCAACAAGAACCGAACCCACTCTTTACTCACTACAACTACGTTCGATGATTAACACAGGATTAAGTAGGATGACTTATTTTTGACATATTACGGCCAGATTTGGGCCAATTCGGGGTCGATAAACGACCTACACCCAAACAACACCGCGAAAATTAATAAAATTGGGCTCGAATTGGAAACTATGCGCGGTCAATCGCATCAAATGCATAGCCGAATCTAGCGATGTCTTCAGCACAGGCCTCGGCCACAGCATTGGCGGTCTGATCCGAATAATACTCGCGGTAATCTTCCAATCGCTCGGATCGATTGAGCCTGGGTAAGCTTAGGTGAAAACCCAAATGGTCGAACAATGGGGCCGCATCCTGATCGAAGTATTCCAGCCGAATGTAGAACCGGCATTGTTCGACTCCATCCGCACGGGTCATATAGTGCCGCGCCGGGTTCCGTCGGAATGACTGTGTCGTATCGGGGTGCAATACAAACTGGTCAAAAGTCAAAGCCTTTGCCAGCGAAACCGCCGGGTGGTCAAAGCCTTGCACGCGCAGCCAGTGAAAATAGCTGACGATCCGATCCCACGGGTTGCGCACCATGGTGAAAGCGGTCAGAGCCTGCAATTCAGGGATCGACAGAACTCCGTCAATATCGGTCAGGGTCGAGTGTTTCCATAACCGTCCCCTGCCCTTCAGCGCCTTGGCCCGATTGCGGCGCCTCACAGCTTTGGGAGTATCCCCAATCAGGATGTCATCCTTCATCGCCCGTGCTTCCAGCGCGTGCGCCAAAGACGTGCCGCCGGTTTTGGGAATATGAACGAACACATAGCCGCGCCCAGGCGAGATGATCACGCCGCCTCTCCCAGCGCGGCCGCGCGCTTTGAGCGCCAGCCCAGCAACGCACCCGCTGCCGCGATCAAGCCAATCCCCAAAATTTGCATGACACCAATCGTCTGACTCAGTGCCACCCAGGCGAATAGCGGGCCGAAAATCATCACCGAATATTCGAACACAGCTACATAAGAGGTCTCACCGATCTGATAGGATTTGATCAACATGAAGACTGCAATGGTTGAGCCGACCGCCTGTATGACGACCCAGATCAACGCGGGTTGCATCTGCCAGACCATACCGCGCGTCACGAACCCGTCGGGGAAGGAATGTGGCACGAACGAGAACACAGCCAACCCAATCGCCCCAGCAAGCCCAAGCGTGATAATCATGGCCGCCAACAGGGCGACTGTGCTTTCCTGTGCGCAGTGGCTGCGTGTGACGAGGGAACTGAGGGCATAAAATAACCCTCCTGCCACTGGTAGCAGCGTCTTGGCGTCAAACTCATAAGGGTTGAGTTGCAATACGCACAAGGTCCCCGAGAACCCGATTACAACTGCCAGAATGCGCCAGGGGCCGATCCTCTGCCCCATTGCCAGTGCCGAGATCAACATCACAAAAATCGGGGATGTGAACAGGCCCGCCAGTGCCTGCGCAATCGGCATCAGCGCCAGTGAGGCAAAATAGAACAGCAAAGCCAGTGTAATCAGCACACTGCGCAGAATAACTGGCCCCAAACGCCGCGGGCGCAAGCTGCCCATTCCCAACAAAGACAGGACGACGATCAGAGGCAGCATCATCAGGGCGCGGATCAGGTGGAACTGCCACAGGCCGATCGTTTCGGCCAATAAGATCACCACGTTGTCGATGACCCCAAGGATCGCCATGGCGCTGACCATCAGGACCGAGGCCAATATCGGTGAGGTCTGAGTATCTGCCTGCATTTTGCACCCCAGTAGCAAAGTGGTGCGTGACACTCTGATCTGCCGCGCGTCGCGATATACAGCACAATTACAAATCGGCGCGCAACAGGTTTGCGCCTTTGGATTTTACCATGCTAAGCTGAAACAAAATAAGTACGAGCATTCCTCACCTTGAAGACAGCACTTAAACAGTACCAGCGGATCGAAGCGACCGGTCTGTGGCGTCCCTCGCCCGATGTGCAGCGGCGCGAGGTGGTGGTGTCGATTGGTGAGGCCACGCTGACGATCTCGGACTTCAACGAACAGGCGCTGACTCATTGGTCCCTGGCCGCGTTGGTGCGCCAGAATCCCGGCGATTTTCCGGCCCTGTTCAACCCCGACGGTGACCCGGACGAAACGCTGGAGCTGGAGGAAACTGAGACCACGATGATCGAGGCCATCGACCGCCTGCAGCGCGCCATCGACCGGGCGCGACCGCATCCCGGCCGGTTGCGTTGGCTCAGTGTTGCGGGTGTGGTGGCCGCCGTTGCCGCGCTGTTGCTGCTGTGGATGCCGGCTGCGCTGCAAAACCATGTCGTCTCGGTTGTGCCTGACATCAAACGCGCGGATATCGGGAATACCATCCTGCAGCGGATCGAGCGGGTCTCGGGGCGGGCCTGTACGTCCGAAGATGCGCAGGCAGCGCTTGATCAGTTGGCCGCGCGCACCGGCGTTCGGAAAATCGTCATTCTGCCCGCAGGCGTGCAGACAAGCCTTAGTCTGCCGGGTGGGATCGTTTTGCTGAACCGGGCGCTGGTCGAAGATCACGAGGACCCATCGGTCGCAGCTGGCTACGTCATCGCCGAACGTGCCCGCACGCAGGCGCAGGACCCGTTGGATGATCTGCTGGACCGCACCGGCGCCACAACGGCTTTCCGTTTGTTGACGACCGGAGAGCTGACGCCGGCGAATATCGACGCTTACACCGAACAGGTTCTGTCCGAACCGCGCCCGTCTCTGCCCGAGGATGATCTGTTAGAAGTGTTCGCCCAGGCCGCGCTACCGTCGACACCATACGCCTATGCCGTGGATGTCACGGGTGAGACGGTTCTGGGCCTGATCGAGGCCGACCCGATGGCGGGCCGCCCCTTGCAACAGGTACTGCCGGACCGCGATTGGGTCCGGTTGCAAAATATCTGCGGCGAATAGCTTACTTGGTGCCAAACATCCGGTCACCCGCATCGCCGAGACCAGGCATGATATAGCCTTTTGAATTCAATTCCCGATCCAATGCCGCGGTGACGATTTTGACATCCGGGTGGGCTTCTTTCATGCGCTCCACGCCTTCGGGTGCGGCCAGCAGGCACAAAAACCGGATATCGGTGGCCCCGGCCTCTTTCAGCAAATCAATCGCTGCGGCCGAGCTGTTGCCGGTAGCCAGCATCGGGTCAACGGCGATGACCAGACGGTCCTTCAGCCCTTCGGGGGCTTTGAAGTAGTACTGTACCGGTTTCAGCGTTTCCTCATCCCGGTAGAGACCAACAAATCCAACGCGGGCCGAGGGAATCAATTCCAACACCCCGTCCAGCATCCCGTTCCCGGCGCGCAGGATCGACACCAGCGCCAGTTTCTTGCCGGCCAGAATGGGAGCGTCCATCTCCTCCATCGGGGTTTCGATGTGGCGTGTGGTCAACTTCAGCTCGCGCGTGACCTCATAGGCCAGCAGCAATGTGATCTCACGCAGCAATTGGCGGAACACGGCAGTGGACGTGCCCTTGTCCCGCATGAGCGTCAGTTTGTGCTGCACCAGCGGGTGGTCAACGACGGTCAGGTGTTCGCTCATGATCTCTCCAGTCTTTTCTTGACCCGCGCGCGGGTGTCATCATCGCAAAAGGCAGCCGCAAGGGCCGTGTCGTTCAGGGCGGCAAAGTCCTCGGCCTCCCAACCGAAGGCTTTGCCCAGCATCTCATATTCACGCCGCATGGTGGTATGAAAAAACGGCGGGTCATCGGTGGAAACGGTGACTTTGACGCCTGCATCGCGCAGTTTCGCAATCGGGTGGACGTCGAAATTGGGAAACAAGCCCAGAACCACATTTGATCCGGGGCAAACCTCGAGCGTGATTTCACGGTCGACCAGTTCGCGGATCAGGTCCGGGTCTTCGATAGCACGGACACCGTGACCGATCCGTTCCACCCCCAGATCGCGGATCGCATCGCGCACGCTTTTGGGGCCGCCGAACTCTCCGGCGTGGGTGGTCAGGCGCAACCCGGCCTCGCGCGCGCAGTCATAGGCCCATTTGTAATCGCTCTGCGTGCCAATAGACTCATTACCACCCATGCCGAAACCCGTAATCCAATCTCCGGCGGTTTCTGCAGCGCAATGGGCGCTGATCTTGGCCTGCTCCGGCCCAAAATGGCGGACACAGGTAACGACGCCACGCAAGGTGATGTCGAACTTGCGCTCGGCCTCGTCCGCCGCGTCCTGAATAGCACTCAGGTAATCGCGCCAAGCATCCAAATCCCCGCCACCGCAGAAATCAGGACTCAGGAAGGTTTCGGAATACACTACACCATTTGCCGCACTTTCTTCGAGGATCGCGAGGGTGAGACGGCGGAAATCCTCGGGCGTTTTCAATACTTCGCAAGCGGCCTCATAGACGCTGAGAAAATGGGCGAAATCGCGGAAGTCATAGCTACCGTCCGGCTTGAAAATTCCGCTCAGGTCAATGCGCTTTTCATGCGCCAACTGGCGGATAAAGGCGGGCGGGGCCGCGCCTTCGTGATGCAGGTGTAGCTCGATCTTTGGCAAGTCTGCGACGGTCATAGAAAACTCTTCCCCGGCCCCTGTGCCGGAATATTCAGGTGGTGTGCTATGCTGGCGGCGACGTCGGCGAAATTGATCGCACCAATCCGGCCTGCACCTTGCCCTGCGATCAGAACAGGCACTTGTTCGCGCGTGTGGTCCGTGCCGATCCAACTGGGATCGTTACCGTGATCAGCAGTCAGCAGCATCAGATCTCCGGGGCGCAGCTTTTGCAGGATCAAGCCGATTTCACGGTCGAACCATTCAAGCGCGCGGGCATACCCGCTGATGTCGCGACGGTGGCCGTAAAGGCTGTCGAACTCGACGAAATTGGCGAAGGTCAGGCTGCCCTCTTCGGCGTCATCAACCAGATCGGACAAATGCCCCATCAATTCGGCATCCGAGCCCTTACGTAAAGTGTCGATCCCCTGCATCGAGAAAATGTCACCTATCTTACCCACCGCATGCACGCGCCGACCGGCATCTTGTGCCCAGTTGGTCAGAACCGGCGCGGGTGGTAGGATGGCGAAATCCTTGCGGTTAGTGGTGCGGGTGAACCCGTCTTCTGGCGATCCGACGAAGGGTCGCGCGATAACGCGCCCAACTTTCATTTCGTGCAGACGTGGGGCCAACGCTTTACACATGCCTAACAAGCGGTCGAGACCAAAGCTTTCCTCATGCGCGGCGATCTGGAACACGCTGTCGGCTGAGGTGTAGCAGATAGGCCATCCGGTCCGCATATGCTCGGGCCCCAATTCGGCAATGATGGCCGTACCCGAGGCGTGGCAATCACCCAGAATGCCGCCGGTTCCGGCGGCCTCGGCGGCGGCACGCGCTAAATCAGGCGGGAAGGACGGCGTTTTATCCGGGAAATAGTACCAATCCCACGGCACCGGCAGCCCGGCCAGTTCCCAATGTCCCGAAGGCGTATCCTTGCCCGGTGAATGCTCGCGCGCGCAGCCCCATAGACCTGCGGGAGTGACCTGCAATCCGGGCGTTTCTGCGCCCGATGCCAGGCGTGTCGCGGCCCCCAAGCCCAGCGCATCCAGATTGGGCAGGTGCAATGGCCCTGTGCGACCGTCTTCTGCCCGTCCGTCAGCGCAGGCCTGAGCTATATGGGCCAGCGTGTTGGCCCCGGTATCGGGGGTTTCTCCGTTAAAAAAGCGGTCCGCATCCGGTGCACCGCCGATGCCCACCGAGTCCATCACCACCAGAAAGGCACGGGTCACGGCCTGATCCTTTCATGCACAAGCGTTGGGGTCATGGCTGTGTCTTTGCCTATCGTGATGGCCCGCAGGACCGTGTCGGCCGCCTGTCGTGCCGCGTCTTCGCGGGCTGCGTGGACCACGGCCAAGGGAGTGCCTTTGTCGACCTTGTCCCCCAGACGAACAATGCCCGACAAACCAACCGCGGGGTCGATGACGTCGTCTTCGACCTGCCGCCCACCACCCAAGGCGACCACGGCGAGGCCCAGCGCCTCACCGTCGATTGCCGCAATGTAGCCCGCATCCGTTGCCGGAACTTCAAGGATCACGCTTGCTTCGGGCAGGTAGCGTGACCAGTTGTCTACAAACTGTAGCGGCCCGCCCACGGCGGCCATCATACGGCCGAACCGTTCCGCCGCACGGCCATCGCGGATCACACCAGTGATCTTGTCGCGCCCCTCATCGGCGGTTGCGAACATACCGGCATCGGCCAGCAAAACCCCGCCCAGTTCCGCCGAAATTTCAGCCAATGGAGCGTAATGGTCGTGGGTCAGGACATTCATCACCTCGACCACCTCCAACGCATTGCCCAGCGCCGGAGCCAAAGGTTGGTGCATGTCCGTAATCACCGCCGACGTCCGGCACCCTGCTGCATTTGCAGTTTCCGTCAGGGCCTTTGCCAGCTTGCGGGCGTCTTCCAGCGTTTTCATGAACGCGCCGCTGCCCACCTTGACGTCCAGCACCAAAGCTTCGGGGCTCGCTGCCAGTTTCTTGGACAAGATCGACGCGGTGATCAGGTCCAGGCTTTCCACCGTCGCCGTTACGTCGCGGATCGCATAAAGCCGCTTGTCCGCAGGCGCGATCTGCCCGGTCGCCCCGACAATGGCCGCACCGGTATCGCGCAGGATCTGGGTCAGACGATCCTGCCCGATCTGGGTACTGACGCCCGGAATGGCCTCAAGCTTGTCCAGCGTACCGCCGGTATGACCCAACCCACGGCCTGAGATCATCGGGACATAAGCCCCCAATTCGGCCAGCGCTGGGGCCAGCACCAAACTGACGCTGTCGCCGACCCCTCCGGTCGAGTGTTTGTCGATTACCGGGCCATCGAAATCCCAGCTTAGAACGTCTCCGCTGTCCCGCATCGCCACCGTCAGATCGGCGCGGCCCTGCGCGCCCAGCCCACCCATGCAGACGGCCATGGCAAAGGCCCCCGCCTGCGCGTCGCTGACACCACCGTCGGCAAGGCCCTGCGCGAACCAGGTCAGTTCCTCCGCGCTGGGCACTTGTTCGCGGCGCAACTTGGCAATGATCGAACGGGCGTCCATAGCCTCAGACATCCGCCATGTGCGAGGCGTCAAATGCACCCGGCAGAAGGTCACCGATGGTGGTTTCCAGTTCGGCGCCATCGACGCTGGCCAAGGTCACCTTGACGTCACGATTGCCGAACTCGGCCAGTTTCTGTCGGCACCCCCCACAGGGCGGCACCGGCTGCGGCGAGGAGGCAACCACGTAGACTTCGGTCAATTCCTGTTCGCCTGCTGCGACCATAGCAGCGATGGCACCAGCCTCGGCGCAGGTGCCTTCGGGATAGGCTACGTTTTCGACGTTACAGCCTGCAAATACCTGGCCCGACGCTGCTCGGATCGCTGCGCCAACCTTGAAATTGGAATAGGGCGCATAAGCTTTTTCCCGGACAGACAGTGCTGCATCTTTCAAAGTCATGGCGATTCCCCAATTTTTGATCATCTGGTCAGAAAGTCATACCCTAAATGAAACCGACCGGGGAGTTGAAGCCCTGGACAGCAAATTCCTGGGCCAAAATCCTCTTAGTCCAGCGTTGTGTTGAACGTACCGGGCAAGGTGACCTCAAGCAGTTCAATATCCTCGGACGGGTCGGACAGACGTGTGCGCATGCCGGGTGGGATGACAAAGGCGTCGCCCTGCTCCAGCCGATAGGGATTACGACCTTCGCCCTCCAGCGTGACCTCGCCCCCCATGACAAAGGTAAAGTGAATATCGGTGTTGTGTGCAGCCCAAACCGGATTGCCCTGCCCCTTGCGCACGACCTGCACCCCGGCAACGCCTTTGGTGTTCTCGGCAATCGTGGTGTCGCGGCAGATATAACCCGGCAGGCGGAACGGGACCCATTCGGCCCCTTCGGCCTGATTGAAGACAAACCGCTGGCCTTGCCATTCCCTGTCAGGGCGGTAATGGGGCGTGGGCAGGTCCATTTCATGATCAATTTCGGTGACGTGTTCTGCAGGGACACCAATTTCGATCACCTGCACATTGTCCGAGGCCTCAAGCACGCGGTGGCGGATTTCAGGCGGCTGGATAAAGCAATCGCCCGCGGTCAGGCGCATCTTGTCGCCTTGATCCTCATAAACCACATCCACCCATCCGTGGATGCAGAAAATCAGCTGAAAACCGACCTTGTGAAAATGCACCATGTCCGGCACCGGCCCGCCGTCAGGAATGCGGATATGGCTGGCGATGATCGATCCGCCCAACCGGTCTGGCACCAAATCACGGTAATGCATTCCGGCCCGCCCGATGATCCACGGGGCCTGATCCTTGAGCCGGCGCACCACGAAAGAATGCACCGTTTCCGGCATGACCATTGGCGGGTTCAACTCATCAATCTCGATCCGTGTGCCGTTGGGGGCCACCAGATTGCGCTGGCCACCTGCAAACTCATCCGGGTTGTCTGTCAGGATGCGCAACGTGCCGGGGGTCTCGGGCGCGTCTTTTTCGATCCGCACACGCAGGCCGTGGCCGGAAAACACGGCGGTGCGCGGATCGTCGGCGGGATAGATCATGTCCATCCGCATCCCCAGAACCTTTGTATAAAACGGGATGTCGTTGCGCAGTTCCTGCGTGGGCAGGCGGATTTCAGCGCATGTCCGAGTTTGGGATTTGCTCATCTGATGTTCCATCGGGTTTGGATTTTGGCCATCCGATCAGAACGGCGGCCAAAATGCCAATCGAAAAGAACATCTCCAGCGTTTCTTCCAGCACGAATAGGCGAGTTGCCATGATGGTCGTCATCTGGTCACCCAAGGCGCTGCTGACCTCTTCCAGACCCTGCGCCACGACGGCACACATACCCGCCAGAAAGAACACCAGCAGAAATGGCGCCCGTTCCTTAAGTGCCCGCCACCCATTTGGAACCCCATGCCAGAAAACCCCGCCCAGTACGATCACCGCCAGAATTACACGCACAATCGTCATATCCAGAAGAACATCCATCCCGTGCAGAATGAAGTACGGAACACTGTCTACGGCATAAATATCAGCCTCAAGCTCTCGTTCCGCCAACAGCAGCAGAACCACGCCGATGTATAACCGGCTGATCCCGCGATACCGTACCAATGCGGCGATACCAGCCACCAGCAATGCCGCGGCCGAACCCGTTTCGATCAGACCGCCTTCCTGGTTGAATGCCTCGGCCTGCATCGGCCACACTGAAATCGCACACAATACCAACATGGCCAGAACAAGGGCTGCGCGAAACGCAAAATGTTCAGTTCCAAACTTGCCGGTATTCAGCGATAGAGTCTTATCAACCTCGCCGTTTTCTTTAGAGCGCATGCTGTTATTCTCGGTCCAGAAGGGGGTGTGTTCGAAAGTCGCGGGAGTTTAAGTCTTTTGCCACGGAAAGCAACCACAGCGACAAAACGGCCTTGTTTGCCGAATTAAGTCGCACAACGTAGCCAAGCAGAAAAAAATAGTTTAAGGCTAAATCAAATTTGGAAACGGAGCTGAGACGCCATGTCCGACACACCCAGCCTGCGGCAGGCAGCGCTTGATTACCATGCCTATCCAAAGCCCGGAAAGTTGGAGATCAAGGCGACAAAACCCATGGCAAACGGCCGTGATCTGGCCCGCGCGTATTCCCCTGGCGTGGCCGAGGCCTGCCTTGAGATTAAGGCTGACGCGGCTGAGGCCGAACACTATACGGCACGCGGCAATCTGGTGGCGGTCGTCTCGAACGGGACAGCGGTTCTGGGGTTGGGCAATATCGGCGCGCTGGCATCCAAGCCGGTGATGGAAGGCAAGGCCGTTCTGTTCAAGAAATTCGCCGGGATCGACTGTTTTGATATTGAGGTCGAGCAGCCCGACCCTGAAAAGCTGGCCGATATCGTTTGCGCGCTGGAACCGACCTTTGGCGCCATCAATCTGGAAGACATCAAGGCACCCGATTGCTTTACCGTCGAGAAGCTGTGCCGTGAGCGGATGAACATTCCGGTCTTTCACGACGATCAGCACGGCACCGCCATCGTGGTAGGCGCCGCTGCCAGAAACGCACTGCACGTTTCAGGGAAGAAATTCGAGGACATCAAGGTTGTTTCGACCGGCGGCGGAGCCGCAGGGATCGCGTGCCTTAGCATGCTGGTCAAACTGGGCGTAAAGCGCGAGAACATCTGGCTGTGTGACATTCATGGGCTGGTCTATGAGGGCCGCGCCGAAGATATGAATCCGCATAAGGATCAATTCGCGCAAAAATCCGACCTGCGCACTCTGGACGACGTGATCGGTGACGCCGACCTGTTCCTAGGCCTCAGCGGCCCCAACGTCCTAAAACCGGAAATGGTCGGAAAAATGGCCAAGCGCCCGATCATTTTCGCATTGGCGAACCCGACACCGGAAATCTTGCCACAAGCCGCGCGCGAGGTGGCCCCGGATGCCATCATCGCCACCGGGCGCAGTGACTTTCCCAATCAGGTCAACAATGTTCTGTGTTTCCCATTCATCTTCCGCGGTGCCTTGGATGTAGGCGCGACCGAGATCAATGACGAGATGCAAATTGCCTGCGTAGAGGGTATCGCGGAAATGGCCCGCGCTACCACCAGCGCCGAAGCCGCCGCAGCTTACAAGGGTGAGCAACTGACATTCGGGCCGGATTACCTGATCCCGAAGCCCTTTGACCCCCGCCTTGTTGGTGTGGTCTCTTCGGCCGTTGCCAAAGCTGCGATGGAAAGTGGCGTGGCCAAGCGCCCGATCGCCGATCTCGAGGCGTACAAAGAGCGCCTGAACCAATCCGTGTTCAAATCCGCCCTGCTGATGCGCCCGGTTTTTGAGGCCGCATCGGTCGCCTCGCGCCGGATCGTCTTTGCCGAGGGCGAGGACGAGCGGGTGCTGCGCGCGGCCCAGGCCATTCTTGAGGAAACCACCGAAACCCCGATCCTGATTGGCCGCCCCGAAGTGATCGAGACCCGTTGTGAACGGCTGGGGCTGGCGGTACGTCCGGGTCAAGACTTTCAGATCGTCAACCCACATGACGACCCGCGCTATTACGACTATTGGTCCTCGTACCACCAGATCATGCAACGCCGCGGCGTCACCCCGGATCAGGCCAAGGCGATCATGCGCACCAACAACACGGCCATCGGGGCCATCATGGTGCATCGCGACGAAGCCGACAGCATGATCTGCGGCACGTTCGGCGAATTCCGCTGGCATTTGAACTACGTGGAGCAGGTTCTCAACGATGGCGACTTGCGCCCCCATGGCGCCCTGTCGCTGATGATCCTGGAAGATGGCCCCCTGTTCATCGCAGACACCCATGTGCGGCAACTGCCCACCCCTGAAGAACTGGCCGAGACCACAATAGGCGCGGCCCGCCATGTGCGCCGTTTCGGAATCGAGCCCAAGATCGCCTTCTGCTCACAATCGCAATTCGGCAATCAGGCCGAAGGGTCCGGCAGGCGACTGCGCGATGCCATTGCGATCCTGGACAGCGAACCCCGCGATTTCATCTATGAGGGCGAGATGAACCTGGACACCGCTTTGGATCCGGAACTGCGCGAGCGGATCTTCCCGAACTCACGTCTAGAAGGTGCCGCAAACGTGTTGATTTTTGCTCATGCGGATGCGGCCAGTGGCGTGCGCAATATTCTGAAGATGAAAGCCGACGGGCTTGAAGTCGGGCCGATTCTGATGGGCATGGGGAACAAGGCACATATCGTGACCCCGTCCATCACCGCGCGTGGATTGCTGAACATGGCCGCGATTGGCGGCACTCCGGTCACGCATTACGGCTAGTTCGCCCCCCGATCGAACTGTAGAACAGGACTAAAGAGCTCTGTCATTGCTACGCGGTGCACAGGAAACGTTATGGTATTGCGACCAGTGTTGCAGATGCCATCGCGTCGCTTGATGCTGTGTCGCCGTGTCTTTTATACTAGGTACTTGCCAGAGACGGCCCAAGGGACACGACCCTATGCCCCGCTAAAACGCCAGCCAAGTTGATTCCTGCGTAGCGCATGATTTGCATGGTAGAGTTTGCACATTTGCAAAACCGTTACACGCCTGCCAACAAACCTTTCAAAAGCACGTATTTTGCAAAAATTTGCACAGCAATGTGACCGAAGTTGCAAATATTTTGCGATAAACTGACGCGCCATCTGCTGCACGGCTTGCCCGGTTTGCTAAGGATGCCTAACACATTCCAAAAGCTGTGTTGGAGGAGGGCGCCATGGCCTATCAGGACGTATATGAAAGCTGGAAGAACGACCCAGAAGGGTTCTGGATGGAGGCCGCTAAGGGGATCGATTGGGTTCAACCACCGACCAAGGCTCTGTTTGACGACAACGCGCCGCTTTATGAATGGTTCTGCGATGCCAAGGTCAACACATGCTGGAATGCGGTGGACCGCCATGTCGAAAGTGGCCGAGGCGAGCAAACGGCCATCATCTATGACAGTCCCATCACCCACACCAAGCGCGAGATTTCATATGTCGAACTGCGCAACCGCGTGGCCACGTTGGCAGGGGCATTGCGGGCAAAGGGTATCGAAAAAGGCGACCGCGTCATCATCTACATGCCGATGATCCCCGAAGCGCTTGAGGCGATGCTGGCCTGCGCCCGTTTGGGGGCCGTGCATTCAGTGGTGTTCGGCGGCTTTGCCAGCAACGAGTTGGCGGTGCGGATCGACGATTCCAAGCCCAAAGCAATTATCGCCGCGTCCTGCGGGATGGAGCCAGGCCGCGTGGTTCACTACAAACCGTTGCTGGACGGTGCCATCGACATGGCCAGCCACAAACCCGATTTCTGCGTGATTTTCCAGCGTGAACAGGAAGTGGCGCAATTGATCGAGGGGCGTGACTTTAACTGGCATGGCTTCCAATACGGGGTCGAACCTGCGGAATGTGTGCCTGTGGATGGCAACGATCCGGCCTATATCCTCTATACCTCGGGCACCACCGGCGCACCCAAGGGCGTGGTGCGCCCCACCGCTGGTCATTTGGTGGCACTGAACTGGACGATGAAGAACATCTATGACGTCGACCCCGGAGACGTCTTTTGGGCGGCGTCGGATGTGGGTTGGGTCGTGGGGCACTCCTATATCTGCTATGCCCCGCTGATCCATGGCAACACCACGATTGTATTCGAAGGCAAACCTGTCGGCACCCCCGATGCGGGCACCTTCTGGCGGGTGATTTCCGAACACAAGGTCAAAAGCTTCTTCACCGCCCCCACCGCCATTCGCGCTGTCAAGCGCGAGGATCCCTCGGGTGAGTTGATCGCAAAATACGACCTGTCCAACCTGCGCGCCTTGTTTCTGGCCGGTGAACGCGCCGACCCCGATACGATCGAGTGGGCACAGGACGCGCTGAAAGTGCCGGTGATCGACCACTGGTGGCAAACCGAAACTGGCTGGACTATTGCCGGAAACCCGCTGGGGATCGAAGAATTGCCGGTCAAGCTAGGGTCTCCCGCCAAGCCGATGCCGGGTTATGACGTGCAGATTCTGGACGAAGGTGGCCATCCGATGAAGCCCGGCGAACTGGGTGCGATTGCTGTGAAGCTGCCGCTACCCCCGGGTACACTACCAACCCTGTGGAATGCGAAAGAGCGGTTCAAAAGCTCGTACCTCAACCAATTCCCCGGCTACTATGAAACCGGCGATGCGGGCATGATTGATGAGGAAGGATACCTCTACATTATGGCGCGTACCGATGACGTGATCAACGTCGCGGGTCACCGCCTGTCCACCGGTGGGATGGAGGAAGTTCTGGCCGCCCACCCTGACGTCGCCGAATGCGCAGTGATCGGTGTTTCAGATCAACTCAAGGGTCAGATGCCGGTAGGCTTCTTGTGTCTCAACGCGGGTTGCGATCGCGACCACGGCGAGGTGGTGCAGGATGTGGTCAAGCTGGTGCGCGAAAAGATCGGCCCGGTGGCGGCGTTCAAACAAGCCGTTGTGGTGGATCGCCTGCCCAAGACCCGATCCGGAAAAATTCTGCGCGGGACAATGGTGTCGATTGCCGACAGCAAGGAATTCAAAATGCCCGCAACTATCGATGATCCGGCCATTCTGGACGAAATCACCGTGGCTTTGAAATCCATCGGCTTTGCGCAGTAGCCAAGCCTCGGGCGGCCTTTGGTCGCCCGCTGCACGGCTTTCCCTTGCAACCGGACACAAGGCCCCTACTGTCTGCTCAAGACAGTGAGGCCCCATGACACATACAGATATCTGGCGTCTGACCGCCACCGACCTGACCGCCCTGACCCGCATTGGGGATCTAAGCGCCGAGGACGCGGTGCAAAGCGCCGTTGACAGAATGCATCAGGCCAACCCCGGCCTGAACGCAGTGGTCGAGGACTTGAGCGCCGAGGCGTTGGAGCGCGCACGCGCCCTTGATCAGAAGCGGACACAGGGCGCTCAAACCGGTCCGCTGCACGGGGTGCCAGTCACAATAAAAATCAATGTCGATCAAAAGGGCCATGCCACCTCAAATGGCGTTGTGGCCTTGAAAGACGTGATTGCGCCTGATGATGCGCCGATTGTCCGTAACCTACAAAACGCTGGGGCGGTGGTGATCGGGCGCACCAACACGCCCGAGTTCTCGTTCCGCGCTGACACAGACAACCCGCTGCATGGGCGCACGCAGAACCCCTGGGGTCGGCACATCTCGCCCGGCGGCTCGTCAGGGGGCGCAGGGGCTGCCGTAATGGCCGGAATCGGGGCGTTGGCGCATGGCAACGACATTGGCGGCAGCTTGCGGTTTCCAGCCGCCGCCAACGGTGGGGTTACCGTAAAGCCCGGCCTGGGCCGCGTGCCTGCCTGGAACCCAAGCCAACAAACCGAGCGCGGACTATTGGCGCAATCCATGTCAGTACAAGGGCTGATCACTCGCTCTGCTGCCGACCTTCACCTGTCGATGCCCAGCCTGATTGCAGCAGACCCGCGTGATCCGTTTCACGTCCCGATGCCTTGGCGCGGTGCGCCGATGGGTGGCCCTATCAAGGTAGCCTTCACCAAAGACACCTTTGGCTATGCGCTGCATCCAGAGGTCGACAGGGCCCTGGACACCGCGCGCGATGCGCTGAATGACGCGGGCTATCAGGTGGAAGAGGTCTCGCCGCCGGACGTTTTCGACTGTGGCCGAACCGGGTACCGTGCGCTGATGGGCGAAGTTCTAACCCTTTTGAAAAGCGATATCGAGGCCGCCGGATCTGAAACCATACGTGATATCTTTGACGTTTATTTTCAGGAGTTTCCGCCCATTCTCGGCACCGAACTGCTGCAGGTAATGGCAAAACGCAGCCACTATGCGCGGGAATGGTCGTTGTTCATGCAGGATTATCCTTTGGTCCTGTCACCCTTCCTGCCGCAGCCCTTCTTCAAACCTGACCGGGACACCGAAGGGCCCGAGGGCGTGCACGAGGTTCTGGGTTGCGCGGTCTATTCCTACGCGATGAACTTCCTGGGGCTTCCTGCCGCTAGTGTGCCCGCGCGTCTGGCCGAATTGCCGCAAGGGCCGCAACCGATCAATATCCAGATCGCCGCGCGACAGTGGCGCGAGGACATGGCCGTTGACGCCGCCGCCGCGATCGAAGCGCGCGTGGGTCATATGTGCCTGCCGCTATGGCAAAATATGGAAGAGCGCACTTGAATACGCTCAATCACAAAAATAGACCCCGGGTTCTTGTACCCGAGGTCCGCTTGCTTAAATAAGCCCGGAAATCTGACAACGAGCGTAGCACCACCTACCCTCGCCGGCGCGAAAACTGCGCAATCATTCGAAAACGCCGTCTGGTGGCCACTCACTCCCACCTTGGCGTGTTCTCCGGGCAAGTTAAGATTACCAAAGGGTGAGTCAAACGCCTGTGAACTGGATCACACAAGTTCGAAAAAGTTCACTTTTGAGAGATCAGGTGAACTGCTCCGAGATCAAACGCTCTTCTAATCCGTGCCCGGGATCGAAAAGAATACGGTGTTGGATCGTGGGTTCCGAGCGAATCTCAACCCAGTCTATATCCGGAAAGGAAACAGAATCCGCGTCAGCCATGACTGGACGTTTATCCGCGTCCAGCACGTCGAAACGAACCTTCGCGATCTTGGGCAACAGGGCCCCACGCCAACGGCGTGGACGGAACGCGGCAATCGCCGTCAAGGCCAGAACATCCGACCCAATAGGCAATATCGGCCCGTGCGCCGAATAGTTGTAAGCCGTTGATCCGGCGGGCGTGGACAACAAGGCCCCATCGCAGACCAACTCATCCATCCGCACCCGACCATCGACACTGATCTTCAAACGCGCGGCCTGCGGGCCAGCCCGCAGCAGCGATACCTCGTTGATCGCAAGCGCTTCGTGTATTTTGCCGGATTGATCCATGGCCTTCATCGCCAGCGGATTGATCACCTCTTCTTCAGCCGCGGCCAAACGGTCCAACAAATCGTCCTTGTGGAATTCATTCATCAAGAACCCGATGGTGCCGCGATTCATGCCATAAACGGGCGTGTCCAGATGCTGCATGTTGTGCAGCGTGTGCAACATGAATCCATCGCCCCCCAACGCGACCACTACATCCGCATCTCGGGGCGCTGCATTGCCATACCGTTTCACAAGGCTTTCCCGTGCAGATTGCGCCACTTTGACGTCGCTTGCGAGAAAGGCGATTCTCTTTGTCATCTTTTCCGGTTTCCGGTGTTGTACATTTGGTTCCGAAACAAACATACCTTTCCCCAATAGGCCAGACTTGACGCCGTAGCGGGCCAAATCGTCGCTTTACAGCTTTTGCATATGAATCGTTTCCGATAGGAAATCCGCAAGATTCTTACCCAGCCCTGTGGAGCCCCCATGAACGCTAATCTTCGTGATACCGGTTTTTTCACCCAATCCCTATCCGACCGTGACCCTGAGCTTTTTGGCTCGATCACATCTGAGCTGGGCCGCCAGCGCGACGAGATCGAGTTGATCGCGTCCGAGAACATCGTCTCAGCCGCCGTGATGGAGGCGCAGGGCTCGGTGATGACCAACAAATACGCCGAAGGCTATCCTGGTCGGCGGTATTACGGCGGCTGCCAATTCGTTGATATCGCTGAAAACCTGGCCATCGACCGCGCCAAGCAGCTGTTTCGGTGCGAGTTTGCCAACGTGCAGCCGAACTCGGGCAGCCAGGCCAACCAGGGCGTGTTCCAGGCGCTGATCCAACCCGGCGACACCATTCTGGGCATGAGCCTGGATGCAGGCGGTCACCTGACCCACGGCGCCCGTCCGAACCAGTCGGGCAAGTGGTTCAACGCGGTGCAGTACGGCGTCCGCAAGGAAGACAACATGCTGGATTATGATCAGGTCGAGGCGCTGGCGAAAGAGCACCAGCCCAAGCTGATCATCGCCGGAGGCTCGGCCATCCCGCGCGTGATCGACTTTGCCCGCATGCGCGAGATCGCCGACATGGTCGGTGCCTATCTGCACGTCGACATGGCGCATTTCGCCGGTCTGGTCGCCGCAGGCGAGCATCCCAGCCCCTTCCCGCATGCGCATGTGGCGACCACCACGACGCACAAGACCCTGCGCGGTCCGCGTGGTGGCATGATCCTGACCAATGATGAAGATATCGCTAAGAAAGTGAATTCGGCGATCTTCCCCGGCATTCAGGGCGGCCCGCTGATGCATGTGATCGCGGCCAAGGCCGTGGCCTTCGGCGAGGCTCTGCAGCCTGCGTTCAAGGACTATATCAAGCAGGTCGTCGTCAATTCGCAGGCATTGTCGGATCAACTGATCAAGGGCGGTCTGGACACGGTGACCCACGGCACCGACACCCATGTGGTGCTGGTCGACCTGCGCCCCAAAGGCGTGAAGGGCAACGCGACTGAAAAGGCCCTGGGCCGTGCGCATATCACCTGCAACAAGAACGGCGTACCGTTTGACCCGGAAAAACCGACCGTCACCAGCGGCATCCGCCTGGGCTCGCCCGCCGGCACCACCCGCGGCTTTGGCGAGGTCGAATTCCGCCAGATCGCCGACTGGATCATCGAAGTGGTCGACGGGCTGGCCGCCAATGGCGAAGACGGCAACAGCGCCGTCGAAGCCAAGGTCAAAGCCGAGGTCGC
>NZ_WQBE01000010.1 GCF_013032005.1 Ruegeria atlantica
CAGCCCCAGCGCCTTTCTCAATCAGGCACTCATAGCCCAGTTTCTGCAACTGCACAGCAGAGTCCGGCGTCATCGCGACGCGGTTCTCGCCGCCATATATTTCCTTCGGTGTGCCTATCTTCATACCTTTTGTCCATTGAAAGCTTGTTCCGCCAGACCTATAGATCTGTGATGGAACCAAGAGCCCGTTCGGTCGCAAGTTGAATCGTCTCTGAAAGTGTTGGATGCGCGTGAACCGTCAACGCAATGTCTTTCAATGTTGCGCCCATCTCGATGGCCAGAACGCATTCTGAAAGAAGTTCTCCCGCGTTCTGGCCAACAAGCGTAGCCCCAAGCAGTCTGTGGCTGTTGGGGCAATAGACCAGTTTGGTAAATCCTTCCTCCGAGCCAGAAGCTAGATTGCGACCACTAGCGCTCCAAGGAAAGCCAACGACTTCGTGTGTAATGTCTTGCTCTTTAGCCTGCCCTTGATTCAGCCCTACCCAAGCAAGCTCTGGGTTGGTGTAGGCCACAGATGGAATCAGAGTTGTTTCAAAAGCAACTGCATGACCTGAGGCAACTTCCGCAGCCACATGACCTTGGTAGGTTGCTCGATGAGCCACCATGGGATTGCCAGTTACATCACCGACGGCAAATATTCCTTCGATATTAGTTTGACAGTGTGAGTCAACGACGATGACTCCTTTTTCGTCTGTTGTCACACCCGCAGCATCAGCATTTACTATTCCTCCGGAAGCGCGTCGACCAACGGCCTGAATTGCTGCGTCGACCTTGACATCGCCTGAAAACATTCCTTCACAACTTAGGGTAAGAGCTGTTTTGGTAGCCTTGACCGAAGAAACCTTGGTGCGTGTATGGATTGTGACGCCCTGGCTCTCAAGAGCTTTGTGTAAAACCTTTACAGCCTCAAAATCGACTCCCGGGGCGATTTGTTCCATGAACTCGATTACGACGACTCGAGCGCCAAGCGCGGCATAAACAGTGGCCATTTCTAAGCCGATAATACCGCCTCCAACGATCGCCAAGCGTTTAGGTACCTTGCGCAGTTCCAACGCAGCAGACGAATCCCAGATACGGTTATCCGCTGGCCAACCAGGTAGCTGCACGGGAGCGGACCCTACGGCAATCACCGCCTGTTCAAATGTCCATGAGTCACCGTCGATATCCAAAGTCTTTGGTCCCGTGAACGCTGCTTCGCCCCGTATGATACGAACGTTGCGACGCTCTGCTAGACTGCTCAGACCGGCAGTCAGCTGTGCGACAATGCCATCCTTTCGCGCTCGCAACTTGTCGATATCGACCGAAACATTTCCCGTTGAAATGCCCCATCCATCGCTATGTTGCGCGTCGCGTATCAGTTCAGCGGCGTGTAGAAGAGCCTTTGACGGGATGCAGCCCTCATTTAGGCATACTCCACCCAATGAGGCCCTGGGATCGACCAGAACTACCTCTCGTCCCAGGTCAGCAGCACGAAAGGCACAAGCGTACCCACCGGGGCCAGCGCCCAATACGATGAACTCAGCATGATTATCAGCCATGATATCATCCCTTAGATCGTCATTTGGCGCGGGTCAGATAACAGTCCGCAAAGATGATTCATAAAACGTGCAGCGTCGGCTCCATTAATTACTCGGTGGTCATAGCTGAGATCTAAAGGAACCATCGGTCTGGGAGTGGGTTTTTCACCGTCCCAGACTGTAACCGTTTCAACTCTTGTAATTCCAAGTATTGCAACTTCGGGTGGGTTCACTATCGGTGTAAAGGCTGTTCCTCCAAGACCGCCAAGGTTCGTAATAGTCATCGACGCTCCCCCCATCTCGTTCGGCCCGATTTTTCGCCTCTGGGCACGTGCGGCCAGAGCCGCGATTTCCGAAGCTATCAACCAAAGACCCTTTTGGTCTGCATCACGAACAACCGGCACCATCAGACCATGTTCGGTGTCCACCGCTACCCCAATATGGACGTAGTCCTTAAGGATTAGAGTTTCTGTATCAGCAGCCAGAGAAGCATTGAAACGAGGATAGGCACGTAGTGCATGTGCAAGCGCTTTAACGTGAAATGCCAATGCGGTGAGCTTGACCCCTCGAACCTGTGCTTCCTCCTTCCAGTCTGCGCGCAACGCCTCGATCATGCTAACATCAGCGCGATCATGATGGGTGACTTGCGGAATCATTGCGTTGGAAGCTTCGAGATTGGCAGCTGCCACTTTAGCAAATCGAGTCATTGGTTCGCGGCGAACTGGCCCAAAGGCGGCGTGATCTACGTCCCAATGGGACGTGCCAGTGGATATCTGAGTGATATTTCGAGAAGTGCCTTGAAGATCTTCGCGCGTAATCGTCTCACGGTTAAGAGCGCTGGCCAACTCTTTCAGATCAATACCTTTCTGTAATGCAAGGGCCCTGACTGATGGTGATGCGATGACATCCTTCATGACCGCCCCCTACCAACTTGCCGAAATGTATTGAGTTTCCATAAATTCCAACATGCCTTCGTGGCCGCCTTCACGCCCCAAACCAGACTGTTTGGTGCCACCGAATGGTGCTGCTGGGTCCGAAACTATACCCCGGTTCAGGCCAACCATGCCGTAGTCCAACTTTTCGCAAACCTGCAGGGCGCTTTTCATGTCTTCGGAAAACACATAAGCGACAAGTCCATACTCTGTATTGTTGGCTCGGTTGATTACATCTTCTTCGTCCCGGAAAGTTTGAATTGCGGCTACCGGCCCAAAAATTTCGTCATTTACGCAGGCTGCAGTTTCCGGGACATTTGAAATCACCGTGGGTGGATAGAAAAAACCCTTACCTTCCGGCATTACCCCGCCACATTCTAACCGCCCTCCCTTGGCCACGGCGTCGTCAACAAATGCTGCCACCTTGTTACGTGTATCTGCGTTAACCAAAGGCCCGACATCGACTAAAGGATCTGTGCCGTCACCTACTTTCAACTGCGACATGGCGGCAGCAAGCCTTGTAGTAAAGGCGTCTGAAATGCTCTCGTGTACGTAGATACGATTGGCGGCAGTACAGGCTTCTCCAAGATTACGCATCTTAGCCAGCATCGTTCCTTTTACGGCGGTATCCAGATTAGCGTCGCTAAATACAATCAGTGGGGCGTTGCCCCCGAGTTCCATCGCTGGTTTAAGCACCTGATCCGCCGCTGAATGCAACAATTTCCGACCGACATTTGTAGAGCCCGTAAAAGACACTACGCGAACCCGTGGATCATGTAGCATATGGTCAACCAGGGCACCCGAGTGTTTTGTTGGCAGCACATTGACTAAACCGCGGGGTACTCCCGCTTCTTCCAACAGCGGCATCAAGGCGAGCATAGTAAGGGGAGTTTCTGAAGCGGGCTTAATGATAACGCCGCAGCCCGCCGCCAATGCCGGAGCAATCTTGCGAGTACCCATAGCTGCTGGATAGTTCCATGGTGTTACCAGAACAGCAAGGCCTGCGGGCTTGTGTTGCACCAAAATACGGGCGCCAGAGTTTGGTGCGTGAGTAATCAGACCATCGGCACGTACGGCTTCTTCTGCGAACCAGCGAAAAAACTCGGCTGCGTAGGTGACTTCACCCAAAGCATCTACACATGCCTTGCCGTTTTCCAGCGTAATCAATTGAGCGAACTCTTCTTGGCGCTTGGTGATCAATTTCCACGCCCTGCGGAGAACTTCCGAGCGAGCACGAGGCGTGCGTGCAGCCCAATCTCGCATCGCTATCTCAGCCGCATCAAGCGCGGCATCCGCATCACTATTCTCAGCGGAGGCGACCGAGGCGATCAATTCTTCCGTGGCCGGGTTAACGACCTCGAACCGTTCGCCGGAAGCTCCTTTTTTCCAAGCCCCGTTTATATAGAGGTCGGAAGCCAGATTTCTGTTTGTCTCTTCCATAACGGTCATTTTGGAGTCCTCGTGTCAGAGCAAATGACGCAGGGGTTGATTCAATCTCCCCGCGAATTCTGCAAGTAGTGTCGCCGCATCCCTTGCTGAGAATTGGGAATTGGTACATTCCAAGGTGACCCTAAGGAGGGCACCATTTTGTGACATTGTTAGAACTGGCACCTCTTCTGGACCAAAGTGAACCTTTTTCACCGAGGTGTTCCGCAAGTCTCGTAGACGAAGGTCTGGAGTATCGTCGGACTGGCTGGGGCAATTTACTGTGGCCCCAAGACGGGATGTCGCCTTATACCGGTGGACTTTCCCGAATGTTTCAACTTCGATACATGCTGGATGACCTAGGCTTGCTGCGGCAAAACTAGCCAACAGACTTTTGGGATCAGAGATGCCAGCCATGTCGGCAGCCCAATTTGAAAATTCGATAAATTCGCCGAGAGTGACTTCTGCAACCAAATGCCGTGTCGATTCCGCATTTGCGATATTTGGTTTCTCCAACGGAGCTTTCAATAGATCGATGTCTGCCGCATGATAGGGTTGCGGGTACCCCAAATTGACTAGCTGTGAAAGTTCGAGCCCCTGCTCCAGCACCAGCCGTCGCGCCTTTGGGGATGCCAAAATACGGTCAGCTTCACGCTGCAGATTACCCACAGGTTCTATTGGCAGACTTGTCTTGAATTCCGTTGTAAGTAACTCGGCGGACGTGGCTTCTTTTTCGACCTTCGTCGTCACTTTACTTGAGCGCACATAAGGCACATCAGGCGCATCGGCGGTGACCACAGCGATAACCTGACCGACTTGGACATTATCTCCCACTCCGGCAAGAACGCCCGCTAAAAAGCCATTGTGCCCTGTCGCAACCTCAACTGTGCTCTTGTCTGTTTCCACCTCGAACAAAATATCCTCAGCAGCAACTGCCTCACCGGGCTGTTTGCGCCAACTAACAATAAGACCGGTGTCTTGCGCCATGCCAAGTGCGGGCATGATGATCTCCTGACCGATCGGCGGCTCGCTTTGATCTTCTGCTTTAGCTGGAAATGTGTCTTGCTTCAGCACGGCTACGCTCTCGCTGTGGATTTCGAGCGTCTCAGAAATCGTGGCAATTCGTTCGCCAACTGGAACCGTGGTCCCGGCCTCAACGTGGACTTTAGTCAAGAAGCCTGTCCCTTGCGCCTCGACTTCCATCGTTGCCTTGTCGGTTTCGACCTCGAATAAAATGTCGCCTTCATCCACCGCATCACCAAGGCTCTTGTGCCAAGCCACTAGAACCCCGCTGTCCTGAGCCATACCAAGTGCCGGCATGATGACTTCAAGCGGCATGTATCATCTCCCCAGACATCAGCCTGCGCGCACTTTGGGTAACTCCCAAAGGGGTTGGAACTGTAAAATCCTCCAACGCTGGACTGAAAGGCACTGGAACGTCCATCGCACCCATTCGCAACACTGGCGCGTCTAAATAGTAAAATGCCTTCTCATTGATTCGACTGGCAATTTCGGCGGTAACGCCATAGCTCTGGTGACCTTCGTCTACGACAATCACACGAGAAGTCTTTTTAGCAGATTTCAGTAGAGTTTCTTCATCCAAGGGAACTATAGTACGCGGATCGATGACCTCTGCATCGATGCCGTCCTCGGCCAGTATTTCAGCTGCGGCTTCGCAAACCTGAACCATAGACGACGTACCTATCAGCGTAATATCTCGGCCCTTACGCTTGATATTGGCCTCGCCAAATGGAATTAGAAATTCATCATCGGGAACTAGCGCCTTTTCGTTATACATAAGCTTGTCTTCAAAGATCACGACCGGGTTGTTATCCCGGATAGCAGTCTTCAATAAGCCTTTAGCTTCATAAGCTGATGACGGTAGCGCTACTTTTACGCCGGGGATGTGCGCAACCAGCGCATGCAGAGATTGGCTGTGTTGCGCCGCAGATCTGCGGGTCGCACCTAGATTCGTTCGCAAGACCAAAGGTACATTTAGTTTTCCACCTGACATATAGTGAGTTTTTGCAGCTTGGTTGCAGAGCTGATCCATGACCAAAAAGATAAAATCTCCAAACATCAAATCGACTACAGGCCGTGTGCCGGTTATAGCCGCGCCAACTGCAATCCCCATGAACCCGGGTTCAGAAATAGGCGTATCTACGACGCGTGAGGTGCCAAACTCTTCAACAAGCCCGCTCAAAACTTTAAAAGGCGTGCCCGCTTCAGCGACGTCTTCTCCGATGATAAATACGGATTCGTCGCGTCGCATTTCTTCGGCGAGGGCTTCGTTTACAGCCTGTGACAGAGTGATGTTGCGCATATCTCTTTCCTCAGGCCAGTGCGTGTTCGACGTCTGTGAAAACATGCATATCGACTTCGGACACGTCGGGGAATTTGGCGTTCAGTGCGTATTCTACAGCCGCAGACGCATCGGATTTAACCTCTGCGTTTAAACCATCAATCTCATCTTCAGTTGCTATACCCTCGTTAACGAGCCAGCCCCGAAATTTGATGATTGGGTCGCGATTTTCCTTCCAATCCCGCTCCTCTTTCTTGGAGCGGTAATATTCTCGGTTTATGTCCCCTACATGATGGCCATGGTAGCGATACGTCATTAATTCCATGAAAAAAGGACCCTCGCCCTTCCGAGACCGTTCGACTAGCTTTTCAGTAAGGGCGTTAACCGCCAATACATCTTGGCCGTCTACCTGATGTGCCTCAATTCCAAAGGCCTCAGCACGCGCCAGGATAGAACCGGCGGCGATTTCATCGGTGCGAGTGTACTCCGAATAACCGTTGTTCTCACATGCATATATGACCGGCAAGCTCCAAAGCGACGCCATGTTCATGACCTCGTACATCAACCCTTGTGCGGTCGCTCCATCCCCAAAAAAGCAAACGGTTACATCGTCTTTCCCCAAAAATTTCGAGGTAAGTGCCGAGCCGGTGGCTATACCCATTGATCCGCCTACTATGGCATTCGCACCAAGGTTGCCGTTTGATTGGTCTGCAATGTGCATACTGCCACCCTTACCCCGGCAATATCCCTCTTCTTTGCCCAGAAGTTCACAAAACATTTCCTTAAACTCGGCACCTTTAGCGACGCAATGTCCGTGCCCGCGGTGGGTCGAAGTAATTTTATCGGTTGTACGCAAGGCCTCACATATCCCGACAGCGACGGCTTCTTCACCAGAATACATGTGTGTAAGTCCTGGCATTTTTGCCGCCAGATACAGCTGATTGGCGTTGTCCTCGAACGTACGTATCCGCACCATTTGCGTGTACATTCGTAAGTAATCTTTCGCGTTTGAGGACTTCTTGATGGGACTCATCTGGAACTCTCTTCAAAAAGGCGCCCGACCCCTTTGGGCCGGGCAGTTTCGGGGAGCCTAGTACCGGTTTGCAATAGGCAATTCTTCTGCCGGGAAGAGCGAAATCACCTCACAACCAGTTTCAGTCACAACTACTTCTTCTTCGATCCGGGCTGCAGAGTAGCCATCTGCTGCAGGGCAGTAGGTTTCCAATGCAAAAACCATGCCCGTTTTGATTTCCATCGGGTGATCAAGACTGATAGCTCTGCTAATGATTGGCCGTTCGTGTAAAGCCAGACCCAAACCGTGGCCAAACTGCAAACCGAATGCGGTGTCTTCATTCGGGAATCCAAATTCTTCTGCCTTGGGCCAAACCTCAGCCACCTTGTCAGTTGAAACTCCTGGCTTAATCATTGAGATTGACGCATCAATCCATTCACGCGCTTTAACGTAAGCGTCGTTCTGCGCTGAAGTCGCCTTACCGATGTTAAATGTGCGGTAGTAACACGTTCGATAGCCCTGATAACTCTGCAGTATGTCAAAGAACGCCTGGTCACCCGGACGGAACAGGCGGTCCGTGAAGTTATGGGGGTGTGGATTGCAGCGTTCCCCCGAAATGGCATTGATTGCCTCCACATCATCCGAACCCATTTCGTAAAGCATCTTGTTAGACAAGGCGACAATATCGTTTTCACGCACCCCAGGCTTCAATTCTTCGTAAATCATGTGATAGACGCCATCGACCATCGACGCGGCTTGGGTCAACAACTGGATCTCATCCCAGTTCTTAATCTCTCTTGCCGCAAGCATGATCTGCTGACCATCAATCACATGCAGACCTTCTTCCCTGAGTGCATGGAACATTGCAGTTTCGGCGTAGTCCACACCAACTGGCATATCGGCCATGCCCGCGTCTCGAATTAGTCCCGCGATCTGCTTAGCGTATTTCTTCATTAGGCCGAACTCGGGAGGGATAGTTCCGCGCATGCCTACAACGCCGGCAAGGCAATGATCGGGTTCGAGCCAATCTGAGTACATCTGGTGATGAACTGCCGCGGAACCAAAATCCCAAACATATGGGGAATCGTCGCCCGTTAGCAGGCAAAAGCGGCACATCTTGTCCCGCTCCCACTCGCCAATCTTTGTAGCAGAAACGTAACGAATGTTGTTGACATCAAAAAGAAGCAGGGTGCCCGCAGGAGAGTTTTGCAAAGCCTGACGCGTACGGGCCAACCTGTACCGGCGCAAGCGATCGTGGTCGATCCTCCGCTCAAAATCAACTGAAGTGTGCCCCCACGCTGGCAAGCGATCTCGCCATTCCCAATTGGGCTCAAGATCTTGAGGGGTTAGCATGTTGGGTCTCAGAGCTTGACTCATTTAGCTTTCTCACTTCTACCTTGTGGGCCATGACAAGGGGCTACCGGTCAACTTATTAGACCAGTCGCACACGCCCTTAGACCTCATCGCCCCGTTGAAAACGCACACCATTCCTGACTGCCTAACCGCAATTTTAGCGTTGGCGGGTCTGGCGCACGTATCTGCGTCAGAATTCACCCGCAAAGGGGTCAACTCTCATTCAGACGCCTCCAAACCAGTCGGAACTGGAATTTTCTCGCTAACCAAAGACATGTCTGACATCAGCGCAACAGTTTCCAAGACTGCAGCAAAGTCTTGTTGCAAGTATTCTTCAGGATTATGCTGCACAGATGCCGCGCCAAAATGGGCTTGATAGGCTTCCCGTGTCGCTGCGGTTACAGGCATCGTAACACCCCAATTGCGAGCCGCTTCCAAACCCAAATCCAAATCTTTGCGCATCAACTCCGGAGTAAAAGTTGTCGCCCAATCCAGGTTCACCAGTGCATTAGATTTATACTGCGTAAAAACGGAGCCCATCACGGAGCTATTTATGAATGAGAGAAAAGCATGCCGTGAGATTCCAGCTTTTTCGCAAAGAAGGGTGATCTCTGCTAGGTTTTGCGTCACGACACCAAGGAAGACATTATGAGCAATTTTGCAAACGCGAGAAAGCTCTCCTTCACCGACATAACTGACGCCACGACCTGCGATTTCATCAAGAAGATGCTCAACCTTTTCGAATGCATCTCTCGGCCCTGATGACACTGCACTCAGCTTACCAGCTCGCACACATTTTCCGTTGCCGCTAACGGGGGCAGCAACTAATTGCGCACCACGGGCGCTAAGGCGCTCGCGAAGCTCCGCCGACTGCTCAACACTAATCGAAGAGCAGTCAACGAAAATGGAGGGCGTTTCATCACCGGACAAGACTCCATTTTCCCCAAAATACACTTGGTTAACGTCCTTCCCGGTAGAGACCATTGTAAAGAGGACATCACAAGAACTAAGCGAGCTAGGCGAACCAACCAATGTTGCCCCCATCTCCACGAGCGGCTCAGCCTTTGCCTTGGTGCGATTCCATACGTGAACATCGTGGCCGGCAACCACTAGGCGTTCAGCCATCGGATAACCCATTCGCCCAAAACCAATCCAGCCAATTTTAAGTTTTTTCACCCTAGATACTCCTCTTTCTAGCCTGAGCTCTGACCCGGACTAGCCATCCGCTCTGCGCAAACAAGAATCACCGTAAGCTACGCAATCGTTTGCATGATAGAGATGTCACGACCCCCCAGTCAATACCCTTTAGCAATCGTTTGCACACCTTTTCAACATATGGCAAAGTGGATCAAAGGACAGCCAACGGACCACAAGCAATGAGCAATCGTGTTACTCTAAAAGACATTGCCCGCGAGGCAGGTGTCCATGTTTCAACCGTATCAAGAGCCTTAGACCCCAACTCCAATATTTCATTGACTAACGAAGTCTCCTCACGCGTTCGCAAAGCAGCAAAGAAGCTTGGATATCGCCCAAACCGGTTGGCCGCTGGACTTCGCACGAACCGATCTATGTCTATCGGAGTGATGATTCCAGATATTGCCAACACCATGTTTCCCCCCATTGTAAGGGGCATCGAATCCGTCCTGGAACCCCTTGGATACGCGACAATCGTTGTGAATACAGACAACGATCCAGATCGTGAGCACCGCTTGACTGAAGTTCTCAGGGAGCGTGGCGTTGACGGGATCATCAATGTTGCTGCAATGCGTTCTGACCCAGGATTGTCAAATGTTGTCGATCAGGGAACACCTGTTGTCACACTCAACAGAAGACTGGATCAATCGCCAATTCCATATGTTGTAAGTGACGAAAAATCCGGAATAAATCTAATTTTAAAACATCTTTTTGAACTCGGACATAGATCCGTCGGTCACATCGCCGGACCGAAAGAGTTTTCCACTGGCAACGCCCGTGCGATGGCATACAAAGAAGCCTGTGAACAGCTAGGGTTAGCGGAAAGCTCTACAGTTATTTCTTACGCAAAAAGTTTTGATGAAACAGAGGGGCAGCGGTGCGTATTGGAACTACTGCAGAATTGTCCAACCATAACTGCAATAGTTTGCGCCAACGACCGACTTGCATTCGGTGCCTACCTAGGACTTCAGGCAGAGGGACTGAGCATACCAGAGGATGTTTCTGTAACCGGCTTCAATGATATGCCAATGCTCGACCTAGTGCGCCCAAAAATGACAACAATACGTGTGCAGAAGTTTGAAGCTGGCCGCGCAAGCGCGGAGTTGTTACTCAAGTCCATTCGAGGCGACAACCACGGTGCGGTGGGCACAGTCCTCCCAGTTGAGCTGAAAGTTCGAGATAGTACATCTGAACCACGAGAAACCCCCGATTGACCGTGAAACTGAGCAGCTTGATGCACCAATGAAGCGACACAAAGAAGTTTGTGCAATCGTTTGCATTTTTTTTAGCATTCCGCTAACTTAACCTCAAATCAGAACCGCAAGGTCTTGAAGCAACCAAAACTCGTGACGAGCGAAGCTATACATACAATTAGATGCGGAGACGACATGTTGGAAATCGGGCCACACAATAAAGAGGCGAGCATAAAAAACCTGGGGCTCGTCACCAAAAGAGCAAGGTACAACGCTCGCGAGACCCCCCTACTCGAAACAGCTTTGCAAAGGAACGAGGGCAGACTAAGTCGCAGTGGCGGATTGGTAGTGTCAACCGGTCAGTACACGGGGCGATCCCCAAGTGACAAACACATCGTTGATGAAAAAACCTCGACGCAAAGCATTTGGTGGGAAGGGAACAACAGAATTTCGCCAGAGCATTTTGAAATACTAAAGACCGATCTTTTTGACTACTTAAAGTCTTGCGAGGTTGAGGTTCAGGATCTGGAATGTGGCGCTGATTCAGAGAATTCTGTTTCTGTAAGACTAGTTGCAGAGTTAAGCTGGCACGCGCTTTTTCTTCGCCATCTTTTGCGCCGTCCTGACCTGAGAGAAACTTCAACCTATGTTCCAGATTACACGATTGTAAATGCACCAGGCTTTAAAGCAGACCCCAAACGGCATGGCACCAAATCTGAGACTGTTATCGTCATTAGTTTTGATCAGAAAATTGTCCTAATTGGGGGTACGGAATACGCAGGTGAGAACAAGAAGGCCGCTTTCACCATCATGAACCACATATATCCTGCAGTAGGGATTCTTCCGATGCATTGTTCAGCCACAGACGCAAAGGATGGAGTAAGTGGCTCAGCTATTTTCTTTGGACTTTCCGGGACAGGAAAAACAACACTGTCGTCAGACCCAACAAGGTTACTAATAGGAGACGACGAACACGGGTGGTCAGATTCCGGCGTTTTCAACTTTGAAGGTGGCTGCTATGCAAAGACTATAAAATTATCACGCGAAGCTGAACCTGACATTTGGCATGCCACACATTCTCCGGCGACTGTACTAGAGAATGTGGTAATCGATCCAGAATCCCGCCAACTAGATTTAGACGATAATAAGCACACCGAAAACACTCGCGCGGCTTACCCGTTGAGCATTCTTAATAACACCTCTCCAGATTCAAAGGGTGCAGCGCCCAAAAACATCTTTCTTTTAACTTGCGACGCATATGGGGTTACGCCTCCAGTGTCCCGTCTGACACCTAAACAGGCTCGTACCTTTTTTCTCCTCGGCTTCACTTCCAAAGTTGCCGGAACAGAGCGAGGGGTAGTAGGAGCTACTCCAACCTTCTCGACTTGCTTTGGAGCCCCCTTCCTAACTCGGAATCCGGAGGTCTATGCTGATATGTTTGAGGACAGAGTATCACGGAGCGACGCAAAAGTCTGGCTGATCAATACTGGCTGGACTGGCGGGGGTGCCCAAAATGGCAAACGAATGCCGATAAGAGTGACAAGATTGTTAATCAATGCGGTACTGGACGGCGACTTTGAGGCGGTGAGTTTCCGTCGCGATCCGCTTTGGGGAACAATGGTTCCGGAAACTGGGCCGCGAGGGACGGTACAATACCTCAACCCCCGATCAAATTGGGAGGATAAAGACGAGTATGACAAAGCTTCCGCCGATCTGGCTTCAATGATCTCACAACGCCTTCTTGATCAAGGAATCGAAAACGATCTCATTGGCCAGTTCTGACAATAATGAAACCCGAGAGATTCGGCTAAAGTTCAGTTGCCAAGGAAAATCCAGGGAACAAAAAAAACCCTGCTACAATCAACTTAGGACCCAGACCCTTCAGGGCGATGCGGATATCTCTTCCGCCGAATGGTGCTCGCGTGTCTTGCATCACACATTGTTGATGATCTAATAGGCGATCGATCTGTCGGTCCCAATTTTCAGTATTATCGCAAATCTGTGACACTTGCGTTGAACCAAGAGACCTTCCGTTTTGCATTCCTTCGAATCGAGGTCATAGGTGCTAAACGGAAGCAACTTGGGCCGTAGATCTCAGTATCATCATTTTCGGACGCTTGTCTTCGCGTGGGATTCTCTACACTCAGAATACAGAGTCAAATTATGTGACTATTTCAAGCTAAAAGATCTACAGAATGGCATCTTAGATTGACTGCGCCTGCTAACCAACCTTGATAAGATAAGCCAAAGTGACGACGCCTGCCAAAATGGCAAATCTTTGGGAGCCGCATTCTTGGGCACCCACGTCCTGAAGTAGTGATGCGACCCAGGAGATAGCGGTGGAGTTTTAGTTTTTCGTGTCGCCCGTGCCACGCGTGATTTCCGAACGCAGCGCGGTAAACGGGCAACCTTGCCCTTTTCTTTTACGTGCGCAAGGGAAAGATGGGTCCTAATGTGTTTCGCGCGCGCTGCGCGCCTGCTACTGTCGGTCGTGGCGTTCTCCACCGGCCCCAAAGCGCGGTCAACTGCTCGACCAATTGCATTCGTTACATGTTCGTCCTTGCCGGAATATGGCGATAGAAACCGCCATGGGTTATTCTTGCCTTTTGCATGATTTCAGACACGCTTGTTTCAGCAATTCCCTGATCAAGAAACAACTCTGCCGCAACATAAATGATTTTTTCATGGGAATTCCGTTTCTCGGCCTTCGATTTCTTGGGCATCGGCAAACCTTGCACATGGGGTTGACAGTTAAGATGAGAGGCATCATCAATGAATTTAGATTACAATTATCATCTAAAGGTTCATGATGCCCTCTTCGCCCAAGATCCTTGTCACCTCTGCCGCGGGGCGCGTTGGACGTGATACTGTGAAACAACTGCTGCAAGACGGCCATGAAGTGCGCGCCTTCGTGCATCGTCAGGACTGGAGATCTGATGAGCTAGAGGCCATGGGAGCCGAGGTTGTTCTTGGAAACCTATTTGACTTTAACGACCTAGCCAATGCTATGACAGAGGTCCGTCAGGCGTTTCACATTCCTCCATTTGCACCGCATCTGTTGCACAACACGATGTTGGTTTGCCTCGCCGCCCAAAAGGCGGGGCTTGAAGCTCTAGTGTTGCTTTCTGGTTGGAATCCAAGTCCAGAACACCCGTCAATGCTCACCCGAGAACATTGGATCGCCAACAATATTGCGCGATGGATGCCTGATGTCAGTGTTATTCACCTGAATCCCGGCATCTTTGCTTTCACCTATCTGTTGACGGTGCCTATTACACGCAAGCTGGGTGTGCTGCCGCTACCCTTTGGAAGCGGTGCGAATGCCCCAGTTTCCGAAAGAGATATCGCACGTTGCGCTGCCGCTTTGCTGTCAAACCCTTCCGCTTTTGCCGGTACAACGTGGCGGCCCACAGGTCCCGCACTTCTGACACCGTCAGATGTGGCCGATATTCTCTGCGATGTGTTCGACCGTCGAGTCAAATACCAACCGATTTCATTCAAGATGTTTTCCAAGGCGGCACGCGCCATGGGGTTTTCGGATTTCGATTCCTACAATCTGCGCCACTATGCCAAGGAAATCGCTGAGGGTGCCTTTGCCATCGGCGCGCCGACCAATCATGTCATGCAGCTGACAGGCGCCCCGGCCGAAAGCTTTCGCGACACAGCCGCGCGATACGCCGCCGATGTGAAACGCCTGGCCCCGAATGTCCACGATACCTCAACCCTTGGGGCGATGGGTTTCATGGTGAAAATGCTTCTGACACCTGCACCCAATTTCCGCGATCTGGCGGCTTTCGAAGGCCACGCCCGGCTCTCGGCGCCGCATCTTGGACACCAGAATCCAGATTGGCAGGCTGCCGCAAAGAACGAGAGGCTGCTCCTTCTGGACCGTGCCAACCCTATGCCTGATCAGCCCGGCCATGTCACCTGAACCAGCAAACTATTTCCAACCCCAAGGAGACATTAAATGTCAGCAAACCCGCTTCTGATCGAACGTAACCGGGCGTTCGCCGATGACTTTACCCAGCACGACATGCCTGCGCTGCCGAAACTGGGAACGATGGTCCTCACGTGTATCGATGCTCGGGTTGATCCCGCGCATGTACTGGGGCTGGAGCTCGGGGACGCCGTGGTTTTTCGCAACAACGGCGGACGGGTGACCACCGCCTTTATCGACGAGGTGGCCGCGCTTGCACTGCTAGTGGCCAAAATGACAGAGATGCCAGAAGCAAAGTTTGATATCGTGTTGATGCAACACACGAAATGTGGCGCCGAATTCTTTAGCAACCCGGATCTTGCCAGCACCCTGAAGGACAAAATCGGTGTGGATGTATCCGCCAATGCAATTACAGATCAGAAGTCTGACTTGAAGGGCGATATCGACCGCCTCAAGGCTGCAACAAAGTTGTCTGGCACTCTGAGTGTCTCAGCGGTGCTGTATGACGTGGAGACAGGCCTGATTGAGGAGATCGCGCCAAGCCGGACACTTTCAGACCTTCGCAACCACGTTTGAAATGCGGCGCTGGGATGCTGAATTTCTATGAATTCTACGTATCTGCCTTTGCAGTGGCACTACCGGTTCTCTCGGTGGCCGTCGGCATGATCGGGGCCATGCGCAGCGACCTCTCTGCTAACAAGATCGGTATTTTCCTTGTGATTGCTGGGATGCTCTTTGGAGTGTGGTACGCTTGGGCTTTGCCTCTTTCACTGGGAGGGACATTCAATGTCCCCGCAACTTTTGGTGACCCACCAGTTGTGCTGATGTTTCTCTTTGGTGCATCGGCCCTGATCTGGGTCATGGCCTGGTGGACGCCGCTTGGCCGCCAGATTTCCGAGGCAACGCCGCTAAGCGCCATCGCCGCCTTCCAGATCCCACGCGTGATGGGCGGGCTTTTCCTAATCGGTTGGTGGACGGGTGACATCCCGGCGATGTTCGCCTTTCCTGCCGGCCTGGGCGACATCTGGGCCGGAATTGCAAGCTGGAAAGCAAGCCGCGCATTGCAACAGTCAGCGCCGAATGCACATCGGCTACTGGCGCGAGCAATCGCCATCGGCATTGCCGATTTCATCCTTGCAGTTCTGCTTGGCATCGTAACCTCGGAGGGGTTCGCGCATCTGTTCCACCATAACGCGCCGAATATCATTAACGACCACCCACTGGCGTTCTTCCCGGCCTACTTTGTCCCGATCTTCCTAGGTTTTCACTTCATCGCCATCGCGCGCCTTCTGCAGGAGCGCAGGGCAGAAAGCTGCCGACATGCCAAAGTTTGAACCCGATCTGACGCTTTACCCGTTTCGTTCCAATTGGGCGACCCTCGCGGATGGATCGCACATTCATTATGTTGACGAGGGACACGGGCCGGTTCTCCTTCTGCTGCATGGCAATCCCGCCTGGTCCTTTCTCTACCGCAACATCATTCTCAATCTTCGCGGACAATTTCGCTGCATTGCCCCTGATCTCCCTGGGTTTGGATTGTCGCAAGCTCCAGCAGGCTACGGATTCACAGCATCCGAGCAGGCACAAGCCATCGTTCAATTCGTCGATCTCCTTGGCCTTAAAGACATCGGCGTGATGATGCAGGACTGGGGTGGTCCGATCGGCTTTTTTCTGGCGCAGACCAGACCGGAAATTGTTGAACGGCTGATCATTGGCAACACTTTTGCATGGCCGTTCACACGCATCGGGCCGCGTGTATTTTCTGCCATCATCGGTGGTATGCCGGGCCGTGTCAGCGCTGCGCTGTTCAACGGTATTGTTCGATTATTTTTCACCCGAGGCGTCGTCACCCGTTTGGCTGATGAGGTTTGGCAAATGTACCTCGCTCCATTCCGCCGACGACAAGACAGGCGGCCGACACATGTTTTCCCAAAGCAGCTTACAGCTGCAAACGAGTTCTTGAGTGAAATCGAGCGACGCCTCCCGGAGATCGCAGACAAACGGGCGCTCATCCTGTGGGGTGACAACGACTTTGCATTTAGAGAATTCGAACGCAATCGCTTCAGGGCCATTTTTTCACACCATGTAGAGCGAGCGTTGCCTCAAGCAGGGCATTTCATTCAGGAGGACGCGCCTGACGATATATCTGAGGCAGTACGAGAGTGGTATCGTCCGGCTGTGCCGCAAACTTTAGGTATGGATTGACGAGGCTCTGTTGCAAAGCTTTGGCTGTTGACGCACTTAGCTTATGAGTGTGAATGGCTTTCGATCCCAATTAGTCGAAAGTCGGCTCGTGATCTCGTTCAAAGGCACCCAATATCCGAAGGATGTTATCCTCTTCGCAGTGTTCTTCTAAGACCGATACGGTGTGTCGAACAGTGATCTAGAAGAAATCATGGTCGAGCGTGAGCTCGCGGTAGATCACACGACGCTAAGGCGCTGGGTGACAAAATACGCCAGCGAAATTGCCAACGTAGCGCGTAGGCGTAAGGGACCGTGTGTCCGCTCCTAGCGGATGGACCAGACCTACATCAAGGTGAAGGGCGCGTGGGTTTAGCTCTACCGAGCGGTCAAAAAACAAGGCAATCCGCTCAATTTATGCTTTTAAACGGTCGGACCACATGAGCGATATTCGTTAGAGTTGTACCGAATCGCGCAAAGGGGTACGATTTTCCCATTCATATTTGTATGTTTTAGGAATTAGTACCATGTCGCTTTTTTGGGGCCTATTCCTCCTTTTGTTGCGGAATATCTCTTTTTTGTTGGTAACGTGTTTGGTTTTTGGATCATCCGCGCTGGCACAGATTGTTTATACGGATCAGGGACCGGATTGGACACCAGCGCACCGCACGGACTTTTATTCCCGCGATCAAGGATCGCGAATAATGCCACTGGCTTGGATGCGCGCATTAAGACAACCTAATGGAACCGGGTTTCTTGACGGTGCGCTTGCTCGCTATGGTTATCTGAATAACCCGGATGGACCAGAACAAGACGTGCCGGTAGGATTCACCATTGCCGATTTTCAAGGTGAACCGTCGATTGGCATGACGTGCGCCGCGTGTCACACGCGACAAGTCAACGTCAACGGAACCCCCTTTCGGATCGATGGCGGACCGGGAATGGTGGATTTCCAAGCCTTCTTGTCAGATCTTGGAACTGCCGTCGGCAATGTTCTGGAAAGTGATGCTGCATTTGATGAGTTTTCCAAACGCGTCGGTGGAACCAACATTTCTGACATCGACAAGCGTGAGCTGAAATTGGCGGTCGATCTCTGGCATCTGCGGTTCGACACTTTGATCGACCGTTCATTGCCCAATACGCCTTGGGGACCGGGACGTTTGGATGCGGTTTCCATGATCTTCAATCGGTTGACGGGGCTCGATATCGGGGAGCCCCCAACATACCTCATACCGGAGAATATTTATCCAGCGGATGCGCCAACCCGATATCCATTTCTGTGGAACGCGGCGCGACAAGATCAGACGCAATGGCCTGGTTTTGCCGATAACGGCAATGACCTTCTTGGACTGGCACGCAATCTGGGCGAAGTCTACGGCGTTTTCGGCGTGTTGCATCCTTCGAAGAACGCTGGGTTTGCCATCCTCAATCGGGACTATCTCGGAAACAACTCGGCAAATTTCGAAGGCTTGCAGGATTTGGAGGATCTCATCTGGAAAATAGGCCCGCCACAATGGCCTTGGCAACTCGACCAAGCACTCATTGAGGAGGGTCAAGGTATCTTTGAACGCCCATCCGGTGCTGGAGGCTGTATTGAATGTCACGGGATTAGACCTGGAAAAAACAGGTGGACGATACGTGGGACCTGGGCCACGCCGGTTCAGGACGTCGGCACTGACAACCGCCAATGTCAGATTCTCGAGCGCAAGGTTGTGACGGGGGTTATGGAAGGTGCGAAAGTTCCATTCCTGACGGATCCAGTGTTGCTTGAGGACACGTCCTTCAACGTCCTCGCGACGGCGGTCGTTGGTACAATTTTTCAAAGAATCACCAGCCTCGGTCGAGCTGAAGACATCAGCATGTCCGGTGGAGAGGTCAAAGTCCTGCCTCCTGAGCTTGAGCAATTGAAAGGTGCATTCCGCAACATTGAAACAACAGTACCTGGGGTGGCCGCCGCGACAAACACCTCTGGTTGCGCCTATGAAGCGCGTGTGCTCGAAGGAATTTGGGCTTCTGCGCCTTATTTGCACAACGGATCTGTTCCAACCCTAGAAGCATTGTTGCTGCCAGTGTCTGAGCGCCCGGCCTCATTCAAGCTCGGACCAGATTACGACATCCAAGCGGTCGGCCTTGCGGTTGAGCAGTCCGAGTTCGACCACACATTGGAAACAACTGATTGCTCGGACGTGAGTTCAGGCAACAGCCGCTGTGGTCACGAGTACGGGAGCGGCCTGTCAGCGGAAGAACGCAGGGCTCTATTGGAATACCTAAAGTCGCTCTGACACTTACGGTTCGAGGCGCGAGATTTTCAATGTGCTGCCCGAGAACCCGATTTCATCGGGATCACCAAGGTTTTTGATACTCAGTGATAATGGAGGACAAGATGTTTAAATTAGTAGTTGCGACAGCAATTTCCACCTGTGTGACAGCTAATCTGGTCAGTGCTCAAGTCAATACAAACAAGGAAAACACAAGCCTTCCATCCATTTCGACTCAAAACACGATCCGCCAGCTTACCCCCAAAGAGTCTGTCACCGTCGACGGTCAGAAGACAGAGATTCAGCATTCGGATATTCGCGATCAGAACCTTCTGCAGTATAGCGTAACGGCCGATCAGATACCGGATCAGATCCAGAAAGGATTAAATCTGTCGGACGATCAACAGGTTGAAATTCCCTTCGCTGCACCAAACACCGTACTTCTGCAATTCGAAACCGATGTCAGCGATGCGGATGTCGAGGCGTTTCTTGAAGAGAGACAACTTGAGGTTGTGCGCACCTTTCCCAAAATCGGTGCGATCCAGGCAACTGGAGATCTCAGTGAGTATTTTCAACCGGACCTGAATGACAATAGTGCAAATGACGCTCTGATCCGCGGTATGGTCACGGCGATTGAGGACTTTCAGGCCGATCCACGAATCCGCAGTGCTACGCCCGACCTAGTATTACGTGATCAGTCCGGCGATCCACCTGCAGAGATTCAGATCACCAACTTATTGACTCCCAGCGATATCGTTTTGTCGGATCCGGCAGCATCCATGGAAACCATCGATTGGGGTATTACGGATATTCAAGCTGACCAGTTATGGACGCTGCCCGGAGCCAATGACGGTGTGCTCCTAGGGGTTATGGACGTTGGTTTCACACGGCACGAAGATCTCGTCTTTTTAGGGTTCCTTCCTGAGACCGCCGTGGACGACCACGGAAATCACGTGGCGGCCATTGGCTGCGGCCAACACGGCAATGGAGTGGGTATCAAAGGTGTTCTACCCAATTGCTTTGTTCGTGCACGGTCAGGGGATGTGTTCTTCAACAGTGTCGAAGGCGGCCAAGTCCTGAACTTCATGGTCTTGTTTAGCCAGATTCTTGCGACACTTGAAACCTTTGTCGATACGCAGGATGACGTGCACACATTCAACGTCAGCCTTGGGTATAACTGGCGTAGTAATTTTGGGATCAATCCTGATTTGCCGGAATCCGCCCAATGGCGCACCTTGGTTGCTTCACAAGGTACTTTTCTTGTTCCCCTGCTTGAACTGGCACAACAGAACAACCGCGTGATATTCTCCGCCGCCGGCAACGACAGCTTTGATCTTGCCACACCTATCGAAGCAAAATTCGCAAGCCCATTCAATTGGGCAGCCGTCACCGCGCGAGAGCAGGGTCTGGCGAACAACGGCGTGATTGTGGAAGCTCATGATCAAAATGGAGATCGGGCTGCGTTTTCCAATACAGGCGGGCATATTTCATGTCCCGGTGTAAATATTTTCAGTGCGGTTGCACACGATCCTAATGGATCTATTTCGCACAATGCCTATGGCACGATGAGCGGGACATCCATGGCTTCACCTTATTGTGCTTCCGGGCAATTGCTTTTTTCCCTGGTTAGGCCGGGGTATTCCGGAATTGAAGCAATAGACTGCATGGTTCAATCATCTACGAATTCTAGTTCGGGCGTTCCAATGTTGCGACTTCTGGATGCGCTGAACGCCTGTCCGGCGAGACCCTAATTGCCAATTGTGACGACAATTGCAAAGACGCCTTGGTGCGTACGCGATGCTGAAGGCAAGAATTGCTCTTGACTGTGCAGTTGATGGTAGCCTGTGTTAGGCTTCATAGCTAAGTCGCATTGGACCAATACAATCAAGATGTTCAAGGCGTTAAATTCAAACCTGTGTAAATAGGTTTGCCAATTTCGAGCCGTTCACTCCAGTTCAGAAATGGATCAATAAAAATATTGAATATTACTCAACTAGGAGAGTAAAAATCATTGCGGCTTCTCAAAGGTTGTGTGAATCTGTCCAAAGACCCGATATAAAAGAGCGACTTTTTTTATGTTCTCTCGAGTGTTTTTCATTATTTGCTTCATTCTTTCCGGATGTACAAAGATTCCCGATGTTTCGACGCAGTACTACCTGACTAAGAGCACGCTACGTCTGGATGTATCACGAGCGTTGACTTGCAGCTCTGGCGGTCAGATTGAAATCACCGATGCCGTCAGCCCTGTGATCGTAAATTCAGCGGATCTGGGCGCGCGTCGAGAATTCGATTTACAAAAACTTAAATCCACATTTACTGATCCGAGTGTCACAGTGAAGTTCTACGATGATGGTCGATTGCAAAGTATAAATGCGACACAAACAGGGACTGCAAAGCAGATAATTGAATCGTCGTTGTCTTTGGTGAACACTATTGGTTTGACAGGGACCCCAAAATCCGCACTGCCAGGAGATATTCCCCCGTGTGACTATATTGAGAAGCATGGAAGCAAAGGCATACTCACGCTGCAATATTCTGAATCAATGAACGTTCCGGGTGCTGGTAAGCAAGTACTCAAACCGGTTGGGGTGAGCAAAATCTACCACAACTACCTGTCGAGACTAATTGGAGAAGAATTTGGAAGTGTTCATGCCCACATTGACCGTTCAGATCTGACCCGCCTCAGCCATCCGGTGGAAATCGGGTCAGAGGACAAGTCTGACTATTTGTGGGCTCGGCAATTGACCAAAGTTCGAATTCGAATTCACACAGACAAAAAAGATGAAAAAATCTGGAATGGATCCGTCCTTATGGCGCTACCCGGGAATGACTACAAAATTCCGATACCACGTCGACCCGCATTTGGGAAACAAGAATTCCAGGTTGCATTTTCTGAGTCCGGTTCACTTTCAACCCTGAAATACGCTTCTGAGTCAGGTACAGCGGACGCGATAAGTATTACGGAATCAACAGTTGGCGAGCTTCAAGGACCCAGCGCAGCCGACCAGGCCAATGCGCTCAAGGCGGAGGCCGACTTGATCAAACAACGGGAACGACTGGCGATCTGCCGTGCTAATCCGAGCGAGTGTAATTGATCAAATGCTGGACGGAACTTCAAAGGGATCGCGTTTGACGACCATGCAACCGTGTAAATCCCGAAGTCCAATACATCTCGGATCTCATTGGTTTCAACGCGAAGGCCACTTTGACCAAGTCCAGGACAATCGGACCTTCGAACACATTTCGTAACCCGACCAGGCCAAGAGACTATGACCAGAAGTGAACGCATTGTGGCAGTGGAAGATGCCGGGTGTTTGAATTTCTATTGATCCGAGGCGGGTCAGCCGCTTAGCTGAATTGCGAATTCTCTCGCACGCATAGTAGAGTGTCTTTCAAAAATCGCGTCGACATTGGTTCGGTTCTGTCGCAAGTTTCTTTAACTTTATGTTTGAGTTTTAACCCCTAGGATACCAGCAGCCCGAGTTTCAACTTGGGAATGCACAGAAGATGGTTTCATTTAAAGGTGCGCACTTCCCAAAGGATGTGATCCTACAGGCCGTTTTCTTCTATCTGCGCTACGATGCTTCCTATCGCAATCTGGAAAAATTAATTGCGGAATGTTGCGTAGATCTCGATCATACAACGTTTAACGGTTGGGTCAGTCGATACGCCGACCTCGTAGCTGATGCCGCGCGGTATAGGAAACGCCCCACAATCCGTTCATGGCGCATGGATGAAACGTATGTTAATGTTAAAGGCGAATGGATTTACCTTTATAGAGCCATCGATAAATAAGGCAAAGCTCTTGACTTCATGCTGCCCAAGTTCTGGAACAAGGCCGCTGCGACGAAGTTCTTCGCTCGCGCCCCCTAGGTGAACGGACAGAACGCAAGATCGTCATCGACAAAAGTGGCGCCAACACGGCCATAAACAAGAAGCTGAAAGGCTTTGGTTGCTCAATACCGATTGAGATGGTCAGGCGGAAGGACATCAATAACACTATTGAACAAGTCCATCGATTCATCAAACGACGGATCAGGCCCATGCTAGGCTTCAATTCCTTCGCTTCAGCCGCATCTGTCCTGAATGGCATTGAGTTGGTCGACATTATCCGCAAGGGTCAGTTTACGCTTGGACTCCGCCCGTTTCAGCAGTTCGCCCAACTGGCGGGATACCCGGCTCACAAACTTCACTGATGCTGCCGCTACAAAATTTGCGACAGAACCCAGCCTGCGGCCCCGTCAGAACTGACCATCCACGCTAATCCATGCGATGATGCCAGTTGAAATAAAAGTGATATCGGCTACGCTTTCATCATTGGAGAGCTGGAAAGAATTCTATGAATTCTACTAGAACCGCAGTTATGCCTACGAGGCGCAGAGTACTGTTCGGGGGCTTGGCGGCGACTGCATTGCCTGGATGTTATGGCCAGGGCGAGGGCCGAAATATCAGCCCCGAAGGCCTACCCTCGGTGCCGGTGGACATTCACAATCACATATTCAACGCAACCGATGTGCCAATACCCGGGTTTGTAGAACAGGTGCTGCTGCGCGACCCTGAGACGCCGGTACCCGGAGGGCCATCAGTCGCACGATCCCTCGTACGCCTAGTCGTTGACATCGTGTTGGCCGCCCGGGGGACACCTACCGCGTCGGAAGAACTGATTGAAACTGCGAATTTGCAACGACTGCCTGTTCGTGACGGCGGGGATATGTTGATACAAGATCGCCGTTCGGTCGAGGCAGGGCTGGTTGCGCTAGAAAGCCGGGTGGATTCGGCTGGGCGCGCACGTCAGGGGGCTTTCATCACCGACGGCACATTGCCCGTGCCAACCGGCGACGAAATCCTGTTTTCACTGCTTGCGACCGAAAGTGACATCCCGGTAAATCCGGTTGGACGGGCCGGTAACATTCGCGATTCTGCCCGTGCCGGCAATCAGGCCCGCCAGATCGCCGATGCCATCTACGCGGATGAAGCATTTCGGGACGACCCAAGCTTCAAATCCCTGTCCGAGCGCAAAAACCCGGATCTGAGCCTGATTCAAACCCTGATGTGGGCCGGGCTACTGACGCGCAGCCGCGTTGACATCCTAGGTGAGCTGATCCGGTTATATGCCCATCAAACTGCAAAGGCCGACACGAACGACCCTCTTGGGTCCAATGGTATCAAGGTATTCTCTCCGTCCCTTGTGGATTTCACCTATTGGCTTCAGGACGGACAGGTCCGGGATGCTGATCGCAGCGGGCGGGACATCACGGATCAGATTGATCTCCTGTCGCGTATGGCTTTGCTGGAGCGCGGAGCTTTGATATTGCCTTTCGCACCCTTTTGCCCATTGCGTGCCGCATTTTACCGCAAGAACGGGAACCCGAACTGGCTGAGGACCATCCAAAAATCCGTCGATTTCCAAGGGTTTGCGGGCATCAAACTTTATCCACCAATGGGTTTTTTACCGTTGGGCAACACCAGATTCGACGCACCGGGCTCCGGCAAGCCCCGCGCCTTGCAGGAGCTCGGGATCACCGGGCAAGAAATCGACAACGAGTTGCGCGCCCTATACGACTGGTGCGCTGCCGAAGATGTCCCGATAAAAACACATGGCAACAATTCACTGGGCGCGGATGCCTGCACCGGGCAAAACGCATCGGCCGCAAATTGGAAACCGGTGTTGGAAACCAAGGAGTGGAGTGGCCTGAGACTAAACATCGCCCATTTTGGCGGCTTTGATGAAGAACGGTTCCGGACCGCCCCCGGATGCCCAATCCAGACGCAAGCCTACGAATGGCAAGCCGCAGCACTTATCGCGAAATACAATAATGTCTATGTCGATCTGGGATACTGGACCGACGTTACAGGTAGCAATCGCGATCAGTCGCAAGAAATCATAGATTTGCTGGATAACCTGTTGAATCGGAGCGAAAACCTCAAATCTCGACTGATGTATGGTTCGGACTGGACTATGCTTGGTCGTGAAAACCAGCATGCGGGCTATTATAACGACGTGCGCAAGGCGTTAAAGGAATCCGTACTCGAAAAATCTGACCAAATTGCCATCCTGGGAGCCAACGCCTTAAGATACTTAGGACTGGACCGCCGCGGAAAACAGTTTAAGCGGTTGACCGGATACTTCAAAGCCGCGCCCCAATTTAATACCATAATTACCCTGATACGCCCCTCCTCAAACCTATTGGCCGTAGCACGCGACGCACTCAATCAGCGGTAGCCTACCCATTGTGCTCGATTGTTTGGCAACCTAGTTACAGACCACAGAGAGACGAAGTTAATGCCAGATGCTCTAGGGGCGAATGCGATATCCTTCGGACAACCGATTTCGTTCGGCCAGTATCAGCTCCTCAAGACGTTGAGCCGTGAGTGAAATCCCAGCAATCTCGCCATCCGTAGCGGCTTCCAGTTCCTCCAGTCGCTCGCCAACCCGGGTCAGGACTTCGATAGGTTGCGTTCTCAAGGATCCTTCGGCGAACTCGATAAGAAGGCTGGATAAACCACGCTTAGCTAGGACTTCCAGCGGCGCTGCGCGCAGTTTTTCGCGGGCTTGTTCAAATTCACCACCTTCCGCATAGACGCGCGTATTTATTTCCCAATACAGGGCCTTCATCTGTGACGTTTCGACTTGCGAAGCCAGCGTGTTTCGCTGACGGGCCTGCGCCAACCAGTAAGCAGGTGATCGACCTGGTATTTCAGTCCTGCGGCGAGCCAGGCGCGCGTTGGCAAGCTCAAGCGCCATTGCGGTCAGCGCGAACTCGGCTTCGCTGTGGCGTGCTAACATGCCTTGTGCCATATACGATGCTGCCTGAACAGCACTGCCGATCCGCGCCTGGCCGTTTCTGAAGTATTGAACGAAGCGCGCGCCATCACCGCTGGCGAAAACCGGCAGATCAACATCCCCCTGCATTACGAGTGACCCGGGTAGCCTGTCACTTCCTATGCAGTCATCCTCCTCTAGTTTTCGCAAAAATTCACGATATGTCCCGCCATTTGACTGCGCAAACGTTCGCAGAATCGCGGCTGCGAATGGAGAAGCGATGTCCACTGTTTCGACACCTGGATCACAGGCCTGGCGTCTAGTCATAGCCTGCGTCAGACGACCATCGACCCAGAGATGAACTTGACGCAGCGTATGCGGCTCAACGGGAACCACGCGCGACCAGGTTGATGCGGGTTCTAAATCGGAAATTTGCGGGTGCGAAGAGTAGAGATGTTTTTCGAGGATAACATCTCGCCGGTCCGACAAGACAGGTCGGAAAAATTGAGTATCATAAATTGCCAGGACCCAACGATCGGCCAGAATGTCCGTCAACTCGGCCAGATCGAACCGATACGCATAGGGATCGCGTAGCCGCTGGCTGAAGTCTGAGAATTCCAACAGTTCAGAATCAGATGATATATATTCCTGCCCGGCCGTGACGAGATACCGCCGCCCGCTCTGCTCATCCCCACGACCACTGAACACCAACAAGATCACATCGTTTGGCCGGTCAGTGGTCATCTGAGCCAGATCAGAAATATGCCTACGAATATCCTCGGCGGTGGTAGGTACGAGAGCAGGAATCGCCTCAATTTCGATCACGTTGCCTCCGGCGCCTCTCGCAGAGAGCCTTACGGCTTGTTCCAAGCCAATAACATAGGCTTCAAGGTCTTTAAGCGCATGCGGAACATCGCCGATCAGTGGAGACAAATAAGTCTCGACACCAACCGGCGCGATTATGACACGCCGCGCGGCCGATCCAGTCAGATCGTGCATTCGTGATAGGATCGATTTTGAGAGTTCGTCGAAAGCGGATTGGGTGGCGGCCTGACCGGGTGTTTCGCCATTTTCTGGAAGGGCCTCAATGGCGGCAAGGGACCTTTCGTAAAGTTCAGCCGCGCTGTGAATATCGCCCGCCATATCGGCACGTGCGGCGTCTTCCAATATTCCGAAGATGCTGAAATCGCTAACGTTGTTCTGCAGCGTCACACAAGTAGCGAGATCGAGGTCCAGACAGCCCTGCGCAGCCATTGATGCTACTTCGCTTAGCGGCGCCAATGAATCCACGAGAGGCGCCAACAAATCAAAGCTGCCCGCGACTTGCCAGAGGGGCTCTCCTGGTGTCCAGTTATCGCTAGGCGAAAATTCGTTGAAATTCGAATGAAGGAGGCGTATCGCCTCAAAAATTTCGGCGTCTGTTCGCTTCTCTAAAATTCCTTTGAAAAGAATGGAGCTGGTGCCATCGCGGGCGATCATGGGTAGCGAATTTTGTGTAGCTATCGAAAACCCGAGTTGCTGGGGAGGATTGGAAGTGAAGGTCATACCGTTGGGCTGTCCAGCGGTCAGAAGAAGCATCTGGTCTTTAGGCACTTGTTGTTTCAGGATACCGCCGCAAGGCGCATCAAAGACAAACACAAAAGGCGCGCCGTTGCTCTCGCGCAGTTCTGCAAGAATTCTGTCCCACGGGTATATGAGCTCACATTCTCCCAAGTCACCGTCAAAACTAAGAGGTTTTCCTTCACTGCCGGAATAGACGACCAGCGGTGGTGTGTTGGCGCTGGATTGGCCGAGATAGGCGCCCGCTTCTGCAAGCAACATGCTTTTTTCTGTTGATGTTCCAAATTCGGGCAACGTCACCGACAAGATTTTATTTCGACCAAACCGCAGCGCAAGCGCGTCGGCTACCGGGAAATTCGTCGCGAAGCTATTGCTCATCTTCAGAACCAGGATACGCGCGTCCGGATCAGCCTCGAGCGCATCAAGATAGTCGGCAAAACTGGCATAAACCGGGGAGGCATGGCCTTCAGAGAAAAGGTCCAGGAATTCAGTTTCGGACTCCGCCAGTGCCGCTCGTGATATGGTTTCTGCCTCGGTTGCGGCGTCAAAACTGTTTATTTTCCGCCCAAGAATACGCAGTTGCAGGCTGCGAAAATGGGCCCTGGACGACTGCTCCGGATTGCGACCACGTACCTCGTCAAAATGAAAAAGCGCAAGATCGTTCAGGATTTGAGAAATATCGGAATCTTGAACGGCCCAAGCTGCACCCATCAATGCCGTCCCTAATTTCAGATGATCGCTGCCACGTTGTCGGCTGGTCTGGCCAAGAACGATATCCGTTGCGAAGCCATCATTGCGCGGCAAGGTCTCTTTAAGCGCCGTTTCAACATATCCGATAATTTCCCCTGTTGTTAGGAGACCGTCTACGCCAGCCGCAGCGCCATCAAGCGCGTCGATCATGTGTTTTGCAAAGATGCTGCGTCCAAGTTCGACCTGCTCGAATGTATTCCGTCCCCTGGGCGTGGCTGGAATCACCGCAACCTCGGCTTCGCCTATGCTCAATTCGCGTGCGAGTCGCGCAACTTCCTCGATGATGCGGTCATCCGTTGGCACGTTCATCAGTATTGCGCCAGGCTCGGCGGCATTTCCTGCTCCGCAGACATTGACGATAAAAGCGATCTTGACCCCTGCGATGTCGTTACCTGAAATCTGCTCCTCCAGAATTTCCCGAAGGCTGTCGAATTCCAAGTAGTTTAGTTCGGGTACAGGGTCGTAGTCGCTGGGAAGGATCAGAAGCTCGCCGGTGCTTGAAAGGGTGCCGTGGCCGCCAAGATACACCACCACCGTGTCGTTATTCCTGATTTTTCTGGCAAAGCTGCGAACCGCGTTGCGCAGTCTATGTTCCGTCAGATGTGAACCATCTGCATCATCTGCCAGATGCAATTCGCTTTGTTCATCCAGATTTGCGACTACACTGAAGCGCTCAAAGATATCCTTGGCATCATCCGCGGCGAACTCAAGTTTGTCGAGCTCAGGGTGTTCGTAATTCTCAATCCCAGCAGCGAAAACAAGAAGCCGTGGCTCAGCCGCCTGACCATAAGACAGGCTCGGTGAGAGGAGCAATATCGTCAGCAGAAGACGTATCATCTCCGGATATCCAAGAGCTTATTGTCGATGAGAGTAGCGCTAGCCGGATGGCGGCGCAGATCCTCAATGATCGCAGTGGCCGGCAAGACCCGTTCGTGCACCTTCCAACTGGCCGATCGGCGTAACCCCGTGTCAGGCATGCCCTTGTTTAAGATGCCGACAACACATTGGTCGTTTTCGCGGTCGAAAACTGGTCCTCCGGAATTTCCACGGAAGGTGTCTGCCACAATCCCCATGCGTGGCTGGCCGCCCTCGCGAATGTCGTAGAACCTGCGCCAAGAAAGAATTGCGGCGTTGGAGTCTTCGATGACATAGCTTTGGTCAAGCTCTGCAAGAACGGAAGAATGGTCTGATGTATCAATGAAGTCGGCTTCGACGTCGAGCCTCAAAAGGTCGAAGTCGCTGCCATCAAGAATCCGGAATGGAAATTCGACTCTCGCATTGTCATGTACCGTTGCCGGCCGTGCTTGAGGATAGCCGACCACATAGATCGGATCTCCACGCTGAGGAGAGCCCTCGCGCAGGCATTGGGGTTTGGGAGCGACCTTGCGTCCGGGCAGCAATTCGGCCTCTGGTAAATGGGCGTCGTTGTCAGGTGGCACAATCCGAACCAGTGCATAGTCAAGCAAAACATTGTCGAAATCGCGCGCAATGATCCTGGGCCATTTGTCGAGTGCGGGAGCGACCGGCATCGGGTCAATTTCCCGACGCACAACCGTGCCATTTGTCAGGTTTGGAAATTGCACATAACCGAACCAGACTTCGTAATGCTCAGGAGGCGCTTCAAAACAATGACCTGCCGTCAACACAAGATCTTCGGCAACCAGCACTCCGGTACAAACCGCACGGTTGCTGCCCGCCTTCGCAATGGCGACGACAGAGGCGGAATCTTCGAAGATGCGACTGTATCGCCATGCTGGATAATTGTCGACACGGCCATAGATCGCCTTGAACCCAGGCGTATCCGGGAAGAAATCTGCAATTGTTACGCGCAACCATCGCCATTCTCGAGCCAAGTTTGCACGTCCAGCGGAATCCGCTTGGGCATATTGTCTAAGGATATCGCTGACATTATCGAGCGTCCTCACGCCAAGTGGGGTCGACCGGTCAAGAGTGTTGGTGGCAACATTCATTGCGCCGGGTGTCGAGGCCGCCTCAAATCCCGCGACAATCTGGCGGATGGGGGCGCCCCCTGACCCTTCCCCAATCGTTGAAAAAGGGACAAGTTCAGTCGCTTGTGCCGCCTCCGTCTGAACTTGGCGTTTTGCGACAACCCTGTACTCCTCTACTGTTAGGGACCCGGTTTCCCCAAGCGCGCCGCTTACTCCGAGAAGCACGCCAACGGCCATTGCTCCAATCCTATCCGGGTTTTCAACCAAGGCGACGGGCAATATCCTCTCCTCAGGTGAAAAGACATATTCGCCCGCCAGTTTTTCCAGAAAACGCCCGGTCACTTCACTTTCGGCAAATCGGTCACGCAACAGACTTCGGGCGTCTTCGACACGCGAGGCCACATCTTCGACAGTTTGGGCGGTGGCTTGAGGTGCCACGATAATCGCAAAAAGAACGTATGTTAGCGCTTTAAAATCCATCAAAACCTCTGTTTTGATCGAAAGTATCAATATGATATAGTTTATGATTATTAATTTGATTCAATCAAGGGTGTATCATGACTATTTATCTTCGGAATTCCCGCCTTTTCCCCCTGTGTCTCGCACTGACCTTCCAGGCCCAAATTGCCACCGCTCAACAAGACCGACCCATTGACCGCATCAAGGTTCAGACAGCGGAGATGCCGACCCCCAAGATTGTAGGGGGCGAACCCGCCGAGCCGGGCGCGTTTCCTTTCCAAGTTGCGCTCATAGCGTCGCATGTGGCCGAAGGGAGCGAGGCCTTCGGCCAGTTCTGTGGCGGCTCGCTTGTGGCCAAGGATTGGGTCCTGACTGCGGCACATTGTGTTCCTGCTACAGCTCCCGAGGAAGTCCAAATTTATGCAGGATCGCAAACGCTGCCCACGGGTAATGGTGCTGCTCCGGCCGGCGTACGCGTGGGGTTGGAACGTATCGTTTCGCATCAGGAATACGATGCCGCGACTAAGGATAACGATATCGCGCTTCTGAAGCTTGAACGCCCGATCGAAATCCAGACGACGCAGCCCGCGACCGTTGACAATTTCTCTACAGCCTTAGCGGATGGCGCCGAAGTTACTGTCATTGGCTGGGGGCACACCTCGGAGGGCGGCCAAAGCACGCCGGTGCTGCAGGAAGTTTCGGTCGCATTGCAACCGAGGGACACCTGCGAAGAGAATTATGGCCAGTTCCTTAATACCTTACCCGGCGGAGCTCCGATCATCACCGACAATATGTTCTGCGCCGGCCGCCCCCAAGGCGGCGTCGATAGCTGTCAGGGTGATAGTGGCGGCTTTATCGGAATAAAGAGCGACAATAATGGTGATGGTTGGATTCAGTTTGGCATCGTGAGTTGGGGCATCGGCTGCGCTCGGCCGGAACTCTTTGGCGTTTATACAAATGTCGCCAATTACATCGACTGGCTTACAGAAGTTCAGAGCAACTTTTGAGCACATCGGAAGTTCACTCAAATGATGCTGTGCAAGCTTAAGTAGAAAGCGTCTAGGTATTCAATCCCAGTATCTAGTGAGTTGGGTCTAGGATGAATCGACCTGGCTCTAATGTCCAGAGTGTACAGTTGTAGCCACAAGGAGTGGGACCGCACAGCGTCTTCAATCAACGCGCAATATTGTAGGCGGGTTCTGTCGCAAATTTTGTGGCGACAACATCAGTGGAGTTGGTGAGCCGGTTATCCCACCAGCTCCGGGAACTTCTGAAACGTGCGGATATAAAGCGTAATTTGGCCTTTGCGGATCATGTGCGTCACATTGATTTCTATCGAGCATTGCCGCCGCCGAAGCGAAGGATTTGAACCTCAGCATTGGCCGAGTGCGTCTCTTCATGAAACGATGATCCTGTTCCACGATTTTGTTCAGGTATTTAGGCCTGACCATCTCGATCCGCATCGGACTCCCAAATCCTTTCAGCATCTTGTTTATGGCTTTGGTGCCAGCGGAGGTGGTCCCGCTTTTGTCGATAACAATCTTGCGCGGCTATCCGTTTACCTCAAACCCATAAGCGAAGAATAGCGTCACCATTTAGTTCAGCGTGCTGTGACCCACCAGTACACCTCGTTCAAGCATGATCTCTTTTAGATCACGGTAAGGCACCCAATACCAAAAACGGAACAATCCAGTGAACGAACCACGTTTATTCAGAGTGAAGCAACACGACTTCCATTTTCGAACAGCAGTTTTGATTGGGCGTCAACAGCCAAAACTTAGCAACAGAGCCATCTCAAACTTTCCTTAGAGCCGAAGCGGGTTTTGTAGTGATTTTAGGCACCCTTCCCTTTTTACGCTCATAATCTAATATTTTTGCTTGTTACTTTCGACACACTCTCAAATCCCATTTACACCCGATAAGTATCCCTTATCAGGCTTAAATGGATTTACTCAGAAAACGGACGTCGGGCCCCTGCCCCGCTCCCGGATTGTGCCTCTTCTACCCTGAATCATTGCGCCGGTCTTTTCGTACCTTTCAACGGATTTTTCTTACTTCACGGCGCCACAAATTGGTTACCTACCCGAGGAAATTGTTTTCTTTTGGAAGAAGTAATGGGGAGAGAAGAGTTTTTCAGTTTTCTTCCAAATATTTCCAGATGGGTGCCCGGGCGTTCCAACCTGTTGATCGCTGAACGCGTGCTACAGCGGCGTGCCAGGACTTGGTGTTCCGGTGAAGGAATTGTCCATAGAGCTTCCTTCTGATGGTCACAAATTGGAAACTGCAGCTCTTCACGATCTTGCAGCATCAAGAACAGAAGTGGCGACCTTGCCACGTGCCATGAATAGGGGACATACCCCCTCATGTAAGGAGCGAGCTTACAAAGGGGGTAATACCCCCCTGCCCTCTCAATAATGGAACCTTAACTGTGCGAGTTCGAGTTCCTGGGCATCTCCCTTGCCGCTTACGCGATAAACTATGCGATCTTCTTTGGTGATCCTGCGTGACCACCAGCCGCTGAGATCACCCTTTAGCGGCTCAGGCTTACCAACACCTTGGAATGGCGTTCGCATCGTCTGCTTGATCATGTCGTTAATGCGCTGATGAATCTTTGGATCAGCCACCTGCCAGTGCAGATAGTCTTCCCAGGCCTGGTCCGAGAAAACTAACTTCACTCGATGAGATCTCGTTTGTCACCCTTGCCAGCATCCAACTGAGCAATAGATGCACGCAGGCGCGTCGCGTTGTTGGGCGTCGACAGAAGATGCATTGTCTCCTGAATCGAGTTCCAGGTCTCCAAAGATACCATTACGACGGATTCACGGTTCTTGCGTGTCACCACAATTTCTTCAGCGTCATTGATAACGCGATCCATGACACCTTTGAGCTCTTTTCGAGCGTCGGTGTACGTCATGACATCCATGTTTTAAGCTCCTCTTGAGTTGTACAGTATATTGTACGGGCTTCGATGAATGTCAAGTTTTGTGCTTCTACCAAAAATTTTGGGCTCTTCGCTTTAGTCTAGACTATGCTAGATGTATCTAAAGATATCTAGATAAATATTAATGTAGACTTGTTGACACTTGTTTTTTATCGGCAATTTTGTACTTATGTGGTGAAGTCTAGACCTAGCTAGACTAAGCTAGATGTATGGTTGTCTAGCAACAGAAAGGTAGATCATTATTTATCTATCTATCTTCATCTAGCTAGAGCGAGATTTCTCTGCATAGATTGATCCAAAGGCAGGTAATAGCAGGAGCAAAAAAATGTCCGTAATCTCTTTCGCCACTTCAAAAGGTGGTGCTGGCAAGACCACGGCTTGCATCGTTTTGGGGACGACGTTCGCAGACCAACTAAAAGTCAGCATCATCGACGCAGATCCCGCACACAGGGTGAACAGATGGGCCGAAAAGGGTCCGTATCCCAAAAGCATTACAGTGATCAAATGCGCCGACGAAAATAGGATCATGGATGTGATCGAAGCTGAGCAGGAAAAATCGGACGTCGTTCTGGTCGATCTAGAAGGCGTGGCATCTAAACTAAACAGCTACGTGTTTTCTATGTCTGACCTTGTGATCGTACCGACAGGTGACGAGCAGCAGGATGTCGAGGACGCAATCCTAACACTGAAGCAGATCAAACTGGATAGCCGGGCATCGCGACGCGATATTCCAGCCAAAGTACTGTTCGCACGCACAAAAGCAGCAGTTAAATCGCGGCTGGAGAAGAAGCTGAATAAGCAAATGCGGGACAATGTCGATTGCTTCGAGGCTGAGCTTAAGACACGAACAGCATTTTCCAGCATTCACAATAGCGGCGGCAACTTGGATAGTCTGCCAAGTGATGTGAGTGGCGTAGACAAGGCAAAGGAAAACGCCCGGGAGATCGCCAAAGAAATCATCGCGACCTTCCAGCAGGCGAAGCAGGAGGCCGTGGCATGAACGAGCGCAATGATCTCGATTTCGGAGCTCTGAAGGGCCCTGTCAAACCAAAACCGGTCGAACCGGAAGGGCAGGGGGCCGTTGTTGAACAATGGCCGTCAAGAAGCCCGGCATCGGCACCTGTGGCCCCTGTGGAGCGTCAAAGTAAGCCAAAAGTGTCTCTCGAAGCTCAGGTCTCCATTCGCGGCCCTCACGAGATCATAGAGCGGTTCAAAGGCAGCTGTCAGGTGGGTCGCGCTCGACTTTCATACTACGACAAGATCGCGGGCCTTCTAGACCTGGAAGACAAGTTGCTCGAGTTAGAAATTGGTGGGCGCAACGCGGAACCGATGGATATCCTTTTGGAGCTAATCCAGCGGAGTAGATGATGGATAGATACTCGGCTCAGTAGGGCAGGGCCTTACATTTTTCACAGTAAGACGCCTAGGTTGAGATTTTCTGGGCGTTTTCATTTTTAAGACCGTTTATGCCATGAGGGAATTTCAAGCTCTGTTGGCAGCCGTTCAGGCGTTTGGACAGAGCGCTTCTCTAGCTATCCTTTGAATACAGCTCAACGATCTTGGCCAATTTCAGAATAGTGACATTTTGCGAGCTCCCGAGTTTCATTTTTTGATCGTGAGGGTTTCTGGCTGGCCACTTGGTCATGAGATGCTACCCTCTCAATGTTCCAAACATTTCAATGCAGAATGCAAAAGTGAAGAATTTAGGAGTCTGTGGGGCGGTCCCACTGTCGTCTTAGTTCCAAGCTCTCCCTTCTATCTTATTCTAAGATTCAAGATTCAAGAGCGATTACATAAATATTTTCAAAGGCTTATCGACTTAAATGTGAAGGATTTAGGTGGTTGAGTGAAGGATTTAGGAGAATCCGGCGTTTTCTGTGAGGCTTTTAGGAGCTTTCTGTGAAGTTTTTAGGAGTACCTCCAAGAGTTATCCATAGGCTGTATGCCAACTATGAAGAAATTAGGAGCCACTTTCTGTGAAGGATTTAGGACTCCTAACTATGAGGTTTTTAGGATTACTGTGAAAATGGAATATTGTGTTTTCATTTTTATGCGACTCACTCTAAGCTGCGGGTATGAGCAGTAACGATAAGCAACTTGTCATCAATTTGACGCCAACTCCAGATCAAGCCATGAAGCCGGCGGAGTTGATTAAAATGAAAGCAGATCAACAGCTTAGTCTTGTTGAAAGACGAGCTGTGACAGTGCTTTGGCACAATGCACATCAGCAGAAGATCAAAAAGGGTAAGGTCTATACGATTCCCGTCAGTGATCTTGCAGCTCAGGGCTATAACGCATCTTCATCTGAAATGAAGCAGGTCCTGGAGCGCCTCCAGAAGACGTTGGTTGTAATGTATAATCCAGCGACCGATACGCGTGTTTCCACACAACTGCTGAGCTCAACGATAGAGAAGGGGGTCTCCAAGCGGAACGGTGTGCTGGAGTACCGGTTCACAGATGAGATGTTTGAGTTCATCAAAGACTCGGAAATCTGGGGCAGCATCGAGATTCCGGTGCTGATGCACCTGTCGTCTAAGTACGCAATCTCACTCTACGAGCAGGCGTCCCAATGGGTGAAACTTCGGTATAAACACAACGAAGAAATGCCCATCGATGAGTTCCGTCGCATCATCGCCATCGAAGAAAAGAAGTATCCGGCTTTTGGATCTCTGAACAAGCACGTCATCAAGAAAGCGGTTAGTGAAATCAACGCTTTGGCGGACTTTAACATTCAGATCATGCCGATCAAAACAGGGAAGAAGGTGACTCATGTCAACATCTTCTGGCACGAGAAATCTATCGATGAAAAGAAGTCTGCTTATCAGGAGCTGAGCCGCCATAAATCAGGTCGGAAGGCTAGGATCGCAGGCGCCGTTGAGACGGTTGAACCTGTTGCCGAGTTGAGCAAATCGCAAATGCCTATCCTTGAGGACTACTCCTAAATTCTTCACAGTTGACTCGAACTATCCTTGCCAACTCGCGGGATTCCAAGAATTAACAAGGATAGTCCTAAATTCTTCACAGTTGACGTGAGTCCTAATTCTTTCACATTTATCAAGAATAGGGCAGGGCGCTACTCGCCTCGCTCAAGGAAAAGGCCCATTGCAACTACGCCGCTGAGGAAGGCTATGGCACCCATCGCGTACGCACTAGTTTTATACACTCAGTTTAGTTGTGATAAGATGCGCGCATGGATCCTGATCATTTCGTCATAATCTTCACAGTCGTCATTGGTGTCGGTGGATTAGTAGCTTGCTGGTTGACGTGGCGAAATCTGCCCAAGGAACCAACTCCGGCTACAGACGAAGAAATTGAAAGAGTATTCAAAGATGACACTAAGGTCCGAGCAATGCTCATTGATGACTACCAGCATCAGAAAAAGGGTCGAAAGGGATCGTCCGAAGAAGACGGCTCATGACATCTTCATCTTACCTGGAGTACAGAATCCTCAACCCATTGCCTGACCGCAGCCCTGTTTAGTTCTGCATCCTCATCGACCGCACTAAGAACGCGTTCTTCAAAAGCTTTCCACTGAGTTTTCGGATCGTCCGTGTCATTCAACTTCTGTCAACCACGGCCAGCTCTGGTATTATATGAGTAATATCGCGCGAGTAACCGTTTGGAGCCTAGAATGAGTGAGAATACGCCGACCTGGGATGAAATGGCAGAGGCGATAAAAACTATGGCAGCAGCGGTTGGTGCTCACGCATCGGTTAAAAATAAGTATAGCGCCCTCCGAGTGGAGTTTCCGATGCTGCCGGACAACCCTGATCACGTGCGAGCTCTGTACACTTTTGCAGAGCTGATCGAAACTGAATCCGAACGCTCAGCTAAGTGCCTGTAAGAGTTCTCACGTAAAATAAGGCCGCAACAGACCGGTTCTTCGGCGTCGATCTACCTCTGCAAACAGCTCAGCTTCGGTGGCTGTCTCAATGCAGTTTCCTCTTAGCGCCTCCAGTTCCTCTGCTGACCAGCCGTCAAACCTGGTCGAATACAAGCCCAGAGCCAGCGGCTCGTGGTAGTCTTATTCGGTCATGTTTTAGCTCTCGTCGTGCAACATGCACATAGCGTGTCAGATTTATCTCGCCCGCGGACGATATCACCTCGATGGCCGCATCTCGCGCATGTTTGCGTGCTCTCATAAATCAACCGTTGCTCGACGGGCTCAAGACATTCATGAAAACGATGAAAACTGATCGAGATTTTCCCTTCCCTGTCAGTCTTCACATCTGAGATCTGAACCGATCCTGGATCCAGGCCAGCTTCCTCAATAGCGCTCTCCATGTCGTTTAGATGCCGTGAAATCATAACGAGCCAGCCCTGGCCAATAGCTGGCCGGAGCTCCGCTATTTCCGGGCCTACAAGGTCCGGGTATCGATCCGCGATGTCCATTTCCAGGTCATCTGGCCATTTCGCCGCGGAGTCCTCAAATCTTCGCTCAATCACAGCGTTGTAACACCAGCAACATAACGTCGTTGCGTAACCCAGAATGCGCTGGGTCTCGGCAGCATTGCCGCAATACTCACACGTCTGGCTAATCCGATCAGTTGCTAACTGGATATCTTTCCAGATGGCCTTGGGATGGCCGGTCGTGTACACGACCAACGCACCCCATTTCTGCTTCACCTGGACAATTTCCGGCAGACGATTGGGCTCGTCTGAGGAGGGTATATACAAACCCTGCTCATAATCACGTCGGATATCCTCTAACGCAAATGTCAGCTGATCGATCCAACCTCGGCGATTGATTCCTAAGGTCCTCTCGATGCTAGGACCTGGGTTATCCCAGTCGACTACTGCTTGAGACATGTGCGGTACAAACCCTTTGTAGCGAAGATCCCTTTTGTCGGCCGGTCGCCGCCCGATCCGCAGCACTTGCAGAATTGGACAGAGCGATCACAGTATCGGTTGATGATCGCCTCGACCTCTGGAGTGCATCAGCTGGTTAGAACATCCAGCAGAACCGTTGAGACTCCGTAGATCAGACGAGTTCAGCCATGCCTGGCAGGACCCAGCCCTGGCGCTCCCCTTCAGTGATTGCAGCGACTTCCTTCATCACCGGCGAGGGCACGCGGTCAACGATCCAGGGGGCTTCTTCGTAGATGTATCGCGGCCCTGAATATCTGGAATGAAAAACCGCTTCCCGCAGACGGCAGAAATCCTCTCCGCGGATCGGGATCTGAACAGGAATTCCGTTTTTGTCTTCGCGAAGGGCAGGCGAGGGGGATATGCCTGAGACGATACCGTTCCAGGCTACTAGCGACAGTTTGGCAATCGAAAAGAGACCCCTGTCATTGAGGCTAAGGACATCCACACTGGTCTCGTCATGGCGAAGTGTGGGTTCGGTCAAATATGCTGCCAAAAACCCTGGGACGCCATCCAGTGGCCCTTGCATGAAGAGGCAGGTTACAGTTTTGCATCTGTCGAGATCTGCACATTGCAGTTCGAGAGCGGCGCGTTCGTCAACCACAAGTGTTTCTGAAATGTCCTTACTGCGTTGTCTCATGTCGCGGGCCAATCCAACCAGGCACGCTGCACGTTCGATGTCACAATCAGATTGAAGCTGTTCTGCCTCAGCTTCGGTCAACACAACATAGCAATCGTCATGGTCTCCAACATGGATGGTGACGGGGTAATTCCCTGGTCCACGCCGCTCGATGGTTGGCAAGATACTCAACGTATACTGGTTTAGATCCCCGTCATGTTCGGCATCCAAAAAAGGAACTGTTTCGGAGTCGGGTTGGCTCAAGGCCCAGGTGATGACCACCGGCGGCAAGTAGGTAGCCTGACCTCGGTCTATTTGCTGCGGGTTTGAGCGTAGCTCCCGTGCTTCCGTATCCAGTGTCCAACACTCACTCATGAGCATTTCCCAGCAGCCATTGGGTTGGACATATGCCACCGGTGCGTCCTTTCCCGCCCCCTCCTTGCGCGTGACGTGGTCGGTCAACAGAATCTTGTCGACCTGTTTGAGCTCCTCGAAAGCGACCTGATCAAGGCATGACTTGATCGGAAGCGAATGTTCCTTGCTCATTTGTTTTGCGGTGCGTTTCAGATCATGAACGCGTTTGGCAGTGGGCGTGAACAAAACTGACATTTTTATGTCTCCTCAGAGGTCCAGGGTCGGGCACCTAACCTCAAAGAAGCAGATGCGGTTACAAAGTTTATCTTTTTACGTTTCAGCCTAGCCTTCGACATGCCCGACAAGGGGTCAGGGCAGAAACGACGCCCCGCAGTCACGGTACCATATATGGTACTGGAGTCAATCGCGAATCGATATATGGTACCTTTCTGACTCCCGGCAGGACTTTGAGCAGGCTGTCCAATTGTTTGCCATTGGTGGATCCGGCGGTTTTTCCTGATTGACCATAGGAGGCCGCCGATCCCTGTTGATCCTGGGCCGGGTTTGTCTTGGGAGGTGTCGATCTGGCCGGTACCATGACCAATCCTCGACCACGTCTCGATCCTTTGGGTAGGATGTTCGGCGCTTCCTAAGCGTTAGTCTCTTTGTAGGGCGCTGGGGCAGATCCACGGGGGATGCCGCAATCCGCGCGAAAGGCTGCTTCAAAACCGTGAATGTTCGTTCCCGTCAGATGAGCCAGCAACCTTCTGTTATGCAAAGCTCTCAATTAGGCCCACAGGTGCTGATATCAGACACCAAAGCCCATCATTTGGTCACAAGAATGTATCTGGAACCTGCCTACGTGATCTGAATTCAGTCAGTTTGATTGACCTGATCGACATAGGGATTGTCGCAATAATCGCGGCGACCTATATGCCCGCGAATATGCTCGTCTCCACATCGGGGGCAGGCGACCACCTCATCATAACATCTCCAAAACAGGCCGGTGGTCACCACCCATTCGGAGAGTTGCGCATCGAAGTAGCAATAGACCTTTTCCTGCTTACCGACACAGGTATTGCGGTCGCAGGTGCAATACCCTTCCCGAACGATATCACCCTTCTTTTTCCAGACACCGCTGTCCAAGATGATCACATCTTTCGGCACACCGGCTTTTTCGGGCTCTTTGATGATGGATATCAGGAACTCCTCCAGATCACTCATAGTGATCTTCTGCTGTTCCAGCGCCGAAAACACGACCGAGAGAATTTTGTCTTTCGTGACATTTGATTTGACGTCCGCAGCGACCTGTTGGGTTTTACCGGCATCGCGGATCAGCTTTCGAAGGCGATTTACGTGGCCGGGAACAAATTCGGGCACGCTCTTCCCCTTTTTTGAGTTACACAGCGCGCACGCCGGCAACCAGTTCTCGAAGCCGTTGATATTGAAATCCTCTGACAGGCTATAAAGCTCATAAACACGGATGCGCTCCTCTTCATTCCAGAGCAGGGATTCTGGCAATACGTGATCGACATGGGTGTCAATCAGGCGCAGCGGCTGACCACAAATCCAGCATCTCTGATCATTGCAAGACCAAACAGCATAACGCTCCTGGTAGCTGAAGGAGCGTTTCCGGTTTCTGCTCAATGAAATTCCTCCCCACGGCATTCGTCTCAAGTGCGACGATCATCTGAAACACATCGCAGTCAGTACATCGCCTACTATATTGAGGCCGGGTTTCAAACGCCTGAAGACTGTGTTCCTGAACACCAAATCAAAGACAATTCGCCCGGCACACAGTGTGGCATGAAGAGGCGGAGTCTTCAGGGAGCAGCTCCCGGGCGCGCGCCATCGTCCGGCACACGCGGCATCTCGGCTTCCACGACGGTAAAGATGTCGCTTTTGCAGACCGACCTGATGCCCGCGGTATTGTCACCAAATCGTTTTAGGTCTGGGTTGTTTCGCAGAATAACAGCCACCTTCTCGTGGTGCGCTTTGAAGAAGAGAGTGGTTGATGGGTTGTGGTCGAGCCCATCCAACAGTTGCCCCGCGTCGCGACCAATACGCCGAATGGCGTAGTCACCCTGATTAGAATTTGTGAACTCAATCCAGCGAGAGGACTTTAGGGTGGCGGTTGGCCGTGGCGTTGCCATTCGTTGCCATATTTGGAAAACACAAGGCACATTACGTTCCTGTCCATCGACCAGAAACGCATTTTCTGTCACCTCCACGTCCAGTGACAGGTGAAAAAGCCGGTGCAAGCGATCCTGGATACTTGCTTTCCGAAACGTCCTTGGGACAATAAACGCGATAACTTCCGCCCCATTACTGGCGGCATGGTTGAAGAAATGTGTGGCCAGATGGGCCGCATTTCCAAACGGCGGATTGCCAGCATAAAGCGCAGGCGTAGCGTTCGTGTAATCAAAAAAGTCAACTGATCTGATATCTGGACCAACCGGCGCAATGTCCAATGCTGTGACTGGATGTCCAAAGGAGTGCAGGGGGTCGACGAACGCACCTGCGCCCGCGGAAGGCTCGATGACCAGCTCGAAGAGGGTATCCTGGTTTTGGTCCTTGAGATGCGCCGCCAAGATGCGGACAAGGCCTTCGGCTACATGTGGTTTGGTGTAGTATCGGTCCAGCCCGCCTTGTCTGTACCGGTCGTTCTTAATTGTCATAAAATTCTGCTTCTGAAATTCAGAAACAGAGTAGGGACCCAAGGTTTCTTCCGGGTTTAAGGAATAGAGTAGGCCGAGTGATGAGCCGGCCTGGAGTAAGCCAGACTTTTGGGCTCAACTTGGTTGCAAGCCTGGCTCTTTGCGGTGGTGCGTTGGGGCAGCTTTCAAATGAGGTCGCACAGCCCGAAGCGATGCCTGACTGTAGGGCTCGCTTACGGCTGGGGGCGAAAATAGTACGTTTAGCTCGCCAAGCCGTGTCCGTAAGGGGATCGCTGGCCGATACAGCGACAAGATGAGTGTTATCGCCTCAAACCGCGTTTCATTTGGCTGGTACAATGACGTTCTCAATGCAGGGACCGTTTTCGTACATTTGCTGTTCGCCTCAACCAACGTGAACTTGCGACATGCGGACAAAGTGAGCTTTCGCTACGGCCGCGCCAATGACGGCTTTCAAGACTTGCAGTGCATCAGCCTATCATTTTGCCGAATCAAGATACGCCAATTCAGGAACTACATGGTTCGAATCGACTTGCAGAACTTCTGCCGACACCACATTGTGCTCTACAAACGGGTCGGCAGCGACGCGCGCGCGGATTTCTTCGTCGCCCTCACCGTGTGCGAGGATAAAACCGCCGCCGACGTCCAAAGAACCGACGCATTGAAAAATACCATCAGAAATACCTTTTGCGATCCAAGCTTTGTGGTCTTCCATATGTTCTGGCGCAGAAGCCTTGTTTTCTCCGAACTTGAGTAAAATGACATGCATGGTCGAGTGGCCCTTGATTCTAATAGAAAGTTGATTTGCTATGAATGTGCACCTTTGTACCAATTTGAAAAGTAGGCAGTTTTTCCGTAGTAAGGTGGAAAAATGGAGAATTTAGTTGGCTAGTCCTGACGAAGTTGATGACGCGCAATGCCCCGCACCGATTATCTTCACGATGATCGGTGGGAAATGGAAACTATCGATCCTGAAGGTCCTGATATTTCAAGGAACCAAGAGGTTCGGGGAGCTACGTCGCGATATCGATAGTATCTCCCAGACCATGCTTACAAGCCAACTGCGCGCGCTTGAGACAGATGGTTTGATCACACGCAAAGTCTTCGCAGAAATTCCACCACGCGTTGAGTACAGTGCCACTGAGGATGGCCTGGCTCTCAGACCCATGTTTGAAGCGATGCATGCTTGGTGGCTTGGACGAAAAGTTCCCTGATGCCCACACAGGGCGAACCGATGGCTCCAAAATGAAAACGTGAACCAGACATTTGGCCTAGGCGCAGCATCGGCTACTTCGGGCTCGTTGCAGACCTTCTCTGCACGTTGTCCGAATGGCCGTTCTAGCGCTAGCGTACTATTTCGCCCCCAGCCTTAAGCGACCCCACTGTAGGGCAGGGGCACCGACAAGCATTCGATGCCCGGTGGTTTCCTTCCACGATCCACAGCTTCTCGGACGCGGGACAAAGACAACGGCGGCCACCATCAGTGATGAATTCAATTTCAGTCTTAGGTAAGCGCTTCAGGCCATCCTCAAGCCTGTATGGTCAGGCCGAGGGATCCAGTCGAAATAAGGGTCAACTCAGGTGGCAGAAAACTAGAAATATTGGGTGAGCCGTAAGGCCCACCCCATAACCACGTCCAAAGACATGGCTTTCAGATCAGATTTTGAAGTTCATCCAACTGTTGCCGGCTGGCTTCTCTGTCTTTCTGTAGTAACCACCTCGAAAGGATAGCTGGTCAGTCGTCGTTATTATCCACCGACCCGAAGATCGGACATACTCACGCAGGTAGCTAACTCTCAAGACTGCAATCCAGCAATTGAAAGACAACTAGTTTTGGACCACCTGCGCGAACACGTACTGTATTGCATGCCCGAAATCCGAGGGCAAGGGAAAATTGCAATAAAAACAAATATTTAAGTACCCCTGTTTTACACAGATCACTGCTTTTGTGTAAAACAGGGGTACTTAATTCAGCCAGTAAGGATATCCAGGCAAGCGAAGTGTGATCAGGCTTCGATTTTTGACGGAAACTGGTTTAAAGTTGCAAGCTCCCCGGCAACGACCCGCCAGCATTCCGCCTCGATATCGATCTTCGGGGCACCGCGACCGTGCATCCCATGCAACCGGTCCAAGGCCGAGGGGCAGGGCAGGGGGAGCGCGTGGAGTTCGGCCGCCGACACCGCACAGCTCCCGGACAGGCAGCGCAACAGCTGATCCATGACGTCACTGTTCAGAAATCTGTTGAGCACCTCGAGGGGAACATCCGGTGTGCCGCTACCGGGGTAAATCACGTTCAGATGGTTTTCGATGACGACCGATCCATGTCCTTGCAGAAAGGCTGGCGACAACAGGGCGGCATTCAGACGCTTGGCTTGCTCCGGTGACGTTGTGCGCTGAACCAGGATGCATGGATCCGATTGGCGCAGGTGGTCTTCTCCAGTCTCCAGCCTGAACCATCGGAGGTCCTGCTTTCGCTCCGCCGTCCACTCAAACCGGCCGTCCGGGCGTACGGCCTCCGACCAGATAAGGGGGTATGCTGCCGCACCGGGCCTGCCGGACAGCCGCCTTTTGTAGCGGTTCCAGATCATCGGCCCGGTCCTGATTTCGTATCCCCAATCCCTCATCCGGCAGGGCAGTTTCGAAGCGGCCGAAACCAGGGAAACATGTTCGTCCTGGCGCGGCAGGAGCCAGGGGGCGGCGATATCCTCGGGCAGCTGAAAACCCCCGAGGTCGGTCACATCAAGACTTTCGTTCGGTGTCACGTGAACTCGCTCGACACGTGGGCGATCCTCGCTACGTGTTCTGGTGAAGACGGACAGCGCCAGGGCCTGGTTGGCCCCGTCAAATACGCCACTGCGTTGATCGAGAAAGCAGATACTGTGAGGCTGTGCCTCGCTGCGCAGGAGGGTTCTGAGGTTCCTGAAGGACTGTCCCGACACGTAGCTGGTCGGCGTTATGAAACAGATGACGCCGGTATCCGAGGTGTTTGCCACGGCGTGATCCAGGAACAGCCCATACCTGTTTGGATGGCCATAAACGGAGCGCCCGTAGGTTTTCTTTTGTGCCTGGCTGAGCCGGGTTTTTCCAAAGGGGGGATTGCCGATGATCAGATCAAACTTTGTGGCTTCACGCATCTCCAGCGTGTTCCCGCACCGGACCAGTTCCGGCAGGTCATCCGGGCAATGACGGAAACGCGGCAACAGACATGCCTCGACCATGACCTGGGATATCCAGGCACAGAACGGGTCATGGTCGCAGGCCTGGAGTCTGGCTGCCAGATGCCCGGAGAGGACCTGGGGAGAGAGATCTTCCATCGAGCGCAGGGTTTCCGCCAGGGCCGTGACCAGCACAACGCCGCTGCCACAAGACGGTTCCAGCACGCGGGCCTCCGACCAGTCGGTGCCCGCCTTGCCGGACATCTCAACCAACTTTTTGGCCAGCGCTGGTGGCGTGAAAAACAAGCCTTGCCGCGATCTGATGTCCCCTGGCAGAAGAGCCGTGTAGAGCAAGCCGATCTGGTAGGCGGTCATGGGGGCCGAAACTGCTGCCGCGAGGCCCGCATATCGGGTGATGCACTCCTGGAGGGCCGGGTCTTCCAGGAGTGCATGTGTCGAAAATGGAAACCCGGGGTCTCGGAGCCCGGCGCCGCTCAGGCAGTTCTGCGCTTGCCGGCTCCACCATTTCTCGATCACCTGAAACACAACCTCCCGGGCAATGTCTTGGCCTTGCCCTGTCCGAAGCTGACGTGTTGCCGCAATAAACCGGGTGCGGAGCTCCGAAAACTCCGCGCTTTGGGCGTTGTTGTCGTTGCTGGTCAGCTCCTCTGGCGGAACAAGGACACGTTGGGATTCTAATGGGAAATGCTTGAAATGCTGCATGGTGGGAAACTCATTTGTGAATGCGTTTCAGCCTACAGCCGCGGGGTAAATCTCGGGTTTAACGCGAGGGGTAAACCCGAGAGACACCGTTATTCCGCAGCTGGTAAGAAGCTTCGAAGCGGATCCGCAAATGCGCTGTAGCCTATCTTGAAGTCCGTGTGCCCGAATTCATCTCGCAACGCCTCATGCACTTCATTGACCTGGCCCGTCGCCCTGGAATCGCCCAGCCATGCGCCTGCAATCTGAATGTGGCCGGGCACGACAATTTGGCCAAGATACCGGACGGCGCTTTCGATGGTGGGAAAGACGACCTTCTCATCATCCGCTCCAAAACCCAGCCAATCGTCGTAGGGGTAAGGATCGGATTCGCAGCCCCAATATCTGCCAACATTGTGTCCGAGCTCGCTTAGCCTGTTCAGTCTGGCTAAAAGGGCATCATCAAACCACTCGTCAATGCCTTCTGAGAAGAGGTCGTCCACAACAAACAGATCGCCATTGTGCGCTTCGATTTCTTCAAGGATGAGTTCTCGAATACCGGCGGTGCCGAAAGAGCGGATGTCCGGGATCCATAGCCGGCCAGCGCCGATCAGGATGTATGTGTTTTTGTGAGTTTGTTCCATGCGTGATTTCCTTTTGATGGACGGGTGTAGTTTTGCCGGGACGGGATAAGTATTGCTGAATCGGCTGGTGGAGTTTCCCCGTCTGTGACGAGCCCAGCCGCAGCGAGGATATGTGCCGGTGCCAGGCCCGGCTGATCTTCTGGATTGACCCTGCGGGGTCGCCGGGCCCGGTCGATCCGGGGCTGGACTTGTCCCGAGGGATAATGGTTTGGCCTGTACCGCGGCCAATCCCCGACGATGTTGCGATGCTGAGGGTAGGATGTTCTGCGCTTCCTCAGTGTCAGCCTCTTTGTAGGGCCCTGAGGCAGATCCACGGGGGGATACTCTGATACACCATCGTGGCACAGTTCTATTGGGGATGCCGTATCGTCTGTGGGGCAGACTATTGCGGCTATCCTTTCTTTGATTTCCCGGGAGACGGCACCAGCTTTGGACGCAAGCTTGACGCCCTCCTCGACGATCTTTCGATACTTCTGGGCCGTTGTTGCCGACACTCCGGCTGCGGCTGCCAGGACGCGCACGGAGATTTTCTTTCCCTCGGCCAGCAGCGTGTCATAGGAGTCCTTGATTTTCCGGATCACCTTCTGGGCGCGCTTGTCATGGCTGTAAGCGGCACCGACACGTTGCCGATCTTCGAGATCCATCCCGTCGACCAGGAGGCCCGCACAAGCGCCTCGGTCACGCTCACAGTATCCGCTGCCCTCGTATTTCTCCCAGGTCCACCTGGAAATCGACTTCGCGATCTGAGCCAGCTCTTTGGCAGACAGTCCAACGGCATATCCCAGTGCGGCATGCGTTTCCCGCACGATGTCGGAGACGATGCCGTGGAACTGCTCGTGACTCGCGCAGCGAAATTTGGCGGCGTAGCATTTGTGTCGGGCCATCTCAAAGACGTCCAGGTTTCGCTCACCGGTTATGCTGGCCTTTCTGGCCGCACGGCGGGCGCGCTTCCTGTTGCGCCGCGCGATGTTGATCGCCTTTTGCTCACTTTTCTCCAGATCGGATATGCCGAACAGTTCCGCCCAATCGCGCAAGCTGTGACGGTTGTCGGCAAAGTGAAACACATCCCATTCACGGGAGGCGGGGTTCTTGAATGTGACGCCCTGGTTCCGATCAACTGGAATCCCATGGCTTTCCAGCACGTCGTAGAAATGCTCGAGCACCGCGTTCATGAAAAACTTCTGACGGACGTCCCCTTCGTTGACCGCGAATTGGAGCGGGAAGACGAAATGCGCCCGGACCCGCCGTGACTCGTTTTTCTTCGTGGCCCAGCGGAAGCTGGCAAAGGCGGGTTTTGGAATCTCACCCTCACGTATGAGATCAGTGATCTTCAACCAGGCATCATCTTGCCACCGATCATCGATATCGATCACGATGACACGCCGTTTGCGGTGTTCCGCAAAATCGAGGTTCAGGCTGATGTATTTCTGGTGTTCACAGCGCCAGTGCGCTTCGCGGCGAACCGAAACGCGCGAAATGGTGTCCTTGTTGACACCGATATACATGTTCTTTGGGGTGCCAAAGGCTTCGATGGTCTCAATAGCTTTTTGACGGGCGGGTTTGCCCGCAAACCGATGCGGCGCAGGCAAGGCTTGCGCATCACCTGACTGTTCGACATGGAAAGTGCCTGGAGAAAGGATTTCTGTGCTTAGGGCTGCCACGCCTGCCTTGCCATTTCCCGACCAGCCCTGTTGTCAGGGTGCCTGACAATAGTGAGGGGTTGAGCCGGAATTGGCGCAAAAACAGAAGCGTTTTGGTCGCACGTATCTTGTATTTGATTTTGCATTCTACTGCTCGCTCGTTTTTGTTTTCTCCCTGTCCAAAGCGCGGCCGAGCGTCTGAGCAGAGAAGAGTGAGCCCCGCATTCGGAGGCCTCTTTGGATTGGAAGTAGAGAGGTAAAAACCCCACTTCAAGTTTATAAGAGGTGAACGTTTGTGAGTTTTTAACACTGTTTAACAAGTGGTTAACGTTCCTATTGTTCGACCGAGCAGGCTATTGAAGAGGGCGTGGGGCCAACCATATTGGAAAGGCACAGTTGGTGTTTCCCATCACCAATGTCGGGTGCTCATCCGAACTCGCTCGGGATCATGAGCACCAATGCGCGGCCCTTGATACGCCCCGGATCTTTCGATCCGGGGCTTTTTTCACCACTCGTATATGGGCAGTTCCTCGACGTCATAGTGAGGCTCGGCGTCCTGATCGTACATGATGAAGCGCAAATTGTATCTCCATGCGATCTTGAGTGCCGCGCGAAACGCGGGGCAGGGGCATCTTTCGAGTTCCTGTTCGCGCTCGCCCAAGTCGTAATACTCGGAGATATGAAATACGAACCCGTAGTCGCTGCGCAAATAGACCTTGCGGTAAAATTCACCTCGGTTGATCTGTTCCACGGTTTCGAGCGGCAGATGTGCGGTGGAAAGATCCAGCATGAAGTACGCCCGGATCATGTTCATATCAAGAATGGCCATGGCTGATTCCAACTTTGCTGTTGTCCTGTTCAAGGTTGAAGAGCGGAAGGATGGTGTCGGTGCGCGAGCGATATTCGTCGAACAGTGCCGTCTCGGAAATTCTTACCGTGGTATCCGGTAAGCCATCCCGCAGTACCTCGGCTACGGAGTTCACACATCCCCAACGACCATCCTCAGTGGCCCAGGCGCCGGTGACCTCGATCTCATCAGCCATGAGATACTGGCATAGGAACTCCGCAGCTGCTTCCTGGCACGAGAACACGCGGGGCAGGCATTCGCTGCCAAAACTCTCCCATTCGTCAAAAGGGTCTTCGCCGGCGTCGCACCCCCAGAGGCGCATTGCAGACACGGGTTCCAATTTCCCAGCGCGATGCGCAGCAACGAGCGCATTGTTCAGACCGATTTGAATGGCCTCTTCAAAGTCTTCGTTGATCTCATCGGACAAAAATCCGTCGATGATGATTAATTGCCCTTCATGGGCCAGTAATTGATCACGGATTTGGTCCCTGCACCTTCCGGCGGCCATGGGCCCGACATTGAAGTCACCGCTTCCGAACATACTGCCGGGATGAACCAGAACCAGTGTCTTCAGCTGGGGTGTGTTGACCCCGCCTGTTCTTTGCATCGGGTTTTGGATTGTGGGGAGGTCTGGTGATTGAGTCGTCATGATATCTCTTTCAATTTGGCACAGCTGTCCCGTCACCATCCGTTGGGACGATGTGCCTGGTGTGTATTGAGGTTAGGAAGTCAGGCCCTGTCTGACTGAGCCCAAGTTGGGCAACCGATCAGTCGGTGTCTGATTCAGGCGGCAGACAGAGCAGGGGCGTCAGGTTTCAGGCGCGCCGCGCAGTACCGTGATGCCGTCCGTTGCAGTTCGAAGAATGTCGGCATGCGCGGCGGGTCGAATGCGGATCTGCCTGAACTCGGGCTGGTTGACAAAACACCGGTCCCGGGCCGCTTCAACCAGTCGCCAGCCGTCATTGACCCGGCGCAGTTTCACCCGCGTCGTGATACTTGCACTTGCCATTCTCGCATACCGGTTGGAGGCCTGTTTCCCGCCGGGGCGAAATTCAATCTCGGTGCCGGCCCGGTTTTTCTGCTTCACACCTTTTTGGTTGAGAACATCTTCTACTTCTTCTGCGAGCAGTATTATGTCTCCTGCCCCCAGCGTGTAGGTTGCAGCCTTTCCATTGACGCGATCCAGGCATTCAGCCAGTGGCTGAAGGAGTGTGTTTTCCAGATCGGCCTGTTCTGAACGGTATTGTATCAGGTTGATTTCGATGTCCAGGAGCTCTGCCCGAACACCGCCAATCTTGTCTTCAATGGCATCTGGTTGATCCTTGTTGCATTGGTCAGAGGTTTGCCGTTGCTCCCCCAGACGGCTGATCTCTGCCACGGCTTTGGACCTTTTCTGCAACAATTGTTCTATGCTTGCCGTCAAGCCTGCCAGCTGCGCGTCTGTCGCTTTCGTTGTGATTTTTAACTGCCTCATGGGCTGCTCCTTTTCTTGGCACCATCGGGTGGCGCGGGTTGGTTTTGAGGGTACCATTCTTCTCGATGAGCACCGCTCAATGCCCGAATACCCGGGCATGATTCATCGGATCAAGAAAAAAATCGTTCTACAACAATAGGTTGACTAGTGGTTTGTCTGTCTGGGGGTCAAACGTAAATTAGTACCCCTGGAAGCCGTTTGTGAGCCTGTAGAACGGAGCTCGCCTCTGTTTTGATGCAATCGGTCCTCAGGACCCGCAATTATGCTCAATTTGCTTCTATGGCCTTTCAGAGGCCTGTCACTTTTTTTGAGAATTTTGGTTTAACCAGAGAACCGAAGCGTCTAACCCCGACTAAAACACCCTGTGCAGCCCGTATTATCAGGGTTTTAGTCACAAAGACCGAATCGCATCGAAACAACACGTTGCGAGTCAAACGCCGGGATCGCGCAGAGAATCGCAAGAAAGAATCCGATAGCCACTTGGCGTTGACTATGGTTCCGCATCAGATTCTGCGGGAGTGAGGAAACGCTCCGATATAGATAGTAGAGCATTGGTCGGTGTAAAAAACTGCGTTGACCGCTGTCTCAAGCGTTCGCGGTCTCGCCCGCGATCTCATCCGAGATATGCACGAAGGATCGACGCCGAACGGCGGAGACGTGAGCAACGCGGCTCCGGGCGCAGCTAAGAGCCTGGTCAGCGCCAAGGCATCGCCGCTGAGCGCCATGAGTTTGTGCCGGGTTTTGCCAATCGTCATCGTAGTAAGGCCCTGAACCTTCATCCTAACATTTCAATTGAAGTCACTTTTAGCAACAATCGGTTCGTGGCGGTGTTTCTCATAACCAACGAGCGCATTCTTAATGAATCCTTGACATGATCTATCATATGATTATCTTGGTCACATCATATGGAGAGTAGTCATGTTGAAACCAATCCAGTACGCGCCCGATCAAGGCATCGTGCAACCTGTTGCGGAGGCAGACAAGATCGCGGCGATCGTCAAAGCCGTTGTTAGCGCAGCCGACGCCTGGGATTTGTCCAACGCTGAAGCAGCTGCACTCTTCGATGTACCAAGTGCGACCTGGAGCCGAATGAAGTCTGGCACCTACAAGGGCGTTCTCGACCAAGACAAGGTCACACGCGCGAGTCTGTTAATCGGTCTCTTCAAAGGCCTGCGGCTCCTGTTCAACGGTCCTTTGACCTATGGATGGCCAAAAACTGCAAACTCCGGTCCTGGGTTTAATGGAAAGAGTCCAGTTCAGATCATGTGCGCAGGTGGCATCCCGGCAATGATGAAAGTTCGACAACACATAGATGCACTTCGGGGCGGCGTGTGATCAGAGCTTCTGACCTCGAAGAGGTAGAGTTTACAGATCCAACGACAGTTCGTCTGATCTCGACAGCCTATATTGACGAGCCCGCGATGGCTCCCTTGGCGGACGATGAGGACGACCTGGCAATCCTGGAACAGATTGAGGGCTTCACCTCTGCACGCCGCACGGTCACACTTCCCGTGCCCGGCGGTCTCGATCCAGCCGAGCTTCTGACCGAGGCGGCTGGGTACGGATGGACCTATGTGAATGCTGCTTTTTGCTACACCAAGGCGACCGGCAACCGATTTAACGGACCGGAGCGCGGCGCCTGGTACGCAAGCTATGGAGAGAATTCCATTGAAACAGCGCAGACCGAAGTGGCTTGGCACTTGACGCGCGAACTCGAGGCGACGGGCATCTACGAGAACATCACGGCCTACCGTGAACTGCTCGCAGGGTTCACAACGCGACTGCACGATCTCAATGGCGGGGCAGGGGAGGATGCACTGAGTCCCGATACTGCGGTCGCATACCCGGCCGGTCAAACCCTTGCGCAGGACGTGCTTGGTTCAGGCGGAAACGGGTTACTCTATCCCTCCACCCGACACGATGGGGGACAATGCCTGGTCGCTCTGCGACCGCACTTGGTCCAGAATGTTCGTCAAGGCGACACCTGGACGTTCGAATGGGCTGGGGAGCCGATCCCTTCAATTTCAAAAGAATAAGTGAAACACCACGATGATTGTTAGCAAGATTGTTGATCAAAGAAAGTCGGCGCACCATTCGATGCTGTACTTCGGACTTGCTTTCTAACATGACCCCCTTATTGCAGCCCGATCCTGGAGGAAAGGAGCGCGCGCTACACAAAGCAGCTATGCCAGAGAGCCTGCTTGTCCCCATAGCGGCTGAAAGCGTTGGTGCAATAAAGGAACATGTTGGTCAAAAGGTAGAACAGCTCTCGGGAACACGGTTTGAAAACGCGTTGCTCGTCTATGCTGAGTGTGGTCCGGCATCCTCAAACTTGAAAATATGGAAGCATCCGAACGCCGATGTCCTGAACCCGAAGCGCCAGCTGTGGGTAAAGCCGAAATACGGTGGATATCGAAGAGCATACAGGCTGGCTTTTCCTGGTGCTGACATTTCCGGCAAAGTCATTCACCACATCATGAATCGCCGATACGCTGTGCTACACGGGTTTGACTATGTGCGGGTTTTGCCAATTTCGAGATCAAATAATTCAAGCAGTGGCTTTTCAGAGAACTGGGGCGTTGAGTTGACCAGGGACGGTACGCTCAAGAGTCGAAAAGGTGTTGAACGTATCGGTTACGCCGATCTTGTTCATCTCATGTCGATGCTCGACATGCCTATTGGCGGTGGCGTGATGGAGAACGTAAGGGTTGCCACTGAGCTTCTCAAGCCATAGGCGTCCGTATCAAGTCGCTGCAGCCGACGATTGATTCCCCATCAAGAAGTACGTGTCCTTACTGATCGCGCGACCGTGCAGGTGGATGGCGGTCATGCGCCGCTGACGTCCGACAAGAACCGCGGCTGGTGGAAGGGAAGGGGTAGTTCCTTCAGCACCAGTGGATATGCCCATTGCGGAGCCAAAAATGTGAACCACAACCAGACTTTCGCCAAACTGATGGCCGAAGGGTCGGGGCCTCGTATTCTTTTGTCTTCAGCGACCAGTTGGGCTTCACCTCTTTCAACAGCATGAGCTCGAGGTCATCCCCGCAACCGCAGGGGCACCGCATAGCTACTGACCAATCATCGCCGTCGTCGCGACAAAGATAAACGTGACGCGAAGGGATTGGTGCTGGGGGTGTATCTCCTTCGACGACAACAAGCCGTCTCTTGGGACCATGACGTTGCCAAAGGGATCTGAGCCAAAAACCAATTCTCATGCTGCATCCTTTCGGTTGGGCCGCGCCAGGCCCGGTATTCCGAGTAGTGGTTCGACGAGACCCTGCGCTATGCCGTGTACTGAATCGCACGCGAAATCATCTTCCGAAAAGTGCTCAACTTCGCCCGCCGCGTGAGAGAAGAGCGTGCGCGCAAAGCCAGTACTACCGTCGAGCCGATAGAGATACTGACGCTCTATCCATTCCAAGACAGCATCGGAGGCAGCCCGCATGTTCAGTGCCATGACGGAGGGCGCCTCTTCGTGAACCCCCGAGATGTACCCAGCCTCAATCTCCCGTTTGGCTGCTTCAGGCGCATTGGCAAGCAGGTATTCCGCGCGCAATCCCTCCGCCGTCACCACACCTCGATCAGTCAAACTTGGCCCATCGGGGCTCACGAAATCGATGCGCCCGCAAACGTCTGCAATGTGAGGATGGCCATCTGCATCCCTACGTGTCGGGATCGTGACACCCATATCGATCAATGGGATCAGACAGTACCGCGAAATTAGTTCAGCGATGCTCCGGCCGACCATGCTGTCCACACAAGAGAACAGGATATCCGCAGATGATGCTGCGATGACCGCTTTTCGCTCATCAATAGGCGCGTCGATGATGGTGACTCTGGTATTGGGTGCATATCGCGCAATAGCCTCGGCCATCATCTGTGTTTTGGATCGGTTCTCATCGGCATCCGCGATGGTGGAATTGACGATACGGTTGAGGTTCTTGTGTTCGATTGTGTCGAAATCGATCAGAATCAAATGGCCGACACCTTTACGCGCCAACAGTTCGGCGACCAAAGTTCCAGTACCGGACACACCGATCACGCATGCGGTCTGACGAGCAAAGGAATCGGTCATCTGCTTTCCAAAGGGCATGACATGGCATGCACTGGGCGTAGTGAGGTTCGTAATGTTCCTCCCAATGCGCCAGACTTGGTCAATCTTCTGATGCCTGCCAATTTCGTCATACACGCGGGCTTTCATCGCTCCATCTGGCGTCATGATTGCGGACCCATGATAGGGACCATCTGCTTCGATTGCCGCGAATAATCCCGGCATAGTTACGCGGTCGCTCGCATCGTCGACACGAGAAAACTTGAGCCCGCCTCCAGGATGGCTGTGGGTCAATACTATAGCGTCGGCATGTTGTTCGGCCTTGTCGATAGCCTCTTCGATACTTGAACCTGGCCAGCTCACGAAATCTCGCTTGCGGGTAGCGCACACGCCATCAGGCACATTCAAGATATCGGCAACGATCAGTCTTTCGCGTTTTGGACCGGTGTACCTGCAGATCAGGATCGCCGCTGCTTCCAAGCCGTCACCTGGAAACAGCATGCCCCGTAGTTCCTCGTGCTGACGCTCTGTTAAGGTGAGACTTCTCGTCATTCGCCCACCTCCTTCAAAAGCGCAGTTTCAACAACAGCAATGTGCGTCATCACACTGTCGGTCGCAGGATTCCAACGCGTCTGACCGTTCAGATGACGGGACCACTGCTGGAAGGTCTGACCTGCGATGGCTGTCCGCCCCGATGTTTCGCCAATGACACGGCCATTGCCGAGCGTCAGATGGGGAAAGCAATGGAACATGTCTATCTCAGACCGAGGATAGGTTGGCGGCACATCAATTGCGATGTCGACAACCGAGTGATTATAGCCCTCTGGCAGCACGAAGTTGCTCAGCAGAAGCCAACGGCGACCACCATCGACAAAGGTCTCCCAGTGCAAGCTGCGCTCATTCAGATATGCCTCGTCTTTTTCCAACAGTCCGAATTCACGGCGAGGCGCTGTTTGCACCTCGCCATTGTTGATCTGAGCTGGAGTCAGCCGAAGCTTTTCGATCCCCGGAAGGGTCAAATCGATTGTGTCGGTCAGCGCGATCTGGAGTTTCGCTTCACCCCTCCGCTTCAGGATCGCAATCCATCCAGCGCTCGGATCAAAACCGGCCTGTGCCAAGGCATCTTTGACCACAACGACAGGAGATGTCAGCGTCAACAACACACCCTGTACATTGAGCTTCCAGGACGGCTGGCGCGATACAAGGCGTTCAAGACCTTTGCCTGACAGACGGACTGTATCGTCATCAGTAAGTTCCTTGTCAGGTGCATCGATGCGTTCCAGGAAAAGGGTGTCATTGTCAGGAATCCGGGCGATGAGCCGAATGAGAGCGACAGAAATCGTCGATGCTCCCCAGCTGAACCGGTGTCCGTTCACGATGAAGTTCAGGAGACGATCGGTCTTGAATGCAAAGAAGCGCTCAGGGCCCCGCACTCGCAGATCGATGGTGTCGTCCAGTTCTATCACTTCCAGCTTTTCGCGACGAGGGAGGTAGAGCAACACATGCTCATCGGCCGGCGATTGGTCAAAGGCATCCAGAATCTGCCGACCTGACGGTTTAGCATCGCTCAGCGAGCGCTTTTCGTCAAAGCCATCTCCGTCCCACAAACGCAAACGGTAGCTCTTAGCTTCAGGAATTTGCGCGTTTGGCTGGGCGCGCACCCAGTCTTCAATGTCGATCATACTCTGCATGGTAGCAGTCCTTTGTTCTTTGCCGTCAAACGACAAGTTTCACTTGCATCTCAGGGTGCTTGGACTAATACTGCCAACAAGTCCCGATACGGACTTATCTATATCGAGACTTTCTTGAACGCAAGTCCATTTTTGGACTATTGGAGGGAAAATGTATGCCACAGCTTAATCCCGCCGTCGGAAGCGACGCGGGAGCAAAAACGATTCCAGCAATGATGGAAGCCTTTTCGAACCTCGCGGATGATTGGAAGCTATCAACTGAGGAGCAAATTAGACTGCTGGGATCTCCCGGCCGCTCAACGTTCTTCAAGTGGAAGAAAGAAGGAGGAAATCTGCCGAACGACACAATTGAACGAATTTCGCACCTACTTGGAATATATAAGTGCCTGCAAATCCTGCTCCCCGATCCCTTGTCGGCGGACAGTTGGATAAAACGCCCAAACAAGTATTTCGGCGACATAAGTGCTCTAGAACACATGATGGGCGGTAGCGTCGTCGATATCTACAAAGTGAGAGAATACCTAGATGCTCAACGAGGCGGATAAACTACCAATCACGAGGCAAAACGGAAACTACTTCGTTTTGATCCCTTCCCGGTTTCCGCCCGTTGCGCTGTACACCAGGATCTCCTCTGGTCGGCACGAAGAAGTGGCGGAAATTGCTGAGCTATACAATCCGCGCCTTCGAGAGAAGCATCGGGCCATTGGGGCAACGTCTGACGCTCAATTTGAACGATCGCCAAAGTTACAGAATTGGAATCATGCTCCATTCACTTATTCTAATCCTGAGGGAAGTTGGTTTTTTGACCAATTTACGAAATGCCTTGAGCTTTCGGCAGAGAAGCAAACGGCACTTGCTGTGTCTGTGGCAAAGCGCGAGCTATTTCTGAACCGCACTGCCGAGCCTCCAATTGGCGTGGATATGCGAATGGTAAGTAGACCTGTTGAAGGCGATTTTTTGGATGCTCGCGGTATTCAATCAGATATGTCGTTCGAGACTCGAAGAGCATTCGGGAGATCCATTTTGGAGCGCAGGAGCAAAGACAGTTTTGATGGTGTTCTATTCAATTGCCCCGAACGTCCGACAGGTTCGAAAATAGCTATCTTGACGGGTGATGTTCTGGGCCAAGCGGTTCAGTGTGAGCATTTCCGATACAACTGGGATGGTACAAGGATCACAAATCTATACTGCTTCGACAGCAAAGGCAGTGATGAGGACAATAGCATTGATCCAGACGATCTCCGAGGCGAGAGGTTAGTTTTGGCAGCTTGAAGGAACCTAAATAGGACCCCGAACCTTGAGAACTGAGCTTGATCCCATACGGTGAACCTAAACCGACGCTGACTCCGATAGCACTGCAGACGTGAATTTTTCATTTTAGGAGTGCACTGGATTGAGCCTTTTCAACTTTAAGATAGAGTAGTTAAGATAGTTAAAAACCACTTTCTCCAACAAAATTTCCAAAAGAGCACCACTGATGCGTATTGATCCGTTGTTGACCGCCAACCCCATTACCGGAGCCGTGCGCTTTGTGACAGATGACCTGTTGCGCGAAACCTATCTCGCTCCTAAACCCCGTGATTTGGACTTGGTTGCCACCCTCGAAGGACGGAACGCACCTTGGAGCGCCAGCTTTGAGGCCGCTCCCGCAGAGACAACGCGCGCCATCGAAGCAGCTCTCACAGCTGTGGTTCGATCTACGCAGAGTCTCAGTCCTGATGAAATCAATGTTTCGGCATTGCAAGAATGCCGTGCGAAAACACATCTCGTTGCTTTGAAAGATCTTTGGAAGGACTTAGGCAAATTGCCTGAGCCATTGGCGGCCTGGGCGCGTGTGATCTGCTCTGAGGCGAAAGAAGCACTCGAGCCGCTGCCGGTCCTTGATCCATTGCCGTGTCCACACGCTGATGCGGCAGAGGCTGCACTTGTCGAGGCTCTGACCCATCAACACGGCGCCGCACCAGAAGCAATTCTAACCAGTTGGAGGCGCCGTCAGCCGCGAGGTGATGGGCCGGCAGTTGGTGGCTATGGTACCATCCAAAAACACTTGGGAGCTGCGACGGACCAAGTTGGGCGCGATCCCACCGTGTCTTGTTTCGGTCTGCGTGATCCGAGGGAAGAAGCACAGTTTGCGGCGGCACTTGCACAACGCATGATTGATGACGGCAGCGTTGATGGCCCGGGCGAAATAGGGCTCTTGGTACCTGATGACCCAGCCTATATGTTGGCACTGCAAGAAAGCTGCGAACACCTCGGATTGCCGCTTTCGGGTACGCCGGAGGAAGCAGCCAAGAGAGACCTAACAAGCGAACTCCTTTCGCTCCTGCTGGTCCTGTTGTCAGTGCCCTCTCCGCGCACGGCGCTGGCATCCCTATACGTCTCTCCCTTGATGCCTTGGACGCGCGACGTTGGTCACCAAATGGCCCGTGAAGTAATGGATTACGGCTGGTCCAAAACTGCCTCCGAGTTGACAGGATCGGCAAAGGAACTGCTGGAAGCGCTGCAGCCATCGCAGACACCCGAGCAATTGTTCGCACGTCTCAGCGTGGTTGATAAATGTCTTTCTGACACCAACTTGCAGCCACACATCGCGCCGCTGCGCGCAAACACCCGCGAAACGCTCGATTGGGCATTGCTTCACAAGCTCGCTGCGCCAAACCAGATCGGCACCGTTGGACATCAACGATTTGTGGAAGGGGTGTCACTCTTCGTGGAGAACGCGCTGCCGTGGCGGCCCGTTCGCCAGCTGCTGGTTCTTGGGATGAATGGTAACCGCTGGCCACGCAGCCCTGGTTCGGACCCCTTCTTCACCGAGGCTGAAATTGCCTTGATCCGCCAGAAAACCGGTCTGCAACTTAAAGGCCGCCGGGAGAAGCTTGCGCGTGGGTTGGAACTCTTCCGTCGTCAACTTTGTGCTGGGACAGAAGGTTTGACACTCCTCGCACCGGCGAAAAACCTGCTCGGTGAACCTTTGTCACCTTCCACCGGCTTGGCCTTGATCAGCCATATGCTCGGTGCTGAGAAACCAACAGACATTGCGCAGGACGTTCGAGTTCTGCCACATGATCAATGGCCCGTCGCCCAGGGTGTGCCGCAGAGCCTTCCGCAGGGGGGCAGAGCTGAACTGCCGGAAGACGGCGTTCTACAGCTCAACCGTGGTCTTGGGACATCGGACAAACCCGGCATCGATCTTCTCCGCGTCCGGCATGATGATGAGGGGCGGATGTTGCCGCAATCGCCCTCGCGCCTCGAAACCCTGCTTGTGAGCCCTTTGGCCTGGTTGCTCGACGAACTTGATGCGAAAGACCGTACTTGGGCGCCAGAAACCCTTGATGTGATGACACTCGGGACAATCATCCATCAGGTCCTCGAAGATGCCTTCCCTGAAAACGTGCCAATCCCAGAGGCGGAAGCACTGGAAGCCGCACTGCCGGATATTCTCGATGCAGCGATCAAGAAACACGCGAGATGGCTCAGCGGCGCATCATGGGCCACGGAGCGCCAATCGCTTTTGAGCGAAGCGTTTGACGTCGCAAGAACCTGGGCCGGTTTTTTGAGCGAGACTGGCGCGACCATTCTGCACAACGAAATCGATCTTACTGGTGATCATGGTGGACTGCTTCTGCATGGCAAGGCCGACTGCCTGTTACGGTTGCCAGACGGACGTATCCTCGTCGTTGATCACAAGAGATCAGGAGCCGGCAACCGCCGCGACCGCATGTCAAAGGGTTGGGACCTACAGGTCGCACTCTATCGCGCTATGCTGGAGCGTCCCAACGAAGAGACCGCGCTAACACGATTGGTAGAAGACGGTGCTCAGATCGTCACGGCCTATCACACAACGCGCGACGCAACTGTCTTGTCCGATGACCTTGGAACGGGCCTTGCCCGTGTTGAAGCTGCGTCCCAAGACGTCTCAGTGAATGCCATGTCGCATCTGGCCGGAGCCGTCACAGAGGTTGGGGCTGGGACAGTGCGATTGAACCGAGAGAGCGATGCCAAGCGGCTCGAGAAAGAGCGCGGCATCAAAGCTTACGCACTCGAAGGTAATCCTCTGGTCGCGGCCTTTACTTTGCCCGAGGAGGACAAAGCATGACACATCTCACGCTTGTTCCGGCTGGAGCAGGGGCCGGGAAGACCCATCACATCAAGGAAACGCTTGCCGATTGGGTGGTGGGTGGCGAGGTTTCCGCCAGCCGGATTCTGGCAGTAACATTCACGGAAGCTGCTGCTTCGGAGATGCGAGACCGTATCCGTGGCGCATTGATGGCGCGGAGGCGTATCGGGGATGCGCTTGAGATTGACCGAGCATACATCGGTACTATCCACGCTTTAGGACAGCGACTTCTGACAGAACATGCCTTCGCCGGCGGGCGTTCCCCCGAGAGCCGTCTTTTGACAGATCCCGAGCGCGATCTTCTTATCCGCTTGGAGATGGGGCGTTGTGAGGCCTTGAAGCCGTTGATGACTGGCTTGGCACGATTTGGTTATGCTTGGGATCCCCAGACAGGCATGAGTGCCGAGGAGAAATTCCGCGCGAAACTCTTGCAAACTGTCGATCTGATCCGAGGCTTGGGCGAGCGAGGTAGTTCTCCGGACATTCTGATCTCAGCGCTGGCGGAATTGACCGAAGGTTATGGCGAATGCGAAGCCGATGGTTCCGCCTTGACAGATGCGTTGAGACGGGCGGTGCAGTCTCTTCTGGATGCATTTCCGCACAACCTTGCAAGTCAATTCCAAGGTAATGTTTCTGCCGTGAAGGATTTTTCCGGCAACCACAAGGATCTGCGTCGCGCTTTGGAGCCCGGTGCTTTGGAGAGAGACTGGAAACTATGGCAAAAGCTGAGAAATCTTCGTCAGTCGAAGCGGGGCTCTCAAACCCCTGAGGGCTACGACGAACGCGCAGCTGCCGTGGTCGCAGCTGCAGATTGCTTGCCACGCCATCCGGGGCCGCTAGAGGATGCTTGCGCCCATCTCACCGCAATTGTGTCCGGTGCACAGGAGGTTCTCTCCGCCTATCAAACTGCAAAGCGCGTGGCGGGCCTCATCGACTATGCCGACATGATCGTTGAAACTGAAGCCCTGCTTGGTAGGGACCCCGCAATCCTGCAATCGGTTATTGGCGAGATCGATTGTGTGGTGATCGACGAATTTCAGGACACCAACCCGGTTCAGTTCGCCCTACTTTGGCGGCTTGCCTGTAGTTCCAAGCATGCACTCATCGTCGGAGACACCAAACAGTCGATCATGGGATTTCAGGGCGCAGACGCCCGGCTGTCAGCAGCGCTGCAAACGGCCAATCCGGATATTATTGCACCGCTTGACCGCAACTGGCGATCCGATCCGCGGATCATGGAACTCGTCAACACCCTTGGACCAACACTCTTCCCAGATAACTATGATGCTCTTTCGCCAGTGAGGGCTGAAACCGGTGAGACGGCATTCGAAGCCCTGAACTTGCCACGTAGCGACTTCGTGAAAGCAGCTCCCTGCATCGCCAACCGAGTCGCCGAGCTTCTGGCCAACGCAACAAATGTGTTCGACAAAGTGCGAGAAGAGCTTCGTTCCGTTCGTCCAGAAGACATCGCTGTGCTGTGTTACACGCACGGTCATGCCAGCAGTGTCGCCGCAGCGCTCGAGGCACATGGCATTCCTGTCCGCATTCAGCAGACGGGCTGGCTCAACGCACCTGCTATGTGTGCAGCGCGCGCGGCGCTGGCCTACGCGTCTGACCCAAATGATAAATACGCGGCACTTACCTGGCTCACGCTAGGGCCACCTCGTGTGGCGCTGGAGGATGCTCTTCGCAACGCCGTGGATGGAGTCCTATATACACATCAGTCCTTGGAGACCCTTAGAGGGTTGAACCAAGCAATCGAAACGCTTCCGATCGCTGACGCGGTTGCCTTGGTGCTGCAGTCTACCGGTTTGCGAGACTGGGCTACCTGCATGCCCGACGCGACACAGGCCTTAGCGGATTTGGCCCGTCTGGATGGTGAAGCGCAGGAGTTTGACCGGATGTTTCCCGGGCTCCGCGCCGCAGCCGGCTTCCATGGCTGCAACATGCAGATTTTCCTTGGTTGGATTTCGGGGCAGACGGAAAGAGACTGGGATCGCCACCCAAACCCCGATAGTTGGTCGGGCAATGGTGTAGAGATTTGCACATGGCATTCTGCGAAGGGCCGAGAATGGCCAATCACAATCGTAGCTGGTCTTGACCAGAAGATCGCCGAGCGGCCGGGCACCTTGCGTGCTGAATTCGAAAGCTTCGACGACCTTTCAAGAGTGCTCGACAACGCTGGCCTTGGCTTCTTGCCAGACTTTGCAGCCCCAGAGAGTCAGCAATTGTTTGATGCACCGCGCCATCCAGAAGACATGAAAGACGCCACGCGCAAGCTCTATGTGGCACTGACACGCGCGCGAGACAGACTGATCTTGGCTTTGCCAAAAGAGCGTAGGGCTGCTCGAGTGTTGCCTGAGCGGATGGTAGACATTCTGCGGGATCACGGGGGTCTTGCGGTGAACGAAGCCGGGATTTCCCTTTGTGGCCGCACCTTTCAAGCACAGATTATTGACGGGAAAACAGACGCCCCCGAAACGCCATCAGTTGCGGAACACACAGCGCGGCCAGCTTTTGGTGAAAGGCGCGCATTAAGGTCGGCTGACAGGACTGCATGGCGGCAAAGTCCATCGACTTTCGAGGGCGTAGACGAAGTAGCGGTTGGTGAGCTGACCACACTAGACCTTGGAGCACCAGTCACAGACAGTAAAGTGGTTGATCCGGCTGCACGCGGAACGGCATGGCATCTGGCGTTTCGTGTACTTGTCCAATTTCCGGACAAAGCCGATCAACTGCAAGCCGCGACCGGTCTGTCGGAGAAAACCCTTGAAGAAATCACGGTTCAGGCCAAAGCACTCACCGCTTGGCTCGATGATCAAGGCTATAGCCGATTGCATTTCGAACTGCCTCTCCAGCGGGTAGTTGAGGATGGTTCCGAGACCAATGCGATCATCGACTTGTTGGCCGAAGGCCCGAACGGCTTGTTGATCGTAGACCACAAGTCTGGCGCCTGTCCCGATCCAGAGGCGCGTTTCGCTACCTATCGGCCTCAACTCAGGGCGTATGCAGATCTGATCCGAAAGGAGTGGCCGGAAAAACAACTCAACGGAATTGCGATCAACTGGATGAGCGAAGGCACAGTTTCAGTTTTGCCAATAGTAGAGAGCGTCTCAGCTTAGATCAGGATGATGTGGCCGGGTTCTGTTTGTCAGATTATAGCGGCAAGAATTCTGTTAACCGCCTTGTATGAAAACGTTGCGGAGGTAGATTAAAAGTTGGGCAGCGCGGGGTAGCCTATATTTAACATAATTAAGCTTATACGATCATATATGTGCGGAGGGAGCGCGCTACCCTGAAGTGCGACTCTTGTTAGAAAACAACGTGTTATCTAATGAGAGGATATTGCCATGGGAGCCGTTTATTCGCAACTGTCGCTGTCTGAACGTCGTAGAATAGAAAACTGGTGGCATGCGAAGGTCCCGGTCGCTGAAATGGCGCGGGTTCTGAAACGTCACAAATCAACGATTTTCCGCGAGATCAGACGCAACTTCTGGGCTGATGACTCCCTTCCTCGCAAATACCCAGGTTACTTCGGATCATGGTCGATGACCTCAATTCCTATTTGTTCACCTTCCAGTTGGCTGACACTTCGAAAAACAAAGTGCCTGCCAACCTATACGCTCGGGGAGTGAAGCACGCGTTTCCTGAATTCAGCGCTGAGAAAGCGTCGCGCCCTTTCTTCGTAGAGCCACGGACGCAACCTCAAACCGCTTCGCTACAAATCCTAATGACAAATCACACACCTGGATTTTGATGCTCCAGAGCTGCAGTATGCCGGTCATAGCTATCATTCTTGAGAACCGACGGACTATTCCCTTCAAGAAGCAACATCCTAACACTCAAAATGTGTCGCTTAGTCTCCGCGAAAACTTCCTGCTCGTCGTTCAAAAAAGGCATTCACTGCTTCGCTGTGATCATGGGTGTGATGCGCCAGTGCTTGGAAGGAAGCGGACAGTTCCAGCAGGCTGTTGAGTGACGCTTGCTCACCCTCGCGCATCAATTTTTTGGCCAGCCTAAGCGAATGCGGTGGGTTAACGGAAACACGAGCAGCCAGAGCTTTGGCTTCACTCATCAAGTTCTCACCAGAAACCACCCGCGAGACCAAACCCCATTCCAATGCAGTTCCTGCGTCGATGACATCGCCGGTGAATGTCATCTCGGCCGCCCGGCAGCGTCCAATCGCGCGCGGCAGGAACCATGCGCCGCCGTCGCCCGGTACAATTCCCAGCTTTACAAAGCTTTCAGCAAATTTGGCGTGTTCTGACGCGATACGCATGTCACACATGCATACCAGGTCAAACCCTGCCCCGATTGCAGCCCCATTCACTGCGGCAATCGTGGGCACTTCGAGGTTGTAGATAGCCTTGGGAATTTTCTGAATGCCATTGCGATAGGACTCCCGCATTTGGCTGGGCGTTTCGCCGAAAATCCCGACTTTGTCGCGCATGTGCTTGACGTTGCCACCGGCAGAGAAAGCCTTACCCGCGCCGGTGAGGATCACACATCGCACAGCATTGTCCGCATTGATGCGGTCCGCAGCACGCACCAACCCGTCGATAACATTCTCCGACAATGGGTTGCGCGCTTCGGGGTTGTTGATGGTCAGGGTCACAACCCCATCCGTTTGTTCGTAAAGCAGTTCTTCGTTCATTTTCTTCTCTCAATTCTTCAGGCAGGGCGACGACTGTATCAGTCCGTGATCGCGAACAGCGCGATTTCCGGAAATGTTATCAAAAGGATAACGATGAATATCTCGATCACGACAAAGGGAATACAGCCCATGAAGATTTCCTTGATCTCCACTTCCGGCGCCATGCTTTTGACGACAAAAGCATTCAATCCGACCGGCGGTGTGATGGCTCCGATTTCGACGGCCTTGGTGACCAGAAGACCGAACAGGATTGGATCAAAGCCGACCTGTAAGACAATCGGATAGACGATGGGCATCGTGATCAGGATCATGGAAATCCCGTCCACAAAGCAGCCCAGGATCAGATAAGGCAGCAGGATGATCAGGATCATCGCTGTCGGTGACCAGTCGAGCTCGGCAAATGACGACGCCAGCAGCGTCGGCAATTGTGTTGTGGAAAGGCCCAGACTGAACATCCCTGCCCCAACAACCAGGGCAAACACCGAACAGGTCGCGCCACCGGTTTCTTTCAATCCCCAGATCACGTTCTTTGTCCGGTTCGGGCGGCGGAGCACAGCGAACAGTGCAAACAATGCGCCCATTGCGGCGGCTTCAGTCGGGGTCGCGATGCCGAAATAGATCGTGCCCATCACTGCAGCAAAGAGGATCACAACCTCCCACGCCCGTCCGAGGGATTTGAACTTTTCAGCCGTTGTTGGCGCGGTGTCTGCCGCAGGTTTCGGTGACAGCTCGGGCCGGATCTTGACCCATACGTAGATGCCCAGAATGTAAAGTGCTGCGGTCATGACCCCCGGTAAAAAGGCGGCGATAAACAGCTTCACCAACGAGGCCTCAGTTGCGATCGAGTAGATCACAAGAATCCCGCTTGGCGGGATCAGAACACCCAGCGTTCCGCCGGCCGCAATACATCCTGCAGCAAGCCGTGGCAGATACCCGTGACGCAGCATTTCCGGCAACGCCACGCGGGTCATAGTTGCAGAGGTTGCGACGCTGGACCCACTGATTGTGGAAAAGGCGGCGCAGCCGAACACCGTTGCGGCAGCCAGACCACCGGGCACCCGACCCAACCAGGTCTGACCAGCATCAAAAGCATTTCGCGACAGCCCTGCCGAAAACGCCATCTGCCCCATGAACAGAAACAATGGCAGAACGATATAGGCGTAGTGCGCGGTTGCACTGTAGGCAAACGTGGACAGCAGATATTCTACTGCGGGCCATGGGCGTTCTGAAACCAATCCATAGATGCCAGCACCCGCAAGCGCAAAGGCGATAGGAATACGAATTATCAGCAGGCCCAGCAGAACTGCGACAACAATCAGGCCGGGGATCAATTCAGCAAACATCATTCTGCGAACCCTTCCGCAAGTGTTGTTTCATCAAGCGCGCGGGGGCGGTTCAGAACGATCCGAAGCAAATCAAAGGTAAACTGCAGCGCCAATAGCCAAAGACCTCCTGCGATCACGATCCGCGCGGGCCAAATTGGAAAGGCAACCAGGCTGAAACCCATTTCATTTCTTTGAAAAGAAGAGATTGCTTGCATCGTGCTGGGCCACGCCATTGTGACCGTGATGGCCAGGCAGACGATAAATCCGATAACGTCTAGACCTTTTTGAGCTACGCCGGGCAGGTTGTTGTACAGAATATCAATTGCGAAGTTCTGTTTGCGCTGCTGAGCAGCCGCCAAGCCCAGGAAGACGAGCGAAACCAGCATGAGTTCACTGGCTTCAACGCCTGCGTCCAATGGAGCGTTGAAAAAAGATCTTCCGACGACATCGATGCAAACAATCAGAAGAATAACCATTGTCGCAAAGCCGCTTGCCGACCCCAGACCCTGGATGATGCGTTCGATCTGATCAATGGATTTGAACACGATGGAATCTTTCGAATAGCCGAAAACACCCCGGCTTTAAAAGCCGAGGCGCCTTCTTTTCTGGGAATTAGTTCTGCGTGCAGGTGTCGTTGTAGCGAGCGAACCCTGAGACATATTGAGAGGTTTCTTCAAACTTTTGAATGTATCCTTTGAATTCGGCAAGCATTGCCACACCATCAACATTCGCTTCAGAGCTTGCACGTTCCAGCCATGCTTCTTCCAGCTTTGCCGATGCCACAGCGTTTGCCTTGGCAACTTCGGCTTCCGAGAACACATTGATAGTTACAGGCTCTTTCAGACCGCATAGTTTTTCGACCGCCACATCGGTTGTCTGATCCAGGAACTGCAACCCTTTCGCTGTCGCTTCGGCGGATACCTCATCGATGATCTTCTGCAGCTCTGGGCTCAGGCTGTTGTAGCGATCTATGCTGATCGCGATGGTTGCAACACCAAGCGCACCAGTCCCCGCCCCGGTCACGTAAGGCGCGACTTCATACAGACCCGCGTTCACAGCAGAGTCAAACGGCGCCGAGGACATGCCTTCGACCACGCCGCGCCGCATCCCATCAACGCCTTCCGGCCATGCCAGCGCAACCGGCGTCGCGCCGAGTTCTTTCAGTGCAATGGACACAGGAGGAACTGCCCGCACTTTCAGACCGGCAAGGTCTTCGACGGTTTCCACCGGACGCGTGGACCAGATGGTGTTTTCGCTATAGGGCGAAACAAACAGAGGCTTCACACCTTTTCTTTCGTATTCAGCTCGAAAATCTGCGTTGTTCCGATATAGTTCGCCCCAGGCGTAGGTGATCGCGTCAATCTGCGTCGTCATATAGGGCATCAGAATGTTCGCGAGCGGATATTCACTGACGTTGTAGGCGTGGGGAGCACCCATCACGATATCAGCTGCACCGCTTGCAAGGCCAGGGAAGAGGTCAGGTGCAGTCAGAAGCGAGCCGCTGACATATTTTTCAAATTTGATTTCGCCATTGCTGCGTTTCTCGATTTCGTCAACCAGCCAATGCGAGGCTTTGCTGACGGAGAACACATCTGACAGATAGGTTGCATAGGTCAGTGTCTCTTCTGATTGCGCTGCGCCTGCCATAAATGTAAGCGCCACACCGCCTGCCGCAAACGAACGTTTCCAAGGGTTGGTATTTTTCATCTTTGGTCCTCCCAACGGACAAGTTTTTAAAAGCACCTTACTGCTGCTGTTTGCAGTCTTTTGAATGCCGACTGGGCCGACGCGAGGATTGCGTCGGTTGATTTGAGTTTATCCCTTGGGCAGCAAAAGTGTTATAAAATAGATATATAAATGGCCATAAACTACATATGTGAACAAACGTAGGGAATTGCGCTCGAAAAGAGAGCGGCCTAGGCCACTAACTGTTTTGCAGTCGGAATAAAGTAGCCTGACGTAGACAAGGCAAACTGAGTGTTACTTCGCCATCTCGAGAATTTCGCGGATCTGAGAAGAATCTGATATCTCACGGGGATTGTGTGGAATCCACGGCGTGTTCATCGATTGTCTGGCAATCTCATCAAACCGGTCTTCGCCAACACCAACATCTGACAGCTTACGAGGCAAACCCAAGACGGCGACAAATTTTGCCAGAACATCCCCGGCCGCTTGCCCCGGGTGTCCCATCGCTTCCGAAACGAGCTGCTGGCGTACTGCGTTCGCCTCTTTGTTCCATCGCATCACCGCTGGTAACATGATGCACGATGTATGCCCATGTGGCACGCCACATAAAGCGCCCAGAACATATCCAATCCCATGACTCGCCCCCATCGGCGCGCCGCTGGCGGTTGTGCCCATCGACAGCCAAGCCCCCAGTTGACAATCCAAACGCGCATTTATGTCGGAAGGGTTCTGTTTGCACGCCAAAAGGCCGTCCTTTAGCAACGTCAACCCACGAAGGGCATGGGTGTCGCTGTAGACGTTCGATTGCAACGAACTGACGCCCTCTACACAATGGTCCACGGCGCGAACGCCTGTAGATGTCCAAAGCCATTCTGGCGTATGGCGCGTAATCTCGGGATCCAATACGACGGCAACGGGTGCGATCTCTGGATGCTTGTGGATTTCTTTTTCTCCGGTCACTTCATTGGTCACTCCGGCCACGCCCGTAAATTCCCCCCCAGAGAGCGTCGTTGGCACCGCTATCTGACGCACGACCGGAGACTGGACGTCATCTGCCGTTAACAAAGCAGTCAATCCGTCGACGGTCGTCACGCCATTGGCAAGGCAAAGCTGGATCGCCTTGGCAGCATCGGTTACAGATCCGCCGCCTACAGTAACAATCACATCTGCTTGAGCCCTGCGAACCGAATCCGTTGCTTCAATGACGGCAGTGCGCGGAGAGTGCGCAGGGATAGATGAAAACCTCCCGACCACCTTTTCACCAAGTGCCGCTGCAATTTTGTCGACTTCGTCCGTCTTGCGCGCGAGTGACCCGCTGGTGATCAGATACACACGTTCACAAGACAATTCCGCCACGTGATCGGCGACAGACGTGGCGGAAGGAACGCCATAGGTGATGTTGTCTAGTCGGTTTACTTTGATCTGGCCCTGGGGCGCCATGTGATTCTCCATTTTCATTGGCCTGCAGGCTGGTTGGCTTCACCCAAAGGATGTCCAATCACCAAATCCCAAAGCGCGCCTGATCCGGCGTCTAACGCAGTATCCCCGATGACTCTTTGCCATTCAAACTCTGACCCAAACTCCTCACGCCATGCCCAAAGACGGCGGGTGAAGTAGTGGAGGTGGTATTCTTGGGTGAATCCCATGGCACCGTGGGATTGATGGCATGCGTCGGCGACGATTTTGACGCTCTTGCTTGCCCAGGCTTTACTGGCGGCAATCTTGAGCAACATGTCATTTGAACCAAACACAGCAAGAGCGGCCGATTGGGCAGAGGTTTCCGTTGCCGCCGCATGTTCCGCGGCGATCGCCAGCATATGCTGAACCGCTTGGAATTTTGCAACAGGGCGCCCGAACTGTTTACGCTCTTTAACGTAGTTGACGGTCATTTCCACAGCGCGGCGCATTGCGCCTGCCATCTCAAAGCTCCGCATCAAAGCGCCAACGGCGCGCAAATCCCAGTCTTCTGCAATCTTCCTTGCAGGGTAAGCGGCCTTGGTAAAAGAGGAATTTGGCTGGAAATCGACTAGAGGCCGCTTAGCCAGGTCAGGCCGGGTCCGAATGAAGTCGTTCAATGCAGCCACCTCGATGCAGAGAAGCACGGCTTCACCGTTCACGTCCTTTGCGCTGCACAAGACATGTGTCGCGACATCGCCAAAAGCCACTTGCCGCAGGACGCCCGTTGCGCGTCCGTCGTTTGTCAGTTGCAAAGATGTAGGGTCTTTGTCGTCTGCGAAGGTCAAAATGGCATCTTCCGGCAGATCAAATTTCGCCAGCCCGGCGATCCAATGACCCACCAAACTTTCAGAGAACGGTAGCGGGCAGGCATGGTAGCCGGAGAGCTGCACCAGTTTCATCATTTCCAACAGTGACAAACCGGCACCGCCCTGTGCCTCAGGCAGGCCTGCACAACAAAGTCCGGTCGCACGCATGTTGTCTATCAATCCCGGCGACACACCAGATTGGTCAAACGCTACCCAGTTTTGCTGGCCTGAAACATCCATCAGAAATCGTTCTGCAGTATCGTGAATTAGATCAAAAAGCGGGCTGGTCATCTGAGCTCCAATCCGGCGGCAATGATGCCCCGCGTGATTTCCCGCGTGCCGCCACGGATCGACCAGGACGGCGCAGACAGGATCGTTTGGTCCAGATGGTCTTGAAACGCTGCCATATGTTCCGTTTCGTCAAACCTGTCCAATGCTGTTCGCGTCAGTTCCGGAATCCGTTGCTCGAACGCATTCCCCAAATCCTTTACCAAAGCCGCCTGAACGTTTGGGTTTTGCCCGGCCTCCAACATGCCCGCAACGCCAAGAGACATTTGTCGCAGCACCAAGAGGTCTCCGACAATTTCACCAAGATTCTTAACGTTGCTTTCAGAGCGATCCGATGCGGCGACACCGAGGTAATTTTGAAGAAGCCCATAGGCTGACAAAAACCGTTCCGGCCCACTTCGCTCAAAAGCAAGTTCTGCAGTTACGATGCTCCACCCTTCGCCGGGGACACCCAGGATCATCTCTGCGGGCACGGCAACACTGTCAAAAACCACCTCGCAAAACTCACTGTCGCCGGACATATCCGGAATAGGCGATACCGAAATGCCCGGCGTTCGCATGTCGACAACAAATTGCGTCAGACCTTCGTGTCTGCTTTGTCCTGCATCGCCCGTGCGCGCCAAAACAAGCAGGTAGTCAACCTTATCGGCATTCGTTGTCCAGACTTTTGCGCCATTCAGCGTCCAAATGTCATTATCTTTGACGGCCCGCGTCTGGACAGACGCCAAATCGGATCCGGAGTTCGGTTCACTCATGCCAATGCCAAATGAAATCTCACCGGCGACGATCCGAGGCAGCAGCGCCTGCTTTACGGCGTCCTGAGCGAAGCGCAAGATTTGAAGCCCGCTTTGCCGTTCGCCAATCCAAAACGCGCCGACAGGTGCGCGGTGCGCCAAAAGCTCTTCAAGGATGACGTAGCGTTCAAGAAAACTCAGCGCCTGACCGCCGAATTGCTCAGGCCAGGTCACTCCCAGAAATCCAGCCTTCGCAAAACGGCGGGCGAAATCAGGATCGAAACTGGCCCATGTGGTGGAGTCCGGATCGAACAACCCTCTTTCAATCTCATCCTTCAAATGTGCGCGGACACGCACGCGCATGGCATCACACGGCTGTGGCAGATTGATAGCTTTAATAGAAAGTGGACGCATTTTTATCCATTGATTTTTTTCTAGATCTGCGGTGCGGGAATCTGTCAGATTATTCTGTGGCCCCGACATAATCCTTTGGCAACAAGATCGCTTCGCTTCCGGCGAGAAGTTCAATCTCTTCCAAGGTGTATCCAGCGGAAGACAGAACCGTCACAGTGTCTTGCGACAATGTTGGTGCGGGCTTGTGGCCGACTGGATAGGTGTCACCAAATCGGAACGGGCTACGCCAAGTTTTGTATTCACCTTCAGTCGGGTGCTGCATAGTCTGGAAGAAATCCACAGCCAGCAAATGTTCGTTAGACCACAAGTCCGGCAGATCGTTCACTGCCACCGCCGGAATGGCGCGATCGTCGCAGAATTTGATCCATTCAGAGGTCGTCTTGGTCGGTGCGGCCTCGCGCACCAATGCGTAAAGGTCGTCGATGTGGCGCACGCGTTCCGGCAAACGGCTGTATTTGACGTCATCCATCAGATCACCCGATCCAATTTCAGTCAGAAAGTCGCGCCAGTTCTGATCGGAGTATGGCAAAAGGCAGGCAAAACCGTCCTTGGTTTTGAACGGCTTTCGTTCCGTACTCAGGGTTCGAGTCCAACCAAACTCTCCGATGGGCGGCTCAAACACCTGACCATTCTGGTTTTCCATCAGATTAAAAGACACCATGCTCTCAAACATTGGCACCTCTATCTCACACCCCTTTCCGGATTTTTCACGCGCCACCAAAGCCCCAAGAACCGCGTTTGTGATCATCAAACCGACCGTTTTGTCGCTGACCATAGACGGCACGTATTCCTGATCGCCGCGCACACGTTGGTACATGGAGGTGAGGCCGGAAGCCGCCTGAATCAAATCGTCATAAGCTGGTTTCTCGCCATAGGGACCATCGCTGCCGAACCCATAGGCCTGACAATAAACCAATCCCGGATTGATCTCCGCCAGTTGACTATAGGCAATGTTCAAACGCTCCGCGACGCTTGGTCGGAAGTTATGGACCACGACGTCTGCCTGAGTGACGAGGCGTCGGAACGCCTCGTTTCCATCTGGATGCTTTAGATCAATCGCAACGGATTTCTTGTTCCGGTAGAGATTCATGAACACACCGTTCATCCCCGGATTCTTATAGGGATGATAGTGTCGCAACACCTCACCACGAAGGGGTTCGATCTTGATCACCTCCGCGCCCATATCCGCCATTTGAAGTGTGGCGTACGGCCCCATCAACACAGAGGAGAGGTCCAATACCTTGATGGACCTCAAAGGCAATTGCTCGTCCATAATACTCAACCTCGATTACTTCGTTTGATTGAAATTTTAGCCACCCGCGCCACCAAGGTAAATTAATTCAAGATTATATTATGACCAAAACACATATGTGAATACTCTGTTAGTTTAATCCTCAAGATCGGCGAACTGCGGCATTCTGCGTTCTTTGAAATGAGCCACCCCCTCGGCAAAGTCCTGATGAACAACTGAAGCCTGGACAAGGGCGCTGCTGGCACGTGTAACTTCGGACAGAGTTTTTTTGTGGGCCGACCAAACTTGCTGCTTGATAATCCCCATCGACCGGGGCGAGGACGCGTTAGCCAGATCGGCGGCAAAGGATTGAACCGTCTCTGCGAAGTCCCCCGCAGGAACCACACGCACAAGCCCCATGTTTCCGGCTTCTACGGCCGAAACCTTGCGCCCGGACAGCAGGATGTCCATTGCGTTCATTTGGCCGATGAGACGAGGAAGCAACCAGGCCGACCCTTCTTCTGCAACCAATCCACGACGCGCAAAAGAGGTGGCGAAATTCGCTTTGTCCGACATGAAGCGCAGATCGCAATACAAGGACAAAACAAATCCGACGCCGGCCATGCCCCCATTAATCGCTGCGATCACCGGCTTTCGGAGTGTGGTCAGATAGGAGAACCTGTCTCTATGGGCTTCGATGTCCTCTCTCGTGCCAGTCTCTTTTCCCGCCCCGAAAGAAAGCCCCTGCATGGAGCGGCCAACACAAAAGGCCCGCCCTGCCCCAGTGATGACGATTGACCGAACATTTGGACCTTGATCAGCTTTTAGGACCAAATTTCGTAACGCCTGCTCCATGTCTTCAGACCAAGCGTTGCCTTCTTCTGGCCGATTGAGTGTGAGTGTCGCAACACGATCGCAGAGTTCGTACTTGACTAAGTCTGACATGAATTTAGTCCTTCGAATTTTCGGCACCGACGACTTCTTCAGAAGCCGAGAGTCTCTGTTATCAACGCTGCGCCATTTGGTCCGGAAACAGACAACTCCTGTTCAATAACGCCGTTGGAAATAGTGTAGACGCGTTCGGCCAAACTTTGGATGAAGGCAATGTTTTGCTCGACCAAGATGACCGCCAGATTTTCCGTCTGGCTGATCGATTTTAGGGCAGTGGCCATTTCCAAAACGATTGAGGGTTGAACACCTTCGGTTGGCTCATCCAGCAACAGAAGCGATGGTCGGTTGCAAAGCGCCCGAGCCAGCGCCAATATCTGCTGTTCGCCGCCGCTTAGGGCCCCACCCTTGCGATCCAATAAATCCGCAAGTCGTGGGAAAATCGAAATCATCTCGTCGATTCTGGCGCTTTGATCCTGCGTGCCAAAGGCGCCAAGCATCAAATTCTCATGTACCGTCAGATTGCCAAAGATGTCGCGGCCCTGCGGAACCAACGTAACGCCAAGTCGTGCCCGCTTGTGGGCGCTCAGCCCTTTAACGTCGCGATCCCTTAGCGAGACCGTACCAGCGCTCGTTTTGAGATGCCCCATCAGACTACGCAACAGTGTCGTTTTGCCCATGCCATTGTGACCAACAACCCCGACGATTTCGCCAGCATTCACCGTTAAATCTATCTGGTGCAGCACCGGGATACGGCCATAAGAGGCCCGCAGATTCCGAACTTCAAGCAGCGACATCGACTTCCTTCCCGAGATAGATTTCCTGAACGTCAGATCGCGCCACAATTTCGTCGAAACTGCCCTCAGCAAACACTCTACCGCGATTGAAAACCGTAACCCCGGTCGCAATGTCGCCGATGAACTGCATGTCATGTTCCACAACGATAAACGTGGTTCGGCCAGCAAGGTCGCGCAAAGTTTGAATCAGTCGAATGCGGTCATCACCGGTCATGCCTGCTGCAGGTTCATCCAACAGAACCAGCTTGGGTTTTGCTGCAAGGACGGCGGCTAATTCCACCAATTGACGCTGACCATGAGCAAGCTGCCCGACTTCACGCCGTGTCAGATGAGTGATTTGGAACAGCTCAAGCATTTCTTCGAGCGTCTCAACCACCTGTCTTGACGCCTGGTTGCGCAATGCGGATAGCGAGATGTTTTCTTGAACGCTCAGACCATCAAACAGGCTGGGTGTCTGGGTTTTGATGCCGACACCGCGTTGCACAATTTCATAAGTCTGCAAGCCCTGCACTTCTTTGCCTTCGAGCGTGACGATGCCCGCCGACGATTTGAACTGCCCAGTGAGGCACTTGAAGAACGTACTTTTTCCCGCTCCATTCGGTCCAATCAGGCAATGCAGTTGGCCTTCTGAAACCGAGAGGTTTACATCGTTGACCGCGACCAGGCCACCAAACCGTTTGGTCAGTCCCTTGGTTACCAACAGGGGATTATTCGTGGTTGTCATCCGCTCACCCCCTGACCTTGGGCAGCGGATCGATCAAAGAAGCGTGTGACCAGCAGTTCCATCGAAGGCAACAGCCCTTTCGGGAAAACCAGAACCAGGCTCATCAAAATCATCCCCAGAACAATCTGGTTGTTGATGAAAGCGGTTTCGCCAAGCTTGATCGACAGCGCCTGAAGCAAGACCACCCCGGCGATCGGCCCCAGCAACGTACCAACGCCACCAACCATCACCCAAATCAACACTTTGGCGGAAACCTCGAGGCTGAACATATTGGGGTCAACAAATGTCTGATACGTCGCCCACATGGCTCCGGCCATTCCGCCGATGGAGCCGCCAATCACAAACACCAACAACTTGTACTGGCGCACGTCATATCCCAACAGCGTGGCGCGCAATTCGTTTTCCTTGGTGGCAATCGCGATGCGGCCGAATTTGGACTGAATCAACAGTTTCAAGGCGACGTAGACAGCGATCAGCCCACCCAGGAACCAGCGAAACATCTGAATGGGATCCAATGCGGCACCGCCATGCCAAGGCAGCTCCAGAACCGGAATGGAGGGAATGCCATTAAACCCGCCTAGGCGCGCATCTCCGATAACATATCCAGGTCCAGAAGTATGATTAATCAGTTTCCACAGGATCAGCGCAACAACCAGCGTCACCACGCCTAGATAGACGTCATTCAACCGGCCGTAGAAAATAAAATAGCCCAAAATCAGCGAAAAAAGCCCACATGTGCCAATTGCCAGAACGAAGGCCAGCAACGAGCTATCCATATTTATTGCCAAAACAGCGTAGGCGTAACCGCCCAAGCCAAATACAGCAGCGTGGCCAAAGCTCAGAATCCCGCCAAATCCCCAGATGTAGGCCATGCTGACGGCAAAGATCGCCAGAATAACGTATTGGGTTAACTGGAAAATTTCATAGAACCCCAAAATGAGCGGCGCGAAAATGAGCGTCAGAATACCCGAACCGACGGCTATTGCTGGCCCCAGATAGTTTACGAAGGTGCGATTCAAGACGTGCCTCCCAAGTGAAGAAGTTTTGGTCATGTTTCAAAGACTACGAGTAAACAGGCGACCTGTGATGCCCTGCGGAAGCAGGCGCAGCAAAACCAGGGCAGCAAAGAACAACATCGCGTCGCCGTAGACAGGGCCAGCCAAAAATGCCGTGGACTGACTGATGGATCCCAACAGCCCGGATGCGCTCAGCGTCCCCGCAATAATTGAAGACCCGCCTGTCACGACAGTAATGAAGGCTGGTCCAATGAAATTGACACCCATGCCAGGAATGACTCCGCTGATGGGGGCCAAAAGCGCACCGGCCAAGCCACTAAACGCGGCACCAACCCCAAACGTGGTCATGAACACCAGCTTCGAATTCACCCCTAAGGCCTCGACCATTTCGGGATTTTGCATCGTTGCCCGGGCAATCAACCCCGCCTTTGAGTACTTCAAGGCAAGATAGATGGAAGCGACGAAAGCCAAGGCAGCTCCGATGAGGAATATTGTGTAAGCCGCCACTGAATATTCCCCGATCGCAATGCCAGAGAAGGGCGTCGCGACACCTTCGAGCTTGTTGCCAAACACGACTGCAACAAAGCCGATCAAGAACAGGCTAAGCCCCCAAGTCGCCAACAACGTATCAATGATGCGTCCGTAGAGGTGACGAATGATGAGCCGCTCAACCAGCACGCCAAACAGGCCCACGGTCAACGGTGCCAATACGAGCATCGCGATCCAGATATTCACTCCGGCCTTGGCCGAAAGCACGACGGTATACCCGCCCAACATCATGAATTCGCCATGGGCGATATTGATCACGCGCATCATGCCAAAGATGATGGCCAGCCCGGTCGATATCAGTACAAGTCCAGCCACCGCGCGCAGCAGCTCGATGGCGACAACAATGGTGTAGTCCACTGCGCTCTCCTAAAAAGTATTGAAATGCTGGCTGCGCGGGCAGCCAGCATAGCTTGCGGAAATTAGTTCAGGCTGATCTCGTGCTGTACATTGGCAGTCGGATCTTCCTGCAGGTTACAGACAAGCTGCGTGTCGCTGGGTTGGACCTGACTGTATTTTTCCTTGATGATAAACGACTTATCCTGAAGGTCTGCGATGTAGACATCGCGAACGGCATGGTGCGTCAATGGGTCAATAGTGACTTGCCCGGACGGCAAGTCGTAAGTCTGACCGGCCTCCAGAACTTCCAGGATTTTCGCCTGATCCAAGCTACCGGCTTCGCGAACCGCGCTTGCCCAGATCAATAGGGATTCATAGGTCAGAACTGACAATTCTGTCAGCAACGGGGTATCCGTCGGGTATCGAGCCTTAACTTTCTCAACCAGCGCTCGGTTGGCCGGTGTGTCGATAGATGGGTAGTAACCATAGCTGCTGACGATCCCGTTCGCCACTTCGGGTTTGATGATTTCAATCTCGGCACCGCCACCGCCAAATGTCGTCGAAGCGATTGGAATCTCATTCTTCATACCCGCAGCGGCCCATTGGTTATAGAAACCCAAATGGCCCGAGCCAACCAAGACACTCATGATCATGTCAGGCTTAGCGCTCTGGATTTTGGAAATGGTTGGGCCAAAGTTGGTGACGTCTAGCGGGAAGTAATCCGTTTCGACGACTTCTCCGCCGTTTTCTTCGACAAACCGTTTCACCCACGCAGCGGTAATGTGGCCATAGTTATAGTCCGCCGCCAGAGTATAAACCTTTTTGCCCCACAGTTTCATCGTATAGGGAACCAGCTTTTCAACGGTCTGAGCCGGCGTTGTGCCCAAGGCGACAGTGTTGCGGTCGCACACACCACCCTCATAAAGCGTGTTGTAGAAATAGGGAACATTGTACCGGTGAAGGATCGGGCGGATCGTTTCGCGGGACGCTGAAGTGATGCCTCCAATCGCAACAGCCGCGCGATCTTTTAGAGAAAGCTGCGTCGCAAACTGCGAGTACAACGACATGTTTGTTTGCGGATCGTAAATAACTGGCTCAAGCTCTTTGCCGAGCAGCCCGCCTGCCGCGTTGACCTCTTCAATCGCAAGCAGGAGCATCTTGTTCATCGGCACACCGAGAAAGTCCAGGAAACCAGAGAGGTCATGCAACCCTCCCACCCGGATCTTGTCCGACGTCGCCGCCATGGACATGGTTGGCAAAGAACCAATTGCGCCAGTCGCCGCGGCCTGTCCAAGCAGTGTTCGCCTTGTCATCTTTGAATTCATTTTCAGTCCTCCCTTGGCTTGTGATTCAAGCTCATTAGGATTTGAGGCTAATTTGATTCAAAAATTACACAATAATTTTAGAGGTCTTCACAGACCAAAACACATATGTGAATTTCTCTCCGGTGATCCAATTTGGTCAATTACAGATAATCCGAAATGAAGGAAGCAATGGATTCCCTCATGAATTCATAGAGTTCTTCATGGGTTTGCTGCATCTTCCTCGTGCGGCGCGCCACACCAATCGCCAGCGGTAAATCTGCGTCGCGCAGTGCCAAGGGCATAGCAATCATCGACACTCCAGGTGTGATCCAGCCGCTCGAATAGGCGTAGCCTTTTGAGCGAACGACATTCAGTTGACCCTCGACTTCGTCGATCCGAATGACTTCATCTTCGGGCGAACGATATGCGTTTACGCGTTTGATGATACCTGAGATTTCGTCCTCCGATAGCTGCGCCAGAAGAGCATGACCGGTCGAGGATTTAAACAGCGATCGTTTGGTACCTGGCTTACGGTACACCATCCGTTGGTCCTCAGCATCTTGCACAACACGGATGTATTGCGAGGAGTCATCGTTAATGCTCGCCAAGACCACTGTCTCGTTTGATCGTCGGTTCAACCCGTGCATCAGTTCGATCAGGCTACCATTTCGAAATACGTCTTCACCAACCCAGTTACCCAGTAAAGACAGGCGGGCCGTGGGCCGATACGTACGCTCCCGAAGATCATAATGTGTGTAACCCAGCGTGGTCATACTGCGAAGAAGCATCATACAGCTGGATTTTGGCAGGTTCAGCTGTTCGGAAATCTCTTTCAAGGTCACGCTTCGCTGCACCTGATCAAAGTATTCAAGGATCAGCAGCGTCCGGTCGCAGGATTTAACAATTCTATCGGTCATGACACCCTCCGCTTGGTTTGGTCCCTTCGGACTGCAACAAGAAAGGTTTATCATATTGAATTTGGATTTATAACTATTTGTTAATTATGGAATGCAAAGTGTGACTCCAACAACAAGGTTCCAATAGGTGTTCACAACAGTGGCACCCTATCTTTCCAGTCTGTTACACTTTCATAGGCATGTGCGACGCGCATGACCGTTGCTTCGTCAAAGGCCCGCCCGACTACCTGCATGCCGACAGGCAGATCATTTGCGAAAAATCCATTGCACACTGCCATGGCAGGGTGTCCGGTGACATCAAATGGTGTCGTCACCAAAGGTTTCTGCAGAATGTAGAATTTATCGATCTGATCCAATCGAGGCGCTGGCGTGAGTCCACCCGCAGTCAACAGCACGTCGAATTCCTCCAGAACCCTGTTGACGTCGTAGGTCAATTGCCGGCGCATCCGCGTCGCCTGAACGTAATCAGCCCCGGTCAAAACGCTGCTTAACATCAAGCGATCCCGTGCTATTTCACTGTATTTCTCCGGCTGTGCTTTGACCGTGTCTTCATGGATGCCAAGCGCCTCGCACATGATGATGATCTGACAGCAGGCGCTGAAGTCGCGAAGGTTGGGCAATTGCACCTCCTGGATCTCTGCCCCAAGTTCTTCGAGGCGCTCGACCGACCTGTTCATGGCGGCAATAACTTCAGGATCCGCGACCTCGTCGCTTTCGTAGAAATGCCGGATAAGGCCGACCTTCAAACCGCTGAGGTTTCCGTCCAATGCAGCCGTATAGTCGGGCACATCAACCAACGCCGAGGCCGGATCTTTTTCATCATGGCCAGCGATGGCATTCATTACGATTGCCGCGTCTTGAGCCGTGCGCGTGATTGGACCGCAGTGGTCCATGGAATAGGCCAACGGAAACACACCCTGGCGCGACACGCGACCATATGTAGGCTTCAGCCCGGACACACCGCAGAAGTAAGCTGGCATACGGATCGATCCCGCCGTATCCGTACCCAAAGTGGCCATCGCCAAACCGGCCGCAATCGCAGCGCCCGAACCACTCGATGAACCGCCGGTAAAATGGTCAGTATTCCAAGGATTCCGCGCAGGCGGAAAAGCGGCGTCCCACGCGGGCCCCGCAAATGCGAATTCATGAGTGGCGAGCTTCCCCAGCAGCACGCTGCCCGCGTCCTTCAAAAGCTTTACCGTATGTGCGTCTTCGTCCGGAATACGGTCCAAATAAAGCTTGGAATGGCAAGTCGTCCGAATTCCCTTTGTGTCATAGATGTCTTTCAATCCCACAGGGATACCGTGCAACGGCCCTTTGTAATGACCGGCACTAATTTCAGCCTCTGCCCGCCGCGCATCTTCCATCGCCCGCTCAGGCGTGACCGTCACATAGGCGTTTACCTTGGGATTGATTTTCTCGATGCGATCAAGAAAGGCCTGTGTCAGGGCGACCGGTGACAGCGCTTGCTGTTCAATGCGCTTGGCAGCTTCAGCAACCGTCAAAAAACAAAGAGCGTCGCTCATGATTTTGCCCCTTCAGGTTTGAACACATGGGCGGGCTCGTCAGAGTGAGCGTAACCACGCCGCAATCTGGCTCTAAGGGCATTGAGGTGTGGCAACGCCGCATGCATTTCCCGCAGACTGTTCTCTTCCGGGTCAAACCCGCGCGCGCGCAACTGTGCACGAAAATCTTCCAGCTTTATATTGGTTGGTTCGGTCATGGGCCTTGAATTACTTCTTTCGGTTGGCGTCATGCGGGAGGGCAATTGCATAATCATATTTGAAGCAGCCCCATATTGAATTCAATAAATTTAACAAGTTCCATTCTTCAAAACACATACATGAATTTGATCAAGCCTCTCTTGATCTCTCCAGCCTCTCCAACTCAAGACTTTCTGAGTTTAGCTGCGGGGCCAAACAACGCACTCAAACTCGCCACTCTGTTTACATATGCGTTTTGCGGACACAAAGTACTTATTTTCATTGAGGTTAATAGCCCCATCACTATCATCGCCGCCTTAGATACAGGCCGTGCTCTTATGCATCGTCCTGCAACGCGTCGCCGCGCCCGCTAGATTGCAACAAAGCAGTCCCTGCGGCCAAGAGCACTAGGGAGCCATTTATGCGAAACACGTTTGATCTGACAAACAAGCACATTTTGATCACCGGCGCTTCCAGCGGATTTGGGGAGCATTTCGCTCGTCTAGGTGCTGCCCATGGTGCACGTGTATCTTTGGGGGCGCGTCGAGAGCTCGCCCTCAAGGAAATCGTTGGCGAGTTGAACGCGCAAGGTAAAACCGCATTGGCGACGCATTTGGACGTGACATCAGCCGAAAGCGTCACCGCGTGCTTCCAGGAGATTGAAGATAAACAAGGCCCGGTTGATGTCGTCATCAACAATGCGGGCATCACGACCCAGGGTCGCGCCGAAGAGATGCCGGAGGAAGACTGGGACGCAACGATGGACGTTGACCTAAAGGGTGTGTGGCTTGTTGCGACTGAAGCCGCGCGGCGCATGAAAGCGGCGCAGACTGGCGGGTCGATCATCAATATCGCCTCAATCCTCGGGCTGGGTGTGACCGCGGGTGTCGCACCCTATGTCACAGCGAAAGCGGGTGTTGTTCAGCTGACCAAAGCCCTTGCATTGGAATGGGCGCGCTATGGCATTCGGGTGAATGCCATGGCTCCGGGGTATTTTGAGACCCCATTGAACGCGGACTTTTTTGCGACAAAGGCGGGCCAAAACCTGATCAATCGCATTCCTTACCGGCGCCTCGGTCAGTTGGAAGAACTTGATGGCCCACTGCTGCTGCTCGCGTCTGATGCATCTTCTTTCATGACCGGATCGGTCATTTCGATTGACGGCGGCCATTTGTCCGCAGGCCTGTGAATAAAGGAAAACACAATGGATTACCAACTTCCCTCCGACGTCGAAGAGGTCCGAGCCGGGGTTCGAACCTTCGTGGACACACACATCTTGCCCTTGGAGCAAGATCGCAACAACTTTGATGAGCATGAAAACATCAAGGAAGATGTCCTGGAGGCCGTTCGGGTAAAAGTGAAAGCAGCCGGGCTCTGGGCACCTCAGATGCCCAAAGAAAGAGGTGGCATGGCGCTTCCGATTATCGGTTGGGCAGCCATGTACGAAGAGGCAAACCGGTCGATTTTTGGTCCAGCCTGTTTTAACTGCGCCGCGCCTGACGACGGCAACATGAGCGTGCTGAACAAGGTCGGTACGGAAGCGCAAAAAGAGAAATGGCTGCAACCGATCATTGATGGCAAAGTCCGCTCGGCCTTTGTTATGACAGAGCCAGCGCCCGGCGGAGGGTCAGACCCTTCGATGATCCAAACTTCGGCGACACGTGACGGTGACAATTGGGTCGTGTCTGGCAAGAAATGGTTCATCACCGGCGGTGCCGCCTCGGATCATTTCATCCTGATTGCGCGTACGAACCCTGATCCAGAGGAAAAACGCAAGCACCTGACAGCTTTCCTTTTTCACAAGGACCAACCGGGGTGGGAAATCACACGCCGAATTCCGATCATGGGGCCAGAGGAACATGGCGGCCATTGTGAACTGGCTTTTGACGGTCTGACAATCCCCGATGAAAACCGTTTGATGGAGATCGGCGACGGCCTCAAGCTGACCCAAATTCGCCTTGGGCCAGCACGGTTAACGCATTGCATGCGGTGGCTGGGTCTTGCCAAACGCTGCATGGAAATTGCGGCTGAGTACACCGAACGTCGGCATGGGTTTGGCATGCGACTGGCGGACCGGGAATCCGTTCAACTGAAGCTGGGCGAACTGGCCTACGACATCCAGATCGGGCGCCTGCTTGTCATGAATGCCGCATGGAAACTGGATCAGGGTGATTTCGCCCGCAAGGAAGTTTCAATGGCAAAAATCCACGTTGCTGACACTCTGAACAAAGCCGCGGATGCCGCAATCCAACTGTGTGGAGCCAAGGGCTATTCCAAAGACACCGTTCTGGAATGGATTTATCGCTACGCGCGGCAAGCAAAACTTGTGGATGGTGCTTCAGAAGTGCACAAAATGGTCCTCGCCCGCTTCTACGAGAAGGAAAAGAACGACTTTTGGAGCTGGGGGGCGTGAGATGAACTATCCAGCATCCAACGCACGCCTTGAGGACTGGTTGAAACACATGCTGAGTGCAGGGTCGGTCAGTATCCGGGAAACCGCCTCCCTAACGGGCGGGGCGATTCAGGAAAACGTTTTGTTGGACTGCTTGGTGGATGGCGTGGAGATGTCCCTCGTCCTGCGCAAGGACGCCGAGGCGACCATTGCAGAAAGCCGCTCGCGCGAAGAGGAATTTGCCCTGGTAAGAGCAGCGTTTGACCAAGGCGTGACAGTTCCCAGGCCCCTTGGTTTCTGCAAGGACGAAACGGTCTTCGGCGGGCCGTTTGCCGTCTTTGAAAAGGTAGAGGGCATAGGTCTGGGGCCAAAGGTCGTAAAAGACCTTTCACTGGGTGGAGACCGGGTCAAACTTGCCCGGGAACTTGGTCGTCAAATGGCGCGTATTCACTCGATCGACTATGCCGCTTTGAATCTCGACTTTCTGGGTTCCCCTAAGCCGTCGGCCGCGCACTTTGAGGTCGCAACCATTCGCCAATCCTTGGACCAACTCGGAGTAAACCGTCCTGCCTTGGAATGGGGGCTCAGGTGGCTTGAGCGAAACCTGCCCCAGACCAATGAACTGGTGTTGGCGCATAGGGACTTTCGCACAGGAAACTTCATGGTCGATAACGATGGCCTGACTGCGATTCTGGATTGGGAATTTGCAGCCATCAGCGACCCGATGTCCGACATCGGATGGTTCTGCGCCGAGTGCTGGCGGTTCTCGCGCCCCGATCTGGAAGCCGGTGGGATCGGCAGTCGGGCATATTTTTATCAAGGATATCAAGAAGTCTCAGGCCGAGAAATCCAACCAGACGCCGTCACGTTCTGGGAGATATTTGCGCATATCAGATGGGCCAGCATCGCCTTGCAACAAGGCATGCGCCACCTGTCGGGCAAACAACGATCGTTGGAACTGGCTCTGACTGGCCGCATCGCCGACCAGCTGGAATTCAGCATCCTGTGCGCAACTGCGCCCACCAAATCTCTATATCGCCGTGAGGTCAGCCATGCTTGATAGTTGCCATGGTCAGAACCTGCTGGAAATCGCCCGGGAGTCGCTGCAGGCCAATATTGGTGCCGGAAATAGCAAGCTGATCAACCTCATGGTCATCAATGCAGTGGGGATTGTGGAGAGAGAACTCGCGTCGCGTGAACAACTGACCCATTGCAGCGAAAACATCGCCAAAGCGTCTGGAAACCTGTCAAATTCCGAACTCTGCTCCAGCATTCGAGCCGGACAGTTCGATGGCGACCGGCACCTGTATGAAGCGCTTCACGAAAGTACGATGCTAAATGCCCGGATCTTCAAGCCTCCGTCCACGAAATAGGGTCAGGCGATGTCGCAAGGCACGGCGGTCATCGGTCGACGAAATCGTAAATACGTTCACATATGCGTATTAGTCCAATTCAAACCCTAATTTCATTGAGATTTAATTCTCCGAAGTTAATCTAACCATTGAACGTGTGGGTAACCCCGGGAACAACCGCGTTTGCCTACACGGACTAACTCATGATCATCGCTTAGTTGAAAGTTGCTGGTCACATTATTCAAGGAATGGAAGATGTCGCAATCCGAAGGAATTAAACTTTTTGCAATCAATGCTGGCACAGCCGCGCTCCCTGACTTTGGTGCATTTTCGGACATAGGCTATTTTGACGGAGTATCACATGAAGTGCGCGTCCCCAGTTACCTTATTATGCATCCGAAAGGTAACATGATCTGGGAAGCCGGCAATGGCACTGATCAGGATTTTGGCTTTATGCAGTTGAAGGCAAATCCAATTGCCCCTCAGCTGGAAAAAATTGGCCTCACTCCGAAGGACATCGACTATCTGGCCTTCTCGCATCTGCATATCGACCACATCGGAGAAGCGAACACTTTCAAAGACTCAACCTGGATCATGAACACGACCGAGTGGGAAACCATGAAGGATGATCTCGGTGAAAAGGCGTTGGTTGCCGACTATGAAACCGCTGAAAAAGTTGAGATCCAGGGCGATCACGATGTATTTGGCGATGGCACGGTGCAAATTTTGTTTACCCCTGGTCACACACATGGGCACCAGTCCTTGCTATTGCGCTTGCAGAACGCCGGCAATGTCATTCTTTGCGGTGACGCGTTCCACCAGCGTGAAACTCGAACCGCTCGCTTGGTGCCCTCATTTAATACTAGCCGAGCCGATACGCTGGCCTCCATGGATCGGCTAGAAGGGATTGTTAAGTACCAGAACGCCCGTCTTGTCATCCAGCATGACAAGCGCGATTTTGCTGAACTGCCAGAGTTCCCTGCGTATCTGGACTAAGTCCCTCTCGATGTCCGCCAGCTCCTCCTCCAAACTAGTCCTTGAGCTGGCGGACCCTCGAAAATCTAAAATGACGTGTCATCGTACCGTCGTCTTTTCCTTCGACCTCAACCAATTGAGCCTTTGTTGCCTTCACAGCAAAGCGGAGACGTTATGCCTGAACTTATTTCCTATGAGCTTGTCCAAGACGATGCATTGTGCGTCGCGGTTCTCACTGTCAACAATCCCCCCGTCAACGCGCTGTCTCACGGCATTCGGGTCGGATTGGTGAACACGATTAGCCGTTTTTCAGAGGATGCGCAGGCCGACATAGCGGTTTTGGTTGGAGCTGGTCGCACTTTTGTTGCTGGTGCCGATATCAAGGAATTTGGTGAACCGTTGCAAGCGCCCGATCTGGAAGAGGTCAACGCGGCGCTGGATGGTCTGCAAAAGCCAATCGTCTGCGTATTACACGGCACCGCGCTTGGAGGCGGCTTGGAATTGGCACTGTCTTGCCACTACCGCGTTGCACTGGCGACATCACGCGTTGGCCTACCCGAAGTACACCTTGGTCTCATTCCGGGTGCAGGTGGAACGCAACGCCTGCCCCGCCTAACCGGGATCGCCGCAGCTGCAGACATCATTTCCAGTGGACGTCAGGTGCCCGCTGCAGAAGCGCTGGAACTTGGCATCATTGACGAAATCGCTGTTGGTTCGAATCCAGAAGTCGCTGGCATCGCATTTGCCAAAACGCTGGTGACCGAGGGGCGGTCGCTACGCAGAACATGCGATCAAACGGACAAAATAGAACGGGACCACGAGAACTCAGACCTGTTTCGAGAACTCATCGAAACAGCACGCCGAAACGCAAAAGGCCAGCAATCGCCAGTTACGTCTGTTGAATCTGTGATTGCCGCTGCATCACTGCCATTTGAGCAAGGACTGATACAAGAACGACGGATTTTTGATGCGCTTGTGGAAACGGATCAAAGCAAAGCCTTGATCCACGCATTTTTTGCTGAACGCGAAGTTGGCAAAATCCCAGAACTGGCCACAGGAAAAGCCCGCGACCTGAACGAAGCTGCCATCATTGGCGGCGGCACAATGGGCTCAGGCATCGCGATGGCCCTGCTCACAGCCGGGTTCAAAGTCCGTATGCTGGAACGCGATCAAGATGGCGCAGAACGTGGCAAGACGAATGTCCATTCGCTTCTCGATGGGGCACTGAAACGGGGCAAAATCAACGCCGAACAACACACGAACCTGAGCAATATTGCCTTCAGCGTGACAACGGACGTTTCCAACCTAAGCGACGCCGATATCATCATTGAGGCAGCGTTTGAAGACATGGACATCAAGAAGACCCTATTCCGGCAATTGGATGCACACGCCAAGCCTGACGCGATCCTTGCCAGCAATACGTCATTCCTGGACATTGATGAAATCGCATCGGTGACGTCCCGACCCGAAAACGTCTTGGGACTGCACTTCTTCTCTCCGGCCCACATCATGAAGTTGCTGGAGATTGTCGTTGGCAAGCAAACGAGTCCGGATGTTGTGGCTACCGGGTTCGCCCTGGCAAAACGTTTAAAGAAAGTTGGTGTCCGCGCTGGTGTCTGCGACGGATTCATCGGTAACCGCATCCTTGATAATTACTTGAACCTTGTCACCAATCTGGTTGAAGACGGCACCAGCCCCTACGATATCGACGCGGCGGTCACATCACTTGGCTTCCCCATGGGTCCGCATCAGATGCTGGACCTTGCTGGACTGGACATTGTCTATGCCAACCGTCGACGCAAATTGGCCGCGGGGTGGGTCGGACGATACTCAGCCGACTATTTGGACCGGATCACACAACAGGAGCGGCTGGGACAAAAAACCGGGCGCGGGGTCTATATCTACGCCGACGGCGACCGATCCGGGCAACCAGACAAAGAGGTTATATCAATCCTCGCTGACATTCAGGCCAAAAAAGACATCGCTCCGCGATCCCTTCGGGCAGAAGGCATCCGGAAGCGATTCATGGCCGCCATGATCAACGAAGGGGCTCGCATCCTCGAAGAGGGCATCGCCCTGCGTCCGCTGGATATCGATATGACGATGATTTTCGGGTTCGGGTTCCCGCGTTGGCGCGGTGGGCCGATGAAATATGCCGACCTGATGGGGCTGGATGCGGTTTTGGCTGACATCCGCCGCTTCGAAGAAGAAGACCCCGATTTCTGGTCGCCAGCCAAACTGCTCGTTGATTTGGCGGAGCGTGGGCAAAACTTTGACTCGCTCAACAAACCTTCCCAGACCAAGTAAAGGATACCAAGATGCGTGAAGCTGTCATCGTTTCAACCGCCCGAACGGCATTGACCAAGGCCTTCAGAGGTGGATTGAACATCACCCATGGCGCAGACTTCGGCGGTGCCGCTGCCGCGGCTGCCGTTGAACGTTCCGGAATAGACCCGAACCTGCTTGAAGATGCCATTTTTGGCTGCGGTCTGCCCGAGAACGTAACGGGCGGAAACATCGGTCGCCAAATCGCCATTCGGGCTGGCCTGCCGGTCACAACTGCTGGTATGACGGTAAATCGCTACTGTTCATCCGGATTGCAGGCCATTGCTCTGGCCGCCAACAGCATCATTCAAGACGGTGCACCTGCAATGTTGGCTGGCGGGTTGGAATCCATTACCAAGGCTCAGGGTAAACGGGATCTCTACAGTCACCGCAGCCAATGGATCGCAGACAACAAGCCCGCGATCTATATGAGCATGATCGAAACCGCTGACAATGTTGCTGAGCGCTATGGGATCAGCCGGCTTGATCAGGATTTATATTCATTGGCCTCTCAGCAAAAAACAGCCGCTGCGCAAGAAGCTGGAAGATACAGGGACGAGATCATTTCATATGACACTGTCATGGAGGTGAAAGACCGTGAAACCGGGGAGGTGTCGCTGAAGGAAGTCACCCTAAGCAAAGATGAAAGCAACCGCCCGAATACCACCTTGGAAGGCCTGCAAAGCCTTAAGCCAATTTTCGGGCCTGACAAATTCATCACTGCCGGAAACGCTTCACAGTTGTCCGATGGTGCGTCCGCCTGCGTTTTGATGGAAGGCAAAGAAGCCGAGAGACAGAATATCGAGCCCATGGGTGCCTTCCGTGGATTTGCAATCGCAGGATGCGAACCAGACGAAATGGGTATTGGGCCAGTTTATGCTGTGCCGCGTCTGTTGGAGCGTGCAGGATTGAAAATGGACGACATCGGCCTCTGGGAATTGAACGAAGCCTTTGCGAGTCAGGTGCTCTATTGCCGCGACAAGCTTGGCATTCCCGACGAGATCATGAACGTTAACGGTGGTTCAATCTCAATCGGCCACCCCTATGGCGCAACGGGTGCACGACAGGTTGGCCACGTACTCTATGAAGGCAAGCGGCGTAATGCGAAATATGCGGTCGTGACTATGTGCATCGGCGGCGGCCAGGGTGCTGCAGGATTGATCGAAATTTACTAACTCTGCTAATTCAGTTTTGCCAGAGATCATCTGGCAAAACTCAACTCTTTCTTCGTTACGCTTTTTATTGACGCCTTCAACAATACTATTCAGACAATTTTAAATTATGGACATAAAACGGCCAAGCAACTTCAGTGAGCGTAACGAAAAGAAATGCGCAGCCTGGCCTTTCCAAGAGGGTTTATTGTCGGACAGCAGGCGAGAGGTTCATCTGTTCACGGACTACCGTTGGAATGATGGCTCGGTGAGCCGCCGCTGGCATGTTGATCCTGAATACTATGATGCTGGCCTTGCCGTCCTTCGTCCGGTCTCCCTGAAGGAATCCGGCGCTCCGGGTCAGTAGGAAAACCACTCCGAGTGGCCCATGTTGCCCTCGTAGTCGCCGTATTCCACCAGGATGCTGCGGGCGTAGAAGTGCCAAAGCCGTCCACTGGTCGGATAGGCGAGCTCCTGACCGCTTTCCGAGACGAATGTCGTGGGCCAGGGCGTGTGGGAGCCGTAGACCCGCTGGATGTAACGGCAGGTCCGGTTCTCACGATCGCAGGAGCGGATCGACCAGTCCCACTGACGCGGCTCGTCGCGCGACTCGTAGGAGCGTCCGGTAAACCAGATCACATGAGTGCGGTTTAGCCATTCGTATTCCGGCAGGTTGGTGTCGAGTTCGCCCTCCCCGCCGGGTCCACCCAGCTCGACCGGCACTTGGGTAAAGGTGCAGACCCCGAAGGGCGGCAGGCTCGGCCAGGGGCTGATGCGCCGGATCATGGTGCGATAGGCCCGCGCGCAGACAGCGCTTGAGGGGAAGCCGCCTTGACGGTTTCTGCGTGTTTGCCAGCTAGTGCGGCGTCAAATGCAGAACGCAAAGCCTCCGCTCCGCCTTTGTAATGCTCAAGGCAATAGCAGAGGTCATGCGCATCTTTGAGTTCAGCGCGATGATCGAAGTTGTCGCATCCGCTTCCGTTATCGCTGAGAGCTTCGCAAAACCTTTAGTGTCCACCTTGGATGAAAAAGTTCTCAATACCGGCGAAACAGCATCTTCAATGGCAGTTTCCCACGTCTGTCTTAGGCTGTCGATCAACCCTCTTGCAATGACCAACCAGACTGTACTGTCCGGATCATTTTCATACTGAACACGGCAATTCTCAAGGTGCTTGCGCAGCATCAGGAACTTTGAGCTCTTCACGGTCGTTCTCTGCGCGTCAATCGAATGGCTGCTAATCAATGGGTCAGCTAGAAATTCACAAATTCCAGAGTCTCAATAACTAGAAACACTAAGTATTTGATTTTGTTGCAACCGCAGTCTCAGCAATTAGGTGATCCGACACAACTTGTCGGAGTACGCTAATAATGAGACCGAATTATTGAAACTGAGAATGGAAAGATCTAAAAACCTTGCAGTTTCCACGATGCCTTCAAGCGACACACACGGGGTCTTGAAGTGTCTAAAGATGTTCGGAATCTTTGCCCCGTTGGGCGACTCCTGTGCATTGCTAAGGCTGTGGTTACTAGTGTTGCGCCTGCGGCGAACGTCAACTCTGTGGCCTTCCAACTTGTCCGGGCGACCTAAGATGAATGTCGGCTACTTCCGCACAGCGGACGCTGGGCACCGCTGATCCGCCTCAAGCTTGATAGAAGCTGTCAGATGACGGCTCTGAGCCTACAGGCGTCCTTCGGGCTCGAGCCGGGCAACCCAGCACCGCTTGCCAGTCATCGACACGGCGGGCTTCAAGTTCTTTGTGGAGATCGACCGGGATTCGGTGGGGTCAGGAGCTCATGCGCGCGATATTAGACATGCGGAAGGAAGCGGCAAGTGCTCCTTATTGTGAACTTTTGAATGTCTAGTTTGAGTCCAGAGCTACCACGCAAAGTCATGCTGCACTTGCGTTCGGCGGTTGCAGGCAGCGCATTGATCCAAACGCACACTCATGCTTGAATTCAAGGGCAAGCCCAGCCAACTTTAAGCCTACCCAACATAATTCGGGAAATATTTGACATATATGGGAAATATAAGATGAAATTACTGTGAAGGTGACATAGTGCCTCCAGCCGAATAACATAACCTGAGAACATTTGGAGGGAAATTTATGGACCAGAGAATAGTAAAAAAACTGGAAGCATATTCGCCAAATGACGAAACCCGGGAATTGACAGCGAAACTCTATGCCAGCCAAGACGACCCAAGAATGCCACCTGCTTCCGAAAGCGGCAATCGAGAGAGCAGAGATCGGACGGCTCCAGCACTCAACGGTGGGTTCTCCCTTGTAGACGGCGGTTCAATTACGATAACGATTGATGTTCCCAGCAACCAGTGCAATCCCGCTCAGGCACAGCACAACGCGTCAGTTCTGCAGTTTGCTCAAGAACGAACGATGGGCTTAGTTCAAATCAGGGCAGCAGCGCTTTCAGTTAACGAGCAAAGCAAACATGGTGCCGCCCTCGAGGCAGCTATCCACCATTTCAATTCGACAGCGGTGGCTCATACGATTGAGTATTGGTTATGCCTGCCAAGTGGAGTGACCATTCAAGAGGAACAAGCAAAGTTTATTCAACACTATGCCTGGGCTTCTGAAGCTGCTCGCGCTGCACATGCTTGGTTATTCAACAACGCAGAGGAGCAATTGAGTTCGGTTTACGCCGAACTCCAAAATATCGATCGGGCTCGTCTCGATTTTGACCAGATGACCACAGGGAATCCAGGTCTCAAAGCACTGAATGCCGCGATTGAAAAAGCTAAGGATGAGCTTAATAAAGTTTTTGAGTTTGATTTTGGTAAGTGGAATGTGCCTCAGCACGACAATCGCGCCAAGGAATTTTGGGAGCGCGCGGCTTCGGTGTCTAAGCAGTTGGATGAAAAATCTTGGATATCTGAACTCGACAGATTAAGAGATGAGTACGCGCAGTATGGAATGTACGTTCCGCGTGAGCATCACTTTATCAAGGCAATCCCCGGCTTCCACCTTTGGATTCCCGAAACTTACAATAAAGGCGATTATTCATACTTTATTGCGAGCAACAGAATCGTTCTGGCCTTGGACAACATTTTTCAGTTGTTATCAAATCAAGGCCATTATTTTGGCTTCACCATTGAAAGTGGTTATCGGAACCCCAAACGAAATGTCGCCGTTGGGGGAGTTCCCAACAGTCGACATGCCTACGGCGATGCTGCGGATTTGAATGCGATTGACTACAATAACAACGGCGCTGTCGACAGCGAAGACCTGAAAAACCTCGAAACGCAGATGAGAACGCAGAATTTTGATTTTGTTCAGCCGAAGACATATACCGTCCATGCAGAATACAAGCAGGGCTTAGGTTTTTGAGTGAGTGACAATCTCCAAGAAAAGTTGAGAATTAGGTTTTGAGGCCTCCTTATTGAGAACTCAGTGTCCAAACTCTGGGGTTCTGTCTAGCCTCATCCTTGAGGTGGACAGCATATATCGCGCATCCAAGGATCGCACAAAAAATCAGCAAGTTCATAGCCAAGGCCCTGACAACACCACGGCGGTAATTCCGCGCCTTCCACGTGCCCTTGAACTCACCCGGCTTGCGGGCTCTCGGGTTGGTATGTTCGAAGTCTTTTGCCACGGATGCTCGTTATTGTTAACTGCGGGGCGGAACATTTTTTCAGCATCCGCCCACCACAGATGTTTTATCTACCCAGCAGCTTCTTAAGCCCACCTAGTATGTCTGATTTCACAGCGATGGGGTCGATTTCGACCGAAAGCACCGAGTCACACATAGGGCAGCAGTGCGCTACAGCACGGAAACCATTGTTCATCTTGAACTTTTCTTTTGTTTCTATCGCCTGAAAATTCGTACTCATCAGCACTTTTTCACAATGGGGGCATTTCGCCATTGTAATTCTATCTCCAATTTTGCGGACCTGAGTGCAGATGAAACTGCACCCAAGCATCCTATCGATTATTCACCAGCCAGCTTTACCCAGCGCTCAAAAACATCCGGATCATTAATCCACTTTTCAACTTCGGATTCGTTACCCTTCTCAACAGCAGCAATCACGTGCGCAATAGCACCTGTGGCCGCCATCATGGAAACCTCGCCAGAAGCATGCGCATCAAGAATTTTCCCTAAAAGCACGTCAAGCTTCTTGTGATCAATTTGCATCTTGTCTCCTATTCTTTTGTAGACACGATGCTTTAATTGATACCTTTTGTCCCCTCGTGCAACCAGCGAGGGATCCTTATCGTGAACTCTCAGCTTTTCTTACTTTCCCAATTCGGTCGCTTTGGTTTCTGTCACGCGGCAGAACCACATCAATTGAAAAGCTATGGCGAGACACAGTCTAATTTGCCCTCAGTATCACCGCCCAATGAAGCTTCCACAAACCAAATTTTAGCTTTTCCTCCCACGCCGCCAAATAGCACCATCACGCGCAGCCGCTTCTCATATTCTTGTTCGTCTTCATGTTCTTATCCTGCATTGATTGCGGCCGCAGAAGGTTCTGGCCTCCGGTTCCATACTAGTACGATGACCGCAGTCACAGTGATCTGGGCTATCGCAAACACCACCATCGCTGATTGAAGGTCGAACATATCCGCAAGTGCTCCGCTAGCGATCACCGGAAGAGAAAAGCCAAAGTAAGCGTAGACAAATAGTCCCGCTATTGCCCGTGCCCGATCATCCGGCGCACGCAAGGAGACCTCTGCCAAGGAGGCCAGATAGGTGAAACCGTAGCTTGCTGCGCTGGTGATGCAGGTGCCAAGAAGAACAAATGCCAGCACTTTCATCCAAACACCGGCTAGAAGAACCAAGAAGCCAAGTGGGATCAGAAGGAAACCCAGAGCGAGAGCGCGCCCGTTGGTCATGCGCCGCGCAATCGGCTGGCAAAGGAACCCCACGAAGATTGCCAGAAAGATAACGAGGCCGGTCCATCCTCCGAAACCGTTTGCAGCCAGCTCCAGTGGAACGACAGCGATGGTCATGCCTGTTGTGGACCATGCCAGTGCCATTGCCGCTCCAAAGACCCATGTTCCACTAGGGAACACCGGAAGGCGCAAAAGTGAGACTGGCCTTGGCTTGTCGATGCGGGGCAATGTCAGGGCAATAATCGCCAGGACAGGAGCCGCGACGAATAGTGCAATGTAGCTGGCCGGTACCAGCGTATGACCTTGCAGGCCGAGACTGATACCGGTTGCCAGTGCGCCACCGCCAAATCCAAGAGACGTAGCCGAAGTCACAATGAGAGCAGCATTCTTGGCACGGTCAGCACCCAGGATTTCTGTCATGTAGGCGGTTCCAGCTGTTGTCGCGAGGCCGGTGCCGATCCCGAGCATGAAACGTGCGATCACCAAACTAATCCAGCTTGGGGCTTGCACAAGTAGCGCTGTCGCCGTGGTGCCAAGGATCAATGCCAAGGCAATCGGAATCCGCCGACCAATCCGGTCCGAAAGGCCGCCGAGCAACAACAGCGTTGGCATAAGACCCCCGACATAGGCCGCAAATGCTACCGTTACGGCCGTCGCACCCACATTACTTTCCGCCGCGTAGGCATCATAGAGAGGGGCCTGAAGATTCACGGCAAATGTTACCGTGAATAGACCAACAGCGAGAAATGAAATCGGGATCGCTTTGGGCATGGGGGGACCTCGAGATTGACTTGAGATCGAAATGCCATGATGAACTGTTTATGACAATTTTTCTATTGTACTAGGTACAGTGAAATTATGAGGAAACCCAAGTACGTGCGTTTGGCCGACATGCTTTCTACCGCGATCCAGGATGGCAAGCTGGCTCCGGGCACAAAACTACCGACGCATCGAGCATTTGCGGAACAGGCTGGTGTAGCTCTTGCAACCGCAACGAGTGCGTACAGAGAGCTTGAAAAGAGAGGCATGATAATCGGCGAAGCCGGTCGGGGTACATTCGTGCGCGACTTCGGATTGCCGCCAACGCTCGGCGTTCAGCAAACTGATACCGATGGCCTTGTTAATCTTATCTTCAATATGCCAGGCGAGGCATCTGATGCTGATATGCTTCGCACAGGGCTCCGGCGACTTGCATCAGCGGGCGACCTTGAGACGATGCTGCGCTATCAACCTCACGGTGGGCGAGCGCATGAACGCAAAATTATAGCCGAAAGCCTCGGCAGCACCCTCGGACCCATTGATCCGAAATGCCTTCTGGTCACATCCGGTGGTCAACATGGGTTGGCAATCATTGCACTAGGGCTGTTTCGATCTGGGGAGGCAATCGCGGTCGACACTATAACATATCCCGGCTTCAAATCCGTCGCGGCGCTGAAGGGTCTCGAACTCGTTCCGGTCGAAGGCAGTGACGGTGTGATGAACCCTGAGGATCTTGAACGACAATGCTGCGCACGCAAACTGCGGGCGATCTATGTGATGCCGACTGTCCATAGCCCGTTAGGCACGGTTATGGATGCCGCGACACGACTACGACTGATAGAGATCGCTCTCAAACATGACCTGTTGATCATTGAGGATGCCGCTTATGCCTTCCTCGAAACTGACCCACCACCAAGTCTCATCTCCGTTGCGCCGGAGCGGACGATTTATGTGAGCGGTTTCTCGAAAAGCATTGGGACGGGATTACGCCTCGGATACGTGATTGCCCCCAAATCACACATCGATAGATTACTTGAGGTGATCAGAGCGACGACCTGGAACGCTCCAGCTTTGATTTCCGGGCTGGTCACGGGCTGGATCGAAGACGGCACGCTCGCCAAATCCGAAGATGCCAGGAGGCGGGATGGTGCTGAACGTCAGCAGATCTGTCGGGCCGTTCTTGGTGGATCGGATATTCTCGCGCATCACAACGCAGGCTTTGCCTGGCTGCAACTCGAAAAGGGTGTCAGAGCCGAGCCTGTTGTCACGCGCTTGAAGGAGCGTGGTATCTCTACATCTGGAGCCGAGCCCTTTGCAACTTCAGTTGCAACTCCTCAGGCCTTGCGCTTAGCATTTGGTGGTATTCCGAAAGAGGAGTTGTCGGGGATTTTCGAAGTAATTCGAGAGGTCACCAAAGAGTATTCTATATCGCAGATTACTAACAACAGACATTAGCACGGGTGTAGCGAATGTTTGCTATGTCCGCGCTGCGTGAGTTCAGGTTGCATCTGATTTCGCTCTCGCAGCGATGGCACGACCCTCGTTCGCGCGTCGAGTGATACGTTCCCTTACGTCTTCGGCCAAAGCGGAAAGGAAAGCGAGGATGCCCTGGCCTATTGGAGTGGTCAGATCGAGCCAGGGCTTATCACGCACCTTTACGAAAGCCCTACGATCTGCGATCCACTAGATGAAAATGATGCCATGGATCATGGATCGTGTGGCCCTGTCCCAATCTGCGATTACAATCACATCGCATACCCAAGCGCGTCTATCGCGCACTCAAGTTGAGGCCGACTCTTCAGCGTTTTCCCAGATACTTTCGCTCGGATAATCCTGTCACCGATCGTCGCGCTCAAAACACCGATCTGACGATCAAGGGATTGTCCGTGGCTGGACGCTCAGGCGTATCCCAAAAGCATGACCCCGGTGTACTTAAACATCTTACGATACGCACCTGATTTATGCACCACCTCAAGAGGCTTCCCTTTTGGGGGCCAACAGGATCGAACATTAATGTGTGGTCGCCTCCGGAAACGCAAGCAGAAACTTGAGGTGAATTTGGGGAAAGCGGTTGACACATTGGCAGCATTGCATCCCTTTTTTGTTACCTTTGATCACCGTCCAAAAGCCTTTTGCGATGCGCGGCAACTTTATGACGGTTGCCGCAAGTTGACATATTGCACCAACGACGGCCCCGACCCCTGCCTGAGTTCAAGAAGAACCAACTGCATCCTTCGCATTGGCGCAGTTTTGCTGCTTCGGGAGAACTGAGGAATCCTTCGACAAGTAGGACAAATCGGTCAATCCAGTAGTGACTATTGTCGCCGGCGGTGATCCATCTGGCTGGAGCGGTGCCTAAATCCAAATGTGCGCGTCCCAGCGAGGACTTGATCTGAGCCTCAAACGTCTGGATGTCGTCAGGTTCGACTGTGTTATTTTCCAATGAGTACGATAGAACGCGGTGCGCAAGCTCCCGAAACCTGACGAGCGCGTCTACGTCATCTTGCGATGGTGGGATGCCTTTTGCGTCTTCAACCTCAGTATTGCTGGCCGTGAGCCAATCCAACAGCACGTCCGGTGACGTGATCAGGTTGTCTGACCGCGACTTATCGGTGTCCCCAACGGTGTTGAGGAAATCCAAGGCTATGTGCCCCCCGATGAAATTTTCATTTGACCACATAGTAACCCTATATAGTACTTTATAGGTTACATCTATTGGAAATACGTGTAACCTCTTTTCTATTATAAACCATTACAGGAGAATTGCCATGCTGTCGCTTTCCGAACGTTACAATCACAATGGACAATCTATAGCCTGGGGGAAAATGGGAACGGGTGACCCTCTTGTTTTAGTGCATGGGACGCCCTTTTCGTCTCAGGTCTGGCGACGGATCGCGCCTCTGTTGGCCCAGCGATGGACTGTCTTTTTTTTCGATTTGATTGGCTACGGCCTGTCGGAGAAGACAGATAATCAGGATGTATCTCTGGCCGTGCAGAACGATCTTCTGGCCGCAATGTTCAACCATTGGGGTTTGTACCGCCCCGAGATCCTGTGTCATGATTTTGGGGGCGCGACCGTTCTGCGGGCTTATTATCTGAATAACCTGAGATATAAGCGCATGACGATCTTTGACCCTGTCGCGGTTGCCCCTTGGGGATCGCCATTCGTTGCGCATGTCAGACAGTACGAAGCCGCATTTGCAGGTCTTCCAGCCTATGCCCATGATGCGCTTTTGCAGGTCTATTTGCAAAGCGCCGCGCACAAGAAACTCACGGAGGAAGCGCTACAGATCTACATGGAACCTTGGCAAGGAGAGGTGGGGCAGCCTGCTTTCTATCGTCAGATCGCTCAGATGGATCAGAAATACACGGATGAGGTTGAAAGCCAGTATGTGTCGCTGGATTGTCCCACAACGTTGCTTTGGGGCGCAAAGGATGACTGGATACCTCTGGAACGCGGCCACAAATTGGCAGGTTTGTTGACTGAAGGGCAGATCACGGTGATCCCGGACGCTGGACATTTGGTTCAAGAGGACGCGCCAGAAGCCATCGTCGCTGCTATGTTACAGCTCAGCCAATAACTCGAAAGTAGGCAGCGATGGACAGACAAGCCTCTTCAGACCCACTCCTTCATCCGTTCAAGCTGAAGCACCTGCACCTGCGCAACCGCGTGATAAGTACGGCACATGCGCCGGCCTACGCGGAGGATGGTCATCCAAAGGACCGATACCGTCTTTACCACGAGGAAAAGGCTAAGGGTGGCATAGCACTGACGATGATCGGCGGGTCAACCAACGTCGCGCCCGACAGCCCCTCTGTCTTTGGTCAACTCTATGCTGGGGACGATTCTATTATTCCCTGGTTTAAAAAGCTTACGTCCGGGGTCAAGGCACATGGGGCAGCAATCATGTGTCAAATCACCCATATGGGGCGGCGAACGGGCTGGGACACAGGAGATTGGCTTCCTGTCGTCGGTCCGTCCGGGCGGCGGGAGCAGGCTCACCGTGCGATGCCAAAGACTGCTGAAAAAGGCGATCTTGATCGAATCGTTCTGGAATTTTCGGAAGGGGCGCGGCGCTGCAAAGAAGGCGGGTTTGATGGTATCGAAATCCTGTCTCACTCCCACTTGCTGGGCCAATTTCTTTCACCATTTGTCAATGATAGAACAGATGCTTATGGCGGTTCACTCGAAAATCGATTGCGCCTAACATTAGAGACTCTGGATGCCGTTCGCACCAAGGTGGGGTCTGAGTTCATTGTTGGCATGCGCATCACGGGCGACGAGTTTATCGACGGAGGCCTGACCGCCGATGAGTGTGTCGAGATTGCAAGGAGGCTGGAGCAGAGCGGCCACGTGGATTTCCTGAATATTCTGGCGGGCGCACCTTATGACGATCTCGGGTTGGCGGGATGGGTGCCGCCAATGGGTTTGCCTTCGGCACGCGACCTTAAAGTTGCTCAACGGATACGCGCAGCGGTCGATCTGCCTATTCTTCACGCAGGTGGCATCAACGACCTCGCCACCGCGCGTTTTGCAGTTCAGGAAGGAATGGTCGATCTGGTTGGCATGACCCGAGCGCATATGGCCGACCCCCACTTGGTTCAAAAAATGGCTTCTGGTCAGGAAGATCGGATCAGGCTCTGTGTCGGTCTGGGATACTGCGTAGATCGTGTGAACCAGGGGAAAGACGCAATATGTGGCCAGAATGCTGTCACAAGTCGAGAGGGTTTTCTGCAGCATCGTCTTCTGCCAAGTGCAAATCCCCAAAAGATTGTGGTTGTCGGTGGTGGCCCATGCGGGCTGGAGACCGCTCGTCTTGCCGCAGAAGCCGGTCACGATGTGAAATTGTTCGAGGCCGCCGACAGGCTTGGTGGTCAACTCATTCTCGCAAGTAAGGGAACATTAAGACGGCAGATCGATAGCATCCTCGACTGGTTGGTTCGGGAGGTCGAGTGTTCTTCGGCGCGGGTCCATCTCGCCACCTATGCCGAAGCGGAAGATATTTTGGCAATCAACCCCGATTTGATTGTTATTGCGACAGGAGGCTGGTCGTCGGAACCCGCTTTCATGGGGAGCAATCTTGCGCATTCCTCATGGGACGTGCTCAGCGGCAACGTCCGGATATCTGGTGACGTGCTGTTGTGGGACATGCATGGAAATCAACCAGCTTCGGTCACGGCCGATTTCATTGGGGATCATTGCGCGCCGCTTACTTTCGCCACTCCAGATGCATGTCCTCTTACCGAGCTGGGACCCACGACCCAATCGGTTGCCATGAAACACCTGTATGAGAGGGGCGTCCAATTCATTCCCAATATTAAAGTGGAGAAAATTGAGCCAGATGGAGACCGCAAAACCGTGCATCTGCGGAACACACTATCGGGGTTTTCGACGCAACGGACCTTTGATCATGTGGTTGTCGAGTCGGGTTGCACACCAATGGACGAGCTCTATTTTGAGCTTCTGAATCAATCGCGCAATGCGGGGCAGTTCGATCAGAGGGCGTTCACGAAAGGGGAAATGACGTTTCCACAGATAAATCCCTCGGCCACCTTCAATCTTGTCCGGCTTGGTGATGCGATCACCAGCAGAAACCTACACGCTGCGCTGTTCGACGCAAACAGGCTCATTCAGGGCCTTACGAAAAGAGCCTGACAGTTCAAAACAATGTTGTTCGGACATGGTCGTTCACAGGCGTTGAAATTATGTACTGCAAAATCCGGTTCTCCGACCGATCATGTCAAGAAAACAAGATATGGGATGAATTACTCAATACCCATTAAAACTTTTACGTCAAAGGCTTTAACAACCTTCGATTCTATATGTTGTGGCAACCAGAGTGCTTGACGCACGGATTTAGTATCCCGTTGAACTTTGAGCAATCTCCAGTCAAATTTGATTTGACGCGGTTTTTATTTAATAAAATCAACAGTCTTAGTGAGTTCGATTGTTGGAATTCTGAGGCCCAGGAGAGTTCCAAATGAAAGTTCTTGATTTATTCCCCAACCTACTCAATCAATTAGGTACAACACAGAACATAAAAATCTGCGTTTCAATTGAGGTTAAGGGTGCCATAGTGTACCTCTCACAACGAGCACGAGGTAGCGTATGACATAGCTCCCACAAAAATGACGAGACCGAACAGTTGCACCTGCCCGGTCTCGGAAATCAGAAACGCCTTGCAACGCCCCTATGATTAGCACCTTCAGGGTAACAAGGCTTGTATCGGCTCGCAAGAATTATTTCTTGCGGCAATGGAGATCGCATGCCCAATCCACTTCAGATCGACCCCGCTAGGGGATTTGTCGCGCTACCCGCTCAGGTTCTTGACCTAAATATAAGTCCAGGCGCCTTTCGGGTTCTCACGCATCTTTGCAATCTTGCCAACGATGACGGATGGTGCTGGCCATCTCTCAAACAGCTCGGGGAAAAGCTAAATCGTTCCAAAGCATCGATTAGTTCTTACATCGCTGAATTACGCAAGGAGGGCGTTATTGGAACTGTGAACCAGAAGATGGCTAGCGGATATAACTACCGGCTGAAAATCCAAGTGATATTTTGGTCCGAGTGGATTGGGATCCGAAAAAAGAAACTCAAGTCGGTTCAGCTGAATGATCGCCGCGCTCAGAATACTGAACGCCTTCCTTCGGAAAAACACAAAAAAGATAAAACAAATACTTCTACGGCGCTAACGCCGAGCGAAGTCAGTCGTGAAGTTCGCCAAGTTCTCGATCAATGGTTATGGCTAACGAAGGGCCAAAGCTATGCTTCATACCGAGAAGCACCGTGTTCCAAGCTTATAAACTTGACAGACAAAGTTCTTGCGCGACTAAAGCCCGCTTGTCGGGAGAGTATGACGACTGTCACAACTGAAAATATCAAAGCTCTGTGGTCGAATCTTGGCGTCGATCTAGGTCAAGAAGATCTGAAAGTGCAACTCGCAATGATGAGACAAAAGCAAATGACTACAACTGACTTTGAATACTTTTTGCAAGTCGCTAAAACCCTTTGGAAGCCATTCTGGCGCAAACCCCCTGCCCCAAAGCAACTCGCCGGGATGATCGAAAAGGCCAAGAGTTATGACCAGCAAGGAATAGCGCTTAGAGTAATTGCTTCACATTACTCAACATGGCTCAAATCAAGTTCTGGGTTGCCAAAGGCGGCGTAGTTTCTCCTAATGGTAGAAAAACGCTTGAATAACAGGATGTATGGGAGTTGAGGATGGAAGCATTGAGTTTTGGTGGGACGGCCGAAGCACCGAAATTATCGATCCTCGAATTCGCTAAACGTTTGGACGTCGCAATGTCCCAACTGGATAGTTGGTCGTTTCGAGACGAAGCGCCTAATGAGCGCGTGTTAAGGCGATTTAGTAAGAGGGAGGTAGCTGAGCTTTTGGGAATAAATCATAAGCTTCTGAGTTACACAGCGAAGAGCGATAGCGATTGCTTTCCACTAGGAGAGCGCGCCGGTCGCGAGCTCTCCTACTCTCCTAAAGACATTTGCCTTATGCGGGCTGTTATGGGATCTAAGTCACATTTAAAGCGCAGTCACATTCATTGGAGAAGGCCTGGCGAACCTCTCTCCGTCATAACTTTTGGCGCGCAAAAAGGCGGCATAGAAAAATGCCTAACTGCAACGCACTTCGCCCAGTATCTCGTTTTGGCGTATGGCCTCAGAGTTGGAGTGATTGATAGCGATCCGCAAGGCACCATCAGCCGCTACTTTGCCGATGCTCAACACGACATACAGAATGGTGATGCGCAATCTTTGGTCAATTTTTTGGGAATGGATGATTCTTTCGGCGAGGTCCCAGTCGCACGCACGGACGAGCAACTCAATGCTGTTTGGCAACAAACTTCCTGGCCAGGTGTTCGGTTGATGGCTGGCGGCCCAAACATCCTATCTGGGGATGTAAATCTGTATCTGATGGGTCAAAAAATGAAGACCCGAGTCTACTGCGTTCTGAAAGACGCAATCGCCCAATGGGATAAAGCTTATCCTCCGAAGACACATCCAGCAGATCTACGGAGATCAGACAGTAGCTTCAATTTAGAAGCTTATCAGGCAGCCCTTAATGAAACACTAGATGTGATTATCATAGACCAACAATCTTCAATCACACCGTTGCATATGAATGGTCTTGTAGCGGCTTCAACGCTTGTTGTACCGATGAGTGTACAAGGGTTCGACCTGAAAACTCTAACCTCTTATGCCCTCACGTTAACGGACATCCTTCAGTACATCTCCGATGTGGAGCCCGACTTGCAGGTCGGACAGCGGGGGCATGTAGTTCTGCCTATAATAAGTATAGGCGAGAATGATCGGGATATGTTTCAGATTGCAGATCTGAGAGAAAATGGTGGCAATATAATAAGCAAAGTCTGGTATAATCGGTCTGCCGCTAGCGAAAACGCCGCAGCACTTAACATGAGTATTTACGAATACACTGCTCCTGAAGGGCTTCGAGTTTCGGCGAAGAAATTCATGCGAAACGCCAATGCAGTTTCCGATTACCTAGTTCAACGCTCTCTACCATACCTTCCGAGTAGAGGGTTTGCCGAGGAGTTCATTGAATAGAAGGATGGGTCGAACAAGATACACTAAGCAGACAAATTAGTTATGTCCCAGAGACGAACGTCATAAACCTTGATATAGCAGATTTTAAATCGTCTGACCTGCCCCCCGCGAAATCCCTCACCATGATGTAGAGTCTGCCCAACCTTGAAGGAGCAGACGAATGCGAAAGAGCCGTTTCACCGAGGCGCAGATTATCGGGATGATCAAGGAACAGGAGGCAGGCATGCCGACGGCGGAGGTTTGCCGTCGACACGGGCTTAGCCCGGCCACGTTCTACAAGCTGAAGTCCAGGTATGGCGGCATGCAGTTTGGTATTCATACCGCCCACCCTTGGTTCGACCAGCCAGCCTCACAACCTTTGGATGAAAAATGTAGACTCGGGGGTCAATTTCTCAATAAGTTGACCTCGGGTAAGAAAATGGAATTTGGTTTTCATGCGCAAGTTTCGTCAGTTACCACCTACAAGGGCGCAACGGAAAGCGGTTTTGAGATGTCCATGTTGTGGAACATTGCCAAAAGGTGCGAGTGGCGCTTGTTTAAAAATATCGATGAAGCTGGCAGTTCTACTGTTTAACGTTCCCATGGCCATATGGATGGCAGCTAGTTCCGAAAACATGAGAACATCGGTGCAACAATTTGGTGGTAGGGTGCCGCAAGCTTTCGAGAAATTGACCTTATTGGATAGCACCGGGTTAGTTATAACGTCCTGGGTAATTGGTGATGTTGCGTTGGCTCTTGCGATGCTTTTAGCTAGAGACTGAAATTAGTTTCCTCGGCTAAGAGCAGACCTAAAAAATCAGTTGTATCGAACCTTCGGTTTGAGACAGAATTTGAGTGGCTTTTTTGCATTTTTTTCACTCGCGACGTCATGGTCAAGAGTATGGCTGCTGGGCTTTGACGGAGGGATTGGTTCAACCAATCCGGGTGCAAAGTTGCTCGCGCTGTTCGCCTCACGAATGGAATGGCTGTACTCGCTGTACAAAACTAATAGGATAAACTCCTTTCGTGTTTTTCTGCAATTTGGACTACCGTGTCAACTTGTTCACTACATCGAAGATTTCCTGACATTACACTGGAAATTGGGTGCCACTCAGCTTCACTCACATCGTCCTGAGCAATAGGTTCACCCGAAAGGTATTGGCACCACACAGCGGCAAGCAGGAAATGATACCGTAGATTTTTTTTCTCATTTCTTACAATAACATCTACGTTTGTCAGATACTTAAGAGGTTTTGCAACAACTCCAGTTTCTTCACGTAACTCTCGTGCAGCAGCATCCATTGCTGTCTCTCCAAGATTTACGTGACCGCCTGGAAATCCCCATAGCCCTATATCCGGCGCATTTCGGCGTTTCACCAAAAGTACTTTCTTGTTCCGAATTAGCACAGCAATTGCTGCCAGTTTAGGAGTGACACCCATAGCTACTTACTTTCCAGAGAGGTGATGGAACCCGCAGCACGTCCAAACACCGAGCATATGTTCACTTATGACAGCTACACTCAGAAGCGAAACGCAAGTACATTGTAGCGGTGGGTAAATTTAGTTGGAAAGGCTCATATGCAATATGGCGTTTATGAAAGACGATTGTAGGCCGGTGAACAGTAGTTGTTGGCAATGGTAATCGCGCAGAAACGCACTTTCAATTCGTAACCATCTGATTTTCACATCCATCTTTGCAACGAGTGAGTTGTCACAGATCGATAACTTGAATCGTCATCACACCGATACGGTGCTGCTACTTAGGAAGCTCTTGATACCAAAATGAAGCAGAAAACAAACGACTCCCAACCAGGTTACATTTGTACGGAACATTCCAGTGAAGTCAAAATTGCAAGGTTATCCCTTGGTCTTTCGCAGCGAGAAATGGCCCCGCTCTTGGGGTTACCATTGACCGCAGAGTTGTCCGCGATCGAATACGGGAAAGTGGAGCCCCATCCAAGTACAATTCGGCTGTTGCAGGCCTATTTGGATGGGTACCGACCAAGCGATTTTCCAGAAACCCACTTATCAACAAACCGAAAGTTCAGTTTGTATAGGTCCAAGTAAACTTCTAAAGAAAGCTATCAAAATGCGCAGCGTTCAACTACTTGAAAAATGCATACGATAGTCAAGTAAATCTTCTAGTGTATCATTTTATTGCGTCTAACTCAGTTTCCGAAGACCGGCGGCCAGAAATTGGGTCAGCTGGTGGTGATTTGGATCAAGGCCCAGAACGCCAGTGTCGGCGGGTTATGACCGCAAAATTAGGTTGAATTGCTTGTGACGTCTGATGGTGAAGGGTTTAGCTTGTCAGTTCACCAGATAGCCGAGAGGGTTAAATCTTTAGAATTTGGATATATGTTGCTTCACGGCTTCTATAAGTAACCCAAGTGATTCCAGTTCTGTAATCTGTTTAGGAAAGTATAGGTAGAAGGGCGGGAGATCTGTCGTGCATCCCTCCAAAACGACTTCCAAGTTTCCAGGTTGTACGTGTTCTTCCATTGTCGCGCGCATTGACCGTCCAGTCCCGTGAGCTTCCCTATTCTATTCGGATATTCCGGCGAACAGATGGGCGGTATCAGCCTTATTCTCTAAAGAGCCATCGCAAGCCGAGGATTTATGATCGCGTGTTCTGAGTGGGTTTATCTTCATCAGGCGCGATGGGATGTGGTGGTCCGATGCGCCGCGCTAATATGACCCGCTCAGAACCCTGTACACCCTGTGGAATGATATGGGTGTAATCACTCAGATCATGACTCGGCTGGCCGCGGAAGGTACCGATACAAGATCATCATGACTGACAAAGCAGACCCCTAACTCAAAGCGCACCGCACGACCTCCAGCTTGCAACGGAAAACGGGGGCGGATGGCTGAAGGGATGCACCGGGTGGCATGAATACTAAATTCCACCCCACTATTAAAGGCCCCGAACCCCCATTGTTTCTTTCTATCCGCTGGGTAAGTCAGCGAATACACTGCCCATTTGCAATATCTTCCATCGGCTGACTAGCTGCTGCGCGATTGCGTTTCTGACGCGTATTGTTTTCGCACAGACCCTTATCGCGGGGCAGTTAGGTCCTGCGCTCGAAGTTGAAATGCGCGCCACAAATCTGTTTGGTGCGACAGAAGCCCGAATGCTCTGCCTGTCGGCCAGCGCTTTCGCAGATACCATTCTACTCTGGCACTATACCCTTGACTCTGGAACCTAGGAATTGAGCGTTGAATTGAGGGAGTCACAAAGGTGGAGGGCTGGCCCAATCGGTATGCCAGCCCTCCAAGGCGGCGCCTGCGTTGCAAGGCTCGGTTTAGCGCCGCCCAATCGAATGGACGTCCCCAAGTTCATTCTGTTGTTCGCCTTAACGACGAAGTTGCAAGCAACTTTGTGACGCGGGCCTGTAAGTTTCTAGGTGGCGAGCAAGTCGGAGGTTGAAGTAGCGAACTGATCCCACGATGGCAGCGTCGTTTGTTGCAGGGTTGCGGTTATAGTTCGATCAGAACTACAATTGCCGGTTCCCACTGAAGAAGTTGCAATTGGCCTCCGCAATTGCCGCTGACGGTCCAGTGCAATGACAGATTTGTCACTCGATAGGCAGAGTACCACACAATACGCACGCGTCTTCGTAGGTTAAAGACTGGAATCTTTTTGGTGCACCGTCCACAAATAGCAGGCTAGCCACCTTGCTGGCGTCACCAAATTTGGCCGGATTCGCTGGTTCAGTAGATGTCCTGCTGTCGTGGTTCAATCAGTCTAGTCTTGCTATTACAGCCCTTACCCCAACTCTCATAGTCCAAGTCAACTATTTCGCGATAAACATGAAAAAGGTGGGCGTAGTAACATTTTCAAACCCAATCGCCCTCTGGTAGTGCTACATCAAAAAGGTACTCGTCGTAACGAGCGGAGTAAGTATTTGAAAGTTGTTGAAAAAACTCATCATGTTTAAATAGTTCGTAGTCATCACCCGTTATCCAAGTTTTCGCCATAACTGTATACGGGTAAGGGTCGAATATAGCCATTCTCCGAAAAACTTCGAAACCCTTGTTTTCTAGTAGTGAATGAACTTCGTTCGCTTCATTTGACGATTGAAAGGCTATGTAAAAGGTAATCGATATTCTGTGAATACGTTTCAATCTTCTTTTTATGTTTGACGTTGGGAAATTTGTGTTCCCTAAGTTAAGAACCCGCGAGATGAGTTCGGTTCCCAGTTTTAAGACGTGCGAAGCAGTTTTCTTGATTAACTTGAATAGATTTAACAAATTTATACCGGCTGAGTTAGATATGTGGTCAGAAATCACAAGTGCTACTGGGCTTCAGGTTTTCCCTTGCCGGCTCATAGGACAAAATGGCTGGGAAAGGTCAGGTTGTCTCATGCGCGGGTTTCTCAGCAACGGCCCCTTTCCAACATGTAACGCGCATTACATACTACACTTCCAGTTAGCAACTTTTGATCAAGGGTTCCTATCAGCCCCCTACTACCTGACGAAACTTGAGAAAAAGAAGTGACGTGTTCATAAGATATTTTTTGTGCAGTATTGATAGAATTTTCTGGAGCCAGCGGCTTAGGTTCATAATTTCAATAGGATAAGTTTGTTCGTAACCGAATTTGGAATTTTTACTAGACAATTCCTCACCCTGTTGGCTGAAGGCTATTGTCGGCGCGAACCGTTAACAGACATTACAATGCCCTTCAGGAAATTGCTTTCTCGGCTCGATACCTATCACGGATTTATCCCACAGCAATTAAGGGAAACCAGAGCACAGAGATCTGTGAATGCGCAACCCAACTAGCCCGAAACTAAAATGGTAGGTGTGCATTTCCCTATGGGATGCTGCGCATGGGTGTGATGCTTGAGGCCTTCAGGTGGAGCCGAACTATGGCCACCCTGGCGCAATCGGCATAACGAAACTGGACCCGACTAGTCGATAGAGAGCGAGCGTCTGCAGCAATCAGTCAACAGGGTGGATTGCAGCAGGAAGCTCGAGCGAAGGTCGTTTCCAGATTTCCAGAATACCAGTTGTTCTGACAGACCGCTCACGTCATTGCGACACCAGCTTCAATAGTGCGTTTTGCTAATCCGACCAAAAACAGCAAAGAGGGGGTTATCTCCGGTTTGTATTGCATATGGTTGGTCACCTTTGTGAACAATGATGTCTCCCGATTTCTTTTTCAAAAAATGAGTATCGGCTCCAACTTGAAATGCGGCGTCACCTGAGAGTACTATGAAATACTCAGCAACAGATTGTATTTTCGGAGGATATAACGTGTTAGGTCCGATTATGAACAGCCCTAAGGCAGTATTTTTGCTTCTCAGTGTTCCATAAGGACCAATACCTTCGCCAATTGCATATTCTGACGATAATGTCTGGCTACTCCCGCTATCGGGGAAGTACTCCGACCAATTAACAAAGCCAAATGCCAAAATTGCAGATTCTTGTAGATAACTTGATGATTTGTGCGAGTTGTCTCTAAATATTTTAGGCATATGTTTTAAAGCACGAACGGGGGTAGGCACTCGCGATTCTGCCGCGTCAAACGTAGTTTTCGGTGCGAGTAAAGTAGTACTCACTGTTTGCAAAAACTCTTTATGCTCCCCGTAACAATACTCCTGGGAGAAGTATAAAAGGTGCTCTGACGTTGCCCGAGCAAACCTAAAGAGCGGATCACGGACGGTGGGTTTTGGTTTCATGAAGACTGCTATCCTTTTTAGTTTGCGTCCTTTAGTTGTTGTGAACGTCGCTCGACTGACCCTAACAGTTTCAGTCGCTGTACGGCTTCTCCGTTCAATCAGAGGCAAACTAAACCTCGAGACTTCCCATAAATTGGAACTGACGTAGGACATTGCCTAGTTGTCCAACTTATTTGCTCAGCGGAGGCAGCAGAACTGTTCCCCATCAAATCTAAACTTGAAAACACTAGTCAATCGCGGGTTTCGTGATGATTTCCAGCGATTGACTGTTGCGCTGACGGGAAGCCCCTAAATTAAGTTCAGCCCTAGTAAAGCGGTGCCAATCATAATGAAATGCATTATCTGCGACTGTTCCATATGTGTGTAATAGGCGAACCAGGAACCGCTGACTAATAGCAGAAATGCCAACGACATAAACGCTATTAGTGATACGTACACAGTCTGCATGGCCGCTAGTTCTGGCCCATCACTAAAAATATGGATTACGACGCCTGCTGCTGCCGCCCAGAGTAGTGTACTGACGCAGACTTCGGTTAGAATAATTACACCAAGCGCTGCTTTATGTAGAGCGCTGCTGTGTACAGCACGCGATGTTAGTGGGTTTGCAGGAGTATCGGGCAAGTTTACGGCGCTCATTCCCATGATAAAGCCCATATAGCCGACACCATGTCTAAATGAGCGCAGATTGTTAAGCGCTGCCAATGTAGTCCAGCAAGCGAGTCCTCCCGTCAGACACATTAGGGCTATTGGCTGGAAAATAGTACTGCTCATATTGCTTTCTCCTGTTTTATCTGGACACCTTTGTTGGCTCGAATTGCGAAAAAAATGCTAAGCATGGGAGCTGCAAGGAATACCAGACACATCCAAAATGCAGCGGACGAGGCGCCTTCGATGCCTCCAGGCTCCGCAAGCCCCGCCAAGTTTACCACCATACCTGCGAGTGCCGCGCCGAGGGCTGTTGCAAAGAGCTGAACGGTCGTAATCGCCCCTGCAGCCAAATCACTTTCGTCGGATGGCGCGGCATGATAAATTTTAGTGGTGACATGCGGCCAGCAATAGCCAATCCCAAAACCAACCATGGTCAGCCCGACGCAGATTGCGCTCAAAATTGCGAGGCTGCTCACGGTGTAGGGAAGAAAAACCACCTGAATGATCAATCCCCCTAAACTTATCACTGAGCCATGTAAAATTGTGCGGTTCGCGCGCTCCTCGGTGTAACCCGCTGATATTGAAGCGGCTAGTGTCCAGCCAAGGGCCATCAGGGCTCCGATGTATCCCGCGATCAGCGGCGACTGCCCATGTAGTTTCTGGAGGAAAAACGGTACGAAAGTTTCAGGCTGCATACCGATTAGAAGAAATGCGACACAGGCATACAGTGCGCCAAAGGGCGAAAGAAAATTAAGTGCCCCACGAGGTAGTATTCGACCTCTAGCATTTTTTTCGACACGTATCGCAATGTAGCCAAGCGCAAAGCAAATTAGGAGACCATAAACCACCGATTTAATCGTGGGGTCAGAACTTGCGATCGACAGGATGCCAACTATAGCAACAAGAACGAGAAGCTGAATACCGGGAATTGGTTCTGCTTTAACCAGGTGGTTTCTAGTAGCGGGAAGGCTGATGATGCTCAGTAAAGCGATGAATGCTGATACTGGTAGTAGCGCGTAGAACGCCATGCGCCATTGCCCAATTTCCGCGAAGACACCTCCAACGGCAGGCCCAAGCAGTGTCGCGACGCCCCACATGAGCGTAATCAGCCCGATTGCGATCGGCCAGAGCTTTTCCGGGAAAACCATCCGGATAACCGTGTAGGCCAGAGCGTAAAGAATTCCTCCGCCCGCGCCTTGAACCGCACGGCCTGCATTCAGAATAGCAATATTGGTCGCGGATCCACACAGGATCGTGCCAACGGCAAAAATTGCGAGGGCTGTTAGGTAAGCCTCTCGCGGACCAAGTGCGTTTTTTAGCCGAGATGTCAGTGCGGCGCTGACAATGGAAAAAACAACAAATAGCGTCGTGCTCCACGCATAGTAGCTCAACCCTCCAATGTCTTTTACTACCGATGGCAAGATCGTGGTGGAGACAAAAACATTCATTGCATGCAGTACGACGCCACCGCCCAGAATTGCCGAATATGGCAGGTGCTCCGGGGTTATCAGGTCGCGCCATCTGGCGTTTTGAGGGTTTGAGATATCTGTCACTTCACGCTCCTGCAGATCTCCCGGACGGGTCCGGTAAGCACGTTGGTTTGCAGATATGACGACCCGGACCCCGGTCAGGTGACGTGGGTAGGACAGAAATTCCTCAGAAGAGGTTTGGTTGGACGCGGCGCCTGAGCACGTTGCAATAACGGGTTGAACGATCCCATCAGATAAACGCCAACTTCCGGCCTACAGCACCAAGCCACCTAAAGGCGTACCTTTCGCACGGGCTATGGTCAAAATGAGGCCGAGTATATCTTCCTGAACCACATCTTCCCGGACAACGGCGATAAAACTGCCGCTACGAAACAGCGATGCGCCCTCCAGCAGAGAAACGATGATAACCGCGCGGTGACCCGCGTCAGCTACAGACAAGTGCGGATTTTCCTGACATACCAGATCTGCAATTTTGGATGTGTAGAGATCATAGATATCGGTCATAACGTCGGCGACCTCACTGTCGTGCGACGACAATGCCCAAAGCTCTCTGTATAGCGCACAGCTACCTGTATTTTTCTGATCTTCAAGCAGATATCGGACGGCATGCTCTAGAACTCCTTCAGCATCTCCTCCGGAGGCATTAGCGCCCCACTTCTTCTGATTTTCTTCAAATCTTTCGATCTCGCGCCGGAGCAGCGCCCTCCATAGAGCTCCCTTTGTCGGATAATGGTACTGCAAATTTCCCAACGAAATATCACAGGCCGAAGATACCGTCCGCATGCTAAGTGCGCTGTAACCCCCATTGATCAGAAGGCGAGTTGCGGCGTCTAAAATTTGTTGCGCCTTAAGGCGCCCTTTTGAGTGTTTTGCGACAGGATGTTCGTGCTTGGGGGAATTTTCCTGATCTGACAATGGTTGTTTCCATTCTTCTACACGGGAGTCCAGATACTCTGGGCTCTGAACAATCACCGGCTTAGGCCGGGTGGTTTTCCAGAGCCGCATAATGCCTCCTGATTGTCCAGCCTACAATTTTGTTTATACCGGGCTTGAAAAAAACAATACGATTGACCTATTTAAGTTTTACCAACTGTTGGTGCAAGCCACTTCAGCAAATCAGGCTCTAAAAAGGAAAGTCAGATGTTAGGTGAAAATTCAGCAACGATTCTGGTTGCCGGTGGATATGGTGTTGTCGGGTCACAAATTTGCAGAATTCTGGCGGAAGGGTTTCCCGGTGTCAGGGTCGTCGTTGGAGGCAGAGATCAGCAAAAAGCAGCAGAACTTTCGGGGCAGCTTCCCAATGCAGGCACCTATTTCTTCGACCTCGGAGAAGACAAGGACCCGCTGAGCAACTTTCCAGAACCCTTGTCGGCGGTCGTCACTGCGGTCAACGATAAAGAGAGCAGGTTGATGCGCTCATGCATCTCACAGTCGATACCCTTTGTAGACATTACCCGGTGGACTGATCGTGTCCGGTCAGGAGTGATCGAGGCTGCGCTCGCAAATCTGCAATCTCCCGTTGTCTTTGCGTCTTCCTGGATGGCAGGTATTCCCGCACTGATCGCATCACATGAGGCGGCTACATTCGAACGAATTGAAACGATTAATACAGATATCCGCTATAGCCTTGCAGACCAAGCTGGGCCAGATTCCGTTGAATATGTGGACCGTCTTGCCGCGCCGTTTCCGGTTCTTGAAAACGGTGTCTGGAAAGAGATGTCGGGCCTGTCCGACCCAAAACCGGCGAGGTTTTTCGGCGGTTCGGAAGGCGTATGTTACAGGTTTGATACACCTGACCATCTAACCTTGCCGGCAGTCACAGGAGCTTCAAGCGTAGCTACCCGAATAACCTATGACGATCAGTCGACGATGGATCTGATGGCGCGGCTGGTGACCTCAGGTATTTGGTCAAAACTGCAGGCAGAGGAGTTTGACTCGTTCCGAAACTCCTTACTATACAACCCCGGAGAAGGTGCACCACATGAGGTTACCGTTACTATTCACGGCACACTGAAGCACGGTCAGGAGATCCGGCGACAAATCTTTTTACGTGATGCGGTTTCGCAAACCCACCTCACGGCTTTGGGTGCTGTCCTACATGTCACGCACACGATTGGTCTGGACGGCAGCGAGCCCCGCACGGGGGGAATATTCTTTGCAGAGAGACACCGAGATCCAGCTGGCGCGGTTTCGTTCCTCGAAAGTCACGACATTGATGTTAGGGTTGAGGATATCCCTGTATCGGACGTGGGCGCCACTGAATTACATACGTCAGGATACGCTTGCTAGATCGGGGATGCGATTCTTGGACCATACAGCGTTTCAAGCCCGGACTACCTAATTTTTCGGAGAGCCTGTCAGGGGGCAGTTGTATTTCGGTTCTGAGGAGCGGCTCCGCGCAACGTCACAAACTGAAACGGCATCGCGTCGTAATTAAAGTCAAGGCTAAGTAAATCTGATCATCAAGATGATTTAGCACTTGTACGAGGTTTAGGATGAATGAAATACGAATAGCCGCTGCAGTAATCATTAACGAACAGGGAGAACTTTTATTAGTTCGTAAGAGATTCACAGATGCCTTCATGCAGGCCGGTGGTAAGATCGAACCCGGCGAGTCTGCCGTTGAAGCCCTGTGTCGTGAACTCAGTGAGGAACTGAGATTGCAGATTGAACCTGAACAACCGGAATACCTTGGCCGGTTCCGGGCCCGGGCGGCTAATGAAAACGACCTTGAAGTCCGGGCGGAGCTGTTTCTGATCAGGATTGGATTTGAAGCAGAGCCGTGTGCGGAGCTTTCGGAGGTTCTGTGGATGCGGCCGGAAGAGGCCCATTCTGTCCTGCTTGCACCCCTTACTCGGCAGTATGTACTTGATATTGCAAGGGAGAGATTACGGTAACCACCGCCGCTCCCGTTCAGACAGCAGGCGCAACTCGTAAACTCAGCGCCTGTCCGCCAGGATCATGTCAGCTGCTTTCTCTGCAACCATCATGACGGTGCAGTTGATATTGACCGTTACTAAGGATGGAAACACTGACGCATCGCAGACCCGTAATCCTGTAACACCCTTTACCCGTAAACGGGGGTCAACAACTGTTTGCGGGTTTTCCGAATTCCCCATTGCAGCGGTCCCGCATGCATGGAATACGGTTTTGCAGGCTTCACGGATATAGGCTTTGAGCCCGTCATCACTTTGGATGTCACGACCAGGTGCTGTTTCTGTTTTTATCAGCTGTCCCATCCTCTGAGTAGAACCGAGACGCCGCGCCAGCCTCAGCCCTTCCCACAGCATGCGCAGGTCATACCCGTCCTTGTCAGACAGATAGTTAAGTCTGATAAGTGGCTTATCAAACGGATCGGCAGAGGAGAGCTTTACGCAACCTTCTGACCGGGCACGCGCAACGTTCGGCTGAACAACAACGCAGTCCGCAGGATCCGCGTGAGACGACGCGCCAGGATTCTGCGCATCGTCCGGACGCAGGCCAAAATGAAATAGCAGGTCCGGTGCCGGAGCATCGCGGTCAATCTTGGCCAACAGGGTCGCCTGGTAAGGGGTATGAACCCATTGCGGGACAGGCTCCTTCAACTCCCAGCAGACAGAAACACAGACGTGGTCCAAAAGATGGGAGCCGATACCCGGCAGATCCACGGCGACCGGAATACCATGTTTCCGGAGGTGCTGTTGCGGCCCGATACCCGACAGCATAAGAAGCTGCGGTGTCTGGATCGCACCGGCCGTCAGAACGACCTCTCTGCGTGCAAAAATTCTGCCGCGCGACGTTTCCGCCCCCACCACGCGTGTGCCATCCAGAAGTAGCTTTTTGGCGAGTGTTTCTGTCCTGACTTCCAGATGCGGTGGCAGTCTCTTGAGCGGGTGCAGATATGCTACCGAACTGGAATGCCGCAGTTTGCCCCTGGAATTCAACGGAAACCACCCAACACCAGGCAAAATCTCCTTGTGAAAAGGGGTCTCCGGAAAGCCAAGTTCTTTACCAGCCGAAACAAAGGCCTGACTGACCGAGCTACGCTCATACTCGCGATCCACATGCACGAACTCCCTGATCCGCGCAAAGAAAGGTTGAACATCCCCGGGTCCCCAGCCTTTTGCTCCGAGTGCCTCCCAACCCAGGAAGTCTGAAGCAGGGGGTTCCAGATAAGCACAGTCATTATGATTGCCACAACCGCCCAGGATGCGCGCACGGCTATAGTCCATCACGCGGGCTGAGCCGTCCAGAGGACTTGATTGAAATCCCCAGTCATAGTCAGTTGTCTGTTTATCCAGCTGCGCAAGGTCGATCGCGGCAGGATCGCCTTCGTCGGATTTGCCCGCCTCAAGCAGAATTATCCGGTCACGTGTTCTATCAGCCAGCCTACGGGCAATGACGCAGCCTGCCGATCCCCCGCCGATGATTAAGAAGTCACAGATCAGATCGCTGTCCGAAAAACTCGCCTGGTTCACTTCAGTTACCCGGAAAAGGCGGCCGCAAGTAGACTGACAACCAGCCCGGTGCACTGGCCATTCCAGTCCAGCTTGGGATTGAGGATGGTTACGTTCATCCCAGAGACTTTCCCGGTTTCTAGCGCTGCCGCAACCGCCGCCTTTACCTCCCCCGGACTCAGCCCGCCTGGCATCCTGTAGTCCACCGCCGGCATGACCGCGTCATCCAGCACATCCACATCCAGATGTAGCCAGAATCCCGAATCCGCTTGCGCCAGCCGTTTCATTGCCTTCTTCAGCGCATTTCCAAAGCCGAATTCCCTGATTGCGGCCAGAGACAGATGAAGAATATCGGTGTTGTCCGGAAGAGTGTTGCCACCGATCCCGGTTAGTCTGTTTTCTTCACGAACGCCAAATACAACGGTTTGTTCTTGCGCTACCAGCGGGGTTTTTCCGTCCAGTGCAGTCAATATGTCCGGCCCGTACCCGGAGGCAATTGCCAGATCCATACTAGCTGTTTCGTGATCAGGCGCGCCGGGCGCGTTGAAATCCGTATGGCCATCTAGGAAAAAAAGGCCCGGGTTGCCGTTGCGTCCTGCGCCAGCGAGACATCCCAGCAAAACGGTGCAGTCACCACCGAGTACTAAAGGGAACCGGTCCTCTCTGAGTTCCGCTTCCACTTTATCTGCAAGCGACAAAAGGAATGACCGGACTCTCAGCGGCTCAGGAATGCCCACGACCCTATCGATGTCTTTTACGGCGAGCGTTCCTTCTGCCGAAACTACACGTGCTGCCCCGACACGTTCGGCAAGCCCCGCATCCAGAAGAGCCGCGGGCAGCATTTCAACCCCTGCCAGGCCCGCTCCTACGGACAAAGGCGCCTCAATAATCGAGATCGGTTTCTCTGTCATGATGTTTCCCTGATCTTTGTCTTTGCGGAAAATTTCCGCAAACGGTCAACGCAGCTGACGGGCACGTTTTTCGACGGGGCAATCGTCCTGTGGGCAGATTTCGAGATCACAAAATCTGCACAGCTGGTTTGCATCTTCTTGCGACCGGGTTGCGTAAATAAGCATCCTTTCCATTATCCCGGTTAACAGCCGACGCTCGACATCATCGAGCGGATGCAGAAGGTCCTCAAGAGCTGCCCGCCGCCGGTCCTGCAACCCACCGACAAATTCCTCACCTTGATGCGTCAGCGCGAGCGTCAGGGCGCGCTTATCCCTGCCCGGGTTTCTGATAATCAGCCCGGACGCGGCTAGCCTGTCTACAAGCCGCACGGTGGCAGAATGTGAGAGGCGCAGACAGACCGAGAGCTCGGTCACATTCTGCTTCGGATAGTTTCCGATGGTCACGAGCGCTGCCGCTGCTGACGCACCATGATCCAGGCTGCTCGCGTCGATGTTGTCGATGCCGTTAGCGACCGCCGTGCTAAGGGTTCCGAGTAAATTTGCGGTGCGTTCATTTGTATGCATGCAGCATGCATATATTGTTACTGGCCGTAGTCAAGAGCTGTCCCTAATCGATGGGATGACAGGCGGTCGGGCTGCTTCGGCGGACAGCCAGTTCAGAAAAAGGTCGAGCGCCTCGTTTCTGGTGCCTGATTGTGGGCGGACCGCGTACCAGGCGAGTGTTGAGCGAATGCTGAATGCGATTGGGCGTATGAGTTTGCCTGAATTAAGATAATCGTCGACCAGAACACTCCTCCCTAGTGCCACCCCCAGCCCATTGCAGGCGGCCTCATACATGATATTGCTGTCGGAAAACTCGTGCCGATCAGAAGGCACCATGCCCGGAAACCCGACTTCGGAAAACCACGATGACCAGCTACAGGCATTAACCCCACTATCACCCAGCGTGTCGTGCAGCAGAACCTGGTTCATAAGATCTTCAAATGATGTCAACGGCTGATGGGCTGAAAGATAAGCTTCCGAGCAGACCGGGAACACCTCCTCCCCCGTCAGACAAATCCCCCTATGCCCATCCGGCACGCCCTGACAATAACGCAGCGCGCAGTCAAATTCTGTTCCATTTAGATCAATGGTTTCCTTCATACAATGTATCTGAATGCTCAGGCCGGAGTACATCGATGTAAACCCCTGAAGCCTCGGGACAAGCCAGAGCGATGCAAATGACGGACAGACAAGCAGTTTCAGTTTTTCTTTTGGTTTGTCTGTCAGTTTTGCCGAAGCCAACCTGAGTTGGTCAAACACAGGCCGGACATTCTCGAAATAGAAACTGCCGGTTTTGTTTACGATCAGATCCCGGCCGCGACGATCAAACATCTGCTGACCGAACCAGGATTCGATCGCCCGTATCTGGTGACTGACAGCCGACGGTGAAACTCCCAGTTCTGCTGCGGCGCGGCGAATAGTTCCGCAGCGGGCAACTGCTTCAAATGCCCGAATTGAACTCAGAGGAGGATACTGTGCTTTCATCACAACCGACCAATCGACGAACTTTTCTCAATCTTCTGGCGATAATTATTCAATTTTTTCCTACCAGCAACGATGGTAAGAAAACTTCTTAGTTAAAGCTGATTTCCAAAGCTGAATGCCTGAGGCAGACGAATGATTACATGGCCTAAAGGAGTTCTTCAGACGGACTTCTCACCGTACAGGAAAAGAAAGGTCGCCCCGTTGGGACTCTGGACCTTGGACGACTGGGCGATCAAGGCGTATGGCATCACTACCGAACAGATCAGCGGCCCTTCCAGACTATTTACTACAGCGGCAGAAACTAGCGCACGCGAGCATGTGTTTTCCTTATTGCATCTAACCAGGGAAGAAGGCGAGTTTTATAAAACGGGGTTTGCCGTGCTGCACAAGGGAACACTTGCCAACTGGCTGTTATTCCAGTGGTGGACGCATTCGGACGTATGGTGCCAGCTACTATCGTATTCAGATTTGTCGACTCCGGAGAGCTTTACATTCTCTACCCGCCCGGTACGCGCCTGCGTACACGAAACTGCGGTTATATGGTTTGAGCAGAAGTCCTGGATCAAAAATGTACTAAGCGGAAACGCCGACCGACGAGCCTATTTGGCGGATTTGATGCCGCCACAGATGTGCTGACAAGTCGAAAATCAATCAACACTTTTGAAGCCACCGTTAAACTACTCACTTTCTAATGTTTTCTAACATATCCTCTATGATGGTGACCAATTTGCTGTCTTCCCTTCGTGCTGCTGGAATGGCCGCCTGCTACTTAATGAGGAGCGCAATCCTGTGAATGGGCATCACTCAGTATCCGCGTGGTGGGTTGCGCTTGGACTCGCGCTCGGTGTTACAGTTTCAAACGGATTTGCACGATTTGCTTACGGGTTGATTCTGCCAGCTATGCGTGCCGATTTAGGCTGGACCTATGCAGAAGCCGGGTGGATCAATACAGCCAATGCTCTCGGGTACATTGGAGGCGCCCTGCTCACGCTGACGCTAATTAGACGAATTGGACCGGTGCGACTGTACGTTATCGGCATGATATGCACCTCCGTCAGCCTGTTGTTGTCTGGAATAACAGATGACTTCGTTTTTCTGACAGTATGGAGGATCACCAGTGGAATAGCTGGTGCTCCGGTTTTTATCTCAGGCGGCATTCTTGCGGCTACTCTATTCTCCGATCCCAAGAAAACAGCCTTGGCCATTGCACTTTACTTTGGTGGCGGAGGCGTAGGCATGGTTCTGACTGGCGCAACAATACCCACAATTTTTGCTTTGCATGGTGCGCCAGTTTGGCCAATCGTATGGGTCGGTTTGGGTGGAGCCAGTGTGCTTTTCTCTTTTCTAGCAATCTGGGCCACTTCATTTTTGCACTTGCCTGATAAAGTTGCCCAAACTCAACCCGCTCAAACGATTCCAATAAGAACGCTTATAAAACTCACGCTTTATGCTCTCATTGGCTACGGGCTCTTCGCCACAGGTTATATTGTATATGTGACATTTCTAGTAGCCTGGATGGTGGATATCTCTGCTGGACCAGAATTGGTGTCTGTCACTTGGGTCGCAATAGGACTGGCTATTATTGTTTCTCCCTTTGCATGGAAAACAATTCTGGCACGGTTCTCAAACGGTGTGCCGCTTGCAATGGCCATTGGGGTGACGGCAGCAGGAACGCTTCTACCATTGTTGTTTTCTGGACCAGTATCAATCATCCTTTCAGGGACATTATTCGGAATTGGAGTTTTCATTGCTCCTGCAGCAATAACCGCGTTCTCTCGTTATAATCTTCCCTCCGAAATTCAAGGAACAGCCGTTGCCCTCTTTACAACAACCTTCGCGATAGGTCAGACAATCGGTCCTATTGCGGCTGGGGCAGTTGCAGATACCTTTAATTCTATAGAAAAGGGGTTGTTAGCTGCTGGCATTGTGTTGGGCATAGGAGCCATTACAGCTCTCGGTCAAAGGAGCGGGGCGAAACACTTGCAGAGCTCACAAAGCCGGGTAGTGTCTGAACCCCCTTTTCAGTGACCGAACTAGGCTCTCCGCAACCATCGCGAGTTGGTTGTTTGGCGACCAACGTGGTTTAGACTCTCGAACCTCGAGAGTTCGCAATCACAAAAGGCGCCATCTACGCAATACTCGGGTGGAACAAGTTGTTCAATCGTCGGAAGATGGCCTCCTCAGAAGTTACATTGGGTTGATTTCCAAACCAATATCTACCTCAAGTAACACCAATTGCCCTGGAATACGGGGGCATATGCCTGTCCTAATTTGCGTAATCCGCTTATTTGCGGATTTTCAAACGATAGGCTCCCAAAAGCAGCTGCTCATACGATCGCGGTTTTCCGACTCTCCGCTCCGGCCCCTATTGATTTAAGCACCGAATAGTAATTATCTGGTACCTGTGCTCTCATTATTTTGAGCGGCAAAAGTGAGATCAATATTCATTCCCTCACGCTGAAGCTGACTTGGCTAAATATATGCCAGCGTCAGTCTGTAAAAGACCGCTCTATTGCTGAAAGTGCAGATGTTCAAACTCGAGATCCGGCCTGCTATCTGTCGGGCCGGGGCAAAACGTTAACAATGCTATAAATGGCGCCGGGGGACACTTGTTGTTTTTCTTGATCGGCTCGCTTAGAGCTGATCCATTCCGCGCAAAACTACTCCGAGGCGGAACTAACCAGTGCTCCGACAACAGTAAATAGAGCACCTACTAGTGTCGCTAAGGTGAACGCGTTTAAACCTAGTATGGATAATAGCCCTATTGCGACCAACGGTGTCAAAAACGCGAGGCTGGAGATAGTTGCTGCAGACCCTTTGCGCGTAGCTTGGTCCCAAAACATGTTAGCTATGGTAAACGGCCCTATGCCGATTAGAGTCACGGCAATCCATTGCTGGGTTGTCAACAAATGGGCTGGTTCCAAGACGACATGGGCGGACAAGGCGCCAAACCCAGCAAGACCAAGCGATGGGCCTATAACATCTGTGCCCATCTTCTCAATTGAACGACCGACGGAATAAATCGCAAAAGTCAGCGCCCCGCAAAAGCCAAACAAAACACCAGTCAGACTTAGATTTCCGTCCATATGTGGATACAGCGCAATTGCTACACCAATGAAGCCACAGGAAATACCCAATTTTTGTCGCCAAGTGGTAGACCGCTGTTGCAATGCAGAAACCAAGACAACGAAGAGTACAGGCCAGAGATAGTGGATGACATTTGCTTCTGCAGGACCAACTCTAGAAATGGCAGCAAGATAGAATGCATTGTTTCCAATCAGACCGGCTGATACCCAGATTAATGTCTTAGTGGGAACCGAGATGAAAGCACGTATTGACTTTGTCTGTACAGCCGCGACAAAAGCAAAAAAAAACCAACGAGTGCGGAAGAGCCCAACACCAAGAATGGTGGTGTAGGGTGGGCGATAGTCGCTAGTGCAGGCCAGCTGGCCCACAATAAAACAGCTCCCAGAACAAGTCCGACGGCCTTCCTATTTGGCTCGTCAAAAAGGTATCTGCGAACCAAATTGTTAAGCAAGTTGAACTGACGGTAAGCCGTTGTGGCAGCTATGCTATCATGAAGTTGCGCCTGCAAAAACGCTAAAATCTTTTCCTTGCGCCACACGTGAATTAAGCTGCAATGGTTGGTCGGGTGTAGTAGAATGAAGGCCGATTTTCAATTGCTTCATACCAAGACGCGAGGCTGTGCGTTGATACTAACCATTCTGCTTCCGGCCACCGAAAGTTGATATAGCCCAGACAAGATGCCAAAGCTACATGCGCAAGATTAAGCGGGCCGGACAGACAGTTCGGGTTTTCCTCGACCCAGGTGATTCCGGCCTGAATTTTGGCGCACTGCGCGTCCTTCCATTTTTTCCATCGATAGCTTTTGGGCCTAAGCCAAGTTTCATACCGAAGGGACACCGCAGCATCACACATCCCATCCGCAAGAGCATGCAAAGTCATAACTTGCGCGCGCTCATTTAATTCGATCGGTATCAGATCATTTTGTTTGCCGAGGCCGACCAGATATTCACAAATCACCCTAGAATCAAAAAGCACAATCCCGTTGTCAAGTATTAGGGCTGGAGTTTTCTGAAGCGGAATCTGGTTGGCAGAGTTTTTGTCACTTTGCTTGCCAGGTATCATCGTCACCACTTCCGGCTTGATCTGATTGTGCATTCCGGTCTCAATCGATACTATCCGAACTTTCCTTGCAAACGGAGACTGAGGAGCAAACAAGAGTTTCAACGCGGCCTCCCGGTCCTTGGTGGATTAGGTAGGATATTGTCATTCGCAGTTACGCGCCGGTTTAAAAACTCATACGCCAGTTCAATCCAGAGCATAGCTGCTCGTTTTATGAGAGTGTCTCCAAAGTCATACTGCGGATGATGAAGGGGCTGCGATTTAAGCCCGTTTCCAATTCCAATATAAACACCAGGAATATGCTGTTGAAACACCGAAAAATCATCGCTTAGCGTCAATTGTGCAGCTCTCTTCTCAACGTTTCTGCCCCCAAACCGCTTTACAGCAACATCGCCCGCAAGCCGCGTCAGATCTGCATCATTTGTAACGGCGGGACATCCGTGCAAAACTTCCAATTCTGATCGCACGTCCATCGCCGTTGCGATACCGGATACAATCTGTCGTATTCTTTTTAGGATAAGAACACGGGATTCAGTGCTAAAACTCCGAATGCTCACCTGCAGCACGGCTGCATCTGGGATCACATTCCAGGTTGATCCAGCGTGAAGTCGACCAATGCTGATCGATGTGTTGTCAGCTGGATCCATGTTTCTCGAAACGATCGTGTTTAAGCTTGTGACAATTGCTGCGACGGCCGCTATTACATCTCTTGAAAGGTGGGGTTGTGCGCCATGCGAACTCCGCCCCTCTAATCTGATTTCAATCGCGTCAGCCGCTGCCCAAAAGGCCCCCTCCCTGAGGCAAATCTTTCCTGCGGCTATCCCCGGAAGATTGTGAAAACCAAAAACCGCATGAAGCGGGTATCGTTCCAATAGCCCGTCTGCAAACATCGCCTCGGCCCCATCACCGGCCTCCTCAGCAGGTTGGAAAATCGCTGTGACGGTTCCGTTTAAATCGTCTGCGTGAGAGAGCGCAAAGGCTGTGGCAAGAAGCGCAGCCGTGTGTCCGTCATGCCCACATGCGTGCATCTTTCCGGCAAATTGGCTTTCATAGGGTAGTGATGTATTTTCCTTGATAGGAAGTGCATCCATATCGGCTCGAAATCCAACAGACTTTCCCCCTACTCCAAAGTGCCTTCGGCCTATGATTCCAGTCTTGCCCACCCCAGTCTCAACCTCCCAGCCCCAACTCTTCAGATATGCAGCCACTTTCTGCCCTGTAGCGACTTCTTCGTAAGCTGTTTCTGGATGCGCATGAAACCAATGTCTTAGTTCGGTGAAGTATTTTTGGCCTTTTAAGAGCGCTTCTCTTGGGCGTACTCCGGTGGAGATTCTTATGTCCGGCGCACTGTGCATAGTAGGCATCCTGCAAGCGCCGTGTGTATATTTACAAAGGCGACTTCATCATTTTCAAATATACTATCCATTGCCTTAGCGACATCGCTTCCGTCACAGAGAGTGTTTACGCCGTAGTCCATCATTCCGTTTTCCCGGAACGTTCTAAGAGCGACAAATCTGTTATAGACAATCTCCGGAACCTCAGACTCTTCATCCGGTTTTTTACAGTCATCATTGCAGATAAAGACAGCCGTTGGCTGAGCGTAAACACCCTTTGGTAGAATTGGTTGATATGAGAAGAGAAGTGCCCCGCTCGAACTTCCCGATTCCTTCAGGCAGTGTCTACACGGATAGGTGCCGCCATCATTCATGAAGAGGATTTCATTGCCCTGCCAATCGACTTTTTCTCGTCTGTGCCAATCAACAACTTCTGTTGGAATTGGTTGATAACTGTATCTCATAGGTTTTCTCTCGAGGTGTGTCTTTGAACCCTTACTAAAGACATTGCGTACCGCTCAATTCTTGGCTGCGCATTGCAACGTAGCTCTAGCGCATTCAATAGTCCGCCAGAACCGGGCGTAAAAATTGGCGGTCGTATCGTCTAATACACTGTGTTTTCTCTGCGTAGTCATATGCCGCTATGCATGCTGGGTCTTCGCGGCTTTTAGTTCTATACTCTTCGTATGCTGCCAACGAAGGGAATGAGAATAGAGTCACAGCAAGGTCGTTGGCGCTTTCATGCGGCAGAAAGTACCCGTGATGGTTTCCGCCATATCGCTCAACCAGCGGAAGCCACATTCTGGCATAGTTCTCGAATGCGTCGAGAGTTTCAGGGTTCAGCTCGTATCTGACAAAGCACGTGATCATTGTTTACGTAGATCCTCAAAAACACTACCAAAGCCGATATGGTTTTCGGCTAGATAGCCTGCTGTGCACCAGTCTGGCCGTTCTTCTGTGAAGATATTGTCCTGCCGAGTTACCTCCGGTTCGCCTTCCAGCGACCCAGCAGGTACAAAACACAATGTTTCTGTATGATTTAGATAAGGGACGGCACCACCACACAACCCGCAAAAAGCCTTAGTAAAATATCGTGTCGGATGCCGAAACGTCGTGACTAAGTCGGCCCCGTTTGTTAGCTCAAGCGAGCCTGTCGTCGATATTAAGTTGGCGGCACTTCCGGCTCCGGTAGTCTTCCGACACTGCTTGCAATGGCAAATGAGTAAGTTTGAAAAGTTGTTATCAATCCTAAACCTAACCGTTCCACACAGGCACCCTCCTTCAATTTTCGGGTGTTTGTGTCTTCGCTTCTCAATTGCGGTCTTTGTGCCTAAACTCACTTTCGTCACCCCTATATGTTACTTTTTTCCGAAGCGGAACATCGAGGATTCACTCAGTACAAGGACGACTGGGGGAGGTCGGGTGTGACGCGACATCTCAGATTTATTTAAAAAAAATGAATTGCGGAACTGGCTAGCCCTTCGTTGCGCTTGATGGCTGGTTGAAGATTTGCCGTTAACCTTCCTAGGATGTATTAGTCTAAAACCCAGTATTTTTGCCGAAGATTTGGACCCAAACAGGACGCATAGCAAAGTGCCAGCCAGGCCAGGAAGACCACGCAGCGAAGCATCTCGACAATCGCTGATAAACGCGACGTTGCAACTAATGAGTCGCAAGTCGGTCCGACATATAACGATCAGCGCAATCGCAGAAGAAGCGGGCGTTGCGAAGTCCACTATTTATAGATGGTGGGATTCCAAATGTGCAATTGTCATGGATGCTTTCTTTTCGACAATGAAGCCATGTATTTCTCTTCAAGAAGATGGTCCTGTAACCTTAGGCCTAAGCACGCAAATCAGGGAGATGGTTGAGCTTCTTTCCGGTCCATCGGGCAAAGTGATCGCCGAAATGGTGGGAGAGGGTCAGTCGGATCCGCATATTCTCGAAGAATTTCGGAGCAGAATTTTCACTCAATTGCTGGAACCCTCGAGGCAGTTAATCGAGCGCGGAAAACGGGATGGTGAAATTTCCGAGCAACTGCAGACGGATCTGGTGTTAGACATGATCTTTGGTCCTCTTTACCACCGACTTCTATTTGGTCACAGGGAGCTGGATGATGCTTTTAGTGAAAGCCTCACAAGCATGATAACAATTGCGTTGACACCTCGGAAAAGCTGAAAAACCTCGAACTTTTAAGTTGGCAATACGGGTTGGGTCGTTTATCGATTTATTTCGAAACGCTACGTATCGTTTCGTTATATGGAGTCAAACTATGCCCTTTCTCGCTCAGAACAAAGAAATGCAGAATTTTATGGAATCCCTTCTGAGAGACCACAACCGCTATCTCCCGATCGTGGAGTTCTTAGACAATGTAATCAAAAACGCAGAGGAACTTGACTGGGAGGATTGTGAGCGCATCGGCTTTGAACTTGGCCAACAAAATGGTTCAGCATTCTGCGCTGGTATCCGTACAGGAATGATTAGTGCACTTGAGGTTCGTAACGAAAGGCAGTCTGAGAGGTCCTTGGAACCAATTCTCGCGTTTGCCGCAAAGCTTAATCTAAACTCAGCCGATGTTGAAGAAAGCGACATTCAGGCTTTGCGTGATGCTGGCTGGAGTGACCAAACTGCGGAAGATGTAATTGGGTTAGTCGCTGCATTGAAAGTGTACAGCGTGCTTGCCAATGGGCTTGGTTTCAACGCACTTCCCGCAGATGTATTTGCTGAGATGGGAAAAGCCACCGTGCAGATGGACGGATATACTTCCATGTTCACATCTTTTCTTAGTCAACCTGCTTGATCAGCGAGCCGTTTTCTGCTCCGGCCCTTTTGCCGGGGCAGGCCGAGGTATCTATAGCCTGACTGGCAAATATCGGTGAGCTGTGATGATAGGGCCGAATGACGATTATTTTTGAAACGCCCGCCCTGTGCCGGTGTTTCTCGACCTTGGAACGGTTTCCACACTTGTTCAATGCGAACCATTTTCTACCGCGCTCGCTGTTCAGAAAAAGCCAAGGGCAGTGAGTATATTCTCGGACTCTCACTACTCTTGGATCATTTAGGCGCAATTCAACTTTCAGTGCGATCAAATTCAGCATTGCAGTTTCAATGCCGGCTGCAACCTTCCACTGCAAGGATTCCGCACAAAGCTGAAGCGGCACAGCCCTTTTGGCTTCATAAAATATCGCGTTGGTTGTTTCAGGTCAGCTGACTGTGGCTGATGTCCACTCGATAAGGTGCTCAACACGCGCTAGGCGAACTCCCAAAAAGCATTTAGTTCAGCAAGTCTATTTGTCTTGACACCACGACCGATTTGCCAGCGGAAAAATCCTTCATGATTTTGCTCATCGCCGTATCTGAAGACTGTCCAAGTCTTTTTTGGGTTGCGAGCAAACGGTACGTGTTGTGTACCCTTCCCGATTTCTCAGATGTTGATACCGTGTGTATGCGGCTACTGTAGAAATAGAGACCCGTCTACCTGAGGGCGACCTTTCTTTTCGAGAAGCAGTTCGAGTTTTTCTGGATGCCGCTGAATGAAAATACTTCGGATGGTCTGGTCGGCATCGACGGAAAAAGAAACAAGTGCGTGAAGCACATCGTCTTCCCAAATAAGCAGACCGGGACAACCATTGACTGTTCGCATCTCAAACTGAAGGGAATTCCAAGCCGGTGACAGGACTTCTGAAAAGAAATTGAGTACTGCTTCGACGCCTTCTAGGATGTGAGTGATGGCTGTAACTTTGCCCCCGCTGTCCGCCCGCAAGTCGACATCCTGACTTAGAGATTTAACTAACTCATGTGTGTCTCCTGTCTGAATCGCCACCCTGAATTTCTCGAGCAATTCTTTTTGCCGTTCTGCGGAAGGTACGAACCTAACGTTTTCCTGACTGACCATTCGACGTGCCCGAGAGGCGAGCTTGCGCGAGTTTTCGGTCGAGAGACCAAGAGTCTGACCAATATCCTGATGTGCCATACCAAAGATGTCATGCAGCAAATAAGCCGCACGTTCGCGAGGCGTAAGCCGTTCCAGTAACAACAAAAATGCTGTTGAAAGCGATGAAGCGATCTCTAGCTGACTTTCCACATCTAATGTACTTTCAGATTCGAACTGCTCCGGCAGCCAGGGACCAACATAGTCGGTTCGCCTTCGTCTAGCAGATTTTAAAATATCTAGGCAGCGGTTTGTGCAAACTGTTGTGAGCCAGGCCACTGGCTTGTCTGGAAGAGGCCCCGTCGCCGAGAACCACTTATAGGCTGTGTCTTGTACAGCATCCTCTGCTTCAGCAACGACGCCGAGGAGGCGGTAAGCGATCCCCATCAGCTGGGGACGCGCCTTTTCGAATTCCTCTGTTTTTAGTTCTATACTCATAATTCAATACTTCGATATTTGAACTCGGTTCCAGAGGTTGATCATACTGACACATGTCGTGATCAACGAGATCATCTCGTCTTCGTAGTGATCACGAAGATCTGCGCGTAAGGCAGCGTAGTCAGTATTGCGATCAAGGTAGGTCAGAGCCTCTGCCCAGGCAAACGCTGATTTTTCGGCAGCCGTAAAATCCGAAACGTGTCGCCAGGCTGCAAGCCGGTCAAGCCGTTCGCTAGTTTCACCGTCCTTGCGGGCATCCGAACTATGCATTTTGACACAATATGCACATTCATTGATCTGCGATACCCGTAGTTCAATCAGATGCGAGAGGCTCTGCGGCAAGCCTTTTTTCGCCATCAAATCATGGGTCTCGCCGAGGTGCTGAATAATGCTCCCGAGGACCAATTCGTGCTGCACAGGTTTTGACATGGCGTTCATTTGTTTTACCTTAAATAGTGTTCCAACACTGTGATGACGAATAACTTGGGCCTGGCGTGACCCTTGGGCGTCGTTTTAATTTCACCAATGGAAATTTTATCTATGCAGCTTAGAGCGAAGCTAACGGACACCTGCGCAACAGGTATTAGTCTGAAACTGAAGTGCAGGAATCTCGGTTTGCAAACCTATTGGGGAAGCTGTCAAATTATGTTCTTCAAACCGATCAATTAACAGACCCCAAGCCCCGGACAGCCAATTCTGACTCTTGGGACCGAGATTAGCACCTACATCTGGTATCCAGCGGGCAAAATTACTCGCAATCCAGTGCTCACGGGTTAGCATGGAGCTATGTAGAAGATGAGGGGCAATGAGTTGACAATGAAGTGCCCTAAATACGCCCGCCATCGCCTGAGTAAGATCAGAGAAATCAAACAGATTGCCTACAAATATCTCTGCGCCGAACCCCTTAAACTCAGCTTTAAGTTGATTAGGATGATTTACAAATGCGCGCACAGGACAATCCTTTTTTAGCAGCATTCTTACGATTTCTCGCCCGACCCGACTGACACCTGAAGTGATCAAAATTTTGAGATGGGGGAATAGTTAAGATTTAGATGACAATTGTAATCCTATTTTATGGATGATAGATGAACTCTATATGTCAACCCCTTTTGGAGGCAGCCCTGAATGCCCAGAATGTCAGCAAGCGAAAAACAAAAATCTCACAATCGCATCCTTGATGCGGCTGCAAGGCTGCTTCGCGAAAAAGGGATTGGAGCGACAAGCGTCTCTGATGTCATGCAAGCGGCAGGCCTGACACATGGGGGTTTCTACCGGCATTTCACCTCCAAGGATGACTTGGTCGCCAGGGCGTTCAGTCATGCTGTCGGTGAAGTTGTCGGGGAGATGGAGGCGGCATCACCCGGACAGGAACGCGTAGCCGCGCGGGAACAATACATAGCGACATACCTGTCCCCGGAACATGTGGGGAATACCGGCGGCGGCTGTCCCCTTGCCGCGATGGGCGCCGGGGTTAGCCGGACAAAAAATGACACGAAACAGGAAGGCGCCGCCGCGGCGGACCGTGTGGCCGCACTACTTCAGCGCAATGAAGATGTCCAGAACGGCCGAGCTGTCCTTGCGATGCTTATCGGAACGATAGTATTGGCGCGTTTGGCGACAACTTCTGGCGAGGCTAGGGCAATTCTTCAGGACGGCCAAACAGGAGTGAACTTACTACAAGAACACTGGTAGGGATTACGGCAGGGGATAACCCAAGCGCCGGTAATCTATTCTATTCAGATTACTGTCAGGAGCTCATCTTAGGATTCTATTGTCATATCGGATACCTAGCAAAGCATTTTCCTTTTTTGTTTCATCAGCAAGCTGGTCATAAGAGCAGGAAACGGGTCGACTGAAAGGTTCGATACTTCATAGAGAAAAGCCAGTCGGAAATGAAAGGGCTTTACTATGGAATTGAAAAACAAGACAATTATAGTCACCGGAGCCAGTAGCGGTATCGGTGCCGCCGCTGCTCTACTATTCGCTAGAGAAGGCGCTAGAGTAGTTCTGGGCGCACGACGTGAGGAGGAATTGGAAAAGCTTGTCTGGCAAATCCGATCAAGCAACGGTGAAGCGTCTTATCTCGCAGGCGACGTAACTGATGAGGCGTACTCCAAGGAGCTTGTTAACCACGCTGTCGAACACTTCGAAACTCTTGACGGCGCCTTCAATAACGCAGGGATTTTAGGCGAACTCGGATCTGTTCCAGAAATGGAGGTGTCAAACTGGGATGCTGTGATAGCGGCCAATCTGTCCAGCGCCTTCTTTGCCGCCAGGGCGCAGATTCCAACGATGGCACGGCAACGCAAGGGAGCAATTCTGTTTACTGGGTCCTTTGTGGGATTCAGCAATGGTGGAATGCCGGGGATGGCGGCCTACGCAGCTTCTAAGGCAGGTATGATCGGGCTCGTTCAATCGATTGCTTCGGATCATGCAAAAGATGGGATTCGGATAAACGCAATCCTGCCGGGTGGCACAAAGACGGCCATGACCAGTGGAGATTCGGAAACAGAAGACTTTATCGCGAACCTTCACCCATTACAGCGAATGGCAGACCCCGAGGAGATCGCTCAATGTGCGCTTTTTCTTCTCTCGGACCGGTCGGGCTTCGTTACCGGATCACCCATGATTGTGGATGGCGGTATTTCAGTCAGGTTAGCCTGACTGTATACTCTCGGCGACGTAAATCCGCTCCTAGGTAATATTGTCTCAACCGACAATCTGATCCCAGGCGTCCCGGCTCTTTTCGGAGAACACATTGATATGCCCTAGTTTCTGCAATCCGAAGTCTCCAGGTCGGAGTACTAATTGAGTCTTCGGCGCTGAAGGGTAGCATTGCATTAGTCGCCAAACCGTTTCAGGCGGGGTCATCACATCATCCGAAACGGCTACGAATTTTGCTGGTGCCTGAACACCTGTCCAGTCAGGGAAGGGCAACTGTTTTCCGAATTCGCTTCCATAAAACCCCCGTTGTGTACACCAGCGCCGCCATTGCCAGTAAACACCAGAAGGAAGGTCTTCGCCGACACGAAAAACGCGTCCCGGCATATAACCTGCCAGCATCGTCAGAACCGGGAGTGGTCCGAACCAGAAGAGCCGAGCTAGCCCTTGGTAAGGCCATGGATGATCTCTGAAATGCACTAGGCCGCTAGCAACAGCAATCACCCGATCAATCTGATCGAGATTTCGTTGAAACGGCAGGCACATAGCACCCAGAGAGTGTCCAATCACCCAGAGTGGCAAACTCGGAAAGCTCGCTACCGCAAAACTTCGGGCGGCTTCCTGATCGTAGATACCCCAGTCCGATATCGTGGTGCTTGATTGACGTGGCATATTCCGAACAGAGGTTCCAAAATCGCGGTAATCATAAGTCAGGCAAGCCATACCCTTCGTGCCGGCCAGCCAACGACCAAATTTCTCGTAGAAACGTGCGGGGACGCCTGTTGCGCCATTTAGAACTACCACCGCCGTCGGAGTTCTATGTGGGCAAAAAAGCCGGCCTCTGAGTTTGTACTCACCTGAGTAAAAGGTAACATCCCGTATTTGAACACTTCCAGTGCCCGGTAACCCGAATGACATGTTCATCGCAAACTCTCCAATTAGACCATTTGGTCTAATCGGACGCTAGACCAAATGGTCCAGTTCTGTCAAAGAGAATTCCATGGCACTTTCTACTCGGGACAAACTTGCTCGAACAGCAGCAAAGCTGTTTCAGGAGCGCGGCTTTCACGGTGTTGGTTTGAACGAAATCCTCAACGCATCCGGGTTGCCTAAGGGATCTCTATATCATCACTTCCCAAATGGTAAATCTGATCTTGCGCTGGAATCTGCTGCACTTGCTCATCACGAAATGATGAAGGTGATCGATGAAGCGTTCGAGAGTGCGAATTCTTACAAGTCCGGCGCAACTACCCTACTTTACAAGCTTGCAAAACTCTTCGAGGTGCTAGGCAAACAAACCGGGTGCCCGATTTCGGAGATTTTGTTCGGAGGTCCTGAACAGGAGATTTTCCGCAAGCGCTCAGCTGAGTATTTTGATGCTTGGGTATTCCTGATCGCCGCTCATGCGCAGCGGCTTGGTGAAACGCCAGAGTCCGCCAAAGTGCAGGCTGAAAAGCTCTTCATTACCCTCCAAGGTGGCTGGACACTCGCACGTGCTAAAAAGAACGGTGATGTCATCAGAAACCTAGCCATATTAATTTTTGACGAATGAGCCACGCAGAAGGCTACTAAGCATTTTCCGCCATATGCTGGTCCACGACACGGCAGCGTCAAATATTCTCCTCTGGCTCGAGGACTCCCATGGCTTCAACAAGGACTTTCGGTTTTACAGATTCCTTTCTGTCACTGAACCTTACACCTGAGCAAAAAACTACGCCAAGGGGTTTGATCACTCTCACTGCCTATTGAGAATCTTCAGGCGTCAAGCCGCTGGAGGGAAGAACTGGCCGTGAACTCGCCTCCCCCATAGTCGAGCTGATTGACCAGTTGTGTTTTCGGCCCGTCCTGCCAAGTTCCGAAGCAGCAACGCGGCGAAGATGGACATCCAGGAGGAACGTGTGAACATAAGATGCTAGAACCCGGATCAAGTTGAGGGCGCTTTAGTCACCGACGTGGGTCACCTGAACTCCATGCATCCAAGGTTGAAGGGGACAAGCCTTGCTGCTGCCCTCACCCGATTTGTGAAACTTTCCGAAAGGCAGAGGACCGGGTTACGAAGAGATGCGATTAGACCGTCTCAACTATCTGTGCGGCAGACACCAAGAATATAGAAACAGGCGGGATGGCCCGGACTCAAATAGCGTACGATCTCCTCATCACTGAAGCATCCTAAACCGTAGAGCATTGCCGCTACATGACGCATCATATCTGCGCCGACTTCTACCGCCCTCGGCGTTTCTTCCCGCGGCGCAATGCTCTATTACTCTAATTGGATGCTCAAGCTCCCCTGTCATTATGTTCAATGCTGCCTGCAGACGCCGGGCCGACTTTTCATTGCCCCGGTCACTCTGGACAGTCTTCGGGTCCTATTGCAAAAATTTCTCCAACTTCTGCAACGCAAGCTCCGGCTGCTCCTCGGGAATGAAGTGCCCACACGGCATCGGAGCAAAACTGCAGTTGGGGGCCCAGCGGCTCCAAATACTACGCAAATCGAAATGTGTTCCCACAACCCCCTGATCGCCCCACATAACCAACGTCGGGCAGGCAATAGTTCGTGCAGCCTCCCGATCATCACGATCATGTTTGATGTCCTGTGACAGACCAGCTCTGAAACACTCGCACATCGCGACAATCGCATCTTCCCTTGCTCCTGCATCCAGATAAGCCTCAAACGCGTCTGGGTCATAGGGTGCCACTTGGCCGGGTAGCCCGGTCAGGATCTGGCGGACAACAGCCTCAGGGCTTCCCATCATCAGGGTCTCGGGGATTGGGCTAGGCTGCGTTAGGAAGAAGAAATAGTAGTAGTCCTGAGCAATCTGACCGGTGGTATTTTCGTAGAAGTCCAGTGTCGGAGCAATGTCCATTACAGCGAGCCGATCAATCCTGTCCGGATGGTCCAGAGCCATCCGCATCGCGATACGCGCGCCACGATCATGTCCTACCAGCCGGAATTTATCAAACCCGAGGGTCTTCATGACGTCCAGTTGTTCGCGCGCCGACGCCCGTTTGGCATAGGCGGTGTTTTCTGGCGAGAGACCGGGTTTGTGGCTTTCACCCCGACCACGGATGTCGGTGAGAACAACCGTGTAGTTCAGGGCAAGCGCAGGCGCGATCCTATGCCAGCAGAGATGGGTCTGCGGATCGCCATGCAACATCAGCAAGGGCGGACCATCTCCACCAACGACGGCGAGTATGTCACCTTCGCTCCCCCGAACCACCTGTCGCTTAAAGCCGGGCAGCAGACGGCTGTCCAGTTCTTCAAAGTGTGTCACCTAACCAACTCCTGTATTCTGTTAGCGCCTGTTCATTTCGTTTGTAATAGGACCATTTTCCGATCCGCCTGATGGTTAGGAAATTCGCACGTCTCAGAAGCTCCAGATGGCGACTGACGGTTGGCTGACTCATTCCCAGCTTAGCGGTGATCAGCGTGACACAAACGCCGATTTCGACGGGGCTACCACTTGCCTGATCTGCAAAGTTTACATCCGGCGTTTTCAGCCAGTGGAGAATGCTCATACGCGCCCGGCTTGCCAGAGCCTTGGCCTGTTCTTCGCGTATTTCTGAGAAGCGTGTCGAATCCATATATAGCTATATAACGATCAATATAGGACTGGTCAAGAACCCGAATCCTTGGCTCACAGGATAAAATGTTCGGGCACAGCGTCTGTTGCCATCAGTGCGACACTCGACCGAGTTCTGATTTTTCGTTCAGATACTCTGCCAGTAGCGATACAGACTTGTGCAGTACCACCGTGAGCCCGGCCAGAACAATCAAACTCGCGAACATAAGATCGGTTTTCGCTCTGCCATTTGCCAGCAACATCAGATAGCCCAATCCGCGGGAAGCCCCGACCCATTCTCCGATGACGGCACCGATGGGAGCGTAGACGGCGGCAAGCTTCAGCCCTGATGCCAGCGAGGGCAATGCATGGGGAATTTTAATCCGCCGCATCACCTGCCACCGACTGGCTCCCATTGTCTTTGCGAGATCCAGGAAGGCAGGGGGCACCTGCATCAGCCCGTCAAAAAAAGATGATGTCACCGGAAAAAATATTATCAACACCGCCATCGCCGTTTTGGACGCAAGGCCGTAGCCAAGCCAAAGGGTCAGGAGCGGTGCCAACGCAAAAACCGGAACTGCCTGAGTGAATATAAGAAGCGGCATCACGAGGCGGGCGTGCCCTGGCAAAAACGCCAGCTGAATAGCAGTCAGCCCCCCCAGTACGGAACCAATCAAGAGACCAAGAAATACTTCCAGTGCTGTTACCAGTGCATGCTCGGCAAGTAGCGCGCGACTATCTACGGCGACCTGAACAACGCGCCAGGGGCCGGGCAGAATAAAATGCGGAACGCCACTGATCCAGACGACCAGCTGCCAGACTGCCACTCCGAACACTGCCGCACCTGCAGGAGATGACATCAGTTTCATCTGCTGCCCCGCAGATACGCGAGCAACGCCGCCTGACTGCGTAAAGTGGCCGGGTCGTCAATTGCCCGAACGGGTGCAACTTGAGGAACAGGCCATACCTCGGAACCTCCGGATGAAAGCACAGCTATGTGGTGCGCCAGGCGGCAGGCCTCCGAAGGGTCGTGCGTCACCAGAAGTACTGTTTTGTCGTGCAGAACCTCAGATACAAGATCCTGCATGTCGGCACGTGTTCCCGCATCAAGAGCTGAAAACGGTTCATCCAGAAACACGATTGAGCGTTCCTCCATCAGCGTGCGTGCAAGGGCCAGACGCTGTCTCATACCGCCTGACAGGGCCCTTGGTCTCTTACTGCGATGGGCCGAAAGACCAACCCGCGAGATCATCGCTTCCGCTTTGTCGATGTCCGGAGTTTCGCCACGCAATCGCGCTCCGAGAACGACATTTTCCGTTAAGCTGAGCCAGGGCAACAGCAGATCAGATTGCGCCATGTAGCTGACACGGCCTGCGATGCCCCGTCCGTCACTGGTGCGAACAGTTCCGTCAAAATGTCCCGCTGTGTCCAGTCCGAGGAGTAGGCGCAGAACAGTGGATTTACCAGCGCCGGATTTGCCCAACAGACAGGTCCACCCGCCTGCCGGAATGTTCAGATCAATACCTGTGAACAGAGGCTGTCCGTTTATATGAAAGCTGCCCTGAACCGTAATTGCGGGGCTCGTTGTCATGTGCCACCAGGCCCTATGCCTCTGAAGCCATTAACTGGTATTGTCGCATTTATCAGGCGCAGACTCAGCTTTACCCAAAGCAGCAACGGCCCGCCGTCTGGTCCGGGCCGGTGTTCCGGGCGGCCACCGCTTCCCCGAAGTATATCTGGTATTGCTATCTGCGACACGCCATTCAATTGAGCGGCGATCCGTTTATGGCGGGTTACCTTTGGCTTTCTGTCAGCGATGCTTCGCGACAGGAGAGTGCCGTAGCGATTAAGAGGCAATACAAAAAACCAAGCGCGGCATTGGGATGGCCGGAGTACTGAAGTGGGCCACCACTTAAAGTTGATCAGTTGCTTTCCCGATGACGGAGGGGAGAAGCCAGGGGAGTGCTGTGTACAATTCACTGAAGCTGCGGGTATGAGCAGGTAAAACGAAAACGTCGCCACCACAGCCCCGACCGGTCACGGTACGGTTATGTCAACAGCGATGGCGGAAACCGGGCTGATGCCCGGAGTCAGACCTGCGTCATGCAGGAACGTCTCAAAACGGGCGTAACGCCCTGTGTCCAGCGCAGCAGGTCTCAATGCAAGGCGTGGCAGAGTGTCAATCCAGGCCCGCGCATTCAGCTCGTCCTGAAGATCAGCTGATGTTGCCGAGAACACCTTCCAGCTCTCCTGCGGATGATTGATGATATATTGCGCCGCTTTTTCGGTGGCCTCCAGGAATCGCTGAATGACGTCGCTGTCCATCCTCTCAGGATTGGCGACATAAATCAGTTCGTCGTACGGAGGAACGCCCTCTTCTTCGACGAAGAAGCACCGGCCGGGAACTTCTTCGATTTCCATCTGGTTCAGTTCGAAATTGCGGAAAGCACCAATCACTGCATCAACCTGACCTGACATCAGCGAAGGAGACAGCGACCAGTTCACGTTGACGAGCTCAATGTCATCCAGCGTGAGCCCATGGGTGCGCAAAATGGCACCCAGAACCGCCTCTTCAAAACCACTCACGGAAAATCCTACTTTGCGCCCGGCCAGATCTGCAGGCGACCGCACCGGTCCATCCGCAAGCACCAGCAGGCAACTGAGTGGTGACGCCATGAGAGTGCCAACGCGCCGCAGCGGCAGGTTTTCATGGATTTGCAGGTGTAGCTGTGGCTGATAGGAAATTGCGATATCTGCCTTGCCCGCAGCGACCATCTTGGGCGGATCGGACGGGTCGGCCGGCGCAATGATTTCAACCGTAAGGCCGGCCTCTTCGAAATAGCCCTTCTCCTGCGCAAGAATGATCGGCCCGTGATCAGGATTGACGAACCAGTCCAGCATCACCTTTAGACGATCCTGTGCCATGGCCGGATAGGCGGCAAAGGCCAGAACAGTTATCAAAGAAGCCAGTTTCATGGGTGTATGGTCTCCTCAGTCGTAAAATCGGGTGAAATGATGCGTGGGGCCGCAACCTGTACCAACGCTCACGATGTTTGCGCTTTCAATCGCAGAAGTTACATTGGTTATGGCAGCGTCGACGGCGTTAACCGGCGCAATGGATGCGCCTGCCGCTAGCGGAACGCTGACAGCCGCATCCATTGTCACAAATTTCGTTATATAGTGGAGCAGTGGCCCTTGGGTGCGCAGCGTTGTACGGATGTCTGGAGCTTTCACTGACTCTTCTCCGGCCAGCGAAAAGGACGATCGCATTACAGCGACCCTACCCTCCCTCCGCCAGCATTATCTGGTTCAGGTTCAAAGGGTACTTCTCAGCCAACAGGCGCCCCCGGTTAGGTCGTGATACGAAGACAATTTTTAGTTGTCAACTATCGTTAATTGGGTTTGCCAAAAACGAAACTCTAGTCCCATCAAAGAGCATTGTTTGATAGGAGCAACAAGTCGCGGAAACTGTGCTGAATGGCCATCTAGATTGTTCAGACTGGCTGCTTCGCAAACTCAGCAAGGCGAAAGTGAGTGAGTACGAAGGTTAGCTCAACTCCCGGGAGTTTCTTCAGATGGACACACCCCATATGTGTAATTAAAGGTTGCGTGTGTCGAGTTTACTTTTACGTGCGCTCAACCAATCGCCAATTGAAAGGCCGGTTCCGTAGTCCAAGGTATTTAGTTGATTGATAGGTATAGTTGTCGCTGAGGCCGAATTCTCGCCAAGACAAAGAGACCCCGTAAGCAGCACAAAAAAAACATACAACAATTGGGCCTGCTCCTCAAAAGGATAGACTCCAATTCGCTCAACTAGGTTTGGCTTTTCGCCAAGTTCCCTTTCAACCTCTTGTAAAGCTACCGCCTCCGGTGTTTCCCCCTCTTTGATAACTCCACTGACAAGCCCAAGTACTCCCTTTGGCCATCCCCTTTTTCTTATGAAAACAATACGCTCTTCGTGTTGAACGAGAGCAACGGCAATTGGGGTTGGAGAAAGAGCAGTGGAGTTTTCAGCCATGACGCGCCAAGTTCCTTGTCAATACAACCGAAGATGAAAGATACAGCCCTTACAAGGTGTATTCATTGGGCCAGACGATGGCCGACGTGTTTGTATACGAGGCTCAGGCCAAACAAATGTGACTGCTGAGGTAAATCCATTGATGCAGTACCCTTCAAAATGGAGTCGCATTTCTGAAGCCCAGTCTCAAGGAAAGCGGATTAAGTGGCTTCAAGAATGACAAAAGAAAGGAGTCAAATCAGGCCATACGCAATTGTGTTTTTTTCACCTTACTGGAGCTCGATGTTTCAGAAATAGATCGCACAGATGGTGGCTGATATCGACGCTCTACTCTCCTTGATGTGATTTTGATGACCACGATCGCAACCTGCTTCAGCAGTAACTGGAACTGGTAGTCAGACCCATTATGCTGAGTCACCGGCTTCTTGAGAGCGTCATCGCCACAGTTCAGCGCCGTTCCAACCGGTTGCGAGGGCCAAGTTGGCCCTCTCACTTTCTTGATTGGCGCATGACTGTTTTAATATATTGATTCCCATGCCCATACAGATTTAAGGCCGGTAATCAGAAGGTGCCACAACTTGTGAAAGGTCTATAGAGTCCACGTTCGCAGAATTGATCAGCATCGCCGGAACTGCCGACTCTGATTGAACAGGATTCCCTCTAGCCAATTCCACACCCAATCGCAAAGCTTCGCTGCCTTGAGCAACAATTGCTTGAATAGACGTACACACCAAACGCCCATTACGTACAAATTCTTGCGCGGCAGGACTAAAATTCGATGCAGACACCTGGATGTCGGTTCGGCCCGAAGCCTCTAATGCCAATATTATTCCAGCGGCCATATCATCCGTTGCGGAGTAAACGCCGTCGATATCTGAAAACCTTTGCAACCAATCTTCCATCGTAGTCAGCGCGCTATTCCTACTGTCCGCCAAGTTCGATTCAGCAACGATTTCTACATCAGTCCCGTTTGCCGCAATGGTTTCTTTAAACCCATTCGCTCTTAAGACGGCCCAGTCTTGCCCAGCAGGACCAGACATCATTGCAACTTTACCCTTCCAACCAATTGCCTCACCCAGGCACTGCGCTTGTAGTCTGCCCATGTCGTAAAAATCCGCAGTTACTGCTGCCGACAACTTTTCAGTGCGAGGCAGTGATCCCAGTCCAACAACGGGAATCCCCTTGGCCAGCGCCTGTTCCACAACTGGCACAATTGCTTCGCTATCGGCGGCACCCACGAGAATGGCGCTTACTTGACGTTGCATCAAATCTTGGATTTGTGCAATTTGGGTTGACGCATTGGCATCTCCGCCCGCATTGACGATGACCAACTCTGTCCCGCTTTTTTCGGCCTCGGCTTCCACCCCGTAGAGCATCGAAATCCAGTATGAATGCCCAAGCCCTGGCACCGCTACTCCTACAGTCTCAGCCCAAGCTCCGGTCACGGAAAGTGAGAGCATTCCTCCAAGTAGCATACCCATTTTTTTGTTAAGCATTATAGCCTCCCTATTTGCTTACGTTGACAGTCTAACTTCTCAGCTACATTGATCTCGTAAAGGACTCCTTCTAACGCCAAATAAGCCTTTCAGCCCGCAATACGCGCATGCCATCTTTGGTCTTTGTTCAACTGGCACTTAGCTGTGGCCATTAAGAGATCGATCATGGATGGGCATTTGGCTTACCATGTTAGATTCAATCGCCCCTGTAGCGTAGTTGACCTCAATCCAAGCGTTTTGCATGACGATTGTCCCTCTTGGGTCTAATCATTTTCAGATCTATGCCCCGACTTCCGAAGTGTTTTTTACTGCGCCTTCGAGTACTCCAGCTGCCAATATCACCGCTCCAGTAGCAATTTGCGCCACGAACGGAGACGTCCCAATTAGATTGAGACCGGTCAGAAGTGTTTGTAGAAAGGCGACACCGAAGATGGTGCCAAAAATCCGCAAGTAGCCCCCAGACAAGAGTGTGCCACCGATTACCGCCGCAGCAATTGCCTGCATTTCCATACCAACGCCTTCGCTTGGCAGGCCGGTTCCAGCTCGCAAAAGCAAAACCAACCCAGCACACCCGGCAAAAAACCCAGCAAGAATGTATGATTTCCAGACTACATGCTCACACCTTATGCCCACGAGCTGTGCAGCTTCTCTCCTTTCGCCAGTCATGACAAATTTCTTCCCCAAGACTGACCGTTTGGCTATCCACAGCGCCAATACACAGAGACCGCAAACAAACCATGTTGCGGGTGGCAATCCAAATACGTTGCTATAGGCAGCCCAAGTCGCAAATCCGCGATCCGCAAGAGGTACGACTTGCCCACTTCCGGTTACAAGAAATGCAACTCCTCTGAGACCAATCAAAACTCCTAAGGTCGCAACGACAGGCTGTATGCCGAGCATTCCCACAAGACACCCTGTTAACATGCCGCACACGATGCCGACGAAAGGGGCGACCAAGTAAGCCGTGCTACCCCACGAATTTACTGCGATTGCGCAGACCGCGCTCGCCAAAGCTACAACGACACCTAAGGTCAAATCAAAGTTGCGCGTACTTAGAACGAAGCTTTGGCCAATCGCGACAAGCACCAAGATCGACATTTGGGTCACGATATTCAGTAAGTTTCCAGTGGTCAGAAAGTTTGGTGCAAGGTAGCCAAAAATGACTCCTAACCCTACCAAACCGGCGCCTGGAACCATCAGCGCCCGCAACTCTGCTTTATTGGCTGGACTGATGTGCATGACTCACCTTTTTGGTACTAAAAAAACCAACTCCCCAAAGGTTTGAGTTTTTGGTTTGTGCCAACACGCTTCCAATTATGATTGTCCCGAGCATCAATTGCTGTACAGGCGATGGAAGGTTCAGCAACACGGCGGCATTATTTATCATTGCGATGATCGCTACGCCAAATAACACATGGCAAGCATGACCTTTTCCACCATTCAACTGCATGCCTCCAATCGCGCAGGCGGCAATAGTTTCGTATGCGAGGTTTGGAACGAGGTTTGGTTGCCCTGATGCCACCTTACTGGTCAGTATCAATGCGGCTAATGCCGTAAACCCACCAGCTATAGTGAAGCCCCACAGCATAACTCGGCGCACAGGTGTCCCAGCAGCGATGGCTGCAGTGCGGTTGGAACCGACCAAATGCATCAGCCGACCAAACGTGGAGTGTTTCAATAGCACATGTACAAGGAGTAGACTAAGGATCGCCAACAATACCGGCGCTGGAAGGCCAAGGACTTCTCCACGTGCCAACCACAAAAATTCCTTGGTAGGCACCGCTTCCATTGGCAGTCCACCTGCTATTGCTGAGGTTAGACCAGTTAAAAAAATCATCATCCCGAGAGTCGCGATTAATGACGTTAAATTAAAGTACGCAACCCAAACTCCGTTGATAAACGCAATCCCAATTACGACCAGAGCCCCAACTGCGAATCCAGCAGGGACCCCCAGCTCGGGAACAGTAAGCACGATCACAACACTTGCGAGCGCTGCACTAGCGCCAATTGAGAACTCCAGTCCGCCTAGCACCAAAATTAGAAGCTGCCCACAAGCAGCAATTGCTAATACGGAAGCGTTCTTGGCAATGTTCTCCAAATTGCCTACTGCTGCGAACCTTGGCACCCATAGCGAAAATACTACAAGTAATACTAATGCGACGTAGCCTGCTGGTAACAGCCGTAGCCGCCCTTGTTTAGATCTACGAATTTCTCTGTGCTCCGTCATGCGACCGCCCTTTCTGATTGGGAAAACAGCGCATCAATGAAGCATTGTCGTGTTGCGCCTTCTGTCAGCTGCGCGCACACACAGTGATCCTTAATTACATAAGTTCGGTGCGATAGTGACAACACTTCATCTAGATCGGTAGAGGCAATGATGACTGTCGCCCCAGATTGCGCTGCCTCAACAATCGTATCGTGAATAAATTGCCGGGCTCTGACGTCTACGCCGCGCGTTGGCTCAAGAAGCACCAGGACACTAAGGTGCGGTAACGCAACATTTCGCGCCACGATAATTTTTTGCTGGTTTCCCCCGCTGAATTGCGTTGCTGGCAACTCAAAATCGAACGGCAACAACTTTAATTTTTCCATCCAGGGTTCAAACGTTTCTATTTCAAGATTTTTTTTCAGAAACCCGAAACGATCTAATTGCTTCGTGAGTGATGCAGAGGCGTTTGTCAGCGCAGGTAGAATGGGAAAAAGACCGTGCGTTTGCCGGTCTCCAGGCACATACCCAACCCCCTTTTTGGTTGCTTCCGCGCGATCGCCTGGCATAAGCAAGACGTCGTTAATTGTAATTCGACCGTCACTAATTTGTCTTGCTCCAGCCAATGCTTCGGCAATACTGAGTGCACCAGATCCGACTAGACCGGCCAACCCTACAATTTCTCCCTTTTTGGCATGCAAAGTCGAAACATTGCTGTTTCGACTTACTTTCAAGCCCTCTGCCCGAAGTACAATTTCGTTACTGTGGACTGGGAGTTGTCGCTTAAATGACGTTACTGGTGCATTCAGCATTGCTTCCAGCAACTCAGATTCATTCGTGTCAGAATATTGGACGCAGTCGACGACGGTTCGTCCATCACACAACACCGAAACATCGTCCGCGATTTCGGCAACTTCATCCATTTTGTGGCTAACAAATAGCACAGCTGTGCCTTGAGCGCACAAATCTCGGACTATGGAAAATAATTTGTCAGTTTCGGTACTGGTCAGAGCAGAGGTCGGTTCGTCCAAAATCAGCAGCTTGCAATTCTGTCCAACTGCTCGCGCGATTTCAACAAGTTGTCGTTCTCCGATCGAAAGTGAACCTACCAATGTGTCCAATGGTACAGACAAGCCCACAGACAGAAGCGAAGCCTTCGCTTGTTCTACTTCGATTAAGCATCTGCGTACGTTTTGCATTTCGCGCTCTGCCAGTGCAAAAGCAGACAGATTCTCGTGCACTGAGAGATTAGGAAATAGGGACAGATGCTGGTAAACAGGTACCACCCCACAAGCCATTGCTTCCTGAACGTTTTTCGCCTGAAAGGCTTCGCCTTCAAAAGTTATTCGGCCCGATGTTTGTTTTACCGCAGCAACGAGTGTTTTTAATAGAGTCGACTTACCAGCACCATTTTCTCCCAACAAAACATGGACGCGGCCCGGGTGAACTTTCAAATTTGCGTCGATCAGAGCGTTGGTAGCTCCGTATCTTTTTGCGATACTTTCCGCCTTTAACAGAGGCTTTGTATTTATTTTTTTCACTTGCCCCTCCCTTCTTCTTTATCCTGAGTTCTGGAGGCAGGTTTCCCACCCGCCTCCAAATCTCACTCAGTCCGCCTTGGTTACAGCCATCAAATCGATTTCAATTAAGAAGCCGGGCTGGGATAGCCGAGTTACACCAATCAATGTGCTTGGTGGTCGGCCATCCCCGTATTGAGGAAGATCATCCTCATAGAAGATCTTGAAAAACTCATCGATGTCCCTAACGAACATTCGCCGAAACACCACGTCGTCCCATGTGGCTCCAGCTGCTTTCAGTTGGATATCCAGCATCTTCATCACTTGAATATACTGACCGCGATAGTCGCCGGGCGCGACGCATTCATAGTTTTCGTCTGAAGGTGTCTGGCCGGCTATGAAAACCAGCTTCATATCGCCCTGAACAGTAACCACCCTTTTAAATGCTGGATGGTCGTATAGTTCCGGTGGGTGGATTTCTTCTCTTTGCACTTTTTTCTCCTTTTTGCATTTATGCAATCGTTTGCATTTGAGGCCGCAAATTAGCGCCCTCGGTGGTCAATTCGCATCTTTTCAACGATGTGCTGCCTGCTAAGCGGTGCCGGCGGATATATCATTTCACGATTAATCATAATTTTGCGTAACTTAGCTTCAGCCCCATAATATTTTAGTTCACGTTCAAACCCTTCAGTGTACACGGCTCCAAACGTCCCCAAATCCAAGCACGTCGTATAATCAGCTTGCCTGTAGACTGTAAAATCCACGCCAGGAATGAGATCTGCAGCAGCGTTACGGCCAACATATTTTCCCATAGTCCGGGAATTTTGGCACGACATAAGAGCAACGTTCCCATCGTCGACGAATGCATGCGCAACATCACCAGACGCAAAGATCTCCGGTGCCCCCTCCACTCTCAGAACTTCATCGACGTGCAATCGGCCTAAGTCATCCCGTTTTCCGGAAATCTGTTTGGTAAGATCACTGGCCTTCATTCCAACGGTAATAATTACGGTCGCTGTTTCGACAGACTTGTTGTTCGAAAAAGACGCTGATGAGGGAGTAATATCTGTAACTTCAGTTTCTAGCCAAACTTCTACGCCCGTGTGCGCCAGTGCTTTTTCGATAACTGGTCGAGGAGAATCCCCAAATAGCGGGCCGATTTCGGAGGCTTTTTCCACAAGAATCACGCGCGCTCTAGCAGCAATTTCTTCGCCATGGTGCTGCGCGATACGTGTCCGCATTTCAGTTGCTATTTCAATGCCAGTCATTCCTGCCCCAACCACAACAAATGTTTGGTTCACGGCCTCGGACATTCTTCCCTTCAAGGCGATTAAGTGTTGGTCTAGCTTTTTTGCGCCATCATACGAATCCACATTGAATGCATGTTCCGCCGTTCCAGGAATCGGTAGATTAACTAACGAACTACCAGTTGCAAGAATCAACCGCCGGTAACCAATTTGAGTTGACTCTCCGTCAACCACAACTGTTACCACCTGTGTCTTTTCATCTATTGACGTGACTTCACCCTTCATGAACTCTACACCCACTGGATCTACCAAAGGCTGAATTTCCACACGCAAGGAATCCGGATTACATTCATACAACCGTGGCCGATGAGAAAGGTACTCGTCTCTAGATACCAGAAGGATCGAAAGATCCACGCCTGCTTCCGATGCCACATCTGCCGCGTTTATCGCGCCCCAAAGGCCAGAATATCCTCCGCCAAGTGCTAAAACATCTACTTGCTTCATACTTCTCCCTCTCAAGATCGCAACTTCAAACCTAGGCCTGCCCGGTTCGGCGCATATTTACCTGCTCCTCAAACCAAGCTTCTGTTTTCAAGCCAAACTCTACTGGTGCTTTTGCATTCACTCTGCCTTTGATGTCCTCAAGCGACGTGCGTGCAAGCTCTTGTTTCATTTTCTGCTCTGCCGACTTCATGACAGCATGGACTGCACAAATTCCTCGCCCCGCCCAGTCTGGCACCTGACCGCGATACAAAACGCAACTCCTTCGGATTTCCCGGCATTGGAAAGCTGGCTTGTACCCGTCAAGCGCCTCCACAATGTCCAGCACTGAAATTTCTGCCGCAGGTTTGGCTAACCTGTATCCACCGGCGATGCCGTCCGTCGACTCAACCAGGCCCGATCTTCGTAGCTTAGTAAAAACTTTTGCTACGTAACTGGGCGACACCCCTTGAAACTCTGCCAACTCTCTACTGCTTGGGTGAATTTCTCCGACTTCAACCAAGTGCAGCAAACAGTGAATCCCATATTCGACATTTGCGCCGAAATAGCTCATTTAAAACTCCGACTCGTTTTATCCGAGTTTAAGTGCAGTGAGGAACTTGTGTCAATGCTGCATCTAGTTTTCAGGCTGTGAGATTTTCGGTTATGTTATATTGTCATTATAAATTAATAGCATGGGCGTCTTCCACAAGATGTGGACGGAGTGATTCCTTGAAGGTTCCACCCAACATCAAGTTGCAAAGGGCTTCGGCAATTACGGGCGCAAATTTGAAACCGTGGCCATTGCATGCAGATACGAAAAAGAGATTTTTTGCGTTTTTTGCCTCGCCTAAAAAAAAGTTCCCGTTGCGTGTCATAGTTGCAGTGCTATGTCCGAATGAAAGAGGGCATCCTTTCGCAGCCGGGACAACAGAGTAAAGAAACTGTTTTAGTTCTGTACGCTCGTCTTGTGTCAACTCATAGCCAACTTCCGCAACGTTCGAATTCCATGTTGTTGAGCCGTGCAGCCCAATTTTCAGTCCAGATCCATGGAAGTCTGGTATAAGATATGCAGCCTTATCACTAATCCGCCATACCGATGGTAACTGCAAGATTTCATGTGAAACTTCAGTAGACTTACTGTGAAGTATTACAAACGTTTCTCGTCGCAGCCCAATGTCCGCGCGCGAAATCATATTCGCAACTTTTGGTCCGATGCAGATGCAAATATTTTTGCAATAGACAGCTCCTTCTGGGGTACTAACTTTAAAACCAACGCCTACTTTTTTTTGCCACGAACACAATGCACTTTGAAAGCGAAACTCAACTCCAAGGGCTTCAGATTCGTTGCGCACTTTTTCCATAAGCTTGGGTGCATGAACGAGACCACCCATTTCGTGGTACAAAAGTTCCAATTGGCGACATTGGTCCTGGAAAATCTGGCCCTGTGTGGAGGACTTAAAGGCTATCCCAAGTTTGCTGGCAGCTTTTTTCGACTCTTGAATAAAAGGGTTTCCTGTTTCAGCGATATCCAATACGCCGGGAAGCGCTACACATTGATCATACCTTTCAGCCAACTCATGCCAGGCGTGTTGAACGTCGGTCATCAAGTTTGCAAATTTAGGTTGGTCGTAGACGAACCTAAGCAACCGCGTCGTGCCAGCATTAGAGGTATTGATCGCGTTTCTATCGTGCTCTTCAAGAACGAGAACATTTTGCCCTTTGCGGCCTAGCTCCCACGCTAGGAACGTGCCATAAACGCCAGAACCGACCACCAGAGAGTCGTATATTTTCATTTCAGGTGAACCCTCTTTTCGTGAATTCATCAGCCGCCAGACGAACTAGGCCACGGGAGCTTAATTGGGAGTTCCGGAGTAGTTTCTCCAATCTTCGCGTCGCCGTTTACCAGCCTAATGTCACCAGTTTGTCCAGCGACTGCTTTGCATCGCCATAGAACATGCGGGTGTTTTCTTTGAAGAACAGTGGATTTTCGATGCCCGAGTAACCCGTGCCCTGACCACGCTTGGACACGAACACCTGTTTCGCCTTCCAGCATTCCAGAACCGGCATACCGGCGATAGGGCTGTTGGGATCTTCCTGTGCCGCAGGGTTCACGATGTCGTTCGAGCCGATGACGATGGCCACATCCGTTTCCGGGAAGTCGTCGTTGATCTCGTCCATTTCCAAAACGATGTCATACGGCACCTTCGCCTCGGCCAGCAGAACGTTCATGTGGCCCGGCAAACGACCCGCAACAGGGTGGATCGCAAAGCGCACCTCTTTGCCTTTGGCGCGCAGCTTGCGGACCAATTCAGACACGGACTGCTGCGCCTGCGCCACGGCCATGCCGTAGCCGGGGATTATGATGATGCTGTCGGCGTCGTTCAGAGCAGCAGCAACACCATCGGCTTCGATGGCAATCTGCTCACCCTCAACGGCCATCTGCTCGCCCTGCGGGCCGCCAAAGCCACCCAGGATCACACTGACAAAGTGTCGGTTCATCGCCTTACACATGATGTAGGATAGGATTGCACCCGACGAGCCTACCAGCGCTCCGACCACGATCAGCAGGTCGTTGCCCAGCGAGAAGCCGATCGCCGCAGCAGCCCAGCCTGAATACGAGTTCAGCATCGACACAACCACCGGCATGTCGGCACCGCCGATGCCCATGATCAGGTGATAGCCGATGAACAGCGCCGCCAGCGTCATCAGGAACAGCGGGAGGAAGCCGCCCGATGCTGTGTACCAGATCAGGCAGATCAACGAGAGACCCGCCGCAGCTGCGTTCAGTGCATGACCGCCTGGCAGTTTGGTCGCTGCCGAGGTCACCTTGCCCGCCAGCTTGCCATAGGCCACAACCGAACCGGTAAAGGTGATCGCACCGATAAAGACGCCCAGGAACAGTTCCACATGCAGGATCGACAGTTCCGCCGGGGTCTTTTTGGCGATCAGCTGGGCGAACCCTCCGAGCCCTGTGTAAAGAACCTCTTTCGAAGCATCCTCAACGGCCATCACTTCAGCGACGTTCAAAACTTCGAAATGGGCGTTGTAACCAACAAACACAGCCGCCAGGCCGACCAGCGAGTGCATCGCGGCAACAAGCTGAGGCATCTCGGTCATCTGGACGCGCTGCGCCACGTATTGACCGATCAGGCCACCACCCGCGATCAGCAGCAGCGACAGCAGCCACAGACCCGAACCGGGGCCAACCAGCGTGGCAAAAACCGCCAGCGCCATACCGACGATGCCATACCAAACCGCGCGCTTGGCGCTTTCCTGGTTCGACAGACCGCCGAGCGAAAGGATGAAAAGGACAGCCGCAACAACGTAGGCGGCAGTAGTGAAGCCATAATCCATGTGCCCGGCCT
>NZ_WQBE01000011.1 GCF_013032005.1 Ruegeria atlantica
GCCTCACTAACAACTTTCAAAACAAACGTCCCGAAACAATCCGCCAAAAAAATATCCACAAAACACCATGTGGCAATTCTGTAAAAAGACAATTTGATATCCATTTTTTGAGTATTGAAAAACACGGTAAAGTAGAGTCATCCTCAAGTCATCTCCCCTTCGAAAAAGGGCGGAAGGCCATAGTTTCCTGACTTTCTTCAAGCTTGATCAGCTTGCCTGACCTGCGGCAGGCGCCTCAGATCTTGATCGCTGGGAAACTCTGGATCTTCCGAAAGCCTCTACCGACGGAGATTGCTCAAGCTCCGCTTCGGCGTAGCATGATCGAAATGGTGCGCCACACGATCCAAGCTTCCATGATCAGCCCGGTATTTGCGATGTAGTACAGATCTGCCTGTACTTTTCGGCGTGTCGCATCTGTACCTTCGATATACCCAAGTTCAACCTGCGCCCAACCACTGATTCCGGGGCGCACAAGGTGACGTGCTTGGTATCCGGGTATCAGCGACATATATTCTCGGGCATGCTCGATGTAATCCGGCCGAGGGCCTATCAAGCTCATTTCACCCTTAAAAACATTGATAATTTGCGGCAATTCATCAATGCGGGACTTGCGCAAGAAGCGACCAAGCTGGGTAATTCTGTCTTCTTCCAACGGGCAATCAGCACTCCGTTCAATTTTCTTGGCCGGGCGCATGCTGCGAAACTTGTATGCTGTGAATGGTTCGCAGTTTTTCCCCATACGCTCCTGAGAGAAAAATAGAGGCCCCTTGTTCCAAATTGGGTTCAAGACGAGCAGGACGATTCCAAAAAACACCGCAAGAGGCAACAGAACAAATACGCTCAGGACAAGATCAAACGCACGTTTTGCCACGGCAAAAAAGACACTTGGTGCAGAGGCTGGAGCCCGCGCAAAGGCGGTGGATTCCCCGAGATCGTGCTCGGGTAAATTAAAATCAAACATAACTGCTCAAGAGCCTTAAACTAATTATTTTATACTCGTTTTAAGGGAGTACTTCTCTTTTTTACCGTTTATCAACCACTTCAAGAGAGTGTCAATATTTTTGAGTTAAATATGCCTCAAGCCTTAAATGAATCGGATTCTAAGGCGTCTGGTTCACCGTCTTACCGGACCACTTTAGATCTGTTTGAAGGGTCCTAAGCAGGTTGGAGAGGGCTCGAAGGAGCCCAGTCTAGCGAACCCATCTACGCGCGGTGTTCCTTACGAGTAATTGTCGGCGTCGAACAGCGATGCAAGGTGTCGGATTCAATTGCCAAGCCAAGGAATAGGGCAGGGGTAATCAACCCAATCGCCGCGCTATTCAAAATAACGCAGTCGAGCATTACAGCCCTATTGGTCATCGCGTTCTTTTTCACTCATAAAGCTCTCCCGGACGTGACGAGCCATAACCCGATGTTCACTTGGACTGCAAAAGATCACCTTATTCGATAAGGGGGCGCTTTCGGGATTGATCCAAGAAATCCTCCCAAGCTGCGCTAAACTCCTCAAGGGGCCAGTTGAGGCACGGGCTGGGATCTGGACAACAAGGCACGTGCGACGGGTCGCAAGGCGATATAATGATCCGAAGATGAACAGTGTATTCGCGAAGTGTTCAAACGCCTTCGCGCCTATTTGGTCACGTAGCCTTTGGGCTAACTGGATCTTTGCTCCGGTCTGGCGCGAACTCTAAATCGTGATCGCCCGGATAGGTCGGTAGCAGTAGGAGGCAGGTAAAATGTCTGCAGCGGCGAAGCTTGCCTTGACGCAACTTGAATGGAATGTACCGTAATCGCCACCTTTCATGTCTAGAACTGCAACCACTTTAACTAAGAGCGATCCCTCTTCAACCAGGACACGTCGTGCAGACACGTTCCGCCGCTGCTGCCGAATGGCGCGAACTCGGTGCCGGACACAGGACAGCTTTGCTAGCCTCACTGAGACTGAGTCGAATTCCTCTGCGCGTGCTACTGCAGTCCGGTCAGAGTAGATTGTGCCGGGAATTTCAGTTTGCTAACGTCAGACACGCGCTGGGGAGGGCGTGTACACCTATATGCTGGACTATTCGCACAACGCCTGGCTTGTCGCGGCCTCTTTGGCCGTTGCGCTGATGGCCGGATTTACCGGCCTTTATCTGACGCATGGCGCGTCCCGGCTGGATAGCCAGCGCCGCAAGCTTGTCGTTGCTCTGGCTGCGGTCATTCTGGGCGGCGGTATCTGGTCGATGCATTTCGTTGCCATGCTGGGCCTGCAACTGCCGATACTGTTTTACTACGACGCTCTGATCACTCTGATCTCTGCGCTTGTAGCGATCCTGATGGTTGGGCTGGCGCTGCTGTTGCTGCATTTCCGTCCGCGTACGCCTCAGACGATGATCGGATCGGGGGTGATCGTGGGGCTGGGCATCGTGGTGATGCACTACATTGGCATGGCGGGAATGCAGCTATGCCGCCCCGTATACAATGTTCTGGACGTAGCTCTGGCGACGTTGGCCTCGGTGATCCTATCGGTCGCGGCTATTTGGGTTGCTTATGGCAACCGCACGCAACGCAATATTCTGCTGGGCACAGTTTGCTTTGGGTTGGCCGTTTTTACTATGCACTTTGTGGCGACCGGTCTGACCGATTTTGTGGCAAGTGACGCCGCCGGCGGTGCGGGGCCCGCGCTGGACAATCAGGTTCTGGCGATGGGCGTCACCGTTTCTGTTTTCCTGATCTGCGGAGCTTTTCTGCTGACCGGGATCTCGTTCATCGAACCGAAGGAAAAGCTGGCGCCCGAACGCACGCCGGAACCCGCAACCTTGCGCGCCGGTGTTCCGTTCGAGCGTGAAGGCCAGACATATTTCGCGGAGCCCGCCAGCGTTGCCGCCATCCGGGCCGAGGGGCATTATACTGTTCTCTATATGGGTGTTGAAAAACTATTCTGTCCATGGTCGATCACCGAGGCCGAAAACCGCCTGAAACCAGACGGGTTTTTGCGCGCCCATCGCAGCTATCTGGTGAACCCCAAACACGTCTCTAGCTTTGAACGTCACAAGGACAACGGCACCTGTTATTTTGACGGGGTCGACGCGTTGACCAAAGTGCCGGTCAGCCGGTCCCGCCTGACGGACATTCGCGAGGCTCTGGGCCTCTGATCGCAGTTCATGCAGCCTATTCGCATTTCGTGAAACAAGCCGCGCGACCTGTTCCCGATCGCTGGAAGCCTTAAGTCACACGTTCTTTCCTACCTCGCAGGTTCCCCAAGGCACACCGCTTGGACCCAGGGAGGAAAAACATGATACCAGCCGGTTTTGAGTATCACCGGCCAGGCGACATCGCCACGGCCATCGGCATTCTACAGGAACACGGAGACGAGGCGCGCGTCATTGCGGGCGGGCACAGCCTGATCCCGATGATGAAGCTGCGCATGGCCGAAATGAGCCACTTGGTCGATCTTCAGGCCATTGACGAATTGAAGGGCATCGAGATCGGAGCCGACTCCGTTTCGCTGGGCGCGATGGCGACCCAGCATGAACTGATCACGCATGACGGTCTGGCAGAGGCAATCCCGCTGATACGTGAGGCGGCGTTGCAGATCGCTGATCCACAGGTCCGCTACGTGGGCACTGTTGGAGGGAACGTTGCCAATGGTGATCCGGGCAACGACATGCCGGGGTTGATGCAGTGTCTGAATGCGACGTTCGAACTGTCCGGTCCTGACGGCGCCCGCAGTGTGGCGGCACGGGATTTCTATGAGGCCGCTTACTTTACTGCACGTGAGGATGAAGAAATCCTGACCCGGATTTCAATTCCGGTGCCGGGTGTGGGTGTAGGGCAGGCTTATGAAAAGCAGAAACGCAAGATCGGCGATTACGCGACAGCCGCGGCTGCGGTGATGGTTGGCAACGGACAGGCCTCGGTCGCGATGACCAACCTTGCGGACACGCCCATCTGGTCCGAAAGCGCAAGCAATGCGCTGGCCGACGGAGACGTCAGCGGCTGCGTCGCCGCGATGCTCGACGCAATTGACCCGGTGGCTGACAACCGCGGTCCCATCGAATTCAAGAAACACGTGGCCGCCGTGATGCTGCGCCGCGCCATCGACCGTGCGCAAAGCCGTGCGAGTTGAGGGGAGGAACAACCATGTCAAAAATGCACGTAAAACTAACAGTGAACGGCAAACAGGTCGAAGGTCTGGCCGAGCCGCGCACGCTGTTGATCCACTTCCTGCGGGAAGATCTTAAAATCACCGGCCCTCATATCGGATGCGAAACCAGTCACTGTGGAGCCTGCACCGTGGATATTGATGGCAAGTCCGTCAAGTCCTGTACAACCTTTGTGGCGCAGGTGAACGGGGCCGATATCACAACCGTCGAAGGGCTGACCAATGACGATGGTAGCCTTGGCGTTTTGCAAGAGATGTTTCGCGAACATCACGGGTTGCAGTGCGGCTTCTGCACGCCGGGCATGATCACCCGCGCGCATCGTCTGCTGCAGGAAAACCCGAACCCAACCGAGGAAGAAATCCGCTTTGGTATGGCTGGCAACCTGTGCCGATGCACCGGATACCAGAACATCGTCAAGGCGATCTCGGCCTCAGCTGACATGCTGAACGCTCAGAAGGAGGCCGCGGAATGAACGATCAAACCATGACCCCCGAAGAACGCGCCGCCAATCTCAAAGGGATGGGAAGCTCGCGCAAACGCGTCGAGGATGTGCGTTTTACCCAAGGCAAGGGCAACTACGTCGATGACATCAAGCTGGACGGGATGCTGTTTGGCGCGTTTGTCCGCTCGCCCTATGCTCATGCCCGCGTTGTCAGTGTGAACAAAGAGGCCGCGTTGGCCGTGCCCGGCGTTGTTGCTGTGTTGACAGCCGAGGATCTGGCTCCGCTGGGTTTGCATTGGATGCCGACGCTGGCAGGTGACAAGCAAATGGTGCTGGCCGATGGCAAGGTTCTGTTCCAGGGCCAAGAAGTCGCCTATGTCGTTGCTGAAAATCGATACATCGCAGCGGATGCGGCAGAACTGGTCGAGGTTGACTACGAAGAACTGCCCGTTCTGACCGACCCGTTCGAGGCGCTGAAATCGGACGTTGTACTGCGTGAAGACCTTGCGGGTCAGACCGAGGGCGCCCATGGCCCGCGCAAGCATCACAACCACATTTTCACTTGGGAACAGGGCGACAAAGATGCGACGGAAGCCGTGCTGGGTGAGGCGGATGTCGTGGCCGAAGAGATGGTCTATTACCACCGGACCCACCCATGTCCGCTGGAGACCTGTGGCTGTGTGGCTTCGATGGATAAGGTGACCGGTAAGCTTACGCTTTATGGTACATTCCAGGCCCCGCACGCGATTCGAACCGTAGTGTCGCTGATCTCTGGTCTCGCCGAGCACAATATCCGGGTGATCAGCCCTGATATCGGCGGTGGCTTCGGTAATAAAGTTGGTGCGTATGCCGGCTATGTCTGCTCGGTCGTCGCCTCGATTGTCACCGGCCAACCGGTGAAATGGGTCGAGAATCGGATGGAAAACCTTATGTCTACCGCCTTTGCCCGCGACTACTGGATGCAGGGCAAGATCTCTGCGACCAAGGATGGCAAGATCACTGGTCTCTGGTGCCATACCACAGCAGATCATGGTGGATTTGACGCCTGTGCCGACCCAACGAAGTTCCCGGCCGGGTTCATGAACATCTGCACCGGGTCATATGACATCCCCACCGCTTATCTGGCTGTGGATGGGGTTTATACCAACAAGGCACCGGGCGGTGTCGCCTATCGTTGCTCGTTCAGGGTGACCGAGGCTGCGTATTTCATTGAGCGGATGATCGAGGTTCTGGCCATCAAGCTGAACATGGACGCGGCCGAGTTACGCCGGATCAACTTTATCCGCAAGGATCAGTTCCCATATCAGTCCGCGCTGGGATGGGAATATGACTCGGGTGACTATCACACCGCTTGGGACAAAGCGCTGAAGGCCGTGGACTATGATGGTCTGCGGGCGGAGCAGGCGCAACGGATCGAGGACTTCAAAGCCGGAAAGACCCGCAAACTGCTGGGCATCGGTCTGACGCATTTCACCGAAATCGTCGGGGCTGGACCAGTCAAGAACTGCGATATCCTTGGGTTGGGAATGTTCGACTCATGCGAAATCCGGATTCACCCAACCGGTTCCGCCATCGCACGGCTGGGGACGATCAGCCAAGGTCAGGGCCATGCTACGACTTTTGCTCAGATCATCGCCAGCGAGATCGGCCTGCCTGCCGATGACATCACGCTGGAAGAAGGCGACACTGATACCGCGCCTTATGGGCTTGGTACCTATGGGTCTCGGTCGACACCCGTGGCCGGCGCGGCAACGGCGATGGCCGCCCGCAAAATCCGCGCCAAGGCGCAGATGATCGCAGCCTACTTGCTGGAAGTGCATGACGACGACGTTGAGTGGGACGTGGATCGGTTCTCAGTCAAAGGTGCGCCTGAGCGGTTCAAGACGATGAAAGAAATCGCCTTTGCCGCATATAATCAGGCCATTCCGGGGCTGGAACCCGGTCTGGAGGCCGTAAGCTACTATGACCCGCCGAATATGACCTACCCGTTCGGGGCCTATATCTGCGTCATGGAGATCGACGTCGATACCGGCGAATGGGAGGTCCGGCAGTTCTATGCGCTGGATGATTGCGGGACCCGGATCAATCCCATGATCATCGAAGGTCAGGTCCATGGCGGCGTGACCGAGGCGTTGGCCATCGCTATGGGTCAGGAAATCGCCTATGATGAGATGGGCAACGTCAAGACCGGTACGTTGATGGACTTCTTCTTGCCCACCGCGTGGGAGACGCCCAACTACACCACTGATCACACGGTGACGCCATCTCCGCATCACCCGATCGGTGCCAAGGGCGTGGGCGAGAGCCCGAATGTCGGCGGTGTGCCTGCGTTCTCGAACGCGGTGCATGATGCTTTCCGGCCATTTGGCCTTGTTCAGAGCCACATGCCGCATGACCACTGGCGTATCTGGAAGATCGCCAACGGTTTGGGAATGCACGGCTAACAGGAAAGGCCGCCGCGCTGAAATACAGCGCGGCGGCAATCCGGGAGAATGGCATGAGCTTGCAGGATATACAGCAAGGCCTCGCCGAGGTGGGCTATGTTGCCGACGACCGACTGGCTATGGCGTTGCATCTGGCGCAGACGCTTGGGCGTCCGCTGCTGCTGGAAGGCCCGGCTGGGGTCGGTAAAACCGAGGTCGCCAAGGCGTTGGCAGCACAGCGCGCCGCGCGGTTGATCCGGTTGCAATGCTATGAAGGGCTCGATGCCAGCCACGCGATTTATGAGTGGAACTACCAGCGCCAGTTGCTGGCTATTCGCGCAAGCGAGGCACAGGGTGGCACCAGCGAAGCGCAGCTGTTCAACGATGATTTTCTGCTAAAGCGACCCTTGCTGGAAGCAATCAGCGAAGAAGAACCACCTGTTCTGCTGATTGATGAAATCGACAGGGCGGATGAGGAGTTTGAGGCCTATCTGCTCGAAATTTTGTCGGACTTTCAGATCACGATCCCTGAACTCGGCACCATCAAGGCGCGTTCGCGGCCCATCGTGATTCTGACGGCGAATGGCACTCGGGACCTGTCGGACGCGCTGCGGCGTCGGTGCCTGTATAGTTTCCTCGACTACCCATCGCGTGAAACGGAAATGGCGATCCTGAAAGCTCGCATGCCCGCAGTCGAAGGGCTGTTGGCGCGCCAGATTATTAGCGTTGTGCAGGCGCTGCGCAAAGAGGACTTGGAAAAGACCCCCGGCATCGCCGAGATGCTGGACTGGGCGGCCGCTCTTTCAGGGCTGGGCGTCAACGACATGGCGCAGTCCCGCAAAGACGTTCAGGCAACCCTTGTTTGTCTTTTGAAAACTGCAGCCGACTATGACGCAGCTCCGCCCGAAGTGATGGATCGCCTGATCGGAAAGGTGGCGTGATGCAGGTCACCCGCTTCCCCTCTCGCGCATCTGGTCTGTCGGATCGCATGTCCGGCTTCATCGAACATTTGCGTATGAACGGGATGCGAGTTGGTCCGGCTGAGACGGGGGACGCATTGGCTGCGCTGGCGGCGGTTGAGGCGACGGATGTCAGACAGGCCCAGCAGGCACTTTGCGCGTTGCTGGCTGGCGACGTCGACGATTGGCGGCGGTTCGATGATTTGTTCGAAGCCTATTGGTTCAACACTGGCAAGCAACGCACGGGAACCGCCCGAACCGCGCATGTGCGGGTTCAATCTGCAAAGCCGATGCTCTGGCAGCAAGAGAGCCAGGATAGTCAGGAATCCGAGACTGGCACGGATCAGGCCGCCGCACCTGATACCGGCGATGGGGAGGCCGTGGGGAGAGACGGGAAGCTAATCGCAACCCGTACGGCCAACCTGTCGCGCCGGGATTTGCGCGAACTGATGGATGAAGACGCCCTGAGGCAGGCGGAACAGGCCGCGACCGCCATCGCACGCGCCATCCGCGACCGCCGCTCGCGTAGGCGAAAGCAAGCTCTGCGGGGCTCTGCTTTGGACATGCGCCGGATTCAACGCGCCAGCCTTGCACGAGGAGGAGAGCCGATGGATCTGTATCGCCGCGCTCGCCCATCACGCCCAATGAGGATTGTGGCCTTGTGTGACGTCAGCGGTTCCATGGCTGTCTATTCGCGGGTCTTTTTGGCCTTTTTGAAAGGATTGATCGGTAGTGGAGCTGAGGCAGACGCCTATTTGTTCCACACGCGTTTGATGCGTGTGACTGATGCACTGCGCGATCACGACACACTGCGCGCGGCTGGACGGCTATCACTCATGGCCGAAGGGTTCGGCGGTGGTACCGACATCTCGGGAAGCCTTGAGAAGTTTCTGAACGGATACGGTGCCCGCGCATTGAACGGGCGGACGATCGTTTTGATCCTCTCGGACGGCTATTGCAGCTCGTCACCTGAAGCCTTGGGAGAAGCGCTGGCTCAGGTTCGACGCAAGGCGCGGCGGATTGTTTGGCTGAATCCTCTTAAAGGATGGAAAGACTATCAGCCCATTGCTGCTGCCATGCAGGCTGCGGAGCCGTATCTGGATGCGCACCTCCCGGCCAACACGCTCGACGCGCTGTCGGCGTTGGAACCCGAATTCCGAAAACTGTGAAAGGACACGGCTATGGCAGGTTTCGACATTTTCGACACGATTGAGGAGTTGCGTCAAAAGGGCGACGCCTTTTGCGTGGCAACTGTCCTTCGAACTGCCGACGCAACCTCAGCCAAAGCGGGTGGCAAGGCCGTGATCACAAGGGACGGGCGTATTTGGGGGCATTTGGGCGGAGCGTGTGTGCAGCGCGTCGTACGCGCATCGGCGCAGGAGGCACTTGCGGGTGGAACTCCGAAAATGATCCGCGTGAAACCTTCGGAAAAGGTAGTGGCGATGACAGACCCGGATGGTGTTGAGACCTTCAAAAGCGGTTGTCCTTCGGGCGGAACAGTCGATTTGCTGATCGAACCCTATCAGCACGCCCCGCGCCTGATCATTTTCGGAGAGTCTCCGATTGCACACGCGCTTGCCGCTCACGCGGCGCTGACCGGATTGCGTGTTTGCTTGCCTGAAGGTTCAGAAAGCTCGGTGGAATTCATCGGTTTTGATCCCAATGACCTAAGCGCATTGGGGGTTGAACCACGCGATTTCGCGGTGGTAGCCTCACAGGGGAAGGGCGATGGTGCAGCGCTGAAATCTGCGCTTGAATCACCAGCACGACGCGTTTCGATGGTCGCGAGCCACCGAAAGGCCAAGGTGTTGTGCGAGAGGTTGGAAGTGCAGGGAATGACCGTCGAGCAGACCAGTCGGCTCAAGTCACCGGCCGGTCTGGATATCCATGCAATCGACCCGCACGAAATCGCCCTTTCGATCCTCGCCGAGATCATCCTCTGGCGGAATTCAGACAATTCCAAGGAGACATCGCATGATGAAAAAATGGCGTAAATGGTTGCAGTCCTTTCGGACTGTGAAGCCGGAACAGACCCCGGAAGAGGCGACCGAGACCGCACTTCGCGTTTTCCCAAGATGCTGTTGAGTAAAGGACTCTCAAATGGAACTAAATGACGAAATCCGAATCTCTGCTCCGCGTGACGTCGTGTACCGAGCGCTAAATGATCCGGATGTGTTGCGTGAGTGCATTCCCGGTTGTGAGGAATTGATCCAGCATTCTCCCGAGCATTTGGAGGCCAAAGTTGTGCTCAAAATCGGCCCCGTCAAAGCTCGGTTCAGCGGCGAAGTGACGTTGGACAACTCCAATGCTCCGGATGAGTTTTCCCTGACTGGTGAAGGAAAAGGTGGCGCTGCGGGCTTTGCCAAAGGGGGTGCGGATGTCAATCTTAGCACGGAGGGCGAGGAAACGGTTTTATCCTATACTGCCAAGGTCACAATCGGCGGAAAAATAGCGCAATTGGGCAGCCGGTTGATTGCAGGGACTGCAAAAAAACTTTCAGCCAAGTTTTTTGACAGGTTTGGGGAAATCGTCACCGAGCAAAACGTCGGTTAGGGTCAGGACTTCGGTAACGAGGTCTTCCCAATCAAGCGGTTTTGCGCAAAATTATTGATCCGCCGAAGCGGTGTTGTCAGGTCTTTACCTGTCCTACATGCTATGGGAGTCGATCATGGATACTTTGAACCAAAGCAGAGCCGTTCCTCACAATCTGCAAATGATCGACAGCACCGTGATCCGCGCCCATCATCCACTTCCTGGCAGGGCATTGCGGCAACAATGTCCCTAGAGGGAGGCAGCGGGTGCCAAGCCATGGCCGCGAAGATAAGCTACACCTTGGCACGCACTTTTTATTGATCAGGCGCTGGCTGCATTGTTCGCACTGCGTGAACGTGCACAATTACGAAAATGCAGTTGCAGCGAATGTCAGCAATGCGGACAAACTTGCCGTTCGTTTCCTGAGCCACGAAGTCCGCTTTAGAATGAAAACGGTCCCTCGGCAGTGTCTAGCGAAACAGCGCTCCATGTACCGGTCTTTCCGGTCTCGAGAACTGCGCAACCCGTAGGTCCAGAAAAAAACCCAACCGGAGCCACCGCGCGTCGGTCCAGTGCAAAACCGCTGCAAAGGCCCGGCGCTGTAATGGCAACGTGACCGCCAACGCGGCCAATGTGAACGCCGTGGACGTGCCCAGCCAACACCGTGATCTCTCCGGAGTGCACTGTAAGAATTTCTGCCAGATCGGAATGGTTTTCCAATCCGATAACATCCATGAAATCAATTCCGGTGCTAAATGGCGGGTGATGCAACATAACGACAACCGGCCCGTCAGACCCAGAAAGCTCCCGCTCCAAAAAATTAAGACTTTCCACGCGCAGCCTGCCACCGCCCTGTTCTTCAACCAGCGTGTCAAGCCCGATGACACGGGTATCGCCCACCGTGTCCGCCCAATCAATAAGCCCGTCCACCGGCATGATGTCCAAACCTGAAAAGGCCTTTTGCATTGGCTTGCGCGCATCATGATTTCCAGGAACAACATAAATCGGCAGGTCAAACCGCTCCAGTTGTGCGCGTGCGAAATCGTAACTGTCCGGGCTGCCATCTTCGCTGACGTCACCAGTGACTAGAACCGCGTCGAGCGGGCCAAGAGCTTCGCCTCTTTCGATCAATCGGTCGATGACCCCAATCAGGATCGCGCGGGTATCAAGCACGCCTGAACACAAATCGCCGCGCGATACCGCGTGCAAGTCACTTAGATGAAGAAATGTCGCCACGACTATTTGATCCCCGCGCGCAGGAAGGCTTGAACGAATTGACGCTGGAACACGAGGAACGCGATCAACAAGGGTGCAACGGACATCATCGTTGCCGCCGAAATGACGCTTATATCCACACCATTTTCCGGTGCGCCAAAGATCGACAGGCCGACCGTCAGCGGTCGTGTGTCGGGCGAGTTGGTCACGATGAGCGGCCAGAGGAAGTTGTTCCAGTGGGTCGATACCGACACCAACGCATAAGCAAGATATGTCGGGCGCGCCAAGGGCACATAGACTCGCCAAAGAATTCCGAACCAGCCGCAGCCTTCGACGCGCGCTGCCTCATGCAGTTCTATAGGAACGCCCTTAAACGCCTGCCGCATTAGGAAAATGCCAAAGGCAGAGGCCATATAGGGCATTCCGACGCCAAGAATCGTGTCAAACAATCCGAGGCGCGAAACCATTGCATAGTTTTCCACGATCAACACTTCGGGCAGGATGAAAAGTTGCATCAGCACTAGGATGAACACGAAATCCCGACCCGGAAACTGGACCTGGGCGAAGGCAAATCCTGCCAGCGTCGTGACGAAGAACTGACCAATAAGGATCACCGTCACTAAAAGGAAGGTGTTGAGGAAATAGCGTAGCCACGGCGCCCCCTCCCAAGCGGTGCGGAAATTGTCGAGCGTCCATGGCGACGTGATGTTAAAGTTGACCGCGTCAGAGGTGCTGTGGAAAGCCGCCCAAAAGGCAAAGACCAGCGGGGAAATCCAGATCACGGCCAACAACAATGCGCCAAAGGATTCGATATGTCTGGAAAATCCGCTCACTGGTAATGGGTCCGCTTGTCGAGAATGGTGAACTTGACGCCGGCAACCACGCCAAGCACGACAAGCACCAGAATGGTCATTGCCGCTGCGTGGGGCGCATCAAAGAAGGCAAAGGCCATTTCCCAGATGTAATAAAGGATAAGCTTGGAGGCGTCGTTGGGCCCGCCCTTGGTGAGGATGAACAAATGATCGATCAATTTCACAGAGTTGATCAGCGCATTGACCATGATAAATAGCGTCGTCGGCATCAACAAAGGCAGCACAATCCTGCGCGTATAGGTCCAGCGGCTAGCGCCTTCAATGTCGGCAGCTTCCTTGAGGTCCTCAGGGATCGTCTGCAAAGCCGCCAGATAGAAGATCATGAAAAACCCAGCCTCTTTCCAGATCGTCACGATAATTACAGCCCACAGCGCAGTTTCAGGCTGTCCCAGCCAGTTGATTGAGGGAAGGCCAAACAGTCCGCCGATCTGGTCAAGCACACCCAATCCGGGAGTATAAAAAAACAGCCAAAGGTTTGCCGCTGCGATCATTGGCAGGACCGTGGGCGTGAAATAGGCGGTGCGTACAAACCCGCGAGCCGGGATCTTTGAGTTCGCCCAAAGCGCCATCGAAAGCGCAATTGCAATAGAAATAGGGATGGTCGCGCCCGCATAGATCAAGTTGTTCACGACAACTTTCCAAAAGGTTGGGTCGGCGAACAGGTCGGCATAGTTCTCGCCGCCGACAAATTCGCTGGGGCGTCTTCTGGTTTCTCGGCTGAACAAGCTCGACCACAAGGTCGCAAGCGAAGGATAAAACGCAAAGGTCGTCAGCAGAATTGCCGCTGGAGACAACAGGATCCAACCGTAGATGGCCTGTCGACGACGCTCGATGTTCACATGCTCTGCCATATAGCGACCCTCAAGGTTGGGTGCGTCGGGCATCCCTGCCCGACGCCAGGGAGTTGAGGTTACTGATAATCACGCAGCAGGCGCACAGCCGATGTCTGGGCTTCCCCTAACGCATCTTCAGCCGATTTTGTGCCGGTCAAAGCCGCCTGAATTGCGTTGTTCAGACCCTCACGCACGCGTGCGGTTTCAAAGGTCGAGAACTCGGCAACAGCGTTTTCCAGCTGATTTCGGGCAACGAGAGCGGGTGGGAACTCTTCTGTATAGGATTTAAGCGCCTCGGTTTCATACGCTGCCGGAGACACGCCCATATAGCCGGTCGCGATAGACCACGCTGCCGCTTGCTCGGGCGAGGTCATGAATTCGATCAGCTTCATGGCCGCCGCGCGCTCTTCCTCCGATGTCTCCTTGAAAACATAGAAGTTGCCGCCGCCGGTAGGCGAACCCAGTCGCACATTGGCCGGAAGCTCGGCGACGCCAAAGTCAAAACTGGCGTTGTTCTTCACAGCCGTAAGGTTACCGGTCGAATGCCACATCATCGAGGTCTGACCTTCGAGGAACGCCTGCCGCAGGGTACCCCATTCAACGGTGCCAGTGGGCATGATGCCATGCTCCTGCGACAGCGACTGCCAGAATTCCAACGTATCGACAACGGTTTCGTCATCGAAATAGGTGGTCAGGCCGTCATCGGACATCACCTCCTTGCCGTTCTGGATCGCCAACGCCTGGAACATCCAATAGGGATAGCCTGTCGATGGGATCATCAGGCCATAGGTGTCGTCGTTGGTCAGTGCCTTGCCCATGCTGATCAGCTCGTCCCAGGTCTTGGGCGGTGCCTCAGGGTCAAGACCCGCCGCACGAAACTGGTCCTTGTTGTAATAGGCAACGATAGTTGAACGCTGGAACGGAATGCCCCAGGTTTTGCCCTCGATCCGGCCATTGGCCATCAATGCCGGATAAAAGCTGTCTAGCCAGTCCGGGTTAACCCCGTCGATATCTTCGTAGGCCACGATCAGATCCTGCTCGATCAGATCATAGGCATCGATCGAGAACATCACCGCCAACTGAGCCGGTTCACCCGATGCAAGTGCAGACAAGGCACGCACGCGCGTGTCGTCATAGTTGCCTGAATAGATCGCGTTAACCTTGATGTCAGGATTGGCAGCTTCAAAATCGGCAACGATGCCATCCACTACCTCGGTCAGCGCGCCGCCAACCGCGATAGGATAATACATTGTTAGTTCCGTCTCAGCCGCCGCCGCCGATGTCAGCGCGGTGACCGAGACGGCAGCCAAACTTATCTTCTTAATAACGTTCATTTTTTCCTCCCAGTGATGACAGTTATTCGTGTCTTTCCAAAGTTCAGTTGCTTGACCTACCCGGCCAATCGCTTGCCCATGTCGTCAAAGAAATGCAGGTCTTCATCGGCAAAGCTGATCTCTAGATCTTCTCCTGCCGGAATATGTTTCAGTCCGGGCATGGATACTGTCAGACCAATGGCAGCAGGATGTGACAGGCCAATGAAAGTCTCGGAACCCAGGAATTCGCATTCCGATACTTTACAAGTCAGCCTGCCCTTGCCGGATTCCACCACCTTCACCGCTTCGGCGCGAAGGCCAATTGTCGTGGCGCGCTCAAATCCCGGCACGCCTTCAGACTTGATCAGCGCCATTGGCGGGGCACCGACAAACTCGGCCACAAAGGTGTTAGCAGGCTTGTAGTAAAGCTCTTCCGGGGACCCTGTCTGCTGGATATGGCCGTCTTTCATCAGCACGACCATATCGGCCATGCTCATCGCTTCGGTCTGGTCATGCGTGACGTAAACCACGGTGATGCCCAAATCGACCTGAAGTTTCTTGATGTCCTTGCGCACCGAAGCGCGCAGCTTGGCATCAAGGTTCGAAAGCGGCTCATCCATCAGGCACAGCGGCTGGTTTGCCACGATCGCACGTGCGAGCGCCACACGCTGGCGCTGACCCCCCGACAATTCCCCCGGCTTACGCTGCTCATAGCCCAGCAAGCCAGTGATCTCGAGTGCCCGGGTCAGTTTCTCGCGCCGATCCGCCGCGCCGACTTTTCGCACCTTGAGGCCAAAGACGACATTTTCTGCAACACTCAGATGCGGGAACAAAGCATAAGACTGGAACACCATCGACAGATTGCGTTCTGCAGGGGCAGAAGTTGTGATGTCACGCCCGTCAATGACGATCCGTCCCTCATCCGGCAATTCTAGCCCCGACAGCAATCTCAGCGTCGTTGACTTGCCGCAGCCCGAAGGGCCAAGCAGCGCTACGAACGAACCACGCGGGATCGAAAGATTGATATTCTCGACGCCAAGCTGCCCATTCCAGCGCTTGGCAATATTGTCGACGTGAACAAACGGTTCGGCCATATTCAGCGCTCTCCTTGTGAGTAAGTAATGGCCTCGCCCAAACTGTCTGCGAGATCGGAAAATTCAGGGGCCGGAGGGCGGTCGCACACGACAACGTCGACATCCGAGATGTTGCCGCCCAATGCCGGCGCAATGCGACCAAATTTACTGCTGTCTATTACGAGAATCGATTTGGCCGCGTGCTGCTGCATTTTCATTCTCACCCGAACCTCCGCTGGATGAAATTCCAACAACCCCCCATCATGCGTCACACCGGCGACGCCAAATATTGCGAACTCGGCACGAAACCTGTCAAAGAAATCGGTTGCTTCTTCGCCGATAAAATCACGATCAGGCAGGCGCAGCTCGCCTCCCGGCAAAAGGATACGGTTTGAGATTTCATTACTCAGCGCCATCGCGGCACTCAGGTTGTTCGTGATGACCGTTAACTCCTGGTGGCCGGACAGTGCCTTGGCCACTTCGAGCGGAGTCGATCCGATTGAAAGGAACACGTTCGCCCCGTTGGGGATCATGCTCGCAACAAGTTCGGAAACCGACCGTTTGCCACGTAAGTTCGTTCCGGCTCTCTGATCAAACGGGGTATTCAAACGGCTTTCAGCCAGCTCGATCCGACCGTGCGCGCGCCGCAGGTTTTCACCGTCGCACAAAATGTCCAGATCACGGCGGATGGTTTGCGTCGAGACCCCTAGCATTTCCGCTAAGGCCCCCACACTGATACCGCCACGCTCTTGCACGACCTGCTGGATTAAATCCCTCCGCCTGATCTTCTTTGACGCCATTTATCCCCCTCAAGTTGCCAAAACCATACCACCAAAAAACAACAAAACAACATTTTTTAGTCAAGGCCACATAGAACCTTAAAGGGCGCCTTGGCTGAAAGCTTCGAAAAAGTTATATTAATCAGTATTTTGCCCATGAAATCTCGAAACTCCTTGGCAACGATTTGTCAAAATGTTGTTTTTTCTTCCATTTATTTTTGTTGATGTTACATTCCGGAATGCGTCAAACCTGTCGGGGGCGCCCATCAAAAAAGGACATTTGGACACATGCTTGACGCCAACTCGATATTTTCGCGTTATCAGTCCATACGTCCCAGGCTTCCAAAAGCAACATTCACTGCAGCCACTCTGGATATCGAGTCACTTCTGGATATTGGCAACGAAGTAGACGCCTTTGTTTTTGATGCTTTTGGCGTTCTAAATGTTGGGGAAACTCCGATTCCCGGCGCGGCAGCTCGTTTGAAAGAGCTCAGGAAGGGCGGACACCAGATTCGCATTCTTTCTAATGCTGCCAGCTATAATCACCAGGGCGCGACTGCAAAATTTCAGAAGCTCGGAATGCAGGTTGATGCAGATGAGATTGTAACCAGCCGAGACGCAGCCTTGGCAAACTTGAACGACGGTCTGTGGGGCTGCATCGCCTCGCCGTCTGACGACCTGACGGACATCTTATCCGAGACGATCAGGCTTGAGGCAGACCAGGCAGACTTTGACCGGGCTGACGGTTTCTTGTTTCTCTCGACCGAAATCTGGCAACAATCTCAACAATCCATGCTTTGCGACAGCTTGTTGGCCAACCCGCGCCCAGTGGTGATCGCAAATGCTGATCTGGCAGCGCCACGAGACTTCGGGTTCTCACTGGAGCCCGGTCACTACGGGCATTTGCTTGCAGATGAGGGCCTTCAAGACATCAGGTTCTTTGGCAAGCCATTTCCGGAAGTGTTTGAAATGGTCGAAGCCACACTTCCAGGAGTTCCGCCCGAACGCATCGCGATGTGCGGTGACACTCTTCATACCGATATCCTTGGTGCAGCGGCACGGGGTTGGAGTACAGTCCTAGTCGCGCAAGACGGAGTGTTTTCGGGGCTGGATACTCGCACTTTTTGCGAGCAATCCAGCTTGACACCGAGCTGGCGCCTACTTCGCATATAGAAAACATCGTGATGCTCCCACTTTTGGTGAAGTATCAGACCGAAGGTTAGCCTTGGTTCGAACGTTGACTAGGGTCAGGACTCATAGCCAATAGATAACGAGTGCTGCGAGGGCGATTGCTGACAGGAAGACCTTCGGGCACCTGTCGTAGCGGGTTGCCACACGCCGCCAATCCTTCAACCTGCCGAACATGATCGCGATCCGGTTGCGCCGTTTGTAACGACGCTTGTCGTACTTAACCGGTTTCTTCCGCTGCTTCCGGCCAGGGATGCAGGCGCGCATCCCTTTGTCTTTCAACGCTTCCCGGAACCAATCGGCATCATAGCCACGATCCCCGAGCAGCCAATCGACATCCGGCAGGCCGCTCAGCAGTGCCCGCGCACCAACGTAATCGCTGACCTGACCGGCGGTAATGAACAGGTTGAGCGGGCGTCCCCGGCTGTCGCAGATCGCATGCAACTTGGTGTTCATGCCGCCTTTGGTGCGAGCGATCAGGCGTCCACGCCCCCTTTTTTGACGCCCAAACTGGTCGCGGTACGGTGGGCCTTCAGGTAGGTGGCATCGATCATCACGGTCTTCTCTTCACCGTGTTTGGTAGCCAGACCGGCCATCATCCGGGCGAAGATGCCTTTGTCGCTCCACCGCTTCCAACGGTTATAGAGCGTCTTGTGTCGGCCATACGCCGAAGAGGCATCGCGCCATCTCAACCCATTGCGATTAATGAAGATAATGCCGCTCAACACACGTCGATCATCAACGCGTGGTTTGCCGTGGGACATGGGGAAGAAAGGCTCAAGACGCGCCATCTGCGCATCCGTCAGCCAGAAAAGATCAGACATGGTCACCGCTCGATTTTCGAACCGTGAATCACGCAGCCAAGCGGAAATCAATGGGTCCTGACCCTAGCGCTTTGATACGTAAATCGAAAATTCGGATCATGCACAGTATCGACTAAGATAGCTGTCAGCTCGAACCGGACATTCGACTCTTAACTTCATCGACGTAGCGCTGCCCAAAATACAGTTCTATGTATCGCCCACAATTGAACCTTTGCGCTGGACGTCATTTGCATATGACCAATTGCCAGACCGTATTTAAGTTTTTTTGAAACGGTCGGCATAAGCTTTCTTGAGCACTGGGCTGCGTCGAGCAAAGAGAGAATTGGGTATGCTTTCCCCGGCGAGACGCCAGAATTCGAGGCCTGCGGCGTTAAAGTGTGGCCCGATGAATTGGAAATTCAGATCCTTGCAGAGTTGATGCCCTATTGGACTTGCAGCGATGGCAGCTAGGTCTTTTAAATAAACTTCCCTTTCCACGAGATCTTCCAGTACTTTTACAAACCCATTTAGCAGATGAAGCGCAGATTTTTGATGTCTTTGCGCGATGTAGACACCGGCGCAATAGCCAAAATAATCGCCAGGAAGAACCGGGCGTCGGAGGGCTCCCAGACTGAATTCAGCTTCAACCAATCGGCGCTCGCGGAACCTAGCTTCCAAATCTTCATCCAGGAAAATGAGCGAGATATGAGCGGCTAATTCATCTCCAATCATGACATAAACGCCAGACATCGCCCCATCCTTTAGAATCTCCGCCCAGATGGGATCGCAGGCGGAGAACCCGTCGGGAAACTCATGAGCGCTTGCCAACTCCAAGGCCTGAACGGCGGCATCGGCAAACTCGATAGATCCGTATTCCAACGCCACTTCGTGTTCGCGAAGAACCCGGTAGGAGGCCTGCTTTCCAATTGAACGGCTTTCCCAATCCTCACGGCAAGCCACAACTTCATCCCGCGTCCATCCGAGCTTTTCTATCAAAAGGTGCTCCAGATCACCTCGGATGTAAGACAGCGAACGCTCATATTTGCTAACCGCATCTACACTTAATCCCAGCAAAGCAGCCAATTGTTCCTGTGACATTCGACCATCCTTACCGTTGCGAGCTCGATGGCTTCGAAGTTTGTCGGCGAAGATGGACGAAGGGGCGGTCATGTTGTCTCCGAAATAGTCGTGCCGCTGCTTATCAATATGCCTGACGATAGGTGATTGCCCAAGTGACTTACGGATGACTTACGGGTTCAGGCGGATCGCGTCTGTGGCCCAGTTCCTTCAGACCAGCCAAGCTCGGCGCATAAACAGAAAAGGAACCAGCTATGTCACGTCGCATTAGTCAGCTACCCGGTTCGCTCGACGCTATTTTCTTTGGGTTTGCATCCGAACCCAAGACCCGGTGCCGTCGCAGACCTGAGACCAGTTATCCAAAACGAATGAGGCGCGTTGGGCCTGTTTCCCCAATGCGCCGCCACCGGTTTAAGGGAAACCTTGACTGCTAGATCGGTGCCACAATTTGTGAATTCGATGTACCAGTCAGTTTGTTGGCATCCCAGCCCAAAGTGGCCCTTCAAATTCGAGCTTTGCAGGCACTAATATGCGCGATCAAGCTGCCGGTTTTGCCAGGGCAACTTAGTTCCGGCACCGCTATTCTGGCAACCCTGCCCGGCGAAGTGCCTCAAAGTAGCGTTCAGCGCCTTCAGAGCCACCATAGTCCACGTTGCTACGCCACTTCGAAATCGTCTCACCAGGTTCCATTTGCAGCATTTGCGCCAAAGCAGCAGACGCTTCTTCAGGTTCCCCAAGCATTGCGTGAGCAGCAGCCCTCGTGCTGTGAAGTGCGGCATAGTTTTTTGAGAAGCGCAAACCTGCCTCAGCGTAGCCGATGGCATCGCGGTCTCGACCAAGCATAACGCAAGAGGTGGCAGCACCTCCGGAAGCACCTACGAAAACGGCTCCATATTGGCCCAACCGAAGCGCCGTCTGAAAACAGCTTAATGCCATTTTAGGAAACCCGGCCCAGTTGTATCCCCAACCCATAAACAAATGCAGGCGGGCATCTAATGGCGCTCGTTGCCTGATTTGCTCAAGCGCCACGGAAAGTCGATCAGCATCCCCGTCCACATTATAATCCGCCACGGCAACACTCAGATCAAGCGTTGGGCTTTGACCTGCCATGTGTCGACCGGCCTCAATCCAGTGTGGTAGTTTCTCGTAATAAGATGACAGTTCGCGTCGAAGATCATAGGTTCTCGCGCCATTCATTGTCCAAATAGCTTCGGCATAGGCGGCAGCGAGGGTTGGTTTGGCGTCGATGGCCCTGGCGTGGTACGACAACGTCTCTTCATAGCTGTCGATGCTGGCCTCCGACCATGTGATCATGCCCATCAAGACGCACTGTTCGGCAGTCAGTTCGTCTTCAGGCAAAGCGGAGAGCTTTGCGGTCAGCGACTGGATCAAGATTCCGCTAACCGCATCCAACAGTTTTTCTACAACTTCGTCCTGCCAATCAAAGATAGCATCGACCGAACCGTCGAACTTCTGAGTCCAGATTTCAGGACCAGAAGAGTCATTTAGGCGGGCTTCCAGACGCAATCGGTCGCCGTGTCCACGCAGCACGCCGCGAAGTACATATCCCTCGGATGCTTCCGTGGATGTTATTGCCGCGTTTAACCAGTTGATCGTTCGAAAAAAAGAGCCGAAATCTGAAGTAAGAGCTGCGGCCGTTTCCTTTAATTCGGTTCGTTGGTCGCTGCACGTGACAGGATGAATGGATAGCTTTGGCAAGCTCGTCTCTGTGAAAGAATGCGAGCTTTGCGATGCGCCAAGTTGCGGTCCATTGTGAATCCACACATCCAGGCTGCGCTGGATGTTCTTGAGCTTCTTTTTCCCAACTGCTTTGAAAGCGTCTGCCAGAGTGTGTTCAAGGTTCAAATGTACGGGTTCAGAAATTGCGATGCCACCGGTTGGCGCAATACTCTCAAGCCGTGCCGCAATGTTTACACCGTCACCTAAGATGTCGTCACCTTTTTCAGTGATGTCGCCCACATGAACACCAATCCGCATGTTCATTAACGAGTGTTCAGCCAACTGCTCTTGTAGCTGCATTGCTGCGGTTACAGCTTGCGCCGCGCTGTCAAATTGCACTAGCCAACCATCGCCCATGCTCTTTACGACACGACCTGATTGGCCTGCTATCGTTGGGGTGACGATGTCGCTTTCCAGGTGATCAAGCATTAGAATTGTGGCTTGCTCGTCTTTGTGCATAAGCGCCGAATACCCAACGACATCCGCGGCTAGAATTGCCGCCAACCTTCGTTGCAACTGTTGCCCCTTGTTTGACATACGTTCGACGATAGTTGATGCGGCTCCTCACTCCAACCGGCAGGGACATTGTTCGCTCAGCGCTCGTTAATGAATATCTCTGCTTTCTGGCATCATCGACTACGGGACGCCAAATCTCATTCGTCCCAACGAAAACTGTCGTTATCGGCTTTCACATGCCCTATTGAGGGCAACGCGAAGTGAGACCCCAAGACCAAGCAACTGGTTTCCGAGCAATGCTCAAGCAGCAATCTACGCGACTTCACAGCCAATTCGGCGTCAGAATCGAATTTGAAATGCCAGTCGGGATGTTTACATTGCGCGGTCGTATGAAGCGCATCGCCAGTAATCAACGCCTCATCACCCTTGCTCTTCACGAGTACAGAAACATGGCCCGGCGTATGTCCTGGCGTAGGGAACAAAGTCACATGGTCGCCCAACTTGTGCCCTGCCTCCACCAGTTCCACCTGACCAGCTTCCACTACAGGCAAGACGCTTTCGACGTAGGTAATACTGTTCTGCAAACGCTGAGTTTCTTCATCGTCTTTGGGCAAAAGGTAGCGTGCGTTTGGAAACGTAGGCACCCAACGACCATCTTTTAGCTGCGTATTCCAACCGATATGGTCTACGTGAAGATGGGTGCACAGCACGTAGTCAATTTCGTCGGTGCCGAGGTCAGCCGCTTTCAATGCTGCTATAAACCGGTCGTCTGATCGTTGGTGCCAAGCTTGGTGATTTAGATTGGTCTTATCATTGCCGACACAGCTATCCACCAAAATGTTATGTGAAGGCGTTTTCAGAAGGAAACCTTGTATGGGTAAAATTAGTCGTCCCGAGTTGTGGTCGATGCTGCCTGGAACAAGGCTTTCAATAGCGGCTTTGACATCTGGTCCGGCGGTTGGAAACAACTCTTCTGGCTTCATGAACGGGGCATGAATTTCAAGAATTCGCCAAACCTCAACATCACCAATCTTGCAGAGCATTGCATTCAATCCTTTGGTCGCCTGAGTGTTGGACACAACCGACTCTCCAGGCAATTGAAACAAGGTTTCAAAAGCCTTCATCCAACGCGCGATCTTGCAAACAGACATATTGTGTTGCCTAAAAGCAGAACGCAGCCCGTGGATGGAGCACTTGGGAGAAATATCTCAGAAACGCGGCGTATATGACTTACCAAATCATAGTACTTTTTGGGCCATCCGTACAAATTTGCAAAGTCTGCTTCTCGGTCGCGGCACATGCTTTAACTGAGGTGATGCACTTCTTGCATGCCGTAGACCGGCGTTGGTACACCCTCCATCCGGGCCTTTATTTGCAGCGACAGGAACTGTGAATAATGTCGGGACTGATGCAGGTTTCCACCATGCATCCAGAGGTTTGGAAGCTGTGTCGGCTTCCACATATTGCGTTGCTCGCCTTCCCAAGGCCCCGGGTCCTTGGTTGTGTCAGAGCCCAGACCCCAACATTTCCCAAGCCGATCCGCCATATCCTGACCCATCAGGTCAGCAACCCAGCCGTTCATCGAATTATACCCGGTCGCATAGACCACCAGATCGGCATCCAGATGCGTTCTGTCATCAAGGATGACTCCGGTTTCATCAAGCGCAGTGACCTGACCGCGTTTCAGCTTGATCTCACCATCAATGATCAACTGGCTGGCCCCAATATCGATGTAATAGCCTGATCCGCGGCGCAGGTATTTCATGAACAGCCCGCTTTCGTCATCGCCCCAATCCAGCCAGAACCCGGCCTTTTCCAGACCGTCATAAAACTCTTTGTCCTGCTCTTTCATCGCGGCATAGGCCGGAATCTGGAATTCATGCAGAATGCGATAAGGCAGTGATGCAAAGATCAGATCGGCCTTTTCGGTCGTCATGCCAGACCGCACCGCACGTTCAGAATAAAGATCGCCCAGTCCGATTTCCATGAGGGTGTCCGAGCGGACAATATGGGTTGAGGACCGCTGCACCATTGTGACATCGGCATCGTTTTCCCAAAGCGCGGCGCAGATGTCATGGGCCGAGTTGTTGGACCCCACCACGACAACCTTCTTGCCTGCCCATCTGGCCGGCCCGTCGTGTTCCGAGGAATGTGCCTGCTCACCTTTGAAAACATCCATACCCGGAAAATCAGGCATGCGTTTCTTGCCGGACATACCCGTCGCCATGATCAGCTGCTTGGGCCGCAACACCACCTCTTCGCCATCCCGGTCCACCGTGATGGTCCATTCGCCCTTGTCTTTATCGAAGGTGGCGGATTTGGCCGTCGTGCGCGTCCAATAATTCAGCTCCATCACTTTGGTGTACATCTCAAGCCAGTCGCCGATCTTGTCCTTGGGCGAGAACACGGGCCAGTTTTCCGGGAACTTGATATAAGGCAAATGGTCATACCAGACCGGATCATGCAGGCAGAGGGATTTGTAGCGATTGCGCCAACTGTCGCCAGGCCGGTCATTCCGTTCAACGATGATCGTCGGGACACCGAGCTGTCGCAGCCGCGCACCCATGGCGATCCCACCCTGACCACCGCCGATGATGACGCAGTAGGGCTGTGTTTTGTAGCCCAGTTCAGCCTCTTCTTGGGCCCGTTCTTCCGCCCATGTGGTCCTGTGTTTACCCGCACCATGCTTGGCCCCAAGTGGGCGGTTGAACCCTTTGGGCTCTTCATGACCTTTCAGCTCGACCATCGTGGTCAGTAAGGTCCATATCTTGCCATCCTTGAGGCGGATTAGCCCATAGCCGCGTGCCACTTCGGTTTCGAACTCGATCCACGCGGTGGTTATTCCGCCGTCTTCAGTGGGCACTTCACCTTCGGCTATTTTCCAACCGCTCGGCTTGGTTGTGGCCAACTGATGCCCGAGCAAATCTGCCACCTGCGCCTTGCCTTCGACCGTTTTGATATTCCAGGTAAAGCTGACTAGATCGCGCCAATAGCAATCGTCCTGGAACATATCGCAGGCGGCATCGATATCGCCTTGGGACAAAGCCGAACCGAAGTCATCCAGGAACCCCTGCACCTGATCCGAGAGTGTTGTGTCGAGCATGTCATCCTCCCTATCTCCACGGAGCAAAAGGCTGGCAAATCCGCGTCCCTTCGGGCAAGTCGATTTGGCGGCTCAACGCTTGACCTAGGCCAAAAACACCAAGACTTGTTGCGCGCGCAACAAGGGCGCAACACGAAGGCATGTTCGTTTATGCAGGTGAAATAAGCCCGGCCTTTCGCACACGGCGCAGGATTGTCGACCGGTTCACGCCAAGGCGTCGCGCCACTTGAGACATGTTCCAATCGCAAGCACGCAACAGTGCTTCCAAATCATCTGAGTCTAGCTTTTGCGCAGGGGCGAGCGCCGGGGCTGGCAAATCCGTCAAGTCGATGATGTTGTCCTGACACAGGGCGACCGCGCTGTGCAGCAGATGTTCCAGTTCACGAATATTGCCGCTCCATAGTCGTGATTTCAGATCGGCGCGCGCGACTGTCGACAGGTGAATATCATGGCTTGCAAACCGTCGAAGCAGGCGATCAATTAGCCAATCCAGATCCGCTCGGTGGCGCAAAGGCGGCAGAGAAAATGTGGCCCCCGCAATCCGGTGCAGCAGATCTTCACGCAGACCGCCCTGCAATCCCGCCGGGGGTTGCCGACATGAGGCAATGATCCTCAGATCAGCCCGCCGCTCAAGCACTGCTAAAAGAGAGGCCTGTGCAGGCTCGCTCAGGTCTTCAACACCGCGCAGGAACAGCGTGCCCGGGTCGATGGTTTGGCAGAAATCGAATGTCTCGGTATCGCAGCAGATCACTGTGTGGAAATCCTGTCTCGCAGGATCGGCCATGTGGATCGCACGCGCCAGTTTGGTCTTGCCCGTGCCGCTTTCACCGGTCAGCAAAAGCGGCAGGCTGGTCGGTGCAAGACGTGCAGCATTGTTCAAAAGCTGCTGAAGGTCCGCGTCCGGCCCCGCAAAACTGCCAAGGGCTCCGGGCAGAACCTGTTCTCGCTTGCGCAGGGCCGCCGTCATCTGCGACGTCTGTGGCGCAACGGCATGACCATAGAGCGCGCGCCCGTCCTTGAGGTGTAGAACGCGGTCTTCGGACGGTCTGCCGCGCATGAACTCCGGCATGTCATCAACACTGATTTCAAGCCAGTCCTGCAATTGCGACCCGATCAGGTGGCCCGAACCGTCCGGGTCCAGTGCGCGTCGAGCCCCCGAGGTCATACCAATGATCTTGCCGCTTCCGTCCACTGCAACCGCCGCTTCTGGATCGACCTCAAGAAATTCGGGGCTTGCTGAAAAGCGCAGGACCCAATCGCGCCGGGTCGATGCCATCAGGTTTGCCATCTCGACGCGACGGGCGGAATTCGTCACCAATGTCATGGCCAGATTCTGCGACGCCTTAGGCGAAGGGCCACGCAACAACGAAACATCCAGAACAGCCGCAAGACCACCTTTGGTATCGAAAATAGGCGCTGCCGTACAAGACAGCGGCGTATGCGTGATCGAAAAATGATCCCCCTGATGGATCGTCACCGGCTGACCTGTAACGATGCACGACCCTACCCCGTTCGTTCCTGCCAACTCTTCCGTCCACTTGAATCCCAGATGAAGACCGGCAGTTCTGAGTTCGTCCTCAAAGTTCCGGTCGCCAAAGAAATCGACGCAGACGCCATCCGCATCCGCAAGCAGCAGGACGTAGTTCTGCCCTGCAACCTGCGCAAACAACGATTGCAGCCCCGAGCGCGCTGTTGCGATCAGACGTTCGGATTGCTCTAGATGTTCACGGAATTTGGTGTCAGGCAGGATATGCGCGGGTTCCTGCCGTGAGGGATCCATACCATAGGTTTCAACACAGCGCTGCCAGCTGTCCGCGACAAGCCGGTCTCTCCCTGTATCGAACCCGCTTAAGACACGGTCAATCTCTTTTGTGTGCTGGCGATCCAACAGCTTCCCACCCTACAAATCCTCTCTAAAATTAGCATGAGGATGGCTTCGCGCCTATGTTCAAATTTCGTCTGGCAAACGTTTTGGCGCTTTGCCTCGTCAAGCTGACCTTCGTTGAACGCGCAGCATTAGGGAGACCCTTTGCGGGGTTGAGCCCCGCAAAGCGCCATAAACGCAACGACTACGTCAAAACTGATTGAATTCACCGCTAAGGCGGACAAGCGCGGAGCGCAAAACTATGGGCAAACTATGCAAACTTATAGGGTGCGCGAAGTGTTATGCGCAAACCTACAGAGACTTAGAAATCCAGATTCTCGACGCTCAGCGCGTTTTGTTGGATGAATTCACGGCGCGGTTCCACCACGTCGCCCATCAGCTTGGTGAACAGGTCATCTGCCTCGACCATATCGTCCACCCGCACTTGAAGCAGAGTCCGTGCGTCCGGGTCCAGCGTGGTTTCCCATAGCTGGTCGGGGTTCATCTCTCCCAACCCTTTGTAGCGTTGCAGCGATAGACCCTTTTCACCCTCTTCCAGAATGGCGCGCAACAAGTCCAGCGGGCCGTGGATCATCTGGCTACGGTCGCGACGGATGAGGGTGGCGGGGGTGTTGTAGATCTCTTGTAGGCTTTGGGTAAAGCTGCCGGTTTTGCGGGCCTCGCCCGAGCGCAGCATGGGGCCGTCCAGCGTGCGGACCTCTTCAACACCGCGCAAGATACGGGCCAGACGGATGCCGTGATCCTGCGTGATCCGACCTTGCCAGCCGCGTTCGTATTCCAGCGCAATCAAGTCCAAACGGGCGGCAACTTTGTCGGCCACACCCTGCAGGTCAGCATCCACAGCACCCGGCACAAAGGCACCGGCAACGGCGGCCTGTTCCAGAATGTGGCGCGGATAATGGGTCGGGAATGCGTCCAATACGCGTTTCAATTGACGCGCCTCATCGACCACACGGGTCAAGTCCTGTCCGATGATCTCTTCACCCGAGCCCAGTTTCAGCACGGCCCCTTCAACGCCCTGATTGATCAAGTAGTCATCCAGAGCGGCTTGGTCCTTCAGGTAAACCTCTGATTTACCGCGTGAAACTTTGTAAAGCGGCGGCTGCGCAATATAGAGGTATCCGCCTTCGATCAGTTCCGGCATCTGCCGATAGAAGAAGGTCAGCAGCAGCGTTCGGATATGCGCGCCGTCAACATCCGCATCGGTCATGATGACGATCTTGTGGTAGCGCAGCTTTTCGATGTTGAACTCATCGCGGCCAATACCGGTGCCCAGCGCCATGACAAGGTTGCCAATCTCCTGCGAAGACAGCATCCGGTCAAACCGCGCCCGTTCCACGTTCAGGATTTTCCCTCGCAACGGCAACACCGCTTGCGTCAGACGATCCCGACCCGTTTGAGCTGATCCGCCAGCCGAGTCCCCCTCGACAAGGAAAACTTCGGTCTTTGATGGGTCCTTCTCGGAGCAGTCCTTCAGCTTGCCGGCTAGGTAATTCACGTCCATCGCCGTTTTGCGGCGGGTCAGTTCGCGTGCCTTGCGCGCGGCCTCACGCGCCAGAGCAGCCTCGATGATTTTGCCGACAATTGTCTTGGCCTCGTTCGGGTTCTCTTCGAACCACTCTGCCAGCTTTTCGTTCATTAGACCTTCAACCGCTGGGCGCACCTCGGACGACACCAGCTTGTCCTTGGTCTGGGACGAGAACTTCGGATCGGGCACTTTGACGGACAACACACAGGTCAGACCTTCGCGCGCGTCATCGCCGGTAAAGCTGACCTTTTCCTTTTTCGCGATCCCGCTGGATTGCGCATAGTTGTTTATCGTGCGGGTCAACGCGCCCCGGAAACCGGCAACATGGGTGCCGCCATCGCGCTGTGGAATGTTGTTGGTGAAGGGCAGGACCGTCTCGTGATAGCTGTCATTCCACCACATAGCGATTTCCACGCCGATATCGTCGCGTTCGCCCTTGATATAAATGGGTTCTGGCATCGCCGCCGATTTCGAGCGGTCCAGATACTTGACGAACTCCTTAACGCCACCCTCATAGAACAGCTCGGTTTCCAACCGTTCCGCCGGGCGCTCGTCGATCAGGATGATACGCACTCCCGAGTTCAGGAAGGCCAGCTCGCGCAGGCGTTTTTCCAGCGTTTCAAACGAGTATTCCAGATTCGAGAACGTGTCGGTCGAGGCCAGGAACCGCACCTCGGTTCCGGTGCGGTCGCCACACTCCTCGACTACTTTCAGGTGCTCGACCGTTTCGCCGCCTTCGAACCGGGCGACATGCTCTTTGCCATTTCGCCAGACACGCAGTTCCAACCAATTGGACAGGGCATTCACGACCGAAACGCCAACACCGTGCAGACCGCCCGACACTTTGTAAGAGTTGCTGTCGAACTTACCGCCCGCGTGCAGCTGCGTCATGATGACCTCAGCCGCCGAGACACCTTCTTCGGGGTGAATATCCACCGGAATACCACGCCCGTTGTCGCTGACCGAAACGCTGGAATCGGCGTGAATTTTCACTGTCACATGGTCGGCATGACCGGCCAGCGCCTCGTCAATACCATTGTCGACAACCTCATAGACCATGTGGTGCAAACCCGAGCCATCGTCCGTGTCGCCGATATACATGCCCGGACGTTTGCGAACCGCCTCTAAGCCTTTGAGAACTTTGATGGAATCAGCACCGTATTCCTGGGGTGCCTGTGCGTCGTCGGACATTCAGTCAGTACCTATATTATTTTGGTAACTTATACGTTTTCTGGTGGGGAATGTCACGCGCTCCCCCAAGATTTTGTGGTTTGGATGACCTTGATTTGCGGATCAAAGCCGATCGAGGTCGGCCGCGATATCTGCGGCAATTTCCGCTGCGTTCACATCATCCCGCTCGGCCGACAATCGCAGGCCCAGAAGGTCGGATTGATACCGCGCGGCAAGACGCTCCGGGTCATGTTCCGAACCGATCTCACCGGCCTTTTGCGCGCGTTGAAACAGGTCTGCAAAACAGGTCTTCATTGCGATCATGTGGATGCGGGCCTGACTTGCCAGCTCATGTCCCCGCGCCTGCAATTCGGCATAGGTTTTGGACAACATGCAAGCCTTGGTAGGCAACACAGACGCCTCGACCACCAGTCGCGGCTGGGCCTTGAGCGCCTCTAAGGGGCCCAGATCCTGCGCCAAGGCCATCATATTGGCGACGCCATCCTGCGCATAGCGTTCCATTGCCAGCGCATAAAGCGCATCCTTCGAACCAAACGCCGCATAAAAGCTGCCTGGCTTCAACTTCAACTCACGCTCTAGGTCCTTCAACGATGTTCCGGCCCAACCGTGACGCCAGAATATATCTCGGGCCTGAGCGATCAGGGTATCTCGGTCATAGGCAGGTTTGCGGGGCATCATATTCACCAATTCTTGAACGGTTGCTCAAATATATACTTGAGCGACCGCTCAAGAAAGGCTATTTCGGACTCAGCCGCCAGAAAAAAGGAATTCCCAAATGGCCAACTTCCCTTCACACGACCTCGAATCCGCCCCTGAAGGTTCCAAACCATTGCTGGAAAAATCTCAGGCCGCGTTTGGCCGCCTGCCCGGTTTGCACAAAGTGATGGCCGAAAGCCCCCAGCATTTGGAAGGCTATCAGGTGCTGCACCATCTGTTCGTGCAGACAGATTTCGACAATGACGAAAAAACCGTCGTCTGGCAGACCATCAACGTGGAAAACGAATGCCATTACTGCGTGCCAGCGCATACCGGCATTGCCAAGATGATGAAGGTCTCGGACGAGATCACCGAGGCCCTGCGCAACGAAACCCCGCTGCCCAATGCCAAGCTTGAGGCGCTGCGCACGTTCACCCTGCAAATGATGGAAACCCGGGGCAACCCGTCCGAGGAACAGCTGCAGGCGTTCTTTGATGCAGGCTACTCGCACCGCGCTGTATTGGACGTGGTGCTGGGTCTGGCGCAGAAAACCATGTCGAACTACGTCAACCACATGGCACAAACGCCGGTTGACGAGGTCATGCGCGGCTTCCTGTGGGAACGCAAAGTCAGCGAACCCGCCTAAGCGGAAACGACCGAGCCCTCAAGGCCATCACTCACGATCAACGTCTGGGCCCGGTCGCCCAGTTCCGCAAACAGCTCAGGCCCGGTGCCCGTCATCCAGGCCTGAGCGCCCAGCGCGCAAATCTCATTATACAGCGCCGCCCGTCGCCCCGCATCCAGATGGGCGGCCACCTCATCCAGCAACACGATCGGAGGCGCGCCAACCATCCCGGCCAGCGCCCGCGCGTTTGACAGGATCAGCGACACCAACAGCGCCTTTTGCTCTCCGGTCGAGCAATCTTTGGCTGGCACACCTTTGGCGGCAAACACACCATACAGGTCCGACCGATGCGGCCCGACCAATGTGCGCCCTGCAGCCAAATCGCGGAAACGGCTTTCATTCAAGGCCTCGCGCAAATCCTCAGCTGCCTCGGGCATCGCGCCTTCGGTTTGCACCAATTCCAGATCAGCGGACGGAAACGCCGTTTCCGCCTGTTCCTGCGCCCTTCGCAGATGTTCCAACGCGGCCAGCCGCGCGGAGTGTATTCTATGGCCGGTCTCGGCCATCTGCCCTTCGAGCGCTGCATACCAATGGGCATCGCGCACCTGCTCTTTCAGCAGGCGGTTGCGTTCACGCATGGATTTTTCATAGGTCAGCGAGGCCTCGGCATGGGCGGGGTCGAAACTCAGCGCAATCCGATCCAGAAAGCGGCGCCGCCCCTCAGCCCCTTCGATCCACAGCCGGTCCATCGAGGGGATCAGCCAAACCACCCGCGCCAGTTTACCCAGATCTATCTGATTGGACGCTTTGCCATCGATCCGAACCTGCCGCGCCGCGCCACTTTCGGACCAGGTCTCGATCTCGTAATTCCGGCCCTGTGCTTGCAACAGGCCGGACAGCTTCCAGCCCAGCGCCTCAGGTCGCCGGGTCATCTCGGCCGCGCTGGCCCGGCGCATACCGCGACCGGGGGAAAACAGCGACACTGCCTCAAGAATGTTGGTTTTGCCCGCCCCGTTCGGTCCATGTATCGCCACAGGCCGCCCATCCAAGGACAACCGCACTAGCTTGTGGGACCGGAAATGCGAGACCGTAAGTTCGGTCAGGGCCAAACTCATGACCCATCCCTTTCGTTAAAAAACACCCCGCGGGGTCGATCAGACGCGCATCGGCATGACAACATAGACTGCGCTTAGATCATTGCCTTCCCGCATCAGGGTCGGATCACCGGCTGAGTTGAACAGGAACACGGCGTTTTCACGATCCACCTGGCTGGCGATCTCAAGCAGGTATTTGGCGTTGAAGCCGATCTCGAGCCGTTCGTCGCCGTAGGCCACGGCCAATTCTTCTTCGGCGGCACCACTATCGGGGGCGTTGACCGACAGAACCAGCTTGTCCGCATCCAGTTGCAGTTTCACAGCGCGTGAGCGTTCCGACGAAACGGTAGCAACCCGATCCACGGCCTGCGCGAATTCAGCAGCGTCCACTTCCAGCTGACGCGTATTGCCCTGCGGAATCACGCGGGTGTAGTCGGGGAAGGTGCCGTCGATCACTTTTGAGGTCAGTGTGATATCGGGCGTTGCGAAACGCACCTTGGTTTCGCTGACCGAGACGGCGATATCCATCTCATCATCGTCCAGCAGCTTGCGCAGCTCACCCACGGTTTTGCGCGGCACGATCACGCCCGGCATGTCTGCGGCACCATCCGGCAAATCTGCATCAATGCGAGCCAGACGGTGGCCATCGGTGGCCACACAGCGCAGCACCTTGCCGCCTTCGGACCCGTCAGCCACATGCATGTAGACACCATTCAGGTAGTACCGGGTCTCTTCGGTCGAGATGGCGAATTTCGATTTGTCGAACAGCCGTCGCAACAGTGCTGCCGAAGCCGTAAAGTTCGACTGATATTCCGACGACGCCATCACCGGGAAATCCTCTTTCGGCAGCGTTGCCAGCGAGAAATTCGACCGGCCTGCTTCAACCGTCAGGCGGCCCGCCGCACTGTCAGAGGTCAGCGTCACCAGTGCCCCATCCGGCAGTTTGCGCACGATCTCGTGCAGGGTCGTCGCTGCAACGGTTGTGGCCCCTGCCTTTTCGACCTGCGCCGGGGCTTTATCCACCACCTCGATATCCAGATCGGTGGCACGGAACATGGCTTGATCGCCTTCGGCCTCGATCAGCACGTTGGCAAGGATGGGAATAGTGTTCCGGCGCTCTACAACAGATTGGGCCTGCGAAACGGCCTTAAGAAGGGTGCCGCGTTCGATGCTGATCTTCATACCCTCAATTCCTCTGACTTGCGTGCCGAAAACAGGCGGGACTGGCACGTTAGCGGTTCCACCCTGAGGCACAAGGATTTTTTATGGTTTTCTGGGTCGGAACGGCCAAAGGGTCAAGGGGCGCGTGGCCGGGCGGGCACAGTTCCTATTCAACCGTGGATTTAAGCGCACAAGAAAACGCCCCGGGCGTGAGGGTCCGGGGCGTTTCTTGAATGATAGGATGACCCTTAGGCTTCCAGCGAACGGCGCAGCATTTCCACATCTTCGGCGATCTGGCCGTCGGTGACTTTCAATTCTTCAATGCGTTTGACGCCGTGCATGACGGTGGTGTGATCGCGACCACCAAAGCGACGCCCGATCTCCGGAAGGGATCGGCTGGTCAACTGCTTGCACAGATACATCGCCACCTGTCGCGGACGGGCATAAGACCGCAGGCGCTTGGGGCCGATGATGTCGGACAGACGGATGTTGTAATAGTCCGACACTTTGCGTTGAATCTCTTCGACAGTAATCTTGCGCTCGGACGCGCGCAGCACGTCAGCCAGACAGTCCTGCGTCAGCTCCATGTCGATCTCGCGTCCCACTAGCGAGGCGAAGGCGAACAGACGGGTCAGGGCACCCTCCAGCACGCGCACGTTGGTCGAGATACGGTGGGCCAGAAACTCCAGCACGCCATCGGCGATGGTCAGATCGGGATAGGTGCTGCTGTATTGCTGCACCTTGTTCTGCAAGATGCCCAGGCGCAGTTCGTAATCGGTGGGGTGCAGGTCGACGACCAGACCGCATTGCAGGCGCGACTTCACGCGATCTTCTAGATCCTTAATCTCACCCGGCGCGCGGTCAGCCGAAATGATGATCTGCTTGTTCTGATCAACCAGCGCGTTGAACGTGTGAAAGAACTCTTCTTGAGTTGAATCCTTGCCGGCGATGAACTGCACGTCATCCACCATCAGCACATCGACGGAACGGAACAGATGTTTGAAGTCCATCATCCGACGTTCGCGCAGCGCCTGTACAAAGCGATACATGAACTGTTCCGCCGACAGGTACAGCACGTTCAGTTCGGGGCGTTTGGTTTTCAGCTCCCAAGCGATGGCGTGCATCAGGTGGGTTTTACCCAAACCAACGCCGCCATACAGAACCAACGGGTTGAACGTGACGGGGCCGCCCTCAGAAACACGGCGCGCGGCGGCATGGGCCAGCTCGTTGGGTTTGCCCACCACAAAACTGTCAAAGGTGAAACGGGCGTCCAGCGGTGCAGCCTGAAGGGATTCGAGCGCATCATTCGCGGGTTCGGCCCGCTGTGACAGGGACTGCGGCTGAGTCGTGTCCTGAACAACAGACGGCGCAGGTTCTACATCACCCGACGGACGCACCGGCGAATTGGCTGCAACGCGAAACGCCAGGCGCTGGACCGATTCCCCTGCGGTGTTCATCTCGTACAGAATCAAGTCCGCAAAGTTTTGACTAACATAATTGCCCATGAAGTTGGTCGGAACCGAGAACGTGGCCACGCCATCCTGCAGCTCTTGGAATTCAAGAGGCTCGATCCAGGTGGTATAGTTGTTCTTGCCGATCGCCTTGAGCAGTTTGTTACGCAGTTGTCCCCATTTCTCTTGTGTCATCAAGCGCCTCACGCATCCCATTCTTTATTGGCCTGTCGGCCTTATTGATCTGGCCCGGTTGCCCGGTTCTTTAGCATTCACACGCAATAGGATACCCATCGCCAAACCATATGGGTCTGGCGGGACTGTCCCGAAAGTTTGCACAGCCCGGCAATCAGGCACCCACAATCCGGGCGCCCCGTAACCGGGTTGCGCTTCGCAATCAAATTTTTAGACAGGGCTCAGATCTTCGGTTACCCCAAGACCTTTAGCAGATCAGCAAATCAGCCGTGACCGATTGCCAACATTCGTTTCGTGACCGTCCTGATGCCCGTCAGTCAGATCGCCGAAACAGCCTGTCCCCCCAAGCGAGTGAATCGCTGTAACAGTGGTAGCAAGAGGCCAAGGCGTACGGCAACGAAACTCTGATATTGACTCGGGTCTTTTGCAGAAAGAATCTCTCGGTTTTGTGAAGGCGCGACTTTCCGGCAACAGCAACAAAAAGGCGCCACGCATTGTGACGCCTTTGAGAACAATTCAACCTTGTTTTGTTGACGCAAGGTCAACGTGTGCGATTAGCCCAGTGCTTTCACGCGTGCCGACAGGCGCGACATTTTCCGCGAAGCAGTGTTCTTGTGAAAGACGCCTTTAGTGACGCCACGCATCAGTTCGGGCTGAGCGGCACGCAGAGCTGCGGTTGCGGCGTCCTTGTCGCCGGAAGCAATCGCTTCTTCGACCTTGCGCAGATAAGTACGGATGCGCGAGCGACGTGCTTTGTTGATAGCAAAACGCTTTTCGTTCTGACGAGCGCGCTTTTTAGCCTGAGGCGAGTTTGCCATGTGTTTCTGACCTTCATTCGGTACGGTTATCAATGGTTGCGCGTCACGGACTATCCGCACCGGTTCAGAATCACGAGTGTGAGTCGGGCCAAGCGGGCCGCTCGCGCATGTATAGCGGCGCTAGTTATCCAAGTTTGCAGGCTTTGCCAAGCCGATTCTTTCGCGCCGCATAGCAGTCATGTAAAAAGGCGGGCCAAGCCCGCCTGTTTCGGTCGCTTACGCGCTTTACTTGTCGCGGAACTGAGCCGCGCGTTTTTCCAAGAAGGCCGCCATGCCTTCTTTCTGGTCTTCTGTCGCAAACATCGAGTGGAACACGCGACGTTCAAACAGCATCCCTTCGCTGAGAGGCAACTCATAGCTGCGGTTCACAGCTTCTTTCGCCGCCATTGCACTCAGCTGCGATTTCTCAGCGATCTTCTGGGCGGCGCCCATCGCCTCTTCCATCAGTTTCTTGGCCGGTACGACGCGGCTGACAAGACCCGAACGCTCGGCCTCTTCGGCATCCATGAAGCGACCGGTCAGGTTCATGTCCATCGATTTGGACTTCCCAACGAAACGCGTCAAGCGCTGCGAACCACCCAGTCCTGCAATGACGCCCAGATTGATTTCGGGTTGCCCAAACTTGGCGGTATCCGCAGCAATGATGAAATCGCACAGCATGGCCAATTCGCACCCACCGCCCAGCGCATAGCCAGCCACGGCTGCAATGATCGGCTTGCGGATCGCGCAAACACGGTCATTCAGAGCACCAAACAGATTTGAACTGTAGACATCAACAAAGCTCATCTCGGACATTTCCTTGATGTCCGCGCCGGCCGCGAACGCCTTGTCCGAACCGGTAATGACGATGCAGCGCACCTTGTCGTTGGTATCCGCGTCTTCCAATGCGATGCACAGTTCCTGCGCCAGCTGCGAATTTAGCGCATTCAGCGCATCGGGTCTGTCGAGCTTGATAAGGGCGACGTGGTCTTCGATTTCGACGATGATCGTCTCAAAAGCCATGAGGTGTAAGCTTCCGGTTGTTCCGTTCAAGTACGATTCCTTATCACGCGATTTATCTGGATCAAGTTATCTTTGGCATTGCGCACAATAGAAGGATGAGCGACCGGACTGAGTGATTCTCTTTATTTCCCCACTGCATCCCTGGGTTCTGCAGGGTTCGCCTTCGCGTCCGTAAACGTCAAAGCTGTGTTGAAAATATCCAAGTTCTCCATCGGCTTGGCGGAAATCGCGCAGGGATGAACCACCCGCGTCGATCGCGTCCTGCAGTACCCGCCGAATGATCGGAACCAGCGCGCCGACACGGGCGGCAGAAATTTGTCCTGCTTTGCGACGTGGCGACACACCCGCGCGATAAAGGGCCTCGCAAACATAGATATTGCCCAATCCGGCAACGATTCCCTGATCCAACAGTGCAGATTTGACAGGAGTATTCTTGCCCTTGAGCGCTTCGATCAGGTGCTGTTCGTGAAAATCATTGCCCAGCGGCTCTGGCCCCAGAACGGATAAAAGCTTGTGATCCTCGGCTGTAGCCGTGGGCAACAGGTCCATCGCGCCAAAGCGCCGCGGATCGTTGAATGTCACACGCGCGCCATTGGCCATGTGAAACACCACGTGGTCGTGTTTTTCGGGCATGGGATGCTCATGCACGAACTGCCCTAGCGGATCACCCGATACTGTCATCCGCCCAGACATACCCAGATGGATCAACAAAGTTTCACCGCTGCTGAGATCTGCCAGAATATATTTCGACCGCCGCCGCAGCTGATCCACCCGTTGCCCGGTCAGCCGCTCGGCCATGCGGTCCGGGAACGGCCAGCGCAAATCGGGGCGATTCACATCTGCCCGTTCGATCACGACCCCCTCCATTGCGGGGCTCAGGCCGCGTCTTACTGTCTCGACCTCGGGCAATTCGGGCATTAGATGGCTCCTAATTCAAAGGGCCGCATTGTGCCCCGGTTCCAGAGCCCTATAACAGAGACGAAATTCGACAAACGGCAAGGCTTATGTCCGACAACAGCGACAAGACCACTCATTTCGGGTTTGAAACCGTGCGCGAGGCCGACAAGGCCGGTCGTGTGCAGGGCGTGTTCAACTCGGTCGCCTCAAAATATGACGTGATGAACGATGTCATGTCGATGGGCATCCACCGGGTCTGGAAAGACGCGATGATGGACTGGCTGGCCCCGCGTCCTGGTCAACGTCTGCTGGATGTGGCCGGTGGAACGGGCGATATCTCTTTCCGCTTTCTCAAACGCGCGGGATACGGCCACGCCACCGTTCTGGACCTGACCGAACCGATGTTGGTCGAAGGCCGCCAGCGCGCCGAGGCAGATCAGATGTCCGACAGCCTGAACTGGGTGGTAGGCGATGCGATGGCCCTGCCGTTTGAGGACAACACGTTTGACGTCTACACCATTTCCTTCGGCATCCGGAACGTGACCCGCCCGCAAGAGGCTTTGAACGAAGCCTTCCGAGTTCTGAAGCCCGGTGGACGCCTGATGGTGCTGGAATTCAGCCAGTTGCCCAATGAAGGGCTGCAAAAGCTCTATGACTTGTACAGCTTCAACGTCATTCCCCGCATGGGCAAGCTGATCGCCAATGATTACGACAGCTATCAATATCTGGTCGAATCGATCCGCAATTTCCCCGATCAGGAAACCTTTCTGGGCATGGTTCGTGCCGCTGGATTCGAAAACGCCAAATACCGCAACCTCAGCATGGGCATCGCCGCGCTGCATTCCGGCTGGAAGATCTGATTTATGCGCGGACCCCACAACATCATTCGCCTGATCCGTACAGGCGCCACGTTTGAACGCACAGGCGCCATGAACGTGGTGCTGGACGCCTTTGAGGCCCCCCGCGCGTTGCGATTTCTGGCGCATGCGTTGGGCAAACCGTTTCAATGGCTGGGTTACAAGGGCGATCCCAATATGCCGCCCGCCACCCGAGCGCTGACGGCGCTTGGCCCGGCTTATATCAAATTCGGTCAGATTCTCTCGACCCGCCCCGACGTGGTGGGCGAAGAACTGGCCGCCCAATTGCGTGTGTTGCAGGACAAGCTGCCACCCTTTTCCCGCGCCGAAGCCATGGCCGAGGTGGAAAAGGAACTTGGCCAGTCTGTCGATGAGGTTTTTGAGGAATTCAGCGAACCGATCGCCGCAGCGTCGATCGCGCAGGTTCACAAGGCCCGGCTGGTCAGCACTGGCGAATATGTCGCCGTCAAAGTGCTGCGCCCGGGGATCGAGCGTGCCTTTCACAAGGATGTCGATGCGTTCTATTTCGCCGCCCGTATTGTCGACCTGTTCGCCCCCGGCGCGCGCCGCCTGCGACCGATGGACGTGATCGAACATTTCGACGGCGTTGTACGGGGTGAGTTGGACTTGCGACTAGAAAGCGCCGCTGCCTCAGAATATGCCGCCAATACTAAGGACGATGCGGGATTTTGGTTGCCCCCCGTGGTGTGGTCGCTGTCCGCGCGCCGGGTCATGACGCTTAGCTGGGCGGATGGCGTACCGCTGGGCGACAATGCTGCACTGGACGCGGTGGGCCACAACCGCCGCGATCTGGCAGAGCGGGTCCTGCACCTATTCCTGCTGCACGCCCTGCGTGATGGCTATTTCCACGCCGATATGCATCAGGGCAACCTGAAGGTCGCCGCAAATGGCGATATCATTGCCTATGACTACGGCATCATGGGTCACATCGACGAATACACCCGCCGGGTCTATGCCGAGATTCTGTTCGGGTTCATCCGCCGCGACTATAAACGCGTGGCCGAGGTGCATTTCGAGGCCGGTTACGTCCCCGCCACCCAGGATGTCGACGAATTTGCCCGCGCGCTGCGAGCGGTGGGCGAGCCGATCTTTGGCATGGACGCCTCGCATATCTCAATGGGCCGCCTGTTGAACTACCTGTTCGAGGTCACCGAGCGCTTTGGCATGGAAACCCGGACCGAACTGATCCTGTTGCAGCGTACGATGGTTGTGGTCGAAGGCGTCGCACGCTCGCTCGACCCACATATGAACATTTGGGAAACCGCCCGCCCCGTGGTCGAGGATTACATAAAGCAATCCATCGGTCCCCGCGCCGCGCTGCGGGACTTCGGCAAAACCGCCATGGTTCTGGCCCGCTTTGGCCCACGATTGCCGGGTCTGGTTGAAAATGCCCTGATCGCCCAGACGCAAAAAGACGACCCGCAAAAGTCATCCCTATGGTCCGCGGCCCTACCTGCCGCAATCGGTGCCGCAGCCGGTGCTGCGCTTGTCCTGATTGTCAACGCGCTCAGCTGAGCCAGACCGTCTGCTTCTTCTGGCCAATAATACCTTCGGGGGGAATCGCGCCTGCGCGCGATGGGGGGCAGACAGCCCCCCTGCACGGTGCGAAATCAAAGCCGCTCGATAGCCAGTGCAATACCTTGCCCACCACCGATGCACATAGTCACCAGACCTTTGGCCCCACCAACGCGCTCCAACTCATACAGCGCTTTCATGGTGATGATTGCGCCGGTTGCCCCAACCGGGTGACCCAAGGCAATCGCGCCACCATTCGGGTTAACCTTCGACGCGTCCAAACCCAGTTCCTGATTCACAGCCAGAGCCTGCGCCGCGAAGGCCTCGTTGCTTTCGATCACATCGAAATCATCCACCGACAGGCTGGTTTTTTCCATCAGGTTCCGCACCGCCGGAACCGGTCCAATGCCCATAACCTCGGGGCGAACACCCGCATGGGCATAGCCCAGCACGCGCGCCTTGGGCTTCAACCCGGCTTTCTCGGCCGCGTCCGCTGTTGCCAATACCATCGCCGCCGCCCCGTCATTGATGCCCGAGGCATTGCCCGCCGTCACGCGCCCGTCCTTCTGGAATACCGGTCGCAATCCGGCCAGGGTCTCGGCAGTGGTGGCCTTGGGATGTTCATCGACCTTGAAATCAACCATGTCCCGCTTGACCTTGACCTGCACGGGCGCGATCTGGCTGTCGAAATACCCCGCCTCAATCGCCGCTGCCGCGCGGGTCTGACTGGTCACGGCGAATTGGTCCATCTGCTCGCGGGTGATCTGGTGTTCGTCGGCCACGTTTTCGGCCGTCACACCCATATGTCCAGTGCCAAACGGGCAATTCAGTGCCCCCAGCATCATATCCAACGAGGTGACATCGCCCATCTTCGCGCCCCAGCGCGCCTGCGGCACGATATAAGGGCTGCGCGACATACTCTCGGCCCCGCCGGCCACGGCAAACTCGGCATCCCCCAGCATCAGGGACTGCATCGCCGAGACAATCGCTTGCGCGCCTGACCCGCACAGCCGGTTCACGTTCATCGCAGGTGTACCATTTGGGATCCCCGCCTGCATCGCGGCAACGCGCGACAGGTACATGTCCCGCGGCTCGGTATTGATCACGTGGCCGAACACCACATGCCCGATCTGACCACCTTCAACACCCGAGCGTTCCAGCGCGGCTTCGGTGACAACCGTAGCCAGATCGATCGGAGCGGTCGAAGCCAGCGCGCCGCCAAAGGTTCCAATAGCGGTGCGGGCACCGTCCAAAATTACGATATCAGTCATGGATCACTCCTCGTGCATTTGCGCGCAGTATGCATACACCACGTCGCCCTGTCCTATGGGACGTCCCGTCACGGATGGAATTGACAACCACATATACAAGGCGCATGAAATTCCGTCATGACGGAGAATACAGACGATATCCTGACACGCCTTCCCGCCCGCCTGAAAGAGGCACGTCGCGCCAAGGGCCTGTCGCTCGAAGCCGTGGCTAATCTCAGTGGTGTGTCGCGTTCAATGGTTAGTCAGATCGAACGGGGGGAAAGCAGCCCTACCATCTCAACCCTGTGGAACCTGACCCGGGCCTTGCAGGTGGATTTCGCCGGTCTGCTGGAGGAGACCGGCACCGCAAACCAAATCGAAGTGCTGCGAAACTCTGAAGTGCCAAGCATCGACAATATGGGACAAAACTGCCGGATTCGCATCCTGTCCCCCCCCGAAGAAGCGGGCGGGCATGAAGTCTATGACATTCAGTTCGACAAAGACGGCGCATTGAAAAGCCAGCCCCACACGCGCGGCGCGCAAGAGCAATTGACGGTTTTGGACGGGTCGGTCAGCGTCACATCGGGATCGGCCACAATGGAGTTGAACCAAGGCGATACAGCGCGTTATGCGGCGGACGTCTTGCACTCGATCGCATCGCCCAGCGGTCCCGCGCGCGTGTTCCTGATTGTGAAAAACGCCTGACCCCGACCGGGGCGAAGTTTGGGGGATACCTGTGTGTTGTGCTATTTTATGGCATTTACACAAATTGGAGTTACCCAAAATGACTTTGGAAGTGATTGGCGCTGGATTTGGCCGCACTGGGACGAATTCGCTGAAGCTTGCTTTGGAACAGCTAAATTTCGGACCCTGTCACCACATGTTCGAAGTGCGGGACAATCCCGAACAACTGCCTGCTTGGAACCGTGCCGCACATGGCGAGCAAGCTGATTGGGATGCCATGTTTCAGGGCTATCGCGCGCAAGTCGACTGGCCAGGCGCCGCATACTGGCGCCAGCTTTCTGATCATTATCCAGATGCCAAAATCATTTTGAGCGTGCGCGACCCTGATGCCTGGTTTGACAGCATATGGGCCACGATTGGACCATTCATGACCACAATGCGCGGACGGCACGACTCGGATCATGCAAACGCAATTGCCGAGATGTGCAGCAAGTTTATCGTTCATGGCATCTTCGACGGCCGGATGGATGATCGGGATCACGCCGTCAGCGTGTTTCGGAAGCATATCGAAAAAGTCCGCGACACCGTCCCGAAGGACCGGTTGCTGGTCTATGAAACCGGAAGTGGATGGAAACCACTGTGCACTTTCCTTGGCGTCGACATTCCCGAAGAACCCTATCCGCACACAAATTCAACCAAACAGTTTCAGGACAACGTGGCAAAACCGGAATAGACGCCTCCGAATCGAAAGCAATTTTCAAGGTCCTCCGCATGTTCCGTTATCGTGGATTTTTTTCTGCAATATTGAATTCCCCTATTTGGGAACCATATCCGTTATGTTAGATACGCGACTCATATAAACCGGAGACCGCCATGGCCGATGCATTCCTGTCCCACATCACGGACACCCTTGCGCAGATTGAATCTGAGGGTCTGTATAAACGCGAACGAATGATCACCTCGCCTCAGGGCGGTGAGATTACTGTGGGCGACAAGCAGGTGATCAACCTGTGCGCCAACAATTATCTGGGTCTGGCCGATCACCCTGCGCTGATCGACGCCGCCAAGGGCGCGATGCGGCCCAAAGGGTTCGGCATGGCCTCGGTCCGGTTTATCTGCGGCACCCAGGACATTCACCGCGAGTTGGAACAGAAGCTGGCGCAATTCCTGAACAAGGACGATGCGATCCTGTTTGCGGCTTGTTTCGATGCCAATGGCGGGCTCTTTGAGCCCTTGTTAGGGCCAGAAGACGCCATCATTTCGGACAGTCTGAACCATGCCTCGATCATTGACGGGGTGCGGCTGTGCAAAGCGAAACGCTATCGCTACCTGAACAACGACATGAACGACCTCGAAGCCTGGCTGAAACAGGCGCGCGAGGACGGAGCGCGGCACATCATGATCGCGACCGACGGCGTGTTCTCGATGGACGGTTACCTGGCCAACCTGCCGAAAATTCGCGAGCTGGCCGATAAATATGATGCCATCGTCATGGTCGATGACTGCCACGCGACCGGCTTTATGGGGCCGAACGGCGCAGGCACGCCAGATCATTTTGGTGTCGATATCGACATTCTAACGGGAACCTTGGGCAAGGCACTTGGGGGGGCAATCGGCGGTTATATCGCCGGGCCGCAACCAGTGATCGATCTGCTGCGGCAGCGGGCGCGGCCCTATTTGTTCTCAAACTCGCTGCCACCCTCGATTGTCGCCGCAGGTCTTGAGGCGATCCGGCTGGTCGAAGAGGGCGAAATGCTGCGCGCTCAGTTATTCGGCAACGCGAAATACTGGCGTGCTGGGCTGGAAAAGCTGGGCTTTGACCTGCTGCCCGGCGAACACCCAATCATTCCGGTGATGCTGGGTGAGGCCACATTGGCGCAAGACATGGCGTCGCGTCTGTTTGATGAGGGCGTCTATGTCTCGGGCTTCTTCTTCCCCGTTGTCCCGCGCGGACAAGCGCGGATCAGAACGCAGATGAATGCAGCCTTGACGAAAGACGAACTGGACCGAGCATTGGCCGCCTTTGGCAAAGTTGGCAAAGAATTGGGAGTGATCTGATGCGACCCAACACGATGAAAGCTTTGGAGAAATCCAAGCCCGAGGAAGGTCTGTGGATGGTCCAGGCCCCGGTGCCCGAAATCAGCCCCGAAGAGGTGCTGATCCGTGTCAACAAGACCGGCATCTGCGGCACCGACATCCATATCTGGAACTGGGATGACTGGGCCGCCGCCACAGTGCCGATTCCGATGATCACCGGCCACGAGTTTGCGGGCGAGATCGTCGAGATCGGGCGCAATGTGACAGGTCTTGAGATCGGTCAGCGCTGCTCGGGCGAGGGGCACCTGATCACCACCGACAGCCGTCAAAGCCGGGCGGGAAAGTTCCACCTTGATCCGGGCACGCGCGGGATTGGCGTGAATGAACAGGGGGCTTTTGCCCAATATCTGAAACTGCCCGCCTTCAACGTGGTGCCCCTGCCCGAGGACGTGCCGGATGAGATCGGCGCCATCCTCGATCCATTGGGCAATGCGGTTCACACCGCGCTCAGCTTTGATCTGCTGGGTGAGGATGTTCTGATCACCGGCGCAGGCCCCATCGGCATCATGGCTGCCGCTGTCGCCCGCCATGCTGGCGCGCGCCATGTGGTGATCACCGATATCAACCCCGATCGCCTGAAGCTCGCGGAACATGTGGTTCCGACCGTGCGCACCGTGGATGTGTCCAAAGAAGACCTGCAGGACGTCATCGCAGAACTGGGCATGAAAGAAGGGTTCGATGTAGGGCTGGAAATGTCGGGCTCACAAATCGCGCTGGATCAGATGGTCGAGGCGCTGGTGATGGGCGGCAAGATCGCTCTGCTGGGTATTCCGCCCGGCAAATCCCCGGTCGACTGGTCCCGCATCGTGTTTAAGGCCATCACCATCAAAGGCGTCTACGGGCGCGAGATGTTCGAGACCTGGTACAAGATGATCGCCATGCTACAGAACGGTCTGGATGTCAGCCGTGTCATCACGCACGAGATGAAAGTTGACGATTTTGCCGAAGGATTTGCCGCGATGAAATCAGGCCGGTCAGGCAAAGTGGTGCTGGACTGGACCTGACGCTCTGGTACTGCGCGGGTTCAGCCCCTAAACAGGGGTGAACCCAGTCGTTTGGAGGAGCATATGGGCGATAAGGATGATCGGTATCTGGAACGCGGAATCGAGGACACTCTGGTCACCGATTTCGCACAGACCCATCGCAAGAGTTACGGCGATTTCCTGCAGCTCAAAACCCTGCTGAACCTGCAAAAAACCTTTCAGGATCCTGCGCAACCAGATGAGATGCTGTTCATCATCATTCATCAGGTCAGCGAGCTGTGGCTGAAACTAATGCATCACCAACTGGTCGAGGTGCGCCGATTTCTGCAACAGGATGAATTCGGCCCGGCGATGAAAAATCTCGACCGGGTCAAGGCCATCCAGCGGCAACTGATATCCGCCTGGGAAACGTTGCTGACCATGACCCCTGCGGACTACATGACCTTTCGCGAGGCATTGGGCAGTTCGTCCGGTTTTCAAAGCTATGGCTATCGCCAGATCGAATTCATTTTGGGCAACAAGGACGCCTCGACCCTAAAAGTCCACGAACATGACGCGCAGGTCATGGAACTGCTGAACGCTGCGCTGACCAAGCCGTCATTATACGACGAGGTTCTGTTCATGTTGGCCCGGCAGGGATTTGACGTACCGCAGGACCTACTGGATCGCGACTTTGCCCAGCCCTACTCTGGTGATCCTCGCGTCGTGAAGATCTGGGTGCAGGTGTATCGCGACACAGGCAAATACTGGGATCTTTATGCGCTAGCCGAGAAACTGATGGACGTGGAATCCCTGTTCCAGCGCTGGCGCTTCGATCACGTCACCGCGGTAGAACGAGTGATAGGCAACCAGCCGGGCACCGGCGGGTCCAGCGGCGTTGCCTTCTTACGGAAAGCCTTGGATTTGCGGTTCTTCCATGATCTTTACGATATGCGCACCGAACTGATGTATTCCGAGCAGGAGTAAGCGATGCTGTACCGCGGGTTTTCGCAGGAAGAGCTAGAGCAGGAATATTCGCCCCGGTCGATGATCGGCGGCGACCTGACGCCTTATCTCGACAGCTACGCCGCGCTTAGCGCGCAGCACCGGGCACAGATGGAAGTCATCGGGAATGTCTCTTACGGCGACGGTAGGGCTCAGGTTCTGGATTTCTTTCCCGCGAAGGGGGCAGGCGCGCCGCTGCACGTCTTTATTCACGGCGGTTACTGGCAGGCGCTGAGTCAGAACGAGTCGGCAATGATGGCCCCGGCACTGGTTGAGGCCGAACAGTCCTTTGCGACCCTGAACTACACATTGGCCCCCGAGGCGCGGATTGGCGACATGATCAACGAATGCCGCGACGCCCTGCTGTGGCTGGCCGCAAATGCGCCTGATCTGGGTTTCGATCCGTCACGGATCACCCTGTCGGGCCACAGCGCCGGGGCGCAATTGGCGGCTATGGTCATGGCAACCTCGGCCGATGCGCTGGCCCGCGCCGGGCTCCGCGTGCGCGAGGTGATCCTGATTAGCGGCGTCTATGATCTGGAGCCGATCAGCCTGACGTCCGTAAACGATCCGCTGCAACTGACCCCGGTCGAGATACATGATCTGTCCCCTATCCTGCACCTACCCGCCCCTGGCCCGCGTTACCATGTGACTGTGGCGGAACGGGATACCCCCGAATTCGTCCGCCAGAGCCGAGATTATGCCGAATTGCTGCGCAAAGCCGGGCATGCGGTCAATTTCGATCTGAAAAAGGGGATGCAGCATTTCGATATAATTATGCATCCGGAAACGTTTTTGGCGACGTCCCGATAGCCAAGAAAATTGGGTATCAGTCAGGTCTGGCCTTTAGCACACAAACCTGCCCATCCCTAACGAACCGAACGTTTTTGACGGAGCAGGGAATGTCCGGTTCAAGCCCGAAGCCGACGCAAGAAATCTTTACGTTTTTTGGGCGACGTTTGCCACTGCACTTCCGAGTAATTCGCACATAGACTGCAGGGGTTTCAATTAAACGCCGAGGTATCAATATGAAAACTGTACTGCCCTGTTTGACGGTAGCTTCCGCAATCCTACTGTCTGGTCAACAAGCCGTTTCGCAGTCTTTCAACGACACAGGCGATATTCTGGCGAGATCGGCCGAGATCGAGGACATTGAATACACGATCATGGTTCAACGCGCGACGCAGGCCGCAATCTGGGGAATGCCTGCGGCTGGTATGGTGGACTTCCTGAAAGGCATTCGGCGTGACCTCGGTGGCGACTACAACGATGTCGTTTACCTGAACAAACCCTTCGACTCTAAGCATGGGTTTTTGACAGCGAACGACGTGACCGCCTATGCATGGTCGTCGATGACATCTGAACCCGGTCCACTTGTGATCGAGGTGCCGGCGGCAACAGACAACGTCAGCTACTTTGGAACGATTGTGAACGCCTGGGACGTGCCAATTGTCGATGTTGGGCCGGACGGCCATGACAAGGGAGAAGGGGGCAAGTACCTGATGCTCCCGCCCGGCTACGAAGGAGAGATGTCGGTCCAGGAACTGACGGATGCGGGCTATATGCCCTTCGAAACTGATACCTACGAGTACGGCTTCTCTTTCCGCCCGAGGCTATACAACGGAGCGACGGATGCCGACGCAGCGGACTATGCGCAGACGATCAAGGTCTATTACTTATCGGAAGCGGATAACCCGCCGCCGAACACCTACCACGAAGCCTCTGAGGTTCCGTATGACTCGCTGCCCTACTACAATCATACCTACTTTCAGGACCTGAACGACTACATTCAAAACAACCCGATCCGTCCGCAAGACAAGATCATGGTCAATTTCCTGAAGGATCTTGGGATCGAAAAAGGCAAACCCTTCGAACCGACGGAACGCCAAATCGATGCTATGAACGAGGGGCTTCTATTGGCCTATGCCGCCATGCAGCGATACTTCGTTGAGCCCGGTTTAGCGACCGTTCCGCTTTGGGTCGACGAAAGCGGTGACTTGAAGTCGCAGTGGCTGATCTGGGACTTTGCCGAGGGGCAAGCCGAGCTTGGCTTCCCATACGAGACCGATACCGAAGTGTTGGTCGATGATCGGGCTGGTGGAAGTTACTTCTGGATTACCTATCTGCCCAAGAATCTGGGCGGTGGCACCTTCTATCTCACTGGTCTGCGCGACAGCGCGGGAGACATGTACGACCATACTCAGACTTACAAACTGAACATCCCTGCAGACACGCCCGCCGAGGATTTCTGGTCCGTGATTGTCTACTCGATGGAGACCAAGAGCTTCATCCGCAATGTGAACCCAGTCGGCCTGTCGTCGCGGGATGTAGAAACAATGCAGGTCAACGAAGATGGGTCGTATGACATCTACTTTGCTCCCGAAGCACCCGAAGGACAGGAGAGCAATTGGATACCGACGACGGAACCGTACTTCTTACTGTTTCGACTGTACGGACCTGCTGAAGGCTGGATTGAGAGCGGCTGGGTATTGGGTGATCTTGAGAAAATTTGAACACGCCCAAGTCAGAAAGCTGTCCGAGTAGCGGGTCAAGACGCGATTCCGCGTGATGTCTGCTTTGTCCGCACAGCCGACGTTATGTTGGATTCACCGTGTGGCAATGTCGGAGTTGCTTATGCGCGGTCGGGATTAGAGTCAGAAAATTTCGTTCAAGACAGTTAAGGTTCGTGGTATTTCACAAAAAAACAGCGGCCCAATTGAGCCGCTGTTTTCATTTCCCATACAAAGCAGGATCAATCCAGCGTACGCGTAACCTCTTCGCGCTCGAAGATTTCGATCACGTCACCTGCGCGGATATCGTCGTAGTTTTCGAACGCCATACCGCATTCCTGACCCGACTGAACCTCGGACACTTCGTCCTTAAAGCGTTTCAGCGTCTTCAGCGTGCCTTCGTGGATCACCACGTTGTCGCGCAGCAGGCGGACGCCTGCGGAACGACGCGCCACACCTTCGGTGACCAGACAGCCAGCAACCTTGCCGACGCCGGTAACCTTGAAGACTTCGCGGATCTCAGCGTAACCGATGAACTTTTCGCGGATCTCGGCGCTCAGCAGGCCCGAAGCGGCGGCTTTCACGTCGTCGACCAAATCGTAGATCACCGAGTAATAACGGATTTCCACACCCTTCTGGTTCGCAGTGTTCCGCGCCGAAGCATTGGCACGCACGTTAAACCCAAAGATCGGGGCACCCGACGCTTCGGCCAGGCCGACATCGGTTTCGGTAATCGCACCAACGCCCGAGTGCAGAACGCGCACGCGCACTTCTTCGTTGCCGATCTTTTCCATCGCCTGAACGATGGCCTCGGCCGAACCTTGTACGTCCGCTTTCATCAGAATCGGCAGCTCGGTGACGTTTTCGTCTTCCTTGGCCTTCTGCATCAGCTGCTCAAGGGTGGTCGCGGCACCAGCGGCAGCGCGTTTGTCCTTGGCGGCCTGTTCACGATAAGCGGCAATCTCACGGGCTTGTGCTTCGGTCTCGGTCACGTTCAGAACGTCACCGGCCTCGGGCGTGCCGTTCAGACCCAGAACCTCGACCGGGACCGAGGGGCCAGCTTCTTTGACGCGGTCGCCCTTGTCGTTGATCAGCGCGCGGACCTTACCGTATTGCTCACCCACAACGAAGATATCGCCCTGGCGCAGCGTGCCGTTCTGAACCAGAACGGTGGCGACGGGGCCACGGCCCACATCCAGCTGCGCCTCGATCACAGCACCTTGGGCGGCGCGGTCGGGGTTGGCTTTCAGCTCCAGAATCTCGGCCTGCAGCGCGATGGCTTCCAGCAATTCATCAAGGCCCTGACCGGTGATGGCGGACACTTCGACGTCCTGAACCTCACCCGACATTTTCTCAACGATCACTTCGTGTTGCAACAGATCGGTGCGCACTTTGTCCGGGTTTGCATCCGGCTTGTCGACCTTGTTGATCGCCACGATCATCGGCACTTCGGCCGCTTTGGCGTGATTGATCGCTTCGATCGTCTGCGGCATCACCGCGTCGTCAGCAGCCACAACCAGCACCACGATATCCGTGACCTGAGCCCCGCGCGAACGCATCGAGGTAAAGGCCGCGTGGCCTGGCGTATCCAGGAAGGTCAGCGTAGTGCCGCCATCGGTTTTCACCTGATAGGCACCGATATGCTGGGTGATGCCTCCAGCCTCACCGGCAACAACGCGCGCATCGCGAATCGCATCCAGCAACGAGGTCTTACCGTGGTCGACGTGACCCATGATGGTGATGACCGGCGGACGCGGCTGCAGATCTTCTTCGCTGTCTTCGACCTCTTTGATGACGTCTTCGACATCCGAATCGGAAACACGCGTGACCTTGTGGCCAAACTCTTCGATGATCAGCTCGGCGGTATCGGCGTCGATGGTTTGGTTCTGCGTGACCATCATGCCCATGTTCATCAGCGATTTGACCACATCAGCCACACGCTCGGCCATACGGTTGGCCAGTTCGGACACTGTGATCGCCTCGGGCAGTTGCACGTCGCGGATTACCTTTTCCCGCTCGACCGGGCCGCCCATGGCTTTCTGACGCGCTCGCTCCTGCTTGCGCTTCATCGACGCCATCGAGCGCTGACGGCTACCTTCGCCACCGGTGGCCTGACCCAGTGTCAGCTTGCCGGAACGACGATTGTCATCACGGCCCTTGCCGCGACCGCGCTGTTCACGTTCACGGTCCTGCTTGCGCGGGGTGGCGGCCGGGGCTGGTTTGCTGGCCGGTGCGCGCGCCGCTTTGGGTTCTTCGGCAGCTGGGGCAGCAGCGGCACGTTTGGCGGATTCTGCCGCCTCTTTGCGCTTGCGCTCTTCCTCTTCGGCCTTGGCGCGGGCGCGCTCTTCAGCTTCGCGCTGTTCGCGCTCTTTTGCTTCTTGCTCGGCACGACGACGGGCGCGTTCTTCCTCACGCGCCTTTTCGGCGGCTTCACGCGCTGCGGCCTCTTCGACTTCGCGGGCCTTGGCGGCCTGCAGTGCCTTCATCCGGCGCGCCATTTCCGCGTCAGAGATACCTGCAGGGCGACGCGACGGATCACCCGACGGCGTTGCTCCGCCTCCCGGTTTGCCGGCGCCCGGCTTGGGAACCACCACGCGCTTGCGTTTGGTTTCCACTACGACATTCTTGGTGCGTCCGTGGCTGAAACTCTGTTTCACATTTCCGGGGCGTGCCCCACCACGAAGACCCAATGTCTTTTTGCCGTCATTCTCGCTCATAAAGCTTTTTACCCTTCCGCGCGGCCCCTGCCGCCGTCATCCGTTTCGCGCAAGCCACGCAGGCGCTGCGCTTCCTCTACAACACGTTTGGCGAGTCCACCAGAGGCCATGGCCGCATGAATCACGGTTTGGCGCCCAAATGCCTGTCCTAACTCGTCTGCGGTCAGCCAACCGATGTATTTTCCAAAGTGCGGCGTGCTGAGTTTCGACTTGCCGCGCCCCGATCCATCGCTGGCCTGAATCAGCACTTGTGCCTCTTCCCGGTCCAGCCATGTCTTGACCTTTTCGTACCCAGCGACCGCGTCACCGGACTTGCGCGCCAGGCTCAACAGCTCGATCACCCGGCGCGAAACCTGTTTTTCGACCTCATCGGTCAAATCCTGTGGCACGCTGACTTGCGCTTTGAACCCGCGGGCGAACAGCTTCTTGCCAACGGCCTTGTCCAGTGCAGCGCGATCCGCCGCCACATAGACTCCGCGACCCGGCAATTTCGCCGCAACATCCGGATAGACCTGTCCGTCCGGCCCCGTCACAAAGCGTATCAACCCATATTTAGGTTGAATGTCGCCCGTGGCGATGCACTTGCGTTCAGGTCCTTCGGACCGATCCTTATGGACGCCACCGCGACCCATGCGCGCACCCCGAGGCCTGAGATCAGGCCTCGGCCTCCTCGTCTACTGCTTCGCCATCTTCTTCGGCTTGTTCCAGCTCGGCGGGATCGACCCAGCCCAGCATGATACGTGCGGTCATGACCAGATCCTGTGCTTCTTCCAGCGTAACGCCGAAAGGCTCAAGCACACCGTCATCCTTGATTCGCTCACCATCGACCGTGGTCCAGCCGCCGGCCAGTTCCCAATCGGCGCAGGTGGCAAAATCCTCAAGCGTTTTTACGTCGTCCTTTGCCAGCGCTTCCACCATCTGGGGTGTCAGGCCTTCGAATCCAATAAGGCTGTCCTCGGCACCCAAGGCACGGGCTGCGTCCAGCGCTGCCTTTGCCTGGGCTTCCAGGAATTCGCGTGCGCGGGTTTGCAGCTCCTGCGCAGTGCCTTCGTCGACGCCGTCAATGACCAGCAGCTCTTCCAGCTCGACATAGGCGACCTCTTCGAGGTTGGTAAAGCCTTCGGACACCAGCAGCTGTGCAAAGAATTCGTCCAGATCCAGGCTTTCCATGAACAGCTGGGTACGGGCTTCGAACTCTTTCTGACGACGCGCCGATTCTTCGGCCTCGGTCATGATGTCGATATCCAGATTTGTCAGCTGGCTGGCCAGACGCACGTTCTGACCGCGGCGACCGATTGCGAGGCTCAGCTGTTCCTCAGGCACAACAACTTCGATCTTGCCGGCTTCTTCGTCCAGAACCACCTTGGAAACCTCGGCGGGCTGCAGCGCGTTCACCAAGAAGGTCGGCTGGTCTTCGTTCCACGGGATGATGTCGATCTTTTCGCCTTGCAGCTCGTTCACAACGGCCTGCACGCGGCTGCCGCGCATACCAACGCAGGCACCGACGGGATCGATGGACCCATCGTACGAAATCACGGCAATCTTGGCGCGGGAGCCGGGGTCACGGGCCACGGCCTTGACCTCGATGATGCCGTCATAGATTTCCGGCACTTCCATCTTGAACAGCTCGGCCATGAATTCCGGCGCAGTGCGCGACAGGAAGATCTGGTGGCCACGAACCTCGCGGCGCACTTCCTTGATATAGGCACGCACGCGGTCATTCGGGCGATAGCTTTCGCGGCCGATCTTGTCATTGCGGCGCAGAACGGCTTCGGCACCGCCCAGATCGACGATGACATTGCCAAACTCTTCGCGCTTAACCGCACCGTTGATGATGGTACCCGCACGATCCTTGAATTCTTCGTACTGACGGTCGCGCTCAGCTTCGCGAACCTTTTGCAGGATGACCTGCTTGGCGGACTGAGCAGCAATCCGGCCCATTTCAACCGGGGGAACCTCTTCGACGAAGACGTCGCCGACCTCGGGCGCTTCCATGTACTGCTTGGCTTGCTCGACGGTCATCTCGGCCTGGTAGTTCTCAAGCTCCTCATCCTCGACCACGGTGCGAACGCGGGTGAACGTCGCTTTGCCGGTCTTGCGATCGATGCTGACGCGGATATCCATCTCGGCGCCGTAACGGCTCTTGGCGGCACGGGCGAGCGATTCTTCCATCGCTTCGACAACCAGACCGGGGTCGATCATCTTTTCGCGGGCCACGGCCTCGGCGGTCTGCAGCAGCTCCAGCTGGTTGGCTGAGGTGATTGCCATCAGTTCGTCTCCTCTTCGGACCCTTCGGTCTCAATCTCGTCGAAAGCGTTTTCGTTCAGGGCACCGGCGTCCTTGCGCTGGCGCAACATTTCCTTGATCAGGTCATCGGTCAAAACCAGCTTGGCATCGCTTAGCCAGTCGAATTGCAGACCAATGGTGATTGTCTCGGACCCTTCGGGGATGTTGATCAGAACCTCATCCCCTTCGATCCCAGCCAGCTCACCCTTGAACCGGCGGCGGCCATCGATCAGCTCGGCGGTCTCGATCTTGGCCTCATACCCCTCGAACATCTCAAAATCCTTGAGACGGGTCAGAGGACGATCAATGCCCGGGCTTGAAACCTCAAGCGTATAGGCGTCAAGAATCGGATCTTCGACATCCAGCGTGGCGCTAACCGCGTTCGAAATTTCGGCGCAATCATCCACTTCGATGCCGCCATCAGGCTTGTCGGCCATGATTTGCATCGTGGTGGTCTTGCCACTCATCAGGCGGATGCGGACCAGCTCATACCCCAGATCTTCGATCACGGGGGTGATGATCTCGGCCAGCCGCCGATCAATCGCCGCTTTGGCTATCAGGTCGTTTGTCATCAGGTGCTCTACCCTGTCATACGGGCACAAAAAAACGGGCGCGCGGCCCGTCGAAATTTCCGGTGGAGCCCCGGACCGAAGCCCGACACGCCGCTGTTGCAACTGCATATACGCAGGGTTTCCCGAATCTGCAACCCCCGGTGCAAGACGTGATCGGATTTACGCCATCCACCACCGTTCGGCGATGCGGCCATCGTCCAGTGCGCGGCCCGCCCCGATCTGGCGCGGCATGCCCACATGTGGGGCCACGGCCAGTGCCATATCCGATTCGCTTGGGTGAAAACGCAGCCCGCGCTGGCCTTTCAACTCGCCGCCTGAGGGCAGCGCCGCCACGTCGACGAACCCGTCGCGCAACGCCTCGGCCCGGACACGGGCGTCGGGGATGACAATGATTTCGAACGTCTCGGCCCACCCGGCCTTGCCGTCCTTATAGTGCCCGACCACCTTGCGGCCCAGGAAATGACGATCATCCTCGGCGCGTTCCACGCGGTAGCATCCGGTGCCATTGGCCGCGTGCAAAGGCGTCACGCCTTGTCCGTCGCGGGTGATGACAAAGCGGCTATCGGCCAGAAGGAAGGGCAGGCCCGGATTTGCCTCAGCCAGTTCAAGCTGTACCTGATTGGGCGATACGGCTTCGACCCGCCCAACAATGCCCAGAACTGCCATCACATCCGCAACGTCCAGCGGCACGCCATCGTGAAAGGTAACACCCTTGCGCAGATCGAACTGCCAGACCCGCGCATCCGCGTCCGTGTGCCAACCCGTCGCAAGCTCACCGCGCAAGGTGCCATCTGGGGCAATTTCGGTCAGATTATCAAACACCGCCCCACGGGCCACCTGTTCCAAGCTGTCATCGCGTGGCACAGCCAGCCGCAGTGCACCACCGGCCTTAGGCGTATCCGCCAGCGACGCCCCCGTGGCCGCCAGCAAAGCTGCGGCAGCACCCGAGGCAAACAGAGCACGACGGTCAATCCGGGTCATACCACCCCCTCGGCCACGCGATCCATGATCCGGACCAGCTCGGCGCTGATACCGGGTTCAGACAGGGCGTGGCCTGCGTTGCGGACCATCTTCAGTTCGGCATTGGGCCAGCGTTCGGCCAGATTCCACGCGGCCTGTGGTGGGCAGATCATGTCATAGCGACCCTGCACGATATGGCCGGGGATATGAGCGATCTTGTCCATCTGGTCCAGAATCTGACCGTCCTTCTCAAGGAAGGCGCTATTGATAAAATAGTGATTCTCAAGCCGCGCAAAGGCCCGCGCGTATTCGCCAGGGCTTTCCCCCGTCCCGCCTTGGGCATGAATTGAAGCCAGCGCGTTCTCCCACGCGGACCAGGCCCGCCCATACAGGATTTCCGTGGCCCGATCCCCCGAAAACAGGCGTTTGTTATAAGCAGCGATCGTGTCGGTCAGCTCAGCCTCGGTCAGCAGAGCGGTGAATTTCGCCCATTGCTCGGGCCAGAACTTACCTGCGCCGCCGCCATAGAACCAATCAAGCTCGGCCTGTGTGGCCAGAAACACGCCGCGCAGCACCAGACGGCTCACACGATCCGGGTGCGCCTGTGCATAGATCAGCGCCAGAGTCGCGCCCCAACTGCCGCCAAACACAGCCCAATCCTCGATATCCAGCAGGGTGCGCAACCGTTCGATATCGGCCACCAGATGCCATGTCGTATTGTCGGTCACCGACGCATGGGGCCGCGATCGGCCACAGCCGCGCTGATCGAATAGAATCACCCTATAGACGCTGGGATCGAAATAACGGCGCATCGCCGGGCTGCAGCCGCCGCCCGGCCCGCCATGCAGCACCACAACCGGTATCCCCTTTGGATTGCCGCATTGTTCCATATAAATGCGATGCCCTTCGCCCATATCCACCATGCGCTGATCGAACGGGTCGATCGGCGGGTACAGATATTGCACTGCGCGCTTTTGGTCCGGGTACTTGTCCATTATGGCCCTATATAGTCCTTAAACGTAAAAGAGCATACGGAGACAGGAATGCAAGCGCATCCGAACACTGTGGATCCATCCGAGATCGCAAAATTCGAAGCGATGGCCGCAGAATGGTGGGATCCTCACGGGAAATTCAAACCGCTGCACATGATGAATCCGTGCCGTCTGGATTATATCACACAGCAGATCGCGGGCGAATTTGACCGGGATTTGACCGCGCCGAACCCGTTTCAAGGCCTGCGTTTGCTGGATATCGGCTGCGGCGGAGGGCTGCTGAGCGAACCGATGGCGCGCCTTGGGGCCGAGGTCGTGGGCGCCGACGCCGCCGAGGGCAACCTGCCCGTTGCGCGCATCCACGCGGAACAGTCCGGGCTGGACATCGACTATCGCCACACCACTGCCGAGGCGTTGGCCGAGGCGGGCGAGCAATTTGATGTGGTGCTGAACATGGAAGTGGTCGAGCACGTGGCCGATCCGCTGTCCTATCTGACCGCAACGCGGCAATTGCTGAAACCCGGCGGGTTGGAGATTTGTTCCACCATCAACCGCAACCCGAAATCGTATGCTATGGCGATCGTCGGGGCCGAGGTCGTCATGCGCTGGCTGCCGCGGGGTACGCATGAGTGGAACAAGTTCATCACCCCCGATGAGCTGTTCGACCTGCTGCGCCAAGCCGGGCTGGAGCCGGTGGACCGCAAGGGGTTCGTATTCAACCCGATTCTTTGGAGTTGGTCGATCTCGGACCGGGATCTGAGCGTCAATTACGTCACAGCCAGCATTCGCCCAGAGTAAGGACTTTTTATGTCAGTAATCCCTGAAGGTTGCAGCCTGTTCGTCGTAGACATCGAATACATTGTACCAATGAATCAGGTGGAACCCGTAATCGACTCGCATATGGATTTTGTGCACGCGTCATATAAAGATGGCCGGTTCCTGATGTCCGGGCCCAAGGTTCCACGCAGTGGCGGTCTGATCGTGATGACCGCCGACAGCCGGGAGGAGGCTGAGAAGTATCTGGAACATGACCCGTTCGCACAAGAAAAGGTTGCCAAATTTCGCGTGACCGAGTTCCGGGCGTCCAACCTGCATCCCGCTTTGAAAGCCTGACTCACTCGTCTTCGAGTCGGATTCTCAAATCCCGCAGCACCGGCAGCGTGCTGCGGACACGCTCCAGCCCCAGCTCTCCGACCACGCGGTTGATCAGCGGCGCAATCGACGAAATTGCCTGATCGCGCGCACGACGACCGGCGGGGCTGATCGCGACCATCTTGCGGCGGGCGTCGTCCCAGTCGGGGCGGATGTGGATGTATCCGGCCCATTCCAGCTTGGCCAAGGTGTTGGTCATCGCCCCTCGGGTCACGTGGAACGTATTGGCCAGCTGCGCGGGGCTGCGCTCATCCCCGACAAACACCAGATGGTTCAGCACCGAGAAATGCGAAATTTCCATGCCCTTGGGCAACACCCGGCTCAGCCGGTTGCGCAATAGTTGATCGGCGGTCAGGATCTCGCTGAACAGCGTGACCGCAAGGGCATTATGTTCGTCAGTCATGGTCCGGTTCTGGATCAGGGCCCGTCGAAAGGCCGCACGTGAGTCAACGAGGGCACCCGACGGCGCGCCTCTGACACAGAACTATCATCCAAATCGAAAAAGTGAATGCCTGGATCGTCCCCTGCGTCGACAACGACCTCTCCCCACGGGGCCACAACCATGCTGTGACCGTAGGTTTGACGTGTTCTGCCGCGGGTTTTCGGATGCTCTCCGGTCTGTGCCGGGGCCAGCACCCAACAGCCGGTTTCAATCGCCCGCGCGCGCAGCAGTGATTCCCAATGGGCTGCGCCGGTGACCGGCGAAAACGCCGCTGGAATGGTCAGAATTTGCGCCCCCGCCTGCGCCAAAGCGGCATAGAGATGTGGGAAACGGATGTCATAACAGATGCTCAGACCAACCGTGCCGAAATCGGTTTTGGCCAGCACCGCCTTATCGCCAGGGCGATAGTTTTTGGATTCGCGGAAGGTCTCAGATTCCGAGACCTGCACGTCAAACATGTGAATCTTGTCATACCGCACCACGATCTGCCCTTGCGGGTCGATCAAAAAGGAACGGTTGGCAAAACGCCCATCGGCATCGTGGGTTTTGATGGCCAAAGACCCAATCAGCAGCCAGACGCCCAGCGCGGCGGCCTGTTCACGCAGACCCGCCAGCGTTTGGTCGTCTTCTTCATGCTGTAGAACGTTGCGCTGTCGGGTTGTGCTGGTGGACACGCAATTCGTCACCTCGGGCGTCAGAATGAACCGCGCGCCTTGACCTGCGGCCTCGGCCACCATGGCGCGCACCATTTCCAGATTTTCGGCCGGGTTATCCGACGAAGTGATTTGCAGCAGCGCGGATTTCATCAGGCCGCCAAAAGACGGTCCAGCTTGCCCTGACGGTCCAGTTCGTACAGGTCATCGCAGCCGCCCACATGCTGCGTCCCGACGAAAATCTGCGGCACGGTGCGTTTACCGCCTGCGCGTTTGATCATCTCTGGCTTGCGCTTGGGGTGCATCAGCACGTCGATCTCTCTGAATTCGACGCCTTTCTGTTTCAGCAGTCGTTTGGCCGCATGGCAAAAACCGCACAGCGGCGAGGTATAGATTTCAACCGGTTTCATATTCCGTCCCTTTGGGTTTCGCGTGATCTTCCGCGAATTAGGCATCCTTGGCAACGCGTGCCAGTACCAACACGAAAATATGATTTGCACCCGCTGCATGGCAGGCACGCGCACAGGCTGTCAGAGTCGCACCAGAGGTCATGACATCATCGACCAGCAAGATATCCCGTCCTTTAATGCGCGACCCCTGCCTGGGATGCGCCGAGATCGCACCGGCCAGGGTTTCCGCCCGCTGAGCAGCGGTTTTCCCGTCCAGAACTGGCGTTCGTGCCCGTCGGTGCAACAGGTCCGGGCACACTTCAATTCCCGTTTCCCGCCCCAGATGCTGCGCTAGCAATGCCGACTGGTTGTACCGTCGCTTGATCAAACGGGACCAGTGCAGGGGTACAGGCGCGATCAGCATGTTGTCGCGAAATAGATCCCGCCCGGCTTGCGCCATCCACCGAGCTGCTGGCTTTGCCAGCTCAGGTCTGTCGCCGTGTTTCAAGGCCAGAATCAAGGCGCGCGCCTTGCCATCGTACATCAGCGCAGCCCGACCATCCTGCCAGGGGCGAGCTGTTTTCATGCAGTCATCACATTCGATCCGGTGACCATCCACCTCGCCCGGCAAGGGCACCCCGCAGCTTTCGCATACCACTCCGCCAATGAAAGGCGTGTCGCGCCAGCAAGCGCCGCACAGGCCGAAATCCGCTTCGGTCAATTCACCACATCCCAGACATCGCGGTGGATAGATCAACTCGACAGCGGTTTGAATCCGCTGCCATATGCGGTAGTTGCGCCCTATGAAACTGCCTGAGTCCAACGCACCCTCTCTGTTCGACCGCCCAGCCCTGATCCGACACCGTGCCCGCGCGCGGGACGAGGCGCTGTTTTTGCATCGCGCCGCGGTGGATGAGGTGCAGGATCGGCTCTCCATGGTTAATAAAACCTTTACGGCCCCGGCGATTGTGACGCCGTTTGCGCATATCTGGCAGGACGTTTTGCCGGAGGCACAGATCGTTTCGGATGACGAGGTTCTGGACCTAGCACCCAGAGCGCATGATCTGGTGATTCACGCCATGGCGCTGCATTGGGCCAATGATCCGGTGGGGCAGCTGATCCAATGTCACCGCGCCCTGCAGCCCGACGGCTTGCTGCTGGTGGTGTGTCTCGGCGGTGAAACCCTGCACGAGTTACGCGCCGCCCTTGGGCAGGCCGAGATTGAGGTCACAGGTGGCCTCAGCCCCCGTATCGCCCCGATGGCCGAGCTGCGCGATCTGGGCGGGTTACTACAACGCGCGGGGCTTGCGCTGCCGGTTGCCGATACCGCTCGTCTGACGGCGGAATACCGCGACTTGACCCATCTGATGCATGATCTGCGCGCGATGGGAGAGACCAACAGCCTGTCCGGACGCATGAAACACGCCACACAGCGGCAGGTCTTTGCCCGGGCGCAGCAGATTTACGCCGATCACTTCCCGACACCGCAGGGGCGTTTGTCCTCCACTTATGAATTGATTTGCCTGACCGGCTGGTCACCCGATGACAGCCAGCAAAAACCATTGCGTCCGGGATCAGCGCAGGCGCGCTTGGCCGAGGCCCTGGGAACGAAAGAAGGCAAACTGTCCAATTGACGACCGGAGATTTCCGGTTATCTCAGCCAGATACAGAGAACTCTCAGGAAGCTCGAAATGTTTGACGCCACTCGCCCCGATCATGCCCCTGCGGACCACCCCAAGGTCAAAATGGGCCGCGTCGGCATCCTGCTGGCCAATCTTGGCACACCGGACGACTATAGCTATTGGCCGATGCGCAGGTATCTGAACGAGTTTCTGTCGGATCAGCGCGTTATCGACTATCCCAAATGGAAATGGCAACCGATCCTGCAGGGAATCATCCTGACCAAACGCCCGTTTAGCTCGGGCGAAGCGTACAAATCGATCTGGAACCACGACAAGGGCGAAAGCCCGCTGATGACGATCACCAAGGACCAGACCGCTAAGCTGCGCAATGCAATGCAGGCGCGTTTTGGCGATCAGGTGCTGGTCGATTTCTGCATGCGCTACGGCAACCCGTCGACCAAATCGAAAGTGCGCGAAATGGTGGCGGCGGGCTGCGACCGCATCCTGTTCTTCCCGCTTTATCCGCAATATGCGGGCGCGACGACGGCCACCGCCAATGATCAGTTCTTCCGCGCGCTGATGGATGAAGCCTGGCAACCGGCCGCCCGCACCGTACCTGCCTATTTCGATGAACCCGCCTATATCGACGCTCTGGCCGGGTCGGTGGAACAGGCCTATGCAGCGATGGAGACCAAGCCGGATATATTGGTTTGCTCCTATCACGGGATGCCGGAACGGTATTTGCAGCAGGGCGATCCATACCACTGCCAATGCGCAAAAACCTCGCGCTTGCTCAAGGAACGGCTGGATTGGTCGGACGATCAGCTTGTTTCAACCTTCCAATCGCGATTCGGGCCTGAGGAATGGTTGAAGCCGTATACGGTCGACCACGTGGCCGAGCTGGCGCGGCAGGGCAAGAAAAACATTGCCGTGATCGCACCGGCGTTTTCCGCCGATTGCATCGAAACGCTGGAAGAGATCAACGAAGAAATCAAGGAAAGCTTCGAAGAGGCGGGCGGTGAAACCTTTACCTATATCCCCTGCCTCAACGATGATGATTCGCACATCGCGGCATTGGGCAAGGTGATCGAAGACAATCTGAAGGGTTGGCTGGACTAAGCAGCACCCATCAATCAGGCATGAAAAAAGGCGGTGGATCGCTCCACCGCCTTTTCTCTAGATGACGCTCGTCAAATTAGCTTGCTGCAACAGCTGCGGCAACTACGACCAGCAGGATCAGCGGCAGGATGATTCCCTGCGACGAACCTTGAGTTTCCTCTACAACAACCGGTGCTTCAACAACCGGCTCTTCCAGGTTACCGGCATAAGCGGTCGAAGCAGCAGCAGTCAGTGCAGCGGCGAGAACGAGTTTCTTCATATTAACCTCCAGAATTTGCACGGTTCCGAATAGTGAAACCGCACACCCAAGACTTACCTCGTGTTTTTTTCTAACCAGCTATCCGACTGGAATGCAATTGCAACTTGCGCCGCAAGCGGGTTCGTGCGCGAAAATGTCGTCAAATTAGCAACACTTGCGTGCCGACCTTCGCCATTGAAAACAATTCCGCGATATCCTCATTGAACAAACCGATGCACCCATTCGACGAACGGCGGCCAATTTTGCGCGTATCATGCGTTCCGTGGATGCGATAATATTTCCAACTCAGATACAAAGCGTGCGTTCCCAATGGGTTATCAGGACCCGGCGGGATATAATCCGGCCATTCGGGGTTGCGCTTTTTCATCGAAGGCGTGGGTGACCAGCTCGGACCCTCGACTTTGCGGATCACACTTGTACGACCACGGCGCGTCAGCTCCTCGGTCAGAGGTACGGACGAGGGGTAAAGTTTATACACCCGCTGGTCGTCGGACCAGTAATGTAACGCGCGCGAGACGGTATCGACCAGAATGGCCCCGTTATTTGTGTTCGAGAAATAGGGTTGCCAATCCAACGCACGAAAGCCCGAGATATTTCGCCGCACATTGGGTTCCGCCTCGGGTGCGGGGCGCAGCGGGTCGCCGGGAATGTATTGCGCAATCGCAGGTGAGGCCAGCAGGGCTGAAGCCCCGGCCAGGAATCCGCGACGGGAAGCTACATGAATGTGTTTCTTGACCATGAGGGGCGGTCCTTTGCTAAGGCCAGTCTGAAAATCTGTCGTATTCTATTGCCAGAATGCTTCAGTCGCAAATCAAACCGGCAGAATCACGCAGAATGGGTCCATTGTGCGTTTGCTCAAGACGGTCTGTCACGCTATGCCGTAGATTAACACAATCATCAGGTCGATCATGACGCGTATTATTTCACTACTGTTTGCCTGCTTTATTGCGCTGGCCGCATGTACACCCAGCAGCACCCCGACATATGGATCGGATGGCCGGCCGCTGCCGACCGTCTACAAAATCCGGGGCAATCCCGAAAAACTGCAGTTCCGCATGCTTGATTCGGTCAACGCACTGCGTCAGGCGCAGGGCTTGCAGTCAGTGCAGCTGAATTCGCAGCTTAATGCCGCGGCTGCCACCCACGCCAAGGACATGGCACGGCAAAACCGCCCATGGCATTTTGGGTCGGACGGATCATCGCCAATCGACCGCGCACAGCGCGTGGGCTATTTTGGCACGTTCCTGGGCGAAGCAATTTCCGAGACCTATGAAACCGAAACCGAAACGCTGGCCGCCTGGATGCAGGAACCTGGTCCGCGCTCGGTGATTTTGGACCCCAAGGCCACGCAGATGGGTTTTGCATGGCATCAGGAAGGTGGCGGGAAAATCTGGTGGACGCTGGAAATGGGCGCTGGCGGTTAACCGCAACCCCATCCAAAAAACGAAAAAGCCCCCGGAAAACCGGGGGCTTTTTTCATATCCTTAAAGGCTTAGGCCGCTTGCATAGACTGCGCTTCGGTCAAAATCGCATACAACTTGACCGGGTCCGGGTTGGCCCGCAACTTGGCGCAGACCGAAGTGTCACGCAGGGTGCGGGACACCAACGCCAGTGCTTTCAGATGATCCACCCCGGCCTCTTCTGGGGCGAACAGGGCAAAGGCGATATCGACCGGCTGGCGGTCAACCGATCCGAAATCGATCGGTTTTTCCAACATGACAAACACGCCTGAAACGTTTTCCAATTCAGCCATACGGGCATGCGGCAAAGCCACGCCATGCCCCACACCAGTCGGCCCCAGGCTTTCCCGTTCCAGCAGCCCTTCGACAACAATCTGGGCATCAAGGCCCAACGCTGCCTCAGCCACATCCGCAATTTCCTGAAACAACCGCTTCTTGCTGGAAGCGGCGGACAGTACGCGAACTGCTTCGGGCTTCAATATGCTCGAAAGCTCCATGATTACGCTCCATGGCGATGCCCCCACATTTGCAGGGGCCTGCCTTTGCTATTCTTGCCTGTTACGGATCGATCCAGCCGATATTACCGTCCTCCCGACGATAAACGACGTTCAATCCGTCCTTGTTTTCATTCCGGAACACCAGCACCGGGGCGCCGGCCAGTTCCATCTGCATGACGGCTTCACCAACACTCAGCGATGGGATCTTGGTTTCCATCTCAGCCACGATCATCGGCTGCAGAGATTCGGGTTCGGCTGCCGAGTCAGATTCGTCAGAGGCGAGGATATAGGACGACGCCCCAAAGAGTTCAACAGGCTCAGACCGATCCTTGTGGTGATCCTTCAAACGCCGCTTATACCGGCGCAGCTGTGTTTCCATCTTGTCGCAGCAACCTTCGAACGCTGCATAGATTTCAGTTGCATGAGCTTTGGCCTGCGCCGTCAGCCCCGTAGAAAGATGTACGGTGGTTTCGCATACATATTCATGCGCTGAACGGGAAAAGACGACGTTGGCATCTGTCGGACGCTGGGCATATTTGCCCACAACCTCGCCCAGTTCGGTCTGCACGTGAGTTTGCAGCGCCGCGCCGATGTCGATCTGTTTTCCGCTGATTTGGTAACGCATGTGATCTCCTTCACAATTCACACCCATTCTTACGTCACGTTACGCGACGCACGTGTTTTTATCGGGTGGGGGAAAAAGGCATATCCTGCAGTAGCCGCGCCATTTGCCCTTCCAGGAAGGGGCATCGTGATCCAGACGGAAACCGAAGAAATGCCATGACCCAATTGAGGCAAGAGACGGCGGGAGAGTCAATCAAAACAGACGTGTATATACGTGATTTCCGCCATGCAGTCGGCGCATTTCTGCGCAAGCCTATGATATACGGAAATTTTCACCCAGATAGACACGGCGGACGTTCTCATTTTCGACCACTTCGTCCGGGGTACCGGACATCAGCACCTGACCGTCATGCAGGATATAGGCGCGATCCACAATCTCCAACGTTTCCCGCACGTTGTGGTCGGTGATCAGAACCCCGATACCGCGTTTTTTCAGATCAGCGACCAGGTGGCGGATATCGCCCACGCTGATCGGGTCGACACCCGCAAAAGGTTCATCCAACAGCAGGTATTTCGGATCGGCCGCCAGACAGCGCGCAATTTCAACCCGGCGGCGTTCACCGCCCGACAAGGCCAGCGCGGGTGCCCGGCGTAGGTGTTCAATCGAAAAATCCGATAGCAGCTCTTCCAGCCGCTCTTTGCGGCGATGGGCATGGCGGACGGTGATATCCAGAACCGAGGCGATGTTGTCCTCGACGCTCATGCCGCGGAAGATCGACATCTCTTGCGGCAGATAACCGATGCCCAAACGCGCGCGGCGGTACATCGGCAAGGTCGTTACGGTCTGCCCGTCGATCGTAACCGTGCCCGCCTCAGGGAAGACCAGCCCGGCAACCGAGTAGAACGTGGTGGTTTTGCCCGACCCGTTAGGACCCAGCAGCGCCACGACCTCGGACCGGTCAAGCGTCATCGACACATCGCGGATCACGGTCTTTTTGCTATAGGATTTCCGCAGCTTTTCTATTCTGAGGCCGGATTGCCCCTCGGCCACGGTCAGTTCAGGCCGCGCCATCAATTATTGCCCTGCTGCAGGATGGTTTTGACATTGCCTGTCATCGTTGCCGTGCCAGTGGTCAGATCAGCATTCATCTGATCGCCGCTGATGGTGCTGGGCCCCTGCGTTAGCAGCACATTGCCCTTCATCACGATCACACCTGAATCAATGGTGTATTCGGCCCAGTCACCCTCGGCCGCGTCGGGCGGGCTGACCAGAACCACATCTTCGGTCGCTTCCATCCGCTCGATACCCGAGCGATCCTCATTATACAGAACCAGCACCCGTTCAGCGGTCAGGCGCATTTCCCCCTGAATGACGATCACATTGCCCACAAATTCGGCCGAGCCGTTTTCTTGATTGACGTTGAGGGTTTCCGAGGTCACTTCGACCGGCAGCGAAGGGTCAGCCTTGACCGCGCCAAACGCAACCTGAGTCTCCTGCGCCGCCGCAGAAAAAGCACCAAGTGTCAGTACAAGGCAAAGTGGAACAAATCGAAAATCGAACACAGGTTATCTTTCTGCTTTTTCAGGCTCGTATATCAGCTTCACGCCGTCTGTAAAAATAATATGGACCGGTCCGTCCTTTTTTTCCGTTCCAAAGGTCATGCCACCTGCTGAAATGTTGCCGAGAATCCCGGTGCCGTGCACCTCACCCGGCGCGTCACCGCGAATTTCATCCAGCGCGGTGTTCAGCAGATCGGTTGTGATCTCGGTGCCATCGGTCGAGGTGATGACCACATCGCCAATAAAGGTCGCGGTGTTTTTGTCGGGGCGGATCATGCCAGAGTTGGAATCCAACGTGATAACGCCGCCGCCCGAAAGGCCCAGGCGGCCCCGGAACTCGGCCGCTGTCGGGGTGGAAACTTCGGTGCCCTGCGTGGCGCGGGTTGCTTGGATCTGGACCTCTTCGCCCTTGCGCGTGGTGCCGCGGTAGTTTGGCTGCGTCACCACCTGATCGGCCAACCGTTCGTCGATATCCTGTTGGGAAAAGGGCACGGACACATTGGTTTCGATGCTGCGCGACAGCAAGAACACAGTGGACAGCATCAAGATGGCCACCAACGGCAGCACCACCTTAAAAAACTGAACCATGCGTGAATGTCCGTCCACCGCTCAGCCCCTACCTAGCCCAGACCGACGCGCAAGCAGTCGTGGATGTGCAGCAGCCCCTCGGCCTGCCCCTGTCCTTCGGGATCAACTACAAACAGCGAGGTGATCTTGCGATCGTTCATGATCGCAACCGCCTCTTCCGCCATAGCGTTTGGTGCAATGGTCATCGGGTTGCGGGTCATCACTTCTTCGGTAGTTCTGTTCAGCAACCCGTCCATGTTCCGGCGCAAGTCACCATCCGTGACGATGCCCATCAGGCGGCCCGCCTCGTCGGTCACGCCGACGACACCAAAGCTTTTCTGGCTCATGACCAGCAAGGCTTCGCTCATCGGGGTGCCAACAGGCACCACGGGCAGGTCGGCATGCATCAGATCGCGCACAGTGGACAGCTGCGCCCCCAGTTTGCCGCCGGGGTGGAAGGCGCGGAAATCCTCGGGCTGGAAGTCGCGGTATTTCATCAGCGCAATGGCTAACGCATCGCCCATCGCCAATGTCAGCGTGGTCGAGATCGAGGGCACCATGCCGAACCCGCAGGCCTCACCCAGCGACGGGATCAGCAGATGCACATCGGCCTGCTTCATCAACGTGCTTTCCGGCTTGCTGGACAGGCCGATCAGCGGAATGCCAAAGCGGCGGGTAAAGGCCAGCAGGTTTACCAGTTCCGGTGCCTCGCCCGAATTGGAAATCGCCACAACCACATCACCTTTGGAGACCATGCCCAGATCCCCATGGCTGGCCTCGGCCGGATGCACGAAATAGGCCGGTGTGCCGGTGCTGGCCAGCGTCGCGGCGATCTTGTGGCCAATATGGCCGGATTTGCCGATGCCGCTGATGATGATGCGACCCGGGGCCTGCAGGATCATCTGCACGGCTTCGGCAAAGTGCTCGTCCAGACTGTCGGCCAGCACGTCCAGCGCGCGGGCCTCGTCGGTGACGACCTGTTTGGCGGTTCTCAGAAAGGACTCGTTATCAGTCATGAGTGTGCAAAGATATCCGTTTCGGGCCAGCCTGCGAGGTCAAGTTTCGCACGCGTCGGCAAGAAGTCAAAACACGCCTGCGCCATCTCAGCACGGCCTTCGCGGGCCAAACGCCCGTCCAGCGCATCGCGTAGCTGATGCAAGTACAGAACGTCCGAGGCCGCATATTCCAGCTGAGCGTCGGTCAGGGTTTCGGCCCCCCAGTCGCTCATCTGCTGCTGCTTCGAAATATCGACACCAATCAGCTCCTGACACAGGTTCTTCAGGCCATGACGGTCGGTATAGGTGCGCACCAGACGGCTGGCGATCTTGGTGCAATAGACCGGCGCGGCCAGTGCGCCAAAGGTGTGGTACATCGCGGCAATGTCAAACCGTCCAAAATGGAATAGCTTTAACACGTGGGGGTTTTCCAACATGGCGCACAGGTTTGGTGCCTGCGTCTGGCCCTTTTCAACCTGCACGATATGGCTGTTGCCGTCGCCGCCCGACATCTGGATCACGCACAGGCGGTCGCGATGCGGGTTCAGCCCCATGGTTTCGCAATCAATGGCCACCACAGGGCCTAGGTCCAACCCGTCCGGCAGGTCGTTTTTATAAAGATGGTTCGCCACGGGGTCTTCCTTTATGCGATATCGCCCCCGAGATAGGAGGTTTGGCCCGTAAACTCAACGCCATCAATAGAATGCGACAAACATGCGCGGATTTCTTGACCCCACCTGCTTTGACACGAAAATGGATAAGGCCGCCGTGCGTCTGGCATTAAGCAGGCCCTGACGCGACGCCAATTGAAAAAAGGTCCGAACCGCCGATGCTGAGTGTCCTGCGAAACCGAACCTATCGCCATTTGCTGGGCGCTCAGGTCGTTGCGTTGACGGGCACCGGTTTGGCGACAATTGCGTTGGGGCTACTGGCTTATGATCTGGCAGGTGGCGCGGCCAGTCTGGTGTTGGGCACCGCGCTGACGATCAAGATGGTGGCTTATGTGGTCGTCGCCCCACTTGCAGCAGCCTTCGCAGAGCGGCTCGACCGCCGCCGGATGCTAGTGACGTTGGATCTGGTGCGTGCAGCGGTCGCCGTCTGCCTGCCTTTCGTGACCGAGATCTGGCAGATTTATGTGCTGATCTTTGCCCTGCAATCCGCCTCAGCCGGGTTCACCCCGGCGTTTCAGGCCACCATCCCTGACGTGCTGACCGATGAGCAGGACTATACCAAGGCGCTCTCCCTGTCGCGGCTTGCCTATGATCTTGAAGGCCTGCTCAGTCCTGCTCTGGCCGCAGCGCTTTTGCTGTTCGTCAGTTTCGACAGCCTGTTCTGGGGTACGGGCCTGGGGTTCATCGCCTCGGCACTGTTGGTGGTGTCGGTTGCCCTGCCCTCACCCAAACCGACAAGACGCCGTGGAATTTATGACCGTACGACACGCGGCATTCGTCTGTACCTGCATACACCCAGACTGCGCGGATTACTTGCCCTGACTTGGACAGCAGCGACCCTCAGCGCGATGATTATCGTCAATACGGTTGTAATTGTACGGTCCGATTTGGGCCTGTCGGAAAGCGCTGTGGCCATAGCGTTGGCCGGGTTCGGCGGCGGTTCGATGCTGGCCGCATTTGCCCTGCCCAAACTGTTAGATCGGTTCATGGACCGCACCGTTATGCTGAGCGGGGCCATTTTCGGAATCCTGGCAATTGGTCTCTCTGCCATCCTGTTCGCGGGCATGCCGATCTCTCTGATCGGTCTCGCAATACTCTGGGCCTGCATCGGGTTTGGCTATTCCGCCACGCTGACGCCTTCGGGCCGGTTGCTGACCCGCTCGACCCGATCCGAAGACCGACCAGCCGTGTTTGCCGCCCAGTTCACCCTGTCGCACGCCTGCTGGCTGGTGCTATATCCACTGACCGGCTGGATCATGACCACAACCAGCACGGCAGCAACGTTGGGTTGGATGACCCTGATCGCGGCCCCCGGGGTTATGGTGGCCCTTGTGATCTGGCCGCGTTCGGACCGGAAAGCCGTTTCAAAAGAACGTGCTGACATGTCTTGAGCCCCCCTGCCCCGGTGCATTACACCTTGGTGCATCATGGATCAGCTAGACCGTCGCATCATCGCCGCCCTGCAGCACAACGCTCGCGAATCGACCACCAAGATTGCCGCGAAGCTGGGCGTGGCCCGAACCACCGTTCATGAACGCATCAGCCGCATGGAAGAGCGTGGCGTGATCGCAGGCTATTCGGTGGTTCTGAACAGCCCCGAAGACGCCCCGCGCGTACAGGTGGTCGTGCTGCTGGAAGTGCAGCAAAAGGAAACCAAGCGTATCATCAATCGGCTTGAGGCTTACCCCGAGGTCAAGCTCTGCCTGTCGATAAATGGCGAGTTCGACCTGCTGCTATCGGCCGAGGCCCCGCGGATCGAAGATCTGGATATTCTGGTTGATGATCTGGCCAAGATCCCCGGCGTGCTGCGCACCAATACCAGCGTTGTCTTCGGCCGCCGGATTGATCGAATCTGAACGGCTGATAACCCTCTGTAAACCCTAGCAGGACTAGCTTGGCCGGGACTGATCAGAATCCCGGACCGGCAGAATGCCCCATCGTTTGATCTTTGGCCTGAGTTTGCTTGCGTTGAGTGCGGCGCAACAGGTCTTTGCCATGCCCGATGCCGGCGGGGCGGGCATTTGCGATGCAGCCGCGCGCCGCGCTGCCCAATCCCAGGGTGTACCACTGGATGTCTTACGCGCGATTGCGCGGGTGGAAACCGGGCGGTTGCGCGGCGGGCAGTTGGAACCCTGGCCCTGGACCATCAATGTCGAAGGGCAAGGATACTGGTTCACGTCCGAGTTTGAGGCGAAATCTTACGTTTTCGACATTTTCAAAGCAGGCAAGCGCAGCTTTGACATCGGCTGTTTTCAGATCAATTACCGTTGGCACGGCAAGGCATTCCGGTCCATCGACGCCATGTTCGACCCGGATGAAAACGCCACCTACGCCGCCCGGTTTCTGAATGAACTGTATGCCGAGCTTGGATCGTGGCCCGCAGCCGTTGGGGCCTATCATTCCCGCACACCATCGCTGGCCAATGCTTACTCGGGCCGGTTTCAGACCGTACTGGCACAACTGGATCAATCCTTGCCCACTGCCCCGGAACGGGCCGCGCGCGACCCGTTAACCACCGCCGCAACCCCTCTGATCCCGGTCAATCTGCCACAACCGGGTGGCGGCGCGCTGGGGTCGCTGGTTCCGCCTTCGGGCACTGCCACCGCCTTTATCTCGTTCAACTAGGAGGCATGCGTGCCCAAGATCGACGCCCGTTCCCTGTTTTCTCCGACCGTGCTGCTGGCGCTGGCGCTGATGACGGTCATCGTGATGATGATCCTGCCGATGCCCGCCTGGGTGCTGGATGTGGGGCTGGCTGCCTCGTTCGCGCTGGCGATCCTGATCTTTACGCTGACGCTGTTTATCGAACGGCCGCTGGACTTCTCGTCTTTCCCGACAATCCTTTTGGCCTCGCTGATGCTGCGGCTATCGCTAAACGTATCCTCAACCAAGCTTATCATCGGAGAGGGGCACACGGGACCCAATGCCGCTGGGGACGTGATCGAAGGTTTTGCCGATTTCGTCATGGGCGGCAGTATTTTTTTGGGGCTGGTGGTGTTCGGGGTGCTGGTGATCGTGAATTTCATGGTCATCACCAAGGGCGCCGCCCGCATGGCCGAGGTCGGAGCGCGGTTCGCCCTGGACGGCATGCCGGGAAAACAGCTCGCCATCGACAGCGACATGTCCGCCGGGGCCATCGACCACCAACAGGCTAAAGAACGCCGCGAGCGTGAGCAGCAAGAGACGACGTTTTTCGGCTCTCTCGATGGGGCGTCGAAATTTGTCAAAGGCGATGCGATAGCCGGGCTGCTGATCACGTTGCTCAACCTGGTGATGGGATTGATCATGGGTGTGATCGTCCATGGGATGCCAATCTCATCCGCGTTCGAGACCTACGCCATCCTGACCGTCGGTGACGGGCTGGTGTCGCAAATCCCGGCGGTGATCATATCGATCGCGTCAGCCCTGCTGCTGGCCCGCGGCGGTACGCAGGGGGCGACCGACAACGCAATCTTCTCGCAGCTGGGCCGACATCCGGCGGCCCTGGCAACAGTTGCCATGTTGATGGTGCTGTTTGCGCTGGTGCCCGGCCTGCCCTTTTTGCCATTCATCCTGGGGGCGGGTGTTCTGGGCTATGCGGCCTTTAACGTCCATCGCAAGCAAAAGACCGAAGCGGAAGAGGCGCTGGCCCCAACACCGCAGGAAGACACACCGGTCTCGCAAGCCATTGGCGATGTTTTGGACCTGGACGATGTGCATCTGGAGTTTGCCCCCGATCTGGTCAGCATGGTCCTCAACCCCGGCACCGGGCTGGACGCGCGCATCGCCAATATGCGGACCTATGTGGCCTCAAGCTTTGGCCTGATCCTGCCTGATATCCGCCTGACCGACCGCGCCGATCTGCCCATGGGCTCCTATGTGGTCAAGGTCCAGGGCGTCGAACAGGCGCGCGGCGTGTTGAACCCCGATCTGGTTCTGGCGCTGGTACAGGATGACCGCGACATGCTGCCCGAGGGTAATGACGTGACCGAGCCCGTCTATGGCGCCCCCGCCCGCTGGATTCTGCCCAAGGATCAAGAGGCCGCCGCGCTTAGTGGGGCCACCATCGTTTCCCCGCCCGAGATTCTGGCCACTCATCTGCTTGAGATCATCAAACAGAACTTCTCACGCCTGCTGACGCTGAAATCCGTGCGCCGCCTTTTATCCGAGATGACACGGCTCAGCGATCCGGTTCGGGCCGAGGCTAACCGCAAGCTTCTGGACGAGTTGATCCCCGACAAGGTACCGATCGACACGCTACATGCGGTGCTGCGTCTGCTGCTGGACGAACGGGTCTCGATCCGCAACATGGCGCTGATTCTGGAAAGCGTGGCCGAGGCGCGGCTGACCACCACCCAACCCGAAGGCATCTGCGAACTGGTCCGGCAGCGATTGGGTTTCCAACTGGTGGCCGAGATGAAACGCGAAGACGGATCGATCCCGCTGATCCAACTGGCCCCGGAGTGGGAGGATACCTTCACCACCTACCAGATCGACGCGCCTGCAGCGGGTCTCGACGTGGCGCTGCCGCCGAACCTGTTCAACAAGCTGGCCGATGGCGTGGTCGACAGTGTCGCGCAATCCGCCGATCACGGGCTGTTTCCGGCGTTGGTCACCTCGACCCGCCGTCGCCGTTTGCTGCGCACCATCATGCACGCGCGCGGCATAGCCAACCCGGTGCTGTCGTTCGAAGAAATCGGGCTCGAGGCGCGGCCTTCGCTGGTTGGAACGGTGCCCGCGTGATCGCGCTACCGCCCGAGCTTTTGCCCCAGCTAGGTGAGGGTTTGTGGCACCTCTTTGCCGTCCTCCTGCGTGCCTCGGCCATGGTGTCGCTGCTGCCCGCCTTTGGCGAGCGCAGCATTCCGACCCGCGTCAAATTCGGCATCGCGGCTACCTTTACCCTTATTGTGACACCAGCGATTGCCGCGCCTGTTGCCCCACCCGGCCTGTTGCCAATGGCAGGATTGGTTCTGACCGAAGTGCTGATCGGGATGGCCTTGGGTATGTCACTGCGACTGTTCGTGCTGGCCCTGCAAACGGCAGGATCGATTGCGGCGCAGGCAACATCGCTGTCGCAGATTCTGGGTCCAGCTGCTGCAGATCCCGTGCCCGCGATGGGATATCTTCTGACACTGGCTGGCCTGACACTGGCGGTTTTGCTCGGCCTGCACATCCGCGTCGCTCAGTTTCTGATCCACAGCTATACGTTGTTTCCAATGGGCACCCCAATACTAGCCCCGGACCTGTCGCAATGGGGGGTGCAGCAAATTGCGCGCAGTTTTGGGTTGGCGTTTGCGCTGGCTATACCCTTCGTGATCGCCTCGCTGATCTATAACCTTGCGCTTGGCGTCATCAACCGCGCGATGCCGCAGCTGATGGTGGCGTTTGTTGGCGCTCCGGCCATTACTTTTGCAGGCCTGTTCCTGTTGTTCGCGGGCACGCCCCTGATCTTGTCTGTCTGGTCTGATGCCTTTTTTGCCTTCATGCTTAACCCGCTTGAGGACCCGAGATGAGCGGGTCCGAAGACGACAGCGACAAGTCCTACGAGCCGACGCCGCAGAAGCTCCAGAAAGCGCGCGAAAAGGGTGAGGTTGCCAAGTCCAACGACCTGTCCGTGGTTGCCGCTTATGCCGGGTTCCTCATTGCCCTGTTCGCGGCCGGGCAATTCGGCGTGCAACATATGGGAAGCCTGTTTGTCGTGCTGATTGATCAGGCCGACACAATCGCTCCCTTGCTGGCCGACGGGCCCGCCGCAAGCCCGGTCGGTGGGATGGTCAAAACGGCGCTGTTGTCCGTCACGGTTCTGTTTGCTGTGCCCGCCGCCGCTGTTCTGCTCAGCCTGATCGCACAGCGTGCGCTGATCTTTGCGCCCAGCAAGCTGAAACCCAAACTGTCCCGCATCTCGATCATCTCGAATGCGAAGAACAAATTCGGGCGCGGCGGCCTGTTCGAATTCGCCAAGAGCTTTGTGAAACTGGTGATCTACGGCACCTGTCTGGCGCTGTTTCTGCGCTCCAACCTAAACGAGATTCTGTCCGCCAGCGCCGCTCCGGCGCGGTCATCGGTCATGCTGATGATGAATTTTCTGTTTCGCTTTCTGTTCATCGTCATCACCGTGGCGCTTGCCATCGGGGTGATCGACTATCTTTGGCAACATGCCGAGCATATTCGCAAGAATCGGATGTCGCGCAAGGAAATTCAGGACGAAACCAAGGATGCCGAAGGCGACCCGCATGTCAAACAACAACGCCGCCAGCGCGCGCAGGACATCGCCACGAACCAGATGATGTCCGACGTACCCTCGGCGGATGTGGTGATCGTCAACCCGATCCATTACGCGGTGGCCTTGAAATGGGCCCGGACGGCGGGTTCAGCGCCGGTTTGTGTGGCCAAAGGCGTGGGCGAGGTGGCCGCAGCAATCCGGGGCCGGGCAGCGGAGGCTGGTGTTCCAATTCATTCCGACCCGCCTACGGCCCGCGCCCTGCATGCCGCCGTCGAGATCGGACAGGAAATCGCGGAAGAACATTATCGCCCCGTCGCTGCTGCCATCCGATTTGCAGAGGCGATGCGCAAAAAGGCCAAAGGACAGATCAGATGAAACAAGCCGCCCTATCAGACCTGAAAAACGTTACAGAGGCCGTGTTTCAAAAAGAATACAACGCCCTACGCCCCCTGCTAGAGGCTGAAGCACGCGTGCAACAGCAATTGGCGCGGCTGGACGCGCAGGTCCGGCAATCTCGCCAACACAGCGCCGCGGCCGAGGGGTACCGGGTCACCGGCACCGATGTGTTGTGGAACGGTTGGGAGTCGGCCACGCGCCGCCAGCTGAATATGAAACTGGCGCGGATTCGGGCGCAAAAACTGTCGGCGATGGACGCGCTGCGCACGGCCTTTGGCCGCAAACAAGCCGTCACCAACCTGTCAGACGCCGAGAAAAAGGCGCACAAACGCGCCCAGCACCGGAAATCGTCACCCTACTAAACAGCGTATAACCCCGTCAGAATCAAACGTCCTGACGGTTGACGCTCATGATCAAGACCTGAAACACATCATCGCCCAAATCCTTGCGCGCTGTCTCCAGCAACGCTTTGCGCAGAACGCTCATATTGTCCGATTCAGTGAATGCGCCGTCAAAACCACCGGTATTGGCGTGATCAAACATGACCTGCAAAAACCCGTCGCGCAGCTTGGGTTCAAGCGCGTAGAAAGCTTCGGTCATGCCAGGAGTGATTTCAAGGCTCAGCGACATGGTGACCAACGCCGCGATCCGGTCCGCATCGACGACGGGCACCACAAACTGCTTGGTCAGTTTGAGGTATTCATAGTCGCTTTGCGTGTCCTTTTTCCCAGCATTGTCCTTTTTCTTGGCGGATGTCTCTTTGGGTTTTTCCGCCTTGGCCTTGGGTTTTTCCTGTTTTGCGGCCTCTTTCGGTTCACCGGAGGGCGCAAACACAACTCCGGCACCGATACCGGCCCCCAGACCGATCAGCAAGAATACGACGGGTAGAAGTTTCTTCATCACATCCGCTCCTTAATACGGCAGCACAGCATCCAGGATCTGCTGGCCATAACGCGGCTGCTGCACGTCAGTGATCTGTCCGCGCCCGCCATAAGACACGCGGGCCGAGGCGATCTTGTCATAGGTGATCTCGTTTTTGCGCGAGATATCCTGTGGTCGCACGTAGCCCGTCACCAAAAGCTCGCGCAGTTCGAAATTGACGCGCAGTTCCTGCGAGCCCGAAATCGACAGCACCCCGTTTGGCAGCACGTCGATCACGGTCGCGGCCACACGCAGCGTCAGCTTTTCCTTGCGCTTAACCGATCCTTCACCCGTGCTTTCTGAGGCGGAATCGATCTCGACCGCGTCCGCCAGCGATGCCCCTTCCGGCAGATGATCCGCCGCGCGCTGTGGCAGGCCAAACAAGCCGACGATGCCAAGGCTTTCCGAAGCAGACCGCGAGCGTTCCGTGTCGTTCGAAAACTCGGCTTTTTCGTCCAGCTCAATCACGACCGTCAGGATATCCCCCTTTTTGATCGCCCGCTGATCGCCCAATAGCGATTGTTGCCCACCGCTCCAAAGTGAGGATTTGTCGACATTGCGCTGCGGCTGGGTGTGTAAAGGCAGGCCCGGCCACAACATCGCGACATGTTCGGGGGAGTCCTCGTTCGGAGTGAAGCTTGGCGGTTTGCCCAGATGATCCAAGCGCCCGCAGGCTGACACCGCCAGAACGGCAAACAACAGAGATTTCGAAAGTTGCGACATCATTTTACCTCGATTTGGCCGTCGGGCCGGATAAGGCCCGTCACAGTGGTACGGGAGGACAGGTTCATGACCCGGATACGATCACCGGCGGCCCCACGACCCAGCGCGCGGCCTTCTGCGGTGATCGACAGCGATGTGCGGTCAAAGATCAGGACAACCAGATCGTTGCGATCCACCAGGGCCGGTGGACCCACATCGCCTTCACGGATCGGGCGTCCGGGATACAGCGCGACGCGGGCCTCTTGCCCGATCAGAAACTCAGGCGTGGTTATCGCGCCGGGCACCTGCTGGGCCTTAAGCTCCAGATCAGTCGCCGAGATGATTTCCTTGGCGCGAATAGTGCGTGTCGGCACTACGATTTCAGCCTGTACCGAGGCCGGCACCAAAAGGGCCAACATCAAAACCAGAAACCGCATCACCGCACCTGTGTGGTTGCGCCCATCATCTGGTCGACGGCGGAAATGACCTTGGCATTCATCTCATATCCCCGCTGCGCCTCGATCAGTTCGGTCACTTCGCGCACCGCATCGACCGAGCTGTCTTCAAGATACCCTTGCCGCAGCGTGCCCAGACCATCCTCACCCGGTGTGCCGACCACGGGTGCGCCTGAGGCTTCGGTTTCCTTGAAAAGATTGCTGCCAATCGCCTCAAGCCCCTTGGCGTTCGAGAAACTGGCCAGCGTCAGCTCACCCAACAGCTGCCCGTCTGCCGTGTCGTCGAAATAGGCATAAACTTCGCCCGCAGCGTTGATCGAGATCGACCGGGCATCGTCAGGAATAGTGATCTCGGGCGCGACGGCAAACCCGTCTGATGTGACGATCAACCCCTCGGCGGATCGTTTCAGGCTGCCATCGCGGGTATAGCCCGACTGACCATTGGCCAGCGTTACTTCAAGATAACCACGCCCTTCGATGGCCACGTCCAGATCGCTCCCGGTGGCCGACAATCCGCCTTGCGCCAGTTGCACCGTGACAGCCGCCGGACGCACACCCAGACCCAGTTGAATACCGGTGGGCAGAACGGTGCCGTCATTGGCGTTCACCGCCCCGGCCCGCGCCATTTGTTGATAGTGCAAATCCGCGAACTCAGCCCGGCGGGCGTTGTAGCCGGTGGTGTTCGTGTTCGCCAGGTTGTTCGAGATCGTCTCGACCCGCATCTGCTGCGCGGTCATGCCCGTAGCCGCAATTTTCAATGCTCGCATGTCAAAATCTCCTTTTCACAAATCAACGCATCAGCGCCTTGAGCGCGCCGCGCAGACGTTCGTCTTCAGTTTTCAGAAAGCTTTGGCCCAGCTCATAGGCGCGCTGGATTTCCACTAGCCGGGTCACCTGCTCGACCGCATTGACGTTGGACCCTTCGAGAAAACGCTGCAGCACCACTGGGTTTTCGACCGGGTCAATTTCGCCCTCGGCGCGGAACTGCGTGCTGCCTTCACGCACCAGCGTTTCGGGATCGGCCACACGATAGACGCCGATCTGCCCCAGCAATTGCCCCTCGATACTCAGTGTGCCATCGCTGCCAACGTCAATCGACGCAGCATCCGGCGGGATGAAAACAGGTGCGCCGTTGCTGTCCAGCACCCGGTGGCCGTCCATCGTGACCAAATCACCCTCGGCACTGGGTGAGAACGCCCCGGCCCGGGTCAGCCTGTTGCCGGATGGCGTTTCGACCATGAAAAACCCATCACCTTCGATGGCAAAATCAAACTGGCCGCCGGTTTCCGTAAGCAGGCCCTGCTGCAATGAGGTGTTGCGCGCCTCGGCCCGTGCCATGGACAGGGACGGGTTGCCCGGCAAATCGCGGACAAACTCAGAAAACACCAGACCCTGCGCGCGATATCCGGTGGTGTTGGCATTGGCGATATTATTCGCCACCAGCCGCATTTCATTCATCAGGCCCGTCTGGCGGGACAAAGTGGTATAGGCGGTATCCATCAGCGGCCTCCGGCGATCAATGGGATGAGGGTTGTGGTGAAAAACGTCACCAGCGTCTGGGTCATGAACCCCATCGAGATCCAGAACACGATGACGATGGCGATCAGCTTGGGCACGAAGGTCAGTGTCATTTCCTGTACCGAGGTCAGCGCCTGAAACAGACCCACGATCAGGCCCGACACCAGCGCCACCGCCAGGATAGGAACCGAGGTAATGACCGCAACCCACAGCGCCTGGCGCACAATGTCATAGAAGAGACCTTCGCTGAGCATCCGATCAGACCGGCATCCGCAGGATTTCCTGATACGCCTCGACCACTTTGTTGCGGACAATGACCGCCGTTTCCACGGCCAGCTCGGTCTGTGCCAGTGCCTGTACCAGAGCGTGGGGATCGGCCTGGCCGGTCATGGCGGCCTGCGACATTTGCTCGGAATGCTTCAGCGTCGCTGTAAAGTCCTGAAACGTTCTGCGCAGCCCTTGCGCCAATCCGGCGTGATCAGGATCGGCCTGCGTGGCCGGGCGAGCGACAGCGTAGTTTTGTGCCGCGGTCAGGGATCGGATATCCATTCTGGTGTCCTTTATTTTCTGAGAAGTTCCATCAAGCTCGACGACATCTGGCGTGACTGGTCGAACATCTTGAGATTGGCCTCATAGCTGCGCTGCGCCTCACGTGCGTCTGCGATTTCGATCATCAGATCGACATTCGAGCCACGGTAATGGCCGGTTTCATCCGCCATCGGGTGACCGGGGTCATAAATGCGCGAACCCTCGCGGCGATCCAGTTTGACGCGCCCGGCCTGCACCACCTCTTGTCCGTTTTTTTGCACCGTCTCAAACGGCACAGTTTTGCGGCGATAACCTGGCGTATCGGCGTTCGAGATATTCTCGGACACATGCCGCAGGCGGGCTGATTGCGCACGCAGAGCATTGGTTGAGGCGGCTAGGGAATGGGAAAAATCGCTCATGTCTTACACTCCTTATGACCGGCCAAGGCTGCTGCGCAGGATGTTCATCGAGGATTTGTAGATGGTCAGCGCGTGGTCATGCTGGCGCTTGACCTCGACCGCTTTGAACATCTCTTCCTCGACAGACACTCCATTGCCGTTTGGATCGCCCGAGGGCGCAACCTCAAACTCGGCCCAGGGCTGTGGGGCGGTGGCGCCGTTCAGATGACCCGCGCGGGTGGCGGACATCGAAACCTGACGGTCTGATTTTTCGAATGCTTTCTGAAAACCTTCGATATCGCGGGGCTGATAGCCGGGCGTATCTGCATTGGCCATGTTGCGCGCAATCACTGCCTGCCGTTGCCCGGCATGGGTTGCCATTGCGTACGCTGCCTTAAAGACGTTCAGGTCATAGAACATCGGGGCTTCTCCCTCGATCAATTTCAATCAAGGCTTAACCCCGATTCCTTTAGAAAGCGTTTGCAGAAACCCGTTGGAGAACCCACGATGTCCGATCTCGACCCGATGCTTCTGAAGTGTGAATTCGACCGTCTGTCTGCTGTGCGCCATATGGGCCGCGTTTCCGGCGTGGCACGCGGAGTCATTGAAATACAAGGGCTTGAAGGGCAGGCGCGAATCGGTGACCACCTGACATTGCGGCGTCGTAACGGCCCGAATCTGCCGGGCGAAGTGCTGCATGTCGAGGCCGACGGTATTCACATGATGCCAACCGCCGCGCCGGATGGGGTGTGCCTGGGTGACCGGGTGATTCTGGACCAGACACCCGCTTTCGCACCCGGCACGCACTGGCTGGGGCGCCTGGTCGATCCCTTTGGCAAACCGCTGGACGGGAAACCTCTGCTTTCGGGCGCACATGCGCAGGACATCATGCGCGCTCCGCCGCCCGCTGTGGCACGTAAACCGCTGGGCGTACGGATGGAGACCGGTTTAGCGATGCTCAACACGATGCTGCCCGTGGTCCAGGGTCAGCGCATCGGTCTGTTCGCCGGATCGGGCGTCGGAAAATCCACCTTGCTGGCAACGCTCGCGAAATCGATGCAGGCGGATGCCGTTGTCGTGGCACTGGTGGGCGAACGCGGGCGGGAGGTAAACGAGTTTGTCGAACATGCGTTGGGGGCAGAGGGGATGAAACGCTCGGTCGTTGTCGCGGCCACGTCCGATCAATCGGCACTTGCCCGCAGGCGTTGCGCCTGGTCGGCAATGTCGGTGGCCGAGTATCTGCGCGATCAGGGGCTGAACGTATTGTTTCTGGCCGATTCGGTGACGCGATTTGCCGAGGCGCACCGCGAAATCGCCGTTGCCATGGGCGAAGCGCCTTCGTTGCGGGGCTTCCCACCTTCGGTCACGCCGCTGATTGCCGGGTTGTGTGAACGCGCGGGTCCCGGAGCGGCGGACCAAGGTGATATCACCGCCGTGTTCAGTGTTCTGGTCGCGGGATCGGATATGGATGAACCAGTGGCCGACATCCTGCGCGGGGTTCTGGACGGGCATATCGTGCTGCGCCGCGACATTGCCGAGCGCGGGCGGTTTCCGGCGATTGACCTCAGCCGTTCGGTATCGCGCAGCCTGCCGGGGGCGGCGACCGCAGAGGAAAACCAATTGATCTCGGAAACCCGCAAACTGGTCGGCAGCTATGAACAATCCGAAGTCATGATCAAGGCCGGGCTTTATGCCGAAGGCGCAGACCCGCTGCTGGATCAGGCCGTGCGCGTGCATGAGGAACTGGACGCGTTCTTTGGCAAACCCGAGCCAGATGGAATCAAAAACAGCTTTAACCGTCTGCAACTGATCCTGCGGCGGGCCAGCGCCAACCTGCCGCGCTAGCGAAATCCGGACAGTTTTAAGTGTTAAGCCCACCTTAAGACCTGCCCGGCTACCCCTGTAGTTGGGTGATAAAAAAGGTGGTGGAGATGGGTGCGCAATCCAATGCGGCGCCAATCATCATCAAGAAGAAACGTGTGTCAGGTGGCGATGGTCACCACGGTGGCGCTTGGAAAGTTGCATATGCCGACTTTGTCACGGCCATGATGGCGTTCTTCATGTTGATGTGGCTGCTGAATGCAACGACTGAGAAACAACGCAAAGGGCTGGCGGATTATTTCTCGCCAACAATTCCGGTAAACCCGGTTTCGGGCGGGGGCGATGGGGCTTTTGGCGGGAACAACATGTTTTCCGAAGTGACCATGGTGATGGATGGCTCGGGCGCCACCAAGCGGCACCCGACGATTGCGCGGCAAGCGCGGGGGTCGATCGGCGTGAATCCCGATGGCGGCAAGGAAATGTCCGAGGACTTCTCGACGCTCGAAGCGCAACTTCTGGGGCATACCGGGGAAAGCATGGTGTCGGACAAGGTCCTCAAGCACATCGTTACGCGCGTCACTGACGAAGGTCTGGTGGTCGAGCTGTTTGATACCGAAGATCAGCCGCTGTTCGAATCGGGAACGGATGAACCGACCCCGATGATGCGGGCGCTGGCCCTGCTGGTGACGCGATCTTCGGATCTGGTGACAAATGCTGTCTCAGTCGAGGGTCACGTCAGCGCCTCGCCCGTGGTTCTGGCGCAGGACCCGTCCTGGGATGTATCGACCTCGCGCGCGCAGGTGGTACGCCAACTGCTTGAGGATAAGGGTTTTGCGGGTTCTCGGCTGGATCGCGTGACCGGTCATGCCGACCGGGAATTGAGCGATGAAAACCCGATGGCCGTGCGCAATAACCGGATCGAAATCATCTTTCTGCGCGACACCTGAACGCACAGGATAGGCCGCATTTTAACTGTTAGCGCGCTGTTAAGGGGCAGTGCGTTAGCTGTTGCCTCAACGATTGACGCAACAGAAGGGCGTGCCAATGACGATTTCCTCCTCGCTGAATGCCGGTGTGGCTTCTTTGAAGGCCAACGCCAACCGGCTGGCTACTATTTCAGACAACATCGCCAACTCATCGACCTTCGGCTACAAGCGGGTTGAGACGGATTTTCATTCGATGGTCACCTCGGGTCAGGGCGGCAGCTACTCGGCGGGTGGGGTCAGAACCACCAGCCAGCGTCTGATCGATCAGCGCGGGTCACTGGTGACGACCAACAATTCAACCGATCTGGCAGTACGCGGCCGAGGCATGCTGCCGGTGCGCCCAAGCTCGCAAATCGCGGGTGGCTCGAATGAGATGCAACTGACCACGACCGGTTCTTTCCGCACCAATGAGGAAGGGTATCTGGTCACCGAATCCGGCTTGGTCCTGCTGGGCTGGCGCGCCAACCCGGACGGTTCAATTCCCGCGGTGCCGCGGGACACCCCGGCGGCGCTCGAGCCCGTGCAGCTTAGCGTCAATCAACTGTCCGGCGCGCCGACCACACAGATGAATCTGCGTATGAACTTGCCCGCAACGGCCACCGAAGCCGGGTCGCCGGGCGACACACAACCCCTGTCGGTTGAATATTTCGACAACCTGGGCAAATCCGAAAGCGTGGATATCGAACTTGTGCCAACCGTCCCCGGGGCCGGCAGCAGCAATGAATGGACCATGGTGCTGCGCGACTCAGCCTCGGGCGGGGCGGTGATCGGGGAATACACGCTGACGTTCACCGACAGCCGCACCGCTGGCGGCACACTGGCCAGCGTCGCCACCGTATCGGGCGGGGCTTATGACCCGGCAACCGGCAGCCTTGTGGTCAACGTCGCGGGTGGCCCGATGGAGATCAATATCGGCCAGATCGGCGATGCGGACGGCATCACGCAACTGTCCGATACCTTTGCGCCCGTTTCGATCACACGCGACGGGTCGGCCGTGGGCACGATGACCAGCGTTCAGGTCGATGAAAATGGCTATGTATATGCGTTCTATGACACCGGTGTCAGCCGCCGCATGTTCCAGATCCCGCTGGCGGATGTGCCCAACCCCAATGGCCTGACCGCGCTGGACAGCCAGACTTATGCGCCATCACGGGAAAGCGGCACATATTTTCTCTGGAACGCAGGGGAAGGTCCAACAGGTGAACTTGTGTCTTTCGCGCGCGAGGAATCGACCACAGACATCGCGACCGAGCTGACTTCGCTGATCCAGACCCAACGCGCCTATTCCTCGGCTGCCACGGTGATTCAGACGGTTGATGAGATGCTGCAGGAAACCACCAACATCAAACGCTGATTTGGGTTTTGACCCGGAAAGGGGGCCTGTCTGATGAATTTGTCGACAGCATTCAACAACGCCGTCAGCGGCCTGACGGCCTCGAGCCGCGGCACCTCGGTCGTGTCAGACAATATCGCCAACGCGCGGACGCCCGGCTTTGCCCGCAGGTCTCTGGAACTGACGACAAACGTGATTTCGGGCACCGGGGTGCGCACCGCAGGCGTTATTCGCAATCAGGACCCGGTTCTAACCGCCAACCGTCGCACCACCGATGCGGAACTGGCCTACCAATTTGCAGTTTCCAGCTTTCACACCAGTGTTGAGGGCGTCGTTGGCACGGTTGACGATCCCACATCGCTCGCCAATCGGTTGGCCGAGTTCGACAGCAGCCTGATCACCGCTGCCAGCCTGCCAGATTCTTCTGAGCGACTGGATCAGGTGACCCGCGCGGGCCGTGATCTGGCCAACGCGCTCAATTCGGCGTCCGAAGGTGTTCGGCAGCTGCGCTCGGACGCAGATCGCTCCATTGGAAAGCAGGTAGAGAGCCTGAACCAGACCCTCAAGGATATCGAGAAGCTGAACGCCAAAATTCCGTCGGTCAAACATGCGGGTGGTGATATTGGTGCCCTGCTGGACCAGCGGCAGGTGTTGATAGATCAGGTGAATGAGCTGGTGCCGGTGAACGCGGTTCCGCGTGCGAACGATCAGGTGTCGCTGTACTCAGACGATGGCCTGATCCTGCTGGAAGGCACGGCTGCCGAATTTTCCTTTACCACCACGGGCGACACCAAACCCCACATGACGGTGGGCAATGGGCTGCTGTCGGGGTTAGAGATGAACGGAAACCCGGTGCGCACCGGCGGAGACAACGCCCAGATACGCGGCGGCGCGCTGATGGCGCAGTTTGAAATTCGCGATGAGCTGGCGGTTGAGGCACAGGCTCATCTCGACTCGGTCGCGCGGGATATGATCGAACGGTTCGAAACACCCGGTCTGGACCCCACCGCATTGCCTACCGATCCCGGTCTGTTCACGGATGCTGGCAACCGCTTCGATGCCACTGCGCCTGAGGGGCTGGCCTCGCGCATCAGCTTGAACACGATTGTTGATCCCGACACTGGGGGTGACAGCTGGCGCTTGCGCGACGGGCTTGGTGCGGTGGCCCCCGGCGATCCGGGCGATGCCACGCAATTGCAAGCCTTTGGCGCCATTCTCAGCGATGCCCGGCCCGTCGCGGGGTCGCCCTTTGGCACCGGTGACATGCGCGCCTCGGACCTGACCGATGCGCTGATGTCCAGAACCGGGTCGGACGCTCATTCCGCCAGCCAGCGCCTGACCTTTGCCAACAGCGCGCAGCTGGAAATGGCCAGAATCGAGGCGGAACAGGGCGTGGATACCGACCAGGAATTGCAGAACCTGATGGAGATCGAGCAGGCCTATGCCGCGAACGCGCGGGTCATCTCGGTAGTGGATGAATTGATGCAAACCTTGTTGAGGCTCTGATGATGAATTTGACGTCTATTGGCGATCTGGCGCGGGGCATGACATTGCGGACCCGCTCGACCGAACTCAGAAACGAAATCGAAACCCTGTCTTATGAGATGTCGACCGGCAAGGTTCAGGATGTGTCGGGACGTCTGGATGGTGACTATTCCCATCTGCTGGATCTGGACCGCAGCCTATCGCGTCTAGACGCTTATCAGATATCGACGGCTGAGGCTGGGCTGTTCACGGATGCCATGCAGCTGAGCTTGACCACGATTAACGAGTCCGTGACCGAGTTGACCTCCTCCCTTTTGTCCTTCGGCACGTCAAACCAGGCGGTCAGCCATGAAAATGCATCGGTTCAGGCCCGGAACGAGTTGGATACGATCATATCAGCGCTGAACACCCGCGCTGGTGGACGCAGCCTGTATTCCGGCGCGGCCACTGATGTCTCCCCCCTGCCGTCAACCGACACGTTGTTGAACGCACTTGAAACGGAGCTGAGCGGATACGTCACAACGGCGGATATCAGACAGGCGGCAGAAGACTGGTTCAACGACCCCGCCGGGTTTGACGCGGTGATCTACCAGGGCTCGGGCAATGCGTTGGCACCAATGCAGATATCCGAGAATGAAAGCATCACGATCCCGATCACAGCCACCGACCCCGCGATCAAGGATGCGATACGGGATATCGCCGTTGCGGCGTTGGTCTCTGACAATGCTCTGAACTTGCCGCGTGATCAGCGCACTGCCCTGTTTACACAGTTGGGCGTCGATCTGGCCAACACCCAGAACGATGTGGTGAACTTGCGCGCTCAGGTCGGTTCAGCAGAGGCTCGGATCGAACAGGCGGCCACGCGCAACAGCGCCGCGCAGACCAGCCTTGAATTCAGCAGGAACAAGTTGATCGCTGCGGACCCCTATGAAACAGCTGCACAGTTGCAGACCGTCCAGTTCCAGTTGGAGAGCCTGTATTCCGTCACCGTTCGCAATGCGAACCTGTCGCTGGTGAATTTCCTAAGATGAAGCTTTTTGTTTTCCTACTGATGTTGCTGCCCGGGATAGCATCCGCTGGCACGATCCGCCTGAAGGACCTTGTGGATTTTGACGGGGTGCGGGGCAATGATCTGGTCGGCTATGGCCTGGTTGTCGGGCTGAACGGAACTGGCGACGGGCTGCGCAATTCACCCTTCACCGAAGAGATTATGTCGAACATCCTGGAACGGCTGGGCGTCAACGTGAATGGCGAAGATTTTCGCCCTAAAAACGTAGCGGCTGTGTTGGTGACCGCCAGCCTGCCGCCTTTCGCGCGGGTCGGCGGGCAGATCGACGTGACGGTGTCGGCCATTGGTGATTCCAAAAGCCTGTTGGGTGGCACCCTGATCATGACACCGCTCAACGCGGCCGATGGGCAAATCTATGCTGTGGCGCAAGGCACGGTTCTGGCCGGTGGAGCCGTGGCTGAGGGTGAGGCTGCGTCGGTTGTTCAGGGAGTGCCGACCTCCGGCGTGATCCCCTCGGGCGCACGGGTTGAGCGTGAGATCGATTTTGACCTGTCAACCTTGACGCAAATGCGCCTTGCCCTGCGCGAGCCGGACTTCACCACCGCCAGTCGGATTGAGATTGCGATCAACACAGAATTCAACCGCGCAGTGGCGATTATGCGGGATTCCGGCACGGTGGAACTCAACATTGCCGCAACCCAGTCGGTTTCAACCGCGCATGCGCTGGGTCGGATCGAAAACATTCTGGTCGAACCGGAAACCAAGGCGCGCGTCGTGGTCGATCAGCGCTCAGGGACCATCGTCATGGGGCAAGAGGTTCGGATTTCACGGGTCGCGGTATCACAAGGCAATCTAACCCTGACAGTCGAGGAATCCCCCATCGCAGTTCAGCCTAACCCTTTTGCCCGCGGCGAAACGGTTGTGGTCCCCCGCACTTTCGCCGGTATCGAAGAAGAAGAGGGCACTGGGTTGGCCGAAATCCCCGAGGCAACTACCCTGTCCGAGGTTGTGGCCGGGCTGAATGCGCTGGGCGTGTCGCCCCGCGACATGATCGACATACTGAAAACGATCAAGGCCGCCGGGGCATTGCACGCTGAGTTTGTAGTTCGATAAGCAAACAGAACCGAGCAGGTGGCGGGATCAGATGCCCGCCATCACTTGGATTTCCAGCTATCAAGCCAGCGGCGGAACCCGTTGCGCTTTTCTTCGATCGCATCACCGGCGGCATAAATCCCATCTTCCATATTCTCAAGCATCGGGTCGATACGGCGTTGCCGGAACCGACGCCAGCGCACCCAAATAGCCCAGACGACGGCAAAGAAAACCGTCAGAAAGATGATGTTGAACCATGGGATCAGCCGCACATCAGGGCTGTCCACCGGGCGCACCGAGACCACATTGGGAAAGATCGACATAAGCTGATTGCGCCAACCATAATGGCGCAAAACCACCCATTGCGGGTTATCCGCAGTCGACACGAGATTGGTCAGTTCCGCCTGTAGGTTCGAACTGTCGAGTTTGAAATAGGGCGGCCAGCCCCAGCCGGTATCCTCATTGCGATAAACGCGCGGTTTCCCGTTCGGGCGGAAGGTCTCCACAAATCGCACATCTCGGTTGACAGTCTGCGCGCCCTCTTGGCCTGTATCTTGCTGTGCCCAGAAGATCGAGTTCTCACCAAAATCGACGCGCCGCACCTCGGTTTTTACGATCCGCACCACATCTTGCTGTGGCAAGGTGTATTCCAGCACCGAGGCAACAAGCCCCCAAAACACGATGATGAATACCCATTTGACATAGACCATCTATCCGGCCCTCATTTGAAATTAGTAATATAGATCAGCAGGGCAATGGCCCCAAGCGGGATGACATAGACACCCAGCAGCAGTTTCTTGCGGAACGATTTGTCATATTGCCGCATTCCCCGCTCGAGAAAAGCCTCTCGATCACCGTGCAGCCCTTTTTTTTCCCAATGCGCGATCAACTTACGCCGACGGACGAGGCGGGAATAGATCGACAGCCCGACATAGATCACGGTCAGAACGATCAGCAGTGGAATTAGAAAACGGATTGCGACAAGCATTCAATTCCTCCCAACTGCGCCCCAGGGACCAACGCGTGCGATGATGTCATCGCTAATCCGGTCACTGCCGCTCATGTCCGGTTCATGTCCGAACAGCGCAGCGCGGGCGCCCGCCTTGTCCACCTGATACTCGCGCGCAAGAAAGTCGGCAACATAGGCTTTCTTGGTCTCGGGCCAACCGGCATAGGTGTTGTAAAACAGTTCTTTGTGGCAGATGAACATTTGGCGCGGGTCCAGCGGGGCCAGCTCAGCCAGCAGCATGTTCACCAGATCACGGTTCGACGTATCGGTGGCCCGCAACGTGTAGAAATAGGCCGGATGGTCCGAGGTGATGCGCGGCCACGGACCACCATCCTTCGCCCAGCGCAGTAATTGGCCCAAACCGTGATAAGCCTCGGGCAGGCGGTCTGCGTGATTACGGGCCAGCCGTCGCATATCGCTGCGATCCAGCCCCGTCAGGTCAACACCTGCATCCGCCGCCGCGTCGACGGTCAGGAAATCCATCTTTTGCTGCAGGATCGCGGTGGCATCCACGCCCCGCGCTTTGACGATTGGTTCGACCAAGTCGTTATAGTCAAGAAACTTGGCGATCTGGTTTCGCTGCGACGGCTCGAACGTGTATTTGATCTTCAGATCGTCGGGTTTTTCGCCCATGCAGATCGCCGCCGGATGGTCCAGATCCGGGAACAGATAGAGCCCGCCGAAATGCGCCGTCCAGAAGTTGCGTTGCTCAAACGCGGTGTGGCGTAGGCGAACGGGGTTGCGGGTGACGTCGCCGGTTTCCTTGGCCGTTTCGATCATCTTGGCGATCAACACATCATCGAACCAGGCGTCCTCTTCGGTCTTAAACCGCTCGACCATGCCCGCCAATTGCTGCGCCTTGCGCAGGGTGCCGCCTGCAGTGTCGGCCTCAATCTCGATCTTTTTGATGTTCAGCAGATCGCGCGGCGTGGTGAGTTTGATGACCGAGTTCACCAGCTCTCCGGCCACTGCATCGGTGGCGGTCAGGGCGAACAACTGCGCCTCGTTCATCTCGATGAATTCGCGCAGAATATCGCGCGAGGTCGAGAATTTGACGTTCAGCAAAGGCGCGCGTTTCTGCTCGGTCGTCAGCAGGATGAACTGCCGGTTGACCCCGTTGGGATTGAGGTAAAGCTCATCCTCCAGCTCAATCCCCACCTCCGGCGAATAGCCCGAGATATCGACATGGAAATCCGTCAGCGCCGTGGTCTTGCCCGCCAGATGCTGCAGCGCGCGGTTATACCGCTCGACCAGAGCCGGGCTGGAGATGTGGACGAGGTTGCCAAACATCAGGCCTTTTTTGATGAGGCGGATCATTTTTTCTCCGTCTCCCAAACATTGGCATCTATCAGTTTTCGCAGAGACGAATTTATGTCGGCTATTCGCCAAACCTGCAATTTGTTTCTATCTGCCTCGGAGAGCGAAGACTGCAGTTCCGATGTCTTTGTTACAATTTGGAACAAGTCTTGAATTGGTCCAGTTTTCAAAGGCGCTTTTTCGACCACGATGGAGGTTTCGGAAGAAAGCAAAGCCTTTTCAGCACCAACTAGTCTTTCCGCGACGAACTCTAACTTAGCACGAGGGCTTAAGTTCCTCATAGATGAATGATAAAATGGCTGGATATCGCGAAAGTGAGTTAGTTGACCAGCGTCTTCAAGGGAGTATTTCCACTCCAGTGAATTCAATCGCCCAAGCGAAAATTCCTCGTCGAGCTGGGTCAACAATTTACTGAATTCCGCAGATGCTCGATCCTCCACTCGTTGTTTCTGTTCCTCTTCAAAGATTTTACCCTGTAGCTCTAGCAACTTAACTTGCTTGTCTTGGGCTTTGGCCATGTCTTGAGTTGCCACCCGCTGCTCACGTAGTTCCTCTCTTTGCGCAGCCAGTTCTTGGCTTTGTAGCCAGACAGTTGCGATTAACCATATGAATGCTAGAGCACCCGCGAAGCCCGCCAGAGTGTCGCCGACCTCATTTGGAGCCGCCTTGAGGAAGTAAGACCACTTGGTTCCAACACAGTCTTCGACACCAAAAAAACTGACTTCACAAACAGAAAGCAGAGCAGTTAACACACCAAATACTACAATCGCACAGGTTGCTATAAGCCCCCATAGTATTGGGTTGCCAAGTCGCAAGAAACGGTTGCGTTCTGTAGTGCTCACCCCTTCCCCTCCAGATACCGCCGCTTGGCCTCTTCCATCCGACCCATCTCACGCACCGCGTTTTCGATGGCGACCTCATCGCTCTTGTCGGCATAGCGGAATTCGCTGTCGGCGTAGCGGTTGATCTCTTGCATCACCATCTCAACCGTGATCGGCTGGCGCAGGTCCTCGATCATGGCCTTCTTGGTGTCGTAGTCGCGGAACAGGAACACGTCGGGGTTTTCCATCCATTCGTCGGGCAGTTCGAAATCCATCGCGCGGACCTTGACCGCGTCGGTGATGTTCTTGATCGCGCGACCGGTGAAGCGCTCATCCGCGGCTTGGATCGCCTTGAGGTATGTGCCCAGCTTGGCAATCGTGTCCATCTGGCCGATCTCACCGGAGACCCGGTCATAGACCTGTAGCAGAGCGTCCTCATGCGGGTGGGAGTGGCTTTCGAAACTGGCGGCGACGGCCTTTTTGATTTCCTGCGCGGCATAGGCTTCGTGCTCGCCCAGCGGGATGTCATGATTGCGGCCCATCAGCAGGTGCAGGATGTCGATGTAATCCTCGCGCGTCTGCGGCCCGTCCACCAGAAACCGCGCGCCAGCCCGCTGACGCAGGGCGTCGTCCACATTCTCGGGGTAGTTCGAGAACATGCCGAAAGTGCAGTTACCGCGTACAACGGTGTTGGCGCCGGCAAAGCTCTCCATCAAAACGGCGGTAATTTCCAGTTGCCCAGCTGAAGACTGCCGGTCGCCGCGCTTGCCCGCCAGCTGGTCGATATCGTCGATGGTGCCAAACCCGATGACCGAGGGGTCGATGATCGTGTTGATGAAGGCCTTGGCGTTCTGGCCGGATTTCCCCTGATAGCTGTCAATATTGTCGGTGCTCAGGTTCTGATAGCGGAACGGATAGCCCGCGTTCAGGCAGTAGTCATTGATTAGCCCGGCCATCATCTGGATCAGGGTGGTTTTTCCGGTGCCCGGTTTGCCATCCCCCATGAAGGTAAAGATGAACCCGCCAAGCTCCGCAAACGGGTTCAGGCGGCGGTCGAAGTCATAGGCCATCACCATCTTCGCCAGCTTCATCGCCTGATACTTGGCGATGTGGTTGCCAACGACCTCGTTCGGTTTCTTGAACGTCATGGTCAGGGTGGTGGATTTGGCCTTCGAGGCGGGTTCAAACCCTCGGATCGTCAGATCATCGGCCTCGATATGCCAGGCGGCGTTGTGGAACGAGGCCAGATGACCAGCAGATTGCGCGCGCAGGGCGGCTTTTTCCATTAGCTGTTCAGCATAGGCGCTGGTGGCCGCGATCAGATAGGCATCGTCAGGGGCATGTTTGGCCAGCATCTGGTCCAGTTCCCACAACGCGCCATGCAGGGCGAGTTGACCGTTGTCGGTCAAGACCTCTTCGATCTCACCAATATCAGCAGTGGTTTCGCCAAGATGCGAGGACATCAGATAGGCCAAGGCATTGCCGAAAGTATGCGAGGTGATCAGCGCCTCAGCCGTCAGCAATTCCGAAAACTCGGTTTTGCGCGCGGCGGGCAGATCGCCCGCAAGGTTCGCGCGTTTCAGGTCTGCCAGCGGTGTCTGTTCGGCATAGGCTTCAGCCACCGCCAGAGCAATGGCAACCGCACGGCGGATTGCCTGCTGCGTAGTGGCCTGCGGCGGCGAGACCAGCGCATCGCCATCATCCGAAGCTTCGATCCGTTCAACCAGATGCACCCCGTCGGCCCGCACAGTACGCCTTGTCACTAGACCAGGGGTCGTGGACCGAAACCGCCGCCCCGTGGACACACCCGGTGAACGCTCGACCGTCGCATCAACCGCCTTCGCAATCCGCGGCGCGTGTTCAAACCCATTCAGCAAGGCGGTCGCCGCCGGATAATGTTTGCGTATATCCGCTTCGCGCAATTCCATCTGATCAGACGTCAAATTCATCTCAAAACCGCCCTTGCTTCATCTTTTCAAAAATACTCTCGCCGAAGGCGAAATCCTCAATATCTCAACACCTGCCCGGTCTTGCTAACGACGAACTTGCGCACGTCGGCAAACCCCGGCGGGTTGCGCTCGGCCAGCACCTGGAACGGGCGCTGGGGCAGGATGATGGATCGCTGCGTGCTTGTGGCACCGGTCTCGGCCCCCTGCCCGCCGAACGGGTCCAAAGCGAACACCTCGCGTTCGACGGTGGAAAACCACCCGGCGCGTTCTTCGATCACGTCTTCGCTCTCCAATTCTTCAGTGGTCCAGGCCAGCGCCCAGTCCTGACCTTCGGGCGCTTGCGCGTCTTCCAGCACCTGCCGAAGTGGCCCGGATTGCTCCGTATAGGCCGAGGAATACATCGGGCCCACGTGGATGCGGCGCAGGTGTTTGGGGTGCAGGTCGTCGAAGTCCTGATCGAAACCTTTGGCGATGGTCACCAGTTTCAATCCACCCAAGGACTGCGCCATCAGATGCGCCTGCACTTCGGGCCAGCGGCGCTGATCCTTGGGCAGGGCGGTTTTGCCACTGTCCTCCAACTGCATTAGATAGATAACCGGCAGGTTGATCTGGCTGTCATAGACCGCCCAGTGGATCATGAACTTACGCCGCTCGCCCTCATTCCCGATCCAGTGACATTCGGGATCGTTGCGGGCCCAGAACAGCTGACCTTTCAGCAATTCCTCGTAATAGAGCCTTTGGGACAGCGCGAATTGCAGCTTGGTGGGGATTTCACGGTCGCCAATAATTGCCCGCACCATGTCGGTTTTCAGATCATCTTCCGAGGGCATATTCTCCAGATGCACCTGCGCCTGCTGCGCGTCATTGGCCATAGTCAACAACTCGGCCGCCACCGGAAAGCCGCTGTCTCGCTTGTCCATGGCAAGGCTGCCAAAGAACCGCCCCGTATCGCGCCCGACCAGCAGGTACTTCATGCTGAGCGCGCGGAAGGTGTAGAGCAGCCCCGAAAGGTAGCGCGACACGATCCGCACCTCTTGCTTGCTGATCGCGCCCTCGGCCTCCATCGTCGCGGCTACGCGCAGGAGGTGGACGGTGATCACCTCAAATTTGCGGAAATACCGGCGCGAGGCGAAGGTGTCGGTCAGGCCGACATGGTCTTGGGTGGGGTTAGTCATTATCCACGCGCTCTTTTCTTTGTCGGCGACCGAACAACTTCTCATCAAGCTGTTCAAGCTTGATGAGACCGTTGGCGAACAGAACGCAGAGGCAGAATGTCACCAAAAGAACACCCGCTATCAGCACAGGTTTAATCACCAAATGGTCTGGCATCCAATTAGCTGTCAGAAGAAGCAAAGTTAGGAACCCGCCAAAGACAACAAAGAGAATCCCTATCCTGAACCTGTCGCGTATTCCTTTTGGCTTGCCTTTGGAACGGAACGTCACTGAAGCGCCTCACCCGCCATACAAATTCTTATCATGCTTCTCGACAATCGAGGCAAACCGGCGGGCAAAGCGTTCATCCGCCTTGGCCTTTTTCTCCAGCACGTCGCGGGCAAAAACCATGTGGTCCTCATGCGCCTCAAGCATGTCAGCCATTTTCTGATTGGTCGCGGTGCCGATGGCAGCCATGGCAGTTTGCGCCTCTTGGTCCGTCTGCACGCCGATCTCGTTAATACGGTGGGCGACGTCCTGCTGTTGTGCCGTTTTCAGCGATTTGGTCAGGGCGTCATACAGAACCACACGCTGTTGGGTGTCTGTTTGCAGCTTGTTGATCAGCACCATCTGCGTCGCCGCCTGGTTCTGCAATGAATCGACCCAGGTCTTGCCCTTTTCGATATAACGCTCCAGCGTCTGAGACTTGGCCAGCTTGACCTGTTCTTCCTGAACCTTGGCGTTGTACTGCTTGTTCAGCTCGGCCAGTTCGGTTTCCAGCTGGGTGCGCGCGGCGGCGTCCTGTTCGACGCTGATCTTGTTCTCCAGCGTAATGATCGTCGGGTCCATGCCCTGAATCTCGGCGCGCAAGGCTTCCAGTTCGGCCACGGTCGCCTCACGGTCGTCCAGCGTGCCGGTCAGGTTGTCCTCAACCTTTACCCGCTGCTCCTCCAACACCGACAACTGCCCTTCCAGCAGCTTGACGATCACGTCGGATTTGGCGATCAGGTCCTGCAGCTTGTCGTCGATATTAGCGGTGCGCATCCGTTCCTGCCGCATCGACTCGGATTTGGCCTTTGCGAAGATGCCGACAAACGATTCCCACCCGGTTTTCGATCGCATCTCGTCGAAATCCTTGGAAAACGCGTTGGTCACATCGTCCAGACCCATGATCAGCTCGGCGATATTGGCGTTCATCACCTCGGTATGGGCATGCACGTCTTCAAGCGTGGCATTTTCGATGTCGATATCCGCCTCGGTGGTGCCGATCTTGGCGCGGGCGGCCTCAATCCGCGATGTCAGCCCTTCGATCTGTGATTGGCTTTCACGGACTTTCGCCTGAGTCTCTTCGATCAAGGCATCAAATTGATGGTTCGACATCTCTGCTATCCCTTTTTTCTTTATTTACCCAATAAGATAGGAAATGTTACGGGTATTTACATCCCCTTGGGTCCAAAATTCCTCCAGACTTTGACAAACTCAGCCTGAAAAAGATAGGCGTGATGCACAGCCTTGAACTGAAGGTTATTTGATCAAATCTGGATTGACCCGCTGGCGATAGTGGACATAGACATTCCGGACCCCACCTGATTGGGTGCGTTGAACCAATTTTCTGCCGGAGGCTGACCCATGCTGGACGCGACAACCGATCTGAAATCCCTTCTGAAAAACCCTGACCTGCTGGTGACCAAAGCCTATATTGGCGGTCAGTGGGTGGATGGCGACAATGGCACCCTTGCGGTGACCAACCCGGCCCGCGGGGATGTGGTGGCCGAGGTTGCCGATGTCAGCCGGGCGCAGGTGGCAGGCGCCATCGCTCAGGCCGAGGCTGCGCAAAAAGAATGGGCCAAGCTGACCGGCAAAGAACGCGCTGCAATCCTGCGCCGCTGGTTCGACCTGATGATGGAAAACGCCGAGGATCTGGGCAAGATCCTGACCGCCGAACAAGGCAAGCCGCTGGCTGAAGCCGTGGGTGAAATTGCCTATGGTGCCTCGTTCATCGAATTCTTCGGCGAAGAGGCCAAGCGTGTGTATGGCGAGACCATCCCCGGCCATCAGCGCGACAAGCGGATCACCGTGCTGAAACAGCCCATCGGTGTGGCGGCTTCGATCACTCCGTGGAATTTCCCCAACGCAATGATCACGCGCAAGGCGGCCCCGGCGCTGGCCGCAGGTTGCGCCTTTGTGGCCCGTCCGGCGACGGAAACGCCGTTGTCAGCGCTGGTGCTGGCGCTGCTGGCGGAACAGGCGGGCGTACCTGCCGGCGTGTTCAACGTCGTGCCCTCGTCTCAGGCCAGCGAGATCGGCAAAGAGTTCTGCGAAAACCCCGGCGTGCGCAAGCTGACCTTTACAGGCTCGACCGAGGTGGGGCGCATCCTGCTGCGTCAGGCCGCCGATCAGGTCATGAAATGTTCGATGGAGTTGGGCGGCAATGCACCTTTCATTGTATTCGACGACGCCGATCTGGATGCGGCCGTCGAAGGCGCGATGATGTGCAAGTTCCGCAACAACGGCCAGACCTGTGTCTGCGCCAACCGCATCTATGTGCAGGCCGGTGTATACGACGAATTCGCGGCCAAGCTGAAAGCCGCAACCGAGGCCCTGCACGTCGGCGACGGCCTGAACCAGGGTATCACCACCGGCCCGCTGATCAGTGACGAGGCCGTCGCCAAGGTGCGCGAACACATCGCCGATGCCACGGAAAAAGGCGGCGTTATCCTGACCGGTGGCCTGCCACATGATCTGGGCGGCACCTTCTTTCAGCCCACCATCGTCACTGGCGTGACGCAGGACATGAAGGTCGCGCAAGAGGAGACCTTTGGCCCGCTGGCCCCTCTGTTCAAGTTCGAGGACGAGGATGATGTCATCGCCATGGCCAATGACACGATCTTTGGTCTGGCTTCCTATTTCTATGCCAAGGACCTGAGCCGCGTCTACAAAGTGGCCGAGGCGCTGGAATACGGCATCGTGGGCGTGAACACCGGCATCATCTCAACCGAGCTGGGCCCGTTCGGCGGCGTCAAACAATCCGGTCTGGGCCGCGAAGGCAGCCATCACGGCATGGAAGACTATCTTGAGATGAAATACATTTGCATGTCGGTCTGATCCGATTGGGCCATCGCCATTCGGCGGTGGCCATTCTCAATACGCTGGGTTCCGGGCCTGAGGCTCAGTAATTCGAGTACCGGAAATTCACCACTGCATCGTTCTGAATTGCGCAATGGGCTTTGATCGTGCTGCGCGCATCATTGGTGTTCTTGGACCGGGCGACCTCCAGATCAATCAGATCGATCCCATCTGAATTTGTGGTGTAAGACAGCGTGCGCTCGAAATCGACAGCGTAATATCCCTGATTGGTCATCGCGGTTTTGGTGCGATGCATACACAGCCCAACTGCATTCTCTTCGGGCGAGACGTCGGGGTGTTTCTGGTACGGCGACCCGTGTTTATGGTGATGTTCAGCAATTGACGCGCCTAACACACCCAGAGCGACCCCTGCGATTATCTTCCCGGCATCGTCAGCTTGGGTATTTGTCGCTGTTAGTGCCGTAAACGCTAAGGCGGCACAAACTGCACTGGTGAAAATGAAACTAGAGCGCATGTTTCCCGGTTCCTTTTGTGGTCAACAATTTTGAATTCTTGATCAACGGTTAATCCTGAAAAAGACTAGTTCACGGTGTTTAGTGATTGCCAGAATTTTGGTGGACCAAAAGAGTTTGCTTAGGTGCGCTAAAAAAACAACGCCCCGCGTCTGGAGGAACGCGGGGCGCATGGTGCGACGACCCAGAGAGGAGGAGATCGCCGCGGCGTGTGGGTTGACCGCCTTAGTTCACGGCTTTGGCGTCGACCACATCCTTTTCAATGGCATTGGCCGAAGCGATCTCGATCCGGCGCGGTTTCAGGGCCTCAGGCACCTCGCGCTTCAGGTCGATATTCAGCATGCCGTTTTCGTGGTTCGCGCCGGTAACACGCACGTGGTCGGCCAGCGCAAAGCGGCGCTCGAATGCACGGGTGGCGATGCCACGGTGCAGGTAGCTGCGCTCTTGGTCTTCGGCGGCTTTCTTACCGGCGACGATCAGCGCGTTTTCCTTCACTTCAACCGACAGGTCATTTTCCGAAAAACCGGCGACAGCGACCGAGATGCGATAGGTGTCGGCATCGGTTTTTTCGATGTTGTAAGGCGGATAGCTGGGCTGAGCCACGTCATTGGTCAGAACGCGGTCCATCATGTCTGCGATCTGGTCGAAACCAATGGTTGCGCGGTGCAGCGGTGCAAAATCAAAAGTACGCATGTGTCATATCCTCATATCTGAGCGATCTACGATTTGCCCTCCGTTCGGACGGGCGATTGAGCATGCCAGGCCCCGTTCACGGCGACCCGGTACAACTCACATGGGGAGCATTTCGAACGAGTTCAAGACCCGTCGGATGAGATGAATTTGGCACCGGAACTGGACTTGTCCGACCCCACCTGCAACCGGCGGATCTTGGCCTTGGGCTGGGGTGCATCTCGGCGCAGGTCAGCTTTCAAATCAGAAACGATCCCAGACAGTTCCATGCCATACCCGACCTTGCGCCGACCATCAAAACCACCCGCGGATACAACCGACAGAATCTGCCAGCGCGGTCCCTTTTTTGCCAGAATGGCCGACCCCGAAGACCCAAAGGTTACGTCACAGTCAAAGCTGATCAGCCCGCGACCGCGTTGAAGGATGCTGCACGAACGCTGGCGCGTAATTGCCTCGGATCGGCCTTGCCCGTAGGATGCAACGCTGATCTCGTTGTCGTTGATCCGTCCCTCGTACAACGCAAACGGATCGGCGACGCCGTGCGGGACCGGGGTATCCAGACGCATCAGCGCCACGTCGATGCGAACTCGCGGTGCCGAGACCGGCGCATTGGCCACAAAATCCGGATGGGTGGCGATCTGGATGACTTTGCGGTCGGCTAGAGAATTACCGTTGCTCAATCCGGCACGAAACGTCACTTCTCCGGGTTTATAGGGCCGGCCGGTGGCCTTATCCAACGCACAATGAGCCGCCGTCAGAACCAGATCCCGTGCAATCAGCGTGCCGGTGCAAAAGCCCTTATTGCCGATATCCAGGCGGCCCACCGCCTCCCAGCCATAAAGGTCGTCACGATCCGTCAGCTTGCGTTTTGCGGTTTGCGCATGGGATGCGGTCGACAAGACAGACAAGCATAACAATGTGCCCAGCAGAATTCGTATCATGGCTTGATGAACCTCGCGCCAATGTTTCTTTTGGATGTACCCTCAGGGGGCGCAGCCAGAAACCCGCGCCCAGCCGACAGTTCAGCTTGCAACAGGCGCAGCGACCCTTCGACCGGGGTACCGACGGCAACGCGCTGGCCGTTCAACTCGGCCTTGGCAGCCACCACGGACACGATGCGTGGGCGGTCACCCTCAAAGGAAAAAACCGGCGCGCCCGAAGAGCCGAACTCGACATCGCAGGACATCACCAGAACTTCTGACCGGCGGGTCATGACCGAGCAGACCTCTTGCAGCGCCGGGGCTTCGGCCCTGTCTTGCCCGTACGAGACAACGCCCACCTCTTCCCCACGACGGGGGCGATCGCCGGTTTCAAACGGGATCACAGTGGTGTTGCGAATGGGTTGCCACAACTCGATCAGTGCAATGTCATTGCGCAACCGTGCCGTCGAAGTTTCGTTGTCATAGCGATAGTCCGGATGCACCACCGCCTGCCGCGCCGCACGATAGGCGGACGCGCGGCCCAGACGCCACGCAGCCAAAAACTCGACCCCGGACAGATCGATCCGCTGACCGGTTGTTTTGTCGTACAGGCAATGCGCGGCGGTCAGCACCAAAGTAGGTGAGATCAGCGTACCCGTGCAAAACCCCGATCCGTTTATATCCAGACGGCCAACGGCCATCCACGCCCGCCCGGCATCGGTGGTATCCAGGCTTTTTAGCCCACTATCCTGCGCCGCGGCCGCTATCGGCATCAATGCCAGCGCTAAAGCCCTGATCCAGTTTTGCAAGCGGTTCTCCGGCGTTGCTGTTGGATCACCTTCCTACGGTCGTGGTTGGGCGAAAATAGGGCAGCCGTGCCGGGTTTGGTTTCGTCCGAAAACTGATGCGCTGCTGCATCAACCAGGCTTACCTGAGGATCGGAATCTGTGCCCCATCACCCGGTTGCAAGGCCCGTGGTTTGGGGCCACCGGTGGCCCAGTCCAACAATTCAACCGTGTGCAAAACCGGAATATCTGTGCCCGAGCCGATTTGCATCATGCAACCAATATTGCCCGCCGCGATCATGTCGGGCTTCTTGGCCTCAAGCGTTTTCACTTTGCGCTGCTTCAACTGGCCCGAGATTTCCGGCTGCATCAGGTTATACGTACCAGCGCTGCCACAGCACAAATGGCTGTCAGCAGGCTCTAATACGGTGAATCCAGCCTTTTTCAACAAAGTCTTGGGATGAGTTTTGATCTGTTGCCCATGCTGCAGAGAACATGCCGCGTGATAGGCAACGGTCAAGTTCTGGTTCGTACCTTCGGGAAGGTCCAGAAGCATCAGCAATTCGCTGACATCCATCGCGATATCCGCCACCCGCGCGGCGTCTTCTGCTAGCGGATCGTTTCGGAACATGTGCCCGTAATCCTTGACCGTCGTGCCGCAACCTGAGGTGTTGATAACGATGGCGTCCAGTCCACCGCCATCCATCTCGGCCGTCCAGGCCTTGATATTGGCTTGGGCCGCTTTGTGACTGTCGCCGGTCTTGCCCATGTGATGGGTCAGCGCGCCACAGCACCCGGCCCCTTTGGCCACCACAACCTCACACCCCAACCGGGTCAGCAGGCGAATGGTTGCGTCGTTGATATCGGTGTTCAGCGCCTTTTGCGCACAGCCTGTCATCAAAGCCACGCGTTTCTTGCGCGGTCCCTTGGACACAAAGCTTTGCGGGTCGTCATTTCGGCTGACCGGAGGGATATGCTTGGGCGCCATATCCAACATCGCCCGCAGTCGCGCATCCGGCATGAGGAAGCGAAACGGGCGGCCCAGTTTCGCCCCAAGTAGCGCCCAGCGGAATCGTGTCGGGTAGGGCAGAATTTGCGCCAGTATCCAGCGCAGCGCACGATCACTGAAGGGGCGTTTGTAATTCTGTTCGATATAGTCCCGCGCGTGATCCACCAGATGCATGTAATGCACGCCGGACGGGCAGGTTGTCATACAAGCCAGGCAGGACAGACAACGATCGATATGCCGTACCGTTTTTTCATCCGGCACACGCTCATTCTCAAGCATGTCCTTGATCAGATAGATACGTCCGCGCGGGCTGTCGAGTTCGTCGCCCAGTACCTGATAGGTGGGGCAGGTGGCAGTACAGAACCCGCAATGCACACAGCTACGCAGAATTTCATTCGCGCGCTGGATCGCCGGGTCCTTCAGCTGTTCTTCGGTAAACGTCGTCTGCATCAATTTATCCCATCAGGCCCGGATTGAAGAGGCCGCGTGGATCAAAACGCTGTCTTAATCCCCGTGTTAGAGCCTTAACTTCCGCAAGTTCAGGCTGAAATTGACCCAAAATTTCTATTGTATCTGCTCCAGCCCGTACCAGTGTTGCGTGGCCGTCTAATGCACCCAAACGTGCGCGCAGATCAGTTCCCTGTGAGACCCGCGCCCAGATCAGGCCCCCGCCCCAATCGAACAAAAGCTGGTCCGCTGCCAGATGCATCGAAACATCGGGCGCGTCGCTTGGCTTGACCGAAATCCGCCAGACGTCGCCGTCTAGACTCTGAAACGGCTTAACATCACGCAGGTCTTGCCACAGGTCAGCAGGATCCGGGATTTCTTTGACCTCACCGAATCCGGTCAATACGGATCTCAGTTGGCCCAAGCGATAGGACACCGAATCGGAAAACCCCTCGATCCGCAAATAGGTGCGCCCATCTTGAGGGTCATACGCGGCCCCGTTGACCTCAAATGGAGATTTCAGTGCTGCGGACATGGCTTGCACTGCGTCTTCAGCATCAGCGACCTGTACAGCCAAGGTCGCGGTGGATTCGGGCTTTGGCAGCACTTTCAGCGACACTTCGGTTAAAATCCCCAACGTGCCCCAGGACCCTGCCATCAATTTGACCAGATCGTATCCGGTAACGTTTTTCATCACCCGGCCACCGTTTTTGATCATCTGCCCCTTGCCATCGACATATCGCACACCCAGCAGGAAATCCCGGCAGGCCCCGGCTTGAATACGCCGTGGGCCCGAGATATTGGCCGCCACGACACCGCCGATGGTGGGCTCTCCGCCCGTGCCCAGCAGACCACGATGATCCATAGGCTCAAACGGCAATTGCTGGCCTTCTGCCTCCAGAGCGGCCTCAATTTCGGCCAAGGGTGTGCCGGCCTGCGCCACAAGGGTCAGCGCGCCGGGTTCATACAGGGTTATTCCGCTTAGGCCCGCGGTGTGAATGGTTGCGTCTGGCCCGCCAATACCACGGGTGCCACCACCGGCAATACGCACCGGATGGCTCAGTCCGGCCACCATCTCGGCCAGTTCGGTTTCCGTCTTGGGTTTCATCGCATATCTTTTGTGTTAGAGCCTATTATTCCGCAGCCAAACGCACATCGCGCCGGGATGCTGACGCGTCCAGAGGGAACACTTTGGCGGGGTTCAGCAACCATTTCGGATCAAACACATCCTTGATCGCCATCTGTGCTTCCAGGTCTTGCGGCGCGTATTGATGTGTCATCAAATCCCTCTTTTCCACGCCTACCCCGTGTTCACCCGTCAGGCAGCCGCCTACATCAACGCATAGCCGCAGAATGTCGGCGCCAAACGCCTCGCATTTCTCAAGATCACCGGGTTTGTTGGCGTCGAACAGGATCAGAGGGTGCATGTTACCATCACCCGCATGAAACACATTACCGACGGGCAGGCCGTAGTCTTGGCTCATCTCGCCGATCCGGCGCAACACTTCGGGCAGGGACGAGACCGGGATCGTACCGTCCAGACACATATAGTCGTTCATCTGCCCCATGGCCCCAAAGGCCGATTTCCGGCCCAACCAAATCTTGGCGCTTTCCTCGGGCGATTGGCTTTCGCGAATTTCCACCGGGTTATGGCGTTTGGCAATCTCGACGATCTTCGACAGTTGATAGTCGATCTCAGCCTCGGACCCTTCGACCTCGATGATCAGCAGCGCCGTGCAATCGGGATAGCCTGCTTTGGCAAAATTCTCACAAGCCCTGATGCACAGCGTGTCCATAAACTCGATCGCGACGGGCAGAATGCCCGATTTGATAATATCCGAGACACAATGCCCGGCGACTTCGTTGTCGTCGAAACCAATCAGAACCGGCCGAGCGCCCTCGGGTTTGCGCAGTATGCGAAGCGTTGCTTCGGTCACGACACCCAATTGCCCTTCCGAGCCGCAAACCACCCCCAGCAGGTCCAATCCACCTGCATCCAGATGCGCGCCGCCGATCTCAACCACACTGCCGTCCATCAATACCATGGTCACGCCCAACAAGTTGTTGGTCGTCACACCGTATTTCAGGCAATGCGCCCCGCCGGAATTCATCGCGACATTGCCCGCGATGGCGCAGGCCAGTTGTGACGAAGGATCGGGGGCGTAGAAGAAATCCTCTTCCTCAACGGCCCCGGTCACGCTCAGATTGGTGCGGCCGGTCTGAACGCGGATATAGCGATTGTCATAATCGGTCTCCAACACCTCGTTCATGCGGGCGATGCCCAGAATGACGCAATCCGCCGTCGGCAATGCCCCGCCCGCCAGAGACGTGCCCGAACCGCGCGGCACAACCGGCACGCCTTCGGCATGGCAGATGCGCAGCACGTCCGAGACCTGTTGCGTGGTCGCCGGCAGCACCGCCAGCATCGGAGGACATTTATACGCCGTCAGCGCATCGCATTCATACGCGAGGGTTTCAGCAGCATCATGGATCACGGCATCTTGGGGCAAAACCTCCAGCAATTGCTGCAAAACGGCGTCCCTGCGGCGCAGAATATCTGGGTTTGGCGTTGGCATGTCCATGGCGAGCCCTCCGGTTTGGTAAATTAATATTACCAATTTCTACATCTGGCAAGTTCTCTTGGCCGCGCGTAGTGTCGCGACCATGACCTGGATTGAACGCGCCCTGGTGTTTTCACCACTCGACTATGCGGCCATTTTGCTGCTGTTTTGTGCCTGGCAGTGGATCGGCTGGCGGATCGACAACCCTTCACCGCGCAAAAACTCCGTCACGATGATGATGGATGATTTTCGCCGCAACTGGATGCACGAGATGGTAACGCGCCAACCGCGCATGTTTGATGCGCAGATGGTTGGCACCATGCGGCAGGGCAGCACGTTTTTCGCCTCGACCACGATGATTGCCATTGGCGGCGGGCTGGCCTTGCTGGGCAATACCGAACGTCTGGCCGGAGTGGCGCAGGATCTGGCCATAGGCAGCGCCCCGGCCTTGGTCTGGGAGATCAAGATTCTGATTGTACTGGCATTTCTGTCCAACGCGTTTCTGAAGTATGTCTGGGCGCATCGCCTGTTCGGCTATTGCGGGGTGCTGATGGCCGCCGTGCCCAATGACCCCGAAGACCCGCAGGCCTATCCCCGCGCCGCGCAAGCCGCCGAGATTTGCGTTACCGCCGCGCGCAGCTTCAACCGTGCCCTTCGAGCGACCTATTTTGCGCTGGCCTCGGTGACATGGATATTGGGGCCGGTTGCCCTGATCATCGGCACCACCGTCACCTTTGGCGTGTTGTACCGGCGGGAATTTGCCTCGCATTCACGATCGATCCTGATGGACCTGCCACCCAACACAGGTTCGTGATGACGCGGGTGCGTCGCACACCCTATGGTCAGCGCATGCGATACCTGATTCTCAGTGCCTTTCTGGCCAGCCCTGCCCTTGCCGATCCGTCGGTGATCGAGAATGTCTCAGCCCGTCAGAGCGGCGATACCTGGCGATTCGACGTGACGATCCGCCATCCCGATACTGGCTGGGATCATTACGCCGATGGCTGGCGCGTGCTGGATATGGACGGCGACGAGCTGGGCATGCGCGTGTTGCACCATCCACATGAGAATGAGCAGCCCTTTACCCGTTCACTCAGTGGTGTCGTGATTCCCAAGGGCGCTACTCAAGTGCAGGTTCAGGCACGGTGCAATGTGGATGGCTGGAACGAAGGCACCACGGTTGTTGATCTGAACTGAGAGTCAGAAAACACCCAGACTCAGACCTGCGGCCAAGGCGGCGCCGATTTCGCGACATTTTTCCAGTTGATCACCAGGGATGGTCTTTTCCGCCAAGATCGCCTTGGGCGATTGAGCTTGGGTACAGATGATCAGGGGCGGTTGCACCTCTTTCAACCGCCAGCCGGTTGCGATCCGGGCCATTTGGCGCGCGGCGTTCTCGCCATCGGACCCGGCGCACACCATCTGGGCATAGGGACGGCCTTCGATCTTGCCCAGTACGGGATAATAGCTGCGGTCGAAAAACTCTTTCATCAAACCCGAAATCGCGGCCAGATTCTCGGGCGCGCAGAACAGGTAGCCATCGGCGCGCAGGAGATCGTCCGGTCCGGCCTGATCGGCGGGTTTCAGGATGGTTTCAGCCTCATCATGCGCGGCCTCAGCCGCGGCTTCGGCCATTTGCCGGGCGCCGCCGGTGCGCGAATGGTAGACGATCAAAAGCTGCGCCATGTCAGACCCGGTGGTAAGGGCCGCCCGACAGGATGGTTGCAGCCCGGTACAGTTGCTCGGCCAGCATCACACGGACCAGCATATGGGGCCAGACCATTGACCCGAATGAGATAGAAAAATCGGCCTCGTCCCGCAGATTAGGGTCTATTCCGTCCGCCCCGCCAATGATCAGCGCCAAATCCTGACGCCCGGCATCGCGCCATCCGCCCAGTTTCTTGGCAAAATCCGGCGAGGACATCACCCGCCCCCGCTCGTCCAGTGTGCAGATCACTGCGCCCTTGGGCAGAGCCTTACGCAGCAGCGCGGCTTCCGCCCCCATGCCTGCGTTTTTCTTGTCCTCAACCTCGATCACCCGCGCAGGACCAAGGCCCAGCGCGCGGCCGGTCCGGTCAAATCGGGTCAGGTAATCATCAAGCAGGGACTTCTCCGGTCCGGCACGCAATCGCCCGACCGCACAAATGCTTATACGCATATTTCTCTCGCCGCCGACCTGTTAATGCAGGCCGGGATGGCGCCTCAGTTCGCCGAGGCGCTGCCGCCCTGAGGCAGCCACATCTTTTCCAGCTGATAGAATTCACGCACTTCGGGGCGGAAGATATGGACGATCACGTCGCCCGTATCGATCAACACCCAGTCGCCGGCATCCTTGCCTTCGACCTTCGAGGTGAAACCGAATTCCTGCTTGATGCGATCCGTCAACTTTTCCGCCATGGCCGAGACCTGACGGGTCGACCGACCCGAGGCAATCACCATGTGATCCGCAACCGAGGACTTGCCTTGCAGGTTGATCTGCACGACATCTTCGGCCTTGTCATCGGAAAGTGAGGAAAGGATACGTTCAAGCAGCTTGTCGCTGATTGACTGAGAGTGAGCCATTACATTGGCCCGGTCATCGGCGGGCAAACCCGCCTGGGTATGTAGAGACAGAACATAGTCCTCCTTTGCTGCGCGCCGTAAAACCCCGGCGCCGGGGTACTAATAAGGTAACAAGGGGAATGCAACATTTCAATGAAACGCCGCTATGCGGGGCGCACAGGGGATCACTCTTTGGCGACCTGTTGCGTGGCTGCGTCGGACAACAACCGAACCTCGCGCTGTGGGAAAGGGATGGAAATACCTTTGGATTTAAACGCATCCCACAGGGCCAGATAGACATTGCCGCGTATATTGGTCAGGCCCTTGGTCGGGTCACTGATCCAGAACCGCAGGACGTAATCCACGCTGCTGTCACCAAACCCGGTGATGTGGCAGACCGGCTCGTGCTTACCGCCACTTAACACGCGCGTCACGGATTTGACCGCACCGATGGCCGTTGCACGGACATTATGCGGGTCGTCGTCGTAGCTGGTGCCGAACTCCAGGTCCAATCGCACGAATTTGTCGGAATGCGACCAGTTCACCACCTGATTGGTGATCAGATCCTCGTTCGGAATCAGGTATTCCCGCCCGTCCCGCGTCACGACCGAGACATAACGCGCGCCCAGCGCATTGATCCAGCCGAACGTGTCGCCCAACGAGATCACGTCGCCCGGCTTGATCGACCGGTCCATCAGGATGATGATCCCGGATATCAGGTTGGACACCACCTTTTGCAGCCCGAACCCGATCCCCACACCAATCGCACCGGACAGCAGCGCAATACCGGTCAGGTCAAACCCAAGCGTGCGGATGGCTGCCAGAAAGACAGCGCCATACAGCAGCACCTGAATGCCCTTGGCCAACAACACCTGCATGGATGGGGTGATATCGTCATTGTTCATCAGCCCCCGCTCAGCCGCGCGGGTGCCAATACGGGCCAGCGTCAGCAAAATACCGATCAGCAGAACCGCCTTGATGATCCCCAGCGCCGAGATGTGCAGATCGCCAATGGAAATCGCTACCCCGTCCAGAAAATCGGCCACGTCATCGGTCAGATTCAGCGCAATCAGTGTTGCATAGACCCACATGGCCCATTTGAATATCCGCCGCAGGGTCCGGTTGCGCACCAGCCGCGCCACCAGGGCAATGGCCAGCCATGCCAAGGCCAAAGTCGCAAACACACCGATAATGTAACTGCGCGACGGCCAGGTGACTTGCTGCATCAACAGATACAACGCCCAGGACATCACCACGAAATAAACCAGCGTCAGGCGCTGCATTAACTGTACCAATGTACGAAGCCGCCATTTTGGCCAGCCCGAGCGGGACCGGGCCCAGGTCTCCCACCGGCCTTGCGTTGCCAATTTCAAAAGGAGGGCCAACCCCCAAAGAACAACAATGATGACCAACTGGTGCTGTCGCCAACCGGGGGTGACAATCAGTTCGACAAGGTTTTCGAATTGCACGGAAAAGCCCGCGACCATGTTTTCATAAAGGTCCGACAGCGAGCTGGGGATCAGGTCCTGATTCATGGTTCCAGCTTGGACAGCGTTGCACAATGATGCAAGTCTGACACCGGATTGAACCTTGATTGACAGCAAAGCCCGATATATCTGGTGCGCATGAGACTCAATCTGGCCCCTGCACCCACGTTGCAAGACCGCACGCGCCTGCGTGAACGGTTCTTTGGGGCCGCCCGCACGGTTCTGGCCCGCCTATAAGGCGCGTCCAGCCACTCGCCAGCTATTTCTCATTTAAATACGGGAGAGGACCAATGTCCCCCAAAACACTCTATGACAAAATCTGGGATGCCCATGTCGCGCACGAAGCCGATGATGGCACCTGCCTGCTGTATATCGACCGCCACCTGGTCCACGAAGTGACCAGCCCGCAGGCGTTCGAAGGCCTGCGCATGGCGGGCCGCAAGGTGCGCGCCCCGGAAAAAACCATCGCCGTGCCGGATCACAACGTTCCGACTACACCGGATCGCGTGAACGGGATCGAAAACCCGGAATCGCGCATTCAGGTCGAAGCGTTGGACAAGAACGCCAAGGATTTCGGCATTCACTATTACCCAGTGCATGATGTCCGTCAGGGCATCGTGCATATCGTCGGCCCGGAACAGGGCTGGACCCTGCCCGGCATGACCGTTGTGTGCGGCGACAGCCACACCGCCACCCATGGCGCGTTTGGAGCGCTGGCCCACGGTATCGGTACGTCTGAGGTCGAGCATGTTCTGGCCACACAGACTCTGATCCAGAAGAAATCCAAGAACATGAAGGTCGAGATCACCGGCAAATTGCAGCCAGGCGTGACCGCCAAGGACATCACTCTGGCCGTGATTGGTGAGACCGGTACGGCTGGCGGCACCGGCTATGTCATCGAGTATTGTGGCGAAGCGATCCGTGATCTGTCGATGGAAGGCCGCATGACCGTCTGCAATATGGCCATCGAAGGCGGCGCGCGTGCCGGCCTGATCGCGCCGGACGAGACCACATATGAATATGTCAAAGGACGCCCCCACGCGCCGAAGGGTGCGCAATGGGAAGCGGCTTTGAACTGGTGGAAAACGCTCTACACCGACGAAGACGCGCATTTTGACAAGGTTATCACTCTGCGCGGCGAAGACATTGCGCCAGTCGTCACATGGGGCACCAGCCCCGAAGACGTCCTGCCGATCACCGCGACCGTGCCGAACCCCGAGGATTTCGAAGGCGGCAAGGTCGAGGCGGCCCGTCGTTCGATCGAATATATGGGCCTGGAAGCGGGCCAAAAGCTGAGCGATGTGGAAATTGACACCGTCTTTATCGGGTCCTGCACCAATGGCCGGATCGAAGACCTGCGCGCTGCCGCCGAAATTCTGAAGGGCAAAAAGATCAAAGATGGTCTGCGGGCCATGATCGTTCCCGGCTCGGGCCTGGTGCGCGCGCAGGCCGAAGAAGAGGGTCTGGCGGATATCTTCAAAGCAGCAGGCTTTGAATGGCGTCTGGCTGGGTGTTCGATGTGCTTGGCGATGAATCCGGATCAGCTGGCACCGGGGGAACGCTGTGCCGCAACCTCGAACCGCAACTTCGAAGGACGTCAGGGCCGGGGCGGACGCACCCACCTGCTGAGCCCGGCAATGGCTGCCGCTGCGGCAATTACGGGACGGCTGACAGACGTCCGTGAATTGATGTAAAGTCTCCTCATATCTAGATATTTGAGGGATTGAACACATGAGTGACTGGATCAAATGGTTCCTGCTGGGGCTGCTGTCGATAGCATTTGGCGTCTTTGCGCTGGGCAATGCGATTGCAGCTTCAGTTGCGGTGACGGTGGTGACCGGGGTGTTGCTGCTGATTGCAGGCGCGTTGCAGGTTGTCGGCGGGTTCACCGTCGAAGGCACCGGCAACAAGATCCTGTCTCTCATCATGGGTGTGGTGATGCTGTTTCTGGGCTGGTCTTTCCTGGATCACCCGCTGCAGGGGACCTTGACCTTGGCGACGGTGATGCTGGTTCTGTTTATGGCAGGCGGCATCGCGCGGGTCATTCTGTCGTTCCAAATGAAAGGAACGCAGTTTTTCTGGCCCACGATGATCTCGGGCATCTTGTCGATCGTCCTCGCCGCTATCATCTGGACGTATGTGGGCAAGGAACCCCAGGCTCTGCTGAGCATTCTGGGGATCTTCCTGGGCATTGAGATGCTGTTCAACGGGTTCGGATTGGTCTTCATGGCGCTCTTCATCAAGAACGCACCCAAAGACGAAACAATAGAAGCGAAACAGGCTTAAACGCGGGGCACGGGCGCAGCCTTCTCCCGCAGGAGTGTGAACATGGAAAAGTTTGACAAAGTCCACGGGGTGGCTGCCCCAATGCCACTGATCAATATCGACACCGATATGATCATTCCGAAAGTGCATCTGAAAACCATTAAACGGTCCGGCCTTGGCGTCGTGCTGTTTGATGAGATGCGCTATCACGATGACGGGCAGGAGAACGAAGAATTCGTCCTGAACCAACCCGCCTATCGTGAAACCGAGATTCTGGTGGCAGGCGACAATTTCGGCTGCGGCTCGTCCCGCGAGCACGCGCCCTGGGCAATCAAGGATTTCGGCATCAAGGTGGTGATCTCGACCAGCTTTGCCGACATCTTCTACAACAACTGCTTCAAGAACGGCATTCTGCCGATCGTGGTCGAAGAAGAACATCACGCGCTGCTGATGGAAGATGCCCATAAGGGTCAGAACGCCCGCATGACCGTGCATCTGGAAGATCAGCAGATCACAACATCGGATGGCGTCGTGATCGAGTTTGACGTCGACCCACACCGCAAACACTGCCTGCTGAACGGTTTGGACGATATTGGCCTCACGATGGAAAAAGACCATCACATCGACAAATTCGAGGATCACGCAGGCCAGGCCCGCCCCTGGGTGTGATTCTGTGGATGAATCTGTGGACACTCAACCTAATGGGGTCGCTTCGGCGGCCCCATTCGCATTCTTGGGGTTAAAAGCTCGAAAACCACAAGATGTAGGTATCAAATTGAGATACACGTCGGATTTGCGTCGAAAATGATGCAATCCCGCACCAGTTGCGCCATCATTTTGCCCGAAAGTACGTGTTTTCTGCACCCTGGCTTGAGCGAAATGTCGCTTATCGTCAATGTTGGCGAGACAGAGGCATCCGTCAAATAATTACGCGGCGGGCACAAGTTGGAACGTAAGTCGGCACAGAATCGGCTACTCCGGTTTGGAAAGGGTTCGGATAGTGATTGCGCGCACAACTGGGGCGGCAATTCGGGGAATAATGGTTGCACTGATGGTGCTAACCCCCGCGTTGTACTTGCCCGTATCGTCAACGAATGGCACCGAGATTGTCGTCTTTCTCGCCATTCTCGCATTCTTTCTGACGTTTGCTGAATATAACTCGGCCTTTCCCAGCTTTATCGAATTCCGCGACGCACCACCTGTGAACCGCCTGCGTTTTGTCGGGTTGATGTCGATGATCACTTTCCTGACGCTGATCTGCAAAAACGCCTATGCGCCCAGCGATCTGACCGGGCTTTTCTATGCGTTGGGGCTGGGCATCGCCAATGTTGTCGATTTCCCTTATTCGCCGGTTCGGCTGGTTGTGCTGGTGCTGCCCGCCGATGCCAACGCGCCGCTGATCGAATTGGTGCGTATCTCAGCCAGTGTGGCTTATGTTGCCGCGCTAGTGACCATTGCCAGCTTTGCCTATGCGGTGAAGATGCGCGGCTGGCCTACCGGCAACGGTGCGTTCAACGTCTGGACCAACCTGCCTCTGTTTGACCCGACCAAGGGCGGGGACGTCGTCACCCGCCTGCAACGGGACGGGCGCCTGAATATCTCGATCGGGGTGCTGCTGCCATTCCTGATTCCAGCGCTGATCAAATTGCTGACTGACTATGCCAACCCGATCTCGCTGAGCAATCCTCAGACCATGATCTGGACCATGAGCGCCTGGGCCTTCCTGCCCGCCTCAATGATCATGCGCGGCATGGCGACATTGCGCATCGCCAATCTGATCGTTGAAAAGCGCCGCGCCTATTCCACGGCTGAGTCCACACAGGCCGCATGATCCGCATTCTTCTTCTGTTGCTGTTGCCGGTAATGGCACAGGCAGAAACGCTGCGCATTGCCACCTTCAACACTGAACTTAACCGCGACGGGCCTGGTCTGTTGCTGCGCGATATCCGGCGCGGCGATCCACAGGTACAGGCGGTGGTCGACGTTCTGGTCGCCGCCCGACCAGATATCGTCAGCTTGCAAGGCATCGACTGGGATATGGACGGGCAGGCTTTGACTGCTTTGGTCGATCTGTTGCGGACCGCTGGACTGGACTATCCCCATCACTTCGCCGCCCAGCCCAATGCAGGGCTTGAGACCGCTTTGGATCTGAACGGAGACGGGCGCACCCATGGCCCGGCAGACGCGCAGGGCTGGGGTCGTTTCACCGGTCAGGGTGGGCTTGCGGTGCTGTCACGGCACCCTATCCGCACCGACACTGTGCAGCAGTTTACGGATCTGCTGTGGCGCGACCTACCGGGCGCGCAATTGCCAGTGACGGAAGACGGCCCCTTCCCATCGGAACAGGCCCAGCGCATTCAGCGCCTGTCTGCCGTGGCCCATTGGATCGTACCTGTGGACACACCCGTTGGTTCGCTGGATCTGATGACATTTCACGCCGCCCCACCAGTGTTTGACGGCCCCGAGGACCGCAACGGGTTGCGCAACCGCGACGAAATCCGCCTTTGGTCCGCAGTTCTGGACGGAAAATTGGGGCATAGGCCCCAAGGCCCCTTCGTGATCGCCGGAGATGCCAACCTGGACCCGACACGCGGCGATGGGCGGAAAGAGGCAATACAGGCGCTGCTGGCCGATCCGCGCTTGCAGGACCCACACGCAGATCAACCATTGGAGTCCCAGACTACTGTGGTCTGGAAGGCGGTGGGCGAAATGCGGGTGGATTACGTGCTGCCCTCGGCCGACCTGCAAGTTACCGCAGCGGGGGTGTTCTGGCCCAAACCGGGCACGCCTCTGCGCATCGCCGCCGAACAGGCCAGCAGACACCGGTTGGTCTGGGTCGACATTGCTGCGCCCAAGCAGCTTTCGCACTGATCCATTCATTTAACTTCTGTTATTGCCGCCAGACTCGGAACGTGTATTCATTTATGAATGGACAAATCTCTTACTCATGCCGACTGGTCTTTGATCCAAAGCTTTCTGGCCGTGGCTCAGACCGGCTCGCTTTCGGCAGCAGCGCGGCAGCTGGACCGAAGCCAACCTACGCTGGGCCGCCAAATCCACGCGCTTGAGGATGAGCTGGGCGTGTCCTTGTTCGACCGGCATGCCCGCGGCCTGAAGCTCAGCGATGTTGGGGCGCAACTGCTGCCGATGGCGCAACAGATGCATTCAGCGATGACGTCATTCAGCCTGACGGCGGCAGGTCAGGCACAGCAACTGGAGGGGACGGTGCGCATCACCGCCTCGGTCTTTGCATCGCATCATCTGCTGCCACCAATTCTGGCACAGATCAGGGCCCAGGAGCCGGCCATTCAACTGGAACTGGTGGCAACGGACACGATCGAAAACCTGCTGTATCGCGAGGCCGACATTGCCGTGCGCATGTATCGCCCGGAACAGATGGACCTGATCTCGCGCTATCTTGGGGATGTGCATCTGTGTTTTTGCGCGGCCCGCACTTATCTGGATCGCGCCGGGTGGCCAACACGCCCCGAAGAACTGTTCGACCACGATCTGGTAGGCTTTGACGCCAATGAACAGATCATCACTAAGATGCGCGCGCGAGGGTGGCCCGCCAGCAGGGACAGCTTCGCCACCCGCTGTGACCTGCAAAGCGCATATTGGCAACTGGTCCGTGCGGGATGCGGAATCGGCTTTACCCAGATCGAAGTGGCAAAGGCTGATCCGGATGTCGAAATAATACCGCTGGATGTTGATGTTCAGACATTGCCAGTCTGGCTGGCCGCACCGCAGGCCATGCGTCAGACCCCGCGCATTCGCAGGGTCTGGGATTTGCTGGCGGACGGGTTGAAGGCCAGCCTTTAAAGCGCGCCGGTATAGGTGCCGCGCGGCGGGTAGTTGTTGCCCAGAGTGAATTTCAGACCGCCAACAATGTCGGACATGGCAGGTCGGGCAAAGGGTGTGGTCTGTTGCCACGCATAATAAAGCATTCGATTCGGGGCGATGAAGAAATGACCTGGTTCGGCGAACAGGTCAGGTTCGGCGCTGCCTTCGCGCGCGGTTGAGATGTTCAGCCCCCAATCATCTCGCGCCGCAGCCATTGGCAGGCTGTGCCCCACACGCAGCCGCGAAACACCGGCTTTCTCGGCCGTTTCCGCGGCGCGCTCGGCCGTGTCTGTGGTGATCATGATCACTTCGATACCAAGCTCGGCAAATTCATCCAGCGCCGCTTCGACCTCGGCCATCTGCTTGATACAGATCGGACAGTGCAGGCCGCGATACTGAATCACCAACGTCCCATTTTCGCCCTTGCCAGTATCCAGATCGAAACGTCCATGGCTTATGGTTTCAATTTTCAGCTCAGGAACGGGGTTTCCCGGTATCAACATGTGTTTTCCTCGTGAATTGGCCGGATCGTCTCATTGACCCGATGCGGCGCAGACGCTAGGGCCTTTGCGACGAAACGCAAGGAGATCCTTCATGTCCAACCCCTCGCTCCTCATCCTGCCCGGAGACGGAATTGGCCCCGAAGTCATGGCCGAAGTGCGCAGAGTAATCGATTGGTTCGGCGAAAAGCGCGGCCTTCACTTTGACGTGAGCGAGGATCTGGTGGGCGGTGCGGCCTATGACGCGCACGGCAAGCCACTTTCGGACGAGACCATGGCCAAGGCGCAGGAAGTTGACGCCGTTCTGCTGGGCGCTGTTGGTGGTCCGAAATACGACGATCTGGATTTCAGCCTCAAGCCCGAACGCGGGTTGCTGCGTCTGCGCAAGGAAATGGACCTGTATTCCAACCTGCGCCCTGCACAGTGCTTTGACGCGCTGGCCGATTTCTCGTCGCTGAAAAAAGACATCGTCGCCGGTCTTGATATCATGATCGTGCGCGAGCTGACCTCGGGCGTCTATTTCGGCGAACCCCGCGGAATCTTCGAAGAAGGCAATGAGCGCGTCGGTATCAACACCCAGCGCTATACCGAATCCGAGATCGAACGCGCCGCGCGCTCGGCCTTTGAACTGGCGATGCGCCGGAACAAAAAGGTCTGCTCGATGGAGAAGGCCAACGTGATGGAATCGGGCATCCTGTGGCGCGAGGTCGTGGACCGTGTGGCCAAGGAATACCCCGAGGTCGAGCTGTCGCACATGTATGCCGACAACGGCGCGATGCAGCTGGTGCGCGCACCCAAACAGTTTGACGTGATCCTGACCGATAACCTGTTCGGCGACATCCTGTCGGATTGTGCCGCGATGCTGACCGGCTCGCTGGGCATGCTGCCATCGGCGTCCTTGGGGGCACCGATGGCCAATGGCCGCCCCAAGGCGATGTACGAACCGGTCCACGGCTCGGCCCCCGATATCACGGGTCAGGGCAAAGCCAATCCGATCGCCTGTATCCTCAGCTTTGCCATGGCGCTGCGCTATAGCTTTGATCAGGGCGAAGAGGCGGATCGACTGGAGGCCGCGATCGAGAAGGTTCTGGCTGACGGTGTCCGCACCGGCGATCTGCTGGCCGATGAGGGTGTTCAGCCGGTCTCGACCACCGAAATGGGTGACGCGATTCTGGCAGCGCTGGACAGCAGCCTCTGATCCGCTTTCACATCAGACAAATAAAAGGCGGTGCCACGCGCACCGCCTTTTTTATTGGTGCATCAGTTGCCGAATATATTGTTCAGCAGATTATTGATGGCATTTTCAAACCCACCCTGCCTGCGGCGTTGTCGCTGCGGCTGTGCCACCTGTTTAGGTGGATCCGGGGCCAGCATCGGCAGCGGTGTGGGTGTCATACCTTCGGTCACGCGCAGCATGGTTTCTTTCCAGATCTCTGCGGGCAGCCCACCCCCGGTAACTCCGGACAGGGGTGTGTTGTCGTCATAACCCATCCAGACACCGGCCACGTAATCCGCTGTAAATCCGATAAACCACGCATCCCGCGCCGCCTGCGTCGTGCCTGTCTTACCGGCCACCTGCCAGCCCGGCAGTTGCGCCCGTGCGCCGGTCCCCTCGGACACCACACGCTGCATCATCCAGGTCAGCTGCTTGGCGGCCTTGTCGTTGATCACCCGCTCACCAATGCCCGAACTGGTCACCATCACCGGCGTATCATCCTCCAGCAACTTCAACTCTGACAGGCCATAGGGTTCCACGGCCGAGCCGCCATTGAGGATACCGGCATAGGCACCGGTCATCTCGATCAGCGTGCTTTCCGACGCGCCCAGCGCCAAGGCCGGCCCCTGCGCCAGATCGCTGTCGATACCGAACTCACTGGCGACCGTGCGGACATTATCCAGACCGGCAACTTCGGCCACTTTCACTGCCGGGATGTTAAGTGAATTCTTCAGTGCATCTGCCAGCGTGACCCGACCATAGAACTTGTGGGTATAGTTCTTGGGACACCACTGACCGGACCCTGGAATGTTGACGCAATAGGGCTCATCCACAACCGTATCCAGCGGTGAATAGCCCAGCTCCAAAGCAGTGGCATAGACAAACGGCTTGAAGGACGACCCGGTCTGGCGCAATGCCTGCGTGGCGCGGTTGAACGCACCCGAGACCCGCGTCTGGCGCCCGCCGACCATGGCGCGTACGGCGCCGTCTGCCGACATCACCACAATTGCGGCCTGCGCCTTGGACCCTTCGCGGACCTTCTCCTGAAAGATGTATTTCAGCGCTTCTTCTGCCGATTTCTGCAAGCGCTGGTCCAGGGTCGTCTTGATCACCACATCATCCGTGGTATCTGCCCCAAAGTAACTGGGCAGCTCGGTAATGACCCAATCGGCGAAATACCCGCCGGCCCGTGCTGCTGCGGCCTCGGACAGTTGTGCGGGGTTGCTGCGGGCACTGCTGGCCTGCGCGGTTGTCAGATAGCCCTGCGCCTCCATCAGCCCCAGCACCAGACGCCCCCGATCCTGCGAGCGTTGCAGGTTGTTCGTGGGCGCATAACGCGTGGGGGCCACCAGCAGACCGGCCAGCATCGCCGCCTGCGCCGGGTTCACCTCGGCTGCAGAGATACCGAAATAGCGCTGGCTTGCGGCCTCGAACCCGCGGGCACCGGCACCAAGGAACGCGCGGTTGAGATAGATGGTCAGAATCTCATCCTTGGAATACTTGACCTCCATCGCAATCGCATAGACCGCTTCCTTGGCCTTGCGCCACAGCGACCCCTGACGGCAATCGGATTCATACGCAGCCTCGGACTCCCATTCGCTGGGCACATACGGCACGCCCAAGCAGAGCAGCTTGGCGGTCTGCTGCGTGATGGTTGATCCGCCATGGCCTGACAGCGGCCCGCGCCCCTCGCTCAGGTTGATGCGCACAGCACTGGCCACACCTCGGGGGCTGACGCCGAAATGGCGATAAAACCGCTTATCCTCGGTGGCGACGACAGCGTTTTTGAGGTGCGGTGAAACAGTGCCCGCCGTGATCACCCCGCCGAACTGATCCCCGCGCCAGGCAAAGACCTTGCCGTTGCGGTCCAACAGCGTGACCGACCCCCGCGCCCGACCGTCCAGCAGTTCATTCACATCTGGCAGCGTGGTGTAGACAACTCCAACAGCCAGCGCCAACAGCATCGCAACCACCGCGCCGACGCGCCAGGTTATGCCCCAGATCAACCGCCAGACCCACCGGAAGAAACGGCGGAAAATTCCCCCACCACCGCCACCGGATTTCCGGCGCGCTTTCTTACGCGTGGTCTTGCGCGTCGTCGTTTTGCGCGCGGCCGCCTTCTTGCCCGCGGGTTTCGCGGTGCGTTTGGTCGCCGCGGGCTTGCGCCCTTTCGACGGGTACCTTTTATCCGCGACAAGCGGTGCCTTTCGGCGCCTGGACTCAGTCATGCTCAAACTCTGCCCGGTTATCGTTTTGAGGCACAATACAATGCCACGCCGGTGAAGTAGAGGTCTGAAATTCCGGCAATCACCCTCTATAGCGTGCCTATTTATTGCTCAATTGTCACTTTTTGTGCAAAAATTGTGCACTTCCCCACGCATTCACCCGGCGTCGTCCCTCCTTACCCGTTCCTTACTGCGGTCAGGCACGCTCTTTTTTCTGCAGGTGCAAACAGACCGGACCGCAGAGGGGACCAACGTGAAACTGATTATTGCGACAATCAAGCCGTTCAAGCTTGAAGAGGTGCGCGAGGCACTGACCGACGCAGGCCTGCAAGGCATGATGGTGACCGAGATCAAGGGCTTTGGCTCTCAATCTGGTCACACAGAAATCTATCGCGGCGCTGAATACGCAGTGAATTTCGTGCCCAAAATCAAGTTGGAGATTGTGGTGCCTGCCACGATGGCCGACCAGATCGTCGAAACCATCACCAAAACCGCCCGAACCGGCAAGATCGGCGACGGCAAGATTTTCGTCCTCGATGTTGAGCAGGCCCTGCGCGTGCGGACCGGGGAAATGAACGAAGAGGCGCTTTAAGTGCCCTCCATTCCAAAAATTCGAGGACTGACTATGAACCTGATGAAATCTCTCATCCCTGCCGCGGCGATTGTCGCGCTGCCGCAGATGGGTCTGGCGCAAGAGGCTGCCGTCGAAGGCGAGGCCGCGCTGCACACCCAGTATATCTTTACCACTCTGCTGTTCCTGATGGGCGGCTTCCTCGTTTTCTTCATGGCTGCTGGCTTTGCCATGCTGGAAGGCGGGCTGGTGCGTTCCAAGAACGTGGCCATGCAGATGATCAAGAATGTGGCGTTATTTTCGATTGCCGCGATCATGTACTGGCTGATCGGCTTCAACCTGATGTATCCGGGCGATGGCTGGTCCATCTCCGGCTGGCTGGGTCCGTTCTTCTCAACCACCGTGCTTGATCCCGTTGGCGTCGGCGCCGATGCAGCGGCTCTGGATTATGCCTCAATCGGTTCGGATTTCTTCTTCCAACTGGTCTTCGTTGCCGCAACCGCGTCGATCGTCTCGGGTGCTGTGGCTGAACGCATCAAGCTATGGCCCTTCCTGGCTTTTGTCGTTGTGCTGACCGGTATCATGTACCCGATCACCGGGTCGTGGAAATGGGGCGGCGGCTGGCTGGACGCACAAGGCTTTTCCGACTTTGCCGGGTCGACCGTGGTGCATTCGGTCGGCGGCTGGGCGGCTTTAGCCGGGGCCATCATCTTGGGCCCGCGCATCGGCAAGTATAACAAAGACGGCAAAGTCCACCCGATCCCGGGTTCGAACCTGGCGCTGGCAACCCTGGGAACGTTCATCCTGTGGCTGGGCTGGTTCGGCTTCAACGGCGGCTCGCAATTGGCTATGGGCACCGTGGGGGATGTCTCGGACGTGTCGCGCATCTTTGCCAACACCAACATGGCCGCCGCTTCGGGAGCTGTCGCGGCGCTGATCATGACTCAGCTGTTGTACAAAAAGCCTGACCTGACCATGGTGCTGAACGGCGCACTGGCCGGTTTGGTGTCGATCACGGCCGAGCCCCTGGCCCCGACCCTGTTCGGTGCGCTGTGGATCGGCGCCGTGGGCGGTATCATCGTGGTCTTTGCGGTTCCGATGCTGGACAAGTTCAAGATCGACGACGTGGTCGGTGCCATCCCGGTTCACCTGTTCTGCGGTATCTGGGGCACCATCGCCGTCATCTTCTACGGCGAGGCCACGCTGATCACACAATTGACCGGCATCATTGCCTACGGTGTCTTCACCTTTGTCGGAGCCCTGATCCTGTGGATGATCCTGAAAGCCACCGTCGGCATCCGCGTCAGCGAAGAGGACGAGATCAACGGCCTCGACATGGCGGAACTGGGTATGGAAGCGTATCCCGAGTTTTCAAAAGGCTAAGAGTCAACCACTCTCAAACAAAAAACCCGGGCGTTCGCGTCCGGGTTTTCATTTTTTAAAACTGCGGGATTTCAAACCCCGACGTCGACAATCGCCTTGGCCAGAATTGGCACGGTGGTCGCGTTCAGGCCGGCGATGTTCAGGCGGCTGTCGCCGACCATGTAGATACCGTGATCGTCGCGCAGTTTCTCGACCAGTTCCGGAGCCGCACCCAGGCGCGAGAACATGCCGCGGTGCTGAGCAATGAAACCAAAGCGGTCCGAGCCGCTGAGCCGTTGCAATTCATCCGACAGTTGCTGACGCAGGCCCAGCATGGACAGGCGCACATCTTCGAGCTCGGCAGCCCAATCGGCGCGCAGGGCATCGTCATTCAAGATGGTGGTCACCACGCGTGCACCGTGATCGGGCGGGAAGGAATAGTTCTGGCGGTTCAGGAAGGCCAGCGTAGCCTGGTTCAAGGCTGTCTGCGCCGCATCATCACTGATCGCCATCAACAGGCCGGTACGTTCGCGGTAGATGCCGAAATTCTTCGAGCACGACGCCGCGATCAGGCAGCGCTTGACCGACGAGGCCACCAGACGGACCGCCTGCGCGTCCGCCTCCAGACCGTCGCCAAAGCCCTGATAGGCAATGTCGATCATCGCAACCAGACCACGTTCGTTGATCAGGTTCACGACCTCTTGCCACTGCACAATGTTCAGGTTGGCGCCGGTCGGGTTGTGGCAGCAGCCGTGCAACAGCACCACGTCACCCGCCTTGGCCGTCTTGAGATCCTCGATCATGCCATCGAAATCGACGCCACGGGTATCGCCATCGAAATAGCGATAGGGGACCATCTCCATTCCCAGATAGTTCAGAATCGACAAGTGGTTCGGCCATGTCGGGTTCGACACGAAAACGCGCGCCGATGGGTTGGCCATGCGGATCAATTCGAACGCCTGACGGCAGGCTCCGGTGCCGCCCGGGGTGGCCACGGCAGCGATGTTACCGCGTGGCACAGACGTGCCCAGGATCAAGCCGATCATCGCATCCGCATAAGCCGGGTCACCGGCCAGACCGGTATAGGCTTTGCTTTCCTGCTCTTCCAGAATGCGCTTTTCGGCGGCCTTCACCGCGTGCATCACCGGGGTCACGCCTTCGGCATTCTTGTAGACGCCGACGCCCAAGTCGATCTTCTGATCGCGCGGGTCTTCGCGGTACATCTGCACCAGTGCCAGAATTTTGTCAGCAGGCTGCGGTTTGAGGTTCTCGAACATCAGTTCTCTCCGGTTGCGACGGGCAGGGTCGGGAAGGCACCCCATTCAGCCCAGGAGCCGTCATAAAGCGAATGATCTTTCTTGCCCAAGCGTTCCAACGCCAGGCTGAGGATGGCGGCGGTCACGCCCGACCCGCAGGATGTGATCGCGGGCTTTGACAGGTCCACACCTGCGGCTTCGAACACAGCGCGGCAATCGTCGGGCGATTTCATCGTACCATTCTTGTTCAACAACAGGTCAAAAGGCACGTTGCGCGACCCCGGAATATGCCCCGACCGCAGGCCCTCGCGCGGCTCAGCCGCAGTTCCGGCAAAACGGGCGGCGGACCGGGCATCGATAATCTCATGATCGGCGAGTTTGGCTGCGGCCGATACCTGCGTCACATCCCGTACCAAATGGTTTTGCACTCGTACGGTCATATGGCGATCCCGAATGATCGGCGGCAGGTCTTCAATTTCGCGACCCTCAGCCTGCCATTTCGGCAAGCCGCCGTCCAAAACGGCGACGTTTTCCTGACCCATCAGCCGAAACAGCCACCAGACCCGCGCCGCAGACATCAGCCCGGCACCGTCATAGACCACGACCTGATGTCCATCCCCCACACCCATCGCCCGCAAGCGCGACATGAATTTTTCGACCGGTGGTGCCATATGCGGCAAGTCCGAACGCTGATCGGAAATATCATCGATATCGAAGAACCGCGCGCCGGGAATATGGGCGGCATCATATTCCGCCTTAGCATCCCGCCCCTGTTGCGGCAGATACCACGACCCGTCCAGAATCCGTAAATCAGGATCCTTGATATGGGCGGCAAGCCATTCGGTGGAAACGAGTGTTTTCGGATCGTCCAGCATCAAAGCCTCCCCTAAGCGAGCTTGAGTTTTCCCTATACGCGCACGCATTCGGGTTCAAGACTGGATGGGGCCTAGCCCGCCTAACGCGCGCGTCTGAGACGGAAAAACTGAACGATCCCGATCATACTGATCAGAATCCAGAAGGATTCGATCAACATCGACGCCAGATTGAAATTCTGAAGCAGCGAATAGACGATCAGGATCGACCCGGCGAGGTTCAACACCGGGAATGCTAAATCGTCCGAATTCATCATCCGCATCTGAGTGGCGAAATACGCAGCCACCACGACCAAAGCACCGATTGAGCCAATCGCGTCCGCCAGTGTTAGAGTTTCCAGAAAAGCGCCCATAACTTGCCTTTTACTATGTGGGGTCAGGTTCAGCCGATCGCGGGCGGCGCATCCAATTGTGCATAATGGTGCATGTTCAAAAAAACAGCCCCTTGATCACCGGCGCGATAGCCATGTGGCAGGTCCGCCGCAAATCGCAGGCCCTGTCCCGCCTCAAGCGCCACCCACTTCCCATCACGCAAAATCTCAAGCGCGCCGTTCAGGACAAAGACCTCTTCCGTCACGCCAGTCGCGTGGGCGGCGGATTCGTGGCTTTGGTTCGGCGCAAGTTCCACATGAAATGTCTCGGCCCGTAAGGCGGGGTCAAAGGGAAAGACGATCTTAACTTCGATGCTGCCTGGAAAGGTCACCGTGCGAAACACGTCAGGCGTTGTCGTATCGCGCAGTGCCGCCGTGCCGATCAATGCACTGAGGGGCAGTTGAAACCCTTTGGCAATCTTCCACAGCGTCGCGATGGTCGGGCTGGATTCGCCACGCTCGATCTGGCCCAGCATGGCTTTGCTAACGCCGGTCATCTCAGCCACCTTCGACAGGCTCAGCCCCGAGGCCGCCCGCACATCCCGCAGTTTCAGTGTAATATCATCCGGTGCCATCTGATTGTCTTTCGAATCCTCTTGTGCGTTATAGCGCACATGTGGTACGTGCGCTATAACGCACACATCCCGCATATCGCAACCGGGGCAAAAGGGAAACAGCATCATGCCAATGTACCGATCCAGAACCTCCACCCATGGCCGCAATATGGCCGGTGCCCGCGGCCTGTGGCGCGCAACCGGTATGCAGGATGACGATTTCGGCAAACCGATCATCGCCATCGTCAACTCGTTCACCCAGTTCGTTCCCGGCCACGTTCACCTGAAGGACTTGGGCCAGATGGTCGCGCGTGAGGTTGAGGCAGCAGGCGGCGTCGCCAAGGAGTTCAACACCATTGCGGTGGATGACGGCATCGCCATGGGCCATGACGGGATGCTGTATTCGCTGCCCTCGCGTGAGGTGATCGCGGATTCGGTGGAATATATGGTCAACGCCCACTGCGCCGATGCGATGGTCTGCATCTCGAACTGTGACAAGATCACCCCTGGCATGCTGATGGCCGCTATGCGCCTGAACATCCCGGCCATCTTCGTCTCGGGCGGTCCGATGGAAGCGGGCAAGATCGACATCGCAGATCTGGACGTCAAAAAGATTGACCTTGTCGACGCGATGGTTGCCGCCGCTGATGACAAATACACCGACGAACAGGTGCAACATATCGAAGAAAATGCCTGCCCGACCTGCGGGTCATGCTCGGGCATGTTCACCGCCAACTCGATGAACTGCCTGGCCGAAGCGCTGGGTCTGGCGCTGCCGGGCAATGGCTCGACCCTGGCCACCCACGCTGATCGAAAAGATCTGTTCCTTGAAGCCGGTCGCCGCATCGTCGAGATCACAAAACGCCATTATGATCTGAACGAAAAAGGCTTCCTGCCGCGCGAAATCGCAACCTTTGAGGCGTTTGAAAACGCCATGAGCCTCGACATTGCCATGGGCGGATCGACCAACACGGTACTTCACCTGCTGGCCATCGCGCATGAAGGCGAGGTGCATTTCACCATGTCCGACATGGACCGCCTTAGCCGCAAAGTCCCCTGCCTGTGCAAGGTGGCACCAAACACTGAAAACGTACACATGGAAGACGTTCACCGAGCCGGGGGTATCTTCTCGATCCTGGGCGAGCTTGGCCGAGCGGGGCTGCTGCACGAAGATTGCGCCACCGTGCATTCCGCCACGATGGGTGAGGCAATCGCGAATTGGGACATCAAGGTCGCCAACAACCCCAAGGCGCAAGAGCTGTTCAAGGCCGCCCCGGGGGGTGTGCGCACCACCCAAGCCTTCAGCCAATCGAACCGGTACAAGGAACTGGATATCGACCGCGAAGGCGGTGTAATCCGGTCGAAAGAGCATGCCTTCAGCCAAGATGGCGGTCTGGCGGTTTTGTTTGGCAACATCGCTCGGGACGGCTGTATCGTGAAAACTGCAGGCGTTGATCCCGCCAGCCTGACCTTCACCGGATCGGCCTATGTCTGCGAAAGTCAGGATCAGGCGGTCAATGACATTCTGACCGGCAAAGTCGAAGCGGGCGACGTCGTGGTGATCCGCTATGAAGGCCCGCGCGGCGGTCCGGGGATGCAGGAAATGCTGTATCCGACCTCGTATCTGAAATCCAAAGGTCTGGGCAAAGCCTGCGCCCTGCTGACTGATGGTCGGTTCTCGGGCGGTACATCGGGCCTTTCGATTGGCCACGTCTCACCCGAAGCCGCCGAGGGCGGTGAGATCGGACTGGTGCGCCCGGGCGACAAGATCGAGATCGACATCCCCAACCGCAGCATCCATCTGGCCGTGTCTGACGAGGAACTTTCAGCACGGCGCGAAGAGCAGGACGAAAAGGGCTGGGTGCCAGCCGAGCCGCGCAAGCGTAAGGTGTCGACCGCACTGAAGGCCTATGCCAAGCTGACAACCAGCGCGGCGAAAGGAGCCGTGCGTCAGGTCTGAACCGGGTTGCGGTAGGTAGAATATAGGCCTCGCTGTATTGCACAGCGGGGCCTTTTCATTTTTGAATGCCAACTTGATCAAAAGGAGCTCTGATGACGATTTGGCGTCCGTATCAAGGCATTCGGGTCAAGGCGATCGGCTTGCTATGGAGAGGTCCCAGTCTCTTGGTCGCCGACGTTCATGACGACAGTGGCAATCTGAAAGGTGTCCGTCCGATTGGCGGTACAGTTGAGTTCGGCGAAACTTGGCAGGACGCGCTGAAACGCGAATTTCACGAAGAGCTTGGCGTTGACATTCAGATTTCCGGCGCGCCTTTGGTTTTGGAGAACATTTATCGCCACGAAGGCCAGCTGGGACACGAGATAATTTTCGCCACAGAAGTGACTCTATCAAATCCATCTGCCCTACCAAAACATGCTGTCACCATTGCCGAGGACAACGGACTCATGTGCAGAGCCAGTTGGCGCGACCTCAGTAAACTCGATACGGATAGCGGACCAAATTTGTACCCTATCGGTCTGAAACGCGAACTGATCGTTACCTGAGTCATCTAAGACAGCCTCCCGCGCCCGACCCGCACCATCGGCTACGCCGATGCTACGTTCGGCCTTGGGCCCGGCGCCGCGCTGTGCGCAGCGCCGGGCCCAACTAGAGGAGACGTCTCGTCAGAGACATTGACGACAGGCGGAAGTGCCTGCCTTATGGCAGGTCAATCGCCTAGTTTGGCGTGAACCTCATCCAGATCTATTTCACCGATCGGCATCTTATTTGCCGGGTTCTCAAAATCGTATCGGAACAGTTCGAAATCCTGTTTGTAGATTTCGTAGACCAAATGCATGGACAGATCGTCAAAATAATCCTCGACCGGGTGCGCACGTTTGGGGCCATGTCCTTCGGATTCGTTGAATCGTGGAATATCTGAAAGGCTGACCGCGTGAGGTGTGTCCAGATTGTCCAACACCCCCTGCATTCCGTCATTGAATTTCTCGGTCCAGAAGATGCGGTCGTAGCGTCCACCATTTACGATGAAAGTCGAGACATGCCCTGACACGGCAGACCAGTGAATGTCCGGATCCATCGGTCGGCGCCAGCGGATCGTATCCCGCGCAAACAGCAAAAAGCGGCGAAAACTGGCGATCTGGTCGAACTCACCCTTGCCATCATCGCCGCCCACTTCGATTCCGTAATTATAGATCAGCGTCGGGACCAGATTGCCCCGATACCGGCTGCCATTGCGCTGAATACCGCAAATCTTGTCGAAGAACGAGCTGAGTATCCGGGTGTACGGATTGCGCACACAGGTAAAAGAGTATGAGGCGTGTTTGCGAATATTGCCGGAAATCCGGGCCTGGCTGTCGGCAAAGGCCCATTTGTGCATACCGTCCTTGGCGTCATGAATATCGCCGTCGAAAAACCGACCGTGGTCCGAGTAGTACATAATCTGTCCGATGGTCGAGCACGCACATTTCGGCACAACACGGTACACCATACTCTCACTCTCGGTCATCCATGTACCGGGAAAACCCATCTGCAATGCCTCCTCAGCGGGTCAAAATAACCACACGCGCCCGCCTAGGCTCATAAAGAACCAAAAATATTCTGTTTATTCAATCGCTCATCCTCAGTATCAGAGAGCAAACAGGCAGAAACGGACGTTACAGACGCAATATGGCAAAAATTGCCTATATTCTATTGTGCCACAAGGACCCTGACGCAATCATCGCGCAGGCTGAGCAGCTAACGGCCGCAGGCGACTGCATGGCCATCCATTTTGACGCGCGCGCCAGCGAGGTGGCCTATGACCGTATTCGCAGCGCGTTGAAAGATAATCCAAATGTGGCTTTTGCCGCCAAGCGCATCAAATGCGGCTGGGGCGAGTGGTCTTTGGTGCAGGCGACCCTGAATGCCGTGCAGGCTGCGGTGGATGCGTTTCCACGGGTCACCCATTTCTACATGCTGTCTGGCGATTGCATGGCGATCAAAACCGCCGAGTACATCCATTGGTTTCTGGACGAAAACGACAAGGATTTTGTGGAAAGCCACGATTTCTTTGCCAGCAACTGGATCAAAACCGGTATGAAGGAAGACCGGCTAATTTACCGTCATTTCTTCAACGAACGCACCCAGAGCAAGCGGTTCTATGCCGCATACAACCTACAAAAACGCTTTGACCTGACGCGCGATATCCCCGCAGACATCCAAGTTATGATCGGCAGTCAGTGGTGGTGCCTGCGCCGCCGCACGGTCGAGATGATCCTTGAGCTCCTGCAACAGCGCCCGGATGTGGTCCGCTTCTTCTCGACCACCTGGATCCCGGATGAGACGTTTTTCCAGACCCTAGTCCGCCATCTGATCCCCAAGGAAGAGATTGAGAACCGCACCCCCACTTTCCTAATGTTCTCGGATTACGGGATGCCGGTGACCTTTTACAACGATCACTACGACATGCTGCTGGGGCAGGATTACATGTTTGCCCGCAAGATCAGCCCCGAGGCGCATGAGTTGAAAGAGAGGCTGGGCCAGCTCTATGCCAGCGAAGGGGTCGAGTTCCAAATCTCGGATGAAGGGCGAAACCTCTATGGGTTTCTAACCGGGCGCGGGCGCGTTGGCCGCCGCTTTGGGCAGCGCTTTTGGGAGGCTGGGAATACCTTGGGTCCCGAACGCGAACTATATCTAATTGCGTGCAAAAAATGGCACGTGGCCAAGCGTCTGGTCGATCAGATCACGTCCGAGACTGACATTCCCTGTGTCGAATACCTGTTCAATGAAGAAGACACCTTTCTGCCTAATCTTGGCGGTATCGAGACGACGCTAACCAAGCGCTCCCGCCACCGGCGCGCGGTCGTGCGGATGTTGTTCGATCATTTCCAGACCGACAAGCTGGTACTGTGTGTGGACCCGGCAAATCTGGATATCATTCAAGATTTCTGCTCGGACCAGGTCAGGACCCGGGTTCTTGAGATCGAATGCGACTATTCTGACGATTACCTGATCGGCCATGCGCGGCGGGTCGGTCTGGCCGGAGAAAACAGCCCATCGGAAACCGTGGCGCGCCTTGTGCCGGCCTTGCGCAATTCGCTGGCCTATGAATCCGAGTTGATCCGGGGTGCGGGGTTCGAAGGATACTTGCGTATCCGCGAGGCCAATACGCGGGCTGAAAACGAAGAGGTAATGGCTGAATTTCTGAATGTCCCAGAAGACAAGGCGCAGGCCGTGATGAGACTGGACTATCTGTTTGCAGACTGATCCGGCGGCACCTGCCGATGCCGCCGGAAGGGTCAATCAGATGTCGAACTTCACGCCTTGGGCCAGCGGCAGTTCGGCTGAGTAGTTCACCGTATTGGTCTGACGCCGCATATAAGCCTTCCAGGCGTCCGAGCCGCTTTCGCGCCCGCCACCGGTTTCCTTCTCGCCGCCAAATGCGCCACCGATCTCGGCACCCGAAGGTCCGATATTTACGTTGGCAATTCCGCAATCCGACCCGGCTGCGGTCAAAAACTGCTCGGCCTCACGCATGTTCAGGGTGAACACGCACGACGACAGACCTTGCGGTACGTCATTCTGAATCTCGATCGCATCGTCAAAATCGTCATAACCCATGACATAGAGGATCGGAGCAAAGGTTTCGGTCTTCACCACATCGCTTTGGCCGGGCATTTCGACGATGGCGGGTGCTATATAGACCCCGGCAGGCACGCCTTCGGTCACACGGTTGCCGCCGAATACGGTGCCGCCTTCGGCTTCTGCAGCTTTCAGGGCTGCGGTCATGGCCGCACCCGAGGCTTCGTCGATCAGCGGGCCAATCAAGGTGCCCTCAGCCAGCGGGTTGCCAATGGGCAAACCAGCATAGGCCTTTTTCAAACGGCTCACCAATTCTTCACGGATCGAGTTATGCACAATCAGACGGCGCAGTGTGGTACAACGCTGACCCGCGGTGCCCACAGCCGAAAAGACAATCGCCCGCACTGCCATTTCCAAGTCAGCCGACGGACCGACAATCATTGCGTTGTTGCCGCCCAGTTCCAGAATGCACTTGCCAAACCGCTGCGCCACAATGGGGGCCACTGCGCGGCCCATACGGGTTGAACCCGTGGCCGAGATCACCGGCACATCCTCGCTGGCCACCAGCGCCTCGCCCAGCGCGGCGCCGCCGATCAGGGTTTGCAACAAGCCTTCGGGCGCGTCGCCGAACCGGGCCAGTGCACGTTCAAAGATTTTCTGACAGGCCATTGCCGTCAGCGGGGACTTCTCGGACGGCTTCCAGATCACCGGATCGCCACACACCAGCGCAAGCGCTGCGTTCCACGACCAGACTGCGACGGGGAAATTGAAGGCCGAGATTACGCCCACCGGACCCGCCGGGTGCCATGTCTCCATCATCCGGTGGCCGGGCCGTTCCGAGGCAATGGTCAGACCGTATAGCTGGCGCGACAGACCAACGGCAAAATCGCAGATGTCGATCATCTCCTGCACTTCGCCCAGACCTTCCGAGGTGATCTTGCCGGCCTCCCAGCTGACCAGCGCGCCCAGATCGTCCTTGGCGGCGCGCAATTCCTCGCCCAGCAGACGGATCAACTCGCCCCGGCGCGGCGCGGGCACGGTGCGCCATGCCTTGAAGGCCATTTTCGAACGGGCAAGGATGGCCTCCATGTCGGAAGCTGGGGTCTCATGCACCTCGGCCAGCAGGCTACCGTCAATCGGCGAGGTCACTTTGAGCGTGCCGCCGGTCAGTTCGGCCTCGGTCAGGTCCAGATTTGCCAGGGTGGTTTGCGCAGTCATCACGATGTCTTTCATATCTCAGGCCGCCTTGTTCTGTTCAGTTACGTCGCCGGCGCGATAGAGTCGGCCAAATTCAGTGTTGAGGAAATCGGACAGGTTCACCTGTTCCTGCCGGATAAATCCTTTTGCGGGCAGTCCCCCGGTGCGCATCAGGTCGACCACGCCCAGAACGCCTGCGGCGGTGGTGACCTGAATGGCGCTCCAGACCTGTCCGTTGAGGGTGCGGGCAAAGCTTTTGTTGATCAGGGATTTCTCGCGCAGCGCACCGTCAATCAGGCCCTTGGCAGTGCAATAGACCAGCACCACATCCTGATCGGTGCGCGGCAGCGCGGTCTCGAAGATGTCCTTCAGCAGGTCGCGGCGGCGCTCCAGCCCCAGATCCTTGAGCAGCAGCTTCAGGATATCACAATGGCCGGGATAGCGGATCGAGCGATAGGATACCGCCCGCGCCTTACCCTCAAGCGTTTCGGGCAGCGTGCCCAACCCGCCGGAGGTGTTGAAGCATTCGTATTCCACCCCGTCATGGCCCAGCACTTCGTAATCTTCCAGCGGCGCGGTTTTCACGCGCTCGCCATTCACGATGGCATCGCAGGGGTTGCAGTACTCGTTGATCAGCCCGTCGGTCGACCAGGTCAGATTGTATTTCATTGCGTTGGTCGGATAGAGCGGCAAAGCCCCAACCCGCATGTGCAGGCTGTCCAGCTCATCAAATTCGGCCGCCAGCGACGCGCCAGCAATGCCAACGAAGCCCGGAGCCAGACCGCATTGCGGCATGAAGGCGGTATCGCTGTCTTCGGCCAATTCGCGCACCGCATTGGTGGCTGCAACGTCTTCGGTCAGGTCAAAGTAGTGTGCCCCGGCGGTCTTGGCCGCCTTGGCAATCTTCGGCGTCAAAAAGAACGGAGCAGCTGAGATTACGGCATCAAACCCAGACAGTCCTTGGGTCAGTTGTGCCTCATCCCCCACATCGATCTGCCGGGTCGCTATTCCCTGTTTATTAAGCACCGATAACGCCGCCAGATCGCGGTCGGCAACGGTGACCGAGTAATTCGACGATGCTTGCAGCAGGCTGGCGATCATCTGACCGATCTTACCTGCCCCTATGACACAAATGTTCCAGCTCAAAACGCGCCTCCTCTTTCGTTTAGGAAAAGTATGAGGGGTGGGCTGTTCGATCCGCAGGGGTATTCTTGACGAAAACGCGGAAAGTTACGTCATTACGACGGTAATTTCGACATAATGTCAGAACCATGACTGACAGGAAGCGGGCGACAAAAGCTACAATCCGAACTCGTATAGTCAAATCAACAACATCGGTGATTTTTGTGTCCAAATGCGATACGGTACGCGCAATTGGGCCCATTTGTTCGCGCTGAACGTGCGCATTCTGTTGGCCCGGCCAGTGCAGATTAACCGTCGGGCCGGTCCTTTATTTCTGTTTGACCATAAGACGCCTGACACATGCCACAAGACGCAGCACTGGTTCTTTGACGACATTCACGGCTTTAGTTCAGGGGGGAACAGACGTGCCTAAAGACCCGATTGAAAACACTATTTCCTATCATCCAACCGAATCCGAATGGGCGCTGATACAAGAAGTTCTGCCCGCCGATGATCCAACCGTAATCCAACCGCATTTTGAGTGTTTCGAAGTGGCTGAGGATACGATCCTGCCATCGCAGGGCATGTATGTGGTGCTGGGGGGCGAGGTGCATCTGCGACAGGACGAGACGGTTCTGGCAAAGGCCGACGCGGGCGACTATTTCTACGAGGAACATCTTGAAATCTTTGATATTCCCGTCAGCCTCGAAGCTTTGGCCACGCCCGGCACCAAGTTGGCTTATTTGTCCAGCAATCACTGGCTGGAAATTCCGACTGACATCCGCGAGGCCTGCTATGACACCCTGTTCGGTGATCTGGTCAGCGTGCATTTGCAGAACTTTCAGCAACCCATCAATTGCTGCAGCGTGACGGCAGCGGCGCTGAGCATGTCGGCGCTGGGGTTCAGTTGCGAGGTCAACGATATCTTTCGCGAATGTGCCCTGCCCACGTCTTTCGTGGTCAATGATGGTATTTCACTGGGTGAGCTTTACGACGTCGCCTGCACCTTCATCCACACGCAGGGCCTGCGCGACAAGGTGCAGGTTCAGGCCTATTTCATGGACGAGGCCACGACCTCGGTCGAAATTTTGCTGAAGGCGATCGACGAATCCAACCGGCTGGGTGGGGACAACGACATCCTGGTGGCAAATTTTCAGGTCGGTGTCGCCCATGGCAAACCGACCATGCCGGGTGGCCACTTTGCCATCATCGCCAAGTGCAATCCCAGCACCGGGCTGGTGCATATGATGGATGTGCACCCCGAGAAATACGGCAAGCTGTGGGTCACCACCATCGACCGTCTGTGGGCCGGAATGTCGGATCGCGACGGAACCTCGATGCGATCACGGGGCATCCTGCGGTTCTCAGCGCGTGAGGCTGTTAAGACCAACCTGCAGACCCTGCAGCAGGACTGCAACTATGTGGACAGCACATTGTATCTGGCCAAAGACCCCAAGAAACGCCGCAACCTGTTCCGGCGGGCCAGCCCGAATATGAACTCGCTGGGGGTGCTGGCCGAAAGCCTTGCGATCCTTGGGGATGAGCAGGTCGATGAAGACAAGCTGCTGATTGCCACGCAAACCGATTACACCGAAGCCTTGAGCCGTGTGTCCACCGCCAAGGAAATGCACAGCCTTGCGCAGCGGTACCTGAGCCAATCGCCCGATGTGCATCTGGGCAGCACGTTCCACAGTTATGCCTTGCGACCTAATCCCGAGGAGATAACACCCGAAAAATGGTTCCAAGATCATTTGCGCTTGCTCAACAGCGATGATGATCGGCACCTGATGATCAACATCGACTTTAACCGCGTGCTGGGGTTTGAAGTCATCCGTCCGCCCGAGAACGTCTATCGTGAAACGGCCTTGCTTGAGGAATTCTGGTGCCTCTGCATCGCCTATGACGAGGATACCGATCTGGTGACCGTGGTGGATATGAGCCCCGCGACCTCGCAGGTGTGGCAGGCCCCGCGCGGGCATATCTTCCGCGGCCTGCGTGATTTGAAAAACCCAGCGATGCTGGTGATCGAGGAACACGACCCCCCAGAAGACCCCACCGACGTGGCCCGTATTGTCGCGACCAACCCGCTTGTGCTGTTTTACGCCGATGAGGACCCGTGGTCCTATATGCTGCGTAGTATCCTGTCCAATATCGGCATCACCAGCATCAAGCTGATCGACATTGAAGGCCACGGGGCCAATGTGATGAAGATCCGGCGGCAACTGAATGTGCTGACCGGTAAGGAAAAACCGCCTTACCTGTTTTTCCAGAGCGAATGCCTGGGCAGGCGGTCGGACATTGTCGATATGATCCTGAAAGGTCGGTTGCAGGAACGGGTACACAAAGCCGGTCTACCGGTTCTGCTGCGCCATGAATCCCCCAGCCTGGACAAGAACATCTTTGGCTATCCCAAGGGCGGGTTGACCGATGCGCCGACCGAAAAGCGCAACGTATTGCTGTGCGCCTGCGGATCATCGGCAGCCGACAAGGTGCCGGAACTGGTGGAACGGATCACAAAAGCCGGACACAACGTGAAATTGATCCCCTCGGTCTCGGCCGAGAGGTTCTTTCGCGATTTCGGTGCCGAACGGATCGAGCGATGCATCACCCATAACGACTATTACCGCGACGATGACGAGTGGAACTTTCGCTATATCGAGTTTGGAATGCCCCTGCGCGCCTCGCATCTGGCGCTGTGTGACTGGGCCGATTGCGTGATCGTGGCGCCGGTGACCTGCAACACAATGGGCAAGATCGCCAACGGGATAGCCGACAACCTGCTGACCTCGGTCTTTGTGGCGTGGCAATACCGGAACAAACCGGTGATCCTCTGCCCCGCTTGCAACACCAATATGTGGAACAACGTCACCACCCAGAACAATGTCGAAAAACTGCGCGATCTGGGTATTGATCTGGTCGGGCCGCGCAAGGGGCGGCTGTCTAACGGCATGATGGGCATCGGTATGATGGCCACCCCGGATCAGATCATGGAGGTTCTGGACGAGGCCTTCGAGGAACTGGCCGATCAGGAACACAACATCTGCAAATGGGCGCAAGAGGCCGCCGCCTCGGATGAGTTCGCGCAATGGGGCCGTGTATTTCAGGCCATCGACAACGGTATGGCTGGAATTGATATCGTTGATGACAGCAACGGCGACACCCTGTTGCACTACGCGGCAGGCGGCGAAGGCGAGATGAACGAGAGCGGGATGGATCTGGGCAAGCCCGACCTTGAGGCGGCACAGGCGCTGATCGACCGTGGCATCAACGTCAACGCCAGCAACGACCACGGCTTTACCAGCCTGCATGTGGCGGTAATGAACAACTCGGTCGAGATGGTGAAAATCCTGCTGGCAGCTGATGGGATCGACGCCAGTTCGTGCATCCAGTTCCTGCAGAATCCCAAAAACGCCAGAGACGCCAAAGTCTCGGACGAAATCCAGGCAATGCTGGACGATTGGGCCAATACTCACACTCTGACTGAACTTGAGGATGAGGACGAAGACGATCTGATAGAAGACCGTGAAAAGACCCATCTCTACTTCACCTACGGATCGTTGAAGAAAGGCTTTCCCAATCACGATGCCCATGCCGAGGTGCTGGATGATTTTGTGGGCGAGGCGATCACCCGGCAACGCATGCCCCTGATCGTGCCGCACGAGCCGTTCTGCGATAATCCGAACTGTGGGTTTTTGCACCGGATGGCCACGCTGGTCGACCAGAAAGGCCGTGGCAAAGCGGTGCGGGGCGAGGTCTATCGCGTCTCATCCACCGGGATGAAAGAGCTGGACAAGCTTGAAGGCTATCACGGCCCCAACTCGCCCGAGAATGTCTATGTTCGCAAGCGGATCAACGTGTTGATCAACGGCGTCAAAAAACCCGCCTATACCTATGTGATCGCGCATCCCACCAAGTATCTGGATGAATGGGAACAAGGCACATCCGGGATCGTGGCGGAATACACGCTGGATATGGCCACCGGTACGCCAAAACCGGGGTTTCAACCGACAGCCTAATTGTGGGTTTCGATCACGGCCTCAACCTCGGGTCCGGCCTTGAGGCTGAGGTTGTAGCCCGTGATCGCCACCATGCACAGAAGGACAAAAGGCCAGAAAGCGGCCTTTGGGTACAGGTTGTCCTTGTAATGGATAAGCCGCAGGGACGGCACAGCCTCGGATGCAAACAAGTAGGTGTTTACGGAAACCGCCAGCAAGAGAAAATACATCAGGAAAAAGAACGACTCCATGTAGATCACCGGCGATCCGGCAAAGCCTTCACGCAGCTGTACATGGGCCAGCAGGATCACGAAAAACAAGACCGAGCATGTGCCGATCACGCTGGAGGTACTGAAATCATGCCGTTCGACCAATTCGGGGCGGCGGGTCACCGTCATTACCGCACCGAACAGCAGCATCGTCACCACGATCAACGGGATCATGTGGACAATGAAAGCGTTCCCGAAATTGCGCTTGATGACGAAGTTATAATGCAGTTCCGGCAGGTTGGTCTGGAACTCGTTCTCGCCAATTCCCAGCGTGGAATCCAGATCGGACAAGCGATAGTCGAAATAGGTGTTCTCACGCTCCCACGTGCCCATGACGATGCGAGGATCTATGCCAAAAATATCATCCGGCCCGGTGGCGGGATAGGACGAAAAGTCAGGGATTAGAGCCACATTTACATCAAACTCACCGGGCCAAAACCGGACCCAGACGGTTTTATGGTCGAACGGATAGCTGGTGTAGTCAAAGCTCTGCCGCAGGGTCTGTTCAAAATACCAGCCAATCAGGGTCACGCCGTCCTGATCCATCCTATAGGCCTCTTCGATTACACCATTCGCGGCATCGACGGCCTCGGGCAAGATGAACCCGATCTCTTTTTCGGTTGGCTTGATCGCGTCATGAACGCCGTCTTCGAAATGTTGCCAGACGTAGCCGCTCACGCGCACGTCGCTGGCGCCGGTAAAGCTGAAGGATTTGATGAAGATGCCGGTTTTGACCCGATAGTCGGGCAAATTGTCCAGCTTTTGCAGATACTCATCGACTGAGGCCTCATCTGGCAATTGCGTCGGGTCGCCCTCAAAATGGTTCAGCGCGACCAAAAGTTTGAACAGCACGACGGCCAGAGCAAGCGTCAGGGCACCGGAAATCAGCCAAACCTTCTTTTCGATGCTCATTCAGCCCCTCGCCCGCTTAATTCAACCGCCCGACCAGAGATTGCGTGATGCCCATCTCGGAAAAGCGCGCGCCCAGCGCTTCGAAATCTTCATGTGCTGACATGGGAATGCCCCAGCCCCCGCACGCGGCCAGAACCCTGGTGTGCTGTATCGACAGGTCGACCATTGGCAGGGGTTCCTCGGCGGTGAATTTTGCCAATGCGTCCGCATATTCAGTCGCCCGGTCCCATTCCTGCCGTGCCAGCATGACGGCGCTGGCATCGGGATAAAAATGCAGGTGGCTGTGGCCAACGCAACCCTCGGCAATGATCTGGGCGCCCAGTTTCAGGTGCTGATCCTGTTTATTAGGGTCTGTTTCCGCCATGGCCAGCGCCGACAACGCCTTGGGCCCCACGAAATTCCGACCATGTTCGAGCGCAATATCGACAGCCCGCTGACCGGTTTCCCGAGCATCGTCCATCTGCCCGGCGTAAACCTGTGTACGGGCCAGATGCTCCAATGCCTGCGCCTCAAGCCGCTTTGCGCCTACGCGGCTGGCAATTTCGGCCGAAACTGCGAAGGTCTCCAGCGCCCGATCCAGCTCACCCAAAAACGTATGCGCAACGCCTAGGCAGGTCTGGGCCACGCATTCCGGCACAAAGGCAAAATACTTCTGGGACACCTCGATGGCCTCTTGTGCATCCAGCTTGCCCTGCGCCACATCGCCGGTATAGCTGCGCGCCACGCTGAGGTTGTGCAGGTTCGCTGCCAGATCACGCACTAACCCCTTTTCTCGTGCCCGTTCCACCGCCTGCGTATAGAACCCCGTGGCGGTCTGCATGGTCGCGTTCATGAAATTCGCATCGCCGAAACCGCTGAGCGCACCGACCTCAAGCCGCGCCGATTCCAACTTTCTGGCCAGTGTTAGAGCCTTTTCATTGCTTTGCAGGGCGTCCTCGACCCGACCCAGAGGAAAATACACATTGCCACGGACATAGTTGATCTGGGCAATATCGCGTTCCGATCCACACCGCTCTGCAGCTATCTCGGCCGTACCCAGGCTTTGCAATGCGTCTTTGTACAAACTGGCCTGCCGTGCGGCCTGCGCCAACCCGATATGGGCGCGGGCGGTCTGTTCATCCGTTTCAGCCAGATCGGCCGCTTCTTTGAATTCGCGCAAGGCGTCGTCCGACAGGCCCTGCAAACGGTGGGTTTCACCGCGCGCGCAAAACAGATCGAACCGTACCCCGGATGGCGCGGGCAATTCCAAGGCCCGTTCGATCAGCGGGCTGGCATCATCAAACTGGAACGCCTGAATCAATTTCTCGGCAGCCTCCAGATACGCTTGTGCCGCATTGGTGGCACCTGCCCGATCCAGATGTTGCGCCCGCAGGGTGGCATCGCGATCCTCGAACCATTTCGCGGCCTGACGATGCAGCCGCGCGCGTTCGGATTTCACCAGCGTCGCATAAGACCCGTCGCGGATCAGCGCGTGGGCAAACATCAGATCGGTTCCTGCCTCACGGATCAGGGCGGACCGGATCAGGGTCGAAGTGTCCAGATGCCCTTCACCCAAGACATAGTTCAGCACCTCGGGCGAGAACCTCTGACCCAACACCGAGGCCGCCTGAATCGCCGCCCGACTGCGCCGGTCCAGCGCATCCAGCCGCGATTGCACGATGCCCTGAATGCTGCCCGGCACGGATTCGCGTTTCAGCACATCGATATTGCGCAAGAGCTGTTCCAGAAACAGCGGGTTGCCCCCCGCGCGCTTTACGCAGGCATCCAGCAGTTCGGGGTCCACGCCGGTGAACTCCTGAACCAGCTGTTGGGCCTGCTCATCCCCCATCGGCGCCAGTTCCAGCTTCGAGATCAGCGCGCCTTCGGTGCCCATTTGCCATTCACGGTTGATCGGATCGCCCTCGACCCGGCTGGTCATCAACAGTACACAAGGCAAATCGCGCGTGGTCGCGGCAATATGGGCGCAGGCGGTCAGAATTTCGGGGGCGGCCCAGTGGATATCCTCGATCTGGATGAGCATCGGCGCGTCACGACTGCGTGCCGCGATCAGCTCGTCGATCACTTGCCGCCTTCCGCGTTGGCGGGTGGCGTTATCCATCACAGCATAAACTTCGGCCAGGCCAGGGTCCTGCTCCAGTTCCAAAAGCGCGTTCAGATGTGCCACGTTAGACGGCGACACCCAGCCCTTGGTCACCGCATCCTGCGCCATTGCAGCACCGGTGGCAGCGTCATCCGTCGGTTGCAGCCCCAGAATGCTGCGGGCAACGGACTGGATGGCCGAATGCCCCTCACGCGCGCCGAAATCCATGACCACGCCATTGTGGATCGAGTATCCGAGCTCCGCAGCCATTTCGGCAACCTGTTCGGACAGATGAGTCTTGCCGATGCCCGGCTCGCCCAGAACGATATGCACCTCACCCTTGCCGTGCTGCTGGCAGCGATCGAACGTGGCCGAGAACAGCGACATCTCGCGCTCGCGACCGACAAATCGGTGCCGGCGTGACCGGATGTTGCGCGCCATTCGATCCAGACGCCACAGTTCGACCGGTTCGTTCAGCCCCTTGATCGGCTTTTCACCCAGCGACTCGCCGACAAAAAGCGGCCCTAACGCGCGCTGAATGTCATGCGACACCAAAGTATCACCCGGCGTCGCCATATCGGTGATGCGCGACGCCAGATTAACGCCGTCGCCCGTCACCGTGTATTCTGTATGCGCCTGACTGCCGGTTGTGCTGGCGATCACCTGACCCGACGCGATGCCGATGTGACACGACAGAGGCGGGTTCAAAGCGGGCAGCACTGCATGGATTTCCAGCGCCGCCCGCGCGGCCCGCTCGGTATCGTTGGTGTGCGATATCGGCGCTCCAAACACCGCCATCACCGCGTCCCCGATATGCTTGTCGATCCGACCACCGAATTTTTCGACCACATGATCCACCTTGGCAAAAAACGCGTTCAGCAGTTCATGCATGTCCTCGGCGTCCAACTCGCTGGTCAGGCGAGTAAAGCCGGTCAGGTCGGCGAACATGACTGTGACTTGCCGCCTGGCGGGCTCCAACGGGGTTTCGGGCTCATAGGGTTGAACGGTTTCGACAGTCTCAAGCTCCGCAATCGCGCGCAGCAGCCTGCGGCGGTCTCCGACAGCGGTCACTCCGATTTCGATCAGGTCTTCGCCCGTCAGATCGGGCAAAATTGCGAAATCAATTTTGTTATCCAAAAAGGCTTGCGCATAGTCAGATAGTCCAAGTGCGCTTAGCCAGTCCCTAAGGTCCTGAGACATGTCGCCCCTCTGAAGCCCCCAACTTCAGTCACAGACCTAGCACAGCAGACCCGTCTGAGTCTGCAATGGTTAACGAATTTAATGTTTATGTACGCCCATATGCACGAAACAGGAGCATCTGACCGCAGAGATTCAGGATGAGCTTATCGAGATTTGCCGCGTTCAAACCTGTAACACCGTGTGGCCTTGTCAGATTTCAGCTTATGAATGGCACGCGTGCCTCATCCAGAGATGTCTGCCCGCTGGGCAAGGTCAGATCATGGATCACCGGATTCGACCGGGCGATAACCCGGCCTTTGCGCACCACGGTCAGACGATGGGCGCGCAGGCGGATCGCCTCGATCTTGTCGCTGGCCTGCAGCAGAACGAAATTCGCGTCGCAACCCTTGGCCACGCCGTACCCCTGCAACCCCATGATCCGGGCCGAGTTTTCGGTCACCGCATCAAAACACCATGCCATATCAGCCCGGCTGGACAGCTGGCCCACATGCAGCCCCATAAAGGCCACGTCCAACATGTCGGCCTTACCCAGCGAATACCACGGGTCCATCATGCAATCCGATCCGAACCCCACAGTGATCCCTGCATCGCGCAATTCGCGCACGCGGGTCTGGCCGCGGCGTTTGGGATACGTGTCGTGGCGGCCCTGAAGCATAATGTTGATCAACGGGTTCGGGATTGCATGTACTCCGGCCTCGACCATCAGCGGAATCAGCTTTGAGACATAGTAGTTGTCCATCGAATGCATCGAGGTCAGATGCGACCCCGCCACCCGTCCATTAAGACCCAAACGATGGGTTTCATAGGCCAACGTCTCGATATGGCGGCTTTGCGGGTCATCGCTTTCGTCACAATGCATGTCGACCATCAAGCCACGTTGGGCCGCGATTTCGCAAAGCTGACGTACAGATTCGGCCCCGTCCGCCATGGTGCGTTCGAAATGCGGAATACCGCCCACCACATCCACACCCATGTCCAGTGCGCGGATCGTGTTCTGCATCGCGGTAGGGTCGCGCAAAACACCGTCCTGCGGAAAGGCAACCAGTTGCAGATCCAGATAGTCCTTCACCTGCTCGCGCACTTGCAGCAGGGCTTCAACACCCTTCAGCTCATCATCGCAGGTATCTACATGGCTGCGGATCGCACCAATCCCCTTGGCCACGGCCAGTTCGCAATACCGCATTGCACGCGCGATGATGTCCTCGACCGTTTGGATCGGCTTCAGTTCTCCCCACAGCGCGATACCTTCCAGCAATGTGCCCGAGACATTCATGCGCGGATTACCTAGCGATAGAGTCGCATCCATATGAAAATGCGGGTCAACAAAAGGGGGAGAAACCAATTGGCCACCCGCATCGATTACTTCGCCAGCTTCGGCTGTGATCCCGGATTCAATCGCGGCGATCTTGCCATCCGCGCAAGCAATATCAATGCCAGTCTGGCCATCGGTCAGGGTGGCATTCTTGACGATCAGATCGAACATGACGTTTCCTATCGTTGGCCCTTGAACCAAGGGGTGAGCAATGCACGCGGATAATCCGCCGACCGCGCCGCAACCACAAGGGCGATGATCGAGAGGATATAAGGGGCCATCAGGAATACCTGACCTGGCACCAGCGCGCCGATCTCGGTTTGCAGCCGCACCTGCAACGCATCAAAGGCCCCGAACAACAACGCGCCCAACAGCGCCTTTCCAGGCCGCCAACTGGCAAAGATTACCAGCGCGATGCAAACCCAGCCGCGCCCGTTGACCATGCCGAAGAAGAAGGCGTCAAAGGCGCTCATCGTGAGGAAAGCCCCGCCCAAAGCCATCAAGGCCGAGCCCGCGACAATGGCCCCGATCCGCAGCCCGTAAACCGACAGGCCTTGTGCATCGACACTGTCCGGGTTGTCTCCAACCGCCTGAATGGCCACGCCCAGGGCGGTGCGGTTCATCACATACCAGACCACCGCCACCATGAGCAGAGCCAGCCATGTCAGTGCGGTTTGCTGGAACAAAACAGTCCCTAAAAAGGGTAGATCTGACAGTACGGGCAAATCCAGTGGCTGAAATGGCTCGATCCGCGGCGGTGACGACACGTTCGGCAATGCGGTGCGATAGGAGTAATAACTGACGGAGGTTGCAAACAGAGTGATCCCCAGCCCTGAGACATGTTGCGACAGACCCAGAGGCACCGTTAGGATCGCGTGCAATAGGCCAAAAAAGGCCCCGGCCAGCGCCGCGACCAGCACGCCGCCCCACAGCCCCGCGCCCAGCCAGACCGCCATCCAGCCGCACATGGCACCGACGACGAATATCCCCTCGATCCCGAGGTTCAGCACACCCGCCCGCTCGCAGATCAACGCGCCTAATACGCCAAAGATCAGCGGCGTGGCGATGCGCAAGGACGCGGCCCAGAAGCTTTCGGAGAGCAGGATATTAAGGATATCCATCATGACGTGACCCCTGACGTGCTGGCCCGAACGATCCGGTAGCGGGCAAAGAACCCACCAACCAACACGCAAAGCAACGAAACCGACACCACCAGATCGGCCAGAAAAGACGACACGCCCATTGCACGGCTCATACTGTCAGCCCCTACGAACACGGATGCGATGAACAACGCGGCGATCACTACGCCCACAGGTGACAGCCCCGCCAGCATGGCGACCACGATGCCGGTATAGCCAAAGCCCGGCGACAGGTCCGAGGTCAGATACCCCTTGAGCCCGGCGACCTCGCTGACCCCGGCCAGCCCCGCAAGGCCGCCAGACAAGATGGCCACGCCAAACAGCGAGCGGTTTACATTGATCCCGGCATGGCGCGCGGCAGCAGCGTTTTCCCCCACCGCCCGCAAACGGAATCCCCAAACCGATCGGGCCAGCATGAATTGCGCCAATCCGGCCAGTAGCAGAGCCACAATCAACCCTGAATGCACCCGCATCCGCTCGATCAAAGGCGGCAACATACCCTGATCCAGGATAGGGGCGGATTGCGGCCATCCCAGGCTCATTGGGTCCTGTAGGACCCCTTCCAGCATCATCTGCACAAAGATCAGAATGATGAAATTCAACAGCAACGTAGTCACCACCTCATCCGCGCCAAAACGGATTTTCAGATAGGTCGGGGCAACCATCCCTGCCGCACCCGCTGCAGCACCCAGCACGACGATCAGCGGTAATAACAAGATACCATGGACATCCAGCACCCCCGACCCAACCGCCACAGCCGCCATCGCACCCAGATACAGCTGCCCTTCGGCCCCGATATTCCACAGCTTGGCGCGGAACGCCAAAGCGGCGGCCAGACCGGTAAAGATCAGTGGCGTGGCGCGCGTCAGCACCTCGGAAAATGCGAAAACAGAACCAAATACGCCGCGAAACATCTCTTGATACGCCTGAATAGGGTTCGCCCCCGCGGCCAGCAATGGAATGGCGGCAAACCCCAGTGCAATTATGGCGGACAGGATTGGAACACCCAGGGTAAAGGCTCGCGACTGAGTCTGGCGCGGTTCTATGCGGATCATGCCGGTTCTCCTGCCATCATCAGCCCGATCTGTTCGCGGTCACGGCCGGGGGCCTCGTGCAATTCACCATCGCGGATCACCACGATGCGGTCGGCTAAACCCAGAATTTCATCAAGATCTTCTGAGATCAGAACCACTCCGGCCCCGCGCGCGCGCGCCTCAAGCAGGCGGCGTCCGACCTCGGCAGCAGCCCCCATGTCCAGACCACGCGTCGGTTGATTGGCCAGGATCAAACGCGGTGCCCGATCAAATACCCGCGCCAGAATAAGCTTTTGTATATTGCCACCCGACAGCAACCGCGCCGGTGCTTCGACACCCGGCCCACGCACGTCATAAGCCTTTGCAAGGCGCGCGGCGTTCTCTTCGATCGCCTCACGTCGCAGCAGGCCGCGCGATTGCACGTCGCTGTCACCCAATCGCTCGATCACCATGTTTTCAGCCACGCTCATCGCGCCAACGATGCCTTCGTGGTGGCGATCTTCGGGGATACGACCCACGCCCGCCCGTATCATCGCCGCGGGGTTGAGCGTGCCGATTTCAACTCCATCCACCTTTATTAGACCCTGTTCTGGCTGAACGAGACCAGAGATCACATTGGCCAACCCGCTTTGTCCGTTGCCCGAAACCCCAGCGATCCCGAGGATTTCATGCGCATGTACAGTTAGATCTACAGAACTGAGCGTATCGCGCTTGGACCGGCCAGGGACTGACACGCCGGACAGGCTGAGTACCGGAACGCCCGGCGCCATGGTGCCCCCGGCAAGTTCCGGCGTATCCGCCCCGACCATCATTCGGGCGATAGATTTCTCATCCGCTTCGGATGTAGCCATCTCACCAACTTTGCGCCCGTGGCGCAGCACCGCGATCCGATCAGAAAAGGCCAGAACCTCGCGCAGCTTGTGGCTGATGAAAATGACCGACAGCCCCTCATCCGTCATCATACGGATGTTTTCGAACAATGTGTCGGCCTCTTGCGGGGTCAGCACGGCGGTGGGTTCGTCCAGTACCAAAATTCGCGCCTGCCGATACAGGGCTTTCAGGATTTCCACCCGCTGCCGTTCACCCACCGACAATCGTCCTACGGGCGTATCCAGCGGCGCGGTCAGGCCACTTCGATCTATAATGGCCTGAATCTTTTCTCGGGCCTCCTGCCGGCTGCGGCGCAGTGCAAGCAGGGGTTCTGAGCCCAATGTGATATTATCTAGGGCCGAGATATTCTCGGCCAGCGTGAAATGCTGATGCACCATGCCCACGCCTGCGGCCAGCGCCACCTGCGGATGACCCAATGGCAAGGGCTGCAGAACACCCGCCTCGTCAGCGACGTCGATAGACCCTGAATCGGGCAAATAATGCCCGAACAGCATATTCATCAACGTGGTCTTGCCTGCGCCGTTTTCGCCGAGCAACGCCAGAACTTCGCCCTTGTTCAGGATCAGGCTAACATTGTCATTGGCGATTACCGGGCCGAAATGTTTGCTCAACCCGTTGAGCTTGAGAACTGTAGTCATGGGGAAAGCGGGCCGGCGCAAAGTCCGGCCCGATTGCAATCAGTTGTCCGAGACCGGGCGGTCATCGTTGACATTCACCCGGAACAGACCGTCCAGAATCTCGGCCTGACGGGCATTCACCGCCTCAAGAACCTCGGCCGGAACCAGCTCTTCATCCAGAACCATTGACCCGCCGCCATAACCCATAAAGCTGTACTGGCCGTAATCCGCAGCCTCGAATGAGCCGCCCGCAACATTGGCGATAGCCTTGTCGATGGTCGGCTCCATATGCCACAGGGCTGAGGCCATGATCGTGCCGGGGTAGTCACCCGACGTGTCGATGACGTTGCCTACGGCCTTTACACCACGCTCAACCGCCGCATCCGAGACACCAAAGCGTTCCGCGTACATGATATCCGCCCCCGCATCCATCATCGCGATGGCGCTTTCCTTGGCCTTGGGCGGATCATACCAGCTGTCGATGAAGGTCACGAGGAAGGTGACATCCGGGTTCACTTCGCGCGCACCATCCATGAAAGCGTTCATCAGGCGGTTCACCTCGGGGATGGCATATCCACCGACCATGCCGATCACGTTCGATTCCGTGGCAGCCCCTGCCACCATCCCGGTCAGGTAGGACGGTTCGTGAATCCAGTTGTCGAAGACCGAAAAATTGGGCGCTACTGGCCCAAAAGATGACCCCATCAAAAAGGCGGTATCAGGATAGTCCTTAGCCACCTTGCGCGCCGCACGCTCCAGGCCAAACACCTCGCCCACAACCAGCTGTGCGCCTTGCTCGGCATATTCGCGCATCACACGTTCATAATCTGTGTTCGCCACATTTTCCGAGAACACGTATTCGATGTCACCACGCTCGGCTGCGGTGTTTAGGGCCTTGTGTATGCGGCTGATCCATTGCTGTTCCACCGGCAAGGTATAAATCGCCGCGACCTTGACGGTTTCCGCTGCCGCCAGACCGGCGGAGAATAGGGTTGAGGCAGCCGCCACAGCGGCCAGCAGTACTCTTCTTGAAAATATTGTTTTTGTCATAACACTCTCCTGTCTGGCAGGATGGCAGCATTTTTTTACTGTTCAGTCAATTTTTTCATCCATATCCCATGGGAACATGACTGTATCTCAGACAGTTTCGGCAGTGTTTCTAAGGTTGGGGTTTGGTCAAGCGCTTAGGCCCAAAGCTCATGTTTTGGTGCCATAGGGCAAAGCGGCACGACACACGTTTTACGTGTGTCTGGCGTAAAAGTTTGTAAGCAGGTGTCTAAAGGATAATTCCGGTGTCACGACACATTACACCAATCTAAAAACTAAAGACTGCCGCAGTGGTTTTCCCGGTGACAGCGCGCCGTATTGGCGCACTACTATTCGTTTGTTTGAACAGCGGATCAGTTGGTGCCCACTGTGCTTGTGGTGCTGTTTGACGACCCGCCGCCACCGCCGCCCGAAGCAGCCACACCTACTGCGGCCGCAGCCACGCCAAGTGCGGGCGCGACAAGAGGTACAAAACCAGTCACACCTTCAGCCGCAGCTGCAGCCGCCGCATCGTCCAATGGGGCTACACGAGTAGGATCGACAGGCTCCGGGGTCGTCCCGTCGGTCGCGTCCTGCCCAAAGGCGCTTGTGGTTGAAAGGGTCAGAACCAACACGGTCGCTCTGATCATCAAGAATCTCCTAAAACAAGTCTTGGCCGGACGCTATCACACCCGTTCGGAGGTGAGAATGTCATTGCTGAAAAAATTTCTATAAACGTTCAGATAAAATTTGCTTTTTCAGAGGCTTGCCACAGATCCGCGCCCGCAGACCCCCTAGGCGCATTTCCTTAAATTCAAGGGCGGCCTGCAACGCTAGCTGGCCCGGCCACACTGCCGTTAACTCTTCAATTGCAGAATTGCCACATGGTGTTTTGTGTATATTTTTTTGGCGGATTGTTTCGGGACGTTTGTTTTGAAAGTTGTTAGTGAGGC
>NZ_WQBE01000012.1 GCF_013032005.1 Ruegeria atlantica
TGTCGAAAATCATCGAGTAAGGCGCTTATGCCAATACTCAAAGAAAGGGCGTCCCAAGGGACGCCCTTTTTGCTTGGATGTATGCTAATGCGCGCAAACTGCCTTTGCCGAAGGCTTAATCGTAAGCAGCATCCACGATAAATTCCACTTTCAGTTCGGGGCGTGCCAGCTTGGCTTCCCCGCAGGCGCGGGCCGGTGCGTGACCTTTCGGAACCCAGGCATTCCAGACCTCGTTCAATCCGGCAAAGTCCTTCATATCGGCCAGCCAGATCGTAACACGCAACATATTTTCACGTGATGACCCGGCTTGTACGAGCAGGGCATCGATTTTTTCGAGGCAAATTCGGACTTGTTCCTGAATAGTGTCACCCTCGGCGACTTGTCCGGTCAGGTAGGCCACGCCGTTGTGTTTTACGATTTTCGAGGACCGTTCGCCGGTGTCGATGCGTTCAATCATGGGGCATTCTCATTTAGATGTTTGATGCGGCTGTTCATGGTCACAAGATGACCTGCTTGGCAATTGCTATTTTCGAGGCAAGATCTGCGGTCGTTTTGGCGGTTTAATTTTACCTCCACTTCAACGCAAAGAAGTGACCCCATGTTTGCACTCTAAGCAAACGGCGGGAGACCCGCAGGGGTTGGTGTCAGAAAATCAGAGTTTGGGGTAAATCATGTTTGGACTTCCGTTCGTACACTACAGCACGCGTATCCTGCACAGCACCGATCTGGGCGACATGCAAGCCGCAATCCTGAGCGCCGATGATCCTGAGACGGGCACCAGATCGCACCTGCCACGTCCGCAGCAGAAAGTAAGCCACATAACCTGTCTTTCAGAGAAACCTGAAAGATTCCGGGTGGAAAAGTAATAGGCCGGAGGCAACGCTCTAGCCCACCTAACAGCGGCTGCTAAACTCAACTTGCACCTGTAAAGCGCGCCTGGCCCCGGTCAGCGCGCAAAACTGATGAGGTAGGGCATGGTGGGTTTGGACCTTTTGGTAAATGCGGCGAATGTCTTTTACCTAATTTCTTACTCGGTCAGGGATATTTTCTGGCTGCGTGTTCTGTCGGTGATTGGCGCGATGATCCTGCTGCCCTATTACTATCTGCAACCCGCGCCGCTGTGGGCCCCGATCGGGTGGAACCTGTTTTTCACCGGTATCAACATCTTTTGGATTGTGCGTTTGTTGCTGGAACGACGCCCGGTGCCATTTACCGATATGCAAAGACACCTCTATGAAATCGCTTTGCGCAATTTCTCGGAGCGGGACGCATATGACCTGCTGAGAATGGGAGTTGCAAAAACAGTTCCGGTTGGAACCAATCTGTTAACGCAAGGTAGCCCGGTACACAGCCTATCGCTTATCGTGGATGGGGAAATCGGTGTTGAGATGAGCGGAGACCGAGTAGACACGCTGGGCGAAGGCCGGTTCCTTGGCGGGACGGCCTTTCTGGCCAAAGATCAGGGCTTTACCGCGCCGGTGACCGTGACAGCCCTTAAACCGTCACGGGTGATCGAATGGAACATGTCCGATCTGACTGCGGAACTGCAAAAACAGCCAGATCTGGCAATTTCAATCGAAGCCAGCCTTGGGCTCGAGATTTCGCGGTTTCTGCAAACCGCCAGATTACAGATGGCCTAAACCGCGGATTCTGCGGCAGCCCGTACGGCGCGAATATTGTCGCCATAGACACCGGAGCTTTCAACTGATCCACCCTTGAAGACGGCTGATCCTGCGACCAGCACGTCAGCCCCTGCGGCTGCAACCAACGGGGCTGTTTTCGGGTCAACACCGCCGTCGATCTCGATATGCACGGGGCGGTCACCGATCATCTGACGCAGTTTGCGGACTTTGCTGGTCATGTCGATAAATTTCTGACCGCCGAAGCCGGGGTTCACGGTCATGACGCAGACCAAATCGGTCAGGTCCAGAAGATGCTCGACGGCTTCGGCTGGCGTGCCGGGATTCAGCGCAACCCCTGCCTTCATCCCGGCTGCACGAATGGCTTGCATCGTACGGTGGGTGTGCGGACCGGCCTCGATATGCGCTGTAAGGATATCGGCACCTGCATCGGCATAAGCTTGAATATAAGGATCAACCGGCGCGATCATCAGGTGGACATCCATCACCGTTTTGACGTGCGGGCGGAATGCTTTGACGGCGGGTGGGCCAAAGGTCAGGTTCGGGACGAAATGGCCGTCCATAACGTCGACATGGACCCAATCCGCGCCCTGGGCCTCGATCGCCTGAATCTCTTGCCCGAAATTGGCGAAATCGGCGGATAGGATCGACGGGGCGATCTTGATGGTGCGGTCAAAGCTCATGGTGGCCTCGTGTCAGCTGAAGAGTCGCGGTCGCGTATACCTGCGCTGCATTGCAAAGGGTAGCCCCCGCGGTTTGCCAAACGTTACAAAACTTTCACCGCGTTGCAGGAGTGCTTGAGCATTTTAGGAGCAGTCATGTCAAAGAGCGGAACCACTCCCGCACCCGCTGGCGCATGGGCTGTGCCGATACCCCCTGGCGGCTTTGGGCCCGGCGCCACGCGCAGCGCGGCGCTACGCCCAACGGGATGAGGCCTCCGCAAGGAGGTCGAAGACGGGCGAGAGCCTCCGGTGCTCAATCGTTATTCAGGGTCAGGGTAACCCGCTCTCCTGCAAAAACCGTGCGCCCGAATTCGACCGGTACGCCGTTTAGATCGGCATTGATCCCCGTCGAGAACAGCACCGGAGCGCCTTGCGACAGTTGCAGATGCAAACCCTGTGTCGCCGTGGCAGCCCGCGCGGTCAGGCGGGTAGACACACGGGTGTAGTCTGCGACGCCACAGCGTTGCAGTGCCTTGGTCACGGATCGCGTGTCTTGCAGCGCAGTCAGGATGTCGGGCAGACGATCGGCCGGAAAGACGCTCTGAAATAGGCCGATGGGCTGGCCATCGGCCAGAGACAGGCCGTCATACACGTGAACCGTGTCTCCGGGGGTAAGCTGCAGAGCTTCGGCTTCGGTTTCATCTGCCGCGCGGGTGGTCAACGACAGGATTGTCTTGCCCGGCATCTTACCGCTGGCCGATATGCTTTTGTGGTATCTCACCCGTTTGCCAATTGGATAATCGGTCGGGCGCGAGGCCACAAAAACGCCTGACCCGCGCCGTGGGCGGACCAGACCTTGTTCGGCCATGTCCGACAGCGCGCGCCGTACCGTATGCCGATTGACACCATGTTGCGCCGCCAATTGCGCCTCGGTCGGCAACCGGTCACCGGTATTGTATCGCCCCTCGGCTATGTCCGAGGTTAGGCTGAGCGCAATGCTTTTCCAGACAGGCGTTTTACTCATGGCACCAAACTTTAACGGGGTCGCGGATTGCGGGTTCTCCGCGAGGGGTGTAATATTTGTCTAGTTGTATAGTTCATGTAGACAACCTGGCCAAGGAGGTTTGATGACCGATCAAACAAAAACCGGGAATGCTGCGCGTCAGGAATGGATGGGTTTGCTGGCCCGCGCTCCAGAAGAAGAACTGATTGCGTTGTTGGATGAAATTGGCGCGCTTCCGCGCTTTCAATGGATCCGTCACCCCGAAGTAGGTGGTGTGATGGTGCGCGGACGGATCGGCGGCACAGGCGCGCCATTTAATCTGGGTGAAATGACGATCACGCGCTGTTCGCTCGCGTTGCAGGACGGAACAGTTGGCCATGGCTATGTGCAGGGGCGTTCCAAGCGAAAAGCGGAAAAAGCGGCGCTGGTTGATGCGTTGATGCAAACCGACGCCGCCGGAGACGTTCGTGCGCGGGTGATCGCTCCGCTTGGTCAACAGATGCAGACAGCCAAAACAACCCGCGCCGCCAAGGCCGCGGCCACCAAGGTCGAGTTTTTTACGATGGTGCGAGGTGAAGACTGATGATCGTGCAAAACCAATTTTCAGGCGGGTTCCAGAACGCACCAATTGAAGCGGCCCATGCTTTTCGTGCCGCGATGACGGTCATGGCGCGCCCGGGTGAGATCCGCCGGATCATCGGCACTCACCCACCCGCGCCCTTGTCCGTGGTGGCGGGGACGTTGCTGCTGACGCTTTGCGACCCAGACACCAGTGTGTTTTTGGCGGGTGAGGTTGATACGAATGTGGTGCGGCAATGGTTGACCTTTCACACCGGCGCGCCGCTTGTGACAGCGGACCAGGCTGACTTCGCAATCGGAACGTGGCAAGCGCTGATGCCCTTGGGGCAGTTCCGCATTGGAACGCCTGAGTATCCTGACCGTTCAGCGACGCTGATCGTGGAATGTGACGACCTGAATCAAGCGGGGGCAATGCTGACGGGGCCGGGGATCAAGGGCGTCGCCCGTCTGTCACTACCGGATATTCCGATGCTTCAAACCAATGCGGCGCTGTATCCATTGGGATGTGATTTTTTCTTCACCTGCGGTGACAAAGTCGCGGCGTTGCCGCGGAGCACGCAGATCAAGGCAGAGGGTTAGTCGATGTATGTGGCTGTAAAAGGTGGTGAGAAGGCCATCGAAAACGCCCATGCCTGGCTGGCCGAGGAACGGCGCGGGGCGACCGATGTTGCTGAACTCAGCATCGCGCAGATCCGTGAACAGCTGAGCCTTGCGGTAAACCGGGTAATGGCCGAAGGGTCTTTGTTCGACCCCGATCTGGCTGCTCTAGCCATCAAGCAAGCGCGCGGCGATTTGATCGAGGCGATTTTCCTGATCCGTGCCTATCGCACCACCTTGCCCCGGTTCGGGTATACCAACCCGGTTAAAACAGACCGTATGGCCTGCGACCGCCGAATCTCGGCCACGTTCAAGGATGCGCCGGGCGGACAGGTGCTGGGTCCGACCTTTGATTACACACATCGTTTGCTGGATTTCAAACTGGCTGCCGAGGGCGAGGTTCCGCCCTCACCCAAAGGTCAGCCACGCACAGACCCGGTTCCTCATATCGCCGACTTTCTGAAGGATGAGGATATCATTCAAGATGAACCCGCAAGTGACGACGCTCCGGCTGATCTGACTCGGCAACCGATGGAGTTTCCGGCCGGACGCCCCCTGCGCTTGCAATCGCTGGCCCGCGGGGATGAGGGGTTTGTGTTGGGCATGGCCTATTCAACCCAGCGCGGTTACGCCCGCAACCACGCCTTTGTCGGCGAATTGCGCATCGGCAAAGTCGCGGTCGAGATGGATATTCCCGAGTTGGGCTTTGCCATCGAAATCGGCGAGGTGGAATTGACCGAATGCGAGACGGTGAACCAGTTCAAGGGCTCCAAGACCGAACCACCCCAGTTCACGCGCGGTTATGGTCTGGTCTTTGGCCAGTCGGAACGCAAATCAATCGCCATGGCTTTGGTCGACCGCGCGTTACGCTGGCAGGAATTGGGAGAAGACAATCTGGGCGCCCCTGCGCAGGACGAGGAATTTGTCCTGAGCCATGCGGACAACATTCAAGCGACCGGGTTCCTCGAACATATCAAGCTGCCGCATTACGTGGATTTTCAGTCCGAACTGGAATTGGTCCGCAAGCTGCGGCGCGACGCCGAGGCGAGGACTACACCGCAGGAGGCAGCCGAATGAGCCCAACCAACGCACAGCGGATAAGCGGTTTATTGCTCCTACTCCGTGTCCTTCACCCTGTGATCGCCAAGGTCAGGGGCACCGATTGCTTTCCAAATACCGGCCTTGTCCCGCAGCATCGATTCTCGTCGCCGTCTGGAATGGCGGATATGCAGGATGAGATAAAACATAATGGCCAAAAAGACCGCTCCACATACAAAAACGTCCATAAAATTACCAAAACACAAAGTGATACTTCAAAATGAATGAGTACAACTTTGCATATTTGGACGAGCAGACCAAGCGGATGATCCGCCGAGCTATCCTCAAGGCTCTGGCTGTTCCGGGATATCAGGTACCTTTTGCCAGCCGTGAGATGCCCATGCCCTATGGCTGGGGAACGGGCGGCGTGCAGGTGTCGGCTGCAACATTGACGCCGGACGATACGCTCAAAGTGATTGACCAGGGGGCCGATGACACCACCAACGCCGTCTCGATCCGCAAGTTCTTTGAAAACACCGCAGGGGTGGCGACAACCGAGGAAACCGCGAAGGCAACTGTTATCCAGACACGCCATCGCATCCCCGAAGCAAAACTGACTGAGGATCAGATCCTTGTGTATCAGGTACCGATCCCTGAACCCCTGCGTTTTCTCGAACCGCGCGAGACCGAGACCCGCAAGATGCACAGTCTTGAGGAATATGGCCTGATGCATGTGAAATTGTACGAGGATATCAGCCAACACGGTGCGATCTCGACCGCATATGCCTATCCGGTAAAGGTCTCGGGGCGTTATGTGATGGATCCGTCGCCGATCCCGAAATTCGACAACCCGAAGCTGGAAATGGACGCGATCCAGCTGTTCGGGGCTGGGCGGGAACAACGCATCTATGCGCTGCCGCCGCATACCAAAGTGGTGAGCCTGGATTTCGAAGATTACCCGTTCGAACCCACCAAGGCCGATCATGCCTGCGACCTGTGCGGGGCAGAGGACAGTTATCTGGACGAGGTAATCATGGATGATGCAGGCAACCGGATGTTTGTCTGTTCCGACACGGATTACTGCCGCACGCGACGCGCGCGGGGGAGCCAAGGGCGATTAAGCAAGGAAGACGAGATATGATGCGGCAGAATGTATTGGGAATTGATCACCTTGGCCTGACGGTCGCTGATCTGGACGCCTCGAAAGGGTTCTTTGTCGACGGGTTAGGCTGGGACGTGGTGGGTGGCAAGCCGGAGTACCCCTCGGCTTTTATCAGCAACGGTGCCGCCGTGCTGACCCTGTGGCAGCAGAAGGGTGACAACCGGCGCGGGTTCGATCGGCACGCAAATGTGGGTCTGCATCACGTGGCATTCAAAGTGCCGGACGAGGCCGCGCTGAACACCGTATTCGATGCCATCAAGGACTGGCCAGGGGTTATGGTCGAATTCGCGCCAGAGCCATCCGGCGCGGGTCCGAAAATCCATTTCATGATCCGGGAACCCGGCGGCAACCGGATCGAGTTTGCCTACGATCCGAGGTGACGGTTATGACACCCCTGCTAAGCGTTCAGGACATCACCAAGACATATGGTGCACGAATCGGCTGTACGGGAGTCAGTTTCGATCTCTATCCCAGCGAGGTGATGGGCATTGTTGGCGAAAGCGGCTCAGGCAAGACAACATTGCTGAACTGTCTGGCAGGTTATCTGGAGCCGGACACGGGGCAGGTGATCTTTGACACGCGCACGGATGGTCCGATGGACACAGTGACCATGTCGGAACCCGAACGCCGGATGCTGGGGCGAACGGATTGGGCCTTTGTCCATCAGCATGCAAGCGACGGTTTGCGCATGTCGGTCAGCGCGGGGGGGAACATAGGCGAACGGCTGATGGCCTTGGGTAACCGCCACTATGGGTCGATCCGAGGCGATGCTATGAATTGGTTGGGGCGAGTCGAGATTGACACAGACCGCATTGATGACCGCCCCACCGCGTTTTCCGGTGGGATGCAGCAGCGCTTGCAGATCGCGCGCAACCTGGTGACGGGGCCTCGGCTGGTGTTCATGGATGAACCGACCGGTGGGCTGGATGTCTCGGTTCAGGCGCGCTTGCTGGACCTGCTGCGGGGATTGGTGCGCGAGATGGGGCTGAGCGCCATAATCGTCACCCATGATCTGGCCGTCGTGCGGCTGCTGGCGGATCGGTTGATGGTGATGAAGGACGGCCACGTGGTTGAGGCCGGGTTGACCGATCAGGTATTGGACGATCCGCAGCACGCTTATACGCAGCTCTTGGTTTCAAGCGTACTACAAGTGTGAAAGGGAAGGCGATGATCGAACTTAAAGGTGTCAGCAAAAGCTTTACCCTGCACAATCAGAACGGTGCCGTGATCCCGGTGATGGAAGGCGCTTCGCTGAAAGTCATGCCTGGCGAGTGTGTTGCTTTGACCGGGGTGTCGGGGGTGGGCAAGTCGACTTTGATGCGGGTGATCTATGGCAACTATCTGGCGGCATCCGGTCAGGTTCTGGTTGGTGGGCTCGACGTAGCTCAGGCTGAACCGCGTGAGATTTTGAACCTGCGCCGCGAAACGCTGGGATACGTCAGCCAATTCCTGCGTGTCGTCCCACGAGTGCCAACGCTTGAGGTTGTGGCCGAACCACTGTTGGCCATCGGATTTGACCGGCAAGTGGCTCTGGACAAAGCAGCTAATCTGCTGGTGCGGCTGAACATTCCCGAACGCTTGTGGACCCTAAGCCCTACGACATTTTCCGGCGGTGAACAGCAGCGGGTGAATATCGCGCGAGGCTTTGTGCATGACTATCCGGCGTTGTTGCTGGATGAGCCCACGGCCTCACTGGATGCAAAGAACCGCGAGACGGTTCTGGCGCTGATCACCCAGGCCAAGGCACGCGGCGCCGCAATTGTCGGCATCTTCCACGATGTCGACGCACGCAAGCGCGTCTGTGATCGCCAGGTCGACCTGTCCAACTTTGCACCTGGAATGGCCGCATGAGCCTTGCCATTGTCATAGCGGTCGTGGGCCCGTCAGGCGTCGGCAAGGACAGCGTGATGCAGGCGTTGGTGGTCCGTGCGATCGGCATTTGTTTGGCACGCCGCGTGATCACGCGACCCGAGGGCGAAGAGGGTGAGGATTTCGACCGAGTGTCTGATACTGAGTTTCATCAGATGGTTGCGCGGGATGCCTTTACGCTACACTGGTCCGCGCATGGTCTGTTCTACGGCGTGCCCCGCACCATTGAAAAACAGCGGCAAAGGGCAGATGCCGTATTGGTGAATCTGTCCCGATCCGTCTTGTTGCAGGCTCAAGAGGTGTTTGGCGATCTGATCGTGATTTCTCTGACCGCTGACCCTGAAGTATTGGCGCAACGCCTGTTGATGCGCGGACGTGAGAGCGCACCTGAGCAGACACGAAGGTTGGCGTGTGCCAAAGTGCCTTTGCCCGAGGGGCTGAAACGGGTGATCGAGATCGACAACTCCGGGCCGCTTGAGGCCACGGTTGAAACCATTCTCGATCAGCTTCAGCCGGAAAGGACGTAGCGATGGATCAGGTGAAACCGCCCATCCTTTGCCTCGCCCACCAAAGCCAGATCATTGATTTGAAGGGGCGCGGGCAGCAGGGGAACAAGGTGCGATTGCAGCGCGCCCTCAACCGTCGACAGCGTGGGTTTGTCCAATTTACCGCTGAGGGTGATGTGAAAGCGGAAAGACTCCATCACATGCGGATAACCCCATTGCATCAGGTTAGCCTCTTGCAGGGCGTTCAGGCCATGGGTGCGGCGGCGGTGCAGTTCAGCCTCCGATGGCAGGGCACGAAAGCTGTCCAGATCGCGCACACAGGCGGCAGCCAGCGCGTTCAGAGCGACCTCATCCCCCACCGGACGCAAAGCCAGAAACCGACCCAATCGGGCGATCTGCAGCCCGTCCAGAGCGACCGGGGCCTGCGTGGCCGCAAGCCGCGCGCAGGCGTCGTGCAACGATTCAACCGACTGCCCATCCCGCAGGCGAAACGGGGGCTTCATCGTCGCATGCAGCCCGTATTTGCGCGGCACCTCGGTCACGGCTGCAACGTCCACACCCTTGATCACCGGGTGGGCAATGGGCGTTTCGACCTCCATATCCCAGCCCAGCCAGCTGGTGGCGAATTTCGTCCATTCCGCCCGCGCCGGGGGCATAAAATAGATCGCGTATCGCGTGAATGTCACGTTGGCCTCCTGTGCGCGGCCTTTCCACTTGTTCAGACCGTGTGAAGTTCAGATGACAGAAGAAATGATCCTTGCCAATGCCACGCTTGTTCTTGCCGATGAGACGATCACCGGCAGCGTCCGTATCGTAGGTGAATCGATTGCCGAGATCGCCACTGGCCGCACGGTTCCCCCTGGCGCGATTGATTGCGAAGGTGACTATGTCAGCCCCGGTCTGGTCGAGCTGCACACCGACAATCTGGAACGCCATATCCAACCGCGCCCAAAGGTCGACTGGCCGCATGCGGCGGCCATCTTGGCCCATGATGCCGAGCTGGCCAGCACCGGGATCACCACTGTCTTCGATGCGATACGCGTCGGGTCAATCCCCAGCGGCCAGCGTTACCGAAGATACGCCCGCGAACTGTCTCGTGAACTGTGGCAACTACGGGAACAAGACGTGTTGAAGATCAGCCATTTTCTGCATCTTCGGGCCGAGGTGTGTTCAGAGACCCTGGTCGAGGAGTTAAACGAGTTCGGCCCCGAAGATAGGGTTGGGCTGGTTTCGTTGATGGATCACACACCTGGCCAACGTCAGTTTCAAGATATGTCGAAACTTGAGATTTACCTGAAAGGAAAGCTGGGGTTGGAGGGCGAACGGTTTCAGCGCCATGTCGCGGACCTCAAGGCAATGCGAAAGCGCAACGGAGACAAGCACGAGGTCGAAACCGTCAAGGCCGCCAAGCGGTTTGGGGCCATGCTGGCCAGCCATGATGACACCACACCGGAACAGGTGCGAGTCTCGGCAGGACACGGCATCCGGCTGGCCGAGTTTCCCACCACCGTCGAGGCCGCACGCGCCTGCAGCGAACACGGGATAAAGGTGATGATGGGGGCGCCTAATCTGATCCGGGGCGGGTCGCATTCCGGCAATGTGGCCGCTCAGGAACTCGCCGATCTGGGCCATCTCGACATTCTCTCCTCAGATTATGTTCCCGCCGCGTTACTGTTGTCGGCTACACGTCTGGGGGAGATATGGGGCAATATGGCCCGTGGCCTGCGAACGGTAACGCGGACGCCCGCACAGGTTGTTGGTTTGGACGACCGAGGAGAACTGCGCAGCGGCGCGCGCGCAGATATCATCCGATTCTGTCTTCACCATGGCGCCCCAGCGCTGAACGGGGTGTGGTCTCGTGGACGGCGCGTGGCTTGATCAGGCGCGGTAGAACAGATACCGGTCCGGCGCGATGGTATCCGGACCTTTGATCTCTTCGAACCCGGTTAGAGGTTGCCCCGATATCAGCAACCCGCCGGGCCGCATTACCCGCGCAATTAGCGGGCTAAGACGCGCTGCTTCGGCAACATCGTCTTCTTTGATGCCACGTCCAAAATCATAATGGGCCAGCGCGATCTTTGGCCCGTCGATACCAAGCTTTTCAAGCATGGGCTCCGCTTCGCCCTGCAGAAAGTCCTCGGCCGGAGGGGTGCTGGACGGATGGCATTGCAGCACCCGGTCCATGACCCATATCCGCCGGTCCGGCAGAATTTCCCGCAAATGGTCATAGGTGCGACCGTTGCCCAGCCCCATGTCCAGAACATCTCCGTCCATGTCGCTGATCTGGGCGACCGCCCAATTCAACCCGTCGCGTTGCGCGGTCAGGCGGCGTAGCATGGAATCCAGTCGGCTCATTCGGGGTCTCCGGTTGGTATTGTGGGGTCTGCCCAGGCAAAACCGGGGCCGTCCAGAAGTCGGCTCAGCAGCTCTTGGGTAAAGGTCCAGATCTCCTGATCATGGACCAGATGGTGGGTCAAGACACCAAAAGGTTCGGTAATGTCGGCGCGTCCCTCACGCCGGTCGCGTAAAAGGTCTGCTGTCTGAATGATCAACTTGTCCGCCGCCACCAACCCGCGCGTTCCGCGCCAGTCAATCGGGTCCAGATGGGTGTTGATCTGCTCCAGCCTTGGGACAGGTTCCCGCGTCTTGCGCGGTGTCGCTGTCGAGACGATGCGATACCCAAGATCAGGTAATTCCTGCACCACCTCGGGCGCGATGCGGTTCCAGGGCGGTACAAACATCGGACACAGCCCGTCTCCGAACAAAGTAAGCAGGCGCTCCAGCCCGGATTGCGCGTCGACGATTATGGCCTCAAGCGGGCGGTGCAACCCGAATTCGGATTTCTTCTCGTCAGGCGGTGCGTGGTTTTGATGAGCCCAGCCATGCACTACAGGAATCAGCCACTGCTGCTGCGTGACGTAATCGCCCAGCCCGGCATCGGCATCACGAGGAATGATCGCCAGATGAACGGACAGGCCAAGCGACCGTGACAGCTCTGACAGCCTTTCAAGCTGCGGTGTCCTTGAAATGGCGTCATCATCCCGCCACCACAGCGGCAGCGACAAGCCCTGCGCCTGCCAGATGTCCAACTCCGCCTCCAAAGGGCGCCAGTCCATCATCTTGTTTGCTCCCGCAAGTTCACGGCAATCTCGACCGATCTTGCGGCCCCGTCAAAGCCCTGCGCTGAAACCGGGCGTGGGCCATCTGACATGACCGACGCAACGGCCCGTGCTAATGAATCCCCATTAAGGGATTTGCTAGGCAACACATCGATGGCCGACAGGTCCGAGAGGCTCTGACCACGCAAACCCTGCTCAACCTCTTTGCCGTCGTCGAACGGGATAAAAACCGCAGGCGTTCCCGATTGCAAAATATCCAGCGCCGTGTTGTAGCCGCACATACTGACCGAGGCCGCCGCGTGGGGCAGCATTTGCCGAAAATCGGGGCGCACCGGTTCTAGCGTCACCTGGGCGTCGCCTACGAGTTGTGAAAGCTGATCAATACGTGCCCTTGCATCTTGTCCGCCAACCAACAGGCGCCAGCGCCTGTTGGGTATCTTTTGGGCGGCCTCGATGGCCGCGCGAAAGATCGGCTGGCCCACAGATCCGCCACCGGCGCTGACCAGTATTTCGCCATCGCCCACCGCGTCAGGATGCGGCACAGGCGCCTCGGGCGCAACAAAACCGGTATAGAACAACCGCGAGCGCAATCGATCGGTCACCGGCCAGCTCACCTCCAGCGGAACAACGCTTTGATCTGAATGGACGAGGATACCGTCGTAATACCGGCACACGATCTCTTTCGTGCTTTCCGCCTTTGATGCCTTCGATGGCGGGGCTAGAATATCGCGGATCGAGCCCAGAACGACCGGCCGTCGCGGTAAGTTCCAGGCGGCCACCAAGGCGGCATTGAACTCGGCCGCAAGTGACCGGCGACCAAAGGGAAAAAGCTCGGTGATCAGCACATCAGGTGCGAAACTCTGCACGGCTGCGACCAATGCGGTTTCGCGCGATGTCAGATAGGCGGCATCGGCCACTTCATCGCTTTGGGTCAAAAGCCGGGTGAAATTCGTGCCGTCCGAACGCAGCGGTGGAAGCCCCAACAGGGTCATGCCCGCGCTGTCTAGCTGTGGTGCCGGCATTCCACCCGAGACAACAAAGGTCTCGTGCCCGGCCCGTACGAAAGCCCGGCCCAAAGTCAGCGCCCGGCTCAGATGCCCAGTGCCCAACAAGTGCGTGACAACGATCATCACCTTCATTGTGATGCCTCTGGTCTGATCAGGCGGACGGGTTCGGGCTGGGGACGTAGTGTCGACATATCGACGATATACATGCGGTTGCGTTTGATTTTAAAGGGGGCGGGGCCATTGAAATCCCATCCCCAGGCCCGCGCCAGAATGACCCGCATAATACCGATGTGGCAGACGGCAACCGTATCGCCCGACAACTCGTTCAGCCAGGGGTGTAGACGGGCCCAGACCTCAGCTGGGCTTTCACCGTTTGGCGGGCGAAAATCCCAGCTCCAGTCTTCGATATGGCAATATCCGCTGTCCGGTTCCGCAATCAAGTCGACACCGCGCAACCCTTCCCAATCACCCCAGTTCATCTCGGTCAACGCGTCCGAAGTCTGCGGCTCGCGTCCCGCGACCAGACGGGCGGTTTCGCTGGCCCGCAGCAGGGGGCTGGACCAGAGGTCCGCGTCCTTCCATGGCGCGGGCAGTTGCATAGCGGATAGCTCTGCCCGCGCATCTTCGTCCAGCGGTATATCACTGCGTCCCTGAATGCGGCCCGCGCGGTTCCAATGGGTGTGACCGTGCCGAAGCAGTGCTAGCCGGGTCATAACCGAACCTCCATCAAAGGTCGCGTTGCCTGCCAGAACCGGTCGGTTGCTGCAGGCATCAGGTGACGTTCGGCCACGCGCGCGCGGGCTTTGGCCCCCAGTGACAGGCGCAAAGAAAGGTCATCCACCAAGGTGCGCAGGCGTGCGGCCAATCCTTCGGGGCCAGCGTCGACCGAAGGATAGTCCGACGGGGACAGCACATCCCGCACGCCGGGCCGGTCCTGCGCTACAACAGGCACACCGCTGGCCTGCGCCTCAAGATAGATCATGCCATAGGCCTCGTTCACTCCCGGCCACAACAGTACCGAGGCCGCACCGTACAGCTTCTGCAAAGCATCGCGGTCACATTGCCCCAGAAACCGGATCTTTGATCCGAACGGCGCCATCAGCACCTCGACTTCGGGACGTGCTGGGCCATCCCCCGCAATATCCAGGGACCAGTCGCCGTCCAGTAAGGCCAGAGCCTGCGCTAGAAGAGTATAAGAAGCCAGCTTGTCACCGTGCCGCATCATGCCCACGGTCAGCATTGGCCCCTCACAGCCCGAGGCGGGCGGCAAATCCGACCGGGGCAGGAACGGGGGCAGTTCCACAAGGCTTTGATCCCCGTACCGTTCCCGTTCCAGAGTGATCAGGTCATTGGAGGTGTGGTAGAAAATCACCTGCGCCGCATCACAGGCGTCATGTGCAGCTTTTGCAAACCCGGCCCAGGGACCTGTCAGGCGGCTGGTTGCGCGGGTGCTTTCCAACTGAACGTAGGGAATGTTGCGCGCCTTGCAGACACGCGGGCCCAGCAGATCGGGAGCCTTGTAATAGTTGTGATAGGTCACCCAAAGCGCGGTGTCCGCGGGAAGATCGGCGAGCAGACGTTGCACCTCGGCGTCAGCTTCGGCGCGCAATGCGGTCTGCACCTGCGCGTCCCCGGCTTTGTCGTAGATGCGCAGCCGCGAGGCCAGTTCGACCGTATCCTCTTGCGCGGCGATCGCGTGCATCAGGTTGCGGGCCATTTCGCGATCCCCTGACGGCACCGGGCTGTCCGGCGCTTTCATCGGGGAGTAATAGGCCACTCGTGCCATCAGCCTATGTCCGAACCCAATGCGCGCAGTCGTTTGGACAGGCGGGCAATGCCGGGGTCCATGCGGAAATCGGCGATCAAACGATCATAGGCGGCACTTGCCATCAAAGCAGTTTGCTGCGGATCGGCGGCCAGATGGATGATGGCGCTGGCCAATGCGGCAGGATCATCGTCGGACAAGACGCCGTGGGTGCCGGTTTCAATAAACTCGGGGATGGCCGATACCGGCGTCGACAGGATCGGCAACAGCTGTGAAGCGGCCTCCATCAAAACATTGGGTAGCCCGTCGCGGTCTCCGTCACTGGCGATCCGGCTGGGAAGCACAAACAAGTCTGCGCTGCGCATTGCTTCGATCACTTCGGGTTGATCACAAGCGCCTTGCCACGTTATCCGTTGCGACAGGCCAGCGGCGTCGGCTCGATCACGCAAGGCATTGCCAAGTGTTCCGCCGCCAATGTGCGTCCAGTGCCAGTCCAGCGTTTCTGGCAGCATGACAAACGCGTCGATCAGCCGGTCAAAGCCCTTTTTCTCGACCAGACGACCGACCGAGAGCATGTTAAATGGCCCGTCCGGCGCGCGTGGCATACGGTTTGGCGGAGATGGAAAACGGTTCAGATCCAGCCCGTGATAGATCAGGTCAACCCGCGCGGGATCGTCGGCCAAACTGCGTAGATGGTCGGCCCCAATTGCCGTGCAGGTCGCACCAAAAGCCGCTCCATGAGTGTCGGTGCGCAGTTTTTCGATCTTTTCCCACTCGGGTGATGTCCAGATGTCCTTGGCGTGGGCAGAAAAACTCCACGGCAGGTCACGCATGATGGCGGCGTAGCGCGCGACCGAGGATGGGGTGTGCATGAAATGCGCATACACCACTTGTGTCACGTCGGGTAATTCGGCGGCCAGAACGCAGGCCTGACCAAAGCGCCGTATGCGGTTGTGGGTCGGATCACGGCGCAGATCTGCGCGCCAGACCCGGTAGGCCTCGGCATAGCCCGGCAGGGTTTGCGCAGTCTGTCGCGCAGCCCAGACACGCTGTGGTTCTTCGTATAGGTATTCAGGGAGGTAATGCACCTGACCCTGAAACCGGTCGTGCAGCGGGTGCCGTTTTACGTCGGTCGGATGGCGCAAAGACCAGATGTCAAAGCTGTGCCCGGCCTCTTGCAGGGCGACAAGTTCCTGGGCAATGAACGTCTCGGACAGGCGCGGCCACCCTTTGACCAGCACCGCCAGTTTCGGCTGGGCTGTGGTCATCCGATGGCCCGTTCCTGTTCCTGGCCTAGCAACGCGTCAACGCGGTCGATGACATAGTCCAACCCGTCCAGCAGCCCGTCCTGAATGGTCTGCGATGGCAGGGGTTGGTGCGGCAGGTCGCGGATCGCCTCGATCATCGCATCCGCTGTCAGCCCGTCGCGGTTTTCGTCCAGCATCCGCACAAGGCCCAGCCCTTCTGCGCGCGAGGCGCGAATCCACTGTTCTAGTCGTGGCGTCGTGCGAGGCACGATGACGGCACGTTTGTCAAAGGACAGCACTTCGCAGAAAGTATTGTAACCGCCCATACAGACCACCCCGGCGGCCCCCGCAAATAGCGTTTCGATCTGGGATTCGAACCCCACGGCGGTCACCCGGCCATTCAACGCGGCAACGCGGGTCTCGAATTCTTCACGCAACTCACCGGAAAGAAAGGGGCCGTAAACCAACACTGCACGCGGCGACAGGGTAGGGTCTTTTTCGTAAGCGGAGAGAACCTGGTTCACCATCGCCTTACCGTCGCCACCGCCACCTGGAGTGATTAGGATGTAGGGTTGTTCAGGTGGCTCGCCTACAGGGCCAAGATCCCGCCGCAGGTAACCGGTCCAATGCGTGCGCGATTGCGCCGCGTGGCTAAGCGGCAGCCCTTTGGTCGGATCATAGATCGAGCGCAGACCGTAAACCCAGATTTCGTGATAGAAGCGCTCGGTCGCGGCAAGGGCCTCTTTCCGCTCCCACTCGGCGGCCAGAACTTCGGGTTCGTCCAGCACGTCGCGCAGGCCAAGAACCAGCTTGGTGCGTTGCGAATGCAACAGATGTTCCAGTGTCGGTAGCAACTCCCCACGAAAACCGGTGGGTTCCTTGTCGACGATCAGCATATCGGGGTCGAATTGCTGGACGGCAGTCTGGATCAGACCTGCGCGCAGTTCGGTTACCTCTTCGATCCCCATGCCAATGGTGCGCGCTGCATACGAGCCATCGGCACGTTTGGTCACACCTGGCAGGCGCACGTGGTCGACCCGGCGCGGAAAGGTGAACCGACCTGCCACGGGTGACCCGGTCAGGATCAGGGCTGACGCTTGCGGGTTGGCTTGCGTGATAGCTGCGGCAAGGGCGCGCGACCGGCGCAGATGCCCCAATCCAAATGTATCGTGGCTGTAGAACAGTATGCGCGGCGCACGGCCGGTGATGTTGTTTTGTATTCCTAGGCTCATGCCTTCGCCTGTCGTGTCCCTGGGTGCAAATCCGCGCGTTAAACTCCGTTACCGTATATTCTTTGACGCCGCTTGCCAAAGGGGGTGCCGAGATTGTGCAAATTCGTCAAACATGGCGAAATGGCAACAGCCAAAGTACAGATGGTATTGGGGCGTTTTTCCCCGTTACACCCTGCGTTGATCTTGCCATTCCACTCATACTACTGGGTCGGTCATATTCAGTTTTTCCAAGGTTGCAAATACTCTTGTCGCCTGCATTGCAGCCGAAACACGAAATGACACGAACTTGAGCCGTGAAACGCTGAATATTTGAATACGCTCAGGCGCTTCTGTAACCTGCGATGCAACATACGACTTGGACAGAAAAATCGATGAAACTCAGACTAATTGCTGGAATGGCTCTGATCCTGTGGGCGTTTGCTGCGGCCTTCGTCACAGAGGCATCGGCGCAAGTCCCTTTGATCCCCGGATATACCTCAGAGTCTGAGGCCGAAACTGGGGCCGATGGTGATCTGGCTGCCGCGATCAAGGCGGCAACCGAGGCCGGCGCCAGCGTAATTGTCATCGACAGCGCGGGGCAGGTTGTGTCTTCGGGCGGTCAGCCAGGTGCTGATGCCTCGGCCGAGGACGCGCATGGGCCGATGGGCGACGGATCGCAACTGATGAAAGCGCAGGAAAGGTTCTCAAAGTTTCGCGAGTCCATGGAATCGCGCCTAGAGGCTTTGCCCTATTCTATTTTCGAAGTTCAGTACGTCCTGCGGCAGACCAGCCCGGATGGCCGCATTCAGACCTATGTCGAGGTTCTGGCGTGGAACATTCTGTTTCTGCTGCTGGGGCGCTGGCTGTCCACCGAGATTTACGGCAAGCGCATGGCCAAAAAGCTGGTTGTGGCACGGTCCAAGGAAAACCCGCAAGGCTATCGGGAGAAAATGCCGTTTTTGGTGTTCCGGTTTTTCATGGGGATCGGGGGCACGATCTTTGCGATGCTGATGGCGCTGATCGTGGGGTACCTGTTCTTTGGTGAAGCCGAAGATATCTCGATTCAGTTTACGGTCACTGCGATCTTTACGGCGTTTTTCCTGTCGCGCACGATATCCGACCTGTGGCGGATGGTTCTGTCCCCTTATCTGAGCCAATACCGTTTGCCGCCCTTCTCGGATCGAGACGCAAAGCGGCTGTATTTCTGGGCGTCGGCGCTGGCGACCTACGACATCTCGGTTGTGTTGTTCGCCACTTGGGTGGCGGATTTTGGGTTGAACTACAATGTCTATGCCTTGGTCTATGGTGGCCTGACCATGTTGGGCGCGCTGGGCAATTTGTTGATGATAATGTTCAATGCGCGCGCCATTTCGAATGCCATTCGCGGCGGGCGCGCACCGGACCAAGTGTCGTGGATTTTGCGGTTCATCTCATTCGCGTGGGCGCCTGTGCTGGTTGTCTATATCGTATTCAGCTGGTTCAAGCTGGCGGTGGATCTGGTGCTTGAGAATGAGAATTCTCTGCCGATCGTGGCCAGCAGCTATTTGATTTTCATGTCTGTGGTCGTGGCCTACGGCGCAATGAATTACCTGCTGGAGCGTTACTTTGACCGTAACCGCCAAATGGAAGACATGAATGCGGCGGCCATGGAAGAGGATGATGAAGCCGTCGAGACACCCGAGGCGGAACTGCGCCAACATTCGATCCTGACATATGAGGATTTGGCCCGTCGCGTGGCAGGGATTTTGGCCTTTGTGGTCGGGCTTTATGCGTTGGTGGTGATCTGGAACCCCGAAGCCAGCTGGAGCGAGGACTTGCCGGTCGAGCGTGCGCTGGATGTGATGGTCATCCTGTTCATTGGCTATATTCTCTTCCACTTCTTCCGCATCTGGATCGACTCGAAAATTGCTGAAGAAACCGATGATGGCGGCGAAGAGGCCGAGTTGGGCGATGAAGGCGGCGAAGGCGGGCAAAGCCGCCTAGCGACGTTGCTGCCCTTGTTCCGTGGTGCGATCCTGGCCGTTGTTGTCGTCACCATCGTTTTGATTGTGTTGATGGAGTTGGGGATTAATGTCAGCCCGCTGTTTGCCGGAGCTGGTGTGGTGGGTCTGGCTGTTGGGTTCGGCTCGCAAACGCTGGTGCGCGATATCTTTTCGGGGGCGTTCTTCCTGATGGATGATGCCTTTCGTAAAGGAGAATACATCGACATCGGGGATGTGAAGGGGACGGTTGAAAAAATCTCGGTTCGTTCATTCCAGTTGCGTCACCATCTGGGCGCGCTGAACACGATTCCCTTTGGTGAGATCAAGGTGCTGACCAACTATTCCCGCGATTGGGTAATCATGAAATTGCCGTTGCGTGTGACCTATGACACCGATGTTGAAAAGGTGCGCAAGCTGATCAAGAAGCTGGGGCAGCAATTGCTGAGCGACCCCGTGATCGGCGACAACTTTATCCAGCCGCTGAAATCGCAGGGCGTGATTGAGATGCAGGATTCCGCGATGATCATCCGGGTCAAGTTCATGACCAAGCCCGGTGATCAGTGGCTGGTGCGCAAGAGAGTCTATCAAGATATCCGCGAGCTATTCGCACGCGAAGGGATCAAGTTTGCTCATCGCGAAGTCACCGTGCGGCTGGCCGAAGGCAAAGAACCCGAGGATCTGACGCCGAAGCAGCGTGAAGCCGTGACCGGCGCGGTGCAGGCGGCGATTGATGAGGATTATCTGGACGATATCGGCCCCGGCGGGGATGATCGCTAGGGAAGGCCCCCGCCCCCTTGGGATGCGTCTCTGACGAGACGCCCCCCAAAGTGTTGGGCCGGGCCGCGCGTACCGCGCGGCGGTTGGTTCAGGTGGTCCGCGAAGGCCAGATGGGTTGGGATGTGCCCAGCTTCGCGGCTGGCAGAGGCCATGACATATGGGCCTGGCCAACGGACAAAGCCGGTTTCAGGCGATGCCCGGGGCCCCAGCCGGATGCTTCAATCTCTTGAGCGTAATCGGATGTTGTGGGGGTTGTGATCTCTTCGTCCTGCTCGGATTTCGCCAACGCAGCCAGTAGTTCCGCTGTGCGGGCCAGGGACAGCTGCGCCAGCATGATGGAGTTTGCAGACGCGGCCTCGGCCAGTGCTGACAAGACCGTCGCAGCCATCAGATAGCCTGTCGCGTGATCCAGCGCCTGAACCGGCAGAGGGGTGGGTTTTTCGGCCTTGGCCCAAGCGCGACCCGCGTCTGCGATGCCTGCGCTCATCTGTACGAGGCTGTCAAAACCACGTCTGTTGGACCACGGCCCTTGCCAGCCATAAGCGTTCAGAGTGACCTCAATTCGGTTGGAGGCCAGTTCATCGCGTTTTATCTTGGTCAGTCCAAGCGCGTCCAGCGCGCCCGGGCGGTAGCCATGAATGAAGACATCTGCTTGCGCCAGCAGGTTTTCCAGCTTCTTCAGACCGGCTGGCGATTTCAGGTCTAGATAGGCGCAGTGCTTTCCCAGGGAGATACCAGGTATGACACCTGGCTCATCCCATCCGGGTGGGTCGATACGTAGTACTTCGGCTCCGAACCCCGCCAGCGTGCGGGTTGAAACCGGTCCAGCCAGAACACGCGTCAGGTCCAGAACGCGCAAGCCCGCCAGTGGACGTCGGGCCGTTGCTTCGGGACGGTCGCGCAGCGTGATATGCCGCGGGCTGTGCCATCCGATCAGCGGATCGCGCGACACCGCCCGCCCTTGCGGGTGTTCCAGCCATTCGGTCCGACCGCGCATCGCGGCGGCCGCGCCGCCCTCGGCCACAACCGAGGTTTCCAAATCGGCGATGGACCAGTCTTTCACAGCCTGTGCAACTGCGTCCCGGTTGGCTTGCGCCTCCAGCACCTTCAGCGCCGCTGCCCGGTGGGAGGGCAGATTGGTGTGCAGCCTGATCCAGCCATCCGACGCCTGATAATCCCCGGCGATTGGGTCCCAGAGGCTGGGCATCTCCCACCCGTCTGGTTTGAACGAAGACCCGTACCACAGCGAAGCTAAACGATGATTGACCGATATCTTAGGCGTTGTGGGGGCAAGGTTCATTGCTGTGATCAGGCGCGCCAACTCTTGACCAACGGCAGCGAAACTGGCGGTTGCCAGTTCGGATACAGCAAACGCGCTGGACCATGCGCCCTTCCCGGTCGACTTGTAGCTGTCTGCGGCGGGGAGGGCGGAAATCAGGCTCATTGCTGGTACGGGTCCAGACTGTCGCGCAATCCGTCGCCCAGGAAGTTGAACGCCAGTACAACGACAATGATTGGCAGCATTGGAATTGCCGTCCACGGATAAATCTCGATCGAGGCTAGGTTCTGCGCGTCATTCAGCATCACCCCCCAGCTGACCGCAGGAGCGCGCAGCCCAAGGCCAAGGAAGCTGAGCGCCGTTTCTCCAAGGATCATCGCCGGGATCGACAAGGTGGCCGATGCGATCAGGTGGGACATGAAGTTGGGCAGCAGGTGTTTGCGGATCACGCGGCCCGAGCTTGCGCCCATCATCTCGGCGGCGCGCACGTATTCCTCTTCGCGCAGCGACAGGAATTTGGCGCGCACGGATCGGGCCAGACCGGGCCAATCGAGGATGCCGAGGATGATCGAGATGATGAAAAACACCGCCACCGGGCTCCAATTCGAAGGCACCGCGGCGGACAGGGCCAGCCACAAGGGTAGTTCAGGCAAAGAGCGCAGGATTTCAATGACCCGGTTGATCACCCAGTCGATCTTGCCGCCGAAATAGCCGGCCATCGAACCGAAGATAATTCCAAGGGTGAAAGACACCGAGATGCCGATTAAACCTACGGTCAGCGACAGCTGCGCGCCGTAGAGAATGCGACTGAACACATCCCGGCCCAGACGGTCCGACCCCCACAGGAACAGCGTCGCCCCTTCGGGCGCGCAGAACAGGTGAGTGTCGGATTTGATCAGGCCAGCCAGTTTGTATTCCGACCCTTCACAGAAAAACTTGATCGGGCGCGGATCTTCGAGGTCGGGTACGAATTTCCATTGGAAGGTTTCCAGATCAGCCTCGGCAACGATGGGAAAGACATGGGGGCCGATGAATTTGCCCTCATAGAACCAGTTGACGCTTTGCGGCGGCGCATAAAGATGCTCTCCGTTGCGTTCATTCGGACCATAAGGCGCGATGAACCCTGCGAAAGGCAGCATCAGATAACACAGCAGCAGGAAAATGCCCGAGATCAAGCCCAGCTTGTGAGTTTTGAACTTGCGCCAAACCAGCACCCAGTTTGGCGCGTCCAGATCGGCACGCTCAAGCTGTTGCAGGGCGGCGTCCGGGTCATAGGGGGCGTCGTCGACATAGCGACCATCGGAATGTTGGGTCATGCTTCACGCCCCTCGTACCGGATGCGCGGGTCAAGCATGACCAGCAGAATGTCAGATATCATGGTGCCGATGAGGGTCAGCAGGGCCACGAACATCAGAATAAAGGCGGACAGGAACTGATCCTGCGTTTTCAGTGCCGTCAGAAGGGTCGGGCCGATGGTTTGCAGGCCAAGAACAACCGAGACCAAAACCGAGCCGGACACCATCGAGGGTAGCAGGTTGCCGATATCCGCCACGAAAGGGTTGAACGCCACGCGCAGCGGGTATTTCGCCAGCATCCGCGACGGGGCCATCCCTTTGGCGATTGCGGTTTCCACATAGGGTTTCCCCAACTCGTCCAGCATGTTGGCACGCAAGCGTTGCATCATGGCCGAAGCCCCGGAGGTGCCGATCACAAAGGTCGGGACGATCAGGTGGACAAGAATGGACTTCAACTTGTCCCAGCTCATCGGCTGGCCTTCAAAGGATGGGTCCATCAAGCCGCCGATGGGTAGGTTGAAGTAACGGTGGCCGTAATAGAACAGGATCAGCGCAAGCAGAAAGTTCGGCGTGGCCAGACCCAGATACCCCACAAAAGCCGACGTATAATCGATCCACGTCCGGGACTTGGCAGCAGCAAGGACACCAAGCGGCAGCGCGACGGCGTAGACGAACAGGATGGCGGCCAGATTGACCACTACGGTCAACCACAGGGTATCGCCTACAATCTCGGCCACGGGGCGGTCGAATTCGAAGGACCAACCATAGTTGCCCTGCAGAAGCCCCTCGAACCCGTGCGGGCCGGGCCAGAATCCCATCCAGATCAGATATTGTTCCCAGACGGGCCGGTCCAGCGCATATTCCGCACGCAGAAATTCCGCCTTGGCCACGCCGGCAGACTGGCCGGAAGCCTGCAATTCGGCGATCTGATTGCTCAGGTAATCTCCAGGCGGAAGGTTGATGATCACAAAGATCAGCACCGACACCACCAACAGAGTCAGCAGCATCGTGAAAAAGCGATACACCGCATAGCGCAGCATGACCATTTAGCTGCTCCTGATCAGTCGGCGAAGAAGAATTCGTCCGGCCGGTGAATGCCGAAATGGGCGCCGGGCTCCCATGCCCACATGGCCTGTTCGGGCACGTTGCGCAGGCGGTTCGACACCACCACAGGCTGCGGTGCGCCGTTCAGAATGCCGATGGCAAATAGCTGTTCGGCATGAATGTTCAACATCTCGGTCCAGATTGCCTTGCGATCGTCGTCGTTGGTAGCGACCTCCCAATCATGGGCCAGCTGCATCAGGCGTTCTGCCTCGGGCATGTCGGGGGCTTCGCCTGCGTCGCCACCGGTTTGATAAAATTGACCCCATTTGGGCCAGGCCAGAAAGACCTGATCGGTGGGAGCCAGATAAGCGGGCGAGGTGTGGGCCTGCGGAATACCGTCATCCCAGCCAAACCAGACCGAAGCCATTGTGTTTCCAGCAAAAACACGGTTGCGCAAGATGTCCCTATCCAGCGGTCGCATGACCAGAGCGATGCCAATCTCGCGCCAGGTGTCGGTGACGATCTGCAGCGCGTTCTCGACCTCCTGCCGTTCACCGGCAGTTTCGATGATCAGTTCCATCGGGCGGCCATCGGGCAGCATGCGGATACCGTTCTTGTCCCGCTCGGTCAGTCCGGCCTCATCCAGTAGGGCATTGGCCATTTCGATGTCATATTGCGCCCATGCCTGAGCGTTTTCCTCATCATAGAACGGCGACGCGGGCAGAACCGACATCGCGCCGGGCTGGGCCAGTTTGAAATACAGCGCCTGATTGATCGTCTTGCGGTCGATGGCAAGTGACAGGGCACGTCGCACGCGGACATCGCGCAGAACGTCGCGCCAACCGTCATCAGCAAAGTTCAGATTCGGATAGATTGCGATCTGCGACGCGACACCGGTTTTCCACAGCCGTGTCTTGTAGTTCCCGACTTCTTCGCCCTTTTTCAGGATCGACGCATCGCGGAACGCCAGCCCACGCCCCTGCAGGTCGGTTTCACCAGCGTTGGTTTTTGCTGCGACCAGACCGGGGGCGACAATCTCCATCTCGACCACGTCGATATAGGGCAATTGCACACCGTTGCTGTCGATGCGGTGGTAATAGGGGTTGCGTACAAAGTTATGCCGGATTTTCTTGCCTGAACTGGCATTCAGCCATGGCTGCAGCGTGGGTAATTCGTGGTTGTCGAATTTATAAAGGTTATCCAGCTTGTTGTGCAGCGCCGCCCAGCTTTTGACCCGGTTGTCTTCGACCAGCGCGGCCATTTCTTCGGGATCTGCATATTTCTCGTGATACGGCTTCAGAAATGCGGCCGGTCGGTAAATGAAGGGCGGACGCGCCTGTGCCAGTGATTGCAGGAAATCCGGGTTCGGGTCCTCCCATTCGAAAACAATCGTGGTTTCGTCGGGGTAACTCACCGTTGGCGTTTTGCCTTCGACGATCAGAAAATCGGGTGGGCCGGACGGGCTGAGCAGCTCGTTATTTGCGACATCTTCCCACCAGTACCTGAAATCCTCGGATGTAAACGGCGATCCGTCTGACCATTTATGCCCCTCGCGCAGGTTCAGGGTAAACTTGCGGTTGTCTTCGCTTTCGTAGGACTCGAGCAGGTCGGGTACAAGTTCGTAATTCTCGTTGAAACCCACCAGCCGGGCATAGCCATAGACAACCATCTGGCGGATGTCCTTGGACCGGGTGACCATGGTGCGCAAAGTGCCGCCGGGTGTTCCAAAATCACGCCCCTTTGCCGCCAGATCGACAACCAGCGGTTCATCGGGAAGGCGATCCTGAACAGGTGGCAGATTGCCCGCGCTCACCTCACTTTCCCAAAATCCGCTTTCCTTTGGGGTGGGTGTTTCCGCCGAGGCGGGCAGCATCCACGCAGCCGTCAGCGTGGCAGCCAGAAGCAGGGGGCGAGTGGTCTTAAACATGGCATCGTACCTTATGGCCGGGTTCCATCTCTACCAGCGAAGGTATCACGGAGTCAGTAAATCGGAAGGCGTCATCCCAACTGTCCGGCGAACCTGCGCCCAAAGCAACCAATTTCAGGTCGATTGGGCGGTTGATGTCAGGTTCTGGCTGGGCGGCAATCAGCGCCTTGGTGTACGGGTGGCGGGGATTGTAGAAAAGGGTCTCGGGCGGGGCCTGTTCAACGACCAGCCCGCGGCGCATCACTGCAACCTCGTCGGCAATGCGCGCCACAACGGCAAGGTCGTGAGAGATAAAGAAGTAGGACAGATTCAGACTGTCCTGCAAATCTTCCAGCAGTGTCAGGATTTGTTCCTGAACCGAGACATCCAAAGCCGATGTAGGCTCGTCGCACACGATCAGCTGCGGGTCCAGCATCATGGCGCGGGCAATGGACAGGCGCTGTCGCTGACCACCAGAAAAGGCATGAGGATAGCGTTTCAGCATGTCGGCGTTCAGCCCAACCCGCAGCAGCATCTCGGCGGCTTTGTCACGCTGTTCAGATGCGGTGCCGATCTTGTGAATCTCCAACGGCTCGGTCATCGCATCCTGAATGCGCATGCGCGGGCTGAGTGAACTGTAGGGGTCTTGAAACACCATCTGCGCCTTGCGCTGAAAGGCGGTGCGCTGGGCACGGGTCATATGGTGAACGGTAATCGGGTCTTCGGTTGGCGAGGTGCGGAACAGAACCTCGCCGCCGGGATCGGGAAGTTCGGCGCCCAACGCGATACGCGCAGCCGTGGTCTTGCCCGAGCCGCTTTCGCCGACCACGGCCAGTGTCTTGCCGCGTGCGAGCTTCATGTCAACGCCACGGCAGGCATGGATCAGTTGTTCACCCTTCCAACCCTTGCTGGATCGCAAGGTGTAAGTTTTTGAGACGTTCTTGATCTGTAGGATCAAATCCTCGTCGGGCATCGGTATCCCAACCGAGTCTTCGTCCGGAATCTCGGGTGCGGCGTTGAACAATTGCTGCGTGTAAGGATGCGCGGGTGAGGTCAGGATCGGGGCGGCGGCCCCGGATTCCATCACACGGCCCTTGTGCATGACGGCGACCTGTTCTGCCATATTGGCGACCACGCCCAGATCATGGGTGACAAGGATCAGTGCCATGCCGGTTTCGCGCTGCAATTCCTTGATCAGGCCCAGAACCTGCGCCTGTGTCGTCACGTCAAGCGCGGTTGTCGGCTCGTCCGCGATCAACAATTCCGGCTTGGACACCATCGCCATCGCAATCATGGCGCGTTGGCGCATGCCACCGGACAATTCAAACGGGTAAGAATCATAGGCACGTTGGGGATCGGGAAAGCCAACGCGCTCGAACTGAGTCAAAACTTCTTTGCGGGCCTGCGCCTCGGACGCGCCACGGTGCAGCCAGAGAACCTCGCTGACCTGATTGCCGATCTTGTGCAGCGGCGACAGGGATCGCATCGGTTCTTGAAAGATCATCGAAACGCGGTTGCCGCGAATACCGCGCATCTGCTTTTCGCTAATCTTGGTCAGATCCTCTGTGCCTTTGGAATCATTCAGAATGATTGTCCCGCTGCGAATTTGCGCGGTGCGTGGCAAAATCCGCAACGCCGCCCTACACGAGATAGTCTTGCCAGAACCGGATTCGCCGACCAGCGCAAGTGTCTGCCCCGCCTCGACGTCAAAATTGACGCCTTCGACAACGGGGTTGCCCGCACCAAAACCGATGCTCAAATCGCGGACAGACAACAAAGCTGTCATGCGGGTATTCCACCCGTTGGGCCGTAGGTCGGCATCGGCTTGATCAACTCCCCGTGTTTTTTGACGCAGTCTCGCGCGGTTGGGGCGGGGTAGTCAAACCCGTTCTTGGGGTGAAATGTCGCGGAAACGTGAAACTGACACCAATTTGTCTACACAAAGTCTTGAGGATTTGCGATCACGGGCCATGTCGACCCCATCTGGCAAATCGACTGATATCAAGGAGAGATTTCCCCGTGCCCGACGATCAAAGCCGACTCGATCTGTTCATTGACCGCATGGTGTCGCAACGCGCCTGTCTGGATTTTGCCATTGCCGAATCGCGTGGCATGGCGGGGCCGGTCTTTGAATTGGGTTTGGGCAATGGGCGGACCTATCATCACATGGCGCAATATGTGAAAGACCGCCCCGTGTACGTGTTTGAACGAGCGGTGGCGTCCCACCCAGATTCAACGCCCCCCGAGGATCGGGTGATTCTGGGCGATGTGCGCGAAACGCTGCCCGCCGCGCTGACGCGTTTCGGTGCCACTGCAAGCCTGATCCACGCGGATCTTGGCGGGCATAACCGAGAAAAGAACGACGCCTTTGCCAGATTTGTTTCACCGTTGATCCAACCTCTGCTCGCAGAAGGTGGTTTGATGGTCTCCAGTGATCGGATGTATTTCGACGAACTGACTGAATTGCCTTTGCCGCCCGGTGCGGTTCAGGGCCGGTGCTTCGTCTATCGCCGCTGAAACACAGGAGCATCCCATGCTGTTCTACGATTGCAAAACCGCCCCGAACCCACGCCGGGCTCGTATGTTCATCGCGGAAAAAGGGTTGGAGGTCGAAACCCGCGAGGTCTCGATCGGCAAAGGCGAACAGCTGAGCGATGCGTTCAAAGCGATCAACCCGAACGCGACCCTTCCTGTGCTGATCACGGATGAGGGCACGGCACTGACCGAGAACCTTGGCATCGCGGCCTATCTCGACGCCCGATTTCCCGAGCCGCCTTTGATGGGGCGCACCTCGGATGAAAAAGGTCTTGTTTTGATGTGGAACAGTATCGTTGAACAGCAAGGCGGGGCGCCCATTGGCGAAACTTTACGCAACACGCATCCCGCCTTTGCCGACAGGGCGATTCCCGGTCCGGTGAATCACGCTCAGATTCCTGAACTGGCGCAACGAGGTGCCGCGCGGGTTGGATATTTTTTCGATCTGTTGGAATGGCGATTGGCGGAAAGTCCCTATATCGCCGGGTCTGAGTTTACGCTGGCTGACATCTCAACATTTGTCTTTGTTGACTTTGCCCGAGTGATCAAGACGCGAATACCGCAGGAAAATTCGGCAACGCTGACTTGGTTCGAAAAGGTCAGCACACGGCCCAGCGCGCAGCTTTAAACCAGAGAAATCCGTCCAACAATCTGGTGCGGGTAGAACTGTACAGAAATGTCTAGACAGAAGTGAACAGTGGGTCTAGCGTTCTGCCCAAGCCATGTTGGGAGGGCAGGATGAAATCTCAGTACCGTGTTGTGGTTATCGGGGGCGGCGTTGTGGGCGCCTCGGTTCTGTATCACCTGGCCAAGTTCGGCTGGTCGGATGTGGTGATGCTGGAACGGCGGCGGTTGGCATCGGGATCTTCCTGGCACGCTGCCGGAGGGGTTCATGCGTTGAACGCTGACCCAAATATGGCCTCGCTGCAGGCGTATACCATCGATCTGCTTAGTGAGATTGAAAAGGAATCGGGTCAGAATATCGGAATGCACATGACCGGTGGCCTGACGTTGGCTGGAACGCCCGAACGGTGGGAGTGGCTACAGGCGAACTACCGTATTTTTCAGTCTATCGGCATTGAGGATTGCGAGTTGCTGTCTCCGGAAGAGGCGCAGCGCCGTTGCCCGATCATGTCCACCGACGGCGTGCTGGGTGCTATGTGGGCGGACCGCGAGGGCTATATCGACACGACCGGCACGGTGCAGGCTTATGCAACGGCGGCCAGAAAACGTGGTGCCGAGTATTACGAGGAAACCAAGGTTAAGGAGCTGATCCAAACCGCGGATGGTTGGCAGGTGGTGACCGACAAGGGCACGATCACTTGCGAACATGTGGTCAATGCGGCTGGGCTTTGGGCCAAACAGGTGGGCCGCATGGCTGGCATCGAACTGCCGGTCTCGCCGCTGAAACACCACTATCTGATTACCGACACGGTGCCCGAAGTGGCGCAGGCGGATTTCGAGATGCCTATGACCGTCGACCTCGAAGGGTTCACCTATATGCGGCAGGACCAGAAGGGCGTCCTTGTTGGTATCTACGAGATTGATCACGAACACTGGGCCATGGACGGCGCACCGTGGAATTATGGCGAAGAGCTGTTCCAAGAACAGCTGGATCGGATTGAAAACGAACTGACGCTGGGCTTTGAGCGATACCCGTCGATTCAGAACGTGGGGATCAAGACGTGGGTAAACGGGGCGTTTACTTTCTCGCCAGATGGTAACCCGCTGGTCGGACCCGTTCCGGGCAAGCGCGGTTATTGGTCGGCTTGCGCGGTGATGGCCGGGTTCTTGCAGGGCGGCGGCGTTGGCAAAACATTGGCCGAGTGGATGATCCATGGCGAGCCTGAGGCGGATGCATGGCCGATGGACGTGGCGCGGTATGGTGATTTCGCGCAGAACAAACGCTATATCCGCGAAACCACCGGGCAGTTCTATTCCCGCCGTTTCGTAATGACCTACCCGAATGAGCAACTGCCCGCGGGCCGTCCGCTGAAGATGGCGCCCGCCCATGACGCAATGACAGAGGCCGGCTGCAAATGGGGTGTTAGCTGGGATCTGGAAGTGCCGCTGTATTTCGCGCCGAAAGGGTTTGAGGAAACACCGACGCTCAAACGATCAAACGCTCACGACATCGTGGCCGAGGAATGCAAGGTGATCCGCGAAGGCGTCGGCCTGTTGGATATCTCGGGCTTTTCGCGGTTTGAGGTCAGCGGCCCCAATGCTGAGGTTTGGCTCGATAAGGTCATGGCATCGAAACTCCCCGCGCCGGGCCGTGCCAAATTGGCCCCGATGCTGGGCGAGGACGGGCGGCTCAAAGGGGATCTGACCGTTCTTAACTGGGGCGACGACACCTGGTGGATCATGGGCAGCTATTATCTGCGCGCCTGGCACATGCGCTGGTTCGACGATCACATGATCGACGGCGTCAATATCCGTGATCTGGGTGAAGAGTATTGCGGTTTCGCTGTGGTAGGGCCGAAATCGCAGGCAGTGGTCGAGAAACTGGCGGAACAGGATATCTCGGGTCTTGGGTTCATGGGCTGCGGTGAGTTCGATATCGGCCTTGTTCGCGCCCGCGTCGCGCGTATGTCGGTGACAGGCGAAAAAGGCTATGAGATCAACTGCCGTTATGGCGATCATATTGCGCTGCGCCGGGTGCTGCTTGAGGCCGGGGCGGATGAAGGTATTCGCGAATGCGGCTTCAACGCGATGCTGTCGACGCGGCTGGAAAAAAGCTTTGGTATCTGGTCGGCGGAGTTCACCCAGGCCTACACGCCGGGGATGACAGGAATGGATCGCTGGATCGACTGGGATAAGGATTTCGTCGGCAAAGACGCCGCATTGGCCGAGCGTGACGGAAACGGCCCGGCGCAAGTGCAAGTAACGCTGGAAATAGACGCGCTGGACGCTGACGCCAGCGGGTACGAGCCGATCTGGTCGGGCGAAGACCGAGTGGGTTTCGTAACTTCGGGCGGCTATGGGCACTATACCGGAAAATCTCTGGCTATGGCTCTGGTCGAACGTGACAAGGCAGAACCGGGTACCGAGTTGACGGTTCATGTGGTTGGTGTTGAACGCCCCGCGTGTGTGATCGCAACGTCCCCATACGATCCGAACGGTAAGGCGATGAGGGGCTGATGGTGATCTCGCAAACATCCGAGCGCGGCAGGCGGCGTCGTGGACGCGGTGCAGACGCCGTGCCTGTGCCAAGTCGCGATGTGAATTACCGCCAGCTGCGCAACCCGTTCCCGGTGATGGAGGTGTTCCCGGCGGATCAGATCGCCGATATGCACGCAACCGCCCTGCGGACGCTTCAGGAGCTGGGGATTAAGGTTCTGCTGCCCGAGGCCCGCCGAATATTCGACAAGGCAGGCGCACGGGTAGAGGAAGACAGTGAAATGGTCTTCATCGGTCGAGAGATCGTTGAGGCCGCTATAGCGTCAGCCCCCAAGTCCATCAATTGCCGTGCTGGCGCGCGCCGTCGTGATTTCACGCTGGAACTGGGCAGTCTTGTGTTTCAACCAGGAGCAGGGGCTCCGAATGCCACCGATCTGGAAAAGGGTCGTCGCCCCGCGACGGGGCAGGACTATCTGGATTTTTTGAAACTTACGCACCACTTTGATGTGTTCCAGATGATTTCGCCGCAGGTCGAACCACAGGACGTGCCGACCCACCTGCGCCACTATTTCACCACGCAGGCGCAGATGGAGCTGACTGACAAGTTCCCGTTCTTCTACTCTCGCGGAACGCCGCAGGTGATGGATTGTTTTGAGATGCTGACCACTGCGCGTGGCCTGCCGGACGATGAATTCCGCGCCACCCCGCACAGCTATACGATCATCAATACCAACAGTCCGCGGACGTTGGATATCCCCATGGCGCAAGGTCTAATCGACTTTGCCCGCCACGGTCAGATGTCGATTGTCACGCCGTTCACGCTAATGGGGGCGATGGCACCCATTACTGTGGCCGGGGCGATTACGCTGTCTCATGCCGAGGCTTTGGCAGCGGTTACCCTGACCCAACTAACCAATCCCGGCGCGCCGGTGTGTTATGGGACCTTCACCAGCAACGTGGACATGAAATCGGGGGCTCCAGCGTTTGGGACGCCTTCGCATTTCCAGGCGTCTCTGGCGGCGGGGCAGTTGGCGCGGCACCTGGGCCTTCCGTGGCGGTCCGCCGCCGGGTCGGCTTCGAATGTAAACGACGTTCAGGCCGCGAATGAAAATCAGTTTGGCCTTTGGGGGTGTCTGATGGCCGGGGCCACGGTGATCATCCATTCGGCCGGGTGGCTTGAGGGTGGATTGACGGTCTCTTTCGAAAAGATGATCTGTGATGCCGAAGTGCTGAACATGGTGGCCGAGCTGTGTGCTGGCGCACAAGCGGGCACGGCCGAGATCGGTTATGACACCGCCCTGCGTGAGGTTGAACCCAGCGGGCATTTCTTTGCCTCCAGCCAGACGATGGAGCGCTACAATATCGAATTCTACGAGCCCCATGTGCATGACTATGCCAATTTCGGCACCTGGACCGAGCGCGGATCAATCGACGCCAATCACCGTGCAACGGACGTTTGGAAGACCATCCTGAACGATTTCAAAGCCCCTGCCGGGGACAGCGACAGGTTGGGTGACTTGCAGGACTTCATCGCACGCCGTACGGCTGAGGGCGGCGCACCGCCGGAGAGTTGAATGAACACAAAACCGATCCTGCATAGGGACGATCCCAAGGCCGAACCGCTGGTCGGCAACATCAAGGTCACGCGCGACGATTGGCTGAACGTGGCGATGGATGTGCTGATCTCGGACGGGGTGGACCAGATCAAGGTTCTGAACCTGGCCGAGCGGATGGCCGTGTCGCGATCATCTTTCTATTGGTATTTCAAGTCCCGGCAGGAATTGCTGGACGCACTGCTGGCCCGCTGGCAGGCAACCAATACAGCGGCGCTGGTTGCGCAGGCCGAAGCACCCGCCGAAACCATCACCGCCGCCGTGTGCAATGTGCATCGCTGCGTAGTGAACACGGGTCTTTTCGACACTGCGTTGGATTTCGCCGTACGTGACTGGGCGCGTAAGTCGGGCAAGGTGCGACGAGCCCTGGATCAATCGGACGCGCGGCGGCTTGAGGCGTTGCACGCCATGTTTGCGCGGTATGGGTATCCCGAGATTGAGGCCGAAACCCGCGCGCGCGTGTTGTACTACATGCAAATCGGGTACGATCTGGCGCAGTTGAACGAGCCGATGGAAACGCGGCTGTCGTTGGTGTCGCATTACCTTTACGTCTTCACCGGAGTCGAACCCAGGCCCGAAGAAGTCGAAGAATTCAGCGCCTATTCAAAGCGCTATTGGGAGGGAGCAACAGAATGAGTCAACCAGACGCAATTATCATTGGCACGGGTGTCATCGGCGCGGCCATCGCGTTCGAGATGGCCAAGGCCGGGTGGAAAACTCTGTCGTTGGACCGCAATGCTCAGGTCGGTCAGGGCTCGACCGCCGGGTCCTGCGCGATCATCCGGATGCATTATTCGACCTTTGATGGCACGGCCTTTGCGTGGGAAGGCTATCACTATTGGCGCGACTGGGCCGAATATCTGGGCCTGCCAGCAGATGCCAATCTGGCGCAGTTTCGTGAAACCGGATGTCTGGTGATGAAGACCGAAGCCAACGGGATGCTGGAAAAGCACATGAAAAACAGTGCGGATCTGGATTGCCCGTTCGAAGATTGGTCGCCTGAAAAAATCACGGAGCGTCTGCCGGTTTATTCATTGGACAGCTTCACCCCGCCCAAACGCATGGAGGACCCGGAATTTGGCCAGCCGAACGGGCGCAAGATGCAGGGCGGCGTGTTCTGGCCGCAGGCCGGATACGTTACCGACCCGGCCTTGTCGGCGCAAAACCTGATGGATGCCGCCAAACAGCATGGGTCAGAAGTGCGCACCGGGGCCGAGGTGGTCGAAATTCTGACGGAAGGTGGTCGCGTGGCCGGGGTCAAACTGGCCTCGGGCGAGGAAATCCGCGCCAAGGTCGTGGTAAATGTCGCTGGACCGGGATCAGCGATTATCAACAAGATGGCTGGCGTATTGGATGACATGACCATCGAAACCCGCCCTCTGCGACAGGAAGTGGTTCACGTCCCCGCGCCCGAGGGATTCGATTTCGAAAATGACGGTACTATTGTGTCGGACAGCGATATCGCGTGTTACTGCCGCCCTGAACATGGCAATCATATACTCGTGGGTTCAGAAGATCCCGAATGCGATCCGCATCAGTGGTGCGAGGATGACGTGCACTACAATCACGACTTCACCGACCAGTGGACCACACAGGCGATGCGCTATGCCCAGCGGGTGCCCAGCCTTGGCATCCCGTCCAAAACCCGTGGGGTGGTTGATCTGTATGATGCGTCGACCGATTGGATTCCGATCTATGACAAGTCCAGCCTGCCGGGGTTCTACATGGCCTGCGGCACCAGTGGAAACCAGTACAAGAACGCGCCGATCGCAGGAAAGATGATGACGGCCCTGATCGACTATTGCGAGGGTGGGGCGGATCACGATGCGCAGCCACTGCAGTTCGAGCTGCCCTATATCAAGCGGATGATCGATGTTGGGTTCTACTCGCGTAAACGTCCGATCAACGAAGAAAGCAGTTTTTCGGTTCTGGGCTAGCCTGCCTGCAAAACAGCTCTAGTCTTTCCAGGAACCGTTTGTGGGGTCCTGGATGACTGAACCATTGAACCGAGTTCTGATACTGGGCAGCGCGCCCGGCGCCTTGGCCGCGCAAGGCTGGGCGCGCGATCCCTTTACCCATATTGTCGCGATCAATAACGCCTGGCGCATCCGGCCAGATTGGGACATTCTGATCCACCCCGAAGATTTCCCGATAACAAACCATCCAACTGGACTTGCCCCGCATCAGCGGATCATCACGGCGCAGGACTATGTACCGGCGCAAAATGGGTTTGGTGGGTTTGTCTACGCTGGCGGAACGATGGCGTTTACCGCGGGCTATTGGGCCTTGGCGGCGCTAAGGCCTGCGGTGCTGGCCTTTTTCGGCTGTGACATGATCTACCCGGATACCGGGAAGACGCATTTCTACGGAACCGGTCAGGCTGATCCTTTGCGTACGGATATCACTTTGCGGTCGCTCGAGGCTAAATCGGCGCGCCTGGCGCTGTTTGGTGCAGTGCAGGGATGCCAGGTCGTCAGGCTGTCAAAAGGGGAGAGCCGCCTGCTGTTTCCGTCCGTCGAGATCGGTGATCTTACAAGAGACGACTTACCCGAAACCGACGCGATCCAGACCATTGTCCAGTCGGAAAATGAGCTGGGGTATCACGTGCCCTCGGGGCGGTATTGGGAAGTTGCGGACAGGTTCGACACTAGCAAGCTTGATGCGTTGGACCAGCAATGGCTGGCAGCCTATCGCGCGTCAGCCCTGATAGATTTCGCCTGAAACGGCCAACAGATCAGGTGGCGAATTTCGCCCAGGCCCAGACCATCGCGATATAGGTCAGGTTGTGCATCAACTGGTCCAGACCCGCAGCGCGCCAAAAAGCAGCCTGTGTTGGCATCAGTTTTTTCTTGTCAGAATACCTGGCTTTGGCAAAATCGATGTTGAAATGTACGAACCATTCCAGGGCGGCAATTATAAGAATAAAAGCCCAAGGCGCACCGAACAGCACAAAGACAATAACGGATCCGATAACATGTACGCCGGCATGTTGCGCGCGACCCCAGTGAAGATACTCACCACGCCCCGATAGCATTTTGGGTGTCTGAAGGTAGAAATCCGCGAACATATGTTTGATCTGCAACAAGCAGAGCATCAACAACACTGCGCCCAAGCTGGCGGTCAAATTGTTTCTCCCGATATCGTCCTAAAGCGAACTCTAGGGGCTAAACTGGTGCGGCGCAAATAAACTAGATCACACATGGCGAATTTATGTGCAAACTGGAAACTATTTGCGTCAGTGGTCACGAATGCTGTAAATTCAGCGTGTTGGATGCGCCGCAATTTCTTCAAGATCGGATCGGTGATTCAAAACAGGGGCAGGATCCATAGAACGTTCGATTTTCCGGTTTATTTGGAAGTACTCTAAACGCGATCAGCTAATTCTGCTGGCCGTGACGTCTACGCTGTTCCCGCTGCTGTATCTGACACTGGAATTGCCCAAGCGCATTATCAACGATGCCATTGGTGCAGCCAGCCCGATTGTGGATGTTCTGGGGTATCAGGTACCGCAAACCACATTCCTGATTATTCTGTGCGGCGCGTTCTTACTGGCGGTGCTGGCGCATGGCCTGATGAAGATGCGCATCAATACCATGAAGGGCGTGCTGAGCGAACGGATGCTGCGCCGGTTCCGCTATCAGCTGATCAACCGCGCCCTGCGGTTCCCTCAACCGTATTTCGAGCGGGTCAGCCAGGGTGAAATGGTGTCGATGATCACCGCCGAAAGCGAGCCTATGGGTGGGCTTATGGGCGATGCGATCAGCCAACCGGTTCTGCAGGCGGGACAGATGATCACGATCCTGTCGTTCCTGTTCCTGCAAAGCGTCTGGTTCGGGCTGGCCGCTGTGGCCTTGATACCGCTGCAGGCGTGGCTGATTCCCAAGCTGCAGCGTCAGATCAACTTACTGAACAAGAAACGCATTCAGGAAGTTCGCGTGCTGGCCGCGCAGATTGGAGAGAATGCGGCCGGGGCTTCGACCTTGCGTGCCAATGGCGGCTGGCGTTATCGCCGGGCGATGATCTCGGATCAATTGGGGCGGCTGTATGGCATTCGCTTCGAGATCTACCAGAAAAAGTTCTTTATGAAGTTCATCAACAACTTCATCTCGCAACTGACGCCGTTCATGTTCTATTTGATTGGCGGCCTTCTGGTGTTGCAGGGCTCGGTCTCATTGGGGGCGCTGGTGGCGGCGTTGGCGGCGTATAAGGACCTGAGCTCGCCCTGGAAAGAGCTGCTGACCTACTACAACCAGACGCAGGACATGTCGCTGCGCTGGGACGTGGTGATCGAACGTTTTGCCCCGCCAGGAATGCCCGATGAAAAGCTGTTCGAAGGCGAGCCCGAAACGCGACCACATCTGAATGGGGATATCGCGCTGGATCGGGTCTCGGTTCGGGATATGGATGGCAATCAGGTTTTGGATGATCTGAACCTTACCTTTAAGGGCGGACAAACTGTTGGGATTGCGGCCCCCAGCGAAGAGGACCGGCGCGCCGTTGCTGAGTTGCTGACGCGGGAAATTCTGCCCAGCGCGGGTCGGGTCGAGATTGGTGGCGAAAACCTGTCGAACCTGCATCAAAGTGTGGTGGCCGCGCGCATCGGCTACGCCTCGTCACGCCCAGTTATGTTTCAGGGGACGTTGGGCGACAATGTGATGATGCCGATGCGTCAGAGGCCGCTGACAACGCAGTCCGACGACCCTGATTTTGCTGAGACCCAACGCGCAGGCAACAGCGCCGATCCGTATGATGCCGAGTGGCTTGACCCGTCTCAGGCTGGGTTGGACAGCCCCGACGCGCTGCGCGATTGGTGGTTGCACCTGATTGACGGCATGGGGTCGGGGGCGGCTTTGTTCCAGCGTGGATCAGAGCAAGTGTTTGATCCGGTTGAACACCCGGAATTGGCCAGCAAACTGGTCGAGCTGCGCCCCTTGGTCCAGCAGGCAGTGCAAAAGGCTGGGCTGGAGCAACAAGCTTTGGTGTTTGATCGCGATACTTACAACCCGGCCTTGCCGGTGGTGGAAAACCTGCTGTTCGCCACACCGCGTGTGCCGGTCACGCAAGAATTGCTGGCGCGTCAAACCGTCTTTTTGGGACAACTGCGCGAGTTGGGGTTGGACGAAACTCTGGTTGGTCTGACCCGCGATGTGATCGAGATGCTGCGTCAGATCTTTGGTCTGGACGGCACTGACCACCCGCTGTTCCGCAAGCTGGGACTTGAGGCCCAAACCTATGAGGCCGCGCTGGAACTGGTCGAGCGGACCAGGAATGAGGGCGTATCCGGTCTGGATGACGAACAACTGGCCAATCTGCTGGCGGTGCCATTCGTGATTTCGGCGGAACAGATTGGGCCTGCCTTTACCGATGAGTTAAAGAACCGAATCCTCGAATTGCGTCACAGCCATTCCGAGAAATTGCTGGGGCGGTTGCATGACGTTTTCGTCTCGCTAGACAAAACGGCATTTGCGCCGGGTCTGACCGTTATGGAAAACGCCCTGTTCGGCAAAGTCAGTCAGATCGGGGGCGGTCGTTCGGACGAGGCACGTAAGCTGATTGTCGATGTGCTGGACGAAAACGGCGCGCGCCCGCTGGTGGTCGAACTGATTTATGACGTCCCGGTCGCAATCGGTGGTCAGAACTTGCCCGCCGTTTTTGCCGAACCACTGGCCTTTACCCGCGCGACGATCAAAAAGCCGGACATCCTGATCCTGGAAAACGCGCTCGCCAGCTATGACATGGCGACACAAGTTGCTGTTTACAAAAACCTGCGTCAGTTGCTGCCCGACACGACAGTCATCTATCTGAACGACCAGTTCGAAAATCCGGATGTATTCGACATGTTTGTCGAAATCCGGCAAGGTCGTGTGGTCTCGGACGGAGGGTATGATGCCGTGGAAGAGGATAGCGCCGCCTCAGCCGATCTGGCGCGCAAGCTGCGCGCATTGGAACAGACGCCGCTGTTTTCCGGTCTTGACCGCAGGCAGTTGCGCCTGTTGGCCTTTGGCGCGCGCTGGTTCGATGCCAAGCCGGGCGAGGTTGTGTTTCTGAAAGATGACCAACCCACCGATGGGGCCTATGTGGTGCTTGAAGGCGAGGCCGGGCTGTACCTGCCGCAGATGGAAGGCCCGGATCAACTGATCACAAAAGTGGGGCCGGGGGCACTGGTGGGGGAACTGGGGCTGATCCGCAAGGAGCCCCGCGCCCTTAGCATGATTGCCGAGACGGAACTGTCCTGCTTGCGGATCGGGGAAGAGGAATTCCTGGCGGTGGTCGAAAACGATGCCGCTACCGCATTCAAGCTGATGCAGGTGATCGCTGGATACGTTTCGAACTAGATCTTGGGCTTACAGAACAATTCGTAAAGCAACCCGATGACCTGCGCGGTATTGCCGTCATGCAGCGAGTAATAGATAGTCTTGCCGTCTCTGCGCGTGGACACCAGCTGTTCCTGCCGCAATCGGGCCAGCATCTGGCTGACGGCTGCCTGCCGGATTTGCAGCAGTTCCTCTAACTCACCCACTGATTTTTCGCCGTCGCCCAGATGGCACAGGATCATAAGCCGGCCTTCATGGGCCAGTGTTTTCAGAAACGCCGCAGCCCGCGCGGCGCTTTCTTTCATGTCCGCGGGGTTTTCAGAATGTGCGCCTTGGGTGTCTTGGGCTTTGGGGGTCACACGCAGCCTGTTTGTTCGCAATGGGGTTGGACCAATATGCCCTGAAACCGGTTTGGTTGTCACCCCTCGGTCGCTGGCGCACCCCCTTGAAAGGCGTTGCCGTTGACATAGTCGCAAGGTTCTTCCTGCATTTGCAAATGCAGCCCGTCGCCGGTGTAGGGATGCGCACGGGCCAGGTCCTCGTCCACCTCGATCCCAAGGCCGGGTGTGGTTGGGGCGGTCACGAAACCATCATCGACATGCAAAGTGCCTTTGATCAGCTGATCGTGGAAAGGCGTTTCGATGGTCTCCAGCAACAACAGATTTGGGATCGACGCGGCCAGATGGATATTTGCGGCCCACTCGATTGGTCCGGCATATAGATGCGGTGCCATTTGGGCATTGAACACCTCGGCCATGGCGGCGACCTTCTTCATCTCCCATATGCCACCAGCGCGGCCAAGGGCGGGTTGCAGGATTTCGGCAGCCCCGGCACGAAGTACCGCGCCGAATTCGGCCTTGGTGGTCATACGTTCTCCGGTCGCGACAGGGATGCGGACGTTGCGGGCGACGCGGGCCATATCCTCGATCATGTCGGGCGGGGTGGGTTCTTCAAACCACAGCGGAGAGTAGGGCTCCAGCGCCTGACCTAACCGGATTGCGCCTGCGGTGTTGAACTGACCATGGGTGCCGAACAGCAGGTCGGCCCTGTCCCCCACGGCCTCGCGGATCGCTTTGCAGAACGCGACCGACATTGAGATATCGGACATCGCAGGCATATGCCCACCGCGGATCGTGTAAGGGCCTGCCGGGTCGAATTTCACAGCGGTAAAGCCACGCCGCACCATCTCGGCCGCGCATTCACCGGCCTGATCGGGTGAAGTCCAGAAATCGGACAGATCATGTTGCGGCAGGGGATAAAGGTAAGTGTAGGCCCGGATGCGCTGGTTCATCACCCCACCCAGCAGGGCATAGACCGGGCGGTCGCGATCTTTGCCCAGAATGTCCCAACAGGCAATTTCAAGCCCCGAAAACGCGCCCATAACAGTCAGATCGGGACGCTGAGTAAAGCCGCTGGAATAGGCACGGCGGAACATCAACTCGATATTTTCCGGGTTTTCGCCCAGCATATGCCGTTCGAACACGTCCCGGATCACGTGCTGCATCGCGTCGGGACCGACGGATGAGGCATAACATTCCCCCCAGCCGGTGATCCCGGTATCTGTCGTCACTTTGACCAAAATCCAGTACCGTCCACCCCAGCCCGGTGCAGGTGGGGCGGTAACGATGATGTCGAGGTCCTGCAGTTTCATCCGGTGTCCTCCCCTTGGATGGCGTCAGCTTCTGTCGAACAGGATCACGTTGCGCTTGGCGGATCCGGTTTTGGTGTCTTCGATTGCCTCGTTGATCTGATCCAGGGACCACCGGCCCGAGATCAGTTCGTCCAGTTTTAACCGTCCCTGTTCGTATAGGTCGATCATCCACGGGATATCGCGCTGAATGACAACATCGCCCATTTTCGAGCCCACCATGCCCTGACCCAAAGCTGCCAGAACCACGGGTTCATAGCTGGACATATCACCCGAATGCGGCATGCCGATCATGATCGCCCGACCGCCCCGCCCTAAATAACGCGGGGCCTGATCATAGGCAGGAATTGCGCCGACGGTGATCAGAACCGCATCCGCGCCGCGCCCACCCAAAGCTTTGAAGGCGGCTTTCCATGGTTGATCCTGACTGGCCAAGACCCCATGGGTCGCGCCGAATTCCATGGCGATGTCCAGTTTTTCCTCGGTCATGTCGACGGCCACAATACGACGTGCCCCAGCGATACGGGCCCCCTGAATGGCGTTTAACCCGACACCACCCGCGCCGATGACCACCACGTCCTGACCAGGGCGTAGCTTCGCGGCATTCACCGCCGCACCAACCCCAGTGATCACGCCGCAGGACAGGAGGCTGGCCACGTCTTTCGGCATCTCAGCAGGAAGTTTCACAATTTGCCGGTGGCTGACGACAACCTTTTCGGCAAAGGCACCGCAAGCCATCGCCTGATCTAAGGGACCACCGTCCACTGTCTGCAACGGTCCTTTGACGGTGTCGTAAGGCGTTTCGCAGATGGTTGGCTGGCCGCCTGCGCAAGACGGGCAGGACCCGCAGGCGCGGATTAGGGTAACAACTACTGGGTCGCCAACCTTGAAACCCCCGGCCTCGTTGCCAATCGCGGTGATCACTCCGGCGGCTTCGTGGCCATAGACGGCAGGCAAATGCCCACCCCATGCCCCGCTAGCAAAGGTGATATCGGAATGGCAGATCGCCACGGCCTCAAGTGTCACTTCGACCTCGCCCGCGCCCGGCGGTGCCAGCAAGACGTCTTCGATGACCAGAGGTTCGTCAAACGCCCGGCAGACGGCGGCTTTGATGGTTTGCATGTGGTCCTTCACTCCCTTTTGATCACGGTGGCGCGGGAAACTGCATGTCGCAAGACGGAAACCGTCATCCAGGCGTCGTTGTTACGCCACGACAGGGCGCGATCGCAAAAATAAGGCAAATCCGACGACCATCAAAACCAGGGCCAGCAGGAATGGCGCGCCGGGCAGGTAGATCGCCGCGTCAGGATTGGCAAAATGAGCGAACACGCTAGTCATCACCAGTGGCGAAATCACCATCGACAGCGCGTGCAGCGAGGTCAGCACACCCTGCAACTCACCTTGTTGCGAATCCGGGGTTGCGCGGGATGTCAGGGCCTGCAGGGCAGGGGTCACCACCGCACCGACTGCGGTAATCGGGATCAGCATCAGAGCGATGAAGCCATTGGTCAGGAAAGCCAACAGCAGAAAGCTGACAACTTCGAAAGCCATACCGTAGATGATCGTTACCCTCTCACCCAGGTACCGGGTCGCGGGGCGGATCAGGCCACCTTGTACAGCGGCCATGCCGATCCCGTACACGCCCAGTGACAGACCGATCATTTGTGGTGACCAGCCAAAGCGCTCGGTTGTGAAATAGGCCCAGATTGCGGGGTAAACGTAGATGGACACCGAATAGAGGAAATAGACCCACAGCATCGGGCGGATGCCGGGTAAGGATGCGATGGCACGCAAAGAACTGACCGGATTGGCGCGGCGCAGGCTGAAGGCCCGGCGGGTTTTGTCGGTCACCGTTTCCGGCATGACCAGAAGGCCCGCCAGAAAAGTCAGCGCGGACAAGGCGGCTGCCGCCCAAAAAGGCGCGCGGGTTCCGTATTCGCTCAGCAACCCACCGATAACTGGGCCCAGCACAAACCCCACCCCGAAGGCGGCACCCAGCAGGCCAAAATTCGCCGCCTTTTCGTGCGGTTTCGAGACATCCGCCATGAACGCCGCCGCCGTGGCATGGGTGGCCGCGGTGATGCCACCCACGATGCGCCCGACCAACAGCAACCAGATGCTGCCGGCAATCGCCATCACCACATAGTCCAGCGACATGACGAACAAGGACACCAACAGCACAGTGCGCCGGCCATAGGCGTCGGATAGGTTGCCCAGAATTGGCCCAAATACAAATTGCATCGCGGCAAAGGCGGTGCTGAGCACACCGCCCCAGATCGCTGCGTCGGCCAAAGTGCCGCCCTGAACCTCGATGATCAGCTCTGGCATGATGGGCAACACCAGACCGATGCCCATGGCGTCGATCATCACCGTGCCGAGTACGAAGAGAAAAGGTAGACGCATAGAAACCGCTCGCGAGATTCGCCCGGACCCTATCACGCTTCGTTCACCTGTGAAGCACCTGTAACGTCAGGTCATGCCGCCGGTAATTTTTGTTCCAGATCGTCCAGAATTTCGGACAGAAGGCGGGGATGAGAGAAGAACGGAGAATGCGAGCTGTTGATTGTTGTCCGCAAATCTTCGGGCGCGACGTGGCTCATTTGTTCTTCGTATTCCCTTGGGATCGTATGGTCGTCCGTCGCGGTGATGTAAGCCTTGGGGACGCGCGCGAAATTATCTGCAACGGACAGCGGGGTTTCCTGCGGTGCGATGGGCTGAGGGCACATGCGCGCAAGGGCATAGGGTACGGTTTCAGGTGCGCAATCGTGATAAAACAAATCTTGCACCATGTCTGGCCTGAACGTGTAGGACAGGCAATCGGTGGATTTTTCGACGGCATCAACGACCAGTTGGCGCGGGGCCCTTTTGCGCATCTCAATCATCGAAAGGCCGTCTTGCGGAACATATGCGCACAGATAGATCAGGGCCCGCATTGCGTTCGGGGCCGCCTCGGCGGCGGCGCTGATGGGATAGCCGCCCCAGGAATGGCCAACGAGGATCGTTTTTGGAGTCGAAGCCGAAAGAACTGCATCTCGGCAACTGTCCAGCGTGACATCGGCAATCGGTGTTGGGTCCGAGCCGTGGCTGGGCAGGTCAATTGCGCGCGCCGTGTGACCCAGTGCCGTCAGGGCGGGAATGACATCACGCCAGCACCATGCGCCATGACACGATCCATGGATCAACAGAAAATCTGCCAAAACAGTGCTCCTTCAAATATGTCCAATATCGGTCAGAAAATTACGCAGCAGGGCGGCGTATTCCGCCGGTTGTTCAACACAGGGCAGGTGACCGGCCCGGCGCATCAATTCGAATTTCGAGCCAGGGATAAGTTCAACGGTTTCGCGCACCAGATCCGGAGGGGTCGAGCCGTCCTCGCTGCCGGCAATGCCCAGCGTCGGCAGGCGCAAACCGCTGGTGGGGGTGTAGAAATCCGTGCCCGAAATCGCCGCGCAGCAACCCAGATAACCGTCAACGGGCTGTCGCACCATCATGTTGCGCCACAGCAAGTGTCCCGGCTCTGAGCAGAAATTTTTGGAAAACCACCGATCCATCGTCGCATCGGCCAGCGCTTCGATACCGCCTTGGCGCACCGCATCCATACGGTCCTGCCAGATTGAAGGGATGCCGATCTTGGCGGCGGTGTTCGACAGGACCAGCGCGCGGATTTGATCCATACGCTTTACCGCCAATCCCTGCGCGATCAAACCGCCGATGGACAGGCCGACAAAGACGCAATCGCGAACGTCCAACAGATCCAGCAATGCCTCGGCATCGCGCACCAGCGCGCCCATGGAATACGGGGCAGGCGGTTGTGACGACAGGCCATGCCCGCGCTTGTCATAGCGAATGATCCGTAAACCGGCAGGCAGATGCGGCAGCATCGCGTCCCAAAGGCGCAGGTCGGTTCCTAGCGAGTTGGCAAAAACAATGGGCGCGCCGTTTGGATCACCATCGACGCGATAGTGCAGCTGCACTTCTCCAATATCTGCGATCTGCATGACACAATCCCCTGTCGTCATACTTTAAGGAATCAGGTTGACCCAAACATTGATCAATGTCAGGTCAGGAATTCCAGCGCTTTTCCAAAGACTTCCGGGTCCACATTGCCCCCCGAGGCCACGACGATCACCGCGTCGCCTTCGATTTTTTCCTTGCGGAAAAGGGCAGAAGCCAACGATACCGCGCCGCCCGGTTCTAGCACGATTTTCAAACGCAGAAAGGCCAGAGCCATCGCACGCATGGCTTCCTCTTCAGTGACCGATAGCCCCGGACCACACAAGCGGCTGAGAATTGGAAAGGTAATCTGTCCGGGCTGCGGCGTCAGGATCGCGTCACAGATATTGCCCGCAGTTTCAGCATTGGCCTGAATTTGACCGCTGGCCAATGAGCGTTTGACGTCGTCGAACCCTTCGGGCTCACAGGGGCGGGCGCGCAAACCGGGTGCGTGACCTTCCAACGCCAGAGCGATCCCTGAAGTCAGCCCGCCGCCACCGCAGCAGACCAAAACATCGCCTTGCTTAACGCCCATTTCGGCGGCCTGCCGAACAAGCTCCAGCCCGGTGGTGCCCTGACCGGCGATTACCTGCGGTTCATCATAAGGGCGGATCAGGGTCAGGCCGCGTTCGGTAGCCAGGGATTCGCCAATCTCTTCGCGGCTTTCGTTTGCGCGATCATACAGGACGACCTCGCCCCCCAGTGCGCGGGTGTTGTCGATCTTCAACTGGGGCGCGTCCGAGGGCATGATGATCACTGACGAAATGCCGTGCCGTGCTGCCGCCAAAGCCACGCCCTGCGCGTGATTGCCCGAGGAATAGGCGATCACGCCGCGCTGTCGGTCCTGTGCGTTCAGCGCCGAGATCGCCGACCACGCGCCACGGAACTTGAAGCTGCCCGTATGTTGCAGACATTCGGGCTTTACCAGCACCCGACGACCGGCCAGGTCATCCAGAAACGGCGAGGTGAGCAGCGGTGTTTCCCGAATGTGACCACGCAGCCGATCGGCGGCGGCTTCGATCATCTCCAAAGTGCTCATACGGTATCCAATGCTTTGCGGATAAAGGCCAAAGACTGCGGTTCGTCCAGAAACGGCACATGGCCGCGATCCGGTATTTCTGCTGAGATAAGATCGGGGTGGCGCTTGTGCATCTCGACCAGCGTATCCTTGCCGAGAACATCCGAATTTGCGCCCCGAATGACACCTGTCGGAATATCGCGCAAGGCTTCGAAGAACATCCACAAATCAGGAAATTTGCCCGCAGCGGTTTGTTCCAGTAATGCAGTGCGCAAGCCCGGATCATAGCGCAAAGTCAGGCCATCGTCGGTCAGTTCGTATTGGATTTCCGCCTGCTGCCGCCACCGGTCCAGCGAAACCCCGGGGAATTGCTGTTCCATCACCTGCTGTAAGATTTTCGCGGCCTCGTCATAGGTTTTTGAAGTCGGCTGTTTGCCTACATAATCCGTGATCTTGGCAATACCTACAGGGTCGATCACAGGGCCGACATCATTCAGAATCACTCCGGACAGCCGTTCGGGATGACTGACGGCCAGCGCCATGGCAATCAACCCACCGCGCGAAGTGCCTAAGACAACCACACGGTCCAATCTGAGATGATCCAGCAATTCGATCACATCAAGGGATTCGCGAACGATGTTATAGTTCATGTAGTCCGGGTCATGATCCGATTGCCCGCGCCCCCGGTAATCCATGGTGATCATCCGCACATCGGTGATATGTGGCGCCAGGAACGCGAAATCCTGGCTGTTGCGGGTCAGCCCAGCAAGGCACAGCACCGGAGTACCGGCACCGATGTCATCGAAGAAAAGGCGCCTGTCATCAGACGTGGTGAAAAAAGCCATTAAACTCCGGCCAGTTGAGGGATCGTTGTCAGGTCGGACAGAACATGTGCGGGCGTCCATGGCAAGCGATCCATTGGCTCATCTGCACGATTAACCCAGGCGGTTACGAACCCGTACCCGCTGGCCCCGGCGGCGTCCCACCCGTTCGAGCTGACAAAAAGTACCTCGTCACGGGCACAGTCGAAACGCTGCTGCACCAGATCGTAAACACTGGAATGAGGTTTGAAGGCGCCAACACTTTCGACTGACAGCACGTCGTCCAGCACGCCGCCGATTCCTGCCGATTGCACCGCACCATCCAGCATGGGCGGCGACCCGTTGGACAGAATCGCGGTGTTCAGACCGCCCTCTTTCAGGGCGGTCAGCATCTGGGGCACTTCCGGATAGGCCTGCAATTCCCAATACAGGTCCAGCAGACGTTGGCGCAGGGTGGGATCGCCCTCAAGCCCGGTGGCGTCCAACGCCCAGTCCAGCCCGTCTTGCGTGACATCCCAGAAATCGGAATGGGCATCGGTGATCGCGCGCAGCCAAGTGTATTGCAACTGTTTCAGCCTCCAATGATTTGCCAATTCGGGCCATTTCTGTTGCAGCTTCTCGAACCCTGGCTCGGATGCGGCTTGCCGCGCGGCGGCGGCAACGTCGAACAGCGTGCCATAGGCATCGAATACGCAAGTGGTGATCGGCATCAATTCCCCTCCCTCATTCGCGCGCAGGTTGGCACAAGTGATGCAGGCACAAAAGGGGGGAGGGTTTACAATAGCGCGTTACCACCTAGGGTTGGCCGCTCAATTTCTTAACGGCCGGAGGCCACCTATGACTGAGATCAAACAAGGCGACACGGTTCGCATCCATTACAAGGGTACTTTGTTGGACGGAAACGTGTTCGATAGTTCCGAAGGGCGCGACCCGCTGGAATTTGTGGTTGGGTCCGGTCAAATCATTCCCGGTCTGGATACGGCTATGCCCGGCCTGACAACGGGTGAGAAAAAACGGGTCGAGATCGCCTGCGTGGATGCCTATGGCCCGATCAACCCGGCGATGCGGCAGCAGATCCCCCGCGAAGGGATACCGGATGACATCCCGCTTGAGCCCGGCACTCAGCTACAGATGCAGACACCGGATGGGCAAGCGCTGCCTGTGACGGTGGTGGAGGTGGATGACGCAACCGTCACGCTGGACGCCAATCACCCGTTGGCCGGTCAGGATCTGATTTTTGATATCGAGGTTGTTTCAATCAACTGACAACTGTGGGCCAGCGTGTTGGATCAGCCTGAAATCAGGCTGGTCCAGGATGTGAGAGTGGTGCGGACTTCTGCCTGTGTGAAGAACACAAACAGCATCAGCAGCGTGGTCAGGGCCAGCAATGCGATCCGGCCGCGTTGCCCCAGAAAACCCGATTTGCGCCGGGATGCCCGTGTGGTGGTGGCGATGATTTGTTCTGCTTTGCTCATGCCGCTATCACTGCCCGGAAAAGATGGTTAAATCTTGGCGCGGACAGGGAAAGATCAGGTCACATGTGATCGGGTTGTGGCATGCCCAGAACGTGGAAGCCACCGTCCACCCGAATGATCTCGCCCGAGGTGCAAGACCCCGCGTCCGAAGTCAGGTAAACTGCAGTGCCACCGACGGCTTCGAGCGTTGCGTTCGCGCGCATCGGTGCGTTCTGATCGCAGAACTTGTAGGTCTTGCGCGCGCCGCCGATGGCCGCACCTGCCAGCGTTTTCATCGGGCCGGGCGAGATGGCGTTCACTCGGATGCCTTCGGGGCCCAGATCATTGGCCAGATAGCGTGTCGCCGATTCCAGTGCTGCCTTGGCCACGCCCATGACGTTGTAGTTTGGCACAACGCGGTTCGAACCCTGATAGGTCAGCGTCAGCAGTGAACCGCCATTGTCCTTCATCAACGGGTAAGCGCGGCGCGCAACCTCGATAAACGAATAGGCAGACACATCCATGGAGTGTTTGAAATTCGCCCGCGTGGTGTTGAGGAACCGGCCCGTCAGCTCGGATTTGTCCGAGTAGGCAATCGCGTGAACTACGAAGTCGATGCTAGGCCAGCGCGCGCCCAGCTCATCGAAAGCACGGTCCAAAGATTCGTCGTCGGTGACATCCGCATCCACCATGAAATCGCTGCCCAGGCTTTGCGCCAATGGCTCCAGCCGCTTACCGAACGCTTCGCCCTGATAGGTGAACGCCAGTTCTGCGCCGGCTTCGTGCATGGCCTTGGCAATGCCCCATGCAATCGAGCGGTCATTTGCCACGCCCATGATCAGGCCGCGTTTGCCCTTTAGAGTATCCGACATCGTATTCACCCGTTATACTTTGACAGAACCATGGACCCGTTGGTGCCACCAAAGCCGAAGCTGTTGGTCATCACGCTGTCCAAGCCTGCGTTTTCAACTACTTGAGTTGCAATTTCACCGGGCAGGATGCCTTCGGCAAGTGTGTCGACATTGATCGACGGAGTAATGAAATCATGGTGCAGCATCAGCAGGCAGAACACCGCCTCAAGCGCACCTGCGGCACCCTGTGCGTGGCCCGTCATCGACTTGGTCGATGAAATCGGGGGCACGTTGCCTTCGCCAAAGATACGGCGCACGGCCTCAACCTCACCCACGTCGCCGACCGGGGTCGAGGTGCCGTGGGCGTTGATGTATCCGACCTTGCGGCCTTCGGGCAGGGTCGACAGGGCCAAGCGCATCGCGCGTTCACCTCCCTCACCGGACGGGGCCACCATGTCGTGGCCGTCCGAGGTCGCAGCGTACCCAGTCACTTCGGCATAAATCTTGGCACCGCGGGCCAGCGCGTGCTCCAGATCCTCAAGCACGACGATGCCGCCACCGCCCGAGATCACGAACCCGTCGCGATTCTGGTCGAACGCGCGCGAGGCTTTGTCGGGCGTGTCGTTGTATTTCGAGGACATTGCGCCCATCGCGTCGAACAGGCAGGATAGGGTCCAGTCTAGTTCTTCACCGCCGCCGGCGAACATAACGTCCTGTTTGCCCAGCATGATCTGTTCGGCCGCGTTGCCGATGCAATGCAGCGAGGTCGAACAGGCCGATGTGATCGAATAGTTGATGCCTTTGATCTTAAACGCGGTTGCCAAGTTCGCGGAAATCGTCGAGCACATGCATTTCGGAACCGCAAAGGGGCCGATGCGTTTGGTTGCGCCGGTTTTCAGCACCGTCTGATGCGCGGTCAGCATGGCGCTGGTCGACGGGCCGCCCGATCCGGCGACAAGCCCGGTGCGTGGGTTTTGAACCTGATCCTCGGTCAGGCCTGAATCTGCAATTGCCTGGGTCATGGCAATATGGGCATAGGCCGCGCCGGGCCCCATGAAGCGCAGGGTGCGCTTGTCTACATGCTCGGACACATCAATATCCAGCGATCCGGCGATTTGGCTGCGAAAGCCATGTTCGACCATCTGCTCATTGGCCACGATGCCGGATTTACCGGCCTTGAGTGAGGCCAGAACCTCTTCGGCATTGTTCCCGATGGAAGAGACAACCCCCAGACCGGTGACAACTACTCGACGCATGTGCGTGCTCCTTATTTCAAGCCAGTCCGGCTTAGGCTTCGGACAGAACGACTTTCATATCTTTGACGTCGTAAATCATTTCGCCGTCCGCTTCGACGATACCATCTGCCACGCCCATCGTCAGACGGCGAGTCTGGATCGCTTTCTTGAAATCAATCTTGTAGGTCAGCATTTTACGGTCCGGGCGCACCATGCCGGTCAGTTTGACCTCGCCCACGCCCACCGCCATGCCGCGCCCCTGCCAGCCACGCCAGCCCAGGTTGAAGCCGGTAAGCTGCCACAGACCGTCCAGCCCAAGACATCCAGGCATGATTGGGTTGCCGGGGAAGTGGCAGTCAAAGAACCACAGGTCCGGGGTAATATCGAATTCGGCCAGCACATGGCCTTTTCCGTGCGCACCGCCATCTTCCGAAATGTCGGTGATGCGGTCCATCATCAGCATCGGCGGAGCAGGTAGCTGCGCGTTACCGGGGCCGAATAACTCGCCACGGGCGCATTTCAGCAGATCGTCTTTGTCAAAGCTGCTCGGGAATTGGGCCATTCTGCCGCCTCTCCTGCCAGGGGTCCGTTTATCTAATCTGGCCTCACCTAGCACCCGTATGCAAGGTCCTGCAAGAGCGGTCGCCCACATCATGTTGTGTTCAGGGCATTCTTTGCGAATGAATTTCATTTGAAATTGCCTGGCCGGAACACTTATATATAGTTCAGAAAAGAACAGGTATCGGATTCATGACACCTCAGAGCCAAAACATAGCGACTTCCTGGTTGGTTGACGCAGGATTACGCCCGACGCGTCAGCGCGTTGCCTTGGCCGAATTGCTGGTGGGCGACGGTAAACATCGTCATGTCACAGCCGAAAGCCTGTTTGATGCGGCCAAGAAAAACGGCGATGCTGTTTCACTGGCGACCGTGTACAACACCCTGCGCGCGTTTTGCGACGCCGGGGTGCTGCAGGAAATCACGGTGGATGGGTCTAAAAGCTATTTCGACACCAACACCCATGATCACCCCCACTTTTTCTGGGAGGATGAAAGCCGCCTAAGCGATGCGCCCTCGGATCAATTGGTGATTCAGCGCTTGCCCGAGGCACCCGAAGGGGTTGAAATCGCATCGGTCGACGTCGTGATCCGCCTGCGAAAAAAATAATCTTACGGTTTTAGATCAGATAGGGCCTGCTCGGCGGTCGCAATCTGCGTGTCCGAGGGGCCAGTGCCATGTCGTGCCAGCACCACGGGTTCTGCCGTAAATGGGTCCGAAACGGGCAGGCTTAGCAAGGGCATCCCATCATAACTGGTATGGGCGGGGGGATTGGCATAGCTGATCGCAACCCCTTCGCCATGTGCCGCAAGGCTGCGCTGAATTTCCAACGAGGCCGCGCGATGTGCGACCGTTGGGTTTTCCCCGATCTGGCGAAACAGCCCCAATACATGCTGTGCCGACAACCCTTCCTCTGACAGGATCAGCGGGTAGGCCGCCAGGTCCTGAAGGGAAACGTCGCTGTGTGCGGCCAAGGGATGATCCGGCGCCAGCAGAGCATGCGGCGTGCTTGTGAACAGCGTCTGCTGGGTAAAACCTGCATCCATGCTAAGCCCATAGGTCAGGGCAAGGTCAATCCGCCCGTCAATCAGGCCCGAGATCAGCCCTTCGAAACTGTCCACCCTGTAGGTGATTGCAACGTCCGGCATCTGCACACGCAACTGGCGCAAGGCGCGTGAAAGCAGGAAGGGCGCCAGATCAACAAAACACCCCAGCCGCAACCGGGTCTTACCCACGTCTCTATCAGTGGCATTTTCCAACCGGGCGGCACTGGCCAGCAGCGCCTCGGCCTCATCAATGAAACTGCGGCCCTGTGGTGTCAGCGCCATGGCTGCTCCGCGCCTGCGGGCGAACAGGGGATAACCCAGCTGTTCCTCGACCCGCGTCAATGCGTTGGACAGCGCAGGTTGCGAGACATGCAGGTGCAGTGCGGCGGCGGACAGGCTGCCATGCCGCCCGATGGCGCAGACATATTCATATTGGCGCAGGGAAATATATAACATGAAGTTAAGTCTACCTTTGAAAGATATTACTTGAACAGAGGACTTTGTCATGTGCAGATCACACAACCCTACGGCACGGAGACTGACATGACGCACCCTCTGGTCACGCAAGAGATGATCGACACTTTCCAGCAGGACGGCGTGGTCCTGATCAAGGGGCTTTATACCGGTCACGTCGAAGCGCTGCGCGAAGGCGTTGCCGCGAATATGGCAGAACCCGGCCCGTACGCGTCAGAAAACAAGAAACAGGGCGAGACCGGTCTGTTCTTTGACGATTACTGCAACTGGTCGCGGATTGATCAGTTCCGGGATGTAATCGAAAACTCTCCGGTGGCCGAGGTTGCAGCGGATCTGATGCAGTCCCAAACCGTGCAGATGTTTCACGATCACGTTCTGGTCAAAGAGCCCGGTACCTCAATGGCGACACCGTGGCATCAGGATGGTCCATATTACTTTGTCGAGGGGCAGCAGACCATCAGCTTCTGGTCGCCGCTCGACCCGGTTAAAAAAGCGACGCTGCGCTGCGTGGCGGGGTCACACCGTTGGGAGAAAGAGGTGTTGCCGACCCGCTGGGTATCGGAAGAAGGGTTCTTCCCCGACGAAGGCCAGTACATCCCCGTTCCGGACCCGGATGCCGAGGGCATGAAGGTCGTGGAATTCGAAATGGAGCCGGGTGATGCAGTGGCGTTCAACTATCGCACGCTGCACGGCGCGCGCGGTAATCAATCAGACAGCCGCCGTCGGGCGTTTTCGCTGCGTTTGGTCGGGGATGATGCACGGTATGTGGAGCGTCCAGGCCGGACTTCACCGCCGTACCCTGGCCATGACATGACGCCCGGTCAACGCCTGCGCGAGGACTGGTTCCCGGTGCTGCTACGACGCTAGAGCGAGCTCAAAACCACTGGCCCGATTCGATCAGTCCGAGTTCGAGCAATTGGCCGGATTTCCACTGAAATGGCACCGAGTTGTGCCAACAGAAACTTGGAATGTCGAAGGTGGACCCGGCGTTAGTCTTCAACGCTTTGGCCGCGCGGAACGAACACACGGCTGCCGTCATATTGTGATGCCAAGGGCAGGAATAGGTGTTGTATTCCGGCTCGTTAAAGGTGTGGTCGGGCCGCAATTCCAGCCCCTTGCGCGATTTGAACAGAGCAATCCGGTCGATGCGGCGGCGTTCATAGGGGATGTGGTCTTCGAACCGCCAGCGCAGGCCGCCGGACATGTCGAGCTGCCTCTCGACCGGGTGGCCTTCGGCGTCGTGGCGGGCGTGGGCGTAGTATCCTGTGCTGTCCAGCATGGCGTGATCCGGGGCGACGCCGTTTGGAAAGGTGTTCAGGTCATCAGCATAAAGGTCGACGACATGGCTGAGCATCGCGTCGCGGCGTTCCTCGGCGTGGAAGGCCAGCAATTCGCCCACCGTGCGGGTCTCGCAAAACGGAAAGAACAGGTACTCGGCGTTATAGCAATAATACATCCAGATACCCGGCGCGGCCTGAATGATCCTGTTGATTGTGTCGAATGCAACTGTGCTGGGTACGCAGGTCAGGGTGACCCTGTGGATGCGGTCAGACAATTCAGAACCCAGCGCGAAATCCTGCGGCATGAAGGCAATCACGGACTTAAAGCCCAGATGCAGATGGTGCCGGAGCGTGCTGTCGACCTCGACATTGTCTTCAACAAAGATCAGCGCGACAGGGCCCTTGGCCAGGGCGGATTTGCCTGAGGTGAGGAAATCGTCGAGAGAGTCGTATTGCATTGCCTGTCCGGTTCCACTTTGCTGGAATCTGCTGTCAAAATCGGGTATCCGCCCCGGCATTGCAAGCGGCGTTCGTAGGGTATAGATGACGCCGATCCCGTCAGCGCAAAGGCCATACCCATGTCGGAACCCAAAAAGCTGTATATCAAAACCTACGGTTGCCAGATGAACGTCTACGACAGCGAACGCATGTCCGAGACGCTGGGTGGGCAGGGCTATGTGGAAACGCAAAGCCCCGATGATGCCGACATGATCTTGCTGAACACCTGCCATATCAGGGAAAAGGCCGCCGAAAAGGTCTATTCCGAACTTGGCAGATTCAAGGGGCTAAAGGCGGAAAAGCCTGACCTCAAGATCGGCGTGGCAGGGTGTGTGGCACAGGCCGAGGGCGAAGAGATCATGCGCCGTCAGCCGCTGGTTGATCTGGTCGTAGGGCCGCAAAGCTATCATCGCCTGCCCGAGATGGAGGCGAAGACGCGCACCGGTGCCAAGGCGCTGGACACGGATTTCCCCGAAGAGGACAAGTTCGAAAAGCTCAAAAACCGTCCCAAGGCCAAGCGTGGCCCGACGGCGTTTCTGACCGTGCAGGAAGGCTGTGACAAGTTCTGTGCCTTCTGCGTGGTGCCATATACCCGCGGTGCCGAAGTCAGCCGACCCGCAGATCGTATTATCCGCGAGGCGCAAGACCTGGTTGAACGCGGCGTGCGTGAGATCACTCTGTTGGGTCAGAACGTCAACGCCTATCACGGGGCTGGTGCAAACGGAGACATGACACTGGCCGGGCTGATTTGGGAGTTGAACAAGGTTGATGGGTTGGAGCGCATCCGCTTTACCACCTCGCACCCCAATGACATGTCCGACGACCTGATCGAGGCGCACGGAACCTGCGAGAAGCTGATGCCGTATCTGCATCTGCCGGTGCAGTCAGGCTCGGACCGAATCCTCAAACGCATGAACCGCAGCCACACCGCCGAAAGCTATCTGCGCCTGATCGAACGTATCCGCGCTGCGCGGCCCGATATCGTGATGTCTGGGGACTTCATCGTTGGCTTCCCTGAAGAGACCGAAGAGGATTTCCAGGCCACCATGGATTTGGTGGAAGAGGTCAAATACGGCTATGCCTATTCCTTCAAATACTCGACACGTCCGGGAACGCCTGCAGCCGAGCGGCCTCAGGTTGATCCTGATGCGGCGGATGACCGTCTTCAGCGCCTGCAGGCCCTGATCACGCGGCATCAGCGGGAAATTCAGGACGCAATGGTAGGGCGCAAGGTCAAGGTTCTGTTTGAAAAATCTGGACGGCTGCCAGGCCAGATGGTCGGGAAATCCGAGTATTTACATTCGGTTCACGTGTCTGACGCCGATGTCGCGGTCGGAGAATTGCGAGGTGTTGAAATCACCGCCTCAGGGGCAAATTCGCTGGCCGGTGCGCTGATCTGATGCCCCCCCAAAGTGCTGTTTGAAAGCCATAGTGGGTAATTGTTCCAAAAATTAACCCTTGATTTGTCGCCGGTAACTATGTTCGGACAAAAGCCGGACGTATTTGGGGAAAAGGGTTTCTGTTTCCTAAAATTCAGGTCGGTGCTGACCCTGTTTTCGGGCCAGGACGATGGAGGGTACGAGTGAAATTCCTAACACGTTTCTTTGGGCCAAACGGCCGGTTTGTTTTTCCGGCGGTGCTGGTGCTTTCACTTTTTTCCAGCGCAACGGTGGCGGGTAACCTTGAACAGGGGGTGACGGATCCCCCGGTTGTCAGTCCCAAGCGTTTGGGCAGCGACGTTAGCGCGTTCTATCTGGGCCTGAGCGGGGCCTATGCATCGGGTGGCACGGACCGATTCGGACTGCGTACCCAGACGGATCTTTTCGAAATCGGAGAGCTGGACCTGAGTGGCGGCTACGGTGGTATCCGTGGCGGTTGGCGTGGTGTTCTACCGGCAATCGGCGGCCGGGATTACGTTTATGGGTTCGAACTCGGCTATGACTTCGGAAAGATCGACGATGAGGTGTCGATGGATATTGGCACTGTAGCTGTTACTGGCGGATCTGAGGTTTCGGACATTATTTCCCTACGTTTTCGCAACGGTTTGACCAACAAGAGCGGCACCGTTCTGTATTTTGTCTCGGTCGGGTACGTGCAGGGTGACATCACAACGTCAAGCAGCCTGTCCACGGGCGGCACGGTTCAATCCTTTGAAGACAGTGACTCTCGCAATGGGTTTTCAGCCAGTATCGGTGCAGAACACAGTCTGAACGACAACTGGTCGATCACGGGTGAGTTTGAATACGTGCAATTCGACTCGCGCGAGGTTGAATTCGACAACGGGTTCTCAACAAAATCCACCCCTCGCTACCGTGGTTTGCGTTTTGGATTGAATTACACCTTCTGAAGCTGTCCGCGATTGGGGTGGTGCTCGGCTGCGTCTGATTTCGGCGGTTTTACCATCTGTTTGGGAAAAATTGAAACTGTGGCTTGCGCCCACCGAGAAATGTTGTCTACGCTCGGGGTATAAACGCCAAGACAGGAGAACGGATTGGCCATCGGTGCCCTTACCCCACCGCAAGATGACATGCCCCAAAGTGAGGCGTTTGTTGAATTCCCTGACAATCGGTTGTTGATTGATTTGTGCGGCGAGTATGACCGCAACCTGACCGAAATCGAAACGAAGCTGTCTGTCCAGATCGTGCGCCGTGGCAATCAGTTGGTTGTCATGGGTGATGAAGACGCTCAGAAGCAGGCGATAGAGGTGCTGCAGGCCCTTTACACCCGTCTGGAAGGTGGGCGCGACGTCGAGGCCGCCGATGTGGATCGCGAATTGCGGATGGGCGGATCGGAACAAGAAACCGGCAGCCGCGACGGTGATCAGCTTGAGATGTTCAAGGGCGGCACGGTTGAGATCAAGACCCGCAAAAAGCTGGTCGAGCCGCGCACAGACGCGCAAAAGGCCTATGTTCAGTCGCTGTTCCAAAATGAACTTGCGTTTGGGATCGGTCCCGCAGGCACGGGTAAGACCTACCTCGCTGTTGCCGCTGGCGTGTCGATGTTTATCGGTGGGCATGTGGATCGGATTATCCTCAGCCGCCCCGCGGTCGAGGCCGGTGAAAAGTTGGGCTATCTGCCCGGTGACATGAAAGACAAGGTCGATCCGTACATGCAGCCGTTGTATGACGCGCTGAATGACTTTTTGCCCGGCAAACAACTGGCCAAGCTGATCGAGGAAAAACGAATCGAAATTGCTCCTCTGGCCTTCATGCGCGGGCGAACCCTGGCCAATGCGTTTGTGGTGTTGGATGAAGCGCAGAATGCTACGACCATGCAGATGAAAATGTTCCTGACCCGTCTGGGTGAGGGCAGTCGCATGGTGATCACAGGTGACCGCTCGCAAGTCGACCTGCCGCGCGGGGTTCAGTCGGGGCTGCAAGACGCGGAGCGATTGCTGAAAACGATCCCGCATATCAGCTTTAACTATTTCACCTCGAAGGATGTGGTCCGCCACCCGCTTGTCGCCGCCATTATCGAAGCGTATGAGGCCGACTCGGGCCGTGAGACGGGGTAATCGTCCGCAGCCGTAGGCTTTGGACGTGGTGAGATGAACCTTGAACTGACAATTGAAGACGCACGTTGGCAGGGGCTGGAACCCTTGGCCACGCGTGCCATTCAGGCGGTGTTGGACTATTGCGGTTTGGACTCTGACCTGTGTGAAGTCAGCCTTTTGGCCTGTGATGATGCGCGCATCGCCGAACTGAATGCGGAGTTTCGGGAAAAGCCCACACCGACCAATGTGCTCAGCTGGCCCGCCGAGGATTTGGCAGCCGAGGAACCGGGGCAGAGCCCGACGCCGCCTGAGCCGGACTTCACCGGTGAAATCCCGTTGGGGGACATTGCGATTGCCTACGACACCTGCGCGCGCGAGGCGGATGAGGCAGGGAAATCAATGAATGATCACGTCATGCACCTGATCATTCACGGGACTTTGCATCTGCTGGGCTACGATCACATTCGTGACACCGACGCCACTTTGATGGAAACGGTTGAGGTCGCTATACTTGGCAAAATGGGTATCGATGACCCATATAATATGTAGACGGGCCATCAAGGCCGATTATTTGGAATAGGATTATGGGCGAGACAGACGGCAGTTCTATGGCGGCGCAGGGCGCGCAAACCAGGAACAGCGGTGAAGATAGTAAAGAGAAAGCCGGTTTCTTTTCTCGAATAGTGGATGCGTTTTCGCCGCAGGGCGAGGATGAGGAAGGCCAGGTGACCAACGGTCACGAGGTCGACAAGGCACAGCCGCGCGGCATGATCAACCTGCGGCGGATGCGGGTTGAGGACGTGGCCATCCCAACGGCCGAGATCATCTCGGTCCCTTCAACAATCACCAAGGATGAGCTGGCGCAGGTGTTCCGCGAAAGCGGTCTGTCGCGGATTCCGGTGTATGAGGGCACGCTGGACACGCCTTTGGGGTTCGTCCACCTAAAGGACTTTGCCCTAACCCACGGATTTAACGGTGGGTCCAGTGAATTCGATCTGGTCAAGATGCTGCGGACGTTGCTGTTCGTTCCGCCTTCGATGCCGATTGGGGTTCTGCTGACCAAGATGCAGACGGAACGTCGCCATATGGCGTTGGTAATCGACGAATATGGTGGTGTCGACGGGCTGCTGACGATTGAGGATCTGATCGAACAGGTCGTGGGTGAAATCGCGGATGAACATGACGCGGATGAAGATCAGCTTTGGGTTCAGGACAAGCCGGGTTGTTACATCGTTCAGGCCCGCGTCCCGTTGGAAGAGTTCGAGGCCGAGATCGGGCGCTCGCTGACCAGTCACGAGGACGTGGATGAGGAAGAGATCGACACTCTGGGCGGTCTGGTCTTCATGCTGTCGGGCCGCGTACCCGCGCGGGGTGAGGTTGTCTTGCATCCCGAAGGCCCTGAATTCGAGGTGATCGACGCCGATCCACGCCGGATCAAGCGTCTGCGCGTCATGTTGCCGGATCTCGTTGTATGAACCCTGCACAGGGTTGGTCCATTTGGCTGAAATGTGCATTGGCGGCGCTGCTGGGTGCGCTGGCGGCGTTTGGCCTTGCCCCGTTTGGTGTGTGGGCGGCAACGCTGGTTGCTCTGGTGCTGTTGGCGCCGTTGTTTCTGTCAACCGAGACACGGGGCAGGGCCGCCTGGCTGGGCTGGGCTTTTGCCACCGGGTATTTCGCACATGGTCTCAGCTGGATTGTCGAGCCGTTCTTGGTGGACGCGGAACGTCATGCCTGGATGGCACCTTTCGCCCTCATCTTCATGGCCGGAGGGTTGGCGTTGTTCTGGGCGCTGGCCTTCTGGGTCGCGCGGCGGCCTGCGGGCGGCGCAATCACGCAAGCTGTTTTTCTGGTTGTGACCGTGTCGCTGGCGGAAATGGCCCGCGGCTATGTGCTGACAGGATTTCCATGGGCGGGGCTGGCGCAGGTTTGGGTCGGCTCTCCGGTGGCCCAGCTGTTGTCATTGGTCGGACCCTATGGTTTGGGCGCATTGACCCTGTTGGCGACTTTGCCCTTGGGGGCGGCACTGGCGCAACGCGGTGGATTTGCATTACCGCTTGGACTGACAGTAGGCGCGGCCTGTTTGGCGCTGGGCTATGCCTCCGCGCGCCCGGCGGTTACGGAAACCGATCATGTCGTGCGCCTGATCCAACCGAACGCGCCGCAACATCAAAAATGGGACCCCGAATACGCGCCTTTGTTCTTTGCACGGCAGATAGAGTTTACTGCGGCGCAGCCTCGGCCCGATCTGATTGTCTGGCCCGAAACCTCGGTACCTGCCTGGCTGAGCAGCGCGCAGCCCTATCTGGATGCCATTGCCGATGCGGCGCAGGGCACGCCGGTTTTTTTGGGCATTCAGCGTGGTGACGGACCGCGTATCTATAACTCGATGATCTATCTGGATGAGAAGGGCCAGCAGCAGGGTCTGTACGACAAGCACCACCTGGCCCCGTTTGGGGAATATGTACCGTTCGGCGAGGTGATGGCAAAATTTGGTATCTATGGCATGGCGGCGACCAACGGCAATGGGTTCAGCGCTGGGCCCGGGGCAGCTTTGATGGATGCGGGCAAGCTGGGCAAGGCGCTGCCGTTGATCTGTTATGAGGCTGTGTTCACGCAGGATGTTTTGTCCGCGCCGGGGCGCGCGGATTTTCTGTTGCAGATCACCAACGATGCGTGGTTCGGCACACGGTCTGGACCCTATCAGCATCTGGCCCAGGCTCAGATGCGCGCGATTGAGCAAGGCCTGCCGATGATGCGGTCAGCCAATACCGGCGTGTCGGCGATGATTGACCCTTTGGGGCGCATCACGCAGGCGCTTCCCTTGGGTCAGGCTGGATATTTCGATGCAAAACTGCCTGCTCCGTTTGTCTCAACGGTGTATTCTAGGAATGGGGATGTTCCGGTCTTTGTCCTACTGGCGGCTCTCTTCGCGCTGTTTTGGCGCAACGCCCGGCGCGCGCATGCATAATTACCGATTGACCCTGTGTTTGTGTGGGCGTATCCCCTCGCATGCTCGTCACAACGGCTTCCTGGCGTGATGGGGAAATCTTAATGGAGCACTTTCATGTCCCGACAGAACTACACTTTTACTTCGGAATCCGTATCCGAAGGGCATCCGGATAAGGTTTGTGACCGAATCTCGGATGCTGTACTTGACGCATTTCTGAACGAAGAACCCGAAGCCCGCGTGGCGTGCGAAACCTTTGCGACCACCGACCGTGTCGTCATTGGCGGCGAAGTAGGTCTGTCTGATCAGGAAAAATTGCACGACTATATGGGCCGCATCGACGAGATCGCGCGCGCCTGTATCAAGGATATCGGTTACGAGCAGGACAAATTTCACCATGAAACCGTCGAGGTGACGAACCTGCTGCATGAACAATCCGCCCATATCGCACAGGGTGTGGATGCCTCGGACAACAAGGACGAGGGCGCCGGTGACCAAGGCATCATGTTCGGCTATGCCACCACCGAGACCCCCGCGCTGATGCCCGCGCCGATCCAGTATTCCCATGCGATCCTGCGGCGCTTGGCGGAGGTGCGCAAGAACGGGTGTGAGCCCGCGCTGGGCCCGGATGCAAAATCGCAGCTGTCCGTGATCTATCGGGATGGCAAGCCGGTCGGCGTCAGCTCGATCGTGCTGTCGACTCAGCATCTGGATGAGTCGCTGAGCTCGGACGACATCCGCGCCATTGTCGAACCTTATATCACTGAAACCCTGCCCGACGGCTGGCTGAACGCTGATACCGAATGGCACGTGAACCCCACCGGCAAGTTTGTGATTGGCGGACCTGATGGTGACGCCGGTCTGACCGGGCGCAAAATCATCGTGGACACCTATGGCGGTGCCGCACCGCATGGGGGCGGCGCGTTTTCGGGCAAAGACCCGACCAAGGTGGATCGCTCGGCGGCCTACGCTGCGCGCTATCTGGCCAAGAACGTGGTTGCTGCGGGCATGGCAGAGCGCTGCACCATTCAGCTGAGCTATGCGATTGGTGTGTCCAAGCCGCTGTCGATCTACGCGGATACGCATGGAACGGGTCAGGTGGAGAATGCGGATATCGAGAAAGCCGTTGATAAGGTGATGGATCTGACACCGCGCGGTATTCGTGAGCATCTGCAACTGAACAAGCCGATCTACCAGCGTACGGCGGCCTATGGCCACTTTGGTCGTCAGCCTGATGCGGATGGCGGTTTCAGCTGGGAGCGTACGGATCTGACCGACGCTCTGAAGTCGGCAGTCTGACCGTTCCACAATGAAATGGTGCGCCCTTGCGGGCGCGCTCCATTGTAGGAAATGCAATTTGGGGCGGCGTGTCGACAGATCTGACGCGACCGCCCCTTGCTTTGACCCCGCCTGCGCAGTATGGGCACCGCCATGAGCACCCAGACACCCCAACGCCCCCGCAGAAACTTCTATGGCCGCTTTAAGGGCAAGGCCCTGAAGCAGAGTCAAAAGACGTATCTGAACGAAGATCTCGATGCTTTGTCGCCTGGTGCGGTGGACTGGGACGCAAATCCTGAACGTCATCCGCTGGACCTAAAGGCACTGTTCGGCGGTAAAGATGTCTGGCTTGAGGTCGGCTTTGGCGGTGGTGAGCACCTGGTCCATCAGGCCGCCAGCAACCCCGATATCGGTATCATTGGGGCCGAGCCGTATATCAACGGCGTCGCCATGTTGCTGGGCAAGATCCGCAAGGCCGGGGTCGAAAACCTGGCCGTTCATCCCGGCGATGCGCGGGATTTATTCGATGTGCTGCCCGAGGCCAGCATTTCACGGGCGTTTCTTTTGTATCCTGACCCATGGCCCAAGACGCGTCATCACCGTCGGCGATTTGTGACGCAGGAACATCTGGAGCCACTTGCCCGCACGCTAAAGCCCGGTTCTATTTTTCGCGTTGCCACCGACATTCCCGACTACGTCCGCCAGACGTTGGAGGAGGTTCCACGTGCCGGGTTTGAATGGCTGGCCGAACGCCCCGCTGATTGGCGCGAACCGTGGGATGACTGGATTTCCACCCGCTATGAACAAAAGGCTTTGCGTGAAGGCCGGACGCCACATTACCTGACCTTCCGGCGCAAAGACTGATTGCCGCTGGACCAACCGGCTCCAATTCGCTAATCCGCCTTGAACTGATAGCGAAAACAGGAGCCCCCATGTCCGGACACGGCACGCCCATCCCGATGACCTCGCATCCCTGCGGCCCGCTGACCGGCACGGCAGAAGTGCCCGGTGATAAGTCGATCTCGCACCGGTCGCTGATCCTGGGCGCAATGGCGGTGGGTGAGACCAGAATCTCGGGCCTGCTGGAAGGTGAGGATGTTCTGGACACCGCCAAGGCCATGCGCGCCTTTGGGGCTGAGGTCACGGATCACGGCGACGGTGAATGGAGTGTGCATGGCGTGGGCGTTGGTGGATTTGCCGAGCCTGATCAGGTGATTGACTGCGGCAACTCGGGTACCGGTGTGCGGCTGATCATGGGCGCGATGGCGACCTGCCCGATTTCCGCGACCTTCACGGGTGATGCAAGCCTGAACAAGCGACCGATGGCCCGCGTCACCGATCCACTGGCACTGTTCGGAACGCAATCGGTTGGGCGCTCGGGCGGGCGGCTGCCGATGACCATCGTGGGTGCGGCAGAGCCTGTACCGGTGCGGTATGAGGTGCCGGTGCCGTCGGCGCAGGTGAAATCCGCGGTGCTGCTGGCCGGTCTGAACGCGCCGGGCAAGACCGTTGTGATTGAGAAAGAGGCCACCCGTGACCACTCGGAACGGATGCTGGCCGGTTTCGGGGCCGAAATCAACGTCGAGGATACGGATGAAGGCCGGGTGATCACGCTGACCGGCCGCCCTGAGTTGCAACCGCAGGTCATCGCTGTGCCGCGCGACCCGTCCAGCGCGGCCTTTCCGGTATGTGCGGCACTAATCACGCCGGGCTCTGACGTGTTGGTGCCGGGCATCGGCCTGAACCCGACCCGCGCGGGGCTGTTCACCACATTGCGCGAAATGGGCGCGGATCTGACGTACGAAAATGAGCGGGAAGAGGGCGGCGAACCCGTCGCTGATCTGCGCGCGAAATACTCTCCGAATATGAAGGGGATCAATGTGCCGCCCGAACGCGCGGCCTCGATGATCGACGAATATCCTGTGTTGTCTGTGGTTGCGGCCAATGCCAACGGCACCACGATGATGGGCGGCGTGAAAGAGCTGCGCGTCAAGGAAAGCGACCGGATTGACGCCATGGCGCGCGGATTGCGGGCCAATGGTGTGACCGTGGACGAGGGCGAAGAATGGTGGTCGGTCGAAGGGTTGGGCATCGGTAACGTCCCCGGTGGTGGCACCTGCGAAAGCTATCTTGATCACCGCATTGCCATGTCGTTCATGGTCATGGGGATGGGTGCGAAGTCTCCGGTTTCCGTGGATGACGGCGGGCCAATCGCGACCTCGTTCCCGATTTTCGAGCCGCTGATGGCCGCCCTGGGTGCCAAGGTCGAACGCACATGAGTTTCACCGTCGCCATCGACGGCCCTGCGGCGGCGGGCAAGGGGACGATCTCGAAAGGGGTGGCGGCGCTGTTCGGTTTTGCGCATCTGGATACGGGGCTGCTGTATCGCGCGGTCGGGCGCCGAACGCTGGACGGGACTGACCCCATCGAGGCGGCGCAGGCTTTGACTGCGGAAGAACTGAAACAAGGCGATTTGCGTACGGCCGAGATTGCGCAGGCGGCCTCGAAAGCGGCAGTGATCCCCGAGGTGCGCGCGGCGTTGGTGGATTTCCAGCGCGCCTTTGCCCGTCGGGCAGGGGGGGCTGTGCTGGATGGGCGCGATATCGGAACGGTGATTTGCCCCGAGGCCGAAGTGAAACTGTTTGTTACCGCCAGTGCCGAAGTGCGGGCAGAGCGCCGCTTTTTGGAACTGCGCGCAAAGGGCGCTGATGTGACCCGAGAGTTTGTGCTTGCAGATGTGCGCGAACGCGACGTGCGGGATGCCGAACGCAGTGCTGCGCCGATGAAGCCTGCTGCAGATGCTGTGCTGTTGGATACGTCTGATCTGAGTATCGAAGCTGCTTTGACCCAGGCCGTAGCTCTTGTCGAAAGCAAACGCCCCGCAACGTCCTAACGCCGCGGGGAGAGGTAATTACAGCTCGCCTACGGCGACGGATTTGATCTGCGCCCACTGATCATCAGCGGTTTTTGCTGTGGCTGGCACGTCTTTCAGAAACGCAGCCCGAGTTTCAGCGTTCAGGAACAGATACAGCTTGCCGTCTGTGACCAGATACTGGTCCGGGTCGCCATCAAATTTCTTGCCGACAGACACGCCGAAGGAACAGAACCCGCCGTGCTGTGGCAGATAGGCGGTGGGGTTGGCCTCGAACGCCTCGAGATTGGCGGCGCTGGTGAAGTAGTACGATGCCCCGTCGTAGGTCGAGGAATGGGTGGCAAACCCTTCGACCGGGTTACCTTCGTTGACCAGGGCCACCAGATCGACGCCATGTGCTGCCAAGGGCGCGCCCGCGGCCGAGATGCCGTTCGAGACATTGATCTCATCCGCTGCAAAGGCCGGTGCGGCGATCAGGGGCAAGGTGGCGATCAGGGTTGTCAGAACCAGAGATTTCATTGTGTTTTCCTTTCCTGTTCAGGTTCGGGTCGGCGGGGGAGCCAACCGCTGAAACAAAGTTAGGGGCAGTGTTTTGAACGGGCTATCGCAGTAAGGTCGGCAAACCTTGCAGATCGTTCAAACTTGTGGCGGCGCACGACATACTCTTCACTAAGCTTTGTTTGGTCAGGGTCCAGGCAGGTACCTATTGTAAGGGAGTAGCCTGCAGGAGAGATGCCATGATCCGACTAGCCCTAGTGTTGATTTTTCTGGCCGGAGGTCTGGCGGCCCAAGATGCGCCTGAGACCGAGCCACCGATGGACTATGAACGTCTGGGCAAGATCCTCTTTGCGCTTGATCCCGAGGCACAGCCGCAGGGGCCGGGCTTTGCTTTGACGCTGTCGGATGTGCCTGTTCTGGTCGTCACGGATATCAGCACTGATCGCATGCGTGCGATGGTGGCAGTCCGCAGTGCTGATGAACTGTCAAAAGAGGAATTGCACCGAATGATGCAGGCCAATTTCGACACCGCTTTGGATGCGCGCTATGCGATTGCCAACGGAATCGTTTGGGCAACATTCATTCATCCGCTTTCGTCTTTGAAGAAGGATCAACTGATCTCGGGCTTGGCGCAGACAGTGAATATCGCTGCAACTTACGGCACGTCCTACACCGGAGGGGCGATTCAATTTGGTGGCGGTGACAGCAACGAATTGCAGCGACAATTGATCGAAGATCTTCTGAAGAAAGGTGAGGAGATTTGACGAGCGTTCAGGATTCGAGCCTGTGATGATACCTGCCCACCCCTCAGGTCTCAATCCTGTAGGATAGGTCTGAGTTTCCCAGTGTTATAGGCCCTAGCTGGACGCAATAAAGCTGTTATAGTCTTCGATACGCCATAAGGGAAAGCTGCGATCTAAGTCCAAAACACAAAAAATGGGCACGTAGCTATAATATCCCTTGAGCCAACAGGGACAAAAAAACATGAATAATCGTTTGCGCAAGATCACCATCGTCGGTGGCGGCACAGCAGGGTGGATGACCGCGCTGATACTGGAAATGGTGCTTTCACGCACGTCAGCGGAAAAGGATCGCCCTCGCATATGCCTGATCGAGAGCCCCAATATCGCGACAGTGGGTGTGGGCGAGGCGACAGTGCCGCGCATGCCGGTCACGCTCCGTCAGGCGGGTATTTCCGAGCGGGACTTTTTTCGCGAAACCAACGCGTCGTTCAAACTGGGTGTGAAGTTTTGCAACTGGAACAAGGACCGCAAAGGCAATCGCATCGATTATGTGAACCCCTTTGCGCATGGCCAATTGTTGGAAGGGTTGGAAACAGCCGAGTATTTCTTGCGCTTTGGCAATGGGGATCGGGATTTTACGCGGTCCATCTCACCACATGATGATCTGGCCCGTCTGTGCAAAGGCGCACGGCAGTTGGGGCAGCCTGAATACGAACAGCGGTTTGGCTATGCGTATCATCTGGATGCTGTGAAATTTGCCGGCATGCTCACCAAAGTCTGCACCAAGCGCGGTGTGGAGCATATTCAAGATGAGGTGAAATCGGTCGAACTGGATGAACAGGGCAATGTCAGCCATCTGATGTTGGAACGCCAGGGCCGCCATGACATCGAGATGGTCATAGACTGTACAGGGTTCCGCGGCTTGATCATCAACCAAGCGCTTGGCGAACCGTTTATGGATTACTCGGACTATTTGCCAAATGATCGTGCCATGGCGTTGCAGATCGAGCATCCCAACCCAAAGAAGATTGAAAGCGTCACGCGCTCGACCGCTCTCGGCGCAGGTTGGACCTGGCGGGTGCCTCTCTATAACCGTGTGGGAACGGGCTATGTGTTCTCATCCGCGCATCGCACGGATGATCAGGCGGCGGATGAATACCTCAAATGGCTGGGTGACAGCGGCAAGGGCGCGACGCCGCGCGTGATCCCCATGCGCATCGGGCGTGTGCGCAATGCCTGGGTTAAGAACTGTTTGGCGATCGGCCTGTCCGGCGGGTTTATTGAACCGCTAGAGAGTACGGCGATACATATGGTCGATCATGCGGTGCGGTGGTTTGCGGAACACTTGCCCACGCGAGACATCGAGCCATCCTTGCGGACGCGGTATAACCGGCAGATGAACAAGCTTTATGATGAGGTTCTGGAGTTCATCTGTCTTCACTATCGATTGGGTAACCGCACTGACGATCAGTATTGGATCGATGCGCGGACAGAGATGAAGATACCGGATCGGTTGGCGGAAAACCTGGAGCTATGGCAGCATCGTCTGCCAATGGAACATGACATCGAATTTGCGACGTTGTTCAACTTTCGCGTTTACCAAACGGTTCTATTGGGCAAACAGGTTTATGATACCGGTTACGGGACCGGCATCCGTGATCGTCTGCGGCCACTAAAGCGACAGATTTGGTTCCAGGGTATGAAGACTGCGAAAGCGCATCTTGCGCAGATCCTCACCAAAATGCCGGATCACAAAATGCTGTTGCATGATATCCGAGGGGAGTTGCAGCGACCAGCATTCGGCAAGACAATGGCGACGAAGCCGACAGTTACGATGCCGGGCGCGGCGCCATCATCCGTACCGATCCAAAACATGCCGAACTTTGCCGAAATCCAAAGCGGCGCGAAGGATTTGCAACTGTTCTAGACCTTCTTTGCGTTCGCTACTGAGGGCGCTTGAGGTGAAGCTGAGGGTGGAGTGTTATATTCTCTACCCTCAGAATGGGTCTTTGACGCTCTGGGCGCGCGATTGCGGCGGCACACATCAGTTCGGGTACGGTGACCTACAGCGTGAGCTGATACGAGCTTCTCAAAAAAAGGCGAGGAATTCTGAACTAGAGCGCGGATCCTTCGCGCTGCTTTTCTTGCTCGGACGGGGTTGGAGTGTGGTTGAAGACGAATGCCGTTCGACAGGCTTCTTCTCCGCCCAGCTCGGCAATCTTCTTACGCTGATCATCAAAGGCACGCGCGTTGACCTCTTCGGGGTCACATATTTCGCGCAGACGGCGTTCGCCTTCGACCAACGCCGCTTGAACTTCGGGGTCGTTAACTCTGTCCGTGGCGCGATTGGTCTGTTCATTCGGGTCCGATGCAAGATCAAATAGTTGGGGGTCATGCCCAACGTAATAGACGTATTTCCACTTATCCCAGCGCACCATAAAGCTGCCGGTTTTTGACCCCCCGTCATGATATTCACTAAACCCGGTTCGGTTGGGATCATCCGGTGCCGTGGCCAGATCGATAAGCGAAACGCCCGGTTGATCGGCATTGCCTGCATCATCAGGAACACCGCAGACGTCCCGCGCGGTTGCTGCAATGTCTGTCAGGTTTGTACAGGTTGAGACTTGCTTGCCGTTGGGAATACCGGGCCCGGCGAGGATCATCGGAACCCCGGCGCTGGCTTCATACATCACCTGTTTGGTCCAGAACCCCTGATCGCCCATCATGTCGCCATGGTCTGAAACATAGACGATGACCGTATTTTCGGCCTGACCACTTTGGGTCAGAGCTGTCAGGATGCGCCCCACGCAATCGTCCATGAAGGATGTTAGCCCGTAGTATGCGGCCTTGGCTTCGCGCATCTTTTGTTCATCAAAATAGTCATCGTAGTTGAAGAACGACGCAATGTTTTGCAGTTCTGCGTGATCAGGGAGGCCGTGGCCATAGCCCACCGGCAGGTCCATATCCGCGGGATCATAAAGGTCGTACCATTCCTCGGGGCAAGTCAGCGGATAATGCGGGCTGACCAGGGACACAAAGGCGGCCCATGGTGCATCGTGACGTTTCGGATCGGTCAGCCATACCTCAGATGCGGCGGTAATATCCAGATCATAGTCGGTATAGGTGCTGGACCCGGTGCCGACATCACCCGCCAGTTCGGCGGCTGAATCATACGCGGGCGGGTTCTCGCGCAGCAGGCCGACGGCCCAACCAATTCCTCCGACGACATGCATGGGGAGTATTTCCTGCGAGAAACCGTTTTCATCCTCGGCCGAGCGAAAATGCAACTTGCCGATCGACACGACCTCGCGCCCCGTGTCTCGCAGTTGACGCATCCAACTGCGCGGATGCCCGGCATAGGGTGTCGCGCTGTCCCAGTGACCAGTGGTATGCACCCACTCTCCGGTAGCCAACGCGGCGCGGGTGGGAACGCACATTGGCGACGGTGTATAAGCCGAGGTGAACATCGTACCCCGCGCCGCCAAGGCGTCCAGATTGGGGGTTTTGACGATCGGGTGGCCAGCGCATCCCATCGCGTCCTTACGGTGTTCGTCTGAAATTATGACCAGAAAATTCAAATCGTCTGCTCCTTGATCGCCGGATTGAGCCTAGCACCGTTTCGCCGACGGAGGACTTCAACTTGCGACAACTGGGTCGCTTTCCGGCTTTGACTTGCAGTGCTTCAGCAGACTCGCTATAGAGCACGCGTCTGAACAAGGGCGGTCAACGTCCGGATGACGTATCTGAGCAGGGCCGGGTTACCTCGGCCCTTTGTGTTTGTGTAGTCAGATGCGCCCCGGATCACGCCTGAAGGCATCATGAAACAAGACCGGCGGAAACAACCGCTCGGCCAGTAAAAACGTTATGTAAAGGAAAACAACGCCACATGGCTAACGCATCCATGGAGGAATTCGAAGCCCTCCTGAACGAAAGCTTCGAAATGGACACACCCGAAGAGGGTTCTGTTGTCAAAGGCAAGGTTCTGGCGATCGAAGCCGGCCAAGCCATCATCGACGTAGGCTACAAAATGGAAGGCCGCGTTGATCTGAAAGAATTCGCAAATCCCGGCGAAGCCCCTGAAATCGCTGTAGGCGACGAGGTCGAAGTTTACCTGCGCGCCGCAGAAAACGCCCGTGGCGAAGCTGTCATCTCGCGCGAGATGGCCCGCCGTGAAGAGGCATGGGACCGTCTGGAAAAAGCATATGCCGACGACCAGCGCGTCGAAGGTGCAATCTTTGGTCGCGTCAAAGGTGGCTTCACCGTCGATCTGGGTGGCGCAGTCGCGTTCCTGCCCGGCTCGCAGGTTGACGTTCGCCCCGTGCGCGACGCTGGCCCGCTGATGGGTCTGAAGCAGCCGTTCCAGATTCTGAAAATGGACCGCCGCCGTGGCAACATCGTTGTTTCGCGCCGCGCAATCCTGGAAGAATCGCGTGCCGAGCAGCGTGCCGAAGTCATCGGCAACCTGTCCGAAGGTCAGACCGTCGAGGGTGTCGTCAAGAACATCACCGAATACGGTGCATTTGTTGACCTGGGCGGCGTTGACGGCCTGCTGCACGTCACCGACATGGCATGGCGCCGTGTGAACCACCCGTCCGAGATCCTGACGATCGGCGAAACCATCAAGGTTCAGGTCATCAAGATCAACAAAGAGACCCACCGCATCAGCCTGGGCATGAAACAGCTGCAGGAAGATCCGTGGGATCTGGTTGCTGCCAAGTATCCGCTGGGCTCGGTCCATCAGGGTCGCGTCACCAACATCACCGACTACGGCGCGTTCGTCGAGCTGGAAGCCGGTGTCGAAGGTCTGGTGCACGTGTCCGAGATGTCCTGGACCAAGAAAAACGTCCACCCCGGCAAGATCGTTTCGACCAGCCAGGAAGTCGACGTCATGGTTCTGGAAATCGACGGCGCCAAGCGTCGCGTGTCTCTGGGCCTGAAACAGACTCAGCGCAACCCATGGGAAGTGTTTGCAGAAACACACCCCGAGGGCACCGAGGTCGAAGGCGAAGTCAAGAACATCACCGAATTCGGTCTGTTCATTGGCCTCGAAGGCGACATCGACGGCATGGTTCACCTGTCGGACCTGTCGTGGGACGAGCGTGGCGAGGATGCGATCCAGAACTACCGCAAAGGCGACATGGTTTCAGCCGTTGTCTCGGAAGTTGACGTGGAAAAAGAGCGTATCTCGCTGTCGATCAAAGCCCTGGGCGGTGACAAGTTTGCCGAAGCCGTGGGCGGCGTGAAGCGTGGCTCGATCGTGACCGTCGAAGTGACCGCAATCGAAGATGGCGGCATCGAGGTGGAATACGAAGGCATGAAGTCCTTCATCCGCCGTTCGGACCTGAGCCGTGACCGTGCCGAACAGCGCCCCGAGCGTTTCTCGGTTGGTGACAAGGTCGACGTCCGCGTCACCAACGTCGACAGCAAGACTCGTCGTCTGGGCCTGTCGATCAAAGCACGCGAGATAGCCGAAGAGAAAGAGGCCGTGGAACAGTATGGTTCCTCCGACTCGGGCGCATCGCTGGGCGATATCCTGGGTGCAGCGCTGAAATCGGGCGACTAAGCCCGGGCCTCAGCCTTAGCCGAATTTACGGCCCCGCGTATCCGCGCGGGGCCGTTTTTGTTGCGAATCAATATGTTCCAAAATTTGGGCTTATTCCGGGTGTCGTTCACGCTTTTGCGGTGAATTTCACGCTCGCAAGCAAAAAAACGCGTGACTTGGCGCGAAAATGAAGGCTTTGCACACAGAGTTTACGTTCCCCCGATCACGGTTTTTTCCTATACTGTCCAAATAAATAGAGATGGCTAACCGGTCGCCTGGGAGGGTAACGCTTATGATCCGTTCAGAACTGATTCAGAAAATCGCCGACGAAAACCCGCATCTGTATCAACGCGACGTCGAGCGGATCGTGAATACCGTGTTCGAGGAAGTGACGGATGCCATGGCACGCGGTGACCGCGTAGAGCTACGTGGCTTTGGTGCCTTTTCGGTAAAACAGCGCGACGCGCGCGTTGGCCGCAATCCGCGCACCGGCGAAACTGTTCAGGTCGAAGAAAAATGTGTTCCATTTTTCAAAACTGGCAAGTTGCTTAGGGACCGATTGAACGGTAAAGCCTAGGGCATGATACGCTACCTTCGATATGCTTTTCTGGCGATCCTCGGGATCGTTCTCATCTCCGTCTCGCTGGCCAATCGCAAAACGGTTGAACTGACCCTGATGCCCGAAGCTTTTGCCGAGCTTTTGGGCTTTAACCTCAGCACGTCGCTGCCGCTGTTTGTCGTGGTGCTGGGCGGTGTGGTTGCGGGCCTGATCATCGGTTTCCTGTGGGAATGGCTGCGCGAGCATAAGCATCGCCGCGATGCGTCCACAAAGAAAAGCGAAGTGCGCAAGCTTGAGCGTGAAGTCAAGAAGCTCAAGAAAAAGCAGAACGAAGGGCAAGACGAAGTTCTGGCGCTTTTGGACGAGGCCAGCTGAGGCCCTTTTATGTCTGATGTATCCGTCAAAATCTGCGGTCTGACCGCCCCTGATCACGTGCGCGCAGCGGTGGATGCTGGCGCACGCTATGTCGGGTTTGTCTTCTTTCCCAAATCGCCCCGCCATCTTGAGATCCCAGCCGCCGCAGAACTGGCCCATTTGGCGCCCGCCGGGGTTGCCAAGGTCGCGCTGACGGTGAATGCGACGGATGTGGAGTTGGACCGGATCGTCGCCAATGTACCGCTGGACATGTTGCAACTGCACGGCAAGGAAAGCCCGGATCGGGTGGCCGAGGTTCGCGACCGTTTTGGTTTGCCGGTGATGAAGGCAATCGGCGTGGCCGAGGCAGAAGACCTTGCTGCGATTGATCTCTATTCCGAAGTTGCCGACCAGCTGCTGATCGACGCAAAGCCGCCACGTAACGCGGAACTGCCGGGTGGCAATGGTCTGGCGTTTGACTGGCGTTTGTTGGCGGGAGGCAAATACTGGCAACGTCCGTGGATGCTGGCCGGGGGGCTGACGCCCGAGAACGTCGCCGAGGCGATCCGCATGACCGGTGCGCGACAGGTGGATGTCTCGTCAGGAGTCGAAGGTGCACCCGGGGTCAAGGATTCGGCATTGCTCCGGGCTTTTATCGACGCGACCCGGTGATCTGATCGGCAAACACCTGCGTATCCCCGATAGGGGAGGACGTAATCATGCTGGCGGCGATCGGCGGAGTTTCATTGAAACGATGGTACTATGGGCCAGAGTTCTTCTGGCGCGCCCGTCAGGCATTGCTACAAGCGCGCGGTGACCCCTTGTGCCTGCATGCTGGCGTGTTTCCACACCAGGGGCTGTATTTCTCGCTAAGCGTCTGGCACGATCTCGAAGCCATGTTAACCTTTGCCCAGTCGGGTCCCCACCGCCAGGTCGTTCTAGCGGCCAATCGACTGGCAGATGTGAATCAGTTCTACCACTTTCCCTGTATTGCCGTGCCCAGCAACCAGCAGGCGTTACAGGTTTGGGCACAGCATGTTGAAGCGGCGGAATGATACGTTTTGCCATGGCAAATCCTGTCGTCACCTCCTATGAACAACGGGTACGACGAGGGAGACACCCATGGCCAACGATCTTTTCAATTCCTTCATGTCCGGTCCCGACGAAAAGGGCCGTTTCGGCATATTCGGCGGGCGCTTTGTCAGCGAAACGCTGATGCCTCTGATCCTGTCGCTGGAAGAGGAATATGAAAAGGCCAAGGACGATCCCACCTTCTGGGCTGAGATGGACGATCTGTGGGCGAATTATGTGGGCCGCCCGTCACCGCTGTATTTCGCGGAACGCCTGACCGAGCATCTGGGCGGTGCGAAAATCTACCTGAAACGCGATGAGCTGAACCACACCGGCGCGCATAAGATCAACAACGTTCTGGGCCAGATCATTCTGGCGCGGCGCATGGGCAAGACCCGGATAATCGCGGAAACCGGGGCAGGGCAGCACGGCGTGGCTACCGCCACCGTCTGCGCCAAGTTCGGTCTGAAATGTGTGGTCTACATGGGCGCGCATGACGTGCAGCGTCAGGCCCCGAACGTGTTCCGCATGCGCTTGCTGGGGGCCGAGGTGATACCGGTGACCTCTGGCCGTGGGACACTGAAAGACGCGATGAACGACGCGCTGCGCGACTGGGTAACCAATGTCCGCGACACGTTCTATTGCATCGGTACCGTCGCAGGTCCGCACCCGTATCCGGCGATGGTCCGGGATTTCCAGTCGATCATTGGCAAGGAAGCCAAGGAACAGATGATGAAGGCCGAAGGTCGTCTGCCCGACACGATCATTGCCGCCATTGGTGGTGGATCGAACGCAATGGGCCTGTTTTACCCGTTCCTCGACGACAAAGACGTCAACATCATTGGCGTTGAGGCCGGCGGCAAAGGCGTGAACGAGAAGATGGAGCACTGCGCCTCGCTAACCGGCGGACGTCCGGGCGTTTTGCACGGCAACCGCACCTATTTGCTGCAGGATGACGACGGACAGATTCTGGAAGGCTATTCAATCTCGGCCGGTTTGGATTACCCCGGTATCGGACCCGAGCATTCGTGGCTGCACGACATTGGCCGGGCGAACTATGTCTCGATCACTGACAAAGAGGCACTGGAAGCGTTCCAGCTGTGCTGCGCGACCGAGGGCATCATCCCGGCGTTGGAGCCCTGCCACGCGCTGGCGCATGTGATGAAAATTGCACCCGAACTGCCCGAGAATCACCTGATCTGCATGAATATGTGTGGGCGTGGCGACAAGGACGTACAGACCGTGGCCAAATATCTGAACTTCGACATGTCGGATACCGAAGGCCGCAGCGCAGACTGACCAAGCGGTAAAATTTGAAATTTTTGACAAGAGCGGCGCGCCTGAAACGGGTGTGCCGCTTTGTTTTTGGATACAGGCCTTTTCAAATGTTGCGCAACTGGGTAACTTTGTTGCGTGACCGCTACAGGTGCGATTTTGACCTTCAGAAATTTATTGAGCGAATCCAGACCTTTCGCCTAAACCCGCCGTTACCGGTCACATCGGGCCGGACCCTAGCGGGCAGAGGTGATCACTCTCTCGGTGCGGACGGCGCTGCCGAAACCGTATGCCAGGGCCGAAACCGGGGATTGGTACGCTTTGTAGCTCAGTTGGATAGAGCGGCAGGTTTCCCATCTGTAGGCGAAGGTTCGATCCCTTCCAAAGCTCCAAATGTAGCTCATTCTGGTGAGAGCAATCGACCGCAAATCGATATGTAACGGGTTCGAATCCCGTCATTTGACAAAGCTGTTAAGTCAGCACCGGCCTTCCACGCCGGCCCGTGAAAACGGTCCAAAATCATAAGGGTCCGGGTGTTCCCCAGCAGGGGTGACACCGCGCAACGTCAGGCTTTGGCAGGGCGGGGCAGGGGTCTTCGCTGCTCTGGTCTTGGGCCGGAGGGCAGATGACGGTGCCGCCGGATCGGTGCCCCGCTTAGCCCTTTGGGCAAGGTGGCGCATCGGTCCCGCGCCCCTCTCTCTGACCTTCCCGCGCAGGGGCATGGCGCGGGGGATGCTCGGATCTTTCCTGCCTTCGTCCGAAGGCCTCACACCTGTCACCCGTTCGGGGTGCAACCCACTGAAAACATGAAAAGGAGTTCGCATTTGCGACGACGATAGAGCGAGACGAAAAGGAGAAATGATATGACACTGTTCCAAGATCTGATTGACCGGCTGACCGGCCATCGGCGGCTGACCCTGACCGAGACCCAGCGGATGCTGGTCCTGCGCAACGGGGTGTTCGATGCAATCCTGGGTGCCGGGAAACACCGGCTGCCGCGCAAGGATGTGCTGACCGAGTTGCACGATCTGGAGAAGCTCTTTTTCGTGTCGCCCTATGAACGGGCACTGATGCAGAACCGGCCCGAGCTGGCTGCCAAGCATCTGACCGAGTTCCGGGCTGGGCCTGACGAAATTCTGGTTCTGCTGCGGGATGGGGTCCCTGTTCGGGTGCTGAACCCCGAAGCGCGGGCGCTGGTCTGGAAGGCCGCAGGGCCGTGGAAGGTCGAGCATCACGCGCTGACCGAGACCATGGTTGTTCCCAAAGTGGCGGCTCAGCGGTTGGTTCGGGCCGGGCTGCGGCTGAACCTGACGCAGGTCGAGGTTGCCGAAGGGCATACCGGGCTGCTGACGGTTGACGGGGTACTGGTGGATCAGCTGGACCCTGGGGCGCATGCCTTCTGGAAAGTGGGGCGAAACGTCGAGGTTAAACAGATCGACCTGCGGCAACGGACCCATGAGGTGACAGGGCAAGAGATCCTGACCAAGGACCGGGTTACCATCCGGGTCAACCTGTCCGCCGATTACCGGGTCATTGATCCGGTCACGGCGGTAGGGTCGGTCAAGGACTTCGATCAGGCCTTGCACCGGGCGCTGCAACTGGCGTTCCGGAAGACTTTGGGGGCGATGACGCTGGACCGGCTGCTGGCCGAGAAGGTGACCGTCGACACCGAGGCTGCGGATCGGGTGCGGACACAGATGGCCGGGATCGGTATCGAAGTGGGGGAGATCGCGTTGAAAGACGTCATCCTGCCCGGTGAGATGCGGGAAATCCTGACCGCCGTGGTCGCCGCCGAGAAAAAGGCTGAGGCCAACGTCATCCGGCGGCGGGAAGAAACCAACGCCACGCGGTCCCTACTGAACACCGCGAAGGTGATGGCGGAAAACCCGGTGATGCTGCGGTTGAAAGAGCTGGAAGCTTTGGAAACCATCGCCGGGAAGGTCGAGCGGCTGACGGTCCATAACGGGACTGAAGGGCTGATGTCTGACCTTGTCAAACTGCGGGAGTGATCCCGAATAAGGGCCGGTCCGGGGGTTTCTGGGCCGGTCCGCTTACTCTGAAGCGGCGTTTTCTTTCAGAAGGCGTAGCGGAATGATCTCAAGCGCCCGCTGGTGGGTGGCTTCAAGATGCACCTTGGGGGCGCAACCTTCGTCATGGGCCTGCAGGAAGCGCGCGGCGCACAGGCACCAACTGTCACCTGGGTTCAGACCCGGAAAGTTGAACTCCGGGCGCGGGGTGCTCAGGTCGTTTCCAACGTATTTCGAAAAGGCCAGAAACTCGGCCGTCATCACCGCGCAAACCGTGTGGCTGCCCTGATCTTCGGGGCAGGTATTGCAGGCCCCGTCCCGAAAGAAACCAGTCAGCGGATCACGGGAACAGGGGCTGAGAACGCCGCCCAATACATTGATACTGTCTTGTTTTTGCATAGGACCACCTTACAGGCTTTGGGCGATCTTGCGGAACATTTCTATGTTTGCTTCGTTGATGCCGGGATCGCGGAACTGGCGATCTGCGCCGGTTGTGACGATCAGCACGCCGCGCGGCTGGTCGAAATAGATGTACTGGCCGTACACACCACGGGCTAGAAACTCGCCTTCGTGCGCACCGAGGGGAATCCACCATTGATAACCATAGCCGATCTTGCCGGGCGCAGTGGGTGCGCTGGGCAGGACGGATTCGGTGATCCAGTCGGCCGGGACCAGTTGCTGGCCGTCATGGACGCCATTTTGCAGGATCATCTGACCAAAGCGTGCGAAATCGCGCGTGGTGAAGTTCAATCCACCTAACACAAAAGCAACCCCGGTACCGTCAGTCACGTAATAGCCGTCGTGTTCCAGCCCTAGTGGCTGTATGATCTTTTCGACCAGTAATTCCGTCACGCTGCGCCCCGTGGCCCCACGGATGACCATCCCGATTACATGGGTGTCGATCGACACGTATTGCCAGGTCTCGCCCGGCGTGGCGAACGTATCCTGCAGTGAGGCCGCGAAATCGTCCAACTCTCCGCCCAAGGCGATGACACGACCCATTCGGTTGATGTCCGAATTCGGGTCGAAATAATCCTCATCGAAAGTAACTCCGCTGGCCATGTTCAACACATTGCGGATCGACGCGCCGTTATAAGCGGTGCCCTCCAACTGCGGCGCATATTTCACCACGGGATCGTCCAGCGAGTCGATTGCGCCCTCGGCCAACAGGATGCCGAAAAGTGCGGACAGATAGCTTTTGGCCACCGACCACGAAATCCGGCGATCCTCGGGCGTGGTGCCCAGATAGTATTCTTCGAACCGGATTTGCCCGTCCTGCATCACCAGAAGAGAGGTGACAGCGCGATCTTCGATCCACGCATCGGTATCCTCGGGCAGATCAAAGCCGGGTCCGTAAGGCAATTCCCAGGTCGGCCCGTTGCCACGGGGCAAGTCGACCGTCAGGAAAGCGTCGTTCATATGAGAGAAGTTGTGAACGATCTTTTCCTCGGAAAATAACGAGTTCACGGCCATAAGGCGTTGCAGTTCTTCGCGTTTCCAGAACCCGACAACGACCGCTGCCAGCACCAGCATCAACACGATGCGCAGCACCCATTTCAACATAGATCTCATATGTCGCCTCCCCGATCCATGCTGCATTGGAACGCGCCAAAAGCCGTTGTGCAATTGGGACGTTGCGGCAAGGTCACCCGTCTTATTTGAACTTGTCCAGTAGCTTCTGCATGGCCGAGCGCGTATCGACCTCTGGTTCTGCAGCAAGTTTGGCGGTTGCTTTGGGCGCCTCGGCCGGTGACTTTGACGACCGGGGCGGGGCTGTGCGTAGGGCGACGGCGTTCATGAACTTGCCGCCATCCCCGTCGGCCAGATAGCCTGCACCGTCCGACACGCCGCGCAACACGTCGTCAAGCCAGTCAGCGTCGGCCCTGGCAAAGTCGCCCAGGACGTAAGGAGAGACCATTTCCTTCCGGCCCGGATGCCCGATCCCCAGCCGTACTCGATCATAGGCGGGGCTGATATGTTCGTGGATTGAACGTAGCCCGTTGTGCCCGGCATGCCCGCCGCCCGCCTTGACGCGCACCTTGCCGGGGGCGAGGTCCAGCTCATCATGAAAGATCGTCACATCGGTCGAGTCGAGCTTGTAAAACCGCATCGCCTCACCCACGGACTGACCAGAACGGTTCATGAAGGTCTGCGGTTTGATCAGCAGTACCTTTTCGTGGCCTAACCGACCTTCGGAGATCTCGGCCTGAAACTTGGATTTCCACGGGCCAAAGCGGTGATCCTCGGCAATGCGATCAACAGCCATAAAGCCGATATTGTGCCGGTTGCGGGCGTATTTCGATCCCGGGTTCCCCAATCCGACAAACAACTTCATAGTCTCGTCCTTGTGCATTGCAACATGTGCAGGTGGTTGATGACACGGAATGCCACCGGTTTTCCAGCCCATGTGCGCCAAAAGAAAACGGGGCCCGATCAAGGCCCCGATTCCAAATCCGAATTGTTGGGTCCGGACTTATTCTTCTGCTTCTTCCTGGCCGACGACTTCAACTTCGTCAACGGCCACTTCTTCGCCTTCTTCCTCATCGTCGTCGGTCGACAGACCGGTCGGTGCCGAAACGTTCGCAATCACGAAGTCACGGTCGATGGTCGGCTTAGTGCCTGCGGGCAGGTCCACGGCTGAGATGGTGACAACGTCGTTGATCTCCATGCCGGTCACGTCGACAACGATCTTTTCAGGAATGTCACCTGCGGTACACATCAATTCGACTTCCGGACGGACAACGGTCAGAACGCCACCCTTTTTGATGCCGGGGGCTTCTTCCTCGTTGATGAACTCAACCGGGATGAACAGCGCGATCTTGGTGGTCCGACGCAGGCGCATCAGGTCCAGGTGGGTCGGCAGGTCTTTGACAACGTCACGCTGAACGTCGCGGCAGATGACACGAACGTCTTCGTGGCCTTCAACCTTCAAGTTCCACAGGGTCGACTTGAACCGGCCTGCTTTCAGGCGCTTGAACAGGACGTTGAACGGGATCTGAATCGGCAGCGGCTCTTTATCGCCACCAAAAACAATGCCCGGAACCATGCCGTCGCGGCGTGCTTGACGAGCGGCGCCCTTGCCTGTCCCCGTCCGTTCCAGAGCTACGAGATCAGGAATCTCTCCAGCCATGATAAATTCTCCAATGTTAGGGCGAGCATCCTCCAAGGCTGTATGCCCGCGTGAAGCCGCGTCCTTATCTCGATTCATTGGGTTTGGAAAGGTATTTTTGAAGGATAGTTTGAATGAACTATGAAAGGATAGTTTAATTGTACTTTGGAAGGATAAAATTTGGTCTTTGGAAGGATAGTTTTGAGCTTTTTTGAAGGATAAATTTTTACGAGGCTCTGCCTTCTTTTCGACCAGTTAAGTTTGCCAGCGACCGCCAAAATCCTCGGGAACCAGCAGGTTGTGACGTCCCAGATCGCCCACGTTGCGTTCGCCACACAGCGCCATGGTTGTGTCGAGTTCCTTCTGAATGACGTCCAGCGCAGTAGTCACGCCTTTCTGTCCCATTGCCCCCAAACCATAGACGTAAGCGCGACCGACATAGGTGCCCTTGGCCCCCAATGCCAACGCCTTCAGCACATCCTGACCAGATCGGATGCCGCTATCCATGTGGACCTCGACGTCGCCACCGACAGCATCCATGATCTGCGGCAGCATCCGAATAGAGCTGAGCGCACCGTCCAACTGCCGCCCGCCATGGTTTGACACGACGATGGCATCGGCCCCCAGTTTCGCGGCCATTTTGGCGTCTTCGGCATCCAGAATACCCTTAAGGATGACCTTGCCGCCCCATTGCTTCATCAGCTTTTCGACCTTGGCCCAGTCGAGGCTGGGGTCGAACTGTTCAGCCGTCCACGCACCTAGGGACGACGCATCCGAGATACCCTCGACATGGCCGACGATATTACCAAACTCGCGCCGTTTCGCCCCCAGTATTTCGATGCCCCAGGACCACTTTGTCATCAGGTTCGCAATCGTTTTCGCGGTCAGTTTTGGCGGTGCAGACAGGCCGTTTTTCAAATCCTTGTGCCGTTGGCCCAAAATCTGCAAATCCAGCGTGATGACCAGGGCCGAGCATTTCGCATCTTTGGCCCGTTGGATCAGGCGGCTGACATAGTCCTGATCCTTCATCGTATAAAGCTGAAACCAGAACGGTTTTGACGTGTGCTCGGCCACGTCTTCGATTGAATTGATCGACATGGTCGACAGGGTAAAAGGCACACCGAATTCCTCGGCGGCTTTGGCGGCCTTCATTTCGCCGTCCGCGTGCTGCATGCCCGTCAATCCAACCGGCGCCAGCGCGACCGGCATCGCCACATCTTCACCGATCATCTGCGAAGCGGTGGATCGTCCCGCCATATCCACGGCCACCCGTTGACGCAGGCGGATATCCGAGAAATCCGAACTGTTGTCGCGAAACGTTTGTTCGGTCCAACTACCGCTTTCGGCATAGTCGTAGAACATCCGAGGCACCCGTCGTTCATAGATACGTCGAAGATCTTCGATAGTGGTGATTATGGGCATGAGGCAGCGCCTTTGATTGATCGGTCAGGTAGTTCTACTGGCGCAACATCAAGGGCGCAATTGGCTGAGGCGCGAAAAAAACCGCAGCAGGCCGGAGGCTTGCTGCGGTTTTGTTTATTGGATCTTGTGATTGGTCGATCAGGCAGAATGGGCGCCGTCGGATAGAGTTTTTACAAAGTCCAGAACCTCGGCCACGGGCTTTCCTGCTCCGATCTGGCTGACAATGGCCGAGCCGACAACCGCGCCGTCGGCAACGCTGGCGATGGCCTTGGATTTCTCGGGTGTATTGATGCCAAATCCCACGATCACGGGCAGGTCGGTCGCGGATTTGATCCGGGCCACTTCGGGGCCGACATTCGTGGCTTGCGCTTCGGCAGCGCCGGTGATGCCGGTGATCGAGACGTAATAGACAAAGCCCGAAGTGTTCTGCAGAACGCGGGGCAGGCGTTTGTCATCGGTGGTCGGCGTCGCCAGGCGGATAAAATTCAGACCGGCGGCCTGGGCCGGCAGGCACAGTTCCTCATCTTCTTCCGGCGGCAGGTCGACGACAATCAGACCGTCGATACCGGCAGCTTGCGCATCGGCCAGAAAGGTGTCCACGCCGCGGCTGTAGATCGGATTGAAATAGCCCATCAGAACAATCGGGGTGGTGTCGTCGGTTTCACGGAAGGCGCGGGCCAGGTCCAGTGTCCGCTGCAAAGTCATGCCACCGTCCAATGCCCGTTGCCCTGCGGCCTGAATGGTCGGGCCATCCGCCATGGGATCGGTGAACGGCAAGCCCAGCTCAATCACATCCACACCAGCGCCCGGCAGGCCCTTGACCACCTCAAGCGAAGTTTCATAGTCGGGGTCCCCCGCCATAATATAGGCGACAAAAGCCTTTTTCCCTTCGGCCTTCAGGGCGGCGAACTTGGCGTCGATACGGGTCATCGGATGTCCTTGCAGTCAGGTTTGGACCTGATGTGCAGAAACTTTGCGCGAAAATCAATCCCGGTCCCGCGGGATACCGTCAGAATGCGAAATGATATCGCACCAGCGCCGAATTAACACCCGGGTTGTCATCCTGTGTGCTGGCATTGGATTTGTGGGTGATTGCCAAGGACACTTTGTTACCACTTTCTAAGGTGTATCCGAGACCCAACAGGGTGCGAATCTGGAACTCTCCCCCAAGATCGTTGCGGCCTTCGCCCTCTGAAAAATACCCCGGCATGACACTGCCTTCGACGAACCAACGCTCGGCAAACCCGTAGGTTCCGATCAGGCCGATACCGATATGAATATCACCTGCGGTATCCACAGTCAGGGCACTACCCCATGAAGCGGCAAAACGGGAGGCCTCGTGAAAGGGGCGATGCTGATACTCGAGCGCGAACACAGCCTCGTCCTCGGATTGGCTATCCGAGAAATCTGAAAATCCTGCGCCAAAGACAAGGGATTGAGCTTGCGCTGCTGGCGCGGCCAAAAGCAGCGCGAAAATTGCAGAGGTAAACTTCATATTACACATTCACTATATGTTTGTTTGCAACACCTTACGTGGTGATCTTAGTGTGCCAATTTCAATCCGGGCAAGTTCACGAATGACGAACGATTTCGTGATGTTGTAAATTGGTCTTTTCCTCGTTTCCGCAGTCTGGCTTGCGCATTGATCCGGACCTGCATAGAAGCACCCCTCGAATGGCATCAGGAGGCCGCTATGGGTTTTAAAATGGGAATCGTGGGTCTGCCGAATGTGGGCAAGTCGACCCTCTTTAACGCGCTGACCAAAACCGCAGCCGCTCAGGCGGCAAATTTCCCGTTCTGTACCATTGAGCCCAATGTGGGGGACGTGGCCGTGCCTGATGACCGGTTGGACAAGCTGGCGGCGATTGCCAGCTCTAAGCAGATCATCCCAACACGGATGACCTTTGTGGACATCGCTGGTCTGGTTAAAGGCGCGTCCAAGGGTGAAGGGCTGGGCAACCAGTTTCTGGCCAATATCCGCGAGACCGACGCCATCGCCCATGTGCTGCGCTGTTTCGAAGATGCTGACGTGACCCATGTGGACGGCCGCGTCGACCCTGTGGCCGATGCCGACACGATCGAGACGGAACTGATGTTGGCCGATCTGGAAAGCATCGAAAAGCGCCGCGCCAATCTGGTGCGCAAGCTGAAAGGCAACGACAAGGAAGCACAGCAGCAGGAACGCTTGCTGGCCGAGGCGCAGGCGATGCTGGAAAATGGCAAACCCGCGCGTCTGGTTGAGGTCTCGGACGAAGACGCCAAAGCGTGGAAGATGTTGCAATTGCTGACCACCAAACCAGTGCTATACGTTTGCAACGTGTCCGAAGAAGAAGCAGCTGACGGCAATGAATACTCTGCGAAAGTCGCCGAGATGGCCGCGGCGCAGGGCAATGCCCATGTCATCATCAGCGCCAAGATCGAAGAAGAGATCAGCCTGTTGGAAGAAGACGAAGCGCAGATGTTCCTGGAAGAGATGGGTTTGGAGGAACCCGGCCTCGACCGTCTGATCAAAGCTGGTTACGACCTGTTGAAGCTTGAGACTTATTTCACCGTCGGCCCGAAAGAGGCCCGCGCCTGGACCATCCGCACAGGCACCGCCGCACCACAGGCTGCTGGTGTGATCCATGGCGACTTCGAAAAAGGCTTTATCCGCGCCGAGACCATCGCTTATGACGATTTTATCTCGGCAAAAGGCGAACAGGGCGCGAAAGAGGCCGGCAAGATGCGGGCTGAGGGCAAGGGCTACATCGTCAAGGACGGCGACGTAATGCACTTTTTGTTCAATACCTGATCCTAAAAAGCTTCGCCGGGCAATCGTTCGGTGTGTTTATTGCAGGACCTTGATTGCCCTGCGGTTGAGGTCGCAGGTGTTGCAACAGTGGACTCTGCCGTTTGAGGAAAAAAATAAATCCGCCACTCGGGTCGAAATTTTGTCAAAGTGGTGCTCTTAATCTTAGGCTTAAGCCTAAGATTTCTGAGGCAACAGCCAGAATTGAAGCAAGTTAGATATGACGCGACCTAAGAAAATTGCACACCAGTTGCTACCAGTCTTGCTATTCGCCTCTCTACCTTTCGCATCGATTGCCGGGTCCACGGGTCGTAGCCCCTATAACCCACGGGCGGTCGTGACTTATGATGAAATTTACGAATTCGAAGTCAGATCATTCCCGCTCATGATGGCTCACCCCTATCAGGTCGTGATCCCAAACACTTCTCTTGGCCAAGTGATTGCCTGCCGTATCTATCAGGGCAGCGACGTTGAGGCTTCAAGTTTGCCGGACACTCCAGGTGCTTCTGCTCTCCTTTCGGAAGGTTCAGACGGCGTGACCATTGATCACCGGACGACCAGCAGAGATATGCAATTTGTGGACTCTGGAAATCCTGAGACGCATGTCCACTTCTCACATAAAATTTCAGATGCGGTTTTCCGGTGTTTCAATGTGCATATTGAACTCAAGGATCGCTGAGGTTTAGTTCAAAATGTTCCCAGCCTGGCGACGAGTTCCTATACGTCGAAATCCTATCTATTATAGGGTTGATCCGTTCTTTGAGACATCCCAAAATGATCGAAATCCGTGACCTGCAACTGCTTAGCGCTTTGGCGCGGCACCGTCATTTTGCCAAAGCGGCCGAGGAATGCGGGATATCGCAACCCGCTTTTTCAATGCGTATCCGCAACCTCGAAGATCGCTTGGGCGTGTCGATCGTCCGCCGCGCCAACCGGTTTCAGGGCCTGACCGAAGAGGGCGAGATGATCGTCCAGCGGGCACGGCGTATCCTTGATGACACCAAGGCGCTGGAACAGCAGGTGCTGGCCGCCAAAGGTGAGATCACCGGCACCCTGATACTGGGTGTGATCCCGACCGCGATTGCCTTTACCGGGCGGCTGACCAAACGGTTGCGGGATGCGCATCCCCGCATCATTACGCGCATCGAGACAATGTCTGCCACAGCGATCCAGCACCGTCTGGACGAGGGCAGTCTGGACGCGGGCATCACCTATGGGGATAGCATCGGAACCGATCTGCGGCAGGTGCAACCTTTGTACAAAGAGACCTATGTCTTGCTGGTGCCGTCGCATATGACGGATGAAACCGGCCCCATACCATGGGCAAGTGTGGCCGAATTCCCACTCAGCCTGCTAGAGCCACAGATGCAGAACCGGCGCATCCTCGACCGGATTTTCGCTGAACAGGGCCTGCACCCGGATGTCGTCGCCGAAACCAGCGGATTTACCGCTTCGATGGTCATGGCGCGCGAGGGGTTGGCGGCCACCGTGGTCCCTCGGGTGCTGGTGCGAGCGTTGGGTGATCTTAAGGGAACAAAGGTGCTGCCACTGGTCGATCCCGTTGTCAGCAAGCCGATTTGTCTTGCGACCCTTACACGGGATCCCGAATTGCCAACAGTCGAAGCGCTGCGTGCCGTGGTGACGTCTTTGCGGTGATAAACTGTCGTTATCGTGCGATTGAAATATGCGATTTGACGATATGCTATTCTGATGAGACACGGAGCCTCAATCGGAGGGCATCATGGCACCATTAGACACCAAGCCATCAGGCGCACCCAAGGGCGTCTGGAAGTCAGGTAAAGGCAAGGGGCGGCACACGCCCAAAGGCCGTCAATTCACGGATGAGGCACAGGCGGAAATTGCACGTCTGCTGGGCGACCGCCCACGCCGTCGCGATCTGCTGATTGAATTCCTGCATTTAATTCAGGACGCACACGGCCATATCAGCGCCGACCACATTGCCGCTTTGGCGGTCGAAATGCGGTTGGGGCAGGCAGAGATCTATGAAACGGCAACCTTCTATGCCCACTTCGATGTAGTGAAAGAAGACGAGGCCCCTCCGCCCGCGTTGACGATCAGGGTCTGTGATTCTTTGTCCTGCGAAATGGCTGGTGCCCAGCAATTGCAAAAGGCGCTTGAGGATGGTCTGGACGCGTCCGAGGTTCGCGTAGTCCGTGCCCCCTGCATGGGTCGCTGCGATACGGCCCCGGTGCTTGAGATCGGCCACAACCATATCGACCATGCGACGCCGGAAAAGGTGCAGGCCGCGATTGCTGCCGGTGATACCCACGCCCATTTGCCCGACTATGAAACCTTCGCTGCCTATGCCGAAAACGGCGGTTATGCCAAACTGAAAGAGCTGCGCGACGGTGGCGATTGGGAGAAGGTGCAGGAAGACGTCCTGTCCTCGGGCCTGCGTGGTTTGGGTGGCGCTGGCTTCCCGTCCGGCAAGAAATGGGGCTTCGTTCGCATGAACGAAGGTCCGCGCTATCTGGCTGTGAACGGCGATGAGGGTGAGCCCGGCACGTTCAAGGACCGTTACTATCTGGAACGCACGCCGCATGTTTTCCTTGAGGGCATGCTGATCGCCGCTTGGGCGGTCGAGGCTGAGACTTGCTTTATTTACATGCGCGACGAATATCCGGCAGTGCTGGAAATCCTGCACCGTGAGATTGTAGCGCTGGAAGAGGCCGGGATCGTTGAGTCAGGCTATATCGACCTGCGCCGGGGGGCTGGCGCCTACATCTGCGGTGAAGAATCCGCGATGATCGAGTCGATCGAAGGCAAAAAGGGCCTGCCGCGTCATCGTCCTCCGTTCGTGGCGCAGGTTGGGGTCTTTAACCGCCCGACCTTGGTGCACAATGTTGAGACGCTGTATTGGGTCACCAAAGTGTGCCGTGAAGGGCCGGAATGCCTCAACAGCACTGAAAAGAACGGTCGCACGGGCCTGCGCAGCTATTCGGTCTCGGGCCGGGTGGCGAAGCCTGGCGTTTACCTGCTGCCCGCAGGCTCGACCATTCTGGATGTGATCGAGGCTGCCGGCGGCATGGCCGAAGGTCAGACCTTCAAGGCGTATCAGCCAGGTGGACCGTCTTCGGGTCTGCTTCCTGCATCGATGGACGATATCCCGCTGGATTTTGACACGTTGCAACCACATGGCACCTTTATCGGCTCGGCCGCCGTGGTGGTTCTGTCTGATCAAGACACCGCGCGTGATGCGGCGCTGAATATGCTGCGGTTCTTCGAGGATGAAAGCTGTGGCCAGTGTACGCCTTGCCGGGCGGGCTGTGAAAAGGCGGTCAAGCTGATGCAGGCCGACAAGTGGGATCAGGACCTGCTGGAGGATCTGTGTCAAGTCATGGGCGACGCGTCCATCTGCGGTCTGGGGCAGGCGGCCCCGAACCCGATCCGCCTGGTCATGAAACACTTCGCTGACGAAATCTGAGGGAGACAGAGCCATGCTTGATGCAAGCCCAACCAAGACCGTCACCTTCAACCTGAACGGCGACGACGTCACCGTGCCCGAAGGCACCACGATCTGGGACGCGGCCAACGGCCGTGGACTGGTAATCCCGCATCTGTGCCACAAACCGGCACCGGGCTACAAACCCGACGGTAACTGCCGCGCCTGTATGGTCGAGGTGGAAGGCGAGCGCACTCTGGTCGCCTCGTGCATCCGCCCTGCCTCGGAAGGTATGGTTGTCAAGACAGACACCGACCGCGCCGAAAAATCGCGTGCGATGGTCATGGAACTGCTGGTCGCTGACCAGCCCGAACAGCCGCATGATGTGTCCAGCCACTTCTGGGACATGGCCAAGCTGAACGATGTCAGCGACAGCCGCTTCCCGGCCAAAGAGGCCGAAAAGATCCCGCTGCTGGATGACAGCCACGTTGCGATGCGCGTCAATCTGGACGCCTGCATCAACTGTAACCTCTGTGTCCGCGCCTGCCGTGACGTGCAGGTCAACGACGTGATCGGAATGGCCGGTCGCGGACATACCTCGCAGGTGGTGTTCGATCAGAACGACCCGATGGGGACTTCGACCTGCGTAGCTTGTGGCGAATGTGTTCAGGCCTGCCCGACGGGTGCCTTGATGCCGGCCACCGTGCTGGACGATCAGCAACAGGGGGACAGCAAGGATTACGACTCTGAAACCGAAAGCGTCTGCCCGTTCTGTGGTGTTGGCTGCAAAGTCTCGCTGAAGGTCAAGGATGGCAAGGTCAAGTATGTCGAAGGCATCAACGGCCCCGCAAACGAAGGCCGTCTGTGCGTCAAAGGCCGCTTTGGCTTCGACTATATCCACCACCCGCACCGCCTGACCAAACCGCTGATCCGGCGCGAGGATGCGCCTGCCAAGGGCCTGAACGTCGATCCCGGCAACCTATCGACCCATTTCCGCGAAGCGACCTGGGAAGAGGCGATGGATCTGGCGGCCACCAAGCTGAAGGCGATGCGCGACGAGGACCCGCGCAGCGTTGCGGGCTTTGGCTCGGCCAAATGCACCAACGAAGAGGCCTATCTGTTCCAGAAGTTCATCCGTCAGGGCTTCCGCCACAACAACGTCGACCACTGCACCCGTCTGTGCCACGCGTCGTCGGTTGCGGCCCTGATTGAGAACGTAGGCTCCGGCGCTGTGACCGCGACCTTCAACGAGATCGAAAACGCGGATGTGGCGATCATCATCGGGGCCAACCCGATCGAAAACCACCCCGTTGCAGCGACCTATTTCAAGCAGTTCACCAAGCGCGGTGGCAAGCTGATCGTGATGGATCCGCGCGGCGTTGGAATGCGCAAGTTCGCGGATGAGATGCTGCAATTCCGCCCCGGTGCGGATGTCTCGATGCTGAATGCGATCATGAATGTGATCGTCGAGGAAGAGCTGTATGACAGCCAATACATCCACCGCTGGACTGAGAACTGGGAGGCCGAGAAAGAACATCTGCGACAGTTCACACCCGAAGCGATGTCGCCGATCTGCGGCATTGAACCGGACCAGCTGCGCCGTGTCGCCCGCACCTTTGCGCAGGCCAAAGCCGGTCTGATCTTCTGGGGCATGGGGGTCAGCCAACACATCCATGGCACGGATAACTCGCGCTGCCTGATCTCGCTGGCACTGATGACCGGAAATGTTGGTAAGCCGGGCGCGGGTTTGCACCCGCTGCGCGGTCAGAACAACGTGCAAGGCGCCTCTGATGCGGGTCTGATCCCGATGTTCTTGCCGGATTATCAGTCGGTTACTGACGACAACATCCGCGCCAAGTTCAACAACGTATGGAACTCTGAGGATTTCTCGAACGAGAAGGGCCTGACGGTTACCGAGATCATTGATCAGGCTTACGCGGGCAACATCAAGGGGATGTACATTCAGGGTGAAAACCCGGCCATGTCCGACCCGGATGTGGGTCACGCGCGCGAGGCACTGGCCAAGCTGGATCTGATGATCGTACAGGATATCTTCCTGACCGAAACGGCGAACTATGCTGACATCATCCTGCCCGCCTCGGCGCTGTATGAAAAGAACGGCACCGTGTCGAACACCAACCGTCAGGTGCAGCGGGTGCGCCCCGCTGTGACGCCTCCGGGTGAGGCGCGCGAGGATTGGAAGATCACGGTGGAACTGGCGCAGCGCATCGGTCTGAACTGGGATTACACGGATGTGTCTCAGGTCTTTGCCGAGATGAAGCTGACCATGGCGTCGCTGGATAACATTACGTGGGAGCGTCTGGAAACAGAAACGATCACCTACCCGTCGCTCAGCGAAACCGATCCGGGTCAGGCGATTGTGTTTGGCGATGGTTTCCCGCGTGCCGATGGCCGTGCGCGGTTTACCCCTGCCAGCGTCATCCCACCGGACGAAGCGCCGGATGACGAATATCCAATGATCGCCACGACCGGCCGTCAGTTGGAACATTGGCACACCGGGTCCATGACCCGCCGTGCTAAGGTTCTGGATGCCGTAGAACCGGAAGCGAACTGTTCATTGAACCCCCGAACGCTCAAGCTGATGGGGATCGAACCGGGCGAAATGATCCGTCTGACCACACGGCGTGGTTCGATCGAGATCATGGCACGCGCGGACCGGGCCATTGCCGAGGACATGGTGTTCATTCCCTTCGCCTATGTCGAGGCGGCGGCGAACATCCTGACCAACTCGGCCATCGATCCGTTTGGCAAAATCCCCGAGTTCAAGTTCTCGGCTATCCGGGTTGAAAAAATCGAAGACGCGGTCGCGGCAGAATAACCTTGTTGCGTACGCAGCATGAAAGGCGGCCGATTGGGCCGCCTTTTTTCTTTCCTTGACAGTAAGTTACTTGCAGCCAACCCTGTCGCCGTCACTGGTGCAGGAGTTTTACATGACCCGCCGTTTTGTCGATCTGTCCGTTCCGTTGGAAACCGGGATCGTTTCGGACCCGCCAATCATGCTGCCCGAAATCGAGTACATGACCCATGATCAGACCGCAGAACAGGTCATGTCCTTCTTTCCCGGCTTGCAAAAACAGGACCTACCGGGCGGCGAAGGCTGGGCCATCGAGCGGCTGCAAATTGCCACGCATAACGGCACCCATCTGGACGCGCCGTATCACCACCACTCGACCATGAATAATGGCGAAAGGGCGATCACCATCGATGAGGTGCCGCTGGAATGGTGCATGAACCCCGGCGTAAAACTGGATTTTCGCCATTTCGACGACGGCTATGTGGTGTCTGCCGCCGATGTTGAGGCCGAGTTGAAGCGGATCGGGCATACCTTGCAGCCGTTGGATATCGTGGTCGTAAACACCTCAGCCGGTACGCAATACGGAAAACCCGATTACCTGATGAAAGGCTGCGGTATGGGGCGTGAAGCGACGTTGTATCTGACCCAACGCGGCGTAAGGGTCACTGGCACAGACGCCTGGAGCTGGGACGCACCCTTTGCGCTGACGGCCCAGGAATATGCCGAAACGCGCGACCCGTCGATTATCTGGGAGGGCCACCGGGCGTCGATGGACATCGGTTATTGCCACATTGAGAAATTGACCAATCTGGAAGACCTACCACCAACAGGTTTCGAAATTTCGTGTTTTCCGTTCAAGATCAAGGGCGCCTCGGCGGGTTTTGTGCGCGCCGTCGCAATATTCGAGGAAGATCCAGATGACTAACCCCCTCAGTGGTCACGATGGGCCCTATGACGCCCCGATTGAAATACGAGGGTTTATAGTTTTGCCTGAGTGGATCGACTATAACGGCCACATGAATGTGGGGTTCTATGGCGTGGCCTTCGACCGCGCGCTGGATCACTTGATGGATGATCATCTGGGTCTGGGCGAGGCGCAGGTCGACGCATTGGGGCAGGGGCCTTACATCCTGCAGTCGCATATGAATTTTTTGCGCGAGATTAGGCAGGACGAACCGTTCTGGTTTCGCTTTCGGATGTTGGATTCCGATCAGAAGCGGGGGCATTACTTTGCACAGATGCTATCTGGTGAGAACACGCTCTGCGCTACGCAAGAGGCGCTGTTCATGAATGTCAGCCACACGACTGGGCGTTCGGCACCCTACCCAGATTGGGCGGTCACGCGGTTGGCCCGGATGGTTCAAGATCATGCACCATTGGACCCCGCGCCGCAGGTTGGGCACACCATTGGCATCCGCCGCAGCGATTAATAATCCCGTTCGAAAAACACGCCAACCCCGGTTTCTCCACGCCCGTCGACTGAACCGCGGACAGTAAAACTGTCCGACACGTCAAGGTTCAGGTTCACCTCGGTGTCACCTTCGGTATTGACGGTGAAATCGGTGTAGAGATTGTCGCTCAGATACGCGCCGGCCCCCAGTCGGCCCGCACCGCCTTCGGACGCGCCAATATCCACCGTGTCAACGCCGGTCGAATCGCGAAGCCCTTTGGTTGCATCTCCCCCGGCACCGCTGAGCTGCGCCAGAGACGCCGCCATCTGGGCGATGACAAAGGGTGAAATTTCGGAAAACCGGTTGCCGAACAAGAGCATGGCCAGCGCCTCTTCGGCTGGGCGTTCAGGGTCGGAATAAACGTCAACCTCCGGCGCATCCAGCGGGCCCGCGATTTCGATTGTGGCGGTGCCATCGGACGTGCTGGTGGATGAGGCGAACTCGATATACGGCGTCAGGTCGCCTTGCAGTGTCACGATGCCTTTTGTCAGGGCCAGCCTGCGGCCCAGAATGTCGAAATTTCCCCGGATCAGTTCGATTTGGCCGGATGGGATAACTGCGGTGGTCGTGCCGCCGATATTCAGCCGCCCCCCCAGTTCGGCGTTCACACCCCGGCCGCGCACGAAAACCGCCTTGGGCGCCAGCAGGCTGACATCCAGCGCGATACGTGAATCGCTTTTTTCCGCGCCTTCCTCGACAACAAGGCCCGCGCGCTCCCGTGTGAGGTAACCAGCCGCGCTTTCATTGACATGCCTGATCTCGGGAATCGGTGCGGCGCCCACGGCACCAGCCGCGGCAGCGAGGTTGATATTGGTTTCCTCGAACGTGATCTGTCCGGAAATGGCGCTGTTGCCCGCCAGCGCTCCGGTCATGGCGATCTCACCGTTCAGCGTGGTCTCATACAGAAGCTTGTCTGTTAGCACCAACTGATTGAGCCGCGTAACAATGTTCGCGTTCAGCGGCGGTGTCAGGTCCAATGGCCCCGAGATGGTAAAAGTGCCGCCCGCGCGCATGCCACCATTCAACGAGATATTGGCGCGACTCTGCGCCAATTCGACCGAGCCGCTGATGCCGGTTATTGTCTGTCCGATCTCAGGGATCGCAATTGACGTGCCTGAAGTGGTGATAGAACCGCTGAGCGAACTGAGCTCGGGCTTTCCCTTGAGCCGCAGATTGTGCCGGGCCGATCCTTCGATCTTGTTGGGTGAGATAAAGATGTTGGCGACGCCCAGATTGATGCCACCCTGCGCCCGCAGATCGGCCTCGCCGCTGTTTTCATCGAAGGTTCCAGCGATAGTGCTGTTGATCTCGGCCGGACCATTGGCTGACCCGTCAATGGTCCAGACGCCGTTGTCGCGCTTGGCCGTGCCGGTTGCCGCAACGGTGCCAGGGAATTCTGGCGCGAACCGTTCGATCCTGTTCAACTTGGCGTCGAAATCCAAATCGGCCGAACCATCGGTGTCTACTGTTCCGGTCAGGGCTGCATAGGAACTGTCCGGGCCGCTCAGGCGCATGTCTCCTTCCAGTCCCGATCCCGTTGGGGCGACATTCCCGTCCAACGTCAGCGGGCCGGACATCGACGTCATGACACGGGACAGGTCGTCAAGCTGGGCCGAGAAGGTCAAGCCACCCGCCTCTCGATCCAGTTTGCCCGAGGCATTGGCGGATAGGGCAGTGCCCTTCAGGCTAAACTTACGGACTTCCATGCCGTCGTCGTCTTTGTCGGCATCAATGTTCAGGGTCGTGCGGCCCTGGATCAATTTATCGACCAAATCAATCCCGGTCTGAAGGTCGTCAGCGTCCACATTGCCCTGAACGTCAAAGACACGATTGGCGAGATTTCCGTTGCCCTGCACATTCGCGGTGACCGAGCCGCCGAGGTCCCGCTTGGCCAACCCCGAGAACAGCGACAGATCCGGGGCGTTCACACGGGCGGTGCCGTCAACCGAAAGCTCTCCGGTAGGGTCATCCACCGTTGCGGCGACTTTTGCGGTTAAGGCGGTACCGTTGACCGTCGCTTCGCGGATTTCAATCCGATCGGTCGTGCGTGCCCCGTCCCAGGTGATCGTGGTCTTGCCGGTCAGCAGCGGATCGATGTCGGACATTCCGGTTTGTAAATCCTGTCCGATCACGCTGGCCGTGCCGTCGAATTCCAAAGTCTGCACGGTGCCTTTGCCGTCCATTTCCGCCCGCAGGGCGCCACCCAGTTCACGCTTGGCCAGACCGGAAAAGACCGACAGGTCAGACGCATTCACGCGGGCCTTGCCGTCAATGGTCAGGTTGCCGTCAGGTGTCGTGACCTCGCCGCTGGCCTTTGCCTGCGCAGCTTCGCTGTTCAGGTCAAACTCGCGAATGGTGATGCCGTCGCTGCCTCGGCTGGCATCCAATGTGATGGTGGTTTCGCCTTTGATGACGGGATCGATATCGTCGCGCCCGGTGACCAGATTGCTGCCCTCAAGCACCAGTTTGCCGTCAAAGCTACGCTCTAATGGTGAGCCTGTGCCGTCAACGCGGGCCGAGGCACTACCGCCCAGATCAAGCTGCGCCAGGTCCGAAAAACGCGACAGGTCCGATGCCTCAAGCGTGGCCGAACCGTCAACCGTCAGGCCACTATTCAATCCGTCGATCAACGCATCCAGCCCAAGGGTATAGTCGGTTCCCACCAGTTCGAACCCCGACAGGTTCAGCGACTGATCGATGCCGTAATCGAACTGCCCATCCAGCGTGATGTTCTCTCCCAAGGCCGTGTTCAGGGCCTTATCATTCAGATCGATCCCGTCCACGATGGCCTGAAGGTCTCCCGTTACACTGAATGAAGTGCCCTGTTCCAACGTGCCCTGCGCGGTGATGCGGGCCGTGTCCAGTTTCGCTTGCGGAGATTTAAACGCATTCGCCGTCAGGCTCAGGTCCCACAAATTGCCGTTTTTCTGATCGAACAAAGCGGAAATCTGCGCCGCTTCAATCGAGGTTTCGCCGCCTTTGACCGGCAAAACCACCGTTGTTCCGTCCGGCGGGGTGATCCGGCCTTGCAAGGCCGCCAATTGCAACGTGCCGCCTTCAGCCAATTGCAACTCACCCTTTAGGTCCAGGGCTTGGGTGGTCAATTCCAGATCGGGGATGTCCAGCGCGCCTTGCGGTTTGGTTTGGCCGTCCACGAACAGGCGTGTTTTCGGGCCAAAGAACGGGTCCAGATCCTCGGCCATAAAGGGGGTCAGGTCGCCACCCAGATCGGCGGTAAAGGCGATCCCGTCTGCCGCACCGGTTTCAGCGGCGCGCAGCTGTATCTGCCCTGTTACCTGTTGCTGATTGTCGCTGCTCAGGGCGATATCAGCAGTGAAATCGGTCACTGGGCCCGAGCCTGTGACCGACAGGCCGATCGGTGGGCTGTCGGGAATATTCAGCGCAGTTGATATCACGCCGCCTGCGGCCTCTTTCACCTGCAGGTCCAGATTGATCTCGCGCGAGGTGTTCTGGAACCCGGCGGTCAGTGTCACCTCATCCCCTCCGCGGTCCAGGCGGGTGACATCCAGGTTGGTGTCCAATGTACCATCGGCCAGTGACAGGTTCCCCGTCACCGTCAGATCGGCGGCAACCCCGATCAGAGGTTCACCCAGTGACAGCTCATCAATCCTGATTTCACCGATCTCGATGGAAACGGGCAGTTCCGGTAGTTCGAACGGTTTGGTTTCGGCTGTCGGCGCAGGCGTGTCCTTGGTGGTTTTGCCCGGCGTGCGGGCGATGTCGATTTCCTGCGCGGTCAGGGCATTGACGGAAAATCGACCCCGGATCAGGGCCAGCCGGTTCCAGTCCAGCTGAGCGTCTTTGATGGTCAGCCAGACACCTTCGTCGTCCGATACGGTGATCTCTTCAATCGTCGCGCGGGCGCTCAGCGCGCCTTGCAACCCTTTGACAGTTACGTTCTGATCATCCCCCGACAGGGTGTCCTGCAGAAAACGTTCCAGCATGCTGCCGCCGCCGTCATCCTCTTGCGCGAGTACGGGCGGCGCTGTCAGGATCAGCACAGTTGTCACAACCGGATATGAAAACTGCCGTATCAAAACGCTTGTCCGATCCCGATATAGAATTGCAGACCATCGCCAGTGTCGCCCTGAACCGGCAGGGCTAAGTCAACGCGTAGAGGGCCGAACCCCCCAAGATCATACCGCACCCCAAGCCCGGCACCGGAATGGTATTCTGCACCGCTGCCGATGAAAGAAGAAGTGTCCACAGTACCGAAATCATAGAACCCGACAAGCGATATCGTGTCGGTGATCTTGCCACGGACTTCTCCCGACAGACCGAGGAAGGACTTGCCGCCTGCTTCACCACCGTTGACTGGAATGCCGAGGCTTTCGAACGGCTGCCCACGCACTGTGCCGGCACCACCCGAGAAGAACAGGAAATCCGGTGTCACATTGCTTGGGGAAGGACCGATTATCGATCCTATCTGAGCCCGACCAGCCAAAACGAGCCGCCCGCCCGTGCCCAGGCTGGTATAGGCGCGTGTGTCGGCGAACAGCCTGATGCCCGTGTCTGTGCCGGAAAAACCTACAAAGGGCATGATTTGCGCATCCAGATAGAACCCGCGGGTCGCGCTGACTTTACTGTCACGCTCGTCCCATTCCGACCGGGTTGGGATGATAAAATAGCGAAACTTACGGCCGCTGCCATAGGCGTCATCCGCGTCCGACCACTGAAACCCGGCTGAAGCTTCGGCATAAAGCCGATCAGAGAAGGTTCGCCTTGCACCGTAAGCCAGCGACGCAATTGAGACGTTGTAGTTGTCAGTGTTGCGGCGCTCCAGCAGGGCGCTCCAAAAGGTGTTGTCGTCCGGGCCCAGCCGGTCGGGTTGATCAAGGCGCAAACCAATGCGGCCGTCCAAATCCTCGGTTCCGCCGATATTGCGCAGAGCGGCTTCGAACCGCAGCCGTTCCGCGCGGCGGAAGACGTTGCGATGGGTCCAGGTCGCGGTGACGTCCAGCCCTGCATTCGAGGCCAGCTCGACCCCGAAGGTCAGGCGGCGTTTGGGCATGTCCTCAAAAGTTGCATCGAAATCCAACGTGCCATCGGGATTGGGCGTTTTATGTTCTTCGATCGAAACGATGCTGAACGTGCCTGTCCGACGCAAACGGGTGCCGACCTTCTGGATTTCCGCTGGTGAATAAACCTCGCCCGAGGGAAAGCCGGCGATCTTGTTGATCGAGTGGTGGCGTACATCTGTATCGCCTTTGATGAACATCTTGCCGAAGGTCAGGCGCGGACCGGGTTCAAGGTCGATTTCAGCATCCAGCTTTCTCTGCGCATGGCGAGCGATGACGGTTTGGTCTTCAAGTTGGGCTTTGGCGTGACCGGCGTCCCGCCAGCCCTGTACCCCGGCCGAGGCCGCCTGTTGGATGGCACCGGTCGTGGCCAGTTTTCCGGGAGCAAACTCCTCTGGCAGGATTGTCTCCGGCGTAACAGGGGCGACGATAGCCGTTCCAAAAGTGAAGGTCGGTCCGGTATTTACCGTGATAACCGCTCGGTTGATCGTGTTGGGTACGGTTAGCGAGCTGATGTCAGCCGCTTCTCGGCCATCCAGCTTGATGCTGACGACGGGGCTGAAATAGCCCTCGTCATACAGTATCTGTACGAGCGTGCGGTAATCCGACAGGGCAGCGGACAGAACCTCAAGCGGTGTATCCAAACCACGTTCATCTGCCGTTAAGACCGAGGAGGTTTCTTCGATACGTTCAACCACGTCCTGTGGCGCACCGGGCGCGGACAGGGATGTTTCCAGCGCGGCCAGAGTTGAGGGCAGAGCGGCGGCAATAACGCCAAGCAGACAATATTTCACAAAGGCCTGTGGCCTGCTTCCCCGCATCGAATGGCTCCAACTGCCCCAAGTCGAAATCAATTTCACCGTCTTATGAAAAACAACGGCTGATACCGTTCATGTTAGAGCATCAGTTTCCACACAGGGAAAGAACTTATCGAATGAGATGCCAAATTACCGGTTTGTGTGCCCCGTCAGCCCCGTTTGCGGGGCGGTAATGTGGCGCCAACCCATGAACGCATTGACGGGCTCCTCCCGCCCGATCCCATCGCATCAAGGATGCTCGTGACCCGTTGGGCCGGGCAGCGCCCGGGCAGGCCCGCGCGCTGCGGTTCCGCAAATTCAAGGCTGTGCCATCAGGCGGGCGACGTCGAGCATACGTGCTGAAAAGCCCCATTCATTGTCATACCAGCCGAAAATGCGAACCTGCCGGTCGCCGACCATCCGCGTCTCGGGGCCTGCAATGACCAAAGATTCCGGTCGTGTACGCAAATCTGACGACACCAGCGGGTGATCGGTCCATCCCAGAACGGGAGACTGCGCGACCGTCTTGCGCAGCTCGGCTTCAAAGTCAGTGGCGGACATACCGCGCTCAAGTATTGCGACCAAATCCACCGCAGACACACTGGCTGTGGGGACACGCACCGCCGCGCCCGAGATGCGACCCGCGAGATGCGGCATGACCTCATCAATCAAGTGCGTGGCGCTGGTGGTGGTGGGCACCATGGAAAGCGCCCCGGCGCGTGACCGGGCCAGATCGCCGCGCGGGGCGTCAATCATGGGTTGGCTGTTGGTATAACAATGGATGGTCGTCATATGGGCCGAGGCGATGCCGCCGATTCCATCCAGCACCTTGATCAGTGGGGCCAGCCCATTGGTGGTGCAGGACGCGTTCGAAACGATCCGGGCGTTGCCCAACTGCGCTTCGTTGGCGCCCAGAACGATCGTGACTTCGGTTGCGGGCGAGGGGCCCGAGATCAGCACTTTGCCCGCCCCGGCGGTCAGCCCCTGGCTGGCAACATCCGAGGTACGGGCGACGCCGGTGCAATCCATCAGGACATCCACGCCGCTCAGGTCGACGCGGGACAGGTCTGGGCTGTGGGTCACCGGGATTGTGTGGCCGTCGATGACAAGGGTTCCGTCGCCGGTATCGACAGGCCCACAGTAGGGGCCGAACGTGCTGTCGTATTTGAACAGGTAGGCACAGGTTTCCAGCGGTGCGATATCGTTGATCAGCACCAGCTCAATATCCTTGCCCCACGGCAAAGCCAGCAGCTGCCGCAGGATCGTGCGGCCAATACGACCGAATCCATTGATTGCGAGTTTCATGCGCAAGCTATGGCAGTGGGCCGCGCTGACCTCAATGCCCGTTTCGCGGCAAGATCAATTGCAGCTGACCTGCGAAAAGAACTGGCCTGAGATGTTTTGATACATGCTGGCCCGGATAGGCTTGCATCCGGTGGCTGCCTGAATGGCGGCCATAGCTTGAATGGTGCGCAGGCGGGGTGGCGGACCGAACGGGTTCAGATTGTTGTTGTCACGCGTTGCGCGGTACACGACCGGAGCATCCGAGACCTGCGTAACGGCCCATGTGCGGCTCATGACGAAGACCGATTTGGTTTCCTCTTTGGCGACTACAGGCGTCGCCTCTAAGGCCGTCAGGCCAATTACAGCTGCCAGTGCCAGCAGGGATCCGCGCAGTACCATTGAACAATCTCCAGTGCTAAAAACGGTGCTATTTCACCAGATTCAAGCGCTTCTGTGAACCCCTGCGCGGGAAAAACTGAATCGGCGTAAGTGGTTAGCCAGTTACGGGGTGGTTGCTGGTTCGCGTCTTTGCACAGTTGATCGTGGTTGTTTCGGTCCGCCCACGCACCTTAGGGGGCATTCGTGCGGGGTAACTCAGTTGTGCCGGGCGAACGCCACGAATGGAATGCCATGCCAGTAGCGGCCTTAGACTGTCAAAAGAATTGTTCTAGATAGTTTTAGCGTTTGCCCAACAGGGCTTGGCCCCCGTTCGCTGCCGGTATAGTCTTGAATGCAAATCTATTTCAGCAAGGCGAGGCGATCATGAAAGCCTGGATATCTACTACATTGGTGGCTGTTGTTGTTCTGGCGGCAATCCCGACCGTGCAGGCCAAGCCGCTTTCCCGAATCATCGCAGAAATGGGGCTGACACCTGCCGATTTCGAGGTTGTGAACTCAGCCGCTGACGCGATGCTATCAGGCGCGACACCTCGGGTGGGTGAGGAAAGTTCCTGGGTGAACGAAGCCACCGGTTCGAAAGGCACGATTCGCGTCCGCGACGTACGTGACAACTGCGTACACCTGCAGCATTTCATTCGACCCGAAGGATCGGATCAGACCCGCGAGGTCAGAACCCGCCGGTGTCGCGACGCAGGCGGAAACTGGATCCTGACACCCTGATCTGGGTCTAGTAACCGCGGGTCCTGTCGACTTCGTGCAGCAAAAGGCCTCCGGCGCTCAGGCGGCGGAAATTCTCGCCCACATCAGCTAGCGCTTCGCCCAGATGCCAACCCGACACGTGCGGCGTGATGGTGACACTGGGATGTGTCCAGAGCGGGCTGTCGGACGGAAGTGGTTCGGTCGAAGTCACGTCCAGCACCGCATGACCGGGTGTACCATGGTCCAGCGCGACGATCAGGGCGGTTTCTTCAATCAGATCCCCGCGACCCGCGTTCAGTAACTGGCTACCTGGCTTCATTGCCGACAGCATCCCTGCATCGAACAAACCGATTGTCTGCGGGGTCGAAGGCAGGATCGCGCAGACATGGTCGCACTGACCCAGCAGTTCTGGCAGAGCCGCGTCGCCATGCAGGCAGGTAACCCCATCGATCTGCTTGGCTGAGCGGCTCCAACCCATCACTTGAAACCCGACGGCGCGTAGCATTTTGGCGCTGCGGGCACCGATATGGCCCAGACCCAGCACACCTACCACGGTGTCTGGCGAATAGAGTGGTGCTCTGGGGGCCCATTCCGCGCGGTTTTGCGCCTTTTCATGAAAGGTCATGTGTCGTTGATGGCGCAGAACATAAGCGACGAACCATTCGGCAATACCCTGCGCGGGGGCGTCCGGTTTCAGCCGTGTTATACGCACATGCGCGGGCAGGTGCGGATTGCTGACGATGGTTTCGACCCCGGCGCCCAGTTTTTGCACCAGTTTCAGGTTGGGCAGCCGCTTGGGGTGATCGTTGCTCAGCACGACGACGGCGACCATCGTGATGTCGGTCGGATCACCAAGGGTTTCAGGCGTGCGTACATCCATGTCCGGGTGCAGCCGCCGAATGTCTTGGGCGATGTCGTTGTCGCTTATCCAGTCGGACAACCCGGTTTCGATCAGCAACGCCATGTCGCGCCCCCCTCTGCTTCAATTTGCCAGTGATGACGTGCCGTCACTGAACTGGACATCGTTGCCGCAGCTAAGTCATTCTTTGGCCCAAGGTAAAGCCCGGTCATCGGATCGGATGACCAGACACGCACAGAAAACTTTTGAGGCAGCGTATGAACGGGACACAAGACCTGAGCCAACAGGCCTATTTTCATCTGCGCCCTGATGGCGCTTTTGTGGGCAATGACCCCGCCCGGGGGCCGTGGTCGGCCGATCACTGCCACGCTGGGCCTGTCAGCGGTCTGATCGTGCGTGCCGCGGAAACCGAGGTGGGACCGGAAAAGATGCTGACCCGCCTGACGGTCGATCTGCTGCGCCCACAACCCTTGGCAGGGCTGCGCGTGGCTGCCGAGACTACGCGCCATACCAAGACACTGGCGACCACGCGGGTAACGGTTCACGATCTGGATGACACGCTCTGCGCCACCGCGACCACGATGCACTTGGCCCGCCGTAACCTGGGACCGGTCCCGAATGTCACGATCGCTCCACCCCGGCTGGAAGATGCGGTGACGGGGCCATTTCCGATCGGTGAGATACGCCACGGACTACCAGGCTTCGCCAACCACTCAGAAGTGCTGTACCCGAAAGGCGGCAATCAGGGCGCCGGTCCCAAGACGGTCTGGATGCGCACCCCGGCTTTGCTTGAGGGCGAGGACCCTTCGCCGATTCAGGCACTGTGCCCGCTGGCCGATTGTGGCAACGGCATCTCGTGGAACGCACCGACGACCGAGATGGGGTTCATGAACACCGATCTGACCGTGCAAATCCATCGTGAGCCGGGGTCGGATTGGCTGGCCTCAGAATCGCTGTGCCATTGGCAGCCGTCGGGGATCGGAATGTCCCAGTCCGTATTGTATGACACGCAAGGTCCTGTCGGTACGGCCCTGCAAACGCTGGTTCTGTTCCCGCCAAAATGACCCTTTGGCCGGTTTCTGCGGGCGCTGATTGAATCGCATTGCCGCGCGCGGACGCAGGCCCTATCTTTCACGCATGCGTTGGATTGTAACCCTGTTGACCTGCTGCCTCCCGATCCCCGCCATGGCGCACCCGCATGTCTTTATCGACACCGGGCTGGAATTCATTGTGGATGACGCCGGCCAACTGACCCATGTGCGGGTGACCTGGGCTTATGATGAACTTTACTCGTTGTATCAACTTGAAGACATGAAATTGGATCAGGATTTCGACGGAGTTCTCACTGAAAATGAAGAGAAATTCCTAGCCGGTTTCGACGCACAGTGGATCGAAGGGTACAATGGCGATCTGGTCGTCTTTGCAGATGGCGTGCCCGTGTCGCTGTCCGGCCCATTGGAACCGACAGCAACCACCGAAGATGGTCGTATCGTGACAACCCATTTGCGCGCGGTTGATGGCGACGCGGTGTCTGCATCTTCGCTGACGGCGAAGGCTTTTGATGAGACGTTCTACATTGCCTATGAACTGACCCGCCCGGTGACGGTGAGTGGCCCTGCGTCCTGTCAGATGGATCGGATCGACCCCGATATCGATGGTCAGCTGGCGCAGATGCAGGCCTTTTTGTTGACACTGGACGCCGATTACGACCTTGAGGAAAACGATATCCCGCTGGTCGGGGAAAACTTTGCGACCGAGATTTTCGTTTCATGTCCAAATACCTGATTGTTCCGGTTGCCATCGCCATTGCGTTGCTTCTGTGGTTTTGGGGCAGCGGTGGGTTTGACAGTCTGGCCGCGTGGGCGGCGGGTGAGCAGCGCGAGTTTCAGAACCAGATCGCCCGATCCTTACGCGCCGCACGGGCAGAACAGCCCGAGGCCGTCGCCACCCTGCTGACGGTTTGTTTCGCCTATGGGTTCTTTCATGCCATCGGTCCAGGTCATGGCAAGGTGCTGATCGGCGGGTACGGGCTGGGTCGTCGGGTCGCCTTTTGGCGGTTATCCGCAATCAGCGTGCTGTCCAGTCTGGGGCAGGCAGTGACAGCAGTCGTGCTGGTTTACGCTGGCGTTTTGGTGTTTCAGATGTCACGCGAAAGCCTTGTGGGAACAACCGAACAGGTCATGGCCCCAATCAGCTATGGTGCCATCGCCGCGATCGGTCTGTGGCTGGTGTTTCGCGCCATTCGCAGCTTTGCCCGCAGACACCGCAGTAACACAGTGCAAGCGCATCACGACCACGATCATCACCATGGTCACGACCATCATCACGACCACGATGTCTGTTCAGATTGCGGCCATCGCCACGGCCCCTCAGTGGAAGAGGTTGCACAGGTCGGCAGCCTGCGCGAGGCGTTGTTGTTGATTGCCGGTATCGCGGCCCGACCCTGTACTGGGGCGCTGTTTGTGCTGATCCTGACATGGCAGATGGGGATCGCGATGGTTGGCATCGCTGGGGCGTTTGCCATGGCGTTGGGTACGGCGATGGTCACGACCCTGGTCGGGTGGACGTCGTTCGGGTTGCGCGGGGGATTGCTGGCCTCTGCCTCGGCCACAAGGTTTGCATCTGTGCTGGCCCCGACCATTGAATTGGTGGCGGGGCTGACGATAGCGGTGATTGCCAGCGGTTTGCTTCTGCGCACGATTTAACCGAAGACCGGTTCCGGATACCCGACCCGCGCTAGGTACAAGCCCTGCGGCGGGCATACCGGCCCACAGGCGGCGCGATCAGCGGCCTGCAGCGCGTCGCACACATCTTCGGGCGTCCACGCGCCCGCACCGACACGCTCCAGCGTTCCGACAAAGCTGCGCACCTGATTGTGCAGGAACGACCTGGCGCGGACGTGGAAATGTATCTCAGGTCCCGAGAAACCATCGACCTGTTCAACCCGCAACTCATCCAGCGTTTTGACCGGGCTCGCGGCCTGACAGATGGATGAGCGGAAGGTGGTGAAGTCATGCTGCCCGATCAACATATCCGCCCCGGCCTGCATGGTATCGACATCCAGCCGGTGATTGATCTGCCAGACTTGCCCGGCGTCATGGGTCGCAGGTGCACGACGCATCAGGATGCGGAAAAGGTATTGCCTCTCTAACGCGGAAAACCTGGCGTGCCAGTCTTCGTCAACCTGTGCGGCTTTAACGATGGCCACCGGTTGCGGCTTGAGATGATAGTTCAGCGCCTCAGACAGGCGGAACGGGTCCCAATCCTTGACCAGATCGCAATGGGCGACTTGACCCAGCGCATGAACGCCCGCATCGGTGCGGCCCGCTGCAGCAATGGTGTGATCACCGGGTTGAATTCGCGACAAGGCCTGTTCGATTGCTCCCTGCACAGACGGTAATTCCTTTTGCCGCTGCCATCCGGCAAACGGTTCCCCTTGGTATTCGACTTTCAGCGCGTATCTAGGCATGGGCCGCTGGTAACCCGCCCTGCGAAAGGGGGCAAGGGTGGGAAAGCTCTGGCATGTACGGCGCCCTCTACCTATCTTGAGCGAAACGATAAAAGCGGGGCGACAGTTTGGTCATCTCATCCCTGGCAGACAGTCTTGTGCGCGGTGTCGAATCCGTGGGCGACCGTGTGTCTGAAACTCTGTTTGAACCGGTCATCCGTCTGGGCGTTACCGGGTTGGCGCGGTCGGGAAAGACCGTGTTCATCACATCCCTGGTTGCGAATCTGCTGGACCGGGGGCGTATGCCAGGATTGGTCGCGCAGCAGGAGGGCCGCATCAATTCGGTCTACTTACAACCCCAGCCGGACGATACGGTGCCGCGCTTTGATTATGAAAACCACTTGGCGGCGCTGACCGGGCCGCAGCCTCATTGGCCAGATAGCACGCGCGCCGTGTCCGAGCTGCGCCTTTCCTTCAAGGCCCGTCCGGCTGGGTTGCTTGCGGGTCTGCAGGGGCCGCGCACGGTTCATCTGGATATTGTGGACTATCCGGGTGAGTGGCTGCTGGACTTGGCACTACTGGACAAATCATACGAGGCCTGGTCAGCCGAAACCTTAAACCGTATCGAAACGCGGACCGAAGCGGCTGCGTATTTGACGCAGGCCCGGGTGGCAAACCCTGCGGATGCTCATGACGAACCCACGGCTCAGGCGTTGGCCAAAGCCTTTGCTGCGTATTTGAACGCCGCACGGTATGCAGGCTTTTACGACTGTACGCCGGGGCGGTTTCTACTGCCCGGCGATCTGGCGGGTTCTCCGGTGCTGACCTTTGCGCCATTGCCGGTGGAGGGCCACGCGCCGCGCCGCAGCCTGCACCGCGAAATGGCGCGGCGGTATGAGGCGTATAAATCGCAAGTGGTGAAACCCTTCTTTCGCGATCATTTCTCGCGGATCGACCGTCAGGTGGTTCTGGTCGATGCGCTGGGCGCAATCCACAAGGGGCCGCAAGCGGTTGAGGATATGCGTCGCGCGATGGCCGATATCCTCTCGGCCTTTCGACCGGGGCGCAATGCGTGGCTTAGCCAGTTGCTGTTGGGCAAGCGGGTTGAACGTATACTGTTCGCAGCCACCAAGGCCGATCACCTGCACCACACACAGCACCCCCGTCTTACCCATATCATGGAGGCTCTGACCCGGGATGCCCGCGATCGGGCCAGCTTTGCTGGGGCCGAGACGGCGGCGCTGTCGCTGGCCGCCCTGCGCGCCACGACCGAGGAAATCCGGACGCATAACGGAACGGAACTGCCCTGTGTGCGTGGGACGTTGCTGAACGGCAAACAGGCGGCCTTTTATCCCGGTGATCTGCCTGATGACCCGGCGCATTTACTGGGTCCGGCCCGTAACGGGGCTGAAAAGTGGTTGGATAAGGATTTTGGGTTTATGGCCTTTGCCCCAGCGCATCTGACCTTGCGTCCGGGCGATGGCCCGCCCCATATCCGGCTGGACCGCGCCACGCAGTTTCTGATCGGAGACCGCCTGTGACCGTGACCCTCCGCCCCGCTCGTACCACGGATGCCGGAAAGATCGGAGAGATCCTGCACGGCTTTTCGCGCGAAAACGATTGGATGCCCGAGCTACATACCTGCGCTGAAACCATCGCCTTTTGCGGTTGGATGATCGATCTAGGGTGGGTCACGGTGGCCGAAACCGATACTGGCGTTGTGGGGTTTCTTGCGCTCAATGAAACAGAAGTTCATTCCCTGTATTTGACACCGCCAGAATGTGGACAAGGCATTGGACAGCGCTTGTTGGACCACGCCAAGTCCGATCAGATCGAACTGTCCCTTTTTGCGTTTCAGGCCAACCACGGGGCGTGCCGGTTCTATGAGCGCAACGGTTTTGCCGAAGTTGCCCGCAGCGACGGGGCCGATAACGATGAAAATCTGCCAGACATCAAATATGTCTGGCGGCGGAAAGGGGTGGCGGATGGCTAAAGGTCCGGTACTGATTGATCTCGATACGGAAGAACCTGCCGCCGACGTAGCACAGGCTCCGCCGGTCCCCGATATTGAGCCACCTCAAGGTCAGGCGATGCAAGCGGCAGCCCGCTTGGCTGCGCGGAAACCCTCGGTTCTGTCACGATGGTTTTGGGGTCTGGCGCTGGCCGTAATTGGCGCGGTGGTTTCTGTTGCCGCATGGGATTTCGCCACCTCGCTGTTGTTGCGGTCACCGATATTGGGCTGGGTTGTAACTGGTCTGATCGGTGCGTTGGTTCTGGTCGCCCTGATCATCGCCCTACGGGAGCTGGCAGCCATCGGGCGCTTGTCCCGCGTGGATGGGATGCGCCGCGCCGCAGATGCCGCGTTGGCTGAGGCGGATTTGGCACAGGCCCGTGCGGTCACCAACCGCCTGGTCGCGTTTTACAAAGGGCGCGAAGAAACCCGGTGGGGCCGTGACCGTCTGGCTGAACGGATGGAAGAGCAATTCGACGCCTCAACCCTGCTGACCTTGGCCGAGGACGAAATGCTGGCCCCGCTGGACGCTGCCGCCAGCCGTGAGGTCGAGGCCGCCGCCCGTCAGGTTGCCACGGTGACCGCACTGGTGCCCTTAGCGTTGGCCGATGTTGTGACGGCGCTTGCGGCCTCATTACGGATGATCCGTCGGGTTGCTGAGATTTATGGCGGACGCGCTGGATTTCTGGGCAGCTGGCGCCTGACCCGTGCAGTGTTCGTGCATCTGGTGGCGACCGGGGCCGTGGCCGTGGGTGATGATCTGCTGGAACCTATTCTGGGCGGATCGGTCCTTAGCAAACTGTCGCGCCGGTTTGGCGAGGGGCTGGTGAACGGCGCGCTCAGCGCGCGGGTTGGTGTGGCTGCGATGGAGGTCTGCCGACCACTGCCGTTTTCCGACCGGCACAAGCCATCTACGCGTGGGATGATCAAACGCGCGCTCAGCGGGTTGTTTTCCAAAACTTGACCTGACGCAAAGTCCTGTGGCTCGCTGGTGTGCATAACAAAGCCGGAGCCAGCCATGACCGATCACGGACACAGCCAGCAGGAAATCGCCGCGCGGATCAATGCGCCTCCGGGGCGAGGCGTGCTGCGGGACGTGGTGTATGGCGGTATCGACGGATCGGTCACCACCTTTGCCATCGTAGCCGGGGTTGCCGGAGCGGGGCTTTCGCCGTTCATCATCGTGGCGCTGGGGCTTGCCAATGTTCTGGCCGACGGGTTTTCCATGGCTGCCGGGAATTACTCGGGCACCAAGGCCGAGTTGGACAACATCCGCCGCATCCGCGCCATCGAGGAACGCCACATCAGCCTTTACCCGGAGGGCGAGCGCCGCGAGGTGCGCGAGATACTAGCCCAAAAGGGCCTGTCGGGCGACGTTCTGGATGAGGCCACCGATGCAATCACCGCCAACCACGACAATTGGATCAACCTGATGGTCGAAGGCGAATACGGGTTGGGCAGCGTCGACCCCCATCCGTTCAAAGCTGCCATGGCGACCTTCATCGCCTTTCTTGTCGCGGGCATGGTGCCATTGCTGCCATTCCTTTTATCGGTCGATCATGCCTTTGTCATCTCGGCCTGCATGACGATGGGTGTTTTCTTTGCCATTGGAGCCTTCAAAGCCCATTGGTCGCTGTCCCCGTGGTGGCGGTCCGGGCTCGAGACCTTTTTGATCGGCGGTGCAGCAGCCTTGATCGCTTATCTTGTCGGCTCGCTGTTTCACCCCTGACGGCCAAGATTGTCGCAGTGAGTCCCATAGGGCTGGTCAATTGCTGGCCAACGGTTACGCTGCCGCAAGCAGGTTCATCGGGTTGAGCAATCATTGCGGATTGAGAATAAAAATGTCCTGGTTTTAGGGGCTTATGGCTTTATCGGCGCTGCGGTGACGCGATCTCTGCAAGCCGAGGGCGCGCATGTGGCGGCCTTTGTGCGTAACTTGAAAACCGGGGTGCAGGTTCTGCCGGATGTCACGCAGGTGCAAGGCGATTTGCGGGCTTGTCTGCAGCCCAAGGACTGGGGCGCGCATCTGGAGCACGTTGACTGTGTCGTGAACTGTGCAGGAGCATTGCAGGACGGTCCCGCCGATGATCTCGAGGCTGTGCATCACACCGCCATTGCGGCCTTGGGGCAAGCCTGCGCGCAAAGGGGCATTGCGGTGGTTCAAATCTCGGCCATTGGTGCTGACCTCGATGCAGAAACGGATTTCATGCGCACCAAGGCGGCTGGGGACGCTGCGCTGCGGGCCTGTGATGTGCCGCTTTGGATTTTTAAACCCGGTCTGGTGATCGGGCAATCCGATTATGGCGGAACAGCGCTGCTGCGCATGCTGGCAGCGGTTCCTTTGGTACAACCCATCGCGTATCCGCATGTTTTGGTTCAATGCGTCGGCATGTCGGACCTGTGCCGCGCCGTGACCGCAGCCGTGGCGGATGAGGCCCCACAGGGTACTTACGATCTGGCCGAAGACACACCCGCCCCACTATCTGAGGTCCTGGCCGAGACACGGCGCTGGATGGGTTTTCCCGCAGCGCGATTCACTGTGAGAATGCCGGCGGTTGTTACAGCCATAATCGCACGCGGCGCTGATGCGTTGGGCCATTTGGGTTGGCGCTCGCCTCTGCGCAGCAATGCGATGACCGTGATGGGCGAGGGTGTGGTTGGTGATCCGGAACCATATCGCGCCGCAACAGGCCGGTCACTGGCACCCTTGCCCCAGGTTTATGCAGGCCTGACTTGCGCCCGTGAACATCGGCTGGTTGCGCGAATGTCCTTGCTGATGCCACTGGTCGTCGCCGCGCTCAGCCTGTTCTGGCTGCTGTCCGGCTTTTTCGGGCTGATTGGTCTGCCTAAGGCTACATCGGTTCTGACCGGGGCCGGGTGGAGCACCGGAATGGCCGTTGCCAGCGTTTTGTTCTGGTCATTGGTCGACATTTTTCTGGGGCTTGCGATCCTGTGGCGACCCTGGGCTGCGCGCGCCTGTCTGGCGCAGGTCGCGGTGGCCTTGTTCTATTTGCTGGCGGCCAGTTTAACCGTACCCGACCTGTGGCTGGACCCGCTTGGCCCGTTGATCAAAATCCTGCCGGCGATGACCTTGTCGCTTATCGCCTGGCCCCTGTTGCAGAGCCGCTGATGGACCCTGACCTGATCCTGCGTTGGTTACACGTTATCGGCGCCTGCGTCCTGTTGGGCACGGGGGCAGGCATCGCGTTTTTCATGCTGATCGCGCATCGTTCTGGTGACGCCAGGTTCATCGCGCAGACCGCAGGAACCGTGGTGCTGGCCGATCTGCTGTTCACGGCAACGGCGGTTTTACTGCAACCGGTGACAGGCGGATTGCTGGCGTGGCGGTTGGGCTGGCCTTTGACCGAAGGTTGGGTTTTGGCCTCGCTGGTGCTCTATGCGGTTGCGGGGGCGTTTTGGTTGCCGGTGGTGTGGATACAGGTTCGAATGCGCAGGTTGGCGCAGGCCTCTGCAGTTGCGGACGCGCCGCTGCCTTGGGCTTATCACCGTCTGTTCCGCATCTGGTTCGCTTGCGGATTTCCTGCCTTTGCGTCGGTTTTGATTATCATCTGGCTGATGATCGCCCGTCCGTCGATTGGTTGGGTGTAGCCCTAAAGACCGACAAACAATTTATCGGGAATTCTGGCTGTTGCTGACTGTGCGCCTCGGGTAGCCTGACATCGAAACCGCCCGGAGAACTCATTGGAATCCCTTCTTGTCCTTGTCGGATTGATCGTGCTGGCCATTCCGGTCACCATCGTTGTGCTGTTAGTCAACCACACACGCCTACGTCGACGGGTTGAGCATCTGGAACGCCAAATACTGTCCCTTGGCAGCGATGCGCCGGAACCACAGCAGGCTGAGCCGCGCAAACCGACCGAAAAGCCGGACAGGGCATCAAAACCCGCCCCTTGGTCTGCAGCCAAGGCGCAATCGGTCAAACCTGTGGCCGAGCAAACGCCACCCGCAGCCGTTGTCTTCCGCGAGGATCGTCTGGCCGCGCTGACAATCTGGCTGCGCGAGAACTGGTTCTATGCAGTCTCGGCCCTGTCGCTGGCGCTGGCGGGGATATTTCTGGTTCAGTACGGCGTTGAAAGCGGGCTGTTGCCGCCATTCGCTCGGGTGATCGCGGCGTTGCTTTTCGGTGCAGTGCTGATTGTTGCTGGCGAGGTCATCCGGCGCAGATATGGTGATGACGAAAGCACAGCGACTGCCTATCTGCCGTCGGTCTTTTCCGGTGCTGGGCTGGTCACGCTGTTCGGAGGCGTTCTGGCCGCGCGGCAGCTTTATGACCTGATCGGCCCCGAGGTCGCTTTGACCGCAATGGTCGCGGTTGCGCTGGTGGGATTGGTTTTGGGCTGGTTTCACGGCCCTTTGCTGGCCGCTGTCGGATTAATGGGTGCGTTTTCTGCCCCCTTCGTGGTTGGTGGCACGTCAGAGAACCCAAGCTGGCTGTATGCCTATTTCGTTGTCATCGCTGTTCTGGGTCTGGGAATCGACACGGTGCGGCGATGGGCATGGATTTCGGTCCTGACCTTGTTTGGGGCCTACACAACCTGCCTACTGCTGGTGTTGTCTTCGCCCCTGACCGAGGCCGCATACTTGATTTGCGTGACGGCATTGGCTGTGATCGCCATCGCAATTCCGGTCCGGCGCGTTTGGCCCAATCATGGCGGGTCGATGATCTGCGAAATCGTTAGCTGGAAAAAGGGCGATGCATGGCCGGAATTCCCGACCCGACTGGGCTTTGGCGCGGTCGTTGTCAGCTCGGCGATTGTGTCGCTGCACTGGGCGGACAGTGTTGATGAGTTCTGGTTGGGCGTTGTTCTGCCATCCGGGATGACCCTTGGATTGATGTTGTGGGCACAGCGGGCGGAAGCGTTGCAGGATGCTACGGCACTGCCTGCGCTTGGTCTCGTCTGGTTTGTCCTGATGCATGGCTTGGACAACGGGATCGTTTTGCGCCAGTTTGCCGAGACCTTTGCAGAAACGCCCGAGGCTGACTTTCCTTGGGTGGTAACCATTCTCATCGCCCTTGGCGTGGTGATTTCGATCACTTCGGCATGGCGGTCGATGAATGCGCAAAGATACGCGGCAATCTGGGCCGGAGCAGCGGCGGTGTTTGCCCCCGCGTTGGCCATCGCGCTTGAGGTCGGCTGGCATCCGGCCCACGTCATCGGGGCATACCCTTGGGCCTTGCACGCAATTGCGCTGGGCGTGCTGATGGTCGTTCTGGCGGAACGCTTTGCACGCGCGGATGGCGAGGACCGGATGCGTCCGGCGCTGGCTACGATATCAGCCCTGTCCTGCCTGAGTTTTGCCTGCATCATTGTTCTTAGCTCGGCCGCGTTAACCATTGCGCTGGTTGTGATGGTCGTGGTGGCAGCGGCGCTGGATCGCCAATTCAATCTGCCACCGATGACTTGGTTCATCTGGGCAGGCGTGTTCACCATCACCGTTCGGTTGGTTCTGACACCGGGCCTTGCCTGGGCCAGCTATGCACCGGTGCCTGAGATGGCGCTGGTGTATGGCGGGGCCACTTTGGGATTTGTGATCGGGTGGTTGCTACTGCGGCCGATGCATCGCCCGGTGGCGAGCCTGTTGTTGGAAAGCGCGGCTTGGGCAACCGGGGGCATTCTGCTGTCCTTGCTTTTGGAGCGCTGGCTGCAAAGCTTTGGCGAAGGCAACGCCACCAACAGCCACTGGGGGTTGGGCTTGCTGGCGATCATCTGGCTGCTTCTAGCCTTCGCGCAAGTCCGGCGGTTGGAGCTGGGGGGTAAGCTGAACTACGTCCGCTATCTGCTGGCCGCATTCTTTGCCAGCCACGGCTTGTTGCGTCTGGCGCAGGCGGTGGTCGAGGCGAACCCGCTGCTCGGCACAGCCGTGCCACCGGTTCTGGGACCGCCGGTTCTGAATACGCTGGCGGTGGCCTATCTGCTGCCTGCGCTGATTATCGGTTTCTCGGTCTGGCGCATTTACGCAACCCCGCTTTGGCTAAAGCGTGCCAGTTGGGGATTGACCAGTGTACTTGCCGCCCTTTGGCTGGGGTTGATGATCCGCCATGTTTGGCAGGGCGCCGCTGGGATGTATGAAGGCAACGGCGTGACACAGCCCGAACTTTACACCTACACCATGGCTCTGCTGGCGATTGGTGCGGTGCTGTTCTACCAATCGCTGGCGCGCCGATCCGACCTGATGCGCAAGGCGGGTCTGGTGGTGATCGGACTGGCCGTGGCCAAGGTGTTCCTGATCGATATCGCTGGCCTGGGTGGGCTGATCCGGGTGTTCTCGCTGCTGGCGCTGGGCCTGGCATTGGCAGGGCTGGCATGGCTGAACCGATGGGCCAAGCTGCGCCATTCGCCGCAGGACCCGGAACCTCTGGACCATTGAGGGCGGGCGTCCTATAAGCGCGGCCATGTATGACCGGATGGCCATCATTATTCGAATTATATCCCCGGCGCTCTGACCCATTGAGACGCCGGGCAAAGGTGTTTGAGACTTCGCACCGACCGCTTCGAGCCATAAGACGACCAGATCATCCAAAGGACGCCCCCAATGTGCGCCGACACGATCCAGACACCTGATTACAAAGACACGCTGAACCTGCCCAAAACCGACTTCCCCATGCGCGCCGGCCTGCCCAAACGCGAGCCCGCATGGCTGGAGCGGTGGGAGACCATCGGCGTCTATGACCGCTTGCGTGAAAAAGAAAACCGCACGCCCTTTACCCTGCATGACGGCCCCCCCTACGCCAACGGCCACCTGCATATCGGCCACGCGCTGAACAAGACGATCAAGGACATGATCGTCCGGTCCCATCAGATGATGGGTCATGATGCGCGCTATGTGCCCGGCTGGGATTGCCACGGCCTGCCAATCGAATGGAAGATCGAAGAACAATACCGCAAGAAGGGCAAGAACAAGGATGAGGTGAACATCGTCGATTTCCGCCAGGAGTGCCGGAAGTTCGCCGAAGGCTGGATCGACATCCAGCGCGAAGAGTTCAAGCGTCTGGGCATCACCGGCAACTGGCCCGATCCCTACATCACCATGGATTATCATGCCGAAGCCGTGATCGCGGACGAGTTCATGAAGTTCCTGATGAACGGCACGCTCTATCAGGGCTCGAAACCCGTGATGTGGTCGCCCATCGAAAAGACCGCGCTGGCCGAAGCTGAGGTCGAGTATCACGACAAGGAAAGCTTCACCATCTGGGTGAAGTTCAAAGTCGTGAATGCAGGCGACTTGGATGATGCTTTTGTCGTGATCTGGACGACGACTCCGTGGACCATGCCGTCGAACAAGGCGGTCGTGTACGGTAAGGATATCTCCTACGGCCTGTACGAAGTCACCGGCGCACCTGAGGAATGCTGGGCCAGTGTCGGCGACAAGTTCTTGCTGGCAGACAACCTTGCCGCTGACGTGTTGGGCCGCGCCCGTCTGAACGACGATCAGTGGACCCGCGTCCGCGACGTGACGACGGATGAGTTGGCCAATGTTCAACTGACCCACCCGCTGGCCGGTGCCGAAGGTGGCGACGGCGAATGGGATGACATCCGCGACTTCCGTGCCGCTGAATTCGTGACTGATACCGAAGGCACTGGCTTCGTCCACTGCGCGCCGTCGCACGGGATGGAGGAATTCGAACTTTACCGCGATCTGGGCATGCTTGAGCAGGTCATCACTTACAACGTGATGGATGACGGCTCGTTCCGCGCCGATCTACCGTTCTTTGGTGGAAAATACATCCTGTCCCGCAAGGGTGGCGAAGGTGACGCTAACAAGGCCGTGATCGACAAGCTGGTCGAAGTCGGTGGTCTGCTGGCACGCGGCAAGATCAAGCACAGCTATCCGCATTCGTGGCGCTCGAAAGCTCCGATCATCTATCGCAACACGCCGCAGTGGTTTGCCTCGGTCGACCGCAAGCTGGATGACGGCATGGGCGAGATGGGCGACACCATCCGCGAACGCGCTTTGCGTTCGATCGACGAGTTGGTGAAATGGACGCCGCAGACAGGCCGTAACCGCCTGTACTCGATGATCGAAGCGCGCCCGGACTGGGTTCTGTCGCGCCAGCGTGCATGGGGTGTACCGCTGACCTGTTTCACCAAGAAAGGTGCTCTGCCCACCGATGCGGATTACCTGCTGCGCAATGAAGAACTGAACGCCCGCATCAAGGCGGCGTTCGAAAAGGACGGCGCAGACGTCTGGTATACCGAAGGCTTCAAGGAAAAGATCCTCGACGGCATCGTCAATCCTGACGACTACGATCAGGTCTTTGACGTGCTGGATGTGTGGTTCGACTCGGGTTCGACCCACGCGTTCGTTCTGCGCGATCGCGAGGACGGAACCGAGGATGGCATTGCCGATGTCTACATGGAGGGCACCGACCAGCACCGCGGCTGGTTCCATTCGTCCATGCTGCAAGCCTGCGGCACCAAGGGCCGCGCACCGTACCGGAACGTGGTGACTCACGGTTTTACGCTGGATGCCAAGGGCAACAAGATGTCCAAATCGCTGGGCAACACCATCGTGCCGGAAGAGGTCATCAAGCAATATGGCGCCGATATCCTGCGCCTGTGGGTGGCACAGACCGATTATACCGCCGACCAGCGGATCGGGCCGGAAATCCTGAAAGGCACCGCCGACAGCTATCGCCGCCTGCGCAATACCATGCGGTTCATGCTGGGATCATTGGCCGATTTCACCGAGGCGGATCGGGTTGATCCCGCAGACATGCCGCGCCTGGAGCGTTGGGTTCTCAGCCGTCTGGCGGATTTGGATGAGCAAGTGCGCAAGGGCTATGCGTCCTTCGATTTCCAGGGCGTGTTCAGCGCAGTGTTCACTTTCGCGACCGTAGACCTGTCTTCGTTCTACTTCGACGTCCGCAAGGATGCGCTTTATTGCGATGGCAACAACCTGCGGCGTCGTTCTGCCCGCACCGTGCTGGACATTCTGTTCCATCGCCTGACCACATGGCTGGCCCCCGTTCTGGTCTTCACCATGGAAGAGGTCTGGCTGGAGCGGTTCCCGGGCGACGACAGTTCGGTCCATCTGGTAGACTTCCCGGATACACCCGCCGATTGGCGCGACGCTGAACTTGAGGCCAACATGGCCAAGGTTCGTCGTGTGCGTCGGGCCGTAACCGCCGCGCTGGAAATCCAGCGTCAGGACAAGGTGATTGGTTCCAGCCTCGAAGCGGCACCGATTGTGCATGTCGAGGATGGCGACACCCGCGATCTGCTGGCCACGTTCGACGTGGACGACATGTGCATCACCTCGGGTCTGACGGTGACCGGCGATCCTGCCCCAGCCGAGGCGTTCCGTGTGCCGGAAATCGAAGGCGTTGCCGTCGTATTCGAAAAAGCAGAAGGCGAGAAATGTCAGCGCTGCTGGAAAATCCTGCCTGATGTGGGTCGTCACACCCACGCGGGTGTTTGCGGACGCTGCGACGAGGCGCTGAGCTAACCTTAGAACCCCCGGCCCACACGCCGGGGGTTTTCTCTTCTTGCGCCCAGCCTGGCGATCTGAAACGCTGCGGGCATGCCTATGATTGCTGTAGATACCCAGTTTGGTCGTCTTGGAATTGAAGAGACAGATGGTGCGATCACACGCGTTGTCTGGGACGGTGAAGACAACCAACCGGACGCCGCGTTGTTGCAAGAAGCAGCCGCTCAGATGAAAGCCTATGATGCTGGGCAGTTGGAGCAGTTTGATCTTCCATATTTCGTCGCCGGATCAGCCTTTCAAAAGCAGATTTGCGACGTGATGTATGCCATCCCGTTCGGCGAAACTCGAACGTATGGTGACATTGCCAAAGAAGTTGGACAGCCCCCACAACCTGTTGGGCAGGCCTGTGGCGGTAACCCCATCCCTGTGATCATCCCCTGCCACAGGGTTCTGTCGGCCAGTGGTCTGGGTGGGTTCTCGGCCAAGGGTGGGGTAGAGACCAAGGTTGCCCTGCTGCGCCATGAACGGGCGGCGGGCTTGCTGATCTGATCACGGAAATCTGTTGCAATCCGGCTGGTTGAGGCTCAACTTGTATCAGATAGAGAATTCAAGGGATCGCATTGCATGACTGCCTCAACAGACCCGGCCGTCCGAAAAAGGGCCATCATTGATAAACTGATGTCATTGGAAGCACAGGAATTGGCGACGGCACAGGCCCATTACGACGCTTTCCTGAGGGATTCTCAGCTGGATGACCGGGAAGGGCATGACAAGGACGATATCGCGGCCTCGCGCGAGAACGCGGATCTGGCGGCGGCTTTTGATGCCCCTGTGCATGCCCATCACGCCAAGATTGATGTGATTGAAAACACCGATTTCAGTATCACCGATAGGGTGCAGCCCGGGGCCGTCGTCAAGTTCAACAATCGCCGCTTCGTGGTCTGCGTTTCGACCACGCGGTTCGATGTGGACGGCAAAACCTACATGGGCATCTCAACACAAAGCCCGATTTATCTTGCCATGGTTGGCTTGCAAGAGGGTGACGTGTTCACCCACAATGGGACCGAGTTTGAGGTTCAGGAAGTCTTGTAATCTGCGCTTTTGCGCTGTGGAATGATCTGCTGCGCAATTCCTGCGAACACCAGGTACAGGCTAGTAATCACCAAACCCCAATGCGCCCAGCTTTCGGGGTGAAAGTCGACCCAGGCCGCCCAACCTGCAAAGAAGGTCCAGGCAAACGCCATCGGCAGCGACACCGCACGCCACCGCTCGGTCCGCACCGGGTGGATGAATTTCAGCGGCAGGAACATCGCCAGGGACAACAGCGACACCAGCAGCAGGATGACCCAGAAATTGGGCTCTAACGCAAATATGACGATCACGAACATGTTCCAGCAACCGGGGAAGCCAGAAAATGAATTATCTTTTGTTTTCATGCGAGTGTCTGCAAAATACATCGCACTACCAAAAGTGATGACAATGATGGCAAACCAACCGGTCCAGCCATCCATCAGCCCGGATTTGAACAGCGCGAAGGCCGGAATGAATACATAGGTCAGATAGTCGATGATCAGATCCAGCAGCACCCCGTCGAACTCGGGCGCATTCTTTTTGACATGGTAGTGCCGCGCCAACGGCCCGTCGATCCCGTCCACGATAAACGAGACCACCAGCCATAGATACATCAGGCTCCATTTTTCTTCGACGGCCGCCAACATGGCCAGCATTGCGAAAACAGCACCTGTGGCAGTGAACAGATGGACGGAAAGGGCTTTGAATCTAAGAGTCATGGAGGGTTCATGTACGATGCATTCGGCAGATGCAAACCAAAAGCAAGTTTAGAGTGAGTACCCAACGTTACGATGTAGAGACATCACGCTTTGGGATGGGCGCGGTTGTAGACCTCCATCAACCGCGCTGTATCCACAGCAGTGTATGTCTGTGTGGTCGAAAGCGATGCGTGTCCAAGCAATTCCTGAATGGCGCGCAGGTCCCCTCCGGCGGACAGAAGATGCGTGGCAAAGCTGTGTCGCATCGCGTGCGGCGTGGCGGTTGCCGGCAGGCCGAGTTGCATTCGGGCCTTGGCCATTACCCCCTGTATCGCGCGTGGATTCAGTGGGCCGCCGCGTACACCGCGAAACAGAGCTTTGTCCTTGGCGTGTGGATGTGGGCAAAGTCGCAGATAGTGGTCCACCGCTGCGCGGGCGGCGGGCAGAACCGGGACGATTCTCTCTTTGTCGCCTTTGCCGATGATGCGCAGGGTCTCCGGCAGGGGGGCATCTGCGCCGGTCAGTGTGAGCGCCTCGGAAATGCGCAGGCCGCAGCCATAGAGCAGCGTGACCACCGCCACGTCACGGGCCGCGACCCAATCGCTTGTCGATTGCAGCTCGACCGTTTCGATCATGGCGCGGGCGGCGTCTTCGGCCAGTGGCCGGGGCAGTTTCTTGGTAAACTTTGGCGCGCGGGTTGACAGCACGGCCGTGGGTTCAAACCCCTCACGTTCGGACAACCAGCGATAAAAGCTTTTGACGGCTGAAAGTTTGCGGGCAAGCGAGCGTGCGCCCACGCCAGACGCGCGTTGATCGGCCATCCAGGCGCGCATGTCGGATACCGTGATCCGGGCCAGCGCCGCCAGACCCTGCCGCTCGCTGTGGTGCAGGGTCATGAAGGACAGGAAATCGGTAATATCGCCGCGATAGGCGGTTTGCGTATTCTCAGACCGTCCGGCCAACGCCCCCAGACTGTCCAGCCAGTGCTGCAACGCATCGCGACAGGCCGGAGAGATCAGGCTCATGACAACCAGTGGCGCATTGATCGTTCGAACACACTAGCAAAAAACGACAGCAGATCGGTGCCCAGTTGCGGAGTGAAATGGTTGGCGTCTTTGGATCCCATAACAATCATGCCGGGCAAGCGCCCATCGCCCAAATTCAATTTCAGACAGGCCTCGGACCTGAACTGATTGGCCGTAGCCCCAAAAATCCGGGGATTTGGGTTTGGAACCTGACGCAGAACAACCTCGCGTGCGGGGCCGCCGCGGTCTTGGCTGAGATAGGCGTTGATTGCGCCCGGCTCGACCACGGTCAGCACGCCGCCCAGTTTTTCGATTGCCTGATCTTCCTGCATCACTGTTGTTTCCAGAACCAACGTGATGTGATCGATGCGCAGAATCTCGGCCACGTCGCTGCCTAGCGCGCGCAGGAAGTCTTCGAACTCGACAGGTTCCAGCAGGCGCAGAATGGCGCGATGCACCTGATTTGTGCCCGCCAGGTTTTCGTATGCCGCTGCAATGACCGAACGGTGAGTGTCCTCAAGCCGGTCCAGCCGCGCCTCAAGCCGTTGCATGGCGATACCGCGCAGGTCGATGACATTGTCACCGCGCGCCTGTTCGTTGGCTGCGACCAGCGCCTGCATCAGATCCTTGTCGTCCAGCACAGCGTCCGGTTCAGCCAGAATCGCGGCGCGGAGATTATCCTTGAGTTTGGTGTTGCTGCTCATGTCCCGTCCGGTCTTTTTTTGTTGAGCGGCTTATAACACGGGTTGGTGCATTTGCCTTGGAAAAAATACAGGCAAAAGTAGAATTAAACTTGGGTTGTGTCGGAAAAGCTCCCGCCTGCAATGCCCTGATCAAAAGATCAGATTCTGCAGTTGGGCCGGGCGCGACGCCTGATGGCGCCGCGCGGGAGCGTTACAGGATCAGAGGATTTTCTGACCGGTCTTGGCCCAATCAGCCAGGAAGGTTTCAAGACCCTTGTCCGTCAGCGGGTGATCCGCCAGTTTTTTGATCACGGCGGGTGGTGCGGTGATCACGTCTGCACCGATGCGGGCGCTATCTGTCACGTGGTTCACGGTGCGGATCGAGGCTGCTAGAATCTCGGTCTCGTACCCATAATTGTCATAGACCTGACGGATGTCGGCAATCAGGTCCATGCCGTCGAGGTTGATATCATCCAGACGGCCAATAAAGGGCGAGATGAATGTTGCACCCGCCTTGGCAGCCAGAATCGCCTGATTGGTTGAGAAGCACAGGGTCACGTTAACCATCTGGCCTTCGTCGGTCAGCGTTTTACAGGCCTTCAGGCCGGCCCATGTCAGCGGTACTTTGACAGCGATATTCGACGCGATCTTGGCCAGCTTGCGCCCTTCGGCGATCATATCGTCGGCTTCGGTCGCAACCACTTCGGCGGACACGGGGCCGTCGACCAGATCGCAGATCTCTTTGGTCACTTCCAGAATGTCGCGTCCCGATTTCAGGATCAGCGAGGGGTTGGTGGTTACGCCGTCCACCATGCCCAGATCGTTCAGTTCGGCGATGGCGTCGATCTCGGCGGTGTCTACGAAGAATTTCATGAGGGCAGTCCTTTGATGGGTTGGCCTTGGTCGCGGATGCCTTTACCTCAAAGAGACCCATGCTGAAACCCCCTGGCCCAAGGATATGCATTGAGCACTCAGGAGTATTTCGACCAAGGTGAGCTGGTTGCCGTGCTGACCGCACAGCCGCTGGACCGGACGCTGGATTACAAGGCGCCCGAGGGCGGGTGTTTTCTGGGCGCGTTTGTCGAGGTGCCGCTGGGCCCGCGCAAGGTTCTAGGCGTGGTGTGGGGGCCAGGGCAGGGCGGCTTTGATCTAAGCAAGGCCCGATCGGTGATCCGCGTGCTTGAGGTTGCGCCGATGCGCGAAGAGATGCGCGTGTTTCTGGGGCGCGTGGCTGACTACACGCTGACGCCGATGCCATCAATGCTGCGGTTGGCGACGCGCGCGCCTGGACTGGGTGATCCACCGTCAATGCGCAAGATTTATCGCCTTGGACAAGGTGAGCCAGACCGGATGACCGACGCGCGGACCCGTGTTCTGGAGGTTTTGCGGGACTATGGCGGGTTGGCATTTACGCTGAAGGAATTGGCGGAACAGGCTGGTGTGACATCGTCAGTTGTCAAAGGCTTGGTGAAACAGGGTGCCGTGCGCGAGGAGGACAGCCCGCGCGATTTGCCCTATCCACATTTGGATCCGGATCTGCCGGGCAAGACCCTGACCGAAGATCAGACGGCAGCGGTTGCTAAGTTGCAGACCGGTCAGCGTACCGGCGACTATGGAACGACATTGCTGAAGGGGGTGACCGGCTCAGGCAAGACCGAGGTCTATCTGGAAGCTGTGGCCGAGGCGTTGCGGATGGGTCGGCAGGCGCTGGTGTTGTTGCCCGAGATTGCCCTTACCGCCGAATTCCTGACGCGGGTTGAGGCGCGGTTTGGCGCGCGCCCGGCCGAGTGGCACTCGGGTGCGACAATGACCGAACGCCGCCGGGTTTGGCGGATGGTCGGGCAGGGTGACGCGCAACTGGTCGTGGGCGCGCGTTCGGCGTTGTTCCTGCCATTTCGGGATTTGGGTTTGGTTGTGGTCGATGAAGAACACGACACCTCGTACAAACAGGAAGACGGCGTGCATTACAGCGCCCGTGACATGGCGGTTCTGCGGTCGGCCATTTGCGGTGCGCGGGTGATTCTGGCCAGCGCCACGCCGTCGCTGGAAAGCTGGGCCAATGCGGAGGCGGGCAAGTATGAGCGGCTCGACCTGACATCGCGGTTTGGGGCGGCAGTACTGCCCGAGATGCAGCCGATCGACATGCGGGCCGAGCAGATGCAGCCGGGCACGTGGATTTCTCCAAGCTTGCGGCAGGCCGTGCGGCAGCGGATCGAAAGGGGCGAGCAGTCGCTTTTGTTCATCAACCGCCGCGGTTATGCGCCGGTGACGTTGTGTCGGGCATGCGGCGAACAGATTGCCTGCGATCACTGTGATGCGCGGATGGTTGAACACCGGTTTCTCAAGCGTCTGATGTGCCATCAATGTGGTGAGACCAAACCGATGCCTGACGCCTGCCCCTCGTGCGGTGTCGAAGGCAAGCTGGCCCCGGTCGGGCCCGGGATCGAACGGTTGGCAGAAGAGGCCGAGGCGACATTCCCCGAAGCTAAGATCGCGATGCTCAGCTCTGATCTGTTCGGATCGGCGCGGGCGTTGAAGGCCAAGATCGAGGAGATCGCCGAGGGGGATGCCGACCTCATTATCGGCACGCAGCTGGTGGCCAAAGGACATAACTTTCCCAAACTGACCTTGGTGGGAGTTATTGATGCTGATCTCAGCCTGCATGGCGCCGACCTGCGCGCCGCCGAACGCACGTTCCAGTTGATGCGACAAGTCGCAGGTCGGGCTGGGCGCGCGGACAAGCCGGGGCAGGCGTTGTTACAGACGTTTCAGCCAGAACATCCGGTGATCCGCGCCATTCTGTCGGGTGACGAGGAAGGTTTCTGGAAGGCCGAGGCCGCAGGGCGGCAGGCGGCTGGCGTGCCGCCTTACGGGCGCATGGCCGGGATCGTTTTGTCCGGGCCCGAGGTCGGCCCTGTCTTTGACATCGGCAATACCATGGCCCGAAACGATGCACCGCTGCGCGAGATCGGGGCGCAGGTGTTCGGCCCGGCCCCCGCGCCCATCGCGCGTATCCGGGGCAGACACCGTGTACGCCTGCTGGTCAAAGCCCCGAAAGGTGCGCCTATTCAAGACGCTATCGCCCGTTGGATCGCCCCATTGCGCCTGAAAGGCGACATCCGACTGACTGTTGATATCGACCCGCAAAGTTTCTACTGACTCTGCGTTGGCGCAGGGCTGCTGTGCATAGGTAACTTCCCCCTCGTCAAATCCCAAAAATGGGCGTAGAGGGGTCTCATGCTGAAACCCATGCCCCTTGCTGAGGCACAGAGCCTTCCGTTCTGGCGCCGCCCGGTGACGCTCTTGTTCGTAATGGCGTTGACCATGCCCATTGCCTTCAACGCGTGGAGCGCGCTGTTGAACAACTTCGTGATCGAGGTTGCCAATTTCGACGGTGCAGATATCGGCCTGTTGCACACGGTTCGTGAGATTCCTGGCTTTCTTGCCATCGGCGTGATCGCGGTGATCATCTTTATCCGCGAACAAGTGCTGGCGATGATCTCGCTGATGATGCTGGGTGTGGCAACGGCGGTGACGGCTTGGTTCCCAAGTTTGGGCGGGCTGCTGTTCGTTACCCTGTTCAGCTCGATAGGCTTTCACTACTACGAAACCGTCAACCAATCGCTGCAACTGCAATGGTTGCCTAAGGACCGCGCACCGCAGGTGCTGGGTTGGCTGGTTGCAATGGGCTCGGCAGCTACGGCGGTTGTGTATGGTTTGATCGTGCTGACCTGGGAACGGTTCGATCTGTCCTATAACTTCGTGTTTATGGCGGCAGGTGGAGCAACGGCCCTGCTGGCGCTGTTTTGCTTGTTCGCTTTCCCACAGTTTGATGCGCCTACGCCGCAGACCAAGAAACTGGTCCTGCGTCGCCGGTACTGGCTGTATTATGCCTTGCAGTTCATGGCTGGCGCTCGGCGGCAGATTTTCGTCGTCTTCGCAGGCTTTATGATGGTCGAGAAGTTCGGATTTGAAGTGCATGAACTGACCAGCCTCTATCTGATCAATCTGATGATCAACATGATGGCCGCCCCGTTGCTGGGCAAGGCGGTGGCACGGTTCGGTGAACGGCGTACGCTGATCTTTGAATATGCCGGTCTGGCCATCGTGTTCGCTGCATATGGCGGCATCTACTGGTTTGGCTGGGGCGTCATACTGGCCGCAACCCTCTATGTGATCGACCACGTTTTGTTTGCGTTGGCTTTGGCGCTGAAGACCTATTTCCAGAAGATCGCCGATCCGGCCGATATCGCGCCCACGGCGGCTGTGGCCTTTACCATCAACCACATCGCGGCAGTGTTCCTGCCTGCGTTGCTGGGCCTACTTTGGGTGGCCTCGCCTGGAGCGGTCTTTGCACTGGCCGCCGCGATGGCGATGGTGTCGCTGGGCTTATCGCTGCTGATCCCGCGCCATCCTGAGGCTGGCAACGAAACCATCCTGTCGAAATACGTCCCGGCCCCAGCAGAATAAGTGCAACTGCTTGACCTTGGCGGGCCCACGCCCTAGGCGCTGTTTCAACTGAGACAGGAGGCCCCCATGCCCACATTCACTGCGCTTACCACTCTGACCGGCAGGAAAGCCGCCGAAGGTTTGGGCGAAGCGATGGAGCGGCTAGACCCGGAACCCACGGGCGTTGGCGTGTTCGAGGTCGAGGACGGCTCGGGCCTGTGGGAAGTTGGCGGTTATTTCACCGAAGCCCCCGATGACACCGCATTGGCCGTTCTGGCCGCGGCCTTCGAGGCCAAGCCGTTTGTGGTTTCGGAACTGCCCGAAACCGATTGGGTTGCCCATGTGCGCCGCGAACTCGCCCCGGTCGAGGCAGGGCGGTTCTTCGTCTATGGCAGCCACGATGCCGATAAGCTGCCCGAAGGGCGCATCCCGCTATTGATTGAGGCCGCGATGGCCTTTGGCACCGGTCACCATGGCACGACCTTGGGTTGCCTCAAGGCGCTGGATTTCCTGCTGGACGATGAATTCACGGCATCCAAAGTTGCCGATATCGGCTGCGGGACTGCCGTTTTGGCCATGGCCGCCGCGCGGGTTTGGGACGGTGATATCATCGCCAGCGACATAGATCAGGTTGCGGTAGATGTGGCCGAAGCCAATCTGAAAGCCAACGATATGGCCGGTAGGGTTCAATGCATCGAAGCCGCTGGATTCGATCACCCGGATCTGCAGTCGCACGCCCCTTACGACCTGATTTTTGCCAATATTCTCAAAGGTCCATTGGTTGCCTTGTCCCCTGAAATCGGAGCGAATCTGCGGGCCGGAGGATATGCAATTCTTTCGGGAATCCTCAATGAGCAGGCCGATGATGTGATCTCGGTTTATCTACAAAACGGGTTCAATTTAACTAAAAGAGATGAGATTGGTGAATGGACAACGCTAATCTTAAGCAAACAGGGCGTAATTTAGACCATTTTCAGGAGTTTCATGGATTCTTGCCTCTTTTTTGTCGCAATCTGTAACTACCGTCAGGACGTGGTTACGGGGGCGGTTTATTGGAGGCTGCCATGACGGGAAAACAACTGGAATTTGGTCAGCGCGTTCATCGCCTGAACAAGAAACACGCCAAGCTCAGCCGGGGCTATCGCGCCACGATGCGCAAAGATGGCCTGGTGGTGATGAAACCGCAGCGAGTCAAATCTGCGGTTCCGGCTAAGCTGCTCTTGATCTGTCTTGCTGGGCTGTTTGCATTCAAGACCTTTTTGCTAACCAGCCTTGGCGCTTCGGCCTATCAATATCGCGTTGATAGTCTGGCGCAGGGTACGTCGGTTGAACAGGCCGGCGCCTGGGTCATGCAGATTGACCCCGTGTCAGAGTTTTTGGCGACGAATATCAATAGCCTCATTCGCTGAATTCGGTCAGCTTTGAAAAGAAACGCCGCGCATCGTGAAATGCGCGGCGTTCTTTTGTGCCCCTAAGGGAGGAAAGGGGCGAATGAGTGATGGTTGCGTCTTACCGACGACCTTCCACCACGACGTCAATATCGCCGCGGCACAGGCCGATATCTTCCAGCTCGCGATCAGTCAGACCGCTCAGCGTGTTGCGGGTTACACGGGCGTCATTCCATTCTGCGACGGCGTTTACGACCGATGCGAAAGTTGCGCCGATACGGCCGACGAGGCCGAATGAGCCAGTGGTGGCGCGGGTGGTGTCCAATGCAGCCATATCCTGTTTCCTTCTGGTTGGTGTTACAGTTTTGATACTAAGCGGGCATCTAGTGACGTGGATTTGGCCGCGCAAGAGCAGAAATTGCATGTGTCCTATGCAATTTTTGCAAGGGTGGTTCTTTCTAAAAAAGCCTTAATTTATTAGCCATTTAACGGTCATGAAACGTGTCGAATTCAGGCATTTCGCTGTCGCAAACAGGCCGCGCTGTCGCGGGTGGGTTAGGTGTGTCGTTTTCAGACTTCGTGTCAATTCGCTTGGAAAATGTTCACGCTTCGTGCTAATCGGAAACAAAGATCACAAAAAACCCGAGCAGGCCGAGGCACGACATGCGAATTCTGGGCATTGATCCGGGGCTAAGGACCCTGGGATGGGGCGTCATCGAATCACATGGCAGCCGTCTGACCCATGTTGCCAACGGTTTGTGCAAGTCGGACGGGGATGATCTGGGTGAGCGGTTGTTGTCACTGCACAATCAGATCGTCGAGGTCATCGCCGAGCATCAACCTGATCAGGCAGCTATCGAACAGACCTTCGTCAACAAAGACGGGGCCGGAACGCTAAAGCTGGGTCAGGCGCGCGGAGTGGCCTTGCTGACACTGGCGCAGGCCGGATTGCCGGTGGGGGAATATGCACCCAACCGGGTCAAGAAAACGGTTGTGGGTGTCGGTCATGCCGAAAAAGAGCAGGTACTTCACATGGTCAAACTACAGCTGCCTGGGTGTCAGCCCAAAGGGGCGGATGCGGCGGATGCGCTGGCGATTGCCATCTGTCATTCGTATTACGGCACAGCGCCACAGGCGCGCATGAAAGAGGTGCGGGCATGATTGGGAAACTGACGGGGCGGCTAGATTATCGCGCGGCGGATCACGTGCTGATCGACGTGCGCGGCGTGGGTTACCTCGTCTATTGCTCGGATCGGACGATGGCGGCGCTGCCGGGGGTGGGTGAGGCTGTCTCGATCTACACCGACATGGTGGTGCGCGAAGACCTGATGCAGCTTTATGGTTTTCTGTCATTGGTCGAAAAGGAATGGCACCGGCTGCTGTGCTCGGTGCAGGGGGTTGGGGCCAAGGTTTCTTTGGCTATCCTTTCGGCATTGGGCCCCGATGGGGTCAGCCGTGCAATTGCTCTGGGCGACTGGGGCGCGGTTAAGGCGGCCAAGGGTGTCGGACCAAAGACCGCGCAGCGCATTGTGCTGGACCTCAAGGACAAGGCGCCGGGTGTGATGGCCATGGGCGGAACCGTGACCGAGGCAATGGACGGCCCAGAGCTAGAGGTTGTCGAACTGGCGGAACCGGCACCCGCGCCAAAGCGAGCGGTTAAGCAGGCTTCGGGGGCTGCGGCGGCCTCGGCAGGGGCGTTGTCGGCGCTGTCAAATCTGGGGTATGGGCCGTCTGACGCGGCATCCGCCGTGGCCGAAGCGGCAGCCAACCTGCCTGACGCGGGTGAGGCTGATCTGATCCGAGCAGCGCTGAAACTGCTTGCTCCGAAGGGGTGATTGAATGGTAGATGCAGATCCCACCCTGCGGCCCGAGCCGATGCCCGAGGATAATGACCGCGCCCTGCGTCCGCAGGGTCTGGACGAATTCATCGGTCAGGCCGAGGCACGCGCCAATCTGCGTATCTTCATCCAATCCGCCCGTCAGCGGGGCGAGGCAATGGATCACACGTTGTTTCACGGCCCTCCGGGGCTGGGGAAAACCACTCTGGCGCAGATTATGGCGCGTGAGTTGGGGGTGAATTTCCGCATGACCTCGGGGCCGGTTCTGGCCAAGGCGGGGGATCTGGCGGCGATCCTGACCAATCTTGAATCGCGGGACGTGCTGTTTATCGACGAAATTCACCGTCTGAACCCTGCGGTCGAAGAAGTGCTGTATCCGGCGATGGAGGATTTCGAACTGGATCTGGTGATCGGCGAAGGCCCTGCCGCCCGGACCGTTCGGATTGAATTGCAGCCCTTTACGCTGGTCGGAGCGACCACGCGGATGGGTCTGCTGACCACGCCGCTGCGCGACCGCTTCGGGATACCGACCCGGCTGCAGTTTTATACGGTCGACGAGTTACATGAGATTGTCACCCGCAACGCCCGAAAACTGGGGGCACCTGCGGATGATGACGGCGCGCGCGAGATTGCGCGCCGTTCGCGCGGAACACCGCGGATTGCTGGGCGGCTGCTGCGGCGAGTTGTCGATTTCGCCATTGTCGAAGGCGACGGCCGGATCACGCGCGAACTGGCGGACGGGGCCTTGACGCGGCTGGGCGTGGATCATCTGGGGCTGGATGGCGCAGACCGGCGCTATCTGAAGCTGATTGCCGAGAATTACGCAGGTGGTCCGGTGGGGATTGAGACCCTGTCGGCGGCGCTGTCGGAAAGCCGCGATTCGCTGGAAGAGGTGATCGAGCCCTTCTTGTTGCAACAGGGTCTAATCCAACGCACCCCGCGCGGCCGGATGTTGGCGCAAAAGGCATGGACGCATCTGGGCATGGCCGCGCCGAAGGGACAGAGCGATCTGTTTGGTTGAAGTACGCACCATTAGATTTTATGCCACCGGCGGTCGTATTTGATTCAGAAAAGGGGCAGGGCGTGACACCCGATCAGATCGAGGCGCTGTTTACGCGCGAAAGTGGTGAGTTTCTGTTTGCCCGTTGGGGGCGCCCAATCGTGCCGATTGTCTTTGGTGTTGAGGATGAAACACTGGCAACCGTCAAAGGCGCGATCGAGGCCGTGGTGGCATTGGCCGGGCACAAGATGGCCGAAACGGATCCGGAACTAGGTGCCAATTGCATGGTGTTCTTTTTCCGAGACTGGCAAGAGCTGCTGGAGGTTCCCGATCTGGATCGGCTGATTCCCGATCTGGCACCCCTGGTGGATCGTCTGGTGGCTGCGGATGCCAACCAGTACCGGATTTTCCGCTTTGAAGAAGACGGAGCGATCCGCGCGGCTTTTGTTTTTCTGAGAATGGACAAGGAACTGTCCAAGGTTCCGGCGGAAACACTGGCGCTTAGCCAGGTGGTGCAGACCATCTTGCTGTGGTCGGACACCGCATTTCGGACCCAATCCCCATTGGCTGTTGCCGGGGAAACAACCGTTCTGCGACCCGAAATCGCCGAGGTGATCCGCGCGGCCTATGACCCGATCCTGCCCGGGGCTGCGCAGGATGCGTCACACGCGCTGAGGCTGTTTGCGCGGCTACAAGCGCCGCAATAAAGCCTAGGCAGGTGGATTGCTCTGGTGCTGAAACGCCTTAATTAGATCGCTGCCGGTGTCAAAGTATGCGTCAGGCCCAACCAGATCGGTGACACCGTAGCGGTCCAGTTCTTTGCGGACATCCGGTTCGACCAGTAGAAAAACCAGTCGAATGTTCTTGGACTGCAGCAAGCCGTGGATATTTCGCAATGAGTAACCTGCGGTGAAATCCACATCATCAATGGCAGAAGCTTCGATGCAGAACCACCGCAACTTGGGATCGGCCCTATTGACGATTGAAGCGACCTCGTCCGACAGCCGTTGCGTGTTGGCGTAATAAATGCTGTGGGAAAAGCGATAGATCACCAGGCCGGGTTTGAACTGGTTTGACGTGGTGACGGGACTTATATGCCAGCCGCCATCAGGGCTTTGGGCGATGATCGCGTTCTTGGGGTGGTACCCCCGGCGCGTGTGGTCGATCAGCGACAGAACCATGGCAAAGATGATCCCTTGCTCGACCCCGATCAGAACCACAACACCTGCTGTGGCCACCGCGATCCAGAATTCTGACCGTGCCTGACGATAAATGGCAGCAAGGCCCTTCAAATCGATTAGCTTTACACCGATCAGGAAGACTACCGCGGACAGCGCGGCATTTGGCAGGAACGCAAGCGGCCCGGTCAGAAACAGGATCACCACCAGAACAATCGCCACCGTCGTTAGTTGTGCGATTTGATTGCGGCCTCCGGCGCTGGCCACCATCTCGGTTTTGGTGGGGCTGCCGTTGACGACGAAAGTGCCAGTAAAGGCCGCGCCGAGATTGGCCAAACCCAACCCGACAAGATCGGTGTTTTCGCTGAACTTGTCCTCGTACCGGGCCGCATAAGCGCGCGAGGTTGCGGCGCTTTGGGCAAGGATCACCGCAAAGATCGACAGGGCGGTAGGGGTCAGTTGTTTGAACAGAGGCCAGTTCCAATCCACATCCGGGATTGAAAGGGCGGGCAGGCCGCCAGGAACCGCGCCCAGCACGGTGACGCCCGCCGCGCTGAACTGGAAAGTCCAACTGCAAAGGATGATGCCCAAAATTGCGATCAGCGGGCCGGGTATTTTGGGCGATAAAATTTTGCACCCAATGACGACGACCAGAACGGACAAGGATACCGCGATCGTTGGCCAGCTTGTCTGGTCATAGTGCTGTATCAAGCCGTGAAGTTTGGCCAGCGTTCCGTGGCCCGACGCCTCGATCCCCAGCATTCCGGGCACCTCTCCCGTGGCCACCTGAATGCCTACGCCAGTCAGAAAGCCAACCAGTACTGTTCGAGATAGGAAGTCGGCTAGAAAGCCAAGGCCGATCAGGCGCGCGGCAATCAACAGCACTGCTGCCATCAGCGCCAGCAGAGAGGCCAGCGCCAGATATTCCGAAGATCCTGACACCGCCATACCCGCCAGAGCAGACGCAGTTATGGCCGCCGTGGCGGAATCCGCCCCCACGACAAGATGCCGCGATGATCCGAACAAGGCGAACAGCGCCATCGGTATCAGGATCGTGTACAGTCCCGTCACCACAGGGGTGCCTGCGATTTTGGTGTAGCCCATCACCTCGGGGATCGCGAGACAGGCAAAGGTCAGTCCGGCAAGAACCTCAGTCGGCAGGGACGACCGTTTGATCGGCACGATACCCTGCAGGATGGGCAGTGGGAATTTGCCCTCTTCTCGGTGGGGGGTGGCCATGGGATCCCCTTTAAATTCAAACCTCTATTTGGTCAGCCTAGCCAGCTAGGGGATAAATTTCGATACCAAGTGTTGGGTGACCTGATTTTTTGTAACCTTATAGGGATTGCGCGTTGGCCTGTATCTGTGTGAGGCATGTCCTGCCCCGTTCCAAAGATTTCAACAGGATGGAATGCCAGTATGACCGACCCGCAAAAGCACATCTATTCGGTTCGGGTCTATTACGAAGACACCGACATGGGCGGCGTGGTCTATCACGCGAATTACCTGAAATACATCGAGCGCGCCCGGTCGGACTATGTGCGCCGGTTGGGCAATGACCAAAATGCGATGCGCGATGATGGGATCGTTTGGGTCATCCGGCGGATTGAGGCGGATTACCTGGCCCCGGCCAAGTTCGACGATGAGTTGACCATTGAAACTCATTTCATTTCGCGTTCGGGCGTGCGGCTGACAATGGGGCAGTTGGTAAAACGTGGCGAGACCGAGATTTTTCGCGCCACTGTCACCGCCGTTTGCATGAATGCGCAGGGCAAACCGGTGCGGCTTCCGGCAGAGATTCGCGCATTGCTGTAACAAATTGCGGCGTTGGGGTGGTTCTGTTGGCTTTTCAGGACCATCTGGGTTAGCGTTTGGCAAAACAAGGCCAAACGAACGGCCAACAGGCAAAACAAAGAGCAGGTTCATGGAAGCTGAAACGCTGGCGCTGGCGCAGGAGATCGATTTCTCCATGTGGGGGCTGTATGCCCGCGCGACCTTTATCGTCAAACTGGTAATGCTGATGCTGATCGGCGCATCTATCTGGTCCTGGGGCATCATCATTCAAAAGCTGATCAACTACCGCGCGGCGCGACGTGAGGCCCAGGTGTTTGATGAAAGTTTCTGGTCAGGGAATCCTTTGGATGAACTGTTCGAGCAGATCGGAACGCAACCAGATGGCAGTTCGGAAAAGATTTTTGCCGCCGGTATGATCGAATGGCGGCGGTCTCATCGCACTGATGGCGGGCTGATCGCCGGGGCCACGGCGCGGATCGACCGATCCATGGACGTTGCAATAGCGAAAGAATCTGAGACGCTACAAAAGGGCCTGCCAATTCTGGCGACCGTCGGCTCGACCGCGCCGTTTATTGGTCTGTTTGGAACCGTTTGGGGCATCATGAACGCCTTTATCGAGATTGCCGAGCAACAGAACACAAACCTCGCCGTTGTGGCGCCGGGTATTGCCGAGGCGTTGCTGGCCACGGGTCTGGGCCTGCTGGCGGCGATCCCGGCGGTCATTTTCTACAACAAGCTCAGTGCGGATAGTGACCGGATCGTTGGCGGGTACGAAGCCTTTGCCGACGAGTTCGCCACCATCCTGTCGCGACAATTGGACAGCTAACGATGGGCGCGGCAGTTCAGCAAAACGGTGGTGGGAACGGGCGCAGACGCGGGCGGCGTCGCGGCCGGGCGCAGCCAATGGCCGAAATCAACGTGACGCCGTTTGTGGACGTTATGCTGGTGTTGCTGATCATCTTCATGGTCGCGGCCCCATTGTTGACCGTGGGGGTGCCGGTAGACCTGCCGAAAACGGCGGCCAGTGCCTTGCCCGGCGATAACGAAGAACCACTGACCGTAACACTGACCGCGGATGGACGCGTGCAGATCCAGACGACGGACGTGGTGCGCGAAGAGTTGATTGGCAAACTGCGCGCCATTGCGGCAGAACGCAGCAGTGATCGCGTGTTCCTGCGGGCCGACGGGGCGATTCCTTACGCGCAGGTGATGCAGGTAATGGGTGCGTTGAATGCGGGTGGGTTTTCCAATGTGGGTCTTGTGACCGATAGCGGCGGGCCTGCCCTGGACGAAGGTGGAGAGTGAGGCCGCGCGGTGGATACCGGCACCAAGATCTCGGCTGTTGCCCATGTCGTCTTGATTGGATGGGCTTTTTTCGGCGGTACGTTCCGGTCCGACCCCCTGCCTATGGCCGTGCAGGAGGTGTCGGTGGTCTCGGTTGATCAGTTCGATGCTTTAACCGCACAGCGCACCGCGCCTGAGGTGTCGACACCCGTTGCCCTGCAACCGCCCGAAGTGCCCACCGAAGATGTGACACCGCCCGCACCGGTTGAAGAAGAACAAACCCCACCCGAGGTTGTGACCCCAGCTGAACCCGAGCCCGATCCCGTACCCGAACCGGTCGAGGCTCCGCCAGAACCCGAAGTGGTCGACGAAGCGCCGACACTGGATCAGCCCGAGCCAGTGACCGAAGTGCTGCCCGTGGCTCCGGGCCCCGAGGCGCAGCCGCGCCCCGCTGACAAGGTTGCACCGGAACCCATTGCGCCACCACCGCCCGAGGCGGAACCGGACGAAGTGGAAACGCCCGCTGTGTCGCTGGATGAGGGTGCGGATACCCAGCAGGAACAGCAGGATCAAACCGCTCCGGAAGAGGCCACGGATCAGATCGTGACCGAAGCCGAGGAAACCAAAGAGAACGCTCCGCGTACGTCCCCGCGACCGCAGGTGCGGCCAAACCGACCCGCGCCACCGGCAGATCCGGTAGTGGCAGAACCTGAGGAGCAGGAGTCGACGCCACCAACACAAGTTGACGAAAGCGCCGTTGAAGATGCTTTGGCCGAGGCTTTGCAAGAGAGTAGTGAGCCTGCTGGTCCTCCACTGACAAGCGGTGAGAAAGATGCAATGCGTCTGGCTGTGTCACAGTGTTGGAACGTGGGGTCATTGTCCACGGATGCCTTGCAAACGGTTGTAGTCGTTGGATTTTCATTGACCCGTGAAGGGAAGGTGGAAGGCGGTAGCCTGCGTATGATCGATAGCTCGGGCGGAACAACGGCGTCTGCTAAACAAGCTTACGAAGCCGCCAGACGGGCAATATTGCGCTGTGGTGCCAAAGGTTACGACCTGCCTGCTGACAAATATGCTCAGTGGCAAGATATTGAGATTACATTCAATCCCGAGAGGATGCGGATCAAATGATAAGATTTCTGACCAGCCTATTGCTTGGCCTGACGATTATGACAGCGCCGGTATACGCACAGAGCGGACCGCTGCGTCTGGAACTGGATCAGGGGATCATTGAACCCTTGCCTTTTGCGGTCCCGAATTTTGTGCCTGACGGGCCAGCCGCGGCGCAATATGCCAACGACATCTCTCGGGTCGTTGCCGCCGACCTGACCGGTACGGGGCTGTTCCGCGAAATCTCATCGGACGCATTCATCAGCCGGGTCAGTAGTTTTGATGCGCCGGTCCAGTTTGCCGACTGGAAAGCCATCAATGCCGATGCGCTGGTGACGGGTGCTGTGAACGTCTCGGGCAACCGGCTGACTGTGCGATTCCGGGTGTGGGATGTGTTTTCGGGTCAGGAACTGGGCAACGGTCTGCAATTTGCAGGCACTACCGAAGGGTGGCGGCGCATGGCGCATAAAGTGGCCGATCAGGTTTACAGCCGCATCACGGGAGAAGGCGGATATTTCGACAGCCGCGTAGCCTTTGTTTCGGAAAGCGGGCCCAAGGATCAGCGCCTGAAACGTTTGGCGATCATGGATTATGACGGAGCCAACGTGCAGTACCTGACTGACAGTGCCGCCATCGTCCTGGCCCCGCGCTTTTCGCCGTCGGGCGATCGGTTGCTCTATACCAGTTATGAAACCGGTCAGCCACGTATCTATGTTCTGGACGTCGACCGAGTGAAAAGAACCGAATTGCAGACGCAAGAAGGCACGATGAGCTTTTCCCCACGCTTTTCGCCCGATGGCCGCTCAATTGTTTATTCGTTGATTCAGGGCGGCAATACCGACCTGTGGAAGATGGACCTGGCCTCGGGCCAAAGCGTTCGACTGACGAATACGACGGCCATCGAGACTGCGCCCAGCTATTCCCCGGACGGTTCGCAGATCGTGTTTGAAAGCGACCGTTCGGGCACACCGCAGCTGTATATCATGCCCGCCAATGGGGGTGAGGCAACACGGATCAGCTTTGGTCAAGGCCGCTATGGCACTCCGGTCTGGTCGCCGCGTGGCGATTTGATTGCGTTTACCAAGCAGAACAAGGGCCGTTTTCATATCGGTGTCATGCGTACGGATGGCAGTGAAGAACGACTGCTGACCTCATCCTTCCTTGATGAGGGGCCGACCTGGTCCCCCAATGGCCGCGTCATCATGTTCACCCGCGAAACGCAGGGGGCCAGCGGGCGGGCGACGCTGTATTCGGTGGATATTTCGGGGCGGAACTTGCATCCGGTGCGCACTCCGGATGGCGGCAGCGATCCGTCTTGGGGGCCATTGCAGAATTGATCGGGGCAGGCGGTTGGAAAAGTTCACAAAAATCCTGCACTGTGATACAGAGACGGCAATAAACCGATAAAACAACGAGGCACTTGAAATGAACGTATTGGGCAAAGTTCTGGCTATAGGCGCGCTGAGTGTAATCGCCGCCTGTACCAACAACGATCCATCGGCACTGGGTGGCGGTTTTGGAAATGGCGCAAATGGTGCCATTGCGCCGGGCTCGCCCAGCGATCCGCGCTCGCCCGCCTATTTCCAGCAAACTGTTGGCGACCGGGTATTGTTTGCAGTGGATCAGTCCACACTGACACCACAGGCGCAAACGGTCTTGCAGGGGCAGGCAGACTGGCTTTTGGCCAACCCGGATTTCGTGGCTACTATCGAGGGTCATGCAGATGAACAAGGCACACGCGAGTATAACCTTGGTCTGGGCGCGAAACGGGCGAATGCGGCCCGCGACTATTTGATCTCGCGCGGGGTGGCAGGGAACCGCCTGACAACAGTCAGCTACGGCAAGGAACGCCCGATTGAGATTTGCAGCACCGAGGAATGCTATTCCAAGAACCGCCGCGCGGTTACGGTGCTGACCGGTTCAACCTTGGGGTAAAACGATGAGACTTGCAGGATGGGTTCTGGCCGCAGTTATTGCGACCGCCGGTGTGGCACAAGCACAGGATCAGCAGACGCTGGCGGATATCCGTCAGGAATTGACAGTGCTGCACGTGGAGATTCAACGCCTAAAGCGTGAGTTTTCGACGACCGGATCTCCGGCGCCGAACCTGTCTGGCAGTTCCATTCTGGAACGGGTCGACGCGATCGAGGCCGAGTTGCAACGCCTCACGAGCCAGACCGAGCAGCTAAATCAGCGGGTTCAGAACGTCGTGACCGATGGCACCAACCGGATCGGCGACCTGGAGTTCCGTCTGGTCGAACTGGAAGGCGGAGATCTGAGTACGCTTGGCGAAACCTCGACCTTGGGTGGTGATTCAGGAGCTACGGTAGGTTCTGCGTTACCCATTTCACCAACGCCCTCTTCGGTAAATGAGCAGGGGGAACTGGCGATCGGCGAACAATCAGACTTCGAAGCTGCTGCGCTGGCCCTGTCCGAAGGGGATTTTCAGGCCGCAGCCGACCAGTTCGCGCAGTTCGATTCGTCGTATCCAGGCAGCCCGCTTGCGCCCGAAGCACATTTGAAGCGCGGGCAGGCGCTGGACGGATTGGGCGACACGCGTGAGGCCGCACGGGCGTTCCTGGCCAGTTTTACCGGCGATTCCGAGGGTGCGTTTGCCCCCGAGGCCCTGTTTGAACTGGGTGCCGCGTTGGGGCGTCTGGGACAAACCGAACAGGCCTGTATCACCCTGACAGAGGTTGGCGTGCGGTTCCCGGCCTCGGCCACAGTATCCGCCGCCACTCAGGAAATGGCGTCGCTGGGCTGTTCTTGACGGGCGAGGCCGAAACACTTCGATCTGAACTCCGCAAGCGGCTTCCTGACCGACTGCCGCCACGTTTGGGTGTCGCCGTATCTGGTGGCGGAGATTCGGTGGCGCTGCTGCATCTGCTGCATGAAATCGCGCGGCCCGAGCAGTTCGATCTGTTTGCGGCCACCGTGGATCATGGATTGCGCCCCGAATCGGCATCTGAGGCTATTTGCGTGGCCGAACAGGCCGCTGGATTGAATATCCCGCACGAAACGCTGCGCTGGCAGGGGTGGGATGGTACAGGCAATCTGCAGGATCAGGCCCGTCAGGCGCGGTATCGATTGTTGACCGACTGGGCGAACCGGAATGACATATCGGCGATTGCTTTGGGACATACAGCCGATGATCAGGCCGAGACTGTTCTGATGCGGTTGGGCCGGGCGGCCGGTGTGACAGGATTGTCAGGGATGCCTTGGGTGCGGGACCAAAACGGCGTGTCGCTGCTGCGCCCGATGTTGGGAATCACTCGGCAAACCCTGCGCGGCTACCTGTCGCGGATCGGCGCAAGTTGGATCGAGGACCCGTCGAATCAGGACTTCAAATTCGACCGGATCAAAGCGCGTGAAGCCCTGACAGGGCTGGAACCGCTGGGGATTTCTGCACAATCGCTGTCGCGCGTGGCCGAAAATCTTGCACAAGCGCGTGAAGCACTGGCGCATTATACGCAGGAATCCGCACGACGAGTTACTGATGTGTATAGCGGGGACATTTGCGTGGACCGCGACGGCTTTGAACTGCTTCCGGCAGAGATTCAACGGCGGCTGGTCATTGGAATCACCGTGTGGATCGCAGGACCGGGCTATCCGCCGCGCGGGGCTGCGGTGGATCAGGCTGTGGCAGCCGTTCGGGATGCAAAGACCCTGACTCTGGCGGGCTGTTTGTTGATCCCACACGGCGATAAAATGTGGTTTTGCAGAGAGCTAAACGCCGTGGCGACAGAAATCACCGCCCCGGAAAAGCTTTGGGATGACCGCTGGGTTCTGTCCGGCCCTCGGGCCGTGGGCGCCGAGGTGCGTGCGCTGGGTGAGACTGGTTTGCCGCAGGTGCCGGAATGGCGCGCATTGGGCAAACCACGTATGGCGCTTTTGGCCTCGCCTGCCGTGTGGAGCGGTGAAAACCTGCTTGCTGCACCCCTAGTTGATTATTCCAACGGTTGGACAGCCGAAATGGCCCCACAAAGGCCCGAGTTTTACTCTTCGCTTTTATCGCATTGAACATGCTTGAATCATCTCTATTTTATAGGGCAAACCGGCAGACCCCCACCTGCCGAAATCTTTTGGGAGATATTCCTTGGGCAACGCTCGTAACATCGCCTTCTGGGTCGTTCTGTTTCTGCTGATCCTTGCACTGTTCAATTTCTTCAGTGGTCAGGGCGGAACGCTTCAGAGCAATGAAAGAACTTATTCCGATTTTGTCAGCGCAGTTGAAAGCGGCGAAGTCAAAAATGTGACGCTGGACGGTGAACAGATTCGCTATTCCACGCAAAGCGGCGCGACCTATGTCACCATCAAACCCGCCGATGCCGAAGTCACCAAGCTGCTGATCGATGAGAACATTCCTGTTCAGGCCGTGAAACAGCAGCAATCCGGGTTTCAGTCCTTCCTGATCACGTTGCTGCCTTTCCTGTTGCTGATCGGGGTCTGGATTTACTTCATGAACCGGATGCAGGGCGGTGGCAAAGGCGGCGCGATGGGCTTTGGCAAGTCCAAGGCCAAGATGCTGACCGAAAAGCATGGCCGCGTGACCTTTGACGATGTCGCGGGCATTGATGAGGCCAAGGAAGAGCTGGAAGAGATCGTGGAATTCCTGCGCAACCCGCAGAAATTCAGCCGTCTGGGTGGTAAGATTCCGAAGGGCGCGCTGCTGGTTGGCCCTCCGGGTACCGGTAAAACACTGCTGGCCCGTGCCATTGCTGGTGAGGCGGGTGTGCCGTTCTTCACCATCTCGGGGTCCGACTTTGTCGAGATGTTCGTTGGTGTCGGTGCATCCCGTGTCCGCGACATGTTCGAACAGGCCAAGAAGAACGCGCCCTGTATTGTCTTCATCGACGAGATCGACGCCGTAGGTCGCCATCGTGGTGCCGGTTATGGCGGTGGTAATGACGAACGCGAACAGACCCTCAACCAGTTGCTGGTCGAGATGGACGGGTTCGAGGCCAACGAAGGCGTGATCATTCTGGCAGCCACCAACCGTAAGGACGTTCTGGACCCTGCGCTGCTGCGTCCGGGCCGGTTTGATCGTAACGTGACTGTCGGCAACCCCGACATCAAAGGCCGCGAAAAGATTCTGGGCGTTCACGCACGCAAGACGCCTCTGGGTCCCGATGTCGATCTGCGCATCATCGCGCGTGGTACGCCGGGCTTCTCGGGTGCGGATTTGGCGAACCTCGTGAACGAGGCCGCGCTGATGGCCGCGCGCGTGGGCCGTCGCTTTGTCACCATGGAAGATTTTGAGAATGCCAAGGACAAGGTGATGATGGGGGCCGAGCGTCGCTCGATGGTGCTGACCCAGGATCAGAAAGAAAAGACCGCCTATCACGAGGCCGGTCACGCCGTTGTCGGCCTGACTCTGCCGCTGTGTGATCCGGTCTACAAGGCGACGATCATCCCGCGCGGTGGTGCGCTGGGCATGGTTGTTTCGCTGCCGGAAATGGATCGCCTGAACTATCACCGTGACGAATGTGAGCAGAAGCTGGCCATGACCATGGCGGGTAAGGCCGCCGAGGTGATCAAGTACGGCGAAGACCACGTTTCGAACGGTCCTGCCGGTGACATCATGCAGGCCAGCCAACTGGCGCGCGCCATGGTGATGCGCTGGGGTATGTCGGACAAGGTCGGCAATATCGACTATGCCGAAGCGCATGATGGATATTCAGGCAATACCGCCGGGTTCTCGGTTTCGGCTCATACCAAAGAGCTGATCGAGGAAGAGGTGAAGCGTCTGATCCAGCAGGGTTACGAGCGCGCCCACCAGATTCTGACCGAACAGAACGAGGAATGGGAGCGTCTGGCACAGGGTCTTCTGGAATATGAGACGCTGACCGGGGACGAGATCAAGCGCGTCATGAACGGTGAATCGCCCAGCGAGGGTGATGATGATGGTGACAATCCCGACGAGGGCAGCGCGCCCAGCGTGACAGCGATTCCTAAGACAAAGGTCAAGAAGTCTCCGCCCGATGGTGGGATGGAGCCGGAACCTTCAGCTTAAGTACATCAGACCCGGGCATTGTCCCGGGTCTTTTTTGCTTCACTTCACAGTCGGGATACGTACGGTGCGAAGAGCCGTTGTCAGGAATTTGGAGCGAGGCCCCACATGCCGGTGATGCGAAAAACCGAGTATTCGGCGCAGGTTGTCTGGTTGGGGCATGTACCGTCAGGTGGCTCGCTGCGCGCCCGTCCGGTCGATCGGTTGGATCTTGATTTTGCCGGGGAAACAGGCGCCCGTCATGCAGGGGTCAATCGAGCCTCATGTATGCGTATGAAGAACCTGTACCCCGAAGATACTGAAATTCGAAATGTGCGTCAGTTGACGATTCTGTCGTCCGAAGAACTGGACGAGATCGCAAGTGGAATGGGGCTGGAAACGCTCGACCCCACCTATTTGGGGGCGTCGATCGTGCTAAAGGGAATACCGGATTTTACCCATATTCCGCCCTCATCGCGGCTGCAGGCCCCCGATGGGCTTACGATGACCGTTGATATGGAGAACCGCCCTTGCATCTATCCAGGGAAAGAAATCGAATCTGACATTCCAGGCTATGGCAAGACGTTCAAACCCGCCGCCAGGGGTCGTCGTGGCGTCACGGCCTGGATCGAACGTCCGGGAACGTTGAAGCTGAACGACTCCGTCTCGCTTTTTGTGCCGGATCAGCGCGCGTGGGAACCCTTATAAGCCTCGGAATGTTGCGCTAACAGCGCCAGAACTGGGTCAACGCCGTTTCACGCCATGATTATGTCGGAATTCATATCCATTGCGATTGTACACGACGGTATGGATTGATCAGCACCGACGTATTGCGTCGGCACGCACGGCATTCAATCAGGGACCCTGCCCAATGAGCTACAAATCCGACATCGAAATCGCCCGTGAGGCGAACAAGAAGCCG
>NZ_WQBE01000013.1 GCF_013032005.1 Ruegeria atlantica
GACCGCCTGCTGCCGCGCCAATGCCTTGCCAGAGCCCGAAGGCCTGACAGCTTGATCTCAGGGAAAATAAATTTGAACAAATGGACCGAAGAGCAAACGCTTTTTGGTCCATTTGCTTTCTGAAGATTGAATTAAGTTTCAAGGGCCGGGTTTGAATGTCCGGTAAATTGGTGATAAGTAAGCTATTCCAGCCGGTTACGAGAGATTGGTGAAAGCCGTGTGGTGTTGGGCTGGAACCTGTAGTCTTGTTTGTTGAGTATGTATGACCGAAGTGCCCAGACCAATTCTGGCCGAATTCACGTTACGCCGAGTGATTGCAGGCGTTGGTTTCCCGCCTTTGTTGGCCAGTGCGTTCCAGCCTTTTCCGGCCATCTACCTGACCTATCCCCAGCGGCTTGTTTTCTGGATCGGTGTACTGGGATTGGCCCTGTGCGTGACCTGGATCGTCAGACGCGTGAGCCGGAAATTTTTCGCAGAAGCCCATTTCAGCTGGCGTGACATTGCGCTGGTTTTCTTCATTCTGGTTCTGTTCGTGCCATCTATGTGGCTTATGTCATATCTGCTGTTCTCTGCCGGGGGGCAACAGGCGCCGGATGTTCTGGCGGTGGCCCCTTATGGTGCCCTGTTTGCAACCGGGCTGGTCCTGGTGCGCGGGTATAGTCACGTTGATGAGCCGGTGCAGGATCAGATCGCGCCACCCTCGCCACGCCTGACCAAGCGTTTGCCAGAGTCGTTTTCCGGTCAGATCTATCGACTGACAGTCCGCGACCATGCGGTTGATGTTGTGACTTCAGCGGGGACATTCACCATCCGATCCCGCCTGACTGATGCGATCGCCGAGATGGAACCGGTACCCGGCCACTGTACGCATCGTTCCCATTGGGTGGCAGACGATGCCATTGTCGGGGTTGAAAAGCTGGACGGAAAAACCTTCTTGCGTCTGAAGAACACCGATCTGGTTCCGATCAGCCGAAAATACAAACCGGGGCTAGAGCTAGACGGCCTTATCTAAGCCACTCTATCTGGGCATTGGAATGACCCGAGGATGCGATCCGGTGAGTATGGCTATGGCCTGACCATCCATCAAAGCGTCCAATGTATGATCCGTACTGCGTAACCCGCCAGTATATGTGCCGTAGGCCGGTAGGATCAGCCGCGTCTTGTCCACCAAAAAGGCGGGCCGGGTGATGGTTCGACCCCGCGCGTTCAGACGTGCTTTGGGGTGGTAGTGGCCTGACACCTCGGCTTGCGCTGGTGCCTGCGCGATATGGCGGAAAGTCAGCGGGGCAATCTTACACTCGGAGAGATGCGTACCGCCCAGATCAATCGGACCGGGGTCGTGATTACCCTCGATCCAGATCCAGCGCCGACCAGCCTGCAGGGCCGTGATATCACGCTGTTCTTCCGCTTGCATTGCGGCCGAAGCTTTCAGATCGTCGAAGCTGTCGCCCAGGCAGATCACGGTGGCAGGATTGGTTCTGGCAATATCCACAGCCAGCCGGTTCAGGGTTTCTTGACTGTCATAAGGCGGCAGACTCGGGCCGCCCCGCCGAGCGATGCGCTCAGACTTGCCCAGATGCAGGTCGGATACGCACAGCAATTGCTGATCCGGCCACCACAAGGCCCCAGATCCCAATGCCTTCAGGGTCTGTCCCGCAAAAGAAATCGCCACTTCGTTCATGATCCGTTCTTTGCGTGTTTCACCTCCGGACGCAAGCCGTATCAATCACGTGTTAACCCGGCGGCTTGCATCAACCGCGCGCTTTCTTCTGCCAGTAGGCGTTCTTCGGCCGCGCCCTTGACCGGAACCTTGCCGACCTCAAGGAACAAAGGGGCGGCAAGAGGCGATACGCGATCCAGCCGCAGCAGATCAATACGGTCTCCGATCCGGGCGATCATCGCTTCGATCCGCCCGAAATCCACCAGCCCGCGCATGGCCTCTTCGCGGGTGATCTGCATCAACAAATGATCCGGGTCGTATTTCAACAAGGTGTCATAAAGGATATCCGACGAGAACGTCGCCTGACGACCGCTTTTGCGCTGACCGCCCATGTTCCGTTCGATCAGCCCAGCAATCGTGGCCGAGGCGCGAAAGGTCCGTTTCATCACGGCATTTCCGGCCAACCAAGTCTCAAGCCCGTCACGCAGGGCATCCAGTTGAAACAGTGGCCGCGGGTCGGTCACTGCATCCAGCCCCCAGATTAGTGTGGCATAATCGGTTGCGACAAAACCCAGCGGGGCGAGCCCGGTTTCCTCCATACGTTTGGTCAGCAATAGGCCCAGCGTCTGCTGTGCGTTGCGGCCAGCGAAACCGTAGACGCACAGATTCTCGCGCCCGTCATTCGGAAAGCTCTCGATCAGCAGCCGGTCGCGTTGAGGCAGGCGAGACATGTCGCGCTGCAGAGACAGCCAGTCGGCAGTGTGTTTAGGCAGTTGCGGCCAATCCGGCTGGGCAAACATCCGCAGAACCCGGTCGCTTAACTGCGTCGAGGTGGCGAATTTCGTGCCCGCAAAAACAGCAACTTTCGGTTTTCTGTCCGCACGGCGGCTGACCTCAACCACCATCTCGCGCAGGCCCTCATAGCGGACAATCTGCCCCCCGATCAGAAAGGTATCTCCGGGCGTTAGCGAGGCAGCAAAGGCCTCTTCCACTTCACCCAGCGGTTTGCCTCCGCGGTTGCGTTTCAAACGTACCTTCAGCGTGTCGGTGTCCTGAATAGTGCCCAAGTTCATGCGGATACGCTGCGCTGCGCGCGGGTCGCGCAGCTGCATTTGTCCGTCTGCGCGCTGTTGCAAGCGCTGCCAGCGATCATAGGCGCGTAGGGCGTAACCTCCGGTCGCGCAGAATTCCAGACAGGCGTCGAATTCATCGCGTGACAGATGCGCGTATGGCCCCGCTGTGGTCATTTCCGTAAAAAGCGCGCTGGCGTCGAACGGGCCTGCCGAAGCCGCTATCAAGATATGCTGGCATAGCACATCGCGGGGGCCAGAGCCGCGCGGTTCACCGTCCAGATCATGCGCTCTGGCGGCCTCAAGTGCCGCGACGCATTCCACCACCTCAAAGCGGTTGGCAGGTACCAGCAGGGCCTTGGAGGGCGCGTTGTAGCGGTGGTTTGCCCGCCCGATCCGTTGCACCAGTCGTTTGACATTTTTAGGCGCACCAATTTGGATCACAAGGTCCACGTCACCCCAATCGATGCCAAGGTCCAGGCTGCCGGTACATACTATGGCGCGCAGGTCGCCCCGCACCATGGCGGCCTCGACCCGCTCGCGTTGCTGCCGGTCCAGACTGCCGTGGTGAATGCCGATGGGCAGGCCGTCATCGTTGGCAAGCCACAGATTGTGAAAGAAAATCTCGGCCTGTGCGCGGGTGTTGTGGAAAATCAGCGTCGTTTTGTGTTGTTTGATCTGCTCGAGCACCGCCGGGATCGAATAAGCTGCACCACCGCCGGACCAGGGGGGCATTTCCTGCGTTTCCAGCATGCGGATATCCGGATCAGGTCCGGGGTCGGCCTGCACAATCTGACAAGGGTCCGGGTGCCGGGCCAGAAAGTGCGCGATGGCCTGCGGGTCCTCGACCGTAGCTGAAAGACCGACCCGGCGCAGGTCAGGGCACAGGGTTTGCAGCCGCGCCAAGGCCAGCATCAGTTGATCTCCTCGCTTGCTTTCGGCCAATGCGTGGATTTCGTCGACAATCACCCGTTGCACTCCCGCAAACATCCGAGGCGCGTCCTCGTATGAGGTCAGCAGGGCCAAGCTTTCAGGGGTGGTCAGCAAAATATGGGGTGGGTCTACACGCTGCCGCTTTTTCTGCGTAGCCGAGGTGTCGCCGGTGCGGTCTTCGATCCGAATGTGTAGGCCAATCTCATCCGCAGGGCCGCGCAGGTTGCGGCGGATATCAGCGGCCAGTGCCTTGAGCGGAGACACATAAATCGTGTGCAACCCCTCATGCGTGCCATCTGCAAGTTCCGCCAATGTCGGCAAAAACCCGGCCATTGTCTTACCGCCCCCGGTCGGCGCGATCAACAACGTGGCCGGGTCCAAGGCCCGGTTGAACATTTCGTATTGATGTGGGTGAATGGACCAGCTCTTGGCGGCAAACCAAGATGCGATCCGGGCGGGAATCTGCGTCATACGCGCAGATTACCCGGCCCTTTATCGAAATGGCACGGCGTTATTTGACGATGGTCTCGTCCTTGACGAACATGTTGGACCATGCGCGGTCGATCAGGTCAGGGCTCATCTGATAAGGGATGCCCTCAAACTCGCAGATCGAGATCATCTGGTCGATCAGGAAGATCGGCTGGTAATTCGCATAGATATTGTTGATGGTCGGGTATTTAACCTTCAACAGATGGACCAGAGCAGCTTCGTCAAGCGGCATGCCGCGTTTACGCGCCACCATGGCAAAGATTTTCAGGAAGTTCTCCTGGTTCGGGCCGTCGATCTTGATCTTGAAGAAGATCCGGCGCAGGGCCGCTTGGTCGAAGATTTCATTCGGGTGGAAGTTGGTCGAGAAGATGACCAGCGTGTCGAAGGGAACTTCGAACTTTTCACCCGACTGCAGGCCAAGGATATCCTTGTTCTCTTCCAGCGGAACAATCCAACGGTTAATCAGGGCCTGCGGCGGTTCCTGCTGACGGCCAAGGTCGTCCACGATGAAGATGCCGCCGGTCGATTTCAACTGCAAAGGGGCCTGATAGGTTCGCGCTGTGGGGTTATAAACCAGATCCAACATACCCAGCGTCAATTCACCACCTGTAACCACGGTTGGACGTTCGCACTGAACATAGCGTGTGTCGAACCGTTTGCGGCGGCGCAGGCTGTTGGGATCGTCTGGCTCCTGTTCAATCGCAGTATGAACGATCGGGTCATAAACCGTAATCACCTGACCGGCATATTCGATGGCGAAAGGCACATAGACATTATCGCCCAGTGCATCGCGAATCCCGTTTGAAATCGAGGATTTACCGTTGCCCGGAGGGCCATACATCAGGACCGAGCGACCGGCGCTGACCGCCGGGCCCAATTGATCCAGCAGGCTGTCGGGCAGAACCAAGTGGCCCATTGCGCCAATCAGCTGGTCGCGGGTCACCTGAATGTTGCGGATCGACTGGCGTTTCACCTGTTCGCGGTAGACGTCCAGCGGTACGGGCATGGCGCCGAAATATTCTGACTGGCTCAACGCGTCCAGCGCGCGGGCCTTGCCGGCATCAGTCAGCTGATAACCCATCTCATTGCCGCTGTTGGCATTCAGGGTGCCGGTGGCCTCGATCAGCTTTTGCTCGCGGGCCATGTCGATCAGTTCCTGTGTGACGGAGCCTGGTAGACAAATCGCCACGGCGATCTCGGACACAGTGTCTACATTCTTGCGAAAGATCGTTTTCAACATGATATCGCGCATCATGACGATGGGCAGTCTCATTTCGCCCAAACCCTTTGGGGCAGGGGGGGCCATTACCGAAGTTGTCTGCATATTCATGAGCGTCGCCCGTCTATCCAGTATTCACGCCAATGGCCCCTATAAGGGCCGCTTAGGGGAAATCTGGCCCGGCTTTGTGGCAGTACCAAGGCGGCGACAAGGCGCGTTAATGATAGTTTACGAGCCGTAAACAGTGCCTAAGATCAGGTAAATAGCCAGGCTGCCACCAAGAGGCAGGCCCATTGGAAAGTGCTTCTTCCTGTTCCAGCTTTCCCAATTTGGCGCAACGTTGCGCAACGCGGTATGCATGGCCAGTCGATGCGTGACAAAGGCAGCAAGCGTGGTGGCTGCCAGAATAAACATCACCAGAACCCAATCCCCAGACCAGACAAAAGGTGAGGCGGCGGCCATGAACTTGGCATCCCCGGCACCCAAAACGCCAGCGGCATTAAACAGAATACCCAAGATCAGCACGGTCACAATATGCAGCAAGTGCCAGACATATGGGGGAAGTGTCACCGAGAACGACCAGATCGTTAGTGAGGTCCACTGGGTGGACCACGGGGGCAGCACAAACAACCCGACAATGGCGAAAATGACGGCCAGCGCAACAACGGCGTGGTTCTTGATCAGCATGTCCCGCAAGTCTGTGAACGCCACGTAAAAGCAGATCGGCAGAACAAACGGAAGAAACCACAGCGCAGCAAACGCGGGAATACTCATCAATCAGGCATCCTCAAGCGCGCGCAGCGAGCGGACAGCCTCGTCAAAATGCTGTGGATGGGTGGCGATGGCTTCGCGGAACAGGTTTTTGGCTGTCGCCACATCCCCTTGCTTGACCGCAGAGATACCCATCGTGTTCAGCAGCCTAGCGCGTTCCACCTGTGTCATGGGAACAACCGGCAGGCTGTAATTTCCTTGCGCAGCTCGGGCCAGAACCAGATTGTTCTTGGCGGTGAACAGGGATTTGTCCTGACGGATCGCCTCGGTAAATAGGCGTTCGGCTTCGGCAAACTGGCCGCGTGTCAGCTTGGAATAACCCCAATTGTTCATGACACCACCGGGGCGCGTGGTCAGGCCGACCGCGGTTTCATAAAAGTGGTCTGCGCGTTTCCAATCCTGTTTGGAGTCTGCGACCACCGCTTCAAGCCGATACCGTTTGAAGGTTTCATAAGTGGGTGGAATGGTATCCAGAACCGATCTGGCCTGCCCCCAATTGCCGGCGCGGACAAGCGCGTCAGCATATTCGAGCTTGTCGACGTTTCCGGCACCTTTCATCGTCGTCACCTTTTTCCAGGCGGCGACGGCTTCGGTCGACCGTTTCGCACGAGATAAGGAAATCGCCAGTCCCCGCTGCAGGTCGATCCGACCCGGATTTTTGGCGGCGGCGCCTTGAAAGTAGGTGACCGCCTCATTTGGATCGGCGGCGGTCAGCAAGACCTCGTTCAGGTTGGTCTCGTCAATGACGTTGACCTCCTGATAGGTGCGCTCGACCTTTTCTTCCTCGGTTTCTTTTTCGCAGGCAGAAAGGATCAGCCCGCACATCACGATTGGCGCAATCAAGAATTGTTGGCGCATTTTTTGCGTCCCTTACTGCTCTTGCCTGTTTTACGGGAGCTTGCGCAGCTTGAATTGCCCGTCGCCTTGCTGCTCCAACGTATATTCTTGTTCTTCTGCCGTAGTATTAACAGGATTTTCCATTTTTGCGAGCGCTAAGCGCAGATTGTCCCGGATTGCGTCACTTTCGCCATTGTCCAGCGCAAATGCCCGCTTGAAAACCTGCGCGGCCTCGGGATATTCGCCCTTTTCGACCAGCACCACGCCTAGATTGTTCCAAGCAACTGGCCAGTCAGGATTGTCCTTGACGGCCCGTCGCAGTAGGGTTTCGGCCTGTCCTAGACGTCTGAGTCCCAGATTGGCCGTGCCCATCGCCGTCAGGATTTGTGTTGTCATCCCCTGATCCAATGCGGCGCGGGCAAAAGAATCCAGCGCCAGCTCGTATTCCCCGGCGGCCATCAACCGGTTTCCCACCGTAATTTCGTCCGCCCTTTGACCTTTAGGGTCAATTCCGGGGACGTCCAGATCATCTGACGACCCTGTCTCAGTGCAAGAGGCCACCATGGCGATCACCATGGCGGCCTTTAGCATGTGGCGTATACCGTCGTGGATGCGCCTGAAGCCTACTAAATTTGGGTTATTAATTACCCGCCGCAAAATCAGCGATTCCTTTTGCCGAAGGTCCGACCAGAATAACCAGCAAAGGCGGCACCGTCAGGATCATTGTGGCAAGAGTCATCTTGGTTGGCAACTTGTTAGCGGCTTCTTCGGCGCGCATGACCCGTTTGTCGCGCATTTCGCCAGCGTAGACCCGAAGCGCTTCGGCGATCGAGGTGCCGAACGTCGCGGACTGGATCATGACGGTCACGAATGAGCTGACATCTTGCACGCCGCAGCGGGTTCCGAAGTCACGCAAAACCGTGTCCTTGTCCTTACCAGCCTTCAATTCATAAGCGACAATTTCGAACTCTTGCGCGATATCGGGGTAGGAGGCCTTCATCTCACGTGCAACCCGTACAATGGCTTGATCCAGAGATTGTCCGGCCTCGACGCAGACCAGCATAAGGTCCAGGGTATCGGGAAAACCGGCGACAATTGCTTCATTACGTTCGGCAACACGCCGGGTGATCCAGTAGCGCGGCAGAAAATATCCTGCACCTGCCGGAATCAGAACCCTAAGAGCCATCTGTTGACCGGTGAATTCCTGGCCACCCGACAGTACGGTAACCAACATGACGCCGACCAGAATGCCGATAATACCCAGCGCAAATTGTGCAAAGTGGAAGAAACGCACAGCATCCTTTGAATGATATCCGGCTTGCCGCAGCTTTAGCTGCATTGCCGACAGTTCGGCTTCGTTTTGCGGCTCAAGGAATGTTGCGAACTTTTCAAGCTGCTCGTTGCGGCTGGTGTTGCGAAGCTTGTCCTTTTTGGATTTCTTATCGTGTTTTGGTGCGGCAGTGGATTTTTGCAGCTTTTTCAGAGGGTCCTCTGGTTGGTTCAGCATCAGAGTGACAGCGATTAAGATCATCGCCAGACCCAAAACGCCGATCACGATAAGTGGACCGAATTCGCCAAGGTACTGTTTGATCAGGTCGTTGATTGGGGCCAGAACTTCCATTGCAATTCCCTCAGACCTTGATGTTGGTAAGAACGCGCATCACGATCAGGTTCAGCGTCAGCATGATGCCCACGAAGAAACAGGCCGGGATGAACAGGGGATGATCAACCACGTCGTCATAGTAATTGGGATCTGTCACCATGATGAACAGCAGGCAGAAAAGGGGAAACCCTGACAGAAACTTGCCGGACCATTTTGCCTCGGCGGTGATCGCCTTTACACGCCGGAACAGGCGGAAACGGGCGCGGATCACCTTGGCCAGACCAGCCAGAATTTCAGCAAGGTTACCGCCTGACTGTTGTTGAATACCCACGGCCACCGCCAGAAAGCGAAGGTCCTGCATGTCCAGACGTTCAGCCAGATCACTCAGCGCCTCCCCCACGTCCCGGCCATATGCGCATTCGTCGGCAATTACACCGAACTCGGTTCCCAGTGGGTCCTGTACTTCGTTTGCGACAATCTGAATAGACGACACAAATGGGTTGCCCACGCGCAGGGATCGGACCATCAATTCAACCGCGTCAGGCAGTTGCTCTTCCATCATGCCCATGCGTTTACCGGCCTTCCGGCTCACCCAGGTGTAGACACCGCCAACACCGATAAAGACCGACAATGCCACCCGCAGAACCATTTCCGTTGCGGTGCCGACGCTCAGGCCGACGAAAGCAAAGCCTGACAAAAGGATCATGACCATGATCAGTTGTTTCGGGGTGAAGGCAATAGCTGCCTTCTGCGCTTTGTCAGCCAACAGCGAATAGAGCGGGATGCTCTGCGTTTTCATATGCTGCTGCATTTCCTTGCGCAGCTGTTCCAGCACTTGTTCCCGCCCGACACCTTTGTCGAGCATGTCCAGACGCCGGTTTACACGGCTGTTCAGGCTGATGGATTTGCCGAAAGCCACCAGATAGATGCCTTCGACTAGGGCGAACACCGCGACGAAGATCACGACATAGATGAGCGCCTCAACAGGCAGTTGCATTGCCAGATCTCCTACATATTCGTTGGTTCATAGACCGAAGCGGGCAGGTCAAAGCCCCACAGGCGGAAGCGCTCAGAATAGTGACTGCGCACGCCGGTCGCTGTGAAGTGACCGATGATTTTGTTGTCCGGTGTTAGTCCAACACGTTGAAATTTAAAGATTTCCTGCATCGAGATCACATCGCCTTCCATGCCCGTAATCTCGGTGATTGAGGTCATCCGACGCGAACCATCCTGCAAACGGCTGGCCTGCACGATCAGGTTCACAGCAGACGAAATCTGGCTTCTTACCGCTTTGATTGGCATTTCGATACCGGCCATCGCGATCATGTTTTCCAGGCGCGAAATCCCGTCGCGCGCCGAGTTGGCGTGGATCGTGGTCATCGAACCGTCGTGGCCGGTGTTCATGGCCTGCAACATGTCGATCACCTCGGCGCCACGCGTCTCACCCACGATAATGCGGTCGGGACGCATACGCAGGGCGTTTTTCAGACAGTCGCGCGGGCTGACCTCACCTTTGCCTTCGACGTTTGGCGGACGGCTTTCCATCCGACCCACATGGGTCTGTTGCAGCTGAAGTTCCGCCGTATCCTCGATTGTCAGGATGCGTTCTGCGTCATCGATGAAGCTGGACAAGGCGTTCAGTGTGGTGGTTTTACCCGAACCCGTACCACCTGAAACGATGATGTTCAGACGGGTTGACACGGCGGCCTGAAGATAAGCGGCCATTTCTTCGGTAAAGGCACCGAAATTCACCAGGTCATCGATGCCCAGCTTGTCTTTTTTGAACTTACGAATTGAGACCAGCGATCCATCCACGGCAATCGGCGGCACCATCGCATTGAAACGCGAACCATCAGCCAAGCGAGCGTCAACGTAAGGGTTGGATTCATCGACACGACGTCCCACAGCGGACACGATCTTGTCGATGATCCGCATCAGGTGCTTTTCGTCTTTAAAGGTGATGTCGCTGATTTCCAGCCTACCGTCGCGTTCCACAAAGATCTGTTGCGGACCGTTGACCAGAATATCGTTGACAGTATCGTCCTGCAGCAAGGTTTCAAGCGGGCCAAGACCCGTCACTTCGTCATACAGTTCCTTATTCAACTGCGAGCGGTCCTCGCGGTTCAGAACAATGTTCCGGGTTTCCAAAATTTCGCTGACAATCGAGCTGATTTCCGCGCGCAACTCGGATTCGCCTGCATTTTCGAGCGCCGCTAGGTTCAGGTTTTCCAACAGTTCGCGATGCAGTTCGATCTTGATCTCGCCAAGGCGTTCCTTGCGCTTGCGATCGCGATCTCCGGCCACCGGTTCGGCCGCCTTTTTCTGCACGGGCCGTCGAGCGACGGCATTAGCAGTGGGCTTTTTTTCCGCAACAGGTTCAGGTGTCGCGGCCGGAGTTTGAACCGGCTGCGCTTCGGGCTGTTTCTTGTAACGTGAAAACACGGCGGCTCTCTCCCTTTAGGACTGGTTACGCGGCCTCAGCGTCGCTGCTGCCCAAACTATGAAGCGATTTCGCAAGCTTCGCGATTTCGCGACGCAGCGGATTCTTGGCGGCTGCATTGGCCAGCGGTTGTCCGTGGTCGCCACTCTGCATGACCGGCTTGCCGCCATCCGGCAATTGCAGGTCAATGGAGATACCCAAGCTTTCACCCATTCGTTTGACCCGGCTTTTGCCGTTCAGATCGGTAAATTTCGGCGCCCGATTCAGAGCAAAGCGCAATTTGTTGAAAGGCAATTCCTCGGCCTGCAGTGCACGTTTCAGGCGCAGCGCGTTCTGAGCCGAGCGCATGTCCAGTTCAATCATGGCGAAATACACATGTGCGGCCTGAAGAACGGTTTCAGACCAGTGAACCAGCGTCGAGGGCATGTCCACGATCACATAATCAAAGTTCCGGCGGGCTGTTTCGATCACGCGCTGAATATCTTCGGGTGTGATCAGATCGAGCGGCACCATGTCCGATGGCGCTGTCAGAACTTGCAGTTTCTCTTCATAGGTTTGCAACGCTTGAGAAAATACGTCGTCATCCATCAGCGATGTGTCCGAAAGCATTTCAAAGACAGTTTCGCGCCGTGGTAAATCCAGATAGGTCGAAACTGTGCCGAATTGCAGATCCAGATCCAACAGACAGACTGATGGCGCGTCTTTGTCCGATACGGTGGCCAATTCCCAGGCCAGATTGACTGCCATAGTGGTGGAACCGACGCCTCCGGCAAGTCCGTGGACCACAAAGAGGGCCCCTTCTTTCGATTCACCTTGCGCCAAAGGTGCAGCGGCCTGCTGTACTGCAACTGGATCGGGCTGGTTCATCCGGGCGATAGCTTCCTGCAATTCGCCTTCGGGCAGAGGGTAGGGGACGAACTCGTCCGCGCCTTTGCGCAACAGTTGGTGTAGAGACGCGGGAGTGACGTCTTCGGCGATCAGGACGATTTTGATCTTCTTTTCTTTGGCTCGCGTGATGATCTCACCCATCAAGGACAGGTTGTCTTCATCTTCGCCGTCAATCGCCAAGGCGACAAACTCCAAAGAATCGGCATCAGGTTGGCTGAAGAATGCCAGAGCTTCGGCAAAACCGAGATCACCCCATCGTTCTCCCAGTGCAACCTCCATATCTTCGATCAGAAGGTCGAAATTCTGGACGTCACGGCTGATGGTGCAGGCCAGAATGGCGTTTTTATCATCTTGTGGCGATGCGCTCGTCATTAACACAATCCTTGTCGCGAGAGCCGACCAACCCAGAGAACCCGAAGATTCTGTCTGGTTCGCTCTTGCCCCGTCGCGGCCAGATTTGGCCGCAGGTCACCTAATTGTTGAAAATTTGGCTTGGAACTTAGGCAAGATTTAGGCGCAAAAGAACCAATTGTAGGGAAATGGGCGACGATGTCGCCCAAATCCGACTTATTGTTCGGTTGTATCGCCAACTCGTGTCTGGCTACGCAGTTGCGCCTCGTACGTCGCGCTTTGTACATATTCGCGATAGACGATGGCGGCATACTTGCCGTCCAGAACCAGCGGGTTGCGATCCACAAAGCCCGAAACCTCGGTCACGGTGCGGCGGTTGCGCCGATCGCGATTCGGGGTATCGATCAACGGGCGTGACTTGCCGAAGGAAACGACAGCCTCAAGACGTGAGCGCGAGATGCCCTGCTGTGTCAGGAAGGCAACCGCCGCATTGGCGCGTCGCTGGCCCAGTGCCTTGTTGTAACCAGTCGAACCGACGGCGTCGGTATGGCCATAGACCCGGAACCGCGCTTCGGGGAACTGTTTGATCCACGCAGCCTGCCGCAACAGAACCCGCTGAGCCGTTTCGTCCAGCTTTGCGCTGTCAAAGGCAAAGTTGATCTGCGTCGGAACCTCGGCCGCGAACCGCTGACCCAGGATTTGGGCATAGGTCAGTTCGCCGTTCATGACCTGGGTATTGTTCAGGGTCGCATTCCCGAAAGCACCTTGATCAACTTCATACCCGGCTTCACGCGTGCAAGCGGCGACAGCAACCGAAAGACCCAGTGTGATTATCCACTTCTGCATTGGTCCTATCCTCCTATCAATCCAGAACGTAGCCGTAGGAGCTGCCAAAGTCCTGCTTGGCCACTTCCGAGGCTGCGCCGGCACCCGGGCGCGTTGTACGACCGACTTTGCCGTTCACGAACAGATCAAATTCGCTGGGCGGCTTGACCCGATCTGTTGGCAATGCCAGCGCTTCACCACGTGTCGGCGAAACCAGATGCGCAGTGATTATGATAACCAGTTCGCTTTGTTGGCGCTGGTATTCCGCAGAGCGGAACAACGCTCCCAGCACCGGAATATCACCGACCCAGGGAACTTGGCTGTTCAGGTCTGCAAAGTCATCTTGAATCAACCCCGCGATTGCGAAGCTCTCACCATCTCGCAATTCAACCGTCGTGCTGGTCTGACGAGTGACAAAGCTAGGAACTGTATCGCCTTGGATAGTAAAGTCTGAACTGGTGTCAATGCTGGACACGGCGGCGGCAAGCTCAAGATTGATCAGATCGCCATCCACAACGCGCGGAATAAAGTCGATTTCAACGCCGAACGTCTTGTATTCAATGGCAATAACACCATCTTCTTGCGGCACCGGAATGGGAACTTCACCGCCGGCAAGGAAGGTTGCTTCCTGACCCGACAGGGCAGACAGGTTTGGCTCTGCCAGACTGCGGGCAAGACCTTTGGCCTCCAATGCTTCCAGCAACAAACGCACCTGCGTCGATCCGGCCCCAAAGCCGAACAGGATGGCGCCTGTGTTTGTTTGAAGTATGGGGATGTTGTCGTTCAGTGCGTTGGCCAGAGCACCCGCATTGTTGAGGGTGTTGAAACCACCTGTCACGTCACCGCCGCCGAAGCCCAGCGAAGCGGTCAGGCTTTTTGCCACCGAGCGGTTCATCTCGGCAAAGCGTACTTTCAGCATGACTTGCTGTACGCCCCCGACTGACATCAGGTTCGAAACACGCTCGGGCGCGTAACGCTCGGCCAGTTCCAGTGCCCGCGCCAGTTTTGCGCCGCTGGAAACCGTTCCCGAAAGGACGATGCCATCATTGGCTGTGCGCACTTCGATCTGTTCACCTGGCAAAATCTGAACCAAACGCTCTTTGAATTCAGATACATCCGGCGATACGCGAACCCGAACATTTGCCAGCAGGTTACCCGCGCCGTCAAACAGGGTCAGCGTAGTCAGACCCGGTGCCTTACCCAGCACATAAATAGTGCGATCCGAAAGCGACGAGATATCGGCGATTCCGGCATTAGCAATGCTAAGTTCGGCGAAAGGTTCTTCGCTTTCCACCACAATTGCGCGGTTCATCGGAACGTCCAGCGTTTCCGCTGAACCATTCTTTACCACGCGCAAAGTTTCAGCCCAGGCCGTATGGCCGACCGGACCAACTATAAGCGCCAACCCCATAAGGGTTGCGCTGATCCAAGTACGTATTGTCATGTGACCTGCCTCTCCGATCACGCCTCGTTTTTTGGGTCTATGCCCTATGTCAGGTAACACTGCGCGAATTACGAATTTATTGCAATAATCAAGGGTTTCTGGAATTTTCCTTATGTGGACAATGCGCAACATGCATAACGAAACAAGCCGCGCAGTTGGCGCGGCTTGTATTGGTAAATCTCTGATTTAACGTCAGTTTGTGCAAGGAATTTCGGTTTGCACAATTTCTCCGCTACGTCGAACTCTCGTGTAGCATTTCCGTTCTTCAGCCTGAACCGGGGCAGGGGCTGCTTCTTTGATTCCCAACAGTTTTCGCTGGTCCACTTCAACCGCACTTGCGATTGTGTCGTCCTGCACCCCAACTAAGGCCAATGACAAGCGACCTGTGTTTTGTGCTTGGGCCAAAGCCGCGATTTCTTCTGGGGTGGCGGCTACTGTCACAGTACGCGCAATTGTTGTGCCCGTCAGATCTGATCCCGCTGACTGGTCAATCGCGACCAATTCGATGTTGGTCTGAATCAGGCGGGTGATTTCGCCGACTCCAGCCTGAAGGTTGCTGTTAACGGTTCCGGTCCAATACACATCTACACTATCACCAGGGCGCAAAAAGCCAGAAACACCAGACGCAACATCAACGCTGATCGCAAAAGCGCGTTTACCTTTTTCTATCCGTGAGGTCAGACCTGCAGCCTCCCCAGGATTGGTGACTTTGACCTCCATGAGGGCCTCGTCTTTTTCCATCGCTCTCAGGACGAATCGGTCTCCCTTAGCGTCTTCAGGAAACAAAACGGCCATGTCCACGAAGCTGCCTTCCGGGATTGCTTCGTCAGGCCAGTTGACGACACGAACGTCTTCCTTGGCCAGGCGCTCTCCGTATTTCATGGCTCGGTTGGATACAAGAACGCCAGTGGTCCCTTCCAGGGCCGCATTTTCCAACGCTTGTTGCGCGGCCAGGCGTTCTCGGGCGAGTTGGTCCTGATGCTGTGCGATGTAGTCGCGCGCCAAATAGACGGCGCCTCCGGCCAAAGCCACCCCGACAATCAGGACAAGTCCAAATACTGCACGCATTCACGTCCCCTCGTATTGTTCTATTTTGGTTTGTTCGCCGCGACATTACGACGAAGTCCATTTCTTCGTAATGTTAAATTGTGTCGAAAAGGGGGACAATCTCGATTAATTTCGTGATTGTAATTCCGCACTCATTCTGAGGCGTTTCCGCATCAGGGGCTGGTGGCGGAAAACTTTGTGCGTATGTCTTGAACCTCAACCGCAGAGACTGCGGCACCATTTTTTGCGTCCAGGTTTTGCACAGGATCTGCGATGTAAAGACCGATGAAAGAGCCAAAGCCAACCAGCATGGCTGTCAGCACGACCCAATCAACCGTTACGGCCCCGTCCTCTTGGTGAGAAAATTTTGCAAGTCTCTTCAGCATAGGAGTACCACTTTAGGGATATTGCATAAAAAGAGGGGCCAAGCCTAAGCAAGCATGGCCCCACCATATAAATCTCTACCGGCGTTTCTATTAGCCGCCGGAGGTCGTCGTGCCGAACTTGGTTTTGATGTCTTCAACCGTGGTGCCGTTGATTTCGGTACCGATTTTGCCCGACAGAGCTGCGGTGCCATCACCGATCGCGCTGTAAGCAACTGCGGCCAGGCCAACGATAGCTGCAGTCAGAACGACCCAGTCAACTGTTACGGCGCCGTCTTCGTCTTTGCGGAAGTTCTTGATGAACTTGATCATGTTACGTCCCTCCTAAAGGATCAAAAGTCAAATAAACCTCGGGGTCTATCAGAGCTTTCTCTCTCAGTCCGCTCCCGACCGTCTCGGTATGGCACTATGATTGCCTGTCAGGCGTGGCAGGAATTGGGCTAAACACCATTTTTTTTCTTTTCCGCTTAACTTTTTGGTAGTTTTTTCTTCAAGCTATTGAAAATAAACAAATAAAAATTCGTTACCGATTGGGGTGTTCTGTGCTGCCGATGCAAAATTGCGCCAAATGAGGCGAAATTGCCCCATTTCGACGTGTTTCTCTGGCTTTACAACGGGATTCGCGGTTCAAATCCCGTAAAAGAAAAAACATGAGGCAGGCAAAATGAAACTCCGGGACGCAATGATCTGCGCCGGCACGTTGGCTTTGATGATGTCAGGGCCCTTGCCCGCTATCGCGAATGAAGTTGAACCCAGGGGCGTATATAAAAGAGTAAAGCCCCCCAAACCGGGGACGCGACCCAAGATAACTGTTCAGATTTCGCCCGAAGAACATGCATCGGCGCCCTTCGCGCCCAGCACCGGGGCTGAGCTCGTTATTCCCGAGATCGTCAAACGCGCCAAGGTTGTACCCCCAAGTGTTCCAGGGACTGGATCGCAAAACAAGCCGGTCGGGTCTTACAAGGCTTTCTGGGATAAAATCTCACCTGCTTTGGCCGAAGCAGGAGCCTGGCGGTTGGATGCAGCCATAAACGCGCTGGCCGCGACCAATGTGGCCTCACCGCGTTTGCAGACGCTCCAGAACATTGCGCAACAACAAGGGATCGAGATTCTGCGCTCGACCGTAGGAACAAATGTATCGCCGGCTTTGGTGCTGGCCGTGATTTCGGTTGAATCAGCAGGTCGTGAGAATGCGGTCAGCTCAGCCGGGGCGCAGGGGTTGATGCAGTTGATGCCAGCCACCGCCAAACGATTTGGTGTTAAGGACAGCTTGCAGCCGTCTCAGAATATCTCGGGCGGTGTGAAATACCTGAACTGGTTGATGGAAGAATTTGGAAATGATCCGATCCTGGTGCTGGCCGGATATAATGCGGGTGAAGGTGCTGTGCGCAAGCACAGCGGAGTTCCCCCTTATGCCGAGACGCGGGATTACGTGCCCAAAGTCCTTGCGGCCTTTCAGATCGCCAAGGCCCTTTGTTCAACCCCGCCCGAGCTGATTTCGGATGGCTGTGTGTTCCAGACATTGAATTGAAAAGGCCCGCCAGAACTGGCGGGCCTTTTCAATCTAGTGGATTAGTTGACGATCTTGGCCTCGGTGGCGGCGCGAATCTCGTCTTCGGTTACACCTTCGGCGATTTCGACGATCTTAAGGCCACCGCCGACCACATCCAGAACACCCAGATTGGTAATGATGCGATCCACCACTTGTTTTCCAGTCAGGGGCAGGGTGCATTTCCTCAGCAGCTTGGACTTGCCGTGCTTGTTAGTGTGATCCATCACAACGATCACGCGGCCAACACCGGCGACAAGATCCATCGCGCCGCCCATGCCTTTGACCAGAACGCCTGGAATCATCCAGTTGGCCAGATCACCTTCCTCATCAACCTCCATAGCGCCCAGAACCGCTGCAGCAATCTTGCCGCCCCGGATCATGGCAAAGGATGTGGCGCTGTCGAAATAGGACGTGCGCGACAATTCAGTGATCGTCTGTTTTCCGGCGTTGATCAGGTCGGGGTCTTCTTCACCTTCGAACGGGAAGGGGCCCATGCCCAGCATGCCGTTCTCGGATTGTAGAGTGATGTCCTTATCACCCACATAGTTCGCCACCAGCGTCGGAATCCCGATGCCGAGGTTCACATACATGCCGTCTTCCAGCTCTTGCGCCGCGCGGGCGGCCATTTGATTGCGGTCCCAGGGCATTATGCTTCCTCCTTCTTGCGGGTGGTGCGCTGTTCGATGCGTTTTTCGTGATCGCCCTGAATGATCCGGTTCACGTAGATGCCGGGCAAGTGGATCTGGTCGGGATCCAGCGAACCGCGTGGCACGATCTCTTCAACTTCGGCGATGCAGACCTTGCCGCAAGTCGCTGCGGGGACGTTAAAGTTGCGGGCGGTCTTGCGAAAGATCAGGTTGCCGGTGTCGTCGGCCTTCCATGCCTTGACGATGGCCAGATCGGCAAAGATGCCTTCTTCCATGATATAGGTTTCGCCGTTGAAGTCCTTATGCTCCTTACCCTCAGCGATCACGGTGCCTACACCTGTCTTGGTATAGAAGCCGGGAATACCGGCACCACCGGCACGCATACGCTCAGCCAGAGTGCCTTGCGGGTTGAATTCCAATTCCAACTCACCCGCCAGGTACTGACGCATGAATTCCGCGTTCTCGCCGACATATGAGCTGATCATCTTTTTGACCTGCTTGGTTTGCAGTAAGATGCCGATGCCGAAATCATCGACGCCCGCATTGTTCGAGGCAAAGGTCAGGTCCTGAGCGCCCGACTCCTTGATCGCCTCCAACAGCAATTCAGGAATACCGCACAGGCCGAACCCGCCTGCCGCGATCATCATGCCATCCGACAACACCCCATCAAGCGCTTCGGTGGCATTGGCATAGACTTTCTTCATGGAAAACTCCCCCAATGACATGGTGATGGGCAGGTTGTGCCGCCACGTCACGGGGAAGTCAACGAATCCAAGGGGGTGGTGGTATTTCTACCTAGCCACCCTTAGGTGGCCGCCTTCTTGGTTGTGTTCTTGGCTGCCGCTTTTTTCTTGGGTGCGGCCTTTTTCTTGGTGCCCTTCTTGGCAGCCCGCTCATTGACCAGCTCAATGGCCATTTCCTGCGTCACGTCTTCAGGCTTGATATCCTTGGGAATGGTGGCATTGACCTTTTCCCACTTCACGTATGGCCCATACCGCCCATCAAGAACCTGCATTGCGCCGCCATCGGGGTGCTCGCCCAGCTCTTTGAGCGGTTTGGCGGCGGCCCTGCGTCCGCGCCCTGGATTGGCGCGCTTCTCGGCCAGCATTTCAACTGCGCGGTTCATACCGATCTCGAACACATCGTTGGGGTCTTTGAGGTTGGCATAGACCGGTTTTGCTTCCTCGGGCAATTGGTGCATCAGATACGGTCCAAACCGCCCAAAATTCGAGCTGATCATACCGCCCTCGGGGTGTTCGCCGATCTGGCGGGGCAGGGACAGCAACGTCAGCGCCTTGTCCAGATCCATGTCATCCTTGCTCCACCCGCGGGGCAGGGACGCGCGCGGCGGCTTCTTGTTCTCGGGCGTGGGTTCGCCGCGCTGAACGTAAGGACCGAACCGGCCGGATTTCAGCCAAATCTCATCGCCCGCATCCTCACCCAGCAGACGTTCGTCGCCTTCGGCCCCTTCGCCCGCGATGGGACGGGTATAGGTGCATTCGGGATAGTTGCCGCAACCCACAAACCCGCCCGTGCGCGAGGTCTTCAGGTGCAGTTGTCCCACGCCGCATTTCGGGCAGATACGCGGATCAGACCCATCCTCGCGCGGGGGGTACAGTTGCGGCGCCAGTGCCTCGTCCAACTTGTCCAACACCTCGGAAATACGCAATTCCGATGTCTCGCCAATGGCGGCCGAGAAATCACGCCAGAACTTGCCCAGCAGTTCTTTATAGTCGCGGCCACCGGCGCTGACATCATCCAGCTGTTCCTCCAGATTGGCTGTGAACTCATAGCCCACATATTGTCGAAAGAAGTTCAGCAGAAAGATCGTAACGATCCGGCCTTTTTCTTCGGGGATCAGACGGTTCTTGTCCTTGCGTACATACTCCCGGTCCTGAATCGTGGTCACGATCGAGGCATAGGTCGAGGGGCGCCCGATCCCCAGCTCTTCCATCCGCTTGACCAAGGTGGCCTCGGTATAGCGCGGCGGCGGCTGGGTGTGGTGTTGCAGGGCCAGAACGGATTCGTTGTCGGACAGGATGGCGGCCTTGTCCTCAGCCTTGGTGAACTGATCCTTCAGCGATGTCTTGGCAAAGGGTGCCGGATCGCCATGCATAATCTGCGGCAGGCGCTTCTCGTCGTCATCGGCCACATCATCGCGGCCCTCTTCATACACGCGCATGAAGCCGTCAAACAGCACCACCTGACCGGTGGCACGCAGGCCAACCTGGCCGTCGGCGCTGCCAACCTCAACCGTTGTTCTTTCCAGACGCGCGGCGGCCATTTGACAGGCGATGGTGCGCTTCCAGATCAAGTCATACAGCTTGCGCTGATCCTCATCCGTCACCTTCAGTGCCTTGGCATCCCGCGCCATGTCCGTTGGGCGGATACACTCGTGCGCTTCCTGTGCGTTCTTGGCCTTGTTCTTATACATGCGTGGGCTGTCCGGCACATATTCCGCGCCATACCGGTCGGCAATTGTATCACGGGTGGCGGCCACGGCTTCGGGCGCCATATCGATACCATCGGTCCGCATATAAGTGATGTAACCCGCCTCATACAGCCGCTGCGCCACCTGCATGGCATGGCGGGCACCCATGCCAAACTTGCGGCTGGCCTCTTGTTGCAGGGTCGAGGTCATGAACGGTGCGCTGGGGTTGCGCGCGGCGGGCTTGGCTTCGACCGAGTTAACGCTGAGCGCGCGGCTGGTGATCGCCTGAACCGCCAGTTCCGCCTGAGTGGCATTGGCCAAGTCGTGCTTGTCCAGCTTTTTGCCCGCCAGAGTGACCAAGCGTGCCTCATAGGTCTGACCGCGTGGCGTTTCAAACAGGGCACGCACCGACCAGTATTCGACAGGTTTGAACGCTTCGATCTCCATCTCGCGCTCGACGATCAGGCGCAGACAGACCGATTGCACACGTCCTGCCGATTTCGCGCCGGGCAGTTTACGCCACAAAACCGGAGACAGGTTGAACCCGACCAGATAGTCCAGCGCGCGGCGGGCCAGATACGCCTCGACCAACGGCATGTCGACCTCACGCGGGTTCTGCATCGCCTCGGTCACCGCGTCTTTGGTGATGGCGTTGAAGGTCACGCGGCTGACGGGCGTATCCTTTTTGATCGAACGGCGCTTGGTCAGCGCCTCTTGCAAGTGCCAGCTGATCGCCTCACCCTCACGATCGGGGTCAGTGGCAAGGATCAGGGCATTGTCTTCCTTCAGCGCGTCGGCGATGGCTTTGACATGTTTACGGCTGTCGTTGCCGACCTCCCATTTCATCTCAAATTCATGCTCGGGGTCGACGGAACCGTCCTTGGGGGGCAGGTCGCGAACATGACCATAAGATGCCAGGACAGTGTAATCAGGGCCAAGGTATTTGTTGATTGTTTTGGCTTTGGCCGGGGATTCTACAACAACAACAGGCATTTAAGGGGAAACCTCGCTCGACGGATTGGGCGCCTTCTATGATCGTGCAAGATGTGTAGGGCAAGAGCGAATTGTCAATGCGTTCCTTTAAATACGTGAATTTTACGGCGATTTCAGCGCGATAGCCTTCAAAAAATCAGCGCGGGGCGTGAGACGCTTGCTCAGGCCGTTAGTGACAGCAACCCACCGGGCTGACGTTGGATGCGCCCGTCCAATTCCAGATCAACCAGCGCCGGACCAATCTCGCCTGCCGTGGCTGCGATGTCGCGGATCAACTGGTCCTCGGCGATAGGCGACGGGCCAAGTCGGGCCAGAATTTCGCGATGCAGTGTGGCACCCAACGCGGCCGGTTCGGGTGCTATTTCGGGAACTGGGACCTTAAATATTTCGGGCTGTTGTTTTGGCAACGCTTCGATAACGTCTTCGGCGGACCGCGCCAGAGTGGCCCCGTCGCGGATCAGCAGATTGCAACCGGCGGCGCGGGCATCGAAAGGATGGCCGGGTACTGCCAGGACCTCGCGCCCTTGATCCAGCGCGTCGCGTGCGGTGATCAGGCTGCCGGATTTTGCTGCCGCTTCAACCACCACAACAGCCTGTGCCAGGCCCGAGATAATGCGGTTACGACGGGGAAAGTGCCGGGCTTGCGGTGTCACGCCCATGGGCTGTTCCGACAGGCGCAGGCCAGATTGGGCGATGTCCCTTGCCAGATCGGTGTTTTCCGCAGGATAAATCACATCTACGCCGCCGGCCATGACCGCCACCGTGCCGGTATTCAGCGCCGCCAAATGCGCCGAGGTGTCAATCCCGCGGGCCAGGCCCGAGACCACGACATATCCCTGTTTTCCGAGGTCGGTTGCCAGGCCACGCGCCATCCGCGCCCCTAAAGACGAGCAATTGCGCGCACCGACCATCGCAATTGAGGGCTTGCGCAACACGGATACGTCGCCAATGGCCCAAAGCATCGGTGGGGCATCGGACAAATCGTTCAGGGCAGTGGGGAAATCAGCGGACCCAAGGCACAATAGCCGCGCGTTTGCGGCTTTTGCGGCCTTGAGCTCCGCCTCAATCACGCCAGGCGGGCAAATTTCATACCCTTTAATTCCGGCGGCACGTGCCATTTCAGGCAGCGCGGCCAGCGCATTCTGCGCTGAGCCCTGTTCGCGCAGCAGCCGACGAAACGTCGCCGGGCCGACCTTGCGCGAGCGCAACAGACGAAGCCAGGAGAACCGGTCCTCTTCCGTGGTGGGTGGGAGTGTGGGGTGATAGGAAGAAAGCTGCTCTTCGGTCATCCGTTGCTCCGCCTGATTGCAGAACTGGTTTACGACTGAGGGGGTTAACAGCTTGTAAATCTTGTCAAATTATTCAGAAAATTTCCCAGAATTGATAGCGTGTTTGGTGTAACTGTCAGATAACAAACAGGAAAATAAAATGCCTGCCCGATGGAAATTCTCAGACAGGCATCAATATCGATTGATTGTCCACACGTGGCGTTAACCTTGCCGGTGACCGATTCTGTGTCAGGCAGCAGATCCGCCGACGGTCAGGCCGTCCATCAGAACGGTTGGCTGGCCGACACCTACCGGCACCCATTGGCCGTCTTTCCCACAGGTGCCCATACCCGGATCAAGCGCCATATCATTGCCCAATCCCCGGATGCGGTTCAGGGCGGAGGGTCCGTCGCCGATCAGGGTTGCACCCTTGACCGGGGCGCCAATCTTGCCGTTTTCAACGCGGTACGCCTCGGTGCAGGAAAACACGAACTTGCCGTTGGTGATATCCACCTGCCCACCACCAAAGCCCACGGCCCAGATACCGTCTTTGATATCGGCCACAAGCGAAGCAGGATCGGCGTTGCCGCCCAACATCACCGTATTGGTCATTCGTGGCATGGGCTTGTGCGCATAGCTTTGCCGCCGCCCGTTTCCGGTGGGCGCAACATTCATCAGACGCGCATTCTGACGGTCCTGCATATAACCAGTCAGAACGCCATCCTCGATCAGCACTGTCCGCGAACTGGGCGTGCCTTCGTCATCTACAGTGATTGATCCGCGTCGGTCGGCAATCGTGCCGTCATCCACGACGGTGACGCCTTTTGACGCGATCTGCTGTCCCATCAGGCCCGCGAAGGCCGAGCTGCCCTTGCGATTAAAGTCGCCTTCCAGCCCATGTCCGATGGCCTCGTGCAGCAAGATACCGGGCCAGCCGGGGCCCAGGGCCACCTCCATCACGCCCGCCGGGGCAGGGATGGCGTCCAGATTGACCAAAGCGATCCGCAGCGCCTCGCGTGCTTTGTCCTGCCAGTCTGTCGGGTCGATGAGGCCATCCAGACCAACGCGTCCGCCACCCCCGGCCGAGCCGCTTTCACGGCGGCCGTTCTGTTCAACAATGACCGAGATGTTCAGGCGGGTCATCGGACGCACATCGCGCACCAGAACCCCGTCGGGGCGCAGGATCTCGACCTCTTGCACAGCGGCGGCGATCGTGGCGCTGACTTGCACGACGCGAGGGTCGAGGTCGCGGGAAAAGGCGTCGATTTCGCGCAGGGTTTCAATTTTCACCGGGAAACTTGCCGATTCGATCGGGTCTTCGTCCGTGTAAAGCCGCGTGTTGGTGGCGCGGGGCGCCTCGGCCAAGGTGCCGCCGCCGTCGCCAACAGCCAGACGCGCGGTTTCAGCGGCGCGCTTCAATGCCGGGATCGAAACGTCGGTAGAATGTGCATAGCCCGCCACCTCACCTTGCACAGCACGCAGGCCGAATCCTTCGGAAGCATCATAGGACGCTGTCTTCAAACGCCCGTCATCAAAGACCAGAGACTCGGATTTTCGCCGCTCGACAAACAGCTCGCCATCCACGGCCCCGGCGGTGGCCGACTGCAAAACTGCAAGCGCTTCGTCCTGCGGAAGAACGCTTTCAAACGGGCGAAACGGGTCGTTGGGCATCGGTTGGGACCTTTCGAGTTTGATCCAGATCAAAAATAGCGTCTGTTTGACGCAAGCATTTTGCTTTATCTACCCGCCGGAATATGGTTTTTAACGCGGCCAAAGACAACGGGAGAGGTGCGACTGATTCACACCTTTTCGCCAGAGAAGCTAAGATCAGACGATCAGGACAGAAAATGAAGAACGCTTTGATGCTTTCCGGGCTTGCAACAGCCCTCTCCAGCCTTCCCGCCATGGCTCAGGAGCTTGAGATTATTGGCAAGCCGGTTGCCGGCGGTGTAAATTTCCAGCCTGCAGCTACAGACCTTGCCGTGGGGATTCACAGACTGGACGCGATGATTCTGGTGATCATCACCGTCATCTGTCTGCTGGTCGCGGGCCTACTGGTCTACTGCATCATGCGTTACAATCAGCGCGCAAACCCGACACCGGCGCGATTCTCGCACTATACCCCGGTTGAAATTGCTTGGACCCTGGGGCCGATCCTGGTTCTGGTCTTTATCGGTGCGTTCTCACTTCCGGTTCTGTTCAAACAGCAGGAAATTCCCGAAGGTGACGTGGTAATCAAGGTGGTGGGCAACCAGTGGTACTGGACCTACGAATATGTTGATCACGATTTTGCGTTCGACAGCTATCTGCTGGGTCACCCCGCAACTCTGGACGAAGGTGCCCGCCCGGCGGATGCCGACGTAACGCCGTTCGTTCTGGATGATGCGATGCGCGCTAAGCTGGCTGATTCCGGTTACAGCGATGATGAGTGGCTGCTGGCCACCGATACGGCCGTTGTTGTGCCGGTCGGTAAGATCATCGTCATGCAGGTGACTGCGTCGGACGTGATCCACTCTTGGACCATCCCGTCCTTTGGCGTAAAGCAGGACGGCGTACCGGGTCGTCTGGCCGAGCTGTGGTTCCAGGCTGACAAGGAAGGCATCTATTTCGGTCAGTGTTCCGAACTGTGCGGAAAGGACCACGCTTACATGCCGATCACCGTCAAGGTTGTCAGCGAAGAGGCCTATGAGCAATGGCTGCAAAGCGCTTTGGAAGAGTACGCAGGTCAGCCTGCGGCCTATCAGGTTGCCTCGAACTGATCCGGGCATTGGCCGGAAGAATACATGATGCAGGCTGCGCGGTGATCGCGCAGCTTTCACCCCAAAAGGACCCGACATGAGCGACGCAAGCTTCAATGCCAGCACCGTGACAGCGCAGACCCGCGCGGACGAGGCCAGCTTTGGCGACTATTTCGCCCTGCTGAAGCCGCGGGTCATGTCGTTGGTGGTGTTCACGGCGCTTGTCGGTCTGCTGGCGGCGCCTGTGCTGGTCCATCCCTTTGTCGGCTTCTGCGCCATCTTGTTCATTGCCATCGGTGGTGGTGCCTCGGGTGCGCTGAACATGTGGTGGGACGCTGACATTGACAAGGTGATGAAGCGCACCAAAGGCCGTCCGATTCCGTCCGGCAAGGTCGAGGCGGGCGAGGCCATGGCCATTGGGCTGGCGCTGTCTGGCCTGTCGGTGATCATGCTGGGTCTGGCAACGAACTGGTTTGCCGGAGCCTTCCTGGGTTTCACCATCTTTTTCTATGTCGTGGTCTACACGATGTGGCTAAAGCGTTCGACGCCGCAGAACATCGTGATCGGTGGTGCGGCAGGGGCTTTCCCTCCGGTAATCGGTTGGGTCGCGGCCACGGGGTCGATGACGCTTGAGCCGTGGCTGATGTTTGCCTTGACCTTCATGTGGACTCCACCACATTTCTGGGCTCTGGCGCTGTTCATGCGCTCGGATTACGACGATGCGGGTGTGCCAATGCTGACCGTGACACACGGCCGCCGCGCGACGCGCTGGCACATTCTTGTTTACACCGTACTGCTGGCGCTGCTGGCGGTTGGCACGTCCTTCTCGGGCATCGGTGGCCCGATCTATCTGACCGTTGCTGTTGTGATGAACGCCCTGTTCCTGCGCGGAGCGTGGCAGATCTCGCGTCGCACCGAGGATGACTCAGAGGCAGATAACTTCAAGGTCGAGCGCTCATTCTTTAAGCTGTCGCTGCTCTACCTGTTCCTGCACTTCGGCGCGATTCTGGCTGAGGCGTTGTTGAAACCCTATGGATTGGGAGGTTGGTCATGAGTCTGCGCAAAAGCCATGAACTGCACCAGCGCCGGTTCAACCGCAATCTGGGGGTGGGTCTGACGCTGGCTGCCTTCATTGTGATCATCTTTGGGCTAACGATCGTAAAAGTCTCCGGCACTGGCCTGGGTCAGCCGACACAAGAGGTTCAGAACTGATGGCCTTGTCCGGTCCGCAAAAAACAGTGATGCAGACGGTCAGTGTGGTCGTGCTGATGGGCGGTTTGGCGTGGGCGGCGGTGCCGTTTTACGACTGGTTCTGCCGGGTCACTGGTTTTGGCGGTACGGTTGGTGTGGCCGAAACCGCGCCCGAGGATATTCTGGACCGCAAGGTCACCGTCCGCTTTGACGCCTCGAAAGCCAAAAGCATGGCGTGGGAGTTCAAACCGGTCGAGCGTGAGATGGAAGTGCGCATCGGTGAGACCGGATTGGCCTTTTACGAAGCCCACAACCCGACCGACCGTCCGATTGCCGGGCAGGCGTCTTACAACGTCGCGCCGTATTCGGCCGGTGGGTATTTTCAGAAAATCGCCTGTTTCTGTTTTGAAGAGCAGGTGCTGCAACCCGGTGAGCGGGTGCAGATGCCGGTAACCTTCTTCGTCGATCCAGAAATGGTCGAGGATCTGGAAGCCAAATATGTGCATACGATTACACTGTCGTATACATTCTACGAAATAGACCTGCCCGAGGGCTACGCCGCCTTGGATGAGCAGGCAGATACAAATACGAACTAACGCCTGTAGGTGAGGGACGCTGATGGCACACGCAAAAAACCATGATTATCACATTCTGGCCCCGTCGATCTGGCCGCTGATCGGCGCGATCGGTGGCTTTGTGATGCTGTTCGGGGCCGTCCTTTGGATGCACGGTGTTACACCGTTTGTGTTCTGGGCCGGTCTGGTGGCCGTTCTTTACACCATGTTCGCCTGGTGGTCCGAGGTTGTGGCCGAGAGCCGCGCTGGCGACCACACGCCGGTTGTGCGCATCGGTCTGCGTTATGGTTTCATCCTGTTCGTGATGTCCGAGGTTATGTTCTTCTTCGCCTGGTTCTGGTCGTTCTTCAAACACCGCATGTATCCGATGTACGACTATGCTGGCACCGAGTACATCCAGCCGGATATTCACGCGGTTGACCCCTTCCACCTGCCGCTGATCAACACGCTGGTTCTGCTGTTGTCGGGCTGTGCGATCACCTGGGCGCACCACGCGCTGGTGCATGACAATGACCGCAAGGCGCTGATCAACGGTTTGGCTATCGGTATCGTACTGGGTATCGCATTTACCGCCCTGCAGGGCTTTGAATATTATGAATTGCTGGCGCACGAAGGCTGGAAATTCGGCGACGATCAGTTCTATTCGAACTTCTTCATGGCCACCGGGTTCCACGGTTTCCACGTGATCATCGGTACCATCTTCCTGTCGGTCTGCCTGATCCGGGCGCTACGCGGTGACTTTACCCCTGAAAAACACGTCGGGTTTGAAGCGGCAGCCTGGTACTGGCACTTTGTGGATGTCGTCTGGCTGTTCCTGTTCTTCGCTGTCTACATCTGGGGTCAGGCTCCGCTGATTTAACGCCGGTCAGGCGATCCAATTGCAAAAGCCGCCCCAAGGGGCGGCTTTTTCTATTTCCGAGGCGCAAGATTGCGCCCGATACAATTGCGTGGTTGCAATCTTGCACGTGGCACCCTTAACAAGGCGCCGGTTCAACCCGAGCCTTTAGGTAACGAAATCTGGTCCCGATATGCGCCGCATCCTGTTCCTGCTGATATTTGGTATTGCCGGTTTGGCGATCCTGTTGTCTCTGGGCTTCTGGCAGATGCAGCGACTGACATGGAAACAGGGTGTTCTGTCCGAGATTGATACCCGCATCACGGCAGCACCGGTTGCCTTACGCGACAGCGTTTCTCCTGAGGATGACAAGTACTTGCCGGTAACGATTTCTGGTGAGATGGTGCCCGGGGAAATCCATGTTCTGGTTTCGGTCAAACTTGTCGGCGCAGGTTACCGCATTATTCAGCGTTTCAGCACTGAAGACCGAACAATTCTTGTAGACCGGGGGTTTGTTCCGACCACTGCCAAGCAGGCTGAACGGCAGGTGGGTCAGATGGAGGTAACGGGTAATCTGCATTGGCCCGACGAGGTCGACGGGTACACACCCGAACCGGACATGGAAAGCAATATCTGGTTTGCCCGCGACGTGCCCAATCTGGCCGCTGCTTTGGGGGCTGAACCGGTGCTTCTTGTCGCCCGTTCACAAACTGACCCGGGCGTGACGCCCCTGCCTGTCGACACTGCGGGTATTCCCAATGACCACCTGCAATATGCAATCACATGGTTTGGTCTGGCTCTGGTCTGGGCCGCGATGACCGGTTATTTCCTGTGGCGCAATCGCGCCCCTTCTGAAAGTGAAGAGCAATGAAATACATCTCGACCCGTGGCCAAGCGCCTGAACTGACCTTTGAAGAGGCGATGTTGACCGGGCTGGCCCGCGATGGTGGCCTGTACCTGCCTGCCGAAATTCCGGTGATGAGCCAGGAAGAGATCGCAGCATTGGCAGGGTTGCCCTATGAGGAAATCGCGTTCAGCGTGATGTGGCCCTATGTCAGCGGGTCCTTTGCCAAGGATGAGTTCAAGGCGATCATCGCCCGCGCCTATGAAGGCTTTGGTCATGATGCCCGTGCGCCACTGAAGCAGCTGAACGAAAACCACTTCCTACTGGAGTTGTTCCACGGTCCGACACTGGCGTTCAAAGACTTTGCCATGCAACTGATCGGGCAACTGTTCCAGGTGGCCCTGAAGCGGCGCGGTGAACGTGTGACCATCGTGGGCGCAACCAGCGGCGATACGGGCTCGGCCGCGATTGAGGCGTTCCGGGGGCTGGATGCCGTGGACGTGTTCATTCTGTTCCCCCATGGTCGTGTGTCCGAGGTGCAACGCCGCCAGATGACCACGCCGGCAGACAGCAATGTGCATGCATTGGCCGTTGATGGCGACTTTGACGATTGTCAGGCTGCCGTAAAGGACATGTTCAACGATTTCGAATTTCGCGATGGGGTGAAACTGGCGGGCGTGAACTCGATCAACTTTGCCCGCGTGTTGGCGCAGGTGGTCTACTATTTCTCGGCTGCGGCCAGCCTGGGGGCACCGCATCGCAAGGTCAGCTTCACTGTGCCTACCGGCAATTTCGGTGACATCTTTGCCGGTTATATCGCCAAGTGCATGGGGCTGCCCATAGATCGGTTGGTTGTGGCCACAAATCAGAACGACATTCTGCATCGCTGCCTTTCGGGGCAGGGGTACTTCAAGGGCGACACCATTCCTTCGATCAGCCCGTCGATGGATATTCAGGTCAGCTCGAACTTTGAACGTGCGCTGTACTATGCCTATGGCGAGGATGGCAGCGCTGTATCGCAGTTGATGGATGAGCTGAAGAATGGCGGCTTCAACGTCAGTCAGGGCGCGATGGAAGCACTGCGCGAGAATTTCGACTCGGGCCGGGTGTCCGAGGATGAAACACTGGCCACCATCAAATCCGCATTGGCCCACAGCGCCGAGCTGGTTTGCCCGCACACCGCGGTCGGTATCAAGGTCGCCGAAGATCACCGTGCGGCTGACGTTCCGATGATCACTTTGGCCACCGCACATCCGGCGAAATTCCCGGCGGCGGTTGAGAAGGCGAGTGACGTACATCCGCCTCTTCCCTCTCGCATGTCTGATCTGTATGAACGTCCGGAACGGGTGACCCGCATCGCCAATGATCTGGGTGCCATTGAGGATCATATCAAAAGGCATATTGCTGAGTGACTGTCAGACAAGACCAACTGAAGAACGGCTTTCGTATCGTCAGTGAACATATGCCGGGGCTGCAATCGGCGGCCATCGGCATTTGGGTAACAGCCGGTGGGCGGCATGAACGGATCGAGCAGAACGGTATTGCCCATTTCCTTGAACATATGGCGTTCAAGGGAACTGAGCGCAGGTCTGCGCTGCAGATCGCCGAAGCGATCGAGGATGTGGGCGGGTATATCAACGCCTATACCTCGCGCGAGGTGACGGCCTATTACGCACGCGTTCTGAAAGACGATGTGGCGCTGGCGATGGACGTGATTGGTGACATCGTTCTGAACCCTGTCTTTGACCCGCGCGAGATCGAGGTCGAGCGCGGCGTGATCCTGCAAGAGATCGGCCAGGCTTATGACACGCCGGACGACGTGATTTTTGACTGGTTGCAAGAGCAGAGCTATCACGATCAACCGCTGGGTCGCACCATTCTGGGCCCGACTGAGCGGGTCAGCGCGTTTTCGCGCGAGGACCTGTCGGGTTTTGTCGCCGAGCATTATGGCCCCGAGCAGATGATCCTGTCTGCCGCGGGTGCCGTGGATCACGATGCACTGATGAAAATGGCCGAAGAGATGTTTGGCCATCTGCAACCGCGCAAAGGGCTGGTTCCTGAAACGGCCCGCTTCACCGGCGGCGAAGCGCGACAAGAGAAAGAGCTGGAACAAGCCCATTTCGCACTCGCGTTGGAAAGCCCCGGCTACCGCGACGATGAGATCTATACGGCACAGATTTACTCCACCGCTTTGGGTGGCGGCATGTCCTCGCGCCTGTTTCAGGAGGTGCGCGAGATACGTGGCCTATGCTACACGATCTTTGCGCAGACCGGGGCCTATGCTGATACCGGAACAACAACGATCTACGCAGGCACCTCGGCGGATCAGGTCGCAGAGCTGGCCACGATTACCATCGATGAGATGAAGCGTGCCGCCGAAGACATGAGCGCCGAAGAGGTTGCCCGCGCCCGCGCGCAGATGAAAGCCGGGATGCTGATGGGGCTGGAAAGCCCATCAAACCGGGCGGAACGCCTGGCGCGTCTGGTTCAGATTTGGGACCGGGTGCCGTCGCTTGAGGATACGGTCGCCAAGATCGATGCGGTCAGCACCGGGGATGTTCGTGCGTTTGCAGAAAAGATGGCGCTTCAGGCGCCGGCGGCCTTGGCGCTCTACGGTCCAGTTTCCGCCGCGCCCACGCTGGCAGAATTGCAGGAGAGGCGTGCGGCGTGATGCTGTTGGGCAGACGCAAGCTGAAACTCGAGACCGAGCGCCTAAGCCTGCGCCCGCCCGTTCACTCTGATTTCAACGATTGGGCGGCGCTGCGGCGAGCGTCCCAAGAATTCCTTACCCCGTGGGAGCCGATCTGGGCTAAGGATCATCTGACGCGCAAATCTTTCACCAATCGCGTCTACTGGGCGCAGCGTTCAGTGGCCAGTGGCACAGCGATTCCTTTGTTCCTATTCCGTCGATCCGATGATGTGCTTCTGGGGGCGATCACGCTGGACAACGTGCGCCGCGGCCCGGCGCAGGCTGGGACGCTGGGATATTGGACCGGTCAAACCTTTGCCCGCAACGGGTATATGCGCGAGGCGATAGGCGCGATTGTCCATTATGCCTTCACTCGCCTGGATCTAAGCCGGATCGAGGCCGCGTGCCTGCCCGAAAACAAGCCCTCGCGCGGGTTGCTGGAAAGCTCGGGCTTTAAATATGAGGGCGTGGCGCAGTCTTATCTGCAGATCAACGGGCGGTGGCGGACACATGTCCTGTATGCCAGCCTGCGGTCGGATCGGCGCGGCAAGACGGACGCGGGGTAGGGGCTTTGCCCCCGGCGCGGCCAGCCGCACCTCCCCCGAGACTTTTTTGGCCAGATGAACAAGGGGCATGACTTGTTGGCGTTCTGCGCTACACTTGCCCCATGCGCTGGATTGTTGCGGTATTGATGGTGATCTCGGGCGGGGCTGTGGCGCAGGAGCGGCGGCCGAGCCATTGTATCGCCATCGCGGATGCCGCGCCGGGGATCGAGTATATTCACAAGGCGGCGTGGCAGGACCCGATCCCGGAATTTTCCGTGCGGATCAGCTATATCGCCCATGCCTCTTTCCTGATCCAGACGCAGGGCGGGTTGAACGCAGTGACGGATTTCACCGGCTTTATTGGTAGTGCCGATTTGATCCCGGATGTGGTCACCATGAACCATGCGCACAGTACTCATTGGACCGCTCATCCCGATCCTGCAATCCCGCATGTGTTGCCGGGGTGGGGCGAGTTTGGGCAGGGTATCGATCATTACCTTGATCTGGGCGAGATGCTGGTACGCAATGTCTCGACCGATATCCGATCTGCGTATGGCGGCGTGGAAGAGCGCGGCAATTCGATCTTTGTGTTCGAGGTGGAAGGGCTGTGCATCGGCCATCTGGGCCATTTGCACCATATACCATCCGATGAACAATTTGCGGCGTTGGGGCGACTGGATGTTGTTATGGCGGCGGTGGATGGGGGAACGACGATGCCTCTGCCCGAGATGATCTCGGTCCTCAAGCGGCTGAAAAGTTCCGTTATCATCCCGATGCACTGGTTCTCGGGCTTTTCTCTGGACCGGTTTCTAGTCGATATCCGCAATGATTTTCCGGTTGAACGCAAGGGAGCAACCGAAATCACCGTGTCGCTGCGTACTCTGCCAAGTCAGCCAACAGTGGTCGTGCTGGAGCCGCAGTATCTGATCGAACTGGAATAGGGCTTGTCCGAGCGCGCTCGCTTGGGCAATGAGGTGGCATGACACTGAATCCTGCCGATGAGAACCTGGCCCGTTTGATCCGGGCTGATCTGGGTGAAGATATTTTGCGCCCGGTCACGGAACGCTATCTGGAAGAGCCACGGGGGCGTTTTACCGGACATGCCGGTTTGTTGGCCTTACCGCGAACGGTTGATGAAGTAGCAGCGCTGGTGCGATTGGCCTTGGATAAGCGGGTACCGGTAGTGCCTTACGGTGGTGGCACAGGGCTGGTAGGCGGACAGGTAATGCCGGACGGGCCAGCGCCCCTCTTGATCTCGTTAGAGAGGATGACCGCGATCCGGGCGGTTTACCCGACCGAGAACATTCTGATTGCCGAGGCAGGTGCCATTCTGGCAGATGTACAAACCGCCGCGGAAGAGGCGAACCGGTTATTCCCTCTGGCTCTTGCAGCGCAGGGATCTTGCCGGATCGGGGGCAACCTTGCCACCAACGCGGGTGGGGTCAACGTGTTGCGCTATGGCAATGCGCGCGACCTTTGTTTGGGGCTTGAGGCGGTTCTGCCCAGCGGTGAAATCTGGCACGGGCTCAGCCGGTTGCGCAAGGACAACACCGGCTATGATCTTCGTAACCTGCTGATAGGTGCGGAGGGTACATTGGGGATCATCACCGCTGCCTCGTTGAAACTTTCTCCGCGGCCCGAGGCGGTCGGAACCGCGATGCTTCAGGTCGCTTCACCCCAAGCGGCGATCGATTTACTATCATTGGCCCACGACCAACTGGGTGAAGCGGTCAGCACCTTTGAGCTGATCCACAAGCAGGGGCTGCAATTCCTGACCGAGGTTTTGCCAGATGTGCGCCAGCCATTTGAGACGCAGCCTGAATGGTGCGTTCTGATCGAACTTGGATTGTTTGCGGGGCACTCGCCCGCTGACGCGCTGGAAAGGCTGTATATCGATGCGGACAAAGCTGGCCTCGTCGGGGAGGCGGTTATTGCGCAAAGCGAGGCGCAGCGTATGGACCTATGGGCCGTGCGCGAGCGTATCCCCGAGGCCAACCGGCTGATCGGGTCGGTGTCCAGCCACGATATCTCGGTCCCGATATCCCGAATTCCCGAATTCATTCAACGCGGGGCCGAGGTCGTGGCCGCGCTTGGGTTGTTCCGCATCAACTGTTTTGGTCACGTTGGTGATGGCAATCTGCACTACAACGTGTTCCCGCCCTTGGGCCACAGCCGTTCGGAGTTTGATGGCGAGAGACAGGCCGTCAAACACGCTGTGCATGATCTGGTGGAGGCCTTTGGTGGCTCGGTCAGTGCCGAGCATGGGGTAGGGCGTCTGAAAGTCGATGATCTTGAGCGCTATGGCGGCGCGACAAAGCTGTCTGCAATGCGTGCAATCAAAGCTGCGCTGGACCCGCAGGGGATCATGAATCCGGGTGCGGTTTTGAGGGCGGATTGATCGTGCCGCTTCCCGCGCCTTGCCTTTGGGAAATTGAATGACGGGCGTTTACAGCCCTTCGAATTCGCACAGAACGTGCACATCCATACCCATGTCTTCCAACGCCTTGCGGCCGCCCAGTTCCGGCAGGTCGACAATGAACGAGCATGACACGATCTCACCCCCCAGCCGTTCGATCAGCTTGATCCCGGCAGCGGCGGTACCACCCGTTGCTAGCAGGTCGTCGACGACAAGGATTTTCTCGCCCGGTTGAATGGCGTCATCGTGAATCTCGACGATGGCCTCACCATATTCCAGTTTGTAATCCTGGCTGATGGTGGTGCCGGGCAGCTTGCCCTTTTTGCGGATCGGCACGAAGCCAACACTCAGCTGATGGGCGATGGCACCGCCCAGTATGAAGCCGCGCGCCTCGAGGCCCACGACTTTGTCGATCTGCTCACCCGCGTAGGGGTGCAACATCTGGTCGATTGCCATACGAAAACCGCGCGGATCAGCGAACAGTGTGGTGACGTCGCGAAACATGATCCCCTCATGCGGGAAATCGACGATGGTTCGGATGTAATCCTTGACCGACTTGTTTCTGGACATTGCCAATCCCTCTGACGTCAAAACACGCGGGCGTATTTGGCCCATTGGGGACAGCCTTGCAAGGAAAGATTATCGCTGACTTCCCGACAGGGAGCGGAATTGAGCTTTGATAATACGAAATAGCGATGCTGGGCGGTGGGTGACCACGATGGACGCGCCGGACTGGTAAATGGAATGCCTGAGTCGCGGGAAGGTTGATTGCCAAAACTCTGTTTTGTTGGTAGGTCGCCGGTACCTGAAATTGCTATGCATTGTATATGCAGTGTATCGCTTGTGGTTTTAGGCATTGAACAGGGTGTGCGGGAAAGATGGACAGCAAGGTATCTGCCAAGAAAAACAGCCAGTTGGTCCTGCGCCTGGACAAGGATGAGCGGGACGCATTTGTTGAATTGTGCAGGGAGCTGGATACATCAGCCGCACGCGAAATACGGCGTTTTATCCGTGGGTTCATGAAAGAACACGAAGCGAGCTGAACCCTCAGGCCGGGCGGCGCAGCACGGCGGTTGCAACCCCCATTCCAATCAAAGTCAGCCCTCCGAACCGGGTCATCGCAGTGATGACCCCGGCGCGTCCGATCATCCGGCGCAGCCGGTCAGCCAGCAGCGCATAGGCCAGCGCGTTCAGCCAGGCCAGACCCACGAAAGTCGCGATCAGGATAGCGAATTGCGGGCCCAATGGGTCCGCCGGACGCAGGAATTGCGGTACGAAGGCGATGAAAAAGGCAATGGATTTCGGGTTCAGCGCCGTAACGGCGGCGGCATGGCCAAAGACACTTTGTGCGGTGACATTTCGCCCGGTCGCTGGCGCCTCTAACCCGCCCGAGGGCGCGCTGCGCAGTAGCTTGATGCCCAGCCACACAAGATAGGCCGCCCCCACCCATTTCAGCACAGAAAACAACGTGGCCGAGGCTAGCACCAGCGCCCCCAGCCCCAGTAGCGACGCGGTCATTGCAACCAGATCCCCCACCGCCACCCCTGTGGCTGAGGCCACGGCGACGCTGCGCCCTTTTGATAAGGCATAGCTAAGCACCAGCAACACAGTCGGGCCGGGGATAAGCAGCAATGCGGTCGATGCGGCCACAAAAGCCAGCCAAAGTTCAAAAGACATGGGGTTACCCGTTTTGGTTTCGCCCTCACCAAGCCCCGCCGCGACGGTGAGGTCAAGCCTTTCGAGGCTCGGTGACGCGACGCATCAATGCCTCAAGTGGGCCGCGCTTGAACCGGCGGAACCACAACAGGGCAAAACCCGAGGACAAAGCGCAGAACCCAAGCGCGTAAACCACGATCTGTGTTGGTTTGAGTGTGCCATTTAGCAAACCAAGCTCCTCCAGCAATCCCATCCCGATCAGGATATGCGCCACATAGAGGGTCAGGCTCTGCCGTCCCGGAGCGGTCAGGGCAGAGCCAAGGCGCAGTTTTTCGATCTTCGGCCATAACTTCAGCAACAGTCCGATCACCACGCACGCCGATCCGGTGCTGGCCAGGATATAGAACGGCCCTGGCGGAATCGACGCAGTGCCTAGATAGGCAACCAATTCCGGATCGGACACCAACCTTTGTGGAAACAGGGCCAATACGGCAGCGCCAAATCCCCACATGATCAGGCGGTGTTGAAAGCAGATCGTGCGAAGCTGTGATCGCCCGATGGCCATGCCGATCAGCAGGAAAGCAGCCCAAGGTAAAACCGGGTGCCAACCGTTGAGAATTGCATTTCGTAAAAAGCCGGGCAGGGTCCAGAGGTCGGTATAGCTGAGCGTGGACCAATCCCAGCCCCGCTCATAGTCAAAGATAAGGTTGGCCAAAACGGCCAGCGCAACAATTCCCAACGCCCCCAGCCACAACATACGTCCCGAGGCCGAAAGAAACGCCGCCCCCACCACAAAATACAATGCGTAGAAATGCAGAATGTCAGCGTCGAACACGGTCATGTTGATCAGGCCGAGAACGAACAGAAAGGCCGCGCGCCGCAGCAGCACACCAGCGGGGATGCTGGACAGACCCAATCCTACACCGGCCAGAATGACGAACAGCGCGGCGGCCCTTCCCTCCAATGCGTCGACAAAACCCGACGCCCAGTCGTGGCCCGGCGCAACTTGCGCCGCGATGCGGAAGTTCACCAGCACCATACCGCAAAAAGCAATAAAGCGGGCGGCGTCCAGGGCTTCGAGTCGTTTCATGGTGCTCCTCTGTTTGGGGCGTACTGAAATGATTTTGTGGCACAAATGCGGTTCAGTGGCGTGTTTAAGATAAACAAATTGCGAGGATCAGGGCGACCTTGCCACCTTCATCAGTCACAATGTACCCGGGTTGAGTAAGTTAAAGATTGCGTTAAAGCGTGCGTACCGTCCTTGAAACGCCGGTCTGGCCCTACAACCTAGGGCCTATCAAAGGATCGGAGGCGAAGGTGACGCAGACACATCCCGACTATTCGAAAGCGTTCAAGGACATGTCCCGCTCAAACGACGGGCGGTTGAAACGTGTGCTGATCCTTCTGATCCTGATCAGCGTCGTGATTTACGCCGGAATCGTGGGGTACATGTACGCCAATCAGGATGAGCTGCTATACAAACCATCCGGAGAATTGCCCGCCCCCGATGAGGTCGGGCTGGCCGATGTCGACGTGATCTCTCTGCCCATGTCCGACGGGGTTGTGCTGACGGCGTGGTCCGCGCCACCGGCCATCGAAGGAGCGCCGACCGTTCTGTTTTTTCACGGTCAAAGCGGCAATCTGGGTGACCGGGCCGACCGGCTGCGGGAAATCCTGAACAGTGGTTTTGGCCTGCTAGCCCCCAGTTATCGCGGTTTTCCAGGCAGTGGCGGCGAGCCCTCGGAGCTGGCGCTGATCTCAGATGGGGTTCACATGTTTGACCAACTGGACTCTGAGGGTGCAGCCGTCGTCCTGCACGGTCAAAGCCTTGGCACCGGCGTGGCCGCCGCTGTCGCCCAACAGCGTCCGAATGCACAGTTACTGGTGCTAGAGGCCCCCTTCACCGCGACTGTGGATGTCGCGTCCGAGCGCTATCCGTTTCTGCCGGTTTCGGCCTTGATGAAGGATCAGTTCGCCACCCGAGACTTTGTCGGCGATGTTACGGTGCCAACGCTGATCTTCCACGGAACCGAGGATGAAACCGTTCCGGTGCATCACGGCCAAGCGCTGGCGGCGATGTCGGGCGACACCGCCAAACTTCATGTCATCCCCAACGGCACCCACAACGACCTCTGGTCGTATGGCTTGTGGGACGAGGTGCAGCAGACCCTTGCGCAGTAGCGTGGTTTAAAGAATCCGGCCTGCGACCGCATCCAGCTTGGCCAGTAACGCCGGATCGCGTTTTTCGGGCGAAGTGAGGATCGCAAACTCCAATGCCCGATCGCAGCCATGCGGGCAGGGCGCGCGTTCAGCCCCCAACAGATCGGGCAGGCCCTTGACCAGCGCCCGGCCTTTTTCCGCATTCCCGGTTAGGGTGGCGATAATGGCGGTTACGTCGACCTCGCCGTGATCCGGGTGCCAGCTGTCATAGTCGGTCACCATGGCGATCGAGGCATAACAAAGTTCGGCCTCGCGGGCGAGTTTCGCCTCGGGCATGTTAGTCATGCCGATCACGTCACATCCCCAATGCTCGCGATACATCTTGGATTCGGCCAGGGATGAGAACTGCGGCCCCTCCATCGCCAGATAGGTGCCACCGCGATGGATGGTGATACCTGCCGCCTTGCCTGCGCTCTCACAAGCGTCCGACAGGCGCGGGCAGGTGGGGTGCGCCACGCTGACATGGGCGACGCAACCAGTGCCGAAAAAGCTTTTCTCGCGCGCAAATGTCCGGTCAATGAACTGGTCGACAATGACGAAATCCCCCGGCGCCATATGCTCGCGAAACGACCCGCAGGCGGAAACCGAGATCACGTCCGTAACCCCCAGCCGTTTCAGCGCATCGATATTGGCGCGATAGGGCACCTCGGTCGGTGAATGAACGTGGCCACGCCCGTGACGGGGCAGGAAGGCCATTTCGACCCCATTCAAAGCCCCCGTCAGGATCTGGTCCGAAGGTGCACCCCACGGCGTTTCAACCGTAACCCATTCCGCCTTTTCCAGCCCGTCGATATCGTAGATACCTGATCCGCCGATGATGGCGATTTTCGTCTGGGTCATGGCTGCGCTCCGAATAAAAAAACTCGATGCAGACTGTCTGAGGGGCAGCGGAGGATTTGGCAAGTGGGTTCAACGGTTTGTGTTGGCTGATGGCCCGGTATGCGTCTGTTGCATATCTGGGTCCCACCTGGCGCGGTATCTCCTGCGGGGATTGACCGCTAAAAGACCCCTTTCGCGCGAACCCAAAATACCAACAGGACCGTCCCATGCCCCGAGCCATGCTGGCAAGCTTTGCCAATCGTATAGCTAAACCCGATCTTCGTTGGGTGCCGGACGAAGGGCTGACTGCCTCGCGCCTGCGGATCGAACTGCTGTCCGGTCTGACTGTGGCGCTGGCGTTGGTGCCCGAAGCAGTGGCCTTTGCCTTTGTTGCCGGGGTACATCCGCTGGTTGGTCTGTACGCGGCCTTTATGGTCGGTCTGATCACGGCGTTGATTGGTGGCCGTCCGGGCATGATTTCGGGCGCGACCGGGGCGCTGGCCGTTGTAATGGTTGCGCTGGTGGCCCAACACGGGGTTGAATACTTGTTCGCGACCGTGGTGTTGATGGGTATTCTGCAAGTGATCGCTGGGGCCATGCATTGGGGCCGGTTCATCCGGCTGGTGCCGCATCCGGTGATGCTGGGCTTTGTAAACGGCCTGGCCATCGTGATTTTTCTGGCGCAGTTGGGTCAGTTCAAAGTGCCCGGTACCATGGAAAACACCGGCCATGGCGTAGGAGGCGGCGAATGGCTTTCGGGTCTGCAGCTTTACACGATGCTGGGCCTGGTCGCACTGACCATGGCGGTGATCTGGGTTATGCCGCGTATCACGCGCATCATTCCCGCGCCGCTGGCCGGTATTTTTGTCGTTGCCGCGCTGGTGATTGGCTTTGGTTTGGACGTGCCTCGCGTCGGTGACCTGGCGTCTATCGAGGGAGGTTTGCCGCCGTTCCACATCCCGATGGTGCCGCTGACCTGGGAAACTTTTGAAATTATCCTGCCCTATGCCGTCATTCTGGCAGCAATCGGCCTGATCGAATCCCTGCTGACGTTGAACCTTGTTGGAGAGATCACCGGTAAGCGCGGCGGGGCTTCGCAGGAATGCATCGCGCAAGGCGTTGCCAACGTCGCTACCGGTTTCTTCGGTGGCATGGGCGGCTGCGCAATGATTGGTCAGTCGATGATCAACGTGAAGTCCGGTGGCCGGACCCGTATCGCCGGTATCGCGGCGGCGCTGTTCCTGCTGGTGTTCATCTTGTTTGCCTCACCGCTTATCGAGCAAATCCCGCTGGCCGCACTGGTCGGGGTGATGTTTATGGTGGTGATCGGTACATTCGCTTGGAACTCGTTCAAGATCATGCGCAAGGTGCCGTTGACGGACGCATTCGTTATCGTTCTGGTGACTGTGGTGACGGTGATGGAAGACCTCGCGGTCGCGGTTGTGGTTGGTGTCATTGTCTCCGCGCTGGCCTATGCGTGGAACAACGCCAAGCGTATCCATGCCATCACGCGTGAATCGGAAACCGAAAAAGGCGCAAAAGTCTACGAAATCCAAGGGCCTCTGTTCTTTGGTTCCTCCGAGGGTTTTGTCGAGTTGTTCGATGTGCCAAGTGATCCTGACACGGTGATCGTGGATTTTGCCGAAAGCCGGGTTGTGGACCAGTCCGCACTGCAGGCCATCGAAAACGTCGCGTCGAAATACGAGGCCGCAGGCAAACGCGTCATGCTGCGCCACCTCAGCCGCGATTGCCACAAGCTGCTGAACAAAGCAGGGCATCTGATGGTCGACAGCGATGATGACCCCGATTACCAACTGGCGGTGGATTATTCTGTTCGCACCGGCATTCTGGGCGGCCACTGAGTATTTTGCGAGGCTCTGCCTCGCGCTCCGAGGTATTTGCGACCAGATGAATACAGGATCCCCTGCTTCATCTGGCTGAAAATACCTCGGGGGAGGCGCCCAAAGGGCGGCGGGGGCAGCGCCCCCCTGTAATTCCTAATCGTCTGGGCGACTAAGCGAGAACAACTCGGTTACGACTGAATAGTCCCGATATCCAAGCCGGGCGAGCGGGTTGAAGGTCGTCACGTCGAATATTCCATCCCTCAAACAATCGTCTCGCAGGTGGACACCGGTTACTTCTCCGAAAACAACCCGATTTGCCTCGCCCGGCAGATCGACAATCTTGGTCAATTTGCATTCCAGAGCAGCCGGGACGCCCTCGACTCGAGCGCAGGGGATGGTTTCGCATCCAACCGGCGTCAGGCCAGCATGTTCGAATTCGTCGTGATGTTTGGGCAGGCCTGCGGAACTGGCGTTCATCGCATCGCGGTGTGCGTGCGCCACCACGTTCACGCAGAACACTCCGGTTGCTTCGATGTTCGAAACACTGTCCTTGCCGCCGTCCTGATCGTGTTTGGTGCCCGTTGAAGCGAACATCACTTGTGGGGGCGTGTAGGCGACCCCGTTGAAGAAGGAATAAGGTGCCAGATTGTTGATCCCATCGGGGCTGCGGGTGGATATCCAACCGATCGGACGGGGGGTAATGACAGCGTTGAATGGATTGTGCGGCAGACCGTGGCCGTCTTCGGGTCGATAGAACATCTCTACTCCAAGCGTTTGCCCAAGGCGTAGCGAAGTGCTAGGGCGAATGCCAGCAAGGAAAAGAGGGCTGAGGTGCAGCAGTTCGGGATCAGGCCGGAAGAGCCGGATGATTGGTGGGAGGTCGAAGCCCTCTATGACCTGTGCTTTGCGCCCGGGCGCGAGGCGCTGTCTTCCTATCGTCTGCGCGATGATGTGCCGCCGGTTTCAGGCTTGTCTCTGGTTGCGCGTGACGGGCAGGGCATTCTGGCCGGGGCCATACGGTTCTGGCCGGTGCACGTGGGTGATCACGATGCCTTGCTGCTGGGGCCGGTAGCCGTACACCCGACCCATCAAGGCGAGGGCCTTGGGGGTTTTCTGATCCACGAAGGTATCGAAGCTGGCCGGGCGATGGGCTGGGATCGAGTCATGTTGGTTGGTGATGCACCTTATTATGCCCGGTTCGGGTTTTCCCGTCTGAATGGGATTGAAATGCCCCCTCCGACCAACCCGGACCGAATTCTGGGGCTGGAATTGTCCTCGGGTGTATGGGACGGGGTGGATGGGCTTGTCACCCGTTGGACCCGCTGAACTATTGAAACCTTGGCTATAAACCCCGATGTCTATTGGGCAGGAGGTATTTATGCAGGACGTGGTTCTTGTTGAAAAGCTGGATGCTGAGGCGGAACTGGACCGATTGGCCGGGTATTACCGAACGGCCGGAGGGCCGGGCGTCAAGCTGTTGAATAGCCTCGGAGGTTCGGCAGAATCCTTGTTGGAGCAATTGCCCGAACCGATCAGGCAGGGCCTGACGGGCGCGACGGAACAGGCCCTGTGGTTGGCAATGCATGCTGCCGAAGGGTCAAGACGGGCTGTGCCGGACCAGCATCCCTGGGTCAACACCGCAGTAACCACGGCCATGGGTGCAGCCGGAGGGTTGGGCGGAATGTCCACTGCATTGATGGAATTACCTGCGACGACCGCGATGCTGTTGCGTGCCATACAAGGGGCGGCTGCGCGCGAAGGGTTTGATCCGTCGGAAGATGGTGTGAAATTTGATTGCGTGCGTGTCCTGTCCGCCGCCGGGCCTTTGTCCAATGACGACGGTGCCGATCTGGGGTTCTTCTCGGTCAGGTTGACCTTGACAGGACCTGCCATGCAGAAATTGATCGCAGCGGTCGCTCCGCGGCTGTCAGTTGTGTTGGGGCAGAAATTGGCGGCGCAATCCGTGCCGGTATTGGGGGCCATTGCCGGAGGCGGCACCAACTATGTCTACACGCGGTATTACCAGCAGATTGCCCGCGTTCATTTCGGCCTGCGCCGTTTGGCGGTCGATGCCGATATTCCCCACGATGAACTGGTGCGCAAACTTGCCGCCCGAATGTGATTTTTCTTCAAAGGCTTGGAGAATTTCACCGCATATGGTATTGATGATTTGAGCGTCCGCTAAATAAACCAAAACAACGCGGGCAAACAGGCAAATATCCATATGAAAGGCGGCTCGGCGTGATTGACGCAAGGCTTTCGCCTCATGTTTCCAACAATGCCCGGCACCTGCCGGTGCTGCAGCAATCGGCGGCTTTGTGCTATCGTGTCGAGCAAGGGCAACCAGAAGTGCTGTTGATTACAACGCGCAAATCACGCCGTTGGATCATTCCCAAAGGGTGGTTGATTGATGGGCTGACTGCGTCTCAGACCGCAGGCCAGGAGGCGTGGGAAGAGGCCGGTATTCGAGGAGAGTGTGACACGCAGGCAATGGGGCAGTTTTGCTATCGAAAACGTCATCAGAAAAAAGGCGCAGTATTGTGCGTCGTGGATGTCTTTCCGTTATTGGTGACATCGGTTGCTGCGTGTTTTCCCGAATTCAAACAGCGGCAGAGACAATGGTTTGTGCCGAAAAAAGCCGCAGTTCACGTCAATTTCCCCGAACTTGGGCAAATGTTTCAAAAACTTGAGCCAATCATGCGCTAAGATGCCTCTGGTAGGGCTTGATATTGCCATGTCTGTGGTTATCAATTCGACAACCGACATTTGGACGGATCATGATTCAATACGCATTGAAATGCAGCAACGGCCATACATTTGACAGTTGGTTCCAATCGGCCGCCGCTTACGACAAACTGGCATCCACGGGCATGGTGACTTGCGCTGTGTGTGGATGCGCGGATGTTGAAAAGGCTATCATGACCCCACGTGTCCGCCCGGCCCGTGAGGCCGTGGCAAAGACCATCGCCCCCATGCCCGAGGCTGAAACGATAGATGTGGCCGCCCCTGCGCCAGACATTGAAAAGGTGCTGGCCGAGCTGCGCCGCAAGGTCGAAGAGAACTCGGACTATGTGGGTAAGGATTTTGCCAGCGAAGCGCGCAAAATCCACCTTGGTGATGCGCCCGAGCGTGCGATCTATGGTGAGGCCAAGCCGGACGAAGCGCAGGCCCTGATCGACGATGGGGTTCCAGTGGCACCTTTGCCTTTTGTTCCCAGCAGAAAGACAAATTAAGCCGTGCATGTAGTTATTACGGGGGTCAATCGTGGCATTGGCCGAACGCTGGCCGACAATTACCGGGCCCGCGGGGACAAGCTGACCGGCACCGCGCGGGATGGCAGTGCGCAGGTGGTTCTGGATGTTACCGACCCTTCGCAACATTCCGACGTGGCCACGTATCTGGCAGATCAACCCGTCGATTTGCTGATCTGCAACGCCGGGGTATATCTGGACAAAGGGCAAAGCATTGACGGCTATCCCGCCGACATGTGGGCGCAAAGCTTTGCCATCAACGTGACAGGCGTGTTTCTAACCGTTCAGGCATTGTTGCCGAACTTGCGGGCCGCACGAGGAAAGATTGCGATTATTTCATCGACGATGGCCTCGCACACCCGCGCGCCGGGGGGCAGCTATATCTACCGCGCATCAAAGGCCGCAGCCTTGAGTCTGGGACGCAATCTGGCCACGGATTTGCGCGATGATGGAATCGCCGTAGGTATCTATCACCCGGGCTGGGTGCGGACCGATATGGGCGGGCCCGAAGCCGATATCACCCTGGATCAGGCCGCAAAGGGCCTGATTGAAAGGTTCGATGCGTTGTCACTGGAAACAACGGGTTGTTTCGAAAACTGGGACGGTCGCCCCCACGCTTACTGACGTATCAACGCTGCGGTGGGGATTTCGTAGACCTCATCCGGGTCGATGAAAATCACGGTCAGGTCGCCACGTGTTTCATGGCTGATCTTGGCAGGTGAACTGCTGGAATTCGGCACGCCATCGGTGAAATAGATGCTGCGCACTTCACCGCCGCCCAATGACACAGCCAACGTCGTCGTGCCGTCGTCATGGTGGCGCAATTCGGCATGGCAGCTGTCGAGCGGTGCGCCGCCCGAGGCGCAGGGCACAGTGCCCAAAGCATTCTTGCCGTCAGTTGCGGCCAGAGTTGAAACCTGTGCAAGGGCAGGGGAAGACAGCAGGACAACTGCGAGGGCAAGGCGGAACATGGAAAACCTCTTGGAAAATTCGATGACTAAGGCTGACAGCCTCGCTGCCGGATGTAAAGCAGCCCCATGCGGCATTCGGGGCGGTTTTGAACCCTTGCCCTTGCGGCCCCCCTCGCATAAGACGCACGGAACCTGAATTCCAAGGCGCGGAGAGACCACCCCCATGCCCGTACTCGTAATGAAATTCGGTGGCACGTCGGTTGCCAACCTTGACCGTATCCGCCGCGCGGCGAAACGCATCGGTGTTGAGGTGGCCAAGGGCTATGACGTGATCGTCATTGTCTCGGCAATGTCGGGCAAGACCAATGAGCTGGTGGGATGGGTCAACGAAACCTCGCCCCTATTTGATGCGCGTGAATATGACGCCGTGGTCTCCTCGGGCGAGAATGTGACCGCCGGTCTGATGGCGCTGACATTGCAGGAAATGGATATTCCCGCGCGCAGCTGGCAGGGCTGGCAGGTGCCGCTGATGACCACCAGTGCCCACAGTCAGGCCCGGATCGAAGAAATTCCGACCGAAAACCTGACCCAAAAATTCGACGAAGGCATGAAAGTGGCCGTTGTCGCAGGCTTTCAGGGCATCAGCCCCGAAGGGCGCATCACCACGCTGGGCCGGGGCGGGTCGGACACCACCGCCGTGGCCTTTGCCGCCGCGTTCGGCGCCGAGCGTTGCGATATTTATACGGATGTGGACGGCGTCTATACCACCGACCCGCGCATCTGTGAAAAAGCGCGCAAACTGGACCGTATTTCGTTCGAAGAGATGCTCGAACTGGCCTCGCTGGGGGCCAAGGTGCTGCAAACCCGCTCGGTCGAACTGGCGATGCGGTATAAGGTGAAACTGCGCGTTCTCTCAAGTTTCGAAGAACAATCCGACGAGGCCGGTACGCTGGTCGTTGACGAGGAGGATATCATGGAATCCAATGTTGTGGCCGGTGTGGCCTATTCCCGTGACGAGGCTAAGATGACCGTCGTTTCGGTGGCGGACCGACCCGGTATCGCCTCGATCATCTTTACCGCGCTCAGCGATGAGGGCGTGAACGTGGACATGATCGTTCAGAATATTTCGGACGAGGGGCGCACCGACATGACCTTCTCGTGCCCGACCGATCAGGTCGCGCGTGCCGAGAAAGCGTTGTTGGCGATCAAGGACGCGGGTGAGCTGAACTATGCCGAACTGGTTGCGGACGAAGATGTCTGCAAGGTCTCGGTGGTGGGCATCGGAATGCGTTCTCAGTCGGGTGTTGCGGCCAAAATGTTCAAGATACTCTCGGATGAGGGGATCAACATTAAGGTCATTACAACCTCTGAGATAAAAATTTCCGTCCTTGTGGATCGGAAATACATGGAACTTGCGGTTCAGGCACTGCATGATGCCTTTGAACTGGACAAGGCGGCCTGAGCATTTCAGCCAAGGATTTCGCCTGACACAATAATTTGGTTGGGCCATGGCGGACGGCACCGAAACAGAATCCCGCAAGCTGCTTGGGCGGCTGCGCGAAGAAATGGCGAGCGAAGCCGCCGGTCAGGAACGTCTTGACCGGATTACGCATCTGATCGCCGACAGCATCCGGGCCGAGGTCTGCTCGGTCTATCTGTTTCGCGACGAAGACACGTTGGAGCTGTGCGCCACCGAAGGCTTGGCACCCGAAGCGGTGCACAAGACCCGGATGCGTATGGGCGAAGGTCTGGTTGGCCGCGTCGCCCAATCTGGCAAGGTCGTGAATACCCCTGACGCGCCGTCGGCCAAAGGCTTCCGCTATATGCCGGAAACCGGCGAAGAACGGTTTTCGTCTTTTCTGGGCGTGCCGGTTCAACGGCTGGGTGAAAAACTGGGCGTTCTGGTGGTGCAATCCCGCGAGGCGCGCCAGTTTTCGGCGGATGAGGTTTATGCGCTGGAAGTCGTCGCAATGGTTTTGGCCGAGATGGCCGAACTGGGCGCCTTTGTCGGTGAGGGTGCGGCCCTGTCGCCCCTGCACCAGCAATCAGTACAGCTGAGCGGTGGTCCCGCACAGGAAGGATACGCCGAAGGTCATGTCTGGCTGCATGAGCCCCGCGTCGTGGTCACCAACCCGATTGCCGATGATCCACATCGCGAACGTGAACGCCTGAATGAAGCGGTCGAAGAGCTGCGCGTTGGCGTCGACAAGATGCTTGAAATCTCGCAGGGCGGCGACAAGGAACAGCTGCAAGTCCTTGAGGCTTATCGCATGTTTGCCAATTCCAAAGGTTGGATGCGCCGGATGGAAGAGGACATCGCCCTGGGCCTAAGCGCCGAGGCAGCGGTTGAAAAAGAACAATCGCAGGCCCGCGCGCGGATGGGGCAGGTAACCGATCCGTATTTGCGTGAACGGCTGGCTGATCTGGATGACCTGTCCAACCGGTTGCTGCGCATTCTGACCGGGCAAGGCAATACAAATGGCTCTGACCTGCCACCTGATCCGATCCTAATCGCCCGCAATATCGGTCCCGGAGACCTGTTGGAATACGGTCGATCACTGAAAGGCATCGTGCTTGAGGAAGGCTCGGTCGGCAGTCATGCCACTATCGTGGCACGTGCGTTGGCTATTCCGCTGGTGGTACATGTGGGCCGGATCACGACCGAGGCGCTGAACGGCGACCATATTCTGGTCGATGGGGATCAGGGCATTGTCCATCTGCGTCCCGAAGACACCGTGGCAAACGCTGTGCGAGATAAAATCGCGATGCAGGCCAAGGCGCAGGAACGCTATGCCTCAATCCGTGAAACCCCGACAGTGACGCGGGATGGGGAGCGGATCAATCTGGTAATGAATGCGGGGCTGATGGCCGATCTACCCTCATTGAATAATTCCGGGGCCGAGGGCGTGGGCCTGTTCCGAACCGAGCTGCAGTTCCTGATCCGCAACCAGATGCCCAAGCGGTCAGAATTGGTGACACAATATCAACGGGTTCTGGACGCTGCTGAAGGCAAGCGCGTGATCTTTCGCACGTTGGATATCGGGTCCGACAAGGTTCTGCCTTACATGAAGCACGTGGCGGAACCGAACCCGGCGTTGGGTTGGCGCGCAATCCGCGTCGGTCTGGACAAACGCGGCGTGATGCGGATGCAGTTGCAGGCCCTCTTGCGTGCCGCCAATGGCCGCCCCTTGTCGATCATGTTCCCCTTCGTGGCGCAAGCCGACGAGTTTTACGAGGCCCGCTGGGAGGTCAATAAAACCATCGAGCGTGAAAAGCGTCTGGGTCATATCCTGCCCGAAACGCTTGAGGTTGGGGCGATGCTGGAAACCCCATCGCTGGCCTTTGCGCCGCAAAAGTTCTTTGACGAGGTCGATTTTGTCTCGGTCGGAGGCAATGATCTGAAGCAGTTCTTCTTTGCTGCTGACCGTGAAAATGAACTGGTACGTCGTCGCTATGACACGCTGAATGTCAGCTTTCTGAGTTTCATCGCGCAGATCGTTGAGCGCTGCAACTCCTCCAATACGCCGCTTTCGTTCTGCGGCGAGGATGCCGGTCGCCCGGTTGAGGCGCTGTGCCTGGCCGCGATGGGTATTCGGACACTGTCCATGCGTCCGGCCTCGATCGGTCCGGTCAAAAGCGTGTTGCTGCGGGCCGATTTGCAATCTTTGCGCAAGATCATCGCGGATGCGCGGCACCGGGGTGAGCAATCGGTGCGCCCCGCCGTCATGGAGTGGCTGCGCAATCAGGGCTGACATCCCAATTCCGGACTTGCTTTCTGCATCTGCATTGCCTATGCCATTTGCAAATGTTAGCGTTAACATCGCTCAAACCACAAGTGCTGCGACTTTCTGGTGCTATGTTGGCAGAGGTAGAACTGAAGGAGCCCGTCGATGGTTTCACGCGTAATTCCGGTTAACCCGTTCGATCTGGTGCTGTTCGGTGCGACCGGCGATCTGGCTCAACGCAAGATTCTACCGGGCCTATATCACCGCTTTGAGGTCGGGCAGATGCCCGAGGACGCCTGCATCATCGGTTCGGCGCGATCGGACATGGACAGTGATGCATTCCGCGATCAGATACGCGCCTCGATGGCGGAGTTTGCGCCGGAATTCAAAAAGGACGTTCTGGATCGCTTTCTAAGCCGGGTCTCGTATGTCCCTGTTGATGCGTCAGGCGATGCCGGCTGGTCGAATTTGGCCAAAGCAATGCGCCCTGACGTCGTGCGTGCGTTCTATTTGTCGGTGGGGCCTGGCTTGTTTTCGGGCATTGCGCACCGGCTGAACCAACACGGGTTGGCCACATCAGACAGCCGCATCGTGGTGGAAAAACCCTTTGGTCATGATCTGGCGTCCGCCAAAGCGTTGAACGAGGGGCTGCGTACCTGCTTCGAAGAACACCAGATTTACCGGATCGACCACTATCTGGGTAAAGAGACGGTTCAGAACCTGATGGCCCTGCGTTTTGCCAATTCCCTGTTCGAACCGCTATGGAACTCGACCCATATTGACCACGTACAGATCACGGTTGCTGAAACTGTGGGCGTTGAAGGGCGCGGCGCTTATTATGACCAGTCCGGTGCCATGCGGGACATGATTCAGAACCACTTGGTACAGCTTTTGTGTCTGACGGCGATGGAGCCGCCGTCGAAATTTGCGCCCAATGCTGTGCGCGATGAAAAGGTCAAGGTGATCGAAGCGTTGGAGCCTGTTGAGCAGAAAGATATCGCGCGCGGCCAATACCGCGCCGAACACGGGCAGGGTGGTTATGTCGATCACGTTGGCAACCCCGGCAGTCGTACGGAAAGCTTCATCGCGCTGAAGGTACATCTGGGCAACTGGCGGTGGGCGGGTGTTCCGTTCTATCTGCGCACCGGCAAGCGGCTGCGGGCGCGGGAATCCGAGATTGCCGTGTTCTTTCGTGACCCGCCGCATACGATCTTTCCGAATGTTGGCCCGCTGCACGGGAACGTGCTGGTGATCCGGCTGCAACCGGACGAGGGCATCACCCTGCGCACCACCATTAAAGATCCAGGCCCAGGCGGGTTCCGCCTGTCTGATGTGGCGCTGGACATGAGTTTTGCCGACGCTTTGGGCGTCGAGGCCAGCGCGCCGGATGCCTATGAGCGGCTGATTATGGATGTCATACGCGGCGACCAGACCCTGTTCATGCGCGGTGACGAGGCCGAGGCCGCCTGGGCCTGGGTCGATCCCATCATTCAAGGCTGGGAAGATCGCGGCGATCGCCCGGCACGCTATGATCAGGGCAGTTCGGGCCCCGAAGAAGCATTGATGCTGATGCACCGCGACGGACGTCGCTGGCGTCAGATCGGAGGTTAACCATGGTTCATTCTGTTATCACTGACGTCACCCAGCGGATCATCGACCGCAGCGCCGACCTGCGTGGCCCGCATCTGGAACGGATGGAACAGGCCAAATCCAAAGGCCCGGCTCGCGCGCATCTGTCCTGCAGCGGTCAGGCCCATGCTTATGCTGGGGCGGGGACAGATCAACAGGCGATGGCGACCGGCGCCGCCGGAAACCTTGGTATTGTTACCGCTTATAACGACATGCTTTCAGCTCACCAGCCGTTTGAACGCTACCCTGGCCTGATCCGGGATGCGATCCGCACTGCCGGTGGCACTGCGCAAGTTGCAGGTGGTGTACCTGCCATGTGCGACGGCGTCACCCAAGGCGAGGCCGGGATGGAGCTGTCGCTGTTTTCGCGCGATGTGATTGCGTTGGCCACGGGCGTCGCGCTGAGCCACAATACCTACGACGCAGCTGTTTTCCTTGGCGTTTGCGACAAGATTGTTCCCGGTCTGATAATTGGGGCGCAGGCCTTCGGCCATTTGCCCGCCGTGTTCCTGCCCGCAGGCCCGATGACCAGCGGCCTGCCCAATGATGAAAAGGCCAAGGTGCGCCAGAAATTCGCTGCCGGAGAAATTGGCCGCGATGAACTTATGGCCGCCGAAATGGCTGCTTATCACGGCCCCGGCACCTGTACCTTCTACGGTACCGCCAACACCAACCAGATGCTGATGGAGTTCATGGGCCTGCACCTGCCGGGCTCTAGCTTCATTAACCCGAACACGCCGCTGCGGGATGCCTTGACCGAAGAGGGTGCGCGCCGGGCGTTGTCGCTGAGTGCGCTGGGTAACAATTACACACCGGTTTATCAGATTCTCGATGAGCGGGCCTTCGTGAATGGCATCGTCGGGCTGATGGCCACCGGTGGCTCGACCAACTTGCTGATCCACCTGATCGCAATGGCGCGGGCGGGTGGTATCATGCTGGATTGGCAAGATTTTTCTGACATTTCCGCCGTTGTCCCGCTGGTCGCGCGGGTCTATCCCAACGGTTTGGCGGATGTGAACCATTTCCACGCGGCTGGTGGTTTGGGGTATTGCATCGGCACGCTGCTCGACGATGGGCTTTTGCACCCGGACACCCTGACAGTCGCAGGGCAGGGCCTGCACAATTACACCAAGGAACCCAAGTTGAAAGACGGCGATCTGGTTTGGGAAGAGGGCGCGGGCCACAGTCTGAACGACAAGATCGTCCGCCCCGCCAAGGACCCGTTCCAGCCTACAGGTGGACTGTCACGCCTGACTGGCAATCTGGGCACCGCCGTCATGAAGGTTTCCGCAGTCGCGCCCGAACATCAGATCGTCGAAGCACCCGTGCGTGTTTTCCATGATCAGGCCGAGGTCAAGGCGGCCTTCAAGGCGGGCGACTTCACCGGGGACGTGATCGTTGTGGTCCGCTTCCAGGGACCAAAGGCCAATGGCATGCCCGAATTGCATTCACTGACGCCAATCCTGGCGATCCTCCAGGGCAGGGGCCAAAAGGTGGCGTTGGTCACGGATGGCCGTATGTCAGGTGCCTCGGGCAAGGTTCCCGCCGCGATCCATGTCTGCCCCGAGGCGCTGGAGGGCGGTGCAATTGCCTATCTCCAGGATGGTGATGTGCTGCGCGTTGACGCAGTGAAAGGCGAATTGGAAATCCTCACTCCGGGTGTGCTGGATCGCACCCCGGTCACTGCGGATCTGTCCGCCAATCAGCACGGGGTCGGACGGGATCTGTTCGCCGTATTTCGCAACAACGTCGGGTCTGCCGACGCGGGTGCTAGCATTTTCGGAGTGTAATCTTCATGTCAAAAACCCAACGAACCCGCGAAATCTGCGAGCTGGCACCTATCGTTCCGGTTCTGGTCGTCGACGATGCCGCGCAAGCCCGGCCTTTGGCCGAAGCGTTGGTGGCAGGTGGCTTACCCGCCCTGGAGGTGACCTTGCGCACTCCGGCGGCACTGGATGCCATCCGGGCTATGGCGCAGGTGCCCGGTGGGGTGGTGGGCGCTGGCACGCTGGTCACCCCCGAAGACGTACGCGCCGCAAAAGAGGCAGGCGCGCAGTTCGGTGTTTCGCCCGGCGCAACAGACGTATTGATTGCAGCGTGTGAGGCCGAAGGCCTGCCTCTGCTGCCCGGCGCGGCCACGGCCAGCGAGGCGATGCGCCTGCTGGAAAAAGGCTATGACATGCTGAAGTTCTTCCCCGCTGAGGCCTCTGGCGGCGCGCCCGCGTTGAAAGCCATCGGCGCGCCGCTGCCGCAGATCACGTTCTGTCCGACGGGTGGTGTTTCGCCAGCCAATGCCAGCGATTACCTGTCGCTGACGAATGTCGCCTGCGCTGGCGGCAGCTGGGTTGCGCCCAAACAGATGGTGCAGAGCGGTGATTGGGCCGGGATCGAAGCCCTTGCGCGTGACGCCTCAAAGCTGATGGATTGACGCGGCTTTTTGCTGCGCTAGGTTGGGCGTCAATTCAAACAGGTTGATCCCATGACAAACCATCTCTCTCTTGCGCAGGGGCGCGAATATCTGGCGATTCCCGGACCCTCGGTCATGCCTGACGCTGTGCTTCAGGCCATGCACCGCCCGTCACCCAACATCTATGACGGCGAGCTGATCGAGATGGTGCCGACCCTGACACGCGATCTGAAACGCGTGGCGGGCACGGATCACAACGTCGCCATCTATATTGCCAACGGCCATGGCACTTGGGAAGCAGCCCTGTCCAACGTTATTGCAGCGGGGGAAACGGTGCTTGCCCCGGCCTCGGGCCTGTTCACCCACGGATGGGCCGAGATGGCGCGCGGAGTTGGCGCCGAGGTCGAGCTGATCGATTTCGGTGCATCCTCGCCTTGGGATATGGATCGCATCGCCGATAGCCTGCGTGCTGACACGGCTCATCAAATCAAGGCCGTGCTGGCGGTTCACGTGGACACGTCCAGTTCGATCCGCAACGATATCCCGGCGTTGCGGGCGTTGCTGGACGATCTGAACCACCCGGCGTTGTTGATGGCGGACTGTATCGCCTCGCTGGGCTGTGATCGATTCGAGATGGATGCCTGGGGCGTCGATGTCATGGTGTCGGCCTGCCAAAAGGGGTTGATGACCCCGGCGGGCGTGGGATTTGTGTTCTTCAATGACAAAGCACAGGCCAAACGGGCAACGATGCCGCGCGTCTCGCAATACTGGGACTGGCAGCCGCGTGTGAACCCGCAGGTGTTTTACCAATACTTCAACGGCACCGCGCCGACGCATCATCTGTATGGTCTGCGGGCAGCGCTCGACATGATCCATGCTGAAGGGATCGAGAATGTCTGGGCTCGCCATGATCACCTCGCCAAGGCCATCTGGGCGGCATGCGAGGTCTGGGCAGAAGGTGGCGCGCTTGAGATAAACGTATCCAACCCCGGCCATCGCAGCCACGCGGTTACCGCCTTGCGTCTGACCGATGGGCGGGGAACACCACTGCGCCAGTATACCGAGCGCCAGCTGGGCCTGACCCTTGGCATTGGGCTGGGCATGGAGGATCAGAACAGCTGTTTCCGTCTGGGGCATATGGGCCACGTGAACGGCCAGATGGTCATGGCGATGCTGGGAGGGGTGGAAACCGCCATGGCCGCCCTGAACATCCCGCGCGGCTCGGGTGCGCTTGAGGCCGCAGCTGCCGCGTTGGCCGCTGAACCCTCCAAAGCCCGGGTCAAATCGTGGCCTTCGCAGTGGCCAGCGCCTTTGGCAGAGCTGCAGCAAAGGCATCCAGATCCGTAACCGTACCACAGCTGACGCGGATACAACGGTTCTGTGGGGCGGCAAAGGGCATGCGCACAAATATCCCTTGTGCCACTAACCCCTCAAGCACCGCTTTGGCAAACGCTCCATCGCCACCGCAATCAATCGCCACGAAATTGGTGGCCGAGGGCAAGGGTACCAAGCCGTTTTCCCGTGCGATCTGGCCGATCCGGTCGCGTGCCTTAGCGATCTGTGCCTGAACTTGCGACAGCCAGTTGGCATCCTGCAAGGCCGCCAAGGCCCCCGCTTGTGCAGCCCGGTTCATTCCGAAATGGTTGCGGACCTTGTTGAAAGCTTCGATCAATCCCGGCGCGCCGATCGCATAGCCAACCCGCGCCCCGGCCATGCCATACACCTTGGAAAATGTGCGCATCCGGATCACACGCGGATCATCGGCTGAAACCGGGGCTGCGGTGCCTTCTGGCGCGCATTCCACATAGGCTTCGTCCAGCACCAGCAGGCATCCTGCAGGCAGGGCCTCCATCGCGGCCAGGATATCCGCGCCTTGATGCCAACTGCCCATTGGGTTGTCGGGGTTCGCCAGATAGACCAGTTTTGCGTCCACCTCGACGGCTTTGGCAAACAGCGCCGCGGGGTCCTCGTGATCGTCACGATAGGGCACCTTGTGCAACGCGCCGCCAAACCCGGCCACGTGGTAGTTGAAGGTCGGATACGCCCCGTCCGAGGTCACAACTGTATCGCCGGGGCCAACCAGCAACCGCACGAGATAACCCAGCAGGCCATCAATGCCTTCTCCGACCACGATGTTTTCCGGCTTTACGCCGTGATGATCGGCCAGTGCATGTCGCAGGTCGTGGCTTTCGGGGTCACCATATTTCCAGATGTCCGTTGCTGCCATCGCCTCGATAGCGCGGGGGGAAGGGCCAAAGATGCTTTCATTCGCCCCCAGCCGGGCGACAAAGGGCGCGCCGCGCTGACGTTCCTGCGTTTCCGGCCCGACAAAGGGCACGGTTGCAGGCAGTGACAGGGCAAGCGGAGTATAGCGTGGGTCAGTCATGGTGCGAGATAACCCCATACCCACTCGTCAGACAACCATCTGCGACGCGCAGCCAGAAGTGCCCCAACGTTGAGGTGGAACTTGGCAGACCTTCCGGGCATGGTTGGGTCAACAAGATCAGGAGGCCCGCATGACCCGCGTATCCGTCGAGTACAAAGACCACATCGCCCATGTCACGCTGACGCGCGGCGACAAGATGAACGCGCTGGACGACGCGATGATCAAGGCGTTGCTGTCTGCCGGGCAAGAGGTCGCAGCCTCGGACGCACGCGCCGTGGTCCTGTCGGGCGAGGGCAAGAGTTTTTGCGCCGGGCTTGATATGGCCAGCTTTGCCAAGATGGCGCATATGGACCCGACTGAGTGGCTGATGACCCGCAGCCACGGGGATGCGAATGAAATGCAAGAACTTGCCCTGATCTGGCGGCGTGTTCCAGTTCCGGTGATCTGCGCCATTCAGGGCGTTGCTTATGGTGGCGGGCTGCAAATCGCGCTGGGCGCGGATATTCGCATCGCACACCCCGACGCCAAGCTGGCGGTGATGGAGATGAAGTGGGGCATTATTCCCGACATGGGTGGGATGGTTTTACTGCCACATCTGGTGCGCTCGGACGTACTGCGCCTGCTGACCTACACCGCGCGTCCCATCGGCGCGCAGCAGGCGGCGGACTGGGGGTTGGTGACGAAACTGTCAGACGATCCACTGACCGAGGCATTGGCGCTGGCCGAAGACATCGCGGGCAAAAGTCCCTCGGCCATTCGCGCCGCCAAGCGCCTGATCGAAGTGGCCGAAACCAAGACCCGCGCCGAGGTTCTGTTGGAAGAATCCGCCGAACAGGTCGAACTGATCGGAAAACCTGATCAGATGGAGGTTGTGATGGCGCAGATGCAGGGGCGAAAACCTGAATTCAAGTAGCTAGCGCATAAAGGCCCGTCGCGCATCTCGGGCCATGTTGTACCGCATCTCCAAATCGGCGATGCGCGCCATGGCAGCTTTACGTGCATCTGCATCGGTCAACTCGGCGTAATCCTTTCGGGCGGCATCAAGCTTTTTCCTGATCTCGAACTCTTCCGGCAGCACACCGGCCTGCGCCATGATCCGGTGCCCAGCGGCGATGGCCGGATCACTCTGCGCCTCACCCGACCGATCCGGCAAAGGTTTGCCTTCACCCTCGAGCCCCTGCAACTGGCCCTCGGCCTGTGCCTTTTTGATCTGGCGTTCGATCAGTTTTCCAAGCGATCCGAGCATGGTCAAACTATATCCCAAGCCGAGTGAGCACCGCTAGCGAATTCGCTTCGTGACCAGATACGCAATGCCACCAGCCAGCAAACCCCAGACTGCCGCGCCCAGACCAAAGACCGAGATACCTGAAGCGGTGATGGCAAATGTCAAAATAGCGGCTTCCCTCTCCGCTGGAACATCAAGCGCTGCGTGGGTGGCGTTGGCAAGCACTCCGATCAACGCAATCCCTGTCAGGGTGCCCATCAGCAGCGGATCAGCATGTACGGCAAACCCGGTGATGGCCACCGCGAATACACCAAACAGGCAATAGAATACGCCTGCCATCACCGCCGACCAATACCGTTGGGCCGGGTCTGGGTGACTGTCCTCATTCGAACACATGGCGGCTGTGATCGCGGCCAGGCAGGTGGCAGGCGCCCCGAACGGGGCCGACAGGATGCTGGCTGCGCCGACTGAAGAGAACAACCTGCCGGGGGCGGGAGTGTAGCCAAAGCTGCGCATCACCGCGATACCGGGGATGTTTTGCGTCGCCATGGTGACAATGAACAGAGGCAGGCCAATACCGACGGCAGAGGCCAGCGAGAAGGTTGGCATTGTCCAGACCGGTGCGGCGACAAGATGGGTTGGCGTGACGGACGTGTCGCCCGCATTCAGAACCACAACAATTGCTGCGACGACAACCGCTGCCGGAACCGCAAACAAGCGGTTCACCCGCCCTGCGATGAACCAAGTCAGGATCACCGGCAAAGCCTGCCAGGGCAGTTCCACAGCGGCCTTGAAGGGCAAGATGCACAGGGGCAACAGAACACCACCCAGCATTGCCTGCGCCAATGTTGTCGGGATGGCCGCCGCCAGCCGTCCCAAAGGTCGCCACAGCCCGGCCAGCACGGTCAGCGCTCCCGCGCACAGGAACGCGCCGACCGCGTCAGAAAACCCTGCTGCTGGCATCGCGGACACGGCCAACAGCGCAACGCCCGGAGTGGACCACGCAACGCTGATGGGTTGCCGATACCACAAGCTGAGACCGATGGCCGTCACTCCCATGGCAATGGCCGCCATCATCAGGCCCGACGCGGAATCCTGCGCCGAGGCCCCCATGGCCGCCAGTCCCTGCAACACGATAGGGAAAGAGCTGAAGAACCCGACTATGGCGACCACCAGCCCGGTTGAGATGGTTTGGATCGGAGGGAATGCGCGTGCCATCTGAGACCTCGGGGTTATATCCGCCTTTGCTAGCAAGGGCTTGCGAGTGGGGGCAAGGGCTGTGTGTGCAAAAGTAAACCCCACCGTGGCATACGCGGCGGGGTTTGGGATTTGAGCATTTTTGAAAAGATGAAGATTAGGCGATTTCGGCCAGGCGGGCCAGCGCCTCGTTCAGCTTTTCTTCTTCCTCTTCGCGGGCGGCGAGATTGGCCTTGGCTTCGGCAACAACCTCCTCCGGGGCCGAGGCCACGAATTTCGGGTTGTTCAGACGTCCACGTAGACCGCCCAGTTCTTTAGCTAACTTGCCCTTGGCTTTTTCCAGCCGTTCCTTTTCAGCACCGATGTCGATGATATCCGCCAGTGGCAGGCCGAAAGTGGCGCCCGGTGCGGCAATGGAAATCGTTCCTTTGGGTAGGTCGTCGACCTTGGTCAGGCTGTCGATCCGTGCGAGACGCTTGATCAGCGCCTCGTTGCGGTCCCACGCTGCCTGTCCGTGGGCGTCGATCTCGGTCACCAACATCGGCACATAGAGCCCTGCGGGAACCCGCATCTGCGCACGGGCCGAGCGAGTATTTTCAATCACCGAAATTACCCAGTTCATCTCACGATCCGCATCGGCGTCGATCAGGTCGGCGGCGGCGTAAGTCGGCCAGTCGGCGTGGACGACCATCTTGGCGCGGTTGCCGGTTAGACCCCACAGTTCTTCGGTGATGAAAGGCATAATCGGGTGCAGCAGGACCATGCACTGATCCAGAACCCAGCGCATTGTGGCGCGGGTTTCGGCTTGCGCCTCGGCGTCATCGCCTTGCAACAAAGGTTTAGAGAGTTCCACATACCAGTCGCAGACCTTGCCCCAAACAAAGGCATAGAGCCCATTGGCCGCGTCGTTGAAACGGTAGCTTTCCAGCGCCGCGTCGACCTCGGCCCGCACACGGGCGGTTTCGCCGATGATCCAGCGGTTGACGGCGGCTTTGGGTTTCAAGTCGGCTACGTCCAGTTGCGGCACGGCGTCGGTGAAGACCTCGTTCATCTCGGCAAAGCGGACGGCGTTCCACAGTTTGGTGCCAAAGTTGCGATAACCGGTGATGCGCTCGCGGGACAGTTTCAGCACGCCGCCAATCGCCGCCATCGAGGCGTTGGTGAAACGCAGCGCGTCAGCGCCGAATTCGTCGACGATCTCCAACGGGTCGATGACGTTGCCGGTGGTTTTGGACATCTTCTTGCCCTTCTCGTCGCGGACGAGCTGGTGCAGGTAGACGGTGTGGAACGGGATCTGATCGACCACGGCCAGCTGCATCATCATCATCCGAGCGACCCAGAAGAACAAGATATCGAAGCCGGTGATCAGCACATCCGTGGGGAAGTAGCGTTTTAGCTCCTCGGTCTGCTCGGGCCAGCCCAGGGTGCCGATGGGCCATAGGCCGGAAGAGAACCAGGTGTCGAGGACGTCGGGGTCGCGCCACACCGGATAGACAAGCTTGGTCGGGTCTTGGTCGACAGCGTATTGAGCAAGGCTTTCAGCGAACTGATGGATCGCTTCCTGTTTGTCTGCGACTTCGATAACGGTCGCGTGGCTCAACGGGCTGGGGATGTTGGCATTGTCGTCGAGGAATTTTTCCGTGACGGCCTCAAGGCTCGCCGCGCATTCCATGACATTGCCACGGTGCAGCATGCCGCCTTCGTTCAGCAAACGACCCAACTCGACCAGATCAAGATCGCCGTCGTTCTCGTCGTCTTTGAACCCTTCTGCGGACAGGTCGATCCCATACCAAACCGGAATCTGGTGCCCCCACCACAGCTGACGCGAGATGCACCAAGGCTCGATGTTTTCCAACCAGTGGTAATAAGTCTTCTCGCCTGACTCGGGGATGATCTTGACCGTGCCGTCTTTGACCGCGTCCAGCGCGGGGCCGACAACCTTTTCGGCGTCGACGAACCACTGGTCGGTGAACATCGGCTCGATGACAACTTTCGAGCGGTCGCCGAAGGGCTGCATGATTGGTTTGCTCTCGACCAGCGGGACCAGCTTGTCGGCACCTTCATGCTCGGGTTTCAGCGCGGTCGAACCCAGACGTGCGTCATCGGCACGGCACATGACGGCCAGTCCATCGGCGGTGATTTCTTCGACCACTTTCGCACGCGCCGCGAACCGGTCGAGGCCACGTAGGTGATCAGGGACAAGGTTGATTGCGTCAATTTCGTTCTCGGTAAATTTACGCCCTCGCGCGTATTCCTGCGCTTTCCCTGCTTCGTCTGCGTAAGGGGCGCCATCGGCCCGCATCGCGCCTTTGGTGTCCATCAGACGGTACATCGGAATGCCGCCGCGCTTGGCAACCATGTTGTCGTTGAAGTCATGCGCACCGGTGATCTTCACCGCGCCCGAGCCGAAATCAGGATCAGGGTAGTCGTCGGTGATGATCGGGATCTGACGGCGGTGTTCTTTCGGACCAACCGGGATTTCGCAGAGTTTACCAACAATTGGCGCGTACCGCTCATCCGTCGGATGAACCGCAACCGCGCCGTCCCCCAGCATGGTTTCGGGCCGCGTGGTGGCGATCGAGATATAGTCGCGCTCCTCGCGGAAAGTCACATTTCCATCATCATCTTTTTCCAAATACTCATATGTCTCACCGCCCGCCAAGGGATACTTGAAGTGCCACATATGCCCTGCGACTTCGATATTCTCGACCTCCAGATCCGAGATCGCCGTTTCGAAATGAGGATCCCAGTTGACCAGTCGTTTGCCGCGATAGATCAGGCCCTTTTCGTACATATCGACGAAGACCTTGATCACCGCGTCATGAAAATTCGCAGAATTTTCGTGCCCCGTGCGTGGATCACCCGCCGCACCGGCCATGGTGAACGCATTGCGCGACCAGTCGCAGGATGAGCCGAGACGCTTCAACTGCTCGATGATCGTGCCGCCGTATTCGCCTTTCCATTCCCAGACTTTCTCAAGGAACTTCTCACGGCCCAACTCGCGCCGTCCGGGCTGTTGGGTCGCAGCCAGCATCTTTTCCACCTGCATCTGGGTGGCGATACCGGCGTGGTCCTGACCCGGTTGCCACAGCGTGTCGAAGCCACGCATACGGTGCCAGCGGATCAGAATGTCCTGCAGCGTGTTGTTGAAGGCGTGGCCCACGTGTAGCGCGCCCGTCACGTTGGGCGGCGGGATCATGATGGTAAAGCTTTCGTCGCGCGATTTGTTTGCGCCTGCCTTGAAGGCTCCGGCCTGTTCCCAGGTCTCGTAAATGCGGGCCTCAGCCTCGGCCGCGTTGAATGTCTTTTCCATCGCCATGGGGTGCGTCCTGCGTCATCAATCTTGGGTCAGCGCCTGCAATAACGAATGCGCAGGGGAAGGGGAAGGGTCTGCGGGTACTCTGGACAACGAACCGGTGCAGCCTAAAGTCGCCCCTACAGGCCGAGGCAGGAGCATCCAATGGACAAGTTCGGAAAAAGTCAGCCGGTCAAACGGACCGAGGATCAGCGGTTTCTAACCGGGACGGGGCAGTACATCGACGATGCTGTGCCCGGCGACGCCCTGTTTGCGGCGTTTTATCGCAGCCAGGTTGCGCATGGGCGGATTACCGCGCTGGATCTGGATGCCGCGCGTGAGGCGAGTGGCGTGCGGCTGGTCATGGCGCTGGACGAACTGACTGAGGCCGGGATCGACACGGTTTTAAACGCGGCGCTTGTGTCGAACCGGGACGGCTCGAAAGCGGCGGCGCCGGATCGCCACATGCTGGCCAAGGACCGCGTGCGTTTTGTCGGTGAGCCGGTCGCGGTGGTCATCGCCGAAACGAAGATACAGGCCCGTGATGCAGCCGAGTTGATCTGGATGGAAACCGAGGATCTGCCCGCCAAGCTTGATCTGGAGGTGGGCGGCGAACCGCTGCACATCGAAGCTCCTGACAACCGTGCCTTTGACTGGGGCATGGGGGATGAGGCAGCGACCGAGGCGGCATTTCAGGACGCCGTGCACAGAGTGCAACTGAACGTTGCGGATAACCGGGTGATCGTTACATCGATTGAGCCGCGCGGCTGTCAGGCTGCTTGGTCCGACGGGCGGCTGCACTTTGCCTATAGCGGGCAGGGCGTCTGGGCGATGCGCGGGCAATTGGCGCAGAAGCTGAATCTGGAACCTGAATTCATTAGGGTCACCACGCCCGACGTGGGCGGTGGTTTTGGCATGAAGGTGATGCCGTATCCCGAGTATTTCTGTGTCGCCGTCGCTGCGATGAAACTGGGCCAACCTGTTCACTGGATGTCGGACCGATCTGAGGCGATGCTGTCTGATCACCATGGGCGCGACCTGACTTCGCTGGCTGAGCTGGCCTTTGATGAAGACCACCGAATTACCGCGTACCGCGTGCATAGCAAGGTCAATCTTGGGGCCTATAACAGCCATTTCGGTCAGGCAATCCAGACAAATCTGTTCAGCAAAGTTCTGATGGGCGCCTATGATGTGCAGACCTCTTTTCTGCGGGTCGAAGGGTTCTTTACCAACACAACGCAGGTGGACGCTTATCGCGGCGCTGGTCGGCCCGAGGCTATCTATGTGCTTGAACGGGCTATGGACCGCGCCGCGCGTGAATTGGGCGTCGATCCGTGGGAGTTGCGGCGCAAAAACTTCATCCGGCCTGAAGCTTTCCCTTACAAAACGACGACTGGTGAGGTCTATGACGTCGGCGATTTCGACATGGTCCTGAGCCGCGCGAGTGAACAGACATTAGGTTTTGCTGCCCGTAAGGCGGCTGATGCCGAACGTGGCCTGATCCGGGGGCAGGGCATCTGTTACTATATCGAAAGTATTTTGGGCGACCCTTCCGAGAACGCAAAGATCGCATTCTGCGAGGATGGCACCGTGAACCTCTATGTGGGGACGCAATCAAACGGCCAGGGCCATGAGACGGCCTATACCCAGTTTTTGTCGGATCAGATCGGTGTTCCGTTGGATCAGATCAATGTCATCCAGGGGGACAGCGATCAGTTACCTGCCGGAGGAGGGACAGGAGGATCGCGGTCCGTTACAGTCCAAAACACGGCCACCCTGGCCACAATCGACGTCATGATCGCCGCATTCGCGCCTTATCTGGCCGATAAGATGGGGGTCGAGGAGGCTGACGTGAATTTTGATCACGAAACATTCCGCGCACCAGGGTCGAACCTGACGCCTACATTGATCGAAGCGGCCGAGATGGCCCGCGCCGATGGCCGAACCGATCTTCTGCAACATGAGGCGCGCATTACGCTGGACGCACGCAGTTATCCGAATGGCGCACATGTTGCCGAAATCGTTATTGATTGTTTCACCGGCGAAACATGGGTCGACCGCTACACCGTAGTTGACGATTTCGGCAATCTTATCAACCCGATGTTGGCCGAGGGGCAGGTGCATGGCGGCGTGGCGCAGGGCATTGGTCAAGCCCTGTCCGAGCGTGTTGAGCATGATGCCCAGGGGCAACTGCTCACGGCTTCGTTGATGGACTACGCCTTGCCCCGTGCGTCTGAGATACCCATGATAAAGTTTACCTCGGCGCCGGTTCCGTCAACTTCGAACCCAATGGGTATGAAAGGATGCGGAGAGGCCGGCACCGTGGGCGCGCTGGCCGCTGTGGCGAACGCAGTGCAGGACGCGCTTTGGGAACATGGGGTACGGCAGGCGGATATGCCATTCACACCCCTAAGAGTTTGGGAATTGCTGACGCATGGTTCTGTCACGGCTAAGTAAAAAGATACTTGGATGGCTCGGACGGCCTTTGCGGTCCGAACATTCGGCCGAGGCGCTGCACCGTGAACCAATTAGTCATGTCATTATCCTTGACGGCACCATGTCGACGTTGGAGCCGGGGTTTGAAACTCATGCGGGGCAGACCTACCATCTGTGCCGCGAGATGGGCGGCAAAGTTTCGGTCTTTTACGAATCCGGTGTGCAGTGGGAAAGCTGGAAAACCTCTCTGGATGTGATGATGGGGCGCGGCATCAACCGGCAAATCCGGCGGGCCTATGGCTATCTGGCGTCACGCTACAAACCTGGTGATAAGATATTTTTCATCGGCTATTCGCGCGGCGCTTACGGCGTCCGCAGCCTTGCGGGCGTGATCGACATGATCGGTCTGCTCAAGGCCGAACACGCGACCGAGCGCAACATCAAGCAGGCCTATCGCCACTATGAATGTACGCCTAGCGGCGAGGCAGCCTGTGAGTTCCGCCAAAAATTCTGTCATGACGAGCTCGCAATTGAAATGATCGGTGTCTGGGACACCGTCAAGGCGTTGGGCCTGCGTCTTCCGCTGCTGTGGCGCTGGGCCGAAGATAAGCACGCGTTTCACAACCATGAACTTGGCCCCGCCACCCGGCACGGCTATCACGCTATGGCGCTGGACGAGACGCGCGAGGTGTACGAGCCGGTTCTGTGGAAATGTACGCCCGAGTTTAAGGGCCACGTTGAACAGGTCTGGTTCCGTGGAACACATGGTGACGTGGGCGGGCAATTGAACGGGTTTGAAGAGGCGCGTCCCCTCAGCAATATTTCCCTGATCTGGATGCTGGACAAGGCCGAGCAGCATGGATTGCCGCTGCCCGAAGGCTGGCGCGACCGGTTCCCAACTTCAATTACTGCAACTTCGGTCGGGACCTGGCGGGGGTGGGGCAAGGTTTTCCTGCTGCGCAAGCATCGCAAAGTCGGGATGGACCAGTCCGAGCAACTGCATGTCTCGGTCGCCCCCGATGAACTGCCGGGTTGGGTACCGATGCCGGATTCGTCCTCGCACCCGGCGCAATAGGTCAATCGAACAGAGTTTGGGATTGGTCTGTTGAATGGGCGCGGAACGCTGCTGTGACATCCGCGAGAATATTTCGTGCCAAAGATAGTGCAGGTATTTTGTCCGGGGGAAAGAAGGCCGCGTCGCTGGTCTCGGCACCCGGCTGCGGGGCGTCCGTGCCATCCTCATCGCACAGGAAGAAAAGTTTATAAAAATCTCGCGAATCCGGCGGGTAGGGATGCCGTGCCTTGTGGCGCAGAGCATAGAGGTGTCTGGCACGGACCTGCAGCCCAGCCTCTTCCCAGACTTCACGTTCCATATTTTCCGCTGGAGAACTGCCAATGTCCGCAAAACCACCCGGCATGGCCCACAGCCCGTCTAGTCGTTCGCGGACCAGCAGAATGCGGCCATCACGGATTACAGCGCCGCGAATGTCGATGCTGGGCGTGGCATAACCACCGGCATGATCCGAGATCAGCCCCTCGATCCGCGATAGGGGCACCCGGCCCAAATCAGCCAGCATGGCGCGGGCCATGGCTGCGATCTCGTCATAGCGTTCGCGATCAAATGGGTCTTTGGTGAAATGCTGGCCGGTTTCGGCCAGCGCCAACAAGCGTTTTGCCCGTGTCAGCCAGGCATCCTCCAGTGCAGTCGGATCCTGGCGCATCTTCCTTACCGCCGACGGTCGCGGCGCGAGCTCATCGGCTGAAATGCCACGCCCACATGCGCCTCACAATAAGGTTTGCCGGCTTCCACAGGCAGGCCGCAGAACCAGAAATCCTCGGTCGCAGGGTCGCCGACAGGCCATTTGCAGGTCTTCTCGGTCAGTTCCATCAACGTCAGTTTCTTAGCCTTCTTCTCGATCTCATTGACCTTGGCCAAAGCCTCGGGGCTGATTTCGTTGGCCGAAGGCTGTGGCGGCAGCGGCTGACCAGCCGGAATGATCTGGCGGCGGGCAGGCACGGCGGGCTTGGCCTCGGCCGCAGGCGCGGGGGCAGGGCGGGCCGGTTCGGTTTTAGGGGCCGGTTTCGGCTTGGCCTCGGCTTTGGGCGCGGGGGCCGGTTTTTCCTTGGGCTCAGCCTTGGCCGGGGACGCACCGGTGGCGCGGTTCGACAGGCCCAGACGGTGGACCTTGCCGATCACCGCATTGCGGGTCACCCCCCCCAGTTCCTTGGCGATCTGGCTGGCCGACTGGCCTTCGCCCCACATTTTCTTCAGCAGCTCTACACGCTCGTCAGTCCAGGACATCATTTGCCTTTCAAAAGCGGAAAGCGGCCCCGGATTCGGGCCGCCTTGGGAAATCGTCTCAGCCCCCTATTCTAATCACTGCGCCCCGAGTTACAAGCAGTCTTCGAATCAGGTTGAGGTCAGATGATGCAGATACCCCTTGAGCAGAACGAACACCGTTTCGGAGCGGTCAATTGGATGGGTCTTTATACGTTGGCTCAGCGCGAAACATTGCGTTTTCTGGCGGTCTGGACCCAGACCCTGTTGGCGCCGCTGGTGACCGCAGGTCTGTTTCTGCTGATCTTCAACATCGCTATTGGCCCCAGCCGACCCGACGTGATGGGGGTGCCGTTCCTGACCTTTTTGGCGCCGGGTATCATGATGATGACCGTGATTCAGAATGCTTTTGCCAACACCTCGTCTTCGATGGTGATTGCCAAGGTACAGGGCAACATTGTTGATACGTTGATGCCACCACTGTCTCCGTTGGAAATTCTGTTGGGCTATCTGGCGGGAGGCATCGTGCGTGGTGTTCTTATCGCCTGTGTGGTTGCCGTTGCGCTGGCGCTGGTGCTGGGGCTGGTGCCGCGAAACCCGTTGATTGCGCTGCTGTTTGTTGTTCTCGGCGGTGCTTTCATGGGGGCGTTGGGCCTGTTTGCGGGAATATTCGCCAACAAGTTCGATCAAATGGCGGCGATTACCAATTTCATCGTCACGCCGCTGGCCTTCCTGTCGGGCACATTCTATTCGGTTGAAGCGTTGCCACCTGTTCTCAACCGCCTCAGCCACGTGAACCCGGTATTCTACCTGATTGATGGGTTGCGAAATGGCATGATCGGGGTGTCTGACAGCTCACCCGCACTGGGTTTCGCGGTTTGCAGTGGCGCAACGTTGATTGTCTGCGCCATTACCTGGCAGATGCTGCGAAAGGGATACAGGCTGAAAGCATGACGGTGCAGGTTTTGGATCCCGAAATCCTAAAAAACGCCGAGCTAGGCGATTCTGACGCGTGCCTCGCGCCAGACAAGGATTAGTCCGCCCGTCAGAATGATTGCAGAACCGATTTGGCTAACCACATCCGGGATTACGCCAAACACCGCAAAGTCATAGAGGGCGGCAAAGATCAGTGTGGCATAGCTGATTGGCGCCACAAAGGATGCATCCGCGCGCGCCATCCCGTTGACGAAACAGGCTTGGGCACAGGCCATCAGCACCCCAATTGCCACCAGCGCGATCCATTGTTCGGGCGTTGGCATCTGGAACACAAAGCTGACCGCGACCGAGGCGATGGTCAGCCCCATCGCGTTGTTGATCAACAGAATCTGGATGGGAATTTCACGGCCCGAAAGCTTTTTGATAAAGATCAGCTCCATCCCGATCACAGCCGCCGCCGTCAGGGCAAGCAACGCCGCAGGTTGGAAGCTGGCCGGTGTCGGACGCAGCAGGATCAATGCACCGGTCAGAGCAACAGCAGCGGCCAGCCAGCGCCACGGCCCAACGCCCTCTTTCAACAGCGGGATGGCCAGGACCATGCCAAAGACGGGGTTCAAAAAGGAAATCGCAGTGGCATCCGAGATCGGGATGAACGCGACCGAGGCGAACATCAGCGTAATCCCCACCCAGCCAAAGCTCGTCCGCCCAATATGCAACCCCCAATGCGGGCGGCTTAACCGTGGGCGCAACACGCCCACCGCGCAGACGATCACCAGAAACGCGAACAGGAACCGCCCGTGGCTGATCTGCAACGGATGCAACGCCGGGCCTAAGGTATCCGTCCCCAACGCTTTGGCCAGAAGTGTGGTGGCGGCCAGAAAGGCGCTGGCGGTGACGATCAGCAAAGCCGCAAGGGCAGGGTTCTGGCGCGCGGGTGTCATGACCCAGCGGTGCGTCACTGCGCCCTAAATGGCAAGCGATAAAAGCTGATATTCAAAGTGAAGTTTCTGATTTTGGAAATTCGGGGTTTTCAGAAGTCAAACACACGGCTATACGGCCCCGCATGATCAAACACGCACATATCCTGCGACTCCGACGCCGACGCATTACTGCGTAACCGGCCTGTTTGATCCATTGCGCGCTGTAAATCCGCGCAAATCCCACCAAATCTGTTGACGAATCCGGCCTTCGTGTATCACTCACGGGGCTTAACCTAACGAAAAGGATGATCCGATGATCCCGTCCGTTCTGCCGACCTATAATCGCGCGCCCCTGACTTTCGTGAAGGGCGAAGGCGCCTGGCTGACCGAGGCGGATGGCCGACGTTTCCTTGACCTAGGTGCCGGGATTGCGGTGAACGCGCTTGGCCACGCACATCCGGCGCTGGTCAACGCGCTGACTGAACAAGCGCACGCACTTTGGCATGTCTCGAACCTGTACAACATCCCGCAGCAGCAAGCGTTGGCGGATAAGTTGGTTGAACTTACCTTCGCCGATACGGTTTTCTTCACAAACTCGGGCACGGAATCCTGTGAGCTGGCCGTAAAAATGGCCCGCAAGTATTTCTATGACAAGGGGCAACCCGAACGGGTCGAGATCATTACCTTTGACGGCTCGTTCCATGGCCGGTCGTCGGCTGGTATCGCGGCGGCCGGATCTGAAAAGATGACCAAGGGCTTTGGCCCGCTGTTGCCCGGGTTCGTGCATGTCACATTCGGCGATCTTGACGGCGTGACCAATACGATCACGGACAAGACCGCCGCGATCCTGATCGAACCGATTCAGGGTGAGGGTGGCATTCGTCCGGTGCCCGACGCGGAACTCAAGGCCCTGCGCCAGATATGCGACGACAATGGCCTGTTGTTGATTTTGGATGAGGTGCAATGCGGCGTTGGCCGCACCGGCAAGCTGTTTGCCCACGAATGGGCAGGTATTACCCCCGATATTATGATGGTTGCCAAAGGCATCGGCGGCGGCTTCCCCTTGGGTGCGGTGCTGGCCACCGAAGACGCGGCCAGCGGTATGACCGTGGGTACCCATGGCTCGACTTATGGGGGCAACCCGCTGGGTTGCGCCGTGGGTTGCGCGGTAATCGATCAGGTGGCAACGCCTGCTTTCCTTGAAGGCGTGAACCGCAAGGCGGGGATGCTGCGCCAGAAGCTCGAAGGCCTGATCGCCGATCACCCCGACGTGTTCGAAGAGGTGCGCGGTACGGGCCTGATGCTGGGCTTGAAATGCAAGGCGACCAATACCGATGTGGTTAACGCGGGCTATGACAATGAGGTCATCACCGTTCCCGCCGCCGACAATGTCATCCGCCTTTTGCCGCCCCTGACGCTGACCGAGGATGACATTGCTCAGGCCATGATCCGCCTCGACAAGGCTGCCGCACAAGTCGAAGCCAGCCTCGAATCCGCGTAATCCTCATCTTTTTCTAAATACTCCGGGGGGCCGGGGGCAGCGCCCCCGGCGACCGACAGCCAAAAGCGAAACGATATGAACCATTTCCTCGATATCCACAAAACCGATGCAGGCGATCTGCGGACGATGATCAATCAGGCCGGCGAAATGAAACAGGCCCGTCTGGGTCGCCCCAAAGCCGCGCAGGATGATGATCAGCCGCTCAAGGACCGCATGGTCGCACTGATCTTTGAAAAACCCTCGACCCGAACGCGCGTGTCCTTCGATGTGGGCGTACGGCAGATGGGCGGGCAGACCATGGTGTTGTCGGGTAAGGACATGCAACTGGGCCACGGCGAAACCATCGCCGACACGGCCCGTGTCCTGTCGCGTTATGTCGACATGATCATGATCCGGACGTTCGATGAAACCATCCTGACCGAGATGGCTGAATATTCCGACGTGCCGGTGATCAATGGCTTGACCGACCGTACGCATCCCTGCCAGATCATGGCTGACGTGCTGACTTTTGAAGAACATCGCGGGCCGATCAAAGGAAAAAAAGTGGTCTGGACCGGAGACGGCAACAACGTCTGCGCCTCGTTCCTGCATGCGGCGGGCCAGTTTGGATTCGATCTGACCTTCACCGGTCCCGCTCAGTTCGACCCCGAGGAAGAATTCATGGGGTTCGCCCGTCAGAAGGGTTCGAAAATCGTGGTCGAGCGTGACCCTTACAAAGCGGTGGAAGATGCCGATCTGATCGTGGCCGATACTTGGGTCTCGATGCACGATTCCCAATCGGCCAAAGAGCGTCGTCACAACCTGCTGCGCCCCTATCAGGTGAATACCGAGTTGATGTCTCATGCCAAGTCGGATGCGCTGTTCATGCATTGCCTGCCTGCGCACCGCGAGGAAGAGGCGACATCCGAGGTCATGGACGGACCGAACTCGGTAATCTTTGACGAAGCTGAAAACCGTCTGCATGCCCAAAAGGCGGTCATGCGCTGGTGTCTGGGCGTTTAACTGCGCCGCCGGATATCCCACACACGCAATCTGGCGAGCGTTCGGGCGCTCGCCAACAGAACCAGAACGCAGAGGGCGGTTTTGGTCATGATCTCCATCGTCCCTTCAATCAGCATCGCATGCACGACACTGCCGACAATGGTTATGGCGGCTAACCCTGTGTGACCCAGCCTCCAGATACGGTACCGCAGGGCCAGACGCTGCCGAAAGATGCCCAAACAGGCGGCAGCGAAGGCGGCCCACAGCGCAACGACGCCCCAGGCTGAAAACGGGGTAGGTGAGACGAGCAGCAACGCATCCACAACATCCGGGGGGCTGGTGATCCACAAGCCGCCCACATGCACCACAAGGGCGAAGATCAGAGTGAAGCCAACCCGTCGATGCCAGCGCCGGCTGGCCAAAGGCAGTAATCCAGGCAAGTCGCGCCCGGCCAGCAAAGGTTGCAGCAACAACAGCCCCATACTCAGCACTCCGGCAAACCCGGCCACGATGTAGACTGGATCGCGCCACGCCAATAAGGGGCTATGCGCCGCCGCAATCAGCGGCACAGCTATGGCGGCGATCACAGCCGCCCAGATCAAAAGGCTGCGGATCACGTAAATTAGGCGGGTTGCAGGACGAAATGCGCGGCAAGGGTCTGGTCTTTTGAACTTGCCATGATCGGGCGCAGGAATACCGTCTCAAACTCGCCGCTGTCATAGGCCAGATGCCCGTGCGGCTGGCCAAAGGCGGGCACGATCTGCGGCATCTCCAACCGGAACTCACCATTGGCGTCGGTCAGTGTAGCACCATGGCTTTGCGGATCCCGCTCATGCCCTTCGGTTGTGTGAGCCCAGATTTGGATACGTTGGCCGGGCAGAGGGGCACCGTCCCCAGCCCGCCGCACAGTGCCGGTCATCCAGAACCCACCGCCGCCGATCCGCTCGACGATGGGTGCGCCGGGGCGGTAGTTGTTCGACCCACCACGCATGGACCGTGTCGGGGCCAGCCCGGCGGCGCGTGCGGGCATCAGCAATCCCGAACCGCCAGTGACCAGAGCAGCCCCGCCCAGCGCCATTGCGGATCTACGAGACAAGTGTGAATTCGTCATGTCGGGACCTCCTGCAAGGTAACATCCATAGCAACCTGAGCGCGCCACAGCGCAAAGATAGCACGGTTCAGATCAATTCCGAGGCGATCTTCACCACTCTGTGATCACCCCAAGCCCCGGCGAATTTCTTTGACCCTGTGCTGGTTGCGGTGCCATCGTCGGTATAACGATGCGAAAGGCTGAAAAATGGACAAGACACAATCGGTTTCGCCCGACGAAATTGCGGCCTTCAAGCGGGACGGTGCCGTTGTGCTGCGCTCGAAATTCTCGGAACATTGGTTGGACTTGTTGCGCGAAGGTATCAGTGCGGACCTGGCCAACCCGACCGACAATTTCACTCGTCACACCAAGGACCCAGACGCCCCTGCTTATTTCGAGGATTTCTGGGCGTGGAACAAGATTCCGCAATTTAGGGATTTCGTGCATCACTCGCCGTGCGCCCCACTGGCTGCGGGTTTATTGGATGCCCCGTCGATCAACCTTGTGATGGATAACTGGTTCCTGCGTGAGGCCGGATCGACCTCGCGCCCACCCTTTCATCAGGACCTGTCCTATTTCGATTTCGAAGGCACCATGTGCGTCCTTTGGCTGCCTCTTGAACCGGTGACTAAAGAAAACGGCATTGCCTTCGTCAAAGGCTCGCATCTGTGGGACAAGCTGTTCATGCGGGTTCGGTTTGCGGATGGTCATCCTAGTCTTGGGGCCACTGAGGTCGCAGGCCGAACGTATCACCAGCCCCCGGATATCAACGCCGATCCCGGCGCCTATGACTTGTTGCAGTGGGATATGGAATTAGGGGATTGCATCTATTTCGATATGCGAACACTGCATGGTGGTCTGTCCTCGGTCACGCCGACGGAAACAGTGCGTCGGTTTAGCCTGCGGATGACAGCGCCGGACGGGATTATCCGATATCGCGGAGATTGGGCGAAAGACGAACGTGCGCAGTTCGAGGCCGCCGGTTACAGCGAAGGCGACCGCATCGACGGGCCGTTTTTCCCCCGGCTTTGGCCAAGAGAGGCACTTTGAGCAATGGATGAAATAACATAACATCGAAATTGCACTTAATCCGTGCGAAATGGCGAATACTCAAGCTGAAAATACCGTGTATTCTGCGATGGTGAACGCAACTACCTGATCGCAGGAGCGCAGCAATGAGTTGGAACCCGACCCAAAGCCTCGAATCTCTGTCACACAACACGGCGCTGGACACATTGATCATTCCGCGCGCTCGTGATCTGGGCGGGTTCGAAGTACGTAGGGCGCTGCCCTCGAGTAAACGGCAGCTGGTTGGGCCATTCATCTTTTTTGACCAAGTAGGTCCAGCCGAATTCCTGACTGGTGACGGCATCGACGTCCGACCACACCCGCATATCGGTCTTGGGACGGTGACGTATCTCTATCAAGGAGAGTTCGAGCATCGCGACAGTCTTGGCACGCATCAAATGATTTACCCCGGCGAGGTCAACTGGATGGTTGCCGGGCGCGGGGTGACTCATTCCGAAAGGACCAGTCAGAAGACACGAGACAAGAAACACAGCCTGTTCGGCATCCAGACCTGGATAGCATTGCCCGAAGCGCATGAGGATATGGCCCCGGATTTCGAGCATCACAAGCAAGGTGCGCTGCCACATTTTCAGGACCAAGGTGTCAGCGCCCGGTTAATCCTGGGGTCAGCTTATGGTGAAACCAGCCCGGTTACGTTGCTGTCCGAGACCTTCTATCTGGACGTGCGACTTGATCCCGGCGCGTCGTTTCCTTTGCCGGATGACCATGAAGACCGGGGTGTTTATGTCACCCAAGGTTCCGTCGAGATCGCAGGCGATACGTTCACACAGGGCCGTATGATGGTGTTCCGCCCCGGCGATCCCCTTTCAGTCAAGGCCGGACCGCAAGGCGCGCGGTTAATGCTGCTGGGCGGGGCGACATTGAACGAAGAGCGCTATATCTGGTGGAATTTCGTGTCATCCTCGAAGGAAAAGATCGAGGCGGCCACGCGTGAATGGAAAACCGCCGATTGGGCAAAAGGAGCGTTCCACCTGCCGCCGGGCGATGATCAAGAGTTCATACCGATCTCGGATGAACTGGAGCGTACTCGACCAAGGCGCGCGCGCTGACCGCGCGTCAGGGGGCCTTGTCCGTGCCCTCGATCCCGGCGATCCTTTGCGCCAGGAGGGATGTCATGAAAATCGTGATTGCGGGTGCAGGCAGTATCGGATGCTATTGCGGGGCATTGTTGGCGCATTCAGGGCATGACGTCACCCTGTTGGGCCGTCCACGCATTCTGGACCCGATCCAGGAAAAGGGATTAACGATTTCGGATTTTTCGGGGCTGACCCGGTATGTGGCTGCGCAGGATTTGACCCTGACCGAAGATGCAACCTGCCTGGCCGGTGCCCAGGTCGTCATCGTGACCGTTAAATCAGGTGCCACAGCGAAAATGGCTGCGCAGATCGCGGAATACACGCCCATCTCAATTCCGGTGGTATCGTGGCAAAACGGTATGGAAAACGCCCGTACTTTGCGCATGGTTCTGTCAGAGCATGACGTGCGCGCCGGAATGGTGCCGTTCAATGTGGTGCCGACTGAACCGGCCAGCTTTCATCGCGCCACCTCTGGTGAGATCGTCATCCAAAGCGGTCCCGGTGCGCTGGGTCAGAAGCTGAGTAGCGCTGACATGCCGGTTGTGGAAAGCGATGATATTGAAGCGGTCCAATGGGGTAAGCTGGTAATCAACCTCAACAACGCGCTGAATGCGCTGTCGGGGTTGACGTTAAAAAATCAACTGCTGGACCGGAACTGGCGACGCCTGATGGCGGATCAGATGACCGAGGCTCTGATGGTGTTGAACGCCGCGAACCATCCGGTCGCTTCGACTACTCCGCTGCCTGCGTGGATGACGCCGCATATCCTGCGCCTGCCTACGCCGATCTTTTCCAGGATCGCTGCGCGAATGCTGACCATTGACCCCAGCGCGCGCACCTCGATGGCCTATGATCTGATGGCAGGTCGCCCGACCGAAATCGAAAGTCTTCAGGGTGAGATCATTCGCCTGGGCGCGCAAATTGGCGTCGAAACCCCGATCTGCGCCAAGATACGAGATTTGATCGAGGACGCGCCTGAAACCGCGATTTCTGTGGATCAAATTGCGTCTTAGGCCGGATTAGGCGAAGGCCGTCAGGATTAGAAATATTGTCGCTGACATCGCCGCGGCTGCGGGGACCGTGATCACCCAGGCGGCCACGATGGTCATGAAGTGTGAACGCCGCACCAGCTTGCGGCGCTGATGCTCTTCCCGGGCCAGCCGCTGTTCGACCGGACGCTGGCGGTTGGAGTGTTTCCACCGGCGATCTGAATGCCATTCGCGATAGAAACCAACCCCAAACACGCCGCCTACGGCAATATGAGTTGAGCTGACCGGCAGGCCAAGCCAGCTGGCCACGATAACGGTAATGGCTGCGGACAGCGCCACGCAGAAGGCCCGCATTGGGTTCAGTTTGGTGATCTGACTACCGACCATGCGGATCAATTTGGGCCCGAATAGAAACAGGCCGAACGAAATTCCAAAGGCTCCGATCACCATGACCCAGTTGGGGATCGCGACTTTTGCGGCAAAGTCGCCGAATTCCGCTGCGTGTACGATAGCGGCCAGGGGGCCGACCGCGTTGGCCACGTCATTGGCGCCATGCGCAAAGCTGAGGAATGTGGCCGAGATGACCAGCGGCAGGCCAAACAGAGTTTTCAGTGATTTGGTGCGGTTTTCCATCCCCTCGGATTTGTGCCGTACCCAGGGCACCGTGACCGACCAGACCAGGAACCCCGTTGCAAGGCCGATCAGCAGCGCCACCTCAAGCTCAATCTTCACGATCCGCTTAAGACCCTTAACGGCCAGATAGGTGGCAAACGCCGCAGCCATTACGGCCACAAGGATCGGAAGCCAGCGCCGTGCTGCCGCTATTTTATCGTCCTGATATTGAATCTTGGCTTTGATCAGTGCCAGAAACCCAGCCGCGATCAAGCCACCCAATACTGGCGAGATTACCCAGCTTGCGGCAATCGCGCTCATTGTGCTCCAGTTGACGGCGCTCAGGCCCGCTGCGGCGATGCCGGCCCCCATCACGCCGCCGACAACCGAGTGCGTCGTTGACACCGGTGCCCCGACCCATGTGGCCAGGTTGACCCATAAGGCCGACGAAATCAGCGCAGCCATCATTGCCCAGATGAATACATTGCTGGTTTGAACCGAGGCCGGATCGATGATCCCCTTAGAGATGGTCGAAACGACATCTCCGCCTGCCAACAGGGCACCGGCGCTTTCGGCAATGGCGGCGATGACGATAGCACCACCCATGGTCAGTGCGTTGGCACCAACCGCGGGCCCCATGTTGTTGGCCACGTCATTGGCACCGATATTGATCGCCATATAGGCCCCAAAGGCGGCTGCCGCAGCGACGATCAGGCCGCCATCCGCCAGCCCGAACACTATCGCCGCCGACAACCCGGCCAGCGCAATAAAGGCCAGTGAAATACCAGGGGCCAACAGCGGGCGCGCCACATGGGCGTTGGCATTCTCAACGCGCGAGATACGGTGAAGGTCGCTGTCCAGAGCCTGCCAGCGGGATTTCGAGGTCAAATTCGACATGATCTTTTTTCAAGCAGCCAGTGCATTTCGGCACGCGGCTAGACGGTTTCCCCCCTCGGGACAACAGTTATGTTATCAATTTTTTGCGAAACTATCACACTTGCAGCAGCAAATCGCGCAATTCCGGCTCGTTAACACGATCAGCCGCAGTTGAGGGCGAAACCCAGACCCGCTCGCGTTTGCCAGCTTCGGGAAAGTCATCTTCCAGATCCTGAACATCAACCCGATAGACACTGGTCAGAACGGGATAGGCCGTGCCATCGTTCAGGATTTTATCGTAAGTATAGTGCCCGATCGGTTCCTTGGAGGGGTTCGGCGCCCGCACGCCTGCCTCCTCCCACGCCTCCTGCAGTGCAGTTTCGGCACCGTCCATGCCATCAACCGGCCAACCTTTGGGAATGATCCAGCGCCCGGTGTCGCGACTTGTGATCAACAGAACCTCTGGTCCGCTTGGGGTTTCACGGGTGCAAAGGGCTGCAAACTGCACCCGTTGCGGGCGCAGGAAAATTGGTCGGGCGACCTCGTCCCAGATTTTTCGCAGCCATTTCGTCATTGGTCGATCGATCCTGTGCTTTTCTTGCCTGAAACGCCGGCACATAACAGTGAAATAGGGCTGATACAAACAATTGCCTGAGCCAACTCTATCACAAATGTCGGGGTCGCGGCTATTTCCGCCGTTTTGCGCGCAGGGTTGGGTTGGCCTGTGTCGGGTCTTCGGGCCAGGGATGCTTGGGGTATTGCGCGCGCATATCCTTGCGAACATCGGCGTAAGAGCCCGCCCAGAATCCCGGTAGATCACGGGTGATCTGGATCGGTCGTTGCGCAGGAGAAAGCAGGGTGATTTTCAACGCCTCGCCCCCCACAACCGGATGCTGCGTGACGCCAAACAACTCTTGCAGGCGCACGGAAATCTCAGGCACTGCGCCGCCATAATCAATCGCCACCTTTCGGCCCAGCGGTGTTTCGAACGATCCGGGCGCGCGGCGATCCAGTTCTTGCGTCTGGGTCCAGTCTAGCCGGGCGCGCAGAGCGGGCAGCAGGTCAAACCGCTTCCACTCTTCGGCGTTGCGTACGCCCGAGAGCATGGGCAGCAGCCAGTCCTCAAGCGACTCGGTCAGCCCTTCGATGGTAAATTCAGGCAGATCAGCCCCTTCGGCCCGCACCAATTCAACGCGCGCCGCCAACCGCGCCGCCGCTCCGTCCAGACGCAATCCAAGATCGCGCACGCCATCCAGCATGGCCTGCGCCACGGTATCGTCCGGCACGTCCTTCCACAGACGGTCGCTTAGCGTGATCGCGCCGAACCTTTCCTGTTTGCGCGCCACCACCCGGCGGTCGCGTTTTGACCAGGCGCAGCTGTCGACCCAGCTGATTTGCCCGGAAAACAGATTGCGGATTTCGCCTTCGCTGATCTGGGCGGCCATGCGCACCCTTGCTTCGCGCGGATTACCGTCGGTGTCCGTGACCACCAGATAAGGTGCCGCGGCCAGCGTATCGCCGCTGTCCAGCACCACACCTTTGCCGCCTGACAGAACATAGCGGGGAACGTCACCCTTGCGGCGCTGTCCGATGCGGTCGGGATAGGCCAGCGCGGCCATGGCGGCGGGGCTCAGATCACTGGCCTGGCCCTTGGTACGCAGACGTTTGGTTTCGGCTTTGATTCGATCCACTGCGCCTGCATTCACTTGCCAGACGCGGTTACGTTGAAACGCGCGGATGTCGCGCAGGGCCTCTAGTCGCAGCAAAAGGTCTAACGGCGCGCCCTTTAGCGGATCGCGTTCGGCCATCAATGCGGCCAAAGTGGCGGCACCGGAACCGGCAGACACCAACATATGACCCAGACGCGGATGCAGGGGCAGGGCAGCCAGGGCGCGCCCGTGGTCCGTAATCCGCCCCTTGGCATCCAGCGCCCCCAGCATCGTCAGCAGAGCCTTTGACTCGACCATCGTGCCTTCGGGCGGCGGTGTCAGAAAGGCCAGATCGCCCGGTTCCGCACCCCACAGCGCCAGTTCCAATGCCAAACCTGTCAGGTCCGCGGCCTCGATCTCGGCCGGAGGATAAGCAGACAACGCACCTTCTTCACCCTTGGACCACAACCGATAGCACTTGCCCTCGGCCACGCGGCCTGCGCGGCCGGCGCGCTGGGTGGCTTCGGCGCGGGTTACACGCTCGGTTACCAAACGGGACATGCCCGAACCGGGATCGAACCGCGCCCGTCGCGCTTGCCCCATATCAACCACGACCCGAATGTCGGGAATGGTCAGTGAGGTTTCGGCAATCGACGTGGCCAACACCACTTTGCGCCCTTGATCCATCGGCGCAATCGCAACGCGCTGGGCGGCAAAAGGCATGGCCCCGAACAGGGGGCGCAGCACGCAGTTCTCCGGCAAGCGCGCGGACAAGGCGGCCTCGGCCCGGCGAATTTCACCCTCACCTGGCAAGAACACCAACACCCCGCCGCCGGTTTTGCGCGTGTCCCTTTCAGCCTGAACAACCAGATCGACCAGAGCGTCCAGCCGCCGTGCCTGCGCCCCCAAAGGGCGGTCCAGCCAGTGTGTTTTGACCGGAAAACTGCGTCCTTCGGAGGTGATCATTGGCGCGCCCATCAACCGTCCAACCGGCTCGGCATCCAACGTTGCCGACATGGCCAGTAGCATCAGGTCATCCCGCAGAGCGCCGGTGACTTCCAAACAAAGGGCCAATCCCAGATCGGCGTTCAGGGATCGTTCGTGGAATTCGTCGAAAATCACGGCGTCCACACCCGGTAAGTCGGGATTGGATTGCAACATCCGGGTCAGAATGCCTTCGGTCACGACCTCGATCCGGGTTGATTTTGAAACCTTGGCTTCGCCCCGCACCCTATAACCTACGGTCTCACCCGCGCGTTGGCCCAAAGTGTCGGCCATCCGTTCGGCAGCAGCGCGCGCGGCCAATCTGCGCGGCTCCAACATCACGATCTTGCCGTCGCACAAGCCCGCCTCGAGTATCGCCAGGGGCACGCGTGTCGTCTTACCCGCCCCCGGAGGAGCCTGAAGCACAGCGCGGCCGGAACTCTTGAGGGCCGCAAGCAGGTCTGGGATGGCGTCTTCAATGGGCAGTCGTGTCATGCGGGCTTTATCCGCCAACGGCACGATAAGGTCCAGTTCCGCCCTGTGCGCGGCGCAAACCAGGGTGGCACGACCGCTAACAGCGGAGGAACGGCAACACATGGGTGCGAATAATTGGTGTGCGGCGTATTTCCTCAGCGGTCCAGTCTGGACAAACGGTTTGTCGGGACGGCAAGTAGTCGTGCCGCAAAATATCGAGGATGAAATGGACATAGACAGCCTGAGCGACAGAATTTTGAACGGTGAGCGGCGCGCACTTGCCCGCGCCATCACTCTGGTCGAAAGCGGCCGTGAGGATCACCGGGCGCAGGCGACCGAATTGCTGGCACATCTGGCTAAATCCAAACGGCAATCGCTGCGTATCGGCCTGTCGGGGACGCCAGGGGTTGGCAAATCCACCTTTATCGAAAGCTTTGGCATGATGCTGATCGCCCAGGGGCTGCGGGTGGCGGTGCTGGCGGTTGACCCTAGCTCGTCCCGCTCCGGAGGCTCGATTCTGGGCGACAAGACCCGGATGGAGCGTCTGAGTCGCGAGAGAAACGCCTTTATTCGCCCATCCCCCAGCCAGTCGCATCTGGGTGGTGTGGCCCGACGTACGCGCGAGGCGATTGCGCTGTGCGAGGCCGCCGCTTTCGATGTGGTGCTGATCGAAACCGTGGGTGTGGGTCAGTCAGAAACCGTTGTGTCCGAAATGTCCGACCTGTTCCTGTTGCTGCTGGCCCCAGCGGGCGGAGACGAATTGCAAGGCGTCAAGCGCGGCATCATGGAAATGGCCGACATGATTCTGATTAACAAGGCAGACGGAGATCTGAAGCCTACAGCCATCCGCACCTGCGCCGACTATGCCGGAGCGCTGCGCCTGTTGCGAAAGCGCCCGCAGGACCCCGAGACCTTTCCCAAGGCTATGACAGTGTCGGCGGTGGAGGAACACGGCTTGGAAGACGCGTGGTCCGAAATGCAATCGCTGACTGATTGGCGGCGCGAAGCTGGCCATTGGGAGGCCAATCGAACCAATCAAGCGCGATATTGGTTCGATCAAGAGGTCCGGCATGCCCTGTTGGCCCGGCTCGAAACACCACAGGCGCGTGCGATGATGGATCGTTTCAGCACTCAGGTAGGTGAAGGTGTCCTTAGCCCATCGATCGCGGCCAAACAAATGCTGACTGAATTGGCGGCAGACTAACCGGCCGGGCAGAGTGGCGCGTTCATCATTTGTCGTGTAAGATCAAAGCGAATGCAATTTTGAGTTGTGCGATTGGCTCAGGCGACAGGAACCGTCGAACATGCCCGATATCAACGGGACGAATAACGACGACGACATTGAAGTCACCGACAATACCGGTTCTTTAAACGGGACAACGGTACCCGGACCAATTGACAATATTCGCGCCAGACAGGGCGATGACGATGTCACCGTTACCAACAGTACGATTTCCGGTTCCGTGCGGGGCAATCGCGGAGACGACGATATCGTTATCACCGGCAGTACTGTGGTCGGGCAAGTGAATGCCGGAATTGATGATGATACGGTCAACCTTCAGGGATCTACCGTTGGTGATGTTCGGCTGGGGCAGGGCAACGACACCCTGAACATCAACAGCACAAACGTTACAGGCGACGTTCGCGGTGGCGGTGGAACGGACAGCTTGAACCTGCCCGTTGGCACGGTCGTCACCGACGATACGTTTGGAACTTTCACCGTTGCCGAAGGCGTTTCCTACTCGGTCTCAAGCGGCACTTTTATCCTGCCGTCGAACCTACCGTCTGGGCCGTCCGTCTCTTATCAGGCATTCGAGAACGGAACAGGGGTTCCATGCTTCACACGCGACACTGAGATTTTGACACGATCCGGCCCCGTGCTTATCCAAGATCTCTGCACCGGCGACATGATTGAGACACTGGGTAAGGGGTTGCAACAGATTCGCTGGATCGGGAGGCGACGCTTTGATCTGGACGGATTGAAGAGGAACCCCAAACTTTATCCCATTCGAATTCTGGCAGGGGCGCTGGGCGGCGGTTTTCCAAGTCGGGACTTATTGGTTTCGCGACAGCATCGGATGCTGGTCCAGTCCCCCATTGCCCAACGCATGTTCGACGAACGCGAAGTGCTGATTCCCGCCATCAAGCTAACAGCCTTGCCCGGTATATTCGTGGACAAAGACGTCACATCGGTTGAGTACTACCATCTGCTTTTCGATCAACATCAGGTCATCTTTGCCGAAGGCGCGCCGACAGAAAGCCTGTTTACAGGGCCCGAGGCGCTGAAAACTCTGAGTTCAGAGGCCCGCCGCGAGATTTTTGAGATATTTCCTGAGCTGATCGAAAAGAAACTGACACCGCGGCCCGCCCGCTATATTCCGCGCGGACGGCAGCAGTCGCATCTGTTGGAACGCCATCGCAAGAACAAAAAACCGCTTTTGCAGGCGTGTATCCAACCGCCCGGTGATGCCTGAGCAAAGATTTCGCGCGATCTGTCTTGACCCTTCTGGCGATTCCCACTACACGCATCCAACCAGTTTTCGGGCGCGACTTCGGGTTGCGCCCCTTGTGATTTGGCCGCTGGCATCATGCCCGGCCTCCAGAAACAAAGGAAGAAACCATGTCGCGCCGTTGCGAACTGACCGGAAAAGGCCCGATGACTGGCAACAATGTCAGCCACGCCAAAAACAGAACTCGTCGTCGTTTTCTACCGAACCTGAACGACGTTACCCTGCAGTCCGAAACCCTTGGCCGTGGCGTCAAGCTGCGCATCTCGGCGGCTGCACTGCGCTCGGTCGACCACCGTGGTGGTCTGGATGCGTTCCTGGCCAAAGCCAAAGATGACGAACTGTCGGCAAACGCGCTGAAAGTGAAAAAGGAAATTGCCAAGGCACAAGCCACGGCGTAAACCCTTTTCCCTTCAAAGAATTCAACCCTGTACCGCAAGGTGCAGGGTTTTTTCTTGCGCGGCCTGCTCCTGAACTGGAATTAATTTTTCAACCACGGTGATATTGTTCACATACCCTGCGCCAAGACTGTTTTATGTTTGGTCATATTCATCTGGCGGAGTTTACCCCCATGTCTTTTAAATTGTCTGATTTCCTCTCCCTGTTGGCTGCCTTTTTTGGCAAGACGTTTGGGACATGCTTTCGGATGCAACGACAGGTGAACAGGTTGCATACGAGCCTGACCAAAGGGTCCGTCAAACGTCCTGGCGTGGACAGCTGACACGAACCCAGTGGTTGCGGGTTTCAGGCGTATTCGATTGCGCTTGAAGCCCGCTTTGAGTCCGGCCTATATCAGGCGCAGGATGAAACCCGTTCTGAACAGATTTCTGCCTTTGGCGCTTTCGCTGCTTGTCATTCTGACAGGGCAGGGGGTGGCTGCATCGCGCGGAATGGACAGGGCGGTGGGGCAGATGGTGCTTTGCACTGGTACAGGCCCGGTGGTGGTCTATATGGACGCCGAAGGCCAGCCGACTCAGCCCCCTCATTTCTGCCCTGAATACGCGCTGACCCTCTTGGGGGCGGTCGTTGTCCCGGCAGCCGCCATGCCCGTTGCGCCAGAACAGTTTCAGCCCGCGCCTTTGCGCAAGGCGGGTAATCTGGTTGCCCTGCCGGTTCCCTTCAGACCGGCGCGCGCGCCTCCGGTTGTGATCTGAAGACACATTTTCTTTCAGACACTTATACAAGGAGAGGTGCAATGTCCCTCAAATCCAAACTTCTGATCACTCTGGTCGCTGCAACGCTGGCAACATCTGCTTTTGCTCAGGGTACGATTGCCGTTGATGACGCCTATGCGCGCTCCGCAGGCAAAGCAGCCAAGGCCGGTGCTGCCTTTATGATGATCAAAAACACGGGCGAGGCTGACGACCGGTTGATTGGCGTGGAATCCGATGCGTCTGCACGTGTTGAGCTGCATACCCACAAGATTGATGACAACGGCGTAGCTAAGATGATGCACGTCGAAGAAGGTTTTGTCATTCCAGCCGGTGAAACCCACATGCTGAAGCGCGGTGGCGACCATGTGATGTTCATGGGGCTGACTGCCCCATTCGAGCAAGGCGCGACCGTACCGGTGACGCTGATTTTTGAGAAGGCCGGAGAGATCGAGATCGAGGTGCCGGTTGATCTGGAACGTCAGGACGCTGGCGGCCACGGGACACATTCGAACTGAGGCTACGCCTGTCTTCAGGCCGCGCTGCGGCCCTCATCCATGCGTCAGGTCGGGCTTTGCCCGGCCTGTTGCCGTTTCCGGAGGTGGTTAGCGATTGACCACGCGCATGGCGACCCGGTCATGGGCGCGTTTGAACCGGGCGGTCAGCCAGAACATCACCGCCGAAAAGGCCAGGGCCCCGAAGGCAATGGCCCATCCCAGCGCCACCATTCCGCTGCCGGGCCAGAAGATCAGCACCAACCCGATCAGCAGCGCTATGACCCCGGAATTGCGCACTGAGGGCGCATCGGGGTGTTGATCCGACATTTGCCGCCATGCCATCAGCGAGCCAACGCCGATGATCAGGGCCCACGCCCCTAACAAGAAGAAGGTCAGCCGCGCCACGCCTTCGGGCCACAGGAGAAGTACCAGACCGATCAACAGGGCGCCGACCCCTACGCCCCCTATCAATCCACGCCGACCAAAGCCCAGCAAAGTCAGGCCGCCATCCACGATCAGAAGCAGACCGACCAGACGCAACAGCAGTGAAATGCTGCCTGTCGGCCAGAACAGCGCAGCGATGCCCAGTGCCCCAGCGAAGATGCCGCGCAACAGGAACGTCCACCACAGTCCCGCGAGTTGATCGCCCAAAGCGTCGCGGCCGTCCAAAGTGCCATCCTCGAGGATTTCCTCGTGCGGGGATTGAGGGTCTGACATGATGCTCTCCCAGCTGGTTAGGCCTTCACTATAAACGGAAAATCCTGCCGGTGTCTGCTGTCATCTGGGGCTGAGCAAGCCATCTACCCAAGATGGGACTGTTTCCGTTGCGGGGCCGAGAATGACCTCATCAAAACTGGAGGCTCCGGTTGAAGGTTCGAGGTTCAGTTCGACCGTGCGGGCGCCGGATTGCAAGGCTTCATGAACGAAGGCGGCGGCTGGATAGACCTGACCCGAGGTGCCGATGGCAGCAAACAGGGTCGCTTCGGCCAGATGGTCGTAGATTGCGTCCATGTGATAGGGCATCTCGCCAAACCAGACCACATCCGGTCGCGCGGTGGCGGCACCGCAGGTAGGGCAGGGTTCGCCCACGGCCATCTCGGGTGGTGATGCCCAGCGGTGGCTGCATGCCGGGCAAAACGCTCCGGCCAACGTGCCATGCATGTGGATCACATGCTCGGCGCCGCCAGATTCGTGCAGGCTGTCGACGTTCTGAGTGACGATCACCACCTCGCCGGGAAAGTCCATTTGCAACCGTGCCAGCGCGGCATGCGCAGCGTTAGGTTTGGCCTTGGCGGCCTGCACGCGTCGGGCGTTGTAGAACCGGTGAACCAGAGCGGGATCGCGGGCGAAACCTTCGGGAGTGGCGACGTCCTCAATCCGGTGTTGTGCCCATAACCCGCCTTCATCGCGGAAGGTGCCCAACCCGCTTTCGGCAGAAATACCGGCCCCTGTCAGTATGACGATCTTTTCCATCATTGCCCTTCGCGTTACACCTTGGCCCATGACCCACCGTATCCTCTTTGTCTGTCTCGGCAATATCTGCCGTTCTCCTGCTGCCGAAGGCGTGTTTCGCGCCCGCGCGCCGCATCACACCACCGATAGCGCCGGAACCTCGGGTTGGCATATTGGTAATCCGCCTTATGGGCCGATGCAGGCAGCGGCACAGGCCCGCGAAATTGACCTTAGCGACCTGCGAGCCCGGCTGTTTGTAGCCGAGGATTTCGAACGGTTCGATTTGATCATCGGTATGGACGCCAAAAACATTGCAAGTATCGAGGCGTTGCGCCCCGCTGGGAGCACTACCCCTGTACAGTTGCTCACCGATTTCGCACCCGAAACGGGTGCCGATCATGTACCCGATCCGTATTACACCCGTGATTTCGACGGGGCGCTGGACCTAATCGAAGCTGCCGTTGAAGGGCTTCAAGCGCATCTGCGGGCCTAGCCCATTACTTTCAGTTTATCCGTCAGCCATGGCAGTTGCACCAACGCCGGGTCGACGATCTGATTGCGCATAAGGCGACGCATCATGCCCGCGACCTCTTGTGGAACCTGATCGGACCAATCGGTGCGCGTGAACAGGGAAATTGTGCGCGAAAACTCTCCGAATGGTACGGGATGGACCGCCAGCGCGTCGTGGAAACGCGCTGCCCGCATATAGCCCAGCGGTGTTGTGATCGCCCAGCCCAACCCGCGTGCGACCATGGCCATTAAGGCAAGATGCGAACCGATCTCGAACCGTTCCTCATATTTCTGTTGCTGCCGCGCCAGATGCGACTCGATCTGGCGGCTGATCAGCTGTTCACGGGCATAGCGTAGAAAGGGCAGGTCCTGCGTGGCATTGTCGACCCCCTTGGGGGTCACCAGAATAAATGGGTCGCGGACCAAGGGATATTCGACCACACCTTCAAGCACTTCGCCGGAATGGGCCGAGACCATCAGGTGCAGGCGTTGCGCTTCCAACTCGGCGAACAGATCCAGGCTGGGCAGGGTAATGAGCTTGAAATTCGACCGTGTCAGGCTGTCGGCCAATAGGGTCGCCAATCGAGGCGTCAGGTCATTGTCAAAGTCGTCGATCAGCCCGATGGACAAAGTGGTGAGGTGCCCCAGGTCCATCACGGTCAACTCGCTTTGTGCTATTTGCAACTCGGCCAGAACTGACTCGGTTCGTACCAAAAAGCTGTGCCCGGCCTGGGTAAGCCGCATCGGGCGTCGCCCGTGATCCACCAATTCGGTGCCAAGAGCGTTTTCCAGATTACGCAATTGCTGTGACACTGAAGGCTGGCTGAGCCCGGTGATCTCGGCCGCCTGCGCCACCGATCCCGTCCGCGCCAAGGCTTCGAACACTTCGAGCCCACGCAGGGTCAGCCCTTTCATTACCATTAGATACACCTTTCGCTGCGCCTTTTCTGGGGCGCAGGACGGATCAGGTCAAGGATTCAGAATGCCTTAGCTGCAGATCGCCTGTGCCATCTGGCCAAAGTTCTGATACCGATCCCAAAGCGCATCATCGCGCGCAGTTTGCGACATCTTCAACTCTTGCGCCTGGTGGGGGTCGGTGAACCACTTCGCGACGGTTTTCTGATCGCTGCGGGTCAATGCCTGATTGGCCACGCGTTGAATGCAGTTGCATCGATCCCGTGTCGCGGCTGTACGATCAGACGCCAGACACGCCCGTTTGATCTGCGCAGCTTCGACCGGTGCTATCGCCGTCAGAGATGTGGCACATAGTGCGATTAGGAGGAACTTTTTCATGCTCTTGCCTCGTTTTTGCCTGCCCGGAGTGATCTGACGCCCCTCTCGGTCTGCGGCGGAGTATGAATCAATCGGGTTTGCGGATCAATGGACAACAGCGATTGGAGCAAAAATGCGGCCTCACGGCGTTTTAAGGCCAGTCTTGCCGTGTCTGTTGTTTCCATAACACGCCCCGTGAGTTCGGGAAAAAACAGCCTGTCTGGGTTTAGCTGATCCGCCAAACATGCGGCCAGCAGACTTTCGGAGGCTGCGCCGTTCGCCCGGACGACGTTATGCCGTTCCAGTAAAAAGTGATGAAAGCGGGCCGTTCGATCTGTAGCCAGATATGCGATACCGGCATCCACAAGGCTTATGGCGGGGACAAAAACTTCATTCTCTGCGAACAACAACTCGGCCAATGGATGTGAAATCAATATCCTATGTTGCTGGGAGACTTTGAGCGGGGCAAAGTTGGATAGAACGCCAACGGGAATTTTCACTAGTTTGAAGCGGCCTGCAGCAATGACATCCTGGACACCCGTCCATTGCACCGAAACAAACCCATCATCCTGTGTCCAAACCTTGTCACCCGGCTTCAATGCTTCGATGGGCAGGTGACCCTGTTCCGTTTCAATTAAAGTTCCAGCATCATAGCAGATCGGTGTAACATATTCGCTTTCATCAAAGCTCGGGCCTTCCTGCGTGCTGACAACGGTCAAGGGCACGCCAGCGGGGGGAAACTGACCGGGCCCTCCGATAAAGGCAATCCCCTCAACGGTTGCGTATGCCGGAGAAGAGTTGGTTACGTTGAACGCAACCGCCTGCCAAGTGTTCACTCCATCTGTTAAGGTGATGCCGTACTCAGCCTCAACTCGCGTGCCGTCGGTGAATAGCGTGCCGTCTATCGTCTGGTCGCCATCCAAACGCTGATTTCCATCGTTGTCGGCAAAATTGGTGTCGCTTCCCGCGTCGGTGATGAAGACCTCGGTCGCCGCGCGAGAGTCAATCGTGATCGTCTGACCGATCAAATGTATGCCCGTGCCCTGAGTGATACCGTCCAACCCCTGAGGCACCGTGATCGACAGTTGGCTTTCACCAAGAACGAAAATCGAATAGTCGGCCAACGTTTAAACTGCTTTCTTGTTAGTGTTCGGGCCAATCAACGGCATAATCCTATCCGTTCGCAAATACTGGGTAAATGCATTTAGGTAGAAAGACCCACTGCGCGCCTATGCTGCAACGCTTCACGGCTTGACGAGACCCAAATCTCCGGACATATCCCAACCCATGACAGACCTCGCTCATATCCGCAATTTCTCCATCGTCGCGCATATCGACCATGGCAAATCCACCCTTGCTGACCGGCTCATCCAAGAGACCGGAACGGTCAAGGATCGCGACATGAAAGAACAGCTGCTCGACAGCATGGATATCGAACGCGAGCGTGGCATCACCATCAAGGCCAACACGGTCCGCATCGACTATACCGCCGACAACGGCGAGCATTACGTGCTGAACCTGATCGACACCCCCGGCCACGTGGACTTCGCCTATGAGGTCAGCCGGTCCATGCGCGCGGTCGAGGGCTCGCTACTGGTTGTGGACTCGACCCAAGGGGTTGAGGCGCAGACGCTGGCGAACGTCTATCAGGCCATCGACGCCGATCATGAGATCGTGCCGGTGCTGAACAAGATCGATCTGCCCGCGTCCGATTGTGACCGCGTGGCCGAACAGATCGAAGACGTCATCGGCATCGACGCGACCGACGCCATTCAGGTCTCGGCCAAGACGGGGCAGGGCATCCATGAGACGCTTGAAGCCATCGTGCAGCAACTGCCCGCACCGCAGGGCAATCTGGATGCACCGCTCAAGGCGATGCTGGTGGATTCGTGGTACGACGCCTATCTCGGCGTCATCGTTCTGGTCCGCATCATGGACGGCACGCTGAAAAAGGGGATGCGGGTCAAGTTCATGTCGAACGGCACCCTGCACCATGTGGACCGCGTCGGTGTTTTCCGCCCCGAGATGGAGATGGTGGACTCGCTTGGCCCTGGTGAGATCGGCTTTCTCACCGCTTCGATCAAACAGGTCCGCGACACCCGCGTCGGTGACACCATCACCAATGACCGTAACGGCACCGAAGAGGCCCTGACAGGCTTCAAACCCGCGCAGCCGGTGGTGTTCTGTGGTCTTTTCCCCGTCGACAGTTCCGAATTCGAAGACCTGCGCGATGCGATCGACAAGCTGGCCCTGAACGACGCCAGCTTTAGCTTTGAAATGGAAACCTCGGCCGCGCTGGGTTTTGGCTTCCGCTGCGGCTTCCTGGGCCTTCTGCACCTTGAGGTCATCCGTGACCGCATCGAACGCGAATACGATATCGAGCTCATCACCACCGCGCCCTCGGTGATCTATCACGTCTACATGAAAGACGGTGAGATGATCGAGCTGCACAACCCCGCCGACATGCCCGACCCCTCCAAGGTTGACCATATCGAGGAACCGCGCATCAAGGCGACCATCCTTGTGCCGGATGAATACCTCGGCGACGTGCTGAAACTCTGCCAGGACCGCCGCGGCATCCAGCTGGACCTGACCTATGCGGGCAGCCGCGCCATGGTCGTCTATGACTTGCCGCTGAACGAGGTCGTCTTTGACTTTTACGACCGCCTGAAATCGGTGACCAAGGGCTATGCCAGCTTCGACTACCAGATGACCGGTTATACCGAGGATAATCTGGTCAAGATGTCGGTGCTGGTGAATGACGAGCCAGTTGATGCGCTGTCGACCATGGTTCATCGCGACCGGGCCGAGATGCGGGGCCGGGCGATGTGCGAAAAGCTCAAGGACCTGATCCCGCGCCACATGTTCAAAATCCCGATCCAGGCCGCCATCGGCGGCAAGGTCATCGCCCGCGAGACCCTCTCAGCCCTGCGCAAGGACGTGACCGCGAAATGCTACGGAGGCGATGCCACGCGGAAACGCAAACTGCTGGACAAACAGAAGGCGGGTAAGAAGAAAATGCGTCAGTTCGGGAAGGTGGATATCCCGCAGGAGGCGTTTATTTCAGCGTTGAAGATGGATAGTTAGAGTGGCTAGATGCCACTCTCTACTTCAGTCAAGATCTTCCGCGTGAATTCTCTTCTTCTGTATGGCGGGTTGCCTTGATGGTCTTTAGGTTCATTCTTTTCTGCATCAGTAATTATGCGCTTACAAACGTTGAACCTACGTTCGAATTCTTCATCGACCCAAGTTTCAGAAATCAGGCGTGAACAGTGCGCTTGCATCTTTTTGTGAGACTGAATCTCGGGAGATACTCCAAAGGAGCGGTAATAAAGTAAGCAAAATTGATACCGGTACTTCTTTAGCCAAGCTGGTTTCAATTGTTTGAGTTTCTTGTCGATCCTGTAGAATATAACAGCGGCGGCATAGTACGCCCACAAAGACTGCCCATCAATAAACATGGTTGCTTTGTTGGCATCAAGTAATTCTCCGTAGTACCTCTGTGTGCTATGTGGCTCTTCTTTAAAAATTGCGACAAAGCTCTTCGTCAATAGCGTGAGTGTCACGACTTGCTTTTGAGTAATAGCGTGTTCTTGATACTGATTTCTTCTACGCTCATAATACAATTTTTGCCCGTTCTCTGGGTGTATGTTCGAAAAGAACTTCTCCAATTGTTTGTGGAAGTCCTCTAGTGCAACAAAAGCCTCATCCGTCACCTGAGTTTGGCGGTTTGTTGACTTCACAATCTCATTTACAAGCTCGTCTTCTGCAACCTCAACAATTTTTACTGGAACAAATGCATCCTCGTTTAAGTGGCTTTTGTTGAGGTATATTACATTGCTGGTTTGGCAGCCGTTAACAATTTGATAGTCTCTAAGCGTGAATTGATCAGCGACGTTTGCGACTTCCTTTGCGACGATAGTAATTCCATTGTTTAGAGCTGGTAGACGAGTTCGAGAATCTTGGCAGGTAATTGTGTTTTTTATTTCCTTGTTGACTTTGTTCTCACCCAAAAAATCTCTAATGTTCTCGGAAAAGAGATTGCGTTGTAGTTCGCCGTCAGAGTTAGAGATTAACTTGACAAGTTCTTCACATTTTAACAAGCCAATGTATGCTTGACGAATTCCATCTATCTTCGGGAAAGCGGCATGTCGCTCAAAATTTATCGTCCGCTCAATTTTCAACCTAATTTCATCATAGCGCGTGGTCAATTTTTTCTTGTTTAAAAATTCAAAATTGACTTGGTTAAATAGGTCAAGTTCTTTTAACCGTTCGCACCCCGATCTTGATCGCGAGTCGACATTTTGATCACCCTTAAAATTGGAGGCAGTACAATAGTACATGTAGATATTTGGCCTTCTGGCCATCGACGCAGCTTTTTGAAATACATGCGATACAAGTTTTTTTAACTCTGTTATTTCTGAACTTTCTTTCATCCCGGTATTTTTAAAGAAATTGTATACGCCTTCACAGAATGTCCCCACTTCACTCGCCGATACCTTTGGTCCGGACTTCGATTGAATGAAGACTAGGTCGACGGAAATTCTGGTCTTATTTGCGAAGTAGTCAATTGTTGTTGTGTCTTCTATGTGAATTCCGTTAACAAAAAATGCGACACCGTCTATGCCTGTATCGTTACTTCCCCCAACGACTATATCTTGAGTGTTGGTAAGTGACGGAAAGTCGCGTGCGATTACACAGTGGTTTGCAAAGTGTTCGAACGCTTTCCCCTGATCGCTTGAGGAAATTTCTGCTTTTTTTGTATAGTCGGAAACATAGCCATCTAAAATCGGGTCCATTATAAATCTCCTGCTTTCATTAAGTTGCTATCAGAGAAATATTTTGCGGGAAGTCAATGCCAAAAATACAAGCATGAGTAGCATTGATCTGCTTATCTACGACTAGCCGAAAAGGTGAGGAATAGTTCCAACATCTAGTTTTTGTGTCGTCTGCCGGTTCACTTGCGCAGCGTTGCTTCCACATGTAACTGTGACCCACCTCACAGCCCCAACCCCTCCCTCCTGCTACACTTGACCCAACGGAACCCTCAGCAGGAGGCGCAGATGTCCACATCCATGATCCCCATCATCGCCCTCGGGTCGGCGGGTCTCTATTCCGTGGCCATGATCGCGATGAAGTTCTGGTGGAAACTCCCCGGCGTGGGGCTTGGCCTGCTGATCGTTGCAACCCTGCTGGCCGGGGCGACACTGGAGCTTGCCGCGCTGCGCGACGAGCGGCTGGGCATCATCTATACCGGCATTCTGGGGGCCGAGGTCATCCTGATCGCCATCGCCTCTTACTTCCTGTTCGGCGAAAACTTCTCTGGTCGCGAAGTCGCCGGGATTGGCCTAGTCCTGGTCGGCACGGCCTTGGCATGGGCCTGATCGCGCCTCGAACTTCCACTTATTCTGACCCAGATCAAGGACCACCCTCAAGCTTGGTTTTAGTGTGCGCGAAAACAGACTGGAAAAACGAGGCACCCTATGCTGACCCTGATGCTGATCCTTCACATCTTTCTTGGTTCCACCCTTGCCGGGTCCGCTGTAATTGCGGTTTTGGCAATGGGTTACACGTCGGCGACGCATATTCTGGTCGCAGCTGTCGTGGGGTTTGTGGCGGCGTTCCCGGTTTCGTATCTGGTGGCTCGCAAGCTCGAAAGCTGATCCGTGGTGCATAGTTCCCCGCTTTAGACGCACACATCTCAATCTGTTATTGTGTCCGCGGGGGACCGCGTTTGGGCGGCTTTATTCTTCGGGTGCCTGCAACGCATGACCCTCAGAAATGAGAGGTTATTATGCACAAATTCTTAACGACGACCGCAGCCACAGTTCTGACCCTAGGCTTGTCCGCAGGTTTGGCCCAGGCCGAGACCTATGACGGCGAAAGCAAAGGCATGGGGACGAACGCGAACCAAGTCTATGGCATCTCGGACGGGAACGCCGTGGTCAAAACGCAGACCGACTATGACAGTTTCGAAGTTACCGCCGGGCACCCGCTGGAGGGGGCAACGGGTTCGTGCTTCGGTGCGCTGCTGGTCAACGGGGCTGCGGTCTCGGGCACCGGGAATTGTGTGTTCGATACCACCTCGGGCGATAAGGCGGTGATGACCTGGACGGCCACGGGCCTTGGTGCGGATGGGGCTTTGACGGGCGACTGGACCGTCTCGGGCGGTTCGGGCAGTTGGGCCAGCGCCACCGGAAGCGGGAGTTTTTCGTCGCTGACTGATCCTGACACCAAGAAGTTTGTGAATACGATCACAGGTAGTATCACAATCGAATAAATCAATCTTCACAAAGGCTTGCGATAGGGGTGCGGGGTTTGACGTGCCCCCGTTCGCTGTGGATGTCTAAGGGGTCCATGAACCAATCATGAAGTTTCCCTCAGGTAAGTTGTAACTGGATCGCGCCCTTCCAATCTGTTGAGAAGGCCAGCATCGGCCCGACAGAAGGAGAGAGCCAATGACCAGATACATGACTGCCGGAGCAGCCGCTCTGGCCACGACCCTCACCCTTGGTACGGCCGCGCTGGCCGATACCGCGCCTGATCTGCGCGGTACTTGGTTGGGCTCGTACACAACCGTTTCACCAAGCCATTATCAACGCGGCGATGAGCCCAGGTTCAATCAGGCTGAATGGATGCTGGATGTCCAGATTCAGGAAGACAACGTGTTCTGGGGTCCCAGCAAATGGCGTCGTGAAGGCGATGCCGAGTGGAACGAAAATGAGGCCACTGGCACCATCAGCCTGGACGGTTCGGGAAGTATCGGGATCATCGAAACCTCGCCCATGATCATCGGCGCAAACGCGTTGATCGACGCCCGGTACGAAGATGGAAAGATCTATGCGGATTTCCGTAGCCTGCGTAACGGAACGACTTACAGCACCGTTCTGGAACGTCAGGTGAACTGAAGCGTTTCCGGCCCGATCGGTCTGTAGGGGGTACTGGCTGCGGTTTGTTGCAGCACGTAATAGGTAATCCTGATCGGGTCGGAGCGCTTCTCAAAAAGCGGAACTATGATCCCCTCGGTGAGGGGGCGGGTCGGGCGGTGATGGTGCCACCTGCGACAGGGCTCGGATTGGTCTATGCCCAAAAGCGGCGTTCCTCGGTACAGGCCAGCCGGGTTTCGCGATCCTTCAGCGCGGTATTGCAGAAAGTGGGCAATGGCGCTCGACCCAAAACTCACATTATGTCCGCTGCGAAAAGTGGGATCGATTCTTGGAAACTTGCCTCTGGGGATCGGTGAATCTCACGGTTGTTACTAATTTGACCGATTAATGGCCTTTGCACTCGCAGAAAGACTGCAAAATTGCGTTATTGTCGGATGATTTTATTTTTCCACCGCCAAGCCAGTGGCACTTCGAAGTTTCCAGAGTTATCCACATAAGCTTCCCGGCACATATCAACATCTTATCCCCGTCTAATTTTCATGCTGCAGTGCTATTTTCTTGTTCGAGACAGGTCCGAATGTAACAGTCTGATTACTGCAACGGTTCTTCGGAACCTGAGCGGGGCGCAAAGGCCAGGGGGTCAGAGCGATGAGAGCGGATTTTAGGATTTGTTTTTCGTTGCAATGATTTACCGGTGGGCAAATGGCTGATCTAGGTTTCGAATTTGGATCAGGCGATTACCCTCTCAGAAGGTCGGCGCGTGCTGTGTGGTGCCAGCAGGTACGACGCAGCGGCTTTGGCCCTTTAGGGGGCCGGGGCAACTGGCTCGGGACGTTCCTCGGACGTGTCGACCCGGCAAGGCGTCAGGAGTATCCGCAAGGATGCATGCATGGACCGCGTCTGCGCACCTGACGCCTTTTCCTTTTGCCGGACATTGGCTTGAAACAGACTGCCACTCTATCCCCTTAAAAAAGGGAACGGGGTTCTTGTTTGTACACAAGAACCCCGTCGTGTTGTCAGAAATGCAATACCGCGTCTATGCACCTGTGATCCGCAGTTTACTGTGGATCGTGGCCGGTATCAACTATATGTTGCGGTTCCTGCCTCGACCCAGCAATAAATGGAGTGGTTTACAGGTTTTCCTGCACGTCCGTGGCCGCGCCTTGAATCGCGTCGCCTGCTTTCTCGATGTCTTTGCCAGCGCCCTTTGCGGTTTCACAAGCGGTGAGGGTGAACAGGGCCAGGCCAATCAGAATTGCACGGGTCATCGGTGTCTCCATTTGTGTCAGTTATGTGTTGCGTAGCAGTTTTTCCCGAACGGAACCAGAGCTTTGGGTCCCGTATTATTCCTTGCGGATCAACGGACCAAACAGCGCGGTTGCAACAAAGATCAAAGCCGCCGCACAAACGATGCTGGGCCCGGCCGGCGTGTCGGCCAGATACGCGCCCCACAGCCCGCCCAATGCGGCCACAGAGCCTATGATCGCGGCGTAGAACGCCATGGCTTCGGGTGTTCTGACCAAAGACCGCGCACCCGCTGCAGGGATTACCAGCAAGGCTGCGATCAAAAGAACGCCAACCACCTTGATTGCAACGGCCACGACCAGAGCCATGGCAAGGGTCAGCCACATTTCTTCGCGCTTTGGGTCGATATCTGAGGCGTAGGCCAGGTCCGGGTTGAGCGTGGCCACCAACAAGGCCGACCACCTCCAGATCATTAGGGCAAGGATCAATGTGCCGCCAACCCAGATTGTCGTCAAATCGGTTTTGGTGACGGCTAGGATGTCGCCGAACAAAAAGGCGTTCAGATCCAGTCGGACATCCGCCAACAAGGCTACGGTGACCAATCCGGCTGCGAGTGCAGTATGGGCGATAACGCCCAGCAACGTGTCCATGGCAAAACCCTTACCACGCAGCAGCGTCACGGTCAGACCCATGGCCAAAGCGGCAGCGACAATAGCAGGCAGGAAGGGCAGCGAAAACGCAAGCGCCAGCGCAACCCCCAAAACCGAGGCATGCGCGGTCGCCTCACCCAGATAAGCCATGCGACGCCAAACCACGAAACAACCCAGAGGGGCCGCCGCAATTGCAACGCCAACCCCTGCAAGGGCGGCGCGTACCATAAAATCGTCCAGCATCAGTTGGTATTGTCCTGTGCGTGATGGTGATCGTGATGGTGGGAATGGCTGTGCTTATGTTGATACAAAGCCATGGTGCCCTTGGTGCCGCTGCCGAACAATGCCCGGTATTCAGGTGCGTCAGCGACAGTGTTGGGCGAACCTTCACAGCATATATGTCCGTTCAGACACAGCACTCGGTCCGAGGCCGCCATGACCACATGCAGGTCGTGGCTGACCATCACGACCGCGCAGCCCAATTCGCGGCGAACCTGTTCAATCCGTTGGTAGAACGCAGCCGCACCGGGTTGATCAAGCCCTTGTGTCGCCTCGTCCAATAGCAGCAGTTGCGGATTTTCCAGCAAAGCACGCGCCAGAAGAACGCGTTGAAACTGGCCGCCGGACAGTTTCGTCATCTGTCTGCTGCGAAGGTCGGGGACCCCGGCAATGTCTAATGCATTGACGGCGTCGCGGGCCGAGATGCGCTTGGGAAGACCTAGAAACCGCTGGACTGTCATCGGCAGGGCCGCATCAAGCGCCAGTTTCTGGGGCACATAACCGATACGCAGGCCTGGCGCGCGTTGCACGGTGCCTTGGGCAGGAGAGACCGCACCAATCATCGCGCGCAGAAGGGTCGATTTGCCCGATCCGTTTGGTCCGACAATCGTGACAATCTCGCCTTCGGAAACCGAGGCGTTCACATGTTCAAGAATGGTTCGGCCATCCACGCGAATGGACATGTCCTTCAGAGAGATCAGCGTTTTTGTCACGGTTGATCCCCAATGCATTCGGGGCACAGACCTTCGGCTTCGACCACAACCCGCTCGATCCGAAACCCCGAGGTGCTGGCCGCAGCGCCCAAACGGCCCTGCGTCAGCTCGGTTTCAGTTTCGGCTACAGCTTTGCAGGATCGGCAGATCAGGAAGGCCGGAATATGGTCATGGGTCGGGTGGGCGCAGGCGGTATAGGCGTTCAGTTGCTCGATCCGGTGGACAAACCCGTTCTGCACCAGAAAATCCAGTGCGCGATAAGCCACGGGCGGTTGCGAACCCATCCCCTCGGCGGACAGGACGCTGAGGATGTCGTAGGCGCCCATTGCCCGATGTTTTTCCAGCAGAATCTCAAGTACGCGGCGCCTGACCGGTGTGAATTGCAGGCGCTGCGCTTTGCACTTTGCGTCGGCCTGAGCCAGGGCTGTGTGAACGCAATGCGTGTGGTCGTGTTGTCTGAAGCCAACTGTACTCATGGTGATGCGCTCCGGGTATTTTCTGCTTGATATGTTATAACACCAGGCTTATCAAGCGCCCAAAGAATGTGATAACATATCATCTTGGAGTGCGCATGATCCGTTTTTCCCTTTATGTAATTGGTGCCGGATTGGCAGGTCAAGCTGCAGCCGAAGCCCCAAAGGTCGCCACTGATATTGCTCCGGTTCATTCCTTGGTGGCACGCGTCATGGATGGGGTAGGATCGCCAGATCTGATCATCCCGCCGGGTGCTTCACCGCACAGTAACGCGATGCGGCCTTCTCAGGCGCGTGCATTGCAATCGGCGGATGTGGTGTTCTGGGTCGGCGAAGAGCTGACTCCCTGGATGGCCAAGCCGCTGAGTGCATTGTCCGAGGATGCGCAGCTTGTGACTTTGCTGGATACAGATGGAACAGTTCTGTACGATTTTCGCGATGTTACCGAAGAGGGTCATGAAGAGGATCATCATGATGATCACGATGACCACGCCAAGCATGACGACCATTCTGATCATGACGACCACGACGATCATGATGGTCATGACGATCATGCCGAAGACAAACATGAAAGCCACGACGACCACGAAGAAGGGCACTCAGGCCACGACGATCACGGTCATGACCATGACGGAATTGATCCGCATGCCTGGTTGGACCCCGAAAATGCGCGGGTTTGGATTCAGGTAATCGCGGAATCTCTGGCGACCGCTGATCCGGAAAACGCGCAACAGTATCGAGACAATGCAAAGGCCGCCGATGCCGAACTGGCTGGCTTGCAGGATGAGATAGCTGCTGACTTAAGCGGCATGCAGGCACGCAGCTTCATCACATTCCATGATGCCTATCAGTATTTCGAAAAGCGCTTTGGCTTGGAAACCTCTGGATCCGTCAGCTTGGGCGACGCCTCGGCGCCGGGACCCGCGCGTCTGGCCGCCCTGCAGGAAAAAGTCTCCGAAGATCAGATCGTCTGCGCCTTTGCGGAACCGCAATACGACACTCGTTTGGTGAAAACTGCGATTGAGGGAACGGGCGCCGCAATCTATCATCTGGATCCGATCGGCGTGGCCCTTAACCCTGGCGCAGATCAATATACGGATTTGCTGCGCGCATTGGTCGACGGTTATCAGGCCTGTGCCAACGGATCGTAAAAGGCTGAAGGTTCAGCCTTTTTCCTCGCCACAGAACATGTCGTAGACAAGTTCCAGCATGCGGCGCGGGCGGTCATCCGCCAGACGGTAATAGATCGCCTTGCCCTCGCGGCGGGGCGTCACCAGCCCCTCAAGGCGCAGGCGCGACAATTGCTGGGACACGGCAGCCTGACGCGCCGATAACAATTCTTCCAATTCGGTCACGGATTTTTCGCCAGACACCAGGTGGCACAGGATCATCAGGCGACCCTCATGGCTGATGGCTTTCAGGAAATTCGACGCGCGCGTCGCGTTGTGGACCATCTTGTCGAACGACTCGGGAGGCATATTTTGCGAAAGCTGGGGAAGGGCCATCGTTTGTTTCCTTTTCTACGCGTAAGCGGGGTGGGTGTTGTTTTGAGCGGATCCGATACGCGTTATGTTTGGTTACATATTATGATCATGTATTTCCATATGCACGGATCAAAATGATGTGATGTGACAGCGATGAGATTTGATGGACATCACCGCGATAACTTTGGCGACAGCGGGATTGGGCCTTAAAACACGGCGATAGGGGGTGAAGTATCCGGTCCCCCTTGCAGCCCCCCGATGGCGACACTAAGACTCGGGTAACGTTTCTTCGGGTAATGTCCCGATCCATAGCAAAGCAGGCAGGTTCAGAATGTTCGATCCAGTTGATACCTATATGAATACGCTCGTCCCAATGGTGGTCGAACAGACCAGCCGGGGCGAACGGGCCTACGATATTTTCTCGCGCCTTTTGAAAGAGCGGATCATTTTCATCAACGGCCCGATCCACGACGGGATGAGCCATCTTGTCGTGGCGCAGCTGCTGCATCTTGAGGCGGAAAACCCCAGCAAAGAGATCTCGATCTACATCAACTCGCCAGGTGGAGTGGTGACTTCGGGTTTGTCGATTTACGACACAATGCAGTACATCAAGCCGAAATGTTCGACATTGGTAATCGGTCAGGCGGCCTCGATGGGGTCGGTTTTGCTGGCTGGTGGCGAAAAAGGCATGCGGTTTTCGCTGCCCAACAGCCGCATCATGGTCCACCAACCCAGCGGCGGGTATCAGGGTCAGGCCAGCGACATCATGATTCACGCAGCCGAGACACAGAAACTGAAGGATCGCCTTTATGACATATACGTGCGTCATACGGGCCAGACCAAAAAGGCAGTTGAAAAAGCACTTGATCGTGACAATTTCATGAGCCCGGAAGAGGCGAAAGATTGGGGTCACATCGACGAAATCGTTGAAAACCGCGCGAAAATGGACGGCGACGAGGCCTGAGTTTAAGCCCCCGGGCCGGTGGTGCGGGGGCGCATTTTGAGATTGTAGCCGTCTCGGTGCTGGCCTAAGCTGCACCAACAGGTGGCAAGCGCGGTTCAGGATGGGCCGCAGGGACGAAGCCCGAAAGGTAGAACATGGCGACGAATTCAGGCGGTGACGGCAAGAACACGCTCTACTGTAGCTTCTGCGGCAAGAGCCAGCATGAGGTGCGCAAGCTGATTGCCGGACCGACCGTGTTTATCTGCGATGAATGCGTCGAACTGTGCATGGACATCATCCGCGAGGAAACCAAGGCCAGCGGTCTGAAGTCCTCGGACGGGGTTCCGACACCGAAAGATATCTGCGAGGTTTTGGACGACTATGTGATCGGTCAGGCGACGGCCAAACGGGTTCTGTCGGTTGCGGTTCACAACCACTACAAGCGTTTGAACCACGCCCAAAAGGCGGGTGGCGATATTGAGTTGGCGAAATCCAACATCCTTCTGATCGGCCCAACCGGTTGCGGTAAAACCTTGCTGGCGCAGACATTGGCTCGAATTCTGGACGTACCGTTCACCATGGCAGATGCCACCACGCTGACCGAAGCCGGTTACGTGGGTGAGGATGTCGAGAATATCATTCTCAAACTGCTGCAAGCCAGCGAATACAATGTCGAACGCGCGCAGCGCGGCATCGTATATATCGATGAAGTCGACAAGATTACACGCAAGTCCGAAAACCCGTCGATCACGCGCGATGTGTCGGGCGAAGGCGTTCAGCAGGCGCTGCTGAAACTGATGGAAGGCACCGTGGCCAGTGTTCCGCCGCAAGGTGGTCGTAAGCATCCGCAGCAGGAATTCCTGCAGGTGGACACGACGAATATCCTGTTCATTTGCGGTGGTGCGTTTGCGGGTCTGGACAAGATCATCGCGCAACGTGGCAAGGGCTCGGCCATGGGCTTTGGTGCTGACGTACGTGACAATGATGAACGCGGTGTGGGCGAAATTTTCAAAGATCTGGAGCCCGAAGATCTGCTGAAATTCGGTCTGATCCCGGAATTTGTCGGTCGTCTGCCGGTTTTGGCAACGCTGGAAGATCTGGATGAGGACGCGCTGGTTACCATTCTGACCAAGCCCAAGAACGCTCTGGTCAAACAATATCAGCGCCTGTTCGAACTGGAAGATGCTGAGTTAGCGTTTACCGACGACGCGCTGAAGGCGATTGCCAAGAAGGCCATCGAACGTAAGACCGGCGCGCGCGGGTTGCGCTCGATCCTCGAAGACATCCTGCTGGATACGATGTTCGAACTGCCCGGCATGAAAAACGTGACCGAGGTTGTGGTCAACGAAGAGGCTGTGTCGTCCGACAAGCAGCCGCTGATTATCTATGCGGACGCGGCGGAATCGGCTTCGGCCGGTTAAGTTCAAAACGAATTAGCAAACACGGCGCGGCATGGACCGCGCCGTTTTCTTTTGGAGGCATCATGACGATCAAACGTATCTCCTCGGGCGGAGAATTCGAAGCCAAAATAGGCTACTGCCGTGCGGTGGTAGCCGGTGGCTGGGTTCATGTGGCTGGGACGGTCGGGCAGGGCGATGATGTGATCCAACAATGTCGTGCAGCACTGGTGACGATCGAAAAAGCTCTGAGCGAGGCTGGGGCCAGCTTTGCTGATGTTGTTCGCGTAACATACATGCTGCCGGACCGTGCCGAATTTGAACCCTGCTGGCCGATTTTGCGAGAGTATTTCGGAGAAAACCCTCCGGCCACATCCATGATCGAATGCGGTTTGATTGATCCGAAATTCCGGATCGAAATTGAAGTAACGGCTTATTTGCCGGAATAGTGAGTGCAGCCTTTGTGACACTGGACCTTGGCGTGCCTTTGGTCCATATCTGCGGGGACAGAAATGCCGGAGGCAGCCGATGGGAATCCTGAACACGCTATTGCGGGCCGTAACCTGGTGGAACGGGGCCACTCTGAACACGCAGATTTATACCGCGCGCAAGGGCGTCAAGGTCGGTGAGGACAACGAAGGCAACGTGTTCTACCAAAACGCCGATGACAGTAAGCGCTGGGTGATTTTCAACGGCGAAGCCGAGGCAAGCCGGATCGATCCGGATTGGCACGGTTGGCTGCACCGTACCTGGGACGAGCCACCAACCGACAAACCGTTACAGCACAAATCCTGGGAAAAGCCCCATCAAGAAAACCTGACGGGTACCGCACTGGCTTATGCACCCGCGGGATCTCTGCGTCGGCAAGATCCGATCGAGCGCAAAGATTACGAGGCCTGGAGCCCGGAATAAACGAGGCGAGCAATGTCTACTTACAATGTGACCGAAGTTCTTGTCGGCGGGGCCGTTTTGGCCTGTGCCGTTGCCTTTGGCGTCTATGCAAGCCAATCCACCGGTCTGTCGCAAGGCGGTGAAGGGTATCAACTGGGGGCCTCCTTCCGGTCGCTGGAAGGTGTCGGTGTCGGCACGGATGTACGTCTGGCCGGGGTCAAGATTGGCACGGTAACCGGTGTTACCCTAAACGCAGACACCTATCGTGCGGACACGACATTCACGATCCGGGACGGTATTCTGGTGCCTGATGACAGTGCCATCGTGATCTCTTCCGAAGGGCTGCTGGGCGGCAATTTCGTTGAGGTGATGCCCGGTGGTTCGCCTTTCTATTTCGAGCCGGGCGATCAGGTCGAAGATACCCAAGGCGCGGTGAGCCTGATCTCACTACTGGTCAAATTCGTGGCCGGGGATAGCAGCGAATGAGGCGTTTCGCCCTAATCGCTGCGCTGCTGCTCGCCTCTGGCGCATCAGCTCAGGAAAAGGTTCAATCCGCCCCCGGAGCAATCCTGCGGGGCCTGGACAAAGTCAGCGGCCAAACCGTCGATGTCGAAATGCAAAACGGTCAGACCGGAGAGGTATTCGGTCTGGATGTTGCATTGGGGGATTGCCGCTATCCTGTCGATAACCCGACAGGTGATGCGTTTGCCTATTTGACGATCTGGGAAAAAGGTAAGTCGGATCAATTGTTTGACGGCTGGATGATTGCAACGTCTCCAGCCCTGAACGCGCTGGATCATGCACGCTATGACGTCTGGGTGATCCGCTGTATTACACCCTCGGGCGACTGAACCAAAGGCGTGGTAAAATCTGCGTTGGCGTTCAATGCCTCGTCCAATTCCTGACGGTATTGCGAGCGCGGAATTTCGATTGCACCCAAGGACGCCAGATGAGTTGTCAGAAACTGCGTATCAAACAGCCGAAACCCGGTTTGGCGCAGTCGGTCCACCAGATAGGCCAGTGCGATTTTTGACGCATCTGTTCGGCGTGAGAACATGCTTTCCCCAAAGAATGCAGCCCCCAATGTAACGCCGTAAACACCGCCAACCAATTGATCCTTTTCCCAAACTTCCAGAGAATGCGCATAGCCTGACTGATGAACTTGTATGTAAAGCTCGCGAAGTTCGGCATTGATCCAGGTGTCGGCGCGATCTGCGCAGCCGTCGACCACCCCGGTAAATTCCTGATCTATGGTGACAGAGAACCCGCAATTTCGGATGCGGCGTGCCAGACTGCGCGAGACGTGAAATCCATCCAAGGGAAAGACTCCGCGGAACTTGGGATCAACCCAGAACAATTCTGGTGCGTCGCGGTTTTCAGCCATCGGAAAAATTCCGATGGAATAGCCGTGTAGTAAGAGTTCCGGGGAAAGGCTCATGCGGAATGCTCGAAGGGCGAAGGATTGCAGCCCTTCGCCCCCAGTAGGTTAGTCAGGCATATTCTCAGCAAGCCAGCGTTCCAACCAGTGGATGTTGTAGGTGCCGCTGTGAATGTCGGGTTCCTGCAGGAGGTCGTGAAATAGCGGCACAGTGGTATCAATGCCGTCCACGATCAGTTCGCCCAATGCGCGTTCCAGACGCGCCAGCGCCTCGGCCCGGTCGCGGCCCTGTACGATCAGTTTGGCAATCAGTGAGTCGTAATAGGGCGGGATTGAGTAACCATCATAAAGCGCTGAATCCATCCGCACGCCCAATCCGCCGGGCGCATGATAGGCCGTGATCTTGCCCGGGCAGGGTGAGAAGTTGGGCAGTTTTTCAGCATTGATCCGAACTTCGATGGCGTGGCCATTGATTTCTAGATCGTCCTGACCGAACGACATGTCTTCACCGGCAGCCACGAGAATCTGTTCCCGCACCAGGTCGACGCCAAAGATCCCTTCGGTTACCGGGTGTTCAACCTGAAGACGGGTGTTCATCTCGATGAAATAGAACTCACCGTTTTCGTACAGGAACTCGATGGTACCCGCGCCGATATAGTTGATTTTGGCCACGGCGTCGGCACAGACCTTGCCGATCTTGGCGCGTTCCTCTGGCGTGATGCAGGGGCCAGGGGCCTCTTCAAACACCTTCTGGTGGCGACGCTGCAGCGAACAGTCGCGTTCGCCCAGATGAACCGCTTTGCCTTTGCCATCGCCAAACACCTGAATTTCGATGTGGCGCGGCGTGGTCAGGTATTTCTCAATATAGACCTCGTCATTGCCAAAGGCGGCTTTGCCCTCGGCCCGTGCGGTCATGAATGCGCTTTCCATCTCATCGGCGTTCATCGCGACTTTCATGCCGCGCCCACCGCCACCTGCGGTGGCCTTGATGATAACGGGATAGCCGAAATCTTCGCCGATCTTTTTAGCGGTTGCCAGGTCAGGCACACCACCATCCGAACCGGGAACGCAGGGCACACCCAGTTGTTTCATCGTGTCTTTGGCGGTGATCTTGTCGCCCATGATGCGGATATGTTCCGCGGTGGGGCCAATAAAGGTGATGCCGTGATCTTCGACGATCTGCACGAACTCGGCATTCTCGGACAGGAAGCCGTAACCGGGGTGGATCGCCTGTGCGCCGGTGATTTCACAGGCCGAGATGATCGCGGGCATCGAAAGATAGCTCTGCGGGCTGGGCGGAGGGCCGATACATACCGATTCGTCCGCCATGCGCACATGCATCGCGTCGCTGTCAGCGGTTGAATGCACGGCGACCGTCTTAATCCCCATCTCGCGCGCTGCGCGGATGACGCGCAGGGCGATCTCGCCTCGGTTGGCAATCAGGATTTTGTCGAACATGGGCCCGCCCTACTCAACGATGACCAGAGGGGTGCCGAATTCTACAGCGTCACCATCACCAACCAGAATACGCTTGATGGTGCCTGCTTTGGGCGCGTGGATATGGTTCATGGTTTTCATCGCTTCGACGATCAGCAGTGTGTCGCCTTCGGACACCGACGCGCCGACCGAAATGAACGCAGGTGCGCCCGGTTCAGCTTGCATATACACGGTGCCGACCATGGGCGAGGTTACGGCGCCGGGGTGGCTGGCCGGATCTTCCTGTGCGGCGGGGGCTTCGGCTGCTGCGGGCGCGGCAGCAGGGGCGGCAACGGGCGCGGCCGGGGCTGCGGCAGGAACGGCAACCTGAACCGGAGCAGCGGCGACCTGGTTCATGCGGCTGACGCGCACGTTCAGGCTGTCTTCTTCGCCATATTCGCGTTTGACCTGCAATTCGGTCAGATCGTTTTCGCGCAGCAATTCAGCCAGTGCCTTGATGAATGCCACATCCGCTTCGTGTTTGGTGTCTGTCATGAGTGTCCTCGACGGTTCCCCTTTGGCCCGTCTGTTCCTGCGGGCTTTGGTCTAATTACGCAGCGTTATAAGCCAAGCGCCCGGCCATGAAAAGCGCAGTCTCGGCCTGACAGATAAGGGTTTTACCCAAGTTTTCCCGGGGGGGAAGGGGCTACAGTGGCATTCCTGAAAGTTTCGCCACCAATTCGGGTAGTTTGCGTGCCCCGAATTTCTCAAGCAGGCGCGCGCGATAGGCTTCGATCGTCCGATAACTAAGGCCCAATTCACCCCCGATTTCCTTTGCGGACAGGCCACGGCAAGACATGATGGCAACCTCACGCTCGCGAACAGTCAGTTCGACCAGGGGACGTTCTTCCGAGATGTCGGAAAAGCTCCAGATGCCATGTCGGAACGGGTCGTCCGGTGTTAACGAGCGCCCGCGGGCACGGCACCAGAACAGATCGCTGTTGCGCCTCCGCATGACCCGCTCATCCGTGTAATACCCGGTGTCGCGCATCACCTGCAGGCTGCGTGCGCCTATGCGCTCCCAATCGGCGACCGAGGGGTACAGATGCAACAGAGGCATGTTCCGATAATCCGCAACCTCGCCGCCAAAGGTGCGGGCGAACTGCAGGTTGCAGCGCCGGATAATCCGGTTTTCCAATTCGACTAATCCGATTGGCGCATATTCAAAGGCGGGATCGCTCATCCAGCTATCGTGCCGGGAATTGGGTGAAATGAGAAGGGGCAGTACGCAGATTCTGATCACGGCTGGCGGACGATGAGGCGTGCAGATGTGTTAAATTTGTAAAGTGGCTATGAAAATTTGTGCATAACTAATAGAAAAGAAAAACAAGTTTTGAAAACATCGTTAGGAAATGGCTAATTAAGTTCGTGTAAGATAGGGGTAAGGGTATGCGCGATACGCTGACAGGCAGTCGCATTCGGGAAAGGCGTCAGATCGCCGGGATGCGCCAGGCTGAGCTGGCGCGGCGGGTCGGGATATCGGCATCTTACCTTAATCTTATCGAACACAACCGCCGCCGGATCGGTGGCAAGTTGCTGGTCAATATAGCGACGGTGCTGGCGGTGGAACCTTCGGTGCTGACACAGGGGATCGAAGCTACATTGATTGCCGCGCTACGCGAGGCGGCGGCTGATGCCGTTGGTCAACAGGCTGAACTGGACGGGTTAGAAGAATTCGCGGGCCGGTTCCCTGGATGGGCGGGTGTACTGGCCCAGATGCATCGGCGTGTGGTGTCGTTGGAGCGCACAGTCGAAACCTTATCCGACAGGTTGACTCATGATCCCCATCTGGCGGCGTCCATGCACGAGGTCTTGTCAACCGCTGCTGCGATTCGTTCAACCGCGGCTATTCTGGCAGACACGCAGGAAATCGAACCAGAATGGCGGGACCGGTTTCACAGCAACCTGCATCAGGATGCGGAACGCTTGGCGGATAGCTCGAAATCGCTTGTGGCTTACCTTGATGAAAGCGATTCCGCCGGGGATCATCGGGGCGTTCCGCTGGAGGATGTCGAGGCGTTTTTCGACGCCAACGGGCATCATTTCCCGCAGATCGAACAGGGTGGGCCCGGCGCTGAAATTGATCTGAGCGATCTGGATTCGGCGACAGCCAAATCCCTGACACGAGACTTTCTTGACATCTATGCTGCAGATGCCCGGGCCATGCCGCTAGAGGATGTGCAAGCGGCTTTGGCAGAATCTGCGTTGAACCCGCTGCAATTGGCGTCCCGGTTTTCGGTGGATCTTGCGACGGTGCTGCGTCGGTTGGCGGCCCTGCCGGACGGGTATCTGGGCCGCCCGACGGGTCTGGTGGTGTGTGACGCATCCGGCAGCATTCTGTTCAACAAATCCGTCCCCGGCTTTGCTATGCCGCGTTTTGGCGAAGCCTGCCCCCTGTGGCCGTTGTTTCAGGCCCTGAACAGGCCCTTGGTGCCCATTCGGCAACGCATTGTACAGCTTGGTCGGACGGCCGCTGTCTTCGACTGTTATGCCTATGCCTGGCCGCAATCCGTTTCCGGGTACGACGAGGGGCCAGTTTATCGCTCGGTGATGCTGGTACGCTCGGTCGAAGACGTGGCGCATGACGAACAGGCCGTGGCCCGGGTTGGGCCCAGTTGCAGGGTCTGCCCGCACAGCGACTGCAAGTCGCGGCGCGAACCGTCAATTCTGAGCGAAGGTTTTTGACAGTTTCCTGACACTGCGCGTAAGCTGTCGGAGACGGGTCTGCCAGTTTGTAGCCCGTCACGGGGAGGACAGATAATGAGCCGTAAGGTTCTGTTAATTGAGGATGAGCCCAACATCGCCGAGGCCATTCGGTTTCTGCTGACGCGTGAGGGTTGGCAGGTGGAAACCCATGCCGAAGGCGCGGACGCGTTGCAGGTCATTCAGGGGGCAAGCCCGGATCTGGTCATTCTGGACGTGATGTTGCCGGGCAAAAGTGGGATGGAGATTCTACGCGACTTGCGTGAGCTTGAGGATATGCAGGGCCTTCCGGTTTTGATGCTGACAGCCCGCGGCCAGTCCCGAGATCGCGAAATGGCCGAAAACGCCGGTGTCAGCCGCTTCATGACCAAGCCGTTTTCCAATACCGAGATGCTGACGGCAGTGCGCGACCTGCATGCGCAGGCGACACAGTCATGAGCACAGGCGAAGACCGGCCGCCCTCGGGGGTTCGGCCTTCGCTTTTTCTTGAGCGACAGAGTTATCGCCGTCGCAGGCTGTCAGACGCCGCGCGCCTGTTGCCATTTTTGGGGGCGGCGCTGCTGGCCATTCCGTTGCTGTGGCCTGATGAGCCGGGTGCGCCGGAAGGGGTGCCCCTGTCCTCAGCGATTTTTTACATCTTTGCCTGCTGGGCGGGCCTGATTGTTGCCAGCCTAGTGTTTGGCTTTGCTGCCCGGCGTATGGCCATTCCGGACGATTCCGAGCCCGAGACGGATTGATGGCCACGCTGAACGTCCTTATTCTGGTCTGCCTTGCCTATGTTGTTCTGCTGTTCGGGGTCGCGTTTGCCGCGGATCGGATGGCGGCGGCCGGGCGGGGGGCTTGGCTTCGTTCTCCACTGATCTACACACTGTCGCTGTCGATCTATTGTACGGCTTGGACGTTTTATGGCGCCGTGGGCAACGCCGCGCGGTCGGGGTTAGAATTCGTGACCATTTACCTGGGGCCAACGCTGGTGATGGTCGGTTGGTGGTGGGGACTGCGCAAACTGGTGCGGGTCGGGCGCAGTCAGCGGGTGACCTCGATCGCTGACCTGATTTCTTCACGCTATGGCAAATCCAATACACTGGCGATCTGTGTGACCATTCTGGCTGTGCTAGGCGGAACCCCCTACATCGCGTTGCAACTGCAATCCATTACCCTGTCATTTTCTATCTTTGCCGAGGCTGACCCCTCGGGGCTGTATCGCGAAGGTGCCAGCGTTTTTTGGGTTGCTGCAGGGTTGGCCATCTTTGCGATCCTGTTTGGTACCCGGAACCTGGATGCCAATGAACGGCACCACGGAGTAGTGACGGCCATCGCATTGGAATCCGTGGTCAAGCTGTTCGCGCTTTTGGCGGTTGGCGCCTTTGTGGTCTGGGGCGTTGCGGGGGGCGTGGGGCCGATGATGGACCGGATCGACGCCTCTGAGATCGGCCAGTGGAATGTGGATGCGGGGCGCTGGACCACGTTTATTTTCCTATCCGCCGCGGCTTTTATCTGCCTGCCGCGTATGTTTCAGGTGATGGTGGTTGAAAACGCGGATGAAGGGCACCTGAGGACCGCTGCCTGGGCCTTTCCGCTGTATCTGCTGTTGATGAGCCTTTTTGTGGTGCCGATCGCGGTCGTTGGTCTGGACCTGATGCCCGAAGGGTCAAATCCCGATCTGTTTGTCCTGACTGTACCCTTGTCTCAGGGCAATGATTGGTTGGCGATGTTGTCCTTTATCGGCGGCTTCTCTTCGGCCACATCGATGGTCATCGTTACCGCAATGGCGTTGTCGACCATGGTGTCAAACCATTTGGTCATGCCAATCTGGCTGAGCACGCAGGAAGGGTCCGGCTCAGTTTCGGGGGACGTTCGGAATGTCGTTCTGATGGCGCGTCGGGTGTCGATCGCTGTCATCATGGCGCTGGGTTTCTTTTACTACCGCCTGTCCGGTGGCGGCGCGGCTTTGGCGTCAATCGGATTGGTGGCCTTTGCCGGGATTTCTCAAATCCTGCCCGCACTAGTCGGCGGTCTGTTCTGGCGCGGTGCTACGCGGACCGGCGCGCTGGTGGGCCTGACGGTAGGTTTCCTGCTTTGGATATACACACTGCTGTTGCCGGGGATGAGTGGGGCGTTGATACCCGAAACGGTCGTTCTAAACGGGCCCTTCGGGTGGGGTTGGCTGCGCCCGCAGGCCCTGTTTGGGATCGAAGGTATGGACCCGATGGTACACACCGTTATGTGGTCACTGTCCCTGAATACGGTGGCGTTCTGTGTTGCATCGTTGCTAAGCGTTCCCAGCCCGTTGGAACGCCTGCAAGGGGCGCAATTCGTTAACGTTTTCGACCATTCGGTCGCGCCGCGCGGCTGGACGGGATCGGTGGCTCAGAGCGAAGACTTGATGATCATGACCCAGCGGATATTGGGGGCGGGCCCGGCGCAAGACTTCTTTCATGCCGAGGCAGAACAGCAGGGTGGTCGCTCTAGCCTGCCGGAACCCACGCCCGCCTTTCTGGAACGTCTGGAACGGGAACTCAGCGGCTCTGTCGGTGCGGCCACAGCGCATGCGATGATTGGCCAGATCGTCGGGGGATCATCCGTTTCGGTCGAAGACCTGTTGGCGGTGGCCGACGAATCCGCTCAGTTGCTGGAATATTCCAGCCAACTGGAGGTCAAATCCGCCGAGCTGTCCCGCACCGCGCGGCAATTGCGCGAGGCAAACACCAAGCTCACGCAAATCTCGGAACAGAAGGATAGTTTCCTTAGCCAGGTCAGCCATGAGTTGCGCACACCCATGACCTCGATCCGCGCGTTTTCCGAGATCATGCGTGACACCGACGGGCTGAGCCCCGAAGAACAGACGCGCTATGCCGCGATCATTCATGACGAAGCTTTGCGCCTGACGCGATTGTTGGATGACCTACTTGATCTTAGCGTACTGGAAAGCGGACAGGTCAGCCTGAACGTGGGCGGGGATACGCTTCGCTCGGTTCTGGATCGGGCGGTGTCCAGTGCATTGGCCGGAACCGGGCAAACACTGACCGTCAAACGCGCGAAAGCGTCCGAGCGTATCCCGCTGTTAACCGATCTGGATCGGCTGGGGCAGGTGTTCATCAATTTGATTTCCAATGCTCAGAAATATTGCGATGCCGACGAGCCCGAACTGACAATCTCGGCCCATGATGTTGGTGGGCAAGTTGTGATTGATTTTGCCGATAACGGCAGTGGCATCCCGCCCGAGGCGCGCTCGATGGTGTTCGAAAAATTCGCCCGTGTTGGCGTCGACAAGGCGGGGGGTGCCGGATTGGGTTTGGCGATCTGCCGCGAGATTATGCAGCGCCTGGGCGGTGAAATCACCTATCTGCCCGGTCAGGGTGGGGCGGCCTTCCGTGTTCGTTTGCCACTGGCCTATCGGCAGGCCGCGCAGTGATGTGCTTATAAAGACATTCGTAACCAGCACCGGTTTAGACAGGGAGTCAGACGCGGAAAAACACAGCGGATTCGGGAATGTCGCAAACGGTCAGCGCAGCATTGGCGCGCAAGCTTTCAGCGGGACAGGAAGAGCAGGGCGATAAGCCACGCTCGATCTTGCGGGCGCTGCGGCTGGCTTTTGCACGCGCGGCCGGGGACAATTTGCAACTCCCGCTTGTTGTCATAGGGGCCAAACAATCCAACCGTACGCCGGACATGCTGGCGGGGCCGGTTGGGGAAGATTGGTTGATGCTGCAGTTTATGAACAGCGATGGGATCTCTGCCGCTGTCTGCATGGATCTGGGCGCTGTTTCAGCCATCGTTCAAGTGCAAACGATTGGTGAGGTAATGGCAGGTGATCCTGCGCCACGTGCCTTCACGCACACGGATGGTGCGATGGTTGCCCCGTTGGTCGAGCAGGTCTTGGCACGGTCTGTGGAACTGGTGGATGCGCCCTTGGATCAATCCAGTTTGTTGGGGTATGAATTTTCCACGCGTTTGGCAGATTTGCGCACATTGTCGCTGGCGATGGTTGAAGATACGTATCGGGTGTTTGACCTTACCGTGGAACTGGGCGGTGGCCTACGGCAGGGCCAGATTTCTGTCTTCCTGCCCGATCATCCGGCAGAGCAGGAGGGGGAGGTCAGGCAAGAGGACACAGGTCCAAACCTTGAACAGGCTTCGGGTGTTTTGCGGGCAGAGTTAAACGCGGTGATCTGCCGAATGACCCTGCCGCTGGCGTCGCTGTCTGACCTCGCCGTTGGGGATGTGCTGCCGTTGACGGGATCACGGCTGGATCGGGCGCAGGTATTGACGATCGACCGCGCGCGCGCTGCCGTTGGTCGCTTGGGGCAATGTGGCGGGATGCGCGCCGTGCGCCTGAACGAATGCGCACCGCTTACGGCGTTGACCCAAACTGAAGCCGAGGAGTTTCTGGAGGCTCGGTCGCCTGTGGCATCACATCAGGAACCGGACATGCCCGCACAACCAGAGATGTCGCAGATGCCTGTCCCGTTCGATTCAATCGCACCGGAGGATTTGGAAACGAACCTGAATTTCGCCGACTCAGATCAAATGGTTGCCGAAATTTCGCAGCTGGCCGGGTTGTCGACGCCCACAACTGATCCCAATAATTCTAGCTAGTTTACTCAGTGTCGCCGCGGATCTGCTCAAGGATCGGGCGCAGGTTGTCCAGCGTGTAACCCGCTTTGGTGGTCGCGTTCAGGATGTCGTCCGCACTCATCCGATCGCACTGCCCCAATGCCCACACTACCGAACACCGCGTGCCCGAGGCGCAATAGGCCAGAACCGGTCCGCCGCAGCTTTCGGCCAACTCGCGTTGCAGGGCCACATTTTCAGGGGTCATGGTCTGGTGGGTCAGTTCCAGAACCTCGTATTCCATACCCGCCGCACGCACCGCGTCGCCGATGGCGTCTGATTGCATGTCCGCAGGAACCTCGACATTGGGCCGGTTGCAAATCACTTTGACAAAACCGGCATCGGCGATGGCTGGGACGTCCTCGACCGAAATTTGCGGCGAGACGGCGTAGCGGGGGGTAATCGGGCGAATCTCCATGGCAATTGCTTAGGCCGCGTTGGCGGCTCTGTCCAGTTGCGCACCAAGGGTAGGGGCCGCAACCATGCCCACAATCATGGCGATCAGGAAAACAATTCCGCCAACTCCCCCATAGCCAAGCGAGGCAAGGGCCGGTCCGGGGCACAGCCCAACCAATCCCCAACCCAAGCCAAACAGAACAGAGCCAAAGATCAACTGGCGGTCCAATTCGGGTGCGGCTTTTTGCGGAAACCTCCCTCCGGTCAGTGGGCGGCGGTTGGACGTCAACCGCCATGCGACAAGCATGGGAAGGATCGCCCCAGCCATCACAAAGGCGAGCGTTGGATCCCATTGTCCGAACATATCCAACCAGCCCTGCACTTTGGTTGTGTCGGTCATACCAGAGATCAGCAGGCCGATTCCGAACAACGATCCTGCAAGAAATGAAATGACTACGCGCATCAGATCAGCCCCCAGACATGGCGCAGCAGAGCGACCGTTGCGATCCCAGCCATGATGTAGACGATTGTGGCGACAATGCCCCGCAGGGAAAATCGGGATATTCCGCAAACGCCGTGCCCCGATGTACACCCATTGGCGATGCGTGTGCCCAAGCCCACCAATAGACCGGCGATAATCACGAGGGTGATGTTCCCGGTCAGATGAGTTTGGGCCGCGGGCAAGAGCAGGGGTCGCAGCAACAAGGGCACTCCGATCAATCCCGCAAGAAAAGCCAGCCGTTCAAGTGATCGATCACTGCCGTCGACCAGCCCGCCCAGAATGCCACTGGCCCCCATGATGCGCCCATTGCCCAGTAAATAGAGGGCAGCACTCAGCCCAATCAGAAGACCTCCGCCAAGGCCCCATATCCATTCAGGTTGCATTGTTTGTCCTTTGCGTGACAGCCGCCAATGTTTCAGAGTTTGTTCAGTGGCAGTTTCAGGTAAACGTCGCCATCTTCATCGGCAGGCGGCATCTGCCCTGCACGCATATTCACCTGAAGCGACGGCAGAATCAGGCGGGGCATGGGCAGCGTTGCATCACGGGCGTCGCGCATTTCAACGAACTCTTCGACAGAGCGTCCATGACCAATATGGACATTCAGCGCCTTTTGCTCTCCCACGGTTGTTTCCCAAGCATATTCGTCGCGCCCCGGCGCCATGTAATCATGCCCCACAAAGACGCGCGTCTGATCCGGTAGTGCCAGAATTTTTTGGATCGATTCGTATAGCGTTGCGGACGACCCACCTGGAAAATCACAGCGCGCCGTGCCGAAATCGGGCATGAACAGAGTGTCGCCGACAAACGCGGCATCGCCAATCACATAGGTCAGGCAGGCCGGAGTGTGGCCGGGCGTATGCAGAACATCGCCGCGCATCTGACCAACGTGAAAGCTGTCGCCTTCGCGGAACAGGGCGTCGAACTGACTGCCGTCCCGCTGAAACTCGGTCCCTTCGTTAAAGATTTTACCGAAGGTTTCCTGAATGGTAACGATCTGATCCCCGATCCCGATCTTGCCGCCCAGCTTTTCCTGCAGATAGGGGGCAGCGGATAAGTGGTCGGCGTGCACATGGCTTTCCAGAATCCATTCAACCCGCAGGTTGTTCGCCCGCACGTACTCGATGATCTTATCGGCTGTGTGCGTACCCGTCCGGCCAGAGGCGTGGTCAAAATCCAGAACGCTGTCGATAATCGCGCATGCAAGCCCTTCGGGCTCTTGCGCCAAGTAGGAAACCGTAAAGGTCTCGGGGTCGAAAAACGCTTTTACTTTTGGTGTCATGTGGTCCTCCGCCTATGTCGGTATTTCATATATTAATTACGGAATATATTGCAATCAACACTGCGTGATTTGATGCGGGTCAAAGCAGGGTAGCCTCGTTTCGAGTAAAATTTAATCAAATCGCCCCCGGTCGCAAAAATAGTCCGACGAACAGGCGGTTTTCCGCGCGATTGTGTAGCAATCTAAACGGGTCTTAAAACGGTCACATATATCAGACTAAATGAAGACATTTGGGAGGATAGAAATGTCGTCAGTCAATTTATACTCAGAAGCCGAACAACTTGAAGAAAAGCTCAGCGGAGCGTGCCTTGATACACGTCTGGCATTGCAACCAAGTGTGGCCAAAGTGATTCAACGGATGCGCCAGCAGGGAATGCATGTCCCGTCGCGCCTACGTCGTTTGGATGCAGCCCTGTGCGAAGATGCGATGGAAGCGCGCTTTGATAATCTGCCCGTTTGAATTCAACGGTCAGCCAAAAGAAATCCCGACGATCACCACCATCAGGCCAAGAACCGACAAAAACAGTGATGCCAGGTTCCACGGCAATACACCTTGAACAACTGCGCGCAGTTCCTCGTCCGACAGGCCAGACTTGCGCGCCTTCATCACACGCAGGATACACCAAACCAGGCCGCAGAGCCCGGCAAGCGACAGGGCGGCACCGCCCCAGGTGATGAATTCGAACATGGTTCCCCACATTTGCTTGTCAATTCCACCAGCGCTTAGCGGATCACCACTGCTCACACAAGCCCGGCAGGATTGGGTGCTTGCGGCCCGTGCGGCAGCAATGTATCCGGCGTAGAGCCCGCTGTCACAGCATCAGATATCCACCTCTGGGAGAGACATTTATGGATGACATGACCGAAGATCAGGCCACTGCGAATTATCGTGTTACCGCGGGTGAGCTGCGCCAGTTCATCGAACGCTTTGAACGCCTGGACGCAGAAAAGAAAGACCTTGCGGAACAGCAAAAAGAGGTGATGGCGGAGGCCAAAGCCCGTGGATACGACACCAAGGTCATGCGCAAGGTAATCGCGCTGCGCAAGCGCGACAAGGACGATATTGCCGAAGAAGAGGCGGTGCTTGAGATGTACAAGGAAGCGCTGGGCATGAGCTGAAACAGGGCTGGGTCCGTCTGACGATTCTTGTCATGCGGGTCCCTCACATTCACGATCAGGGTTTTAGAACACGCACGCCCGGTACGGCACCAAGCCGTTCAAGATCCTGTTCGTACAGTTCGGAAAACGCGTCCACGATCTCGGTGGACCAGCCGGGCATGTCCAACTCTTCCTCAATTTTCTCAGGCAGCGCGTGCTCTTCAAAAATCTGAGCCAACTGTTCATGCAGGGCTGACCTGTCTTGCGGCTCAATTTGGTTGCTCAGGGCCAGCACTTTGGTTTGTCCGGCTTCATCCAGCAAAGTCGCCAACAGGTCATATTCATCCACCAGCGTCATGCTATCGTCCAAGCCAGTCAAAGACCGTATAATGTCTCCCCAGATAAACGGGGTGTCCTCATTGCTCCACAATGTGATTTGAACGCTGGGGGCGAGGTCCTGAATGTCTTCGATCATGCCGATCCAGCTAAGGCAGCTCAGGTCAGTGTTTCGAACAATTTCGGCACGCTCACCTTCGGGCAGCGACATCAGGAGTTTGGGGATAAAGCTGCCCGGATTTCTGAGCCCTATGAACAACTCAAGTTGGTGTTCATCAAAGGCTTGCTCCAACAGTGCCATTCTGCGACCGGCTAAAGGATACAACTGCCCTTCCTGCAAGGCATCAGCCGGTTCACCCGCGAATCTTCCACTGGAAAAGATCGCCCGCAGGGTATGTGAATCGTTTGGCAGAATGCTATTGAGGTTTTGGGATAAGTCGACGGCCTCAGTTCCCAACTTTTCAAAAATGGGATTGAAGGTCCAGTTGTATCGTCGCGCGCCAAAAATCTTGACCCCGTTATTTTTCAGGATGCCTGAGTTTTTCTTCAACGAGTTCAGCACGCGGCCTTCATCTGTAAAAGCCGCGCCCGCGTGGATAGCAACCTTCATTTTCGGTTCTTGTCCTTGCTTTCAACTCTTCTAGTCGGGTTACAGCCTGCGGTCGAAACAGTCAAATCCACACCATTCTGCCCGGTTGTTTCTTCGCGTTGCCAAGAAATCCGACATTCACTAAGTTAAGATAAAAATATGGGCTTGCAGTCTCCAACAAGAGAAAGTAATCGACACTCAGCGCCCCTATAGCTCAGCTGGTAGAGCAACTGATTTGTAATCAGTAGGTCCGCGGTTCGAGTCCGTGTGGGGGCACCACAAATCATTTAAAAACAATGACTTACGAGATGCCAATGTACGTAAGATGACGTATGGCTCGAAGCCGTATCTCGGATTCGAGCCGGTGCTCCATCGACTTTGACTTCCGGCCAAAACTAGTGATCAAGCCCGGTAAGGAATGTGCGATCTGTTTTTCGAGACGATAGGCAGTGTCGATTCTACGGGTGTTGCGCTATCACCAGTAGCAACGGCCACGAAGCCGCCATTCGCTGATGCCGCATCGTCATACGTCCACAATGGCAGCAATGCGCAGGAAGCGGACTTTGCAAAGTTGAGTGGTCCACTCTCAACCGAACTATCAGACCCGTCGGCTGCAAGCTCGTTGTCATCTAAAACCGGTGAATTCTGGGCGGCGGTAGCTTTCGAGACCAACGACGGGGTAAATGCTCCAATAGCCCAAATGAACCGATCAGATTGAAATCGGATTTGCAAACGAGGTGGCTATTGGAACCTACTTAGAAGACTACGCTACCAAAACGCGCCAGTGTCGGTCGAGAATACCTTCCCAACCGTCAGAGTTCTTTAACCCGTTGGTTGTTTCACCCATCAGCGTCATTACCATCATACGACCGCGAATTTCAGCGTCTTGAGGCCCGAAACCGGCCTGTTCGAACAACCAGGCTGAAAACTCAAACCGCCGGTCCATAGCACGCTTATAGCTTAATGCAGCGTCCGCATCAGACTTCGCCCAGACCGCAATGGCCCCGTCTGGTCTGGAAGCGTCTTCGCGAATGACCTGTTGCATCAAGAGCCTGATCCGCTCTTTCGCGGGACCTTCAAACTTTATTGCATCCTCAATGATGTGCCCGGTCAAAGCTTCTTCCCAATAGGTTAAAACGGCGTCGAGTAAATCTTTTAAATTCTTGAAGTGCCAATAGAAACTTCCGCTCGTCAACCCCAACCTACGCGCAATAGCGACGACCTTTACGCCTTCTATTCCGCGCTCTCTTAAAACGTCCAGCGTCGCAAGCAACCAATCCTCGCGCGACGCTTTTTCCTTTTTTTCGATTACTGCCATTCCGCTTTCCATAGAGGCCTCTATTGACATAGAGAAGTCTATGGTACTACCGTAGAGATGTCTATGGTTGACTTGAGAATCACGCTTTTGTGAAATGCTTAGCCACGTCTAAAGGGAGGGGGAACTATGAATAGATTACTCATTTCCACGACAAGTGCAGTTTTAGCGCTTGGGCTTGCGGTCAGTGGATCTGCTTTGGCGCAGAATATGCTTCCAAAAGGTCGAACGGCTGCTGCAATCGAAGACGGAACCTATCCGGCGTCCTATTTCCCAAACACTGAAATTCTCGGTGAAAGCGAGATGCGGATCACCGCATTGGGCACGGGGATGCCAAACCAAACAAAAGCGGCCGTTTCCATTTCGTTCCTAGTCGAGTTGGGCAATGGGGATACCTTTCTTTTCGACGTTGGCACCGGATCTACTGGCAACCTTTTTTCATTGCGACCAGATTTCTCAAAGATCGATAAAGTCTTTTTCAGCCATCTGCATGTAGACCATGTCGGTGACTTCATGGGTCTTCACGTTGGAGGCTGGCTCTCTGGCCGCTACACCCCGCTTCGTATTTTCGGTCCGTCCGGATCCGAGGAAGAACTGGGCACCAAGGCATATGTAGACGGTATGTCGAAGGCTTATGCCTGGGACCTAGCGACCAGAACCGGTGCTTTGCCGGATGAGGGTGCGAAACTTGATGTCACCGAATTCGATTACATGCAGGAGAACGAGATCGTTTACCAAGAAAACGATGTCACCATTCGTTCCTGGCCGGCGATCCACAGCCTCGATGGCTCGGTCAGTTATTCCCTTGAATGGAACGGGCTAAAGTACGTCTTTGGCGGAGATACCTACCCGAATAAATGGTATGTCGAGTATGCCAAAGACGCAGACTTAGCGTCTCACGAAGCGTTTTTGCCGCCAGATGCGTTGGCACCCTACTTTGGATGGGACATGAAGCAGGCAACTTATGTCGCCACCCGCGTCCACACCGAACCCGCGGCTTTTGGCAAGGTCATGTCAACGGTCAAGCCTCGCATGGCACTGGGATACCATTCTGTTCTTTCACCAGAAAACTACCAGGCGATTTTGGAAGGCGTTCGTTCGACGTATGACGGGCCGCTGACGCTTGCGCGCGATCTTCAGGTAATCAATGTCACCAAGGATCAGATTGTTGTCCGGGAGGCCAGCGTAGATGACTATGCCCTGCCACCGGCAGTCGGCGACGAATATATCAAGGCGCCTCGCTCGAAGGAAAAAGAGCCATCTGACAAGGTGACTGCTGGCAAGTGGGAAGGATACACCCCGCCGCCGATGCCGGATCAATAACGACATCTTCGCTGCATCCGCGCGGCCAGATCACAGGTCGCGCGGGACAAAAAGGCAAATGTCTTCCCATGCGAATGACGGCTGCATCACAGACGCGTGTCGAGAGCTGTGGAACTCATTGCCCAGGCAAGTGATGGAACGAAAGCACTGCCAATGAACTTGTCACGGAACACAGTAAGCAAACCACCGGGCCGTGTCAGATACATGCTGGCACTTGTAACGGCATTGGTTTTGCCGATTGGGGCGCAAGGAGATGTGACGCCCTACAGCGGTGCGGAAGTCGCCGATAACATAGCCGTCTTACGAATTGAAGACGAAGGCATTCATCTGGATCTGGAAATATACCCTCGGGACTTAACGGCCTTCGCTGCGACTCTGTCATCTGGAGAATGGTTGGAACCACAGCCGGAATTGGTCACATATGACGTTGCATCCGACAAAGGCCTTGAAGATTTCTTGATAGTTCGGGGCGACGGAACTCCGTTGCCATTGCAATTCCTAACTGCGGAGCGACGCAAAAGGATCGACCGCGCATCTCCTCTTGCCGGAATGACCGATCCTATCACCGGCAGCAAAATTCCGGCACCTCCTAATGATCCTGAAGTAATCTACGTTAGAGCATTCTATGACTTTGAGGGCCTGAAACCCGAGAAGTTGATCATCCGCCCTCCGCTGGCCAAAGACGAAAACACTGCGGTATCGATTGGCTTCATGGTCTTTGATCGCGCTGTTCCGGTCACCCGGTTCAGTTTTCTGAACAAGGAGTCGCGATTTACGGTCAACTGGTCGGACCCCTGGTTCACCGCATTTGCCAACGCAAACCTCAACCGCTCAGCCCGAAGCGGGACGACATCCTACTTGTATGTCGCTCCGCGCGAACTCCGCCACGAGGTCCTGATCCGGTCTCGTGATCTTGCGCCCTGGATCGATCAAACCTTGGGTACCGGATCAAATCTGGATCCTGCGTTACAGTCACAGATTCTTGCGGATGCACTGAACGAATTCGCAATCAAGAACCCAGTCGCCATTGAGGGCGAACAGGTAATGCCTTCGAACGTGCGCGGTTCGTTCCTGACGCTCGGGGAACGCGGGTTTCAGGTTGTTGATGGCCCCTCAACGCTTAATGCTGATACGACGTTCATCGGCGTGATATTGTCTTATCCTATTTCAGCTTTACCAGCTGAGGCGTCTGTCACCTGGAGCATGTTCAACAATATGATCCGCGAGGTTCCTGTGACGCTGACGGATGTCGCCGGTCCATTCCTGGATTGGGCGACGCCTGAGAATGCCAAGATCACGTGGGAAAATCACCTGAAACGATATGCCGAGCCTGAGGTTTCTCGGGTGAAGGCTCAAGGTGTTGTGTTTGTGCCTCTGTGGACACTGTTTACCGTTGGCCTTTCAGCTCTAATCGGCCTGATCGCCATACTAACTTCCCAGAAGCACCTGCGGATTGGATTATCCGTGCTTACAATCGGCTGTCTTCTTATCGGATCGGTATTTTGGAATTCTCGATCCATCTCATTGATAAGCCCGACTTCTGATCAAGCCGCAGATCATGTCGCTGCGGATGCTTTTTCCCAGCTCATAGCCAACGTGTATGTTGCAGCCCTCGAAGTGTCGCCAGAAAAACGCAGCGAGGCGCTAGCCCCAATCGTTCTGAATGTTGACCTTGTTGAGGTGTCTGCAGAACTGGAAGCAAGCTTGGGGATTCGGGTACCCGGTGGTGGCCTCGCGCAGATCGCTGAGGTCACGGATGTCGTCATAGTAGACGGTGGATTGAATAGATACGGAGCGTTTGAAGGCGTTGCGCAATGGCGGGTCGACGCGCGCGCGGGCCATTGGGGTCATGATCACCGTCGAAGGGTGGAATACCGCGCAAGGGTCGATTTCCGACCTGAGCGAGGTAGCTGGAAACTTAGAGCAATCACTGTGTTGGAGGCGCGTGCACCGGATGTCTAAGCGGATAAGCAGAGCTTTGTTGGTTTTTGTCACGACCTGCCTGATAGTGTTCGCGGTTGCGAGCCACGCGCATTTTCTACTGAACCTGAACGTTCGGGTATTCCACGTTGAACACACCAGCGACGGGTTGCGTATCCATCTTCGACTGCCCATGCCTTACATTGTCGCGGACAAAACGGGAGCAATTGGGGCAGATGGCCTTCCGTCCGCTGCTCCGTTTACGACAAATGCCCTTGAGGACGGCAATGTCGTGCATTTTGCCGACACCGCTCAACTGGATGCTGACCCGCTCGGGCTCGGTCGAATCGTTGAGGCCGGAACAATTGTCGAAGTGCAAGGTCAGCGCGTAGCAGGAAACGTGGAGTCTGTGGCAATCCATCGGGTGGGCGAAGAACCGGGATTTGCTACTCTGAACGAGGCCCAAAATGCGGTGTTTGAGGGATCAACTCTGTCGCTCGATCTGCCTGTATATGTTGGCGATGTCATCGTCGATGTCGCCGTACGGTATGACCTGAAAACCACCCCGTCTACCTATGCGCTGTCAAACGCTCTGAACCCCGGATTGCCAGACCAGGAAATGACCGCGAACCTCATCCTAGACTACGGCTCCAGCGACCCACTTGTCTTTCGAACGCGGGGTCTGATGGAAGATCCGGTTAAGATTTCAAGGTCGAGTTTCGCAGGAATCGTGACTTTCATTTGGGAGGGTGTGCGCCACATTCTCGAAGGCATCGATCATGTATTGTTTGTTGTTTGCCTTGTCATCGGTGCGCCTGAACTGCGGGCGCTACTCTGGCGTGTCACCGGGTTTACAGTTGGCCACAGCGTAACACTTTCGCTTGGCTTCTTTGGCTATGTTCCATCCGGTGCATGGTTTGTCCCTTTGGTAGAAACAGGTATTGCGCTCTCAATCATCTACGCAGCTGTTCTGGCCATAAAACGAGAAGATTCGGGGCCAAACGCCAACAGAAAGGTTTTCGTAGTGACCGTCCTGATGGGACTGCTTCACGGCCTGGGCTTTAGTTTCGTGCTGCATGAAATCCTGCAAGTGACTTCGCCCAATATTTGGCAGAGCCTATTGGCATTCAACATCGGCGTGGAAGTTGGTCAAGTCGCAATCGTTCTGGTGACGTGGCCGCTCCTAAATTCGATTTCAAAATTTGGCCCAACTCCTGAGTTTACGCTCAGAGTTTCGATAGCTATCGGCTGCGGAGCTGTCGCGAGTTGGTGGACATTCGAGCGTGGGAAAAACTTTCTAGACTTACTTTCAATTTAGCCGGTTACGAACGACAGCTTTGGGCTGCGACCTGCCGACTGCGACTGCAGGAGACAGATAGCCTCGGGATGGCCGGTTTGGGCTCAATTTGACACTTCGCCTTTGCTTTACTTGTGTGCTGGGTGATTGGTCAGCGTATTCGAGTATTGAAAGGTGTCTTTCGTCGTGAAGTGTTCTCCAAATGAGCGTGACATGCACCAGATATAGGCTTGCGGAAAGACCAGTGTTTCTGCTGAAGTCCGGACTAGATGTGATGTATTGAAAGGAGAGTGTTTTCTAAAATTGCTTGATGCTTTTTTGGGGAAATAGAGCGTTACGTCAACTAATAGGGAGACCATCACCTTTCAGGTGAAAAGACGTAAGATGTACGTAACGCGCATAAAATTTTCCTGTAAGTTGTTGATTTTATTGGCGTCAGAATCCGTGTGGGGGGGCACCACGAAACTCATGAAAGTACTTAAATATCAAAGCGTTAGAGCGCAGTCGCTAGATTCGAAGGTGACACAAGAGGTGACGTTATGCCTCTAGTCATCGCTGAACTTGGAGCGATCATGATCTTAGCAAAGCACGTAACGCAGAAGAAAGAGGGTGGTGTTAACCAAGTCCTAAGCGGTCACGGTCGTGAGAACGAGGTGAACCTCTTTTTGGATGTCTGCGTGCAACAGCTGCCATCGACATATTTAATCCGAAATGATCGACCATCGTCGTCCAAGCCAATTTCCAGCAGCTTCTGGCACTGGCCGCCAAGATATTCAGAATAGTTTCTTTTTTGTTGCATCCAGTGACGTTTCGATAGGGGCAGGCGCTATGGGCTGTTCAGCTCAACTCGATGGTATTGCCGAAAAAATAGATGCTGGAAGGTTTCGTTATACTTTGTATGAACTCCACCCATTCTTCTCCGTAAACCTGCTCGAAAGATTCCGGGTAGGCCCAGACTGCATTGTGGTAGGTAAATGTGGTCAGCAAAACACCTAGCGTGCAGGCGCTGGCAAATTCCTTTTGCTTACCTTTGAAAAGCATCGAAACAAACAGACCAGCCATGCTTGCAAGACCAATTCCGACAATGTCTTGCGCGCCGGGTTGCCCACTTCCGGGCACGTTAACCAGCTGAGACTGAAAATAGCGTGTCAGAAAAACTGCAAAGGCACCTAGGAAAAAGGCTCCGATGAAAGAACCTGGGTATGCCAATCGTACCCAGATGCTGTCTGTTTTGCCAGGAGTGGCTTTGCTGGCGGCAACTTCGGCGCGCTGATTGATGCTTGTAACGCGGTCCTGAAAGGACTTTTGTTCTTTCTGCATAATAATACTCAGGGACCTTGATGAATCATCTCAATCAAACACCCTCCGAGTAGCGAAGCTGTAATGAGCGTGCAACCCTGGCGCGTGTGATCCTGTTCTGAGTAGAGCTTGCGCATCATTTTGGGAAATCACATGAGGTTGCGTAGCAAGCGTGTGGGTCGGCAACAATCTGCGTGCTTCTTGGCCCACGCGAGCATTTGCAGCCGGATGTTTGCCGGTTCTCTTGGCGGCAAGCAACTTGCGGCTTTTCAATCACTTTGGTTGGCAGTATGAGTTTCGGAAGTCACCCGCTTTACAGCTTTGGTGGCGCGCGGATGTGGCGAAACTGGTAAACGCAAGGGACTTAAAATCCCTCGCCCTAGGGCTTGCGGGTTCGATCCCCGCCATCCGCACCAATTTTTACTGAAATGAGATGGTGCCAGATTGCCTATGCCCGAGATTACAGCCGGCTTGGCAGGCAATGCGGCGACTGTTCAGTAAGATGGATGGAAGCTGAAGCGGGCTTTTGAGTACGGTTCTAATGATGTGTGATCAGACCGGGAAACCAAGTTGGTTGATCAGGCGCCAGATATCACGGTTTGCATTCGACAATTGCGCTACGATGCTTTCGATTTCCTGAATGGCCTTTTCATCAACCGTGTCTTCACGCCCCAGCTTAATATCGGTCTTTCGGTCCGCAATGCGCATCAAGATGGTCTTGGGGTTCCCGCTGTCGGCATCAAAGGAATAGATGCAATGGTTATACCTGTTCCGAATGGACGACAGTTTGGCCAGCCGTTGCGTGTGGGCCAGGATCGGATCGCGAATTTCGGCAGGGCGGCCTTCCATCTTGGCAAGACGTTCAACCAGATCGATCCGGGCGCGTGTCGTGTTGAGCGTCAAGAAGATGATAACGGCGACGTCCTTGTTGGTGCCGCTCAGCCCGGCAATCAGGTGGATCAACAGGCTTTCTGTGTTGGTCCACATGTAGTTCAGTTTGCCGACCAGCAAGATTAAGCGGTCAAAGCGGGTTTCCAGCGTCTCAGTCAATGGTTTGTCCGTGCGCTTCATCGGACGCCACTTCGAAATAGAACTGTGCTGCCGCGGTCCGGTTGCTTACACCGATCTTACCGGCAACATTGTGCATGTGCAGCTTTACCGTGTGCTCAGTGATGCCGAGGTTCGACGCGATGATCTTGTTGCTTTGCCCTTTCGAGACAAGGTGCAGAACCTGTTTTTCCCGCCGCGTCAGCCGGGAATAGATCGGATTAGGTTTCTTTGGATTTTGCTCTGGCTTTGCGGGTGTTTCACGCAGCAAGCTGGGTTTGTTCTGATTTTGCAGATTTGACACGCAATCAGCCATAAAGCACGGCAGATACAATTCCTCATGCATCAGCAGGCGCAGAATGGATCGCCACACATCCGGTGCAACATTCATGGGAAGATAGCCGACATCCCCGAACTGCCCCCGATCCCAGTTTTCGAACAGAAAACGGGCCGAGTCCTCTTTGCGGTACGCAAAGGCCAAACAACCTGATCCGGTTGCTTCGGTATAGACCTGCGGGCGGGCCAGCAAATCGTCTAACATAATCTGGTCGACAACAACCACTTTGCCAGCCGCGGCAACCGGGGCGCCGGAAGTTTTCAAGTCGGCGATGTCGTCATACCGATGAGCGGCCACACCGAATTCGGATTGAACGCTTCGCAGTGTCTGGTTGGAAAAGAAGAGTTCCTTGCCGATGAAATTGATCGAGAAATCTTCGGTACTAACATCAAGTTGGGCAATATTATCCTGTAACGGATTGCTCATTATTTCCCCCTATAAACCCACGCCACAAAATCGGTGACGAAATCGTAAACAACAATCGGAACACAAATTAACGGCAAATTAGCCGACAGTCCTGAACGACTATACCTGAAAGTCTAATTTTCTTCAATAATTCGTATCGCCCTGCCAATTGGGACTAGAACTATTGATTAGGTTCGCCATGGCCGTTCTCGTAAAAGTAGAGAAAAATTATGGATTTAACCGAGTGGTCGAATTTCCGCCGCATTTTCGTGTATTTGCGCGTTAATTTTGGGTTAATTTTTAAAATTTTAAATTAAATCAGCATCTTACCATATCTAATGCTTTAGGGCAGCTATTCAGACAGCCTTCACGCTGCAACCATGTCCCTGCTTCAATTTGAGAAGCTTGGTTCCTGACGTGTCCGCGATTCGTGAATTTGCACGAATCCTGATTATCGCGGACAGCGCATCGGCTTAGCCGGGAAAGGAAGGTGGTGAACGAATCAACCAAATGAAACCGCTTCATGCGCGTATTGCGCCTGAATGCTTAAAAATTGTTTCAACTGCGCCAGTAGCCGTTTTGTAGATGAATGACGGTCGGGCGCTTAAAAAGTGGAATTTTGAAATGAAAAAGCGCAACCATGAACAACCTGTCAATGATGTTACTGCCATCGGCGAAGTGAACGTCGATGATGCATATGTTTATGTCGATGCAGACGTGGACGTTGAAGAAGCAGAAATTGACGCGAACCATAATGAGCAAGGTCAGGAACAGGGTCAGGAACAGACTGCTGACGCGGACCAGGAACAGGGTCAGGATCAGGGGCAGGAACAGGGTCAGGAACAGTCTGCAGACGCGGACGCGGATCAGGATCAGAAACAGAAGCAAGATCAGGATCAGGACCAGCACCAGTACAATGGTGACAACACCAACGACAACTCCAACTCTGTAAGCATCGACTTTGGTGAGGAAGGTCTCCGCCCCAATGACGATGATCTGGTTGATGTCGATGTGTATGAAGGTGGCTCGGTCGAGGACATCATCACGGTCGGAAACGACTTTAACTATGATCCGGGCGACGACATGAACCTGGATATCTCGTTGGACGGTCAAGGCAACGACATGCTGGCCATCAACAACCAGGTGGCCCACCTGAATGACGATGACCATCTGGGCGCGGCACGTGTGTCGAATGACGGTGGTACCTTCGAACAGCACGGTGATGCCCATGGTGGCGAAGCCAACGCTGCTGAAGGTATTGCATCGCACGCAGACGGCGGTGACTCCGGTGACGGTGGATCAACTGACGGCGGCAATGCAATGTCGTACACCAAAGGCGCATCTGCCTATGCCGGTGGTGGCGAAGCGGGTGATGCTGACGCCGACGCAGATGCCGGAAACGGCGGCGACTCGGGTGATGCAACGACCTTGGGTCTGAACGTTGGTAAAGGCTACGCAAGCGCTGACGGTTCCGGAGACGGTGGCGACAGCGGCGAGGCAAGTGCCGACGCGAGTGCCGACAATCAAGGTGACTCGGACGCGTCGGATGCGGACAGTGACGGTGGTGACGGCGGTAATGCCGGATCGATCGGTCTGGGTCTGGGTGTTGGTCTTTCAGGCGCTGGCAATGACGGCGACTCGACTGGCGGCAACAACGACAGCGACGCCCACGCGCTGGGTGCTGGTCTTGGTGCAAACGACTCGTCGGCGAACGGTTCAGACGGTGGCAACAGTGGCGCCGGCAACTTGGGCCTGGGCCTTGCAGGCAGCCTTGCTGGCAGCGTGGCTGGTAACGACGCAAGCGGCGACGGCGGCAAAGGCGACGGTGGCAATGCCAACGGCGGCGACGGTAGCAACAACGACGCAACTGGCGGTGCGGGCACCGGTGGTGCCGGTGGTGCTGGCAGCCCTGCTGACTTTGAAGAAGCAGCAGGCGGCGGCGGTGCTGGCGGTGCTGGAACCGGCGGCAACGGAAGCAATGAGAACATCACCGGTGGCGGAACTGGCGGTACGGGTACCGGCGGTTCGGGTGACGGTGGTGACCCGGATGCTGACGCTGATGCGACATCGGATGCTCAAGGCGTCGGTAACCAGAATGCGGACTCTGCTGGTGGAGCTGGCGGAACCAACACCTCCGACGGCAGTGCTGACGGTACCGGAACCGGTACTGCGACAGCGGACGGCGTCGGTGGCGGCGGCGGCGCAATCGATCTGGATGCGACCTCTGATGGTAGCGGCACCGGATCGGTAGACGCCGACAACGACGCCGGTAATGGCGCAGCGTCTAGCCTTTGGGCGGTTGCGGACACTGACGGATCCGCTGACGCGATGGCCGACGCAATCTCTGGCTATGGCGGCGCAGGCAGCTCCGACAACGATGCAACGGCTACCGGATACGGTACATCGGACGGTACGTCCACGTCGGGCATCGGTGGCGGCGGCGGTGCTGCACAAGCCATGGGTGGCCAAGGCGGTAATTCGCACGGCTTCGTCGATATTGGTGACACCAAAGGTGGCATGCAGCAAGGCGGCGACGCATCGGGTGCGAACTCGGGCGCAGGTGGTGCCGGTGGCAACGCTGGTGACTGGGGTTCGGGCAACGGTGGCGATGGCATCGTCAACGGTGAGTCGCACGCATCGGCCGCAGCGGTCGTCGATACTTCGGCGTTCAACCAGTCGATCGTCATGGGTGCCAACGTTCTTGGTAACTCGGTCGATACGACCATGGTTGGCGGCAACATGTCGTCCAGCTACTCCAGCGACGACACCGACGTTTAATCGGAAGCAGAGCTCGCTTTGGCGGGCTCTGACCTCTTAAAAACTGCCGGGGGCGCATTATGCGGCCTCGGCCCAACTTAACCTAAACCGGAAATTTCAGGCCGGGGCAGGGAAAGGAAACTAAAATGGCACTCGACAGTATTACGGAACAAATTGCACATTTTGTTGGCACTTTTGAACTTACGACCGAACAGGCCCGTTGGCGTGATTTTTATGAAGAATTTACTGCTCTGCGTAAGAAAGCAGAACTTGAGGGTCTCGAAGATCCGGCCCGCATCAATGTCAAAGCCAATCTTAAAATGGATCCGGGCGATTACGGTCCGGTGCCTTACAAGTTTGGACCCGCACAAGATGATGTCCCCCCACCAACGGAAAATTCTGGTCTGATTGATGGTGCTGATGGGTCACCCGGCCCTGCGGTCGGCCCGGATGCAATCTTGCCCGAAGATGCGCCGGGATTCAGCTCGTTTGTGCAGATGAACATCATTCTGGAGCCCGAATACATCACCGAGCTGATTGGATCAGCGGTCACCTACACGGTGCAGAAAATCCATCTGATCGACAACGATGTCGTGGGCGAAGGTGACTTCCGCGATGTCGAGGCCCTGATGGCGCAAGCCGACGCGCTGCAAAGCGCGGCACTGTCCTTGCATGCCATATCGACCCCATCGATCCACATCCAGGACTATCAGTCCGGTGAGGCTGTCGAACAACTTATCGAACAAATGCAATCGCCCATTAATCTTGAGATTGAAGGCGTAACGGTACATCAGTTTCACGGCGAGGATGCCTCGGGCATTATCGTGAATGGCGAGTATGTCGATGAAGTTCCGGACTTTTTGGAGCTGCTGCCGGAACATCACAAGGATGATTTGGAGGACGAAGACGCCGAGGACGAGTTGGCCGAGGCATTGCCTGCCGAATGGGATCAATCCGAAGACCCCGAATTTGAAGACGGTCATTCGGTGGTCGCGGGTGGCAACTATGCCGTCAACGAAGTCGCGGTATCGGTTGGCTGGGTCGATGCGCCCAACATCGTGGTCGGTGGGCAGGCGATCAACCTGACCGCTGTCAGCCAGGTCGCCGTCGTCTCTGATGTCGACCAAGGTGCGCCGGGTGCGCAAAGCGACACGCATGTTGTCCAGTCTTCAAACATCGCGACCGAAGCCAACGAGGCATCATGGGTGGAACACAATGCCTCGGATAATCCCGATCAGGACCCGATTGTCATGATCGACTGGATTTCCGGTGATCTGCTGGTGACCAATTTCATTGAGCAGCTTATCGACGCCACGGATATTGACCACATCAATACGGAAATCTCAGCTTCGTCCACAGCCTATACGCTGGGCGATAATGATATGGCCAATGTGACCAACATCATTCAGCTGGGCAGCTATTATGATGTGATCATTATTGGCGGCGATATGGTCTCGATCGACGTTGTGAACCAGACCATCGTTTTGTTGGACAATGATGTGATTCACGGCGCAAGCCCGACGGATGCCGAAGACAATCTTGTAATGAACCAGGTATCGTTGACGACCGAAGGGGAAGACACCCACGAAGAGTTAAGCGACAATCTGGCCAGCACGGTATCTTTGCAAGAGGTGGATACCGATGCACTGGAAGACGCGTTGTTGAACGATCCGATGTTTGCCGGAACAGAAGTGGTGCGGGTTCTCAAGATCGAAGGTGACCTGCTGCAGATCAACGTCATTGACCAGGTCACCATGTTGCAGGATGACGACGATGTTTACGTCGAAAACTCAAGCGGAGAAGGGGTTTCCGCGCTAGGTGCGGGCAACGCGCTATTGAATTCGGCCAACGTGACCAAAATGGGAATCGACTCTGTCGTGATGGCGCAAGAGGGCGAATACTCGGATGTGATGTTGCATCAGGCCAGCCTTATCGACAGCCCAGAAGAGGAAAATGCCGAGCTTGTCAACGAAGCGATCGCGATGTTGCTGGAGGATGTAGACGGGCCGGGCAATTCGGAAAACGCCCCAGGCCAGAGCAATCTGACGTCCTCAGAAGCGGCTGCCATCGACGACGGCCTGCAATCTATGCTAGCGTAGTAACCCTGTTTGTTACGAGTGTTTTGAAAGTTTTAACATGTCGATTGTTTTTCCGTCGCGCCCGAGACGATACGCCAGTCCGTTGGATCGTAACGCTGGTGCCGTTTCCAAGCCGCCAAGTGCGAGCAAATCAGATTTGAAACGGAAAAAAGTTCTCGGATTGCGCTTGAGCGAAGATTTACGCGTTAGTAATCCGCCAGACGGTGAACGGGAGGCAGTCGCCAAAAGCGATGCGAGCGCCGGCAAAACCGTGAAAGCTGATCCTGAACATCACGAAGTGAAAGAGGAACCGCACCTGCGCGCTGGACCTTCCCCCCGGCGCAAGCAGCCGCAGCCTGCCGAAGACAATGACCAACAGGGCAGCGGTGATGGGGTGGCCGATGTCGAGGGCCCCGATCCTGAACCCGTCAATAAAACGAGCGACCGTACACCCCCCGCGTCGCGCTCGAGTGGCGGTGATCGCATGGGCACCACTATCGAGGCCAAAGCGAACGAGCCAATGCTGCGCAGTAATTCTGGCGGCGGCGATGGCAAGGGGCCACCCCAAACATTTCACAAGCGAACGCCGCCTGAAGATTTTCAGGCGACGTTGCGCACTTCGTTGCGCGCGATCTATCGCAATCTGGCTTTTGTGCTGGTTCTGACCTGTGCAACGAATGTTCTGATATTGGCGATCCCGATCTATCTGTTCCAGATCAGTGACCGCGTCCTGACTAGCCGGTCGTTGGACACGCTGATCATGTTGACCGCCATTGTCGCCGGGGCAGTGATTTTCCAATCCGCCTTCGATGCGGTGCGGCGGTTCATGCTGATGCGCACCGCGGTTGAGGTGGCAGCCCGTCTGGGTGCCCCGGTTCTCAGCGCTGCGGCGCATGCGTCGCTGCATGGCTCTGGGCGGGAATACCAAACACTGGGTGATTTGCAGCAAGTGCGTAGCTTTTTGGTCTCGGGGACACTGATTTCCTTCCTGGACGTGCCCTTCGCACCATTGTTCATCCTGATGATCTTTTTGGTTCACCCGCAGCTTGGGATGATCGTGATCGTTACGGCGGTTTTGCTGATGACAATTGCATTCATCAACCAGCGTATGACGGCCAAACCCTTTGCCGAAGCCAACAAGGCGCAGTCCATGGCCAACATGCATCTGGATTCGATGTCGCGAAATAGTCAGATCATCAACGCACTGGCAATGATCCCCGAGGCCGTGCGCATCTGGGGACGCGACACCGCACAATCCCTGACATGGCAGGTCCGCGCGCAGGACCGGAATGTGATTTTCGCGGCCATTTCGCGGGCGGTGCGTTTGCTGACGCAGATCGGCATTCTGGGTTGGGGCGCGTTTCTGGCTTTGCAGGGTGAGATCACCGGCGGCATGGTCATTGCGGCCTCAATTATCGCGGGCCGCGCTTTCGCGCCGATCGAGGGTTCGATCGAAGGCTGGAACGGCTTCCTTCTGACACGCGGAGCCTATGGCCGGATCAATCAATTGCTATCCAACTCGGCCCTGCAATTCGAAAAGCTGCGCTTGCCGCGCCCCGAGGGTCGGCTGGACGTGGAACGCCTTCTCTATGTGCCTGGCGGCACCAAGCGTGTTGTGCTGAACGGGATCAGTTTCTCCCTGAACCCGGGTGAAACTCTGGCCATCATCGGCAACTCGGGTGCGGGCAAGACCACGCTGGGCAAAACGCTGGTTGGGTCAATCCTGCCTACATCCGGCAGTGTCCGGCTGGACCTGATGGATATCCGCAACTGGGATCCGCGTCAGTTTGGCGAAAGCATCGGCTATCTTCCGCAGGACGTGCAATTGTTCCCCGGTACGATCAAAGACAATATCGGCCGGATGCGGGACGATGCGACCGACGAACAAATCCACGACGCCGCCGTTCTCGCCGATGTACACAACATGATCGCCACGTTGCCGCAAGGCTATGAAACCGTGGTGGCTGCGGATGGGTCACCCTTGTCAGGTGGTCAGAAACAGCGCATCGCGCTGGCGCGGGCCTTCTTTGGCAATCCGCGCATGGTGGTTTTGGACGAGCCGAACTCGAACCTGGACGTTGCTGGCGACAGGGCACTTGCGCGGGCCATCGAACAGGCACGGGAAAGCAAGATTACCGTCGTAGTGATCACGCAGAAACCAACGCTGCTGAACGTGGTCGACAAGATCATGCTGCTGACGGATGGCCGTGTGGCGCTGTTTGGTCATCGCGAACAGGTTCTGCAACAACTGAACGGGCCGCGTAATAATCAGCCCGGCATTCAAAACAAATAAGGGGGGTGCGACATGAATGAACTGGTACCCGTGAACAACGATCCCAATGATCCGACCGTCTGGTATGCCGAAGTTCCACGCTCGATCAATCGTCTGGTTGTAATTGGGCTTACCATGCTGGTTGTTTGTTTTGGCGGTTTTGGCGTCTGGTCGTTCAGTGCACCGCTGGCCGCTGCTGTGATTGCACAAGGTAGTTTTGTCGCGACAGGTCGCAACAAGATTGTGCAGCACCTTGAAGGCGGTATCATCGAGGAAATCCAGGTTGTTGAAGGCCAGGCCATCAAAGCCGGGCAAGTAATGATGACGCTGGACCAGACCTCGGCCGAAGCCAATGAGCGTGAATTGTTCATCCGTAAAATCCGCCTGCAGGCCATGTCAGATCGTCTGAATGCCGAGTACAATGAACTGCAGCGGCTAGAGTTCTCGCCTGACCTTATTGCCAATTCAGAAGATACAGAAGTTCTGTCCATTCTCGATGGGCAAAAGATCACTTTTGATCTGTCCCGCAAGACGCTGTTGAACGACATCGCTCTGCTCGAACGCAACATGGAAGCTCTGAGAATTCGCTCCAGCGGGTTCAATGCACAGTTGGACAGCATGGTGCGGCGCTCGGAAATCCTGCAGGAAGAACTCGAAACCAAGCAGGCGCTGTTCGAAAAAGGCCTGGTGCGCAAAGGTGAGCTGAACACGATCCGTCGGGTTCAGGCCGAAGCGGAAGGGCAACAAGCACGGCTGCAGGCCGAAGCGGCTGAGATCAGCCAGATGCTGTTGAAATACGAAGAACAGATTACCCGCACCCGTGCTGCCTATCGTGAGGCCGCGCTGGATGAGTTGGGCGTGATCGAAGCCGATCTGGAAAGTGTCCGTGAAAAAGCTCGCCAGGCCCGCAGCGTTCTGGACCGCGCCGTTGTGCGGGCTCCGGTATCCGGCACAGTGGTGCGACTGCACTATCATACGCCGGGTGGTGTGATCGAAACCGGTGAACCCATTGCCGAGATTCTACCCGCAGACGCTCCGCTGATCATCGAAGCACAGATTCCGCGCACCGAGATCGACAGTGTCGTGACAGGGCAGGACGCCACCGTGCGTCTGGTCGCCCTGAATCAGAGGACAACACCGGTGCTGCAAGGGCAGGTGTTCTATCTTTCTGCGGACTCGGTGATCGAGGATTCAACTGGAGCCCCGCAAGAGGTCTATCTGGCCCGCATTTCACTGGAACCAGAAGAGATTGAACGCGTGCGCGGCTTTATCCCAACACCGGGTATGCCCGCCGAGATCATGATCCAGACCGAAGAGCGGACCTTTGCGGCCTATATCGCGAAACCTGTGACGGACAGCATGTCGCGCGCATTCCGCGAACAATAACAGGGGCGGTCTACACCTTCCATTTTTCGCATGTTAGCCTTCGGTGATATTCACCGGAGGATTACTGATGCCATTGACAGTAAAAGCCATGATGGAGGCCGCAAATGCGGTCGTCGAACGTGTAGACACCGATTTTGCCCAACAGGTCATGGAACAGGGCGGGTTGCTTCTGGATGTGCGCGATGCCGTCGAATTGCAGCAGACGGGCCGGGCCAATGGCGCTCATCACATTCCGCGCAGCATGTTGGAATTTCGCGCCGATGAAAGCTTGCAATCTCACGACCCCGAGCTTCGGAAAGACCGCCCTATCGTTCTTTATTGCGCCGCTGGTGGCCGCGCTGCTTTGGCCGGTAAGCTGCTGAAAGACATGGGATATGAGCAGGTCTACAATCTTGGCGGATTGCCCGATTGGATTAATGGTGGGGGTGAGGTGTCGTCCTAAAGGATCAGGCGTTCAGAAACGCCCTTACGGCGGCTTCGAATTCGCGCGGTTTTTCGGCGTGCAGCCAGTGGCCTGCACCGGGGATTTTGGCAAACCTGGCGGCCGGGAATAGCGTGCGGATCAGGTCACGGTGTTCAGGCAGGACATAGTCAGAATCGCCGCCCGAAAGAAACAGGGTCGGACCATCCCAGGTTGCGTCCAGCTGCGGAAAACCCATGATTTTGGGCATCTCGGCGGCCAGAACATCCAGGTTCAGTAGCCAGCGTTGCCCCTGAACATCCAGCGACTGCGTGAAAAAGCTTTGAAGCGCTTTTTCTACACCCAGTTCGGCCAACTGCTCTGACGCGTCCGAGCGCCGCTCGACCTTCGTCAGGTCGACGGCGCGCATCGCCTCGATGAACTGGATCTGGCTATGAGAGTAGGTGACTGGCGCAATGTCGGCGACCACCAGTTTGCGTAGCAGTTCGCCGTGTTGCAGCGCCAGCGTCATCGCCGCCTTGCCGCCCATCGAATGGCCCACCACGTCGGCTTCGCCACCATAGTGCGCAATCACTTCGGCCAGATCATTGGCAAGGTCGCCATAGCTGTGCTGCTCGGTCCACATGCTGTACGCGTGGTTGCGCATATCGACGGCCACGACCTGCCGCTCATCGGCCAGCCGTCTGGCAATTACGCCCCAGTTCCGGGCCGAGCCGTACAGCCCATGCGCAATCAGCAAAGGGGGGGTCGTGGTCGGTTCACCATGTATGATCGTGTTCAGCATGAAGTCGTGATACCCGCAGTGAATAGAAACGACCAGCCCCATTGTCGCCTTCGCAAGAGGCGGCTAGATTGGCGGGCTTGGAGGCCTCGTCATGTCGGAAAATACAGATATCCAAACCCAGATCGCGCAGACGGTTCAGTTGCTGCGCAAAAAGTTGGGGGTGCGGGACAAGACGCTGACGGCTTCGATCCGCAAGGCCAAGCGACAACTGCCCCGGCGGATTTACAAACAGGCCTTGCTGTTGGCCAGTGCCGAGCCAATGGCCGCCCATCCAAAGCTGCGGTTGGTTCTGGACACCCCGAAACTTGCGCGTGCGTCAGAAGAGGTTCAGGCGCATCTCAGCGGTATCAATCGCGCCGACCGACGGCTGGGCTGGTTCCTGGGGATGCTGGGGGGACTGGCGTTCAACCTGATCGCTTTAACGATTCTGTTGCTTGTCTTCTTGTGGTGGCAGGGTTTTATCTGATCCGTATGAAAAACGGCGCCTCAAAGGCGCCGTTCAAGTCTTTGATTTTCGACCTGATTACAGGTTCGGATAGAGAGGGAAGCGCGCGCAGAGGTCTGCGACCTCGGCTTTGACCTTGGCTTCGACGGCGCTGTTGCCGTCTTCGCCATTGG
>NZ_WQBE01000014.1 GCF_013032005.1 Ruegeria atlantica
GCCAGACTTCGGGTGTCAGATAACTCAGCCCATCCGGCACATCCAAACCTCGCCCCGACAGTGGCGCGGGTGAGGCCAGCACAAACCGCCGTTCCCCGAAACGGTTCTGTCGCAAATTCCTTTGAAGGACGATAAGGCAACGCAGGCGGGTTGATTATCTTACCAGTTGAACAAACTGCTGAAACAGGGAGAGTCCGGGTGTGAATTGACCTTTGCGGATCATGTTGACCAGCTCGATGCCAGCCAGGGCAGATGCAGCTGAATCGAAAGACTCAAACGATTATCAAGGCCTTCCTGAAAAGTGGCGGTCAGACGGAACGCGAAGCGACGGACTTCGCTGGAATCTTCGCCGATACGGCAGCTGAGCACGCCAAATCTGCGAGTTAATCGACCTTAACTTTCATTAGGCAGGTCATGAGCGTTGGTATCGTTCATAGCTTTTGAGCGGACATTCGTTCGAGGCGCAGCATCCGGCAGATTGTGCTCTTTCCAGACCTCGGATGCACCGCACTATCTGACTCGTGGAAAACCATCCGCACCAACAAGGCGGTCCTTAGCTACCGTTTAGTGGTGTTGCTCAATGCTGCGCCAGCAACCCACATTGCCGACCTTCGCTCTATATGCTCGAAATTGGTGGTCGCGAAACTCTAGACTGCGGGCTCACAGCGGACTTTGCAGTCGTTTTCGCGAGGCTATCGCCAGTTTCAGATGATGACACAGTCGCACATTCCCGTCAAAATAACATCGCGAATACCACGCAGGTAAAGACCACACGAATTCGTTTTGAAAAAGAGCTTTAAGCAAGGAAATTTCATGATTCACTATCGAAATTGCATTGCTTTTGTCGCAGTAATTCTTGGTATGGGCGCGCTACTTACCGCGTTATTTGGGGGAAGCCCAACTGCGTTAGTGATTGTCGCCGTTTCAGTTTTTGTGGCTTCTCTCGCGATCTCGAAAACCAACCCTCTGAACGGAGAAGCCGTCGACCGAACTTACTACACATCGGCTATATTGGGAGCTTGTCTCTATTTCTACGCGCAGTTTCTACGCGCAGTCAGTGGAGCGCACAGAGTTTCTCGGGTATCGAGACCTGGCCGAACTAAGATCTCAGCTAGAGGACTCTCAGTCGACCGTGGATCGGCTTGAGATCGATGTCGAAAATGGAACGGGCGCGGCCCGATTCATCCGAGAGAACGAAGAGCAGTCAGTTCGCGAGATTAGTCGTGAAATTGCCGAGTTTCGTTCGCTTCAAATCGAGTTGAACGCAGCAGAACTGGACGCATGCTTAATTGGAAGCGGCTTTAACTTTGGGGCTACCGACTTCGGCCTAGATGAGCCCTCTGGTGTTGATGCAATCATTGATGACCATCAAAAAGAAATGGAGCGCGTATTTGCTCAACAAATGTGCTCTGCAGCAAGAACGAGAATCGAACAAGAGCGGGCCATTTTTGTCGAAAACTATCCGCTGGCGACAAGGTTCGGCGATATCGAGCAAACCGTGCTGAAAGAGAGAGGAATATCCCAACGTTTGGTACAGCTCGGCGGGTATAGCGTGACGATAGGAACAGCGTCTGCGGTCTTTAGCGGCGAATTTTCTATGGCAGAGCACATCACTGCCCTTGAAGAGGCACAAACCGTCCTCAAACAAAAAATCGACGATGTTCGGTCCAAAAGCGGAGAAATTACCGACGAAATTGAGAAGGAGAAAGAGCGATCAGCTTCCACAATTGGACAGATCGCTCTCTTCATCTGGCCATACGTCTTGATTGCAGTGCTAGGTTTAAAGCTCTCTCGCGCGCCTAGAAAGAACACGCCTCAATTGGGTTAGCATCTTACTATCCGACCTCTTCTTGGGGGGATCGATCTGATATCCGCTTCATTGCTGTGTCTTCCGCAATCGCCTAAGAGCGGACGGGTATAGTCGGCCCATTGCCGACCTTGAGCGCTATGTTCGAATGCTGCGTTTGCAGCCCACATTACTGCCGTTCGCTGCACGGGCAATATACAGAGTGTTATGAACTCACCAAATGCGGGACGAAGCGGGCGCTAGAGTGTCCTAGGATTAGGAGCTAAATTATCCAAGCTCAACGGCAAAACTACTCGGTCTTTCGCCACTTTGACTAATAAGGCGAGGTCGATCTTGGGGGCTATTCCAAATGCTCAAGAATTGGTTTCAAGCTATGAAGATAGAAAATGTTCGGCCTGCAGGCAGCGAACGTTAGCGTTTACCGCCCTACAATCAGTGATGGATTTTACCTGCCTTGAACGGGGCTAGGCTCTCTTGGAACTGCTCGATGAACTCTAGCGTCACCAGTGACGGTTGCTTCAAAATCGGACGCACAAGGGAAAGCGTATGTGACAAGAGCGGTTTGAACGGTCGGTAGCTCAATCCCTTGTCTGCATATTGGACGGCGTCCAATTCGCTGACCACGGAAATCCCAACACCTTTTACAGCCAATTCACATGCCGCCGTGAACTGCCTGACTTCGATGTGGGAATTCAGTTTGACGTTGGCGCTTTGAAAAGCTTTTGAAAGCTGTACAAAAAAATTGCTGTCGCGCCGTGTGTGAATAATCTTGGCGGTTGCAAGATCCGTAGGTGTCACCTCGGAGAGGTGCTCCAATTCATGTCCGGTAGGAAACACGCAAACTGTACGGACATCGATGTCTCTGCTTTCGACGGCCGGATGCCCGTTAAAGTTATCTGTGATTCCGAAATCATATTGCTCACCGATCATCCACTCGAGAATACGTTCCGGTCTGTCAGGTTCGATCGTCATGGTTACACCTGGCCTATCTTGTAAAAACGTGGCGATGACGTTGGGAAGGTGACTGGTGGCGAACCCGGGCAAACATGCGATGCGGATGTGTCCCGCTTTGCGTTGGGTTATGTCTTGACTAACGTCCGAGATCTGCTTCATCAATTCCAAAACGCGCTCTACGCTGGGTTGCAGATAACGCACCTCCTGCGAAGGCACCAAGCGACCTTCCCTGCGATCAAAAAGTTGAAAGCCAAGCGATTTTTCCAGATCGGAAAGCAGTCGGCTGACCGCAGGTTGGCTTATCCCAAGATCCGTAGCTGCAGCAGTGACCGATCCGTTTGTGGAAACTGCCATGAGCGCCTCCAATTGGCGGATCCTCAAAGTTTGACTCATACTTTGATCCTGGTTCGTTGTTTGCTTAGCTGCTTTATAATGTAATGTTATGTTTTTCTCAAAAAATAAATGCTTGAATTATAAATTTGTAACGTTAACGTCGTGAAATCGTCATGTGTGCTGATTACGCGTTGCGGTCGGTATTCAACGAAGCATCAACACTGATGCATGGGAGGAATCATGAATAAGCAATTTCTCGGCGCTCTCGCCGTAACTACTGCGTTGTCCCCCGTGGCGGCGATGGCCCAAACTGAAGTTCAGTTCTGGCACGCCTTCACCGGCCGACTGGGTGAGCTTGTTAAAGCGCAGGTTGAAGAGTTCAACGCCGGCCAGGATGAGTTCGTCGTGGTAGAAAGCCACAAAGGCAATTACTCGGAAACTCTGAACGCGGGTATTGCGGCCTTCCGCGCCGGTGAGCAGCCCCACATTCTAATGGTTTTCGAAGTGGGCACGGCAACGATGATGTCGGCCGAAGGTGCGATCAAACCCGTCTATGAAGTGATGGCTGAAAGCGGTGCGTCGTTTGATCCTGACGCGTACATTGGCGCTGTCAAAGGGTACTATACTACAACGGACGGAGAAATGCTCTCACTGCCTTTCAACTCGTCCACACCGGTTCTGTGGGTCAATCGCGATGCCTTCGAAGCGGCGGGTGTTGATCCGGACACAGATCTATCGACCTGGGAAAAGGTTGGCGACGTACTTGAGCAGCTTAAGGCTGGCGGCGAGGACTGCCCGCTGGTGACTGCATGGCAAAGCTGGATTCACCTCGAGAACCTGTCGGCCTATCACGACGTTCCGTTCGCATCGCAGGACAACGGTTTTGCCGGTCTGGATACCGAGCTGATGCTGAACGGTCCGGCGCAGGTCGCACACCTGACAGCAATGGGTGACTGGGCCAAGGATGGCAAGTTCATCTATACCGGACGCAGAAATGAAGGTGGTGCAAACTTCCGGGCTGGCGAATGCGCATTGTTTACCGAAAGTTCGGCCGGTTACGCTGGCATCAGCTCCGAAGCCGAGTTCGAATTCGATGTTCGCCCGCTGCCCTATTGGGAAGGCGTCACAAGCGAGCCGCAGAACACCATTATCGGCGGTGCGTCCCTTTGGGTGATGGAAGGTCATGACGCCGAGGAATACAAAGGCGTCGGCGAATTCCTTAGCTTCCTGTCGTCTTCGGACGTTCAGGCGGCGTGGCACCAGAACACCGGTTATCTTCCGATCACGGCCGAAGCTGGTGAAGCCACGCGTGCCGCAGGCTTTTACGACGAAAACCCGGGAACCGATATCGCTGTGATCCAGATGACGGCGAAAGAGCCCACCGCAAATTCGAAAGGTCTGCGTCTGGGATCGTTTGATCAGATTCGCGGCATCATCGACGAAGAGCTTGAGGCCGTTTGGTCCGGCGAGAAAACCGCTCAGGAAGCGATGGACAGCGCGAAAGAGCGAGGTGACGCTCTGCTGCGCCGGTTCGAATCCGCCAATCAATAATTCGTAACTCGATGCGGGCCTGTTTCGGGCCCGCATTTTCTATATTCGGTGGATTATCGGGATGGAAAAACGCGTCACCTTTCGCGGCTGGCTGTTGCCATTGGCGCTAATCGCCCCGCAGGTCGTCATTTCCGCTGTATTTTTTTTCTATCCGGCGGGGCAGGCTGTTTGGCAATCTCTATTCATACCTGACCCCTTTGGGCTGTCGTCTCAGTTCGTGGGTCTCGGTAACTTTGAATTCCTGCTGAGCGATAAATTCTACCGAGCCTCTTTCGTGACGACAGCGGTGTTTTCAACGCTTGTCACTCTCTGCTCGATGATCCCGGCGTTGTTTCTGGCGGTCATCGCGGACCGCCTGATCAAAGGATCGGGCGTTTACCGGACGCTACTGATCTGGCCCTACGCCGTTGCCCCCGCTGTTGCAGGCGTGCTGTGGCTATTCATGTTCAACACACGCGTCGGCGTCGTCTCGTGGTACCTCGGCCAACTCGGCTATGACTGGAACCATGTCCTGAACGGAACCGAGGCCATGGGGCTGGTTGTTGTCGCCTCGGCCTGGGGGCGCATCAGCTATAACTTCCTGTTTTTCTTCGCGGCATTGCAGTCAGTTCCAAGGTCCGTGATTGAGGCCGCCGCGATCGACGGCGCGCGTTTCTGGCGCCGGTTCTTCACCATAGTGCTGCCGCTCTTGTCACCCACCGCGTTCTTCCTGCTGGTGGTTAATGTTGTCTACGCCTTCTTTGAAACCTTCGGCGTGATCCACACGATTACCGGTGGTGGACCACAACAGGCAACAACCATTCTGGTCTACAAGGTCTTCTCGGATGGGTTCGTGGGACAGGATCTGGGTTCGTCTTCGGCGCAATCGGTCATCCTGCTGATCGTCGTCGGCCTGCTGACGGTCATCCAATTCAAATACGTGGAAAAAAGGGTGCACTACTGATGGCAGCCCAACAACACGGAATGGTCGAAAAACGCGGAATGGGGATCTGGCTGACCCATGCCATGATGATCCTCGGGGTGTTGATCATTTTTTTCCCGATCTGGCTGGCCTTTGTCGCGTCGACCGTAACCCAACCGGAAATCGTGACACCGCCCATGCCGTTGGTGCCGGGTGATCAGTTCTGGGAAAACTACAAGGCCGCGCTGTTTTCCGGCGTGAATGTCCCGGTTGCAACGATGCTGTTCAACAGTTTGGTGATGGCCATCGGGATTGCCGTTGGCAAAATAATCATCTCGCTGCTGTCAGCCTTTGCGATTGTCTATTTCCGTTTTCCCGGGCGGACAACATTCTTTTGGCTGATCTTCCTGACGCTTATGCTACCGGTCGAGGTGCGTATCGTTCCAACGTTCGAAGTTGTTGCCGGGTTCGGTATGCTCAACAGCTATTACGGATTGATCTTCCCTCTTATCGCTTCGGCCACGGCAACATTTCTTTTCCGGCAGTTCTTTCTGACGATCCCGGATGAACTGGCCGAAGCTGCCCGCGTGGACGGGGCCCGGCCGATGCGGTTCTTCATCGATATCGTGGTGCCGATGAGCCGGACCAATATCGCAGCGTTGTTCGTGATCCTGTTCATCTATGGGTGGAACCAATATCTCTGGCCGCTTTTGATAACCACCGACCCTGAAATGAACACCATTGTGATGGGTATCAAACAGATGTTCCCTTCTGGCGATGATGTGGCCGAATGGCCAGTCATCATGGCCACATCCATTCTGGCGATGATCCCGCCAGTCATCGTGGTGGTGTCGATGCAAAAGCTCTTTGTCCGCGGCCTTGTCGATAGCGAGAAGTAAGAAATGGCAACATTAACCCTTGAGAACGTCAAAAAGAGCTTTGGCCCGACGGACGTCATCCATGGCATCGATATCGACATTGCGGATGGTGAGTTCATCGTAATCGTTGGCCCTTCGGGCTGCGGGAAGTCCACACTTCTGCGCATGGTTGCGGGCCTTGAAACCGTGACGGACGGTGAAGTTCGAATTGGCGAAGAACGGGCCAACGAGAAAGAGCCGATGGATCGCGACATCGCCATGGTGTTCCAGAACTATGCGCTTTATCCGCATATGTCGGTGCGTCAGAACATGGGTTACGGGCTGAAGATCGCCGGGTTGCCCAAAGATCAAATCGATCAAAAAGTGACCGAGGCAGCAAAGCTGTTGCAGTTGGAACCTTTGCTGGACCGCAAGCCCAGACAGCTATCAGGCGGTCAGCGTCAAAGGGTGGCGATGGGTCGGGCCATTGTCCGCGAGCCAGCAGTTTTCCTATTTGATGAGCCGCTTTCGAACCTAGATGCCAAGCTGCGGGTTCAGATGCGTCTGGAAATTCGCGAACTCCAGGAAAAGCTGGGGATCACGGCGCTCTATGTGACCCACGATCAAGTCGAAGCCATGACGATGGCCGACAGGATGATCGTGATGAATGGTGGCATCGCCGAGCAGATTGGAACGCCGTTAGAGGTCTACGAAACACCAAGAACTCTGTTCGCGGCACAGTTCATTGGCAGCCCTGCGATGAATATGTTTGACGCCCAGCGTGAAAACGGGACGATCAAGATCGGTGAAATTGCGGTCGGCCGATCTGCTGGTCCTGATACCGCGTTGAAGCTGGGGATACGCCCAGAGCATCTGCTGTTGGATGATAATGGTCCGCTGGAATCGGCGATTCAGATGGCAGAACCGTTAGGGGCCAACACTTTGTTGCACGGACAACTAGCGAGAGTCGGCGGATCGATCACGATAAGCCTTCCGGGAGTCCATCCGATCGAGGGCCGGCATCCGAACATGCGGTTCTCGGTCGCCCCAGAGCACATGCATCTGTTTGACCAATCAACCGGTGAAAGGCTGGGCGGTTAATGACGTTTCCTCAAGTCGAAGCCTTCCGTGGTGGCGAAAACCTGATCCGGATCGTGGGCCATCGAGGGGCAAGAGGCGTTTTGCCCGAAAACAGCATGATTGGTTTTGATTTCTCGCTGTCTATCGGTGTCCCGCTTCTTGAGTTTGATGTTGTCCTGACGGCGGATGACGTGCCGGTCATAACCCATAATCATCGTCTGCACGCCCCGAGCTTTCGCGGCGCAGATGGCCTGTTTCTGACCGGGGAGGAACCGAAGGTTTCGTCACTGACTTTCGAAAAGATTCAGCAATTCGATATTGGACGGTTAGACGGGCATTCTGCCTATGGCCAACGCTTTCCAGACCAGGCCCAATTGGAAGGCGTTCGAGTCCCAAGGCTGATGGACTTGCTAGATTTGGTAAGTGAACCAAAATACGGCGATGCCTATCTGATGCTCGAACTGAAGTCGGATCCTGACGTGGCCCATGATCCGCTTCATAGGGAGAACTTTGTCGGGCGAGTTCTACAGGAAGTTCGCGGCAAAGGTCTTTCGTCGCGCGCGGTACTGCACAGTTTTGACTGGAACCTTCTGGAGGAATGTCAGCGAAAAGCTCCTGATATGCCGTCTTCTTACCTTACACAGCTTCCAGATAACGCGGATGATGTTGGGGAGGATTCCTCGAAAGCGGTTTGCCCTGACTTTCGTGGTCGTTGTGATGAAATTCCCGATTTGGTAAAGCAAGCTGGCGGTTCCCTTTGGTGCCCGTACTACGCGGATGTAACGGCTGAAAATGTGGCGCGCGCAAAAGATCTGGGCCTATGTGTTGCCGTTTGGACGGTCAATGAGCACGAGGAAATAGACAGGATGATCGACCTGCGCGTGGATGCAATCGTATCTGATTACCCTGGGCGGGTTCAAAGGCATCTGTCGGATTTAGGCATGGGTTGGCATATCGACAACCAGTGAATTCTGCATTGCTAATTCGTGACGTTTTTTATGTTTCTTCCAGTCGCAATCGGAAAGGGTTGGTCACATCTTCACTTCAACCTCCTGTGTAGGGCGAGAAGCATAACGGCTCAGCGTACTAAACAAGCTGCAGCATTGCCTCTGCAATTGTTCGGCGGTCGCCCCAAAGTACTCCTTATCACGTTGCGTTACACAGGACGCTGGATCATGCCCAAGGGCTGGCCGATGGACGGTGAGCAAGACTGGCGCACGGTAGAAATTGAAGCGCTGGCGGAGGCTGGTGTGGAAGATACAGTTTCTCGCAAGCCGATCGGTGAGTTTGAGAACGCTAAGACTTTTAACGACGGTACCAGTGTACAAGTGAAAGCCACCGTCTACCCGCTCTACATCTATAAGGTGAAGCGCCGGTGGAAGGAAAGGCACGAAAGAAAAAGGCACTGGCTTTCACCGAAAGGAACTGCGAAAGCACTCAAACAGCCAGAGTTGGAAGACTTGCTCTTAGACCTAAAAAACAATCCAAGAAAGAACAGATCAATACGCGCAATCGCAGCGGCTTGAGGCTATCAACCCCTAGCCAGCTTCGCGTACCCGTCTCTGGTCTGTGGCGTTTTAATGCCCAACAAACTACCTGCGAGCTGTGTTTTCAGAATCTGCGCAGTTCCACCACCGATGGTAAACATGCGCACGTCGCGATACATGCGCTCGATTGGCTCCTGCGCGCCGTATCCGCGCGCACCAAATATCTGCAAGGAGTCGTTGACGACTTTGATCGCCTGTTCAGACGCAAAGGCTTTTGCCCTGGCTGCCATTGCCATGTCGGGAAACCCAGTCGAACCAAGGGATCCAGCGGCTTCATGCAACATCAGACGGGACGCATGGACCGCCGTGTCCATGTCTGCAAACATCCATTGAAGACCCTGAAACTCCTGCAACGGGCGGCCGAATTGATGACGCTCACGAAGGTATCTTTTTGAGTGCTCCAGCGCACCGGCTGCAATTCCAATGGCTACCGTTCCCGCCCCGACACGCTGGCTGTTATAAGCGGTCATCAGATCGGCAAAGCCACGTTTTATTCCCGATGGGGTGACCAGCGCGAAACGCTCATCAACTTCCAGATCGGTAAAACGAAGCTCAGTTTCGGGCATGCCGCACAGCCCCATGGTCCGTTCGCGACCGACCACATCGAACCCTTTGGGGGCGATACCGTTTTCAGGATCGTAGTGAACCAGAAAACCGGTGATCCCGAGATCGGTTCCGTCCTCATCCAGAACACGCGCAAAAATTAGGTAAAGCTTCGAAACGCCGCCGCCCGTGATCCAGTGTTTGCTGCCGTTGATCAGATATTTCCCGCCAACACGCCGGGCCGTTGTCTGCATCTCGGTCGCCGCGCTGCCGGCGTTGGGTTCAGTTATACAGATCGCGGGCTTGTCCCCGGACAGGACAAGCGGGGCCACAAAATCCCGTTGCTCATCTGTGCCATAGGCCATGATCGCGCTGATGCCGCCCATATTAGCCTCGACGACAATCCTGGCACTCAACGCGCAGGCCTTGGCGATTTCTTCGACGGCCAAAACCACGTCAAGGTATGAGGCGCCGAGCCCTCCGAACCTGGGCGGGATTGTCATGCCCATAAGCCCTGCGTCAGTCAGTTCACGTACATTTTCCCAACAATAGGTGCGAGTTTCGTCCCAGTGACCGGCCCGGTCCGCAAATCCTGGAGCAAGTTCGCGGGCGATTTCCTGATACGTCTTTGTTCCCTGGTCAAGCATTGGGTCATCCTCTCTATTCACAATTATGTGAGAGCTCGCATGTTATTTTCAATCGAATTTACTTTGCCTTTAAATTAAGATTTATTGAATTTATGCAGATTTCAGCTTTTGAAACACTGGTTGCGATTGCGCAGCACAGCTCATTTTCTCGAACCGCAGAAGTGCGCAACATGACACTGTCTGCTGTCAGCATGCAGATGAAATCGCTGGAAGAAGAGCTTGGCACAGCGTTGTTCGACCGCCGGTATCGGCCGCCCAAACTGACGCCTCTCGGAGTGAGGGTTGCTCAGGACGCCAAGACAATAGTTGATGCCTACTCAGTTCTGAAATCAAGATGTGTGCCTACCGATCAACTGACCGGAACGTACCGGGTCGGGTTTGTCCCTTCTGCTGCTGCTCGCATTCTGCCCCTGTTTCTTGGAACGGCAGAACAGCTGGCTCCAAAAGCAATGTTGAGAACCAGCACCGGATTGTCAGAGACTTTGTGCGAACAGGTCCGGAACGGTCAACTGGATGCCGCAATCGTAACTGAAATCGCAGACGCGACATTTGATCTTTGCTGCGAAACCGTGATCCGTGAGGAAATGGTGATCGCGGCACCGTTGGACAGCAAGGTAAAAGGACTAAGCGGACTTTCCGGATCACACCCTTTTTTGCATTTCATTCCGTCGTCGGGCATTGGCAAGCTGATCGCCCAATACCGTGATCAGATGCAATTGAAGTCGAAGGAAGTGATTATCCTTGATAGTATCGAAGCCATCGTAAACTGCGTTAAAAACGGCATCGGATACGCGCTTTTACCAAAAACAGACGTATTGCGGTATGGCGCTGAACAGGTTCTTGTCCTGCCGTGTAAGCCGCAACCGTTGTTTCGCAACATCTCACTGGTGACACGCGAAGACGCCCTGACTGAAATATGGCGCTCAAAGCTGAAAACATTGCTTGAGGCCAGCATAACCGGTCTGGAAAACGCGGAAATCTAAGTTGCTTAAATCGTTTGGTGGATCGCCCGCAACGCGGTCCATATCGGCACCAAACACCTGTACGGCCGCCAGACTTCGGGTGTCAGATAACTCAGCCCATCCGGCACATCCAAACCTCGCCCCGACAGTGGCACGGGTGAGGCCAGCACAAACCGCCGTTCCCCGAAACGGTTCTGTCGCAATTTCCTTTGAAGGACGAGAAGGCAACGCAGGCGGGTTGATTATCCTACCAGTTGAACAAACTGCTGAAACGGGGAGAGTTCGGGTGTGAATTGACCTTTGCGGATCATGTTGACCAACTCGATGCCAGCCAGGGCAGATGCAGCTGAATCGAAAGACCTGAAACCCAACATGGGCCTGATCCTACGTTTGATGAATCGATGTTCTTGTTCAATGATGTTGTTGAGATACTTCTGCCTCACCATCTCGATTGGTATCGGATCACCAAAGCCTTTCAGCATCTTGTTTATAGCTTTGATGCCAGCAGTGTTGGCGCCGCTTTTGTCGATGACAATCTTCCGTGCAAACCGTTCATCTCAAGCGCACAAGCGAAGAACTTCGTTGCAGCAGCTTTATTCCGGCGTTCGGATAGCATGAAATCCAGGGTTTTGCCGTGTTTGCCGATGGCGCCATAGAGGTAAACCCACTCACCCTTCACTTTAACATAGGTCTCATCCATGCGCCGCGAACGGTCGGTAGGACGCTTCTTGTGCCGCCAAGCATCAGCTACAAGACCGGCATATCGGCTCACCCAACGGTTCAGTGTCGCGTGATCCAGTTCAACGCCTCTTTCCGCCATGATTTCCTCCAGATCCCGATTTGACACGCCGTATCGGAGATAGAAGAAAACAGCGTACAAGATCACGTCCTTCGGAAAGTGCGCACCTTTGAATGAGATGGTCATGGTCTGCTCCTGTCTTATCTGAGCATGCGCTACCAAAACGACACTCAGTCTGACAGGTGGAACAAAGTTTGCGACAAAACCAACTTGCGCAACACCTTATAACTGTCCTGCGCATCCAGCCCTGATCCGCAAAATTTGCAGATTTGGACCATTACCCGACCACCGCCAAAAAACGTCCAGCCCGGCACCGCATGAGGTGCAATTGATCGAGGTAAGCTCGGGCGACCTTGTCATGTCTGCTGTATCTTTATGCCAAACGGATCGAACCACCGCCCCTGAAACCACATCGACCCTGCCCCCCAAAATTCGCCCGACAGCAATCTGTTGTCTTCGCCCGTGGCATTGGCGAAGTCATAAGTCTCACCCACTTGCAGTTCCTCGTCGACCTGCCCTCGCAGTGCAATACACTCGGCTTGTTCCACTTCGCTGACCGTGTAGGTGTTGTTTTCATACTCCAGCGTCTCGCCCGGTTTGAAAGGCGGTCGGAACTTTGGCATCCGTCTGTCGGAAATGCTAATCTGTTCGACCACGTCACCCTCATCCACCGAAACCCAGGAGATCGCGCCTTTCTGAGACGTCCCGCAGAACTCGTCCCAGAACCCGCGACCATAGGAATAGCGCGCGTGTCCAAAAATCTGGATCGCTTTTCGCCCCAGCTAGACCGTGTCCCCGATCCCGAACAGCAGCGGCGCGTCATGCATGACACCCTGATAGCCCGCAAGCGCAATATGGTCCCCTTTTAAAAACAGTGTCGAGCCACAGGATGAGCAGGTCACGACCTTGGCCGCGTCCAATAAGATCGGGCACAAAGACCCGCAATTGGGACAATTGAAATCTTTCATACCGTCAGGTCTTTCAAAGCAGTCGAAAATTCAAGCGACAGTAATCCTGTCTATTCAGCGGTTTCAAAGCGCAGACGGCGCACCGAGGGGTCAACCCGGCCGTAGGCAGCCAACAACTGCGCGGACCATTTTTGGGCGATGTAATCCGCCATGAATCGCGACGGTGCCAGCAGGGTGACGACCCCCCCTGCCCTCTCAGCCTCTGTCAGATGTTGGAACCAACTCGCCCATAGTTCAGGATCGCGACGGTGCAATATGGCTTGCACCTGCGTCCAGACCTCCTCGTCCGACGGTTCAAATGGTGCAGGCTTGACTTTGAAAGGGACGATATTTGTGTCCGGTTCGGAATCATCCGACATTCGGGCCTGAAAATCGGACCCGATGGTGGGCCAGATGTCCGAAGTATCAAGCATCACCTGCTTCAGGTCCAGCTCATACACCGCAACTCGCCCGCGCGCAGCGGCTCGCTTGACTGCAATCCAGCCCATCGACCGCAGTTTTGCCATTTCACGTTTCACCGTGCGTTCGTTTACGGACCACAGACGCGCGATCTCTTCCCGCCCGATCGACAACTCATTGTTGCGCCAGTTGTACCGGGTGGTGATCAAGGCAATGATGCGTAAAATGCTGCGCTGGCGATGTTTGTCGCCAGACAGGGCGTAAACTGTCAACGCTGATAGAATGTCGTATTTTATGGCAGGCGCATTTCGCCCTACCGGTTTTGCAACCTGCATTCCTATTCTCACCGCTCTGTCTGCCTCAGACGGGTTATACCGCCAATGATACGCTGTTTGCCAACGCTTTTCATCTTGATGACCTGATTAGCGTCCAAACCGACGATTCTGTCAAGCGGAGTCTGATCTTGGATCGCTGCGGCCCCCAATCCAATTCAAATTAAAAATGAAAATAGGTGAAGTATTGGTGATGGGGGGCATCCAAGGTGTCCCCTTAATATCTACTTTTGACCCCCTATATGGGGCATTTCAGTGCTTAGCGCCCCCCTAAATCTTGGATCGCTGCCCTGGAAACCATAGGGGTCGAATCGGATGCCAGTCGAATCGGATCATGCGGTGTAGCGCCTTGTTTTCTTACCCGTGGGTAAGATTGCGCTCTTATCATATTTTCTTTTGCGTAAAGCGCAAATCAAGCGTAAATAGTAAAAACGTATAAAATAGCGTCCAAAAGAATGAGACTTGAGGCATGTACACGCACGAAGACCTGAACGCATTGCGCAATCAGTCCCTCAAATTGCAGGGCTGGATCCGCCAACAGACCTTCAGCCCTGAGATGGAAAAGACCCTCCGCCGCTTTTCAAGCTGGGAGGTGTCCGAACTGATCTTTCGCGTCAACCAGTCGACCTTTCGCGGCAAGCTGGCGGCGGACCCGTCCCTGCCCAGTGGTGAGGTTGAGCCGGATGGCCGCCAGCGTTGGTTCAGCCTGGAAGAGGTGAACGAGCTGCGCCGCCGCCTTAAGGTGAACCGCAAATCCCTGATGCCACCCCGCCCCGTGGGCAAGCGCGCCATCCGTGCGGCGGTGGCCAATTTCAAGGGCGGCGCGGGCAAGTCGACCGTTGCTTTGCATTTGGCCCATGCCGCGGCGCTGGATGGGTACCGGGTGCTGGTGGTGGATTTCGACCCGCAGGCAACGCTGAGCCACTCGATGGGTTTGACCGACGTGACCGAAGATTTCACCGTCTGGGGCATCATGGCCCGAGATTTGATCCGCGAGACTGAGCGGATGAACAACCGCCCTGCTGCCGCCGAATCCGGCACCACCCTGCCCCGCCGTGAATTGCCACCCTCGATTACCGATATGGGGCTGGGCGATTTGCGCATTGCGGATTTCATCAAGCAAAGCTCTTGGTCGACTATTGACGTCATCCCGTCCTGTGCCAACGCCGCCTTCGTTGAATTTGCTTCCGCGCAGTATCGGCACCTGAACCCCGAGTGGTCTTTCTTTGCCGCCGTATCGCGATATCTGGATCAGATCCCGGATGATGCATACGACCTGATTCTATTCGATTGCCCCCCGGCGATTGGGTACCAATCCATGAACGCCGTTTTTGCAGCTGACATGCTCTATGTCCCCTCTGGTCCCGGCTACTGGGAATATGACTCGACCACATCGTTCATCGGTCAACTGGCCGAGGCGTTGGAAGACCTCGCTTATGGTTTCGACAAGACCTTACCCACGGGTAAGATCGGCTTGCCCAAAACCTTTTGTGAGCTGCGCTTTCTGCTGACACGTTACGAGCCGGGCAATGCCCTGCACCTGGCGATGTTCGATGCGTTTAGGAAAGTGTTTGGTGACCACGTGGCCGAACACCCGGTTGAGATGACCCGCGCAGTCGAGCAATCCGGCCGCTTCTTAAGTTCTGTCTATGAGATGGATTACCGAGAGATGACGCGCGAAACCTGGCGTCGCGCGCGCTCGACCTTTGACAATGTATATGAAGAATTCCGGGACGTGATGATATCGGCCTGGGAAAAGCTGGAGGATGACGCATGAGCCGTAAACGCAGAATGTTTGACATCGACATGCCGGCCATGGATGACATTCCGGTCGGCAAGGTTCCGGACAAGGTGCTGGAAAAGCGGCGCGGACCGATGGCCACCGCAATATCGGAAAACGCGGACGCTTTGCGCGACCAGCAATCGACCGAAGAAACCATTCGTGCCGAAAATGATCGTCTGGCGCATGAGCTGGTCCGGTTGCGGTCGGATGGCTTGGTGACCGAACATGTAGTCTTGTCAGATGTGGTCACCGAAAAACTGACCCGTGACCGCAAGCCCGGCCCCGATCCGGAGTTGGAGGAATTGAAGGCCTCGATCCGGGATATCGGATTGTCAAATCCCATCCGGTTGGAACGCCGTGCGGATGGCCGGTTCGACCTTATACAGGGCATGCGCCGCCTGTCGGCCTATCGCGCGTTGCATGAGGAAACGGGGGATGAGCTTTATGCGCGTATTCCAGCGGGTATCTCTGAAGCGGCAGACCTGAACGACAGCTACCGTCGCATGGTAGATGAAAACTTGATCCGCAAAGATATCTCGTTTGCTGAGATGGGTGCATTGGCCAGAGCGTATGCCGAAGACCCGTCAAACGATTGTGCTGACGTAGACAAGGCCGTTGCGGTCCTGTTCAAATCCGCCAGCTATACCAAGCGCAGCTATATTCGCGCGTTCGCCAGTTTGCTGATGATGCTGGACAAGGTGCTGATGCACCCCAATGAAATTCCGCGTAATTTGGGGGTCGAATTAAAGCGAAAATTTGACGCCAATCCCGGATTGGTTCGACAGGTCAGCACCGCAATCATGAGCGAACCGGATCGCGACGGCCCGCGCGAAATTGCCATTTTGCGGACTTTTATAGAAGCAGATAGCACCGCGACGAAAAAGCCGGAACCGTCAGGTGCTGGTAAAACGCGCCGGGCCAAAACCACATTTCAGGTGTCGGGGCGGGCAGGGGTCGCGAAATGCTCGGCCTCGAGCGGGCGGATCGAACTGCGCTATGATCTGGACTTTACGCGGGTTGATCGGGCCAAGCTGGAACAAGCGATTGCAACCTTGATCGACGATTTGCAGGAAGAAGATGATCTTACCCACGGGTAAGGTTCACACCTGAATTCTTGGGCAAGTAAACGCCGGGTCGAAACCCGGCGTTTCTTTTTGACGTATCACGCCAACAGATCTGTTGCCAGGTTTTCCGCAGTGTCTACATCATCATAGTATTTCTGAGCCTGAGCCTGAGCCTGAGCCTGAGCCTGAGCCTGAGCCTGAGCCTGAGCCACGGACCGGCGTAAGGACTGCCGCATGGCGGCCTGGATCGGCGCGCCGTCCAGCGCGACCTGGGTCAGAAAGCCCGAGCGCAGCCGGTGGGGCAAGGCGCACCCCCCAGACAGCCCGGCCAACGCCAGTCGGTGTTTGACGTTCTACGCGATCGCATCCGGGGAGAGCCGGCGTTTCAAAACCCGGTCAGCCTAAGAGACGGGCCGTAACAAATGGCCGACGGCTGTTCGGGAATGTCGCGTGTGATCTGACGGTCGGATTGTGGGGCAGGGGGCCGGACAGCGGCGCGGCGCGCTTTGCCGCGCTCCTGATTCATCTGGGTATGATCGAGTATTTAGGCTAGCGCCGTGGCGTTGCTTTCTGACCAGTCCAGCACGGTGCCGAAGCGGGCCGCATTCCAGGCGGTGATGTAAAGTAAGTCCCGCTCATAAACCCGCAACGTGTTGGATAGAGTTTCGCGAACATAGAGAGCGTTCAGCGTCTCCTGATCTGCAGGTGACAGAGCAGGGGAGGAGGCAGGGAGATAGGACGCGGGGTCTGTCATGGGTGTATTCAGATCTCATTTCCGGACAAAAAAATATCAATCCCGAAAAGGGGTACTCATCGAGTTTGGCGGTCGGATTATGGTTAAGTAAAAGTAATGAGCAAAAACATTAAATTTTGCGTATAAAGCGACCGTGAGGTAATCCAGGCTATAAGAATAGTGATACTGCTGAACCTACTATGAAAGGAAACCCAAGGCTTTGGTGGGGGCTCTGTTGCAAATTTTTCGCGATCAACGCCCAGACGATCCGTGCCATTTTGTTAGCCAGTGCTTCCCTAACCAACAGGGATGACTTGCGCTCCAACATTCTTGCGGGCCAGGAATCCGGGACGACGCATTTATGTTCTGCCCATCTAACCACGACGCGGACGCCAATAATAAAGAGGCGTGGCAACGTCCGGTTTCGGCCACCGGAAAGCAAAGTGTAATTTGGGCTGATCTGTGACAGTTAGCCCTGATGTCCTTTTAAAGGATCAACGGATTGTCTTCGATATCTACGGTGGCCAGCGCGTTCCATTTCAATTGGCTCGGTCGGAATTTTGGTCCGAAGGCAGATGCGACGCAAAAGAACCCCGCAGTGCATGCGCCAACAAGGGTGTAGTCATGCGGTGCATTTACGCCTGATCTGGCTTTGCCGGAGCCACGTAAGGTAGACGCGCCCGCGCCTTGGTGTCTGCCGCCCCTGCATTGCGGATGTAGCGTTCACCATCATCGTGGCGAACTGTATGAACATATGTCGGATCCCCACCCGTCACGTTGTGAATTGCAAGCCTGCGAACCTGGCTGGCGCGAATGGTTGTTTTTAATTCCTCCGGATTCCAACCGTCGAACAAGATAGCCTCAAGCTCGGCCCGGATCTCGGTGCAGTCACGATCGTTCGCGCGGTTTCTCACCTCGGTGGGATCTTCGTCGATATTATAGAGCAATGTGTCTTCACCTTCGAGCCACATGAGCTTCCACGGCCCTTTTTTAACCATTCGGCTGGGCCCGGTTGAACCATCGGCCGCAAACTCCGAGATCGCGACATCCGACAGTGTAGATGTGTCTCCGTTCAGGGCAGGGACCAGGGATTGGCCATCTATGGGCGACGCAAAATCCTGGAACGCGCCGTCAGCGGCAAGGTCTGTGAGTGTTGGTAGAAGATCGATCAGTGAGATATTTTTTTTCACCCGCGCTGGTTTGAACCGATTTGGCGCGTAGACGATGAAAGGTACACTGGCGGCCCATTCAAAAAAGTGTTGTTTGAACCACATGCCACGCTCACCCATCATCTCACCATGATCGGCGGTCAGGATAATGATGGTGTTTTCCATCTGACCCGTCTTTTCTAGAACTCCCACAAGGTGGCCGACTTTATCATCGATATACGAGATCATGCCGTAATACCCATGGCGCGCCATTCGACGATCTTCGGGGGTGACGGTAAATTCGTGGCGCGACTGGCAATAATGTAAGTTGCGGCTGAGGTGATCCATCTCGTTTAGCTTAAGTGGTGGCACTGCTGGATACTCGATCTCATCATGGTCGTAGAGATCCCAGTATTCCTGTCCGATCACGAACGGGGAGTGGGGTGAGGTAAAGGAAACGGTCAACATAAAGGGCCGGTCATCGCCCGTGCGCGCCAGGTCATACAGCGCCTGAATGCCGTGATATTCGACCTCGTCATCGTAATCCATCTGCATGGTGCGCACTGCCGGGCCGCTTTCCAGAATGGGTGCCATGGTCAGGTTCGTGGGCTTGTATTCACGCCCTTTGGACCAATCCACGGTCCAGGCAAAGTTCGCCGGGTAGATTTCTGTCGTATGGCGTTTGTCATATCCATGCAGCTGATCGGGGCCGACAAAGTGCATCTTGCCCGACATTTCAACCCGGTAATCCATGCTGCGCAAGTAATGGGCAAATGTTGGAATATCGGCGTGGAATTCGCTGGCATTGTCATACATGCCAATGGAGAAGGGCAGCTTTCCGGCATGCATCGACGCGCGGGACGGACCGCACATGGGCAAGTTACAATAGCAGTTGTCAAACACGACACCTGCCTGCGCAAGGCGGTCGATGTTTGGCGCTTTCACCGTCTTGTTTCCGTATGTTTTCAACGCATTTGCTGCAAGCTGGTCGGCCTGAATAAAGAGGATGTTCGGACGTGCCATTGTGGGTTCCCAAATGTGAAAGAAAATTGTCCCGGGCGGCCAAGGGGAGGAGCGGCCGCCCGGGACGCCGAGCTGCTTATTGAATTACCATTCCCAGCTTTTCGGCGGTGTCACTGAAGGTTTTGACCTGACCCTCGACAAACGATTTTGTTTCGTCTGGCGACAGAACAATAGGGACCGAGCCCAGCTTTTCAGTCGTATCAATCCAGCTTGCATCGGCGGAAATCGCGCCCAGCACTTCGACCCATTTTGCGACAACGTCCTCCGGCAGATCTTTTGGGCCCCATACGCCTGTCCAACCGACGACATTTTCCAGATTTGGATGACCAAGCTCCTGCGCGGTCGGGGTGTCTGGTATGGCTGAGAACCGTTCAGGCGTGGTGGTCAGCAATGGGCGAATTTGATCGCTCTCAATTGCGCCGGACAGACCTGAAAGGTTGTGAAAGATCAAATCGGCGTGCCCGCCGACAACGGCAGCGGTCGCCTTTCCGCCCCCTTTGAAGGGCACATGGATCAGGGCTTCGGAATCCACCCCAAGATCATCCAGCATGATCAGCATGGCCATATGCAACAAAGTGCCAACTCCGGCAGACGCATAAGAAAGGCGCTCGCCCCCCTCGATTGCTGCTTTCAGTTCGTCAAAGTTCTGGTACGGCGAGTCTGCACTTACGCCCAAGACAAACGGGTTCTTTTCAATCAGGCCGAGAAAGGTAAAGTCGTCCCACTTGTACGGTATTGTGCGGTTGATCGCAGGAACCGTGGCCTGAGAGCCCACTCGCGCCATAAGCAAAGTGTAGCCGTCCGGGCGTGATTTTGCGACCTGAGTCGAGCCAACGACTCCGCCAGCGCCGGTTTTGTTGACGACCAGAATGTTCTCACCCAGATACTCGGGGGCTTCTGTACTCATAGTGCGGGCGGCCAGATCAGCGGCACCGCCGGGGCCGTACGGAACGACCAAAGTTACTGGCTTGCTTGGATATTCCTGCGCAGATGCCACAGTTGGGATTGCGAGCAGGGCAAGGCAGCTCAGCGTAGCGACTACTGTATTTTTCAGTTTCATTTTATAGCGTCTCCCTGAATCGAATGAATTCACCTTAATAAATTACTTGCAGTAAGTAAATAATTAAGTCAATATGAAATGGGAGGCTCAAAATGGCAGGTTCATCACTGGAAGAAATCGGGCGCGGAAACCGGCAAAGGGTTCTGAGTGAGATATTGGGGTCTGGTACAATTTCCCGGTCGCAAATTGCCGAAAAGTTGGAATTGAACGCGGCAAGCGTGTCCCGGATCACGCGCGAACTTATCGAGGCGCGTTTGGTGCAGGAAGTCGGCGACGCCAAATCAGAGGGGCGGCGGGGCCCGCGCACCAAGAGACTGTCTGTAGACCGCACTGGTGGATACGTTATCGGAATAGGTATCAACGCCTATCAGCAGGTCGTTACACTGGCAGATCTTTCAAACAACAGAATTGCGTCCTGGGATGCTGGTGGTGAAGGCCTGTCCGAAGGCGAAGGCTTTCTGAAGACATGCTGTGATCAGGCCCGAAAGCTCATTGAACATCATGTTCCTGACAGAGACAGGTTGTTTGGTGTTGGGCTTACGATTGCAGGAAATCTGGACAAGGCGCGTGGCACCGTCATTTCGGCCCCGACACTTGGGTGGGATGACGAAGTGGGTGTTCGGGATCTGGTCCAGAAAGAGCTTGGAGTTCCGGTTGCGCTGGAAACACCGAGCGCTGCAATCTGTCAATCCGAGGCTGCATTTGGGGCCGCACGCAACATTGAAAACGTGGTAGTGATCTACTGCGCGCTTGGCTTTGGTGTCGGACTTCAGATCAATGGGCAGCCCTATAGTGGGATCAGTCGGGTTGGTGGTGTTCTGACCGAAGCTAAGACCACCGACGGGTTGGGGTCCAATCTGCCCGTGACGTTGTCAGATTTGTGCGGCGGGAAAGCGCTGTTGCAGAAATTGCTTTCTTCGGACGTTTTCAATGCGCTTTCCGATCGGGACCGGGCGCGAAAAATCTGGGAGGTCGTCTCGGGCGCGGACGAAACGGACGGCGATTACAGATCGGTTTTGGAAGAATTTGGCGCACGGACAGCGAACTGCTTTTCGCTAAGTTTAACGGTTTTGCAGCCAGAACTGGTGTTGCTTGCAGGGCCGCTGGCCCAATCGCCCATCTACCTTGAAGCGTTTCGAAAGCAGATCGACACCCTCAAGTCGGATCTGCAGCAACCAATCAAGATCAAGTCCAGCGAGATGACGCATATGGGCGCGGCTCGGCTGTTATCGCTCAGCGAAAACATCGCAAACGCTGAGTTGGATTTGAATTTGCTGAAGGGAGGAAACTGACCGTGGAGCCATCAAAACGGAGAGATTTTTTCGCGGGAGCACTGTTCCTAGTCCTTGGGATTCTGACAATCGTAATACTCATACCGTCAGGAGTGGATTCTCCGGGCAATGTCGAGATCTCGGCGTTGTCACCCGAGTTCTGGCCTCGCGTCATTGCTTTCGCCGTTGTGTTTGTCGCGCTGAGTTTGGTGGCGGAATCATACTTCCTCAAAACACCCGAGGTGGATGCGGATGAGGACGCGGAAGCAGATGCAATCTACAAGTTGGAGACGCTGCCGGGAACGCTACGAACGGTAATTCTGATCTTTGCACTTTTCCTGTTTTACTTTGCGCTTACGACGCTGGGCGTGGTTGCCAGCTCGATTGTTTTGATGCTTGCCATGATGCTCTTTTTTGGTGAGCGAAAATGGTACTACATCGTTCCAATCAGCATCCTTCTTCCTATCCTTCTTTATCTGTTCTTTTTGCACGTCGCAGGTGTGCCAATGCCCCTTGGCATATTCGAAACGTTTAGCTGAGTAGGAGCTGAGCATGATTGAGAATATTTCCACTGCCTTTCAGCTTTTCCTGAGCTTCGAAAACATTCTGGTGATCGGCATCGGCGTTCTGATTGGAACCATCATCGGTGCGATACCGGGGATGACGACGCCAATGGGCGTAGCTCTGGCGCTGCCGTTTACGTTCACCATGCAGCCAGTGACCGGCATCCTGCTGCTGCTTGGAGTGTATAAGGGCGGACTTTATGGCGGGTCTTTGACGGCGATCCTCATCAAGACACCCGGAACCCCGGCGGCGTCCTGTACCATTTTGGATGGTTATCCGCTGGCACAGAAGGGGCAAGCACGAAAGGCGTTGGACATAGCGCTTTATGCATCTTGTGTGGCTGATCTGATCTCGAACATAGCGCTGATCATGTTCGCTGGTTTTCTGGCGACATTCGCATTGCGTTTTGGTCCACCGGAGTTTTTCACGCTGATCGTTTTTTCTTTGACAATCATCGCAGGTGTTGCAGGACCCAGCTTGACCAAAGGTATCTTGTCTGCGTGCCTGGGTTTGATGTTGGCCACTGTCGGGCTTGATCTGATCTATGGCACGAACCGGTTCATCTTTGGAAACTACGAGCTGATGTCCGGTCTGAACTTTATTCCTGTTCTGATCGGCCTGTTCGCCATCCCCGAAATCTTGGATCGCGCGACGCGGCGCGCAAGGCCTCCCGGGGCACAGCGTCAGGAATTGGGGAGTGGTGCAAGCTTTGCCGATTTCCGCAAGACGCTGAAATCGGTGGTCCGTGGGAGTTTCATCGGTGTGATATTGGGGGCAATTCCTGGCATCGGCGGTGCTCCGGCCGCCTTTCTGAGCTATAGCGAAGCACGCAGAAACTCGAAAAACCCCGAAAACTTCGGCAAGGGTGAGCCTGAAGGCGTCGCTGCGGCCGAGGCTGGGAACAATGGTGTAGCCGGGGCGACAATGATCCCGCTGCTGGCTTTGGGCGTACCCGGTGACGTGATCACGGCGGTAATTCTGGGCGCATTCATGATCCATGGATTGCGTCCGGGCCCCATTCTTTTCGCGGAAAACCTGCCAATGATCTATGCGCTGTTCATGGGTATCCTGCTTAGCTCGGCCTATTTGTTCATCGTGGGCAAGGTCGCGATCAAGACCTTCAGCCGCGTCGCGCTAATCCCGAACCGCATTCTGTACCCGATCGTGTTTACACTGTGTGTTTATGGTGCCTATGCGGTGAACAACAACCTGTTCGATATCTTGGTAATGCTGTGCATGGGTCTTGTTGGATTCGCCATGATGCGGCTTGATATCCCGGTCGCGCCGTTTTTGATCGCTTTCGTTCTAGGACCGCTTCTTGAGGACAACTTCCGTCAATCACTGTTGTTGTCTGATGGGAGTCTTTCAATTTTTGTCAGAAACGCGATTTGCTGGTTGTTCTGGCTGCTGACAGCGTTGTCGATCTTTGTACTGATCCGATCCCGCATTCGTGCCTCACGCACAGGGCAGGCATCGGTTCTGACCACTGGCGGATAATCCCGAGATACAAGGAAGACATCATGGTTAATACGGGAAAGGCCGGTCTGGGCCGCTTTGTCTACAGCTTTGCGGTGATCTCGGACACCCATGTCAATCCAGACGAAGATCGCTGCAACTCGCCCTTTCCCGTGAACGCCCGCGCCAATCGCCGGTTTCGCTTTGTAGTCGCAGATATCAACCGCAGAGAGGTGGACTTTGTTGTCCACCTCGGTGATCTGCTTCACCCCGTGCCTGAGACTGGAGAGCTGTTTGCGCAGGCCGCCGAAGCTTACCGCGCAATTGTGTCGGACCTGACGATGCCAATCCATGTGCTGCCGGGAAACCACGATATCGGCGACACGCCAATTAGTGGCGGGCCAGCAAGCCCCACCACGCCCAAAATGATCGAAGCGTGGGAAAAGGAGTTTGGCGCCCAATACCACAGCTTCGAAAAGGGTGGGGTGCGTTTTCTTCTGCTGAACGCGCAATTGATCAATTCCGGGCTGCAGGATGAAGCGGATCAAAGACGTTGGGTTGATAACGAGCTTGCCGCGGCGCAAGGGCAACGGGTCATGCTCATGCTGCACCATCCGGCCTATCTGTGTTATCCCGACGAACTTGATCACTATGACAATACTGATCAGCCGGGTAGGGGATGGCTGTTGGGGCTGCTCGAAAAGCATGGAATCGAGGCCATGTTTTCAGGTCACGCTCACAACTTCTGGTACGATCGTTATAGCGAGACGGATTATTACCTAGCGCCAGCGACCAGCTTTGTCCGGCAGGACTATTCAGAAATGCTGAGGGCAATTCCACCGGAAGGCAGTGAATTCGGTCGCAATGACGCTGCGAAACTGGGCTATTTTTTGGTGAGTGTTTATGAAAACGGCCACGTCACGAAGTTTGTGCGTACCAACGGAGCAGAGCTGGCACCCGGTGAAAAACCAACCGGCGATCTGCAGCCTTTGGCCCCTGACCCGAGGGAAAACACCCGGCCACTGATAGGCTTTGACCTTCGTAAGAATTGGGCGGAGATATCAGAGGTGCCTCCCAGCGGTGGCTTGGACGAATTCGATCGCAAACCGGTTCGCAATGACTATCATCTTCTGGCGCTGCAAGAGATGGGCATCCGGGACGTGCGTCTCCCTCTGCATGATCTTCTGGACCCTGTGCGCCGCGCCCGGATCGGCCTTCTGAAACATCTTGGATTTCGCATCACGCTGTTTGGTTACAGTATTCCTGAAAACCACCTGAATTTGATCGCGTCCGTCGCTGACAACTTGTTTGATTGGGAGATCACGTTGAATTGGCGCGACGTGGAGGGATCTGTTGATGCGCTGTCTAAGGCATACGAAAAAACCGGTTTGCCGATCTACATTTCCCGGATGCGCACGAAAGAGGATATCAAAGCTGATGGTACGTATTTTCATGTGATAAATCACGGGTTCGATACACAGGACAGGCACCAGATAGAAATTCTCGCGACCCTTCCGAATTCCTGCGGACTTGCGGGTGCTGTGTTCCGGCTGGGCAACACCGAGCCGGTTGCGGATAGATTAGAAGCCGCAGATCGGGTGGTTACACCCCACGGCTTGAAAGCATCGGTGCATCTGCGCGTCGCCGGAGACAACCCTGCCATTCCCCATAGGGATGATGACGCGACCAACGCCCGGGTCCTTGAGGCAATGGGAACCAGCGCAATGCTTAAAAACACGCGGGTGTTTTGCGATACCCTTGCCGATGTCGATCGTGGTTACTTTGTGCGCAACGGTGCGATTGATCGATACAATAACCCGCGCCCCCTTTTGGAAACTGTCCGCGCGCGTCATGTCGGCAATAAATGAACGCGTATACGGCTGGCAAAGCAGCTGCACTTATTCAAACCTAACTACCCTACGGGTCAAACAATAGGGCGCGTTAGTTGGACTGGCACTGAACCAATTCGAGCGTGCATTTTCAATTCAACCAACGCCCTCTGACCTGAAAGGGAGATACCTTGCGGTGAATGGAGCCAGAACCGGGATATACAGGGCCGTCACTTATCCTGAGGCAGCCGGATAATTGCCATTTTATCCTGTGTCATGTCGTGCATCGTGTATCTGATCCCGCCGGTGTTGTAACCGGATTGGCGGCGGCCTGCGAAGGGCATCCAGTCAACCCGAAAGGCCGTATGGTCATTGACCATGACCGCCGTGGCATCCAGCGTGCGTACCGCCGTCAGCGCGCGATCCAGTGACTGGGTGAAAACCGCAGACTGGAAGGCGAAAGGCAATGCGTTCGCGGCCTCAACTGCGCCATCGAAAGTGTCATAGCCATAAACACAGATAACGGGTCCGAAAATTTCCAGCGTCGAGACTTTGGCATCCGCCGGAGGGTTCAGCAATACGGTGGGCGCGTAGGTTGTCGGCCCCAACCGTTTACCGCCGGTCAGAATGCGCGCGCCGCCAGCGATTGCCTCGTCTACCCATGCTGCAACCCTGTCAACTTCGCCCGGACGGATCAGTGGACCGCAATCAACCGTTTCATCAGTGGCGTTTCCAACCTTTAGCTGAGATGCAGCCTCGGCCAGCCGCGTGGCGACCTCTTCGGCCATATCCATTGGCGCAAAGACCCGCTGTGTCGAAACGCAGACCTGCCCGGAATGGTAAAACCCGCCCTTCGACAAAACCGGGATCATTGCGTCCAGATCGGCATCGGTGTCCACAATCACCGGTGCGGCACCGCCATGTTCCAATGCGCAGCGTGTACCCGGTGCCAGTTTGGATCGCAGCATCCACCCCACACGGGCTGATCCGATGAAGGTAAAGAAAGCCGTGCGCGGGTCGGTGATCAACTGTTCCGCCACTGCATTGTCGCAGGCTACAAAATGACAGAAATCCTGCGGCAGGCCAGCCTCGTGCAGCATGTCGACAAAGACCTTGCAGGACAGAGGCGTGTCGAGGGCCGGCTTCACCAGCACCGGGCACCCGGTTGCCACAGCAGGGGCGACCTGATGCACAATCAGGTTCAGCGGGTGATTGAACGCGCTGGCGGCCACAACCACCCCGATGGGTTCGCGGGTCGTAAATGCCAAGCGCCCGGCTCCGGCGGCGGTCAGGTCCATCGGGATTTCCCGCCCGGACATCTGCCCGATCTCGTGGATGCACAAACCCACCCCATCTATGGCGCGCGTCACCTCGACCCGCGCATCAATCAAGGGTTTGCCACCTTCATCGGCGATCAGATGCGCCAATTCGTCGAACCGGGCCCGCATCAGAGCAGCGGTTTTTTCCAGAATTTCAATCCGATGATAAGCGGGCAACCACGCGGACCTGTCCCGAAACAGAGAGTGAGCACGATCCAGCATCGGCTCGACCTCGTCCCATGTTCGCAGGTCAATCGCGCCTATTTTCTCAAGGCTGAATGGGTTCACGACGTCCAGGCTGGTACTCATATCAGGCATACCTTGGCTTCCAGTTCTTCGATCAGGACGCGCTGGTTTTCGCTGTAATCGACAGGTACGTCGATCAGATGCACGCCACCCGATGCAAAGGCGGCCTCGAATGTCGGAACCAAGTCTTCGGTGCGTTCGACGCGGTGGCCGGTTGCGCCATAGCTGTTGGCGTATTGCACAAAATCGGGATTGTTGAATTCCAACCCCCAATCGTCAAACCCTGCATGAGCCTGTTTCCAGCGGATCATTCCGTAAGAGCTGTCATTCAGCACGGTCACCACCAGATTCAACCCCAGCCGCACGGCGGTTTCCAGCTCCTGACTGTTCATCATGAATCCACCATCGCCACAGATCGCCATGACCCGGCGGCCAGGATACTGCATCGCCGCCATCATCGCCGAGGGCAATCCCGCCCCCATCGTCGCCAGCGCGTTGTCCAGCAGCACGGTGTTGGGCTCATAAGCTTTATAGTTTCGGGCATACCAGATCTTGTAGATGCCGTTGTCCAGCGCGATTATGTCGCTGTCACCCATCACCTTGCGGGTGTCGGCAACGATACGCTGCGGGATGATCGGAAAGCGCGGATCATCGGCCCCTTCGGATGTGTGTTTTTCCGTCTCCTCGCGTACAAGCCGGAAATAGCTGTCATCAAACTCCAGCGGACCGTCGAGGATTTCGGCCAGGCGCGTGATTGATTTGGCCAGATCACCGACAACTTCGATCTGCGGGAAATAGACCTGATCAACCTGCGCCGCCTTGTAGTTCACATGAATGACCTTGGTGCCGCCCTCTTCCATAAAGAAAGGAGGCTTTTCCACGACATCATGGCCGACATTGATGATCAGGTCGGCCCGGTCGATGGCGCAGTGCAGATAGTCGCCGTCGCTTAACGCGGCCGTTCCCATGAACAGCTCAGACCGTTCATCAATGACACCTTTGCCCATTTGTGTGTCAAAGAACGGGATCTGAGTGTCAGCCACAAACCGGCTGAGCGCTTTGCGCGCGTCCTTGCGATTGGCCCCGGCCCCCAGCAAAAGCAGGGGCATCTTTGCTGATCGGATCAGTTCAGAGGCTTCCTGCAAAACCGTATGATCCGCCACAGCATAGTGGCGCGGATGAGGCTGCAGAACTGGTGCATCGGTGGCTTCAGCCGCAATATCTTCTGGCAGTTCCAGCAATACCGCGCCGGGGCGCTCTTCCTCGGCCACGCGGAACGCCTCGCGGATCAGGGCAGGGATCGTGTTGCCATGCACGATCTGCTTAGACATCTTGCAGATCGGGTCAAACAGACCGACCACATCGATGATCTGGAATTGCCCCTGTTTGGATTTCTTGATCGGCTTTTGCCCGGTGATCATAATCAGGGGCATCCCCCCCAAATGGGCATATGCAGCCGGAGTTGCGAAGTTTGTCGCCCCCGGTCCCAGCGTCGCCATGCAGACACCTGCCTTGCCGGTCAAACGGCCATAGGTGGCCGCCATAAAGGCCGCGCCCTGTTCGTGGCGCGTCAACACCAATTCGATGGATGACGTGCGCAAGGATTCAAGAACATCAAGGTTTTCTTCGCCAGGCACAGCAAAAACCCGGGTGACCCCTTCGGCTTCGAGGGCGGCAACAAGCAGGTCAGAGGCTTTGGTCGGAGTAGATTTGGCAGACATGGAAACACTCACCTAAATGGGGTTTGAAGGGAACTATAGACAGCAATTGCGGGTTATTCAGCCGCCGCCACATGTTGCGGTTCGGGATAAAGCTCGCTCATCGGTAAAGAGCGGCCGTTTTCCAATACCAACCGCGCGTGGTGTCGCCTGAGAAGTCGGGGTTCAGCCACACCGCAGCTATGGGCGATAATGCCGATCTCTTTCTTCATGTTCATTGCATAGCTGGCCACGCGTTCCGATTTATTGGCCGGGTCCAACCCAAATTGCAGCTTGCGATTGTGAGTGGTGATCCCGGTTGGGCAAGTGTTTTTGTTGCACTGCAATGCCTGAATGCAGCCCAGGGCAAACATGAACCCGCGGGCCGAGTTGACAAAATCGGCCCCTGCGCAATAGGCCCAGGCCACTTCGGACGGGTTGATCATCTTGCCGCTGGCGCAGACCTTGACCCGGTCGCGCAGACCATGCGCGTTCAGCACATCAATGACCAGAGGCAAGCTTTCGCGTATCGGCATCCCCATATTGTCGATCAGGCTCATGGGGGCTGCGCCTGTGCCACCATCGGCGCTGTCGATGGTCACGAAATCCGGGGCGCTTTCAACACCGCGCCGCAGAATTGCAGCACAGAGGTCTTCAAAGAATCCTTGCGCGCCGATCACCGCCTTGAAGCCCACCGGCTTGCCAGTAACTTCCCGCACAAAGGCGATCATGTCCAGCAGATCGTTAACGCTGTCGATATCAGGATGCCGGTTCGGGCTGATCGCGTCCTGCCCGGGTTCGATCCCCCGGATTTCGGCAATCTCTTTGGTGACTTTGACGCCGGGCAGAATACCGCCTTTGCCGGGTTTTGCCCCCTGGCTTAATTTGATCTCGAACATCTTGACGGCATCATGCGCCGCAACCTCGCGCAGCTTGTCCTCGTCAAACCCGCCTTCGGGTTTACGAACGCCGAATTTGCCGGTTCCGATCTGAAAGACGATGTCGGCGCCGCCTTCCAGATGATATGGCGACAGCCCGCCTTCGCCCGTGTTCATCCAGATTCCCGCTTTTTTTGCATCCAAAGACAGGGCACGCACCGCCGGGATTGAGATGGCTCCATAACTCATGCCCGAGATGTTGAAAATCGAACTGGTCTTATAGGGATGACGCGCAAAAGGTCCGATTTCGACCTCGGCGGGTTCCTCGGCGTCTTTCTCCAGCGTTGGAAATGGACAGTTGGCGAAGAACACAGTTCCCGACGGCTTCAAATCCCGGCTTGATCCGAAGGCGACAGTGGAATCCACATCCTTGGCCGCCCGGTAAACCCAGGATCGTTCCGCCCGGTTGAACGGCATCTCCTCTCGGTCCAGTGCAAAGAAATACTGCCGCAGAAACTCACCGACATGTTCGAACCCGTAACGGAACCGCGCAATGACCGGGTAGTTGCGGCGCAGCGTGCTTTCGGTTTGCGTCCGGTCGCGAACATATAAAACCACAACCCAAAGCGCCGCCAGGCCGACACAAAGGACAAAAGAGTACGTAAGTATTTCAAGCAATTGAAAGGCTGCTCCTGAAAACTCTGCCATATTCATGTCGAAGCGGGCTCCCGTAGTTGTTTCACTGACCTGCTTTGCCGCTAGGTAACCTCACGCGGCGTTCACAACACTTAAAGACGCCGATCCGAGTGAACTAGTAAGCCTGCGCGCGATTTGGATCACACCCGCTGACAAGCGCGAGACAGAATTTTCCGTATCTGTGAGGTCATTGAAACAAATTGGATTGTTGGTGGAAAAATGCGCATCCCTCAGCAGGCCGGGCAAAAGCTTTAATCTTGCCCGGGTCGGTTGGTCGGCGGCCTTAAAAAGCTACCTCTGGCTTCTCGATGTTCTGAACAGAAGCAGGAACACGAAAACGGAACCAATCGAGGTGGTAACGATCCCAACGGGCAGTTCTTGCGGAGCCAGCAAAAGGCGGCTGAGAATATCTGAACCTGTCAGCAAGGCTGCCCCGACAATCGCTGCGGTGGGTAATAGATGCCGGTGCAACGGCCCTGCGATCCCACGGGCGATATGAGGGACCATCAAGCCGACGAAACCGATCACGCCAGCCACCGAGACGAACACAGCTGTTGCGAGGGCCGCGACAAAGAACATGCTGAACCGTAGCCCCTGCACCGGCACGCCCAGCGTTGCAGCTGTCAGGTCTCCGGTCAGCAATGCGTCTAGCCAGCGGGCGCGATAGAGCGCGTAGGCCAGAATAAGCAGCAATCCGGCGCAGACCAGCGGGAACGTCTCCCACCGGGCTAGGCCCAGACCGCCCAGCATCCAGAAGATCACCGAATGCGCGGCGCGGCTGTCGCCTGCGAAAATCAGATAGTTGGTGATTGCAGAGAACAAGAAGGACACGGCGAGACCGGCCAGTATCAGTTTCTCGGGCGCGCTTGTACGCAACCCGTGAACCAGTGCCAGCACGATACCCGACGCCACAAGCCCTCCGCAAAACGCGGCCAGCGGTAAGGTCCAAAAACCCAGAATATCCCCGGTCACTGTGATGACGAACACGGCACCTGCCGCCGCGCCCGAGGACAGGCCAAACAAAAACGGGTCGGCCAAGTCGTTGCGTGTTGTGGTTTGCAAAACCACACCGACAATGCCCAAACCAGCCCCGATCACGGCCGCGAACAAGGCGCGCGGCAGGCGCAGGTCAAAGACGATCCGGTGCAGCGGTGACATCTCTCCTTCACTCAGCCCCGTTCCCAGCAGTATAGCCGTGACCGTGTCCGTGACAGGGATGGATGTTGTGCCATAGATGGTGGACATCAGTAAGAGGGCGGCCAATATGGCCGCCCCCAGCACAAGTGTCAGGCCCAGTCGGCCCATATCAGTTGAGGCCTGGATGCATGGCTTGAGCCATTTTCGAAATCGCTTCGATATTTGCCGGTCCGGGGGTCAATTCCTCGTACCGCAGACCGATCCAGCGCTCGTTTTTCACGGCTTCGGTCTGTGACATCACTGGATGTTCCTGTAGAAATTTGAACGTGTCCGCAGCGCCATTGCCTGTCTGATAATCAAGCAGCACAAGGAATTCCGGGTTTGCGGCGGCGACCGCCTCCCACGAGGTTCGACCCCAGCTTGTTTCCATGTCGTGGGTCACGTTTTCACCACCCGCGGCAGCAATCATAGCATCGGGGATGGCGAACTTACCTGCGGTGAAGGGTGCGTCCGCCGGGCCGTCGAGCAAGAAAACGCGGGGTTTCGCCAGGTCGGCAGTCTGCGCTTCGATCGCTGAGAGTTCGTCTTTCCAGCCCGTGACCAGCGCCTCGGCCTTGTCTTCGACGTGCATGACCTGACCCAGGCGCAGGACGTCATTGAACAGCAGGTCCATGCTGGCTTCGGGGCGATCCTTGTCCAGATGCACACAGCTTTCGGTCAAGATCATGGTTTTGATACCAAAGGGCTCCAGCGTATCCGGGGTCACATCTCCGCCCGGTTTCATGCCGTAATACCAGCCAGCAAAAAACAGGTCGGGTTCCACGGCAACAAGGTTTTCGACAGTTGGGTATTTCGGTGCCAGTTCGGGGATATCACCGCGCAGGGTGTCGAATTCCGGGCTGGTTTTGTACCAGCCGGTGATGCCGGTCAGCCCGACGATCTTGTCCTGCAGGCCCAACGCGAAGGCCATATCGGTCATGTTCATGTCATGCACAACCAGACGCTCGGGCTGGGTTTCGAACACCAGCGGCGCTCCGCAGTTGTCGACGATGACCTCGTGGGCGGACGCACCGCCTGCCATGGCTGTGACCAGCGCCACGGACCAGATGTGTTTCATTGGGGAATGTTCCTTGGTTTAGGTTGAGATTGTGGATTTTCGGATATCCAGCGCTGGAATCACGCGGCCTTCGTGGTGAAAGCACAGGTATTCAACGCCAAAAGTATCGCGGACCCGCTCGGGGGTCAGCACTTCGGCCACGGGGCCAAATCCCGTGAGCCGCGTAGATTTCATCAGCGCCACGTGGGTGGCAAATTCCGGGATCATGACCAGATCATGGACAATCATCACAACCGTGATGCCCAGTTCGGCGACCAGAGACAGCATCCGACCCTTGGCATCCGGATCGAGATGGTTGGTCGGCTCATCCAGGAACAACAACGATGGGTTCTGTGCCAGTGCCCGGGCGATATGCGCGCGCTGACGTTCGCCCCCGGACAGTACCGTCATGCGCTTGTCTGCCAGCGCGCCAAGGTCGGTCAGCTCAAGGATTCTGTTCAGTTCTCTGGCATGTTCATCCGCCGAACGGTCGGCCCAGATCGGAATCTGGCCCATGGCAACATAGTCCCGCAGTAGCAACCTGCCATCCGGTTGTTCTTGCTGGCCCACAACAGCGATCATGCGGGCGCGTTCCATTGCGGGCATATGTTTCAGGCTGCGTTCCTTGACCAATACATTGCCCAATAAAATCTCAGCCGCCCCGCACAGAAGGTTCAAAAGCGTGGTTTTTCCCGCCCCATTTGGACCGGCAATTGCCAGTATCGCACCCTCGGCCAATTCAAACGAGACGCCTTGCAGAAGAACGTCACCATTGAGCGCATAATATTCGAGATCACGCGCAACCAGAAAAGATGAGGTCGTCATGATGGCTCCTCCAATTGAATTCGAGGCAAACGAGAAAGGGTTTTTGTAAACAGTGGTTGCGGCCGGTCCGTCGCGTTGGTCCAACCGTCTGCGAAGTTGCGGTACTGATGTGCGAATTCCGCCAGCGCGTCGACATCTTCTGCAGTTTCAATATCGCCGAACAGGTAGTGTGCTTTGCCGACAGCCTGAAATCCGACGGCCGTTGGTCGCGCGCAGCCCGCCATGCAGGTAACGGTGCGCACTGCGAACCCGGTTGGCAACCTGCCGATCAACGCATTGCGCATGACATCAACAGACAATGCGCCGGTACAGGTCGAGCAGATCAGAAGGAAATGGTCAGGTGTTTCCGGCAAAGTCCGCTCCGCTTGAAGCCAAGCGCGGACAGAAGGTGCCGATCATGTACACACGTTTCAGACGTGCCATCAAAGCCTCCTTCCAGGACGCCCCGCCCCGGGTTGGTTGAACATGTGATGGCAGGTCTCCTGACTTGCGGGTCGATGCTTGGCCATCCTTCCCGGCCCAATGACCAGTGGATTTTGGCGTCGCTCACCGCTTACAGTTGCGGGGGCAGTCACGGATTTGGCGCCAAAGTGGCGAACCGCACCGTATTCCCTTTTCATCCCTTGGGCGCACCATCGGGAACCATCTGGCCCTTGCTTGTCTTAGACTGGGGGCCATGTCAATCACGATTTGAAACAACAACTTTTCGATCGGAACTCAAACGCTCAGGGTTTCGAAGTCTGCCGCATGCGTTTTCGCTGCAAGTGCGGCACCCAGTGTCGCATGGGTCGCGACAGCATACTGTGTTAGAGGTGGCATTTTTTCCTTCATGTTTGAGAATTTAATTTGAAAACAGTCGATTGCCGGTCACGCGCGAGCGTTCGGGCTTCGGCCTGGCTGAGTGACACGAGCGTTTCTTCTGATGAAAGCCCCTTGGCCCGCGATTTTGACCAGATGCGGCGCGCGGATACCGGGGACCATGGCAATGCCGCTTCTGACAACCACTGTCGCAACGGGGCTGGAAGGCCGTCAAACACATCCATCGGATCGGTTGATCGATGCTTGCGGCGCAAGCTGCATTGCCCGAGGTTACGTCTCATGCTTCGGTTTCCGGATTTTCCACTGGGTCCAAAACCAAGACGAGACGGGATTCACTGGTACCTTCGATCGGAGGCGAGCGATGCACCACCCCTGACGATGGGCGCTCGGGCCAGAGTGTTCCCCGTAGCAGGATCGGAGCGCCGGTCTGAACGGTAAACACAAGCGCGGGATCCTTTCCATCAGTCGAGGTGCCGTATTGTGTTCCAGTGCCACGATAGGTGCAGACCAACCGGGCGGTGACAGCATCGGTATGAAATTTACGGCAAGCATTGGTGGTGACAACATCCAGCCGCAGCCGCAAGAAGTTGGCGTTCATCAGTTCACAGAAAATGTCGGCCAGAGAAGCGATATCATCTTGAAGCCACGCTCTTTCAGTCCCGTCAGGCATGCCGGAGATATCGCAGAGTTGCTCCACGGTCGTCTTAACGGCGCTTGGTGGAAGAATGACTCGCCCACTTGGCAAAACCTTGGGATCAAGTTGGTTAAGCCAGCTTTGCATATCCGGCGGGGTTCGCCGGCGCCAAATCAAAGCGGCACAGTTTGGCTGTGCAAAAGTGCGGAGTGCCGCCGGATCATCTGCGAAGCTCACACCGGTGACCTTGTCTTTCACGGGCTTTCTAACGAAGTTCATGCGGCATCCTCTGCCCGGCGCCAAATCGGGAAGGGGTCCGGCAAGTCCGGCAAATTGTCGGGCCCTGCCGCCGTAACTGCTGGAATAAGGCAATTGTCCAATCGTGCCTTCAAACTTTGCCAGTCGATCCCAGCACCGATGAAAACGATCTCTTGACGGCGGTCGCCCCACGGCTCTTGCCAGTGGGCCTGCATATAGGCGCGGGCGCTGTCATGTGCGGGGCGTCGCTCTTCGGGAACTGATGCCCACCAGGTGCCGAGTGGCTTGACGCTGGACAATGCACCGGCGAGTGAAAATTCAGCCACCCAGTCGGGGCGTGTCGAAATCCAAAAGTGGCCTTTGGCCCGGATCACCCCTGGCAGATCACCGTTGAGAACGTCCAAAATGCGTTCGGGAACGAACGGAAGTCGCGCCCGGTAAACGTATGACGCAACCCCGTATTCTTCAGTCTCAGGCACATGGTCGGCAAAGCCATACAGCTCCTTTGCCCACATCGGGTGTTCATGGGCTTGCTCGAAGTCAAACAGGCCGGTGTCCAGGATCTTTTCTGCGGCAACTTCCGAATGGTTGGTCTCGATGATCTCGGCATCTGCATTCAGACTGCGGATGATCTTGCGGGCCGCATCAACTTTTTCTGACCCCGCATCATCAACCTTGTTCAGGATCACCACATCAGAGAATTCTATTTGATCCGTAAGCAAGTGGACCAGAGTTCGCTCGTCTTCCTCTCCCATCGTTTCGCCTCGGTCTCGTAGGAAATCGTGGGACGAGAAATCGTTCAGCAAGTTCACCGCATCGACAACCGTTACCATGGTGTCAAGCCGCGCCACGTCGGACAAGCTGTCGCCAGCTTCATCCCGGAAATCGAAAGTTGCTGCAACAGGCAATGGTTCGGAAATGCCTGTGGATTCAATCAGCAGGTAGTCAAAACACCCTTCCGCAGCGAGGCGCCGGACTTCCTCCAAAAGATCGTCCCGAAGGGTACAACAGATGCAGCCATTCGACATTTCTACCAGAGTTTCATCCGTCCGGCTGAGTTCGGTATCGGCCCGTACCAGATCGGCGTCGATATTCACCTCGGACATATCATTGACGATAACCGCGACCCGACGCCCTTCGCGGTTGTTCAGGATTCGGTTCAAAAGGGTGGTCTTGCCCGCCCCTAAGAAGCCGGAAAGGACGGTGACAGGAAGTCGGGTATCTGACATGGGTTGCTCCGAATGGTGCCTTGAGAGTCACGTAACTTACGCAGTTACTAGACGAATGCAACAGTTATTGTTACGTGTGGTATCTGCTTGGAGAAGAACGACAAATGAAGCGCAATAGCCGCCTATCCCTCGCCCTGCACACGCTCGGCCACATGGCCGGAGATCCGAATCGTAAGCGTACATCTGCGGATATCGCCGAGCATTCAGGGACGAACCCGGTGGTGGTACGCCGCGTCTTGGGACGGCTTCGTGACGCGGGTCTGTTAACTTCGGAAAAAGGTCACGCAGGAGGGTGGAGTCTGGCACGCGAACCAGACAGCATAACCTTGGCGGATGTGTATCTTGCGTTGGACGAAAGTCTGATCGCCTCTGGCAGAGAAGACCATGCCCCCAAATGTTCAGTGGAACATGCGTTGCACCGTCGCGTTTCGAGTATCATGAAGGAGATTGAGCAAAGCCTAGTCGACCGTCTCGGCGAGACAACCATCTCCGAAGTCAGAGGCAAGTAATACCTGATCAAGTATCGCGGCAAGTTTCTCTTCATTCTCACCACATTGTTTGACGCTATGGGTGCAACATTCCTGTTGTTTAAGGGGTGCACCAACTGGGGTGGTGATATGTCCTTTGGTAAGGCTCAGCTTTAACTTCAGGCTTGTTGGATCTGCCTCATGACCATAAGACGGTTGGACCGCGTTTCTCACAGCCCACCGGGAACATGTTGCAAAGCCCTAGGAGTACACAATGAAATCAATATTGACGGCTGCGTCGATGACCTTACTTATCACAACCGCGCTGTACGCCGAGGAAAAGGTCTATGTTTACAATTGGGCTGACTATATCGACGAGGCTCTGCTGCAAAAATTCACCACCGAAACGGGGGTCGAAGTCGTCTACGATAACTTCGATTCCAATGACTTGCTTGAAACCAAAATGCTTGCAGGCAAGTCTGGTTATGACGTTGTGTTTCCCTCGGGCACGTTTTTGCAACGTCAGATAGAAGCCGGTGTCTTCCAACCGCTGGACAAAGCCCAACTGCCCAACTCGGTTAACCTGTGGGATGCTATCGAACAACGAACCGCGACCTTCGATCCGGAAAATAGCTACTCAGTAAACTATATGTGGGGTTCAACGGGCATTGCTGTGAATGTCGAAAAAGTTCGCGAGGCGCTTGGTGACGATATCCCACTGGATTCGATGGAGCTGCTGTTTAACCCGGATTACGTGTCCAAGCTGTCCGATTGTGGCGTGAATTTTCTGGATGCTCCTTCCGAGCTTATCCCCGCTGCCCTGACCTATATCGGAGAGGATCCGAATACGCGCGATCTCGATGTTATCGCCAAAGCTGAACCGGTTCTTAACGCGGTTCGTCCTTATGTCAGGAAATTCAATTCGACAGGCTATATCTCGGACCTTGCGACCGGTGAAGTGTGTGTTTCAATGGCCTGGTCAGGTGATGGCCTGCAAGCCCGAAGCCGGGCCGCCGAATCCGGAAGCGGGATTATAATTGAGTATAGCGCTTTCCGAGAAGGTTCGGGCATGTGGTTCGACCAGATCGCGATCCCTGCGGATGCCCCTCATCCGGAACTGGCCCATAAGTTCATCAACTTCCTGATGGAGCCAGAAAACGCGGCCGCAATTTCAAACTATGTTTGGTATGCAAACGGAAACCTTGCGTCGCAAGAGTTTCTGAACGAAGCGATTTTGAATGACCCGGGCCTCTATCCGTCTGAAGAAGGGATGAAGAACCTCTATATGAAGATGCCTTGGGACGCTGAGATGCAGCGTTTCGTGACGCGCATGTGGACGCGGGTTAAATCTGGCGTGTAGGTCGCCTTTTGACACTAACCTATTCGTCTAAGAAGCACAAAACGACTGATACGTGCAAAATGTTGGGGCTGGGAAAAGCTTACCTTGCCCCAATGCACTTTGCAGAAGGCCCCAGCCGGTGTCGTAGGTCGCAGTCTGTGCTTTTTTCACATTTGACCCCGGCTGACGACGCAATAAGACTTTGCTTCAAAGCGGAAACCAAGGGTTTGAAAAGGGATCGCGACCAAACAGCTAATTTGGGGCAGGAAAAGTCAGATGACGCCGAATGATGGCAGCGCGAGTACGTTAGAAAAAATCCTGTGCGCAATTGCCGTGGGTTTGGATCGGCAAGCAGAGACTTCGCCTGAATACCCAAATTCAAACCTCTCCAGCCCAGATTTCGGTTACCAGGTACGACAAAACCAGATTTGCGCAGTCGGTTGGTTGCTTTTTTTGTTTGGCGCAACACCGCGTAGAAGGCTGGGCCGACTTGTTCTGAAATCAATGCGGGATGTGGGTCTTGCAAAAGTCCCCCGTTGGAAATTGTCACAGGCAATTGACGATGCAGCGGGCTCGTTGAACGACCAATACCCAAATGTGGTGAACAAGGCGATTGTCGGCACGCCGGATGATAACTCCGATCGTATTGTGCAAAGAGTTCAAAGCCTTATTGGCTTGCGCGCCTTCGATAGCGCGCGCAAATTGTTGACGCAAAATAAGACCGAACTGCGTGAGAAATATGAACCGCTTAGGACACGCTTAATCAGGCACGAGACTGGGGATCCAATTTCGGAATGCGGTCACAGGCTGGCGGGCCGTCCTGGCGAAGCTTCGGTTGGAAAACCCGGCTCTGAACAACCTTTTGAAACGGAGTGGCGAACAGCTAACCAGGAAGTTGTGAATGCCCTTTTGGCCAACGAAGCAGGGAACACTTCAGATAACGATGCGTTGCTTTGCGACATTTCTAAGGATCCCCAGCGCGCCCTGTCATTGGTTGTTTTTCTGAACGATGGTTTGGATGCCAGCTACAAATCCACGCTGATTATTTCTGCATCGCGCCTTCCACCAATGGCGCGTTTCGTGATTTTTTCACACTGGCATTGGGTCGATGAAAAGCATCTGGTTAACGCGCTAGATGAGGCAATCTCAGACGGTAAAACCTATAATGTCGAAGCATCGCTTACTCGTGCGATGTCGGGTCGAATATCTCCGCCAAGAAAGAACGCGGCAAGGAAGCGGTTGTTCGACAATCTGTTACGCCTTGCAAGGGGTTGGGCGTCGTTTGGAAAGGACCCACTGATTGAGGTGGCGAAAACCCAAGGTGTGCGCGTGGTCGGCCCGGAATCAAAGCCCACCGCATTTCCAGCAGATCAGGACTATGCAACCTCGTCGAAAGGGGTAGCATACGGTGTCGGCTCTGCGCTTACCGATCGGGCAAAATCCTGGCTGGAAAAAAATGCTGAAAACGCCAACGGGATCGTAGTGTACTCGCCTCACTCTCAGAACCTGACTTTCGCTTCAAGACGTTTGCAAGTCGCATTGGCGGGAATGGGGAAGCCGGTACAAACACTTGTCGAGGTTGCACCCGAAGTTGGCGACCCTGCTGAACCCTCGGACTTTCTGACCGCCGCGCGTCGCGAAGGTTACGACATCACTTTATCGGGTCGGCGGGTGACGAAACGCAATTCCTACTCAAACCGATACTTGGACCATTTGCGGGCGGGCGCAGTGCTTCAAATATACTTCGACGGAGAAAGAGCTCCCGGCAAACGGTTGTTGGTACCGTGGCTTTTACGCCCCGGCAAACTGCCCGGATTTCCGGCGCAACTTGCGATTTCCAGCGGTGCGGATGTCTGCTTTGCTGCGACATGGATTGACGAGGATGGCGTGCCGGTCATTGACCTCGTTCCGCTCAAACTGCCGCCTCGTTCGGGTTCAAATCTGGTTCAGCGGTTGTGGCTTACCCAGCAACTGGCCCGCACTTGCCGAAGCTTTGTTTTGACACAGAAAATGCCGGTTCAGCGGCATTTGATCGCCGCTTACGGAGGAGCAATGCCAAGGCGCGAACTGGTTGATTTGGAAACCTGGACGCGCAGCGACACGGTGCGCCGTAGTAAGTTGTGTTGGCTATCCAATCATGCCCCGGACCATGTCGCTATTCGAACCGCGTCTGGGTTTATCACCTATGGGGTTTTGGCAAGCCTGTGTTTGCGCATGTCCAGCATGTTGTTGCATTTTCAGGATACTGCCCCCAATCACTCAGACCCCGAGCGTAAATTTGGGTGCCAACACCGGGTTTTGTGCCTGCTACCGGCCAGCCCTGCGGCAATTGTGACGCAACTGGCCTCGACGGCAACCGGAAGTCTGCTTTGCGTTGGTCTGCCAGAGGATTCAAACGAACAGCTTGTCGATCGCCTGAAAGCGTTTGACCCTGATTTGGTTCTTGTCACGTTTTCACTTTGGAGTCGTTTGATAGCTTCAAACCCAGAGCTTGAGAATGTGAACGCTGTGATTATCGGCGACGATTGCGACGCAGCTGCTCTGGACTTTCTTTTAGACAGTTTTGCCGAAGCCTCGGCTTTGCCGCCCCTTGATCTTCGGTGTCCCGCCTATGTTGTTTACACGTCTGGCAGCTCGGGCGAGCCCAAAGGTGTTGTTCTGGCTGCGGGCATGGCCTCGCGGATGCGGGTGTTCGATTATGATCAGCCGCAAACTTTGCTGACAGTTGTGCGTTGGGACACGGCAACCGCGCTGGAAACACTGCCTGCTTTTGTGGGGGGGCACACGATTGTTCTGCCTCCAATCACCGGGTTTTCCGATCTAAAGCAGCTTTGTGATCTTATGATTGCAACGTCCACCACAGCTTTGTCCGCTCCGTGCAGCGTATTGCACGGTATGTTGCAAAACCCCGATTTCTCACCCGAGTTTTTGCCCGGATTGATCGTCTTTTACCCCTGGGGGGAACCGAGTCGCGCGCGTCTCATCGGGGATTTAGTGAAGCGTTTTCCCAAAGCTGAACTAAACGCGACCTACGGCGCTTCGGAGTTTATTGAAGTTTCACATGGAAAGCTTCCCGCCGAAGGTTTTGCCAAGTATCAGGGATCTCCGGGTGGAATGTTCTTGGCTGGTGCAAAAGCAGTCAATGCAGACGGTCACGATTTGCAACCCGGCGAAATTGGCCGGGTCAAGGCCGTTGGCTACGACCGGACCCTGGGCAATTTCAAGAATTTGCAGGCAGGTGAGCCGGTTTTTGATCCACTCAAGGATCCCATTCTTCTTGATGATTGGGTGACCATTCTGCCTGACGGGAGTTTAGATGTATTGGGAAGAGTGGACGATGTGGTTAACATCCGGGGGCGTAGACTGTCGCTGAATGCCGTTACCGAAATTGCAGAAAACGTAGCAGGGATCGAGCGGGCCTTTGTCACCGTCGCGCAAATTCGCGAGGCAGATGCGGTTGCCATTGCCATTGAAACCAAACGCAAGGATGTCGACATTCTGGAAAAGGAATTGCGGCAGGCCGTTACCGAAAATTTCTTTCCCGCCGCCGCGCCATTGAGATTTGTACACACAGAGGAACTGCCGCGTCTTCCCAGTGGGAAATTGGATCGTAAAAGGCTTCGATCAATATTGGAAAATGGGGGGGCAGACACATCTGGTTTGCCAACGCGGCAACCGAAGGCTGCTACTGTGTCTGAGTCACCTCTGTCCCCAATGCTTGAGGTGTTGCGAAACTTCGCAGATCACGAGGGGTTGGTCCCGCGCGCAGGTTTTGATCCCGACAACACACACCCGTTTCTCGATTCCATCCTTAGCCTGATACTCATGCTGAGCATTGAAGAGAAGTTTGGAAATATCCCACCCGCAAACGTCTTTGATCGTCAGGAATCAGCAACCTGGCGCGAGCTTGCAGAAGCTCTTGGACCGAAAGCCTGTGTTAACTCGCGGTCTGAGAACTGATGTTCCTGGGGTCGGACTTTATTGACGCAGCGCCTGAAACAGTTTGAGGGTCAATAGCCTGCCAGGAATGTTGGAAGGTTCCGGCCCAGAGGAGTGTTTTGGAGGCGCTTGCCAAAAACACGCCCGTCGGTGTTGTGGCACAGGATTGTGGGTACGGCAGTACCAGCGCCTTTTCCTTTACATTCCGCAAAGTTTTCAATGTCGGCCCGACAGAGGTACTGGACGTCAACAGCAAAGCTGCCCCGGGAGAACGGTTCCCCGATCAGAACACTCCGACATAGCTGAGTTAGAAAACACCACTGAACTTTGACCAGGTCGACGATGAACCACTGAAAACCTGTGCAGTTTGAAACAGGCCTTTAGATCACGCGCTGCTCCACCATCTTCTTTTGGTTCTTGCTGGGGCAATGCGATCTCTCGAAAGCTGACTATCGAAACTCAACGATCAGATTTGGTTACACCACTCGTTTTGAGTGACCGGGCCATGTCGCTCAAAATTCGGTAAACCTCCCCAGCATCAGGGTGCCAGTCCGCAACATCTTCACCCTGCGAGGTGACAACTTGATCGTCTCCTCTGGCTGCTGGACCGGTCAACGCGCGTCGGGGGCCCAGGGCAATGACGTTCTGAGCAGTGCTTTCCATCAGTTTGGCGTTCAGTGGCGCGATAACATCTTCCGAAACGCCGGCCACCGTCCATGCTTCTTGCGCAATTGCTTGTAATACAACGGTAAAATTGTTCGAAATCACAGCCCCGGCGTGATAAAGACTTTTGGCGTCGGAACGGATCGAAAAACATTCAGCGCCAAGATTGCCCAACAAGGGCCGAAGGAATTCAAGGGCGTCGGCGTCTCCTTCCAGCCCGCATAGCGCACCCTTGAACTGATCCTTTGCCTTGTCGGGATCCGCAAAGGACAGAACCGGATGGACACTTGCCAGACGCCAGTTCAATCCGCGCAACCGAGCCATTTCATCGGCCGCAAAATACCCGCTGCAGTGAAAGGCGATGGGTGGTTTTTGTGTGCCATCTGTCGCGGAAAGCTTTGTTGCCAGATCAGAGGCAACCGCTGCTATCTGAGTATCAGGGACAGCGATGACCCAAAGATCGGCGGGGCGTAAATCGGAAATGCTTTGCACGGCATGACCGGCGTTTGCCCTCTCAACGGCTTCCTGAGCGGAAGCGAAACGCGCGCTTAGGACGTCTTGAATTTGGCAATATGGTAATGAGTTCAACAGGCTCAGGAAGGTCTGGCCGACCCGGCCCGCGCCGATCAGGTTTGCTTTGATCTGGTCCATATCCACTCGGTCCAATGCGAAAATTCGATAGGTGCAATATGCCACGTGGCTTCCCGGTCCGCCTCAAAGATTTTGGGACCGCGCAGTTTTACATTCAGGGCTTGCAGTTTCAGATGGTGGTTGCCGCAATCGATCATCCGTCAGAAAGGATCAGACATGTCACAGATGATCTTTGCGATTGTTAAAATTTGCAAAACCCTGATCGACATCCATCAATTGCGAAATATGGGAACAGCTATGAAAATACTTGGCTTCTACTTGAACAGTGCGAATGTCGCCGGTGGCTAGATGCGACTAGCCCCAAGTTGAAAAGCGCGCAGGGCTATCTTTATACAACGGTCGACAAATTCGCTGATCCACTAGACTTTGTTATCGCGCAGTATTGCTCTGGCCCGAGCCAGATGTTCGGCAATTGTAATCATCAGATTTTTCGACACCTGATGATCGTTGGCAATTATCGAACGCAACTCTTTTGCACCCAATCGCAAGAATTCGGTTTCTTCCAGCGCTTCCAAGTTCAAAAGCCGCTTTTCGTTCAGAATTATCGACAGATCCCCAACCATTCGCCCTGGATGCACATCAACCACCACGTCCTTCTCGTCAGTCGTTTTTTGCCAAAACAGCGAAGCGTGACCTTTGACACACAGGTAAGCCGCGTCGGCTTCGTCCCCTTTGGAGAAAATCTCCTGACCCGCATTTGCGTGAAACCAGCGCGACCCGAAGGCCAAAAGGCGTAGGCTTTTTCGGTCGAGACGCGCAAAGACCTCTGCCTGCCTTAGGGCTCGCAGTTTGGTTTCAAGATCCGACTCACTTTCCGGGGTAATTTGCCCGCTGTCCCCGACAACGCCATTTTCGATTGATACAAACTGAGAATATGCATCCGGATTGCCAAAGGAGCGCTCGATATAAATCTGCGTTGTCCGCGGCATCAATTTGGCCAACTCATCGCGTGTATGCTGCCGAGTTTCAGGGCTTTGGCTGGCAAGTGCGTTTTCTAGGATCAGAACGTCCGGCCGCTTGATCCCCGCACGGCTGAGCGCGACGCGCTCTCGGAAGTCGGTCGGAATGTTGCTGCCACCGGATGCAATATCCAGGTCGAAAATCGCCTGGGCTGATTTGCTGCAAAGCCCATTTGATCGCAACGTAGCCAGCACGATTTCTTCGATCTCTTTTTCTTTTGCACCGGAAAAGACCGATATTGCGCCATAAATCGTATTTTTCAGCACCGTTCTGGTAAGCAGGAAGCGATCTATTCCAGCCGGAATGAAGTTTGTGTTCAACGCTTTCAGAATTTTGGGGCCCGAATTCTCGCGAATTTCAAGCGACCTCAGCTGGAACGATCTGACAAAGGCAAAACCCATCTGATCCGCTGAAAGTACAAAGGGAAGCTATATCAATGTCGCCTTATCTTCGCGCGAGAGCTGGACTTTCGCACTGCCCGAGAAATCATTATGCGACGCAGCCAACAGCAGTTGATACGTATCATCCGTGATCCCAAGTTTTTTGAACAGGGGGTGATCAGTGGATGTCGAGCCAAAGGTCGCGTGGAAATTGCCCAAGGCCTCTAGCGAAATATCTATCTGCGCATCGACCAGATAAAATTTTTTATCGTCCCAAGGAAAGCAGGATCTGCAGCCAGGGATTCTGATGTGGTCGACGCCGTCGCCAAACCGGAAAACAGGTTGATGCCTAGCGGAATGACCGGGTTGTAATCCGAGGCGTCAAAGCGATGAATAAAGGTGTCCGGCTTGGCCTGCTTCAGGGCCTGTTCGACCTCTGCCCGGAGGGACAAAACTGCGCCGATCAGCTCGGATTTCGTCCGTTCTGATATGGTGGATCGAAGAATTCGGCGGACCATGAAGTCCCCGATGCCCATCGTTTCCACCAGCTTGTACCACCAGTCGCGAATTTCCTCTTCGATTTCAGATCCGGCGATTTCGGGGCGTATCCAGTTTGCGTCCAGAGGTTTATCGGTTGGATTGGACGTCTCCCCTTGGCCGTCAGGGCCACTTGAGTCCTCGGGGTATCTTTTGAACGGCAGCATCAAGTTGTCGCCCAACGTTCCTTCGAACAAGAAAGAATCCGGTTCCGAATACCCGATTCGGCCCGAAATTGCAGCCTGATGCAGGCCTAGCAAGTTTTGATCGCCAATCCTGATGCTGCCGCATGTTGGCAGCAATTCTCGCGCAATGGGAGTCGCCAGGGCCGATCCTGCACTGGGATCGTCGGTCTGGATTGCGAAATTCAGGTGGTAAAGCCGCAGCATCGATACAGATTATAAGCGACCGCCATATGTTTGCATTGGGAACAGATTTCATTGATCGACGGTTTAGTGGTATTTGAGGGAATTCAGTCGTGCGCTTAACTTTACATTCAGGCTACGCACTGCATGTGCTGACCTATGTGGCTATCGCGCCTGAAAGAAAGGCGACCGTCAATGAAATTGCGGCGGCCTATCAGATATCCCATGACCATCTTGCTAAAGTCGTGTACCGATTGAAGAAAACGGGGTTTCTTGAGGCCGCGCGCGGCCGTGGTGGCGGTATTCGCCTAAGTCGTTCTGCCTCTCAGATCACCATTGCCGATATCATTCAGCCACAGAAGAGGACATGGCACTTGTTGAATGCTTGGGCCAGACCCGGACCTGCCGGATTGCAGGTGTCTGCCGCTTTCGCGAACTGTTCCGAAAAGCACTGGAAGCCTATTTTGAAGTGCTTGATGCAATGACGCTGCAGGATGCAGTGTAGTTTCCCGAAGCGTTAAAGGGTGCGTTGAATATCAACAGGCCCGCGATCCCGCATTTACCATAGATTTGCTCAAACAACCTGACTGGTTTGCACAAGGCAAACACTCTGCCCCCTGCTGGGCATTGGAAAAGCCGCACAGTGTTTAGACTATGCGGCCCCCCAATTTTTCATCTGTCCGAATAATCTCGAAATGATCAGCCCAGTTGCGGGATCACATATTCGCCAATTTCCTGCACAACCTCTTTCGCGGGGCGCGATCCGTATTTCAGGTTCAGCGCGACATGAGACACCCCGATTTTGTGCAATTCGTTCAGGTGATGAAACAGATGGTTACGGCCTGACCTGGATCCCACATGGATCGAACGCGCCGGTGTATTCGGATCGTCGACCAGATCAACATAAAGCGATTGGGCGAATGGCTTTTCCTCGACCTTGCCAGTCTCTTTCACGGCAGCCTGCCAGGCGGCGGTGATCTGCGCCTGAAATTGCAGCGGGCGCGGGTACGTGATCCAGGCTTGCCCGTGTTCGGCAATCCACGGGATCGATTGTTGTGACCTACCAACAACCAGCAGCGGAATATTTGGCTGCGCTGCCCTGGGCAACAGATCGCATTGTCCTTAGGCAAAGATGTGTGGCCATCCTCATGATCTGAAAGCGCTACGAAGGTTTTTGATCCGACAGCAGACGGCGTTTTTCAGCCATTGCTTCCCTGCGGCTGCGTTCGATCCCCAACCTAAAGGACTCCTCGACGAAATCGATGTGGTCGGTTGCGGCCTTTTCTGCACGTTCCTCGTCGCCGTCGATTACGGCCCGGCCAAGCTCCATATGTTGATCCAGCAGCTTCTTGCCGGTGCCATCGATCGTCTTAAGAAAGTCGCGATTGTAGAATACACCCTTGCGCGTAAGTTCGTAGATTGAAGCCATGATATGGATCAGCGTTGCGTTCTGGCTGGCGTCGACGATTGCAGAGTGCAGCGCAAAATCTGCCTCTTGAGAAGCTTTGGTGTCATTTTCACGCCAGGCGCGTTCATTTTCGACCAAAATCTCGGCAATCCTCTCTTGATCTGCTTTTGTCGCGCGACGCGCTGCAAGGCGGGCGGCAAAGCCTTCCTGTTCGCGCCGATATTCCAGATAATCGAAAAAGGCGGGCTCATGTCTCTCATAAAGTGCGAGTAGTGCCGGCATCATGGCCTGACCTGTCAGAGCCGCGACAAAGGTTCCTTCACCATGTTGCGTCGTGACCAAGCCGCGCTCTTCCAGAACGGACAGAGCCTCGCGCAGTTTCGGGCGCGAGACGCGCAGCATCTCCGCGAGGTCTCGTTCCGAAGGTAGCTTGCGACCCTGTTTCAGGATGCCCGAGGCGATCAAATCTTCGATCTGAGACACAACAGCCTCGGCCAGTGATTCGTGTCCAACCGGTTCAAATATCGCTGTGGGGCTCATGGTGCTGTGCCTCTGTTCGATGTCTTAAGTAAAGATCACTGGTAAATAAATATATCCATAATCTGTTTAGATTCAAGCAGTGAGATCCGGAAGATCACCGTATTACAGATGACTGTTTTTGAACGTAATTTGATCGATTTTCTTTTCTTCTTTGCGAGTGACGTATGTAGCTGAGGTGACTGCGTTGTTACGTCGACCTAATTCCAATGGTAAATAAAGTTGTTGACTGGTTTTTATTGGTAAAGTTAGTTTACCACCGGAATGGTGTGGGAGGGACCTGCGCCGCTGATCGGGACAATGTTCCGACCTACCCTGGAGGAGAATTCATGAAGAAGACCCTGACGAGCCTCGCCGTAGCTGCCAGCCTGCTGGCCGCACCTGCAGTTGCCGCAGACAAACTGTTGCTGAAAACCCCGATTGCCTTTTCGACCGAGCTGCCGGGCCTGGGTTCACCGATCCCGCGCGTTGCCGAACAGCTTGAGTTGATGTCGGGCGGTACGTTGAAGATGAAAGTCTACGAGCCAGGCAAACTGGTTCCGCCGTTTGAAATTCTTGACGCTGTATCTACCGGCAAGATTAATTCTGGCTACACTACGGCCGGATATTGGGCGGGTAAAATCCCTGCCGCGCCGCTGTTCTCGGCCGTTCCTTTTGGCCCCGAGGCGGGCGAATACATGGCTTGGCTGTATTACGGCAACGGCCTGACTCTTTACCAAGAGATGTATGATCAGGCGGGCTTCAACGTCAAAGTTCTGCCCTGCGCGATCATTGCGCCTGAAACTTCGGGCTGGTTCGCATCCGAGATCAATTCACCCGAAGACCTGAACGGCCTGAAGATGCGTTTCTTTGGTTTGGGTGGAAAAGTGATGCAGAAACTGGGCGTGGCGACCTCGCTGCTGCCAGGTGGTGAGATCTTCCCTGCGCTGGAAAAAGGCGCGATCGACGCGACCGAATTTTCGATGCCTGCCATCGACGCGCGTCTGGGGTTCCACAAGCTGGTGAAATACAACTACTTCCCCGGCTGGCATCAGCAGGCAACTGTGTTCGAACTGCTGATCAACAAGGACGTCTGGAACGAAACCAGCGACCAGCACAAAGCGATCATTGAAAGCGCCTGTAAAGCTTCGATGGCGGACAGCTTTGCCGAAGGCGAAGCCATTCAGCACGCTGCGCTGATCGACAATATTGAAAACAACGGTGTCACCATCAAACAGTGGTCGCCTGAGATGCTGGATACCTTCCGCACAACTTGGGATGACGTTGCAGCAGAAGAAGCCGCTAACGACGCCTTCTTCGCTCAGGTTTTGGCCGATATGAACGAGTTCCGCGAAGGTTACGACCTCTGGAAAACGAACGCGTTCCTCCCTCGTCAGTAATCTCCCTTGCTGACGCAACCGGGGCGGCGGGATCCGTCGCTCCGGTACCTATTTCCTGATCTTCGGAATTTCTAACCTTTCACTGCCCGTGCGCCGGGCTGTTGAGCGAGGTATGACCATGACCACACAAAACAATCTTACCGATCCGGTCGAAGCCTATGAAGGCATCCTGGAACATCCCGAAACCGATCGTCAGAAGGTCGCGGTCGCGATAGACGCAAGCGTCAAGGCTGTCGGCCATGTGGTCATGTGGGCAAATGTCCTGCTGATGGGGGCAATTTTTACACAGGTCGCTCTGCGCTATTTGCTCAGCCAGAACTACCCCAAGTTGGACGAGATCCAGTGGCATTTCTACGGCATCGTGACGATGATCGGCATCTCTTATGCTTTGATCACCGACAGTCACGTGCGCGTCGATGTTCTGCACATGCTGCTGTCACGCCGGGCTCAGCGGGTCATCGAGGTGATCGGTATTCTTACCCTGTTGACCCCGTTCATCTATCTGATGATCGATCAGGGGTACGACTATTTCTACGAAAGCTTCCGGGTCAATGAACGCTCGGACAGCCCAACCGGCCTGCCTGCCCGCTGGGCTTTCAAGGCAGTAATCCCGATCAGCTTTGTTCTTCTAGCACTGGCGGCGCTTGCGCGACTGATCCACGATGGGCACGCGCTTTTGTATGGACCGGCCTCAGAGCGCGAAGGTGCATCTTTGCGTCGTATCCTGCTGGTTCTGGCCGTGTTTGCCGCTGTTTGCGTCGGCTTGACCTTCCTCGTGGAAACTACCGAGGAAAAGCTTGTCATCGCCATGTTCCTGACCTTCATCGCGCTGTTGTTTACCGGGTACCCGGTGGCCTGGGTTCTGGCGGGTGTCGGCGTTGCCTATTGTGGTCTGGCCTATCTGTTCGACAACGATCTGATGCTGTGGACCGGGTTGGAGAGTACGTTCACCGGGCTCGACTATCTGACGCTTGGTGCGGTTGTGAACCGGGTCTATGCGACGATGTCCAATGCGGTTCTGGTGGCCCTGCCGATGTTTATTTTCATGGGTCTGATGCTGGATGAATCCGGTGTTGCGGAACGTCTGATGTCCTCGATGCAGCGCCTGTTTGGTACAGTACGTGGCGGGTTGGCCATCACCGTTACCCTGATCGGTATCATTCTGGCGGCCTCGACCGGTATCATCGGTGCATCTGTGGTGTTGCTGGGCGTGCTGTCCCTGCCGTCGATGATGCAACAGAAATACCAGCCGACGCTTGCGGCGGGCGTGGTCTCGGCATCCGGTACGCTGGGTATTCTGATCCCGCCCTCAATAATGCTGGTGATCATGGCCGACCAGATGGCGCTGTCGGTGGGTGACCTGTTCATGGCCGCGGTCTTCCCGGGTGTGATCATTGGTGGCCTTTATCTGACATACATCTTCATACTCGCACTGGTGAAACGTGACGCGGCTCCCGTGCCTGAAGGCGCGAAGGCCCCCGACTGGGCTGCGGTCAAAGACGTAATGATCGCCGTCATCCCGACGCTAATGCTGATCCTTGCGGTTCTGGGTTCGATCTTTGCTGGTTTGACCACTCCGACCGAAGCCTCTGGCATCGGCGCACTGGGCGCGACGCTGTTGGCCCTGGGCTATCGCAAGCTTACCTTCCACAAGTTGTGGAACGTGCTGGTGTCGACCTTCAATACCACCGCCTACATCTTTGCCATCTTCCTTGGTGCAACAGTGTTTTCGTATGTCCTGCGGGAACTGGGCGGCGACGAGTTGATTGAACATGTGGTGCAATCCACCGGATTCAATGCAAACGGTACCATCCTCTTTATCCTGTTCATCGTCTTCCTGCTGGGGTTTGTGTTGGACTGGATCGAAATCACGCTGATCGTGCTGCCCCTGATGCGCCCCATCGTGAACGGCCTTGGCATCGACATTCCGGGCTTTGGCGTTTTGGACGAACCCGCGCTGGTGTGGTTCGTGATCCTGGTCGCGGTAACGCTGCAAACCAGCTTCCTGACACCGCCCGTGGGTTTCGCGCTGTTCTATCTAAAAGGCGTCTGCCCGCCCGAGATCAAGCTGATGCATATCTACAAAGGGATCATTCCCTTTGTGCTGCTACAGCTTACCGGTCTGGCCCTAGTCTTCTTATGGCCGACCCTTGCCACCTGGTTGCCTTCGGTCGCCTATTAAGGAGTTCGCGTGATGCGTCTGAGCCAATGCCACAACTTTCATGACTTTCGGCGGCTGGCCAAAAAGCGGCTGCCGGGGCCCATCTTTAATTATATCGATGGCGGTGCGGATGACGAGGTGACGTATCGCGAGAATACAAACGCATTTGACCGCTGCGATCTGCTGCCCTCGGTTCTGCGCGGGGTATCGGATGTTGATATGTCCGTCACAGTGATGGGTCAAAAGCTGGACATGCCCGTCTATTGTTCGCCCACGGCACTGCAGCGCCTGTTCCACCATCAGGGCGAACGCGCGGTGGCCGCAGCGGCCGAGAAATACGGCACCATGTTTGGCGTATCGTCACTGGGCACCGTATCGCTTGAAGAGCTGCGGCAAAAGCACAAGAACCCGCAAGTCTATCAATTCTATTTCCACAAGGACCGCGACCTGAACGCCGCCATGATGCAGCGCGCCAAAGAGGCCGGTGTCGAAGTCATGATGCTGACCGTCGACAGCATCACCGGCGGCAATCGCGAGCGTGACCTGCGCACCGGCTTTTCGATCCCGTTCCGGCTGACGTTGGGGGGTATGATCCAGTTCGCAATCAAGCCGATGTGGGGGATCAACTATGTGACCCACGAGAAATTCCGCCTGCCGCAGTTAGAGGAACATGTAGACATGGGTGGAGGTGCGAGTTCGATCGGCGGGTATTTCACCGACATGCTGGATCCGTCGATGACCTGGGACGACGTCGCTCAGATGGTGCGGGATTGGGACGGTCAATTCTGCCTGAAAGGGATCATGACCGTTGAAGACGCGCGTCGCGCGGCCGAGATCGGATGCACCGGGATTATCCTGTCAAACCATGGCGGTCGTCAGTTGGACGGCTCGCGCACGCCGTTCGACCAACTGGCCGAGATCGTCGATGCGGTCGGAGACAAGCTGGACGTGATGATGGACAGCGGTATCCAGCGCGGAACCCATGTGTTGAAGGCGCTGTCACTGGGGGCAAAGGCCGTTGGGGTAGGGCGTCACTATTTGTATCCGCTTGCCGCTGCGGGGCAGGCAGGTGTCGAACGCGCGTTGGGATTGATGCAGGCCGAGATTGAACGCGATATGAAACTGATGGGTGTGACACGTATCGACCAGTTGAACCGCAATAATGTCCGGTTCAGGGACACTGCGCCCACTTTGAATGTGCAAAGGGACGCAGCATGACCAATGAGGACCTGATCGGGACGTTCCGCGCCATCGTCGGCTCTCGCCATGTCCTAACCGACAAACGCGCGACTGAACGGTTTTGCCGCGGCTTTCGCTCGGGTGAGGGCGAGGCATTGTGTGTCATCCGACCGGGTACGCTGTTGGAACAGTGGAGGGTGCTGCAAGCCTGCGTCGCGGCGGATAAAATCGTCATCATGCAAGCGGCCAACACCGGCCTGACCGAGGGCTCGACCCCGTCCGGCCACTATGACCGAGATGTGGTCCTGATAAACACCCGCCGGATGGACACCCTGGTTCCGTTGAATGACGGCGCGCAGATTGTCAGCTTTCCGGGTGCCACACTTTTCGCACTGGAAAAACTACTGGCTCCGCTGGGACGCGAGCCGCATTCGGTAATTGGGTCGTCCTGTATCGGGGCGTCGATTGTTGGTGGGGTCTGCAACAACTCGGGAGGTTCCCTAGTCGAACGCGGCCCAGTTTACACCGAACTTTCGGTCTATGCCCGGATCACCGAACAGGGTGATCTAGAGTTGGTCAATCATCTGGGTATTGATCTGGGCGAGACGCCCGAAGAAATTCTGACCAATCTGGACGCCGGAACCTTCAACCGGACACCAGAATCCTCTAATAAACGCGCCTCGGCCAGTGACTATGCGCTGATCGTGCGCGATGTGGATGCTCAAACGCCTGCGCGGTTCAACGCCGACAAGGGAAAACTGTTCGAATCCGCCGGGTCTGCTGGAAAGTTGGCCGTATTCGCCGTGCGCCTTGATACCTTTCCCCAGAACGATGCTGAGAAGGTGTTTTACATCGGTGCCAACGATACCGGTGATCTGGCCGCCCTACGCCGCCACATTCTGTCCGAGTTTAAAGTCTTGCCAGTGTCCGCAGAATACATGCACCGCGACGTGTTCGATATTACTGCGCGCTATGGCAAGGACACGGTCGTGATGATCGATAAGCTAGGCACTGACCGCCTGCCGATGTTTTTTGCCATGAAAGGGGCTGTGGATGCGCGGTTGCGACGGGTTCCGTTCCTGCGCAATTTTACCGACCGCTTCATGCAAATGGCAGTGGCGCTGTGGCCACGAGTTCTACCCAAAAGAATGCTGGGTTTCCGCGACCGATTTGAACATCACCTGATCCTTAAAATGAAGGATGCCGGGATAGATGAAGCGGCAAATTGGTTGCCCGACTTTCTGGAAGATCGTGACGCCGACTTCTTTGAATGCACAGCGCGTGAGGCCAAGATTGCGGGGCTTCACCGTTTCGCCGCTGCGGGGGCCGCCGTGCGCTATATGGCCATTCACGCAGATGAGGTCGAGGACATCATCGCCTTGGACGTTGCCCTGCGACGCAATGATCAGGATTGGCTGGAAATCCTACCACCCGAGATAAGTAATCAGCTTGTCCACAAGCTCTATTATGGACATTTCATGTGCCACGTGATGCATCAGGACTATGTGGTTCGAAAAGGGGCGGACCCTAAGGCATTGAAGGCGGCGATGCTCAAATTGTTTGATGCGCGCGGCGCGGAATATCCGGCCGAACACAATGTGGGCCACCTGTATGCCGCGAAACCCGATCTGGCGGCACATTACAAATGTTGTGATCCCACCAATTCGTTCAACCCCGGAATTGGAAAGATGTCCAAAGCACGGAACTATGTCGGGGTTGCACCCGAATAGCCAACAGTGTCGGAAACGTCGTCAGCAGCAGACCCAGCAGCGATGGGCAGCCTTCTGGTGATACGGGTGTAGGGGATTTTTTTCAGGTCGCAGAGAAAGGTACCTGGTGAAGAAACCGCAAAAACCTCTTCTGCAATAGGTTCGAAATCTGCTCGGAAATGGGCTGTACTCTTCACGCAAATCACCGAATAACTCGTTGGATTTAAACCAATATGCGTGAAATGCGCGCGATCCAGGCATTGGTTGCGTATACTTGTGACGACAAGATCAATCTCGGCCTTGTGCCCAACCAACCGAAGGGCCGCCGTCTTGCCGAGCGTTGCAATGCCACCACCATACATTTCACCCGTATAGCGACATGTGCCATCACCCAATGCCAGAACTTCAAACTCTGCTTTGACCGGAACGTGACCCGCCAAGTTGGATTTTGCACCAATAGCCAGATTGACCAATGCACCTTCACCCGCCGCATGGGCTTGCTCTGCGCTTTCGGGATCATTGAATAGGCCCATCAAAACGTTTGTGACTCCACCCTCTATCAGGGCTGCCAGCAATCCAGTGGTGTCAGACGTCCCACCCGCACCGGCGTTGTCCTGAACATCAGCCAATACAACCGGCTTTTCCCGTCTTTGGCGGCCTGTCAAAATAGCCTCTTCCAGAGACAGCATGGAACAATCAAGGCGGGTTTCCTGGGCCAAAAACAAGTTGACGATATCTTCAACGGCAGCGGCCGCTTTATTCGCTGTGGTTGCGTAGGCAACGCAGGACGGGCCAGTGTCGGGAAAATCCGCCGCCGTAAAGCCAAGCGCGATTTCTGTCAGTACATCCTGCTGCTCGAATCTTGCTGGCAATTGATAGATTTCGTCGAATGGCGCAGAGCCGGTATATTGTGCATGCAGCGGAATAAGATATGGCACCGCTTGAAACGCTTTGCTCAGTGTTTCACCTGCAAGCAAGCGCTGTAGCACAGGAACGCACCTTGCGCCTGTTTCCGCCATATCCAGATGAGGGTAGGTGCGAAAGATCGACAGGTAATCTGCGTGTTCAACCATCTGAGCCGAGATGTTGGCATGCAGGTCCAAACTTGCCACCACTGGAATTTCTGGGCCCACGAGATTGCGGACGCGACGCAAAACCTCTCCCTCACCATCAGCTAGGCTTTCGGTGACCATCGCGCCGTGCAGATCAAGATACACGCCGTCAATCTGACCCGCAGCGCGGATTCCATCCAATAACATCCCGCAAATCGTTTCGAATGCGTGATCGGTTACATGAGCAGACGGCTCTGCCGAACACCACAGTATCGGCACGACTTCAAACCCTACTGCGGTAGCCGCCGCAGCAAAACCTGCGGCGGGCAGGTTCATGCCAGCCGTTTCCGAAACAACCTGCGCGCCCAGCAGCATACTAGGCCAGGAATCCGCCATCTCAAACTCGGCCAGACCAGCCTTTGTCACACCATAGCAATTGGTTTCATGCTGAAACCCCGCGATCGCGATACGCTTGGCCGTCATTAGGTATGCTCGACTTCTTGTTCGGTGGGCAGTGCTGAAAATACTATTTGACCATTGCGAATTGTTTCCAGCACCCGTGTGTCTGTCAGGTGATCCGGGGCGTGCAAGGGGTTACGCGAAAGAATGGCGAAATCAGCGACCTTACCCGGCTCGATAGACCCGCGCTGATCCTCTTTGAAGACTTGCCAGGCTGCGTCGATAGTTTGTGCGCGTAAGGCCGACAGAACGCTGATCTTCTGACCCTCGCCAAGCATACGGCCCGAAGCGGTTTTGCGATTTACCGCGCAATGGGCCAAGTGGATCGGACGTGTCGGCGTGACCGAGGCGTCGTTGTGGATCGTGTATCGCACGCCGAACTTTTCCGCTGACGCCGCAGGGGAAATTCGCGCAGACCGCTCGGGCCCCAGGAAGGTGTCAAAGTGGCGATCCCCCCAAAAATACACATGAGCGGGAAAGAAGCTGACGGTCAGGCCAAGCTGGGCCATACGCCTTAGCTGATCATCCCGCAGGGCCTGACCGTGGATAATGGTATGGCGATGATCTGCGCGGGTGTGCGCCTGCAGGGCTTTTTCAACCGCATCAATGAACATCTCGGCGCCGGCATCGCCATTGCAGTGGCAATGAATTTGAAGACCTTTTTCATGAAGCCTGCGAACGTCAGCATCCAGCTGCTGTTGCGAGGTGTAGACCATTCCGCATGGATGATCCGAATCTATCGGTCGATAATAGGGGGCCGACAGATAGGCGGTCTGCAACTGAAACGCCCCATCCGTGAACAGCTTGCGCGGACCCAGTGTAAAATGTTGGTTGCCGGGCCAATTCGCGCCGATCCAATGCGAGCTTAGTTCGGGCTCCAGGCTTGCGATGGGTAAAAGCTCGATGTCTATTCCCGGGTCCTGATCTGCGGGCAAGCTGGCAAAGTGATCCAGCATGGCTTGCGACGTCCAAGCATTCTGCGCATAGGTCACGCCGTGGGCCAGGTATTCGTCACGACAGGCATCAAATCCCTGCCAGAATCTTTCCCGGTTGATAAGGAAATCCGTGTCGCCCATCTCACCCATGGCCGATAGCCCTTCGATCAACCCCGTTAAGGCGCCGGTATCGGGATCGCGACCAAAGCGGCCACCTTCCGGGTCAGGGGTATGACGGTTTATCCCGCGCCTCTCGAGTGCGACAGAATTTGCGGCCCCGTTGTGACCCGACGCATGGATAACCCAGATGGGATGGCGTAATGATACGTCGTCCAACTCGGCCCGTGTGGGCATTCGGTGTTCTAGAATGGACGTATTGTCAAACGACACCCCCATGACCCATTCACCCTCGGGCGTCGCGTCGGCTTTCTCTCGAAGTCTGTCCAGCGCCTGGGCCATTTGTGTGCAATCCCCCAATGGGGGCGGGGACAGGTCAACACGGAACAGTCGGATAAACCCCGGATCCGGGAAGTGCCCGTGTGGGTCGATAAACGCAGGAATCAGAGTACGCCCCTGCAGGTTATGCTCTTGAACATCAGAAGGCATGCGAGCGCGCAGGTCAGCTTCGGACCCTACCGCCTGGATTCTGTCATCTGCAGTCAAAACTGCCTCAGGCGAAGAGTTCTGTGCATCCATCGTCAGGATTGTGCCATTGAAATAGAGTGTGCTTGGCATTGGACTACCTATTAGGACAGCGGGGCCAGACAACGCAGGCCGTGGCCTTCGCCCACTTCCCATTCTGGTGTCTGGGTGCAGACATCCTTGGCAAAAGGACAGCGCTCGCGGAATTCGCACCCGGAAGGGCGCTTGAGCAGGCTGGGGGGTTCACCTTTAAGGGCGATCCGTTCCAATCGCGCATCCGGGTCGGGCTCTGGGTTGGCACTCAGAAGACAGCGCGTATAAGGATGGCGCGGGTCGTTGAAAATCGTCTCGGTCGTGCCTTCTTCGACCAATCGGCCCAGATACATGATGCCCATCCTGTCGGCCACGTGGCGCACGACGCTGAGGTTATGTGTGATGATAACCATCGCCAGACCCAGCCTTTCACGCAGATCGTTGAGCAGGTTCAGCAATTCGCCCTGCACCGACACATCAAGGCCAGCGGTTGGTTCATCCGCCAGGATCAGCTTGGGTTCCAGCGCCAACGCACGGGCCACGCCCACACGCCGTGCCTGACCGCCAGACAGCTGGTAAGGATAACGATCCGCAAAATGCGTGGGCAGGTTGACCATTTCCAGCAGGCGCTTGGCCTCGGCATCCAGATCGCGGTCTTTCATGCCCTGAATGCGATAGGGTTCTGTGATCAGGCTGCGGATCGTCAAGCGTGGCGACAGGCTGCCGACCGGGTCTTGAAACATCATTGCCATGTCCTTGCGAAGCGGACGCATGACCTTTTCCGGCGCGCCTCGAATTTCCTGGCCTTCGAAAGTGACCGAACCATCCTGCGCCGGGGCAAGTCCCGCAATGGCGCGAATAACCGTCGTTTTGCCAGAGCCACTTTCACCAACCAGCGCGTAGGTCTCGCCGGGTTCTACGGTAAAGCTGACGCCCGCCAGAACATTGACCGGTCCATAGCTGGTTTTAAGGTCCACGACGTTCAGCAAGCTCATGTTGTGGCCTCCTCATGGTTCAGCCAGCACGCAGCATGATGGCCTTCTTTTAGTTGATCCAAAGGGGGCACCTCACTCGCGCAGCGTGCCATCGCTTGATCGCAACGATCTCTGAAAATGCAGCCACCTGGCAGGTTGGCCAGATCGGGCACTTCGCCGGGGATGGTGGGCAAAACGCGGGCGCGTTCCTTGATGTGGCCGGGGTCGCATTCGATCAGACGGCGGGTGTAGGGGTGTTTGGGATTGTGGAAAATCTCACGCACATCCCCGCTTTCGACGACCGCACCAGCATACATCACAACTACCCGGTCGCAGAGCTCCGCAATCACGCCCAGATGGTGCGAGATAAACAGGATGGCACAGTGAAATTCGCGTTGTAGTTCTTGCAGGCGCTCAATGATCTGCACCTCAAGCGTTGCGTCCAATGCAGTTGTCGGCTCATCCGCGATCAACAGGTCAGGTTCGGACATCAACGCCATCGCAATCGCGATCCGCTGGCGCATCCCGCCCGAGAATTCGTGGGGATATTGTTTCAATCGCGCTTCGGGATCGGGAATGCCAACGGCACCCAGCATCTTGGCTGCGTGGGCCAGTTTGTCCGCTTTGGATTGCTTAGATCGGTGCTGAATGTCCAGCATCTGCTGCCCGATGGTCAGAACCGGATTATGCGTTTGCATCGGATCCTGAAAGACAATGGATATATCCGCCCCACGCAGGTCACGCATCTGACGCTCAGAGGCTTGCAGCAAATCCTGCCCCTTGAACCTAACCTCTCCTTCGCGGAAGCGCGTATTGGGCGCGGTCAAACGCAGGATGGATGAAATCAAGGTGGATTTGCCACAACCGGATTCCCCAACAATGCCGACAATTTCACCCTTGTTGACGTTGAAAGTGATATCGCGCAGGGCCTTCAGGTCGCCGCGTCCCGTTTCGTAGTCGACGCTGAGGTGGTCGATTTCCAGAAGTATATCGGTCATCTCTGTTTCCTCAGTTTCGGGTCAACCACGTCGCGCAGGCTTTCACCCAGGAAGGTGAACCCAAGCGTTGCCAGAATGATTGGCAGGCCGCCGCCCACTACCAGCCAAGGCGTCTGGCGGATCAGGGAATAACCGTCCTTCAGTAACGCTCCCCAGCTGGGGGTTGGGGGTTTGACACCCAGTCCCAAGAAGGAGAGGCCAGCCTCAAGCGCGATAACTGTGGGGATGTCCATCGCCGCCAGTACCGCCAGAACGCCAATGATGTTGGGCAGCATATGCACACCCAAGATGCGCGCCATGCTGGCCCCCATCGAGCGTTCGGCCAGAATGAACTCGGAGTTGCGCAGCGTCAGCGTCTGGGTTCGCGCCACTCGCCCATAGGTCGGGATCGAGGTCGCCATGACCACAAACACCACGGTCTGAAGGCTCGGCCCGACGAGGGCCACAACAGCAAGCGCGAACATCACGGTCGGAAAGGACCGAATGGTATCGAAAAACAGCATCAAAAGATTGTCGAGCCATTTCGGGCCGTACCCTGCAATCATACCCAGCGTCAGGCCAATCGCCATGGCACCAAACACAGCAGGCAAAGCCACCTTGAGCGCGACTTGGCCTCCGGCAATCACACGCGAAAACGTATCGCGACCCAGCTGGTCGGTCCCCAGCAAGTGCGCCGCGGACGGTCCTTGCATGCGGGATTTGATATCCATCGCAATCGGGTCATAGGGCACGATCCAGGCCGCGAATATCGCGCAGAACACGATGATGCCAACGATGATCAAGCCCATTAGGCCAAGCGGGTCGCGAGCGACACCGACTATGATCTGGCCCAATTCAGAACGAGATTTTTCCATAACTCCCCCTCCTCAATGAGCCGTACGCGCACGTGGATCGAGCAACGCATTGATCAGATCAGCCAATGCGGTCGACACCACGAACAGCGCGGTGGATACGAGGACCGAACCCATGACAATCGGGTAGTTGCGGGTCGTGATGCTATCGATCACCAACTTTCCCAGCCCGGGGCGGGCAAAGACGATTTCTGCAAAAACGGCCGAGCTGAGAAGAAAGCCCATCCCGACCCCAATCACAGTAACCACTGGCAGTATGGCAATACGCAACGCGTAAACCATGACCACGCGACGTTCGGCGATACCAAAGGCCCGGGCCGTTCGTACATGGCTTTCGCCCATAACTTCCAGCATCGAAGCCCGCACAAGCCTGGCAATATAGCCAACCCAGCTGAGCCCTATGGCAAAGGCCGGCAGGACCAGATGGTCCAGTCGATCCCAGAACCCTTCGCCCGCGCCAATGGCAGGGAACCATTGCAGATGCACGGCAAAAACAAGCAGCGCCAAAAGTGCAACAACAAAGGCCGGCGCGGCAACAAAGCTGACGGATACTGCAGCAGCGATCCGGTCGATCAAAGTGTTAGGATGCGCAGCCGCATAGGCACCAAGCGCAATGCCCAAGCTTGCAGACCACAGGATAGACGCAAAGATCAGCTCCAGAGTGAAAGGCAATTGCTGAAACACAATCTCGGTCACGGAACGGCCCGAGAAGACGTCAGTGCCAAGGTCACCCTGCAGGAGGTTTCCATAGAAGATCAAAAGTTGTTTCCAGATCGGTTGATCAAGCCCCAGCGCCGCAGTTAGCTGAGCCTGAAGCTCGGGCGTGGCGCGAGGGCCCAGCATGATCTGGACCGGATCACCTGGCACGGCGCGGATCATCAGGAACATGACGGTCACCGCCACGAAGAGGATAAGCAGCGACAGCCCGAAGCGACGGGTTGCGAAATTCAGCATGGCCAACTGGCTCCTTGCGGCTTGGTGGCTTTGTTTTTGGTACGGCGAGCGTTACGCGCCCGCCGCACCTCGGTCGACCTGGGGAGATCAGGTCGCCTTGCCGAAATAGCGAAGCAGGGACAGGCCATCCGGCCGCAACGCAGGAATGACACGTGCGCTGTGTATGACCGGTGTCGCCTCGTGGGTGATAAAGCGATAGGCACCGCTATCTTCCATCAAGTCCTGCGCGCGCTGATACATTTCAGCCCGTTTTGCGATATCCGTTTCCGCAGCCGCGGCTTCATGGATTTCGTTGAATTCAGGACTATTGAAACGCTCCCAGTTCCACTTGCCAATCTGTTCGGGCGTAAACCACGACGTCGCATAGTACGGATCTGGGGTCATGGAATAGCGATTCAGTACAAGCTGAAGGTTCTCATTGTCCCCAGACGCCCAGAACGCCCCGGATTCTAGAACATTCACCTCAACCGTGATCCCGATCTGCGCCAGTGTCGCCTGAATGATCTGGGCGGTTGTCGTAAAGGTCGTCTTGTTGAGTGTATCGAGAGTCAGCGTGACATTGGTTTCACCGGATTCCGTCAGCAACTGCGCCGCTTTTTCAAAATTCGCCTCGGGTGGCACAAGCGAAGAAGGTCGATGCCCGGCAAGACCCGGTGCAATGATGCCGGTCGATGGATCAGCGGCACCAAAATAGGCGGCCTCTAGAATGCTGGGTACATCCACCGCGTGCTGGATCGCCTGCCGCAGCTTTTGATTTTGCAGCTTCGGATGCTCGACGTTCATTCCCAACCAGACATAATAAAGCGAGGGTTTTTCAACCAGCGATCCGCCATTCGGAACACCGGCGCGGTACCGCTCGACCGAGCCTAGCGACACACGGGTTACATCCAGCTCACCTGCCTCAAACGCAATCTCGGCGGTGTTTTCATCGTCAATTGGATAAATCTCGACAGTATCCCAGGTCGGCGCATCCCCTTTCCAATCAGGGTTGCGCTTAAGAACCGTCTTTTCCTTGGGTGACCAACTGTCCCGCAGGTACGGCCCGGACTCTGCAACCGGATCAGCCCCGATCCGGCCACCGGCGGCTTCGACTGCCGCTTTTGAGACGATGTTTCCGGTGATATAGGGCAGGGCGATCGACCAGATCGGTGCGAACGGCTTGTTCAGAACAATTGTCCCTTCGCGTTCACCAGTTACTTCAACATGGCTGAATGGTCCCAAGTCGGGCTTGTTCGGACTGTCGGTCGCGTCGTCCACGACCCGTTCCATGCTGAATTTGACATCCTCGGCGGTCATGGCACCAAAACCCTTGGTGAACCCGATATCGTCACGTAGTGCGAATTTGATGTGGGTCGGATCAACCTGCTCAATCATCGTTGCGGCATCCAGCTGCCAGCCCCATTCCTCGCCCGGTTTGTACTGGATCAGCTTGTTGTAGATCGAAGCATGTACTTCCTCTTCAACAACACCAACGGAATGGGCCGGATCCATGTTCTGTGCATCACCATAAGCCCTCACACGCAAAACACCGTCATCTGCTGCAAACGCACGGTCCGCCCACCCCATCGGAAGCGCGGTTGCGGCCCCAAGCGCGGTTGCGCCTTTCAGAAACCCTCGGCGACCGACATTGGCCTTTGTCCATTCGATCTTCATAGTATCCTCCCTTGGATTAATTCACAGAAGCCCGCGCGGAACGGTTTCCGACCATTCCTTTGTCAGAACTTCGATTTCGTCGGCGCCTTCGGTGGCGCGTAGTTTGCGGTAGAGATAGAAATTTTGCGCATCGCAGGTCATGCGGCACTCGGTCGAGATGGCCACCTGCCAATCCGCCCGCTCAAAGGTAAAATTCCAGGCGGTCTCGAAGACGGCGGTGGCGGGATCATCGGGGTGGATACCGTAGTGCATTCGCACATCGCTGCCGACAATCAGATCATGATAAGGATCGCGCGTCTTGCCGTAGTCATCGAACGTTTCCAGAACCACTCGACTATCGTCGGTCATCATGCGTTCGGATTGGGCTGAAGGTGGACGCAAAGGTTCAGCTTCCAGAACCGGATATGTCTGTGCCGGTCCCGGTTCCGAGGCATGAATTTCACGTGTGACCTCGCGCACCGGCAGATGCAGGGCGCAATCTTGCAAGTGCAATGTCACCTCGGCAGAATTCGGCGCCGGCCAGACGATCGGCCAGTAAGATGTAGAAAGGGCCAGCCGCAACACATGGCCCCCGCGCAAGTGATGCGCGCATTCATTCAGGGCTATCTCGGCCTCGTAAATCTGACCTGGCTCCAGCGTTTGCGGCGTCTCATGACTGTGGTAGTGACACAGGTTCAAAGACCGATAGCTGATCCGCTGCGATACACCGTCAGGCGAGACGTCGCACAACCGCGCGACCAGTTGTGCCACTGGTTGATCCACTGAAAATTGAAACTTCAGCTTTGCACGCCCCAGTAACTCTAACGGAGCTTGCAGCTGCGCGCTGTCAAAACAAACCGACAGGGCGTCGTCCCTGGCCTGGTCGCCCGCAAGTTCGTTGTCGATCCGCATGCCTGCACAGAAATACCCCCCATCGGCACCAATATGACAGGGCGACGCGATAGCGACCGTGCCAGACGTCGACTCCTGCGAAAAACCGCCCTTTGTCAGATGCCAGACCTGTTCAGAGACATGAGGCGAAGGCCATGTCGCCTCAGCGATCCAACGACCTTGCCGAGGGCTGTTATGCGCTGTTGGGTTGAAGTGTTCCTGCATGTAGGTCCGATACGCAGGCAAATCCTCGGCGCCGTTTTCTTGCCCTTTCAGCCAGCGATCAAACCAGCCGATGACTTCTGAGTGAAAATCCGCCGGATCGAGTTTCGAGATATGCGCGTAGCGATGTTCCCAAGGTCCAATGACGGCTTTGGCGGGCACGGTCAGGTTTGCGACCAAAGCCGGGGGCGCATTGACATAAGCATCTGCCCAGCCGGTGATGGCCAATACAGGGGTTTGGATCACGGACCAATCCTCGCAAACTGAGCCGTGCTTCCAGAAAGAGTCCCGTGTCGAATGACGCAACCAATCCGCCGCAGAGAATGGGACGTTTTGCAGTCGGGCAAGCCAATCTTCTCGCCAATCCGCGCGAAGTTCAGGATCAGCAGGGCGGGTCAGGTACGCAAACATCTGACTGCCCCAGTTCATATTGTCACTTAGCAGGCATCCACCCATAAAATGGATGTCATCCGCATAGCGATCCACAGTCGAAGCGACACTGACCACGGCTTTCAACGCAGGTGGTTGTCGAAAGGCCAGTTGCAAACCGTTAAACCCACCCCATGATATTCCGACCATACCAACCTGGCCGTCACACCAATCCTGCGCGGCAATCCAAGCTATGACCTCCTCGCCATCACGCAGTTCCTGCTCGGAATACTCGTCGTCGAACTGCCCTTCGCTGTCCCCGGTGCCAGCAATGTCGACGCGGATGCAGGCATAGCCCGCCTCTGCAAATACGGTGTGTGTCGTTTCATCTCTTGGCGCAGTGCCATCGCGTTTGCGATATGGCAGGTATTCCAGAATGGTCGGGGCTGGCCCCGTGCCGGGCAGCCACAGTCGTGCTGCAAGCCGCCGCCCGTCGGCGAGGGCGATCCATGTGTTTTCGATGGTTTCGATTGGCATCTGAGACTTATCTGTTGTGGACCGATACCGAAGAAGAAACCGATTTGCAGACAAAACAAATTGTGCGATCTTACGCGGATTGACGCTATTTGCAGTGATACCGCGTCAGAACGCGAAAGGTTTTGCCTGTGTCCGAGAATTTTTCTGCCAACCTGCGGTCGTTATGCGCAGAACATGGGAACATTTCGCAGATTTGTCGCGATATCGGCGTCAACAGACAGCAATTCAATCGTTACTTGAATGGCGCCAGTCTGCCTTCCGCGTACAACATGCGTCGCATTGCGCGTCATTTCGACCTGACAGAAGCCGATTTATTCTCTGAAACCGGCGTCTTCGAACTGATGCTAAAAGGCGCCCTGTCACATACCGGAACAACGCCAACGGATGCTTTTTTGGAACCTTTTCGAAGCCAACAGAAAAACCTCAGGCGATACGTAGGGTTTTATCATTCCTATTTCTGCACACCTTCATGGGAAGGAAAGATCTTTTGTTCATTGATCCGAATTCAGGAAGTTGATGGGCTGTTCACGATCCGCTCCCGAGAAATTGCTACGTCTCCAGACAAAAGTACGCACCAGATATCACGCTATGCCGGTTTGGTGACAATGCGCGGAAACAGGATATTCGTGACCGAGCACGAGCTTACGCGCGAAGGTAGCGTTGCCAATACGATTTTGTATTCCGCACACCGTCAACAGCTGAAATATCTGCGAGGCATGACAATGGGCGTCGCATGGCGCCCATACCCGCATCCCTACGCTGCCAAGGCAATCTGGAAACGATTGCACGAGCGTGTAACCGCCCGTGAGGCAATCGCTGCTTGTGGAATCTATCCTGCCCAAAGCAATAGGATTGATCCAACCGTCAGAAAGCACCTTCACGAGGCTTGAGGCGGTCGTTGAACTAAAATAAACTCTAATTTTTAGGTAGTTGCTCGTGTGGACCGCAAACTCCAAGTTTGAATTTGACGTCTCACTCTACCAGCAATTCAACGTCACCTGTTGTATTGAGAGCAAACCGATGTTAGTTCCAGACCGCAAAAACGTTTGTTTCACGCAGAAGTTCGAAGCCCTTAAAGCTGGGTTTAGGTCCTATTTTGGCTGGGACGCTACCCACTCTCAAGGACGTTATGCTACAAGTTTGGCAGTGCCTAAACGGCAACTACGCCGGGCATTGAATCCTGTCGTTGGCGAGCGTCCGTTGAATCCATGACAGAACTTCAGACGGGCGACTTTTTTTACGATCTGCCTGTGACAACGGCAACAGGCTTTCGCGCATTTCCGCCACGCGGAGGGGGTTGGCAGCAAGCTCATCCAGTGCCGCGGCAAGAGCATCAATATCGTAGGGGTTCACCAATACCACACCTTTGTCCGGCACCTGCCACCTGACGTCGGGAATATCCGACGTCACTGCAGGAAGCGCGCAAGCCATGGCCTCAGCGATGGCGTTGCAGCAGCCCTCGGCCAGAGTTGGAAGGGCCAGCACATCGGCGGCATTCAGCCATAACGCAAGGTCCTCATGGCTGACGCTCCCTGTCTTGATGACTCCTGGAAAGTCTGGCACCAGCGGTCCAGAACCTAGAAACGCAGCTTGGACAGGCTTTGTCATTTTGTGCAGCGCTGCGTTAAGCCGGGATGCTCCTTTGCGGTCGTAATAGTGGCCTACGTAGACCGGGATGAATGCATCTTGGCTCAGCCCAAGCTTTTGTCGACATTCGACCTTATCCATCGGACGAAACCGTGCCCAATTCGGGAAATTCAATATCAGTTCCACGCGTGATGAATCGGCACCCAGCTCTATCGCCTCATCCTGCAATCGCGGTGATACACAGACAATCCCTGCCGCGTCACGTATAACTGTGCGGCGCATCTCAACCGTATCGGTTGTGCCTTTCAGTAGAGAATGGGACTCGCCCAAAGCCACGAAATAGGGCAGCCCCTTTTCCCGAGCAACGACACGGGCAAACTGCCCCGACTCGGCAAATTGTGCGTAGATCAGATCGGGTCGCTTACCACCACGCAACCCCGAGAGGATATTGTCGTTGTGGCGGTCTAGCAGCAAGCGGTAGAGCCCTTTAGGTAAATGCTTGGCAAATGGGGTGCCTAACGTAGGCACCAGATCTGTATTGACGCCGGGGATCGAGACATCTTCGCGGAGAGATCGTCCTTTGAGGCGCTCCGAAAGGGTAGTCGCGCTAATCACATCGACAGCAACACCTTGGGCACTCCAGCCCTCGGCAAGGTTGGCAACAAAACGACCGGATTCCGGTTTATAGGGGCGGGGATAGACCGGCGAGACAATGCGGATGCGTTTTGGATAGATCATGAGGCGGTTTTCACCAATGTTTCCGGGTTGAGTACCTCGGGCATCCAAATGTCCTTGGTTTCTGGATATATTTCTGCGCAAAAATTGTAAGTCGGATCGAAAATGACGCGCAGTTGTTCTTGGGTCGCGTCGCCGACGTATTCAGCTTTGGCATGCACATTCACCTGCCGTTCTGCATGCTCGGGGCAGTAGGCGACACCCGCAAACTCGGACAGGCGGGCGATTTCATCTCGCTGAAAGATCGTTTCGTAAAAGCCAAAGAACAACTGATCTTCGGCAAAAACTTGTCGCAACGCAGTTACGGTGCGTTCGTAGTCAGCTCGCAGTCTCGATTCGGGTGATTGTGCATAAGCCAGTACAGCGGTATCCAAATCGCCATCTAGCTGTACAGCTTCGGTGCGGGTGCTTTTGCGTCGGTTCATCTGTGCTGCAGAAACGCATCGCGTCACCGGATCGCGCATGAGAAACATAGCTTTCATAGGAATGCCGCGATGGGCAAAGCCGTCTCGAATGGTTTCTAGTACTGACGCTGGTAGACCTGCATAAGCTGGAGTGATATCGCCAGTTAAAGCAATCCCAGGACGATTGAGCAAATCCTTGAAGAAATCGAAGTAACCTTCAAGATCATCCTGTAACGCGCCGCGAACCGCAGAGACAGACGGAGACCGGCGGAGCGCGCGGCGCAGTAAGGATTCACCTGCGTTTCGCAGACCTGATCGCCCACGATGATCGTAGTGTGCCATTTCTGGCAAATGGACCGAATCCCAGACGTGGTATTCCTTTATCGGACCAAAATCTGCATTCGAATCCGCAGCGAGATAGGAATGCACCCAGGTCGAACCGGATTTTTGCGCACCCAACCCGAGAAGGAAACAACCCTGATCGCTCATGCACTTGTAACCTTGTCTGCAGACTTAACCTTGTTCCAACGCAGCGCTTGTTTGAATTTCTTGATGGGTTCGGCGGTAACACGAAACGGCCATTCGCCCATTCGGATCATCTCTGACCTGATTGCAGGTCGCGGAAAGGAAAAGAGCCGATCGTATCCCAGCATCTCAAGCAGCGCGCCGCCGTTGTTCGCTTCGAAGATTTCGATCTCACGCTGTGAGAGGGTTGTACGCCAGCTTTCGACGCGATCGGCAGAAGGAGCTTCGCCGACAAGTTGGTGTTGATGGCGAGTGTAGTCGGGCACTTCAAATCCGCTAGAAGCGCTCAGCTCTTCTGGGGTAACGCTGCGTTTCTCGCCTGCGGTCAGAAAAGTTAGCAACGAGCTCCAATCATCCAGATGTCCGCGTGCCAAATCCTCATACCGGACGGTTATGCAGCAATCCGGATGTCTCAGGCTTGCAGCAAGCCCCGGCGCTGTACGTGCGGCCCACCACCATGATGCGTGCATTGGGTTGCGCGGTCCCCATTCCAACCCCCGAACCGAGGAGAAGACTGCCCGCCCATCTCGAACCAAGTTAACGAACCGGGCGTTGGGAAATGCTCGCCGCAAAATGCTAAAATCTTCGAAGTTAATCGGGGTGTGATCTACCCAGATTGGCGCAGTGCCAACAGGGACGCCTGCGGGAAAAACCAAATGGCTCAAAAAGCTAGCGGCATCATTACATTTCAACAGTGTCTCACGCGCCGGGCGATCCCTCCAAAGTCGATAAGACCGCTCATTGTCGAGTACTTTGACTGCGACCTCGGGGCCATTAACCGCCAACGCCCGCAAGGCGGGGCGTTTGAACTGAGATTCGGGCATCACTCGACCGTTCAGCAGTGCCCCTACGCGATCCCCCAAAAAGGTCGTTCCACTTCTGGGGCAAGCGCCGATGAAAATGGGGCGTACTGAAGTTGGTTCGGTCATGAAATTCTCGTGCGAGCAATAGAAAGTTGCGTCAAGCCATGGCAGGCTGAGTTATGTTAGATGGCTAAACGGAAATTATTTCGTTTTGAATATTACTGTTATCGAAAAATTCAGGCTGGATTGATCCTTTTAGACACCAAATCGGAAAGAACTTGAATAGTGAACATATGAAAATAGGCGCAGAACTAGATTGTTGCATTTTCGTGATTGGCAATTTCCTCGTCCGAAAACCGTCGTGAAATCTTTTTCGCCGGGTTCCCGGCAACAACGTCGTAGCTTTCGACATTCGAGTTTACCAGTGAACCTGCACCAATGACAGCTCCTCTGCCGACAGTGATTCCGCTCAACAATATCGCGCCAAATCCTATCCAGACATCGTCCTCGATACAGATCGTGCTTTCGGGTGTGTCGCTGTCCTGATCGTCGCTGTAGATCCATGACGCTTGGGTGATCGGCACGCCGACTTGCTTCATGTCATGATCCCGCCGACCCACAATGCCAACATAGCTAGATATCAGAACGTTGCTTCCAATGGTTCCATTGCAAGCCATGTAGAAGTTTCGCCCGATATTGACGTTGTCACCAATTTTTAATTGATCGGGGGCCTGAATGTGCCCTTCCACACCGATAACAAAGCTTTTTCCGACACTCACATTCGCCCGAATTGCAGTGTATCTGTTCATCGCTCGATAAGCGTTTCGCACATATTTCATTTCACGAGCCCCGTCCGATGGATGCCACCTGTTTGGCACGTCGTTTTACCCGACCCAGCTGCGAGATGACCTTTTGCAATTTTACATCCCTTGAGCTTCTGATCGAATCCAACGCTTTGAAGTCCAACACGACATCAGACGGCAACTCAGGTGAAAACGAGGCCAATTCTTGGTTCTTGTGCAAAAAGCGGTAAGGGTTCAGAGGGCTTGCATGCGTACCCGCAAACATACCTGCGTTCCGTACTAGGCTAACGGGCGGGGCCAGTGAAACACCGCCTTGCAAAAACATCTCTAGGTACCAATTCACGTACCAGCTGCTTATTAAGCCAAGGTCGTCAAGCTCGAGAATGGATGAGAAATCCCGAAGACCAAGAACATCAAAATAGGTTCTGAAACTTTTGGACCCGACAACAGCGTGATCCCTCGTGCCAGAAGAGAAACGCTCCCAGGATGTTTTCCAGGTTGCCCAGCCCCAAGGGTGAGGAAATGGAACAAAAAATGCGTCCCGCCGCTCCTGAAAATCCGCGACGTCGTACATATAGCCAGAAATACTCCAGACCCGGTCATCCGAAGCAAACTTTGCCAGAGCCTGATTGAAAAAATGAAGCGCCTGTGGCGATAGGATAAGATCGTCCTCCAGAATGATGGCGCAATCACTTTCCCTCAACTCGTCAGAAACACCTTTACTGATCGAAGCTTTCAGGCCCAGATTTCTTTCCCTCACGTGAATTGTCTTATTGGGGTGTTCCAGATTTTGAATAACTTCGCGAACGCGTTTCACCAATTTGGTATCTTTGGCGGTTCTCGGCCCGTCAATGAACACATTCAGAGGTGACTCCAAAAATTCAGGACATCGCTTTAGTGACTGCAAGGTTTGAGATAATCTATCCGGTCTGTTGTAAGCAAAGATCAAAATAGGCGCGTAACTGTTATTCATCTTTTGATCTAGCGATTTGGAAGTTTCGAACATGTATCAACTCAGATGACCTTTTTTTCAACCAATGCTATTCAAGATTTTTTGCTGCCAACAAAACGTGCTTTATCCTGGATGGCCCTCTACCCACGCCTACGGGCCAGTTGCCACGGACCGGGACCGGCAATTGGATCGCGCATTACCTGCATCAGGCTTAAAGTGTTAGACAGATTGATCGTCGCGGTGGACAATGACACTCCCAATACTGCCGCAACAGGTTCATTTAAAGCCCAAGCCAAAAGCAGACAGAAGCTTGCGATGCCAAAGCCCAGAATATTTGCGGTGAGGTTGCGTTTTTCATTGCCGCTTTGAGCAAGAATAGCCCCGACTGGACCAACACAGAGGTTCACCGCCGCACCGGCCATGATGATAACGGTATAGAGCAGAAACGGTGGGTCTGTGGAAAATGGCAGCTGGACAAAGAAATAGAGGCCGGCAAGCGATAGGACACCAATCACGAACAGCCCAGCGTTCAATCCCAACATTGAGCGATAGAGGCGCCAGATATTGCCCCTGGAACTGCCGGCAACGCGCGGAAGTACATACATGCGAGCTGGCTCGTTGAGGTAGCTCAGTAGATTGCCAAAGCGCAATGCAAGAGCAAAGAACCCGGCCGTTTCAGCACCAAACAACGCCAAAACAGCCAACGTGGTTCCGTGAACCCGGGCAAGGCCAATACTTTGATAGGCTAGAAAGTGCCACTGCTCAGAACCCAGCAACAATCGCATGCGCCCAGGAGCCGCTCGGTGTTGCGCACAACATTCTGCCCAGAAATCACGCAGAAGAACCGCCAAAACCGCGGCAGCCAGAAAATATCCTAAAGCCAAGAACGCTACTGCCTGAATGTGTCTGGGCACTGAAAGGTAGTTGTCCAACGGTAAGGAGAAAAATCCCAGACTTACCAACAATGGTAGTACGCCTCCAACCAGTGTCACCAGCACCTGACGTTTTTGGGCTACGACGACCTGAATCAGGATTTGCATGATGTTAAAACTCAGCAACAACATTACAAATGCGACGGCGCCGTAACTGGTCAGCTTACCGAACACTGGCTTTGCCAATATCGTAAACCCGATTAGGGCGACGACCACCGAGGCTAAGATCGCCGCGCGGACAAAAGTATGGAAATGCTTCGGAAAGTTCGGATCAGTGCGAAAGTGACGCACCAAAACGTTGTCCGCACCAAAGCGCGCGCCCAATCCTAAAAGAACCTGCGCGCTGATGAAGGCCGAAACTAGGCCGAAACCTGCAACCCCCAACTCAGCCGCCCAAAGTGTAGTCTGCGCCAACGACAAAAGAATGACTGCCAAACGAAGCGTGATCATACGCAACGCAAATACCAAAATATTTTTCACGCGACCTTACCCTTTGAGGAACGTCCGTTGGGTGCTGGCAAACCTGCAACGATCAAATAAAGCATCATGGCTTGAGGGAAATGAAACTCCAACCGCATCAACATAAAAACGATGAATAGCGCGAAGCCCTTTCGTCCAAGTCGCCAGATTGCGATGCCACCAATGGTTGCGACTGCAATGGCACCAACCAGACCGCCTTGAAACAGAAAATAGAAACCAAAGCCCATGGATTTGGAGTAACTACAATGAAAGCACTCTGCGTATCGGTTCCCTAATATTGTAGATAAGAAGTCTCGCGTTTTAACATCTTCGATAAGCTGTGCTTTAATGTAGATACTGATATCGTTCCCGCCACGGTCAACTAGGCGTTCAGTCAGAAATTCCATCGATTGCAAGCCTAAAAGGGGTAGAACTTGCAAAATCAGCACAGGGATCAGGCCAAGTCCCAGTACAAGCAAAAGCAGAGATCTCGCCGTCAGTCTACTGGTCAGAATAATCGACACCACCACAACCACAGCCAATAGCGCCGCCGTGATCGACAGCGTTCCAGCCAATAGAAACACAGCAAACCAATGGAACAGAGTGGGCATTCGATCGCCCATCAACGACAACACCGTTAACGCCGCGAAATTGACTGCGAAGGACCCTGGCTCCGAATGGTGTCCACCATAGCGGGTCAATCCCCATGTGGTGATTATCCCCTCACGGTCGACGCCGATATAGTTAAACACTGATGGGTCGAATGGTATTCCCAGTTGCCCCCAAAATATTACTTCGCCCATGTACAGCATCGCATTCAGCCAGGCTGCGTAATAAGCATAAGTTGGAAGGTTTTGGAGGAACCCGCCCACCGGCAGCGTTAAGACAATAAGGGTAAAGCCAAGCAGGATGATGACGTATTGCACGGTGGCCGTGGAAAGGGTCGCCAGAAGTACCGGAACGAGTATCAGTAGAAGTCCGAGCCGTGCGGGGCTGCTGGGGGCAAGAGTACTTGCAGAACCCCTCCGGCCGCCGATGATCACAAGCGCCAAAGACAGGATCGGCAAGTATAAGATGACAAACTGGCTGGCGCTGGTGACGTTGCCCTGAGAGAAAGTAACAAACAACAGCAACGTGCCCGCCGCTGTCTTGGTAAATGACGCACTTTGGTTCTGCCTGGGACTCAGTTGCCAGTGGCGTTCGACACCCTGTGCGTTAGGACTGTTAACCATTTTTCAAATTCTCAAGGGTTGTCAGAGCTGGGAATACCAGAAGCAATATAATGTACGGTTTGTTGAACTAATTTTCACGGAACGTGCAAAAGTACGACTTTCAGATTGCAGAAACACCATTACCGATCAGGTAAGATGCCCTGCGTGCAAGAAACTCCGAACCTAGACTGTTTGACCTTTATCGTATGAGTCCACCCATTACCGTAATACCGGCTAGGCGAAAAGTCTTTTGACCGGGACTTTGGTGCTGGAAATACCCAATCCTTCTCATTGCGCCGAGAAGTGTGAAGTACAACGGCTTTCGTGGGACCAAGATACTTTTTGCCGCCTGAACATACGCCCCGCGGAAACAGGTGGATTGTGAGTTTTCTTGAAGTACCGATGCGTGTTCGCGAGAAGCCGTATTCGGTTAAACAAAAAGCTTTTAGAGTCTCCCCAAGTCACATTGCTCGTCAGTTGCCTCTATTGCCTCAAAGGCGTTGAACCAATTTGACGGCAACCAACACTTTGACCCGGATTAACTCGCCAACTGCAATTCACGCCATCGGTGGCAGCTTACTGCGTGTCCAGCCTCGCAGGTCTCCAAATGCGGCTCTTCCCGCTTGCACAGCTCAGTGGCAAAAGGGCAACGTGTGTGAAACTGACAACCTCTGGGGCGATTGGTTGGCGACGGGATCTCACCTTCAAGTTTCTGCGCTTTGCCGCGATCATCCGGGTCCAGAGACGGGATCGCTGAAAACAGTGCTTTGGTGTATGGGTGACGCGGCGATTGGAACAGCTGGCGCGTTGGCGCGCTTTCCATGATCTGCCCCAGATACATCACGGCGACATGATCGCAGGTATGGGCCACCACCGACAGGTCATGACTGATGAACAGATAAGTCAGCCCCATCTCATCCTGAAGCGACTTTAACAGGTTCAGGATGTCGGCCTGAATTGACACATCCAGTGCCGCGACGCTTTCGTCTGCCACCACAAACCGGGGTTTGGACACCAGAGCGCGGGCAATGGAAATCCGCTGACGTTGACCGCCAGAAAAAGCATGTGGAAACCGGCGCAAATGTTCCAGGTTCAGCCGACACAAGCTGGCGATTTCGCGCACACGTTCGTCCACCTCTTCGCGCGAGTTGCACAGACCCATAACTTCCAGAGGTTCGGCAATGATGTCGCGAACGGTCATACGCGGAGACAGCGCAGCATACGGGTCTTGAAAGATCAGCTGTGCACGGCGGCGGTATTCCTTCAGGTCGGCCCCGGCCAAATTGCCCAGATCATAGCTGACCTCTCCATCATCATAATGGGCGGTGCCACCGGTGATGGGTGCCGCATTCAGCAGGGCGCGGCCAAAGGTTGTCTTACCCGAACCGCTCTCACCTACCACACCGAAAAAAGACCCTCGGGGGATCGACAGCGAAACTTCGTTGACCGCCATCAGGGTACGTTTGTTGAAAATCTTCCCACCGACAGGGAATCCAACCGACAGGTCCTGGGTTTCGATCAGATTGTCGCTGCTCATGCGGATTGTCCCTCGTCACAAAGGTGGCAGGCTGTGCGATGGTTTTCACCAGTGTCCGACCAGCCCGGCACAATCGTTTTACAGACATCGCCAACGATTTTGCTGCAACGGGTATGGAAAACGCAGCCTTCAGGCCGTTCCAGCGGCGAAGGGATATCGCCTGGCACCGGCATCAATGGCTTGTCCAGATCGTCCAGCTGTGGCAGCGCGTCGATCAGCCCTTGGGTATATGGGTGATAGGGGTTGCGGATCACCTCGCGGACCGGGCCTTGTTCGATCATCTTGCCCAAATACATCACCGCCACCTTGTCGGCTGTCTGTGCGACCACCCCAAGGTCATGGGTGATAAAGATGATGCCCATCCCGAATTCATCCACCAGATCCTTCATCAGGTCGATGACCTGAGCCTGTATCGTTACGTCCAGCGCCGTGGTGGGCTCGTCCGCGATCAAAAGCTTTGGCTTGGTCGATAACGCCATGGCAATCATCGCCCGCTGACGCATGCCGCCCGACATTTCAAATGCGTATTGCCCAAACCGGGTGGACGCATCGGAAATACCGACGCGGTCCAGCATCTCGATCGACAGTTCACGGGCCTGTTTTTTTTTCATATCCGTGTGAATCAACAGCTGCTCGACCATCTGGCTGCCGATTGTCATTGCAGGTGCGAAACTGGCCATCGGTTCCTGAAAGATCATGCTGATCGCCCCGCCACGCACAACTTCCATATCTCGCGGGCGCTGCAAGGCAAGGACATCCACCGGTCCGCTGTCCAGATGAAGCGTGATACGGCTTTCCGGTGCGTAGACTGCATTGCCCGGATTAAGCTTCATCAGCGATTTCGCGGTCACGGATTTGCCCGAGCCACTTTCACCCACAAGGCCCATGACCTCGCCCGGGGCCAGCGAAAATGACACGTTGTCGACCGCGGTGATCAGCCCTTCGTCGGTCTTGAATTGCAGCGTCAGGTTTTCGACGTTGATCAGGCTCATTTACGGGTCTCCGAATAGGGATCGGCAGCATCGCGCAGCCCGTCGCCCACAAAGACGAAGGCCATGACAAGCGCGATGAAGAAGAGGACCGGGATGAAGTACCAATGATAATTCAACAACACATCTGCTTTGGTCACGTTCTGCAACATAACACCCAATGAGTTCACCGGATCCTTGAGGCCCAGCCCAATAAAGCTGAGCGCCGTTTCCGACAGGACCACGTAGGGGAACGATATGACCAAGTCGACGATGATATAGCTGGTAAAGCTTGGCAGAAGATGCCGCCTGATGACGTGACCGGCGGGTGCCCCGCACAATTGCGCGGCCAGAACGTATTCCTGATTACGCTCGGTCAGCAGATGGGTCCGTACCCGTCGGGCCAAGGTTGGCCATCCCACCAGCCCGAGGATCAGGGTTATGACGAAAAATCGGGTTTCAGCCGACCATTCGGGTGGAATAAAGGCGGCTATAGCCATGAAAAGGGGGATAGACGGTACTGTCCTGACCGCGTCGGTGATCATCTGGATCACACTGTCTATGGCCCCGCCATAATATCCAGCCACGCCACCAATTATCAAAGCCAACACGAACGAGATCACCACGCCTAACGTGCCCACCTGAAGTGACGTCCAGACCGCGTGCAGTGTGCGTGAAAAGATGTCTTTTCCTGCGCTGTCAGTGCCGAAAAGATGGACATAGCCCTGATCCATGCCAAACAGATGGATGTTGCCCGGAATGAACCCAAACAGTTTGTAGCTGTCGCCGTGGACGAAAAACTGCATGTAGCGGCGTTCATCCTCGTTTATCTTTTCGACCCAGCGAAAGTTAGTGGCAATCGACCGCTCGCGCGTCACCGTGTGCAGAAACGGGCGGATCGAACAGCCGTTCTTGTCGCAGAATTTCGGTATCTGAGGGGCCCCGTTCAGGTAATCCTTGTCCCGTCCTGCGACCGTTGGATCGTATGGCGACAAAAACGGCGCAAAGAGGCCCGACAGGATCAGAACAACCAAAACGGTGGCCGCGATCATCGCCGCGCGCTGCTTTTTGAACCTGGCCCAGATCAGCTGTCTTTGCGACGCCGTGAAATACGCTTCCTTGGCCTTCTGATCGTCGATTTTCGTGGAGGTTTTTGCAGACATGGATCTTACCTCAGAATGCTCTTGCGCACACGCGGATCAATCACAGCCAACAGGATATCCGTGGCGAAATTGAGTGTGACGATGGCGGCTGTTAGCAGGAAGATGATGGCGCCTGCCAGTTGTTGGTCGTTCGACCGTGCCAGAGCCTCCAGCAGCAGCGACCCGGCCTCGGTCAGTGTCAGGATCAGGGCGACAATGGGCAGTTCGTTGAAGATACGGTTCAGGTCAAATCCCAGCGAGTTGATAATTGGCCCAAGCGCATGACGGGCGGGGTAGCGCCACAACAAACGCGGGCCATAAATCCCACGCGCCGCAGCTGCGGTTACGTAAAGCTTGCCGATCTCATCCGACATCAATGCGCGCACGGTCTGCAACGCAAAGGCAGTCGCGGACCAGCCCAGAATGAATATGGGCAACCAGGCATGTTTCAGCAGGTCCACGAACTTGGCCCATGACCAGGGGGCCTCGCGATATTCGGGGCTGAACAAGCCGGTGAGTGTCTCGCCAAAATAGATTGTGGAAAACAGCATCACCATCAGCGCCAGCAGAAAGTTGGGCATGGCCAGACCCAGATAGCTGATCAGGCGCAGAGAATTGTTGAGGAATGCGTTCTTGGAAGCAGCCGAGATAATACCCACGGGTAGCGCGATCATATAGGCCAGCGTCAACGATCCAAGGCAGATCCACAGCGAGATCCAAAACTTGTCGCCCAATAGCTGTGCGATATTCACGCGTAATATGCAGCTTTCGCCGAAATCACCGCGGAAGGCACCGCTCAGCCAACTGGCCCAGCGTGTCAGGAACGGGCGATCAAGCCCTAGTCGGGCCCGTTCGGCCTCGATATCCGCCAGTGTGATGGCCGAGCCTTGGGTATTTTTATAGGCAAGATAGCGTTCGGCACAATCGCCCGGCACAAGCTCCATCAGCGTGAACACGATGAGTGATACCAATACAAGTGTGACCACAGCCATCACCGCACGCGTGGCGGCAAAGCGGGCGAATTGGAGCATGTCTTTGTTCCTGGCTAGCATTTGGAACGGGGCGCGAACGCCCCATTCCGTCATCTCAGATCAAGGATCGGATTACTCGGACAACCACCACTGAGCAGGGCGATACGGATAGGTCCGATAGAACTCGTACGACTGCGTCTTGAACTCGGTGAAGTTCTGCAGATTGTTCGAGTGGTAGATCGGTGCCGGCGAGTTGACCGTACCAATGAACAGCAGTTCGCTGGTCATTATCTCAACCATTTTCTGAGCGGCAGCAATGGATGCGTCCGATCCAGGTGCGCTGGATTGATAAGTATCCAGAGCGGCTTTCAGATCGGCAACCCAAGCGGGCGGCTCGACACCGTTTTCACCGTTCGAGCTGATGTATTCCGCCCAGAGCATCCCGGTTCGAACATCGAAGTACCCGTCAAACGGGGGAACCCAGATTTCGCCGTCGCCCAGAACCGAACCGGCAGGCTGGCTCTTGAGCCACATACCCATATCCAACGTATTGGCCGATTGCGCCGCGCGGAACTCATCAGAAGTAACCTCTTTGATCGCGGTGTTGACGCCCACGTCTTTCCAGTTCTGAGCGATGAGTTCCACCAGTTGAGCAGAGGCTGACTGCGTCGAGAACTGCCAGTCCAACACAAGCGGGTCACCGTTTGGCAGATCGCGGAAACCGTCACCGTTCTGATCGACTAGGCCGACCTCATCCAGCAGAGCATTGGCACGATCCTGATCAAAACCAGCCTCGTACTCTGACCATTTGGCATCAATGAAGTCCGGGCGCGGTGAGAACCCGATATACTGTGTCGGCTCACCCAGTCCAAAAGCGGTAACTTCGTTCAGCTGATTGCGGTCCATCGCAACCGACATGGCCGTTCTGAAACGGATGTCGTTGAAGAGCGCGCGTTTGGCCTCATCCTCGGCGGTCACGTTGAAAGTCAGCACCGGATAGCCGATCGCGGGCTTTACTTCCAACGTGTAGTTGCCGCTTTCTTGACCCTCCAAAAGAACCGGAGCAGATGTCAGGTTCACACCCTGAGATTTGTAATCCACCTCGCCGTTCAATAGTTTGAGGTTACGCACCTCTTCATCCGGGACATATGTTTCATCCATTTCCGAGATATAGGGCAGCTGGTTACCCTGTGTGTCGACCTGGAAGAAGTAGGGGTTGGCGACATAGTGGCGCCCTTCGGTGCTTTCCTTCACAAGAATATGGCTTTCAAGGGTCGGCATAGCATCCTTGGGCAGACCCGCCAGCTTGTCACCTGCCGTCAGCATTGGCGACGGCGTATCCATCCAGTCCGAGTTACCGTAGTAGGCCTTGATCAGTTCATAACCGTTTTCATACCCAAGAGCCTGTGCGTTGGCGTCAGCATTTTCATCCAACGCCGGGTGGAACTTTTCGAAGAAATGCTTGGGCTGGTAGGGTTGCACATAAGTGAACGAAAACGTCTCGGTCAGGCCCGGCTTGGGTGCGACCAGGGTGAACTGCACCGTGGTATCATCCAGCGCCTCGACCTTCATGGGTTCACCGCCTGCCAAAGCATAATCCTTGGCTTCGGCGATGACATTGGTGTCCATCATCAGGTTGTCATACCAGAACACGACATCCTCCGCGGTGAACGGCGCCCCATCCGACCACTTGTGACCTTCGCGCAGATGCACGGTCAGTTGGGTGAAATCATCGTTCCATTCCCAGGACTTGGCCACATTAGGCACCAAGGTTTGAAGATCGTCGGAATACCGGAACAGGTTCACGTGACGTACAGACAGGAAGTCTGACGTGCCGCTTTCGGTGGCGTTGGACAGCGCATCCAAAACCCCACCATACTGACCGATCGAGTCATATGGCACGATGACCAAAGGCTCGGCCGGCAGACGATCCGCCACCGCAGGCAGGTCGCCATTGCCGCGGATTTTACCATTTAGATCTGCAATGGCTGGGTTTTCTGCAAAGCTCAGCGTACAGCCCGCGGCCGACTGAAACTCTGCCAGATCAAATTGCTGCGGATAAGCACCATCAGATAGGCCCTGCATATCTGCAACTGTCGCTGCCGGACAGTTCGCCCAGGCAGTTCCCCCCAGAGTGACCAAGGCCACACCTGACATCAGAAGCTGTTTCATGTTTTCTCCCTACGGTAACGTCAGTTTCGTTTTTTATTTGCTTGTGAAACCGATTAGTTGACTGCAGCAACGTCGGTTCTCTTCTTCTTTTTCTTTTTTTTGCCACGCAGCGCAGCGACATGGACTGTAACCCCCGCATCCTTCAAAGCCGTGGCGAAAGTTTCAGACGGGGGTATGTCGGTCACCAAATCGGTCACCTGGTCAAATCGGCAGGATACATTGGTCGCTTTTTCCCCGAATTTCGTGTGATCGGTTGCGACAATCATGCGCCGCGTATTTTTAAGCAACGCGCGCGTCAACTCAGCCTCCAGCGGGTTCGAAGCCAACACGCCGCCGGAAAGCGATATGGCATCCGCACCGCAAATCACCGCATCATAACTGTATTGGCAGGCCAGTTCCTCGGCCGCACGACCAAAACTGCCGCGTTCGGACCGAATAACCTCACCACCGGCAAGGATTGCTCGCGTTCCGTTGTGATCAGCCAGTGAGGCGACAACCGATAGCGAGTTGCTGACCACGGTTAGGTTCTTCAGATCGCGCAGCTGCTCGGCAACATGGGTGGTCGTTGAGCCCACCGTAATGAACAGCACCATGCCGTCTTCGATCATTTGGCTGACCTTGTTGGCAATAAGCGTCTTTTCTTCGGCGTTTTGCTCCAACGCCCCGGAAAACATCGGCGTGTCCTGCGCCCGGGAAAGATAGGTTCCCCCATGCACCCTCTCAACCATGTTTTTTTGCGCCAGCGCTTTGACCAGTCGACGAACAGTTTCCTCAGAAACGTCCATAACCTGCGCGATCTGGGTATTGCGCGCCGAGCCCCCCAACCTTGCCAGGACATCCAGAAGTTCACGGCCCCGATGAGGGATATTATCGCTATCGTGATCCATTTTTTAAGCCCAACATAGTTTCACTTAAAAATCCACAAAAATTGTGAATGTTTTGTGACAATATTTGAATTACGGAGATTTATTTATATTTTCCAATAAATCCGGTCATCGACTGAAACGCGTCTGGTCTACTAATATATGAACACTTGACTGCTTTTGTCCGGTAAGACCAACCGGCTTCACCCTGTGGAACACCACTGGTGATTATAAATTCTGGCCCCGGCAGAGTGTCTACCGAGGCCCTTGCTTTCACAACGCTGCTTCGAACAGTGTTTTTAGATTTCTTTCAGTCAGCTCAACGGGATTCCCACCGCATGATGGGTCGATGATTGCGCCTTGGACCAGTTCAGGAATTGCGGCCTCGGTCACGCCCAAGTCAGACAGTTTGCGCGGAATACCCAACTCGTCGTTGAAGTCTTGCACAAAGGCGCGGAAGCCGTCAAAGCCGCCCTGGATGCCCAGATAATCGGCTGCCATCTGGAACCGGTCGGCAATGACAGGGGCGTTAAACTCCAGCACGCCGGGCATGCAGACCGCGTTGGTGGTGCCGTGATGGGTGTTGAACACCGCCCCGATGGGGTGGCTCATGGCGTGGATCGCGCCCAGACCTTTCTGGAAACCGGTGGCGCCCATCGAGGCTGCGCTCATCATATGTGCGCGGGCCTCGAGATCGGTGCCATCGGCATAGGCGCGCGGCAGATACTCTTTGACCAACCGCATGCCTTCCAGCGCGATCCCCTGGCTCATCGGATGGTAATGCGGGCTTGAGAATGCCTCGACACAGTGGGCAAAGGCATCCAGACCGGTGCCTGCGGTGATAAATTTGGGCATGCCCACGGTCAGTTCCGGGTCGCAGATCACCACGCTCGGCAGAACCTTGGGGTGGAAGATGATCTTCTTGGCATGCGTCTCAGAGTTGGTGATGACGCTGGCGCGCCCAACCTCAGACCCTGTTCCGGCGGTGGTTGGCACCGCGATGATCGGGGCGATAACATCCGCATCGGCGCGGGTCCACCAGTCGCCGATGTCTTCAAAATCCCAGACCGGACGCGTCTGACCGGCCATGAAGGCCACCATCTTGCCCAGATCCAGCCCTGAGCCACCGCCGAACGCAATCACCCCGTCATGACCACCAGCGTTATAGGCGGCAACCCCGGCTTCAAGGTTCTTTTCATTCGGGTTCGGGTCAACGTCGCTGAACAGACCCCGGCCCAGACCGGCGGCCTCCATGATGTCCAACGTTGCCGTGGTGATCGGCAGGTCGGCCAGCCCTTTGTCGGTGACCAGCAAGGGCTTTTTCATCCCCGCTGTGGCACAGGCCTCGGGCAATTCTTTGACGCGCCCAGCACCGAATTTGATCGCGGTCGGGTAAGACCAGTTTCCAACAAGGCTCATGATGTCACCTTCTTCAGATGGTAGGATTTGGGACGGGTCAGGTTGTGATAGCCGATGACCGATAGGCCGCCGCCCCGCCCGGTATTCTTGCAGCCGGTCCAGCACAGGCCGGGGTCCAGATAATCGGCCCGGTTCATGAATACGGTGCCGGTCTCGATCTGATCGCCAACACGGGCCGCGCGATCCACATCGCGGGTCCACAGGCTGGCGGTCAGGCCAAATTCGCTGTCGTTCATCAGCGCAATCGCTTCTTCGTCGGATGAGACCTTCATGATGCCCACCACCGGACCAAAGCTTTCATCCCGCATCACCCGCATTTCATGGGTCACATTGGTCAGAATCTGCGGGGTGAGATAAGCACCACCGTCATCCTCAGCGAAGGTGTCGATATGGGCCACCGCGCCATCGGCGACCGCCTCGGCGATCTGCGCGCGCACCTCATCAGCAAAGCGCACATTGGCCATGGGGCCAATCGTCGTCTCGCTGTCCAGCGGATTGCCCAGCTTGTAACCCTTCACGATTTCCACCGCCTTGGCGACAAAGTCGTCATAGAGGGCTTCATGCACGTAAATCCGCTCGATCCCGCAGCAACACTGACCGGCGTTGAACATCGCCCCGTCGATCAGCGTATCGACGGCAGCCTCCAGATCGGCATCCTCCATCACATAGCCGGGATCCTTGCCGCCCAGTTCGGTGCCCACACCGGTAAAGGTGCCCGCCGCCGCACGCTCCATCGCCTGACCACCGCCGACCGAGCCGGTGAAGTTCACAAAGTCGAACGCATTGCCCGCAATTAGATCGTTGGTCACGTCATGGCTGAGGAACACGTTCTGGAACACATCTGTCGGCACGCCAGCTGCATGGAAGGCCTGTGCCATCCGCTCACCCACCAACAGGGTCTGGGTGGCGTGTTTCAGGATCACCGTGTTGCCCGCGATCAGCGCCGGGGCCACCGTGTTGATTGCCGTCATGTAAGGGTAATTCCAGGGCGCCACCACAAACACCACTCCATGCGGGAGGCGCTTGATATAGCGTTTGAAGGTCTCATCCTCGCCCACCGCGATATCCGCCAGCGACGCCTCGGCGATCCCGGCCATATGGCTGGCGCGCTCGTTAAAACCACCAAACTCACCGCCATAACGCACCGGGCGGCCCATCATATGAGCCAGCTCGGGAACGATCTCATCATTCATCGTACCAACAGCCGCCACGCCCGCCATCACACGATCGATACGCTCCTCCAACGGCCGCGCCGCCCAGTTCGCCTGCGCGGCACGTGCGCGCTCAGCCGCCGCAAAGGCGGCGTCCCGCGACAGAACCTCGCGTTCCGCAAAAACCGATCCATCAATCGGTGAGACACATTTCAACATCTGCCCATAACCACTCCATTTCGAAAGACGGCAGGGTCCCCTGCTTCGTCTGGCCAAAAATACCTCGGGGGTCTGGGGGCAGGGCCCCAGCCTGGCCCAAGCTCACGCCCGCTCGAACCCGCGGGCAACTTCCCAATCGGTTACCACGCGCTCGAATTCCTCGATCTCGACCTCTGCCGCGCGGGTATAGTGATCGACCACCTCATCCCCCATGGCCGCGCGCAACATGGCCGACCCATGCAGGGCGTTTCGTGCGTCCCTCAACGTACCCGGGATCATGCCGGTGTCGCCCTGATAGACATCGCCTTGGGCGGGCGGCTGCAGCTCCAGCCCTTCCTCGATCCCTGCAATTCCGGCGGCCAGCATCCCGGCCATCGCCAGATACGGGTTCATGTCCGAGCCCGGAATGCGGCATTCGACCCGCACCGCCTTGGTGCCATCGCCACACAAACGGTATCCGGCCGTGCGATTGTCCACCGACCAAATGATCCGTGTGGGCGCAAAGGTGCCCTTCATGAAACGCTTGTAGCTGTTGATGTAGGGTGCCATGAAATAGGTGTAGTCCGGCGCGTATTTCAGCAGCCCCGCCATGTAGCTTTTCATCAGCGCCGACATGCCTAGCGCATCCGACTTATCGAAAAATGCCGGCTGACCGTCCGCCCACAGCGACTGATGTACGTGGGACGAACTGCCCACCTTGTCATGATGCCATTTCGGCAGGAAGGTCGCCGCATGGCCGTGCTGCCAGGCAATCTCTTTCACCGCATTCTTGGCGATCGAGTGATACTCGGCCGTCTCCATTGCCGCCGCATATTTGATGTTCAGCTCTTCCTGTCCGGTCTCGGCCTCACCTTTCGAATTCTCGACCGGAATCCCCGCATTCCACAGATGGTTGCGGATCGGACGCATCACATGCTCTTCCTTGGTGGTCTGCAGGATGTGGTAATCCTCATTGTAGCCCGAGATCGGAGCCAGATCGCGGAAGCCCTCCTTACGGATCTGGTCAAAGCTCTTCTCGAACAGAAAGAACTCAAGCTCGGTCGCGCACATCGCGTCATAGCCCATCGCCTTCAGGCGGTTGACCTGCTGTTTCAGGATCGAGCGCGGCGCGTGCGGCACTTCTTCGTGGGTATGGTGATCCAGCACATCGCACATCACCATCACAGTGCCTTCCAGCCACGGAACAGGGCGCAGCGTGCTGAGGTCCGGCTTCATGACGTAATCGCCATAGCCCCGCTCCCAACTGGTCGAGGCATAGCCATCCGGCGTACCCATCTCCAAATCTGTCGCCAGCAAATAGTTGCAGCAATGCGTTTCTTCCCATGCACCCGCAACAAAATGACCCGCATGAAAGCGTTTGCCCATCAAACGTCCCTGCATGTCAACAAAACATACCAAAACCGTGTCAACATCGCCCGCAGTCACACGTGCCTTCAGTTCGTCGAGGTTGAAAGTTCCGCTCACGATTTATCCTCCTTAATCGCGATGTCGTTCAGTGCCGGTAACAGCAGGGTCAATACCTCTTCTGCTGCGACGGCAATCTCTTCATCGGTACGCAGTAGGTCGTTGCGCACTTCCAGCATTACATTTGGCAAATTTCGGCTAAGCGCATGCAGGCGTAGCGAATGGGTGACCCCATCGGTTGGACCATAAGGCTCATTTCGCTCGGTTCGGCGGTTCGGAATACGATCCACATAATTCAGCATCGCGTCCACAAGCCGACTGTCTTCATCATGCAACAAACCCAGCTCAACCGCACGCGGTTGGCCGAAATAGACCGGGGTAAATGAATGCACAGTCACGATCACCGTATCAGCCCGGCGCTTGTTCAAAACCTCGGACACAGCGGCGCAGAACGGGTCGTAAACCGCAGCCGTACGCGCATCGCGCTGCGCTTGCGTCAGGCCTGTATTCCCCGGGACCATGATATGTTCAGATTTCTCAGGCATTGCGCTTGCGGCTTCCGGGGGGCGGTTGCAATCATAAACCAAGCGCGACACGGTCGAGGCCACGACCGGCGCATCCAAAGCCTGCGAAAGCTTTAACGCCAGGCTTCGCGCACCCGGGTCCCAGACTGCGTGGCTTAGCCGGTCAGCTTCGGACAGACCCAGATCACTGTAGTCTGATGGAATCCGATGGCTCGCGTGTTCGCACAATAAGACCACTTTGCCCTGGCCCTCTTCGTTCAGTACCTCTACGGGCGCAATCATCCTTTCACCTCTGTATCTGAATCTTTTTGCGTCCGGGGCATTTCTTCGATCAGGCGTGTTTCCAGCAACTGACCATTCCGATAGAGGATCGGATAAGCCACCGCTGCGATGTGACTGTTGAATTCACGCAGCGCGCGCAACGTCTCAAGATGGATATCGCTGGTCTCAAAACTTTCCGTACTGCCATGCTGAAGCCGTTTGAGATGACGCTTGCGGCTGTCACGCTCGGCCCGTTTGATTTCGGTCTTTTCGAGGCTCAGCAGGCGGGCACTTTCCAAATCATCCGAGATCAGCACGTTCGAGGCCAGTTTGAGATTGGCTAAAATACCCTCGTGCATTTCGACCAATTCTGCCCAACCTTCTTTCGAGAATGATGCACCTTTTTTGCGCATGCTGGTAGCCAACACAGTCAGACGTTTGGCGACAACGTCGCCTGCAGTTTCAAGGCGAATGGCGTATTCCATCAAGTCGCGCGCCACTTTCGCATTCTGCTTTCCAAAATCCTCTGCCGGAATGGCTGCCACGAATTTTCGGACGCCAGACAGGCACTCGTTCACCTCGACATCAATGTCCCTGACGGCACGGATCTGTTCCTTGTCTCCACTGCGGTACAGTTCCAGCGATGGGCGGAACATCGATTCAACCAGATCGCTCATCCTGAGCAGTTCCCGCTTGAGGCTCGATAGGGCCTGGCTGGGGCTGCCGATATTGCGCATGTCCAACGCGCTGGCGGGACGACCCGGCTGCAGCGCAGCCTCTGATGTTTTCGGGTCTGGCAACAGCCGCTCGAACGGGGCACTTAGGCGTCCACAGAATGGCAGCGCCAGAACCAGCAAAGAGGCATTAAAGGCCAGATGCGCGTTCACCAGCATTTGCCCGCCTTGCAGATCGCCCAGAACGCCCGCCCTCAGGGCTGTGGTGGCCGCGAAAAGGGTAATAACGGCCCAACTGCCACGTAGGGCCAGATTGGCAAAGGGGATGCGCCGGGCTGATAAATCCATCCCCCGCGTCAACCAAACCGGGATAAAAGCCGAGCCGAAGTTAGCCCCCAACACCAGCGACAGCCCGGCGGCAAAAGGAATTGCGCCGATTTGCACAAGCGTCACGCACATCAAGATCGCCGCGACCGAGGAATGCATGACAAAGGCCAGCGCACCACCCACCAAAAACGCGGTGATATAGTCGCGGGCCAGATAGTCGGCGATGGCGGGCAGAAAAGCACTGTCGCGGATCGGGTCCATTGCCTCACGCAAAAAGCGCAATGAGATCAGGATGAATGCGATGCCCATCAGAATGCGGCCCAATTGCCGCGGTTTCTTGGACTCGGTTTTGACGAACAGATACCCGCCAATCGCCAACAGAAGCGGCACCAGCCAATCCAGCTTGAACGACAGGATCTGAATAATCAGCGCAGACCCCAGATCGCCACCCAGTACCATTGCAAGGCCCGCAGGAAATGCCAGCATCCCACCAGCGGCAAAGCCCGAGGTCAACAATGCCACCGCCGCTGAGCTTTGCAGCACAATAGCCATCGAAAGCCCCACCATCGACGCCTGCAAATAACTGCGCTGGCCCGTCATAACGCGCTGGAACGAGGCTCCATAGCTGCGCTCAATCCCCGTGCGCACCATGCGCACGGCAAAAAGCAACAACATTGTCGCTCCGGCCAAGTTGATGAGAAAGCTTACAATCGCCATGAGCCTAACCGTTCACTTTATCCAGCATTTCCGCATGCAGTTCAGGCGTTGCGGCCGAGATCACCCGACCATCCGAGTTCAGGTCGAGGGGCTTGCCATTCCAGTCGGTCATCACTCCACCTGCGGTCTCAACAACGGCCAGAACAGGCAAGAAGTCATAAGGCTGCAAGTCATAATCAATCACTGCATCCACATGCCCTGCTGCCAGCAGGGCATGCGGGTAGCAGTCATAGGCGAACCGGCGGGTCTGCCCGGATTGCATCAGTTTCGCGAATAAAGCGGGATGATCGCGATAGATCTTGTCGCCTTCGTTCACAAACAGGATGGATTGATCCAACCGCGTCTTTTTTGACGTTGCGATGGCATTGCCATTCAGAGTCGCGCCCTGACCGGAAACGCCTACAAACACCTCATTCAACGCAGGCATACCGATCACTCCGATATCCGGCTTGCCATTAACCAGATGCCCCAGCAAGAAGCCGAACAGCGGATGCCCCGAAAGGAACGATCTTGTGCCATCAATCGGGTCAATGATCCAAACTTCACGACAATTCTGCCCCTCAAACCCGTGCTCTTCACCAAAGATACCATGATCCGGGAAATGCTGCTCTAGGTAAGTGCGCACCTGGGTTTCAACACCTTTATCGGCCTGTGTAACCGGGCTTTCATCCGACTTGAATTCAACACCCAACCTACCGCGAAAATACCCTCGTGCCGCAGTATTGGCTATGTCGGCAACCGCCATCGCATGCGTTACCAGATCAGCCATTTCGGTATTTTGTGAGCTTGTTGGATTCAACATCCAGGTCCGTCCTGTCTAGTGATGGATTGCGGGGCTAGGGCAGCAATAATTGGGAAAGGTCATGCGGGCTCTAGCAGAATTACAATTAAGTTCGATCGCATTTCTTGAATTTGCATCAACGTCCAACATCTGCGCATAGCCGTGCCCCGTGGTGGCGCCCAGCTTCCTTTCGGGCGGTCGAGCTTCACCTTTAGAATCTCGGACATCTCCCGCTATTCCGACGCACTGATAGCCCTCGGCACACTGCATCACGCTGTGCAAGTCAACAATCCAATCCTGAAGTTCCAGGCTGTCGTCTTCTTGTAACATCAGATTCCGGCTTTTTGACATCATTCTTCCCTATAGTTCCACAAAAACATACAATTTCAACCCAATTATCCTGAATTTATTTGTTTAATGTGGGTTTTTAAGGGATATTGCGCTCACTCTTTAGGCGATCCGGCAAGACTTCGCATGATTATCGGCGTCGCTCTCGTTGGCAATACCTCTAGATAGTTATGGCGGTGGCAGACTGTCTGATGTCGCCAACGCGCCAGACGGCCGCCAATCTGCTCGACAATCCTTGGGTTACAGAGACAAAGCTGGCAGACACTTGAATGACCGCTCACACTCTGATCGCACCCCGCGCGCTTTGAAAAACTACAGGACAGACCCATGATCCAGAACAACCCAGCCCTCATCGATGCGATCCGCGACCGGTTTAACCATGTCGAAAGCTGCCCGTTTCAAGGCGAGCGAATTTTTTTTGAAAACGCAGGCGGTGCGTTGACATTGAAAACAGTCACCGAAACCTCGGCTTTTTATGCTGCGATCCCAGACAACCCCGGGCGCATCAACCCGGCGGGGCAGGGGACACAGAATGTGATCAACAAGGCCAAGGGTGACTTGGCGGTATTCATGAACGCCTCGGGCGGGCAGTTCTTTGCCGGTGAAAGCGGGACAGAGTTGCTGTTCCGGATGATCCGCACCGCCTGTCTGGCCGCGCCCAAGGGGTCCAAGGTGATCGGGTCGTCCATAGAACACCCTGCCACCCGCAGCGCTGCGCACCGCTGGGCCGAGATTGCGGGACTGGACTACGTAATTGTGCCGCATAATGACGAAACCGGGCTGGTCACACCCGAGGATTACACTGCGCTGATGACACCCGATGTGGCGGTGGCAACAATCCTGCATGCCTCACCGGTGACAGGTATGGGAATGGATGTGGTGGCGATTTCCTCCGCGATCCGCTCGGTCGCACCGGATTGCATGATCATCGTCGATGGCATTCAGCACGCTGCCCACGGGCAACTGGATCTGGATGCCTACAATGTTGATGGCTATGCGATCTCGCCCTACAAGGTGTTTTCGCGCCATGGCTATGGCATTGCCTGGATTTCTGAAAAGCTAACCAACACCCCGCATGACATGCTGATCGACGCGCCTGCGACGGGCTGGGAATTCGGCACTCGTGACACTGGATCTTATGCGACCGTCTCGGACGTGGTGTCCTATTTCGACTGGCTGGGCGGAGAGGTGTCGGACGAGACCGAGCCGCGCAAACGGATCGAGGCCGCTGGCCGTGCCATCCATGCCTATGAGACCCACCTGACCAACGCCGCCATTAATGGGACCGGAAATCTGCCTGGCCTGCGCGATATGGATCACGTCACCATTCTGGCCGGGGCTGACAATCCCGCGCGCGAAGGGTTGGTTTCAATCGTGGTCAAAGGGCATGCCTCAGAAGATGTGGTGGAGATATTGAATCAGCAGGGCATCCGCACCCACACCCGTAAGGATGACCACTATTCCGGCAACGTCCTAAAGCCACTGGGCCTGTCGGATTGCATCCGCATCTCGTTCTGCCACTACAACACCGAACAGGAAATCGCTCGTCTACTGGGTGCCATAAAGGTGCTGGGTCAGGACAACTAGCGGAGGGTTCAGTCAACCCTGATCAACAAGACTTCGGTCGCTCGACAGATATCAGAAGCCCTGCATCAGCATGTCTATGGCAACCGTGATCCGGTCGGCTTCCTCATTCAGGTTGGCGGTCTGAGATTTGAGAATTCCCACCGGAACCGCGGCCATGAATTGGGTGACCATGACAACCTGTTCGCCATGGATATCGAACACTGGATTAAGCCGGGTCGCGGGCTTTGGGGCCTTGGCCAATGGTATCAACGGGGCGACCACCCGCGTATTCAGGTCCCCAAGCAGATCGGTTTGCACATCCAGAAGATAGCCATCACCCGATGGATTCGGAAAAACATCGTATTTGGGCATCAGAAATGCCGGAAGCTGTCCAGCGGCAGGCCGTGTTGCTCAACATACGCGTTTGAGCTTTTGAGGGCTTCCGCGTTTTCTGCTTTCCACTGCTCGGCTTTGGCCTCGGCAACCGCTATACGAACACCTTCTTCGGCTGCGCGGGAAAGGTTGACCTTCAAAGCTTTGGCTTCGGACAGCAATGCGCTGTCCAGCGAAAGGTTGGTTGGTCTGCGTGATTGGGCGTTCATCAGATATGCCTCCCTTCACCCTAAGATAGGTCCATTATATATGCGCGTCAATTATGCGCATGATTAATGCTGACAACCTTTGGCGTCCGCTGCTGCCAATCCTATACAAAGGTAGATTATTGCTACGCGTTGCCTAGGTGGCGAAAGGGCACAGCAGAATACACCGCTTTCTGCGATATCTGTGGTGGTATCTTCCCTTGATCTCGCACTAAAAAGGCCCGAAATACCAAGTTTTTTACAAGGGCAACATTATGCAGAGCGTTCTCATCACCGGGTCAGCCGGTTTTATTGGCTTTCATCTGAGCAAGCTTCTGCTGGCCCAAGGGTACCACGTAGTGGGGTTGGACTCTCTGAACGATTATTATGATGTGTCGTTGAAAAAGGCCCGCCACGACATGCTGGAGCGCGAACCCAATGGTAAGAATTTTTCGCCCGTCATTGGCAAGGTCGAAACCCCCGGCCTGATGATGGAGCTGTTCGGGGAACATGGTTTTGACTATGTCATTCACCTCGCTGCCCAAGCTGGGGTGCGCTATTCGATCGAGAATCCGCGCTCGTATCTGGAAAGCAATGTGATAGGGACTTTCGAAATTCTGGAAGCGGCGCGGGCGCATCCGCCCAAACACATGCTGTTGGCTTCGACTTCTTCGGCCTTTGGCGCCAATACCGAGATGCCCTATAAGGAAACCCAACGCGCCGATCATCAGATGTCGTTCTACGCGGCCACCAAGAAATCGACCGAAAGCATGGCCCATTCCTATGCGCATCTGTTCGATTTGCCGATCACCATGTTCCGGTTTTTCACCGTCTATGGCCCTTGGGGTCGCCCGGACATGGCGCTGTTCAAATTCACCAAAGCGATCCTCGAGGGCAATGCGATCGACGTCTATAATCACGGTGACATGAAACGCGACTTTACCTATGTCGAAGATTTGGTTGAGGCGATCCGCCTGCTGATGGACGCCGTCCCTGTGCGCCCCGCAGACGGCAATGTTCGAGAAGGGGACAGTTTGTCACCGGTCGCCCCCCATCGAGTGGTGAATATCGGCAACAATGATGCGGTACAGCTGACCGCGTTTATTGAAGCCATCGAAACGGCCACTGGCATCAAGGCGAATAAAAACATGATGCCGATGCAGCCCGGTGACGTACCCGCAACTTGGGCCGATGCATCGCTGCTCAGGGAATTGACCGGTTATCAACCAAGGACTTCGGTCGAAGATGGTGTGGCTGAGTTTGTTAAGTGGTACCGCGACTTTTATCGTCCCAACGCGGCTGGGACCGAAAGGTAAGATGGTTAGCCTTAAGGCCTAAAAGATTGGTGGCCGTCCTCTCAGTTTTGAGGTTCGGCCTCTGAAATTCTTAAGGGTAAAAACGCAAACCGTTCCAGTACCTAGAACGTAGTTCAAAACCTTTCCCTCGGTGATTGTTCCACAAGGCGATTATGTTGCGCATCTCTCAGTCCAGCTGAACGGATGCCAATTTGAGCATCCAAAAAACACTTTAACCCGGTTGTCTTTTCGTCCGTTCCAACCTACTGACAACCTCACCTCGGGGTGCGTGGCCTGCCGCGCTGAGATGCCTTTGGCGAACCCGTAGAACCTGAACCGGCTAGAACCGGCGGAGGGAAAGGTAACGGTTTCATCCACCCTTGCCCTCTCGCCGCAATGGAGGATGACATGAAACATCTGATGATTGCTGCGGGACTTCTGAGCGCAACAGCGGCTGTCGCGGCCGACAAACCTCAGCTGACCGTTTACACCTATGACAGCTTTGTCTCGGACTGGGGTCCGGGCCCGAAAGTAGAAGAATCTTTCGAAGCAGTATGCAACTGTGATCTGAACCTTGTGGGCGTCGAAGATGGCGCGGCGCTGTTGTCGCGTCTTCGGCTTGAGGGAGAAAACACGGACGCCGATGTGGTGCTTGGGCTGGACACCGGCCTGATCGCAGCGGCCAAGGAAACTGGCTTGTTTGCTCCCAACCCGGTCAGCGCCGATTATACCCTGCCGATTGAATGGTCAGATGACGTGTTCGCGCCTTATGACTGGGGCTATTTTGCTTTTGTCCATAACGCAGATGCGGCGGCACCTGCCAATTTCCGTGAACTGGCCGAGGGTGAAACCAAGATCATTATTCAAGACCCGCGCTCGTCCACTCCGGGTCTGGGGCTGCTGTTGTGGGTCAAAGCGTCTTATGGAGACGAAGCCCCCGAAATCTGGGCCGGGCTTGCCGACAATATCGTGACCGTGACCAAAGGTTGGTCCGAGGCGTATGGCCTGTTTCTTGAGGGTGAGGCGGACATGGTGCTCAGCTACACCACATCGCCTGCTTATCACTTGATCGCCGAGGATGACGCCAGCAAAGCAGCGGCCGCCTTTGACGAAGGGCACTACATGCAGGTTGAAGTTGCGGCAAAGCTGGCCGGTACCGATCAGCCCGAACTGGCGGATCAATTTCTGGAATTCATGGTCTCGGACACCTTCCAGCAGATCATCCCGACCACCAACTGGATGTATCCGGCAGTGACCCCTGCGGCTGGCCTGCCCGAAGGGTTTGACACGTTGATCACGCCTGAGAAATCCTTGCTGTATACCCCGGATGAAGCCGCCGCCGTGCGGGATCAGGCGCTTGCGGAATGGCTGGGCGCGCTCAGCCAGTAAGCCCTTGGCCGGGTGTTGGCGCAGCGGCACTGGTTGCTGCGCTGATATTGGGCACATTGGCCGCGGTAGCCCTGCGCGCTGATACAGCGGGTGGGTTGGGTCCGGCCGATTGGGCGGCGCTGCGCTTTACGTTGGTTCAGGCGGTGTTGTCTGCGCTGTTGAGTGTCGGGTTGGCTATTCCGGTCGCCCGGGCACTGGCGCGGCGTCGGTTTAGTGGACGGTCTGCCCTGATCGCCCTATTGGGCGCCCCCTTTATCCTGCCGGTCATCGTCGCGATCCTTGGGTTGTTGCAGGTTTTCGGACGTGCAGGCTGGATTTCAGATTTTTTAGGTCTGTTTGGCCTGCCACCGCTTCGTATTTACGGGTTGCACGGGGTGGTTCTGGCCCATGTATTTTTCAACCTGCCTCTGGCCACGCGGCTGATCCTGCAGGCGTGGCAGGAAATTCCGGCAGAAAGATTTCGGTTGGCCGCGCAATTGGGGTGCGATGGCTTTGCCATGTTCCGTCTGATCGAACTGCCAATGTTAAGGCGCATTCTGCCAAGTGTTCTGGCCGTAATCTTTGCGATTTGCCTGACTAGCTTTGCCGTCGCGTTGACTCTTGGCGGAGGGCCCCGCGCAACGACACTTGAACTCGCGATCTATCAATCCTTTACCTACGATTTCGACCTTGGCCGCGCGGCGTTGCTTTCTGCGGTGCAACTGGCTTTGACCGCTGCTGCCGCAATGGCTGCGCTGAAATTTTCGCGTGGTGACGGGTTCGGTGCAGGGTTGGACCGCGCGATACAACGATGGGATGGCGGCGCGCCCGCAATTGATGCGTGCTGGATCGGGCTCGCGGCAGCGTTTCTGCTTCTTCCTTTGGCGGCAGTGGCGATCTCTGGCCTATCTGGGTTGCTCGAAATGCCTGCCTTGGTGTTCCGTGCGGCGGTGATATCGGTTCTGGTTGCCACCGCCAGTACGATTGTTTTGTTGATGCTTGCACTGCCGATGGCCATGGCCGTTGCAACCGGTCGTCACGGGATTGTTGAGCTTAGCGGTATTCTGGGGCTGGCGGCTTCACCGTTGGTGATTGGCACCGGGCTGTTTATTCTGATCCGCCCCATCGCTAATCCAGTAACACTGGCATTGCCGGTAACCGCGCTGGTGAATGCCGTCATGGCCTTGCCCTTCGCGCTACGCATTCTGGTGCCGGCGGCCCGCGACGTGGTGGCGCGACACGGACGGCTTGCCCTGTCGCTGGACATGGACAAGAAAACATTCTTTTCCCGCGTCCTGTTGCCGCGCATGCGCCCACAGATCCGCTTTGCCACGGGTTTGTCAGCCGCGCTGTCGATGGGAGATCTGGGAGTTATTGCCCTGTTCGCCGATCCACAGATCGCGACCTTGCCCTTGCAGATCTATCGATTGATGGGGGCGTATCAGATGCAAGCGGCGGCCGGGGCAGCTCTGTTGCTGTTGTTACTGTCGATGGGGGCATTCTGGCTTTTGGATCGCGGAGGGCGGTTGCATGCTGAAACTTAAAGGCTGCGTAATCGAGAACGGAAAATTTTCGTTGCGTGCTGATTTTGCCGTCGAGACCGGTGCCAGTGTAGCCATTATTGGGCCGTCTGGCGCGGGAAAGTCGACACTGCTTGAGGCGATTGCCGGGTTTCGTGACCTCAAACAGGGAAAGATATTCTGGGACGGAGACCTTATATCCAACCGCGCCCCTGGCAAGCGCCCTTTGGCGATGCTGTTTCAGGATGGCAACCTATTCCCACATCTGACGGTCGAACAGAATATCGCTTTGGGCTTGCGCCCGAACGGGCGGTTGACGGTTGATGAGCGATCTCAGGTCCAAACCGCACTAGATCGGGTTGCCCTGCCGGGTCTGGGTGATCGCAAGCCAGCCGAACTGTCTGGAGGTCAGCAAAGCCGGGTCGCATTAGCCCGGGTTCTTGTGCAGCGCCGTCAGATGTTGCTGCTGGACGAACCGTTTGCGGCGCTGGGGCCGGCACTGAAGGCTGAAATGCTTGATCTTGTGGCTGGGTTGCTGGCGGAAACCGGAACGACCCTGCTTATGGTCAGCCACGACCCGCAGGACGCGCGCCGCATTACCGGCCAGACGGTTCTTGTGTCTAACGAGCAGGCACATCCTCCTGCGCCGACCCGGGACCTTTTGGACAATCCACCGCCCAGCCTGCGCGACTATTTGGGGTAGGGACATTGGATGGAAACCTGCGAAAGGAAACTCGCAGCCCGGCGCGTAGTTGAAAGGTTTCTGCACGCCGGACTGACAGGGAGGGACCTTATTTCCGGTTGTGGAAAATGAACCCGAGGAAGTTCAGCAGCAATTGAGCCGCAAGAATCTGTGTACTTTCGGTCTGGTCATAGGCAGGGGCGACCTCAACCAGATCAATGCCAACCACATTACCGCGTTTACTGAGCCCCTGAACGATTTCCAGGACATCATAGTACTGGAACCCGCCATGGCTGGGTGTCCCTGTTCCGGGCGCAATCGACGGGCAGAACGCGTCGATATCTATGGTGACGTAATAACGCGCACCTTCGGGGATACGATCCAAAACGCCCTCAGTTCCCAGTTTACGCACCTGTCGTACGGATAGGATATCTGAACCCCGCGCCCGCGCGTCGTCATAACCTTCTTTCGCGGTTGAGGACACGTTGCGGATGCCCAGTTGGGTCATGCCCGAGACATAGTTTTTTTCGATTGCCCGACGCATCGGGTTACCATGACCATCGGTGACGCCTTTGCGTTCGTCGACAAAGTCCAGATGCGCATCGATCTGGATCACGTGGATAGGTCCGTTCTTTGCGCAATCTTCTTCAAAGGCGCGGATGCACGGAATGTTGATCGAGTGATCTCCACCGATAGTCACCGGCAGAGCGCCCGCATCGAGGATTTTCTTCACACCGTATTCGATGTTGGCGTGGCTTTCCTCGGTCTTGGTATGGATGATGTCGGCATCGCCCAGATCGACGATGCGCACATCGCTGGCCAGATAGGTTGCGTCATCCTCGTGGTCATAGGCACCGGCGTGGCCAAAGCTGAACAGGGTTGACGCTTCGCGCACAGCGCGCGGCCCAAACCGGGCACCGGATCGAAACTGACACCCGAAATCGAAAGGTGCACCAAGGACGGCGACATCGGCGTCGATCTCATCCCAATTCTCGACATAAGGTTTTTTGCCAAAAGTCGCGATGCCGACAAAAGGCAGGTTCAGACGACCAGATTCATAGCCATGACCCGACATGATTTCTCCGTTTCTTATGAGTTATCGGTACGCCAATTCCGGCAGGAACAGCGCGATTTGAGGGAAAGCCATCAACAGCCCGGTCACGACCAAAAGGATGATCAGAAAGGGCGGCACGCCGCGGACCACCTCGACAAAGGGGCGGCGGAATACGGCGATGGCGGTGAACAGGTTGCAGCCAAAGGGGGGTGTGGCGGCTCCGATGGCGACTTGCAGTGTGATCAGAACGCCAACCAGTACCGGGTCTAACCCACTGGTCTTGATCATCGGCGCAAAGATCGGAACTAGGATCAGGATCACCACGATCGAGTCAACGAACATGCAGCCGAGGAAGAAGGCCACGTTGATCGCCAGCAACACCATAAGCGGGCTGGCTTGTTCCAGCCCCAGCGCTGCGATGATAGTCTGCGGCACTTGGGCAAAGCTAAGTGTCCAGCTAAAGGCGGCTCCGGCGGCAATCAGGATAAACACGACGGACGTGATGGCCCCTGTGGACAGGGCAATATCGAACAGGTCTCCGACCTTGATCGAGCGAAAGATCACAACCTCGAGGATCACAGCATAAAGCACGCAGATTGCCGCCGCTTCGGTGGGTGAGAACACGCCGCCATAGATGCCTCCGACGATGATCGCCGGAAATCCCATCGGCCACAGGGCTTTGCGCAACGCGGTAAAGCGCTGTCCCCACCCCTCGCGAGGCAGAACTGGGATTTCGTGACGGTAAGCGTACACCATGCAATAGGCCGAGAATAACACTACGATCAGCAACCCGGGCAAGATGCCCGCGATGAAAAGCTGCGAAATCGACGTCCCCGAGACCACGCCATAGATGATCATGCCGATGGATGGCGGGATCAGATAGGCCAGATCAGCGGCATTTACGATCAACCCGATCGAAAAGCTGTCGCTATAGCCAGATTTCAGCATCCGCGGCCGCATCGCACCGCCAATGGCCACCACCGTCGCCTGGGTTGACCCACACACAGCTCCGAACAAGGCGCAGGCCGAGGTGACGGAAATTGCCAGGCCGCCTTTGATATGGCCCATGAAACTCATCACAAGATCGATAAGCCGATTGGCGGAATGTCCTCGCGTGATGATATCAGCGGCCAAAATGAACATCGGCACCGCGATCAGCGCAGCCGGCTTCACGCCCCCGATCATCTGCTGGATCAGGATTTGCATGTTCATTTCAGGGAAGTAGACGAGAAACCCCAGCACAGCCGCCGAAATCAAGGGCATTTTCATTGGAAAGCCTGCCAGCAGCAGGACGATCATTACAACCAGCATCAACTCGGTCATTTGTCCGCCTCCGCAGTATCTTGGAATTTCTTGATGGCCGACGCAGTTTCCGGATCTTCATAGCTGTCAATTTCGAGGTACGAGACATAGACGTCCTCGTCAGCGAAGTTCAGGTTCCGGATCGCAGTCAGCAGGTATTGGAACGAGGCCAGTGCCAATCCGATCACCACCCAGACATAGGTCAGGTACAGCGGCAGCTGCAGCGCTGGGGTGATCCGCCCGCGCGAGGCGACTTTCTGCACATATTCAAACGCGTACCAGGCCAGCACACCCATCACGATGGCTGTGGTGGTGGCGATCACCACCATCAGGCCTTTGCGCAGTTTGACTGGCAGGGCGTCATAGATGGCTGACATTCGGATGTGGATGCCCTTACGTGTGGCGTAGCCCAGTCCCATGAAGGTGACGATCACAATTAGAAACTCGTTCAGCTCTTCCGAAAAATAGATGGATTGGTTGAACACATATCGCCCAAAGACATTGGCGATGGTGTTCACGGCCATCAGGGTGGTCCCCCAGCCCAGGATCCAGATTTCGATCCGTCCGATGACGGCGTCAATCTTTCCCAGCAAGCCGAAGGGAGTGGCAGTATTGCTTTGCATAGTTTCCCCCCTTTGAAAGCCCCCACGCGCAAGGCGCGTGAGGTAGTTTTGAGTGAGTGAGTGGGTGGGGAGGGATCAGTTGCCCGACAGTTCCGCCTGCAGCGCGTCCAGCAGTTCCTGACCACGGTCGCCAACCGTGTTGACATAGGCGGCAGAGGTGCCCGTGCTACGCTCACGGAAGGCGTCACGCTCGTCCTCGGTCAGAACGACCAGGCCAATGTCAGGTTTGGCTTCTTTGATGATATCCAGACGTTTTTGGTTAAAATCAGTGACGACGCCATCAATGAACCCTGTCATGTCGGCCATGGTGTCGCGCACAAGTTGCTGGCGGTCGGGGTTGAGGGTTTCAAACCAGTCCGAACCGGCAACGACGGTGGTGACAAGCTCTTGCTCACCGGCCCAGATCAGGTGGCTGGTGACCTCATAGAACTTCATCTCTTCGATGGTCGGGATCGGATTGACCTGACCGTCAACTGCGCCCAGTTGCAGCGCGCCGAAAACTTCGCCAAACGGCAGCGGTGTCGGGCTGGCGCCCATGTTTTTATAGGTCTCCAGCAGGATCGGCGACACCATTACCCGCATCTTGAAGTTGTCAAAGTCTTCGGGCGTGCGGATTTCGCGGTTGGTGGTCCAGACCTGCGGCCCTTCGGAATACATGGTCATAACTTCCAGACCACGCTGGCGGAAGTCATCGTTCAGCGGACCGTAGATGGTTTCCGAGCTGCTGAGGATGTTCGAAATCGCGGCCGGATCGGATGGCAGCAAGTAGGGGAGCAGGAAAACCTGGCTTTCTGGCACCACGGTGCCAAGATTGCCAATCGATACGTTGGTGAACTGGATGACACCGTCGGCGGCCTGTTCAACCGTTTCGGTCGGTGTGCCCAGCGTGCCCATCGGATAGACGGTCACGGTCACTTCACCATCGGTGGCGGCTTCGATGCGTGATTTGAACTCCTGCGCGTAGGCATCCATGATCGAGCCCGGAATCTCTTCGATTGCGAACTTCCAATCCTCGGCCAAGGCGGCGAGAGGGGTCAGACCCAGCAATGCTGCTGCGGCAGTTATCTTGAGGGGACGAGAGGTCAAGGTCATGTTGGTTTCTTCCCTGTTGCCTTATTGGGTTTAGTCTTCAGGGATCAGGACAGCATAGAAAATTACACAAAAAAATATCATCTTGTTTATGTTCACATGAGGTATTTTTATGTAAATAACACCACGACTCCCGAAAGGCGGATAAGCGTTGAAACTGCTTAGAAATACTCTGCTTGAAACCTTCGTGACCGTGGTCGAATGCGGTGGATTTACGGATGCGCAATACGCATTGGGCATTACGCAATCGGCGATCAGCATCCGAATCCGAGATCTGGAAACCGCGCTTGGTTATCGGATTTGCGAACGCGGCCGCGGCGGGTTTCGCCTGACGGAACGGGGCGAAATCGCCTATCGCAAAGCCGGAGACATTTTGCGCAGTGCCCGTGATTTCGACGCTGAATTGCTGGAATTGCGTGGGACCACTACTGGAGATCTGCGGATTGGTACCATTGATGCGGTCAATACATTGGCAGAGCTTAATCTGGCACAGGTCCTTAAGCGGTTTCTCGACCGCCCCAACGAAGTGCAGCTAGAGGTGGTCGTCGCATCACCAACTGAGTTAACACAGAAGCTGATTACCGGTGATTTGCATGTTGCAATCGCCCCTTTCCGCAATCAGGTCCCAGAGCTGACATACACCGAACTGTGCCAGGAAGAGCATCGTTTGTACTGTGGGCAGGATCATCCCTTGTTTGACTTACCCGACGATCAGATTGATCTGGATGTAATCTCACAGCACCAAATTTGTCAGCGCTCCTACAACATTCTGGTGTCACCGGTGCTTCAGACTGCGCAGCCAAAAGCCACCGTGGCAAATATGGAAGCAATGGCGATGATGATTGAAACCGGTCACTTTTTGGGTCCGCTACCGGTTCACTTTATCAAAAACTGGGCCCACCGCGATCGACTCAGAGAGCTTGCGCCGGACAAGCTGAACTGGAACTCAACCTTTTACCTCGCAACACGGCCATCACTGGCCCAAAGGAGGGCGGTTGAAATTCTGGTGCAAGACATCGTCAAATCCTGCAAGCGTGGTCAAGAGTCATAGCCGCTTAGGCATCGTCATCCACAAAGTAGATTTCGGCGAACGCTTTGGCGACGGCCTCGGTCGTCTCTTCGCGGCGGCGTTCGATGTGTTTTCGAATGGTATCGACTGCGATGCCTTCATCGCGGTCTGCAATATTTTGCATGATCATTAGGTGGCTGGGAATTTGGCTATTCGTCGTTTCAGCCCCACCATTCAAATACGCATTCTTTAGATCGATCAGGCGAACGAACCGGATGCGCGCATTGAGGTTCTCAAGAATACGCACAAGTTCCTGATTTTTGGACCCCTTGGCAATGTCCACATGGAATTGCTCATCCAACTCCAACAACCGCCGGGGGTCTTCGCACTGGTCATATTCCCTCAAAACCCCACGCAATGTTTCCACCAATGCGGCCAGCTGACTATCCGAGGATTTACGAATAGCCAGCCTCACAGCTTCCGTCTCAACCGCGATCCGGGCCTCATACAGGGAAAGAATCTGAGAGGGGCTAAGCGGACGGCAGAAAAATCCCCGCCTGGCCTGAAAGGTCAGGAACCCTTCGGCCACCAGCCGGTTCAGCGCTTCGCGTACAGGTGTCCGGCTGGTGCCAAAGCTTTTGGCCAGGGCAACCTCATTGATCTGGGATTCTGGTTTGAACTCAAAGTTCTCGGCCATCCTGCGCACAAGATCATAGACGCGACCAACACGATCTTCGGTTTTTGTCATCCGGTTTCCTCAAGTCAAAGATCAAGCTTGGGACTAACAGGTTTTTGCCGGGGTTTGAACTGAGTATTGACTGGTCGGCAGTACTGTATAATTAATTGTCGACAATTAGAATAAGCGACTCACGAAACGGAGGTTCATGTGTTGAAACCGGCAGAATCCATGCAGATGAACGGCGCGCAGGTCATCCTGAAGATGCTGGAGCTTCATGGTGTACGCCATGTGTTTGGCCTGCCCGGTGAAACGACAATCGGCTGGTACAAGGAATGGCGCGATCACAGCGATATCGAGTTTGTTCTGACGCGGGACGAACGCACGGCTTCTTACGCGGCCGAAGCTTATGCCAAGATCACCGGTCGACCTTGTGTTCTTGAAGCCCCAAGCCCCGGCATCACTCACTGCACACCTGGTATCACCGAGGCGTTTCTCAGCTCGGTTCCAGTGATCTTTTTCAGTTCGGACATCCCGATTAATCAGGACAAGAAACATGGGCTGACGGGTATTGATCAAACCAGGCTTTACGACAGTATCTGCAAGGAAAGCTTTGTTCTGACCAACGTCAAGGACATCCCTTTCCTGCTTCGCCGCGCCTTCCGTGTGGCAACGTCGGGGCGTCCTGCGCCCGTTCATATCCGGGTGCCGATCAACATTTACGGCGAAGAGGCTGAGATCAATGACCTCTACGCCGAGCCCGAGTACAGCCATTACCCGGCTCATCGCCCGGTCGCGAATCACAGCAAAATCCGCGCGGCCATTGATATTCTGATCAAAGCGAAAAATCCGGCCATTGTCTGCGGTCAGGGGGGGCTGATCTCCAAAGCGTCGAACGTAGTTCTAGAGCTGGCGGAACTGCTGCAAATCCCGGTCGGCACCACCACGCCGGGCAAGGGTGCCATTCCCGAAGATCACCCTCTGGCTCTACGTGTGATTGGTGGTCGGGGAGGTATGGAATATTCCAATCAGTACGTCCACGACGCCGACACGATCTTCTTCATCGGCTCAAACACCGACAGCGCCGCCACCGATCATTGGAAGCTGTATGGCGACCCAAACACAAAGACGTTCCTGCACTTGGACATCGCCGAAGCCCATATCGGTAACAATTTTCCGGTGCAGGTCGGCATGGTGGGTGATGCGCGCGCCAGTCTTGAATATATGGTTGAACTCATCCGGTCCGAACACCCCGACCTAGATCGGCCCAAGGTCGATCTGAACCCGGTCAAGAAGACCGCACTCGACAAGGTATTCAACTCCAACATCCCCATGCCCAAAGGCTCGCTATCGCCTGTACGTCTGTCGCAAGTGCTGGACAAGATCATGCCCGATGATGCCGTGGTCACCTCAGAGCCGGGCGTCAGCGCGATCTACCCTTCGGCGCTGCTGACCTTCCGCAAACCCGGGCGGCGGTACATTACCAATTATTCGATGGGGGCTTTGGGATATTCGGTTCCGGCCTGTATCGGGGCCGCCTTTGCCAATGACGGACCGGTGATTTCATTCACCGGAGATGGGTCCTTTGGGTTTGTGATCGGAGATATGGAAACGCTCAAACGATCAGGCAGGAACGTGACTGTGATCCTGACACGCAACGATACATTTGGCTGGATTCGAGGTGAAGCGATCCTTCTTGACGATGTCGACGAACCTTGGAGCACCGATTTCGGTGCAGTCGACTATGTCAAAGTGGCAGAAGGCTTCGGATTCAAAACGGCTCGCATCACCTCAGAGGCTGATATCGAGCCGATCCTGTCGGATGCCATAGCCAACCCAGGGGCAAATTTCATCGAGATCATGGTGCCATCGCAAGACAAGATCATTCCGTTTGTTCCTAACTGGGTTCGTGCTGCCCGTGAAAAGAACCTTCCGTATTTCTATTGAGGCTGGGCTATTGCATCTCTTTTGGCCGTTCCGTTCGGTGTGTTTTGGTTGTGTTAGTTGTGTTTTGTTTATGGTGTTTCTGATTGAGATGACTGAGTGAGGTTGGGTTGATGAGCATGAACCCTTTTATCAATCGCGTTTCCAGCCTTTCGGGGCCTGCGCGTGATGTTTTGCCTGTTGCGCCGTCGGATGTGGCGGATTTGTCGGATGTGGCGATTGGTCTTTATGTTGAGGCGGGCGGGGCCGTGGTGATGACCACGGTGCGAGGGGAGACGCGCACCGTTCAGGTGACGGATTTTTCGATCCTGCCGGTGGGGGTTACGCGTGTGCATGCGACCGGCACGACGGCGTCGGGCATTCATGCGCTTGTGCTGACGTAAGGTATCCGCCGTTCACGGCGCACAGCCCTGCCACCGACTTCCGGCGGCGGGGTTTTTTTGTATTCTCAAAACCTCTCTGTCGGGATCAGTCCGCGCCAAACAGATCGCGTGTGAAGACCTTGTCGCTGACATCGCGGATCTCGTCCGAGATGCGGTTGGCGAGGATCAGGTCGGCCTGCTGCTTGAAGGCGTCAAGATCGCGGATCACCGGTGAGTGGAAGAAATGATCCTCGCTCAAAACCGGTTCATAGACGATGACCTGGATGCCCTTGGCCTTGATCCGCTTCATGATGCCCTGAACCGAGCTTTGGCGGAAATTGTCGCTGCCTTCTTTCATCACCAGCCGGTAGATGCCGACGGTTTTGGGCCCTTTCATCAGAATCTGATCGCTGAGGAAATCCTTGCGGGTGCGGTTGGCATCGACGATGGCGCGGATCAGGTTCTGCGGCACATGGTTGTAATTGGCCAACAGCTGTTTGGTATCTTTGGGCAGGCAATAGCCGCCATATCCGAACGAGGGGTTATTGTAATGCGCGCCGATGCGCGGGTCGAGGCTGACGCCTTCGATGATCTGGCGCGGGTCCATGCCGCCGGCCAGGGAATAGCTGTCGAGCTCGTTGAAAAAGGCCACGCGCATGGCAAGGTAGGTATTGGCGAACAGCTTGATCGCCTCGGCCTCGTCGGGGTCGGTGAACAACACCGGCGCATCTTTTGAGACTGCTCCTTCCAGCAGCAGCTCGGCAAAGGCCTTGGCCCGGTCCGAGCGTTCGCCGACGATGATCCGGCTGGGATGCAGGTTGTCGTGCAGCGCCTGCCCCTCGCGCAGAAACTCTGGCGAGAAGATCACATTGTCGGTGCCAAACCGCGCGCGGGCATCGGTGACAAAGCCCACGGGGATGGTGGATTTGATCACGATGACAGCATCGGGGTTCACTCTGGTGACCTGGTCGATCACCGTATCGACCGAGCTGGTGTCGAAATAGTTGCTGCGCGGATCATAATTGGTCGGGGTGGCCACAACGACAAAATCTGCCCCGCCAAACGCGGCTTCGGGATCGGTGGTGGCGGTCAGGTTCAGCGTTCGGTTGGTCAGGAAGTCGGTGATATCGGCATCCTGGATCGGGCTTTCGCGCTGGTTGAGCATGTCCACGCGCGCGGCGGACACATCCAGGGCAACAACGTCGTGGTTTTGCGCCAGCAGCACGGCGTTGGACAAGCCAACATAGCCAATCCCGGCAATCGCGATCTTCATATCTTGGTTCCTTGTGTACCCAGGGTCGGCACGCCCGGTGCGACCATAATCGTGTTTTTGGTGTGTGATAAGCTTTTGAAAGACGTGAAGGCAATGAACCGGCCCGGGCGGCCAGCGCGCTTGTGCTGATTGGGCGCGATGGCGGTGCCCGGGTGGGTGTCTTAATTTACCGCGGCATTGATTGGCGTCGTGACAAGGGATGGGGTGATCTGGCTGATGGTGCGGCCCCATTTTGTGACAGGGTTTTCCGCGATGAAAATGATGTCGTTTGAGCGCAGCTGGAATTGCGCGGCCAGGGTCAGCTGTGCGGCGTTGCGGATATCAAGGTGCCAGGCGGTGACGGCGCCGAACTCGCGGGCGTCGGTTGCGGCGCGCAGCACATAAACCTCCGATGCGTCGCCGGTTTCCTTGGCGATGCCGCCGCCGGTGTCGAACAGCGCATCGGCCAGGGTGGCCGCGTGGTTGAACGGCAGGGCATAGCGGCCCTGGGTGCGGACCTCGCCGGACAGGTAGACGTAATCGCGATCGACCGCGTCCAGTTCGATGGACTGAACAAAGTTGTTGCGGCGTTCCTCCAGATCGGCGCGGCGCAGGTTGACGGCCACGTTCAGCTCTTGCAGGGCGGTCTGGCGGCCTTCCAGCACGGTCTCGCGCAGAGCGATCTGCTGGGCAAAGAAGCGCTCGGCCCGGTCCAGATCATAGTCGGTATCGACAAAGACCGAGTCATCGGCGATCAGGTTGAGGTTCTGCAAGGCGGTGCGCGCATACAGATCTTCCAGCGGGATCTGATACATCTGCCCGTCGCGGTAGATGCGCACCGAGGAATTGTCGATATCGCTGACCGAGACCGACCCGGCGGCCGACAGCGCCTCGCCCAGGGTCAGCTGGGTCAGGGTGATGGGCTGGATGCCGGGCTGGCCGACGGCGCCGCCGACCGAGACGCGGCGGGAATTGAACTCGGCAATTTCCAGGCTGAAGGTGGGGTCGATCTGGTTTTCCACCAGACGCTGGAACAGCAGCGCCTCGGCCTCATCCACGGTCAGGCCGACCAGCCGCACGCGGCCGACATCGGGGATGTTGATCGAGCCGTCATCCTGCACGGTATAGCCGTTGCGGCTGTTCTGCGCGGCCAGCAGGCCCGACAGCTCTCCGGCGGTGCCTTGGGTGGACGGGGTCGACAGCACCAGCACGTCGCCGATGCCAATGGTGTAGGGGCCGGGGTTCACTTGCGGTGGCGGGTCCAGCTGCAGCCCGGCGCGTGATCCGTCCTGGGTCGAGGGCGCCTCGGGCAGGGGGCCGGTGCCGCGCAAGCTGGTGGAGGAGCCCGATCCGGCCGACAGACCAAACACCGAAGGCAGGGTTTTGGGCGCATAAGGCGAGCGGTTGGCCACCAGCACGGTCTCGGGTGTGACCGGCACGACACGGACCTTGCCGGCATCCGACACGCCTGCGGTCACCGAGGGGCTGCGGTAGATGGTTGAACATCCGGCGATCAGGCCGCTCAGGGCCAGCGCACTGAGAAGAAGGGGGAAATGGCGCACGCGCTGTCCTTTGCTGTTCAAAATCTCAACTCTCATCGGGCACCACCTTTATGACCATGTTGCCCAGGAAATCGCCGGTCCATTGCGAGGACTGGACGATGCGGCCGGTGCTGTCCTGCACCCAGTAAATGTTGCTGAAGGTCTCGGCCACCCCATAGCAATCCTCTTGCCGCTTTTGCGCGGCAACGGGCGTGCCCTGCAACACCACCGGGTCAGACCCCAACGGGGTGATCCGGCAGCGATAGGCGTGTAGCTCGATCTCGTCATTGCCGTTGAGAAAGCTGTGGAACCGCTCGGCCCGGCCCGAACCGCCGCTCAGGATCAGCGCCGCGCTCTGGCTGACATCCGATCCGGCCAGACCGCCGCCGAACCCCTTGGCCGAGGTCAGCAGCCCCTGATCCAGCGTGATGGCGGCGCCATCCGCACTCAGCCAGGTCTGTACCCCGGCGCGCTCGGTCTCAAGCAACATGACCCCGGCCAGATCGCGGGCGGGAAAGCCGACTTCAAGCCGCGGCGGGATCGGGCGGCGCGCGGCCAGCGCCTGCGCGCGCGGATGGAACCGGGGCGCATTGGGAAACAGCGCCCCCTTCAGCAGATCGACATCTTCCTGCGCGTCGCCGCAGGAGATCAGCATCAGGGCCAGCAGGGCCAGCAGGGCCAGCAGGGCAGGGCGGCGCAGGGCTGTCATCGCCAGAACCTCCCCCAGCCGCGCGACAGGTCCTGCGCGCGGGCCTCGCGGGTGACGCCATAGAGCCGGTTGCGCACATGCAGTCGCGCGCCGCCATCGCGCAGAACGGGGCGGATGGTCTGAGCGATCTTGTTGCGCGACGGACGCCCGGTCAGCCATGAGACCGGGATTTCCAGCCGGATACCCTTGTCGAACGAGCCTTCGCCAAACTCCTCGGAACTGACATTGGTCAGGGTAAAGAAGGCACCAACCTTGAAGCCGTTGTTGAACTCGCGATCCAGCGTGAAGGTGGCGCCATAATCGCCCGCCAGGTAACGCCCGACATCGACCTGCGCGTGATACTCGCCCGGCAGATCGTAATAGGCCGAGACATGCCCGGTGGCGACGGAATAATCCTGAAAGCCGAACAGCACGTCGAAATCGCGTTGCACCGCATAATTGGCCTCGGCCCCCAACGCCAGGCGGCTGTTGGTGGGATACCACAGCAGTTCCGCCGACAGCCCGCCGAACATGGTCTCGAGATAGCCCAGCGTGGTGCGGGCATAAAGGTTCGTGCCCGGCCGCCACAGATACTCGCCGGTCATATGTTCGATCCGCAGGTTGGATTCGCGGGCATAGATCGCCCAGTCTGAGCGCACATGCGGCAGCGGCGAATCCGAGACCCGGGTGCTGTCATCCAGCGTGCTGAGGATCGGCAACCGCAGCCCGGTCGACAGGGTGAAGCCCGGCGAAAGCGTGTAATCCAGCCCCAGCGCGGCGCCCACCTCGTATCGCAGCGGGTCGTCGGGGTCGAAGAAGGAAAAGTTCAGATACGGCCCGAACCGGTAGGAGAAATGCGGGTAAGCATCCGTAAGAATGCCGCCCTGTACCAGCGGCAGCGTGTCCGACACCTCGGCCCGGGCAAAGCTGCGCCAGGCATTGTCGGGGTCGTGTTCCAGCTCATACAGGTCGTCGCGATTGACCCGCACCGCGCTCAGCGGCACGCCGTTCGACATCAGAGCGATGTCGAAATGCTCGGTCTGGGCGGGTTCTTCATTGGTCAGCACGCGGGCGGTGCGCCCCAACGCCTGGGCGGCCTGACCATAGGTGGTGTTCTCGACCCCGACCTGAACCGTATCGCCAGTCTCCGACAGATAGACCAGCCGCAACCCTTCCTGCGCCAGCGCGGCCTGCATCCGGGACCGGATGTCACCGGTCGCGCGGTCTGCTGTGGCGGCAGCGGTCTGGGATCTGGGCTGCAACGGCGGTGGCGCGGCACCTTGTCCGCCCGGCGCCACCGATTTGCGTGGGTCGACGAAATAGCTCAGCGTCAGCCCCAGCGTGGAGCCATAAAGAAAAGATGTGGTCAGCTGCGTGCCATTGTCGAACCGGTACTGGACCCCGACATTGATCGGGGATCTGACCCGGAAACTGTCGTTGACCGCTTCCTGGCTGTACAGATCGGGGGAATACTCGGCCAGAAAGGTCAGCCGGTCATTATATTGCCAGCTGGCGCCCCCAAACAGCGCCGCATCGCCACGGAACCAGTTGCCGAATTCCAGCTCACCGCCCTGACCGTTTGAATTTGGCGGCGGCCGGGTGTCGAACCGGCTGCCAAACACACCCAGCGGGTTCGAAAACGCGCCCCGCCCCGCTATGCGGCCCCAACCGATGCCACCGGTCAGCTTGAGCCGGTCCTGAATGGTCTTGGTGGCCACAAAATACTCGGCCGCATAGACGCCGGTACCGCCAAAATCGCGCAGCCCCATCACGATGGCCGGGCTGTGCCGGCTTTCCTCGCGCAACCGGAAATGGATGTCAAAGCTGCGGTCATACCGGGTGGTGTCGGGC
>NZ_WQBE01000015.1 GCF_013032005.1 Ruegeria atlantica
GGCAACCCGCTACGACAGGTGCCCGAAGGTCTTCCTGTCAGCAATCGCCCTCGCAGCACTCGTTATCTATTGGCTATGAGTCCTGACCCTAGTTGCCAGAAAGATTGGAGATTTCCGATTTGCGGTTAAACTGAATTATGAAAGCGACCACAGGGAAGCAAATGAAGACTTGGCTGTTTAAGATACTTGGGCTCGTTGCGCTACTCGCTTTTGCAGCAATCGCTTTTGTTTGGTTGCTACTTGCTGCGCCGTTGTTCTCAGATATGCGACGCAACCTTGTGGAAAAGGCTCTTTCGGAACAAATTGGGCAGCCGCTTCTGGTCAACGACGATGTGAGCGTCGCACTTGGTCGCATTACCCACATCTATGTCGGTGGCGTTGTAATCCCCAGCGAGACACTGCCAGATACATCTCTTGCAGAATTAAAGCTCCTTGAAATGGAACTGGACGTTGCCGCCTTGGCCAACGGACGTCTGCAATTTGACAATCTTTTGGTGGACGGACTCCAGGCAAACTTTCTTACAGCCTCTGATGGCACAACAAGCTGGCGAAAACGCCGACCAATGCCAACGCCTCAAACCAACGGGTCGTTGGCAGAGGACAATCAAGACGCTGAGGCTGAAATCGAGACGTCCGAAGATGGTGGCAATGAAAGCAGTGGGATTCTTACCTTTCTCAGCGACAAGAACGTCAGTTTCACATCCATCGGTTTGAACGTTGACGACCAGGTTTCAGGTTTTTCGTTTGTGTTTGATCTTCAGTCACTCGCCCTCGAACAAGCAGCTGATGAACAAAGGACAAAGGTCTCGGGGACAGGCTCCGTCAACGGTCAAGGTTTCGAAATCGAGGGCGACTATCCCCATGACGCGCCGTTTACGACGCGGGCGAACTTTGGAGAAATGACTGTCCGCTACGATGGCGAGCCATTCGCGGAAGACGAAGGTGGCGGTTACCGGGCTGTCCTGGAGATGGATACCGGTGAATTCGGCGACTTTCTCGATGTCATGGGGTTGGAACGAGTTCTGGAAGGTAATGGCCAGTTGCAAGCTGAACTTGTGTCTCAGGACGTCCTAACAATCGAAACATTTACAACAACCGTAAGCCTTGAAGATGGACAAAAACTCGAAGCTGAAGGTTCTGTTGATGATCTCTATACAGCTCAAGGTGTCGATCTGCTTTTCAATGCGCGACTTCACCCAGAGGGACAACCGCCCCAAGCGGCAGAGAGTATTCAAGATCTTAAGTTTACAGGCTTTGAAATGCATATGGTCGGATCCCTCGCCTCTTTCGAATTTGAGAAGCTACTGTTCGAAACCAACGCCTTTGACCAAGGGTTGGACGTGATCGGCCCAGCCTCTATCGAGAGCATTCGCCGCATGCCGGACGGCCGCCTCGCGATGTTGGGCATTACCTTGCAAGCTGGCCCAATCGAGGAGCCGGTTCTGAAAGCCGAAGGCGAAATACTCGACCTGCTTCAGCTTCAGGACGTAACTTTCGATGGTGTGCTCAACGGACGTGCTAAGTTGATTTTGCCGAACCTAGATGAGGGTTACGTTGATCAGTTCGGCGGCATCAAAGCCGATTTCAACATAACCAATGCGGGTGGGCCAGTTTCTCTCAACAGGTTTAACGCAACCACCTACGGCACCGATCTTTGGGCGCTGGATCTTGCACTATCTGTCAACGAGCTCAAAGGGCTAGCCGGTCTCGACTTCGACGTGGAACTGCATGTCGACAATGGCGCCCAGTTTTTGACTGCGCTCAACCTGCAACCTATCGAAATTGGCGAACTCGGCATTGATGCTGAAACCTCTAGGCAGGGCGAAGATTTTGATGCCGCAATCGAGTTCGAGGCCGGGTCTTCGCATCTTCTAGCCGCTTTGGATGCAAAGTTCCCCGAAGGTGCACCCATCCTCCGTGGCAACGTTACGAGCGAGAGACTCGATCTTAACGACCTGAAGAACCTGACTGCCGTACTGGACCAACTGAAAAGCCTGGTAGGCGAGGCCTCAAAAGAACCTGAAGCTGAAATTCAGCCTTTGGTTTTGCCGAAGGAGACAGATGTTCAGCCCTTGGTTTTACCTAAGGAGAATGGGAAACCTGCCGATCTTCTGGATGTGCAACGTGTACTGAAAGAGGCTGATGTCGAGGTGCAGATCGACTTCAATGAGATTGTAGGCCAGCAAGGCGTAACTTCTGTTTCAAGCCAATTGTCTGCAAAAGACGGAACCATAGATTTTGGTCCTCTTCAAATGGCCTATGGCGGCGGAAACTTCAGCCTGCGGGCGGGCATGGACCTGATTGATTCACCCGATTGGCTTTCCTTGTCGGGATCGACCTCAGGATGGGAATTCGGTGAAATCCTTGATGAATTGGGAATTGGCATTGATGCCTATGGACGTTTGAGCGGTGAGTTCAACGTTTCTGGCAGTACCACCTCGGGCAAGGCCTTCGTCAACTCCATGCGCGGCAATGCGTCTTTGTCGATGTCCCAGGGCTACATCAGCACCAGCTTATTGGAGTTGGCGGGGCTGGGAATCTTCCCGTGGCTGTTTTCAGAAGAGTTCAGACAAGGTTACACCGATATCACTTGCGTGGTAGCTCCGGTTGAAATTCAGGCCGGGCGGGTCAGTTCAAACTCCACCGTCATTGAAACAGGGTCGGTTCAGTTGGTGGCCAGGGGACAAGTGGACTGGCTGAACGATAGCATTGCGATCAGGGCGGAGCCGCGGCGCGTTGGCAAACCCCTATCCCGAAGCGCTTGGCCTTTTGATGTGTCGGGCCAGCTTTCGTCGCCAAAGTTCAAGTTGGATGTGGGCGGATCCAGAAACAAGGCTCCAGAGGGCGCCGATGCTATGCCTGTCGACAGGCAACCCTGTGTGCCTGATATCAATCAATTGCAGTGATCTGACGCGACCTAGTTCTTCAGTGGTTCCGGCTGCTCCGCCTGACACGCCAGAACGGCCTCAATGGCTTTTGCGGATCCGCTTAAGTCGAGTTCGACTTCGGCTCCGCTTTCGCCAATGATTGTAACGCTTTGGCGTTTTCCAAACTCGGTTACAAATGCCGGATTGTCAAAAAATGCGTAGCCACCGGGCACGCCATTCTTGTAGACACCTACAGCCTCACCTTCGAACTGCGCATCACCAAAATCAAATCTTACTATGCCTGTCGCACCGTCCTCGACTTGAACCCAGGCCGGATTGTAGGCGGCAAAAAAGCCGCCAGCCTGGTTTGGTGCAGCGCCAATTTCTACTGTCATATCGTCTTCAAAGGCTCTCCACGCGAGACAACCGTTGCCTTTTTCTGGATCGACGAGAATTGCCCAGTCGCCGGACTCACCCCACTGTTCCATCCCGGCTGCGTGGACAAACCCAGGCAGAAGCACTGCAGTTGCGGAAAGTACCCACTTGATCATCCGGAGCCTCGCTGAGTTCTGAAGATTTCTTGTTTGATTCTAATCATTGCTCAATGTCAATCAATCCAAGCCAATCCAATCCGACGACGGCGGTATTGCGTTTTTGAAGTTTCACAGATGCCCCTGACGAGTTGTTAGTCAGATATGTGAGCAAGCTCACCATCCCAATCAGCTGAAGGTATTTTGGGTTCCGGCGGATCAGCGATGTAAGACGGAGTCATTATTTGAGTTTCGTTTTCATTAAAAACATCGACAATGTTCTCGCGAAGATCCGACAAGATTTTTGGCAAACTCGATCCACGAGAAGTGTACGCGTTGATTTCATAGTTGATCGCGTAATCTGCCAACTGGGTCCAAAGCACAAATGGCTCCGGGCTCTTTCTCAGCCCTTGCGTTCGGTGTGCCGCCTCAATCAGCATCGCTTTGATTTTCTTGGGAGGCTCCTCGTAGCCAATCCCCACCGTCGTGTGCACCAATAGCCCCCGACCATCCACTTTGCGAGAGTAGTTCACAACTTCGGAATTGAGCAGCTGGGCATTTGGAATGCTGATCATCTCGTTTTTGATCGATTTGATGAGTGTTTCCATCAGTTTGATCTCTGTTACGTCGCCTATCTTGTCACCGACCTGAATTCGATCACCCACATTAGTGCTGCGTCTGTAGATGACAAACAGACCGGCCATCATATTTGAAACAACTGTGTTGGATCCCAGCGAAACCATGATGCCGGCAAGAATAGTCAAACCTTGGAAGGCGCGAGAGTCGGAACCAGGAATGTAAGGGTATGCAAACACCAACGCGATAACGATGAACAAAGCCCTGCACAGCATTTTTGTTGGTGCAATCCAATGATCCTCGAAGTCCTTTAGCTCAAAGGCTCCGCTCTCAATGTTTTCGAAGAAAAGATCGAGGCCTCGAATTCCCAGCCGAGTCACAGCGGCTATAATCGCAAGCATGATCAGATTGGGAATGTACCCGACAATGGCCAAAACAACAGTGACCAGCGGTTCACTGACATATTTCAACAGGATTTGGGCTATGCCCTGTGTTTCCGCGAAAGAAAGCAGAACTAAGGAAAGGTAGTAATAGAAGAAAAAGAGGAAGAAGACCCACATCAAAACGTGGAATGCGTAAACGATGATGGAGGCAATAGCCTTGCTTCTTAGAATCGATTTTGTGGCTTCCTCAAAACCTTCTGCTCTCTTTTCCAAGTTGCTTCTGATGTAGTCCAACAGCTTTCGTCGTTTGGCGAAGAACGCATATGAAACCAGAGCAAAAATGACTGTCCATGCAACGGCAGCAATTGCACTGTCGACAAGGCCCTCGTTGGATCGCGCTTCACGATATTGCAGGATCGCGGTTTCAATTGCCGCGGCTTGTAGTGCGGCCAAACTCTCGACGTCCATCTGTTCATATTCGGCATCCGCTTGGGTCGTCGTTGTAATCATCTGGCCATCGGCTCTAATGAGTTTCCCGAACTCAGAGTCCATGATTTCAACATTTATGCTCGAACTCTGAGAAGCGTCGCCAACCTCAGAAAGGCGCTCAGCAACCTTGTCGGCCCGCTCAGTTGCAGGAAGGGCACTCGAACCACGAACGACGAACAGTTCCTCCCCATCTACAATCACTGGAGCAACAAATTCAGAATCTTCTCTTTCTTCAGTCGGAACAAGCGGTTCTTCTGACTGGGCGAACGCGACACTGCTGGCAAACAAAACAGTCGTGAACCAAACTACAAAAGCTCTCATGACTTTGCTCCCTCTACGGGTATCAGGTGAACATCGCGCTGTGGGAAAGGTATCGAAATCCCCTCTATGTCAAACCGCTCCTTTGCTTGCCCTGTCAGGTCCCAATAGACGGTCCAGTAATCGTCAGATTTGGACCACGGGCGACAGAAGATATTGACAGAGTTGTCTCCCAGCTCGCCGACGAAAACCTCGGGCTCGGGTGTCTTCAAACAGAGCTCGTGTTTTGAAACCAGTTCTTTGAGAACATCGATTGCTTGCGCCGCGTTGTCTGTATAAGCGATGCCAAAAACCAGATCGACCCGGCGTTCTTCCGAGGCGCTGACGTTGGTAATCACGTCTCCCCAGATCTTACTGTTCGGGACGATAATGATTTGGTTGTCGAACGTACGAATTTTGGTTGAAACCACAGACATCTCATCCACAAAGCCGGATGATCCTCCGACTTGAATGTAGTCACCGGTATCAAATGGCTTCAAAACCATGATCATCAGACCACTCGCAAGATTGCCTAGGGTTTCCTGAAGCGCGAAGCCCAGGATGAAAGACAAGCCACCAAGAACGGCAAAAAGCGGAGTGACGTTCACTCCAAATAAGGCCAAGACGACGAGTATCCCAAGTACGAACACAGCCCAGAATACTGCTGTGGCGATGAATCTCTTCAGCATCCTCGAAATAGTCGGAATTTTTTCTAAACCGCGTTCGGTGACGCGGCGCACCATTCGGGCGACAAACATCATGGCCCACACGGCTAGCAAAACACCCAAAATAGCCATCAAAAGGCCCACGCCCCCTTCCCAGGAGAACAACCAGGCCCAAGCATTTTGAATTAGTGTCTGAAAGTCAGTTGTTTTGAGCGCCCCTGCCTTTAATGCAAGGATGTAGTCGGAATGGGGTTGCAGGTCTTCTGCCTTGGCCCCTTTCAGTGTCCACGCCTCAAGCACCAACCGATAGTTGTTCAAAAGCGCCGATCCTGAGTCACTTAGGGACGCCAATTGTGACCGGAGGTCGTTTTCTTGCTCCCCACTTGCTGTCCGAAGACCGAGATTAATCTGGGCGACCTCTTCGAGTTGCGAGCGCACAATACCTTGCCAAGTGCCTGCGACCTCGGAAAGCTCATCTGCTGTCAACGGAACAAGCAGGATCTCCAAATCTTCGCCCGAAATGGATGTATCAACAACCTCATCAAGAAGTTCGTCTTGCTCTACTTCGACAGCTTCCTGCGTATCCGTCGTTTCTTGGGCGTTGGCAGAAAAAGCGCCTGTGAGGGTCACCATGCAAAGAATTAGCCAAATTGGCCCGATATTGAATAGTCGTCTCATTTATCCGTCCCCCTCTTTAATCGCTAAGGAGAACATACAGGGGTGCCATGAATCCACTTTTATATTCAAAATCGAATATTCTGTTGTGACAAATACCGTCTGAAAAAACAGCTTCACATCCACTTGGTTCGGAAGGATGGTTGTTCAAAAAAGCGGACTACCAATTCATTGCAAATCGTTGATTGTCTTTGCCCCCTAAAATTGGGCCACTACTTTGGCGGCTGCCGTAGAAAGATAAGTGACTGGGCCTACGTCCCAGCCGCCAGGTCTTCCAACGACCCACCATCACGCAGAAAGTCGCTCCAGATCCACGCCATGCGATCCACAAACCACATCTTGCCGCCCGAGATCACAACAATGCCAAGGAATGTGGCTCCTAAGTCGTACGCCCAAAGACCGTATGCAAACGGCAGCAAACCCAATCCGCTGACATAGGCAAGTGCTTTGGCCATTCTAATATGATGAGCTGCAATCTTGTCTTGGTATCGCAGCCAGACACGCTCGCCCAATACACCTTGGGCTGACCAGCTTTCGAAGGTCTTGGGTCGGGAGAACGCACGCGGATTGATCCAGACCCAGACCAAAACCACGCCGACGGCAACCCATGCCCAACCACCAATCCACGCCCGACTCCAGATCGCCAGCGCCAAAAGGGGCAGCGGTGTCAGCACGCGGGTCCAGACCGACCAAGGGTTTGTATGCCGCAACCAAACTTCGTCTTTCATGCCCATGAGGCGTTCGGAAAGTCGAACTATGTCCATCGGGTCACTCCAGAAACTGCAAACCCATTATTGAGATTGAATACATCCACTACGGATCACAACCGCTTTCAAGTCTCGTGCTTTAATAAAGATCAGGCACTCGCGATTACATGGCGAGTATCCGGATCGATCCTGACAAGGCTTGAAAAACATATCTGGCCCGAACCTTGCTTGAGTGTATCCTTGCCACATTTTGGAGCTTTGGGGGGCTGAAGTGACTGATACAGCGGACTTTGAGAAAATGGAACGCCGAGGGTGGGCGGATCCGTCTATTGCTAAAGGGTATGCCGACGGCTTTGAAATGGCGACGCGCCTGGTTGCCAGAAAGCTTGCAGACGAAGTCGCTGCCGGGCCGAATTGCAAAGCGCTTGATCTGTGCACCGGACACGGTGTCGTGGCAGCAGAACTCGTGGCCCGCGGCTCGGATGTAACGGGCTTGGATTTCTCTGAACCGATGATTGAGCTTGCCCAATCAGCTGTTCCAACGGCGCGGTTCGTTCAGGGTGATGCAATGGCAATGGAGTTTCCAGATCACAGCTTTAATGCGGTCACAATCGGGTTCGGCGTCCCACATTTTCCAGACCCCGAACGCGGTCTGAGAGAAGTAAACAGAGTGCTGAAACCGGGCGGTAGAGTTGCCTTCTCGATTTGGCGTGGCAAAGGATCAGATGGCGCGTTTGGCTGGCTGTTCGATGCTGTTGAACGCCTGGCCGACCCATCCATCTCTCTGCCTGCGGGCCCGGATGCGCACATGCTCGTAGACAGTGGAATTGCCAAACCAATGGTCGAAAATGCAGGTTTCCGCAATGTGCGGCTTATCGATGTTGCAAGCGAATTGTGCGTTTCAGATCCTAAGATGCTTTTTGATGTTTTTGATGGTGGTGCAGTGCGTGCGGCATCGCTCCTCAAGCGTCAGCCGAAAGAACGGCGTGATGCAATTCGTGCGGATTTGGCAACGCGCGTTCAGGCGGAAGTAAACAAAGACATTCGAGGTTACTTTGTGCCTGCCCCTTCAGTTGTTATCACTGCTTCGTCCCAAGCCTGAGCTGCTTCGCTGTAGATCGATTTCGCCGGATGATACTTGGAGGGATCGTCCATTGATGCCGCATGGACGTAGATGCAGTCACTCATCCGTTCACTTCTACGGATCAGCGGTGAGCCGCAGTTCGGGCAAAACCCGCTAAAGGTCGACAACCCTGATCCTCCTGCCATTTCAAATGTTTTGAGCGCATCACCAATCGAAACAGATTTGGCCACAAGTGGCACCATCTCTGAATGTCCCGAGCCGGTGAGCTGCTGGCAATCTCGGCAGTGACATCGAAACATCGGAAGGTCAGAGCGAATTCCAGAATATCGCACCAGCCCACATTTGCAGCCGCCTTCGATCTTATCACTCATGTCTTCTCCTCCACCTAGAAAGGATAGAACGGCCAGTCCTTTGTGTCAGCTTGAACCTGTCGCTCCGAGGTAACGAGGACCGGCTATAGGTTAGAACGGTACAGCCACGCTTGTTCAGAATCTCCGGCGGTTCGCGCCTAAATATGCCTAGCCGATACCGCAAATTCAGAAAGCGTCCGAACGGACAAGTAAACGCCTCGGTTTTGCAGAAGATCTGATCATTGTTATTGTGGCTGCGGAGTAATGCCGGTGTTCGAGGGGTGCAAAATGGCGCGGAGACTTCCAGGCGAGGGTGACAAGAAATTTTTGGTTTATGCAGGTACAGGTACGGACCTGATTTTTAATCACGGTATCGAGCTTCCGGGTTTTGCGTCGTTTCCCTTGCTGGAGAAGCCTGACACCCGGGCTGTTCTGGCCGGACAAATGCAAACGCTCGTGCAATTGGCCGGTGATATGGGTGTTGGGTGCATTCTCGACGCACCGACATGGATGGCCAATGCCGACCGTGCTGCACCTTTGGGCTACGATGCTGAACGTCTTCGTGAGGTAAACAAGGATGGTGTCGCACTGATGGAGGAGGTGCGCAAGGCTTCTGGTCGGGATGACGTTTTGGTTTCCGCCTGCGTTGGTCCAAGATACGATCCTTACGCTGATGTCCCGCCCATGACAGTTGAACAGGCGCGTAGTTACCACGGTGCGCAACTTGCTGTTCTGAAAGAAACCAGTGTTGATCTGGTGACCGCGTACACGTTCAACCGCCCAAGCGAGGCTGCTGGCTGTGTTCTGGCTGCAAGAGATATTGATTTACCGATCATTTTGTCATTGGTCGTCGAAACCGATGGCTGTTTGGCTGACGGCACCAAGCTTGTTGATGCCATAGACCAGATCGAAGCAGAAACAGACGGCGCGGCTCTGTTCTACATGGTCAACTGCGCACACCCGACGCACTTTGCCGACGCGCTCAACGCGCATCCAAGGCTCAAAGGTGTTGTTGCCAATGCATCAAGTTGTTCGCACGCAGAACTGGATGAGGCCGATACCTTGGATGAAGGAGATCCCGTGCAGCTCGGCCAAGAAATTGCGGATGTCCTGCGGAAGAACCCGTCTATCAGGGTGTTTGGCGGTTGCTGCGGTACGGATATGCGACACCTAAGGGAAATGGCTTTGGAGGTAGATCGCGGATAGCGCTGCTGTTTTATTTACGGCGGCGTATCACCGTATGGTTGAAGCTTGATGATAGGCTTTAACGGGAAAAACAGTGATCCGAGAAGTAATTCCGATGAAATGCTGGCGAAGCGTCATGACAGGTGCTTGACTTTGCTATTATAGACCGTGGACCAAACGTGTTCTACCGTCTCGATCACGCAACTCAATTTGAGAAGCTCAACTGACACCTTCAGGATGGAGACTGACGATGTTTGCTGCGAGGATGACAAGCTTTCGCACTCATATGCAAGAAGCCGGAATCGACGTAGCTCTCATCACCGATGACGACAACGTTTATTATCTGACGGGCTATTTTGACTACCTGCATATGGAGTTCGGGCGTCCAACCATCCTGGTTGTGCACAAGTCAGGTGAAAGCCTGCTGATCACGCCGACAATAGACCTGAACGCGGCACGTTCGGCGGCTCATGTTGATCGTATCGCGGCCTGGAATGACGGTATGGGCGAAGAGTGGAGATCGGAACTGCCTAAAGCGGTCAAAATGGCAAAGCGCGTCGGGATCGAGCCTGATCACATGCCGCCTGTTGTGCGGACATATCTGGAAACGTTGGTCCCGGTGGAAAACCTGGTCAGCGCCACACCGATATTGGCTGAAATGCGAATGATAAAATCCGCCCAGGAACTTCAATTGGCCCGGCATGCCGGGCAAGTTGCAAGCGCTATGATGGACGCCGGACGCGACGCCATTGCAGACGGAGTGCCGGAGTTCGAAGTTGCGATTGCCACGTCCCAGGCTGGAACACGAAAGGCCGCCGAGCTTTTAGTGGCACATTACGATGACGCGGACATGTCGCCCAACACTCATTTTCTGCAAATAATGGCGTCGGGCGACACCATCACCAAAACCCATCATCGCGCCTCAACCCGGATCATGAAACGAGGCGAGCCGGTGTTTTTGTGCTTTTGCGGCATGACCAATTTTCACCGTTTCAAACTGGGTTTTGACCGCACCTTTTGGATTGGTGAGGTGGCGGACAAACAACAAGAGAATATCTATGAGGTTGCCGTGGCAAGTCAGGCCGCCGCACTGGCAGAGCTGCGCCCAGGTGTGACCGCCGAAAGTGTGCATACCGCCTATGCCGAGGTTATCCAGGGGGCGGGTTTTGAATACCCGTTCCGGTGTGGTCGCGCGACCGGCTATAGCTTTTTGGAGAAACCACAGCTCGTCACCGGCGACACGACAGTGTTGCAGCCAGGGATGGTTTTCGCTGTTGATGGTTCAGTGTCAGTCGATACGTTTCGTGCGCAGGTTGGCGACAGTTTCATAATCACCGAAGATGGTTGGGAGGCAATAACGGAACATCCAAAGTCCTTGGATGCCGTTATCCTTTGACCTTCTGACCAACGCAGTCTTTTGAATGCATTGGCGTGGCGAGCGCCTGAAATGGCGAGCCGGGTCTTAGGATTTTGTAAGTTTTGCTCCACGATCTCGCGATTGCGTTGCATCTTTAGGCATCCGCAACGCGATAAGGTGCGCGAAGTTGGAAGCACCTCCGGCACCTTCGATAGCGCAGTTTCAGAGGTAAATAAGCCACTTTGGGACCCGGCAATTGGAATGTATAACTGGCAGTGCATTGGAGAAGAAGGCGTGGCGGAAAACTTGCGTTAACAGCCATTGTTCGATTGGGGGTAGATGGAAAATGAGTGATGATTCTGAAACCTACCGAGGAATCTGTTATTGCGGCGCATGTAGTGTTTCTACTGCCGGTGAGCCGATGGTCATGGCTTATTGTCATTGCCACTCTTGCAGAAAATGGCATTCGGCGCCGGTCAATGCCTGGTGCCTCTGGTCGGTAGACAATGTCTCGTTGTCAGGACCGACGGTTCACTCGGACAAGAATGATGAAAGCCATCGTGTTTCCTGCGGCAAATGCGGAGGTGCATTGGTGAATATCAAACCCGGAAAGGACATTGTAGCGGTCTACGCAATGTCGCTGGCCGAATCCGGATTGAGCTTCGAGCCGGCCTTTCACATCTTCTACGGCGAGCGTGTTTTCGACATGGCTGATGGCCTGCCGAAGTGGAAGACGGTTCCGACATCGTTTGGAGGGGATGGTGCCGCTGTGACCGAACCGGACAAAACCGGTTGGATTTCCTTGAACACGCGAGCCGAAGGTTGAAACGCAAACTCACTTCGATCTTGGCGGCTGACATTGTCGGCTTCTCGCGGCTTGTGGAAGCCGCCGAGGAAGCCACGCTGGCCCGTCAGAAAGAACTGCGCGTGTCCGTGCTTGATCCCGGTGTTGCGCAGGCAGGTGGTAAGATCATCAAGTCAACGGGCGACGGATTTCTGGCCGAGTTTTCTAGTGTAGTGGAAGCGGTTCGCTTCGCGATATCTGCACAAGAAGCCGTTCGCGCAGAGGAAGAATCCACGCCTCAGGATCGGCAGATCAGTTACCGCATGGGCCTTCACATAGGCGATGTGGTTGTTGATGACGGCGATATCTACGGTGACGGTGTGAATCTCGCAGCTCGCTTGGAGGGCGCAGCCCCGACGGGCGGGATTTGCATCTCCGCTGCCGTTCGTGACCAGATCGTTGGCGTAATGGACGTGCTATTTGCGGATGTCGGTGAATTGACATTAAAAAACATCTCGCGCCCGATCCGCGCCTTTGTTTGGCCCCCCGACCAAGATGGTGGGCAGAACAGTGTCAGCACACCACCCATCGGTGGTACATCCAGGAAACCGACCATAGCCCTCGCGGCATTCGAAGCCCTTGGCAGCAATGATGATGCCAAGATGCTGGCAGAGGCCTGCAATCACACGGTAGAGGCGGCGCTTGCCAATCTGACCGGATTGGATCTGATCGCTCTCGATGCGGACCCGGATCATATCGCAACCGCAGTGTTTCAGGCGTCCGGCAACCAGGTCCGTACCACCCTAAAGCTACGCGAGACGAGCACGTCAGCAACCTATCTGACCCAGCGGATGAACGGTGATCTTTCCGACCCCTTCTTGGCGGAAGATCTGTTGTCAGGTGAAATCGCAACAACGATCCGATACGGAATTCTGCAACGAATTGCTGAGCACGCGGCTGAGACAGAGACAAACGATCCCGAGGCAATGCTGAACCTCGCAGGGCATTACATGATGGGATCGCAGCCCGAAGAATGGGACGCGGCGGGCCGTCTGCTGGACAGGATCCTGACGGTCCAGCCACGCAATTTTATGGCCGTTGGGATGAAGGCGAACACGTTGATCGGAGAATTGGTATGGGGTTACCGTCCGATAAACACGGAGGATATTGAAGCGGCCGACGCCGGCTTGAGCAAGGCGGTATCGTTGAATGACCAAAGCGACTACTTGCACCTGATCCGGGGGATTTTTCACTACGGTATTACCGGCGATTTGGAAGCAGCGGTGCGGTGTGTTGAACGCGGGTTCGAAATCAGTCCGCAGTTCGCCCAGGGGCATATGGTACTGGGCTGGATTCAGAACCTGATGGGCCAACCAGAGTTAGCGCTGAAGTCCATCAAAAAGGGCTCGTTTTCTCTTGCCAAGAACCGGATATATCACCGTGTCCCACAAGCGTTGGCCCAGACTTATCTAGTTATGGGCGACTTCGAGAATGCCATCGCCAACGCCAACCGAGCGCTACAAAATTCGCCGGGGCTGCCGGTCGCACAAATGTACCTTGCCAGCGCAGCCGGTCAGGCTGGTCTACCTGATGAAGGCGAAAGGGCGCGGGATGCCCTAATTGCGTCAGATCCGGACTTCCGAGTTAGCGGCGTGCGCAGGTTCCATTTTCAGGACCCAACACGTTGGGACGCAATCCTGGATGGACTTCGTTTGGTGGGGCTGCCCGAGTAAGCTCTCTCGGGAAATTCTGTGTTGTAGTGTGCTAACATCAATCCCCGAGGGGGACATTATGCACAACAAAGTATTGGCCGTTTTAGTTTTACTCGTGAGTTCAGGGCAGGCAATCGCCCTCGATTGTGGTGACAAAACAAACTCGTGCAAGATTGAAACCGGAGAATATCATATCGTTCTTCCGAACGATTGGCAGGGTGGACCTGCTGTGATGCACCTGCACGGTTATGGCGGTACAGGTGAGAAGATTGTAGGGAACTCGGCGTTCGTTGAAGAATTCACCAAGCGGGGATACGCATTTATCGCGCCAACCGCGCTCCCATGGTTGGAGGGTAAACCCACCGACTGGTCTGTTCGAGACGGTTGGAACACCTACCCTCGCTCAGACGTAAGATTTCTCCGTGAGGTTTTGGCTGACGCTGCCCTTCGTGCAAACGTGAATGTGGGCCGGGTGTTGCTGACAGGATTTTCCAGAGGTGGATCAATGGTCTGGGAAGTTGCTTGTCTTGCACCGGAAATAGCGCTTGGTTACGCGCCGGCTTCCGGTGGTTTCTGGCTCCCGGCAACCGAAGATTGTCTAAAGCCGGTACACTTGCTCCATACCCACGGGTTTGCCGACAAAGTTGTTCCGCTTGAAGGTCGCGCAATACACAGCGAGGAGTTTGACGTTACCATCACGCAGGCAGATATCTGGCAAGGCCTGTCGGTGTGGCGGCAAGAAAACAAATGCCCACCCAATGCTGCACATCACGAAATGACCGAGGGTCTGTGGCGCAAACGCTGGAACTGCGAATACGGTAGTCTCGAAATCATTCTGCATGACGGAGGGCACGGTTACCCGACAGGATGGAGCTCCACAGCGCTTGACTGGTTTGAAAGTCTGGGAAACTGACGCATCATCAATTTCAAAAAAATTTGGTTTTGCTACGGTGAGACTTAGAAGAGCTTGTGGATCGGTCGGCTGGCCAAAAGGCACGTCTTCTATATTTTAGTTAGAAACGCAGAGCGGATAGCCGTTTTCATGGCATCCAATGGCCCGGTTTCCTGTGAACCGGCTGCCGCCATCACCAACTTCGAGGTGGACGTTCTGCTGAAACCAAGGGTCTCGCCCACAATCGATAGACCGGCATGAAGTGAGGAACGCCCCAGTAGGCCGACCGCTATCCCTGCTTCGACCGCCGCGATTACACCAGCGACACTCTGGCTGGAATAGACAATGCGGTATGGTTTTGCGCGGTGCTCTAGCGAAGCGATTGCCGCGTCGCGCCACCAACAGGCGTGATCGAATACAGCCACCGGCAAAGTTTCATCGACTGAAAACTCCCGATGTGCGGATGAGACCCAACATGTTGGATCCTCAAACAACAGCTCTTCATGAGGCTCTGGGCTTTCAACTTCATAAACTGCAAGGTCCAACGACCCCTTGTCGATGGCGTCAGGGAAACCGGTGCTCAAAGCGCAGGTCACCTCCAACTCGACCTGTGGGTGGTGGCGGGTGAATGCTGCGATAATCTGAGCCAGTTTGGCTCGACCGTGATCATCTGGAACGCCAATGCGCAGTTTGCCCGTCACGGCCGTTTGGGAAATGTCCTGCAATGCCACGTCCAGACGTGTTGTCACTTCATGTGCAACGGGCAACAGCAGACGACCTGCATCGCTTAGGACGACCCCGCGCCCGTGCCGCTTAAATACGGGTTGGCCGAGGATGGATTCGAGGCGTTTGATTTGAAGGCTTGTGGCGGATTGGGACCTATGGATACGTGCGGCGCCATCCGTGACGCTGCCTGCTTCGGCGACGGCAACAAAGGTGCGCAACAAATCGCTATCCAGATTTACCATTTGAATTACCAATATCAGTGATTGAAACTATTCGTTTCACACATGTTTGTTCAACTCCTATTTTTCAAGATCAAAGGAGTATCCTATGACCGATCAGACAATTGTCCGCCGGCAATCAGGTAAGACTTATGTGGTCTGGGGCGCGTGCCTATTGCTGTTGGTCAGCATCGGTTTCGCCTGGCCGGAACACATTGCGGATGCCACTAGGTTTGTCCTCTGGGGCCTCGTTGTCGTTGCCCCGATAGTTATTCCGGGCATCCTTCTGGCGGCCTGGATCATCGCCAGCGGAGCAGACACCCACATTGCTGGCGTGTTCGAAGGCAGGACACTCCGAACAGTGGTGGCCGCATCATTGATCGGGGCCATCACGCCAATTTGTGGTGTCACCGTACTGCCATTGATGGCAGGGTTGTTGGCTGCTGGCGTGCCGCTTGCCCCGATCATGGCGTTTTGGTTGTCATCCCCGATCACAGACCCTGCGATGCTCGCAACGACCGCTGCCACTCTGGGATTGAGCTTTGCAATTGGCAAAACGCTCGCAGCGTTCGGATTGGGTGTGTTCGGAGGGGCAGTTGCCAGCTTATTTGCCAAAGCACCTTGGTCATTGTACGCGCTTCGCAACAATGGTCTGGCACGCCAACTCAGCACAGCGCGACGTTGCAATGACCAAACCTTCGACCCATGGGTTTGGAGAACTCAAGCACGTCGGCATTCATTCAGAAAACAATTCTGGGCAACGGCACGGCTTATCTTAATCTGCCTGATTCCTGCCTTTGCGGCCGAATACGCGTTGAATGCTGCACTGACCCCAGGGGTGCTTGCGGCTTATGTTGGCGAGGATCAATGGTGGGCTATACCCGCAGCGGTTTTTTTGGGTGCACCAGCCTATATCGATGGTTACGCCGCGCTCCCACTTACGCGTGGGCTAATTGACAACGGCATGTCTAAAGGTGCCGCCATGGCCTTTTTGGTTTCAGGTGGTGTGGTCAGTATCTGGGGTGCAATGGCCATCGCCCCGGTTCTCAAACTGAAGCCATTCTTGCTCTATCTTTTGCTTGCCATTTTGGGATCTCTCGCCGCGGGATACGCTTTTGGGTGGATCGCCTGACCGCGCACGAGAACTTGAGCAGGCATCGGCAAAGCACTATTCAAATCCGTAACTCGGCCATAGAACCGCTGCCGAGGAAAACGAAGGCTTTTGGCTCGTTCGGCTAAATCGAATAGAATGCACGTCACGGCCTTCCGCAGAATTTGGGCTTCAGAAACTGGATCCAGTTCCGCAATTTACCACAAGCGCTGACGAGCATCGTCCTTCAGATAAGGGTTGAATTTTGCCGCCCAGAATGCACCTATGATAGAGAGATAGCCCTTTAAAGCTGAAGAAGGAGCGCGACAGCTGCCATCAATTGAGAGCGTTTTTCGAACCGCGCAAATTTATGGGCAAATCGTGCAAGCTTGTGCGCAAATACCGCGCAGAATTATGGGCGAACACAGCCGAATTTCCTGAATGTCTTCAATGAAGACAATGCAGCGTTATGAGAACACCTACAGTCTCTGTAGCGATTCAATAAAGGTTTCTTGTCGTTGCGAACTTGCCTGCTGGTTGGGACGCTACAGAAACACCTTACTGCATGGACATCGCAATCCGAGTCGTAACTAAACGTGAGCAGTGTTGCTGGGGTTCATGCTCAATGTGACTTCTGGAATCCCAGTTTTGGGTTCTCAGGCAGTTTGAACATTCTGCGCAGAAAGCAGACTCTGCAAAGTTCAACCAAAGACGTATTTTCGGTAATGATCAAGCAATCAATATGCGGCGCTAAAACCCGCATTTTTGATAGATTTCTGTTTCGGCTGCCATCATATTTGTGACCCCGGTTTTTTCGTCCCAGGGTCACATTTAGATACGCGAGTACTATTCGGCTGGCATCGTTGATGTTTCGGGATCAACAGTTGATGCAATGCCAGCCGCTTCGCGGCGCCCATCGTTCCAGATCGCTTTTATCAAAGCAATGCACATCAGCGCCATGACGATAGAGAAAGGTAATGCGCCGATTACCATAGCGGTCTGAATGGCCCCGGTTCCACCTGAGATCAGAAGGCCTCCAACCACCAATGCCAGCGCAGCGCCCCAGAACATGATATGCGGACGTGCCTTGGGCCCCTCGTCACCAGCCGCGTTGATCGTATTCACGATTAACACGGCCGAGTCAGCCGAAGTGACAAGGAAGGTCATCAGCAAAATCACGATCACAACCGCCATGGCCCAGGCCAGGAACTCGGCTATGGGCGCGAGCATGTAGGTGGTCATGGCAAAGATCTTGTCACCATTGGCCGCATCCAGGATCACACCGTTTGCGCCACCGTTCAGTTCAAGGTCGATAGCGGTGCCGCCGGCCCATGCAAACCAGACAAAGCACATCAGCGACGGTACGATCATCGCACCCAGCACGAACTCACGGATGGACCGCCCCCGCGAGATGCGCGCCAAGAACAATCCGACGAAAGGTGCAAACGCGATCCACCAGGCCCAATAAAACACCGGCCACCAGCCCTGCCATTGTGCCAGCAGGAAAGATTCAGACCCTTCTACGCCATCCGAGGCGTAAACGTTGAAGCTGAGCCAGGGCAGAGCAACCAGATAGTCCCAGATGCCGACAAAGAATGCCTTGGCGCCAAAGAACGTAGCCCCGAACAGGATGAAGAAACCCAGAAGGAAGATCGATAGCGCCATATTAATGTTCGACAGCCACTTGATGCCCTTACCCACACCAGACAGAGCTGACAGTGTCGAAGCCCCCATGATGACCAGCAACGCGACGATGATGCCCAGCGTTGTGGCTGAACCGTCTGTATTTGCCAGGCCGCCGATGCCGATACGCGTCAGGCCCGCAACGAACTGCTCAACACCAAAGCCAAGCGTCTGTGCCACACCCAAGATGGTTGCAACGACGGCGACGATATCGATCAGGTGGCCAAGGTTGCCCGAAAGCGCCTTACCAAAAAGCGGCGTCAGGGATGAGCGGATCGTCAGCGGAAGCCCACGGCGATAGCTGAAGAATGCCAATGCAAGACCTGCAATCGCGTAGCACGCCCAAGCGCCCAATCCCCAATGCAGATAGGACCACACGTAGGCAGTGCGCACATTGTCCGCATCTAGGGCTGTAGTGACCCCCTGAATAACCGAAGGATTGTTCTTGAAGTGGGCCACGGGTTCCGCCACCGCCCAGGTCAACATCCCAACTCCGATACCTGCACCGAACATCATCGAGAACCATGAGAAATTCGAGAACTCCGGCTTTTCGCCTTCTACACCCAGGTTCAGACGTCCTGCGGCTGGCCAGATGGCCAAACCAATACAGACGATAACAAACCCGGTTACAACCCAGATGTACCAAGCTGCAAACTGAGCCAGAATGGCTGCATTCCAATCGCCAAGGATCCTGCCGGCCTGGGTCGGCCAAACGATGCACCAGACGACCAGCAAACTAATGATAATCTTACTGATCACCGTGACGTTAACACTGAACCCCCTATAAAAACCGTTGTCAGCGGTCTTAATCGGAAGTTCTGATAGAGGTGGCTTTATCGCCATAATCAACTTCTCCCTGTTTTTGATATTCTGGTGGGACAGTCTGCTAGTTTTGACCCGATCGCCCATATTGCCGGGAAACCAGTGAGCCCAACGATGCACACCAGTTGCATCGTCAATCTCACTGGGTCCGGGGAGTTAAAACGCGCCGAAATTCTTAGCTTCTCAGAGCCAGCGCACGCGTGTGAATTTCGTTAATCGGATGGCTGTCCGCACCTATGGCCGCGGTTTTGTTTGGTTATCATTGGCTCCCGTGTTTCTCTCACAGGGCTGCACTCGCGCCCATTGGCATAGTTTTTGGTATAAATTTTCTCTCTTTTGCAGTAGCTGAGTAATTATGGGTGACATTAACAGAGTTAATACCAGTCTAAGCCGAAACCTCGTGGCGCTTTATGCGTTCGAAATGGTCGCGAAGCATGGAAACTTTACAAGTGCCGGCGACGCTCTCGGGCTGACCCAGTCCTCGATCTCGCAACGGATAAAAGGTTTGGAGGTCGATCTGGGCGTCGTCCTCTTCAAAAGAGAACACCGGGGCGTTTCACTGACGTATGAGGGGTTGAGGCTTTTGAATGTGGTCAGACCCGCAATGACGCAGATGAATTTTGCGGTAAACTCTTTGCTCGAGCGCAAAACTAAACCCAGTGTTCGAATCTCAGCCGATTTTGCGTTCTCAACATTCTGGCTGCTTCCGCGTCTTGGTTACCTCCGAGAGGAAATCGGGGATGAAATTGAAATTCAGATTTTGGCCTCCACTGTGCCGCCCGGCCTGGATGATACCGATTGCGACATTCGTATCCATGTTGCACCCAAAGCCCAGATCAAACCTGATGAAATACTACTCTTGGAAGAGGTTGTCGCCGCTGTTTGCAGTCCTCAGCTATTAGAGAAGATTGGATCAATCCAAAATCCCGCGGACTTGCTGGATGTTCAACTTCTGAGCCTGTCAAAACCTGCAACCGCAGCGTGGCAAACCTGGCAAGGATGGTTTGATAGCCTGGGCATAACTGGCAAAAGAAAGAAAAATTACATCAGTTTCAACAACTATGACATGGTCACCCAGGCTGCTTTGTCTGGTGAAGGTGTCGCATTGGGGTGGATTGGATTGATTGATGATCTGCTCAGCAAGGGGTCTCTGGTGACCGTTACGGACGATTTAGTCTTCAGCGATGCTGGTTATGTAATGTCTCGAAGTCATACCAACTCCGGCAGGGGGTCCAGGCTTGTGTTCGACTGGATTGCGGATCAAGTTCTCGCAGCATCTTCGAATTAGAACGTCGCTGAGTTGTTCAGTCAGCTCGGCCATAACGTCAGGTCAATTCGAAAACTACGGCAATACTACAACAACATGAAGCGGCATTGAAAACTTGCTTTCTTCTCGCTTTACGGAATTGCAAAGTCTGGTCGCGAATGTCGGCTACGGGCTGAAACAGCCAAGTATGCAACCCGTAGAAAATGACTGCTGTGGGCCAAAGCTGCCGAAAACTGACCCGGTCCTAAGGTGTTTTGTCAACCACGGGCGCGCATCTCCAAAGCGTCTTGTGTAGTTAGAATGTGTCCCGCGTAACCCCATGAACCGCTGCTTACCTCTAGCAACCGGACAGACGTTCCATTTTGTATTGTTTGCCCGGCGACTTCGCCGAAGGCCTTGGTGACATTTTGTATTATCTTGCCTTTTTCTTCTGCCGAAAACACACCTTCAAGTACCTGAATTTCAATTGAGGGCATCGCACACTCCATTTCTTAAGACTTACCAAAATGCTGGTCTATACTTGGTCGATTGTTCGACAAGATGACATGCAATGCCCATTCTTGTAAGAATCCTATGCAGTTCGAGAGGAGCAACTACATGTCAGCAATGGTTTCATTCCGCTCGGTTGTTGATCCAACGGATTGCGATTTTCTTGGACATATGAATGTTTCGAGGTACTTCGCCGCATGTTCCGACGGTGTTTTAGCCATTCAATCTGAAATGGGGTTAACCGCAAACGATATGCGAACGGGCCGCCGTGTTTCATTCGCCGTAGTCAACGCTCAAAGCGATTTCCGCGCAGAGCTTACTGCTGGTGAATCGATACGGCTGGAGACGGAAGTTGTAGCGATTGGCTCCAAATCCATGACCTTTAGACATCGGCTTTTTCGAGCTGACGGCAACAAAATAGCGTTCGAAACCGAATTCAAATGCGTACTGCTAAGCCTCGAAACCCGCCAAGCCACAGAGATACCCGATGACGTTCGCAAACGTGCAACCAAATGGTTGGGGAATCCAACCTGAATGACCAGAAAGTCCCGAATTGCGTTGGTTCACTCCGACCAATCTTAGCGCCGTACATCAATCGGTGGCTTTGGTCAGCATCGCTAGAATTACAAAGCTCGGTTTTGAAGGTCCGCTTTGGGCTGCGATCTGTCGCAGACATTGTATGCAGAAAATGTCTGCAGTGAGCCCAATGCAGTCATCCATCGTTGCTTGAGCAGGACAATAAATTGCGCATTTGACAACAAGTATTTACGGCCCTCATGCTAAAATTTGGAAATCGAAGTGGAACGACCAAAGGTAATTTCATGTTTAGATCATCAACCCGAAGTGAAGCAGAAAGTTTGTTAAGCGGACTTGCTCTTGGATTTTCTGCGGACCCATTCATGCGTTGGCTGTATCCTGAACCTGCCGATTTCCTCTCCCACTTCCCGCGAGTAATGGACTTCTTTGGAGGGCGTGCATTTGAACAGGGCAGCGCGTTTCGAAACGATGATTTCACCGCTGGCGCACTTTGGCTTCCGCCAAGCATTCACCCTGATGAAGAACGGCTTGTCGCCTGTTTTGAGCAGACGGTCTCACCAGAAAAGCATGATGCGTTGTTCGAAACCTTTGGGCAGATGGACAATTATCATCCCGATGAGGACTGCTGGCATTTAGCTTTTATTGCGGTCGACCCAATTCGCCAAGGAAAAGGGTTGGGTTCCGCGTTGCTTGAATGCTGCCTCAAACGTTGTGACGAAGATGGAAGACCTGCTTACTTAGAGTCGACAAACCCTACAAATCTATCGCTGTATAAGCGCTATGGTTTTCAAGAGATGGGTCTAATCAAAGCCGACCAAGCCCCACCCCTATTTCCGATGTTTCGAGCCGCCCAATAGCGATAGAACAAACGGCTGCATTGTCCGCTTCTCGGAAAACTGCAAAGTCTAGTTTTGAATTTCCGGTTTGGGCTGCGATCGGTCACAGATACGCGTCGCGGATATCTGAGCGAACTGCCATGTCGCAAAGCGACGTGACCTATTCTTTGACCCATGGTAGTGGCCCTGTGAAAGGGCACTCCATGACAGCGGAACAAAAACTACAAAACCCGACAGCTGGTATTGTGTTCGTGCTGATCGGAATATTGGCGATTTCTGTCAATGACATGCTGATCAAATTCCTGTCTGGCGGTTACCCCTTGCACCAGATGGTGTTTACAAGATCGTTGATCGGGATCGGGTTCAGCTTTGCCCTGGTCCAGATGGAGGGCGGTTGGCGCATCCTGAAAACCGATCAGCCGGGACTTCACCTTGTGCGCGGTTTGCTGATTGTCATTGCCAATCTGACGTTCTTTACGGCCCTGGCGGTAATGCCGCTGGCGGAAGCCACCGCTGTTTTCTTCGTAGCCCCCTTGATGATCACCTTGCTGAGTATCCCATTGCTTGGCGAAAAAGTTGGGCCGATGCGGATTGGTGCTGTGCTTGTGGGATTTTTGGGCGTGGTGATCATGACTCGCCCATGGGAGGCCGGCGGCGAGCGTGAAGTTGGTCTGTTGATGTATGCCTTACCGGTTCTTGCTGCATTTACCTATGCCCTCAACAACGTGATGACCCGTTTTCTAGGCGCAAAGTCCAAAGCCTCAGCAATGGCCGTGTACATTCAGGCGTGCTTTATCGTTGTCAGTCTGTTGTTCTGGTCAGTGGCAGGGGATGGCCGTTTTGCGAGCGAGCTCGAGAACGATAGCCTGATCTTCTTACTGCGTGCGTGGGTTTGGCCCGAAGGGGCTGACCGCTGGTTGTTTATTGGCCTCGGATTCAATTCTGCAATTGTCGGGTATTGCCTTGGCCAGGCCTACCGAATGGCAGACGCAGCTACTGTGGCACCGTTTGAATATGTCGGTCTTCCCATGGCTATTTTTTGGGGATGGGTCATCTGGGGCGAACTCCCAAACCTGCCTGTCGCAGTCGGTATTTCACTGATCTTGGGGTCAGGACTGTTTGTCTTTTTGCGCGAGCGTCAGAAAAAGAGGCACGTTGTTACTGAAAAGAGAGTGCACCGTCGGTATTAGGTGCCAAATCAATTCTGGCCAAAAGCCGCTCAAAAATACCTTGGGATATTGAATATCAATCACAGTTGAGCACTGATGAATCTTGTCATTAATGAGATGAGAATTTTGATGCGATACACAGTCATTCTTGCTGCGCTAATTCTTACCGCTTGCGGCAATGAACCCGCAGAGCCTTTGACGCGACTTTATCCCGGTGAAACCCCTGAGCTGCGCGTGATGATCAACGAAACCGCGGACGCAAACGGTGTACCGCGGAGCCTCGTACACCGTGTGATCCAGCGAGAAAGCGACTACCGCCCCAATGCCCGAAATGGTCCCTATTACGGGCTGATGCAGATTCTGCCTGCTACTGCGCGCCAGATGGGATTTCGCGGACAGCCTTCCGACCTCTTGGACGCTCAGACCAATCTAACATACGCCATTAGATATTTGCGTGGTGCTTGGATGGTTTCAGATGGAAATGAGCCCGAAGCGGTCATGTGGTATGCCCGAGGGTATTATTACGAGGCGCGAAACAGATGCATGCTTGTGGCCACCGGGCTTAGGGATACTGAGGTGCGAAAGTACTGCGGATGAAGCCTTCTCTGACATTCTTATTCCCCTCTGGAACTGAGGCTTTTGGGCAAATTGCTAACTTTGAGTTATTTGTCATGGCCCCGGAAAAGCTAGTTGTCGGGCGTGCGAGCGCTTCCTCAGGAGAGGCTCCAATTCTGCAAACGACCTAGTCCTCCGGGGCAAGTAGTTTGCACTGGTGTGGAAAGACGGGAGACTGGCACCGAAATTCCTACCTGTGCGTTGCTTTAGGTGTCGTCTGGTGACACGCCCTGCCTATTATCAGAAGTTGGTTCAATCTCCCGAATTGCCAACTCCGCGATTTTTCGAACCAGATACCAAACGCTGCTCCGGCGTGTATGCCCCTTGATCCAGCCAGTCACACCCTGAGCCGGGATCCTACCGCTAGTGTGGATGAGGATCTGGCGCGATTGCGCAGGCAGATGATGGCTGTGTTTGAGCGGTGAAGTCTGTTTGACAGAAATATGCAGAAACCGAGTTTGTTGAATTTCCGCTACGCGTAGCGGCAGATAACAGATTTGCAGAGCAGTTGTACTTGTCGGTGGGATTTTCTCCAACGGGTATCGGTATTCGAAGACCTAGTTAGTACCCGTATTTCAGTATGCTCTTGGCCATTCGTATTTATGGATGGGCTGCTTGGTATTGTCTCTGAATTCTCAGAAGAAAATAGACATTTAAGTGCCCTGATCTCGCTATTCTTGCCGGAGGCAGAAAAAGCAGGGGAGACACGAATTTGCCAGATGCTGTACGACGTATAAGTGACCAAAAGCTAACACTAAGCTGCCATCAGACCACCAGCATCGCCTGCGATACCGACTATGCAATCATCGCCAATTTGAATGCGATTTGCCGGGCTTTCCCCTCCGAGTTCCAGTTTCGGTGTGGTTAACCAGAACGCGCATTGCCACGGGGTCATTTCACGTGGCAGGGCTTTCAACACTTTTTCCATCAAAGGAAGCGGGGTTCCATCCTGAGCAAACTGGAAAGATGGATAGGCGTTGGCTCCTTTGTAAGGTAAAGAAAGTACCTTCCCGGTTCGTGTCCAGATGTCGGCTATCCGCGTGATCTGCCAGGAGCCTTTCTGCCATTGTGCGTGCACGCCTACATCGTCCAGCAACGGATACTCACGCGCAAAATCATCCATCCGGATGTCATTGACCGCGCAACAATGCCCCTCGAAATTATGCAAATACATCTACTTACTCACTGAACTCACTAACAACTCATGAAACGATACTGCCAAAAAACCGTTCTAACCAAAGTTAAGAAGTTCACATTGGGCAAATTAAACTTCAGCTAACCTCGTTTTTTTTACCTAGCGCACTGAAATTACTGTTGGTTTGCTTACGATGACCCGCCGTTCTGATGCTCGTAAAACCAGTTCTGAATTCCTGGCTTTGTTACTCATTGGAGTAGTAATCCTCACAAGATGAGGGCATTGGCCATGAATCTACCGAACCAATCTCTGGTTTGAGAGTGATCAAGATCAGCGCGTTGGACAAAGCCGCCAGTCACTCAGTCCAGTGTTGGAAACTAGTACCGAGCGCGGGCTCTCTTTTCTACGATCGCGATCCTCCTCGTCTGACACTCCCGCAAAAAGAAAAACAGTCCTGATCCTAAGATTAGCGTGACACCAACCGGGATGGGGAGGTTTTGTATCTCTACCGACCTAAATTCCTTTCTCTGGTCACAATACGGACTGACCATTCCAAAAATCTCCTACCGCCACCTTGAATTTCTGGACCAATCATTCCAAATCATGCGCATGAGCAAAAAAACTCTCCCAAATGGCGACATCAAATCATCCGCAGGTCCAGGTAGACCTCGTGCCTTTGACGAAGCTGAGGCATTGGAAAAAGCCTTGTGCGTATTCTGGCACAAGGGCTACGAGACCGCGTCCGTGGATGATCTGACCAAGGCCATGGGTTTGAGTCGGTCCAGCTTCTATGGAGCGTTCGGCAACAAGCAGGCTTTGTTTCACAAAGCCCTCAGCCACTATTCAAGGCGTGGTTTGAAAGCGCTGCGTGACGTTGCTGACGCGGGCGGAGATGACCCTGTTGGTGCGATAATGGAAGCTTTGGCGAACCCGCAAGGCGGTCGTGATGGCTGCATGCTTATCAACTGCCTGACGGAACTTGCTCCTCATGATGATGAAGTGGCGGCTCTCGGACGGCAGCATTTGGAGAATATTGACGAGATTATTGCGAGAGCGCTTGAGCCTTCGGATCCGGGACAGGCCCTCGACAAGGCACGCGCCTTTGCGTCCCTTGCAATCGGAACACTAGCCTTGCGCAAGGCGGGCGTTCCCGCTGAGCAGATATCGCAAACCCTGAAACAAGCCCGGTTGGTGATTTCGCCATAAGGCCTCCCGCCACCATAAGGAAATGAAACCTAAAACAAACTCAATCAAAAGACAGTGACCCTAATATTGGACTGATTGGTCCAATAATATCTGAACGAAGTTTACCAAAGAAGGAAACAGCAATGGCTGATGAAAAACTGTTCTCCGGCATCAAAGCTGGTGCAATCGAGCTGAAAAACCGCATTGTCATGGCGCCATTGACCCGCAACCGGGCAAGAGCCGAGGATGACAGTGTCCATGAATTGCAGGCCAAGTACTACGCCCAGCGGGCGGGTGCAGGTCTGATCATCACGGAGGCTTCGCAAATCTCGCCCCAAGGCAAGGGCTATGCCTGGACGCCCGGCATTTATTCCGAAGCGCAGATCGACGGCTGGAAAAAAGTGACTGAGGCCGTCCATGCCAAGGACGGGAAGATTGTAATCCAGCTTTGGCATGTGGGCCGGATTTCGCATTACAGCTTGCAGCAGGATGGTGGCGCCCCTGTTGCACCATCCGCGATTGGAGCTAAGGCCAAGACGTTTGATGGTGAGCAGTTTGTTGAAACATCTGAACCGCGGGCTCTGGCCATCGAAGAAATTGCGAACATTGTTTCCGACTACCGGAGGGCCGCGGAAAACGCCAAAGAGGCTGGTTTCGACGGTGTCGAGGTCCACGCAGCCAATGGATATCTGATCGATCAGTTCCTGCGGGACGAGTCCAACAGGCGTGAAGACGAATACGGCGGTCCTGTCGAGAACAGAGCGCGATTCCTAAAGGAAGTCATGGACGTGGTTGTCGACGTGTGGGGCGCCGACCGCGTTGGTGTTCGCCTCAGCCCGTTCTCGGACGCCAACAACATCTCCGACAGCAACCCGCAGGCGACGTTCTCCCATGCGATCAAATTGTTGAATAGCTATGGGTTGGCCTATCTCCATCTCGTGGAAGGACAGACCGGCGGCCCGCGCGATATTCCGGAAGGTGGCGATCTAAAGGCGCTCTATAAATTGTTTGACGGTGCGAAAATGGGCAACAACGCTTATGATCGCGAAATGGCGATTGAATCGGTTGAGACAGGTGCCGTCGATCTGGTGGCTTTTGGCCGACCGTTCATTTCCAACCCGGATCTTGTCAGTCGGCTGGAGAAAGACGCCTCGCTGAATGAGCTGGATGCAACTACCCTCTACGGCGGTAACGAAAAAGGATACACCGACTACCCAGCACTAGAAGAGGAAGCGGTTGCCGCAGAGTGATGCATCACTCTTAACTACTTGGTAACAGGCAATACCAAATAGAGTGAGCGCGCCGGTTTGGACGCGCTCACTTCGAGGTTACGGCAATACCCTTTCTTGAAGCGGGGTTCTGTCACAAGTTTACGCATGGACTGCTTTCCTCCGATTGCGGTGATTAAGAGAGGTTTTTGAGTTTATCATCAGCGTCTCTTTGAGTTGGCGAAATCCAGGTTTCAGCAGATACCACGTTCGAGAAAACGAGCCGCGTGAGACGGCCTGATGGATTTTGGCCTTATCTGCGGCGCAGAGCTGGTCCTTCGTATTTGCTGCTAGTCAGGTAACGTTAGGTTGGGAGTACGATATGGAATTACCAACACTGACGTACGAAATGATAGCCGTACTGAGTCTATTGTCTTTTACGGTCTTACTTTTTGTTACCGAGATTATACGGATCGATGTTTCAGCAATTCTTGTAATGGTACTGCTTGGCGCACTGAGCTATCTACCGGGGCTAGGTAATCTAGCCGATATATCCAAGCTCTTTGAAGGTTTCTCCTCCAACGCTGTGATGTCCATCATCGCAGTGATGGTAATTGGGGCTGGGCTTGATAAGACTGGACTTATGTCAAAGGTCGCGGCCTTGATCCTCAAGAATGGTGGCACGACAGAGGCCCGGATAATCCCCATAATTTCAACAACGGTTGGTGTCATCAGCTCTTTCATGCAGAACGTCGGAGCTGCCGCGCTTTTTCTGCCTGTTGTGAGCCGCATCTCAGCACGTACGGAAATCCCGATGAGTAGGTTGCTGATGCCCATGGGGTTTTGCGCGATTCTGGGTGGTACGATCACATTGGTCGGGTCGTCGCCCCTCATCCTGTTAAATGACCTGATCGTTTCGGCAAATTCATCCCTTCCGGCTGACCAACAAATGGAGACATTTGGGTTGTTTTCAGTCACGCCTATCGGTGTGATGCTGGTGCTGACAGGGGTGCTTTACTTTGTGCTCTTTGGTCGTTGGGTCCTTCCAGCGCAGCGAGAGCGTGGAGAAGACGCAAGCTCAGCTCGGTCCATGCAGACCTATGTAGAAAACACCTATGGGCTTAGGGCCGATATGTTCGAGATTCGTGTTCCAGAAGGCTCGATCTTGATTGGACAAACGCTCGCGGATGTCATGGTCGCCCATAATATTTACATTCTTGGTACATCCTATCGCGGCCACAAGGTCATCGCGCCGATGGCTGATACAAAGATCGAAGCCCCGGCGCGGCTCGCAGTGCTCGGCCTACGTCGGGTGGTTGAGCATCAGTTCGCTGAGCCTTACGGCTTAGAGATACTACCCCAACTAGACGTCTTTGCGGATGATTTCGCCGCGACTCAATCAGGGGTGGCAGAGGTTGTTATTCCTCCCGGTTCTTCAGTGATAGGCCAGACTCCGATTGATTTGCGTCTCCGTCAAACACATGGGTTGTCTTTGTTAGCCATTCAGCGTGGCGAAGAAACACTGAGCCACGTTGAAACCGAGGATCATGCAGCCACGCATATCGGGCAAGTTCCTTTGCAAGCCGGCGACACATGTGTGGTGCACGTGCAGTGGGATCGTCTGACACGACTGAAGTCAGACAGGGATTTCGTCGTTGTAACCTCGGACTTTCCCCAGGAAGAGTTGCGGCCACACAAGGTCGGATGGGCGCTCGCCTTCTTCCTAATAGCGTTGAGCTTAATTTTGTTCTCTGATCTGCGCTTGTCATTGTGCCTGTTGATCGGCGCTATTGGGATGGTTTTGAGCCGGGTGCTCTCGATTGACGAAGCCTACGAGTCGATCAGTTGGAGCACAGTTTTTCTACTCGCCTCACTGATTCCGCTGGGCCAGGCAGTCCAGAACACCGGCACTGCGGATTGGATTGCCGCGCATGTGTTGGCTCTACTGAAGGGGTGGCCGATCTGGTCTTTGCAAGCAGGAATCGCCATTTTGGCGACAGCGTTCACGCTGGTCATGTCGAACGTGGGTGCAACTGTTCTGCTGGTGCCGCTGGCGGTTTCTATCGCCATATCAGCGGGTGGTAACCCGGCTGTATTTGCCCTCACAGTGGCAATTTCAACGTCCAACTCATTTTTGATCCCAACCCACCAGGTGAACGCGTTGATCATGGGCCCAGCAGGCTACCGGGTGGTCGATTTTGTTCGCTCGGGCGGAATTATGACTCTCCTTTTCTTGGTTGTCTCAATGACCGGGCTTGCGATTTTCTTCTGAGTCGCCTCTCGGCGATCCGTGCAGATGAACTCACAATATAAGGTTTTTGAGATCATTTTTTTTGGCGCAGATTCAAGACGTCTGCGAAAAGGGCCTCCTCCGCGAGGGACCGAAGTAACGCGTCCAACTCAACCAAACCTGAAGTCGGTATACGCTGGAACTGGACCGTTTTAGTTTTATCGATCACTGTTGTTGGACCAAGACCGTCGGCAATTTTGGAGAGTTCACGATGAAGTTCCTTCGCACACCGGACCACCGGTTTGACGGATTGCCAGATTTCGACTTTGGCCCGAACTATCTTGATGTGGATGATACCGAGGGCGGTCGACTCCGACTGCACTATTTGGATGAGGGTCCGGCACAGGCACCGCCAGTATTGTTGATGCACGGAGAACCAACTTGGTGCTTCCTGTATCGGCACATGATTCCGTTATTCAATGATGCGGGCCATCGAGTTCTGGCTCCTGATTTGATTGGGTTTGGACGGTCGGACAAGCCAACTGAGCGATCCGACTACACCTACCAACGCCATGTAGACTGGATGTCCGAGTGGTTGCAGGAAGTTGACCTGACGGGCATCACACTGGTTTGTCAAGACTGGGGCGGACTCATTGGCTTGCGGCTGGTTGCGAGTATGCCCGAGCGGTTCTCTCGGGTAGTTGTGGCAAACACGGCCTTGCCCACCGGTGACACTCCCTTGGGCGAGGCATTTCTTTCTTGGCGGGAATACTCGCAATCCGTTCCTGAATTTTATTCGGGGCGCATCGTATTCGGCGGCACAACATCCAAGATTTCCGATGAAGAGGTCGCAGCCTACAACGCACCGTTCCCGGATGAGCGCTATCTGGCAGGCGCTCGACAGTTTCCAATGTTGGTGCCCGACAAACCCGACAACCCAGCTTCAGAAGCCAACCGAGCCGCATGGAAAACCCTAAAGACCCTCAACACTCCGTTTCTGACCGTTTTTGGAGAAGATGACAGGGTCATGGCGGGAGTAGACAAAGTGTTCCAAAAGTCGATCCCTGGGGCAGTTGGTCAAAACCATACCGTTGTGCCTAAAGCCGGGCATTTCATTCAAGAAGATGCTGGCAGAGAGCTAGCACAGGCGACTTTGAAATTCATTAAGCAAACCTAGCTGGTATCAGTCTAGTTTCTTCCCCTGTTGCCTCAATTCACACCAAATTTGCGACGCAAGTGCTCGGCCAAGGCCGTTATGCGACGTGGTTGGGCTCGGCTAGGCGGAAACATCATTTGCAAAGGTTTCGGCGGTGGGAGGAAGTCGCGCAAGACAGAAACAAGTCTGCCAGATCGAACATCTTCGCCTACATCCAGTTCTGACTTCAATACGACCCCATGGCCTGCAATCGCCCAATCGCGGATGAGTGAACCATCATTGACTATCCGATTTCCCTTTACCGATACGCGCTGGGCATTTGGCCCTGATCCAAACTCCCAAACGTTGTCGATCATGTCGCCAAACCTCATGACCAAGCAGTTGTGGATTAATAGATCTTCTGGTTTTTCGGGCGTTCCGAATGAGGCCAGATAACTTGGGGACGCACATACGAAACGTTGGTAGCTTCCTAGATTTCGCAACCTGAGCGAGCTGTCTGTGATGTTGCCAAAGCGAACGGCGAGGTCGAAACCCTGGCCCACAAGGTCGACATAGCCGTCCGAGAGGGACAGTTCGATTGAGACGGCTGGGTTCTCTTCGGTGAATTCGGCAATAACCTTGGAAACAATGCTCCGTCCCAAGTCAATCGGCGCGCTTATGCGAATTGGACCAGATAGAGTTTCGGCACCGTGCCGAACACGTGTGTCCAGGTCCGCAACCTCACTGAGAACGTTTTTTGCACCATCGGCTAGTACCCGGCCTTCTTCGGTCAGGCTAATGGAACGGGTGGTGCGGTTGAACAAAACCACTCCATAATGTGCCTCGAGAGCCGCGAGCCGCTCGGACACTGTCGTGCTCGACATCCCTGTGTCGCGCGCCGCGGCCACAAGACTGCCTTTCTCGGCTATGGTCAGAAACAAGCGAAGATTGTCTAAATGCATTAAACGGTATTTCCGGATTATATGTTCGATTATACCCCGTTTATCCCGAAGAGACTGCGGCGTAAATCTAGCGCATCGCGCAAATACACAAGGGACCTATTCCAATGGCCAAGTTGACAATCGTCGCCAACATCAAAGCTAACCCCGACAAGATTGACCTCGTAAAGGCCGAGCTGATCAAGCTCATCGACATAACCCGTGCCGAAGAAGGTTGCATTAACTATGACCTGCACCAGGACAACGACAACCCGGCTCATTTCGTGTTCTACGAAAACTGGCAAAGCCGAGAGCTTTGGCAAACCCACATGGGTGCTCAGCACCTTGCGGCTTACCTGGAAGCAACAGAGGGCGCCGTTGCAGAATTCACGTTGAATGAGATGACAGTCATCGGTTGATAGAGAACCGGACAAAGGAGCACGTTATGAAAGCCGTGGGATACCGTGAGACAGGGTCGATTGATCGGGCGGACGCCTTAATCGACTTTGAGGCCGATAAACCGACGCCTAAGGGGCGCGACTTGTTGGTGAAGGTGCAGGCCGTGTCAGTGAACCCAGTTGATACGAAAATTCGGCAAAAACGTGCTCCTGCGGGCCCAGCACCTGATATTCTGGGGTGGGACGCAGTAGGGATCGTCGAAGCAATTGGCGAAACGGTTGAGAATTACAGTCCGGGAGATACAGTTTGGTACGCCGGGGCAATAGACCGACCGGGAACCAATGCCGAGTTTCATCTGGTGGATGAACGTATTGTCGGAGCCGCGCCAAAATCCATACCGGCGAAAGCGGCTGCGGCGATGCCGCTCACGACGCTTACTGCCTTTGAGATGCTGTTCGACCGCTTGCGGGTTCAGGATGCCGTTTCCGGCGGGACCAATACGTTGTTGGTTATTGGTGGCGCAGGCGGTGTCGGGTCGATCACCATTCAATTGGCGCGAGCTCTCACTGACTTGACGGTGATTGCCACTGCGTCCCGACCCGAGACACAAGACTGGGTTCGAGAGCTGGGTGCACACCATGTCATTAACCATGCGGAACCTTTTGGCTCACAACTCGAGGCTCTCGGTATCGACAGCGTGGATTTCATTTATTCGACAAACCATTCCCAGCTTTATGCTTCCCAAGCTGGAGAGGTGATGACACCTCAAGGTCGCTTTGGGTTGATTGATGATCCTGAAACCTTCGACATCGCGCCGTTCAAACCTAAATCGATCTCATTGCATTGGGAGTTCATGTACACTCGGTCGCTTTTTGGGACTGGAGATATGAACCGTCAAAGCGAAATCCTGAATCAGGTCGCCGGGTTGATAGATGACGGAAAGATCAGATCCACAGCGACCGATACACTTGGTAGGATCAATGCTACAAACTTAAAGAAAGCGCATACTATCCTTGAAAGCGGCAAGGCCAAAGGAAAGCTCGTGCTTGAGGGTTTTTAGATGAGAATTGAGCGGCTGGATCATGTGAATATCGTGACGACTAAGTTGCCTGAGATGGTTGCTTGGTATGAAGAGGTCTTGGGTTTAAAACTCGGGGCCCGCCCTGATTTTCCGTTTCCCGGAGCTTGGTTGTATGCGGGTGATCACGCCGTGGTTCACCTTGTGGGTCACGAAGGAACGCCTAATGTCGGCTCCGAAGTGAAGCTCAAGCTCGAGCATTTTGCGCTCTCAGCCACAGGGTTGAGAGCATTCGAAGAAAAACTGATCTCGTGTCAGATCCAGTATCGCAAATCCGAAGTCCCGGGATCCCGAATGATCCAAATCCATGTGGCCGATCCTGATGGAAATCACATTCACATAGACTTTGAAGAAACTGAATAAGTGGCTAACCCGCGAAATAGTCGCAACGCAAAATCAAGCCGGTAACTTCTTGCCGATTAGGGATTGAGGTCCTTGCCGGGTTGCTTCCAAGATTTGCGTGGGCCAACATTTTTTGGGCGGTGCAAACGTCGATTTGGAGATCAGTATGCCGGACCTCAAAACAAACAAGAAAAACGTCATCGCTTTCTACGAAATGATGTTCAACGAGTGTCGACCTGCCGAGGCCATAGAGATCTTTGTTGGGGAAACCTATACGCAGCACAACCCGCATGTTGGCGACGGCAAGCAAGCCTTTGTCGAGTACTTCGAGCGCATGGCTGCCGAATACCCGGGAAAGCGTGTGGACATCAAACGTGCCTTTGCTGAAGACGACCACGTTATTCTGCATTGCCACCAAATCTGGCCCGATGGTCTCGAGTACGCAGGGATCGATATTTTTCGCCTGGATGTCGATGGGAAGGTTGTCGAGCACTGGGACGTTCTTCAGGAGGTTCCGGCAAACAGCGAGAATGAAAACGGCATGTTTTGACTTAACCGTTCTGACAGCGGCGCATGGAACTTTGAAAGGTCCTGTCGGCTGAACCACGATAGTCAAAGGGCATAAGTCTGATCCAAGAAAGCTGCCAGAGCGTATTTGTCAGGAACCTTTTAGAAAGGAGATAAATATGTTCTCGAAGAGTATTCTTACCGCAACCCTTGGATTGTTTGCAGCTACTTCGCTTCAAGCTGGTGTACAAATTCGCTTCATAGAAGGCGCACCCAAGGACCGTTTTGTTCTGACGAATGTCGGAACGTGCGTAGTAGAAGCCTCAACCCTCAAAATTGACTTGTCGCAATCTGCCGGACGCCTGATTTTCGATGTCACCGAAAATGGCGCAGGCGTAGAGGTATTCCAGCCGCTTGAAATCGTTGAGGGTGTTGATGCACTGCGGCAACTTCCTTTGGCGGTGGACGGGCAAAATACAATTGAACTTGAGATCGCCACCCTCGCAGTCGGGGACAATCTCGCCTTTACCATCGATGTTGATGATACAATCGGGCAACGCGAAATCACCGTAACCGGGTCCGAGATCGAAGGCGCAACAGTGTCATATGCCGACGCAGTTGAGACCAAAACTGCAACCTTCTCTTCCGACGCAGTTGTCAACGTAGCGACCAAGGACTGCTGAAAGCTGCCTTACAATGTCGAACTGGATGGTCCGCATAGCATTTCTTGCCCTCGTGATGGGAGGCGGCATCCTGATCGGGATATTGACCGCACCCGGCGATTGGTATGGGCAGCTTTCTAAACCCGCCTTCAACCCACCAAATTGGGTTTTTGGCCCGGTTTGGACGGTGCTCTATGTCTTGATTGCTGTGACGGGTTGGCGTCAGTTTGAAACAGACCGAAGTTCGACCGCAATGAAGCTGTGGTGGGCGCAGATGGGTCTGAACTTTTTGTGGTCTCCAACCTTTTTCGTACTGCAACAGCCGTGGTTTGCCCTTGTGGTCATTGTCGCGTTGTTGGTTGTCATCGTCATGTTCATCGCTCGGGTCAGGAATTCGGATCGGGTTTCCGCACTGGCCTTCCTGCTGTACTTAGCATGGGTCGCATTTGCCACGGCGCTTAACCTTTCCATTGCGATATTGAACTGAGGAAGAACAATATGCGTGGCAACTTCGTTGGGCTTGTTTCAGGGCTATTTATCATCGGATCTACAATGGCGCAGGCTGATGGAAATCTTGCTGAGGACTTCTCCGAGTCTCCGGAGACTCGTTGGGACTACATTGCCGACACCGTCATGGGAGGGGTCTCTTCAGGGCAGGTGCAGTTTCATTCGGAAGGTGATGTTGCATTCGCGCGGTTGACCGGAACCGTGAGTACAGAAAACAACGGCGGCTTCATCCAGTTTCGACGCAAGTTACCTGTTCGACCAGATGAGGGTGTATCAGGCGTCAGGTTAGTGGTGCGGGGCAACGGCGAGCAATACTTCGTTCACCTCAGAACACGTGGCACGGTGCTGCCCTGGCAATACTATCAGGCCGAGTTCGAAACTTCTGACGAATGGACCGAGGTTTCTTTACCTTTGTCAAACTTTAAGGCTTCAGGTGCCATGTTGCGCTCTGTTCCCGTCGCTGACGAAATCACCTCAGTTGGAATTGTCGCCTACGGGCGCGATCACGACGCCCGTGTAGATGTCAGCAAGATTGGTTTTTACTGAAGGTCGCCTGGGCGATGGCCCGAAATACGTCAGGGTGTTTCCCACTCGCTGTAGACGCGTGTCCGAGAAGAGCGACACGCGGCCAGATTATTTGTCAACAAACCTAAAGCTGTGACCCAATTGGTAAAATACTTAGGAAACCGGAAACTATGTGATCCCAAGCTGATCCTGTCGGTTCGGATTCATACTCAAGGACGTTGCCATCATCGCCTCTTGTTGTCCATTTAAGTTGACCGGCGTGCTCTAGCGTCACGTTATATGTGTATGCGGGTAGCGCGTCGTCCAAGGCACCCATAGTCCGTGCGGTCAATGCTGGTGAGTCAATCAGAATTCCCATTTCGGTGTTGATGTTGACAGACCGCGGGTCCCAGTTGAACGACCCTACGAACAAGTATCGGTCATCAACTGCAAATGCCTTGGAGTGTAGGCCTGATCGAGATTGAGCCCAGTTAATACCCCGACGTTGGACCTGATAGGCGTCGGGGCGCAGTTCGTAGAGTTCTACTCCACCGCGTAAAAGTGCTCGGCGTTTTTTAGCATAGTGTGCGTAAACGGGTGCGACGTCGTTAGATGCAAGCGAATTGGTCACGACCTTCACGTTAACACCGCGGCTCTCAAGTTCGGTAAGCCATTTCACACCGTTGTTGCGCGGCACGAAATAGGCGGAGACGATGTTCACCTCACTGTTGGCATTCTCAAAGTACGGAAGCAATTGAGATGCCAGAACGGGACCTGAGTTCTCGAGACCCGCGGCTTTTGAGGGCGGATCAGCATAAAGTTTCGCAGGCAGCCAATCCAGTGACAGGGCTCCATCCGCGAAGTTCTCTTGCGCTGATTTTCTGAGGGCAGCGCCGTACTGCGTTTGCCTCGCTTCCTCGACCAGTTCATTCAACCGGACTCGTGCATCAGCAAGGTCAAATTCCTGGGGTTCTCCAACGACCACACGAGCCGGAACGGCGAATTCGCTGTTCCAGTATGCGTCAAAGCTTTGCGACACCTCGCGTACAACTGGGCCTGCGGCCAGCACATCCAGATCGGCATAGTTCATTTCTTTCCGAGCCAGAAAATACTCGGCACCGATGTTTCTGCCACCCACTATCGTGAACACGTTGTCCGCCGTCATGGACTTGTTGTGCATTCTGCGGTTGATGCGTTTGAAGTCCGTCAGACCCGCGAACAAAAGGCTCTGATCGCGCCAAAACGGATTGAACAGCCTGATTTCAATATTCTCGTGATTGTCCAATGCGGCTGTCATCGCGTCATAGCTGGACGTATCCATGTCATCCAGCAACAATCGGACACGAACACCCCGATCTGCGGCCTGCAATAGACTGGCTGCAAAGAGGTGACCCGTTGGGTCGTTGTGCAGAAGGTAGTATTGCGCGTCTATCGTTCGCTCGGCCGCAGCCGCCAACAACAGCCTTGAGACGAGCGCTTCTTCGCCATCACTGATTAGCTTGACGCCTGACCGACCGTCTTTGGGATTCCCAAGGTGATTGGCCGCCAGGCCCAGAGCTGTGCCTGAAGTCGCTGGCAGCGAAGCCGATACCGTCTTTTCATATGTGCGGGTTTTTGGAGCGCAAGCTACTAGAGCCAGCGCGCAACAAACACAAACCACGAACTTCCATTGCGCCATTTGCTTCCTCCAACCCTATGCCTTAGGTGACTACGCCGGAGCACGCGATTGCAAGTTTGTTCTATGTAGCCTGAGGTTGTTTCGTTTTTGGTGTTGATTTCGCACATCCTACTTTGTCGATTGGCGACTGTGACGGCGCGCTAGTTCGAGCGAACTCTGGCAGTTCCCCAATAGGCGGGAATTTAACCAACCACTCGTGGTATTTGATGGTGACGCGTGGATTGCAATATTTGACGACATGCCCATCTTGCCTCGAGGATCGCCGTCGCTGCTCCTAGGCGCAGATAGCATGGTGTTCTGATCGTTTGAGGTCGCGCTTTGGGCGGCGCTGGTTCTACTTAGTCCCGTTCGCTGTCTAAAGCTTCGCGTATGAGCGTCAGATTAGGCAGCGTTTCATGAAACGGCTCAGGCCCGAGTTCGGACATCACCGGACCGAGGGCTGTCGACATCCGATCCATACAAGCTTGCAAAAACTCCGCGCCTCGCGGCGTCGACCGGGCAATTTTTGAACGCTTGTCATTGGGGTTGGCTTCAAGGGTAATTAAGGCATGACTTTCAAGACTGGAGAGCATGTGGGTCATCGACGTCTTGGGCACTTGAAAAGCGTTCGATAGCTGTAGTGGCGTCTCTCCCTCGGGGCGCCGGACCAGGTGGCCCAATATGCCAAATTGGGTTGCGGTCATTCTGCCAGGTAAGAACGCTTCTAGCTTGGTCGAGATCAACTGATTGATGATCCCGACCTCGGTGAAGAACCGGTAGACTTCGTTGGTCACATGTTCAGGCTTCATTCAGAATTCGTGTCTCCAGCGGCCAGCGGGGTGTGGCAATTGGTTCGGGTCCATACCCCAAACGCAGCAACATTTGCACTGTGTGCCCTGTTGGCGCAAGAAGCTCATGCGCCAGAGCGTATTCATCGGCCATCTCGGGATATTCCTGAAGTGCCTGACTGACCGGATGAACGCCCAGGCCCATTTCGGTTGTCTTCAGGTAAAAACGCATCAATCGACGCCCGGCATCGAGTTGATCGCTTCGCGTGTTTGTAGCCGTCGTCATGACCGCGTATTGCGGCGTCGCGTCTAGCATGGCGAAGTAGCCTCGCATGTGTGACTGAGTGCCTGGGTGGTCAACATTCATCAGGGTCTCATTGTCCAACAGACCTGCTAGTCGCAGTGTTTCCAGCATGGGATCACGCAGTTCAATCCCGTCAGGGTTGGCGTTGATTTCTGCTTTCCCGATCCGCATGAGGTCGACGGATTCTTTCAGCGTCTGCGGTGTACGCATCTCGATTTCAAATGCGCGTTTCGTGAGGTCTCGAATACGGGCCACTAGACCCTCATCGGAAATCAGAGTGGCGTAGTTTTCAAGAACTGACATTTCCGCCTCGGACAGCCGCTGTTCAGTGTACGGTTCTTTGTTGGAATGCCGTTTGAGGATTTGATCTGATAGTGGATCGGATGTCCCGCCTGGCACAAACACTGCTTCTGCGATGGGTCCGTCATCCCCATCTGGCAGTAACTTGACCTCGGTATCGAACCCGAAAGCACTTGCCGCCAGTACCATCGTCTCAACAAATGCCCCGAGGCCAATATAGAGCTGTCGGTGGTAAGGATCGGTTTCCGGAAGCTCGCGATCAGGATCACGGTGGATGCGCACCTTGTCTCGTCCAACCAACTCGACCAGCCAAGGTTGCAAGTTGTGCGGATTGGGGGCGAGAATTGCATAGGACAAAGCAACTTTGCGTGGGTCGTCATACGGTTTTGGCATCCACGGAGCCAGCGCGTCATGCGGCGTGCGTGTAGCGAGAAACGCAACCGCACCGGTTGCCGCCAGTATTGTGCCTCCGCCTAGAATCTTGAGAAAACGTCTTCGGTTTGGCATCTTGACCCTCCAATAGTGCGATATCGTACTAATTTAATACGAATTCGTACCACATCAACCCCAAACGATGCAGTGATTGGTTGAGTGATTTGAAAAAAGAAAATCAGAACAGCCGGACGCAACCGTGGACTGCCGTGGGCAAGAAGTATTCGGAGCGCCTTTGTTGTCAAAAATTGGCAGTTATTTTAGTTGATTAACGACCGGACACGAGAAGATCAGAGGCTGTTGAGCCGATGCTTTTCGAGTATCCCGCAAAGCATAGCCTGCGCTTGCAGCCTGTGTTCTCGATGACGTTCGCGGGCGGCATCTGGACGACCTTCACTAATCGCTTGAAAAACAACCCGGTGATCTTCATTGGATTTGACGGGCAGGGGCCTGATGAACAACGTAGTTGCGCGCGCGCGACGCACTTGGTCGCTCATCATGGCGACAATCGCTTCGACCCGTTTGTTGCCGCCCAACCGAACGAGCTCCTGATGAAACAACTCGTCGGCCTCGGCCCAGGCTTCAAGGTCTCCGGCTTCGATGGCTTGGTCCATCTTTGCAATTGATCCAGCAAGTACCGCCAGTTCATCTTCGGAATAACCCGCTTCGGCAGCGCGCTGCGCTGCGAGGCTCTCGAGTTCCGTCAGTATGTCGTAAATTTCACGCATATCATCTGATGAAACAGGTAGTATCCGCACGCCCTTGCGGGGCCGCATTTCCAGCAACCCTTTACTTTCCAACATCAACGCAGCTTCCCGTATCGGGGTGCGGGACATGCCCAGAGTTTCGGCGAGTTCCGACTCCAGATGGTCAGTCCCGGCGGCAAGTTCGCCGGACAGGATCATCTGCCGCAAATCCCTAACAGCGCGTTGCGTATTGGAAAGAGTTTTTGTGTCCTGATCCTTCACGGCGTCTCCAGGTTGATTTTTCGTCCCTCCGCAGCCGAAAGATAAATCTTCTCTTCAATGCGGATCACGTCCAGATAATCTCGGGCCGTGTTTTCCAACGGCGTGCCTCTTAGAAGGCCTGAAACGACGTGACTTTGCAAGGCGTGGACGCAGTCGCCTCCAAACCCATCGTGATCGCTTGGAGGTAGAATCTGCTGCCGCTCCTGTTTTCCAAAAACGCGGAGTTCTACTGAACCGTCGCCGTTAAGAACCAGTGATCCTTCCGTTCCTTCGACGAGAGCTTCGCCCATGGTCTGACGCAGGTTTTCGGCGCTGTGGTCAAGGCACCTGTTCCCATCGAACAGAGCTTTCAAACCGTTGGGGTGGTCAAACAGGATGTAACCAGCATCCTCGCCCGCGATAACGGGGTTAACTTGGCGCAAGTCCGCATAAACTGCGCTGGGCGCATCGAATAAAAATCGGAATGTGTCTACCCAGTGAACCGCTGTTTCATGAACGAGGAAACGTGGCATATCCTGAAAGTACGGCTGCCGGTCTAGGTAGGCGCTTGGTCCCTGTCCGTCACCGGGTCGAAGTCGGAAAGTCGCTTGTAGAGGTGTTCCAATTCGACCCACGGCCATCGCCTCTTTGATTGCGCGATACCAAGGCTGGAAGCGAAAGTTCTCGTGTATTACAATAATGGCACCAACGGCTTCTGCCTCTGAAACAATCTTCTCAGCTTCATCCAGAGACAAGCAAAATGGCTTTTGGCAGATCAGCCACTTGATACCAAACCGCAATGCCGAGCGGATTGCCTCGGCCTGCGCCACAGGCGGAAGGATGATGTCCACGAGATCCGGTTCTTCCGCCTCCAGCATTTTTGACAAATCGTCGTAAGCGGCCAGTCCTGTTTCCTTCGCCTTGTTGATATCACGGTTGCAGGATGCAATCGGAACCGCTCCGGGCATTCGGGACCAGCTTTCGTAGTGGAACCTGCTGAAGTACCCCGCACCCACACACGCGACCCTGATGGCTTGTTGAGTATTCATGCCCGCAATGCTTCCAATACCGATGAGGCAGCGTCCTGCGTTCCGGCGGTGCCACCTAAGTCACGCGTCAGGTTTTGTCCGTTCGCAGTCACCTTTTCCACGGCTTCACGCAATCGTTCGCCGTCATTGGACAGGCCTGGGTGATCACGGGTCAAACCCAACCATTCAAGCATCATTGCTGCGGACAGGATCATCGCAAAAGGGTTGGCAATACCCCGTCCCGCAATGTCCGGAGCGGAACCATGGCAGGGTTGGAATACAGCGTGATTCAACCCGATATCCGCTGACGGAGCCAGTCCAAGACCACCCATGAGACCCGCGCCAAGGTCGGAGAGGATGTCTCCGAACATGTTCTCAGTCACCAATACATCGAATTCCCAAGGCTTTTGAACCATCCATAGAGCGGTGGCATCAACATAGGCATGGTCTGCCTGCAATTCGGGATGGTGTGCAGCTTCTGCATCAAACATCGATCTGAAGAACGCAAAGGCGCGGAACACATTAGCTTTGTCGACACATGTAACTCGACCCCGACCGCGCCCGGTTCTTTTGCGGTTCTGGGCGAGTTTAAACGCGAAACGGAACAGTTTTTCGGACACCTCACGAGTGATCAGCAGAGTTTCACGTGCTTCGTGTTCGGTAACTTCGCCAGTGCCTTGGGTGAAGAACAGTCCTTCTGTGCTCTCACGTATCAAGACAAAGTCGATCTCTTTTCCGGTGGGCAGCGCCAAGGGGGTCATTTGTCCGCTGCTTACCTTTACTGGCCGTACACCGGCGAAAAGTCCCAGTTGCTTTCGCAAATCGATCTGCGGTGAAATCTCGGTTCCGTCAGGGTAGCGAACGTCCGGCAAACCCATTGCAGATAGCAGAATCGCGTCGGCGTTGCGTGCAGTTTCGAGTGACCCAGCCGGAAACGATTCTCCAGTTTTGGCGTAGTGGCCTGCGCCCGCCGGAGCGTCTGTAAACACCAGTTCGTATGAAGGACTGCTGCGCGAAAGCTGGTGCAGTATTTCAAGCGTAGGGGCCATAATTTCCGGGCCGATTCCGTCCCCGTGGAACACTGCCACATCATAATTTTTCTTCATCTTAGCCCGCTTCCTTCCCGTTTCGCATTCATAGCGCGATAGCAGCTTTCACTACAGTCCGTTGACAATGCATTCTTTAATGTATACGCAAATAAATGCAATAATAAACGCAAAGCTGTTTGGGAGGACTTGGAAATGAAACAAAAGCTAGGGCGGTTGGCGGCCGCAGCCGTGATGGCGACCGGGATTGCAGGGGCAGCTGTTGCGCAGGATTATCCCTATCGTGATATCACCACAGCTGTGGTCTGGGGGGCCGGAGGAGGTACGGATACGATCAACCGAATGATCATGGCCGAGATGGAAAAACACCTTCCGGTCTCGATCAATGTGATCAATCAAACAGGTGGTGTCGCAGGCTCCAACGGGATGGTCTATGTCATGAACCAACCAGACGATGGCTATACATTGGTTGGTTTGTCAGAGTCGAACGTCACCGCTGCTGTGCAAGGTGGTTGGGATAAGAAATTTGATTTTTGGTATCCGTTCATTGTTGGCGGATCACCTGATCTGATCTCGGTTCCAGCAGATAGCCCTTACAACACGCTGGAAGAGCTGGTCGACGCCGCAAAAGCTGCTCCTGGGACCATTCCAGCGGCGGCTTCCGGCGCAGGTTCGATCCACCACTTGAACCTTCTGGCCATCGAAAAAGGGTCCAGTGCAGAATTCAAGTTTGTTCCATACAAAGGTTCAGCGCCCGGGCAGGAGGCAGCAATAGCAGGTGAAGTCGCGTTGGTTGTGACTTCTCTAGCTGAACAGGCCCCTTTGATCGAAGGCGGTCAACTTAAACCGCTTGCGATGTTGACACCCGAAGATGCGCAGATTGCAGGGGCAACAGTGCCTTCTGCCTTTGGCATCTATGACGGTCTCGATCAGTATTTACCGCTCAAACAGGCCATCGGGTTTGCAGTTCACAGTTCAGCGGGGGACGACGTAAAGGCCGCGCTTGGTGATGCCTTCGAGCAAGCGATTGCCTCCGACACCGTCGCTGAATGGGCCTCTGCAAACAATTATGATGTCGGTGGTCAACACGGCGAAGAAGCTCAAGAGCTGTTTGCGAACCTCGAGGCTACCTTTGCCTACACCTTGCAAGATCTGGGCGCTGCCACAGTGGATCCAGCCTCGCTGGGTATCGAGAAGCCCTAATCCGATCAATTTTGAAGGGGCGCGCTTGATCGCGCCCTTTCCGATAAGAGGCAGGCAATGGACAAACCTGACGATACACTGATCATGCGGGCGCGCGATTTCTGGGCATCGATTGGTCTGATAGCAATTTCCACCTTTTTCCTTTGGAAGACGTCGGACATCCCGCTATGGGGTGAAAACCGCGCAGGTGTCAGTGGGTCCGACTGGTACAACTCGGCTGCAATTGTACCGCTGTTCATCTTCGGTGGATTGCTTGTTTTGTCGTTCATTTTGTTGGCTATTTCGATCCGCTCTGGCGGTGCCAAATACGCGGCCAGCGCTCTAGGGATCGGATGGGACCAGTCGGAAGCCTATCGAGCTTCAACAATAGGCCTGATCCTTCTTGCATATGTCGTCGGACTGGTTCCCAGAGTGGATTTTATTTTGTGCTCGGGGTTACTGATTACAGCTTTGACTTACGGCTACTACGGAGGTCATGCGCGGCGTGCTTTGTTGGCCTGTGTCGCAGTTGTCGTCGCCGGTTTGTTTGCGTTCGCCGTGTTTCCTGCTCAGGCGGATTGGAATGCACACGGTGATGATTGGTTCACACTGGCCTTGTGGGTCGCGTTAACACTAGTGGTGTTGACCAAAGCGGCTTCCGAACGCGTTTTGCGGTTCGTTCCATTGGTGGCAATACTTGCCCCGCTCATCCTCGTTTGTGCGATGGCATTCGTCTTCCGCCAAAACGTACCTGCGCGCGGTGGGCTGATCTTCAAGCAAATCGAATACCACTACTACGTGACGCTTCGTCCGCTATGGAAAGACTGACCGGATGGACTTTATCCTTTCGCAACTGGCTGGGTTTGGGACCGCATTCGTGGGCCTGGCAGTAGACCCGCTGACCTACCTGTATCTGATCGTATCCGTATTTCTGGGCATCACATTCGGTGCGTTACCCGGACTTACGGCAACGCTCGCGGTGACGATCTTAACGGGTTTTTTCGGCAATAAGATCCCATTGGACTATTCGCTCATTGCCTTGCTCGGTGCCTATGTGGGCGCGATTTACGGCGGCTCTTACCCGTCTATTTTGCTGAACATTCCGGGCACGGCAGCCAGCGCGGCGACGGCCATGGATGGCTACCCTCTGGCCAAAGCGGGTCGAGGGGGCGAAGCGCTAGGGCTGACCACGACGGCCAGTTTCATTGGCACAGTTATCGGAACCATCACGCTTTTGATTTTTGTCTGGGCGCTGCTTTTGGTTTCAAAGAACATCGCAAGCCCAGAGAAAGCACTGCTGGCCCTTTTCGGCATTCTGCTTTCGGGCACTTTGATGAGCGAAGACCTGGTGATTAAGGGATGGATCGCCGGTCTGATCGGGCTTGCGATGTCCATGGTGGGACTTGACCCTCTGTTGTCTGAGCCGCGCTATACCTTCGGCTGGTCTTACCTGATGAGCGGATTTCAGGTCGTGCCAGTTTTGATGGGTGCCTTTGCCATCCCCCAAATTATCGACGGTTTGAGGCACGTTGAGGCTGGGAAAGTTGTAGCCCTAAAGGGCCGAATCCTTCCGAACCTACGCTCCATCCGACGCTACCTGCCCACCATTGGCCGGTCAGGAGTGATTGGGACCGGGGTAGGAGCGCTTCCTGGCGTCGGCGAAGATGTCGCCGGTTGGGTCAGCTACGGTGTCGGTAAGACTGTATCTGCTGAGGGCGATAAGTTTGGAAAAGGGTCATTGGAAGGTCTGCTGTGCTCAGAAACAGCAAATAACGCCTGCATTGGGGGCGCGCTAATCCCACTTTTGGTGTTGGGCATTCCTGGCTCACCACCAGCCGCCGCTTTGATGGGGGCTTTCAAGATCAACAACGTGATCCCCGGCCCGACGATAGACCCCGAGATCATTCTGCGCGTGGCTGCAATCCTGGTGCTGGCCTCCCTGACGATGTTCCTGATGGGGCTTTTCACCGCTCGGGTCTTTATCAAAATACTCGCCATCCCGCAGACCATCTTCTTGCCCGTCGTTATGGTTCTGACAACAATTGGGTCTTTCAGCGTTGGTGGTGGCATCAATGATCTATACCTGATGCTTGGCGTCGGCGCCGTTGCTTACTTTATGAACCTCATGAAGTACCCAATCGCTCCACTGGTTATCGGGGTTATCCTGGGAGGTCTTTTTGATGAAACCTTCCGCCGGTCATTGTTCCTGTCGGATGGGGATCTTTCGGTCTTCTTTTCTCGACCTGGAGCGGCCATTCTGCTGGTGCTCAACATTGGTCTGATCCTCAGCCAGCTGCCCGTTGCAAAGCGCGCTTTCTCACGTCTGAAAGGACTTTCTGTCTGATGTTTGTAGTCACTGTCACTTTCACTCTCAAACCCGGTAAGAGAGACACTTTTTTACCGCTGATGGTCGCAAACGCTTCAACCTCTTTGCGTGACGATGCCGGATGCCAGCAGTTTGACGTTTGCCTCGGCGGCAATCCCGAGACAGTATTTCTCTATGAGGTTTATGATGATAGCGTGGCGTTCTCCGCCCACTTGGAAAGCGCGCATTTCAAATCCTTCGATGCGGCTGTGGCTGATATGATCGCCACGAAGACAGTTCACCAGTACTTCGAGGTCATCCGATGAACGATTGGGAGATTCACGCTGTCAAGTATGCGGATCGCAATGCCCGCACTCGACGCGACAGCTTCATCTTGGATGACAATCACGACGCACCTCACGCGATGGACTATTTCGTTTGGGTATTGAAGCGCGGCAACGAAGTCATACTGGTCGATACCGGCTACGACTCCGATGAGGCCGCCGCGCGTGGTCGTCCCATTGCGATGGACCCACGCGAGGCTCTGCGCCCCTTGGACATCACGCCGGAAGCGGTAACCGAGGTTATCGTGACCCATCTTCATTATGATCACGCGGGGGGGCTGCATATGTTCCCGAACGCGAAGTTGCATATGCAATCGGCGGAGATGGGCTTCGCCACAGGCCCCTGCATGTGCCACGATCATCTGCGCGCACCTTTCACGGCGGTCCATATTTGCGAGGTCGTAAAGCGTCTCTATTCAGGGAAGGTCGTGTTCTACGACGGAGAAGCCGAGATTGCAGATGGGGTAACGGTGCACTGCATCGGTGGGCATTCGCGCGGGTTGCAATGCGTTCGTGTAAGAACGGCAGCCGGGTGGATGGTACTCGCCTCTGATGCCTCGCATTATTACGAGAATTTCATGGCGCGCAAAGCCTTTCCTATCGTCGTCGACCTGCAAGACATGATGGATGGTTTCGAGACACTTGAGAGGTTGGCTTCGCATTCTAGGCTTATCGTGCCCGGCCATGATCCACTTGTGCGTGAGGTTTTTCCCGTGGGCGCGGCACCGCATATCCATAGGCTGGATCCAGGGCCGACGCGGGACATTGAACTATGAAAATCGGTGTCATAGCGGACGATTTTACTGGTGCAAGTGATGTCGCAAACACCTTGGCGAAAGGTGTTGAGCCGGAAGGTGGACTACGAACGGCTCAGTTTCCGGGTATTCCAACTACCCCAGCCGACAAAGAGATCGAAGCGGGTGTGATTTCACTTAAGAGCCGCACCGCACCTATTGAGGAAGCCGTAGCGGACAGCTTGCAAGCTCTGCGGTGGCTTAAGGATCAAGGATGCCAGCAGTTCATTTTTAAATACTGCTCAACATTCGATTCCACTAATGAAGGAAACATCGGCCCGGTCGCGGAAGCGCTTGCCAACGAACTGGACGCGCAGAAGGTGGTTTTCTGTCCGGCCTTTCCCACCACGGGGCGTACCATTTATCACGGCCATCTTTTTGTGTTCGGCAAGCTATTGCACGAGTCAGGGATGGAAAATCACCCTCTTACTCCGATGACGGATGCGAACATCAGGCGTTGGTTGCAGCACCAGGCCAAGGAGGCGGTTGGGTTGGTTCCAGTTGGCACCGTGAAGCAAGGGTCAGAGGCGATTGCTGATGCGTTGCGGATCGCAGACGAACGCTTTGTAATCGGTGATGCGATTTCGGACGAGGATTTGCTGGCCTGGGGCGAGGCACTGATGGATGCCCAGCTGATTACCGGGGGATCCGGGATCGCATTGGGTCTACCCAGAAACTTCGTCAGAAAAGCTTCGTCCAAAAGAGGTGGCATTGTGTTCACAGGTATCTCTGGGCCTGCCGCTATCCTTGCAGGGTCATGTTCAGGTACGACACGCGGGCAGATCGATGTTCATGCGGAATCCAATCCGACGTTCGCCATCGATGTTCCGGGTGTTATGTCCGGGGATGTGACCACGCAAACGCTTCTGGATTTCTTTGAAACGCATTCAGGAGAGTCCCCTCTCGCTTACTCATCAGGAAGCCCGGAAGAGGTGCGAGCGATCCAAAGTCAATTCGGTCAAGAAGCAGTAGTGGACAGGCTGGACAATCTCTTTGCGAAAACAGCACGAGAACTTGTTCAAACGGGTCATAAGCGCCTTGTCGTGGCCGGAGGAGAGACGTCAGGCGCTGTCGCCAAGGCCGTCTCTGAGGCATTGGGTTCACCGGCCATGTCAATTGGGCCAGAGATCGACCCGGGCGTGCCAGTCTTGAGCGTTGGAAAGACTGAACCCATTGCGCTGGCTCTAAAGTCTGGAAACTTCGGCGCTCCGGACTTTTTCGCGAAGGCCCTCAGAATGATGGAGTCCGGTAAATGAGTTCTGAAGAACAGACACTGCGACGGCAGATGTCGGAACTGTGTGCATCGCTGTTTGCGCGTGGTTTTTCCGTCGGCACGGCGGGCAATGTCTCCGCGCGTTTACATGACGGGATCCTCATGACGCCAACGAATTCCACCTTGGGCGATATCGACCCCGAGCGCATCGCCAAGATTAGTTTGGATGGCAACCACGTTTCTGGCGACAAGCCGACCAAAGAGATTTTTCTGCATCAAGCCTTCTATGACACGCGGCCGGAAGCGGGCGCAGTGGTTCATCTGCACTCGACCTGGGCCACTGCTCTGTCGTGTCTGGAAGACACCGATCCCAATGACTGTATTCCGCCGCTTACGCCGTACGTGGTGATGCGCGTCGGCACGGTCAAACTGGTTCCATACATCAAGCCAGGCGACCCGAAATCCGGTTACTTGATCCGCGAACTGGGCGGCAAGCATAGTGCGGTTCTGTTGGCCAATCACGGTCCCGTCGTCTCGGGAAAGGATCTCTTCTCAGCGGTCTGTGCAGCAGAAGAGTTAGAAGAAACAGCCAAGCTACTAGTGGCTTTGCGGGGCCTGCCAACCCGGTTGCTGGATGTAGCTCAAGTCGCAGAACTCAAAGAGACTTTCGGAAGGATTTAATCCGGCACCGAAAAGTGGAGTGCGCAGACTTTTGGGCAAATCGTGCAGAGTTATGAGCAAATATCGCGCAGAAGCATGGTCGAACTTCAAGAATTTTCTTTAATGAAATCAATGGCGGTATTGCAGCGTTAGAAGAGCACCTACAGTCTCTGGGTTAGTTCAGAATCTCTGACGATGCAGACCTTTTTTGACAGTGTCCGCTTGTTAGACCTGATCTGAGTGGTGGACGACATTCAATTGGCGTCCAGGCTCAATAGCCGGACACGTCGCGGGCGTATTCCTGGTAGATGCCGGGGTCAAAGATGGAATTCACTGCAAGCTCGCGTCTGGGCAACATGTCGCTGGGAAACACCTGCGCGGCCAAAAAAACATCAGGCGTTATAAACCTCAGACCCTCGGGCAGATCCCCCAGCGTAGACGCGGGTTCATTGGTCGCAAGGTTGTAACCCCAAACCCCGAAAGAAGGGATCGACATCTGATAGTTGACCACCTGCGGGAACATCTCGGACAGGGTTTCCGATATCGTCCAATAGGTATGGGGGGAAAAGAAAGGTGAGCTGCTTTGTGTCACCAGAACGCCGTTTTGGGACAGAATGCCCTGAACCATGGCGTAGAACTCGACCGAATACAGTTTTGACAGCGCCTCACTATGAGGATCGGGAAAGTCGATGATGATCCGGTCATAGATCTGATCGGTGGATTTGACATAGTTGAAAGCGTCGGTGTTGTGAACGTTTAGTATGGATGCCTCCATGCTGTTGTCATTCAGACGTGCGACGGGGGCCAGACTGCGCCCCAGGTCGGTCATCGCTGGGTCAAGATCGACCAGATCGATACGCTCAACGCTGGGGTGTTTCAGGATTTCACGTACGGCCAGACCGTCGCCACCGCCAAGCACCAGAACCGACTTTGGGGTGCTATCCCCCCAGGACAAGGCGGGGTGGACCAACGCTTCATGATAGCGATATTCGTCGGTTTCAGCGAATTGCAGATGGCCATCAATGTACAGACGCACGTCGTTTTTTTGCCAAGTATTAGTAACGACCAGCGACTGATACTGCGATTGTTTGCGCCAGACGATGCGATCAAAATACAGATGATCCTGCGCAAATGCAGTGATGCGCCCGGCCACCAGGGTCAGGGCGAACAACAAAACTATGGTACCAATGGCACAGGCCAGCATCCGTTTGGGCGCATCCAGTTGGTCGCGCAGACACAGGACGCTGAGCAGGCCAACCATGGCATTGGTCAGACCGATAGCGAAAGAGGATGAAATCAGCCCAAGCGACGGCAGCAACAGAATGGGAAACAGAACCGATCCCCCAAGCGCACCGATATAGTCTAGTGACAGCACATCAGCGATGGATTCTCGCGTTGTACTGCTTTCCGACAATACGCGCATCAGCAGCGGTATTTCCAACCCGACCAGAAATCCGATGGCCGAGATGAAGGTGAACATACCCACCGTGTAAAACCAGGGCGCGTAAGGAAAAAGCATGAACAGCGACACGCTGCACAGACCACCGATCAGCGCCAGGATCAGCTCAACCCAGATGAAGATCTGGATCAGGTTGCCGTGGAAAAAACGGGACACATAGGACCCCACGCCCATGGCAAACATGAAAAACCCGATCGTAAGTGAGAACTGATAGACCGAGTTTCCCAGCAGATAGCTGGACACCGTACCGATGATCAATTCGTAGACAATGCCACAAAGGGCAACAACAAGGATTGCGCCAAGAAGAACCATCGCCTGCCGCCGGGGCAGCGCCGTGTAACGCGGTGTCAGAGTATCAGTCATTTCAAAATCCGAAAACGGGAAGACCCGGCACTGATAACGCGCCGGGTCTGAGTGGGGTTTGGTGTAGTCGCGGCGTCTTATTTACCGGCGCGCAAACCGCCCGAGCGGGCGCTGCGCGGGGCCGAGTAGCTGTTGCGCGGTGTCACTGACCGGTTGTTGAAGCTGGACGCGGTAATGCCGGCCAAGCGTTGGCGGCTGATCAGGTTGCCGATCAGAGCCCCCGCCAGGAATCCCGCCCCCGAGAACCGCAAGCCCGCGGATTGGCCGGTGGTGTCGGTGGCGATCAGGCGGTTGTTGGCCTCGTCAATCTCGATTGTGAAAATCTCACCCTCGCTCGAGTCGCGCGTGCCATTTGCGTTCGGATCGACAAAACCCGAGAATTTGGCGTCAGACAGAACCTCCATGCCCAGCGGTTCGTCATAAAAGCGCGGGTCCGAGTTCATGACCTGAGCCAGATATCCGGTGAACTCATCCACCTGCTCGTCAGATGCTTCGGCGATGCTGTTGGCTTCCAGGTATTCCTGATACTGGTTGATCGCGAATTCGGTCCGGTCCAGAACCTGCCCGAGATCGGCGGTTTGCTCGGACTTCGAGCTAAAAAACATCGAATAGGCCACAAAGCCCACAACGCCAACAATGGCTATCGTTTTAATGTTTCCAAACATAACTTCTCCTATTGATTTGAGATTGTGATTCAGGTTTCGCCAAGGTTGCTGCTCCACCAGACCTGATGCAGGTCTTTGCCGTAGAACCCTTTGAGCTCGCCGCATTTTTTCAGGCCATTGGCCTGCAGTTCTGTTGCGTTGGCGTTGGACAGGTCGGACGGGATGGCCAGAACGGCCATGCGATAACTTTGCGCGCGCGCCAACGAAAGCTGTTGATCCAGCCCGCTCAGCCCGCTGCTGGTTTCGCACCAGCGCAGGCCGGCAACGTCGTCCGTTTCGGCGGCTTTGTGAATGTCGGTGAAGCTCAGGCCAGTGGTTGGCGATGGCTCTGCCGCCTGTATGTCGGGCGCTTCGGGATTGTCCAATCCATAGATGATCTTGGCTTCGCGTGGGCCGTGATACCCGGGTACCGTCAGTTCGACTTCGGCTCCGAATTCCTCATACAGTTTATGCGCCGCGGCATAGAGCTTTTTGCCAAACTCTTCATAGTCGCTGGTTTCGATGAAAATCTTGCGGACATGCATCTGGGCCAGTTTGCCAAGCAGGTCGTTCAGCATCTGGCTTCCCAGCCCCTTGCCCGCATGCGCCTGATCCAGATAAGTCCAGGACAGCCAGGCGATGTCCGGCGCATCTTCGTCGAGGCAATAGCCGATCAGCCCCAGCACCTCGCCGCGGTCCTGCAGGACGAACATGTTGTCCGTTCCTTCATGCACGAACTTGTTTTCGGCTTCGTCGGCATCATCTTCGTCGGTTTGGGCGATGATTTGGACAGCCGGGGATACATGCTGCCATTCCATGGGTTTAAGGGTTGGCCCTTTTGAGCCGAACAGGGCGCTAAACATGGCGATTCCTCCTCCGATCAAGGCGGATGTGCTGTGGGTGAAAACGGCGATCTGAGGGCGCAGAAACAACAGCTCGGCGATAAGGACAAAGACAATCAGCGCCAGCATCCAACTGCGTCGCCCCGGTGTGCTTGTGGCAATCACTCCATAGGAAACCAGGCCATAGGCGACACTGGACAGCCCCACAAAGCCGGGTCCGGCCAATGCGAATTCTGTTGTCGTTCCGGCAACGGCGCAAAGGATAACAAGCCCTGCGGTTCGGGCGCTGCCCAAGTGCGGTTCGCTGAGGCTGCCGCCAACAAGGATCAGCAGGCAATTGAGCGTCAGATGGTTCAGGTTGCCATGCCGGATCGAAAACAACAGATGATCGGGCAGCGTCACAATGGGTCCGGAATGCCGAACCGGACCCCACAGCGCATAAACGATTATCGCGCATAGAATGAGACTTATCGTGACCGGGCATCTGCGCAGTTCCTTCATCCGCCCTTTAGCAGCCCGCCGCCGCAAGCCGGTGTCTGCTCTGTCCGATCAGACCGCGCTTGATGGATTGCACATCGACGCGCTGGGGGCGGAAATAAGACTTCAAAACCTCTAAGCTGCGCTGTGGTTCTGCGTCACCGCACATAAAGATATCGATGGCGGCATATCCGTGTTCGGGCCAGGTGTGGACCGAGATGTGCGACTCGGCCAAAAGTGCCATGCCTGTGAAACCTGCCCGTTGTCCGAAATCGCGCATGTTGATCCCAAGAACCTGAGCATTGGCAGCGATTGCCGCGCGTCTCAGGGTCTCTTCTGCTGGGAAAGGATCGTATAGTGCGCTTGCATCGAAAAAATCTGCTATAAGGTGTAGGCCCAGAGAAGATGAGAACCCATCCATATGAAATCGAAACCTCAAATCCAAAAATTCTGTATCCTGACTATCCCTCTGATCTTGGTAGTCAATCTCAACTCAAGTTTATCTGAATTGGGTTGCTGGGCTGTGGCAAAAAAACACAACTCATGAGGGATTTGCGCTAAAATTTAATCAAGACCGCGACTGGTTCGGTTTTGGTGCTTTTGGGGGCAATTTCACATAACCTGCTGATCGGCTGTCTCAGGTTTGCTTTGACCTGGAATTAAACCGGTTCTGCCAGATCCTTGCGCGCTGTGCGTCGCGGTTTTCATATTCGGTGATGGCCTGGGCAATACCGCGATCCACCGATCCTTCCCGATCCGACCCGATATCCGTCATGCGCATGGTATACCACGCGGTCATCCCTCCGGGTGGAAGGGTGGTGAAGCGGGGGAAGGGGACCTCGTGTTGTCGCGCCTGCCACGTCCGGGGCAAAGCGGGATCAAGAACAAAGCCTCGTGCAATACCCACCGCATCCACATCCCCCGCCATAATCGCAGCTTCTGCCTCGTCACGGCGCTTGAATCCTCCGGTGGCCATAAGCGGGATCGCGGTTAGACCGCGCGCCGCACGAACGAAGTCGAGGAAATAGGGGCCTTTGGACGTACGATCAGAACTGGACGGAGCGCCCGGGAAATAAGTTCCGCCGCTGATGTCCAATAGATCAACACCTTTGCCTTCAAGCCCTGCAACCACCTTCAGCGCGTCTTGTTCTGAAAGACCGCCGTCCAGCTGATCGGTGGCGTTGAGTTTGACGGCAACTGTAAAATTGCGGGGCACCGCGGCACGAACGGCCTCGACCGTTTCGATCAGCAGGCGCATCCGCGCGTGGATTGCGCCGCCATAGGCATCCGTCCGGCGGTTGAAGAGGGGAGAGAGAAATTGGCTCAGAAGAAACCCATGCGCGGCATGGATCTGGACGCCCCCAAAACCAAGTTTGGCTGCAAGATGGGCAGTGCGGGCAAATTGATCCGGGATTGCTCTGATTTCGGGCAAAGACATGGCTTCGCTGCGAAAGTCTGGGAAGTCTATCGCACTTGGGCCTCTGGGCTGGCTGATCGGCAAATGGGCCAACGCCCCGGCATGGCCGAGTTGCAGCCAAAGCTGCGCGCCGCCGGTCGACCCGCGCCGGGCAAGATCGCTGAAGGCCGCCAAGTCGGCTTGTTCATCAAGCACCAAATTGCCCGGCTTTTCAGGGAAATGAGGATCGCCTTGCACCTCGCCGATAATTGACGCGGCCACACCCCCTGTTGCCCAACGTTCATACAGACGCATCTGTGCAGCGGTTGGGTTGCCCCGACCGTCGGCCAGTGAATCCGACATGGCCGATTTGATGATCCTGTGCTTCAAAACACGCCCGTTCGGCAGTGTAAGCGGCGTGAAGAGAGAGATGTTCGAGGCGGCGGGCAAGGTGGTTCTCCTTGGTTTTTGATCTCCACCTTAGATAATTTGGACAATCTCTTTTGATAATGTAGTGAATGGGATTAGTTTTTGATATTTTTTGGATCAAATGGCACAAAAGGCTGAACTGGAAATTCTTCTGGCCGTGGTTGATCACGGCAGTTTCTCGGCTGCGGCCCGCGCATTGGGATACACCCCGTCGGCCGTGGGCAAGCGGGTGTATCAGCTAGAGCAGAGGTTGCGGGTGCCGCTTCTCATACGCTCGACTCGGCGCATGACCTTGACCAAGGCGGGACAGCGATATGTAGAGGAAGCGCGCGAGATTCTCGCCCGCCTGACGGCACTGGAAGAGGACATTGCCGATGGTGCCGACAGCCTGCATGGAACGATCCGCCTGACAAGCTCGGCGGCTTTTGGTCAGCGACACGTGATCCCTCTGGTCATTGAATTCATGGATCTCAACCCCGAGGTCGAGATTGACATGCTGTTGACGGACAAGGTTGTTGATCTGGTCGGAGAAGGTTTTGATATCGCGATCCGCAGCGGCGTTTTGCCGGACTCATCGCTTGTGTCGCGGAAACTGATGAACAATCGGCGGATACCATGTGCAGCGCCCACCTATCTTGAGCGGCATGGCGAACCGCAGCAACCACAGGAATTGACCGCGCATAAATGTCTACGCCTGGGGCCGGAAAAACACCTGTCGGATTGGGGATTCACAGGAGCAGCGGGTCCCATATCGCGTCTTGGGCCGGGGTTTTCATGTAACAGCCTCGAAGCGCTCCATGCAGCGTGCTGCGCCGGGCGCGGCATTGCTTGGCTGCCGGAGTTTCTTGTCTCGAATGACTTGCGCACTGGTCGCTTGACCTCGGTTTTGCCCGATCATGCTGAACCGAATGCCGGTGGTGGGATCTTTATTTTACGCCCGGAAATGCCGTTTTTACCGCAGCGCGTGCGGGCCTTGATCGACTTTGTGGCCGACCATTTCTCGGGCAAGACCAGCCGCCGAGATGCTTGAGGTGCGGGCCGAGAAGGTCTGTTGCGCCTGAATTGATAAGATAGTTCCGCCAGAACTGGGAATATTGGAACATTCTTCTTTTAAGAGTGGTGGTAAATCCACGATAAACCCCATATTAAGTGCGTCACGAATCCATCAGGCAGAAAAACAGTCCCGTGTTCGACCTACCGGCGCAGCGTGCGCATCTCTCCGAAAAATATGATCTGACCCCATCGCCCGAGCTTGCCGCAAGCATGAGCGATATCTATGACCGCATGTCCCGCGTGGTTTCGCCCGTCGATTGGGCGATCTATGCACCCTATGTCAAGGCGATCAACGACCTGAAGGTCGAGCGCAACGCGGTCATTCTGGGCCATAACTACATGACGCCCGAAATTTACCATGGCATTTCGGATTTCGGTGGCGACAGCCTGCAACTGGCGATCAAAGCGACTGAGGTCGAGGCGGATGTGATTGTGCAATGCGGTGTGCATTTCATGGCCGAGACATCCAAGATCCTTAGCCCGGACAAGACGGTCCTGATGCCGGATATGGAGGCGGGATGCTCGCTGGCGGAATCGATCACCGCCGAAGGGATCGAGGAAATGCGCCGCCGGTATCCAGGCGCGCCGGTTGTGTCTTATGTGAACACCACGGCCGAGGTCAAAGCGGCGTCAGATATTTGTTGTACTTCGTCGAATGCCGCCCAGATTGTTGCGGCGCAAGACAGTCACACGGTCATCATGACGCCGGATCAGTATCTGGCGCAGAACGTGGCACGCGATGTGCCGCAGAAAAATGTGGTCTGGTGGGAAGGGTCATGCATCGTGCATGAACAATACAGCCCGCAAGATCTGCGCGATTTCCGGGAATGGAATCCGGGCACCCGCCTGATTGCGCACCCTGAATGCCCACCGGACGTTGTGGCCGAGGCAGATTTCTCGGGCTCCACCAGCGGTATCATCAAATACGTCTCGGACGAAAAGCCGGAAAAGGCGCTGCTGATTACCGAATGCTCGATGGCGTCGAATATTGCGGATTCACTGCCCGAGGTTGAGTTTGTCGGCCCCTGCAACATGTGCCCCTACATGAAGAAGATCACGCTGGAGAAGGTGCTGTTCGCGCTTGATACCATGACAGGGCAGGTCGAAGTTGACGCCGAAGTGGCGGACAAGGCCCGCCTGTCGGTGCAACGCATGATCGACTTGTCACGCCAGCTGGGTATTTGATCCGCGACATGCAGAGCGTTGAGACGCCGCGTGTGGTCATCATCGGCGCCGGGCTGGCGGCAGTCTATGCGGCCCTGAAGCTGGCCCCTTGCCCTGTGGTGATGATTTCGCCTGAACCACTTGGATCGGGTGCAAGCTCGGCCTGGGCACAAGGCGGCGTTGCCGCTGCCATGGCGCGGACGGACAGCCCCGAAGCGCACGCGGACGACACCATGCGCGCCGGGGCCGGGTCGGTCCTGCGCGAGGTGGCCGAGTTCGTCACCAATGCCGCACCGGAACATATTTATGATCTGTCCGACTTGGGCACCGGGTTTGATCGCACCGCCGATGGTGGGTTCGTGCAATCGCGCGAGGCCGCGCATTCCGCAGCCCGCGTGGTCCGCGTCAAGGGCGATCAGGCCGGAACCGAGATCATGCGTGCTCTGATCGAGGAGGTGCGCCGAACGCCGTCGATTCAAGTGATCGAGGGCGCGCAGGCCGTCGGGCTGGAAAGCGACGGTACACAAGTGACCGGCGTTTACCTGACCCGCGCCGATGCCGCCGATGCGCCGCCGATATTGCTGCGCGGATCAGCGCATGTTCTGGCCACGGGGGGATCCTCGGGCCTTTATGCCCAAACCACCAATCCTGCACGTATCCGCGGGCAGGGGATCGGCATGGCTGCTCGCGCAGGCGCGCGCATTGCAGATGCCGAATTCGTGCAGTTCCACCCCACCGCCATCGACGTGGGCGAAGACCCGACGCCATTGGCAACCGAGGCGCTTCGGGGCGAGGGTGCTATCCTGATCGACAGCGCCGGCCATCGGTTTATGCCCGACATCCACCCTGACGCTGAACTGGCCCCCCGCGACACGGTTGCGCGCGCCGTTTACCTGCAGGCGCAGGCGGGCAAATGCCCGGCATTGGACACGCGCCAGGCCATCGGGGCCGAGATGGCTAGGCAATTCCCCTCGGTCACCGAGGCCTGTTTGCGCAACGGTGTCGATCCTGCGACAGACCCCATCCCCGTGACCGCTTCGGCGCATTATCACATGGGCGGGGTTAAGACCGATCTGGCCGGGCGTAGCTCATTAACCGGGTTGTGGGTGTGTGGCGAGGCAGCCTCGACCGGGTTGCATGGGGCGAACCGGCTGGCGTCAAACGGGTTGCTTGAAGCGCTGGTGTTTGCCCGCTCTTGCGCGCGCGACATTGCAACCGTTGTGAGTGCGCAGGACGCGGCTGAAGTGGACATTTGTTTTGCCACTGGTGGTGAGCCGATCAATGAACAGGATGTGGCTGCCCTGCGCGAAACCATGACCGAACATGTGGGTGTGGTGCGCGACGGTACCGGCCTGCCCCAAGCGTTGACGAAAATCGCGGCGTTGGAAGCCCGGCATGCGGGCTCTGATCTGTTTCTTAACATGACCGCCACCGCCACCCTGATCGCGGCTGCCGCGCTGCTGCGCGAAGAAAGTCGCGGTGCCCATTTCCGTTCCGATTTCCCTGATCTTACCCCCGGACCCGGCCAGCGCTCGGCCCTGACGCTGAGCGAGGCGCTTGCCCTGCGGGACCGTATTGCAAAGGACACAGTATGAATTACCCGGCTTTGCCCGACTTGATCCTTGAACCGATGGTACGGTCCGCGCTGATGGAGGATCTGGGTGCCAATGGCGACGTTACCACCCTGACCGTAATCCCTGCAGATGCCACCTATTCAGCCAGGCTGAACGCGCGTGAGGATGCGGTGGTATCGGGTATGCAGGTGGCTGCGCTGGCGTTCCGTCTGGTCGACCCGACGCTGCGTGTCACCACCCACATCGCCGACGGCCAACGCTGCACGAAAGGTGATACGTTGATGGAAATTGAGGGCAGCGCCGCTTCGATCCTGTCGGGTGAACGGGTGGCGCTGAACTATGCCGGGCGCATGGCCGGGGTGGCGACCGCGACGGCGGCGCTGGTGGCCGAGATCAAAGGCGCCAATGCTCGCATCACCTGCACCCGCAAGACCACGCCCGGCCTGCGTATTGTCGAAAAACAAGCGGTTCTGCATGGTGGCGGGTTCAATCACCGCTTTTCCCTGTCAGATGCGATCCTGATCAAGGACAACCACATCGCCGCTGCCGGTGGGGTGCGCGCCGTGCTTGAGGCCACCAAGGCCCGCGCCTCGCACATGATGAAGGTTGAGATCGAAGTGGACACGCTGGACCAACTGGCCGAAGTGCTGGAGGTCGGTGGGGCCGATGTCGTGTTGCTAGACAACATGCCTCCCGAGACATTGAAACAGGCGGTGGCACTGGTCGACGGTCGGATCGTGACCGAGGCATCGGGCAATATCAGCCGCGACACCGTGGCCGCCGTGGCGGCAACCGGCGTGGATTACATATCATCCGGGGCGCTGACTCATTCCTATCGCACCATCGATATCGGGCTGGATTTCTGAACCAACTCAAACCCTCTCGCGGATGGGGGCCGCTCCGGTGCCAATCCCTCTGACCGCCCGCGAATAGTGATCGTGACCTATGTCAATGACGGCTCTGCGCCAGTGTTGTTCATTGGGGGCATATTGCTGGCGGGGCTGCGCAATCATGATTGCCGTGTCCCTGGACAGTTTCGGGGTGTGATGGCTGTCGACGGCCCAAGCTCTAACTAAGAAGAGGCTCGCGTTGAACGCGCTGAGTTGGAAGAGGTGTTTGGCCGGTTGGAGGGCCCAAATGGCTGATGGATGTAGTTGCGACCAGCACGCTCGGATGTATCTGACGGTGACAGAGGCTTTGGCTCGCGGACTGGCCGTTGCCGATCCGATTGCCGAGACCGAAACCGTGTCCCTGATCGATGCGACGGGTCGGGTGTTGGCTAAGGATTGCACCAGCAAAGTGGACATGCCCGCCTTCGACAATTCCGCCATGGATGGCTATGCCGTCCGCACGGCTGATCTGGGCAAGGGTCCCGTGTTCACCCTGCCGGTCGCGGGACGTGTCGCCGCCGGGGACAGCGGTGCCCATGATGCGCCAGCGGGTGCGGCCTTGCGCATTTTTACCGGTGCCCCGGTGCCCGCCGATTTCGACGCCGTGCTGATGCAGGAGGATTGCGAGGCCACCACCGGAGGTATCCGATTTACCCGCCGTCCCAAACCTGGCCAACATATCCGCCGCGCGGGGGAGGACTTGAAGGCCGGTGCCCCAATCCTGTCGCAAGGATGCGAGATCACCGCGCGCGAAGCTGCAGCACTGGCTTCGGCCGGGTATGGCGATGTGAATGTATTCCGGAAGCTGAAGGTCACCCTTTTTTCCACCGGTAATGAGCTGCAACAACCCGGTGAACCGCTGGGCCCGGGCCAGATTTACAACTCGAACCGCTATATGCTGCGGGCTTTGCTGAACAAGCCGTGGATTGATCTGATGGATATAGGCCCGGTCGCAGATGATCCCGAGCGGCTGGAGCAGGTGTTGCGGCAGGCCTGCGATGATGCCGATCTCATTGTCACAACGGGTGGTGTTTCGGTGGGGGATGAAGATCACATGCCGCGCCTGTTTGAAGCCATTGGCGGCCAGATTGACGTGATGAACGTGGCCATGAAACCGGGTAAGCCGATCATGTTCGGCCGGCGCGGCGACGCGCTTTATGTCGGGCTGCCGGGCAATCCGGTTTCGGCCTTTGTGACATGGCAGATCATCGGGTCGCACATGATGGCGCGTCAGGCTGGTCTGCGTCATACGCCGCCAACCCCGGAACAAGCGGTGCTGGCCGAACCGCTGCAGCGACACGCAGGGCGTCAGGAATACCGTCCGGTCATGATCGATGGCACGACTTCCGACGGCGTTCCACGACTGCGTTTGATGGCACCCTCATACAGCGGTCGGGTTGCGACGCTGGCACAGGCGGATGGTCTTGCAGTCATCCCTGCGGAAACCGAAACGCTGCCACAAGGTCATAAGTTGCCGTTTCTTCGTTTTTGAAACAGATGTCCGGATCAACTTAGGTTTTTGTACATATAGGTCGTGGGCTCTAGCCGGTCCTCAAGCGGATTGCGGCAATAGTCCGGGATCTCTCCGGCGATCTGAAAGCCTAGGCTTTGATACAGGATGCGCGACGGGTCCGTACTGCGTGTGTCAAGCACCAGCAAGGTACGGCCCAGCTGGATCGCCCGGTCCTGAAGCGCCGCCATCAAGACCCGCCCCAAACCCCGGCGTCTGGCGCTGGGGTGAACCAGCAGTTTGGCCACATCGGCCCGGTGTGGCTGGTTGGGCATCGCCGCAGGGATCAGTTGCACCGTGCCCAGAATGCGTTCGTTTTCACGAAAGATGAACAGGTCCAGCGTACCGGTCTGTAAGTTGGGCCGCACCCGGTCTTGCCAATAGGCGCGGGCCTGATCGGGTGAGAAGGGCAGGATGAACCCGATGCTGGCCCCGTCCTGTACACAAGCGTGCAGGATATCGGTCAGGTCGCCCAAGGCGGTGTCAAAGCTGCAATCGTCGATGCGTGTAATCATATCAGCACCAGTAGGTACCGTGCCCCACGCGCGGGCGTTGTTTCAAACCGCGTGGGACCCGCAAGGTGATAGCGCAGGCAATCGCCGCCATTCAAATCATGGGCAACGCCGTCTACGGTCAGTTTCAGCGCGCCGTCCAACATGATCAGGTGATGTTCTTGCCCAGGCTTTGGTGGCGCATCGTACGTGATTATCGCATCGGGGGGCAGGTGACCTTCCAGCACCTCTCCGCTAAGCCCAGTGGCGGGCGGAGATACCGAGCGACGGGTAAATCCGGTTTCCGGGTCGCGCCATTCGGGTTGCCGTTCGAACGGTACGCGAGGGTCGAAACTGTCTTCGACCATCATCAGCAGACGCGACATCGGCAGGCCATAAGCTGCACAGAGCCGCCCCAGCGTTTCAGCGGTCGGGCTGACATCGCCCTTTTCCATCCGCGAAAGCGTGGCGCGGCTAATGCCGCTGTGTTCGGCCAGTTGGTCCAGTGACCACCCATGGCTCCGGCGCAGTTCGTTCAGACGGTTGGCGAGGCGGTTCGAGAGATCATCCAACATGTTCATAAGTGAGAATTTCGTTCATTATAGAGATTATTCCCCAAAAATATGTAATACGCAATAAGAAAGGGCGCAGAAATTTCTGCGCCCTCCAAAGTGTTAAGGTCTCGTGCGCTGGGTTATTTCCAGCCAGCCTCGTTGAAGATTTTTTGCGCCTCAGGAAGGTTTTTGGCGACCTCGGACAAGTTCACTTCATCTGCCTTGAACTCACCCAGTGACTTGACCGAGTCCGCGAGTGCGACGCCTTTCACCGCCGGGAACTCGTCATTGCCGGCCGAGAAATATTGCTGGGCCGAGTCGCTGGCCAAGTATTCCAGGAACAGGATCGCGTTGTCCTTGTTCGGTGCATTCGCGGCAACACCGGCCCCGGACAGGTTCATATGCGCGCCAGTGCTGTCGTTGTTAGGGAACACCCAGCCGATTGAGTCGATTTCCGACGAAACGCCTTTGACATCTTTGCGGATGGCGCGAGCAAAGTAATAGGTGTTCGACACGGCGATATCACATTCGCCCGAAACGATGCCACGCAGCTGGTCGGTGTCGCCGCCCTGCGGATCACGTGCCATGTTGGCGACGATGCCTTCGGCCCACGCCTTTGCGGCCTCGGGGCCTTCGTGGGTGATGATCGATGCCAGAAGCGTCTGGTTATATGTGTTGCTGGACGAGCGGATGCAGACCAGACCCTTGTATTCAGGATTCGCCAGATCGGCGTAGGTGGCCGGCGGGTTGGCTACGTTTTCTTTGTCGAAAAAGATAATGCGGCCACGCTGCGAAAAGCCGAACCATTGGTTGTCATTGTCTTGCAGATTGGCGGGGATACGCTCTTCGAGAACAGCGCTGTCGATCGATTGCAAAATGCCCGCGTCTTTGGCCCGCGCCAGACGCGAGGTGTCTACAGTCAACAGGATGTCCGCGGGCGAGTTGGCGCCCTCAGCTTCCATCCGTGCAATGAGTTCGTCGGCCTTGCCTTCGATACGGTTGATGGTGATGCCGGTCGCCTCTTCGAAATCAGAATAGAGACGTTCGTCGGTGTCGTAGTGGCGTGAAGAGTACAGGTTCAGTTCACCTTCGGCGGCGGCAGAGGTAGCAACCAAAGCCATCAGAGCGGCGGCAACGCAGGTAGAGGATTTCAGCATCATTTGTCCCAACATTGAAAATCGTGGCGGGTATTAACCCGACTGATTTGGTCAATTAAACGATTCTGAGGGGGATGCAAGGAAATCTGACAAATTTAGTTGGTCAAAATGTCGCTCGCCTTTCCTGCTGCGCACTTGCTGTCAGGATCGACGCTGTTTGCTCTGTCTTCCTTCCGGTTGCGGTGGTGCGGGTGACGGCGCCGGCTCAGGTTCGGGATCGTCGCTGAGTACCGGTTCCTTGGTCAGCATGGCCTGAGTTACAGCTTCCATGTATTTTTGCAGCATGACCGGCGGATCGGCCGGTGCGAGTTTGATGGTCAACCTGCTTGCACCTTCCTGACTATAGGCATAGCGCGAGGAATAGCTGGCGTTGACCTGGGCCGCCACGGGCCCCCAGCCGCCTTTCACTGAAGCGCTACCTGATTTTTCGGTCTGTTTGGTCATCGAGATCGCCATTTTGACCTCTATCTCGGCCTCCTGCACCGCATAGAATGCAGGAAGGAATCCCATCGACACGAGGCTGAATTCTTTGGCGGGGCCGTCGGGATTGGAGAGATCGGGAAGCAGGATTTTTTGGTCGGCCATATATTTAGCCATGTCGGTCGAATGACGATCCAACTCGCTTTGTGATTCAGCGACCGAAAGTGCCAGCTTTTGAACCATTTCTGCAAAGGGAACGTTCAGCAGTTCTTGCCCGATACTCATTGTTCAAACTCCTTTTGAAAAATTTGTGTTCACTCGATGATTTGCGTTTTTGACCGCCTTCGGACCGAAAACGTAACTTTCGATGCGTTCTGGCTGACCGCCTGTTTCTTGGCGTTGGTTGCGATCTGTGCCTTATTGCCATCTTGGCCCAGCCCGACCACGGCCTCGACCTTTACATTGTCGATGGTAAACTCGCTGCTTCCGTCTGAACCGGCGAGAATCTGTTCGCCCAGTGCCTGTGAAAATTCCTGAGCGTCGACAACCTGAGTGTCTTCGTCGCCCGAATTCATTTCTGACCGACCCTGGGCCAACGGGTTTGTTACCGGAGACCCCGTGCCCATCAGCATGCCGCCGCCTTCTTCCAGATCGTCAATCCGATTCTGCAGGTCCGAAATTGTTTGAAGCAAAGTGGTCTCGCGCTGCTCCATTGCGGTCAGACGGTCAGCAAGTGACTGCAACAGTGTCGCAAAGGCTTCGGGCAATTCGGTGACGCGTACATCAATAGGTGGCCTCTTGGGGGCCTTAACTGTCTTACGTGCCATCGGTGTCCTCTGGTGACCTGTTGTCATCTACTGGGCCCGGAGCAAAGCGCATGCGCATGGTCGATGCGCTTTTGGTGTCGACCGTATCGGTCTGGGTCAACTTCGGTCCCATGAAGATCGAGATGATTGCGGGCCGCTTGCCTTCTTCCGTCTTAGTGCTCATCTCCATTACGACTTTCAATTCCACATCGACATCCTGCATGTGATAGAAAACCGGTGGGATGCCCATGTCGCGAAGCTCCTGCGGGTAGTTCTTCAGGGCGTTCAACTGGTCGAGGCTTAGTTGCTCGGCGGCTTGCGCCACGCTCCTGCCAATATCCGCGACCATATCGGTCAGGGTCGTTCCGAGTATTTCACCGTCGGCCAAGTTGACCTCCCGTCATCGAAAATCCGGAGAACGTTAACACGAGAACGCTCTATCACAACGCGAAATATCAAAATCAAACTTGCCCGGTCCTTCATGAGGCTAAGCGCAAGCGAAAAACGCATAGTTGGAAAACAAAAAACCGCGCTCGAAGGCGCGGTTTCTTTAAGTGGTTATGTGCAGTTCTTAGCCCTGACGAGCTTTGAACTTGCGCTGCGTCTTGTTGATCACGTAGACGCGGCCTTTGCGACGCACAATACGGCAATCACGGTGCCGGTTCTTGAGCGAGCGGAGCGAGTTCTTGACCTTCATTGGTCTGTCTCCAATCTGCGGCGCCTTCATCAAGGACGTGGCCAGCGCCTGGGTTAGTCGGGTGCCCCGGAAGCCCGGAACAGTGAAATCATGGTGGGCGGTACAAGGATCGAACTTGTGACCCCTTCGATGTCAACGAAGTGCTCTACCGCTGAGCTAACCGCCCACGTCCCGTTGCGTTGTCCTACCCCATAACGAAATGGGGCGCGGAACCCCGCGCCGGTAGCCGGGTCTATAAAAGGAGTCGCAAAGGGGTTCAAGGGGTTTGGTAGAACTATTTTCCGGTCTATGTTCAATGCGAACAAGGAGTCACCATGCCGAACGCCCCCTATGTATTGGACATGCCCGCCAGACGCACGTCATGCGTGGTGTTTTCTTCTCCTCATAGTGGTCGGAGTTACCCTCAAACGCTGTTGAACCGCACGGTTCTAAGTGAAAATGTGATTCGATCCTCGGAAGATGCCTTTGTAGATCAGCTGTTTTCTGCGGCTGCTGACTTTGGCGCGCCGTTGATCTCGGCAGTGTTGCCACGGGCGTATCTGGATCTGAACCGCAGTGCCGAGGAGCTGGATCCGGCACTGGTCCAAGGGGCGCGACGTTCCGGGCATAACCCCCGGGTGGCATCCGGGTTGGGGGTGATTCCCCGCGTGGTGGCCAATGGGCGCGCGATTTATCGCGGCAAGCTGACAATGGATGAGGCGCGCCTGCGCATCGACACCTGCTGGCGGCCCTATCATTCACGTCTCAAATCCTTGTTGGCCGAATCGCTCGACGTCTTCGGTCAGGCGATCCTGATCGATTGCCACTCGATGCCGCATGAGGCGGTCGCCATGGCCAGCAACGCAAAATCCAAGCGACCAGATGTGGTGCTGGGGGACAGGTTTGGCGCGTCCGCCTCGACCGAGGTTGTGGATCGGATCGAAGCGGCCTTTGTGTCCGCTGGGCTGAACGTGGCACGTAACGCGCCCTTTGCCGGGGCGTATGTGACCCAGACCTATGGCCGCCCCGCCCGTCATCAACATGCGGTACAGATCGAAGTTGACCGGGCGCTTTATATGGACGAGGCCAACATCGTGCCGAATGAGAATTTCGCCCTGTTTCAAGAGATTCTGCGCGACATCATTCAGGAAATCGCCAGCATTGGCGATGATCCGGTTCGCCTGGCGGCCGAGTAAGCTCAGCTCAGCGCAGCGCGCGGCCTTTCACAATTGCATCATTGCCAAAACGGCGCCGAATCTCGTCAGTGGCGCGTTCGGCCTGTGATCGCTGAGTTGCTCCGGGATCCAGCAAATCGCCCGATATATCGGCCTGCGCTTCGGGGCACAAATCAGACAAGCCAACGCCCAGCAATCGATATGGCCCCTGATCGCCAACCTGGTCGAAAAGGCCACGGGCCGTGCGGTAAAGTCGGTCGGCAATCTGGGTGGCATCGCGCAGGGAAACGCGCCGGGTGATGATCTTGTGATTGGCTCGTTTGAGTTTCAGGGTGACAACACGCCCGGCCAAACCTTTGGCCTTTGCCCTGTCCGCCACCTTTTCGGAAAGGCGCCAGATGTGCCCATCCAGAATATCCAGACTGGCGGTATCTTCGAAAAACGTCGTTTCGTTGCTGATGGATTTCATCGGCTCATGGGCCGAGACGCGTCGCTTGTCCTGCCCGCGCGCCAGATGCCACAGCCGGTAACCCATTGATCCGAACCGTGCGGTCAGCGCGTCATGGTCCCAGCGCAGCAGGTCGGAAAAACTGCGGATACCCGCGCGATCCAGCGATTCCTGCGCGGCAGGGCCGATGCCCCAGATCAGCCGCACGGGTTTGTCGTACAGGAACTCAGCCGTTTCCGCCTTTCCGATCACCGAGAATCCGCGGGGCTTGTCGAGGTCCGAGGCGACCTTGGCCAGAAACTTGTTGTGCGACAGCCCGATAGAGCCGGTCACGCCCAACTCATCCTTCATCCGCCCAACCAGCCGCGCCAGCATAACGGCAGGCGGCGCGCCATGCAGGCGCTGCGTGCCGGACAGGTCCATGAACGCCTCGTCCAGCGACAGCGGTTCGACCACCGGGGTCAGTTCGTCCATCATCTTGCGAATCTCGCGCGACACTTCGGCATAGACCGACATGCGCGGCTTGATCACCACCGCCTCGGGGCACAGTTGCAAGGCTTTGAACATCGGCATGGCCGACCGCACCCCGCGAATGCGCGCCACATAACAAGCGGTCGACACCACGCCGCGTTTGCCGCCGCCGATGATTACCGGCTTGTCGGCCAACTCGGGATTGTCCCGCTTTTCGACCGAAGCATAGAAGGCATCGCAATCCATATGTGCGATGGACAGATCAAACAGCTCGGGATGCGCCTTGATCCGCGGGCTGCCGCAGGCAGTGCAGCGCCGTTCGTCGGTCAATGTGGTCAGGCAATCTCGGCAGAGACCGGGCATGAAATCTTCCCGCCTTTCATGCTATTCAATTAGTGGTTTCCTTATACCAGCCCCAGGTGTGGCACGAAATGCCAGCGATTACTGAAAGCAGGGTCATGTCCGAAAGAAGACCCCCCGCGAAGTGGCGGGGGGAGGTGACGGACCTCAGGAAGAGAGGGTCCGCGGGGAGTATCACACCCCTAGAATCGCGCAAAACCGCCAATTTCGATAGGACCGAGGTCACACATGAGAAACTCGTATTTTTCATGTGTGTTTTGGGGCACAGCGGCGATTTGGCACGGTTGGGCTGGAAAGTGACGTTAGGTCAACTGGTTGCAAGCCGTTTCTGCGCGGAAATTCGCTGATTTGGTGGCACTTGTCAGTGATGTGTCAAGGAATTTAACTCAGCAAGAACCGCCTGGGCTGCGGCTTTTGGGTCCTGTGCCTGATAGATCGGGCGGCCAACAACGATGTGATCGGCACCGTCGCTGATTGCACTGGCCGGGGTGGCCACACGTTTCTGATCGCCCAATGCTGCGCCTGCTGGTCGGACACCTGGAGTAACGATCAGACGACCTTCGGCCTGGGGCAGGGCGCGGATTAGCGCGGCCTCTTGCGGGCTGGCGATGACGCCATCGGCCCCGGCCTCTAGCGCGCGTGCCGCACGTTCGACCACCAGTTCCTGCACGTTGCCCTCTTTCAGCAGGCTGGCATCCAGATCGTCGCGGTTCAGCGAGGTCAGGATGGTCACGGCGAGGATTTTGAGGTCCTTGCCCGAGGCACCCTCTTTCGCGGCGCGTACCACATGGGGATCACCATGCACGGTCAGGAAATCCAGATCGAACTGTGCCAACCCGCGCACAGCGTTTTCCACTGTGTTGCCGATGTCGAACAGCTTCATGTCCAGAAAAATGCGCTTGCCGTGATCCTGTTTCAGCTCATTAGCCAGGGCCAGCCCGCCCCCGGTCAGCATACCCAGCCCGATCTTGTAGAAAGATACGGCATCACCCAACCGCTCGGCCATGGCCAGACCTTGCAAGGCGTTTGGAACATCAAGGGCAACGATCAGGCGGTCATCGGACATGGGGCAAGCTCCTTTTTGGCAAACGTCTGCGTCCTAACGGGTTCCGCGCCTTGTGTCCATGCAGGACCGATGTTTGATCGAAATCGCATGCCTTATGACTGACTGTGCTATGGTCCTCCCACTACAAAGAACATTTAAGATGGGGGACTCATGAAACAGTTTGCGGGTGTGGGGTTTGTTTTGTCTTTGGTTGGCTGTCAGCAAATGCCGTTGCAGCCAGAGGCCGCAGATACGGTCATCAGATCCCCGACCAATCAGGACCTGCGCCTTGTGCGCGGCTATCGTTCGACCGACGATGATTGCCAGTTAACCGGCGAAACGGCCTTTACCGTCGATTTTCTGGATGACGCGGCTGATCTTGTGTCCTGCCCCTCAGGCAGCGATGCGGCGCAATCATTGGTCGACATGTATAATGCACGGCAAGTCGCAAAAACCGGAGGGTATACAGTCTATTCCGTACCGCGCCGTTAAGTGCGGAATCTGCGGCTTAGCCTCTTGAACCGTCAAAGATATTTCCCAGATTGAATGTGAGGCCCAGACCGACGCGTGCCGCCAAGCGGGCGCATCACATTCAGGGCGCTTGAGATAAAGGAGAATGCTATGGACTTGAACAAGTTCACCGAGCGGGCACGGGGGTTCGTGCAGGCGGCGCAGACGATTGCGCTGCGCGAGGGGCACCAGAGGTTGGAGCCCACACATATTTTGAAAGCATTGATGGATGACGATCAGGGGCTGGCCAGCAACCTGATCACACGTGCAGGTGGCGCGCCGAACCGTGTGGTCGAGGCGCTGGATGCTGCGATGGCCAAAATCCCGAAGGTCAGCGGCGACGCAAGCCAGATTTACATGGACGGCCAGACCGCCAAGGTGTTGGACGAGGCCGCCAAGATTGCCACCAAAGCGGGCGACAGCTTTGTGCCGGTCGAACGCGTGTTGATGGCACTGTGCATGGTGAAATCCAAAGCCAAGGACGCTTTGGATGCCGGCGCTGTGTCCGCGCAGAAACTGAACGAGGCGATCAATGATATCCGCAAGGGTCGCACCGCTGACAGCGCGTCGGCGGAGGAGGGCTATGACGCGCTCAAAAAATACGCGCGCGACCTGACCGAGGCTGCGGCCGAGGGCAAGATCGACCCGATCATCGGACGGGATGAGGAAATCCGTCGCTCGATGCAGGTTCTGTCGCGTCGTACCAAGAACAATCCGGTTCTGATCGGGGAACCCGGCGTCGGTAAGACCGCGATTGCTGAAGGTATGGCCCTGCGCATTATCAATGGTGATGTGCCGGAATCGCTGAAGGACAAGAAACTGCTGGCGCTGGACATGGGCGCGCTGATCGCCGGTGCGAAGTACCGCGGTGAATTCGAAGAACGTCTCAAGGCGGTTCTGACCGAAGTGACCGAGGCCGCCGGTGAGATTATCCTGTTCATCGACGAGATGCACACGCTGGTTGGTGCCGGTAAATCCGACGGTGCGATGGATGCCGCCAACCTGATCAAGCCCGCGCTTGCACGGGGTGAGCTGCATTGCATCGGTGCAACCACGCTGGACGAGTACCGCAAATACGTCGAAAAAGACGCGGCCCTTGCGCGCCGGTTCCAGCCAGTGATGGTTCAGGAGCCGACGGTCGAGGACACCATCAGCATTCTTCGCGGTATTAAAGAGAAGTATGAGCTGCACCACGGTGTGCGCATCTCGGACTCGGCACTGGTGTCGGCGGCGACCCTGTCGCATCGCTATATCACCGACCGGTTCCTGCCTGACAAAGCTATCGATTTGGTCGATGAGGCGGCGTCGCGTCTGCGGATGGAGGTAGACTCCAAGCCAGAAGAACTCGATCAACTTGATCGTCAGATTCTGCAGATGCAGATCGAGGAAGAAGCGCTGAAGCTTGAGGATGACGCAGCCTCCAAGGATCGTCTGGAAACCTTGCAAAAGGATCTGGCCGACCTGCAGGAGAAATCCGCCGAGATGACCGCCCAGTGGCAGGCCGAACGCGATAAGCTGGCAGGTGCGCGTGATCTGAAGGAGCAGCTCGACAAGGCGCGGGCCGATCTGGAGATCGCTAAGCGCGAAGGCAACCTCGCCAAGGCGGGTGAGCTGTCCTACGGCGTCATCCCCGAGCTTGAGAAAAAGCTGACTGAGGCCGAAAACGCCGAAAGCAACGCCATGATGGCCGAGGAAACGGTGCGTCCGGAACAGATCGCTTCGGTGGTCGAACGCTGGACGGGTATCCCGACCTCGAAAATGCTGGAAGGTGAGCGCGAGAAGCTGCTGCGGATGGAAGACGATCTGCATTCCCGCGTGATCGGTCAGGATGCGGCGGTGACTGCCGTGGCCAACGCCGTGCGCCGTGCGCGTGCTGGCCTGAATGATGAAGGCCGCCCCTTGGGTTCGTTCCTGTTCCTCGGACCGACCGGCGTGGGTAAGACCGAGCTGACCAAGGCCGTGGCAAACTTCCTGTTCGACGACGACAACGCGATGGTACGCATCGACATGTCCGAGTTCATGGAGAAACACGCGGTTGCCCGTCTGATCGGTGCCCCTCCGGGTTATGTCGGTTATGATGAAGGCGGTGTGCTGACCGAAGCCGTGCGGCGCAGGCCCTATCAGGTCGTGCTGTTTGACGAGGTCGAAAAGGCGCATCCGGATGTGTTCAACGTGCTGCTGCAGGTTCTGGACGATGGTGTGCTGACCGATGGTCAGGGCCGCACCGTGGACTTCAAGCAGACGCTGATCATTCTGACGTCGAACCTCGGCTCTCAGGCGCTCAGCCAGTTGCCCGAAGGTGCGGACAGTGCGCAGGCCAAACGCGACGTGATGGATGCGGTCCGGGCGCATTTCCGGCCGGAATTCCTGAATCGTCTGGACGAAACGATCATCTTTGACCGGCTCAAGCGGGCCGATATGGATGGCATCGTTGATATCCAGATGGCACGCCTGCAGAAACGTCTGGCCGCCCGCAAGATCGAGCTGGCACTGGACGATGGCGCCAAGGAATGGCTGGCGAACGAAGGCTATGATCCGGTCTTTGGTGCGCGTCCGCTGAAACGCGTGATTCAGCGCGCGCTTCAGAACCCATTGGCCGAGGCCCTGCTGGCCGGCGAGATCAAGGACGGCGAGACTGTCCCGGTGACTGCCGGAGCCGAAGGTCTGGTCATCGGTGACAGGCTGGGCACGTCAGATCGGCCCCGCCCGGACGATGCCGTGGTGCATTGATCTGAGATTGGAAACCAGAAAGACCCGCCAAACTGGCGGGTCATTTTTTTTACACCTTGGCAAAATGCCCATTCAGAAAAACAGCGATTTCCGTCAGCGAGGCATCGGCTTCGGGTATCTCCGGGTAAAACTCGAACACGTGCCACATGCCCTCCCATACACGCAGGGTGCAGTCGGCGCCGGCCTGTCGCAGCAGGCGATCCAGACGCACGCAACCGCTCAACAAATGATCGCGGGTTCCCGAAGTCAGAAAGACGGGTGGAAAGTCTGCGTCCAAGGGGCCGTAAATCGGAGATACGTCGGGGGCTGTCAGGTCGACCTCTTTGCCAACATAACAGTCACGGAAAAAGTCGATTTCAGACTGATTTAGAAACGGGTCGCGATCTGCCAGTCCGCTGTCCCCGTTGTTCTGCAGGTCGACAAAAGGTGAAAGCAGGGCCAGTGCCGTTGGTAACGGAACGCCATTTGCGCGCATTCTGTGGACTGCAGCCAACGCAAGATTTCCCCCGGCAGATTCTCCGCACAGGCAAGCCCCAGGCGTTTCGGCCAGTACAGACGAGATGACTGCGGTGCAGGCATCAAGGGCCGCCGGGTATGGCGCTTCGGGGGCCAAGGGATAGTCCGGTGCAATCACAACCGCGCCGGTCTTCGCGGCCAGCCAGGCTGAGATTGGCAAATCCTCAAACGGGCTGCCAAGGGTAAAGCCGCCGCCGAACAGGTAGACCAACCTGCGGCCAGGGCGCGGTTCGGCAGGAGTGATAACCATGCAACGCACACCGCCAATTGTTTCATCGGACAGTGCAACGCCGGACATTTCTACGGCTGCGGTACAACTGTCTGCGTAATCCTCTCGCAACATAGCCCGCATTTCGGGAAGAGGCTGCGTTAGATCCCGAATTGCGGCTTGTTCGGCATAAGAGGCAGCCTTGGCACTCATTGCGGCGGGGGCGGGCATAGGTTTGTTTTTTCTGTGGTTCATACCATTGATATCGCAATGTCAGCAGGCGCAAGGGACCTAATGGATGCAGGTATGCTTTGACGGTTTCCCCAAAAACACCGTACTACGTCTGTCGATCCACTGCAAAGCCTGCACGTTCCGGGCCTGAATTGCAAAGCTTAGCTTGGTTGGGAACGTTCTGAAGCCCACGCCTACAGGCGACTACGTTACAATCTCGTCGCTCAATCGTGACGCTCATTACCTTGGCACTGTGCTATCAGCGATCTACCTCATACCCGAGGTGTTTTGACAACGGAGACATACATGGCGCATCGCTGGACCAATACATTGACACATGCGGATGTCACCCCAAGGGCGGCGTTTTTGAACCGGCGTCAGGTTATAGCCGGGCTGGCAGGTGTCGGACTGGCGGGGATGGCGCGCGGCGCGGCGGCGCAAGAAGCGCTGGAGCCGAACACCTGGGAAGAGATCACGTCTTATAACAACTTTTATGAATTCGGGACTGGCAAGGATGATCCTGCCAAATATGCCGGTGCGCTGACCACCGAACCATGGAGTGTTAAGATCGACGGTCTGGTCGACAATCCGGGCGACTATGACTTTAAGGATATCATGTCCGAGATGACGGTCGAAGAACGCATCTATCGTTTCCGGTGTGTCGAGGCCTGGTCGATGGTGATCCCGTGGAACGGGTTCGAACTGGCTGATCTTCTGAACATGGCAGGTGTTCAGGAAGGTGCCAAATACGTGGCCTTTGAAACCGCCTTGATCCCCGATGAGATGCCGGGCGTGCGCTACCCGATTCTGGAGTGGCCTTACCGCGAGGGTCTGCGCTTGGATGAGGCGATGCATCCGCTGACCATCATGGCGACGGGTATTTATGATCGGCCGATCCCAAACCAGAATGGTGCGCCGCTGCGTTTAGTGGTGCCGTGGAAATACGGCTTCAAGTCGATCAAGTCGATCGTGCGGATCACTCTGACAGAAGAAGAGCCACCCACCAGTTGGAACATGTCGGCGCCACGTGAGTATGGCTTCTATAGTAACGTGAACCCGAACGTGAACCATCCGCGCTGGTCGCAAGCCTCGGAACGTGAAATCGGCGGCGGTCTCTTTGCCAAGCGTATCCCAACCCTGATGTTCAACGGCTATGAGAACGAGGTCGCCGGGCTGTACGAAGGCATGGATCTTTCGCAATACTATTAAGTCTATGCAGCAGGTGAATCATATATTACGCCGTATTCCCGCTTGGGCGGTCTACCTGATTGGGGCGCTTCCAGCGCCCTGGTTGTTTTACCAGGGGCTGACAGGCGGATTGGGCGTAAACCCGATAGAGGCGTTGGAGCATCGGTACGGAGAGTTGGCGTTACAGCTTCTGATTGGTGTGCTGGCGATTTCTCCTCTGCGGCGTTTCCTTGGCCTGAACCTGCTGAAGTTCCGCCGCGCCCTTGGGGTTCTGACCTTTGCGTATGTCACGCTGCATCTGTTGGTGTGGCTTGTGTTGGATGTGCAGGTGCCCAGCCAGATTTGGGCGGATATCGTTAAGCGCCCTTATATAACGGTCGGCATGGCCGCTTTTGTCTTGATGCTGCCGTTGGCGGTGACGTCGAACAATCTGTCGGTGCGGAAATTGGGTCCGCGATGGCGCAGCTTGCAGCGCCTGGTGTTTCCCGCGGCGATTCTGGGTGGGCTGCACTATGTCATGTTGGCCAAGGGCTTCCAGATTGAGCCGCTGGTCTATCTGTCTGCAATCGTCGGCCTGTTGCTACTGCGTTTGCCTATATCCGGTGTGCTGACTCGGTCGCGTCAGGCCGATTCCATCTGACTCGGCGCTGAGTCTATGGGTAAGCCTGTTCAAAAGCTGAGATTCGAGGTGGGATGCGCTGCGTGTTGCGGGTTTCGTGGAGTATGACGTTATTTAAGCTTATGATTTATATGGGTGAAAATTAAATCTGCGGTTTTTTGCGAGTTTGTCGAATTTTCCACTTGCGGGTTGTTTGGGTAAACCTTAGAACCCCCTTCACCGGCGCTGCTGAGGCGGTGTTGGGACGCTGGAGACGGCGGAGACGC
>NZ_WQBE01000016.1 GCF_013032005.1 Ruegeria atlantica
GGCTACGCGATGCGTTGCGTCACGTGGCGGATTGTCCGGCAGAGACCCATATGGATTGCCCAAAGTTCAGGCGCCTCATGGAGTTTGCGTCGCGTTCCGTCGCCGCTCAAAAGCGATGAAAGCGCCTGCTCAGACTGATTGCAACCACCAAGCAATAGGCCAATCTCTTGCTGCGATTTGGCTAATTGAACATGTGGGTTCGGAGTGAACATGCGGTGGCAGACATTTGATCCGCCCCGCCGGAAACGTGGACACAGCTGCCGTTGACCATGAAGCGACCAACAGCAGGTATTCAAAGCAGGCGTGTCGCCATACCACCATCAACAGCTAACGGAGAGCCAGTCACGAAGCTTGCTCGGTCCGACAACAAGAACAAGGCTGATTGAGCGATCTCGGTCGGTTCAGCCATGCGCTTAACGGGATGTAAACCCGCGATTATGTCGTGCGTCGCCGGGTCGTCACCCGCCATGTCAGTCTTTGTTCCGCCCGGCAGAACTGTATTGACGCGAATGCCTTGCGCCGCATGATCCGATGCCAGCGACTGTGTAAATCCTATCAGTCCTGCTTTCGATGCAGCATACGCCGCCATGCCCGGCATGCCGCCGTTGCTGAAGCCAACAAATGTTCCCGTAAAGACGATTGACCCACGGCCACGTCTTTGCAAAGCGGGAAGCTGGGCATTGGCCGCAAGGAATGCACTGGTAAGGTTGGTTGCAAGGACAGACTGCCAGTTGCTTAGTTCCATTTCCGGAATTGGACTCATATCACCCACAATGCCTGCATTGTTGAATGCGCCATCGAGGCCACCAAACCGTTGTTCTGCCAAGTCAACCAGGCCCTTGGCAAATGCCTCATCGCGAACATCACCTGCCAGATAAACGGCGCGCCCATTGCTTTGCTCTATCTGCTCAACAATTGACTTCAGCCGCGCCTCTCTACGCGCGCCCAAAACGAGGTTTGCCCCTTCTGATGCAAACAAAAGCGCTGCGGCTGCACCGATTCCGCTGCTCGCCCCGCTGATGATGATCGTTTTGTCTTTCAGTTCCATGGTCATGCCTTTCAGTTTCTGCATGCCAGTCAGTTAAGAAAAAACATCCGTGCTGAGCGATCCGTTTCCTGTGCTTGTCGGGCGGCCAATATCGAATGAGCAAGAACCGGGTCGGCAGACAACCTTCAAACGGAAACCGTCATTTGCGGGTCCCGCAGCACTCGGTATTTTGCTCTCAACGATGCCAATCCCCCCTTCCCGTGCGATCTCTGGCCTCATCAGTGTTGGCCAATAACACGCGCCTATCATTTTTTGATCAGGCTCACGGGCCGATGCCTCCTGGACCGCAATAGAAGTAAATTACCGCGCGTGCTAAGTCGCTTTTTGCGCCAAGCGTAACGATCGCGATAATCAATGACGGCAACTTTAGGCATCAAGCCTCGCTTCGGCATCCCAGAACGGTCTGTCCTTCCCGATCCGTTCGGCGAGGAAGTCCACAAAGGCGCGAACTTTCATTGGCATATGGCGTCGCTCGGGGAATACGGCATAAAGCGCCTGTTCCGGAAATGCGTAATCCGGCAAGACCCGGACCAGATCGCTGGTGGCCAAATGAGCACCCGCCACAAAGGTCGGCAACCGCCCAATACCAAGTCCGTCAAGCAAGGCAGCGCAAAGCGTCTCGCTATTGTTGATGCGCAGAGTGCCTTTGGTGCGTACCCGCAGTTCACCATGTGGTCCATGCAACACCCACTCCATCGGATCGCGTGAATAGGCATAGTGAAGGCAGTTGTGCGTCAGTAAGTCTTCAGGTTGCTGTGGATTACCCCGCCGCAATAGATAATCCGGCGCGGCGACAAGGACACTGTGGATAGGCGCCAGCCGACGCGCGATCATGGCAGAGTCAGGCAGGGTGCCGGCCCGAACGGCCATGTCCAACCCCGCATCGACCAGATCAACGACCCGGTCATCCATAGTCAGGTCCAGTGTGATATCAGGAAAAGTGGTCAGAAACTCGGTGAGCATCGGTGCAATATGCAGCCGTCCAAAGGACATGGGCGCACTGATCTTCAGGTGTCCGACCGGGTGACCCTGAACGGCCGCAACCGCGTCTTCCGCCTCCTGCGCCGATCCAAGCGCCTGTATTGCATGCGTCAGGTAGATTTCACCGGCTTCGGTCAGCGAGATGCTGCGCGTCGAGCGATGAAACAGTTGGGTGCCAAGATGCGCTTCCAGTGCGCCTATCCGTTTGCTGACGGCTGATTTGGTGATCCCCAATCGCCGCGCAGCTGCAGCAAAACCGCCGCATTCAGCCACAGCGACAAATACGGGGATAGCGCCGATTTCGATCATGTTTCTCTCGTATAGTCAACTTTTTCTCACCCTAATGTAAACCTGATAGCCAATTATCATGCCATTGGAAACACATTAGGTCGTCCTCAACACATGTTGGATGGAGACGGCCATGCCCAAAATGCTCATCAACGGAATTCTGCGCGACAAGCCAGCGCAATCCGACGGGCGCTTTCACCGGTTGCCCAGTTCCTTTCGTGGCTGGATCAGTTCGGACGCTGAGGCAGACTTTCCGACCGCGTCTGGCCGCTATCACCTCTATTTGTCCAAGGCCTGCCCATGGTGTCATGGTGTCGACCTGGTATTGGCACTCAAGGGGCTGCGCGAGGTAATTGGCATAACCTGGATGGACTCGGTGATGTCTGAGGACGGTTGGGTCGTCAACCAATCCGACTTTGACGAGTCCGCCGGTGTGCCACGTGATCATTACCTCTATCAGGTCTACCAACGCGCTGTGCCCTCTTATACCGGCGCGATTTCGGTCCCGGTGCTGTTAGACAAGCAAAGCGGTCAGATCATCAGCACCGAATCCGCCGACATCATGCGGATGATCGACACTGCCTTCGTCGACGCGGCCATTCTGGACCTCTATCCAACCGAATTCGCCGCTGAGATCGATCGGCTGGCTGAAATGATCCAGGCCCCCATTTGCAACGGTGTCTATCGCGTCGGTTTTGCCACCACGCAGGAAGCATATGACGAGGCGATCCATCAGCTTTATGCAGGGCTGGATACCGTAGAAGCAGTGCTGATGACGCGGCGATACCTGGCTGGAGCGGTGCCGACTGAGGTTGACCTGAAGCTCTTTCCGACGCTTCTGCGGTTCGATCCTGTCTATGTGACTCATTTCAAGATCGACTTGAAACGGATCTCGGATTATCCGGCCCTTTCGCGTTATCTGACGGACGTATCAAGTATATCGGGCGTCGCTGAAACCATCGATTTGCAGCATATCCGCGCCCACTATTTTCTCAGCCACCGCCACATCAACCCGAGTGGCATCATCCCGATCGGGCCGGAGTCGGCGAATTTCATTGCAGATCTGACAAAGGGTGCCGCGTGATGCCCCGCTTTGCCACAGGCCTTCCGCCGACTGCCCTGATCATCGCGATCGGTGCGCTGGTTGGGGTCAGTTTTACATTGTCCAAATATGTGGCCATAGCAGGTAGCGCGCCACAGCAAGCTTTGTTCGGGCAACTTCTGGTCGCGAGCGTTGTTCTATTCACCATCGTTGCGATCACCGGTAACCGCCCGCCACTGCATCGCAAGTACCTGTTCTACTACTTGGGGGCGGGGATTTTGGGCATCAGCGGTCCTGCATTGATCGGCTTTACAGTACTAGGCTACGTCTCGACCGGCTTCTACTCTGCGCTGGTTACACTGTCGCCGCTTTTCACTTTCGCGATCACGGCCTTGGTCGAAAAGAGAATGTTACCGTCATACCGGCTGATCGGAATCCTGATCGGGTTGGTCGGCATCAACTTTGCCACCCATAGCGGCTTTGACCTGTCGGGCGTTGCGCCGCGCTGGATCACCGCTGCGCTGGCGGGTCCTCTCCTGCTGGCAATGGGCAATGTCTTTCGCAGTCGGGCCTACCCGCAGGGTGCTGATCCCATAGCGCTTGCGGCCGGAACACTGGGGCTTCAACTGTTGCTGATCGGTCTTCCGATCATTGTAAGTGGTCAGATCGCGCCCGGTTCGATGCCAGGTCCTGGACAGATTGCCGCGTTAACCGGGATCGGACTGATCACCGCACTCAGCTATGTGCTGACTTTCGAAGTCCAGCGGCGCACCGATGGCGTCGGATTTGCTCAGGTCGGATATTTCGCCACTCTTTTCGGCATTGGCTTCGGGGCTCTGGCCTTTGACGAACCAATACACCTCACATTGGTCGCGGCGCTCGCGGTGCTGTTTCTTGGGTTGGCCATAACCAATGGGCACATCCGCCTCGCCCACTTCCTGCGCCTTCCGTCCAAAACGCAGGCAGAAGCGCCGCTGAACGTCACAAGTTTTCAATCACCCGCCAAGGAGAACAAAGATGCAGATTGCCAATGAACACAATTCGCCCCAAGCACCACTGGTTGCCGGACTCTATGCGGCCGTCGACGCAATGAACGCCAGCGACGTCGTTAGCTATTTGACAGAGGACGTTACATTTCGCCTCGGGAATTTCGACCCGATCAACGGGCGCGGGCCTGTTGAGCATGCCAACGAAAGTTTCTTTCAGACCATCGCCGCCATGCGTCATACGATAACCGGCATCTGGTCCAGTGGTAGCACTGTGTTTTGCGACGGCACGGTCCACTATACACGCAAGGACAGCAGCGAGCATGAAGTCCCCTTCGCCACACGACTTGGCCTGCAAGAGGGAAAAGTGGCTGACTACGTAGTCTACGTGGATATTTCAGGGCTCTAGAGGGATTGATGGTGGTACAGATAAGCGGCTTCGACTCCCTCAAAGCCGCTACAAACCACCATACCGTATTCAGTTCAATCAACGACGGTTTCGACAAGAAGCCAGAAGTAGGACCAGAAATGTCAGGTTAAGCACCGCATTGAACGGCGCACCAACCAGGATTGAGAAAGTGCTATCGGTGCAAAACCAGGACCATGTTGCAACCCAGGTTACTCTTTGAGCCGCATCCGGGGAAATTGGCGCAACATATGTACCTAATGCCCATGACATTCCTCCGAGCCCGACGGTCAGCCCACCGGTGATGGCCAATAGCAATGGCGACGGTATCGCCATGTCGGGCGCAACCTCCTGCATCGGCCAATAGGCAACCTTAAGGAAAAGGTAGGCGACGGGATGCAGTATCGATAACCCTGCCAAAGCAAAAAGCGCTCCCGCTCCAATCAGAATCCATCCTGAACAACGCATGGCAGATTGTTGTGATGTCATGTTTTCCTCCTAATTCACTTGATCTGTCATGCGCGGTCAGGAGTATTCAAAGCAATTACCTCAGAGGTAAGTGATCTCTGACAATTGATTGTTTAAGAATACCTTATGACTTCTTACTCAGTTCTATTGAAGGAATGGCGCAAGCGCCGTCGGATGAGCCAGCTCGATCTAGCTGTTGAAGCCGACGTCAGTGCGCGACACATATCGTTTCTGGAGACCGGTCGTTCCCGACCCAGCCCTGAGATGATCGTTCATCTTTCAGAGGTTATGGAAGTACCCGTTGACGCCAAGAATCAGATGATGAAGGCCGTTGGTTTCGCGCCGAGATATGCGGCGACGCCGCTTGACAATGCGGCGATGGAACCCATTCGGAACGCTGTCACATGGACGTTGGAAAGACATGCCCCCTACCCGGGTCTGGTGCTTGATCGTCTTTGGCGGGTTGTAGAATTAAACGGTCCCGCTGCGGTGCTGTTTGCACCTCTCGGATTGGCAGCAGGCAATAGCCTCCTCGAATTGCTGACTGGCCCTACGATGGCACAGGTTGTTGAAAACTGGCCTGAAGTGGCGCATTACACCATGCTTCGCCTTCGCGCGGAAAGTGCAGCGGCAGGTGGCATACCTGATTTGGAGATTGCGATAAGAGAACTGGCGGCGCACGCGCATGCACCAAGTGACGCAATAGTGGGACCATCCATTCCCACGGTCTATCGATTTGCAGGACATCGCCTTTCGATGTTCGGAACGATAGCGCAGTTCAGCACTGTAGCCGACGAAACGCTCGACGATCTAAAAATTGAATTGTTCTTCCCGTCTGATGAACAGAGCGCTGTCTTGCTGACGGCGCTCACCAGTCAGCCACAGGATCTCCAACTGCCGATATCAAGCTGACTTTGTGTCTCCAAACGGTCGGAATTTGCCTAGTTGGCCTAACAGTTTGAAGTTGTCTCGATACTTGCTACCTCTTCCATGCGGTTACCTCTGCATTTGCCGGTTTTGTTGGTTGATCTCATCGGCCTGCGTAACCTCTCGAGAAAAACTTTCGCGAAATGCCGGTGAAAATTGCGCAACTCGATTGAGATTCAGCTGTCCTTGCCACGCAATGCAAACTGATTTGTTGAGCACCCATGTCACAAACTCCACGCCTGCCGCGTCCTGTTTCTATACACCCAAATACAGGAGCACCTCATGCAATCTCGTCTCAACCATTTCGCCGTTGCCCCGCAACTGATGCAGCCAATGCTCGACATGGAGGAATGCCTCAAAACAGCGGGCCTTGAGCACAGTCTCATCGAATTAGTAAAGTTGCGCGTGTCGCAGATCAATGGCTGCGCTTTCTGCATTCATATGCACACCAATGACGCGCGTGCGCAGGACGAGAGTGAAGACAGGCTTCACTTGCTGAATGCGTGGCGAGAGTCGTCTCTTTATTCCGAGCGTGAACGCGCCGCTCTTGCCTGGGCCGAAACGCTGACCCGCATCGAGCAGAATGGTGCACCGGATCACACCTATGATGAGATGGCCGCTCAGTTTTCAGATCAGGAAAAAATCGCCCTGACGCTGGTAGTGACAACGATCAACGCCTGGAACCGCATTGCTATTGGGTTTGCAACGCCACATCCTGCCGCCAAGGAGGCCACGGCCGAATGAGTCATATAACTTCACTCGAATACGACCAAACATTTGTCGATCTGCGACCGCGCTTGTTCGCGGTCGCCTATCGAATGCTGGGCACCGTTAGTGACGCAGAAGATGTAGTACAGGATGCATTTTTGCGTTGGCAGAAGGTTGATCATGCTAGCGTGCGGGACGCGACTGGGTTTCTGATCCGAACGGTCACGCGGTTATGTTTGGATCACATGCGGGCCGCGCATACTCGACGCGAAACATATCCCGGTGAATGGTTGCCGGAACCACTGATCACAGATGATGCCACCGAGCGACTGGATCGTGACGTCTCAGTGGCACTCCTACTGGCGCTGGAGCGGCTGACACCTCTCGAGCGGGCAGCCTTTCTGCTCCACGATGTATTCGAGCAATCATATGACGAATTGGCACAGGCATTGGAACGCACACCTGAATCCTGCCGCCAGCTTATTAGCCGAGCTCGGAAACATGTGCAGCGCAGCAAACCTCGAACGCAGGTTGAGCCGCAACAAGGCGAAGCCATCGCGAAGGCATTTTTCATGGCCGCCAAAAGCGGCGACACCGACGTTCTCGCCAAATTGCTTGCGCAAGACGTAAGATTTGTTTCGGATGGCGGCGGCAAAGTATTGGCTACACTCAATCCGATTTTGGGCCGAGACAAGGTGATGCGGCTATTGTCTGGACTGGCGCGTAAATACACTGATCAACCTGCCCAGCAATGGCAATTCTGCCACCTGAACAATCTGCCTTCGATCCTCAGCCACGAAACGGGCGACATTTTGCAAACCACGTCGTTGGAGATAGAAAGTGGGATGATCACAGCGATCTACGTCGTGCGTAATCCAGAAAAGACTCGTCATCTGTCTTTCGACGGACACGCTCCCATCAATGGCGGCCTATCTGACTAGGATGACTACATCGGCCCAAAGCGGTCACGCTCTCAGGTGTCGTGATGCCGCGGTGCGGCTCGTCGTTGCAGTCATTCGCGGAAACAGCGAAATCAAGTCATAAGCAAACTCACACGCCGCGGAAAGCCTGCTATTCAATTGTCGTTCGCGCCTGAGGACTCATACGGCCGAAACATAGGAACCCATCGCGGCACCTTCGCCTTGTACCGCAGGTAGTCCTCGCCAAAGCGTCGTTCCAGCCCCGGCTCCTCTACGAATTTGAAGTAAAGTGTGTTGAGGAGAAAGAACACTATCGCCCAACCCAACAGGAGTGGGCTGCTCATTGCCACTGCTTCCGCTAGTATCATTAATAATAAACGATGAAAGCATGGGGTTGCGCACGTAGCGGTAAGGTCCACTGACCACAAATCTTTGAGGTGGATCCCACGGTGCAGGAGTTCCGTATCCCTCAAGAACAAACAGTTTCATCGTGTTCGCGGCCAAGGCAAGCGCGGGGACAGCCAACATCGCTGCCACAGCCCAATGCAGACGCGTTCCCACACTTGCACCAAATGGCCATTGGTCGCTGAAACATTGGACCAAAATCGGGATGTAGATCAGTGCTGTACCCGGAAGGATAAGTACCGCTTTAGTCATGCGCCAAAACATAGAGGAATCTTACCACAGCTTGTCGATCGTATTCTTCGCAACCACACCCAGTGCAACGTCGGATTGGCTATAGTAAATCCTTGGATCAGAACCAGAAATACTTACAACCTCTCAAAAATTGTCGAGGTTGGATGGTGTATTGTCAGAGGTATTTGCTCATTTGCGACCATAAATTGTTCATTTGAAACCACCTTTGCGGCGCGATTGGCAATAGTCTGGGGAAAACTGGGACGGGTCGCCATGCCAGGAAGTACTCGAAAAACTACGTTGGAAGAATGTGACCTTCTGATCCGCAATGCCTCGGTAATTGACGGTACCGGTGGCTCCATCCGCAATGCAGATGTGGCAGTATCAGGAGACGAAATTGTCGGTGTCGGGCCACTGGACGGTATTCGTGCGCAGGCGGAAATTGACTCGACAGGCCTGTGCCTCGCCCCAGGTTTCATTGACGCACATACTCATGACGACTGGGCGCTTCTACGCACCCCGGATATGTCGTTTAAGGTGACACAGGGGGTGACCACGGTTGTGGCTGGGAATTGCGGGATCAGCGCCGCTCCATTCAGGGTGCAGGAAGATCTGCCAGACCCGTTCAATGTCACTCCGGACGTGCAGTCAATCAGCTTTGAAACTGTCACCGAGTATCGACGCGCGATCAAGGATGAAGCGCCCGCCGTCAATGTGCGACTGCTGGCCGGGCATTCATCACTACGTGCCACCGTAATGGGGCCGGATTTGGAGCGTGCCGCGACCAGTGCAGAAATCAACCGAATGGCAGAATTGCTTGATAAGGCGCTGTCCGAGGGCGCGGCCGGGCTTTCCAGTGGATTGGACTATCCCGCCGCGATGGCGGCTCCTAGGGAAGAAGTTGTGATGTTGGCACGGGTGCTACGTCACCACCCGAACACCGTTTACACAACCCATGTTCGGGATGAAGGTGACGGCGTGATCGAAGCCATCAAAGAAGCCCTGTCCACTGGACAACGCGCCGATGTTCCCCTGATCCTGTCTCACCACAAATGCGCAGGTTTTCGCAACTTCGGCAAAAGCAAAACGACGCTCGCCATGATTGACGCGGCCCGCGCGAAAGCAGAGGTCGCCATGGATGTCTACCCCTATACCGCTTCGTCTTCTGCACTGATGGAGCGATTCATTGATGCCGTTAAAGATGTGATTGTCATCTGGTCCGCCCCGTACCCGGAGGTTGGAGGGCGGATGCTTGATGACATTGCTGCAGAATGGGGCGTGTCGCGGGAAGAAGCCTGTACAAAGTTGAAACCCGCTGGCGCTATCTATTTCGACATGGACGAAGAGGATGTACAGCGGATCCTACAACACCCGGCGTCGATGATCGGATCGGACGGGCTGCCTGGCACCGAAAAACCGCATCCTCGGCTCTGGGGCACGTTTCCACGGGTCTTAGGGCATTACACCCGGGATCTGAAATTGTTCTCGCTGGCACAGGCAGTGCACAAGATGACCGGCCTGACCGCAGCAAAGTTTGGCCTGACCAATCGCGGAGAAATTGCAGTCGGGAAAAAGGCCGACCTTGTACTGTTTGATGCAGAGACAATCTCGGATCTGGCTGTTTTCGACGCTCCAGAGCAGCCCGCCAAAGGCATTCATTACGTTTTTGTAAACGGGCAGGTCACCCTTTCTCAGGGGCACCAGACCCACACGCGCGCAGGTCGCTTCCTGAACAACCACAAACAATAACGGGGAAAAACATGAGCAGAACAGTCTGGCTGAACGGGACATATATGCCCGAGGAAAAAGCGCAATTGCCAATCTTTGATCGGGGCCTGCTGTTTGCTGACGCTGTATATGAAGGCTTTGGCATTCTGGACGGGCAGATCATCGATTTCCATTACCATATGCAGCGTCTGAACCGGTCGCTGGCCGAGTTGGAAATGCGACCACCGATGAGCGAGGGTGCGTTATATGACGGGCTGATGGGGCTGATTGCGCGCAACGGGGTGGAGGAAGCGTTTCTCTATCTGCACGTCACCCGTGGCGCGCATGATCGCGATTATCTTTACCCCGGCGGCCTGTCACCCAACGTTTTTGCCTTCACCCAGCCGCTGCACGGGGGGCTGGCCGCCGATCCGCCGCAACCTCTGCGACTGGCCAGCGCACCGGATATTCGCTGGGCACGACGAGATATCAAGACCAGCAACTTGTTAGGTCAGGTTCTGGCGAAAGAAATTGCCCGCAAGGCCGGTGCGGATGAGGCGCTAATGATTGCGCCCGATGGCACAGTGACAGAATGCGGGGCAATGTCGTTTTTCATCGTAAGAAATGGCTGCATCCACGCCCGCCCCCTCAGCCGTGATATTCTGCCAGGGATCACCCGCCAGACCATGCTGCGCGTTGCCGACGACCTGGGGCTGAAAGTGGTCGATGCCACCTATACGCTAGACGACGTCTTCAAGGCGGATGAAGCTTTTGCCACTGGCGCTTCCAGCTATGTTCAGCCGGTGCCCGAAGTCGATGGCCGACAAATAGGTGACGGTGAGACGGGCACTGTTACAACCTTGCTGCGCCGCGAATATCTCAAAGCCGTGCGCGCCTCCTTCCGAAACAACCGCGCCAGTCTTCAATAGATAGCAACAGATAGGCGTTCGCGGCCCAGAGTCGACATTCAACCTAATGCCGTGGTGCTGCAGTCGCAGCCATAAAGCCCACCGTTCGCTGCGTGCACAAAATATCGATGCGTATAAACACACAGTACGCGGGACAAAGTGAGCTTTAGATACGTTGCTCACGTCACGCCCAGCGGTGTCATTGGCCCGAATGAAGTCGAATGCTGCCGCCAGAACATCCAAAACCTCGAAGATTGGCTGGGGTGCCTGCTTGAGTGACGCTGCTGCAGGACGATATATACAAATCGAATTTCCTGATTGTATGATTCAATAACCGGCCCACCTGAATAGCGGCCAGAAACCGGAAGGTAGCCTTGCTGAATTTGACGATTCCCATACCCCTGATATTGGTCGCCGTTTTGCCCGCCGTTCTGGATCGGTGCTCTGGTTCAGACACGAGCGTGGCCCTGGGCGTACTGGCCCGCGACCGGGTGGCTTTGACTGCGACGGCCAGTGAAATCGTTGTCGATTTACCGATCGCCGAAGGAACTGTCGTCAAAGCAGGAGATATTCTGGTTCAACTCGATCCAACATTACAGACTGCCAAGCTCAGCCTGGCACAGGCCGAGCTTCAAAAGGCGCAGGCCACGCTGTTGAAGCTGCAGGTCGGACCGCGGGAAGAAGAGATTGCAATTGCCGAAGCCAAGGTCGCAGGTGCTGTTGCGCGACTGGTTGACGCCGAAGCCATCTACGAAAGAAACGCCAGACTGGTCGAAAACTCGGTCGTCACCGAAGCACAGGTGGCAAATGATCTGGCCTTACGCGATTCTGCGCGTGCCGAGTTGGCCAGCGCTCAGGAATCTTTGAAAGAGCTGCAAAACGGCACCCGTCCCGAAGATCTTGCTGTCGCCGAGGCCAACGTACGTGCAGCAGAAGCCACGGTTGCCGCCGAACAGACCGTGTTAGATGACCTGACAGTTGTTGCGACCCGCGACGGTGTACTGGATTCACTGCCCTGGAATCTGGGCGAGCGGGTAACATCCGGCAGCCCGGTTGCCGTTATGGTCACCGGTCAAACACCCTATGCGCGTGTCTATGTACCCGAACCGCATCGCGTCACACTAAAGCCCGGCGATAAACTGAGAGTGCGCATTGACGGACTCTCCAATCCATTGGACGGCGTGATCCGCTGGATCAGCGACGATGCGTCGTTCACGCCATATTACGGGCTGAACAAGGATGACCGTACGCGGCTTGTCTATCTCGCCGAAATTGACCTGCCAACCGCATCGCCGGACTTACCCGCCGGAGTGCCTGTGCAGGTTCCCTTACCATGAGCGACATCGTTGTCTCGACGAAAGGCCTGACCCGCCGGTTTGGGGAAAACACAGCGGTCAACAATCTGGACCTTGAGATCAGAACGGGCCAGATCTACGGGTTTCTTGGCCCCAATGGCTGTGGCAAGACCACTACCATGCGCATGTTGACCGGCTTGCTGATCCCCAGCAGTGGAACGATCTCGGTTTTGGGGCAGTCCATGCCCGAAGCGGCGGAACCGTTGAAGAACGAGATTGGGTATATGACCCAGATCTTCTCGTATTATCGCGATTTGACCGTTCTTGAGAATCTCCGGTTCGCGGCGGAAATTTACGGCGTTCCGGCTAAATCAGCCGCGGACCGGATTGACGAGTTGCTGCACACCTATGACCTGACAACGAACGTGCATCAGCTAAGCGGCAGCATGAGCGGCGGACAACGACAGAAACTGGCGCTGGCAGCAACCGTCATGCACCAGCCAAAACTTCTGTTTCTCGACGAACCAACGTCGGCCGTTGATCCCGAAACCCGCCGCACGTTCTGGGAGCAGCTGTTCGATCTGGTCGATCAGGGTGCGACGATGATTGTGTCGACCCATTTCATGGACGAGGCAGAGCGTTGTCACAGGCTGGCGATCCTGCAGCACGGCGTAAAAAAGGCGGATGGGTCCCCCCGTCAATTGATGGATGATCTGGACGCCGATGTTGTAGAGGTGGAAGGGCCGGACCTGAGAAAAGTCAAACACGAGCTGGATGGCAAATCCAAAATACTCTCAACGGCTCAGGTCGGCTCGCGGCTGCGCGTGCTGGTCGACAAATCCGAACCTCGGCCAGTTGATATGCTACGCGCCCGGCTTGATGCGTTTGCGGACCTGTCCCTGACGTCTCAACGTCCAAACCTTGAAGACGTCTTTGTCAGCGCAACGCGGGGGCCGGGACAATGATCTCGCCGCGTCGTATCACAGCCGTTTTGAAGAAAGAGCTGCTTCAGCTGAGGCGAGATCGAATGACCTTTGCCATGGTTGTCATGATACCACTGATCCAACTGCTGCTGTTCGGCTATGCGATAAACACAAATCTGCGTCACGTGCCCGTCGCACTGGTGGATCAATCCCGAACTGAACTGTCGCGCACGCTGGCGCAGATTGTTCAGGCCACGCAGGTCGTAACAATCACCGAGGAGTTGACCAGCCCGCAAGAGGCCGAACGCGCGATCACCGAATCTCGCGTACGCGCCGCTTTAATTATTCCTCAGGATGTGAGCCACCGCCTCGCCCGAAGCCCTTCCGTCGGATTGGGATTGCCCGACGCAACCAACCAGACCAGCAGTCGGCCTGTTGCCCATTGGATCGTGGACGGCTCGGACACGATGGTCGCCAGCGCGATCAAGTCCCTGCGCACGATGCCACTGACCGAGTTGCTCAAGCAACCGCCCAACCGACAGGTGCCTACGTTTGAAGTCACGCTCTACTTCAACCCCGAACAGCGGTCGGCGGTGAACATCGTACCCGGTTTGGTTGGGGTTATCCTAACCATGACAATGATCCTGTTCACCTCGGCCGCTATCGTCCGTGAACGCGAGCGGGGAAATATGGAGATGTTGATCAACACACCGATCAAGTCCATCGAGCTGATGATTGGCAAGATCATACCCTATATCTTCCTGGGACTGCTGCAGGTCGCAATCATCCTTGGCATCGGGCACATGTTGTTCGATGTCCCGATCAATGGTGGGTTGGGCGTTCTTCTTGTGGTGACACTGCTTTTTATAATTGCCAGCCTGTCGCTAGGGTTAGTCATTTCAACACTTGCACAGAACCAGCTTCAATCGATGCAGATGACCATTTTTGTCCTGCTGCCCTCGATCCTGATGTCCGGGTTCATGTTCCCCTTCGACGGCATGCCGCGACCTGTCCAAACCATCGCACAAGTCCTGCCGGCCACGCATTTTATGGACATGATCCGCGGCGTGGTCCTGCGAGATGCTTCGCTTTATGAGTTGCGATGGGGGATTCTCTGGATGATCGGGTTTGCAGTATTCGGATTGTTGGCGGCAACTCTGAGATTCAAGAAACAGTTGGATTGAATTGCGGCCCGTTTCGAACATTCGTCGATTTTGACGTTGCAGCATTGCAGCCTCCCGATAGCGGACGGTGCACACGCCGAAGGTATTGCAAGAGGTCTATCGGCTCAGCAGAAAAACGCAGCGCACCCATTCGGGCACACGACGGTTAGCTAAAGAAGATAAAAATCATGAAAAAATGCGCAACGGCAATCGCTGCCGCCAAAACAAACTCCAGAAAGGAAAACCTACGGCTGGCCCCGGCCAGAAAGGCGAGTCCCCCGCCCCTCCGAAATCCGCGACTCTTTCCTGATTAGGAAATTTGACGACGAACTGCTGCTACATCCCAGAAAGGCCTGCATTGGTGTTTAGTAGGAACTGGCGAAAAATTGGGCTGCTTGCCGCCCCAATGCCACGGGCGTTTTCTCCGACTGCTGCGGCTTCCACGACCGGAGGGATAAGACCGCGTTTGTCCTGGTTGACCAGATAGCGCCGAACCCTTGCCACCAACTCTTCTCTTACGTCCGGCGGAAACGCCCCGTCGATGAAAATGGCCTCGAAGTCGATGACGGCACAAATTGAAAGAGAAGCCTTGGCCAACTCCTGCGCAGTCGCTCCAATCCACGGCTCGACATACCGTGTGATGCTGGTCCAGTCCTGCGGCTTCTTCCAGAGAATCGCGGGATCGACGCCCCCTTCGATCAGCCTGTCCTCAAGCAGAAACAGTGAGGCGGTGTCGATCAGTTGCTGGCTTTCACCCAATGGGCCCGTCGTGCGCATCGCGCCCAAGGCACCAGCATTGCCTTGGTTGCCCTCAAACACGGTGCCGTTCAACGCGACTCCGCCGCCGATCATTGACCCAATGAAGAAATAAAAATAATCGCGATACTCAGCCCCACGACCATATAGATGCTCCGCGTGACACGCTGCGGTCGCGTCGTTGACTACAAAAACCGGCAAGTCGCTGAACTTGGCGACCTCCGAGAAGAAGTTAACGTTTTTCCAGGAACTAAACTTCTTGGCGGCAAGCCCAGACAGGTCGTGCCATTTCCAAAGTTCGAACGGTGTGCCGATTCCAATCCCGCATACGCGATCACGAAGCCTTTGCGGTTCGTGAGCCAGTAGCGTTTCTAAGCCAGAATCCAAAAACCCGAAAACGGCCTCTGGCAACGGATAATCATAGGTTGTGGAAAGTTGGCGGCGCGGCCTGCCTGTAAAGTCGATCAAAAGCAGATCGGCACTGCGTCGCCCTATCTTCATCCCGACTGACAAGATGCCTTCCGGGTTTAACTCCATTGGGATCGAGGGCTTCCCAACTTTTCCTCGCAACGGGGCTCCGCGTTTGAGAATCTGGTCTTTTTCGAGCTTGCGCAAAATGATTGAAACGGTCTGTGGAGACAGACCTGTCAACCGCGCAACGTCAGCACCCGCCGTAGGCCCATGCCGTTGTAAAACTGTCAAAATCAGACGTTCGTTGTGGTCTCGAACACCGCTTTGACTTACGCCTCCTGTCAGCATTCTCAGCGCGTCTTTCTCCATAACTCAAAACATAACCACCTTGTTTTACTATGGAAAGGCGGTCGATCAAATTAATAAATAAACTTTATTTATTTATTGACAGAGAGACCAGAATCACAGTTTCTTGAATGAGACCTTCATTCGAGGATGGAGGTAGGCCTCGTTGGTACGCCGCTCGGGGCAACAAATATTTCTGGGAGGACAAATATGAGAAATCTATTCAAGATTGCCGCATCTGCGACTGTGCTCACGATGGCAGCGGCCTCTGCTCAGGCAGCCGGAGAAACCGTCTGCCTGATCACGAAGACTGACACCAATCCCTTCTTTGTAAAAATGAAAGAAGGCGCGACGGCCAAGGCTGAAGAGCTTGGCATGACGTTGAAAGCCTTTGCTGGTAAAATTGACGGCGACCACGAAACTCAGGTTCAGGCCATTGAAACTTGCATCCTCGACGGTGCAAAGGGAATTCTACTAACGGCATCGGACACGAGCTCGATTGTTCCAGCGGTCCAACAAGCGCGGGATGCAGGACTTTTGGTTATTGCGCTGGACACACCGCTCAGCCCGATCGATTCAGCTGATGCAACTTTCGCAACGGATAACTACAAGGCCGGACTGTTGATCGGGCAATGGGCAAAGGCCAAAATGGGTGACGCTGCAGCGGACGCAAAAATCGCGACGCTTGATCTGAATGTAAGCCAGCCAACAGTAGACGTTCTGCGCAATCAGGGCTTCCTTGACGGATTCGGAGTGGACTTGGCTGATCCCAATGTCATTGGCGACGAAACGGACGCGCGGCTGGTTGGTAGTGACGTGACCGACGGCAACGAAGAAGGCGGGCGCCGCGCCATGGAAAATCTTCTGGCCAAGGACTCGACGATCAACGTTGTGCATACGATCAATGAACCGGCAGCGGCGGGCGCTTACGAGGCCCTGAAATCCATTGGACGTGAAAACGATGTTCTGATCGTTTCAGTCGATGGCGGCTGTCCCGGCGTACAAAACGTTCAGGCCGGTGTAATCGGCGCCACAAGCCAGCAATACCCCTTGCTGATGGCTTCGCTTGGTGTTGAAGCCGTAAAGAAATGGGCAGACGAAGGCGTGAAGCCTGAAAACACACCTGGAAAAGACTTCTATGATACCGGTGTGGCGCTGATTACTGATCAACCCGCCGATGGTGTTGAATCGATTTCAGTCGCAGAGGGCCTGGAACTCTGCTGGGGCTAAGTACAAGCCCATTTGGTGAGGCGCTCATATGAGCGCCTCACCATTGCTTTAACCAGCAATCCGATACTTCCTGTAAACTGATCTCGTGACCCCAATGCAAGCCACGAAAGGGTGAGATATGTCTGAAACAAACCAAGGCACCCCGGAATTTGAAGCCGCAGCAAGCAGGGCGGAAACCGTCGCGGAGTTTGAGGATCACCGGCGCGGCGCACTGGGGAAGTTGCAGCACCTTCTCCATGTCAATCCGTCCTTTGTGCCACTTATTGTCTTAGTCGGAGCGATGTTGGTTTTTGGGCTGCTATTGGGTTCAAAATTTTTCTCGCCTTTCGCTATGACCTTGATCCTTCAACAGGTTCAGATCGTCGGCATCGTGGCAGCAGCACAGAGCCTTGTTATTCTGACCGCTGGCATCGATCTGAGTGTCGGTGCGATCATGGTTTTTTCTTCAGTTATCATGGGTCAGTTCACCTTCCGATATGGCATTCCTGTGCCATTAGCCGTCATGTGCGGTCTGGCTGTCGGAACGATGATCGGAGCCCTCAACGGTTGGCTTGTCAGCCGCGTTAAACTCCCCCCTTTTATTGTCACACTTGGAATGTGGCAGATCGTTCTGGCAACCAATTTCCTGTATTCCGCAAACGAGACCATTCGTAGTCAGGACATAGAGGCAAACGCCCCCTTCCTTCAGTTTTTCGGCACAAAATTTAGCATCGGTGGAGCGACTTTTACAGTTGGCGTCATATTCATGCTCGTCTTGATTTTTGTGCTGGCCTATGCACTCAAACACACAGCTTGGGGCCGTCATGTCTATGCGGTGGGCGACGATCCAGAAGCGGCCGAACTGTCCGGTGTCAATGTCCACAAGACCTTGATGTCAGTTTATATGCTCTCCGGACTGATCTGCGCCTTCGCCGGCTGGGCTCTGATCGGCCGCATCGGCTCAGTCTCTCCAACTTCTGGCCAACTGGCCAACATCGAAAGTATCACCGCGGTTGTGATCGGTGGCATCTCACTGTTCGGCGGGCGGGGATCCATTCTGGGATCGTTGTTCGGAGCACTGATCGTTGGCGTGTTTACTCTTGGGCTGAGGCTCTTGGGCGCAGATGCGCAGTGGACCTTCCTGCTCATCGGTCTCCTCATCATCGCAGCGGTCGCAGTCGACCAGTGGATTAGAAAGGTTTCGGGCTAATGTCAGACACAACACCAATCGTCCAAGGCCGCGGAATCGTGAAGCGCTATGGCCACGTCACCGCCATCGACCATTCCGATTTTGAATTGCGTCAGGGAGAAATCCTTGCGGTCATTGGGGACAACGGCGCCGGAAAATCATCCATCGTCAAAGCGATCTGCGGAGCCACGATCCCGGATGAGGGCGAAATCCTCATCGAAGGCAAGAAGGTTAACTTTACCTCTCCGATCGACGCCCGGAACATGGGGATCGAGATCGTCTATCAACAACTTGCCATGTCGCCCGCTCTGTCAATCGCGGACAATATGTTCATGGGTCGTGAGATCCGCAAACAGGGCTTCATGGGGCAATATCTGCGTCAACTTGATCGACCCGCCATGGAAAAGTTCGCCCGTGAAAAACTGACCGAGCTTGGCCTCATGACCGTTCAGTCGATCAATCAAGCGGTTGAGACACTGTCGGGCGGTCAGCGCCAAGGTGTTGCCGTTGCGCGCGCCGCAGCCTTTGCGACCAAGTTCATCATCATGGACGAACCAACGGCTGCACTGGGGGTGAAAGAGAGTCGGAAAGTTCTCGAACTCATCCAGGATGTGCGCGCGCGTGGCATTCCGATCATACTTATCAGCCACAACATGCCGCATGTCTTCGAAGTCGCCGATCGCATCCATGTGCACCGGCTGGGCAAAAGGCTCTGCACAATCGATCCCAAGGACTACACAATGTCCGATGCCGTGGCCTTCATGACTGGTGCCAAAGAGCCCCCGAAAGAGGACGCCGCGTGATCGGGCAGGACATAATACGCGTTTGCGACCTGATCTCGTCCCGGAGGCAAGTTGGGGTTCGGACGATTGTCGCAATCGCCGGCCCCCCTGCATCCGGCAAGTCGACGCTGGCAGATAACGTTGTGCAATCACTGAACGCACATCAGAGTTCTGCGGTTCCGTTAGCCACGCTGGTACCCATGGACGGCTATCATCTGGACAATCGGGTACTTGAGACGCGTAGTTTGTTGGAAAAAAAAGGGACACCAGAAACCTTCGACGGAATTGGGTTTTGCAAGGCAATCAGAGGACTGCAGTCGGCGCGACATGAGTCCTTTCACCCCAAATTCGACCGCCAAATGGATCTGGCCATTGCAGGCGCGATTGCTGTTCACCCAGAAACTCCGACTATCGTCGTTGAGGGAAACTACCTTCTGATTGATAGCGACCCGTGGAGAACATTGGCAGATGTCTATGCCGCAACAGTATTTGTCAGCCCAACTTTAGAGGAGCTTAAATGCAGGCTGCAAAGCCGCTGGATCAAGCATGGCTTTGACCCAAAATCCGCGCTGCAACGCGCCACAACGAATGATCTGCCCAATGCTGAACTTGTCATCAGAGAGAGCAGGAAAGCCGATCTGACATTGAACCAGAATTACACCGAATTCGGTATGCGTTGCGCGTTTTGATCCGGCTCATCCGACGCAGAAGCGATCCGTTGATACTAACTCGTCCTGGCGTTTTTCAGTGCAATTAACATCATCCCATACACGATGAGGGAAGCTTATGAAGTTCTTCGTGGACACCGCAGAAGTAAACGACATCAAAGACCTGATAGACTTTGGGCTACTGGACGGTGTTACCACGAATCCAAGCCTGGTCGCCAAGTCTGGCCGCGATTTCAAAGAGGTCATTGCTGAAATTTGCACTCTGACAGATACGCCCGTATCGGCAGAAGTCGCAGCTTTAGATGCCGCAGGAATGATTGCGGAGGGAGAGTACCTCTCGGCGATCGCAGACAACGTGGTTGTCAAACTGCCGCTGACCTTGGATGGCCTGAGAGCCAGTGCTCATTTCAAGAGGCAGGGTATTAGAACAAACGTCACGCTTTGCTTCACACCCAATCAGGCTCTTTTGGCGGCAAAGGCGGGCGCGACCTATGTATCACCTTTCGTTGGCAGATTGGATGACATCAATCTAGACGGAGCCGATCTAATCCGTGATATCCGAAGCATCTTCGACACCTATTGTATTGAAACTGAAATCATTGCAGCATCCATCAGAAGCCCCAATCATATTACAGAGGCGGCCTTGGCCGGATCAGACATAGCCACGATCCCCCCGTCCGTTATCCGCAAATTAGTCAGGCATCCGCTAACCGACACCGGCATTGAGCAGTTTCTCAATGATTGGAAGTCGACCGGGCAATCGATTCTGTAATGGAGGGTCATTTTGCCTGAGACAGAAGGCACCGAACACTGAACGGCTGTGTGTCGGGGGACTAAAACCTCAATGACAGGTTACCTTAAGTGATTAGAAAGTCGAGTTGTTCGGAAAATTACCGGCACTACGCTTCAGTGGTGGCATAAACACAACGGCAACGATCTAAATCTTCAACGTCCGCTTTCTGAAGTGACGGGAGATTGTGGTGCGACCGCAGCAAAGGTCCACTTCCCGTGCTTTGCGCCATCTAAAGCATAGCTACACAGGTGGTTACACAAAGAACATGAGATGGCACGGGTGTCTCGCTGTTCGACCGTGCCAAACAATTTGTAGCAAGTTTAGAGAGCCAAATATCCTGTGTTACACTTTTGAGACTACTCCCCGAGAATTAGGAGGCCAATATGGTTAGTTCATCCAGGCGAGAATTCTTTAAAGCAGCCGCAGCAACGGGTCTCGGGGGAACTGCTGCGATGCAAGTTTCAGCCGCAGAGTTTCCATCGGGCCCATTTTGGAACAATGTTCCTGATCCAGAACTTTCCAAGCAAGAGCTTCCAAACTTCAAGTTTGAACTGGAAAAATCCAAAGGGCGTGAAGACGGTGGCAGTTTCGGAAAAGAAGCCACCGTGCGCCAACTTCCGGTTTCAACGGGAATCGCCGGTGTCTCAATGAAACTGGAACCCGGTGTCGCCCGTGAATTGCACTGGCACGCCACTGCTGCGGAATGGGCATTTGTCATGGAGGGGCGATGCCGGACGACAGTCATCAACCCGGCTGGAAAATCCGAAACGAACGATTTTGAACCAGGTGACGTATGGTATTTCCCGCGTGGTTACGGGCATTCCATACAGTGTCTGGGCAACCAGCCTTGCCACTTCATTCTGATATTCGACAATGGGTATTTCTCTGAATTCGGTACATTCAGCATCACGGACTGGATTGGCCACGCGCCGAAAGACCTGTTGTCAAAATCCCTTGGCTTGCCCGCAGCAGCGTTTGACTCTTTTCCCAAGAGCGAAGTTTATTTCGTTCACGGCGACCCGCCGCCGGAAGAACCTGCTTTGCCTCATCAGGGGCATCTGGCAACACCTCGGAATACGCATAAATACAGGCTGCTCGACCAAGAGCCGAATTCTTCTTTCGCAGGCGGTCGAGAATGGCTGGTCAGCCAATCGGAATTCCCCATCTCAACCACGGTTACGGGCGTGGTTTTGGAACTTGAGCCTAAGGGGATGAGGGAGTTCCACTGGCACCCGAACGCGGATGAATGGCAATACGTAATGAGCGGTAGCATCGGAATTACCATATTTGGTGCAAACGGCCGCTTCGCCACAGAATCTCTGAACAAGGGGGATGTGGGATATATTCCTCAGGGTTATGGGCATTCGATTGAAAATGCTGGTGAGGGAAAAGCCCGAATACTGATCGCGTTTAACACCGGTGAGTATCAGGCAATCGACCTTTCAGAATGGATTGCAGGTAATCCCAACTACCTACTTGCCGCGCATTTTGATCAGAAACTGGATGTTGTCAAAAAGCTCCCGAAGCAGGACGTCTTCATCGCTCCAAGGTAGGTACAAGGCAAACGTACAATGGCGGCATACTAAGACTTGAACTTGCCAATGATCAGCGCCGCGACGATCAGAATAAGCGCAAGGATGTCATTCGCCTGTAGTCGCTCTCCAAGAAACGCAATGCCGATGAAAACGCCTACCAGCGTGATCAGATAACCGGAAAGGGCAGTAAAGGTCGGGCCGGTTCGACCAACCATATAGATGAACAGAACATAGGCTATGCCGCCACAAAAGACGCCTAGGCCTGCCAGCGCTGTTACACTTTGCCACGACGGGTCCGGCTTCCACGCGGAACTGAGGATCAACGTCAAAATCACCAGTACTGCGGACGCGATCATAAAGACGTTTCGCATCGCAAGAACAGGTGGCACGTTTGACAGATGTTTCATCATGATCAGGCTTGCCGAGAAACTCAGTGCGCCGCCCAGGATCGCCAGTTCGCCGATTATGTCCGCCAGCCAGCTGCCTTTGATACTTGGAACGATCAGAACCAGAATCCCTACAAAGCCGACAGCGACACTCAGCGCTGCGATCAAACTCCAATGCTCGTCTTTCACGAAAAACGGGGCCAGTATCAGGGTAAAGATTGGCACTGTGGCAAGGAGGATGGCAGCAATACTGCTGTCGACGTGTTGCTGCCCCCAGGGGATCAGAAAGCACGGCAAGATTGCTTCAGCTACCGCGATTGCACAGTAAAGCGACCAAGGCTGTCTGCCGACTTTTATCGAAGATCCCGCTGAACGTCCGTACGTCACAGCGGCGATGATCGTCAGGGTGACAAATCCGATCAGCACCCGCCCGGTCGCCACGACCAACGGCGAAAAACTCTGAATGGCCAGTTCGTTCAGAACAAACTGGGACCCCCAAATCAGACTGATCCCGACCAATAACAGATAGTCGAGGGCAACAGGCCTGTTCATGACGAATGCGCTTTTTCGAACACGTGACTCACCACAAAAACATGAAGTCAATCAATCCTACCACAAGCAGGTAGACCGTGCGCCCGGGTATTAACATGCGTGAATACAGTGTATTTTCTGGATAGAAATGGGAGGCACCAGATGTACGAAGATCTATTACCTCACACATTGCCGACTGAGGCCGAGCGGCTTGATCGCATGTCACATGCGCACGACCCCGATACCTTTGCAACAATTGAAAGACTGAACCTTCCAGAGAATGCGCATTGTCTGGATATAGGTGCCGGGCGCGGAAGCGTCGCGATCTGGCTGGCCGAGACATTGCCCCACGCAAAAGTCATCGCCAGCGATCTGGACGTGTCGTCCGTGAAAGAAAACACCTTACCCAACATAGCCCTAGAGGAGATCGATCTGCGAGCCGATGAGCTTGGTTCAGAATTGTATGATCTGGTTCACTGTCGCGCGGTGTTGTGCTTTTTACCGACCCGAACAGAGGTTTTGTCAGCGATCCTGAAGTCGCTCAAACCCGGCGGCGCATTTGTTGTTACTGAAATGGATTTCAGGCGAGTTGCTTCCGGTCCGAGCCGTTTTTGGGCTACGTTCTGGACCGCGTATCTCGAATTCACCGCATCTCAAGGGTGGAATTTAGAATTTGGTGCAACGTTGCCGGGCTTTCTTGCCAATACGGGCTTTACGGAAATTGATGCACGGCACATCCAGCCCATTTTAAATCTCTCCGGAAATACCGCAGGAGCGGCTGAAGCGCAGACCTGGTCACTAACATTGGCAACATTGGCGCCTAAATTGATCGGTGGCGGTTTTATGACCGAAGGCATGCTGACCGAAGCACTTTCGATCATCCGTAACCCCGAAGCTTGGACGGCCGGACCAGGCTTCATGGTCACCAGTGCGCGGCGACCGATGACCTAACCCGAGGGGCAACTTATCCTCGGCAAGAAACACTTGTGGATGTCTGCTATTTTGAAGCAAGCGCCATTCGTGCAATATGCAGAATGTGGTACTTAGGGCTCAGGGCGGCCATCAGAGCCAGTGCAGCATTGCCCCCTGCCCCACATCACACAGGCCGTACGGACGGCCCAATCCGGTCACTCAGTGAGGTGCATAGTTGCTGCGCGCGCAGCCCGCTTTGCTGACTTTCACTGCACGTGCGAATTATGAAAGCACCAAACTCACAGATCACGGACAAATCTTGGTTATGGCTTCCGATTGCAAACTCAGCCAGCTATGACCTGGTGGTTTAACCTTTCCAATCCAGAGTGAGTTGCGTTTGGGTCACGATCGCCGCAGTACGGCCATCGGGTCGGGAAATCGTGGTCTGCCAAATCATTGTTTTTCGACCGCGATGCAGGGGAATACAGGTCAAAGTGATCTCGTCGCCAATCCGCACAGATCGGATGAAGTTCGTCTTGCTCTCCAGGGTTGTTGTACTGGCATCTTTGTCAAGGTTCACTGCCGCAGCTACTCCTCCTATGGAGTCTGCCGCCCCCATGATCGCACCACCATGCATCACCCCGTTTCGGTTGCCCATGTCTTCTCGGACGAGCAGTTTCGCCACCACCTCCTCCACTGAAACGGACACCAGTTCGAGGCCCAGAGATTGGGAGTAAGGTGGTAACCAGTGCTGGATGTTTTTGTTATGCATGTACGATTTTACTCATGGGCGAATACATCTGTGTTCCTTGGTGTCCGAACTAGAGTACCCACCACCATTTTACCTGCGGGCGGAATACACTTATTCTCGTGGTGTATTCAAAATCGAATTGTAGGAGAAGTTACCGTGTCCGTCCCGCAGATTGTAACTGTCGTTGGCTATATGACGATCCTAGAATCACATGCAGCGGCATTTAGAGAAAATTGTTCCAAAATGATTGAACTGCGTAGGCTAGAACCCGGCCATTTGGCGTCAGCCTACAGTTTCGGTGCCGGTGGAAAAGTTGTATCCCGCGAAGACTATGACAACGCCGATGCAGTGATCCGCCATATGGAATTGGGCAACCACATCTTTGAGCTCACGCAACAGCTGGTCGAGATCACCGGGGTCGAATTACATGGCCCGCAAGCGGAGCTTGAAAAGCTGGGCGATCTGTTCAATGGGATGTCTCCCGCAATCTTTGACACCGAGTTTGGATTTCGCCGGTAGTTAGACGTGTATGACTGATTGAACGGAAACTGATAAGGTGGGCCCAGCCAGGTGATCAGGGCATCTGTTTGCAATAGGTGGAGACAGGTCGAATGATGGGAAGACGACGCTTTTTGACTCGTGTGATCCCGACAACGTTCTGGGCAAACATCGTAATGCGCAGCCTTTCCATAAACGCGGAGGCAAAGACCGTCGAAAACACAAGCTACAAGGTACTCACGGCAGCCGAAGTAGAGACTCTGGCTGCCTGGTGTGCGGCGATCGTGTCCGGCGCAGACCAGGCCGGGGTCGCTAGGTTTGTCGACGAAAACCTCGCAGGAGATCAGGCCACGTCCTTGTTACTTCTCAGATACCTCGATGCCAGCGACATGGCAGGATTTTACCGCAATGGGATCTTGGGCATTGAAAAAGAATGCATGCACCGGTTTGGTTTGTCCTTTGCACGGGCGGATGCCGGTAAGCAACTGGAATTGGTTGAGGCTGCGATAGCCTCGAAGATGCAAGTTTGGACCGATCCAGATCCGAGTTTCTTTTATTTCATTTCACGCAGCGACGCGGTGGATGTTGTTTATGGCACGCAGGCGGGATTTGCGGATCTGAATATTCCTTATCTCGCGCATATTCCGCCACCCCGGCCTTGGTAGCAATTCTGCTAACCTAGGAGAAACCCAAAACACAGAGAACCAATGACCAAAATATCACATGATAAGGTCGAAGTCGTGATCATCGGCTCTGGCATCGCCGGCAGCACGATGGCGGCGGAGTTGGGTGAGGCGGGGTTCGCCGTGCTGGTCCTGGAAGCCGGGCCGGAGCGCCAGCTTTCGGATATGATCAGCTCGCAGATCTGGTCCCGGCGGCTCAGATGGGCAGGGCCGGAGGTCCGGGAGTCAGGCGATCTTGTGGGGGCCGCAAACTTCGCCATGGGTTGGGGGACCGGCGGGGCCGGTTTGCATTGGTACGCAAATTGGTACCGGCTGCATCCGGACGACTTTCACGTCAAATCCTTGTACGGGCGCAGTCTAGACTGGCCCATTGATTATGAAGACCTGCGGCCATGGTATGACCGTGCGCAGTTTTATTTTGGCGTTTCTGGCGATGAAGATACTAATGCGCCGCCCGGCGAGGCCTATCCCATGCCTGCCATTTCAATTTCCAAACAGTCACAGGCCATCAAGCCCGGGTTTGAAGCAGAGGGGCTGAAACTCACAACAAACACATTGGCAGTAAACTCCGTTCCCTATGATGGCCGGTTAGGATGCCTGCTTGACGGCTGGTGCGACGCGGGCTGCCCAATCGGGGCGTTGGCAAATCCACTAGTCCTGCAATGGCCACGGGCCCGAAAAGCTGGGGTTGATCTACGCCACAACGCCTATGTTGCACGAATTGAAACTGACCCTGCGGGGTCTAAGGCAACCGCGGTCTTATATGTCGATGAGCAGGGCCGGGAAAACCTGCAACCTGCCGAAATTGTTATCTCGGCGTGCCACACAATCTGGAATACACGGTTGCTGATGCTGTCCGCCAGCGACAAGCATCCTAATGGGCTTGGCAATGGCAGCAAAACCCTGGGACGCTATTTTACGTCTCACGCGCTAACGACCATCCACGGGCTTTTTTCTCAGGAAACTGAGCCCCATTTGGGTGTGTCCGGTGCGAATACGCTCTGCCTGGATGGCTATGACGACAAACAACCGGCAAAGGATACCTTTGGCAGCCGCGCGTGGCTTGTTGGACAAGCTGCAAAACCCAACGATTTGTTGGGAATTGCTCTGGCCAAACCCGAATTGCGCGGCGAGGCTCTGGACGCATATTTGCGTCAAGCCAGTTTGCATTATGGCAATATGACTGTGTTGTGCGAGGAAGATAGTATTCCGGAAAACCGCGTCACGCTCGATCCATCAAAAAAAGATCGATATGGGTTACCGCAAGCCCATGTGCAAAACTCTCTTCCACAGGCAAATGCCTCCAGATCAGATCTGGCGAGGGCCGAGGGTCTCCGTATCTTCAATGCGGTGGGGGTTACTGATGCCTGGGCGGGCCCGCGAAATCCTATGCACATGATGGGCGGAACAATCATGGGCGACGATGCATCGGCATCGGTCACGAATTCATATGGGCAGGTGCATGAGATCGACAATCTGTTTGTCGCCGGCGCAAGCCTGTTTCCGACGCCCGGCGCCATCAACCCGACGGCTACGCTGGCTGCGTTAGTGTTTCGCACGGCAGATTATATTCGCACCCATCGATCAGAGTTACTGCCTTAAAGAGCGCTGCGCGGCAGTTGTGCCCGCCCCATTCCATCGAATGCGCCGAGCAGTTCTTCGAACCAACGGTGCAGAGCACTCTCTGGTGGCCAGAATGTCGTCAGACTGACAACCCGGGGCCACTGGAATGTACCGAACAATATATAGTCCGAATAATCTGGTGCTACGCCGCCCAGGAACGGCGTTTCGGCGAGCGTTACCTCAAGCGGGCTCAGTGCTTGTTTGATCGCGTGACGTGCGGATTCAGGGTCAGCTCCGATTTCTTCGACGGTCTGGCCGAATTTGCGCAGGGTTCGTTCACGATAGTAATCCTTGTCGCACTTCGCCGTCAGGGGAAATTGCTCCGCTATGACAGCACGAAAGATCAGAGGGTGCAGCGTGTTGTCTGCCCAGTGATTGACGAATAGCGACTTTGCCTTGTCGGATGGGCTGGCAAACAGTGGATGGCCCGGATAGGTGTCATCCAGATAAGACGCAATGCACCAACTGTCCCGGACCCACTGATTGCCATCCACCAGAACCGGCGCCGTCACACCCCCGGATCTTGCGATCCGTTGCTTTTCGGTTATGCGCCATGGCTCTGAATCAAAACTTAGTTGTTTATGCGCCAGCGCCATGCGACTGCGCCAGCAGTACGGACTCAAATGGGCTTTTGGATTTTCACCAACAACTTCAAAGAGCCTGCGCTTGTTCTCGTGCGATATCATGTTGGGGCCCATTCTGTTTCACGGCAGTCTAGCACATTGCCAGGAACGACTGAGGCCGCTTTTGCGTTATGTTCGCGCAAGGGAGTCCTGGTTAATGGCTGTCCGCAACCGCAGATGAGCAGCCGCCACGCCATCATTCGGCTCTGAGCCGACATTGGCTTTGCCCACTGGTACTGCGGCGCACCCCGTCGAAGCGGCCATTCACTGAAACTGCGTTATCAAGGCTTGCACGAACTTTAGCATTGTGACTCTGCGACTACCTGTTGACCTAATGAATCAGCCGCCAATCTGAGTCATCGTAGCTTGAACCGCATGATACCTTTGTGCGTTGGGAGGATGTGTGCCCAGAAAACGATCACCAGGATCAGGAACTCGCGCGAAGTAAAGCGCACCTTTGAGTGGATCATAGCCCGCTTTATGGGCTATTACCGTGCCTAGTTGATCAGCTTCCAATTCAAAGTTCTTTGAATAGCTGCGCCCGCCGACAAACGCTCCAAGATCTTGTGCAGCGGCAATATCATTCGGCCCGGTCCCGGCTATTGTTGCCAGACCAGCCAAAATTACTGCACCAGCCGCCGCATTTTGAGCGCGACGCGCCAAATGCCCTTGAATGTGGTGAGCGGCTTCATGCGCCATTACAAATGCAAGTTCATCGGTATTGTTCACACTTCGTGTCAGCGCTTGGGTCATTGTGATCACCGGGCGTCCCGACTTGCTTAAGCTCTGATATGCGTTTGAGGGTGCTTTTTTGTTTGGATCAATGCGGATCAAGAAATCGCAATTCACTCCCCGAGTACGGCGGCGGCATTCTCGCTCTGCCACGGGTTCTATTCGTGCGGCGACCTGCCGAAACCTTACTTGTGCCTGCTGTGAACTGACGGGGGCGCTCGCGCGACCGGGGTTTGGGATAGGTGCAGATGGAGGAGGGTTGGTTGATACGCATCCCGCCAACATCAAAATAGATATTGCCAATACAGCTCGCTTCATAAAAGCATCTTTCTAGCAATTCAAAACACAGAAATTGAGGCCATAGTCTTCGATAAGCCAACATCCAAATCCGATAATAGAGTTTGTGTGAATTGTTATTCAATAACAGCGGAGATTGTCTGTAGTCGCAGGCCGATTCAGCTGTCGCCAGAATGGTGAGCACCGTAAATGGCGTTGAAACGAACAGCCAACTAGCCCACGGCCTCCTCGCTAACGACCTAAACCTTGTTGATCGACACCTTAAGATTATTGCGCTTTTTGAATGTTTCTACAGCGACTTGTCGGCCGCAGCCTCGGGTCATGTTGCTTACCTCGTTTGCGACAGCCGCAGCTGCCGCATCACCGGTTTCGATGCCCTTGAGAAGTTTCTGGATCAGGTCCCCTTTCGAAGCCACAGAAACAATTTACACATTCTTACGCGAAAAATAAAATAAGTTGCCATCTTCGGTATCAGCCAATCGAAACGAAGTAACTGATTACAAGCTGGGACTGAGGTTCAATGTGGTCAAGTGACAACTCTGTTGGTGCTGCAGCGCGGCTTCGCCAGCGCGAACACTGGGTAATCTAATTAACGATGTCGCGGATGTTCAGGTAGTTGGGTCACCAGCTCTCTCGTTAACGATCTCAAGTATACGGTTTCGTTGGATTTTCCCAGATGGCCCTTTTGGCAGTTCCAGCAGAAAATGAACGCGATCGGGCGATTTGAACCGGCCGACCTGCGCTTCGCAAATTTTCGATAGATCCATAGAGGTCACTTGAGACCCCTCGCGAATTGCAACAGCGGCTTCTACGGTTTCACCATAGCTGGCGCAGGGGCGTGCGAAAGCTGCCGCTTCGACAACGTCTGGGTGGGAATAAAGCGCTTCATCGATCTCACGCGGCGCGATGTTCTCACCGCCTTTGATGATCAACTCTTTCAAGCGTCCTGTTACAAAAACATATCCGTCCTTGTCCATGCGCGCGAGGTCGCCGGTGCGCAACCAGCCATCAACCGTAAACGTTCCCGACGTCGCGCGGGAGTCCTTGAGGTATTCCAGCATCACATTGGGACCACGAATGACCAATTCGCCTTCGGTTCCGCGCGGCACAGGTTGAAGACTGGCGTCCAGGATTGCCGCTTCGTTTCCAAAGGCAACCCCGGGCGACCCGATCTTACGAACACCCGGAGGCAGCGGGTTCGACAGAATCTGCGCCGCCGTCTCAGTCAGGCCCATCGTTTCTATGATCGGAATTTCGAAGCGGTTTTCAAAACTGCGCTGAACGTCCGGCGCCAATGCTGAAGATGCGGATCGTCCGAAGCGTACGCGCTGTCGGGTATTGGCATCCGGACTGGTGTCCGAGTGCAGCAGATGAGAAATGATGGTTGGTACCACCGAGAACCAAGTTGCGCCGACCTTGCCAAGATTGTCCCAGAATCTGCTGGCCGAAAACTTTTCGCACATGGCCAGCGAACCGCCCGATACCAATGTTCCCATGACCGTCACGCACAGCCCGTTTATGTGGTAGATCGGTAAGACGCAAAACCCACGGTCAGCGTCAGTCAATTGGTGCGCGACCGCAGTTGTCCAACCGCCCGCCAACAAGCTGGCGTGAGTGTGAACTACCCCCTTAGGACGCCCGGTCGTCCCCGAAGTGTACATCAACAGCGCATGACTGCTTGATGAGATGCCATGCAGGTTGCTGCCGGTGTCTTTGGCGTCCGATACATGCAGCGCTGTAATCGCTGCCGGATCGGCTGTTCGCGCAAACAGGCCCGTTTGGTCGGAATGCACGAACCCATAACGTGCATCGCTGTGCTCCAGAGCATAGGTAACGGCGCTGTCTCCGGCGACGAGGTTGATCATCGTTGCCCGAAATCCGCCATAGAGAACACCGAACAGAACCTCCAACGCTTCGCGACAATTTGGGTAAAGGATGGCGACACTTTCGCCTTTTTCTACGCCCAGATCGGTCAACATGACGGCAACACGACGCGCGGTTTCGCGCAACTCGCTCCAAGTCAGGTCCGCCGCGCCGTCCGGGAAGACGAAGCCGGTCCCACCTTGGATCGCACGGTAGTCCAGCCAATCACGGATGGTGCCTTCGGGCGGGTTGGTCATTGTCCGACCTCCGACCAGTAGGCGCCGAAAATCTCATCAAGCCCGGGTTCGCGCGGCGGCGTTTCACGCACAATTTTCGTGGTCTGGACGAAGTGACGCCAGTGCAGATTGGTGTCGATTGAGTTCTCGCCCCAGCTGCCGCAGCCCATCGACAGCGAAAAAGGCATCCCGTTGGTAAAGCTGCCGCCAGTGGCAAAGGTATGTGCTTGATTAACGATCACCCGGCAGGTGGGCAGATCACGCCCCATACCGATGGCACGCGCATCGTCATTCGTATGAATGCCAACCGAATGCCCTGCCCCTTGATGCGCCAGAATTCGGGTTGCAATTTCCCTAGCGTCGTCGAAATCCGCCGCGCGATAGAGTGCCAGAACCCGGCTGAGCTTTTCGCCCGACAATGGATGATCCGCACCGATACCGTCGGTCTCAACCGCAAGAAACTTGGTTCCTTCAGGGACTTTGCCTGCCATCCCCAAGGCGTCTAGCATCTTGTCGGCGTCCTGCGCGATAACGGACCGGTTGAGGTGACCGTCAGGCCAGAGCCGCGCGATGATACCGTCTGTTTCCGAAGACGGTACCAGAACGCCGCCTTCGGTCGCCATCGCGGCGACGAATGCGTCATAAACCGCATCCACCACGACCAAAGCATTCTCGGAAGAGCAGGACGTTGCATTGTCGAAACATTTAGACGCCGCGATCTTGGCTGCGGCATCTTGCAGGTCGGCGGTTTCGTCGACAATCACAGTTACGTTGCCAGCGCCAACCGCCACCGCAGGCGTGCCGCAGGACTGCGCGCGCTGGACGTTGTTTTGACTGCCAGTGCAGATCACCCGATCAACGGTCTCCATCAACCGCTGGGTTTTCGCCTTTGACCCGGGCGCTGCGATCATCTGGACCAGATCACAATCCAGCCCCAGTTTGTCAAACTCAGCGTGGATGTAACCCACCAGCAGCTCACAAGAGGCCACGCCCTTGGGCGACGGTGCCACCACGATGGAATTGCCACCCTTGAGCGCATTGATGATGTTGTTCGCGGGCGTGGCGGCAGGGTTGGTCGAAGGGACGACCGCGCCAATGACCCCGATCGGCCGGGCAATCTCGGTAATTCCGGTGGCCGGATCGTCGCTGATAATGCCCTGGGTTTTAACGCTCGCGATATCCCGCAACAGGCCAAGTGTCTTGCGGTGGTTCTTTGTGATCTTGTCGGGCACATTGCCCAGTCCGGTGGTTTCGACGGCTACCTCGGCAAGCGCCCGATTTCGCGTCGGTTCCATGATGGCCCAGCCCGCCGCCAGTGCCGCTTTGTCGTAAAGCGACTGGCTAGCACCGGCTTCAAAAGCCGCCTGAGCTTTTCGCGCGCGTGCGACAATACGATCTATTTCAGCAATTTCGGGGGAAATCCCGTCCTGAGCGTTCATCTTGGTCCTCGAATGGTTGTTCGGGGCGGACCCGTTCCGCCCCGCTATGATCGCCGGATCAGAGGCCGGCCAGCAATTCGTTCAGTGTCTGTTGGCGTTGAGCCCACATTTCGATCACTTCGTCCCGTGTCATGATGTGCATTGGCGAACCGCCTGCCTCCATCTTTTTGGCGACGCGGGAATTGGCGAACATCTCGGGCACGGTGGCGGCCAGTTTCTCGATCACCTCCGGCGGAGTTCCTTTGGGCACCATCACACCCCGGAAGTTGACCGACGAATTGTCGACCTCGAGCCCCTGTTCCATCATCGTCGGAACATCCGGCAGGAAGGCGTTGCGTTCCAGATCGGCGACGCCCAGGATTTTGACGTTACCCGCCTCTTGGGCGCGGAACGCGTCAGACAGGTTGTTGATGCCGCCCATGACTTCGCCCGCGATCACCGCTTTCATTGCTGCGGCCCCGCCACCTTTGGTCGGGATATAGGCCATTTTGGTCCCGGCGGCCTTGTCGAGTTGCAGTGCAGCAATGTGGTGGCCTACAAACAATCCTGCACCCGAAACGGTCAGTTTGCCGGGGTTTTCCTTCGCAAAGGCGACAACATCCTGCATTGAATTGAGTTCACTGTCCGCACCAACCACGAACACAGCAGGATCGGCCCCCCAATTGGCGATGGGCTCAAAGCTGTCGGTCGAGTATTCGACGCCGCCCTTGATCGATTGGGCGATGAAGTGGGGAACGTTGTAGGCGGCCAAAGTATAACCGTCCGGGTCGGCCTGCGTGGCAAACCAGTTCCAGCCAACGCGACCACCTGCGCCGGGTTTGTTGATGATGGCAATGGGCATTCCCAGCGCATCCTCGTTCCCGGCCGTCATGGTGACGATCCGCGCCTGAAAGTCGGTTGCACCTCCGGCCCCATAGCTGACCATCATCATCAGTGGTCGTTCCGGGTATTCTTCGGCCATTGCCTGGCCTGTCAGGCCAGTCAGAACCAGTGCGGCCCCTGCGATCAATCGTTTCATTTTGCGTTTCCTCCCTGATTTGGTTCACCCGCAAATTGGTGCGGTCAGAACAGAATTTCCCTTGGGGTGTAGACGTTCAGAAGCATGGCGAAGAGCCCGTACATCACCGTCACAAACACCACTGTGATGACACCGCGTTTGATCCAGCTTTTTGCTTCGGCATGAGGCGCGGGATCGTAGATCGACAGCAGGACAAAAAAGGTGATGGTCGTAGCGGTATAGAACCCAAGCGTTTTTGCCGCCCAGAACACGTAGATCAGCGTGATGATCAGGCCGGGCAGCATGTTGATGAACATGGCGCGCGTCACGCCGTTTCCGACTTTGGACAAGCCCATCAGGGCTTTGCCAAATGTCCAGCCGGCCAGAACCACGAAAACAGACGCGATAAGGCGCGGGAACAGAAAGGCTTCGGCCGGTTGCTGGGTATAGCTGACCCACGTCACCCAGAGACCAACTGCAAAAACCAGACCCGACCCGAATATGTGCTGCGAGCGGTTCATGCCTGCGCCTCCTCTTTGGTGGTGTAGCGACGGCTGCGCAGTTCCATCCAGACCGAATAGGCGATCGAGGCCAGCACAATGACGATCAGCAACAGGTTCAAACCGCCGGTCAGGAAATACGAAGCCTTGCCAACGGTGGCGTCGGCGATCATTCCGCCCTGAATGAAGTTGGCCTCGGCGATGGGTCCAAGGATCAGCCCCAGCACCAGGGGTGCGGCAGAGAATCCGAAACGTTCCAGAAAGAACATGCCGATGCCAAGACAGGCCATGACATAGACGTCGCCCATCGATCCCTGCACCGAATAGGCCCCAAAGACCGACAGCGCCAGCACGATGGCGGCCATGACCGATTGCGGCACCTGCGCCACGCGGGCTGCTAGCCCTGCGACATAAAGGCCAAAGATGCACATCAGTATCTGCCCGATCAGCATCGAGTTGATGAAGGTCCAGGCGACATCGGGGTGATTGTCGAACAGGTCTGAGCCAGGGAAAATACCGTGAATCAGCAAGCCGCCCAACAGAACAGCGGCGGTGGGGCTGCCGGGAATGGACAGCGTCAGCAAAGGTACCAGAGATGGGCCGACCATGGCATTGTTGGCGGATTCCGCAGCGATCACTCCTTCGGAATGACCCGTGCCGAACTTGTCTTTTTCAGCCGAGAACTTTTTGGTCTGATCATAGGCAACAAGACCCGCTATTTGTCCGCCGACACCCGGGATTAGGCCGATGATTGAGCCTGTCATCGTTCCGATACCCAGCGCACGGGTGCGGCTGAACAACTCTCGGAATGCCGCGACGATCGAATGGCGCTGCACTTCAATGACCTCGGCCCCTGCGTTATGGCGCCCCTTGGCGAACATCGTCAGCACCTGTGGGATTGCAAACAGGCCGATCAGCGCGGCAATGATGTTGATTCCACCACCCAAAGCGGGGTGAAAGATGAAACGCTGCGCCCCCATGATGTCATCAAAGCCGATAGTGGCCAGCCACAAGCCGATGCAGCCTGACAGTAGCCCCTTTACCACCGACGCGGAGTCCAGAGTCCCGATCACCGTCACGCCCAGAATGGCCAACCAAAATAAATGCGAAGGACCGAACGCCAGAGCCCATTTGGCCAAAACGGGGGTTAGGAAGATCAAAAGCAGAACCCCGAATATTCCCCCCACCGCCGAAGCCAGAAACGAAAGCTGCAAAGCGCGCGCACCTTGGCCTTGTTTGGCCATCGTATGCCCGTCCAGTGTTGTGGCGATATTGGCAGGCGCGCCGGGGATCTTGAGGAGAATTGCGCTGACTGCCCCTCCGGCCACGGTCGATGTATAGGCGGCTCCCAGCAAGATCAGACCCTGCGCTGCCTCAAGCTGAAAGGTAAACGGGATCAACAGCGCGACAGCCATGGTCGGTGAAAGCCCGGGCGTGGCACCCAGAATCAGGCCCCCAATTGTACCGCCGAGCAGCAGCATGAATGACAGCGGGGTAAACACGTCTCCGAAGTAATAAATGAATTCCATTCAGGGCCTCCCAACCCGTCGGTTCATGTTTTTACTTTTGTTGACAAATCAGGTTAGGCAATGAAAATAGTTTTGCAAATGTTTTCATAAAATCGACCAAATGGAAGAAAATTATGTCAATTTTTCAAAAGGGTAAGGTGGATATTGTGGCAGTTGCAAAGGCTGCAAAAGTCTCTCCGTCCACGGTGTCACGTACCTTTAATCACCCGAATTTGGTGAACCCAGCGACTCGCAAAAAGATCAACCGAGCGGTTCAGAGACTGGGGTATATCCGCAACCGTGCTGCACAGACGATGCATGGCAAACGGTCCGGGACCATCGGCCTAGTTGTGCCCACAATCAACCATGCCATTTTTGCTGAGGTCATTCAGGCATTCTCGGATTCGATCGACAAGGCCGGCTTCAGCCTGTTGCTGGCGTCGCACGGATACGATCTTGACCGGGAATACGCGATGGTTCGCAAGTTGCTCGAGCATCGTGTGGACGGGGTTGCGCTTGTCGGGTTGGAACACGCCGAGGCAACCGCCCGCCTGATCGAACAGCAGAAAATTCCGGGGCTGGCGATATGGAACTACTCCGAAGATTCAGACTTGCCCTGTGTCGGGGCAGACAATCTTCTGGCCGGGCGACTTGCGACCGAGCATCTTCTGGCCTTGGGGCATCGGGACATCGGACTGATTTTTCCCAAAACCAATGGCAATGATCGAGCGCAGCACCGGTTCACAGCCGTACATGATACGCTCGCGGAAAGGGATATTTGCCTTCCGGACAAGCGAGTTTCCGAAGCGCCCTACAGTGTCTCGCAGGCAAAGCAGGCTGCCATTTACCTTTTGACGGAACATCCGCGCCCCACGGCATTGTTGTGCGGAAACGATGTTATTGCACAGGGTGCCTTGTTTGCCGCGCAGAGACTGGGCCTGACCGTTCCCGAAGACCTGTCGATTATCGGCATCGGCGATTTCAAAGGGTCGTCAGACGTCGAGCCGGGTCTAACGACCATTCGTATTCCGGCAGAAACCATCGGAACGCTGGCGGGGGAAAAGTTCACCGACTACATTACCTCAGACGATCCGGAGCCATTCAGAGTCTGCTGCGAATTGGAGTGCATCGTCAGAGGAACAACGGGTCCAGTGACGATTTAGCGGCTATTCAAGGAAATATTTTTTGCCCCCGGAAAATTCTCGTATTGAGCGTTTACGGTTGTGAAGGTGTGAACGCCCCTGCTGGTCGCGATGAACTGATAGCAGATTGGCAAGTTTCTCGCTTTAAGTGCTTGCGGTGTGAAAACTGCTGCAAGAGCGCCGGATAGTTCGCTTCCGCGCAGTAGAAAAGTTATGATTCACACAGACTGTAGCAATTCATTAGCCGAGTAGTTGCACCTCTTGGACGCCATGCGGCGGGGTTACGCTCCAACTGTTAGCCTCAGTCCTAAACTTTGCGCTGCTTTGTAGTAGTCTTGAAGCCACCTGCAGAACTGGTTCACCTCGTTTCGTTTTTCCGAGGTGACCTGAACGACCAAAAAACACTGCGGGCGTAGGCAGCCGATCATCGAGTTGAGAGACCAGCAGTCCTTATTTGATGTAGCTGCGCAAAAAATCCTCCGAGATAGTCGCCGCGCCTTGGCCGCGGGAAACGATCTGCAAGGCAATCAGTGAAGAACCCACCTTCATGGCAGTGTGGTCCGGCAACTCTATGCCAGCATTCCCCGCCATCTGATCCCAGTCCGCCTCTGAGCCGATGATCTGGACAGCCCGTTCGGCCAGTTTTTCCAGGCACAGGTTGCGACTGAGCGAGTCGGCTAGGCTTGGATGGCAATCGATTTCGGCAAATTGATGCCCCAGATGGCGGATGTCGCGTTCGGCCCAGTCGCCATATCCGGCATACTCGGAGTTACCATTTTACTTTGGGTTACAGACAGCTGGCATAGAATCGCACCTGCGTGGGTCGGACTTGGGGCCGCTCTGATCTGTGCATTACCTGTAGTCGGTGTCATCCCCTTTAGCGATCTTCCTCAGAAAGTAAACATTGCGCCAATCTTCTTTGTGTCCGGGGTCATTGGCTTCGGAGCTGTGGTTTTTCACTCCGGAATAAATGCCTGGGCCGGAGTGTATCTGGTGACCATGTTCCATGAAGCAAACCTTTCCAGCAATACGTCAATATTTGCCTCTCTGGCCGCCATCGGATCACTGGTGGCGGTGTGTACGACGGTTCCGACTGCGCCAGGTGTAGTGACGCCACTGGCAGGACAATTGGCAGAAGCCACTGCCTGGCCAGTTGAGTGGGTCTTAGTGGCGCAAAGGAAGCTCTCTTGGTCTCTTTCCAAGCATTCCCTACCTGTCAACCGAAAGTCGCGTTCTTAAGTTTTGGAAATTTTGGCCCGTTTCCGAGTCTCAAAGACTCGAAAACCTAAGTAACTGAATCTGTTGCATGCGCAGTCTCAGTAATTAAGCGATCCGACAAGAACTGTTGGCTTTCAATAAAATGAAACCAAGCGCCTGAGAGTTTTACATTTTTCAATACAGTACTTTGAATGAAAAAAGTTTCCGGCCCCTCCCCAAGAGGAACCGGAAACCCCATCTTTTTGCAACCAATTGATTTTGCTTGACCTTATCTAAGGACCACCACGCTGCAATTGGAATGCCGTACAACCCTGGCGGCCGTAGATCCCAGTAGTAGGTCAGAAAGACCGGGTCGGTGTGAGGACACGACGACACAATCCGCCTTGTGCTTTTCCTGCCAACTGAGGATTGCATTGGTCGAATGTCCTGACACAACATGAACATCGATCACGTCCGATCCCAGCTCTGCCGTCAAAGTATCCGCAAGCTCATCGATTGCTTTCTTAAGCTGATCCTTCGGAAAATATGACGCCATGTAGGATGGCAGCTCTTCCATAATGGACAAGACTGAAATCCGACCACCGTCCGCCAATAGTTTTTTCGCTGCTTCTATGGATGCCGTATACTCTTTCTCATGTCCGGGAGCTACGGGGACAAGTATATGTTTGAACATCTGATATCCTCTATTTCAGCGCGTTGGGCAGCCAGGTGGCGATTTCCGGGAAGATGAAAATCAACGTGAGGCCAACGAATTGAAGCACAACAAAGGGTCCAACCGAGTTGTAAACATCGCCCATACTCACGTCCTTGGGCAAAACGCCCTTGATCCAGAACAGAACGAAGCCGAATGGAGGGGTCAGATAGGCGATCTGAATGTTTACGATGAACAAAGCGCCGAACCACAGTTTGTCGATCCCCAGTTCATCAATGATCGGGATGAACAGTGGGGTACAAAGCAGAATGATGGCCCAGTCATCCATGACCATACCCAGGATCAAGATGATCAGCATCATCATCAACAGGATGCCTGTGCTTCCGCCTGGCATGGATAGAACCAGATTGGTCAGAAGGTCCTGGCTGCCCAAGGTATTGAACACGTTGAGATAGACAGTTGCGCCAATCAGGATCCACAGGCCCATACCGCTGAGCTTTACTGTCGACACCAGCGATTCAACCAGAACTTCCTTGGTCAGTTTGCCATAGATGAAGTTGATGACGAATGCGCCCGCAGCACCAAACGCAGCAGCCTCGGCAGGCGTTGCGATGCCGCCCCAGATAACGCCCAAAACGATCACGATCAAAAGGGCAAAGGGCCAGATGCTGAGCACGGCGCTGAGTTTTTCACTCACCGTGAATTTCTGATCTGCCGGCAGAGCGGGCCCAAGTTCCGGCTGAATGCGGCAACGGACACCGATGTAGATGGTATAGAACATGGCAAGCATCAGGCCCGGCATCAGACCGGCCATAAACAGGTCACCAATGGATACTTTTGCCAAAAGACCATAGAAGATGAACGGAACGCTCGGCGGGATCAGCGCGCCCAGAGCGCCACCTGCCGCGATACATCCGATGGCGATCCTACGGTCATAATTGTATCGCATCATCGAGGGGTATGCGATCTGCCCCATGGTTGTCGTCGCAGGTGGCGTGATGCCAGTGATAGCTGCGAAAACGGTACAGACCTGAACCGTTCCCATCGCCAGTCCGCCATGAACATGTCCAATCAGTTTATAGACAGCGTCATAGGCGGCCTCGGCTATTCCGGAAAATCGTATCAAGGATCCCATGAACAGGAAGAGCGGCACGGTCACCAGAATCGAACTCCACGGAGTCGAATAAAAGGCACTTGGCACCGACAAGAGCGCTCGCGGTTCTATGATCATCGCGAACAGTACGGCTGTACCGCCAAGGCCAAATGAGACCGGCAAACCCATGAAAAGAATGGCGAATAGCACTATGAAGTACAGCGCTGTGATAAGTTCAAGGCTCATTTTTTGTCTTTCCTTAGCACGTGGCAGCCTAGGAACGTCGGCTAATGCGCGGTTCCAAATGCCGTATTGTTGGCGGCATTTTCCGAGGCACCGCTGGCTCGTTTAACAAGCCAGCGGTCATTTTGTGCGTCACGTATGACGAATTTTCGGTGGATTAGTTCCCTGCAGCTTTATCTTCGAGGAACTTTTTGTAGATTTCGACGCCTTTGGCGTTTCCTTTAGATGCTGCAGCAACTTGGGGCCAAACTTCTGCGATGGATTTTTCACGCATTCTTGCCACTTCTTCGTCGCTCAGCATGATCACTTCGCCACCGGCATCGCGCAGGATTTGCAGCGCTTCTTCAACACCTTCCGCGTGCATACGGCTGGTTTCAAAGTAGGTTTCTTCGAAAATACCGTCGATTTGCTCACGCTGCCAGTCCGTCAGGGCATTCCAGCTTTGCAGGTTGATGAAGATTTCCTGGTGCTGTGCGGGGTTCCAACCCGGCATGATCGCGTAGTCGATCACTTCCTGGAAGGACATGTCGTCGATCCCACCGGTATCCCAGTAGGTGCCTTCGATCGTTCCCAGCTTGATGGCAGTATAGATTTCGCCACCGTTCATGGAAACGGGTGCACCGCCCATGGTCGAGTGGAAGATCGCCTGAGGACCACCTGCGCGCATTTTGTGGCCTTCCAGGTCTTCCATTTTTTCAACCCGGAATTTGGTGAACATCGCGTTTGGACCCTGGTTGGTCCAACCAGCCCAGTGCAGGTTACGCGCGTGTGCAGCTTCCTGAACGATATCGCCAACGCGATAATCAGGATTTCCCCACATCACTTCCCATGCTTCTTCGGTGTTGTTGGCGCCCATTGCCATACCGAAAGCCAGCATGCCTTCCGGCATGTCACCACCATAGACGGATCCCCAGCCGGCATAGCCGTCTGTTTGACCGGCTGCGGCTGCAGAGAAGGCCTCGGCGCCGCTTACCAGTGCGCCAGCAGGCTCGACACGGATTTTTACGGTACCTTGTGTTGCTTCCTCAACGGCTTCAACCCAAGGGATCAGGCCGTTGTCCCAACCAGCGTCAGTTTGGTCAAATGCCGGCTGGAAAACCCATTCTGTTACCTCATCCGGCGGGCCGTCTGCAGCGAAAGCAACGCTTGCGCTGGTGGCAAGAGCACCGGCCCAAAAGGCTGTCTTTATGGATTTTTCAAGTTTCATTTGTATCCTCCTTGTTTGTAGAGATGATTTTTTTCGTTTTGATCTTGTTCAGATTAGGACGTCGCCGGGTTTCGGCTTACGCCTCATCAGGTTCGCCGCCGAAGATTGTTTGCAAATCCACAAGAAGCTTCTTGATGACGATCAGCAGAACAAAGAACCCGGCGAGTGGGATTGCAAATTTGATTGGGTAGATCGGAATCGGCACCGATGTCGGCGTCCACTGGTTGAGCATCAGTGAAAGCGAACCCGCTTCGTATCCTTTCCAGATCAGAGTCACCAGAAAGAGGATCGCGATGGGCGCGGTCAACACATCTAGGATCGCCTTCTTTCGCGTTGTCGCATTCGCGTAGAAAAGATCAAGCTTCACAAAGCTATCATGCTGCAGCGAATAGATACCACCCACACATGCCAAAAGCACCATTGCGGCCTGCAAGGTGGTGCCGATCCATTGCGATGGGTTGTTGAGTAGGTAACGCATGAAAACGTCGGAAACACCAAACGCCATGCAGTACAAAATCAGAAACCATCCGATCCAACCTGCGAATTCGGATATGGCCCCTGTAAGAGCTTCAAGTCCTCGCATCAGCACGCTTTGTCCTCCCCGTGAAAATGCCTATTTTGAACAAGGCGTTGCAATGACTTTGCAGACCCAGCTCTGTCTTCCCTAGAAGAATATGATGCGTTCCATACGCGAGCAGGCGCAACCCCTCATTTCGCAGAAGGCTTGCATCGTCCTCCTCGGGTCAAGTTAAGATTATGCAGGCTAATAAGCGAAAGGCACAGATCGATGAAAATATGGGCACAGATCAATCTAACGCTTATCACATTGTAAAATAACAATATTATTGGATATCGACTTGAAATTAAGCGGATAATTTCAATGTCGATGGGAACAGTTAGCGCCCGTCCAACGCACATTGCTTCAATGGATCGATCAGACGGTGGTTCTTCGTCGTCCTGATGCATTCCAAAGATGAGATTCAGAAAAGCACTAGGATGCTACACAGATTTTGCGTAGGCACGTGTTAGTGTTTTCACGAGGCCTTTGGGATCAACTTCAAATAATAGAACCTCGCCGGGATATGATGTGGCGCCTCAATGTCTCAATGTCTCAATGCGAGAATTTTAAGAATGGCTGCTCACTCCCAGCCTAGACTCAGACAACTTTTCCACCGTTAATATTGAATTCAGCCCCCGTACAAATTCCGGATGGCCATCTGGTTGTCATGGTTTTGAGTCGGGTATTGAATCGCACCCCTTCCATGCCGTGGATATGATGGTCGCCGAACAGGGACCGCTTCCACCCTCCGAAAGAGTGATAAGCGACCGGAACCGGGATTGGCACATTTACTCCGACCATACCTATGCGCACGCGCGCCCAGAAATCACGCGCAGCGTCACCGTCACGGGTGAAGATCGCCGTCCCGTTTCCATATTCATGATCGTTTATCAGACCAACTGCGTCTTCGTAACTGGCGGCTCGCACCACGGAAAGGACCGGCCCAAAGATTTCATCCTTGTAGATGGGCATATCAGGCGTCACTCGATCAAACAGGCACCCGCCGATGAAATAGCCGTCTTCGTACCCCTGTAACGAGATTTCGCGCCCGTCGACAACAAGCTCGGCACCCTTTTCAAGGCCCTGTTCAATATAGGAGTGGATGTGGTCGTAGCTTTGCTTGCTGATCACGGGACCAAGTTCTGAGGACGGGTCGGTAAATGGCGCAACTTTCAAAGCCCGCACCCTGGGTGCCAGTACGTCGATCAGCCGATCTGCAGTGTCTTCACCAACGGGTACGGCAACGGAAATGGCCATACATTGCTCACCCGCAGAGCCATAGGCCGACCCAATGAGCGCGTCCGAAACCTGTTCCAAATCCGCATCCGGCATAACGACCAGATGATTTTTTGCGCCACACAACGCCTGCACGCGTTTCCCGTTCGCAGAGCCACGCGAGTATATGTAACGCCCAATTGCCGTTGAGCCGACAAAGCTGACCGCTTCAACCAATGGATGATCCAAAAGCGCATCCACGGCCACTTTATCCCCATTCACGACGTTGAAAACGCCCGGTGGCAACCCGGCCTGCGCCAGTAATTCCGCGATGCGCATCACGACCGAGGGGTCTTTTTCGGAAGGCTTCAGCACGAAGGTATTTCCACAGGCAATGGCCACCGGATACATCCAAAGCGGGACCATGGCGGGAAAATTGAAGGGTGTTACACCTGCAACAACGCCCAAAGGCTGTCTGACAGAAAAACAATCTACGTTTGCTGCAACGGCCTCTGAATACTCGCCTTTAAGAAGCTGAGGAATCCCACACGCGAATTCGACAACCTCGATACCGCGCGCAATCTCGCCTTTTGCGTCCGGCAGAGTTTTTCCATGTTCTGACGACAGCAGTTCAGCCAGTTCATTGGTATGTTTTTTGAGAAGATCGCGAAACTCGAACATGACCATCGCGCGTTTGGCAGGCGGTGTTGCCGCCCAGCCCGGCGCCGCCTCAGCCGCTGTTCTAACGATGGTGTCTACGTCTTCGACAGAGGCCAGCGTTGCCTTTCCGGTCACTGCCCCGGTGGCCGGGTTTACAATTTCAGAAATCCTGTTGCTCGCACCTGGCCAAAATTCGTTGGATACAAAGTGCCCCAGAATATTCATCTCTCACCTCGCTACATTCGACCTGACGGACCTATGGGCGCGGTAAATCAATAATAAAATAACTTGCTTTCGCGTGGGCAAGTGACTCGATCAGACCAGCCCGATTGGCCTTGCCCATCAATAAAGGTAAGTTTGTTGGCCTGTTGGATAGACACAGATGAGTTTAAGTGTGGGCACAGCTAGAGCGCATCAATGGCGCTGCGCAAGGTGCGAAGACCCTGTTCGATATTGCCTGCCGGAACGGCGGAAATGCCAAGCCTGAAGGTTTTTTCACCCTTTTTTTCATCAGAAAAACAGACGCTTGACGGCTCGATAATCACGCCCCTTTGACGTGCAGCTTCCGCGATTTGATAGGCGCTGTGACCTTGGGTGCTGCGGAAGAAAAAGTTCGTGCTGCCATATTCGTATTGCAACTCGAAATCGGGAAACAGCTCTTGGATGACCTGCGATGCGACGTGCCAGCGTTCGTTGAAAATCTGGTGCATCTTGGCCCGGTGCGTCTCATGATGACCAAAACGCAGGAACAGAGATGCGGTGTGTTGAATGACGTGCGGTGGATGGCGGATCATCATTCCGCGTAGGGCGCGCGCTTCTTGCACCAAAGATTCCTGGGCGACCAGATAGCCCAGCCGCAGACCCGGAGCCAAGCTTTTTGAAAGGCTGCCAGTATAGATCACCCGCCCCTGAGAATGCCCACTATACAAAGGAAGCAGACTGTTCTCATCAAAGTCCATGTCACCTTCATAATCGTCTTCGATAATCAGGAAATCTTCCTTCTTTGCCATGTCCAGTAGCTGACGTTTTCGGGTCTGCGACATAGACAGAACTGTTGGCATCTGACGGTTTGGCGTCACATAGACCAGATCGCATCCGGCCAGTCTTTCATCGACAACAAGACCCTCACTGTCGACGGGGATGAACCGGACCTCATCAAAGGTCTGCTCGAATATGTTACGCGCGTCGGCATATCCTGGATCCTCAATTGCAACGACGCGGCCAAAGCCACGCAGCAAAGCCGCCACTATATAGATGGCCTGCTGCGCACCCATGGTAATCAGCACGTTTTCAGGCTTGGCGACGATGCCTCTATGCGGCAACAACCGGCTACAGATTTGTTCAACAAAGGTGTCGGAATCACGATACTGGTTGTCACCTGTCCAATTGCTGAGGTCGCGCATGTTCAACGCCAGTCGGGAACATTCACGCCATTCAGCCAAAGGAAACCTGTTCGAGGCCGCCTGGTTGCACACGAACGGGAACTGATAGTCCGGCCAATCCGCAGGCCGCGTGATACAGCCTGCTTTGGATGGCAAACGCCTTCTGGTTATTCTTTCGACGATGTTCGGGAAATTCGCGTTGATCTCTTGATCTGCCTTGGCCTGCGTCCGGTTCAGATTGAGAGAGACATAGTAGCCAGATTTTGGCTTCGAAATGATCGTACCTTCGTCAACAAGCCTGGAATATGCACCCAACACCGAGTTCACAGACACCTTGAGATCGCGCGCAAGTGCTCTGCAGGAGGGCAATTTCGCTCCATTTTGCAGTACGCCGCTTGAAATCAAATAAGCCAACTCTGCGCGTATCTGATCGCGTATACCTAATGCGTCATCGCGGTCGATGTTCATCACATTGACCAGATTTGACGCCGAACGCTGTGCATCGGATGCCTCTGGTTGATTTTTGCAAGAGAGATTTTTGCTCATCGTGAACTGGCCATTTGATAAAACACAAGACGCATGATTATTGTGATCCTGCATCCGAGTTTTGGGGGCTACGCGAATTGTGTACGTATCCCGGAATATAGAAAGCCTCTGGGCTTCCCATTCTCAAAACCGACATCCGACAAAGGGTAGCGCCTTGCCAAAGCATTGTGAAAGGTCAATCGAGCTCTGTTCAGGCTGATCAATGATGTGATTGCCCAGCTTGAAGTCAGAATTGCCCCACAAACCGCAAATCGCCGACGATAAAGAAGGGCTTGAACAAGCCTGAAACAGGTCGGCCAGTGTATTCCCGTTGTAGACTGGCAATAGCCTGAGATTGCCTGGTTCCATAAACACCCCTTTTATCGCATGTTTGCTCGGACTGTACTGCGATGGTCTCACCCTATCACTGACTACGCAAGATTCGTTCACGTGAAGATTCGCGGGTTAACATGGGGGTTTTCCCCATGTTTCTTAAGAAAAAAGGTGCGGGGCCTCATTCTTCGTCAGCTGTGGCTTAGTTCACCTCATCTGGCAACATCAAGGTGCTGAACTCAGAACTGCTGCCGAAGCCAAGAATTGAACGCTTCGATTTGTGGGCGAACAGCAGCGCGGTGATCTGTTCTAATGAGGTAATGAGATTGCTCCAATGCTACCGCTTCGCCAGCGATACGAATGTTCTGTCCGGCCGCCATCGCCCGTGCCGCAAAACGTTCAATGACCACGGCACACCCCAAACCAGCACCAACCATTTCGATCGCGGCGGTTGAGGTGTCGGTCACCAGCCGCGCACTAGGGCGCGTTGATTCCAGCGAAAAGGCGGAAAGGTAGCGCGCCCAATGATCGTCAAAACCCAAGATATGAATTGATGGGTGCTGCAGTAAGTCCTTGGGCCCTTTTATCATTTCATGGGACACGGCACTGACAATCGGGACAATCGCCTCGTCCGAAAGCGGCTCCAAATTAGGGCCTGCATAGTCTTTGGACGCTAAGACGATATCAACATCGACCGGGTGTTGTTCCGAGGAATCCTTCCAGATCGAGGTTAAAAGTTTGACGCTGGTGTCGGGATGGTCGCGCAGAAAGCCATCCAACCTTGGAGACAACCACATGATGAAGGCCATCGAGGCACGTATAGTGATCGTTGCAGCCCCGCGGGGACCAAATAGGCCGGTCGTCGACATCTCAATCGTGCCCAGTGCTTCGCGGACAGGCAGTAAGTAAGCTTTGCCCACATCGGTCAATTGCAGACTTTTGGGGCGGCGCACGAACAGCTTATCGCCCAGCTGTGCCTCAAGGGCTTTGATATGCTGGCTTACGGCAGTCTGTGTCAGGCCGATTTCTTGACTCGCAGATGTGAAGCTCAGCAATCGCGCTGCGGCTTCGAAACTCCGCAACCAGTTGAGGTTCAGATTGTGGCGCATCAGCTTTCCATAAAAAATTTATGTTCATGGGCGCGTTTTGTTTCGTTTTATCTGATCAAGACTGCTCTGCATAGTATCGGGATGTGCGACCGCGCACTGACCGGTTGAGTTTTCCTGAAGGAGATCATCATGACTGACACCAGCCAATCCAAACGGGATGTCGCTCTGGATTTTGTAGACCTCGACCGCTACCCGATTGCCGATCTGGACAATGGCCCGGGTGCAGAATTATTAGCCCAATGTCAGCTCAGCATCGACACCAACGGCTGGTGCAATCTGGATGGCTTTCTGCATTCCAAGGCTTTGAAACAAATGAATTCAGAGGCAAACACCCTGCTTCCGACGGCGGAGATTTTGCACGTGAAGCGAAACATCTATCAGGGGGCGATTGACCCTTCGCTGCCTGACGATGATCCGCGCCGAAAAGAATTCATCCATAGCGCCGTGCAGCTTGCAGATGATCAAATACCGGCAGAGTCCGGCCTCAAGCAGCTGTACCAGTCAGAAATTTTGACCGAGTTTGTGCGGCGGGTGCAGATGAAAGACCAACTGTATCGATGCGCGGATGAGTTTCAGGCGCTCAACGTCGTCGCCCTGCAACCCGGAAGCGGACATGCCTGGCACTATGATACGACCGAATGCACTGTCACGCTGTTGTTGCAGGCTGCCGAAAAAGGTGGTGAGTTCACCTTTATTCCAAATTCCCGGACAGACTCGGATGAAGACCGAGAGGCGGTGGACCGCTTGTTGGATGGGGACTTGTCTCATGCCCAGACCTTCGCGCGCGGGGCGGGAACGCTGACGTTGTTCCGTGGCGGGTACTCGTTACATGGCGTGACCAAGGTTGAAGGAGACCGCCCCCGTATTACGGCCACGATGACTTATGACGAACAGCCCGACCGCGAAATCGGGGATGAGATCAACATTCGCATATACGGCAAGCGGGTGGAGAACATACTGGCCAGCCGCAAGGCTGAAACCACGGGCTAAGGACGGAAAAGAATGAAAACCGCACTTTTGGTGATTGATGTTCAAATGGCCCTGGCGCACGAGGATGCTTTGGGCACGGAACGGTCATGTCCCGAGGCAGAAAGCAATATTACCCAGCTGCTGGAAAAATTCCGCCGCGACGGCAGCACGGTCGTCCATATTCACCACCATGGTACGGATCCCGAGGACCCGTTTCACCCCGACGCCCCGGGGTGTGCAGTTCAACCATTCGCGGCCCCGGCGACCGATGAGCCTATCGTCGTCAAGACCGGCAGCAGCGGTTTTGTGGGAACACCATTGCAGGCAATTCTGCAAGACGCTGGCGTCGAGCGTGTTATCCTGTGCGGTGCGACCGCCAATCATTGTGTAGAATCGACCACGCGCAGTGCAGCTGATCTTGGCTTTCAGCCAATCTATGCAGCCGATGCTGTTTGGACTTATGGGCTTACCGGCCCGGACGGAAAATCCCACAATGCCACTCAAGTTCATTCGGTTAGCATGGCAACGCTTGACGGTGAAATCGCGGATGTGAAATCCACAAACGACATTCTGGCCCAATAACACTGGCGATCAAAAAGAAGCGCTGCGTTGATTAATGATAAGTCAGAATTCAAAAGCATGATTTCTCAACACTTTTTCGTTTTTTCCGTCGTGAAAGAATTAGCAGACTGAACCGAAACGTCCGCCGACAAATTACCTAGTCAACTAGCGCCTTTTTCAGAAACAAGCACCTCTGATCGGGCTGCGCGCCCGGGCAGTTCAGTAGATGACGTTAAGCATCAACAAGGAAACAACCAGGAACAGAATTGTCATAACTCCACCCGAGCGCACAAAATCCATAACCTTGTAACCTGCAGGGCCCATAATCAGCGCGTTGACCTGATGGGTTGGAATAATAAAGCTGTTCGAGGTCGAGATTGCTACGGTCAGTGCAAAGACAGCTGGGTTGCCTCCTGCCGCCACCGCAATCGAAATGGCAAGCGGCACAAGCAAGACAGTGGCCCCGACATTCGACATGACCAACGAAAAGGCTGTGGCCAATATCGCGACACCAGCCTGCAGCGCCCATATCGGCCAGCCGTTTAGAATGATCATGATTTGCTGGGCAATCCATGCCGCCGTTCCGGTGTTTTGCACCGCCTGCCCAAGCGGTATGAGACAGGCCAGCAGGAATACGGTGTTCCATCCGACTGCGCGATAGGCCTCATCCACACTCAGTACACGTGTGAGCATCATTCCCGCGGCTCCGGTAAGCAGGCACAACGACAAACGAACGTCGGTGAACAAAATCAGCGACAGGGAAATTGCGAAAAAGGCCAAGGCCCAACCGACCTTCTGCGGCCGCAATTCATCCTGCGGAAAATCCGTTGTCACGACGACAAAATCAGGATCACGCTTAATGCGCATCAGGTTGTCCCATCGGGTATGTGCAACAAGCATGTCCCCTGCGTGAAATTCCTCGAGCCCGATCTGAGTGGATTCGTGCGTGTCGGTTTCAACATGGCTAAGCGTTTCTTCACCGCGGTGAATTGCAAGCAACGACATGCCATAGGTCTTGCGAAACAAAAGCTCGCGCGGGCATTTTCCGATCAGTTTGCTATCGGGCGTCACAACGACTTCGGCTATGCCGGCATTGGTCGGCGCAAATTCTTCAACGAAGATATCCAAATCCGGCAGAACCGTTAGACCGAATTTCAGTGCAAATTGTTCTACATCCCAGCGGTTTCCGATGATGGCCAATCTGCAAGGTGCTGCAATCTCGGCGGTCAGGACTTGAACCATCGACGTTTTGCCACGATAAAACGTAGAGATTATGTATAGGTGTTCTTCGTGGTTGATATCAGCCAGAATGCGCCCCACCAGCGGGCTATCTTCGGGCACGATCACCTCGAAAACATCTGCCTGCAGCCCGTACACCCGTTGCAAATATTCCTGCGTACCCTGCCCTGTGCCGGTACTGTCAGATCCGGTATCGCCCGGTAATACCCACCGCCCAAGCAGCAGAAAATACGCGATCCCAGTTAAGATCAGGACCGCTCCGATTGGTGTAACCGAAAAAAGACCAAATGGTTCAATCTGCTGATCAGCGGGCAGACCCTTGTTTGCAGTGATGACGAGATCGTTAAGCAAAATCAGCGGTGATGAGCCCACCATTGTCATCGTGCCGCCCAAAATGGCGCAAAACCCCATGGGCATCAGCAAGCGGGACAGCGGAATTCCGGACCTAGAGGAAATTCGGCTGACCACGGGCAAGAACAATGCGGCCGCACCGACGTTCTGCATAAAGGATGAAATAACGCCGACCGTGCCCGAAACAATTGGCAGCACCCGGTTCTCGGCGGTGCCCCCATATTTCAATATGACCGCCGCAACTTTGTTCATGATGCCGGTTTTATCCAGACCCGCCCCCACGATCATAACCGCGATGATGGATATCACCGCATTGGACGCAAATCCGTCGAACAGTTGCGAAACATTGGCAAGGTTCTCAAGCCCCGGAGCGTAGCTAAGAAGGCCGACCAGAACCAAAACCAGTATCGCAGAAAGGTCTATTCTGACAATTTCCGATACGAAAAGGAAAACGGTGAAGGCCAACAAAGCGCACACCACTCCCATCTCGAACGTGAAGGTTACGTGTTCCACTATATTCACCGAGACATTGTCAATTTTGCTTTAAATTGAACAACTAAACTATCAAGCTCGCGCTGTCATGATGTTTCAGTATTTACCGGCAAAACGAAACAAAATTTCAAGGCGATGACGCCAGAAAACACAGTGACGAGCGCCTCACGCCTCAAACATCCTAAGGAAACACTACTTATCATCCATGAATGCAACGCCCGTCCAATCGCCTGGCGGAGGGTCCGCCAGCAACGCTTTTGCTCGCTTGATCATCAAAACGGACGCAGGATCGCCCCCGCGCAAATTATCTGCGGTCTCAAAGGACGCGACCGCCTCGGACATGCGTCTGGCCCGGTAATGGGCAAGACCTGTTTCATAAGCCTCGATCCACGGTGGGGTCTCAGCGACACTGTCAGTCATGGCAATCAGTTCGAAAACGACCAGTTCTCCGGACCGGCCGGCAATTTCAAGCGTATCCAGTTCCCGGACGATGATCGCGTCACCTGCTTCTCGCCGTGTTTCGGGTCCAATGAGGATCGCGCTGCCATAGGCCTTGTTGGCCACCTCCAGACGGCTTGCTACGTTTACGACGTCCCCAATTGCCGTGTAGTTCAGCCGCTGTTCCGATCCGATATTCCCAACCAGAGCTTCACCACTGTTCAGACCGACCCTGACGCGCAGGGAATCGTCAGAGTCACTTCGCAGGCCAGCACTTTCGACCACGTCCACGAGTTCCAGCGCAGCACGACAGGCATCTTCAGCGTGGTCGAGATTTTCTCGCGGGGCACCCCAGAACGCCATCACCGCATCCCCGATAAACTTATCGATTGTTCCATGATGCCGTTCAATGGTCGATGACGCAGCGCTGAAGAATGGTGCCATCAACTCGACAATCTTCGGGCCATGCTTTTCGGTCAGGCCGGTGAAACCCGACACATCACAAAACAGCACAGATATCGTTTTTGTTTCCCCTCCGGGCTGCGTCTTGATACCTGCCGCCACCAGCATTCGCACAAGATCGGTCGGCACATACTTTCGAAACGCCGACAGACCCGCCGCCATGTTGGCCGTCGCCGCGGACAGGTTATTGAGCTCTTTCAGGCGCGAGGGACGCCGCGAGACCTGCTCGACATCGAAACGCTCAATTCGGCTGAGGTCTTCGGCAACGCGCGACAAAGGGTTTGCCACAACCTTGCGCATTAACCAAATGGCAAGACCGGTCGCCACAACAACCACCCCAAGCAGCGCATAAATCAGATTGACAAGCGTCCGGTCGATACCTGACAGGAAGGCGGCTTCGGGGATGACCGTGGCCACGCGCCACCCGTAAAATCCAAGCGGGGTCAGTGCCACGGCATAGGGCACGTCGTCATACACCACACGGGTCGTCAAACTGCCGGCGACATTCGGACCAGAGGTCGCCAAAAGGGTTTCCCCAGACATCTTGGCAACTTCGTACAGCTCACCTTCACCCATCCGCGCCGGGGTGACCTCATCTGCATCCGGGTCCGGTACGGCGATCACCTTGCCATCCGCGCTCAGAATATAGGCCGCGCCAAACTCACCCGGTCGCAATGATCCCAAAAAGCGCGACAGGCGATCCGTTTCAATGGCCACTGTCAACACGCCTTGGCGTCTGCGGTTCACGTCGATTGCCCCGGCAAAGGCATAGACCGTTTTGTCGCTACCCGGCAGGTCGCGCACCTCGATCCAGTCCGGCGTATCGCGATCAATGAAATTACCGTACCAGGCGTGATCGCGCGGATCATATTGGGTTGGCGAAAACGAGCGGTCTTCGAATTGGATGTCCCCGGGAATAAAAATGTAGCGGTCCTTGCGCAGGCTCCGATCCCGGATCTCGTCGTTGATTTCGATCATCTCCAGCCCACTGTCGCCTAAACGGTGGGCGGCGAAAAAGTCCCCGTCAGGCCAGCCGAAGGTAATCCACGATATGTTGGGCTGCGCCTGCAATTGCGACAGGAACACAAACTCTCGCTTGTCGGCTTGCTGTGTCTGAATCACATTCTGGACAAAGATTGTCCGGACCGCGGCCCAGGCCGCTTCGGCGGATCTTAGGGTCAATCCAACTTCAATCCGCACCGTGTTGGCGATTTGACTGTTGATCTCGGCCGCCAACATCCGACTGTTTTCCCTCGCGGTCGTCCACCACAGCGAATGCACCACAAAAGTCGACGCGCCGATTGAAAGCGCGACAAGTATTGATACGGCAATTCCTACGCTGACTCGCACTTGTGGTCCAAAACGGCTGTTGGTGGCTTAAATCTGGGGTTGATCGGCCAAATGTCAGTGGAAGATTAGAGGGTGCAATTTCTTGTTTCCAGATAGTTTCAAGGATCATGCCGATTAGTTTACCCGGTGTTGAACACAGCAAGTGAATATCTGGTCACGCCGTACGACCCACGGGTCATCTACCACAAGCGCGTGATTGCGGGAATGGAGGGTTGGCACGCCTAGCCCCCGTGTGTAACAGGGTGCATCCCGGTCGCAGCCTACCCGGGTAACAAAACAAGGGTTCAAAATATGAAAACGATCGTAATCTGCTCAGGCGGGCTGGATTCGGTGTCGCTTGTCGATAAGATGACAGGCGAAACCAATTTCCGGGCTTCGATACAGTTGGCCGAAAAATCTATTGGCAGCGGCGCGTATGAACGTCCTCTTCAGGCCGGAATGACCGTGGTGGCAGAGATGACCACAGGCGAGAATACTCTGCTCGCCTAAATGCTGAAGCCGGTGCATCAGACCGTGAACAACGCTTTTGACGAACGCTGATGGCAGGCCAGGTTACAAGCCAACAAAATGATGACGGTCTTGCAACCTGTGCGCGGATGGCTTTTCGACCAACTACTCAGGTGCGCATATTGGCTCCATTGGCATCGTAAATTGGTGCACCCAGAACCGTGGCGTCATAGAACGCGCCAAGGATTTCCACCTGTAGGATCGTTCCCGGCGCGGCATGGTCCGCGGCAACATACCCCATGGCCATCGACTCCCCGACCCGATGCGCATAGCCACCGGACGAGACATAACCGACGGCAGTGCCGTCTTTCACGATCGCCTCATCATTCGACACATCAATTCCGTCGACGTCGATTGTCATGGTCACTAGCTTCTGTTTGACGCCTTCGGCGCGGGCCGCCTCGGTCGCCGTCTTGCCGACAAACTCTTTGTTCCAATTGATGAAGGCTTCCATGCCGCTTTCGACTGCATTGAAATCCGGACGGAATTCAAGCGTCCAGACACCCCACCCTTTCTCCAGCCGCATCGACATCAACGCGCGGGCCCCATACCAGCGATAGCCCAGATCGGCCCCGGCCTCTTCAATCGCTTCGGCCAGACGCAACAGGTATTGCGGCTTGCAATAAATCTCATAGCCCAGTTCCCCGCTGAACGAGATGCGATTCAGGATCACCGGTACACCGGCCACAAAGGTCTGGCGAAGATCGCGGAACTTGAAGTCCTCGGCCGAGACATCCTCTCGCGTCAGCCGCGCCAACAACTCGCGGGATTTGGGGCCAGACAATGCGATTCCGTGCCAATCGTCCGACACGTTGGCATAGCTCACATCATCCGGCAGGTCCTTTTCGAACCAGCGGCGATGCGCCTCTTGCATGGCGCCTGAACCAAACAGGATAAAGTGATCGTCGGCCAAGCAGGCCACGGTCAAATCACCAAAGAGCTTACCCTTGGGCGTCAACATCGGTGTCAGCGTCAGGCGCCCCGGTTTGGGCACATACCCGGCCAGCACGTAATCCAGATAGGCCCGCGCACCCGCGCCTTTGAATTCATGTTTGGCGAAATTGGCAATCTCGATCCCACCAACAGCCTCTTGCACCGCTTTCACCTCACGCGCGACATAGTCGTGACTGCGATTGCGCTCAAAAGTCGGGTCTTCATGCGCGTCCTCAGGGCCATCGGCGAACCACAGCGCGTTTTCCAACCCAAAGCCCTGCCCCATCCGCGCGCCTTTTGCGACCAAACGATCATAAAGCGCGGTGGTTTTCTGCATCCGTCCCTTGGGTAGCGTTTCGTTCGGAAACGTCATCACGAAACGGCGTTCGTAGTTTTCCGAGGATTTGATTGTGCCCCAGTCTGGCGTTGCGAACTCGCCAAACCGCGCCACATCCATGGCCCAGACGTCGATCGAAGGCTCTCCGTCGATCATCCATTCAGCCATGGTCAGCCCCACACCGCCGCCTTGGCAAAAGCCCGCCATGACGCCCACTGCGACCCAATAGTTTTTCATCCCCGGCACCGGGCCGATCATCGGGTTGCCATCAGGACCAAAGGTGAAGGGACCGTTGATCATGTCCTTGATCCCAGCCTCGCCAATGGTAGGAATGCGTTCAAACGACATCTCCAGCCGATCGGCAATGCGGTCAAGGTCAGGTTGCAGCAGCTCATGCCCAAAATCCCACGGCGTGCCGTTCACCTTCCAAGGGGTCGATTTCGGTTCATACGTGCCCAGCAGCATCCCCTGCCGTTCCTGCCGGAAATAGATGTTGGCCTCATAGTCGATCCCGGCGGGCAGGCGCCCCGCCTCTCCCATGATCTCCATCCGCTCAGCAATCTGAGGGATTTTCTCGGTGATCAGATAATGGTGTTCCATTGGCTGAACCGGCAGGTGAATGCCAGACATATGCCCGACCTCGCGCGCCCACAGCCCTCCACAATTCACCACGTGTTCGGCATTGATCTGACCTTTGGGCGTGGTCAAATCCCACGAGCCGTCGGGTCGCTGCGACATCGCGGTAACACCGCAATGGGTGAAATACTGCGCACCATGAACGCGCGCAGATTTGGCAAATGCATAGGTCGCTCCCGACGGGTCCAGATCGCCGTCCTGATCATCCCACAGCGCTGCATAGTAATGTTTCGGATCGACCAGCGGGTGCCGTTCGGCCAACTCGGACGGAGAAATGAACTCCTGATGCAGGCCCATATAGCGCGCCTTCGACCGCTCGCGTTTCAGATAGTCGTACCACTCCTTGGTCGAGGCCGCGTAGAAACCTCCAGTGATATGCAATCCAACCGAATGGCCCGAGGTCTCTTCAATCTCTTTATACAGATCAATGGTATAGCTTTGCAGACGGCTGATATTCGGGTCCGAGCTGATCGTGTGAATCTGCCCCGCCGCGTGCCAGCTTGAACCCGAGGTCAGCTCATCTCGTTCCAGAAGCACCACGTCCTTCCAGCCGAATTTGGCCAGATGAAACAGGATCGAGCAGCCAACGACACCGCCACCAATTACAACGACCTTGGCGTGGGACGGCAACGGTTTGCCGGTGGCTGTTTCGTCTTTTTGAATCTCGGGCATACGTGTTTTCCTTGGTTGACCGGCATAGGTGAAAGGTCGGGGAACTTAGTACCAGGCGTCGGGCAAGCTTTCTTTGCGTTTGGCAACGAAAGCCTCCAACTCTTCTTTCAACGCCACGTCGATGGGAGGCGCCTCATAATCTTTCAGCATCTGGTTCCAACGTTCATAAGCCCGCGTGCGCATGTCCTTGGCCCCTTCATCCTCCCAGCTTTCGACGTTTTCACTGTGGCTGAGCGCGGGTTCATAGAACGCATCCTGATAATTACGAATGGTGTGACCGCAGCCCAGGAAATGGCCGCCGGGACCAACCTCCTCATAGGCGTCACTGGCCAGCGCTTCGTCTGATGTGTCCAGCCCCAGGTCCAGAACCTTTTGATAAGACCCAAGCCGGTCCGCATCCATGATCAGTTTTTCGAATCCGGCGCACAGTCCACCTTCCAGCCAACCCGCCGATTGCAGCACGAAATTCGCCCCGGCCAACATGGTCGAATGCATCGAATCCGCGCTTTCATACGCGGCTTGCGCATCCTCGATCTTGGACGCTGTCAGCGATCCGCCACAGCGCAGAGGCAGGCCCACGCGTCGCGCGAGTTGCCCGATCGCATAATTCGAGATCACCGGCTCGGGCATGCCAAAAGTCGGCGCGCCGGATTTCAGCGACATCGAAGACAGGAAGTTCCCCAGTACAAAAGGCGCACCGGGACGGATAAGCTGAATATATGCACAGACCATCATCGCCTCGGCCAATGCCTGGGCCACCGAGGCGGCGGTCGACACCGGCCCCATCGCCCCGGACAGGATGAACGGCACCACCATCATACCTTGCCCCCGGCTGCTGTAGACCCGCGCGGATTCCGTCACCACCCGATCCACCAGCAGCGGTGAATTGGTGTTCACGTTGCCCATGATGACACAGTTTTCCGCCATCACATCCGCGCCAAATACGATCTCGGCCATGTCGACACTGTCCTGAGCGCGGCTCATCTCGGTAATTGCGCCCAGATGCGGTTTGTCGCTTAGCGTCATGTGGGCCAGCAACATATCCAGATGCCGCTTGCTGACTGGAACATCACACGGCTCGCAGGTCACAAAACCCCCGTGATGCAAGTTTGGGTGCAGGTAGGTAAGGCGCACCAGGTCTTCAAAGGAGTTCAGATCGCCATAACGCCGCCCACCTTTCAGATCACGCACAAAAGGGGCGCCATAGACCGGAGCGAAAACCTGATTTCGGCCGCCGATGACAACCGATCGATCCCGATTGCGGGCCAACTGAGTAAACTCACGCGGTGCCTTGGCACAAAGGGCGCGAATCCAATCTGCAGGGGCGCGCACGATATCACCGTCGACCTGTGCCCCTTCGCACTTCCATAGCGCAAGCGCCTCGGGGTCGTCACGAAAGGCGATGCCGACGTCCTGCAAAAACCAATCCACCTGACGTTCCAGACGAACGACCTGCTCCTCGTCAAGCAGATCGTAAAACGGGGCCTGGCGCTGAATAAAGGGTGAGGCGGGCACAGCGATATGTGTGTCCTGCCGTTTTCTGGATGTCCGAGCGCGCCGTGCCATTGAAACCCTCATCGCCATGTTTCTTCAAGAACCATAGCGCTCAACCACATCTCTGTGACGGTTGAAAATATTGATGTTTAGCATAATCTGAAGTTATGCAAAAACGCTGGTCCCTTCTCTCCTCTCCTCGCCATCTGGTCGTCTTCGAAGCTGCCGCACGCACGGGATCGTTCACCAAAGCGGCAGAGGAGTTGAATGTGCAGCAACCCGCCGTCAGTGCCTCGATCAAGCAATTGGAAACCTCACTTGGCGTCGTATTGTTTCGGCGCAGCCATCGCAGGATCACTTTGACCAATGCAGGAAACCGTCTGTTTTCAGATGTCACCCGCGCGTTCGAGCTGCTGTCGCATTCTGCAGCTTCGATCCGGCAATTTGCCAGCAATGATCACGTGACACTCAGCGCTTCTTCGGCATTCAACAACTACTGGCTTATGCCTCGAATAGCATCGTTTCAGCAAAATCATCCCGATATTGAGCTGCGCCTGCAATCCAGCGATCGCGAGCCGGACCTGAATGTGGAAACCATCAGCCTTGCCGTGCGGTTGGGCGATGGCAATTGGCCCGATTGCGACGCGCATTTGATATCGGATGAGGTGATCTATCCCGTCGCTTCACCTCGCGTCATGGCCGCCGCCGTCACGCTCAAGAATGTGCCCGGCCTTCTGAATCAACGGCTTATTCACCTAGAGGAGCCGGTCCGTGAACGCCCCACATGGGAACAGTGGTTTCGCACCTTTGGCATCACCGAGGTCACCCCTCGTACCGGTCTGCGGCTGAACGATTATGCCTTGGTTTTGCAGGCCGCGATGGCGGGCGAGGGCTTTGCCTTTGGCTGGCATCATGTCGTAGCTCCGCTGGTGCGGCAGGGCATGCTGGCGGCGCGTCCTGAATGGGCCTGGAAAACGGGCAAAGGGTTTTATCTGGTGTGGTCCAAAACTCGCCCCCTGACACCAAAGGCCGAGATTGTGCGGGATTGGATCCTGTCTTCCCGACAAGAGGGATAACAAGGGCGGGGCGGGCGTTAGCGCCGGTCCGCGACCATCATTGCGCGGCTGGCTGCCACTTCAGCTCTGACACCGCTGCGGAACATCAAAAACATCATCATGGCCACCAACACAAGCAGGGGAAGAACCATCAGCTGGATTGCGTTCATCCCCAGATAGGCCGGCTTATCCAATACTCGGCCGAACAGGTTTTGATGCAGGTTGACGTTGTAAATGTCATGATCTTCAACGTAATCAGCCGCCTCGCGCCAGGCGTCTTCATCTCCGGGTTTTAGTGTGGTTTTCTTGGTTTTCAGGACCCACTCATAGCGCAAGGACGCCTCAGCTTCGTTCCACTCGCCCTTGGTTTCAAAATCGACAAAGCGGTTTTCAAAGCTGTGACCAACCGGTTGGTTCAAGGATGCCGGCACATTGCGCATGACCACTGTGTGTACAGCGTGGATCGGATTATTAACCTGCGATTGCCCTGCCAACGCCGCGTCATCATCAAGCTCGTAAAGCTGATCCGAAACCACATAGCCAAAATGGCTCAGGTCCGTCCAAAGGCCATCTTCTTCGAACCCGTCGCGCGGCAGGGAATATCGCTGCACCAGCCGAATGACGTTGGCGTCAAGATCATCCTCAACAACCATCGCATCGGGATGCGTGGCACCGGGAAAGCGATCCGCATACCAATCTTCGTAATTCTTGTGCCGCTTTTCCTCATCCTGACGATCAAAAAGCCACCGCCTGTAATCTGCGTTCACACCGCGCCAGGTTTCGGTCACATCCAGAATGGCAGCCACCGGACCTTCATCCAACAAAGTGTACTCTTGTAGAACTTCGGACGTGGGCTCAGCTGGAAGATGCCGCACAATCTCGACCAGTTCGGTGCTGTCCGGTGACAGCGGCAGCCCCCAGGTGAAATCGGTCAGCGAAATGGCCCGGCCGACTCCGCCCTGCAACAAGTCGGTGGGGTCAACAAACCAATCGCCCTGTACATCGCGAATGCGAACAATCGCATGATCAAAAACAAAGGGCGACGGCAACATGCGTGGCAAGGCAGGTCCGACTTCATGATCCACGATGACCGCATCGGCTTGAATACCCAGATGCGCCAGCATCGAAATCAGCAACAGCGCCTTATCCTTGCAATCCCCGTAAGCTGTGGACCAGACCGTATTCGGCGTACGGGGTATCCAACCGCCTTCCCCGATGGAAACACTGAAATACCGCACACGGTCCTGAACCAGCCGCAGGGCCTGGGTCGCGCGCCATTCGGGGTCGTCCGATTGCGCCGCGATCTCTTCAAGTATCGCGATCAGATCATCGGGCAAAAGATCAGGACGAGGTCGGTAATCTGTCGCAAAGCGCTGTGCGATCTGTCCCCAATCGAGAAACGTGGACAGCTGCATCCCGTCATTCGAGACATCCCAGGCCTCTGCCGCATGCAGGTTTCCGTCTTCCTCCTCAATCTCGCCAAAGGCCCACGACAAGACCGTGCGCCCATTGGCTTCGTAGCGGTTGATCGAGAAGTCTTCGGTATGATTTAGACCAAAACGGGTCGACGCTGGCAGGTCGATGCTTATCCGCCTCTCCGTCCAACTGCTGACTCTGGGCTTGTCTGCCCAATAGTGGAACTGATCAGGAAAAACCGGTGTTGTCGCTTTTTTCGACCAGATGATCTCAAGGCCATCCCCCACGCGCAGATCGGCGATCTGGCCGAAGTATTCAATATCGCCCTGCATCACGCCGGATTTGAGTTCACGCTCCAGACTCAATTCTCGAAACGGCAAGTCGAGTTGGTCAAATGTCTTTCCCTTCCGATGTATCCGCAGCCGATGCAATGTGGCGCGTTCGAAAATCGGATCCACCGTCAGGCGAACCTCACCGAAATCCTCAAGACTGGACCGGTCGTGAACAACAAAAAATCCCTGTCTGACGATTTCATACCCGGCCTCTTCGACCCGCATTTTCTCATCAAACAGGGGTTGGCTCACGGATCTGTCTGCTGCCAAAGCGGCCCCTCGATCCTGTGGCGAAACCTCTTCGTACCATGCAGGCAGGGTTGGATTTCGCAGCATCTCGGCTGCGGCGGGTTTGGATTGAAGCCAGCCGATGAATCCCAAGATCGTCACGAAAACAATCAACCAGACCAAGCCGCTGATCAGGAACGACCACCACCGTTTCTTTTTTCCCTGTTTCGGTACCGTGGCGTGTCTGGCGCCATCCCATGGGCCCAATCCTCGCGATGTACGGTGGGCAGCAAATAGGTTTGTCGCCGACGGGATTTCAGGGATGACAAAAACCTGATCGTCGGTCAGCTCAACAACAGTCAGAAAATTTTCGCAGTGTACCGCGCGCACCATGTTCCAGCCGATGCGCAAAACCCTGCCTTCCCGCCAGATCTCTAACCCTGACGTGTCGCAGGTCACGGCGGTCGGTCCCCAGGCGATGCCGCGCACAAGCCCGTACCGAGCAAAGTGCAGATGCCGCAGACGGGGCAGATGCTTTCGAAAAAACGACGCATGCGCCATCAGTGCGGTGACCAACAGCACGATGCACAGCTGATTGAACAGCGGAAAACCTGCCTGCACGGTATTACCCGAAACAAGGGACCACAGGCCAAGCGCAGCAAACCCGGTGAGGATCAGGACGGTCAAATAGTTGAAAACAGAATCCAACCTATTGGGGCATTTGGTTCCTGTTTTCCTTGCGACTCCTTCAAGCGCCTCAAACGCGTCCCGGGCCGAGATATTCTGCACCAACGCCGCATCCGGTGCGTCTTGCAGCGCAAAACTGCCTGTGCCCGATCGGCTTTCCTGTTTGAGTTTGCGCAGCAGGTGTTGGGCATCTTGCTCGGTCGGCAAGGGGATAAAAAGCAACCGCATATCGGGGCTGCGCCACATCACGAACCGCCCATTGCGTTCAAGTCTAGAGATATGCGCAAAATGCCAAGATTCAGTGAAATCCTTCTCTTGTGCGGTAACGTGATCTTGCTCAATCGAATAAGTCACCGCCTCGGGCACACGCTCAGTTGGAGTAAGAATAACAGGCGCGCGGCCCGTCCAGATCGCCCAGAAACTGCCTGCTTTCAACGCGCTCGACCGCGCAAAGAACAAGCATAGCAGCCCGACGAACAACGCGGTCCAAGGTTGTTCACCAGCCGCCGAAAGGCCCAAATTCGAATGCCATGAAATAAAGAAAGTGCCCACGGATTCAGCAAGGAAACTGGCGGCCCAGACACTCAAGGCCAGGGCAAAAAGCAGGTTCAGCGCAAACTGCTTGCGCGCCTCCAATTGGCGCAGCTCGGACCGAACGGCGCCATTCAATTCGGTTTCAACGTTAAAAATGGGTGTTTTGACTGGTGCTGCCGAAATGTCAGGAAAAAGAGCGTTCACAATAAGAGAATCCCAAAAATCCAATACTCGCCAATAGATTGCACCATAGTGGCAGAATTATGGATTCCGTAACGTCCAAATCGCGCCCTGTTCAGGCACCCGCATTCCAGCGCGCGGCGGTGGGCGCACTCAAACGCAGGGAATCAACAGCCCTCGCAGCAATCTGATCGATCACGTCATTCAGTTTTTGCGGCTTGAGGTAAAAGGCGGGCACAGGCGGCATGATCACGGCCCCCATTTCCGTTGCAGAGGTCATGTTGCGCAGATGCGCTAACGTCAACGGCGCTTCGCGGGTGAGCAGGATCAAAGGGCGGCGTTCCTTAAGCTGCACGCTGGCTGCTCGGGTCAGCAGGTTGTCGTCCAGACCCAACGAAATCGCTGCAAGCGTGCGCATCGAACAAGGCGCTACAATCATGCCCGCAACCGGGACCGAGCCGGAAGCGATACTTGCCCCCACATCGCCGGTGGCATGGTGCCGTGTCGCCAGATTGCACAGATCGTCCAACGCATCCGCGCCGCATTCCTGCGCCAACGTAAGATTGGCCGCAGGGCTGACGACCAGATCAATCTCAACCCCCAACCCCGACAAATTGCCCGCCACAGCAAGGCTTAGCGCTGCGCCCGATGCACCGGACACCCCCAATATGACACGGGCAGCGCTCATTGGCTCAGCCCCGGCATGATCCGGCCCAACAGATCAGCAGCAAAGGCCGCATCGGCATCCGAAGTTCGCATGACCTCACCCCATTCGCGGGAGGTTTCCGAGCCGATCTTGGTTGTGGCATCGATGCCCATCTTGCCCGCCAATCCGGGTTGGGGCGAGGCAAAGTCGAGGTAATCCATGGCAGTATTTTCCAGCAACATCACATCGCGCACAGGGTCCATGCGGGTGGCCAGCGCCCAGGCGATGTCGTCCCAGCTAGACGGATCGATATCGTCATCCACGGCCACGATCATCTTGGTATAGCTGAATTGCGGCAACATCCCCCAAAGCGCCATCATCACCCGCCGCGCCTGTCCGGGATAGCGTTTGTCGATACTGACAATCGCCATGCGATACGAACAAGCGGCAGGTGGCAGCCAGAGGTCACGCACTTCGGGTATCTGCGCGCGGATGGTCGGCAAAGACAGTCGGGTGAACACTTCGCCGATGATGGCAGGTTCATCCGGGGGGCGACCGGTATAGGTGGACAGGTAGACTGGTGCTTCACGATGGGTCACGGCGGTGACATGCATCACAGGAAACGGCTCGGCCGGGTTGTAGTATCCAGTGTGGTCGCCAAACGGTCCTTCGGGGGCGGTTTCGGTTGGGGAAACCCAGCCTTCCAACACAATCTCGGCGTCGGCCGGCACCAACAGTGGCACAGATTTGGCAGGTATCATCCGGGGTCGTGTGCCGTTCAAAGCACCTGCAAAACTCAACTCTGACACGGTTTCTGGCAGCGGCAACGCCGCTGACAACAGCGTTGCCGGATCAGCACCCAAAACGATGGCCACAGGCATTTTTTCACCACGCTGAACCCAGCTGCGATGATGCCCCGCCCCGCCGCGATGAGGCAGCCAGCGCATGATCAATCGGCTCCGGTCCAGAACCTGCACACGGTAGATGCCAGCATTGTATCGGCTGACATCCCCGGCATCGCTGTCATACGGGCGGGTCACCACCACGGGCCATGTGATCAGTGGCCCGGCATCGCCCGGCCAATGGGTCTGTACCGGCAATGCAGACAGGTCGACATCTGTCCCGGTGTGGACAACATCCTGAACCGCCGCCGACCGAACGGTTTTTGGGCGCGCTGCCAACGCCGCCTTCAGCATCGGCCAGCGTGACAGGGCATCGCGCAACCCATCCGGCGGCGCGGGGCTGCGCAGCGCCGCCAGAAAGGACCCCAATTCATCCAGGCCATCTGGCGTAACGCCCAGCCCGGCGGCGACACGCCGGGCTGTGCCGAACAGATTGACTACGACGGGAAAATCCAATCGGTCGCCCTGCGCCGTTACCGGGTGATCAAACCGCAGAACCGGCCCTTGTGCTTCCAAAACAGCGCGATGCACGGCCGTCATCTGGTGGCGCAAAGAGATGGGTTCGGACACCGCCTGGAATTGGCCGGTGCTTTCGCTCCAACCAAGAAAATCACGAAGGGTGGGAAATTTCGGTAAGGTGCGAATGGGACAGCTCCGGTAATCTGCCCTTCCCCTAACAACAATTTTGTCTCGCAGAATTGACAACAGTCAATTAACGGGCACCTGCACCCGCCTACGACAGCAGGACCTGCTAAACCGCCGGAGGTCAGTTTGTCCGATCCTCACATAACAATACCGCACTGCCCCGCCCCACTGGCGGCGGCGCTGCGGCTGGTACCGCTTGCACCCCTGTCCCTGTCGCTGACGGTTTTTGCGCGCAAGATCGCCCGCACCTCACCCGGCCTGTTTCAGCGCCTGGGCGAATACAGGCAGACCGATTTTGTACTCGACCCGGTCGACCTGCCGATTGTTCTGTGTCTCAATCCCAACGATGGTCGACCAAAGGTGACCCTGACTCGCGGTCGGGGGAAAGGAGTGGCCCGGATCTCGGGTCCGCTTGCGGCCTTGCTTGGTCTGGTACACGGGGCCTTTGATGGCGATGCGCTGTTTTTCTCGCGCGATCTGGTGGTTGAGGGCGATACCGGCGCCGCCCTCGCCCTGCGCAATGCCGTTGACGATGCCGAACTGGACCTGGCGCAGGAAGCGGCCAGACTTTCCGGGCCATTCGCGCGTCCAGTACAGCAGCTGATTGCCCTGGCCGAGCGTCAAACCGGCCTTTGCCTGACCCGACCCGAGGACGCAGTAGTATGGTGATGGAAATCGTCTGCCCGGCAGGAACGCCTGCCGCCTTGCGGGCCGCTGTTAAGGCGGGGGCACATACGGTCTATTGCGGTTTCAACGATGAAACCAACGCCCGAAACTTTCCGGGCCTCAATTTCAATCGCAGCGAAATGCGCGATGCTGTAAGTTTCGCCCATCAACACGGCTCAAAAGTGCTGGTTGCCATCAATACTTTCCCGCGCGCAGGGGATGAGGCGATCTGGCACAGCGCCGTAGCAGATGCCGAAACTTGCGGCGCAGACGCGGTGATCCTGGCCGATCTTGGACTGCTGGACCACACCGCCCGCACCCACCCTGGATTGCGACGGCACCTGTCTGTGCAGGCCGCCGCTGCCAATGCCGATGTAATCAATTTCTATGCAGACACGTTTGGCGTCAAACGTGTGGTCCTGCCACGCGTTCTGTCCGTGCCCGAGATTGCCGCCATCAATGCCGAAACCGAGGTTGAGACTGAGGTGTTCGTCTTCGGCGGCCTGTGCGTGATGGCCGAAGGGCGCTGTTCGCTCTCTTCCTATGCCACCGGGTTGTCACCAAACATGAACGGTGTCTGCTCACCCGCCAGCCATGTGGATTACTCAGAAGATCAGGGCGTTCTGGATGCGCGTTTGGGCGGTTATCTAATCCACCGGGTCGATAAGGGGGAACCGGCCCCCTACCCCACCCTGTGCAAGGGGTGTTTCACCGCAGGATCCCAAACCGGACATCTGTTCGAAGATCCGGTCAGCCTGAATGCCGAGCAGTTGATCCCGCAATTGCAAAAAGCGGGCGTTACGGCGCTGAAGATCGAAGGGCGGCAACGGTCGAAATCCTATGTCGCGCAAGTGGTGCGCAATTTCCGCGCGGCGGTGGATGCGCTTGAGGCCGGGCGCCCGATGCCCGAGGGCATGCTGGCCCGCCTGTCCGAGGGGCAGGCCATGACAACCGGCGCCTACAAGAAAACATGGAGATAACGCGATGGAACTGACAGTCGGGCCCAGCCAGTTCTTCTGGCCCGCCGATTTCTGGACCGGGTTTTATCAGGACCTGACCCAGTCTCCGGTCGATCGTGTGGTGATCGGCGAGCTGGTCTGTTCCAAACGCCTACCCTTCTACCAGGACCGCATCCCCGATGCGATTTCCGCGTTGATCGAGGCCGGGAAACAGGTTTCCCTCACCAGTCTTGCGCTGATCACGCTGAAACGCGAACGCAAACTGACCGCCGAACTGGCCGAAATGGGTGTGACGGTCGAGGTCAATGATTTGACCGCCCTGGCCCATCTGCCCAAGGGCTGCGCGTTCACGGTAGGACCGCTGGTTAATGTCTACAATGAAGGCACGCTGAACTGGCTGGCAGCCCGCGGCGCAAATCGAGTCTGCCTGCCGCCGGAATTGCCCCTGGAATCGGTTGAGGCATTGACGCGGGTTGCCAATGACCTGGATATCGCGATCGAGGTCTGGGGTCACGGCCGGTTACCGCTTGCCATCTCTGGCCGCTGCTATCACGCTCGCCTACATGGGCGCACCAAGGACAACTGCCAATTCGCTTGCGAAGACGACCCCGACGGGCTCGAGGTTCTGACCGGCGACGGCAGGCCCTTCATGGCAATGAACGGGGTACAGACCTTATCCGACAGCTATGCCTGCACCGACCATCAAATTGACCAATTGCGCTGGGTCGGAGTGTCAGCCTTGCGTCTGTCGCCACAATCCAAGGGGTTTGCGAAACTTTGTATACTGTACCGCCAGCGTCTGGATCAGACCTTGCCCCAAGGCGGTGTTGCAAAAGCGATCACGACGGAGGACCCCGCCCTGCGCCTAAGCGATGGATTCTTGACCGGCGCTTGCGGGGCGGACTGGTCAGGCACTTCCTGATTCTGTGCAACACTTCTATTGCTTGGCCCGGATTGCACGACATTGTTCCTGAGCGCACGGCCGCCCTAAGCTAGCCGAGCATCCCGGACGTCATATCTGGTAAAGAAGCGGGCCGGCCCAACCTGCGACAGGTGAACCGGCCGTGCAGAACTTAGAAATGGGCCGACTTGGTCCCTTCCGGCGCGACGGGCGGTGCGAACTTTGTCAGGTCGATGCCTTCCACGGCGGATTTGTACTCTTCGATCTTCGGCGTCCGGCCCAAAATCGCTGAGAGGACAACAACCGGGGTCGATGCCAGCAAGCTTTCGCCTTTTTTGTCCGGTGCATCTGCCACGACGCGGCCCTGGAACAGGCGGGTCGACGTGGCAAGAACGGTATCACCCTTAGCGGCTTTTTCTTGGTTGCCCATGCACAGGTTACAGCCGGGGCGCTCAAGATAGAGAATATTTTCGTACTCGGTGCGCGCCTTCTGTTTCGGGAACAGGTCGTCGAATTCGAAGCCCGAGTATTTCTCGAGCACTTCCCAGTCGCCTTCTTCCTTCAACTCGTCGATGATGTTGTAAGTCGGTGCCGCAACCACCAGCGGAGCCTTGAATTCGACCTTACCAGTTTCCTTTTCCAGGTTTTTCAACATCTGGGCGACAATCTTGATGTCACCCTTATGCACCATGCACGATCCGACAAAGCCCAGATCAACATGTTTTTCGGCATTGTAATACGAGATCGGACGGATCGTATCGTGCGTGTAACGCTTTGACACGTCGGCATTGTTGACGTCCGGGTCGGCGATCATCGGCTCGACGATCTGATCCAGATCGACAACAACCTCAGCAAAGTATTTCGCGTTGTCATCGGGTGTCAGAGCAGGCTTTTCACCCGACTTGATCTCGGCAATGCGTGCATCAGCGATGTCGATCAGCTTTTGCAGCATCCCGTTTTCATGCTCCATACCCTTGTCGATCATGATCTGGATGCGCGACTTGGCCAGTTCCAGCGAACCGATCAGGGTCTCGTCATTCGAGATACAGACCGAAGCCTTGGCCTTCATCTCGGCCGTCCAGTCGGTGAAGGTGAACGCCTGGTCTGCCAACAGCGTACCGATATGCACTTCGATCACGCGGCCCTGGAACACGTTGTCGCCATGCTGTTCCAGCATCTGCGCCTGGGTGGCATGCACCACGTCGCGGAAATCCATATGCTCAGCCATCTTACCCTTGAAGGTCACCTTGACCGATTCCGGAACCGGCATCGAGGCTTCGCCGGTGGCCAGCGCCAGTGCCACAGTACCCGAGTCGGCACCAAAGGCCACGCCTTTGGACATCCGGGTATGGCTGTCGCCGCCAATGATCACCGACCAGTCATCCACGGTGATATCGTTCAGCACCTTGTGGATTACGTCCGTCATAGAGTGATAGACCCCTTTCGGGTCACGACCAGTGACAAGGCCGAAGTCGTTCATGAACTTCATCAGACGAGGCGTATTTGCCTGAGCTTTGGCATCCCAGACCGACGCGGTATGGCAACCCGACTGATAGGCTCCATCAACGCTGGGTGCCACGACGGTGGCGGCCATCGCCTCAAGTTCTTGCATGGTCATCAGGCCGGTGGTGTCCTGCGAACCGACGATGTTGACCTTCACACGTACGTCCGAACCGGCGTGCAGGGTCTTGCCTGGGGTTGAGCCCACGGCATTCTTGTTAAAGATTTTCTCGACCGCGGTCAGGCCCTGACCTTCGTGGCTGACTTCTTTCGACGGTGCAAACACCAAAGGTGCCTCAACACCCAGCGTCTCGGCCGCAAGTGCCTGCAGTTTCTTGCCGAAGACGATGGCGTAGGATCCGCCGGCCTTCATGAACTCTACTTTTTGCGGAGTGAAGGACGAAGGCACGTCAACCAGTTCTTCGCCATCTTCACTCAGAAGCTTTTGCGTTTTGGTGTTGATCTTCAGAACCGTGCCGGTTGCGACCGAATACTTCTCTTCAAGGATCGGGTTGCCGTCATTGTTCAGGATCGCGTTGCCGTCTTCATCCACCTTCTTGACCCAGTTTTTCAGGTCCAGACCGATACCGCCGGTCACGCCCACGGTGGTCAGAAAAATCGGTGAAATGCCGTTGGTACCCGCAACGATCGGCGCGAAATTGACGAATGGCACGTAGGGGCTGGCCTGCTTACCGGTCCACAGCGCCACGTTGTTCACGCCCGACATCCGGGACGAGCCCACACCCATGGTGCCTTTTTCCGCGATCAGCATGACACGCTTGTCGGGGTGCTGCAGCTTCAGTGCTTCGACCTCCTGCTGCGCCTTATCCGAGATAAAGCACTTGCCGTGCAACTCCCGGTCAGCCCGCGAATGCGCCTGATTGCCCGGCGACAACAAGTCGGTCGAGATGTCACCCTCGGCCGCGACATAGGTTACGACTTCGATTTCTTCGTCGATCTCTGGCAACTTGGTAAAGAACTCTGCTTTGGCATAGCTCTCCAGAACGTCCTTCGCGATAATATTTCCAGCTTCATAGGCCGCCTTGAGACGGTCGGTATCGGCGTCGTACAAGAAGACCTGCGATTTCAGCACCTCGGCGGCCTGATCCGCAATCGAGGCATCCGTACCCAGTGCCAGGTCCAGCAGAACCTCAACCGAAGGACCACCTTTCATGTGCGACAGCAGCTCAAACGCGAAAGGAACCGAGATCTCTTCGACCTCAGCTTCGCCCAGAATAATCTCTTTCAGGAATTTGGCCTTTTCACCGGCAGCGCTGGTTGTACCAGGCAGCGTGTTATAGATGAAAAAGTTCAGCGCCCCGTCCCGGTGTTCGCTTGCCACATCCTTGATGTGGGCGACGATCTCTTTCACCAATGCGCCGTCGTCGATGGGCTTGGGGTGCAGCCCTTGTCCTTTGCGGGTTTCGATCTCGCTGAGGTAATCTGTATAAAGGCTCATGGCTGTTCCGGCTGTTAGCGTTTCGTGTGGGTGCCTACCGGGTTTTCAGCGGGCTGACCACTGCCGGTATCGAATTGTATGCGGCGGTATACTAATTTTTCTAAGACTTCAAGTGACCATCTGAAAAATGCGATCACAAAGTCCGGTATGGGCCGCAGTTCAGCGGAACCAATAGTCCCACCCGTCTAGGTAATACCCTGCCGCCACATGGGTCTGCAGCGTGTTGGGCTTGGCCGCAACGCGGTCCATATCGGCACCAAACACCTGTACGGCCTGCCAGACTTCGGGTGTCAGATAACTCAGCCCATCCGGCACATCCAAACCTCGCCC
>NZ_WQBE01000017.1 GCF_013032005.1 Ruegeria atlantica
ATTTTCGAACCGTGAATCACGCAGCCAAGCGGAAATCAATGGGTCCTGACCCTAGAGGTTGGGTGCGCTTCGGTTTTTGGCAGATAGCCGTGCTGCCTTCCAAGATTTCTGCCTTATGCCCACAATCAGATTTTAAGTTAAGCTGACCCAAGCCGCATTCCTTGAAGAGCTTTGCACGCATGCGGCCACAAATTTAACACCATTGAGTCCGTCATGAACCGTTGGATAAACAACCGACCCGTCAGGTGAAATCCCATTTCGGAAGGCTTGGATTGCCTCTGCGGCCTCTCCATAGATATTCGCGAACCCCTCAAGATATCCCTCTGGATGTCCCGGAGGAACTCTACTCAACCGATTGGCTGCGTCACCAGCACCAGCACCATTTCGGGTGATCAAACGCTTGGGTTCGTTGTATGGCGTAAACCAAAGATAATTGGGATCTTCCTGAGACCACTCAAACCCACCTTTTTCGCCATAGACGCGTAAACGAAGTGCGTTTTCATTGCCGGGGGCCACCTGAGACGACCACAGCATACCGCGCGCTCCACCTTCGAATCGAAGCAACACGTGCGCGTTGTCATCGACTTTGCGCCCCGGCACAAAGGCCTGCAAGTCCGCCGCCAAGCTTTCCGCCTTCAGCCCGGTTACAAAGCAAGCGAGGTTGTAAGCATGAGTCCCGATGTCACCGGTTGATCCACCCGCGCCCGAGCGTTCGGGATCGGTTCGCCACTCAGCCTGTTTGAAATCCTGCTGCTCGGTCAGCCAGTCCTGGGGGTATTCAACCTGAACCACGCGGATCTTGCCAATTTCTCCGGCAGCAACCATTTCACGTGCCTGCCGGACCATTGGATAGCCCGTATAGTTATGGGTCAGTATGAATAGGGCATTCGCGCTTTCCGCTGCTTTGACCAGCTTTTTTGCATCGGCAAGGGTCGAGGTGAGTGGCTTGTCACAAATTACGTGAATACCGCGTTTTAGGAACTCGCGCGCGGATGCATAGTGGACGTGATTTGGCGTGACAATTGAGACCGCCTCAATTCCGGATTTCAGTCGGGCTTCCCTTATCGCCATTTGTTTGAAGTCTTCATAGACCCGTTCGAGCCCCAACTCCTGACCACTTTCAAGAGATTTCTCTGGCGTCGAAGACAAAGCACCGGCAACCAATTCAAACTTGTCGTCCAGTCGCGCCGCTATTCGATGAACGCCGCCTATGAAGGCGTCGTTCCCGCCGCCAACCATGCCAAGTCGAATGCGGCCTGAGGTTTCTTCATTGCGTCCTGTGACCATCATTCAATCCCCAGCATTTTACGATTGGCTGCTTCGTCTGCGCCACCATCAGCGAAATCATCAAAGGCTTTCTCGGTAACACGGATAATGTGATCTGACACAAACTTAGCACCTTCGCGCGCTCCATCCTCGGGGTGTTTGAGGCAGCATTCCCATTCGACAACTGCCCAACTATCAAAGTCATTCGCTGCCATTTTTGAAAAGACCGCCCCGAAATCCACCTGGCCATCACCAAGCGACCGGAAGCGCCCGGCACGATCGACCCAGCTTTGATACCCGGAATAAACACCCTGCCGGCCGGTCGGGTTAAACTCGGCATCTTTGACATGGAACATCCGGATCCGATCTTTGTAGATGTCGATATTGTCCAGATAGTCGAGGCATTGCAGCACGTAGTGCGACGGGTCGTACAACATGCAAGCGCGTGGGTGATTGCCTGTCCGTTCAAGAAACATTTCGTACGTCACGCCGTCGTGGAGGTCCTCACCTGGGTGAATTTCGTAACAGACGTCAACGCCGCATTCCTCGGCGTGATCCAGTATTGGCACCCAACGACGAGCAAGCTCCTCGAATGCCGTTTCGATCAAGCCAGCAGGGCGCTGCGGCCAAGGATAGACATAGGGCCATGCCAATGCGCCTGAGAATGTCGCATGCGCTGTAATACCCAAGTTTTTCGAAGCAGATAGCGCTTTTTTAACTTGGTCTACCGCCCATTCTTGCCGGGCTTTCGGGTTTCCTCTGACGCTTTCGGCTGCAAAACCATCAAACGCGCTGTCATAGGCCGGGTGAACGGCCACAAGTTGGCCCTGAAGGTGGGTTGAAAGTTCAGTGACTTCGACGCCATTTTCCTTGGCTTTGCCTTTGAAGTCATCACAATAACTGGCGCTGGATGCGGCTTGTTCCAGGTCGAACAACCGGCCATCCCAACTAGGAACCTGAACGCCCTTGTATCCACAGTCAGCCGCCCATTTAGTGATCGCGTCCCACGAATTGAACGGCGCTTCGTCCCCCGCGAATTGCGCAAGAAACAAAGCTGGACCTTTGATTGTTTTCATAAAATTTCCTCCCCAAAACCTGAGCCTCTATGGCGGTAAATTTTCCTTCAGATAGATGTCGATACGGATACGTTCCTGTGCTTTGTTGAACGGAACCTTGTCCGAAGTTGCGCGCAATAGACGGACGGCAGAACGAACAATGTGCCCGGTATCTTGCGAGATTAAAGCGTCAAATGTGCCAAGCCTAAGCGCCTCACGACTGAGCGGAGTAAGCTCATGAGCTATGATCACCAGATCTTTGCTGAGTTTGTTCTCTGAAAGAAATTGAATCAGGCCCGCATTGCCCGCTGCTGACGAGTATATTCCAACCAGATCCGGATAGGTTTCAAAGATTTCGGGCATCATCCTGTAAATCAGATCCGGGTCATCCCGGCCCTCGACAGACGCTGCGACTTCCAGGTTCGGAAATTCCTCAGCCACAACAAGGTCAAAGCCTTGACGACGCTCCAGATGGTCACGCGCCAAACGAGATCCTGTAAGAACCAAGACCTTGCCTTCGCGATGGACAAATCTTCCCATTAGCTGAGCGGCGGTTCGTCCTGCCGAAACGTTATCAATTCCGACAAAGTGGTCTCGCTCAGAACTTGGCAAGTCAGACACCAAGGCAACAACCGGAACGCCTTTGTCCCTGAGCCTTTTTACAGCGTCGCGGACTGAAGGTGTTTCGGGCCCGAAAACGGCGACTCCGTCAACGTCCAAACTGTCGACAGCATCTAAAATGTTGACGATATCTTGCGGCTCGAACGGAGCGACGTTCTTTACTGCAATGCGCGTCCGTTGGATAAATTGGTCACGTGTTTGTTCAGCGATCTGACTGCTTATTGCCTCCACAAACTCGTTGTCCGTGTCTGGTAAAACAAAGAGGAAATTGTAGACGCGGTTTCGCGCCAGATTGGCTGCGGCGGTGTCGCGCACATACCCCAGCTGATCAATCGCCTTCTGTACTTTCTGTACAGTCACTGCTCGCACGCCGGGGCGCCTGTTCAAGACCCGATCAACGGTCGCCAGGCTGACACCCGCCACGCGAGCGATGTCATTAACGGTTGGCTTTTTCACCAATTCTATTTTTTGTTTTTGATCTTCCACGTGTTCTTCAGCCCTCAATCTCCCGTGCCAAGCCTTCAAACAACAAAGCAACAGCTTCAGCGCCGGGATCGTTATGTCCAACTAGGTTTTCTTCGGGAACATAGGCCGCGCGGCCCGCCTTCGCACGACGAATATTTGCGGTGTTGTTCGCGCCTTCGCGGGCAGCCTCCGCTGCATGCGTCAGACCAGATGGTAGTGCGGCAAGTGCAGGTGCCAGGGCGTCAATCATTGTCCTGTCACCGACCTTGGCACCCCCAACCTGACTGACGCGATTCAGTCCTTCGACCAGAGACTTCGGTACCGAAGCCCCGCTCGCACAGGCATCGCCAGCTGCGTTGAAGAAAATTGCGAGTATCACGCCGGAAGAACCACCCATTGTCTGGCTTAACTCATTACCTAATGCCGGAAACAGTTGCGTCAGATCAGCAAGCGGCATGCGGTCAAGGCTGTCTTGCAAGGCTCTTGCGGCCGTCGCCAATGTGCTTCCTGTATCGCCATCTCCGGATTTTGCGTCCAGCTCGTTCAGGTTCTTCTCTGCGTTGATGAGCAGTTCAGACAACCGGGTGATCGTTTCCCTTGTGGCGGGATTGTTCGAAGGAATTGGATCGATAGGAGTCAAACCATCAGGCAGAGGTGCGACTTTTATCGGGTCGATAGAATTGACGCCGGGCCAAGCCGCCAGGCCAACAGGCGCTTTTAGCGCCGATAAATCGTTCTGATCTACCGGCAGAATGGAAACAGAAAACCCATGCATATCCAGCGATGTCATCATTGGGGCCGGGCCTATGATGTGATGGGCAATACCAGTTTCGGAAAAGGCATGCGTGAGGACAGCCATTTCCAACGGCGTTGTAGAACCCAGGTTGTTGACCAACGCCACACAATCCCCGGACCCCACCCGTTGTTTCAGCTTCTCCACAACTGTGGACATGGCCGATACAGCATTTGAGAATTCGACTTGCTGTACACCGGGCTCGCCATGGATACCCAAGCCAAGCTCTGCTTTCCCGGGGGCGATCCTGTCTTCTTTCGGAGATCCCGGAACGGTACAGGTGTCCAGGCTCATACCGATGCTGACGACCTTGGCTATGGCGCGTCTTGCTGCGGCGGTGACGGTGTCCAGATCAGCACCACTTTCTGCAAGCGCTCCGGCTATTTTGTGCACGAACAACGTACCTGCCACGCCACGTGGTTGCGGAAGGTCGGGCAGTGCGATGTCATCATCAACGACGACCATCTCTACCTTGCGACCCAAAGCACGGGCGCGTTCAGCCGCTAGTCCAAAGTTCAGCCGGTCACCGGTGTAATTCTTGACGATCAGCAGGCACCCAGCTTCACCCGTGACCGCAAGAATGCCCGCCAAAACCGCTTCGACTGATGGGGATGCAAAGACTTCCCCGCAGACCGCGGCCGTAAGCATACCAGCACCAACAAAGCCCGCATGGGCGGGTTCGTGGCCAGACCCTCCACCAGAAACCAAGGCGACTTTGGACTTGTCCCAATCCGACCGGTAGACAACCTTGATATGCGGGTATCCGTCCAATCGGGTAAGTTGCCCTCCGGAGGAGGCTAGAAGACCATCAATGGCCTCTGTCACCAGGGTTTCTTTTGTGTTGAGGAACTGGGCCATGCTTTTGCTCCTTAATTCACTCGCGCGCCGGACGCGTCAAAATACAATGGGTTGTGTGGGCGGATTTTTATAGATTTTCCAGATGGATAGTCCTGATGGACATCAATCAAGGTCACAACCGGGTGACCGTTTAAGTCCAGGTGTAACCGCGTTTGATCCCCAAGATGTTCAGCGCGTATCACACGCGCTTCACTGCCTTCGCCTTCAATGATGTTTTCCGGGCGCAGGCCAATCTGCGGGCCTTTGTGATCGCCTCCGAACAATTCGGACGGCAAGATGTTGATCCGAGGCAGACCCAACCGGCTGGCTACGTAAACACTGCCAGGGTTTTCATAAATGTCCCGGGGTGTTCCGTACTGCACCAACCGGCCGTTTTCCAAAACCCCGACGTGCGTCGCCATTGTCATGGCTTCGACCTGATCATGGGTCACGTACAGCAAAGTCGATCCCAGATCTGCCTGAATTCTCTTCAGTTCTACCCGCAAATCCGCCCGTAGCTTGGCGTCTAGAGAGCTGAGCGGTTCGTCCATCAGAAATATCTGGGGGTCGCGCACAAGCGCCCGTCCAATTGAAACGCGCTGCATTTCACCGCCAGACAATTCAGTGGCTTTGTTGTCCATTTTGTGCGGGATCTGGAGGATCTCAGCGACTTCGTTTACCTTCCTCGTGATCTCATCCTCTGATGTTTTCAGGATCGGCGACCGCAGAGGGAAAGACAGGTTTTCCCGCACTGTCATATGCGGGTACAGCGAGTATTGCTGGAAGACCATTGCTACATCGCGCTGAGCAGGAGTGTCTATTCCAACGTCACGCCCGGCGATGCGCACTGTTCCTGAATCCAGTTTCTCAAGCCCTGAAATCAATCTCAGTGTCGTTGTTTTTCCCGCGCCAGTCGGACCCAACAACACCACAAAGGCACCGTTGGGGATCGTCATTGAGATATCATCCACCGCTGTGACGTTGCCGAATGACTTCGAGATGTTCTCCAAAACGACTTCAGCCATTGCTTAGTACCTCGTCGTTCAGAGCGGACCTCAACGCGCGCCCGGTAGATTTTTCAAACAAAGTTACTGCGGGGGAGCGGAACTCCAATCCCACTGTCTCACCGGGACTGACGACCTCGCGTGCATCAATACGGGCTTTCAGTTCTCCGTTCGGACTTTGCAATGTTACGATCTGGGTGGTTCCAAGGTATTCTGCGGCCAGAACCTTGGCCCTGTATTCGCTCGCATCCGACAGAAAAACATGTTCGGGGCGAACGCCAAAAACCAATTCACCTTCGGCCCCTTCCATCAGCTTGGGCACGGCTTCGTCATGGCCGTTCAGTCGGACCGTTTCCGAGCCGGGTTCGACCTTTCCCTGAAACGGCAGGAAGTTCATCGAAGGAGACCCGATAAAATCCGCCACAAACATCGTCGCCGGTTTGTCGTAGATTTCCTGAGGTGTGCCAAATTGCTCGATCACAGCATTATTCATCACCACGATCTTGTCGCCCATTTGCATGGCTTCCAGCTGATCATGCGTGACGTACACAGTGGTCGCCCCCATGCGATCATGAAGCGCACGCAACTCTTCGGCCATGTGTTCCCGAAACTCAGCATCCAAGGCACCAAGGGGCTCGTCCATCATGAACGCCTTGGGCTCTCGAACAATCGCGCGACCCAGCGCTACGCGCTGTCTATCGCCACCTGAAAGTCCACCCACTGGGCTATCGAGGATGTCGTTGATCCCCAGAATTCCCGCGACTTCCTCTACTTTGGCTTTGACAGCAGCACGCGGCATGCCCTGCGATATCAGGGGGTAGCTGATATTCTTGCGCACGTTCATGTGGGGATACAGCGCGAACATCTGGAACACGAAGGCAATGTCCCGTTCTGATGGCGGCCGCTGGCTGATCTCTTCACCGTCCAGATAGATTTCACCCGACGTTGGAAGCTCCAACCCTGCGATCATCCGCAGTGTCGTCGTCTTTCCGCAGCCAGATGGCCCGAGCAGCATGAAAAACTCACCATCCTCAATCGTGAACGAGCTTTCGCGGACAGCCGTGAAGTCGCCGAACATCTTCTTTACGTTTTTGACTACGATCTGGGCCATTTCTACTCCGGGAAATGGCTGACGATGATGAACATGACGGTTCCGATCAGCGTGACGATGAAAGAGTAGGTGAAGGCCCAAAGGACAAAGGGCTGCATCAGCATAAAGACACCCAGTGCGATAAGGATGGTTGCGACCATCTCCCATGGGCCGCGGCGGAGCCGCATCAATCCGGTTAGAAAGTCGCTCATTTGCGCACGGCTCCGAATGTGATCCCACGCAGCAAATGTTTGCGCATCAGGATGGTGAAAATCATGACGGGGATGAGGAAGATCGTTGCACCGGCCGCCACGGCAGGCCAGTCCAGACCGCCGATACCGATAATGGTCGGGATGAACGGTGGTGCAGTCTGTGCGTTCGCGGATGTCAGCAGCACGGCAAACGCGTACTCATTCCAGGCGAAGATCAGGCAAAAGATAGCTGTTGAGGCTATGCCGGTCGCGGCTTGCGGCAGCACCACTTTGTAGAATGCCTGAAACCTCGTGTAGCCATCTATGAGGGCGGCTTCTTCGTACTCTCTTGGGATTTCGTCGATGAACCCCTTCAGCAACCAGACCGCCAGGGAAATATTCACACCCGTATACAGCAGGATCATTCCCAGATGCGTGTCGCTCAGCCCAAGGTTTCTGAACATCAGGAAGATTGGGATGGCAACAGCGACCGGGGGCATCATCCTTGTACTGAGGATGAAGAACAGCAGGTCGTCCTTTAGTGGGACTTTGAACCTGCTGAACGCGTAGGCGGCCAGCGTGCCAAGAAAGATACTCAAGAACGTCGAGCCGAATCCGATGATAACTGAATTCATAAAGCGCTCACCGAATTTGGATGGTCCGACAATCACCATGTCGTATTGGCGCACGATCTCATCGGCCCAGTTCTGCGGTGGGTTCGCTTCCAGAAATTCCTGCGTCTGCCGCGTGCGTGTGGTGAAGAGATTGACGTAGCCTTCAAGCGTTGGGTCAAAGACAACCTTGGGCGGGTAGCTGATCGCATCGGCTGGAGACTTGAAGCCAGTTAGCAAAATCCAAACCAGCGGGATCATCGTGATCAGCGCGTAAGTAATAACCAAGAAGCCTGCGATCCACTTGGACCGGTTCGAAGGTTCAGTGACGGAAAAATTACTCATCTCTGTTTCACCTTGTTCAGGGCTTTGACGTAGATCGACGCAAGGCCGAACACGGTGACGAAAAGGATGATCGCATAGGCCGAGGCATAGCCCGTACGCCACTTTTCAAAAGCCTCCCGCTTGAGATTGATTGAAGTGAGTTCCGTAACAGAACCGGGCCCTCCACCGGTTAGCTGAACCACTAGGTCGAACATCTTGAAGTTCTCGATCCCTCTAAACAGCACGGCCAGCATCAGGAACGGCAACACCATCGGGATGGTGATCGTAAAGAACTGCCGCAGCTTACTGGCTCGGTCGATCTCAGCTGCCTCGTAGATGTAGTCGGGAATGCTGCGCAGACCGGCCAGACAGATCAGCATCACGAAGGGGGTCCACATCCAGGTGTCGACAATCACGATTGCCCACGGGGCCAACGTGACCGATCCCAGCATTTCAAAGCTCGATGGGTCCTTGCCGGTAAACCAGGACACGATGTAGTTAAACAGGCCGATTTGAGGTTGATACAGGAACTTCCAGAAGTTCCCGACGACTGCAGGAGACAGCATCATCGGCAGCACGATAATCGTGGTCCAAAGATCGTTGCCCTTAAATTTCTTGTTGATCAGCCATGCCAGAGTAAACCCGATCAGGACCTGGAAAAAAATTGTCCAGAACAGGAAATGCGCCGTCGCCTGCATATTCAGCCATGTGTCCGAGTCTGTCAGGATACGCTCGTAATTCCTGAGCCCGACATCTTTGACTTCACGCCCGATCCGGTTGGCCTTGTAGTTGGTAAAGCTTAGTTGGATGGTCCAGATCAACGGAAAGATGTTGATCGCCAGCAATAAGAAAATCGTTGGTGAGATGAATATCCAGGCGATCGCGCGGTCGGATAACCCTCGGATTTTTCGCGCAACTCGCTCGGGCGTTGCCTGCGCAACGCGATCTACGGTCCTGTCAGACATCTCTTTGCCAGTTCTTTTTGGTTTCGGACACACGGGTGAAGGTGGAGCGGGAGTGCACCCGCTCCTAGCTGCCTCCAGACTACAGCTTGCCTTCGTCTTCGAAGACTTCCGTCCAATCTTCGATCAGAAGATCTAGCGCTTCTTGAGCTGTGCCTTGGTCGGCAACCACGTAGTCGTGGATACGCTTCTGCATTGCCAGCAGCAGTTCCGCATAGGCGGGCTCTTGCCAGAAATCCTGAACTCCAGCCATTGCTTCCAGAAAGTCACCGGCAAACGGTTGGCTGTCTACGAAACCAGGATCTTCCAGAACCGAGTTATGTGCCGAATAGCCTCCAAGTTCCCACCATTTGGCCTGAACTTCCGGCTGTGCAAACCACTTAATGTACTCAAGTGCGGCGTCCTGTTTGTCAGAGTAGCTGACGACAGAAATACCTTGTCCGCCGAGTGTCGAGCCTGGCTGATTTTGTGGTGGGTTCACGAAGAAGTCGATCTTGTCACCACCTGTATTGGGATCGGCATATAGACCAGGGAAGAACGCAAACCAGTTCATAGCCATAGCGACCTGACCGGACTTAAATGCATCCAAGCTCTCACCCATGTAGGAGTTGGTATATCCAGGAGGCGTCGCCGTTTTGTAGAATTCTTTATAGAACTCCAGCGCCTCAACCGCTTCCGGTGAGTTTACTGCGCCTTCCATATCATATGAGCCCGGGGTGTTTTCGTATTTGAAGCCCCAAGGATACAGTGCTCCGGTCACACCCATGGTGATCCCTTCCGAGCCGCGCTCGGTAAAGATTGCTGCCCCATAGACGGTCTTGCCGTCGATCTCACGACCTTGGAAGAACTGCGCGATCTGCAATAGTTCTTTTTGAGACTCGGGCTCGCGTAAGTCCTGACCAGTTGCTTCTTTGTATGCGGCTTGAATTTCGGGGTTTTCGAACCAGTCCTTGCGATAGAACCAGCCATTTGCGTCACCCATCGCAGGCAGCGCGTAGTAATTTGGTGTACCCTTGGGCCAGGTTGAATAAGCGTAAACTGTGGCAGGTGCGAAGTCGTCCATGCTGATGCCTTCAGCGTCGAAAAAGTCGTTCAGTTGGACATAATGACCGTTTTCGGCGCCGCCGCCGATCCATTGGCTGTCACCAATCAGCAGGTCGCAGAGCTTACCTCCAGAGTTCAGTTCATTCAGCATCCGGTCCGCAAAATTTGGCCAGGGAACAAATTCGAAGTTCATCGAGTGGCCGGATTCTGCTTCAAATTCTTTTGATAGCTCAACAAGCGCGTTGGCCGGGTCCCATGCAGCCCAACAGAGTGTCAGATCTTCAGCATTTGCCTTGGTAGAAAGAGTAGTAGCGGCAAAGACTATTGCGCTGGCTGAGGCCAGTTTTGTGTAAGTCATCCATTCCTCCCTTTTTTGCGCCGTCAATCGAGGATGTGCGAATCGCGGCATACATCCAAGGCTATTTGAGGTACGCACCTCAAGTCCAGATATTTTTGAGGTTCGTACCTCAAGAGACCAGTAGAGATCGCAAATTTTGTTTCTTAGCTATTGATTCCTAGAGAAATTGTTCTTTGAACTTGATGCGCATGTATTTTTGGCAGCGAAGTATTGAATGGTCATATCGACTTAAATGGGCGCAGCCGTCATGCGGCCAACAGGTTCAGAGAACCCGCTTCTGAAGCGTTCAATGATTATTTGGTCGATACCTTTGAGAATTCGAGATAGCGTCAAACAGCGCGGACAACTCGGGACCGTGCATAACTCTTTTTGGTTAGGTGTTGACGTATGAGCAATCCCTCCATCGTCCGATTGAACCGCTACCCTATTAAAGGCTTGAGTTCCGAGCCTATGCGAACTGTGACGCTGCGAGCAGGAGAGGGCATTCCGGGCGATCGCCTGTTCGGATTTGCTCGCTACAACTCCGGTTTCGACATGCAGAACCCAATGCCACTGCCGAAAGATCGTTTTGTCGTTTTGTTGAACGAGGCTGCACTGGCAGGCATTCAGACCGGTTTTGAAATTGAATCTCAGGCACTTGAGATCAATGCGAACGGAAAGACACGACGCTTTGATATGCGAGAGTCTGAAGATCGGGAGAAGGCGGCAGAGTTTCTTTCTTCAGAGATCGACCTAAAAGATCCAGAGCTGCCAAAGTTTGTCTCTTCTACTCCTCATAGGTTTACAGATGTATCTGTCGTATCGCCGCAAATGATGAACGCGATATCCGTTTTGAATCTGGCCTCTGTGAAAAAGTTGGGCGAACAACTGAACGCAGAAATTCACCCGGCGCGCTTCCGAGCGAATATTGAGATAGACGGATTACCTTCGTTTGCTGAGCTGGATGCAGTTGGATCAGTTTTAAGATTTGGCCATGTCGAATTGAAGATACTCTCACGTACGAAAAGGTGTGCAGCAACTGAAGTGAACCCGAAAACGGCCGAGCGCGACTTAAAAGTACCCTACCTTATTCGGAAATTGATGGGCCATATGGATATGGGCGTCTATGTCGAAGTGGTTAATGGTGGAACGCTAACGGTCGGTCAAACTGGGGAAATATTCGTCTAAATCTTGCCTCTCGCCAAAGTGGCTTTTCTAAGAGGTTTGAGCCATGTTCGGGCAGACGATTAAACTCAACTCTTGCTCTGGTTTTCTTTTGGCTATCGGGGGTATCGAAGGACGTCGCGTTCGAGCGTTCTGATCCAGAAACGATTGGAAGGCACTCCTTTGACGGAGCCTTGACAAGATCTCTGTTTCAAATAATTTTAGTCATTAAAATATTTAGACAGGTGGTGCTCAATGTATCTGGGCTTAGATTTGGGAACGTCAGGTCTCCGCGGGATTCTGGTAGATGACTCAGGACACGTTGTCGGTGATGCCGAAGTCAGCATTTCCACCTCGACGCCCAAGCCTGGTTGGTCTGAGCAGGATCCTTTGGATTGGACCAACGCTTGCGACGAGGTTGTTGGGAAGCTTCGCGTCGGCAACCAGAAAGCATTCTCAAAATTGCGAGGTATTGGCCTAAGCGGACACATGCACGGCGCTACACTACTGGATTCTGATGGCGAAATATTGAGACCCTGTATTCTTTGGAACGATACACGGTCAGCTGATGAGGCGAGGATACTGGATCAATCGCCAGAGATGCGCGCAATATCGGGAAACATCGTATTCCCCGGGTTTACGGCGCCGAAACTCGAGTGGTTGCGCAGCCACGAGCCGGATGTGTTTTCAAAGGTAGACAAGGTACTGCTGCCGAAAGATTATTTGCGGTTTTGGCTTACTGGCGAATATATCTCGGACATGTCTGACAGCGCAGGAACATCCTGGCTGGACGTTGACACTCGGCAGTGGTCCGAAAGGGCGCTGGCCATAGGTCACATGCGTGTCGAGCAGATGCCGCGCTTGGTCGAAGGTAGTGATCCGGGTGGAGAGTTGAAGGTCCGTTTGAGGCAGGAGTGGGGGCTTTCGAATCCGGTTGTCGTGGCTGGAGGTGCTGGCGACAATGCTGCCGCAGCTTGCGGGATTGGGAGCATCAACGACGGCATCGGTTTTGTCTCACTCGGAACGTCTGGCGTGTTGCTTGTTGCGCGGGAAGCCTATGCTCCTGATCCGGAAACAGCCGTACACTGTTTTTGTCATGCGGTTCCTGATCGGTGGATACAAATGGGTGTCATGCTTTCAGCAACGAACAGCATGAACTGGCTTGCTCGCAATCTGGATGAACCCGTGGAAAGACTTGCTGCAGCTATGCCTGAAAAACTGAACGGACCTACAGCGACCACCTTCCTGCCATATCTGTCAGGAGAACGGACACCGCATAACAATAGCCATATTCGAGGCGCGTTTTTGGGCGTGGACATCTCGTCGGAACCCGCTGAGTTGACCCAGTCCGTAATGGAGGGTGTTTCTTTTGGGATGAGAGATTGCCTAGAAGCACTGAAGAGCACAGGAACCCAGCCAAATAGCCTTATTGCAGTAGGGGGAGGTGCACGATCTCGGTTCTGGCTGGAAACTTTGGCTACCGTTTTGCAAGTTCCGCTGGATTTGCCAAAAGGCAGCGAATTCGGTGCCGCAATGGGCGCTGCGCGCCTCGCGATATGTGCTGCTAACGATGCGGAACCAGCGCAAGTCATGACGCAGCCGGAAATTCAGGAACGCATCGAACCACACGGCGATCTGATTGACGCCTACGAAAACGAATACCGGAGATACAAGCAATTCTATCAGGCGCTTGCGCCGCTGGCAGTAAGATGAAACCAGAAACGGGTAAAGCCTCTGAGATTGAACCTGCTATTATCACGGACGGGGATATGCGTGTTTCGGTCCTGAACTATGGGGCTATCACGCAGGGTTGGTGGTACAAGGACGTCCCTCTCATCCTTGGGTTCGAGGACCCAAATGAGTATCTCGCCGATACGCGTTACCTGGGCGCAATTGTTGGGCGCGTAGCCAACCGGATCAGTGGCGCGACGTTTGAATTGGATGGTGCCAGTTTTGAACTGAACGCCAATGAGGGCAAAAACACCCTGCATGGCGGCGACGATGGGCTGTCTAAACAGTTCTGGGAATTCGAACAGATTGCACAGAATGAGGCCCTGTTGAGTTACGTTTCTCGCGATGGGGAGAGCGGCTTTCCAGGGGAAATCAGGTTCGAGGTCAGGATCTGCCTACAGGGTTCACGCTTGGTCTATTCAGTAGCTGCACAACCTGACCGGCCGACGCCGATAAGCATTGCGCAACACAACTACTACACTTTGGGTGCCGCAGAAGGCGTAGACCAGCATACGCTTAAACTAAATTCAAATCGGTATCTGGACATCGACGATCAGGGTATTCCGTCGGGCAGAGTGCTTGCGACCAACAAAAACGGGTTGGATTTTTCAACGCCCAATATGATTGGAAGTGTGCCTGATGGGATTGATCACTATTTCTGCTTTGATCATGATCGCGGCCCAAAGGCTCCAGTGGCGGAACTCACTTCACCCTCTGGCACTGCGTTGACAGTCTACTCTGACCAGCCCGGAGCACAGGTTTATTCGGGCTATGAGCTGAAAAAACCGCGGCGCACTTCGCGTGGTGTGTGTATCGAGCCATCGGGTTATCCCAACGCACCGAATATCTCTTCGTTTCCCTCAATAATCTATACTCCGGAGAACCCGTATCGGCAGGAACTTATTCTAGAAGTTTCTAAGGAATGACATGAGAGCAGTTTCGCTTTTCTTGATTATAGGCTCAACAATATCAATGGTGGACGGTGCGCGTGCCCAATCGCTTGGTCCTTTGCCAGAGTTCCTCGATCCTGACTTTGGAAGTGCTGAGCTGGGGCGTTTGCTGTTCTATGACCCGATTTTGTCTGGCAACAAGAATATCAGCTGTGCGACCTGTCATCATCCCAGGCTTGGCACGTCCGACGGTGTTTCCCTTGGTATAGGGGAAGGGGGAATTGGGTTGGGTCCAGAGCGGACATTGGACCCAGAGAATACCCCGGAACAACGTATTCCTCGAAACTCACCGGGGCTTTGGAACCTTGGAGCCACTGAGTTCACAACTTTTTTTCATGATGGGCGACTAGAGGTAGACACAACGCAACCTGATGGTATCAGAACCCCGTTGGGTACTCATATGCGGTCTGGTTTCAAGTCCGCGCTGGCCGCACAGGCGATGTTCCCGGTTTTGTCGCCAGACGAAATGGCGGGTCACTATTCCGAGAATGACGTGAGCAAAGCGGTTCGCCTCGGATTTCTGACACAGCAAGGCGGTGCGTGGGATCTGATTGCAGAACGTGTTGCGGCCATTCCAGAGTACGAGCAGAGGTTTGAGGACTTAGCGCCGGATGATGAAATTACGTTCACGGCAATTGCCAACGTAATCGCGGACTTTATCGCGTTCGAGTGGCGCGCGGATAACAGCCTCTTCGATCGCGCGATGCGAGGTGAGGCTGAATTGCCAGAAGAGGCCGAAGTTGGCATGGGCCTGTTCTACGGAAAAGCTGGCTGCAGCAACTGCCATTCGGGCTGGTTTCAGACGGATCACAAGTTTCATTCGATGGCACTGCCGCAGATCGGCCCGGGAAAGGCGGCACGATTTGAAAACCATGTCAGGGACGACGGGCGTCTTCGCGTGACCGGTGATCCCGGCGACGCGTTTGCTTTCCGCACGCCATCTTTGCGTAACGTGACTCTGACAGCTCCGTACGGACACAACGGAGCCTACGCTGAACTTGAGGATATAGTACGCCATCATCTGGACCCGGTGGCGTCCTTGCGAAACTACTCGATCGAGATGGCCACCTTGCCGGACTTCCCCGGCTCTGACGACCAAAGGGCAATGTCGGATAATCAGCACTTGGGTGCGATTGCCCAAAGCAAAAGCTTGTCGAAAGTAAGCCTGACGGATCAGGAAATCGACGCTCTTCTCAGATTTCTGGCAAGCCTTGAAGACCCGGCAGAGCGGTTAGGTGTGCCCGACCAAGTTCCAAGTGGGTTACCGGTTGAAAAGTAATCAGCGGTGAAGACTAATGATTTGGTTGGGCTGATAGTCCAACCACTCGCCTTTCGAACCATCCGGCCAGATCATACGAACCTGCACCTGGTCCTCACTCCCGAGCCCAAAATGCTGAAACCCAGCGATGCCACCAGCGTGACCGCCGCCGATTGTTAGCTCGCGGGTCTGAACACCCAGCGAGGTTTTGACTTCAACAAATCCACCAATCGCTGCGTGATTGGATTGATCCTGAGTGACATCCAGCAATAGCCAGTTGCCACCTTGAGAAGTGTTCTGGCTGACTTCTAGCTCAGAACCTCGGTTGACGACCACCAGATCCAGCTTTCCATCGTTGTTCAGGTCAGCAATCGCCGCACCACGAGACTTTGCCATCGAGGCAGCACCGGCATCTGCTGCAGCTTCAATAAACTGTCCGTCGGAGTTCTGTAGTAGTAGGTTATTGGGGTCGTTCAGAGCTGTATCGGGCATCTGTTCTACGTTTCCCTTGGCTACGAAAATATCGTCCCGGCCGTCGTTGTTGACGTCGCCAAACTGTGCGTGCCACCCGGTGGATGGCCTTCCGTCTCCGCCGATATGCGGTCTATGAGCGGTCGTACCCTTTTCGTAAGTTGCATCGAGCCAGGTCGGGCCGTTTGTCACTGGGTCAAAAATCTGGAGTTTCTGGTCACCCATCGAGGTCAGATAAACTTCGGGAAATCCGTCTCCTGTAAGGTCGCGAGAGGCGATCCCCATTCCCCAGATCGAAAATGGAAGCCAGCCTTCGTCTTCCGAGTATTGCCGAGGCTCGGGTTCCATCGCCCATAACTGCTCGTGACCGCCGCGAACATAGTAGTGACGGTCGTTGCTGACGCGAAGATCAGCGCGGCCAGTTCGGGCCCAGTCCGAAAACAAAATAGAAAGTGAGCAGTAGCCGGGTTCAAGATGCAATGGCTCGTGATACAAGTCGCCGTCTGGGCGGTACAAAAGGATTGGCCCGCAGGATTCAAAAGGACCTTCGGGATCAAATCGATCAACATAAGTGCCAAACGCCAAGGTCGGTAAAGTTTGCCCGCTTTCCCATGTTGCCGAGAAACCTGTGGTCCAGTGATCCTCGGACTGAAACCCGAGTTCAGTGAAAGGGCTGAATTGGCAGTCGGTATCGCCCCGAAGAAGCAGGTCTGGGCCAACACGCAAAATCGCCAAATCCACTATGCCGTCGCTATCAACGTCGAGAGGGTAGGCGCCGGTCACACCGGCCAGCGAAAGATCTTCAGGCGTCTTTGCCTGAAATGCTATCTGTTCCTTCGAGGTATTGATGAACAGTTGAGACCGGTTGGAACCGCCAGCCAAAAAGAGTTCTGGCAGCGAGTCCCCATTGCAATCGAAAACGGCCACACCACCGCCGACAAAATGCTCCCATCCGCCATCATAGACATGTTTTGGTACATCCACATTTGTAAACTGGGGAATGACAGTGTCCGCATTCGCAACTGTGCCCAAAGTCGCAAATATCGCAAACTCAAGACGCATTCGCCGTCAGCTCCTTGACCTTGAGAATTGAGATTTGTTCAATTCCATAGGCCGCCGCCCCCTTGGCCCACATCATGTCACCCCAGTGATGAACTTTGATCTGGGGCAAAGGTGCATCGACATTCACAACGCCGTTTTGAATGCGGGTCATAACTTCGTTGGAACACAAATGCTCAAAGCTCATTTGTGCCCCCGAGACGATAATGCACTCAGGGTCATACAAGTTGATCAGGTTGGAAATCCCGAGGCCAAACATCTGACCTGCGCGGGCAAGCACTGATGAAGCTCTGTCGTCACCTGAGTTGGCGCGGTCATGTATGTCGGAAACGGTTTCCATGTCGTTGGTATGACCGGTGACTGTCATCTCGCGGATCAAAGCATAGTCGCCCACATAGGCTTCTAGACATCCGCGTTGACCGCATTGGCAAAGGGCTCCGTCAAGTTGAACTTTGGTGTGCCCAAACTCAGCGCCGCAGCCTCGTTCTCCACGGTATAGTTTGCCATCCAATACGATGCCAAGGCCAACACCGTGTTCGATCGTAACAACGAGGAAGTTCTTTAAACCCTTACCCAAGCCAAAAAGCTGTTCGGCCTTGGCGACAAGATTGGCGTCGTTGTCGACGAATGCGGGGCAGGGCAGCTCATTTGAAAGCAAGTGGCTGAAATCAATATTTCTCTCAGTAATCGAGGATGACCAGTGGACAAAATTCTTGTTTGCATCGACCAGTCCAGCCACCCCGATAGAAACACCTGCCAAATGAGCGACAGTACGATCGATCTGACTGCAAGTTTCTTCAAGAGCTTCGCGGATCGCCGAAACAAATACTTGCGGCGACATTCTGGCGTGATCCAGAGCATATTTATGGGATGCGACTTCGTTACCTTCAAAGTCGACCAAGATAACGGAGATTACTTGCCGAGCCACCTTGAGGCCGGCCACAAGGTGCATCTGGCCGTCCAATTGCAGCAATACTCTGGGTCTGCCTCTCTTCCCCGACTTTGACTGTGCTTGGCTTTCAGTCTCCTTCACCAGCCCGGCCGAGATGAGATCAGCCGTGGCGGCGGTGACAGTCGCAGGGCTGGTTTGCAAGGCGGATGCAATATCGATCCGCGAGACGGACCCCTTGGCTCTGATATGCTCCAATACCCGTAAGCGGGTCGTATTTCTTTGTTCCAAAGAAACCGGAGAGGCTTTGCTTTTCAGCATCTTGTCCTCGCGAATCTTGCTGTTGATCCAATCTATTTGAATTTGGGTGCGTCTTGTAGAGTAAATATTTTACCGACTGAAATAAATATGGTATTCAAATTTGTGAGAGCCGCGAATCGAAATGCGATGGCTCGGCAAATGGGAGGAAATCATGAAGAGAATTCTCAGCTTTTCGGCTGTGGCCACTTTGTTGGCTTCGACCGCATTCGCAGAGCCAGTGGTCGGCGTAAGCTGGTCGAACTTTCAGGAAGAGCGTTGGAAAACAGACGAAGCGGCCATCAAATCGGCGCTTGAAGCAGGGGGTGCCGAGTACATCTCGGCAGACGCGCAGTCGTCTTCCGCAAAGCAGCTTTCGGACATTGAAAGCCTGATCGCCCAGGGTGTAGACGCGCTTATTATTCTGGCCCAGGACGCGCAGGCAATCGGACCGGCTGTTCAGGCGGCGGCGGACGAAGGTATTCCAGTCATTGCCTATGATCGCCTGATTGAGGACGACCGCGCGTTCTATTTGACCTTCGACAACGTGGAGGTCGGCAGAATGCAGGCTCGGGCTGTCTTTGAAGCCATGCCCAAGGGCAACTACGTGATGATCAAAGGCTCTCCTACTGATCCGAACGCAGATTTCCTGCGCGGTGGTCAGCAAGAGATCATCGGAGCAGCCGTCGACAGCGGTGACATCGTAATCGTTGGTGAGGCCTATACGGATGGCTGGCTGCCGGCGAACGCGCAGCGAAACATGGAGCAGATCCTGACCGCGAATGAGAACAACGTGGATGCGGTTGTTGCGTCAAATGACGGTACTGCAGGCGGTGTTGTTGCTGCGCTGACCGCACAGGGCATGGAAGGCATTCCGGTTTCCGGTCAGGACGGCGACCACGCAGCATTGAACCGTGTCGCACTGGGAACGCAGACGGTTTCGGTTTGGAAGGATGCTCGCGAACTTGGAAAGGCCGCAGGCGAAATCGCTGTCGCATTGAGCGGTGGGACAAGCCCTGCTGATGTCGAAGGCGCAGTGAGCTGGACATCACCGGGTGGGACCGAGATGAACTCGGTTTTCCTAGCGCCTGTTCCAATCACTAAGGACAACTTGTCCGTGGTTGTTGATGCCGGATGGATCCCGCTGGAAGATCTTTGCCAAGGCGTTGAAAACGGACCTGCCCCTTGTAACTAAACCACTCAGCCCTGGGCCTCTTAGTCTGGGCCTGGGGCAAATGCTGAATATGAAAGATCGGAAATGACCGAAACTTCGTCTCAGCCGATACCTGAAAAAGCGAAAACCAGCCTGTTCCAGCAGCTGGAACTGGACATGCGACTTTTGGGAATGATCGGCGCGTTTGTCATCCTGTGCATCGGATTCAACATCTTCACAGATGGAAGGTTCCTGACGCCGCGCAATCTATTCAACCTGTCCATTCAGACAGTTTCGGTTGCCATTATGGCATGTGGGATGGTGTTCATTATCGTCACGCGACACATCGACTTGTCGGTTGGCGCGCTATTGGCAACAACCTCGGCTGTGATGGCAATGACGCAAACCGAGCTTTTGCCGCAAATACTTGGGATGGGTTTGAACAACCCGGCAACCTGGGCGATCACAATCGTTGTCGGGTTGTTTGTCGGCACACTGATTGGTGCGTTTCATGGCTGGATGGTTGGTTATCTGACGATACCGGCTTTCATTGTCACACTTGGTGGATTTCTGGTTTGGCGAAACGTGGCGTGGTATTTGACCAGCGGCCAGACGATTGGTCCTCTGGATAGTACATTCCTGATGTTTGGCGGCACCAACGGAACATTGGGAACGACGACAAGCTGGCTGTTCGGCTTGTTTGCTACCGCAATCGCGATCTGGGCTTTGTGGAGTGGTCGCCGCGCAAAAGCGTCACATGGTTTCCCGGTAAAACCTGTTTGGGCTGAGGCCACTCTGGCCGGGATAATCGCAATTGCTATCCTTGGGTACGTTTACATCGTAAACAGCTACGCCATTCCGACGCGCCGGCTGCAACGTATGTTCGAAGCGCGCGGAGAGACAATGCCAGAGGGGCTGGTCGTCGGATACGGCATACCGATTTCCGTCCTTATACTAATCATAGTCGCGGTTACCCTGACGATCGTGGCACGGAAAACCCGGTTTGGTCGGTACATCTTTGCAACTGGCGGCAACCCGGATGCGGCAGAGCTTTCGGGTATCAACACTCGGCTGCTGACCGTGAAAATCTTTGCTTTGATGGGTTTCTTGTGCGCCGTTTCCGCGGTGGTCGCCTCGGCCCGCTTGGCAAACCATTCGAACGACATTGGTACGCTCGACGAACTTCGGGTCATCGCCGCTGCAGTGATCGGAGGAACCGCATTGTCGGGCGGCATCGGTACCATCTATGGCGCGATCCTTGGTGCATTGATCATGCAGGCGCTGCAATCGGGCATGGCAATGGTTGGCGTTGACGCGCCGTTTCAGAACATCGTCGTCGGCAGCGTCCTCGTGTTGGCCGTCTATATCGACATCGTTTACCGCAAGCGACTGGGGGCCAAGTGATGCAAGCTCAGGATACTCAGAAAAAACCTTCTGGCACTGGGCGCGGTTCAGGCGCGCCGCCATTGGTCGAGATGCGCGATATTTCGATTTCCTTCGGTGGGATCAAGGCCGTCGACCATGTGTCGGTCGATCTCTATCCGGGTGAAGTCGTTGGCCTGCTTGGCCATAACGGGGCCGGGAAGTCCACTCTGATCAAGGTTCTGTCCGGCGCCTATCAGATGGATCACGGTGAGATCCTGATTGATGGCAAGCCAGTCGAGATTGGCAATCCCCGTGACGCCCGGGCGAATAACATCGAAACGATATATCAGACGCTCGCCTTGGCCGACAATCTGGACGCGACATCGAACCTGTTCCTGGGGCGCGAGATGACGACGCCTTTTGGTTTGGTCAACGACGCAGCCATGGAGGCCGAGTGCCGAAAGATCATGGCTCAGCTCAACCCGAACTTTCAGAAGTTCAATGACCCGGTCTCCGCCTTGTCGGGTGGGCAAAGACAATCAGTGGCGATCGCTCGGGCTGTCTACTTCAACGCACGTATTCTGATCATGGATGAGCCGACAGCAGCGCTCGGGCCGCATGAAACTCAGATGGTGGCGGATCTGATCCACCAGCTAAAGGCGCAAGGCATCGGGATATTTCTGATCGATCACGACGTGCATGCCGTCATGGAACTGTGCGACCGCGCCTCGGTCATGAAGAACGGAAAACTGGTTGGGACGGTCGATATCGCAGACGTAACTGATGACGATCTATTGTCGATGATCATTCTCGGCAAGCAGCCAGCACAAAAAGCAGAGTAGGGGGCAGAAATGCCAAGTGGATTTTTTGAAGGGATCGAGAAGGTCCAGTTTGAAGGCGTGGACAGCAAGAACCCGTTGGCCTTTCGTCACTACGACCCGGATGAAATCATCATGGGCAAGCGTATGGAGGACCATCTGCGGTTTGCGGTGGCCTGGTGGCATTCATTCGCGTGGGAGGGTGGAGACCCCTTTGGTGGACCTACGTTCGAACGCCCATGGTATCCTCAGGACGATATGGGCCGGGCACGCCAGAAGGCAGATATTGCATTCGAATTGTTCGAGCTTTTGGGGCAGCCATTCTTTTGCTGGCACGACGCTGATATCCGGCCTGAGCAGGGAAATTTTGCCGATAACCTGCGCACATTGGAAGAAATCACCGATTATATCGGTGAAAAGATGCAAGTTTCTGGCACCAAACTGCTTTGGGGTACGGCCAATATGTTCAGTCATCGTCGCTGGATGTCTGGCGCCAGTACCAATCCTGATCCCGACGTTTTTGCGTTCGCTGCAGCGACAGTGAAATCCTGTATGGATGCAACTCACAAACTAGGCGGTGAAAACTATGTTCTGTGGGGTGGTCGTGAGGGCTACGAAACCCTTCTGAACACGGACCTGAAAACTGAATTGGACCACATGGGCCGTTTTCTGAACATGGTCGTAGAGTACAAACATAAGATCGGGTTCAAAGGCACCATTCTTGTTGAGCCGAAACCTCAGGAGCCTTCCAAGCACCAATACGACTATGACGCAGCTACTTGCATCGGTTTTCTCAGGAAGTATGGGTTGGAGAACGAAGTGAAACTAAATCTCGAGCAGGGCCACGCGATCCTTGCCGGGCATAGCTTTGAGCACGAAATTGCGGTTGCGGCTGCTGAAGGGATGCTGGGTTCGATTGATATGAACCGCAACGACTACCAATCCGGATGGGATACAGACCAGTTCCCGAACAATACACCGGAAGTTGCCCTAGCTTACTATTACATTCTGAAAGCTGGTGGTTTTACCACCGGCGGCACAAATTTCGACGCCAAAATTCGCCGGCAATCGATTGACGCTGTCGATCTGGCGGCGGCTCATATCGGCGGAATGGATATATGCGCACGTGGTTTGAAAGCAGCGGCTGCAATGATTGAAGATGGAGGATTGGAAAACGCGCTTTCGCAACGCTACTCCGGTTGGAAGTCTCCCAAAGCGGAGTCCATGTTAGGCAGTAGTCTGGATGAAATTTCCGCTCGCGTTTTAAATGAAGGAATAAACCCAGAGCCGCAATCTGGACGCCAGGAAATACTAGAGAATTATGTGAACAGATTTGTCTAACTGCCAAACTTGGGTGTTTTCCACTGCTGTCAAAAGTCATGCCAAGCCGTCTTTGGTGCTGAGGGCACGAATGGAGGTTTTGTTCATAACCCGTCCATATAGACAAAACCCCTCCTTATTATGGTCGAATGTCCGCAATTCGTTTTGGGTCACAAATGCTTGACGGTTGGGTCGCAAATGAGTGACGTAAATGACCGATTTATTGAAGTTTTGGCCGTCGATTGAGTCAATTATCAGTGACGTTCCACATTTCCTTGTCAGGCGACACATAGTTCTGCCACCAGCGACAGAACCTTGCCATTTTCGCCTCACTTCCTTCATCCAGCACCTAGACCGATTTCAATGATCCTGACTTCCCTTTTGGTAAAATCAGGGCTGATTTGCAGACCATACGCCGAAGGCGCCTGTTCCTGCTGATCTGCCACGTGGCGAACGCGGATGGGGGCGAGGCAATGCTATTCGACAATAGTGGTGCGGCCCGCAGGCGCAGCCGAGGACACGGTGTTGTCTAATAGGGTTGCCCGAGGGGGAAGGCAGTGTCTTACCCCTGATGGCCAGGGGCGCGTTGTCTCACAAAACAAAAGCAAGAGCGCAGTACGCTATGCCACCGTTGGGAACGTTTACCTCAACACTCAATGGTCGGCAAAAGGTTTGATGTAACTGTTCTTAGTTCAGAGCGTCGTTAGAGGCTTTTAGCCCTTACCAGGCATTCTCCCATTCCAATAACTTTTGCTCATGCAGCAAGCCACGAACCGCAATATGCGGACAGTCTGAGTGGCTGAGTTAGAGGCAGAGAAGCGGACAAAGGTTGAATTCGCTGCGGTTGCACCAAGGTCTGCAATATCGAGTAACCGGCCGCATATGCGCGGCTGGTCTCTCAATTTTACCGCTCTCTGAGGAGATTTTCAGGTCGGTTCCGTTTCTCCGGCGGGTTGGAATGTTCAGACAGTCTCACCAAATCCTTTCGGTACTGGCAGATCAGGCAAGGACGCCGCTCGTTTTTGCAGGGCCCGCCCGATAACTACACGGCTGATTTCGGTTGTCCCGTCCACAATCCGCAGCATTTGCGCGAGGCGGGACAAACGATCCAGACCATAAGGCTGCAGCAGACCCATGCCGCCCAGCACTTGCGTGCAGGTATTTGCAGCCTTCACTGCGGCATCTGGCACAAACCGTTTGGCATGGGCGGCCATCAGTGGGCCCTCGGGCGTGCCAAGGGCCTCTGCCGCCTTGCGGTACAGTAGCTTCGAGGCTTCAAGATCGGTCGCAACCTCGCCCAGCATCCACTGGATCCCGTCCAGATCGAGGTTCCTGCCACCAAACATCTTGCGGTTCTTGGAATAGGACAGCGCCGTATCTAATGCAGCTTGCATCAATCCACAGCATCCTGACGCAATCGAAACGCGGGCAATATCGATCGCCATGAGTGAGCCTTGCAGGCCCTGGCCAATGGGCAGGATGATATTGTCTTCGCTCACCACGACATTGTCCATGTACATCTCGGCCAGAGGCAGGAAGTTGTAGGACGGGGTGTCGTAGAGCGGGCCAAAACTGAGGCCCGGAGCGTCGGCGGGAATGGCGATCATCGCCATATCCTTGTGGCCGGGTGCATCACTGGTTTTGACCACGGTGAAATAGATATCAGCCTCGGTCGCCAAGCTGACCCATGCCTTCGCACCGCTGATCGTCCATGTGCCGTCATCATTGATCACGGCTCGCGAATACATGTTTGTGGCATCCGATCCCGATTGCGGTTCGGTCAGCGCAAAGTTCGCCAGTTTGCGGCCAGAGGTCAGGTCCCGTGCCCATTTTTCCTTGAAGGCATCTGTGCCATAGCCGCAGCCCGCGAACGTACAGATGTTATGCATCGACAGGGCAAAGGCATAAGCGCCATCTCCGAGCCCCAGCTGTTCGTAGACCTGAATGCCCTCTGAAAGTGGCAAGCCCTGGCCGCCAAACTCCTCGGGGGTGTAGAGCCCCGTCAGGCCAACGGCCCCGGCCTTGACCGACGCATCACGGGGCCATGTCTTCGTGGCGTTCCAGGCGTCCACATTTGGCAGGATGACCTGCTCGGCGTGGTCGCGTGCGGCCTGGAGTATGGTGGCGAGTTTGTCTGACATTGGTGGATCCTTTCAAGGGCGATTGTTCTCAGATGACGCCACAACCCGGCAATCGTGGATGGCCAGACTGATGAGCTATGAAGGCGAAACTTCAGCTGAAAATGCTTCTCTGCGGCAAGATTTAGCGAGCCAGCCCGTTAAGCTCTATCTCGTGCGCTGACAGATAATTGTCCAAAAGTGACAAATGGCCGCTTATGTTTGTGATTTGCGGTATGAGCTGGGCGTGCTTCCGGTCCAGCGTTGAAAGGCCCGGTGGAAATTGGCCGCCGACGAAAATCCGACATCATGTGCGATGGCTTCAACGCTTTTGCGCCCCGCCTGAAGATCACGGATTGCGATGTCGCGCCGCAGGGCATCCTTTATGGCCTGAAACGACGTGCCATCCGCGTGTAGCCTGCGGATCAGGGTGCGCGGGGTCATGTGCATTGCGGATGCTGTCTGTGTTAAGGTCGCCGAATCCCAACCTGTCTGACCCAGATACGTGCGCACCCGCAGCGATTGGGTGTGTTCGCGGGAAGAGGTAAAAATCCAGTCTCGCGGCGCGTTTTGCAAAAACCGGTCAAGATCAGCTGTGCTTCGAGTCTGCACAGGGCCCATTACATTCGGATCAAACGCGATGGCGGTGGCGGGTTGGCCAAACCGCAGCGGTGCAGGAAAGATAATCGCGTAATCCTGATCAAAGTCCGGGCGATCAAACGCGAAATCAACGGCCTTAACCGGAACCTCATGCCCTGCCAGCCAAGACATGAGCCCGTGGGCAAGTTTGAGGATCAGCATATGTCCAAACCGCTGAAGCGGCACTTCGCCTTGTGGTTTCAGGGTAAGCACCAACGCGTTGTCGGCGTCCTCCAGATCAAACTGATAATCATCCAGCAACAAGTTCCAGAACGTTGAAAACCGGTAGAGCGCCGATGCAAGAGACGTGGCTTCCCTGACAGTGGTCAGAAGATGTTGTAGGGCCCTCGGCCGGACGGGTCTGCTCCAAAGCCCCATCATCTCATCACCGGTCTCGACTGCGGCAAGTTGATAGAGGCAAACGATCTGATCCAGCGTGACGCGACCATTCGGCGAGCGCGTATCCGCGTTCAGACCGGACCGGCTAAGCAGCGACGCCATCTGCGCCTCTGGGCACAGGGCACTTAGCGCCGCCAGCCAGTCATCGACAAACTGGCTGGAAACCGTGGAAAGGATCGTTGGCGTGACATTGGTCATAACGCCTCAGGAGGTATCACCAATTCCGGTCGACATGAAATGCAGGCTTGCAGATGGCGGCTTTCGCAGATGACAGAATGTCAATGACTCAACCAGATAACGCTCTGCTTGAACTCATTTCAGTGTGGTCAGGCGACTTCGAACAGTGCTGCGGCGCCCATGCCTCCGCCGACACACATGGAGGTCACCACGTATTTCACGCCACGACGCCTCCCCTCAATCAGAGCATGCCCGACTTGTCTCGCACCTGTCATGCCGTAGGGGTGGCCAATCGATATTGCACCGCCGTTCACGTTGTAGATTTCGGGATTGATCCCAAGATGGTCACGGCAATACAGAACCTGGCAGGCAAAGACTTGGTTAAGCTCCCAAAGGCCGATGTCTTCAATGCGAAGACCTGCATTCTTAAGCAGCTTTGGAATTGCAAAGATCGGGCCGACCCCCATCTCTTCCGGTGCGTTTCCTGCAACAGCCATGCCGCGATAGATACCTAGCGGTGTGAGGCCCTGCTGCTCAGCCACTTTGCCTCCCATGAGCACACAAGCCGAGGCCCCGTCAGAGAGTTGGCTTGCGTTTCCGGCAGTAATCACGCCTCCTTCGACAACCGGGTTCAACTGGCCAAGAGCTCGGCCGTCGTGCCCGGCCGGTTGCCCTCGTCTTTTGGCAAGGTCACATCTTCCAGGGTTTCCTCTCCGGTTTCGCGGTTCTTGACCCGCTTAATCGCAGTGATCGGGACGATCTCATCTTCAAACGTACCAGCGGCCTGAGCCCGGGCGGTCCGACCTTGGGAAAGTGCGGCGTATTCATCCTGGGCGTCACGACTGATCCCATAGGTCCGCGCCACATTTTCCGCCGTCATCAGCATCGGCATATAGGCATGTTCAGATTGGTCGATAACGTTTGGATCATTTGCGTTGCCGCTTCCAGCCCGGCAATCCTTTGCAGCCTTTGGGTGCCCTCGGCGCCTGGCAGCAGCCCCAGCTTGATCTCGGGCAGCCCCATCTATGCATCCGGCGTGGCGACACGGTAATCACAGGCGAGTGCGATCTCCAGCGCACCACCCATCGCGGCGATAATGGGTTTCTTGCTGGTTTTAATCGTTACACAAATGTCTGGCAGGTCCGGCTTGTCCCAACCAGCCATATGTACCCGTCAAAAACGCAAACAACGCCAACAGGTAAAGGGCAGCGAATACGATGGTGGTTATTCTACAAACCAAGTCGAGCTTTACACAGAGCGAGTCAGTGCTGCGCAACCGTACTCAGCTACGCACCAAACTGGTCACAGAGCGCCTTCGTCGCCAAGGAACTCGATACCAGCTGTCGCGCCATCACTGTAAGCAATACAATTCCAAGGAGCACGGTCCTCGCCAACGCCGACGGTTACTTGTGTTCCCGCCTCGCTAAACGCAGACGACAGCACCACGACTTGCGAATTGTTCGTCGTATTGGCGACATCTCGCAGACATGCCTGCTGGGCAGGAGTCAGTTCTGAGGACGCAGTAGAGCTGCCAGTATCTTCACATGCTGCAACGGTTAGAGACCCAATTAGTACAGCTGTGGGGGTCATAAATCTCTTCATTTTTTTTCCCTCGTTGGTTCTGCCTAACATTTGGTCAAAGATGCACTACAAAATCAACTATTCGATTGTGTCGACATTTCTGCGCGATAGCGGGCGCTAAACGGGAATGATCTCTTTCGATGGCAAGAGTCTTTCGGGCGGCAGGTCCATTCAAGCTTCCGTTTTGGGCACGATGCATGCCGTAGCTGAAGCACTCTAGAATGACGATAACGCGGGACTAAGCCGCCTTTTACACGGCCGTCAATTTAAGCCGGAAAACCTCGTCTCATGATCAGAGCTTTTTGCATTTACTAACTTTCTGAACGGTGTTGTGAATTTTGGCGTAAAATCACAAGCCGTTTTGCGGAATATCTTTATATCGGCTGTGTTCCTGCGCGGGCGTAAAGTCCCGAACAGACAAATAGACTGGTCTGTCCCATGACCAGACTATCCCCGCGTTGCCAATCATCCCAGATTAGGGTGACGCGGGGAACTTTAAATCCAAGCGGCGGTCCTTGCCGTATTGAGCTTAACCCAATCCAATAGTGATTTGTGAGGGGGTAACGAGTTACGGCCTCGCCATTGTGCGGGGCCTTTTTTGTTGAAGGTAAAAAAGGCCAGCTTCACAATGCGGATCCACTCACACACTTGCATTGCGAAGCTGGCAAACAACTCTCCTACAGGGGGATGGTTAGTAGGAGGTGGCAGCACAATTATGGGACTGTGCAAGGCGAAATAACTACAGAATGACAGGATGCGCTAGGCGTTCATCGGTATAGGTTGGGTATCCGAAAGTATAGTTACACTCGACCAAGCTTAATCTGCGGTGCCAGCTTCGAAACACCCTCTCCGCACGGTGCAAAAAAGCTATACACCAGAACTTTCGGAAGGAGATGCCCGCCGGAGACGGCGGCATAGATAGGATATCTGACGTATTTTATGAAAACTGGAAGCGCCCAAAGCAGCTGGATACCCATTTTTTTCGGTTTTTCCGAGAGTTTACTACTGATGGCTTGGCCTAACTCACAATTCTGGCTCTTTTGGTAGGCGCCAAACTTGACACAAAAGGAAGGTCTGTATTGGGCTCGAACCCGTTGTTCGCTAAATCGCGACGAGTGTATGTTTGCAGACTTTGCGGCCGAAGATGTTTTAACACAAGATATGTTTGGCCTGAAAAGTTAACGAATTAAACTGTTCCTCCAAGCCGATGTTTTTCCTATCGTTGGTGAGAAACAGCGTATCGGGAGGTCTTAATGAACAAGCTTGTCTCAGCAGTGGGCGCGGTTTGCTTTGCTTTCACTGGAGCTTGGGCCGACGAGCATACCCCGCCCAACATTCTTGTCATCATGGCAGATGACGTGGGTTGGGCGAGCGTCGGCGTTTACCACGGAGGTGTCAAAAGCATCGAGACGCCGAACTTGGATCGCCTCTCGTCTGAGGGCGCTCGTCTCACAGATTATTATGCCGAGCCAAGTTGTACTGCCGGTCGATCAGCTTTCATGACCGGACAGTTACCTATTCGGACTGGCATGCACACGGTAGGGTTGCCGGGGGATCCGATAGGGTTAAACCCAGATGATCCGACGCTTCCGATGTTCTTGAAAAAGTTGGGATACACGACGGGGCAGTTTGGTAAGAACCACTTGGGCGATCTCAACGAGTTCCTACCGACTACAAAAGGTTTCGACGAGTATTGGGGCTGGCTCTATCACTTGAATGCCATGGAATATACGTCTGATCCGGATTGGCCAGACGACCCAGAATTCAACGCGCAATTCGCGCCGCGCAACATCATTCATTCTTTTGCTACAGACGAGGAGGACGAAACAGTCGATCCGCGTTTTGGAAAAGTCGGGAAGCAGCGCATCATTGATGACGGACCTGCGCCGCCGGAACGCCAAAAGACTTTGGATGACGAAGTGACATCTTACACGAAGGACTTCATTTCTCGTGCAGTTGAGTCGGACACTCCGTTTTTTGTCTGGATGGCTCCAGCCCGTGCACACGTCTGGACCCACCTTAGCCCCGAATACGAAGCTATGTTGGGCAATGGGCGCGGACTTCAGGATGTTGTCATGAAGGAGTTGGATAACAACGTTGGTAACGTTCTCAGCCACCTTGAAGATCTGGGAGTCGCCGATAATACCATAGTGATGTTCACTGCCGACAATGGCCCGGAAACACTGACGTGGCCTGATGGTGGTACGACACCGTTTCATGGGGAAAAGGGTACTACCTGGGAAGGTGGCTTTAGAGTTCCTGCGATTATTCGCTGGCCGGGCAAAATTCCTGAAGGTCAAGTCTTGAACGGCATCTTCAGCGGAATGGACTGGATGCCAACATTTGTAGCTGCGGCTGGAGGTCCGACAGATCTAAGAGAAAAGCTCCTAGAGGGATATGAAGGCTATAAAGTGCATCTCGATGGCTACAACCAACTATCTTACCTGACAGGTGAGGATGAAGAGAGTAATCGCCGCGAGCTGATTTACTATCAGGGTACGGACCTCCAAGCAGTACGCTACAACGATTGGAAAGCGCACTTTGTCGTTCAAAACCACGGCTGGTCAGGCCCGAAGGAAGAATTGGTCGCCCCGTTACTCTTCAACCTTCGCCGCGATCCTTACGAGAAAGCAGCGGAGGAAAGCGGAATGTACGTCCGCTGGATGGGTGAGAAAATGTGGGCATTCGGCCCGGCCGCCCGACTAGTGCAGGCACATCTCGCTACCTTCGAGGAGTTCCCTCCGCGCGGGAAGCCGGTCGCCAATCAAGACCATGTTGAAGAACAGACATCAACCGAAGGCGGCATCTCTCAGTAGAGGAAGAGAGGCAACCGATACGCCTTTCTCACTGCGGCGTGGGCATCCGGCTCGGATCATCGGATGCCCCAGAAAACCGGTTAGGAATTTTGCAAAAAAGCGAAACCTCTACGAGAAGGATTCCTCCATGAGTGTTAGATTAGTCCTTCTGCTTGCTGCCGTTGGCCTCGTGCCAATCGCGTTATCATACGGTCTGATACCCGGCAGTTCGATTCCAGCTTTGCTGGGATTTCCGGTGGAAGGGACCAACCAAACCCACGTGTTCCGCGCGATTATGGGTCTTTACCTGGCAAACGCGTTGTTTTGGTTGGCGGCCGCTTTGAAACCAGAATTACAACGCCCCGCGCTGTGGGTTCTTTTTTTGTTTATGTCGGGACTGGCCGTTGGACGCATACTAAGCATTCTTATCGATGGAGTTCCAAACGGGTTACTTCTATTTTATCTTGCGGCCGAGATAGCTTTTGCAGCTCTGGCGGCGGTTTCCCTGAGAAAAGTACAATGAAACAGGAAGTGTTAAAGTGCTGAGGTTTTTCTTTGTTCTCTCGATGATTACAACTGCGTCGGTTTCGACATCCGGTCTGGCACAATCGTCATCTGTCCAGACTGCGGTGGACAAAAATTTTTTAGAGCTTGAGACTGCCGTTGACGAGGCGGGGCCTACTCCAATTGCATCGATAGACCACTCGCGTCTGGCTAAAGCCGAAGGCGTAGATATGCCCGCGTCTCGTGTGCTCATTTTCTCTGATCCTGAGATAAACACACCCATTCTGAAAGAGACCGTGCGAACAGGTTTGGACCTTCCTTTTCGCGTTCTTTCCTACGATCAGGATGATCGCCCGCAGATTACCTACACGGACTCCCAGTTTCTCAAAATCCGGCATGGGCTCGCGGACGCGTCTTCGGTGCGTGTATTTCAGAGCAAGATGCTCGAAGTTCTTAACGACTTGGATGCAACACCAGCGCCGACCAACGGGTTGTTTGCCGACTATGGCGTCATCGAACTGCGATCTCAGCTCAGCGTACCAGAGGCAGTCGAACGTCTCAGGACAGCTGTGATGGGACAGGACGATACTGTCTGGTTTGGGGAAATCGATTTTGCGACCGAAGCATCCCAACTAGGGGTGGAACTGCCGGATGCAGTTCTCTTACTGTTCGGCGGACCAGCACCCGGTGGCGTAGCTATGGCGGGCTTTCCGGCAATTGGTTTGGATGCCTTTTGCCAAAAACTTTTGGTTTACGCGAATGAAGAAGGCGGCTCCGTAGTTATTTTCAATGACATCGCTGCCCTCGCGGAGTTGCACTACGGTTTTTCAGCCGAACCTCATCACGGATTGAACAAACGACTTAACGCAACATTTCGCACGGCAATTGAGTAGCCGCTGTTTGGAAAACGCAATAGAAACCCGTTACCGATTGGCCATCTGTTCGTCGTCCGCTTTGGGCTCTTCTTCCTCTTGGGACACATCGCAGAGAAAGGCCGGTGCGAGCCCAAACCTACGATATGCTGCACCACGCTCGAATGGGGGCCTTGGGAACTTCTAGTAGAGCAGCGAAACGACTTGATCAGTTTCGGGTCTTCGCCTCGAATCTTCGGGCAGTCGAGCGCACAAATGACGCCCCGTATGGCAGGTACGCTCGCTGGTACGTTTCAGCGAACCGTTCGCGAGCGCTTCTTCGATCAGGCACAGATGCCCGATCAAGACGCCGGCACCGGCTTTGGCCTCTTCCACGGCAAGGCTGTAGAGGGAAAACTTCGGACCGTGTATCGGATCGCTTGTGGGCGTGGATGTCGCCTTTGACCAAACGGCCCAGTCGTCTGCCCATGTCTGGTCGTGCAGAAGCGTCGTTGTCTCGAAGTCTACGACCCGTTCAAGAAGCGCGGGCGCGCACACCGGTACAATCTCATCGGCACAAATTGGGACCTGATCGGGGGATCCATCGGGCACATCGAAGAAAATCGCCAAATCGAACAGTTCTCTCGACAGGCTCGGCGGGGTTTCCATGGCGGTGACCGAGAAGTTGATCATGGGCAATTGCGCTCTGACCTTGCTCAGTCTTTTCGGCAACCAAAGCTGAGCGACGGAAGGAAGGGCTGCGATGTGAAAATCCACGTCCGGACCAAGATTGCGCAAGGCGCGCGTTGCATCCGCCAACGCGTCAAAGGCAGATGTGAACCTTGAGACCAGCGATGCTCCGGCCTTCGTCAACTCCACCCCTTGGGCGTTACGGCGAAAGAGTGACATGCCTGCCCAATCTTCCAACGTCTTGATATGCTGAGAGATCGCGCCGGGAGTGACGCAAAGCTCATCCGCAGCCGCAACAAAACTCACATGTCGCGCAGCAGCTTCAAATGCCCGCATGGCGTTCAGCGGTGGGCCCTTCGGGCGTTTGGGGGCGACGCTCATTTCTTAGCCTTAGTTTTTCTATGCCCAGAAATAGCAAATCTGCTTTGCGCTGTCACGCTCAAGGCGCCAGATTGGTGCAAACAGGAGGATGGCGTATGACACTTGCACAACGAAACTGGGTTCCCATAACGAGTGAAACTCTGGTTCAGGACATTGCCAACAAGGCTGCGTCCACGTCCTCGGCCGATCTTCTGGCCCGGGTTCAGACACTCGCTGAGCGGAACCGTGTGATCCACGAGGAAGAATGCTTCAACCTCAATCCGGCGACCAATGTTATGAACCCCAAGGCAGAGGCGCTCTTGTCGTCAGGTATCGGATCGCGTCCGTCCTTGGGCTATCCCGGTGACAAGTATGAAATGGGATTGGAGGCGATCGAAGAAATCGAGGTTATCACCGCCCAGCTTTGCGCAGAGGTGTTCGATGCCAGTTTCGCAGAGGTCCGCGTGCCCTCTGGCGCGATTGCCAACCTGTATGGCTTCATGGCGACCTGCAAACCGGGTGACACGATTATCGCTCCGCCCGCGTCGATTGGCGGGCATGTGACGCACCATATCGCGGGCTGTGCGGGGCTTTATGGCCTGCGCACGGTCGAGGCTCCCGTAAACACGGATGGCTACACGGTCGATCTAGATCAGCTTCGCGCATTGGCCCTGGCCGACCGACCCAAGCTGATCACCATCGGCGGCAGTCTGAACCTGTTTGAGCACCCTGTGGCCGACATTCGTACCATCGCGGACGAAGTCGGCGCTAAGGTCATGTTCGACGCTGCCCACCAATGCGGGATCATAGCCGGGAGGGCGTGGTCGAACCCGCTGAAGGAAGGCGCGCATTTCATGACGATGAGCACCTACAAAAGCCTTGGGGGACCGGCCGGGGGACTGATCGTCACCAACGATGCCGAGATCGCAAAGGCGCTGGATGCCATCGCGTTCCCCGGGATGACTGCCAACTTCGATGCTGCGAAGACGGCCGCTCTTGCGGTGACCATGCTGGATTGGAGGGACTTTGGGAAAGCCTATGCCAGGGGGATGATCGCAATGTCGCAAGCATTGGCGACCGCATTGGACACAGAGGGCGTTCCGGTCTTTGCTGGGGCCGAAGGCTTTACGAACTCCCACCAGTTCGCCGTATTGGCCGAACCCTTTGGAGGCGGTCAGGCGGCGTCGAAAAAGCTGCGCCCGAATGGGTTTCTAGCTTGCGGCATCGGACTGCCATTGGCCGTGGTTGACGGCGATATGAACGGATTGCGCATTGGCACGCCAGAACTGGTCCGTTGGGGCATTACGACGGCCGATGCAGGTCAGCTTGCCGCGCTAATTAAACGCGGTCTCAACGGCGAAAATGTTGGAGAAGAGGTGGCGTCTTGGAGGCGAAACTTTGACACTCTCTGCTTTGTTCACTGAGACAGAAAGCGGACATTTGTGCATTCTTGGCGAACGTCAAGAAAGTTCGCGTCTCGTTGGTCCGATCGGCTTGCGGCGAATGCTTTTGGTTACATTCCTTCCGGAATTGTCACTGTTCCTCCCGAAGATGCTTATGGGCATCCAATAGTGACACAATAATCTGGAAGCTGGTTGCGCCGGAGTCGAAAGGCTCCGGCGCTATTCTATTTTGAAACATCTATTTAGTGTTGGATCGCCCCGAGGTTGAGGCAAAGGAGTTACGCACCGGACACCTGCATTGAAATCTCTATCGGCCAGTTTTTTCTGCGTCCTCAGCTCTACCGAGCTTTCGTAAATCGATCAGACGGCTTCCAGCGCGATGGCGATACCCTGACCAACACCAACGCACATGGTGGCCAGCGCGCGTTTGTGGCCACCCAACGACAGCTCCAGTGCCGCCGTTCCAGCGATCCGGGCCCCGGTCATGCCCAGCGGGTGCCCCAGAGCAATGGCCCCGCCATTTGGATTCACATGCGCGCTATCCTCGGCCAGACCTAGGCCGCGCAGAACTGCGATACCTTGCGCGGCAAAAGCCTCATTCAGTTCAACCACGTCGAAGTCTTCGGGTTTCAGGCCCAAACGGGCGCACAGCTTTTGCGTGGCCGGGATCGGACCGATACCCATAATCCGAGGTGCCACACCCGCCGACGCCCCGCTAACAATGCGGGCCATCGGGGTCAGTCCGTATGTCCTGGCGGCATCAGCCGAGGCGATGATCAGCGCGGCAGCCCCGTCATTGACGCCCGAGGCATTGCCAGCCGTGACTGTTCCACCATTACGGAAAGGCGCGGGCAGGTTGGTCAATTTTTCCAGCGTCGTGCTGCGGGGATGCTCATCGGTTGCAAACAGAACTGGATCGCCTTTTCGCTGCGGCAGTTCGACCGGAGTAATTTCCTGTGCCAGCCGACCCGACGCGATAGCTTTGGCCGCGCGCTCTTGACTGCGAAGCGCGAATGCGTCCTGCGCGTCACGCGTCACATTGAATTCCTCAGCGACGTTCTCAGCAGTTTCCGGCATGGAGTCGACACCGTACTGTGACTTGATCACCAGGTTGATAAAGCGCCAGCCAATGGTGGTGTCATAAACAGCATTCGCTCGTGAAAAGGCGCTTTCGGCCTTGGGCATAACAAAGGGTGCGCGCGACATGCTCTCAACCCCGCCAGCGACCACCAGGTCGGCATCACCACAGCGGATCGCCCGCGCGGCGTTGATCACAGCATCCATACCAGACCCACACAGGCGGTTAATGGTCGTACCGGGGACAGCCACTGGCATGCCCGCAAGCAGCAATGACATACGCGCCACGTTGCGATTGTCTTCACCGGCCTGGTTGGCGCAACCGAATATCACGTCATCGACAGCATCCCAGTCAACGCGTGGATTGCGCGCCATCAAGGCACATATAGGAATCGCGCCCAAATCGTCAGGGCGTACCGGGGCCAGAGTACCACCAAAACGGCCGATCGGCGTTCGAATATAATCGCAGATATAGGCTTCGGTCATTGAGTTCACTTTCCTGCATGAGCCGTGGCGACATGAGAAACGGGTCGTTCGAAACGTAGGCTCGAGAGTATTTAAAAACAGTTTGAAAAAAATGGGAAATCCGAAATTTAACTTGTCCAGAATTTCTGGGCTGGTCATTCGATTACATAGCCCGTTGGCGCGGCCGTCTGACATTCGGCTGCACTTGTCTTGTTTCGGCCGACAAACAAGAGCGCTGACCGATCCCAGACCTGGCCAATCAGCGGACAGCAATTCGCCCAACCATGGCCCGAGCTTAAACCCGCGCATTGGTTTCGGTTTGGCGGAATACCTCCTGCGGTCAACCGCAAGAGGCGTTTTCTAAGCAAATCCACTCATCGAAGAGTACCAGTTTGCGCTTTAACTCCTGACCGCCGCCCTCAGCTCAAGAAATTTCCGCAATTGCTCGGTTTCCGGTCCTGACAATGCGCGTCCAATTGCGCCATAGGCATAAAGAGACGCACCACCCGGCACCACCCTGTTACCCGCCCCGATAAGCTGGCCGCCACGGATCGTGACCCCGTTCTCATCTGCCCAAAATTCAGTGACGTCCGATCCCAGGTCAGGGAACTCAACGACAAGTTCGTCGTCAATTTGATCATTCGAAAGATACCAGAAAGCGCGCTGTCCAGATTCAGTGACGTCATACTGATTGATACGGTTCTGGTACGGTGTCGGTGCGGATCCGATTTCAAGCTGAGCCTGTGCAAGCAGAATGCCCTTCACACCATCCCCCAGAACATCGACCCCCATTTCCTCTCGGGGTCGAAGATAGAGGTTTTTATTGCCCGTGCCGCTGTAGTCCAATTGTGTGGATACCCGGAAAAGACTGCTGCCAAGGCTTTCAACATAAGCTGAACCGGACAGGATTGTGCCCGTCGTCAAATCGACTTCGAAGGCCCCGCGCGACGCAGCAAACCCGTCGCCACCGGTAAAGTGCAGGATTGGATATTCCGCCGCCGAGGCAACAACAGAGAATGTAACAGTCTGTGCGGCTTGGATAGCCGAAGGCAGGGCAACAAATGTCAGACCACTCTGGCCGACCCTCGCCGCCAGTTTCACCATCTCTATTTCTGGCGTTCCCAGTGCAGTCGCAGTAAGAGATCCAGCACCATCGTTCCACCCTGCAAAACTCGCAGAGTTGTCCATCAAGTTCCTGATCCCACTCATCGGGTGCCGGGCAAGAAAAGGGCGCCGATCGTCATTAAATTTCTGCGCGGCGTGGTATCCGGGAATGCTACGGGCCGCTATATCAGCAATGGTTATATCCGTCGGTCCCGATCGCCGCTTGATGCTAAGATATTCTACCTTAGATTGTATAATAACACTGTGCCGACCTATTGTGGTAGGCAAAGGCGGGTTGCCCGTCACACCGCTGATAGACAGGCCACCAAAGCCATATGCGGTCACTGTATATTCTAGTCGGTACCATTCTCCGACCGTTAAAATATCAGTCTGCACGACGTTTGAATACGACCCATCGGGTGAGTGGATGCGCACTTGTCCGTTTGAAATGGTTGCATCACCGTTCGTATTCCAATGAGCCACACCATCGTTTAACCCCCCGTCCGTGACAGCGTCAGGGCCAGGTCTAAGATCGTTCGATTTATCCAGCATCAACCCCACCGGTTGACCCGGACCCAGTATGGGCATCGTCCCTGCCCAGTTCTGAAAAAGTGAGCGCATATCGGCGGGGTCGAGCCAAAGCGACGGGTTCAAGTTTTTAATACCGCCAGGACCATTGCGCGTCGCCAATGATGTGATGGAAAGGCCAAGATTAATCATTAATAACAACCTCTTTCATTTCATCTTTTGTTTGACGCCTGGGTTGTTTGACAAAGGCTGGTTCAGCCATGCTGGCAATTACTGCGCGGGACATTCTGTTGATCTCCAACTTATTGGATTGGTGCGATTTCATTGGATGAGATGCCAATTTACCCTCAGATTTCCCTAGCTGCGTGTTCAGAAACCCGGGCTTTGCGGGTACTCATTCTCACTTGATGCATGACGTTAGCATTCAGCCATGGGTTGAGATTTGATCGTTCTTCACCCGGAATAATTTTCTAAGATTGTTGATTTTGAATTAGGCGACCGTACGGGTTGATCGGAAATCATGCGCCCAAAGTCAGAAAAGGGGGAAGCGGCTGAAAGCCTGGTTTGAACCGACCCAAACAGCAGGCATGAAATGCAGGGGCAAGGTGGTTTTCACCGCGGCGTTTTGAACCGGCAGTTTGGCATACGGGCGGGCCTTTATTTATGCCCTGGAACCTTGTAGAGAGCGGCTTCAAACGCGTTTCGCGTGTATCCAGCATTTGGGATAAATTATTTGATATGAAGCAATCTCCAATACACGAAGCACAGTTCAATTCGAGCCGGCCACCAATGGGTGACGCGCCAGAAGATGACGTGGTCGATTTAGGAGTTTTGATAGGCACATTATGGCGTGGAAAGTGGATCATTGCCCTGGCCACCGCCATAGCCATTTTGATCGGAGGGTATTACGCCTTTGTCATCGCCGTGCCACTATACAGGTCGACTGCGGTGGTCATGCTGGAAACCGATCAAGCCAGCGTGGTTGACCTTCAAAGCGTAGTGGGCGGTCTGGCCGGAGACACCGCTGAAGTCAATTCCGAATTGGAAGTGCTGCAGTCCCGCGGCCTGATGGGCAAGGTCGTGGACAAGCTGGACCTCATTTCTGATCCCGAGTTCAATTCTGATCTTCTGCCAGACTCGCCCTTCGATGGAGTCAAACAGTTCGTCAAATCAGTGCTTGGCGCCGGAAGCGACCCCGAGCAGGTGGCCGACGAATTGACCCAGCAGAAAACCCGGGACAGCGTGATTACTGCCCTGCTCAAGAAGCTCTCGGTCAAAATCGTGCCGCAAAGCTTGGTGTTCGAAATTACGGTCGAGACGGAATCGGCACGCAAGTCAGCTCTTATAGCCGACACGATCGTCGAACTATACGTACTGAACCAGATCGAGGTAAAGTTTGAGGCCACCGAACAGGCGACGGCGTGGCTGACCGACCGTGTGGCCGAGCTGCAAGTCGAATTGGAAATGGCTGAGGCAAAAGTCAGCGACTTCAATGGGACGACTGCGCTGATCTCACCCGAAGCTCTACAGTTGCAGGAAGTGCAATTGAAAGATCTTCGTGAACGTCGTGTATCTGCCGAGGCAACCCGTGTCACGGCACAGTCTCGGTATGACGCACTGTCTTCCGCAGACAACCGCGCGGCTCAGGCTGAAGCCAGCCAGGACCCGCAGTTGCAACGCCTTTTCACGCAAATCGAGGATTCCGGTACGGGGGAGACAGTCTTTGACACCGCTTTTCAACGTCTTCTCGCGCGCACAGCGCTTGAGGTGCGGCGGTCGACGCAGCAGGTTCAGGCCTTGACACAATCGGCAAAAGACCTTGGGCAAAAGATCGCGCAGCAGAATGCGGACCTGATTACGCTGCAGCAATTGGTGCGTGAGGCCGAAGCGGTTCGGCTGCTTTATGAGTATTTTCTGGCACGGCTGAAAGAGACATCGGCGCAGGAAGGGATTCAAAAGGCGGACAGTCGGCAGTTGTCACGCGCCGTTATTCCCAGCATCCCGACTTCGCCCCGAAAATCCCGAATGCTAATGCTCTCGGCCATACTGGGCCTCATGCTGGGCGGCGGGTTCGTCTTGTTGGCTGAAGCGCGACGCAAAGGCTATCGCTCTGCGCAGGATTTGGAACGCAAGACCGGCTACAGCGTTTTGGGTCAGATCCCGATCTTTCCTGCACGCGGGCGCCGCAAGGTTCTGGAATATCTGGCCGACAAGCCGTCCTCTGCCACGGCCGAGGCGGTGCGCAACCTGAGAACTTCGCTGATGCTGTCCAACGTGGACCGCCCACCACAAGTTGTGGTTATGACCTCATCGCTGCCAGGCGAGGGGAAGACGACAAACTCGCTGGCGTTGGCCCAGAACTTTGTCGGTATCGGTAAGAAGGTCTTGCTGGTCGAAGGCGATATCCGACGCCTGACCATGACAGCGCAGCTCAAGGGCGCACCCCAAAAAGGGATCGTGTCGGTTCTGTCCGGGGACGCCACGCCACAGGAGGCCATCTTTCAAGACCCGTTGCTGAACTGCGATATTCTGGCTGGTGAAGAGACCTCGGCAAATGCGGCGGACCTATTTGCATCAGAACGGTTCAAGGTTTTTCTGGACGACATGCGCAAGCTCTATGACGTCATACTGATCGACACACCGCCAACATTGCTGGTATCCGACGCACGCCTGATTGCACGCAATGCGGATGCGGTGCTGTTGACCATCAAATGGAATGACACATCCGCGCAAGACATCACCGAGGCAATGCGCCTGTTCCACACCGATAATCAGCACTTAACCGGTCTTATTCTGGGTCAGATCAATGTCCAAAGCGCCAAGCATTACGGATATTCCTACGGCAGATATGCGTCCAAATATTACAGCGATTAAGGCTGTCAAAACGTCTTGGTTTTACGTGCGATTGACGTTTCAGTCGGTGCTTGCAGGACGGATAATTGCGGGGATGCAAAACGGTAACCAGCCTCGCTTTCTGGTCGAACCTCAGCAAGGCTAAGTACGCTGCGGTTACGACGTTGTGAATGATTGATATTCACGTTTGTTATTCTTTGGAATTATGCATGAAATTTTCTATCCTTACAGCAGTTTGGAACCGTGCGGCCACCCTTCCAGATGCCTTGCAAAGCCTGGATACACAAACCTACGACAACTACGAACATGTGGTTCAGGACGGAGGCTCTAGTGATGGCACGCTAGAGCTGCTCAATGCCCGAAACGATCCGCGTATGCGGCTGGTCAGTGAAACAGATCGGGGCCTTTACGACGCACTGAACCGCGCCACGGACCGAGCAACCGGTGATGTAGTCGGGTTGCTGCATTCTGATGACTTTTTTGCACATGCAGAGGTTTTGACTCGTGTTGCACACGTCTTTGAGGAAACCGGCGCAGACGCGGTCTATGGTGATCTGGAATATGTGTCCGCGCGGGATACCGACAAGGTGGTGCGCCATTGGGTTTCTGGACCCTATGGCCCGCACAAGCTGAAACGCGGATGGATGCCACCACATCCGAGCTTATTTATCAAACGCGATGTCATCACGCGGTGGGGTGGTTATGATGACAGCTTCCAGATCTCAGCAGATTATGACAGCATACTGCGTTATTTCGGCCAGGGCCGCATTTCAGCAGCCTATCTTCCGGAAGTTTTGGCCAAGATGCGCCTTGGCGGGGCCAGCAACGGCAGCGTCCGTCGAATTCTCAGGAAATCGACGGAAGATTATAAGGCAATCCGGCGCAATCAGGTTGGCGGTGCGCCCACTCTGATCATGAAAAACGCGCGGAAGGTGCCGCAACTATTTATGAATAAGCTGAGATCAAACTAGGCTTGCACAGCTCATGCTTCGGGGCGGGCAAAGTGATTTGGTTGACCACGTCTAGGTCCACGCGGGCGACCTACGCAGCCCTGTCGATACTGAACCCACCGCAAATTTACGATAGTTTCCAGACCCATAATAAGAGCTGGACAGACGCAAAAAAACGCCGCCCGAGGGGGCGGCGTTGCTGATTGGTTTATTGGCTTAGGTTATTCAGCTGCCTGTGTTCCGGCGTCTTCGTGCCTGTCCCGCTGCCCGTCGCGATAAAGCGCCTTGGCCAGAGAAACACACATCAAACCCATCACCATAGTGAACGGCAGCGCGCCGATGATCATCGCATTGCGCAATGCGTCCATCGGGTTGTTCTCACCCGCTGCCAAGATCAGCGCACCGATTACGGCGGTCAGGATCACACCCCAGATGATGCGATGTTTGACGCCGGTCTCTTGGCTGCCGCCCGACATGATTGTGTTCATCACCAAAATCCCGGAGTCCGCAGAGGTAACCAGGAAGGTCATGATTAGGATCACGCACATGACGTTCAGCATTGACAACAACCCACCGTCGATCATGTAGGACAAAGTCACGAACAGCTTGTTGGTGTTCGACGCCCCAATGATCGCGCCCTCGGCCGCGCCTGCCAGTTCCAGATCGATCGCGGTGCCGCCCAGGACTGTCATCCAGGCAAAGCACACCAATGCCGGTGCGAACACGCAACCCAGGATGAACTCACGCACGGTACGACCCTTTGAGATGCGTGCCAGGAACAAGCCAACGAACGGCGAGAACGCGATCCACCAAGCCCAATAGAACGTGGTCCAGCCCGACTGCCAACCAAACTGACGGCCCTGTTCACCGGCGGCATAAGCTGCGGCCAGAGTTGCTTCGTCCAGTTCAGCTGCTGCACCTTCCAGACCGCTCTTGAAGCCATCAAAGCTGCCCCAGGCGTTGGTAGCACCCCCCATCAGGTCTGCCGCATGGGCCTGTGCTTCTGCGGGCAGTGCTGCAGCAAAAGCTTCTGCCGACAGCGGCCCATAGGCGCCAAAGCTCAGCGAGATGAAGTGGAAGATATAGTCGACCATCGCCGAACCATAGGTGGTCATTGCAAAGACAAACGAGCCGAACACCACAAAAGTTCCCAGCAGGATAATCGACAACACAAGGTTCAGGTTTGATAGATACTTAACCCCGCGGCCGACACCCGAAACCGCCGAAATGATCGAAAGTGCCATGATAACGACCAGACCCGCGATCAAGCCCACCTTGGATGGTGCCGGAACGTCTCCGCTCAGGTCCATTACCCATTGCATACCGGTGATCGCATAGACCCCGTCGATAAACTGGCTGACACCAAAACCAATGGTGACCGAAACACCCAGGATGGTCGCAACCACGCCCAAAACGTCAACCACATGACCAAGAAAACCGTTCATCAGCTTGCCGAACAGCGGCGTCAGCGCCGCGCGGATCGTCAGTGGCATGTTACGCGTATAGGCGTAGTAGGCCAAAGACAGGCCCGTCACCACATAGATCGCCCAGGCGTGAAAACCATAGTGCAGGAACGTATAGCGATAGGCCGATTGGATCGCCTCGGGTTCATTGCCCGGAACATCCCCGGCAACCACAACGGGGTTTGAGCCCCACAACCCCAACGGCTCGGCCGTTGCAAACACCATCAGGCCCACGCCAAGACCGGCCCCGAACATCATCGAGAACCACGAAAAGTTCGAAAACTCGGGCTTTTCTCCGGGTGTGCCCATGACACGCTTACCGGTGCCCGGAAGGATGGCCACCACCGCCAGAAACAAAAAGAAAAAGCCCACGATGATGACGTAAAAGCCGTTGAAGCTCTCCAGCAATTTGCCGTTCCAGCTGCCCAGGGTGCCGTTGGCATTGGCCGGAAAGACCAAAGCCCAAAGCACCAGAGCAACCATGATCGCCTTGCTTATCAGCGCAATCGGGACGCTGTAGTTCTCATAAAAACCATCATCCGCGGTCTTTATTTCTAAGTCCGTAAACGGTTCCTTTATCGACATCTCTGTTCTCCCTTGTCGGTAAATGGCCTTTTTATTTTTTGAAGTGCGCCATTCCCGCCAAATCTATAGGGGGTGCGCATATCAGTTTGTTATTCTCCGTCCGTTTATTGCCCTTTCGCGTCACAAAAGCGCACGGATCTTTTCAAGAAGGGCAGCGTTCACTGCGACACCTTCCTTTGCAGCCCCTTCTCTGTATGTCTTGCGACCATCGCCTGGCAGGCGGGCACCGTCTTGCGAGCGGACCGACTCGATAAGAGCGGCCAGCTTGGCCTGAAACAGCCCGCCCGAAGTCGCCTGCGGGTCAATGGCAATAAAGAATTGACCGGTTTTCGGCGGGCCACCAGCCGTACCCGAGAATGGGCTGGCCACGGAACCCAACGTCGCACCCGCCATCGCGGCAGCCATCAGTTCGACGGTCAGGGCAATGCCGACACCCTTGTAACCGCCCGATGGCACCATCGAACCTTTCAGGCCAGCCTCGGGGTCGGTGGTGGGTTGGCCATTGGCGTCCAGCACCCAGCCTTCGGGCACAGATTTGCCTTCGCGGGCGTGCTTCATCACCTCGCTCTTGGCAATTGTGCTGGCGGATTGATCGATTAGCAGCGCGGCATTGCCATCGGCATCGGGGGCGGAAATCGAAAATGGATTGGTGCCGACAACGGGTTTCGCGCCACCCGACGGGGCAATCGAGGCAGGGGCATTGGTAAATCCGATCCCAAGCAGCCCGGCCTGCGCCAACCGCTGTGTATGCACGCCCAGAACACCGCAATTATACGAGTTGTTGACAGCCAGAACTGCAACGCCTTGTTCACGCGCTAGCGGGATCAGTTTCTCGAACCCCAAATCAATAGCACTATGGGCAAAGCCAGTGGCGGCATCCACTGTGACAACGGCAGGGCGAGGCTGTGTGACCACCGGTTTTGCAGTGCCGTCCACCTTGCCACATTCGACATGCTGAGCGTAGATCGGAATATAAGCCAACCCGTGTGACGCCACCCCATCCGCTTCGGTCATTGCAGTGGCGACCGCCAAAGGACGCGCGTTTTCCTCGGATGTTCCGGCTTTGACAAGCGCGCGAAAGGCCAGGTCTTCAATCTCGGACAGTGACAGGGTTTCAGTGGCGATCATCATATATTCCCGTTCGTAAGAGTTGTAAGCGCCCCGGTGCAGGAGCCGCATTTCAGTCGTTGTCGCTCAATCCCGCACCGGCGCCGCGCAAGCGGCTTTCCTCGGTTGCGGGGGCGAATGTGCGATGGGCAAAGGCGCTGAGCCTGTTCCAGTTTTCCTCTGACACATCGGCGCGCAGCACCGGTTCACGACGCCCGGTCATTTCGGCGGGCGCGGAAAAGACCAGCTTGTTTGCGTGGCGCGCCTCAAGCGCATCGGGCGTGGCTTGTACGCAAACCTGTCGTCCGTCGGTGGCCAAGCGGGCCCCCGGCCATTCGGCAGAAACCGGCACGCCCAGACGCAACGCGGCACCGCCCATGAATGGCACTGCCAACAGGGGTAGGGTGACGTTCTCCATTGTGATCGATCCCCGATTCATCAACCGCACGGCACAATCGCTCAGCGATGCCCCGGCGATCAGCGGACTCATACGCCGTGTGGGAGCATGCCATACTTCGGCGCTAAGAGAGACGGGCGACACGTCAATCGACGGAATGCGGTCGTTCATTTCCAGCAGATCGGCCAACATCCCAGCCCCCGAGAACCCGAAAGCCGACAGCCAGCGCGTGCCTTTGGCCGCCTCTTCGGCCAGCCCCCATGACAGGCCGGCACCGCGCGCGGCGCGTTTGCTCATGGCTTCGATTTCATTCAACGAATTGCTCATGCCACGGCCTCTTCAAGTTCGGGGAATACCCAGAAATCGGCGTTTTCAGAAGTCAATTCGTAGGGCAGGGGAGCATTCCCATACATGCAGATCCGAACCCAGCGGTCCGAGCGAGGATCAAACTTGGTCGCGCCAAAGAAGGATAGCTTGCAGCGCAACATGTCGATCGGAAGTACTCGGTCCGAGATCGTATTGTCCCGAATTTCGGCATAGGGTGCGCGACCTACGATCTGGACCCGACGCAGGACGTGGCGGTGTTCAGGGTGGCGCAAAAGAAAATCCGCAACCTGTGCCTCGTCCGACCAATGAGCCAGAGCCTGATACAATAGTGCGGCATCCCGCCCGGGGGCCAGAGGCTGTTCATATTCCTCAATAGGTTCTTCAAAGCGTTCACCTAGGCGCGGTTCCAGCTTTTCCTCGGAAACATACCAAGCGCGAGCCTTGCTGGCCGGAGTGGTCCAATCTGTCTCGATCGCCCAGCCATAAATGTCCTTCAGCAGCGTCCGCAAATCGCCGATCTTCATCGCACCCGCTATCCGGAAGGTCGCGGTGTTATCTGCCGCCATACTTTCGGCAAACCCGTCTACTAGGTCCCCGTAAGGTTCCAGAATAAGCGAGGCAATCCATTCCTGCCCTTCCAGGGTCAGGTTCGTCTCGGCCCATGTGTAAAGCGTATCCCAGGGATAATCCGCATCAAGATTGGCACTGGCCAGATAGTCGGTAACCTTGGCGACATCCCCACGAAGGGCCGCCAGTTTCTCAATCTGGATCGGGTGTTCCGAATGCCAGGTTTCGACGATCTGCGTGTTGCGCGTCAGCATTTCCCGGAGCAGGGTGATTTCAGCCTCGGTCGCCTTTTTAACCGCACGGACGGCCTGAATAGCCCGTTCGCGTGCTGCCATCCAATTGTTGAACAGCACCGGGTGGTTCAACAGAAACGGCGCCATGCCCAGACCTGTCGAGTTGCCGATGCCAATCGAGCGGGCAATCCCTGGGTCCAGCCGCGCCGCGCGGGTTCCGTCTTTTGCCGCGCGGAGGTCTGCCATGTATTGCACTAGATCGGTCACAAACCAGCGCGTCAGATAGACCGACAACATCTCAACCTGGAAAGGCGCACGAAATTCGGGGCGGTCGGCGATCATCTCACGATCCGCAGCACCCAGTTTGCCCGAGCCGTAAACGGCTGTCGTGCGCATCAGGTAACCGACGTCTTCGATTTTCGCGACGGACGGCTGGCGTCCGCCAGCCAGTTCGCTGACGACATGCTCCCACAGGCGCACCGACCGGTTCGCGCGTGAGACCGATAGTTCTGTGCCAGTCACGCGCCCGGCTTCCTGAACCGGGATATTATGCGACAGGCGTTCGATGTCATCCGCAGTCGGCACACCATCGAACAATGTAAATGTGGCGTCCCAGGCTTCGGCAATCACCCGATCAGACCGTTTTTCAGGCGGCAGGTCATGGGCATAGGCGATCAACGAATATGACGCATCAGGCCCGTGCGCTGTATAAACAGCATGGCCGACGCCGTTTTCATCAATCTCGAAAGCAGTCTGCTCGAACCGCCAGTTCTCTCGGGCCAGACGCCGTGTCAAAACACGCATGAAGGATAGGCGCGACTGGTGCATCGATCCAAGGCGCGCAAGGCGCATCACCAGCTTTGGGTCGCGTTGGGAAACGTCAGTCATTCGGCCATGCCTCCTCAGTTTTCCGGCGGCCCGAAGTTGTCATTAAAGAAGCGATACCAGTTGCCTCCCATTATTCCGGCGATTTCGTCGGCGTTCAGGCCGGTCTGGCCCAAGCCATTCCTGATATTTCCAAAGTCACGATTGTCCCGGAACCAATCTGGCATGGGAGGGAAACCGGGGGCTGAGGCAGAGCCCTCACCATAGTCGATCTCTTTGGTCCAGCGACCGACACGCATCCATTCCACGATGCTGTCGGGTTGATCCTGGCACAGGTCGGTGCCGATCCCCAAATGCTGAGCGCCGTATTTGTCCGCAGTCCGCGCGATCATTTCGCAGAAACTCTCAAGCGTGCAGTCGGATTTGTCCTTGAGGTGATGAGGGTAGACCGAAAAGCCCAGCATCCCACCGTTTTCTGTTACGGCCCGAATAACCATGTCCCGCTTGTTGCGAAGGGCAGGCGACCACTCATGCGGATTGGCATGGGTGATGGCGATGGGACGTTCGGAAATCTCAGCCGCCTCGATGGTTGAACGATCTGCTGAATGGCTCATGTCCACCACAAGACCAACGCGGTTCATCTCTTTTATGACCTGCTTGCCCATACGGGTGATGCCGGTGTCTTCGGCCTCGTAACAGCCCGTCGCCAGCAATGACTGGTTATTATAGGTCAGCTGCATGAACCGCGCGCCCAGATCGTGCAGGATTTCGACCAGACCGATATCGTCTTCGATGGGCGAGGGGTTCTGGAAGCCAAAGAACACCGCCGTCCGCCCCGTTTCTCGGGCCACGTCAATGTCGCCGGCCCAGCGGCCTTTCATGATGAGGTCGGGGTATTTCTCGAACCAACGGTTCCATTTCTCAAAATTCAGAACCGTTTCGCGGAAGTTTTCGTGATAGGCGATGGTGACGTGGATCGCGTCCACGCCCCCTTCGCGCAATTGACGGAATATTTTCTCCGACCAGTTGGCGTATTGCAAGCAATCGATCAGCATCAATCCGGCTTTCCGGCGCTGATATAGGCGGTCTTGACCGTTGTGTAGAACTCAGCCGCGGCTTTGCCTTGTTCGCGCGGCCCGTACGAACTGTCGCCGCGGCCACCGAACGGCACATGATAATCAGTGCCTGCGGTGGGCAGGTTCACCGTGACAACGCCGGTGCGCGCGTTGCGGCGGAAATGCGTGGCCCGAGCCAGCGATTTGGTCACGACGCCCGAGGTCAGGCCGAAATTAGTGTCATTGACGACGCTCAGCGCTTCATCATAGCTGCCAACCTTGATGACGCTGGTCAGTGGCGCGAACATTTCTTCGCGGTTGATGCGCATATCGTTGCGCGTGTTCAGGAACACGCCGGGCGACATGTAAAAGCCGTCATGCGGCATATCCAAACGCTGCCCGCCACAAGCCAGTTCCGCGCCTTCGGATTTGCCCAGATCGACATAGGCCAAATTTTCAGCCAACTGCTGCTGGCTGACGACCGGACCCATCTGAACCCCTTCCTCCAGCGCGTGGCCGACTTTCATCGCCTGCGCACCCGCAACCAGCTTTTCTACAAACGCGTCGTGAATGCCTGCGTGAACCACGAGGCGAGAGGAGGCCGTGCATTTTTGCCCTGTGCCACCGAACGCCCCGCCCAGGGCCAGCGTTACCGCCAGATCCAGATCGGCGTCGTCCATAACGGCCAGAGCGTTTTTCGACCCCATTTCCATCTGAACTTTGGTTAGGTTCTGGATGGCCGCCGTCGCGATACCCTTGCCGACCGGAACCGAGCCGGTGAAAGAAATCGCGTTGACCTTAGGGCTTTCGACAAGACGCTGACCGATTGATCGGCCCGATCCCATCACAAGACTGAACAGACCCTTAGGGATATCCTGCCGATTGATGATCTCGGTCAGGGCCACCGCCGAGGCGGGCGTAATGTTGGCAGGTTTCCACACAACGGCGTTGCCATAACACAACGCCGGAGCGATTTTCCACGAAGCGGTTGCCGTGGGGAAGTTCCACGGGCTGATGATGGCGACAACGCCTACGGCCTCGCGGCGCACATCAACCTCGATGTCGGGACGTACTGAATCAGCGTTCTCACCAATCTGGCGCAGACATTCGGCAGCGTAATAGGTAAAGAACTGACCGGCGCGATAGACTTCGCCCTTGCCTTCGGCCAGAGGCTTGCCCTCTTCCCGGCTGAGCAGGGTGCCCAGCTCTTCGGCACGGGACATCAATTCGTTGCCGATGGCGTTCAGAACTGCCTGTTTGCGCTCAAGCCCATAAGCCGCCCATTCGGCTTGTGCGACACGCGCCTGATCCAGCGTTGTCTCTAGCTGATCGGCGCTGGCCTGAGCAAACATACCAACCAAGTCGCTCAGATCAGATGGGTTGCGGTTTTCGATTTCGCTTTCACCTGCCAGCCACTCACCAGCGATCAGGTTCTTTTGGATGTCAGCCATAGCTGTGTCGCCTCATTCAGAAAGTATCGATCAGGTATGGACCTCTTTGGGGTAATCAATCAAACTAAAATTATTGAACATTACTTCAGATAAGTTGAAATGATCGGATGACACTCAAAATCGAATTGCTTCGTGGCTTTGTCGCCGTCGCGCGTTGCGGCAACCTGACGGACGCGGCTTTGGTCCTGAAACGAACACCTTCTGCGGTGTCGATGATGATGAAACAGCTGGAAACCCATCTTGGGGAACCGCTGTTCGAAACGGACCGGAAAAACAAGCTCACTGCACTAGGAGAATTTGTTCTCGAACAATCAGAGCAGGAAGTTCAGCATTTCGACAATACTGTACGGGCCATCGAAAATTTCGCTGACGCCAGTTTGGGACATGTTCGAATTGCCACAGTACCATCAGTGGCTGGCACAATCATTCCGCAGGTTTTTGCCCGTAAAATAGACACATATGACAAAGTCCGGATCGACCTGCGCGATATGGATTCAAAATCGGTTTTGCATGAATTGTCACGCGGTCGAATTGATATCGGTATCGCAACACTGGGCGTCAACGGGTCCAGTCTGCACAGCCAGCTTTTGCTGACCGACCGGTTCGGCGTTCTGGTTGCCCCAGATCATCCGTTGGCCACTGGCACCGGCCCCGTCAACTGGAAAGCGCTGGAAAATGAACGTCTGATCGCCAATAGCTTATCCGACGGCATTCCGGGTCTAGAATCCGAAAAGATACACGCCAGATCGCGTTTATCGGCCCATAACCTGACCTCCATTCTGGGGATGGTCAGGGCTGGTATTGGCGTGACCATCCTGCCTGAAATGGCCGCAATCTCTTCAGGGCCGAGCGACCTTGTGTTCCGTCCACTGGCCGATGAGACCTTAAAGCGCCACATTCATCTGTTGCGCAAAGCGGGATCGGCGCTGTCACCCGCCGCGCGCAAATTGGAGAAGGACATCATTGAAACGGTCGAAGCTCTGACAACAGAGCATCTTTGTTTTCGATAAGAAAACGCCCCTGGTCAACGAAATTGGGTTTTCACCGCGCAACGTGTCGTCCCGGTTGCTCAGAAAAGCGACCCGTGCCGAGGCCGAGGAATTGGCGGTGATGCCGGAATTGGCGGATGGTTGGAAAAGGGCGTTCAAGCGGATGGCGGCGGGTGAATACGACGAAGATGTTCAGCAGCGGCTAAACGGCTGAAGGTGCATTCGCCCTGAGGCTACGTCAGCTTTACGTGAGTTTGTGGCAGGGCGGCCCGCGCGAAGGTAACCGCCCTACCGGCATGCCTAGGTCAGGCTGTGTGTGCGTTGTGCCCAAAATACAGGAACTCGCGATCCATTCCGGCCACATCACCCGATTCGAGAGACAGGCTGGCCGAATCCAGCATCTTGTAGCTTTTCTGCGATTTCACCCATTCATCCGCATTCTGAAGCGTGGTCAGCGTATAGCTTGTGGTCTCGCTCAGGTAATGCGTTGGAATGACGATCTTGGGCTTCAGCTTTTCGACGATGTCGTTGCCTTGTTTATAGTCCAGAATGTGCTGCGACCCGTCGACGGGCAATGTCAGAACATCAACCTGGCCAATCGCATCCCAGAATTCCTGTGGCGGATCGTGCCGGTTGTCGCCCCAGATCAGTGTGCGGATGCCGCCGGTTTCAATCAGATAAACCACCATGTCCATGTGGCTGACATTGTCCGGCGGGCAGGCTTGCACTCCAAACTCGCCCAGTGCGTTGGTCCAGTCGTACCAGCCCGGCGCGCGGCACACGTGTTTGTCCGCAAAACCGGTGATCTTGATGTCGGCGAATTCAAAGTTCCCGACCATCCGGTCCAGAACCATGGTCGAAACCGGACGGTGAATGGCGTCATGGTCGAAATGCGTATGCGTGGACATGCAGATATCGACCGGCGTTTCCGGGAATTCATTCTTGAACCACAGACCCCACGCACCCGAAGGGTCATCGCGCCAGGGGTCGAACAGAACGGTGGCACCACCGGGTGATGTGATCTTGATGGCGCAGTGACCGTAATAGTCGATCCCGACGGTCCCATCCACGGATTGTCCCGTGGTTTTCTGCAATTCGATCACGCCGTTATTGTTGCCGGGTTGTGTCCAGTCGGTGGATTGCGCCTTGGCAGATGTCGTGGTCAGCAGCGAGGCCGCCCCACCAACACCGGCAGCACCCGCCGCCATAAAAAAGGATCGCCGCGACAGGCCCGGCGTCAACTCATCCTTGTCACCACGCAATACCGTTGGCTTAAGGTCCAGGTCATCTCTTTCCATTTTTGGTGTTCCCTGTTGTCTCTCGTTCCGGTCTTTGCCGGAACAGAAACAGGGTACCAAGCCGGTTTATTAAACAGTGCATCGAAAATCTACGGGGGAAACATGGGGGGATTCCCCATGTTCACTGGATCGACAACAGCAGGCTGCGCAGGTTCTTACCGCTGCGTTTCAATCCAAGCTTTGCGCGTATGTTGTTGCGGTGAAACTCGATCGTGCTGGGTTCGCGTGACAGCGTTCTCGCAATATCTTTGGTCGTCTGTCCCCGCATGATCAACTGTGCGATTTCCTGTTCGGTTGGTGTCAGGGATTCAAAGATCGTGGTCAGTTGCCCACTCATCTCAGAGGTGATGGATTTCAAGCTTTCTTCAGCAAGGTCCAGATAAATCCGACCGGCAGGGTCGCTGTCCATTCGGCCACGCAGCTTTGCCAGATGCGGAACCACCAACCCCTTTATCTGACTTAGAATCTTGGCATCATATTCCTGCCGCGAAGTTTCGACACTGCTCAGCAATACCCGCAACGCGGCATTTGCCTCTTCCAGATCTGCGGTCCGGTTGGCCACGCGCTGTTCCAGTTGATCCAGCGTGGCTTGCAATTCGGCCTCAAGCGCGGTGCGGCGGTCAATCTCAACCAGCAACGAAAGATCGGATTCTATGACCCTCGCGAATTCCTGCAGGCCCTCGCGGAACAGCATTGCGCGTTGGTTACGGCGCGAATCCAAAACGCAAATTGTTCCAAAAATCGTACCGTCGGGCCATTTGAGCGGATAGCCGATATAGAAACTCATCCCGTGTTCTAGGTCGTCATTGTCACACCATTCCGGGTCTTGGGTTGCATTTTCGACCGTCAGTTCACCATCGCGTTTCAGAACGCCATAGCAATAAAGTTTCTCACTCAGGGTAAAACCGCATCCTACCTCATAGGGGTTGTTGTTACTTCTGCTTGTGACAAAAACAGAATGATGAGGCGCATGTGTCCGCATCACGAGACTTGCAGGGACATCGGCAACCCGGGCAATCAGATCGACGATCCGCTGCCATTTGGCGATGGTTTCCTGCGAAATTGTGGGTTTCAAGCCAACCTCCGAGCGCAACATAGGTTACCCAATGAAACCTATTTGCAGACATTGCCAGTATTTTTGCCCGAATTTGCACGATATTCAAAATCTATCGCGAGTATTTGACTTCGAAAGCCGAACGCCAGCCACCGGATTACCCGAGGTATTGCGCAATTGCCGCCCGGCTTCCCCGTTGCCATATGGTCCTGAGCCATTGGGAAAACGCTGTTGCAAAACGTTCTTCCCGGCCGATATCTCCGTAGAATTTGCTTTGTGCGATCCAGATCAAGGGGTCCGCTTTCGCGGCTAGAGCAGCGTCATGCAATTCGGTCCAAAAGGGGTCATTATCCGCGATTTCGCTTCCGTCTTCGCGAAGGCCCGCGCACATCCGGCACCAGAACGCCTCGGCCAGGGCGAGCCCGTTCACTGGCGATCCTGACGCCAGTGCGTCACGCAGCGACGGCAGCAAAAATCCGGGATGGCGGGACGAGCCGTCAAAGGCAACCCGGCGTGTCGTGTCGTGAATGGCAGTATTCGCAAAACGTCTCGCGACCAGTTCAAGATAGTCAGCAGGTGGTGTTCCAGGCACCGGCGCGACATGAGGTAATATACCCTCAGCCTGAACCTTTTTGAAAAAGGCTGTGATATCGTCGTCCTGCATACAGTCGGCAATCGTCGGGACATTCAGTATTTCCCCAACATTCGCAAGCAGTTGATGGCCGCCATTCAGAACACGCAGCTTCATGGCCTCGTACGTATGTACATTGCGGGTCAGTGTCACACCAACCTTTTCAAGCGCGGGACGATCAGCGCAGAAATCATCCTCGATCACCCATTGGCGAAAATTCTCATGCGAAACCGGGGCGCGGTCTTCGATACCCAGGGCGCGGCATTGCGAGATCACCTGATGTGTTGTGGCCGGCACGATGCAATCCACCATCGAATTCGGAAATGCCCCGTTCTGTTCGATCCAGTCGGCCAGATCAGGGTCAGACAACCGCGCCAATCCGACGATACAGTTACGCAGGATCGTTCCGTTGCCTTGCAGATTATCGCAGCTGAGCGCGGTAAAAGGTTTCAAGCCATGCGCTCGACGCTGCCCAAGCGCCGCAACGATGGCGCCGAAAGCTGTACAAGGTTGGTCAGGGTTTTGCGCATCGTGGCGGATATCTTGGTGGGTAGTGTCGAGCGCCCCGGTATTGGCGTCCAGGAAATACCCCCCTTCGGTGATGGTCAGGGACACGATGCGGATCGCTGGATCGGACATTTGTTGGATCAACGGCGCGTTCCCGGGTTCGATCGGCAGATAGTCAATCATCGGGGCAATGATTTCAGCGGACATGCCGGATGGGTCAAGTTCGATCAGCGTTGTCAGACAATCCTGGCTGACCAGCTTTTCCCGCATCCCGGCATCATAGGCCCGAACCCCTGCGCCGATAATCGCCCAGTCCTTTGCCAGGCCCTGCTGCATCAAACGGTGGATGTACCAGGCCTGATGTGCGCGGTGGAAATTGCCAAGACCGATATGCACGATACCCGGTCGCAATTCAGCGTGGCGATACGATGGCCTTCTGACTGCTGCGGGCAAGTCCGTAAGGGCATTACGACCCAGCGGTACCGGAGGTTTTGCGTTCGCCAGAGGATCCATCAGCTCATCCAGTTTCCGCCATCGACATTATAGGTTTGCGCGACGATGTATTTGGCCTCGTCCGAAGCCAGAAAAACGGCCATTCCGGTCAAATCTTCGGCGCGGCCCATACGGCCATAGGGAACAGCCGCCGCCACTTCGCGCTTTTTCTGCCCAGGGGCTTTGCCTTCGTGTTTGGCAAAGAACGCATCAACACCGTCCCAGTGTTCGCCGTCAACAACGCCCGGTGCGATGGCGTTCACGTTAATCCCGTGTTGGATCAGGTTCAGCCCTGCCGATTGCGTCAGCGAGATAATCGCCGCTTTGCTGGCGCAATAGACCGAAACCAGAGGTTCACCACGCCGTCCGGCCTGAGAGGCCATGTTTATGATGCGGCCTTTGACCCCGTGCGCGATCATGTGTCGTGCAACCGCCTGCATGGTGAACAGGGTTCCGGCGACGTTGATGTCAAAAACGCGGTTGAAATCGGCGCGCTCGATCTCGGTTATCGGGGCGGCAGTGAATATCGCGGCGTTGTTGATCAGAATGTCAATGGGTCCGAAATGCGCGAGTGTTTGCGCGACTGCTTGGTCGATGCTGGACTGGTTGGTTACGTCCATCTCGATGGCTAGCGCAGGATCACCGATTTCGGCTGCGGCCTTTCGCGCACGGGGGATGTCGACATCGGCAATCGCAACACGCGCGCCCTCGGCAACATAGGCTTTGGCAAAGGCTAGGCCGATACCACGCGCGGCCCCCGTAATTAGAGTTGTTTTGCCGGCCAAACGCGTCATTCGATGCGCAATCCCTGTGCGTCAAACCGATGAATGACATCTGCACGTGGGGCCAGATGGACACGATCTCCATGACGGAATCCGACCTCTCCATCCGCGCGAACGGTGATGGTTTCGGCCAACCCGGTTTCGTGGATATGAAAGAAGGTATCCGACCCCAGATGTTCGGATACGCCAACGACACCAGACCATGGCCCGTCGCTTTCGGATACCGTGATATGTTCAGGGCGCACTCCAATGGTGTGGGCCCCGTGTTTCGCGGCCTCTTCACCCTCGATAAAATTCATTTTGGGCGAGCCGATGAAGCCTGCAACAAACAAATTGCGCGGGGTGCGGTACAGCTCTAGTGGGCTGCCGGCCTGTTCGATGACACCGGCCTGAAGCACCACGATCTTATCGGCCATGGTCATCGCCTCGACCTGATCGTGTGTCACGTAGATCATTGTTGTGGCCAGACGCTCGTGCAACTCGCTGATCTCAAGCCGCATGCCCACCCGCAACGCCGCATCGAGATTGGACAGCGGTTCGTCGAACAAAAACGCCGCAGGTTCACGCACAATGGCGCGGCCAATGGCAACGCGCTGACGCTGCCCACCCGACAACTGACCAGGTCGACGATCCAGATAGTCTGCAAGGTTCAGTACACCTGCAGCGCCTTCGACGCGCTTGTCGATTTCCGCCTGATCCAGTTTGGCCATGCGCAGCGGGAATGCGATATTCTTGCGCACCGTCATATGCGGGTACAGAGCGTAAGACTGGAACACCATCGCCAGGCCACGTTTGGCGGGGGGCACGTCAGTGGCATCTGCCCCGTCAATATCGATAGAGCCCGAGGTGATATCCTCCAACCCCGCGATCAAGCGCAGCAAGGTGGACTTGCCACACCCCGAAGGGCCGACAAAGACCGTGAACTCGCCGTCCTCGATGGTCAGATCCAGAGGCGGAATGACCTGCACGTCGCCGAAGCTTTTGGTCACGGATTTAAGTTGAATACGTCCCATACGTCGTCTTCCTTATTTCACAGCGCCGAAGGTCAGGCCGCGGACAAGTTGTTTCTGGCTGAACCAGCCAAGGATGAGGATTGGTGCGATCGCCATGGTCGAGGCCGCGCTGAGCTTGGCAAAGAACAGGCCTTCGGGGCTGGAGTAGCTGGCAATGAAGGCAGTTAGCGGTGCCGCGTCGACGGCGGTCAGGTTGAGGGTCCAGAACGCTTCGTTCCACGCCAGAATGAAGTTCAGGAGAACTGTCGAGGCGATGCCGGGGATGGCCATGGGCGTCAATACGTAAAGGATTTCTTCTTTCAGTGTCGCCCCGTCCATCCGTGCGGCTTCCAGAATTTCACCGGGGATTTCGCGGAAATATGTGTAGAGCATCCAGACGATGATCGGCAGGTTGATCAGCATCAGCACCACGACCAGTCCACCGCGTGTGTCTAGCAGTCCCAGACGGATGAACAGCAGGTAGATCGGATACAATACGCCAACGGCAGGTAGCATTTTGGTGGAGAGCATCCACAACAGGATGTCCTTTGTGCGCTTGGACGGTACAAAGGCCATCGCCCATGCGGCGGGGACCGCGATGATTACGCCAAGAATGGTCGATCCGCCTGCGATGATGACGGAATTCCACAGGAACCGCATATAGTCTGACCGTTCTTGCACGATGGCATAGTTCTCAAGTGTCCAGTCGAAATTCAGGAACAGGGGCGGGCTGGCAATCGCCTGTGCCTCGGTCTTGAAACTGGTCAGAATGGTCCAGAGGATCGGGAAAAAGATCAGCAGTCCAACGGCCCAGGCAAGGGCGGTGTTCAGCGATTTGCGGTGGGGTGTGACGGTGCGGGCCATGGGTCTTATCTCCTCACGCGTCCAGGTTTTTGCCGACGATGCGCATAAGGAAGATGGCAACGATATTAGCAAGGATGATGGCGTAGACACCTCCGGCTGATCCAAGGCCGACGTTTTGGCTTTCCAACACGCGCTGGAAGATCAGGTAGGTGAGTGTGCGGGTGCCGAATGCACCGCCGGTGGTCACGAAGATCTCGGCGAAGATCGACAATAGAAAGATCGTCTGGATCAGGATCACAATCGTGATTGCGCGGCTCAGATGCGGCAAGACGATATGGTAAAAGCGCTTCAGAACTGGCGCGCCGTCCATCTCAGCTGCTTCCAGCTGTTCGCTGTCCAGCGACTGGATGGCAGTCAGCAGGATCAGCGTGGCGAAGGGTAGCCACTGCCACGACACGATCATGATGATAGACGTCATCGAGGCCTCGGACAGCCATGAAATCGGCTCGGCCCCAAAAAAGCGCCACAGATGCGCCAGAAGACCGTTCACCGGGTCCATGAACATGTTCTTCCAGACCAGCGCAGAGACCGTAGGCATCACAAAGAAAGGTGCAATCACAAGGATGCGGACAACACCCTGACCCCACATTGGTTGATCCAGCAGAATGGCCAGCAGGATGCCCAAAATCACGGTGATCACCAGTACACCACCAACGATCATCAGCGTCGCCTGCACGGCAGGCCAAAACGAGCTGGAGGACACAAACCGGACGTAGTTGTCAAAGCCGACCCAGCCCAGATCACCACCGCGTAGGGGCAGGTATTTCTTGAAGGAAAAATACAGCGTCATTGTCAGCGGCACGAGCATCCAGCCAAGCAGCAGGACCACGGCGGGTGCCATCATTAGGCGGGCCACTGATCGGGAATGTTGGGTTGCCATGGCGCAAGACCTCTCTGTTCAGGCGCATACCAGCCTGCGAGAAAAACGTGGATTGTGGAAGGGTAGGGCGGGGGGCAGACCTCTGCCCACCCGCAATTAGAAGACGTCAGTAACCTGCGGCTTCCATCTCTTCTGCGGTGAAGGCCTGCGCTTTTTCAAGCGCCTCTTCCACCGATTGCTGTCCGGCGTAAACGGCCGAGAATTCCTGGCTCACTTGCGTAGCAATGCCTGCAAATTCAGGGATCGCAGCAAACTGGATGCCGACATAGGGCACCGGTTTCACCGTCGGATCATTTGGATCAGCCGACAGGATCGAATCCAGTGTCATCTGGGCGAACGGAACCTTCTGATACTCGGGGTTCTCGTACAGTGATGTACGCGCACCCGGCGGGACGTTGGCCCAGCCTTCGTTTTCGGCCACCAGCTCAATGTAGTCTTTCGAGGTTGCCCATTCGATGAACTGCTTGGCAGCATCCGCCTGTTCGGTGCCTGCAGGGATGGCCAGCGCCCATGCCCAAAGCCAGTTGGAGCGCTTGTCAACGCCTTCCGAATTCGGAGCCAACGCGAAGCCGACTTTGTCGGCCACAGTCGAGTCGTCAGGATTGGTTACAAACGATGCCGCGACAGTGGCGTCGATCCACATGCCGCACTTGCCCTGCTGGAACAGTGACAGGTTTTCGTTGAACCCGTTAGTAGCGTAACCCGCGGGGCCGGATTCACTCATCATGTCGACGAAGAAAGTCAGCGCTTCGTTCCATTCCGGCTGATCAAACTGGGGTTTCCAGTCTTCGTCGAACCAGCGGGCACCAAAGGAATTTCCGGTCACGGTAATGAACGCGCCACCTTCACCCCAACCGGCTTTGCCACGCAGGCAAATACCGTTGATGTCGTTGTCTCGATCCGTCATCGCCGCAGCCGCCTCTCGGATGAACTGCCAGGTCGGCGCATCAGGCATTTCCAGTCCGGCTTTCTCCATCAGATCAGTGCGATACATGATCATTGAGCTTTCGCCATAGAACGGAGCCGCGAACAGCGTCCCCTCATGGCTCAACCCGTTGCGCATCGCGGGCAGGATGTCATCCACATCATATTCAGCGGACATTCCTTCCAGCGGCACCAGCCAACCATTGGCGCCCCAGATCGGGGTTTCGTACATACCGATGGTCATGATGTCGAACTGGCCACCTTTGGTGGTGATGTCGGTGGTCACGCGCTGGCGCAACACGTTTTCTTCTAGCGTCACCCATTCGACATCGATGCCGGTCGCCTCGGTGAACTTGTCGGTATAGCCCTGCATCCGGATCATGTCGCCGTTGTTCACGGTCGCTATGGTGATGGATTGCGCGTGGGCCGCTGCCGTGGCGACGAATGTCAACGCCGTCGCCGCACGAAGTGCGTTTTTCAGATACATCCTTGTCCTCCCTGAGCTTGGATGCTGTGCAGGAAGCCTAGTTCATAAATTGTCGCGGCGTCAATAAAAACTTTACGCGCGTTAAATTTAATGTTCAGGCGGACTCGCGTAAAACAAGCCTTGCGGGAAACAAAGTTTCTGTTCGTTTTTCAAATTTCCCACCGCTTTCAATAAGTTCGAACAGTGTTTCGACACTGCGGGCAGCCACATTGTCATAGTCATGCGCGGCCGTTGTCAGGGACGGACATGTGAATTTTGCGAAGGGATGATCGTCATTTGAGGCCAATCGCAACGTGCAATCTTCCTTGCGCCCAACCCGAATCCCCTGTTCGTAGCAGGCCGCCAAAAATCCGATGGCGAGACGGTCATTGCTGCACAGCACCGAGTCGGTCCGCAGGCTGCGTTCTTCCAGCACTTTTCGCGCACCTTGCCGACCGATCTCTTCAAAGGCCCATCCTGTGCCGTCAATCTTGATGATATGCGGTTCAAACCCCAAACGCTCCATAACGTCGACATAGGCTATGCGCCGTTTGTTGGCATTTGGGTTGGCTGGGGTGCGCATTTCAAAGAACGATGGTGGTTCCCCGGTGCGGGTCATGTATTCCACGGTTTGTGACACAAAGCTGAAATTGTCCGAACCGATGAAAGCAGCCCCCATACCATCAAGGTTACTGTCGAACAGAACCGTTGGAACATCGGCGCAGAATTTTTCAATCGCTGACTGATCCGACGCGCGACCCAGCGGTGCTAACAGAACACCTGCTGGTTTCAGCGACCGTAAGCTGTCGAGTATCTCATTCTCCAGTTTTTGCTCGCCATGTGAGCTGAATAGAGACGGGCGATACCCCGCCGCGATACAGGATTGCTCCAGATAGCGCGCGATCTCGGCAAAAAAGGGATCAGCCAGATAGGGCACGACGATACCAATATTCTTGGTCAGCTTCCGGTTCTGATTTATGGCGTAAATATTAGGGCGATAGTCAAAACGCTCTAACGCCTCTTCGATGCGCGCCCGCGTTGTGGGCCGCACGCTGTCCGGGTCGTGGAAATATTTCGAAACCGTCGGCCGGGATATCCCGCTGAGGGCCGCGAACTCTTCCATGTTTTTTATCTTGGTCATGCCAATCTACCTGCGGATCTTTGCCGCTTTGATCTTATCATAGCTTTACATATTCTTTGCGCGCGCTAAAAAATCAATAGCCGGACATGTGCCGCACCTCGGACGCAGGGCAAGGGTTGTAAATGTATCTCGGGATCGACATCGGCACATCAGCGGTCAAGGTTGTCTGCGCCGACACGGCGCGGATAATGGCAACGGCTTCGGTTGAAATGCAAACCTCTTCGCCTCAGCCTGGATGGTCGGAACAGCATCCTGATCTTTGGTGGCGCGCCACCTGCAACGCACTACGCAAGCTGGGGGAACAGATTACTTTGGCGGACGTTCGGGCTGTTGGTCTGTCGGGTCAGATGCACGGAGCCGTACTGCTCGACCAGGACTTGTGCCCAATCCGTCCGGCCATTTTGTGGAATGACAGCCGTTCGGCGCAGGAATGCGGTGAACTTCGCGATGCGCTGCCACAGATCGGCCAGATCGCGGGTGTTCTGCCGCTGCCAGGTTTTACCGCACCTAAGATTACATGGCTGAAGCGGCATGAGCCTGAAAACTATGACCGCATCGCTCATATCCTGTTGCCGAAGGATTATATCGGGCTGCGCCTGCACGGGGTCCTCGCGACGGATCCCTGTGATGCGGCGGGCACCCTTTGGCTGGATCAAACCGCGCGGCAGTGGCACAGCGGGATCGCCGAGGCGACCCATGTTGCGACCCACTGGCTGCCGCAAATTTCCGATGGGCACGAAGTTGTGGGCACAATTTCGGCAGATGCGGCCAACCAGACCGGACTGAAGCCCGGCGTACCTGTTGTAGCAGGAGGTGGGGATGCGGCCACCGGCGCAGTGTCGCTGGGAGCAACCGAACCGGGGCGAGGGTTTATTTCGCTGGGCACTTCCGGTCAGCTATTCGTTGCGGATCGCGTATATAAGCCAAACCCGGAACGATATGTGCATGCGTTTGCGCATACACTCCCTGATCGCTGGTTCCAGATGGCGGCAATGCTAAACGGCGCCAGGCCAATCGCGTGGATCGGCGGGCAGCTTGGATTGTCCTCGGCAGAAGTCATCGCAATGGCCGAAACAGCCCCGCAAGACCGTGTGCCGATTTTCCTGCCTTATCTGACAGGCGAACGCAGCCCTCACGGCGACCCGCATATACGCGCCTGTTTCTTTGGACTGGAAGACGCGACAACGCGTGCAGAAATTTGTCGCTCGGTGGTTGAGGCCATCGCGTTTTGTTTCGCCGACGCCGCCCAGAGTTTTGGCGACTCGATAGACGGCCTGTCGGATTTGGCCGCTATCGGCGGCGGCAGCCGGTCCGACCTGCTGCTTGGGTTGATTGCAACGGTGACAGGCAAACCCATCCTTCGATCCGAAGGGGCGGATTCCGGCCCAGCCTATGGCGCGGCTCGATTGGCGGCTTGCGGTGACAAAGCGCTGACTATTGAGGACCTTGCCATCCAGCCCGCAGGATCTGTCAGGTTCGATCCTGAGGAAATGGGCGCATTGTCGGACCGGCTTGGCCGGTTTCGCGCGCTTTACAAAGCAGTTCGTGCTGCCGTCTAGGCATCCGCTGCCAACAAATCGCTGGCCTTTTCTCCAATCATGATCGCAGGAGCGTTCGTATTACCGCTGACGATCTCGGGCATAATCGAACAATCCGCCACCCGCAGATTGGCAATTCCGTGGACTCTTAGCTTTGCGTCGACAACCGATGCCTCAGAGTTGCCCATCGCGCAGGTGCCGGTCGGGTGATAGATCGAGGTCGAATTTGACCGGGCCCAATCCAGCGTGCCTTCGTAATCGTCACAGCTCAGATCCGCCGAGGGCCTGAATTCCTCGGAAATCTTCGAATGCAACGGGTTCTGCTTAGCAATCCCGCGGGCGATGTTCACGCCGTCGACGATGGTTCGACAATCCGTTTCGGTCGACAGGTAATTCGGGATTATTTTGACGTACTTTGAAGGGTCTGGCCCGTTCAGGCGCAGCTCACCCCGGCTTTCCGGCCGCAGCTGACAGACGGACATGGTAAAGGCCGAAAACGGATGCACACCCTCGCCGGGGCTGTCGGCGGACCATGGTTGGACGTGGAACTGAATGTCCGGAGTTTCAACGTCGGGGCGGGTCTTCATGAACCCCGTCGCCAGGCTGGCCGCCATGGTCATCGGACCGGCACGGAACAGGGCGTACTTCAGAGCGATACGCGCCTGATTGAACAAGCTGCGGACCTCATCGTTCAACGTGGGTTCATTGCATTTGAACACCAGTCTTGCCTGCAAATGGTCCTGCAATCCCTTGCCGACACCGGGAAGGGCGTGCAGCGGTTCGATCCCGTTTTCCTTCAAGTGGTCCGGGTCGCCTATCCCTGACAGCATCAGAATCTGGGGCGAGTTTATCGCACCACCGGACAGGATGATTTCGCGCCGAACTTTCAGGGTTTGCTCGGTGCCCGAACGATCCCGATAGACCAATCCAGTTGCCTTTTTGCCCTCCAACGTGATCCGTGTCACCAAGGCCTTCGTAATGATGTTTAGGTTCTGTCGGTCGCGGATGGGTTTCAGATACGCCACGGCAGCGCTACAGCGGCGGCCATTGCGCGTGGTTAGCTGGAAATACCCCACACCCTCTTGCTCAGCCCCATTGTAGTCTGGATTAAACGGATACCCTGCGGCCTGCGCGGCTGCGACCCAGGCGTCACAGATGGGCCGTTGGATGCGCATGTTTGACACCGACAATGGCCCGCCGACGCCGTGGAATTCATCCTCGCCACGCTCCTGATCCTCGCAACGTTTGAACAGGGGCAGAACGTCGTCCCACCCCCAACCCTCGTTGCCCATCTGACGCCAGCGGTCGTAATCCTCTTTCTGGCCGCGCACGTACAGCAACCCATTCAGCGACGAAGACCCGCCCAGCACCTTGCCACGCGGCCAGTCGATAGAGCGCCCATTCAGCCCTGGATCAGGTTCAGTACGATAACACCAATCGACCGAAGGGTTATGCATGGTTTTGAAATAGCCCACCGGGATGTGAATCCACGGATTGGTATCGCGACCGCCGGCCTCGAGCAAAGCAACGGTCACGTTTGGGTCGGCGCTCAGGCGATTGGCGATGACACAGCCCGAAGACCCGGCCCCGACAACTGCATAGTCTACTTCCATGATCACCTCCCTGAAACTGGTTTCAAAAAGTTCTAGCCAAACGATGAGAAATATACTAGCCTTTTTTGATACAAAACGTCTCATTATTTGCGATCAGGGAGGTAAGCAATGGAGATCGGACGGAAACTAAGTGGTATTTCACGGCGGGATTTTTTCCGCGTGGCAGGCCGTTACGGTATGAGCTCGACTCTACTGGCTGCAGGTGGGTTCGGTGGGGCGATGAGCCTTGCGAATCTGGCGCAGGCAGCCGAATCAACCTACGAAAAGCGCTTTTCCAAAGAGCCAAAACACACGTTGAAATTCGGCGCATCGGGCTTTAATACCCGCAACCTGCTGATCGAGCGTGCGGGTGCAATCGAATTTGCGCGTGACCTGGAAGAGCGCACCGATGGCGAGATTCGCATCGAGTTCATCGGCGACAACCAGATCTGTGGTCAGCTGAGCTGTGTAGAGAAAACCCAGCAGGGCATTGTCGATATCTATGCTGCCTCGACCCAGAACTCGGCCGGTGGTGCGCCGTATCTGAACGTGTTGGACTATGCCTATATGTTCCCCAGCCGCGCGGCGCAGTACCACTTCTTCTACAGCCCGGCGAGCCAGCGCATCCTGCGCGATCCGCTGGAAAAACGGCACGGTCTGAAATTCCTGTTCACTCATTGTGAGCTGCGCGGTCTACAGATGGGCGCGAACTTTGCCGACAAGCCAACCGTCACAAAGCTGGAAGAACTATTTGGCACCAAGAACCGTGTGACGGGTACGCAACTTGGCCGTATCGCCATGCAACTGCTGAACCTGAATCCGGTACCTGTCGCGTGGGAGGAAACGCTGGACGCGCTGAAAACCGGCCTGATCGACGGCGCCGAAACTTGGGCATCGGCTGTGGCCTACGCCAACATGGCGCCTGTGGTGTCACAATCGGTGAACCTGAAATTCTTCTGCGGTACCGAGCATACGTCCATGTCTTCGAAGGTCTTCGACAGTCTGGGCGGTGAGTTGCAGGATGCGGTGATGGAGTCTTCATACTTCACGCAGGCGCTGATCCAAGGTGCGAACGAAGCCGCACTGTTGAACACCGTGGGTTTCTCGGAACCGCAACTGCCGCATACGATCTTCGCCGAAAACGGCGTACGCCCGGCCTTCCTGGCGGACGACCAAATTAAACTGGCCGAAGAAATGTGTGCCCCCAATTACAACCCCGAACCTTGGGCGCAATGGCGCGAGCGCATTAACAAATGGGCCGGTGGTATCGACACCTATCAAGAGATCTACGACATCGCGCGTGAGATTCCCGCTGATACAATTGCGGAAAACGTCGAGCCACGCCGTTGGTGGAGAGGCGAAGCCTAACCTAAGCTTAATACGAACCGGCCCGGGTGGGCCGGTTCCACTAAACACCGACTGGGAGGACGGGGTTCATGTCATTTTGGGCAGATGTCGGCGCGATATTCAGTGCTTTACTCACCTTCGATTCATTCGAGATTCAATCCGCGCTGGAATCCGACGCAACATGGGTCGTAGGCGCAATCGTCTCGGCCCTGGGTGGGCTCCTCATCATGTGGATTTACCAAAAAGTGCCGTTTGTCGAACGCCACTTTGAACGTGCCGTGATGGTTTATTCCTACCTTGCGATTGCCTTCATCATCTTTTGGGGCGTGATTGACCGGTTCGTGTTCAACGATCAGGAGCCTTGGTCAACAACGATCCCGCCACTGCTGTTCATGGTGATGGCGTGGTTCGGCGCATCTTATAACGTGCGGCTACGCACGCATCTAAGCTTTAGCGAATTTCGCACCTCTATGCCGCGCGGCGGGCAACTGGCTTGCCTGTTCCTAGATGCTGTCCTTTGGTTCATCTTCGCAGTGATCGTCATTGTGACCACCACACGGTTGGTGGCGCTGTCGGCATCAAACTTTCAGATCGTTCTGGGTACTGACAACATCATGCAGTGGTGGTTCCTGTTGGCCGCACCGCTGTCGTTCTTTTTGATGGTCGGGCGGGTGTTTCAGAACCTCGCCGACGATCTGCACAACTGGAAAACAGGTGAGCCGCTGATCAAGCAGGCCGTGATTGGAGCAGACTGATGACAGACGGAACCATGGTCACACTGATCTCGCTTGGGGTCACCTTTCTGTTCATGCTGGGCGTGCCAGTGCTTCTGGTCATCGGCTATTGGGTTATTGGCTGCTCGTTTGTGCTGGGCCTGACGCTGGACAATATGGGGGCCGAGCTGCTGAATGTGTTCAACAAAGGCTTCGCCCTGCTGGCGATGCCGCTGTTCATCCTGACTGGCGACCTGATCAACAAATCCGGCATCGCGCGGCGGCTTAGTGATTTTGCATATGCCTGTCTGGGCTGGATACGCGGCGGGCTGGCAATGGCGTCGTTGGGGGCTTGCGGGCTTTTCGCAGCGATCTCGGGGTCAAACTCGGCAACAACCGCGACCATCGGGTCGATGCTGCACCCTGAGATGGTCAAGGGCGGTTATGATGAACGCTTCAGCGCCGCAACAGCAGCGGCGGGTGGTACAGTTGGGATCATCATCCCACCGTCGATCATCTTCATCGTGTACGGGTTCCTGATGAACCTGCCGATTTCCGAGCTGTTTGTGGCGGGTATCCTGCCCGGCGCGTTGATGGTGTTTGGCATGCAATTTGCCTGCTGGATAATCTGCCGGATCAACGGCTGGGGATATTTGATCCCGTTGCAACTAAACCGGGTGCTGAAAACCGCGTTTGGTGCGTGGCTGGGCTTTTTCGCCATCGGATTGGTGTTGTGGGGCATCTACACGGGCAAGTTTTCACCAACCGAGGCGGCCGGTGTGACCGTAGGCTTCTGCGTCATCGCAGGGCTGGTCAGCTATCCGATCAACCGTGTCATGGGCGCACGCAATGACATTCCGCCGACCGAAAAAAGCTATGCTGAGATGTTCGTGGTCGAAGGCTTCACGATCCCCGAGATTCCCTCAATCGTTATCCGCTCGGCCCAGATCACTGGCATCCTTGCACCGCTGATCGCAATTTCGGTTGTGATGCAGCAAATCTTGTCGCTGCTCGGCGCGCAAGAGACCATCGGGAACTTCGTGACCTCGATGGGTGGTTATCATGCGGTGCTGTTCACCTCGATGGTGATCGTCTTCTTCTCGGGCATGGTACTGGAAAGCCTTCCGGTCACGATCATTCTCGCCCCAATCTTGGCGCCGATTGCCGCCTCGGTTGGCATTGATCCGATCCATTTCTCGGTGATTTTCCTTGTGGGTGCTTCTATCGGGTTCATCACGCCACCTTACGGGCTGAACCTGTATGTGGCGTCGGGTGTGACGGGCGTGCCTTATTTCCGGCTGCTGCGGTATACGGTGCCTTATCTGGTGGCTCTGTTGTCGGTCTGGATTTTGGTGTCGCTGGTGCCCGATCTGGCCTTGATCCTGCTGCCAAATAACTAGAATGTTGCGGGATGGCCGAGACGGAAACACAAGAAAAAGAAACTCAGATCCCAACGAACCTGCGCCTGTTGCTGATCCTTGAAGAGGTGGCTCGGCGCGGGGTAGCTGTTAAACCGTCAGACCTGATCGATGCATTGGGTCTGGCAAAACCCACCGTCCACCGCCTGCTGCAAACGGCCGAGGCCGAGGGGTTTCTGCAACGCGATCTCGACGGCCGGTCTTATGGCCCTGGCCGTCGTTTACGACTGCTTTCTGTCAACACCATGTCTGCCGAACATTTGCGGACTGCACGCCTGGCCATATTGCGCAGCGTGGCCGAGGAGGTAGGAGAGACATGCAACCTCGCCATTCCCGACCGCGAGGGGATGATCTATCTGGACCGGGTCGAAACCAAATGGCCCCTGCGCATTCAGTTGCCCGTGGGCACGCAGGTTCCGTTTCACTGCACGGCCAGTGGAAAAATGTACCTGTCCACGCTGCGTCAGAAAACGCTGGACGGGTTTCTTTCGGCCGGAAAATTGCAGCCGCAGACCGAGCGTTCGCTGACGGACCCCAAGGCAGTAAAGGCTGAAGTCCAACGCATTTCCGACAATCAGTATTCTACCGATGATGAGGAATTCATGACCGGAATGTCCGCACTTGCGGTGCCTGTTCAGGACGGGCAGGGCAGGTTGGTAGGGACGCTATCGGTTCACGCCCCGACCCAACGCCATGATGTCGGCAGCCTGATGTCGTTTCTGGAAACACTGCGGCAGGGCGCGGACAAACTTTCAAGTCTTCTCGCTGAGTGACCAGAAAAACGCAGCGCCAAACTGTACCAGTGGCCGATCCACAAAACCGTTTGGCGCTGTCCTATTTAGGTAGCCTAAGCCCTTCGGATCAAGCTGCTGCGATCTGGCCTGCTTTTTCGACCAGCACTTCGGCCTGACGGATTGAGGCATAGTCGATCAGACGGCCATCCAGAGACACAGCACCTTTGCCCGCCGATTCAGCCTCGGCCATGGCGACAAGAATGCGCTGTGCCTTGGTGACTTCGGCCTCGGATGGCGACATGACCTCATTGGCCAGGGCAATTTGGCTGGGGTGGATGGCCCATTTGCCTTCACATCCCAGAACCGCTGCGCGTTTGGCAGCCGCTCGGTAGCCGTCGGGATCCTGAAAGTCGCCAAATGGCCCATCGATTGGACGCAGTCCGTTGGCGCGTGCCGCAACCACCATGCGCACCAGCGCATAGTGCCACATGTCACCCCAATGGGTCAGACGTTCACCATCGGTATCTGCGTCGGTCAACACGGAGTAATCGGGGTTCACGCCGCCGATGATCGTGGTTCGTGCGCGGGTCGAGGCCGCATAGTCAGCCACTCCGAAATGCAGGCTTTCATTGCGTTTGGAAGCTGCCGCAATCTCGCTGACATTCTGCATCCCAAGCGCGGTTTCGATGATGTGTTCGAACCCGATCCGTTTCTTGTAGCCTTTGGCGTCCTCAATCTGCGTTACCAGCATATCGACCGCATAGACGTCCGCGGCGGTGCCAACCTTGGGGATCATGATCAGGTCCAGCCGTTCGCCAGCCTGTTCGACCACATCCACCACATCGCGATACATATAATGCGTATCCAGCCCGTTGATCCGCACCGACATGGTTTTGTTGCCCCAGTCGATATCGTTCAGCGCCTCGATGATGTTCTTGCGGGCCTGTTCCTTTTCATCAGGCGCGACCGCGTCTTCCAGATCGAGGAAGATCACATCTACATCTGATTGTGCGGCCTTTTCGAACATTCCGGGTTGGCTGCCCGGAACGGCCAGTTCGCTGCGGTTCAGGCGAGCAGGGGCTTGGTCGATGTTATGAAAGCTCATGGGTAAGGGTCCTTCGTCTTACAGGTTCGGATAGAGAGGGAAGCGCGCGCAGAGGTCCGCGACCTCGGCTTTGACCTTGGCTTCGACGGCGCTGTTGCCGTCTTCGCCATTGG
>NZ_WQBE01000018.1 GCF_013032005.1 Ruegeria atlantica
CTATCCGGAACAAAGTTGACGCCACTCGCTAAGAGCGGCGGCGCGGGTCAGCTTGAAGGTATCTCAGCTTGCGAGCGATCCTTCCTGGTTTAAGTGGTTGTAGACAGAGGAGTGGACCGAGACGAATTTCTGTCGACTTCGCATGCGCCTGAACCGTTGCATCGCGCGTTCGCGTCGCCGGAAAGGAAGGTGGGAATTCTCAACGCGGTTGTTGAGCCACCTGCCCGTCTGTTGTTTTTTGAGCGCGCCCAGCTCTCTGAGCGCGGCTCTGTATGAGGCGAAGCGATCCATGACGACGTTTTCCGCTTTACCGTGTCGCTTCATCAATTTCCTGAGGAATTTCAACGCGGCCTGCTTGTTTCGGCGTTTGGTGACGATTGCTTCCAGCACTTCGCCCTCATGATCGACAGCCCGCCAGAGGTAGTGTCTCTTGCCATTCACCTTCACGAAAACCTCGTCCACGTGCCACTTCCATTTGGAGTATGCTCTCAATTGCTGAACACGCTTCCGTCTGATCTCAGCAGCAAACATTGGGCCAAACCTGTTCCACCAATACCGGACAGTTTCGTGGCTCACGTCGATGCTTCGCTCGTGCAGCAGATCTTCAACATTCCTAAGCGAGAGCGGGAAACGGATGTACAGCATCACCGCCAAGCGGATAATCTCGGGATTGGTTTTGAAGTATTTGAAAGAGGCAGGTCTGGTCATGAGAAAAAGCTACGCAACACCCCTGCCCTGCTGAAGCAAAGTTCTTCTGACAAGACCCCCTGTTCGCTCAAGAAAACTCCCTGTTCCACCTTTTAGGGAATTTCCCACATAAGCCGCTGAAAAGCATACGGTTCTGACCTGCAAAACGTCTGATATTGAACCCATCTCACGAAAATTCCCTGTAAATTGCCGGGTATCAGGGAAATCTGGTCCAAAGCGACCCCGACAAAATGTGGCACTGAGACTGAGGCCTGAATTCTACTCAGAGTGTACGGTTTGCTCCGTCTCTGATTGAAAGCGCATGCTCCAACTCGCGGGAATTGCGGCACAATTCCGGGTCAGAAAACACAACTGAAGTGAGACAGGTATGAGTGGCGGGGAGACAGGGATTCGAACCCTGGGGACGCTCTCACGCCCAACGGTTTTCAAGACCGCCGCATTCGACCACTCTGCCACCTCCCCGCGTGGGGCTGGGTCTAAGGCCAACTGAAATCGGTGGCAAGAGCAAATAGGGAATTCTCGCCTAAGGATGTGCAGTGGTCTTTCCATGACACCTCACCCACGTTATGCTTTGCAGGAAAGACCGTAACAGACCGGCAAGACAGAACCGGCAATTGGCGGCGGGGTTCAGGAAACGAGACCCCTTCAGGCAAGGGATGACAAAATGAAGCGAGCGACTGAGACACGCTTAAAACCGCGATCGTGGGCGGTGCTGGCGGTAACATTGGCAATTCTGGCGGGGTGTGACGAGACACTGTCGACCGAGGAAGCATTGTCGGACGCACCAAGTGACGGCACCCAGACCAGCGGTACCGTCGAACTGTTTCCCGGTCATTCAGACAAATCAGGCGCAACGGTCGAAGCGCCAGAGGCCTTCAATGTGACCGAAGCCGCTCTGTGGGATGGGCGTCCGTCCTTGGGCGGTATCTGGGTTGCCCACCCGGATGTGACTCAACCCGAACGCGTTGTCATCAAGAATCCGAAAAACAACAAATCTGTGAATGGCGCCTTGTTCCGGCGGGAAAGAAACCTGCCCGGCCCGGCTTTACAACTGTCCTCTGCGGCCGCTGGCAAGCTGGGTATCCTTGCAGGTGCGCCGACCAAGGTTCAGGTTACTGCCCTGCGGCGCAAACCCGTAGAAAAAGAAGAACCCAAGCCCGAAGAAACCGCGACAACCGAGAATAAATCGGTCACCGATGAAGCAAAATCAAAAGACGCAGCCATAGAAACGGCTACGGCAGATGCCGAAAAGCCCACAAAGCGGAAATGGTGGCAAAAGAAAGAAACGGTTGCCGCAGCAGGTGCAGCCGGAGCCGCTGCAGCGGCAACAGGCGATGCCGCAGCTGAAGCAACCGCCGATGCCGCGGAAGACGTGGTTGAAACCGCAGCTCAGGCCACACCGTCCTCTACTCAATCTGAACCCGAAGTCAGCCCGTCCGAGGAAAAGCCCGCCAAACGGAAGTGGTGGCAAAAGAAAGAACCGGTTGCCGCAGCAGGCGCAGCCGGAGCTACCGCGGCGGCAACAAGCGACACCGCAGCTGAGGCAACCGCTGATGCGGTGGGAGAAGTGGTAGAAACCGCAACTCAACCCACCGCGGCCCCGTCTCTGTCTGACCCCGAAGTCACCCCACCCGAGGACAAACCGGCCAAGCGGAAGTGGTGGCAAAAGAAAGATCCTAACGAGATCACTGAAACGCCGCTTGACCCCGTTGCAGGTGCTGCAGCCGCGATTGAAGCGGCCGACCCCACCCCGGTAAGCGCGCCTGCTCCGGTGGCTCAGGATCCAGCACCACGATCTCTGACCAAGCCGTTTGTTCAGGTTGGAACCTTCAATGTCGAAGCCAATGCCAAGAGCGCGGCGCAAAAAATTGAGCGGAACGGAATGACTGCCAACGTTCGCGAGCTGAAGGCCGACGACAAAACGGTCTGGCGCGTGCTGGTTGGCCCGGCAAAAACCCGCTCGGAACGCAACGCATTGCAAAGCGACGTCAGAGACCTTGGGTTTTCCGACGCGTTCTCTGTCAAGAATTGAAACAAAGGAGGCCCCTCGTGCTGTCCTCACTGCGATCATCCGTTTTGACCCTTGGGCTGGCTGTGTTTGCCCTGCCCGCCCAAGCCTTTGATACAACAGCCCGCGCGGCATATGTGGTAGATCAGACCACAGGTACGGTTCTACTGTCCAAAGAGGCCGATCTGCCCCTACCGCCTGCCTCTATGTCCAAGCTCATGACGCTTTACGTGGCGTTCGAGGCACTGCGCGATGGCCGCCTGACACTGGATGAAACACTGCCGGTTTCGGAACACGCCATGAGCTATGGCGGCTCAACCATGTTCCTGAACACGCAGGACCGCGTCCGGGTCGAGGACCTGTTGCGCGGCATTATCGTACTGTCGGGCAACGACGCTTGCGTGGTGATCGCCGAGGCGCTCAGCCCTGACGGAACCGAGGCTGGGTTTGCCCGATACATGACGCAACGTGCGCAGCAAATGGGCATGAACAATTCCAACTTTGCCAACTCGAACGGCTGGCCCGCTGCCGGTCATATGATGTCCACCCATGACTTGGCTGTGTTGGCAAATCATCTGATTTCGGATTTCCCGGAATACTACCCCCTGTTCGCCGAGGAAGAGTTTGAATTCGATGGCCGCGCGCCGTCGAACAAACGCAACCGCAACCCGCTGCTCAAGCTGGGGATCGGTGCCGACGGTCTGAAGACCGGCCACACGCAAGAGGCCGGGTATGGCCTTGTCGGGTCGGCCAAACAGGGTGACCGTCGGGTGATTTTTGTACTCTCAGGTCTCGACAGCACCGGCAAACGGGCAGAGGAGGCTGAGGCCGTGGTTAACTGGTCGTTTCGAAATTTTGTCGAGAGGACAGTTGCCAACGCGGACACGCCAATAGCCGAGGCCAAGATCTGGATGGGCGCGCAAAAGACCGTGGGTCTGGTCCCGGAAGAGGACTTGTCGCTGCTGTTCCCAGTTCTGGGTGACAAGAATATTGAGGCCGAGGTTGTCTATGACGGGCCGGTCAACGCGCCAATTGAAAAGGGCCAACAACTGGCTGAGCTGGTTATCAAACCCGAAGGATTGCCGGAAATCCGCCGCCCATTGGTGGCGTCTGAAAGCGTCCCGGCCGGAGGCTTCGTGGTGCGTATGATGACCGTGGGCGGTATCTTTCTGACCGATGTGATCGGCAATCCACTGGACGCATTGTGACAAAGCCCGGGTTGTTTCTGACCTTCGAAGGCATTGATGGATCAGGCAAATCATCGCAGGCACGCATGCTGACCGAGCGTTTGCGTGATCTTGGTCATGAGGTCGTGCTGACGCGCGAACCCGGTGGCTCGGTCGGGGCCGAAGAGATCCGCCGCCTGGTTTTGGAAGGCGACCCCGACCGCTGGTCGGCCGAAACGGAATTGCTGTTGTTCACTGCCGCGCGGCGGGATCATTTGGAGCGCACAATCGAGCCCGCTCTTGCCGCTGGCAAAGTGGTTATCTGTGACCGATTTGCCGATAGCACTCGCATGTATCAGGGCCTGTCGCGCGGCGATTTGCGCGGGGTGGTTGATCAATTGCACAGCCTGGTGATTGGGCGCGAACCCGATCTGACACTGCTGATCGACATGGACCCACAAACCGGTCTGGCCCGCGCCAAGGGGCGACAGGGCACAGAAGAAAGGTTCGAAGATTTCGGCATCGATCTGCAGCAAAAGATGCGCGCCGGATTTCTGGCGCTGGCCGATGAGTTTCCGGACCGCTTTCGCGTGATTGACGGCAATCGCGACATGGACAGCGTTGCACAGGATGTGACAGATATCGTTCTGCAAGCTTTGTGACTGACGATAGATGAGCGACGATACCCCAACCCCGGATCAGGCCCCCGGTGCCCCGCACCCGCGCGAAACCCAGCAACTGTTTGGGCAAGCCGCGGCTGAACAGGCATTTCTGAGCGCCTACACCTCGGACCGGCTGCACCACGGCTGGCTTTTGACTGGCCCGCGCGGGGTGGGTAAGGCAACCCTGGCCTGGCGGATTGCACGGTTTTTACTGGCAACGCCGCCGATGGAAGAGGATGGGCTGTTCGGTGCCCCTCCGCCACCTGAAACCCTTGCGATTGATCCCGAACATCCGGTCGCACACCGCATACTGGCCGGGGCCGAGCCGGGGCTGGCCGCCATCACCCGATCCGTGAATGATCAGGGGCGGTTGCGGAACGAAATCGTCGTTGATGATATTCGCAAGCTGGGGAAATTCTTCGGTCTGTCCTCGGCCGATGGCGGGCGGCGTGTCGTAATCGTCGATTCAGCGGATGAGATGAATGTCAGCGCGGCTAACGCCCTGCTGAAAATGCTCGAAGAGCCACCTGCGCGCACGACATTACTGTTGGTTTCGCACCAGCCGTCACGCCTGTTGCCAACGATCCGATCCCGTTGTCGAACCCTGCGCCTTTCTCCACTTGGACCTGAGGATATGCAAGCCGCCCTCGTGCAAACGGGTGCGGACCTGCCCGCGCAGACCGACCATTTGGCGGCGCTGGCCGCCGGGTCGGTCGGCGATGCGGTGCGGTTGATCAATCTGGGTGGGTTAGAGATCTATGCTGAACTGATCGCCATTCTCGGCACTCTGCCCCGCATGGATCGCCAGCGCGCGTTGGCTTTGGCCGAAGCCGCTGCCCAACGCGGTGCGGCAGAGCGGTTCGAACTGCTGCTGACCCTGATCGACGTCGTCCTGTCGCGCCTGGCGCTGACCGGCGCAACCGGTGCGCCGCCACTACCCGCGGCTGCGCCGAATGAGGCGGAAACGCTGTCACGTTTGTCCCCATCTCCGCATCAGGCCCGTCAATGGGCCGAGGTTGCGGCGACAATCACGGCCCGCGCGCGCCATGGTCAGGCGGTGAACCTTGACCCTGCCGCTCTGGTCCTAGATACGGTGTTCAAGATACAGGAAACCGCCGGTCAGAGCAGATGAGCGACACCCCCCAGATCACCGACAGCCATTGCCATCTGGACTTCCCCGATTTTGAGGGGCAGCTGGACCAGATCATCGCCAATGCCGCCGAAGCAGGCGTGACCCGCATGGTCACGATCTGCACCCGCTTGCGCAACGAACCCACCATTCGTGCCATTGCCGAGGCACACGCGCCGATCTTCTATGCCGCAGGCACCCATCCCATGAGCGCCGCGGATGAGCCGATGGCCACGGTCGACGAACTGATCGCGCTGTCCCGGCACCCTAAATTTGTCGGCATCGGCGAAACAGGACTGGATTATCACTACACCGCTGACTCAGCCTCGGTGCAAAAGCAATCGCTGCGCGTACATATCGAGGCCGCCCAGCACACCGGTCTACCGCTGATTATCCACGCCCGCGCAGCTGATGATGACATGGCGCGCATTCTGGCCGAGGAACACCGCAATGCGCCCTATTCCTGCGTAATGCACTGTTTCTCATCCTCGACGGAACTGGCCCGCGCCGCGCTGGATCTGGGTTTCTACCTGTCCATGTCCGGCATCGCCGCCTTCCCCAAAAGCCAGGAATTGCGCGATATCTTCGCCGCCGCGCCGGTCGACCGCGTTCTGGTGGAAACTGACGCCCCCTATCTGGCCCCGCCGCCTTATCGCGGTAAACGTAACGAACCGGCCTATACCGCCCACACCGCCCATAAAGGGGCCGAAGTGTTCGGGTTGGACTATGCCGATTTCGCTGCCCAGACGCAGGCCAATTTCGACCGTCTGTTCACAAAGGCCGCAACCTACAAGGCGGCTGCATGACCCAGCTGCGCTGCACCATCCTTGGCTGCGGCTCGTCCGGCGGCGTACCGCGACTGGGCGGGCATTGGGGGGATTGCGATCCGCAGAACCCCAAGAATATTCGCCGCCGCTGTTCGATGCTGGTTGAACGTGACGGGCCGGATGGCACGACCACGGTGCTGATCGACACCACCCCCGACATGCGCAGCCAATTGCTGAGTACTGGAACAGGGCGTTTGGATGGCGTGGTTTATACTCATTCCCATGCCGATCACGTCCACGGCATCGATGACCTGCGCATGATCGTCTATAACATGCGCGAGAGAGTATCGGTCTGGGCCGACGGTGATACGCAGAACGCCCTGCTGGGGCGGTTTGGGTATGCCTTCATCCAACCCGAAGGCTCTCCCTATCCGCCGATCCTTGACTTGAAGTCCATCGACGGCCCGTTCGAAATCGACGGCCCCGGCGGTTCGATCCCGTTTCACCCCTTCAAGGTCAATCATGGCTCGATCGATTCTTTGGGTTTTCGGATGGGTAAGCTGGTGTATCTGCCGGACGTCGCCGAACTTTATGACGACGCATGGCCTATGATGGAAGGGCTGGACTGTCTGGTCATTGACGCCCTGCGCCGTAGCCCTCATCCCACACACGCCCATCTGGATAAAACGTTGGAATGGATTGAGCAGCTGAAACCCAAACGAGCGGTTCTGACCAACATGCATATCGACCTCGACTATGTCACGGTTGACGCCGAAACCGCCGATCACATCACCCCTGCCTATGACGGTATGGTGATCCATCAGGATTTATAGGGCACTGCCGTTGCAGCCCGCGAAACACTCTGGGGCGGCTGGATGCTGCAAACTCTGATCGAAGTTATCCTGCCGGTATTTCTTGTGATCGGTGCCGGATACACCGCGACCCGTCTGGGGTATTTCAAAGAAGCCCATGTCGAAGGGTTGATGAAATTCACCCAGGGCTTCGCGATTCCCTGCCTGCTGTTTCTGGCCATCGCACATCTGGATCTGAGCGCCAGTTTCGATCCCCGGCTGCTGGGCAGCTTTTATGCCGCCGCAGCCCTGTGTTTCACCGCCGGGTTGTTCGGCGCCCGCCTGATCTTTCACCGCGAGTGGGAAGATTGCGTCGCCATCGGCTTTTGCTGTTTGTTCTCGAACTCGGTTCTGCTGGGCCTTCCGATCACGGAACGCGCCTTTGGGTCCGAGAATTTGGACGGGAACTACGCCATCATCGCCTTCCATGCGCCATTTTGCTATGCCATCGGCATCACGGTGATGGAAGTTGTCCGAAACCGGGGGAATGGCGGCAGGCGCATGATCCGGTCGGTGATGTCGGCAATGTTCCGCAATGCGCTGATCCTCGGTATCGCGCTGGGATTTATCGTTAACCTTTCAGGAATTGGCGTACCTTCAGTTTTGGACGAAGCGCTTGGCCTTATTACTCGTGCCGCCCTGCCTGGCGCCCTGTTTGCGCTGGGCGGAGTTCTGGTCAAATACAAGCCCGAGGGCGATCTGCGCGCGATTGCCTATGTCTGCTGCATTTCATTAATCCTGCACCCCGCCCTGGTTTGGCTGTTTGGGACCTCTGCTGGTCTGCCTCAGGATTTGTTCCGCTCGGGCGTTCTCACAGCGGCGATGGCGCCCGGCTTCAACGCTTATATATTTGCCAACATGTACGGACACGCAAAACGGGTGGCAGCCTCATCCGTTTTGATTGGAACGGCGACCTCGATTCTGACGGTCTGGTTCTGGCTGACACTTTTAGGTTGATGGCACCTTAGTTTGGATTGACTCTGGCGCGGCGGGACGCACCTATCGGTAAAGCTAACAGGACAATTCGAATGCACCACGCCCTTATCGTCGCCCATGGCCAACCGTCGGACCCGACCCCGGCCGAACAGGTCTTAGCCGAGTATGCCGCCGAGGTCGACGCACTGTGCGCAAAGGTGACTGTACGGTCGGCAACGCTGGCGGCACCGGGTATATTCGAAGAGCGCGTTTCAAAGCTGACAGATGACGCAGTGATTTACCCGCTTTTCATGGCAAAAGGGTGGTTTGTCACCAGCGCCCTACCCAAACGTCTTGCCGGGCGAAATCTACGCATTCTGGACCCGCTTGGTGTCGACCCTGACCTACCAGAACTTGTGGCCGGGGCGCTGCGCGACAGGTTGGTGGAAAACCAGTGGACGGCGCAGGAAACGGATCTGGTTGTGGCCGCTCATGGCTCAGGTCGCAGTCGCAACCCATCTTCCGTTGCCCTTGCATTTGCCGGCACGTTAGAAAAACATCTAGCATTCAGGTCTATTCGTGTGGGTTTTGTCGAAGAACCCCCTTCCATCTCCGAGGCCGCGTCAGGTTTTTCGGAGCAAGCTATTTGCCTGCCCTATTTTGCCTGCACCGGCGGTCACGTTCTTGAGGACCTGCCGCAAGAGTTGGCTGAAGCCACGTTCAAAGGACAACTCATGCCAGTTGTCGGAGAGCTACCACCGATCAAACGCCATATTGCAAACACTCTGAGCCGTGTGTTCGATTAGGCTTGATCGCATCTAAGCCGGGTCCGCGCGATTTTAATCCAAACGAACCCCGGATGCCGGGTCGCCTTGCCGACGCCCCACCAGTGTCGAGTATAAGCAATGCCGAGATCTGCCCTTCCTCTTCGCCTCATACAGCGCCAAATCAGCCGCGTTCAGAATTTCCGCGGATTTGGGGGGCGAAAACTGCGTGGACAACGCGGTCCCGATACTGGCTGATATCCGACAGGGGTTTTTCTCGAACACCATTGGTTTTTGCAACCGGTCAATAAGACGTGACGCAATTGCTGAAAGGACAGATTCATCCATCAAACCCTTAAAGATAATAACGAACTCATCCCCGCCAATGCGGGCCACTGTGTCATCGTTGCGGGTTTCCTCTACCATGATCCGGGCGGCCTGCTGCAACACGTGATCCCCCGCTGCGTGCCCATATTGATCATTGACCGACTTGAAGAAATCCAAATCCAGATGCATCAGGGCGAAAGGCAAATGCCCGGATATCAGATGGCCCAGAACCACGTCCATGGCCCGACGGTTCTTTAACCCGGTCAGCATATCGGTAAAGGCTTGTTCTTCGGCGGCCAACATCGCCCCTTGCAGCCGCAGGTTAAGCGACCGCGAAGCCTCCATCGCGGCCGATTTAGCCTCGACCAGGTACAGCAGTTCGATCGCAAGGTCGGTGCCAGAAAAGTCCGCACTGGTCAGCGCATAATCACGTACAGCATCCAAAATCGAAATGCCGAAGGACAGGTTAATTACTGCGCCTTTTCCGTTGGGCAGTGGGGCAATCAATCCCTTCAACGCCGTTCGTGGCGTATCATGGAGTTTCAGGTGCAGTTTTGCGCCAGCCAACGACATCAGCGCCGAAAGGGTTGTGACAGCGCGCGGGCGTATCAACTCGAATACGTCCAGAAATTCTTTCCCCTCTATCGGTTGATCCGGGCGAAGTTTCTGCAACGTCGGCCCTACGCGTGTTATCCGCCCAGTTTCGCTCACCAGAACGAACATTGGACATAGTGTTTCCAGCAAAGAACCCAGATCGCCAGTATCCATCATGATTTGCGCGCCCCAAGATCGAAATGACGCCCTTCGGCAAAAGCGCTTTCCACAAGTACGACTGAGATGACTTCGGCCTCGCCCTCTTGCCCGTCATGGGACAACATGGCCAAGGCACCGTAATCGTCAGCCATGGCGCGCAAAACCCCGACCATAACGCTGGAATATCCGGCCAATCCGGGATGACAATACAATTGATATTCTGTTGGGCTCACCTCAATAAGCTCCAACATTGGCAGGCAAAGGTCGGAAACTGCCAAACGGACGCGGTCGGACAAGTCATCCAGGGAATGCAGGAACTCTACATAAGTGACGCCGCCAAAGCGCAGCAGACGGCGCAGATCCTCCATATTCGGGTGAGACACCAGATATGTTCCCAAATCCTCGAGTATTTCGGCACGTGGGCGCTTTATTTCGTCGCACAGTGCGTCCAAAACCCGGGCAGTCATGTCGTCATCGTAGACGAGCATGGCCTCGAACTCGGTAAATCCCAGCTCAGCCATCTCGGTTACGCGCAACCAGCACGTCTGCCCGTAGGTCGCACATACGAAAGATTGTACCGCCCGATTGATCAGACCATGCATAAAATGCCCCAGATTGGTTACTTCTCCAATCTGGCCCGAGATTCCTTAACAAACCCCCAAGATAGGTCGTTGGATTCCAACAATCTGAACAAGTATCGCAGTGGAAGTCTTTGACAGGGAACTAGAAATCCGTCGGCGCCCCACCTTCGGCCTTGCGACGGGCGACAAAGTCGGCAAGCTCATCCCGGATCGCATCATCCAGCGCCGGTGGTTCAAAGCTGGTGATGATCTCTTTGAACATGTGATGGGCCCGCTCCGCCGTCCAAATGCCACCCGCAACATTCCAGCCCTCGAAGTTCTTCCAATCACTCAGGAAGGGTTGATAGAACGCGGTGGTGTAGCGGTCCTGCGTGTGCTGAATACCAAAGAAATGGCCGTCATTGCCCACCGACCGGATCGCATCCAACGCGATTTCATCTGGACCGGTCGCGGTAATTTCAGGCTGCATATAGCGCTGAATTTGCTGCAATATTTCACAGTCCATGATGAATTTTTCGGGGCTGGCGATCAACCCTCCCTCAAGCCAACCTGCTGCGTGGTATACCATATTGGTACCCGACTGAACGGACGCCCACAGAGAGTTCGAGGTCTCCCAAACCGATTGGCCATCAGGCACGTTTGCGGCACACACCCCCGACGACCGCATCGGCAGGTTGTAGAACCGTGCCATTTGCCCAGTCATCTGGGTGGAACGCATGTATTCCGGTGTACCAAAGGCAGGTGCGCCTGACTTCATATCCACATTGGATGTGAACGTCCCGATTACGCAGGGAATCCCCGGGCGCACGTATTGGAACAGAGCGATTGCGCACAAGGCTTCGGCCAGCGATTGCGCCACAGCCCCCGCCATCGTTACCGGAGCCATTGCACCAGCCAACGTGAACGGCGTCACAACAATCGCCTGCCCCCGCCGCGCCAAACGCAAGCATCCGTCAATCATCGGGTGGTCATGTTTCAGCGGTGAGGTCGAGTTGATGTTGGAATACATCCGAGGCGTTGCCTCGAATTCCTCGTGGCTCAGCCCGCCAGCGATGCGGACCATCTCCATCACATCTTCGACCCGTTCCTTCCCGAGGCAATAGGCATGCATCGCCTTGTCGGTCAGGGTCAGCTTGTCATAAAGCACATCCAGGTGCCGGACACTGGCATGTATATCGACGGGTTCAACCGGATACCCGCCCGCAAAGTGAATGCAATTGAAATATTGCGTCAGTTTCAACAGGTTGCGGCACATATCTCGATTGCCGGGAACCTTGGTACCGATCTCCATATCCCAGTAATTCGGCGGCGATGAGACGTTGCCGAACACCATGTTCTTTCCGCCGATCTCAATCGTGCGGTCCGTATTTCGCGGAGTAATCGTAAAGCTTGAAGGGGCTTTGCCCACCATCTCCATGACAAAGTCCCGGCCCATGCGAACATTGTCGCCCTCGACCGTACACCCTGCCTCGCGCAGAATGCCTTTGGCTTCTTCGTTGTAGAACTCGATCCCGATCTCTTCGAGGATGCGCATGGCCCCTTCATGGATCGCCTCGATCCCGTCCTGATCCAACGGTTCAGTCGGGCGGTCGATGTTGATTGGCGGGCTCCACGGCATCTGGTCGATTACCGCAGTACCTCTGCGTTCAGCGGCCCCGGCACGTCCACCACCACGACGCCTGCGAGTTTTTGTGTCTGCCATCTGATCCTCCGGAGCTTGCTCTATCACAAGCAAGCCCCGAAGGTCGGGGGCTGGCCGCTCTGTCTGCGACAGACTTTGTCGGTTTTTTATCCCGAAGCGACGAAATTGGCTGGAGCGTGATCAGTTTTTCGCCAGCCAGTCGGGAATGTGCCCGATATCCGGCAACACGACATCCGCCATGGGCGCCAGTGCTTCGGCCGGGGCCATGCCCGTGAGAACGGCAATTGTCGTCATCCCGGCAGCGCGACCAGCTTGCAGGTCGTGCAGACTGTCGCCCACCATGGCCACCTGTTCAGGTGCCACGCCTACATGGGTCGCAAAGGCAAGCAACTGCCCGGGCCCTGGTTTGTACCCGTGGCCGCTGTCATAGCCCGCGACAAAGTCAAAATGATCGCGAATCCCGACCGAGGATAGATGCTGTTTCGCTGGCATCTCACCGTCATTTGTTGCCACGCCCAGCTTTAGCCCAGCCTGTTTCAAACCTTCCAGAAAGGGGGCCAATGGCACGGCCTGCGCCTGCGGAGCCGACGCCGATTCGGTGTTCAGAACATCGACCAGATCTTCCTGCGTCATGTCGGGAAGATGCGGAACCAAGGCTTCGGCTATTTCATCAACCGTACCGGCGATGACGATGCTGTCCTCGGAATAGGTGGCCTTTTCCAGGTCAAAGCCGATAACACGCCCCAATTCTGAAGCGCGTGCAGGGTCTCCGTCGGCCAGGCGCAACACGACATTGCGCCCGAAAGCCCCCCAGGTGTTGGCAAAGTCAAACAAGGTGCCGTCCTTGTCGAACAGGATCGCGTCGATAGGCATTGCATGCTCCTGCAAAGTTGTGGGTCAGGTCCAGTGGACGTCAGCGCCACCGGACAAAATCGCGCGGGCCTGTCCAGGCAGGTCATAGGGCACGGAATTCGCGTCACAGAAGGCGATTACCCACGAGTCGTCAAGCACAAGAAAATCCAGCACCGACCCCAGAAACTCGGGCTCGCCTGCTCTTTCGCGCAGGTCCTGTGTCGATGCACCGGTTGAGCCAAGGAAAATTGGCAGCAATTCTTCATTGCCCACCAGCCAACTCAGAACATTGAGCGCCAGTGTTTCGGCAGATTGGGCGTTGATTGACATAAAGTAGCCCCGGATCAGGTCTTGGAAAGGGTTTGTTAACCAGACTCATAAACACTTTAGCAACGCATGCAATCAATGGTGACTGATATGTCCGTGCAGGGAACCATCCTTGTCCTCGACGGGGCCTCAACCAATCGCATCATGCTGAAGGTTCAGCTAACTGCGGCTTGGTATCACGTTGTTCAGGGTGAACGGCTTCAGGGTCTGCCCGGGCTTTTACGGCGTGCCAGGCCCGACCTGGTACTGACCTCGCAAACCTTGCCGGACGGCACTGCCGCTGACGTAAAGAAGCTTGTCATGACAGACCCGGATTTGACCGATGTGCCGGTGGTTGCGATCGCACAGCAAAACGACAAGGCCGCGCGGCTGAAGGCGCTGGCTGACGGCTTGGACGATGTTCTGGCCCACCCGTTCAAGGATACGTTCCTGCTTGCGCGGGTTCGCAGCCTGTTGCGCGCGCGCGCCGATACCCAAGAATTGCAGGTTGGAACCAGTTCGCACCCCATCGGATTTGCCGAACCCAGCGCTGCGCTGATCATGCCTGCGAAAACCGGTCGAGTCGCTATTCTGACACAATCGTCATGCACCAGCGCTTTGTGGAAAAAGGCTCTATTCAAGCAGACACCGCACAATCTATCCGCTCATACAACATCCAACCTTCGGGGTATTCTGTCGGGACCTGTCCCTGATGCCATCGTGTTCGAGGTCAGTGCAAACCCGTCGGACCTCAAACTGCTGGCCGATCTGAAATCGCGAAGCACTACGCGGCATACGGTTCTGATCGGTGTTCTTGAGGAAGAGAATACCGAATTGGCATCCGAAGCGCTTGATCGGGGTGCCGACGCGATTTGCATGGGTAGTTTCTGCCCCGAAGAAACGCTGTTGCGCCTGGAAAACCAGATTGTGCGAAAGGCCCGGCTGGACCAGATGCGCGCGTCGCTCAGGCGCGGGTTGGAGGATTCCTGGGTCGATCCGTTAACCGGCCTGCACAATCGCCGATATGCGATGCACGCGATGGATCAGATCATGCACAAGGCTGCGCGGACCGAACAAGGTTTTGCGGTGATGCTGGCTGACCTGGATCACTTCAAGTGTATCAACGACTCCTTCGGCCACACTGGCGGGGATCTGGTGCTGGCCGAGGCAGCGGCCCGGATGAAACAAACGATTGGCTCGGCCGGGTTCATCGCACGAATCGGTGGCGAAGAGTTCATGGTTGGCCTCGCCGAAGCAACGCAGGCCAAAGCACTGAAACTAGCAAGAAGCTTGTGTGATTGCATCCGTGACAAACCTTTTGAGCTGCCAGACGCCCCTGCCCCAATACCGGTCACGATCAGTATTGGACTAATCGCAGCCCAACCAAACGGATTGTCGAAATCACTTCAACCACTCCGGTTGGAGGGGCTGATCAAATCGGCCGACACCGCGCTTTATGCTGCCAAGTCGGCTGGGCGCAACCAGGTTCGGGTCCGGCAGAGCGCAGCCTGAACCGATCAATCCTTCTGCTTGCGCCCATGCGCCTTGCGCTCGACCACTTCCTGCAGCCGGTCCGCGTAAGACTGACGTTCCGCGTCAGACATCCCGGTGATGCGGTCCAGCCATTTATCCTGCAATGCGCTTTGCAATTCGGCCATGGCTTGCGCCTGTTGCTGCAACAGCGCCTGCACCGCCTCGGGATCGAACGGTTCCGCGCGCAAGGCTGCCACAAGCGCGGCAAAGTCCTGCGACCGCATCTTCGCCCCCTTGATATGCCGCTCAGACAACTCACCGCGCAACGCTTTCCGTTCCTCTTTGGGCAGCGCCCGGTACAATGTTGGGGCAAATCCGGGCGGACCCTTGCCGTGATGCCCGCCTTTGACCCTGTAAACAGTGCCCAAAGCGACCCCGACAACCAAAAGGTTCAGCGCCAGCGATACGGTCAAAAGAACCGTCACCCACCGTCTTTTGGGTTTGACATTATCGCTCATTCGGCGTCCTCCAGAAAAGTTGTGTCCAGGCCAAGGTCAGCGACCACAAAGCTGGTGTCCTGCGGAAAAATAATCGTTGCCGGGTCAGGTAAAAAGTCAGGCGCGGCAAATCCGATCCAAACCCCTGCGGCACTGGCCGCGACCAAACCACCCATGCTCTGCCAGCCTCCGATCCCGTCCAGCAGCCGCGCCCAGACAGAACGCGGTGGATCTGCAGGTTTCATCCGGTCAAGACGCACCGTTTCGGCGTCCGTCAGAATGCGAACTGCCAGATCATCGGGCAGTTCCGGCCGGGCTTGCCGTGCCTGAGCAAACAACTGGTCCAATTTCATGTCATCTTCAGCCATCTTCGTACCCCAGTTCATCTTGCCGTCCTGCCAGTATTGCCGCCAAGGCGCGCTTTCCGCGCGCAGTCAGGCTTTCTACCGCTTCAGTCGAAATGCCCATGATCCTGGCGATTTCAGGGTTGGGCAGTTCTTCGATATGCCGCAAAATAACCGCTTGCCGTTGGCGGTCTGGCAATTGCGACAACGCTGATTGCAGCGCATCCTTACGCGCCGCTTCTTGTAGCCGCTCGGTAGCGCTCAGGTCTTCATCCTCGGGCTCGGGCACATCGTCCAGACAGTCCGGCCTTTTCTTGCGCTGTAAATCCACACACAGGTTCAGCGTGACCCGATACAGCCAGGTGGACACCTTGGCCTGCCCCGGTACCCATTTTGGGGCCATCTGCCACAGCCGCATCATGGCGTCCTGCGTTACGTCTTCGGCCTCGGCGCGGTTGCCCAGCATTCGCATCGCGACTGAAAAACAACGCGGCCCCAACCGGTCAGTCAACTGACGGGCAGCCGCCGCGTCGCCGCCCGCGAACTGCCGCAGCAATGCATCATCTGTCGTATCCGCGGCACATTCTGCGCCGCGGACATCCTGTAATGGAGAGGTCAGATCCTCCATCCTTCATCAGCTGTCGTCAGAGTCCGCCTTGCCGTGTTTCTTGTGCTTGCGACCCATCCGCTCTTTCGCATCGGCGTATTCCTGTTCCGAGATCGTTCCGCTGTTATCCGCGTCGATACGGTCAAACATCTTGCCAGCGCGGCGCGGTTTGGGCAACTCGTCTTCACTCAGAAAGCCGTCCTGATTGGCGTCGTGTTTTTCGAACATCTTGGTCACGCGGTCATTGGCGCGTTTTTGGCCAGCGGCCTGCATTTCTTCGACGCTCAGTTTGCCGTCGCCGTCAGTGTCAGCGTTCGAGAATCGCTGCGTGCGGTGGGCCTCCAATTCTTCCTGCGTCAGTTGACCGTCACCATTGGCATCCAGTTCTTGAAAGCTTGCAGGTTCACGATCCTTTGGTCCGGCCGCCAATACGGACGTACCTGTGATTGCAATAGCCGAGATAAGGATGGCCGGAATGAATTTGGCGCTTTTCATGTCGTTTTCCCTTTGTTTGGCGGCCCCATCGCCGCTGCTCACATTAGTTCAAACGCAGGGCGGGATGCTTTCCGTCGCAAAAATCCAAAAAACTTTGCAGGCCTTTACCAACACCCCACGCCACAAAGCGACGCACCCCTCTTTTTTTCAGGGCAAAACAAGCGCATTATCCGGCTCAAACGAACGCGCGAGTTTTACAATGACAGATCAAACGATCGACACCACGACTGAGAATGACCGCCCCACTTGGCCTGCTTTGGTCAAAGGCTTCCGCTGCCGCTGCCCCAAATGCGGCGAGGGCAAGGTTCTGAAAGGCTATCTGAAGGTCAAGGACAGCTGCGACTCTTGTGGGCAAGAGCTGTTTCACCATCGGGCAGATGACGGTCCGGCGTACCTGACCATTCTGCTGGTCGGACACCTGATGGCACCGGCCCTTCACGTGTCTTATGTAGAGTTTCGCCCGGAACCGATGACCATGTTCCTGATCTTTGCCATCGGTTGTACGGCCCTGTCCTTGTTCCTGCTGCCTCGGCTGAAGGGGGCGGTTGTCGCGTACCAATGGGCACGTCGCATGCACGGATTCGAAAAAGCGCAATGACCTCGCTCATCGGCTCGCACAGAACATGACAGTCGACAAATCAGCGATACGGGACGCGGCAACGGTCATCGTTCTGCGAGATCGTATGATCGAGCCGTCCATCCTGATGGGGCAACGCGGTGCAAAGGCCGTATTCATGCCCAATAAGTTCGTGTTTCCCGGCGGTGCCGTCGATGCAGAGGACAGCTCGGTCCCTTTGGCCACGCCCCTGCCCGCGTTGTGCAGCGACAGGCTAGACGAAAAGTCCGAACCGGGATTGCAAAACGCACTGGCCGCAGCCGCAATTCGTGAATTGTGGGAAGAAACAGGGCTGATCCTGGGGGATCCCGGCGGGTGGAGCGGCACAGTTCCGGACGATTGGCAGGGCTTTGCCGACTTGGGTTACCGCCCATCGGCCAGCGCGCTGCAATTTGTGTTCCGTGCTGTGACCCCTCCGGGGCGCCCACGCCGTTTCGACGCACGGTTCTTTCTGGTCGATGCCAACGCCGTTCAGGGGGATCTGGATGATTTCAGCCGCGCGTCGGATGAGCTGTCCCATTTGCAATGGGTCCCGCTGGACCGCGCGCGCGAACTGGACCTGCCCTTCATTACCGAGGTCGTTCTTGCGGAAATAGCGGCCCGGGCTACAAATCCCGAACCACCCGCCACCGTGCCGCTATACCTGCATACCGAAGAACAAAGCCTGTTCTTGCAGCTCAAGGGTTATCCCATGCCCGACGCGGACTAGGCGTCACCTCATCCGGCTGATAACCGTCGTCACCTCGGGCTTTTTACCGATTTCTGACTTGGCGGTCTGGCGCACGATGCGGCGCAAAGCTTCCTCCAGCTTGTCATCGTCGCGCAACGTCTTGGCATCGGCCCGCATCAGGAATTGGTTCAGGTCCTCTTCCAACACTTCAATCAGCGCCGCCCGCGACGTCCCGATTTCAGGCAAACCCATCGTGTCGCACCACGGCTCACCCAGCGGCTCATCCTCTTCGTCCAGAATGACCGTCACGGTCACGTGCCCGTTCAAAGCCATGCGAATACGGTCACGCACGATCCCGTCCAGAGCCCCGACCTTGACGGTGCCGTCCAGATAGGTGCGGCCGGTTTCAATATAATCCACCACCTGCGGCGCATTGCCTGTCAGGTCAACCATCGTTCCGTTGACGGCCAGAATGCCCGTACGCCCACCGGCCTCGGCCAGTTTAGTGTGTTCACGCAAATGCCGATGCTCGCCGTGCATCGGGATCACCATCTGCGGGTCGATCAGGGCGTGAACTCTTTCAAGATCCGGTCGGTTGGCATGGCCGGACACGTGGTACAGACCTGAACTGTCATCCACCACATCCACACCCTTTTCGCTGAGCTGGTTCATGATGAAAATCACGCCGCGCTCATTTCCGGGGATGGTTTTGGATGAGAACAGGAACAGATCACCCTCTTTCAGCTCCAGCCCGCGGTATTTGCCCCGCGCCAGTTGGGCACTGGCGGCGCGGCGTTCGCCCTGGCTGCCGGTCACGATCAGCATCAGGTTCTGGCGCGGCATGTCCACGGCCTCTTCGGCACTGACAACCTTGGGAAAATCCGTGAGGATTCCAGTTTCAGTCGCGGCTTCAATCATCCGTCGCATGGCACGACCCAGCAACACAACCGAACGCCCGGCGCGCTGGCCCGCTTCGGCCAGTGTTTTCACCCGTGCAACGTTCGATGCAAAGGTGGTCGCAACCACCATACCTTCGGCGCTTTCAACCAGTTTGGTGATCTCGGGGCCAACCTCGGATTCCGAACGACCCGCATGGCCAGAAAAAACATTGGTGCTGTCACAGACCAGCGCCTTAACACCGGATTTCGCGACCTCGGCCCACAGATCGGGATCAAAGGGCTCACCCACCACGGGGTTTTCATCCAGCTTGAAGTCACCAGTATGCACAATCCGCCCCTTGGGCGTGTCGATCACCAGCGCAGCACTTTCGGGGATCGAATGCGACACAGGCAGGAAGCCAATCGTGAAGGGACCGACCGAGACCTGCTCGGGCCAGGCCGATACCGTGCGGACCGCGTCCTCGGGGTGGCCATGTTCCTCCATCTTGCGACGGGCAATGTTGGCGGTGAAGGCGCGTGCATAAACAGGTGCGCCCAGTGCCTCATAGCAATGGGCCACGGCGCCGACGTGGTCTTCGTGCGCGTGGGTGACGAATACGGCCTCAAGCCGGTCCGCCCTTTCGCGCAGCCACGAGATATCGGCATGGATCAAATCAACGCCCGGCGTCGTGTCCATATCCGGAAAGGTCACGCCAAGATCCACCAGGATCAGACGCTCTTTCCCAGGCTTTCCATAGCCATAGACATACGCATTCATGCCAATTTCGCCGGCACCACCCAGCGGCAAATAGATCAGTCGTTCACTGCTCATGTCGAGCCATTATCCTTGTTATAGCGATGGATCACGGTCAGCCCGTGCATCGTCAGATCTTCTTCGATCGCGTCAAACCCGACATCCGCCTGATCGAACAAAGGCGCAAGCCCACCGGTGCCGACCACTTTCATCGGCATCCCGTATTCTGCCTTGATCCGGGCAATCAGCCCCTCGATCAAACCGGAATAGCCCCAATACACGCCGGACTGGATGCAGCCAACAGTATTCGTACCAATCACCTTTTCCGGGCGGGTAATGTCGATATGCGGCAATGCGGCCGCGCCTTGGTGCAGTGCCTCAAGGCTGAGGTTCACACCCGGTGCAATGATGCCGCCAACATAGGCCCCGTCGTGGGCCACTACATCGAAATTCGTGGCCGTCCCGAAATCGACCACAACAACATCGCCGCCATGGCGGTCAAACGCGCCCACGGCATTGGCCAACCGGTCCGGGCCGGGGATTGTTCCTTCGTCAATGCGCGGTGCCACGGGCAACAGGCATTCAGGCTTGCCCACAACCAGCGGCCGACACCCAAAGAAGCGATCAGCAAAAATACGCAGGTTAAAGACCACACGCGGCACGGTCGAGGCGATCACCACGTCAGTGATCTCCGCTTCGATCCCGTAGTGTTTCACCAGCGTCGAATACCAAGTGAAATAGGCATCCGCCGTACGCGAATGATGGGTCGAGGTGCGCAGGGTACACAGGAACTTTTCGCCGTCCCAGATCGAGAAAACGGTATTGGTGTTGCCGCAGTCGATAGCCAGAAGCATCTGAGCCCCCTTTAGAAATACACGTCCGCCGCAGGAATGCTGACACGGCCTTTTGCGGTCTTTAGGACAAGGTTGCCGCCCGAGTCCACGGTTTCAAAGGTTCCAACCGTTTCAGATGTCGAGGTTCGCGCGGTGATCACTTCACCCAAGCGAGCGGCACGAGACAGCCAGGCAGTGCGGATCGGTTCGAACCCGTAGGTCACGAACTGAGTTTCATATTGTGCATAAGCCGCGGCCAATTCGGTCAGAAAATCCTCGGGCAGCACTGCGGCACCGGTTTCCGATAACAGAGAGACTGGCCGCACCGCGCTTTGTTCCACCGCATAGGCTGGGGGCGCCTCGGAAAGATTTACACCGATGCCAATCGACAGATACGACACGCCCCCGCCCTTTCCGGTGCTTTCCAGCAAGATGCCCGCCAGCTTGCCCCCGTTCAGCAGCACGTCGTTGGGCCACTTCAATGACAGCCCGTCGGCGCGACCGGTGACCGCGACACAGGCGTCGAACAGCGCCAAGGCCGCCACAAAGCTGCGCAAGGCCGCTTGTTCCGGATTACCCTGCGGTCGCATTAACAAGGTCGCCGCCAGGTTGCCCCTGGGGTTGGCCCACGCCCTACCCCGTCGTCCCCGCGCCGCCGTCTGGTGATGCGCCATGATCCACACAGGGCCCGGCGCCGTAGGGGCAAGTCGGGCAGCCTCATTCAATGTACTGTCGACTTCCTGCACGATGTGCAGTCCGTATCCTTGCGGCCAATCAGTCATGTCAAAAAGGCCCGGCCTTTTGACCGAGCCCCCTGTAATTGGATGTTAAACACGTCAGTTGACAAGCGTCGCTGCCGCAGCCGCAGCCGCGCCTTCGATGCCGAACTGATAGAAAACGCCCACCAGCATCAACGCCGCCGACCCCATCAGCGCGACCCACAGAACCGGGGTCGAGTGGGTTTCGATCGGATCCTCGTTCTCGGCCCCGAAATACATATAGAACACGATCCGCAGGTAATAGAACGCACCGATCACAGAGGCGATGGCCGACACGATCACCAACCCGGTCAGACCCGCGCTGATACCAGCCTGCCAGACGCCGAACTTGGCGAAAAAGCCCAACATTGGCGGAACGCCAGCAAGGCTGAACATTAGGATCAGAACAGCCAAGGCCTTACCCGGATCGCGTTTGGAAAACTGGCGCAGCGCATCGATATCAGTGACGGGTTTGCCATCGCGCTCCATCATCAGGATGAAGGCAAAGGTGCCGATATTCATGGTCACGTAAATTGCCAGATACATCAGCATCGCTTTGATGCCCATTTCCGTACCCGCTGCCAGACCGATCAGCGCATAACCCATATGGGCAATCGACGAAAACGCCATCAGCCGCTTGATATTGCGCTGACCAATCGCGGCAACCGCACCCAGCAGCATCGACAGAACCGAAAGCAGCACGATCACCTGCTGCCAGTCTTTCACTACGCCACCAAAGGCGTCATGCATCAGGCGGGCAAACAGCGCCATCGCCGCCACTTTTGGTGCAGTGGCAAAGAAGGCGGTGATCGGCGTGGGCGATCCTTCGTACACGTCCGGCGTCCACATATGGAAGGGCACAGCCGAAACCTTGAAGGCAAGGCCCGAGATCAGGAAGATCAGGCCGAACAGAAGACCAACCGAGATGTCGTCATGGTGGACCGTTTGGATGATGCCCGAAAACAGCGTCGTGCCCGTAAAGCCATAAACAAGCGATGCACCATACAGCAGCAGCCCCGAACTGAGCGCACCCAGTACGAAGTACTTCAGACCGGCCTCAGTTGATTTGGCGCTGTCACGACGCAACGCAGCCACGACATACAGCGACAGAGATTGCAGTTCCAGCCCCATATACAAGGACATCAGATCGCCTGCGCTGACCATCATCATCATACCGACAGCAGCCAGCGCCACCAGCAACGGGTATTCGAACCGCAACAGATCGCGGCGGGTCATATATTCCTGGCTCATCACCAGAACAGCCGCAGCCGACAGCAGGATCGCGACCTTGGCAAACCGCGAGAACCCGTCATCGACGAACATCCCATTGAACGCCACGTTGGTGCCATCGCCATTGGTTGCAATCCAGAAGGACAGCAGCGCCATTAGCCCCGCCGTCGTCCACACCAGAATTGGCGCCAGCGCGTCTTTCGTCGTGTAAACTGCCCCGATAAGGGCGGCCATCGCATACACGGCCAGAACGATTTCCGGCAGGATTATTGTCAGATCAGCCTGGATCATGTCTCCAAAGCTCCCTTAATGCGAGGCGGCCGTCTGGGTCGCGGCCTCAGCCGCGGCCAGAGCCGAGTCATAGTTCGAAATCAGCGCGGCGGTCGAATTGCCGATCACATCGGTTACCAGCGACGGGTAAACGCCCAGCAGGATGGTCATCACGATCAGCGGTGCAAAGATCAGCCGCTCGCGCGAGCTCATGTCCGTCATTGCCTTGAGGCTTTCCTTGATCAGATCGCCAAACACGACCCGGCGATACAGCCACAGCGCATAGGCAGCCGAGAAGATCACGCCAGATGCAGCCACAGCCGTCACCCAGGTATTGACCTGGAACGCGCCCATCAGCGTCAGGAATTCACCGATGAACCCGGATGTACCCGGCAGGCCGACATTGGCCATGGTGAACAGCATGAAAACCAGCGCGTATGCGGGCATCCGGATCACCAGACCGCCATAAGCGTCGATGTCACGCGTGTGCATCCGGTCATAGATTACACCGACACACAGGAAGAGCGCGGCCGAGATAAACCCGTGGCTGAGCATCTGGAAGATCGCGCCGTCAATACCCTGCTGGTTCGCAGCAAAGATACCCATAGTCACAAAGCCCATATGAGCAACCGAGGAATAAGCGATCAGCTTTTTCATATCCTCCTGCACCAGCGCCACTAGCGAGGTGTAGACTACTGCGATGGCCGACATCCACAGCACCAGATCGGTCATCACCGCTGACCCGACCGGGAACATCGGCAGACTGAACCGCAGGAAGCCATAGCCGCCCATCTTCAGCAGGATCGCCGCCAGCACAACCGAGCCTGCAGTCGGCGCCTGAACGTGTGCGTCAGGTAGCCAGGTATGAACCGGCCACATCGGCATTTTCACCGCAAACGAGGCAAAGAAGGCCAGGAACATCAACGTCTGCATACCGCCGACGATATAAACGCCCAGCACGCTGAACCCTTCGGACGAGAAATGGTGGCTCATCAAGGCTTCGATATCGGTGGTGCCTGCATCGGAATACATCGCAACCATCGCCACCAGCATCAGCACCGAGCCCAGGAAAGTATAGAGGAAGAACTTGAAGCTTGCGTAAATCCGGTTCGCCCCACCCCAGATGCCGATGATCAGGAACATTGGGATCAGGCCGGCCTCGAAGAACAGATAGAACAGGACCAGATCCAGCGCCATGAATACGCCCAGCATCAGCGTTTCCAGCAGCAGGAAGGCGATCATGTATTCTTTGACGCGGTCGGTGACCTGCCAGCTGGCCAGAATGGTCAGCGGCATGATGAAAGTGGTCAGCAGTACGAACAAAACGCTGATACCGTCTACACCCATCTTGTATTTCAGACCCAGCAGCCACTCGGCCTCTTCCACCATCTGAAAGCCGGTATTGGACGGATCAAACCCTGTGTAGATACCGATCGAGACAAGGAAGGTCACCGTGGTCGCCACCAGTGCAACCCATTTCGCGTTGCGCTGCGCAGCCGCGTCCTCACCATGCAGGAACAGGGCCAGGATGCCTGCCGCCACTGCCGGAATAAAGGTGACGATCGAGAGGATATTATCCATTAGTGTGCGCCTCCGCCGATCGACATCCAGGTGACCAGGGCAGCGATACCCAGAACCATCCAGAAGGCATAAGTAAAGATGTAGCCCGTCTGTGCCTTGCCTGCGAGGCGGGTAAAGAAGGGAATTACGCCCATCGAAACCCCGTTCAGGAAGCCGTCGATAGTATTGCCGTCACCGCGTTTCCACAGGAACCGACCAAGCGCAACGGTGGGTTTGACAAAGATCGCATCGTAGATCTCGTCAAAGTACCACTTGTTCAGCAGGAACAGGTAAAGCGGTCGCTGATTCTGTGCCAGACGTCCCGGCAGGGACGGGTTCACGATATAGAACCAATAGGCCATGACAAAACCCAGCGCCATCGCGACAAAGGGTGAGACCTTGACCCATTTCGGGGCGGCATGCGCATCGTCCAGAATATGGTTGTCCGGCGCGATATAGATCGCGCCCTCGCCCGGCTCACCCGCAAAGACATAGTGGTGATCACCGCCATGTGCATCCTTCTCGCCGTGTCCATCATCGGCATGAGTATCTTCTGCGTGCCCCTCATCAGCGTGTGTATCATCCGCATGTGAACCCGCAGTGCCATGATCGCCCGCCTCGGCATGCTCCGACGCCTCGGCCACCGGAATGCCATAGAACTTGCCGACTTTGTCCGCATGACCAAAGAAGTTGCCATACCAGATCATCCCGGCAAAGACCGCACCCAAGGACAGCACGCCTAAAGGAATCAACATGGTCATCGGGCTTTCATGCGCATGCTCATGCGTATGCTGATCACCACGCGGCTCGCCATAGAAAGTCAGGAAGATCAGGCGCCAGCTGTAGAACGAAGTGAACGCAGCCGCGATCACAAGCAGCCAGAAGCCATAGGCCGACCCACCAGCATAGGCACTCTCGATGATGGCATCCTTGGACAGGAACCCGGCGAACCCGATGGTGGTCAGCGGAATACCAACGCCGGTAATAGCCAGTGTCCCGATCATCATCGCCCAGAAGGTATAAGGGATTTTCTTACGCAGACCGCCGTATTCGGTCATTTCCTGCTCGTGATGCATCGCGTTGATCACCGACCCTGCACCAAGGAACAGCAGCGCCTTGAAGAACGCGTGCGTGAACAGGTGGAACATCGCAGCCGAATACATGCCCACACCGGCGGCCACGAACATGTAGCCCAGCTGCGAACATGTCGAATAGGCGATGACGCGCTTGATGTCGGTCTGCACCAGACCCACAGTTGCGGCGAAAAACGCGGTCGAGGCGCCCAGTACGGTGATGAACCCGGTCGCACCCGGTGCGAACTCCATAAGCGGCGACATGCGGCACACCAGGAAGACACCTGCAGTCACCATGGTCGCAGCGTGGATCAGTGCCGACACCGGTGTCGGGCCTTCCATCGCATCCGGCAACCAGGTGTGCAGGATCAGCTGCGCCGATTTACCCATCGCACCGATGAACAGCAGCACACAAATCACTTCGATGGCGTTCCACTCACCCCACAGGAAGTGCAGTTGCGTTTCCGCTAGCTCAGGGGCCGACGCGAAAATGTCGGAAAAATTGATGCTGTCCGTCAGGAAGAACAGCGCGAAGATCCCCAACGCAAAGCCGAAGTCACCCACCCGGTTAACGATGAACGCTTTCATCGCCGCCGCGTTGGCCGATGGTTTGCGGTAGTAGAACCCAATCAGCAGGTAAGACGCGACACCCACGCCTTCCCAGCCAAAGAACATCTGAACCAGATTGTCCGCCGTCACCAGCATCAGCATGGCGAAGGTGAAGAAGGACAGGTAGGCAAAGAAGCGCGGCTTATAGCTCTCGCCCTCGCGCCATTGCGGATCGTGAGCCATGTAGCCGAACGAATAAAGATGCACGAGCGCCGATACGGTCGTCACCACAATCAGCATGATCGCGGTCAGACGGTCCAGACGCACGGCCCAGCTTGTCGACAGCGACCCGCTCTCGATCCAGCGCATGATCTCGACCTGTTGGGTCACCCCGTCAAACGTGAAGAACACGATCCACGACAGTAGACAGGCCAGGAACAGCAGGCCCGTGGCGGTCCACATCGCGGCCTTCTCGCCAATGAATCGCCAGCCGAACCCGCAAAGCAGCGCGCCCACCAGCGGGGCAAAGAGGATGGTGGTTTCCATGTTCTCTTACCCCTTCATCATATTGACGTCTTCAACCGCGATGGTGCCGCGGTTGCGGAAGAAGCAGACCAGAATGGCCAGACCAATCGCCGCCTCGGCCGCTGCAACGGTCAGCACGAACAGCGTAAACACCTGCCCGACCAGATCGCCGAGGAAACTGGAAAACGCCACAAGGTTGATATTCACCGCCAGCAGCATCAGTTCGATGCTCATCAGCAGGATGATGACGTTCTTGCGGTTCAGGAAGAGACCGAAGATGCCGATGACGAACAGCGTCGCCGCGACCGTAAGATAGTGTTCAAGTCCGATCATCGTCTCAAAGTCCCTGCCCCGGTTTCACGTCCTTCAACTCCATCGCCTTGGCCGGGTCGCGCATCATCTGGCCGATGATGTCCTGACGCTTGATGTCCTGACGGTGGCGCAGCGTCAGAACAATGGCGCCGATCATGGCCACCAGCAGGATCAGGCCCGCCAGCTGGAACAGAAGGAAGTATTGATCATAAAGGATGACGCCCAGCGCTTCGGTGTTATGGCGATCCACAGGCACCGGCTGAGCCAAATTGGCCGCCGCGCCCTGCGCGCTGTCCCATGCGCCAAAGGCCATGACAAACTGCATCAGGATGACCAGACCGATCAGCAGGGCCAGCGGCATATAGCGCGCCATCTCAGCCTTCAGTTCGGCAAAGTCCACGTCCAGCATCATCACCACGAACAGGAACAGCACCGCGACCGCGCCGACATAGACGATGATCAGCAGCATTGCCACGAACTCGGCCCCCAGCAGCACGAACAACCCGGCCGAGGAGAGGAAGGAGAGGATCAGCCACAGCACCGAATGCACCGGCTGGCGGCTGATTACCGTGAACAGACCACCGGTGATGGCGCTGATGGCAAACAGATAGAAGGCAAAGACGGTCATTGATCCTCATCCTCGTTGTCGCCCATGACCTCTTGCGCCAGATCCAGCGCGCGGGTCATGGCCGGGATGCCGGCAAAGACCGACATCTGACCGATCGTTTCCACGATCTCTTGTTTCTTCGCGCCCGCTTTCAGCGCATGACGCACGGTCTGACGCACCGCTGAATCCGCCTGCGCGCCCTGACAAGTCAGCCCAGCCAGCGTCAGCAGCAAGCGGGTCTTGGCGTCCAATCCGTCCTTGTTGACGGTGTTGCCGAACATCATCTCCATGACCTCTTTGGGCATGGTCGGCCACAGCGCTTCGAACCCCTTGGGCGAGAAATTCTCGAGCCCCGGGTTCATCGCCTTGGCCATGTCCTGTGCCTGTTTGAGCATTTGCTCGAATGGGTTTGTGGGCTTGTCACTCATCTGTACGGCGCATCCATTTCCAGGTTGCGGGCAATCTCGGCTTCCCAGCGTTCGCCGTTATCCAGCAGTTTTTGCTTGTCGTAGAACAGCTCTTCCCGGGTTTCGGTGGCGAACTCGAAATTCGGGCCTTCGACGATTGCATCGACCGGGCAGGCCTCCTGACAGAAGCCGCAATAGATGCATTTGGTCATGTCGATGTCATAGCGCGTAGTTCGGCGGCTGCCGTCCTCGCGCGGCTCGGCGTCGATGGTGATGGCCTGCGCCGGGCAAACCGCCTCGCAGAGTTTGCAGGCGATGCAACGTTCCTCGCCATTCGGATAACGACGCAAGGCGTGCTCGCCCCGGAACCGCGGGGATAGAGGACCCTTCTCGTGCGGGTAGTTTATGGTGGCCTTGGGGGCGAAGAAATATTTCAACCCCAGCTTCATGCCGACCCAAAAGTCCTGCAGCAGGAAGTATTTGGCAGCGCGGTTATAGTCGATCTGCGTCATGATTAGCCTCCTACGCTCCAACGGGCGAATGCGCCCCAGAACCAGTCGAATTTCGCCGCAAAGGCCACGAACACCACCCAGGCCAGCGAGAACGGCAGGAACACTTTCCAGCCCAACCGCATCAGCTGGTCATAGCGGTAGCGGGGTGTGATCGCCTTGACCATTGCGAAGAGGAAGAAGAAGAACGCCATCTTCGCAACCATCCACAGGACACCGTCGGGCAGGCCCGGGATCGGCGACAGCCAGCCACCGAAGAACAGCAGCGATGTTAGCGCGCACATCAGGAAGATCGCAATGTATTCGCCTGCCATGAACAACAGGAAGGGTGTGGCCGAGTATTCCACCTGATAACCGGCGACCAGTTCGGATTCCGCCTCGGGCAGGTCAAACGGTGGTCGGTTGGTTTCCGCCAGCGCCGAGATGAAGAACAGGAAGACCATCGGGAAATGCGGCAGCCAGTACCAGCTGAATAGGCCCAGCCCTCCATCCTGCGCGCGTACGATGTCGCCGAAATTCATCGACCCTGTAGAAATGATCACACCAATGATGATCAGGCCGATGGAAACCTCGTAAGAAATCATCTGCGCAGCCGAGCGCAACGATCCTAGGAACGGGTACTTTGAGTTCGACGCCCAACCGCCCATAATCACGCCATAAACCTCCAACGAGGATACGGCGAAGACATACAGGATGGCGACGTTGATATCTGACAGAACCCAGCCATCGTTGAACGGGATTACCGCCCAGGCGATCATCGCCAAAACAAAGCTTGTCAGCGGTGCCAGAATGAAAACCGTGCGGTCGGCCCCGGCGGGGATGACCACCTCTTTCACCACATATTTCAGCGCATCTGCCACCGATTGCAGCAGGCCATAGACGCCCACCACATTGGGACCGCGGCGCATCTGTACCGCCGCCCAAATCTTGCGGTCGCCATAAACGAGGAACAACAGCGAGATCATCACAAAGGCAACAACGGCAAGCACTTGCGCCAGAATGATGATGGCTATTCCGCCTGGGGTGTTAAAGAAATCAGCCATTGGTCCTCACACCGTGGGTATTCCGTTTTCCGCGTAAATTGCGAAGGCCATTTGCCTGCGCAAACTGCGGCTGGGTCGGCGCGTTGGTGTAAACAGCATCCGCCGCACTTACGCCACCCTTATTCTTGCGTCTCACGCGCATTTTCACAGCCACCTTATTGCAGGCGCCTAAAAGCGATATGAAACAGGTCTGTTTCATTCCGCCGCGATCTTCCCGGCCTTGCGTGCCTGTGCCTGCGCCGACAGCTCAGCCATCAGTTGCGAGGCGCGGGCGATTGGATTGGTCAGGTAAAAGTCCTTGATCGCATTGCGGAAAGTGGCTGTACCTAGGGGGCCAGCCTCCATCAATTGCACTTCGTTTTCGATCACCTCGTCGATGCGCGTAAGATGCGGCACTGCTTCGATCAGCGCACTGCGCAATTGCGCCAGCGAGTCGTAAGGCAGCGTCGCGCCCAATTCGGCCGACAAGGCCCGCAGGATCGCCCAGTTTTCCTTGGCCTCACCCGGTGCAAAGCCTGCGCGCATGGCCAGCTGAGGGCGGCCTTCGGTGTTCACGAACAGGCCGTTTTCCTCAGTATAGGCGGCGCCCGGCAGGATCACATCGGCGCGGTGTGCGCCCCGGTCGCCATGGCTGCCCTGATAGATGACGAACGCGCCCTCACCGATCTCGACCTCGTCCGCGCCAAGGTTATAGATTACGTCCGCCGCGCTGATCGCGCCCATACCACCTTCGTTTGTCGCATCCACGTCCATCGCGCCCACGCGCGAGGCTGCTGTATGCAGAACGATCAGACCGCTTTCTGTATTTGCAGCAATGGCTTGCGCAGTGGCCAGAACAGCGGCACCGTCAGCCTCTTGCAGCGCCCCCTGCCCCACAACAACCAGAGAGGCCTTGCCTTTGATCACATCATCGCCGCCCATATCGACGACTTTTTGCAGTGCTGCGCGGTCATCACCCATGTGGTGATACTTATAGGTCAGATCGACAGCCGGACCGACCAGAGCAACCTCGGCCCCGTGCGCCCATGCCTTGCGAATACGCGCGTTCAAAACCGGAGCTTCCTCACGCGGGTTGGTGCCGATCAACAGAATACGCTCGGCTCTGTCGATATCCTCGATCGCAGCAGTCCCGGCATAAGCCCCACGGTTGCCCGCAGGCAGTCGGGCACCGTCGGTGCGACACTCGACGACACCGCCCAGGCTTTCGATCATCTGTTTGAGCGCAAAGGCCGCTTCGACTGGCGCCAGATCACCCACGATACCCGCCGGTTTCTCGGCACCTTTCAGCGCCTGGGACGCTTTGGTCAGCGCCTCGGGCCACGAGGCCGGGCGCAGCTTGCCGTTTTCGCGAATATATGGGCGGTCCAAACGCTGACGCCGCAGACCGTCCCACACAAAGCGGGTTTTGTCGCTGATCCACTCCTCGTTCACGCCGTCATGGTTGCGCGGCAGGAAGCGCATGACCTCACGCCCCTTGGTATCCACCCGGACGTTCGAGCCCAAGGCATCCATCACGTCGATGCTCTCGGTCTTGGTCAATTCCCACGGACGAGCCGTAAAGGCATAAGGTTTCGAGGTCAGCGCCCCCACCGGACACAGGTCGATGATGTTGCCCTGCAGGTTCGAATCCAGCGTCTGGTTCAGATATGAGGTGATCTCGGCATCTTCTCCGCGCCCCGTCTGACCCATCTGAGTGATCCCGGCAACCTCGGTCGTGAACCGCACACAACGGGTGCAGCTGATGCAGCGCGTCATCGCTGTGCCAACCAGCGGTCCCAGATCCAGATCGTCCACCGCGCGCTTGGCTTCCTTGAAGCGGCTGCCCGACAGACCATAGGCCATCGCCTGATCCTGCAAGTCGCACTCGCCGCCCTGATCACAGATCGGGCAATCCAGCGGGTGGTTGATGAGCAGAAACTCCATCACCCCTTCGCGGGCCTTTTTGACCATGGGTGAGTTCGTTTTGACCTCCGGCGCTTGCCCTTCGGGGCCGGGGCGCAAATCGCGCACCTGCATCGCGCAGGACGCTGCAGGTTTGGGCGGGCCGCCCACAACCTCAACCAGGCACATCCGGCAGTTCCCTGCGATCGACAAACGTTCGTGATAACAGAAGCGCGGCACCTCGACCCCGGCTTGCTCACAAGCCTGGATCAGGGTCATCGCACCATCGACTTCGATTTCCTGCCCGTCGATATTGATCTTACGGAGGTCAGACATCGTCTAGTTCGCCCTCAAATACACGCCAATGGCGCTGTTTCTTTCAATCTCTGCCCGCCCCAGCGTGCAGAAGGAATTGGGGTTTTCGTAGGTGACACCGTGTTGGGCCAGATACGCCTCGCCCTTGGCGCGCATCCGGTCCTTTTCGGCATCCGAATCCACATACGCCCGGATTTCATTGTCCGAGTATCCCAGTTTGTTCGCTTGCGACTTCAATCCCCACAGCACACCGATCGCTTTCAGACGCCGCCCGCTGATCGAGGGGCAATACTCTGAAATCTCATTTGCAATGGCGATGTAATAGAGTTCGTTGTCGATCTCTTTGACTTCGCGCAAGGGCGGTTTCGCTTCAACGATGGTGGGCAAAGCCAGCACAGACAGCAGCGTCAGCATTTTCACACTGGACATGACAATTCCTTTCGTCTTGGGAAACCCAAGACGACCGGCAGTCGGGGTGCTATGCAATAACATCCCCCGTGTCATCGAGTGATATGCGATCACGCGCGTCATGGTCGCTGGCAAGCTCCTGCAAAGGTCAACTTGTCGTCGCTGACACGCAAGTTCTGGGGTTCAGTATCCGGGCCGACCTTCCACGCGATGCTGGAAGAACCGAAGTTCTTGATGCAGAATTTCGTCCCCTCGTACCGTCCCGCTTCGCGCGCGCCGTCCAACGAGGCAGAAACTCCATTCACAACCACGGTGAATTCGGTCGGCATCTTCTTTTTATCGACGGGCTTTGCTTTGGCCCGAAAGTACTTACCGTCAAAAAGGACACGATCACTGGACGACGTGATGCCGCCGCACGCCGAAACAAGTGACAACGTAAGGACGCCGGCCAACATGGACACGCGACCGGCAACACTTTTACGTCCTAGCATCTGATATTTTCCCCAAGTCTTCATCAAAACGCCGCCACTATTGCCATAATCCCCATCACGACCATGCAAGCCCAGGCGATGACATACAGAACCGAGCGCAAACCAGCAGACGGTTTGCCGATACCGCGAATATGCACCACCAGCATTATCAGACGCGCCAGCAACGCGACCGAAGCCAGCAGGTTAACCCAAAATGGGCTGGCCCCCATAAGAATGGCCGCGACAATGACCGTCAGATAGGCGGGCAGCGTCTCGGTCCCATTCAGGTAGGCGCGATTCAGGCGATAGGCCTTGTCAGCATAGTCTTGTTCGGGTGTGGCCCCCGGCGCCAACCCTTTGCTTTGTTTCGCCAAAGCCGTGAATGGCGACATGAACAGAAGCACGAGCGTGAAGATCACTATCGAAGTAACTGCGTGGGAGTAGTCGGTTAGAAATTCCATCTAGGTCACTCCTTTACCAGAAATCGCCCGATAGCATCTTCGGTTCCTGCCACGCCTCGTCCAAACGCACAAAGAGATTTTTTGTTTGAAAATTCTACATTTCTGTCGTCGAGAACCTTCCTTACTTGCCCCTTAAGCCAATCGGATCTCCCATAAAATAAGAACTTGCGCATTTTTTGCCGACGCAATCCCTGAACCGCAGTCAGTTCTGTCGCAGTCAGCACGTAACTCTGGTAATCAGAACCGCCAACAGTGGCCAGACCGCTGCATCTGTCTTTTATGAAATGAGCCGCAAGAACTTCACCGACAGCCTGATCGTATGCCGCACGTTTCGCAGCTGCGGCTGGGGCTGCTACAGCCCCGATAAGCAAGAGTGCGACACAAGTTGTTCGAAAGCTCCGCATCTCGATCACTCCGCCGCCATCGCACCCATCCGACCCGTTTTCTGGGCCTTGATGCGATCTTCAATCTCTTCGCGGAAGTTACGGATCAGGCCCTGGATCGGCCAGGCAGCCGCATCGCCGAGGGCGCAGATCGTGTGACCTTCAACCTGTTTGGTCACATCGAACAACATGTCAATCTCTTCCAGCTCGGCCTCGCCGCGCACCAGACGGTCCATCACGCGCATCATCCAGCCGGTGCCTTCACGGCAGGGCGTACACTGACCGCAACTTTCATGTTTGTAGAATTTCGACAGCCGCCAGATCGCCTTGATAATGTCCGTGGACTTGTCCATCACGATCACCGCCGCCGTTCCCAGGCCCGAGCCCAGATCGTTGCGCAGATGATCAAAATCCATGATCGCATCGCGCATGTTCTCACCGCGCACACAGGGTACCGAAGAACCACCCGGAATAACCGCCAGAAGATTGTCCCAACCGCCGCGAATGCCGCCGCAATGGGTTTCGATCAGCTCCTCAAAGGGAATAGACATTGCCTCTTCGACCACGCAGGGGTTGTTCACGTGACCCGAAATGGCAAACAGCTTGGTTCCCGCGTTGTTCTGTCGACCGAATCCCGCAAACCAGTCCGCACCACGGCGCAGGATGGTCGGCACAACCGCGATGGATTCTACGTTGTTCACCGTGGTCGGGCAGCCATACAACCCCGCGCCCGCCGGGAACGGAGGCTTCATCCGCGGCATACCTTTCTTGCCCTCAAGGCTTTCGATCAGGGCGGTCTCTTCTCCGCAGATATAGGCACCGGCGCCGTGATGCAGGAACAGATCGAAATCCCAACCCGAACCGGCGGCGTTCTTGCCTAGCAGACCCGCGTCATACGCTTCGTCAATCGCGGCCTGCAGCGCCTCGCGCTCGCGGATGTATTCGCCGCGCAGGTAGATATAGCAGGTGTGTGCGTTCATCGCGAAAGACGCGATCAGGCAGCCTTCGATCAACGTGTGCGGATCATGGCGCATGATCTCGCGGTCTTTGCAGGTGCCGGGCTCGGATTCATCCGCATTCACCACCAGATAGGCCGGACGACCATCACTTTCCTTGGGCATGAACGACCATTTCAGACCGGTTGGGAAACCCGCGCCACCGCGCCCACGAAGGCCCGAGTCCTTCATCGTCTGAATGATCCAGTCGCGCCCATTGCCAATCAGGCCAGCTGTGCCGTCCCAATGCCCGCGGGCCTGCGCACCTTTCAGCGTGCGCTCGTGCATCCCGTAGATGTTGGTAAAGATCCGGTCCTGATCCTTCAGCATCGCGTGTTACCTTCAGCTATCCTGACGCATGCGCCAGAGTTGAAATATGTTGACGCCCGCATAGACGAACGCCGCCAGAGCGGCGAGATCAAACAACAACGCATGGCGCGTCGTCAGTTCCAGTGCGGGGCCAATGAACAGGTTCATGGCAAGCCAAATGGTCATCGTCACTGCAATGACGATACCTATGTGACGACCCTTGCGGGCTATGGCCTGTTCTTTGTCCTTGTCCATCTCATCCTTCATGCCCCGGATGGGCATGCGTCCTAGTCTTCGTAAGTGCCGTCTTCCTTGGCACGTTTGGCGAACTCGGTTTCCTCGCCCGCCGCCAGCTTACCGGCCTGTTCGATCCAGCCGTCCCGCTCGATCCGACCTTTGAACTTCAGCCGCGCATCAACCCAAGCCACCTGTTCCGATGTCCAGGCCGCAATCTGGTCGTAATGGTAAAAGCCCAACTCGTTCAGCGTTTCTTCCAACTTGGGTCCGACACCTTTGAGCATCTTCAGGTCATCAGCTTTTCCATCGCGCGGCGTGGTCAGGGTTTCCGGCTGGTCTTCTTTCGCCTTCGCCTCTTCGGCCTGTTTCACCGCAGACTTGCCCGGTGTCGGCGCTTTCGGAGGTTTTGGTGCCGCCTTGGTCGCTGCAGCCTTACCGTCCTTACCCAGCCAAGGGGTTAGGATGGGCACTTCGGTCCCATCAATCCGCTTGACTGTATCGCCCAGATCATTCGCCAGTTCGACACTGGCGTTAAACTGGGTTCGACCACTGTCATATTCCGTCAGACTGGTCAGTCCTTTAAGAGGTTCTGCCGCATAACGCCCATTCTGCGGGCCCGGTGTCGGAACTTTGCCCGCAACCAAATCGTCGAGGATTTTGCCAAAGCTCTCGGTGGTCAGGTCCTCATAATAATCCTTACCAATCTGCGCCATCGGCGCGTTGGTACAGGACCCGAGGCATTCCACCTCTTCCCAGCTCAGCTTGCCATCGGCAGATAGTTCATGCGGCCTGGCAGCGATCTTGTCCTTGCAGACAGCAATCAAATCCTCGGCCCCGCAGATCATGCAGGACGTCGTGCCGCAGACCTGAATATGTGCCACCGAGCCAACCGGCTGCAACTGGAACATGAAGTAGAAAGACGCGACCTCAAGCACGCGGATGTAGGCCATGCCCAGCATGTCGGCGACGGATTCAATCGCCGGACGACTCAGCCAGCCTTCCTGCTCCTGCGCGCGCCACAGCAGCGGGATAACCGCGCTGGCCTGGCGCCCCTCAGGGTATTTTGTGATCTGCGCTTCGGCCCATTGCTGGTTGGCAGCGGAGAAGGCAAAGCTTTCGGGTTGTTCGGGGTGGAGGCGGCGGAGCATTAGCGGTCAATCTCTCCAAATACGACGTCCATGGTGCCGATGATGGCGGCAACATCGGCCAATTGGTGGCCTCCGGCGACGTGGTCCATGGCTTGCAGGTGTAGGAAACCCGGTGCGCGCAGTTTGGCGCGGTAAGGTTTGTTGGTGCCGTCGGCGACCAGATAGACGCCGAACTCACCCTTTGGGGCCTCAACGGCGGCGTAGACCTCACCGGCGGGAACGTGGAAACCTTCGGTGTACAGTTTGAAATGGTGGATCAAGCTTTCCATCGAGGTCTTCATGTCTGAGCGTTTCGGCGGGGTGATCTTGCCGCGCGCCAGAACATCGCCGGGGCACTCACGGATTTTGGCGATGGCCTGCTGGATGATCGACAGCGACTGGCGCATCTCTTCCATGCGCACCAGATAGCGGTCATAGCAGTCGCCGTTCTTGCCGACGGGGATCTGGAATTCGAACTCGTCATAGCATTCATAAGGCTGCGCGCGACGCAAATCCCATGCCAGACCAGACCCACGCACCATCACGCCCGAAAAGCCGTATTTCTGGATGTCATCCTCGGTTACGACGCCAATATCGGCATTACGCTGTTTGAAGATACGGTTTTCGGTCAGCAGACCGTCGATGTCGTCCAGAACGGCGGGGAATTCGTGGCTCCACGCCTCGATATCGTCCAGCAGTTCCGGCGGCAGGTCCTGATGGACACCACCAGGGCGGAAATAGGCGGCGTGCAGGCGGGCACCGCAGGCGCGCTCATAGAACACCATCAGCTTTTCGCGCTCTTCAAAGCCCCAGAGCGGCGGCGTCAGCGCGCCCACATCCATCGCCTGCGTGGTCACATTCAGCAGATGGTTCAGGATGCGCCCGATCTCGGAATAGAGAACACGGATAAGCGAGCCGCGACGCGGCACTTCAACCCCTGTCAGCTTTTCGATGGCCAAACACCAGGCGTGCTCCTGGTTCATCGGTGCCACGTAATCCAGACGGTCGAAATACGGCAGGTTCTGCAGATACGTCCGGCTTTCCATCAGCTTTTCGGTGCCACGGTGCAGCAGACCGATATGCGGGTCACAGCGCTCGACAATCTCACCGTCCAGCTCAAGCACCAGACGCAAAACCCCATGCGCCGCAGGGTGTTGCGGACCGAAGTTAATGTTGAAGTTGCGGATCTTCTGTTCTCCGCTCAGCGCGTCCGTGCTGCCGTCATCGTATCTTGAGCCGTCCATCAACGCCCCCGTTTTTTCTTTTTCGCTTCGGCCCGAACCCGAACCTTTTCAGCTTCGGCCGCTTTGGCAGCGGCACCTGCCAGCAGCACCCCCAGCGCACCCAGAATGATAAGTTCACCCATCATCTCAGCGGCGCTCCAACTCTTGCAGTTTCAGCCCAACCCACCACAGCAACGCAATTGTGCCAAATGGAACCAGACAAAGAAGGCACCAGAACTTGTTGATCCCGAAAAACGGCAAAATCTTCACCATCGGAATGATGGTCAGTGCAGAAAGGATCAGCCACCAGATGCCACCCATTATTCAGTCTCCTGTTTTTCATCCCCCGGAAGAATGTAGTTCGCGCCTTCCCACGGGGACATGAAATCAAACTGACGGTATTCCTGCACCAACGACACCGGCTCATAGACAACGCGCTTTTGCGCTTCGTCATAGCGCACCTCGGTATAGCCGGTGGTCGGGAAATCCTTGCGCAGTGGGTGGCCGCGGAACCCATAGTCGGTCAGGATGCGGCGCAGGTCCGGGTGGCCCGAGAACAGGATGCCGAACATGTCGAACACCTCACGCTCGAACCAGTTCGCCGAGGGGTGAACGTCAACGATCGAGGGCACCATGTCTTCTTCTCGAATTGAAACCCGCAGGCGGATGCGCTGGTTCTGGTACATCGACAGGAAGTGATACACCACATCGAACCGCTTGGCCCGTTCGGGGTAATCCACGCCAGTGATGTCAACCAGCGACGAAAACTGGCAATTCCGGTCGGATTTCAGGAACTCAACGAATTCCACAAGGTTCGACGGCGCCACATCCACGTTCAGCTCGCCATGGGTCACATCCCAGGACAGAACGCAATCGGCCCGTTTCAGTTCAAGCTGCGCGCCGAGTTCTTTGAGTGCTTCGCTCATCAGCTCTCTCCTCAGCGTACGATGGTGCCGGTGCGGCGGATTTTGCGTTGCAACTGCATCAGGCCATACAGCAACGCCTCGGCGGTTGGCGGGCACCCGGGGACGTAGATATCCACTGGAACCACGCGGTCACAGCCGCGCACGACCGAATAGGAATAGTGGTAATACCCACCGCCATTTGCGCAGGACCCCATCGAGATCACATAGCGCGGCTCGGGCATCTGGTCGTAAACCTTGCGCAGCGCCGGGGCCATCTTGTTAGTCAGCGTTCCCGCCACGATCATTACATCGGACTGACGTGGGGACGCCCGCGGGGCGATACCAAACCGTTCGGCATCATAACGCGGCATCGAGGTGTGCATCATCTCAACCGCGCAGCAGGCCAGACCGAAGGTCATCCAGTGCAGCGATCCGGTACGGGCCCAGTTGATGATGTCTTCGGTCGAGGTCAGCAGGAACCCTTTGTCCTGCAGCTCGGCATTTAGGGCCTGGGTTGCGACTTCTTTGTCGACACCGGCAGTGTTTGCACCCGTCATCACTCCCATTCCAAGGCCCCCTTCTTCCATTCATAGGCAAAGCCGATGGTCAGAACACCCAGGAACACCATCATCGACCAGAACCCTACATCGCTGATGTCCTTGAAGCCGACGGCCCACGGAAACAGAAAGGCGATTTCCAGATCGAAGATGATGAACAGAATCGAGACCAGATAGAACCGGACGTCGAATTTCATCCGCGCATCGTCGAAGGCGTTGAAGCCACATTCATATGCGCTGACCTTTTCAGGGTCGGGGTTGCGGACTGCCAGAACCACAGCCGCCAGAATCAGGACGATTCCAAGGCCGACAGCAACGGCCAGAAACACCAGAATCGGGAGATACTCCCGTAGCAGGTCTTCCACGAATAGCTCCTTTCCTGCGCAACCCGGTCGGGGGGCGCCGTCAATTGGCGTGTTGACTGGACATTCTCTATCCGCGCGGGGTCAGAGGGTCAACCGAACACAGTCGCAGACAGGAGTAATAATCCACTTGTCATGCCCTGTGATCCGGTAAAGGTGATTCCTACTGCAACTGCAATGAAATTAAGGCCTAAACCTAACTTTTCCATGCAGGTTTTCGCTTTTCAAAGAACGCACCGATTCCCTCAATCGCCTCGTCGGTTTCCCACCGATCCACCAAGGATCGGATCGTCTGGTCAATCACAGCATCGTCAATATTGGGTCCCAGCTTGCTGACCAAATCCTTGGCCGAGGCAACCGCGCCTGGCGCACAGGAAAGATAGGGCAGAACTTCGGCTTCGACCGCATCAGCTAAATCGGTTGCCGGAACGTTTTTGGCCAGCAGCCCAAGCTCGACCGCCTCGACAGCATCGAACAACCGGGCCGACATGAACACGCGCCGCGCCCGCGCCTCACCCATCCGGGCAATCACATATGGGCCAATCGTGGCGGGGATCAGGCCCAGCCGCGTTTCAGTCAGGGCCATCTTTACGCTGTCCACACCAATGGCCACGTCGCAAACAGCAGTCAGCCCAACACCACCGCCAAACGCATTGCCCTGAATCGCACCGATCAGCGGGCGGGGCATGGTGTTCAGCGCCTGCAGCATCTCGGCCAGCTTGCGCGCCTCGGCAAACCGCGTTTCGGGGTCGGCGGCCATCTGGTCCTGCATCCAGCCCAGGTCACCGCCCGCACAGAAACTCTTGCCCGCCCCGGTCAGCACCACCACGCGAACTGTGTCATCTGCACCCAGTTGCGCAGCCGCTTGTGTCAGTTCGGCAATCATCTGCGCCGACATCGCGTTGTGTTTTTCCGCCCGGTCGAGCGTCAAAGTCGCAACTCCACGCGCGTCTGTGGTCACCGAGATCGTTTCAAACATGCCCGCCCCTCACTCTGGCCGCATGGCCCGCGCCATTTGCGCGGCCTGCTCTACGACTTCCAGATCAAGCCCGGTTTCATAGCCCAACCGCTCCAGATGGGCGGCCACGGCCTCGGTCGCGACATTCCCCGCAGCTCCGGGCGCATAAGGGCAGCCGCCCAATCCACCAACTGCCGTATCAAAGGTCCGCACGCCCAGCGCCAGGGCAGCATCAATATTGTCGAGCGCCCGGCCATTGGTGTCGTGGAAATGCCCAGCCAGACGGGTTACCGGCACGCGTTCTCGTACGGCCAAGAGCATATGCGCGATGGTATCTGGCGTCCCCTGCCCGATTGTATCGCCCAATGAGACCTCATAGCAGCCCAAGCCAAACAGCTGATCAGCGACCTCGGCCACCTTCTCGGGCGGTGTTGGGCCATCATAGGGGCAGTCGGTCACGCAAGAGACATAGCCGCGCACCGGCAGATCAATATGACGCGCGGCCTCGAGGATCGGTGTAAACCTCTCGATGGATTCTGCAATCGTGGCGTTGATATTGGCTTTCGAAAATCCCTCGGAGGCCGAGGCGAATACTGCAATCTCATCCGTTTTGGCCGTCAGGGCGTCCTCATATCCACGCATGTTGGGCGTCAGCGCGGCATAGCGCACCCCATCTGTCCTTTTTATTCCGGCCAAAACTTCCGCACTGCCGGCCATCTGCGGCACCCATTTGGGCGATACAAAACTGGCTACTTCGATCCGGTTGAACCCGGCGCGGCTGAGGCAGTCGACCAGCGCCACTTTCTCGGCAACCGGGATCTCACGCTGTTCATTTTGCAGGCCGTCACGTGGACCTACTTCGAAAATCTCGACCCGCTCACCCATGGCCGCGCTCCTCCCGGTTTTGTTTCGTGTCCTGTTCGGATGGCCTGACTGTGCCACGCGATGCGGCGCGCGAACAGGTCACTCTTCTTTTAATCTGATCAGGGCCGCTCCGGCTTCGACCTGCGCGCCGTCCTCAGTCAGCACCTCGGCAATGACACCGTCGCGGGCGGCCAGAAGGGAATGTTCCATTTTCATCGCCTCCAAAATGGCAAGCCTGTCTCCCTCACTTACCTTTTGACCAACGGCGGCAAACACCGCCTTGACCAATCCGGGCATGGGGGCTTCGATCACGTTAGTATCGCCTGCAGCGCTGGCATCGCGGTCCAGCGGATCAACAATGTCAAACGCCTGCCCGTAGGTGTCAAAGACCGTGATCCGCGCGCCCGAAACCGACACCTGCGGCATTGGGCTGCCGTCAATGGACCAGATACCGTTGCTGCGCTCGGCAATGACAGTATCTTCCCCGACCTGCCAAACCTGACGATTTGAACCTTCAACCTGAACATCAAGATCAAGGGTGTCATCTACCTTTAGCTGAACTGCACGGTGCAACGGAGCCCACAGGGAAAACCCAGTCTCTTCCTTCGTATCGACCAAGTCCAACGCCGTCATCGCAGCCGCCACGCATGTCGCTGCCGAAATCGGAGCTACCAGTGTCAGCGCATCAATATCCCGCCCGATCAGCCCGGTATCTACATCACCTGTGGCGAAACCTTCATGCCGGGTCAGCGCGCCCAGAAAGGCGAGGTTGGTCACGGTGCCTGCGACCTCGGTCTGCTGCAGGGCACGATGAAGCTGTTCCAATGCAACCGCGCGCGTGGGGCCATGGACGATGACTTTAGCGATCATCGGGTCATACCATGGGCTGATCGTATCACCCGCACGCACTCCGCTATCGGCACGGCAGGCCGTAGGGAATTGCAGATGCGTCAGGGTGCCCGTTGCAGGCAGGAAGCCCTTGGGCACGTCCTCGGCATAAAGACGGGCCTCAAATGCGTGGCCAGTGATGGATAGATCGTCCTGACGTTTCGGCAACGCCTCGCCAGCGGCGACCCGCAATTGCCATTCGACCAGATCGACCCCGGTGATCGCTTCGGTCACGGGATGCTCGACCTGCAGGCGCGTGTTCATCTCCATGAACCAGAACCTGTCCGGACGCAGCCCGTCCGAAGCATCAACGATGAATTCAACCGTCCCTGCGCCCTTGTACCCGATCGCCTCGGCGGCCCGCACGCCCGCCTGCCCCATCGCCTCGCGCATCTCAGCCGTCATACCCGGGGCCGGAGCCTCCTCGATCACCTTCTGGTGTCGGCGTTGAAGCGAGCAGTCTCGTTCAAACAGATGCACCGCATGGGTGCCGTCGCCAAACACCTGCACTTCGATATGGCGGGGTTTGGCGACAAATTTCTCGACCAGAACGGCGTCATTGCCAAAGGCTGTTTTGGCCTCGCCCCGTGCGCTGTCCAATGCTGAGGCGAAATCCTCAGGACGTTCGACCAGCCGCATGCCCTTGCCGCCGCCACCTGCCACGGCCTTGATCAACACGGGATAACCGATGGATTCAGCAGCGCCCGCCAGATGTTCGGGGTCCTGATTGTCACCATGATATCCCGGCACAACCGGCACGCCTGCCTGCTCCATGAGAACCTTGGCCGCATCCTTGAGACCCATCTTGCGGATCGCATCCGCCGAAGGGCCGATAAACGTCAAACCAGCCGCATCGACCGCATCCACGAATTCGGGGTTTTCCGACAGAAAGCCGTACCCCGGATGGATCGCCTGAGCTCCGGTATCCAGCGCAGCCTGAATGATCACGTCGCCCTTCAGATAGCTTTCAGCGGGAGCCGCGCCGCCGATACGGACAGCCTCATCGGCCATCTGCACATGTTTTGCCGAGGCATCCGCGTCGGAATAGACCGCAACACAGAAGACGCCCATTTTCTGAGCCGTTTCCATGACGCGACATGCGATCTCGCCCCGGTTGGCAATCAGGATTTTAGTGAACATGTCTTACCCCTCAACAGCCAGATCTTCGACAAGACGGAAACGTTCGCACAATAACTCCATCTCGGGATCGAAACCGCCATTGCGCTCAAAGTAACGACGGTGATCCTCGCGCCATCCTTCAAGCGTTTCATTCTCACCCTCAGCCAAAGCAAAGTCCTCAGTCACATCGCAAAAACGACAGATCGTGACATCGACCGTTTCAATCACCAAAGCCGGGGTGTCATCCCATTCCAGAGCGATATCGCGTCGCCCGACAACTGGTGTCTCAGGGCTTCCGTCCGGATAGTCGCGCAGCGCCCCACAAGTTGCTTTTTTTTGGCCTGAGCGCACCAATGCCAGCAATTCAGCACTCAAGGCAGCGCTATCGCCGAACTTAAAAGTCTGTGCGTCCGGGTAGCGGGTCATTACTTCTTTCAGGTTCATGCGCATCACATCCTGAACACGCCGAAACGTGTCTCTTCAATCGGGGCATTCAGCGCGGCGCTCAGCGACAGCGCCAGCACATCGCGGCTTTTGCGTGGGTCAATGATGCCATCATCCCACAACCGGGCTGAGGCATAGAGCGGGTGCGACTGTTCCTCGAACATCTCCAGTGTGGGGCGTTTGAACTCGGTCTCCTCCTCGGCAGACCAGGTGCCGCCCTGCCGTTCGATCCCGTCGCGTTTGACGGTGGCCAGAACGCCCGCCGCCTGTTCGCCTCCCATCACGGAAATCCGCGAGTTCGGCCAGGTCCATAGGAAGCGCGGCTGATAGGCCCGTCCCGCCATGCCGTAATTCCCGGCCCCAAAAGAACCGCCGACCAGCATCGTGACCTTCGGCACGTTCGTCGTGGCCACTGCTGTCACCATCTTGGCCCCGTGTCGTGCAATCCCCTCGTTTTCGTATTTCCGGCCAACCATGAACCCGGTGATATTCTGCAAAAACACCAGAGGGATTTTCCGCTGCGAACACAGCTCGACAAAATGCGCGCCCTTCTGAGCAGCTTCGGAAAACAGCACGCCGTTGTTGGCAATGATCCCGACAGGGCAGCCTTTGACATGGGCAAAGCCAGTCACCAGCGTCTCGCCAAAGCGCGGTTTGAACTCATCGAAACGCGAGCCGTCGACCAACCGCGCGATCACCTCGCGGATGTCATACGGCGTGCGCAGATCGGCGGGCACTACGCCCAGAATTTCCTCGGGGTCATAGGCCGGGTCCTCGGGGCTGGCCCAATCCACCGTCTGCGGTTTGCGCAGGTTCAGCGACCCGACCGCGCGCCGCGCCAGAGCTAGCGCGTGGGCGTCATCCTCGGCCAGATAGTCGGCTACACCAGACAAGCGAGTATGAACGTCGCCGCCACCCAAATCTTCGGCGCTGACGATCTCTCCGGTCGCGGCCTTGACCAGAGGCGGCCCGGCCAGAAAAATCGTGCCTTGGTCGCGCACAATGATCGTCACATCCGACATCGCAGGCACATAGGCCCCACCCGCCGTACACGAGCCCATTACCACGGCGATCTGTGCAATCCCTTTGGCGCTCATCCGTGCCTGATTGTAGAAGATGCGGCCAAAGTGGTCGCGGTCGGGGAAGACCTCATCCTGATTGGGCAGGTTCGCACCGCCGCTATCGACCAGATAGATACAGGGGAGGTTGTTTTCCTCAGCAATCTCCTGCGCCCGCAGATGTTTCTTGACCGACATCGGGTAATAAGTGCCGCCTTTCACAGTGGCATCGTTGCACACCACCATAACCTCACGCCCCTGCACGCGGCCAATACCCGCGACGACCCCGGCAGCAGGCGCGGCATCGCCATACATCCCATGCGCTGCCGTCGCGCCGATCTCAAGAAACGGAGACCCCGGGTCCAGCAAGTTCGCCACCCGACGACGTGGCAGCATCTTTCCCCGGGATTCATGCCGCGCGCGGGATTTCTCACCACCGCCCATGCGGGCTGCTTCGGCGGCGGCAGTGATTTGTGCCAGCGCATCGAGATGAGCGGTGCGGTTTGTCTTGAAGCCCTCAGAGGCGGGCATGGCTTTGGATGTGAGTTTCATTCTTTGCTTTCCTGGTCCATCAGAAAACCCGCCGAAATAAGAAGCATCATCTTTCCTCCAACAACGTCTTTAACCAAACCACTCTTTGGCTCGTTCGCTCCAAGCGACACCCGGCCCCAAGGAGTTTCGCACCTGTTCCCCCTCTCCACTGAAGATACTCCACCAAGCAGTCCGCCTCCCGCATTTCTTCCCAACGTTCTTGTGCTTCGGTTAAACTCGGCACTCTAAAAGGTAGAGAGGAAGCTTTCTCAGCGTCTCCTTCATCAAGCATGCTGTAATGAACCAGCAGGTCTGCGGCACTCTCGTCCACCAGCGTGTCCCAGACCGCTGTTTCAGCTTCGACGCAAAAGTAAATTCCCAGAGTGCTTTGCCCCCAAGAAATATCTTCATTCATGCAATCGCCCGAAAAAGCACCAATACAGTCGGAAAGGTCTGTTGGTGCTCCAGCACTTTCGACACACCCACGGACTTGAGCATCCATGTAGGCTTGGTCCACGGTAGTTTGTCCGTGCTCATCTTGAACTTGATAGTTCTGTGCCCAAAGGTCTTGGGGCAGCACAAAGGTGAGAACTGAAACAGTGCCTAGAGTAAGCAAATCAAAGCTGTGCAACTTATTCAGCATTGTTTGTCCTCCGCCGCCGCTCGCACTTTCAATTCCTTCCGGATCACCTTCCCCGTCACCGTCATCGGCAACTCCTCCAGAAATGCGACCTCACGCGGATAGGAATACTGAGCCAGACGCGCCTTGACCCAGTCCTGCAACTCCGACCCCGAAGCCTCGGCCCCCGGTTTCAGCACCACATAGGCCTTCACGATCTCGGTCCGTAGTGGGTCGGGCTTGCCGACCACGCCCACGGTCGCCACCGCCGGGTGGGTTAGCAGGCAATCCTCGATCTCGGCCGGGCCGATGCGGTATCCGGCTGAGGTAATCACGTCATCATCGCGACCGACAAAGCGTAGATACTCGCCCTCCCACACGCCGCGATCTCCGGTGATCAGCCAGTCGCCGCGAAACTTCTCAGCCGTCGCCTCGGGCCGGTTCCAGTATTCCAGCAACATCGAGGCCGAGCCGCGCCGGATGGCCACGTCACCCTCTTCATCGATCGGATTGCCGTCTTCGTCGATCACCGCGACTTCATGCCCCGGCACCGGTTTACCGATGCAGCCGGGTTGCACCGGGAAATCCTCGGAACAAGAAGACACGACCATGTTGCATTCGGTCTGGCCGTAGAATTCGTTGATCGTCAGGCCAAACGCCTGTTGCCCCCATGCCAGCATCTCGGCCCCCAGCGGCTCACCGCCCGAAGCGACCGAGCGCAGACCGGGGATTGCCTGCTCCGCCGCCTTCAGCATGCGAAGTGCGGTCGGAGGGAAGAACAAGTTCCGCACACCGCCGCGGGCGATCACGTCGACGCAGGCTTCCGGCGTAAACTTTTCCAACCGCGCCGCGACCACAGGAATACCCAGCGCTAGCCCGGGCATCAACACGTCGAACAGACCTCCGATCCAGGCCCAATCTGCAGGTGTCCAAAGGCAATCGCCTTCGCGCAGGTAATTGTGGCTGATCGAGACACCCGGCAGGTGGCCGGTCAGAACCCGGTGCCCATGCAGTGCGCCCTTGGGGCTGCCCGTGGTGCCCGAGGTATAGATCAGCACCGCCGGATGCTCGGGGCCTGTATCTGAGCAGGGGAACGGATCATCCGATGGTGCAACATGTTCGACCAGAACCGGGTGAGCCAGATCGCCCAGCAACGCGGCTCCTTCGGCATCGGTCAGCACCAGACGCGCACCCGCATCCCCCACGCGCGAGGCCAACGCATCCCGTTTGAACAGCTTGAACAGCGGCACCGAAATCGCCCCAAGCTTCCAGATCGCCAGATGCGCCGCCGCACACCAGGGCGACTGGCTCAGCAACACACCCACGCGGTCGCCGGGCTGCACCTGCTGATGCAGTTCACGTGCAATCCCGTCCGTCATGCGCGTGAGTTGACCAAAGGTAACGGTTTCGCGGTACCCGTCTGTCAGATCAACGATGGCCACATTGTCACGAGGATGCGCCAGGCATTGTCGCGCCATATTGAGCTGATCCGGAATATCCCAGACGCCCGCCTTCCGCATACCGGGAATGCACCTATCGGGATGCATGCGCAAAACCCCTTGTTTTTCCTACCCTTGGCGGGCGCGGACGCCCCCCTGTTTTCACAGGAACTTGATGCAGATCAGAGTTCGCAACGGTCCGGTCCTGCACAAGCGACTCATCAACAAATTCAAAGGCCATAAAATGACCAAAACACTCGCCGCTTTGACGCTCTCGACTGCGCTTGTCGCACTTGCCGCCCCTGCAATGGCCCAAAACCAAGGTGACTGGACCGTGGGTGTCGGTGTTGGTTATCTGGACCCGAAATCCGACAACGGAACCCTGGCTGGTCTCGATACCGACATTGACGCAGACACCAGCGCGATCTTCACAGTAGAGTATTTTGTCCAGGACAATCTTGGCATCGAACTGCTGGCCGCGACCCCGTTCAGCCACAGTATCGCGCTGGGGGGCACCGATCTGGCCAGCACCAAACACCTGCCGCCTACCCTGTCGCTGAACTATCACTTCGCGACCAACAGCGCCTGGAAGCCCTATGTTGGCGCCGGTTTGAACTACACCATCTTCTTTGACGAAAAATCCGCGCTTGGGGATCTGGACATCGACAACTCCTTCGGTGTGTCGCTGCAAGCCGGTTTGGACTACATGGTCACCGAAAAAGGAGCCGTGCGTCTGAACGTGCGCTGGTTCGACATCGACTCGGACGTCAAACTGAACGGCACCGATATCGGCACTGCAGAAATCGATCCCTGGCTGGTCGGCGTATCCTACGTCCATCGCTTCTGATCCTTGTCTTTAACGCCCCGCCACCCTTTGGCGGGGCGTTTTTCTCAGCGCATTTCGCTCATCAACTCGCGCCCGATCAGCATTCGGCGAATTTCGCTGGTGCCCGCGCCGATCTCCATCAGCTTGGCGTCTCGGAATATCCGGCTGACCGCTGAATCCGACAGGAACCCGGCCCCGCCCATCGCCTGCACAGCCTGATGCGCCTGCGTCATCGCCTGTTCCGAGGCGTAAAGGCAGCACGCCGCTGCATCCTGACGGGTCACGTCACCCCGGTCACAAGCCTTGGCAACTTCATAGACATAAGCCCGCGCGGAATTCATCGCGGTATACATGTCGGCAATCTTGCCCTGCATTAGTTGGAAGCTACCGATCGGTTTGCCGAACTGCTTACGCTCGGCCAGATAGGGCATGATCTCGTCCAGACAGGCAGCCATGATGCCAGTGCCGATCCCAGCCAGCACGACGCGTTCATAATCCAGACCTGACATCAGAACCGCAACGCCCTTGCCCTCTTCGCCCAGAACGTTCTCGAACGGCACTTCGACATCTTCAAAGATCAGTTCGGCTGTGTTCGACCCCCGCATCCCCAGCTTGTCGAAATGCGGAGAGGTCGAGAATCCCTTCATCTCTTTCTCGATCAAAAAGGCCGTGATCCCTTTTGAGCCCGCGTCCGGGTCTGTCTTGGCATACACGACCAGCGTGTCCGCGTCCGGCCCATTGGTAATCCAATACTTGTTGCCGTTAAGACGGTAGTGGTCGTTGCGCTTTTCCGCGCGCAGCCTCATCGACACAACGTCTGATCCGGCCGAGGCCTCGGACATTGCAAGCGCGCCAACATGGTCACCCGAGATCAGACGCGGCAGGTATTTCGCCTTCTGCTCGTCATTGCCGTTCAGCTTGATCTGATTGACGCACAGGTTCGAATGCGCCCCGTAAGACAGCGAGACCGAAGCCGAGGCCCGCGCCACCTCCTCCACCGCTACGGTGTGGGCCAGATAGGACATCCCCGCCCCGCCATACTCTTCGGGCACGGTGATGCCCAACAGCCCGAGGTCGCCCATCTCTTTCCACAGTTCATTGGGAAAGGCGTTCGATTGATCGACCTCGGCCGCCATCGGTTTGACCCGATCCTGCGCCCAGCGATGCACCATCTCGCGCAGAGCGTTCACATCCTCACCCAGATCAAATTGCATTGTGGCCGTGAACATGTTGCGACCTCCTCATCGAATTAATGAACACTTGTTCAATAATTAGGTAACAGCGAATCCTCCACGGGTCAATGAGAAGGCTAGCACCAAAGAAAATGCCACCCCGAACAGGGTGGCATTTTTCAAGATTAAAGCGTGCGCCAAAGGCGCACTCAATTGGATCACGATTGAAACACAGCCCCAACTTCGGCCCGGATGATGCGCGCGATCAGGCGGCAGTCGTCCAGCGAAAAAGTCAACGGCACGCGCATATCCATTACCCCGGCAAGGATACGGTCACTTGCGGGCAAAGGCGTGCTTTCGGCATAGCGCCAACTGTCATAGCGCGAGGTGAATCCAGTCGGCTCCGCCCCACCAAACCACTTAATCTCGACCCCCCGTGCGCCGCAACGACGGATTACCTCGGCAATACGTTCGGGCGTCCAGTCGAGCAGCAAGAACTGGATCGACGAACCGACATAGGTCTCTTGCTCGGGACGCTCGACGATGGTCAGGCCGGGGGTGTCCCGCAGGCCGGTTGCGATTTCGTCATAGCGTTCGTTCCAGCGCTGCACCTGCCGGTCAAGATCACGCAGTTGCGGGCGCAGGATCGCGGCGCGCAGATTGTCCATGCGGCCGGACACATTGGGCGTGGTGTATTTGATCTTTTCAAACACCTCGGGCCCCGGTGCGGCAAGGTGGCGTTCATATAGCATGTACGAGCCCGACAGCATCGTGGCCTTGGCCGCAATCACTTCGTCATCGGTGATCAGCAGACCACCTTCACCGGAATTGACGTGTTTGTACGTCTGGCAGGAATAGCACCCAATCGCCCCCTGACGCCCCGACAATTGCCCGCGCCATGCGGCACCCATTGTGTGGGCGCAGTCCTCGATCACCGCAACGCCCGCCGCATCACACATCTGCATTAACCGGTCCATATCGCACAGATGTCCGCGCATGTGGCTGAGCATCAGCACCCGCGCCTGATCCAGCTTGACCTCAAGATCATCCAGATCAATCGTCAGATTCTCAGTCACGCCCACAAAAACTGGCCTTGCCCCGACCGAGGCAATCGATCCCGGCACCGGCGCAAGCGTGAAGGCGTTGGTCAAAACCGGATCACCCGGCTGCACCCCCACGGCCCGCAATGCGGTGGCCAGTGCATAACCCCCAGAAGACACAGCCAGACAGTATTTCGCCCCCATTTGCGCCGCGAACTCCTGCTCCAGCAGCGCGGTTTCGCCCAACTCTCCGGGTACGACGTTATAGCGATGCAGACGCCCATGGCGCAGAACGGCCATGGCGGCGTCAATCGCCTCTTCTGGAATAGGTTCCTGCTGGGTGAAGCTGCCAGTGAATGTTTCGGTCATGGGCTAGTTCTGATCCTGCAAAGGGTTGGGGTCAAGAATTTGTGCCGCCGCACCAATCAGTCCGGTGACCAGCTCAGGCAGATCTTCAAAGTGATGCAGCAGTGCTTCGGGTTCCAATGCGGCCATATCTTGCCCGGACGGGCCAAACGTCACCAGCACCGAGGGCACGCCCGCTGCCCGCGCCGTATTTCGGTCGGTGTCGGAATCGCCGATCAGCACACACAAATCGGGGTGTCCCCCGGCCCGGCGCGCGGCTTCGCGCAGTGGTTCGGGGTCCGGTTTGCGCACGGGCAACGTGTCTGCCCCCACCAAAGACGCAAACTGATCCCGCACGCCCATCTGGGTCAGCAACTGATGGGCTAGAGCCTCTGGTTTATTGGTGCAGATACCTACGCCATAACCTTGGGATTTCAGCATTTCGACAGCCTCAAGCGCACCGGGATAGAACCGAGTGTGAGTGTCGATGTCCTTCGCGTAAGCCTCAAGCAGGGTGGGATAATAGGCCAGAACAGTATCCTCATCATAAGCACCGACCCGCTTCAGCCCATGGGTCAGCATCATCCGTCCACCCCGCAAGGCAACGGCTGCGTCATCATCGTGAACCAGGACATCCCCATGCCCCATCTGGCGAAAACAGTGGTTGGCCGCCGCCAGCAAATCACCCGACGTATCGGCCAAAGTTCCGTCCAGATCGAAGATTACTGTGCGCATTGTGCCTCCTGCCTCGGCGGTTTATTGCCGTCTCGTGTTGCAAACGGCAATCTTGTTTGATCCGTGAACCGCTTGCGCCTTTGCCCTCAGCGGATAAAACGGAGCGCAACAAAACACAAAGAGAAATCGATTTCATGAGCACTGCCCTTGTCATCCTTGCCGCTGGAAAAGGCACCAGGATGCATTCGGATATTCCCAAAGTTCTTCATCCCATCGCGCAGGTCCCGATGCTGGTGCACGCTATGCGCGCCGGGGCCATATTGTCGCCCGAGCGGACCGTGATCGTCACCGGGCACGGGGCTGAAGCCGTAGCCAAGGTTGCAACTGCCGAGGATGAAGCGGCGCAAATCGCTGTTCAGGACGAGCAGTTGGGTACTGCCCATGCCGTCGCGCAGGCACGCGAGGCTTTGGACGGATTCACCGGCGACGTCGTGGTTTTGTATGGCGACACGCCGTTTCTGCAGCCCGATACGCTGGAACGCATGATCGCGGCGCGGGCAGAAAACGATCTTGTCATTCTGGGGTTTGAGGCCGGCGATCCTGCGCGTTATGGTCGCCTGGTGATGAACGGTGACAGTCTTGAGCGGATCGTCGAATTCAAAGACGCATCGGATGAAGAGCGCGCGATAACCTTTTGCAACTCTGGTCTTTTGGCCTGTGATGCGCAGGCGTTGTTTTCCCTGATCGACACGGTAAGAAATGACAACGCGGCAGGTGAGTATTATTTGACGGACGTCGTGGAAATCGCGCGCGCGCGCGGTCTGAAAGTCACCGCAGTCGCCTGTGACGAAGCACAGACATTAGGTGTGAACTCCCGCACCGATTTGGCTGCGGCAGATGCTGTGTTTCAGGCCAGTGCCCGTGCCGAGCTGTTGGATCTTGGCGTCACCCTGATGGCACCCGATACTGTTTATCTGGCCGCTGACACCGTCATCGGGCGCGACACTGTGATTGAACCCAACGTGGTTTTTGGCCCCGGCGTCACAGTCGAAAGTGGTGCTACAATCCGGTCGTTTTCGCATTTGGAGGGCTGCCACGTCAGCCGCGGTTCTATTGTTGGCCCCTATGCCCGCCTGCGCCCAGGTGCCGAGTTGGCCGAAAACGCCCGCATCGGCAATTTTGTCGAGATAAAGAACGCCGAGATCGCCGAAGGGGCCAAGGTTAACCACCTCAGCTATATCGGTGACGCGTCGGTAGGTGCGGCGTCGAATATCGGCGCTGGAACAATCACCTGCAACTATGACGGTGTGATGAAGCATCGCACCACAATTGGTGAGAATGTTTTTGTCGGCTCGAACACAATGCTGGTGGCCCCGGTGAAGGTCGGAGACGGCGCAATGACAGCCACCGGCACAGTCGTGACGCGAGACGTCGAGCCCGACGCGCTGGCCATGGCCCGCGCCAAGCAGGACAACAAGCCGGGTTATGCACGTAAATTGTTTGATATGTTGAAGGCGAAGAAGGCTCGCCGCGACAAAGGAACCTGATCTATGTGTGGAATTGTAGGTGTACTGGGGCAACACGAAGCCGCCCCTATTTTGGTTGAGGCGCTGAAACGGCTGGAATATCGCGGCTATGACAGCGCCGGTATTGCGACGGTCAATGACGGTGAACTTGGGCGCCGCCGGGCTGTGGGCAAGTTGGTCAACCTCAGCGATTTGCTGGTGCACAATCCTCTGCGCGGTAAATCGGGCATCGGGCATACCCGTTGGGCCACACATGGCGCACCATCAGTCACCAACGCGCACCCGCACAAGGCAGGCCCCGTGGCCGTGGTGCATAACGGCATCGTTGAAAACTATCGCGATTTGCGGGCTGAGTTGGCCGAACATGGCGTCGATTTCGTCACCGAGACCGATACCGAAACCGTGGCTCTGATGGCCGAGTATTATCTCAATATCGGCCTATCGCCCGTTGATGCGGCGTTCAAAACCATCGACCAGCTTCAAGGGGCGTTTGCACTTGCATTTCTGTTTGACGGGCAAGACGACCTGATCGTCGCGGCGCGTAAGGGCTCACCTTTGGCCATTGGGCATGGGGAAGGCGAAATGTATGTCGGTTCGGACGCCATTGCGCTGGCCCCGCTGACGGATCGTATCACCTATCTTGAAGAAGGCGACCGGGCGGTCCTGACCCGCACTTCGCTTGAAATCCGCAACGAAGCCGGAGAACTGGCCAACCGCGAGACCCGCCAGATCAAACTGGATCAAACACGGGCCGACAAGGCGGGTCACAAGCATTTCATGGCAAAGGAAATCGCCGAGCAACCCGTGGTGGTTGCCGAGGCAATCCAATCCTACCTGCCCACTGGCGGCAACGAGATAACCCTGCCGTGTGAGCTGGATTTCAGCAAGCTGGACCGCCTGACCATGGTCGCCTGCGGAACTGCCTTTTATGCCTGCCTGACAGCAAAGTACTGGTTCGAACAGTTGGCCAGAATGCCCGTCGAGGTCGATATCGCCAGCGAGTTTCGCTATCGCGAACCTCCGATCCCCGATCGTACGGCGGCTCTGTTTGTCAGCCAGTCGGGTGAGACCGCCGACACGCTGGCCGCGCTGCGCTATTGCGAGGGCAAGGCCGATAAGATCGTTTCGGTGATCAATGTCCCCGAAAGCTCGATCGCGCGCGAAAGCGACATCGCCCTGCCGATCCATGCTGGGGTTGAGATCGGTGTGGCCTCGACCAAAGCTTTCACTTGTCAGCTAAGTGTATTGCTGATGCTGGCGCTCAAGGCGGCTGCGGATCGGGGCACCCTAAGCGATGAGGAACTGGCTGATCATGCCGCCGCATTGCGTGGATTGCCGACCGCACTAAATGCCGCGCTGGATCAGAACCAGTCCATCAAGGCCTCGGCCCAGCGCTTGTCCGAGGCGCGCGATGTGCTGTTCCTGGGCCGCGGCCTGATGTATCCACTGGCTATGGAAGGCGCGCTGAAACTAAAAGAAATCAGCTATATACACGCCGAAGGTTATGCTTCTGGCGAGCTAAAGCACGGTCCCATCGCCTTGATCGACAAGCACATGCCGGTGGTGGTCATGGCCCCGCGCGATGCGGTGTTCGACAAGACCGTGTCGAACATGCAAGAGGTCATGGCGCGCAAAGGCAAGGTAATACTGGTCTCGGATGATGACGGCGTTACCGAGGCCGAGGATGGGGTGTGGAGCACTATTCGCATGCCCCATATTCATCCCAGCCTTGCCCCGATCCTGTATTCGGTTCCGGCGCAGCTGCTGGCCTATCATACGGCTGTCGCCAAAGGTACCGATGTGGACCAGCCCCGCAATCTGGCGAAATCCGTCACCGTCGAATAAGCCAAGATCGGGCTGCACCCACGGCCCGTTTCACCAGCAGGGCGACAAACATTGAATTTCTATCTGGAACAGATCAAAGCTCATGCCGACCCCGTACGCGCGAGCCAAATGGCGGCCTATCACAAGGTTGACCGCCCCTATCTGGGTGTCGCGAACCCCGTTCTGAACGACCTGACGAAAGATTGGCGTCAAGACCTGGATGTATCTGAGCGCGTGGAGTTGGCGGATGCCTTGTGGCAGACCAATATACACGAGGGCCGTCTGGCCGCAGCCAAACTGCTGACCCAGGCCCGCATTCGGCCTGATGGGGCGGTCTGGGATTTACTGCACAGCTGGTTGCCCGATTTCGACGCCTGGGCTGCGGCCGATCACGCCTGCATGGCGATGCAAAAACGTCTGTCTGCCGACCCAACCCGGTTGGATCAGGTGGAAATCTGGACGACTTCCGATCATATGTGGACACGGCGCGCAGCGCTGGTGGCCACCCTTCCCTGGACCAAGCAGAATCACCCCAAACCCGACGATCTGGCACGGCGCGACCGCATCCTTGGCTGGGCGGCAAGCTATGTGCCGGACCGGGGCTGGTTCATTCAGAAAGCCATTGCTTGGTGGCTGCGTGACCTGTCCAAACACGACGCTGAACGCGTCATCGCGTTTCTGAAAACCCATGGTGACGCGATGAAGCCTTTCGCCCGCCGCGAAGCCGGAAAATACCTGAAAGATCAGTTGGAATAGACCTCAAGTTCAACCAATTCGTCGAATGGCAACAACAAGGCCCGCATCGCATCCAGAGACAACCGACTGCCGCCGCTTTCGGGCCCTGGCGCTGGAACCAGCGTAATATAAGCCTGCGAGCCGGTTCTGGGAACGACCACGCGACCGGTGAATTCGACGTCGACCAGCGGAGTTTCCAACCAACGACCCGGCGTGGTCGGATCGCCCAGTCCGGCTATGGTCGTCTTTGCGCCCACCCAGCCGGCAGCAGTGGCCGCAACGGGTTCTGGTTCAACTGCTTCCTCTGCCACAACCTCTTCGACCACGGCGTCTTCAGGTTCAGAAGGCGTCTTTTCGCCCCCAAAGACCCGATCTGTCGTGGACCGTACGGTGTCGCATCCGGTCACCAGAATAAACAAAGCGAATAGCATATATCTCATGCCATCAACCTACCGCCCTGTGCGCATCTGTACCAGCGCAAAGGAAACTTCGCCCTTGTCGCAAGCAGGTCGCGGCTTTACCTATGTCGCATGACTGCTCCGCTTATCGACCCATTCGCACGTGCGATCACCTATCTCCGCGTCTCTGTTACAGACCGCTGCGATTTCCGCTGTGTTTACTGCATGTCCGAGGACATGAAGTTTCTGCCAAAGAAAGACCTGCTGACACTGGAAGAGCTGGACCGCATGTGCTCGACCTTCGTGAAGTTGGGGGTTGAAAAGCTGCGCATTACCGGTGGTGAGCCGCTTGTGCGCAGAAATATCATGACGTTTTTCAACAGCATGACCCGCCATCTGGACAGCGGCGCGTTGAAAGAGCTGACGCTGACCACCAATGGCTCGCAGCTGCACCGTTTTGCCGATGACCTGTACGCAGCAGGTGTGCGCCGGGTAAATATCTCGCTGGATACGCTGGACGAAGATAAATTCGCGGCGATCACCCGCTGGGGCCGTCTTAAACAAGTGTTGAACGGCATCGACGCGGCGCAGAAAGCCGGGCTGAGGATAAAGATCAACGCGGTGGCCCTGAAGGGCTTCAACGAAGAAGAATTGCCGACGATCACGAAATGGTGTGCGGAACGCGATATGGACCTGACCTGGATCGAGGTCATGCCCATGGGCGATATTGGCAATGAGGATCGTCTGGATCAATATTGGTCGCTCAAGGATGTTCGTAAGGAATACGAGAACCACTATTCCGTGACCGATCTGGCAGAACGCAGCGGCGGGCCAGCGCGTTATGTTCGCCTAGAGGAAACCGGCCAAAAGATCGGCTTCATCACCCCTCTGTCGCATAATTTCTGCGAAAGCTGCAACCGCGTGCGCCTGACCTGCACTGGTGAGCTGTTTATGTGTCTGGGCCAAGAGGACATGGCTGACCTGCGTGGTCCACTACGCGATCACCCCGATACAGAGCAACCGCTCGAAGACGCAATCCGCGCGGCGATCAACCTCAAGCCCAAGGGACATGATTTCGACTATTCCCGCCAGGCGGTCGACGGCAAGATGAGCCGTCACATGAGCCACACAGGCGGCTGACGTGCCGGACCAGACGGGCCGACCGACCCTGCTGTATCATCTATATTGCGGCCTGACCTCTGTTGCGGGACCGTTCGTCTGGCGCACCGTAAGGAACAAGCTGCAAGCCGCGGATGTTTCCGTAACCCGACAACAGGAACGCCAAGGCCGTGCCAGCCTGCCCCGCCCCGACGGCCAGCTGATCTGGTTCCACGCCGCCAGCGTTGGTGAAACCCTTTCGGTCATCAGCCTGATCAAACGGTTGGGGGAACGTCTGCCGGATGCCGAGTTTCTGATCACCTCTGGCACGCCAACCTCGGCTGCGCTGATCGAAAAACGCTTGCCACCACGAACGCGGCACCAGTACCCTCCACTAGACACCGCAAGCCCCGTGCGGCGCTTTCTGGACCACTGGCACCCGAATGCCGGTATTTTCGTGGAAAGCGAAATCTGGCCTCGCCTGATTGTCGAAGGTGCCAACCGTGGCATGCCCTTGGCTCTGCTCAACGCACGCCTGTCGGACAAATCCGTCGAAGGCTGGAAAAAACGCCCGGACACAGCCCGGTTCATTCTGGATCATTTTCGCCTGTTCCTGACCCAGAACGACAAGACCGCGCAAAACCTGATCGTGATGGGCGCGCCCGCTGAACGTGTACAGCCGGGCACGAATCTTAAGGCCATGTCTGACCCCTTGCCGATTGATCAGGCCACGTTGTCCGAAATCCGCGCACAGATCGGCGCCCGCCCCGTCTGGATCGCCAGTTCGACACATGCCGGTGAAGAGGAAACCGTTCTTGCCGCCCACGCAGAGCTGCTCAAACGTTGGCCCGACCTGCTGCTGTTGCTGATCCCGCGCCACCCTGAACGCCGCGCCGAGGTCGCCAGTCTGACAACCCAAGCGGGGCAAACTGTGGCCATTCGATCGAATGACGACAAGATCACCGACAAAACGCAGGTCTACATGGCAGATACGCTGGGTGAAACCGGCACATGGTACGCGCTGTGCCCTATTGTGTTCCTTGGCGGATCACTGAAAGAGATCGGCGGCCACAATCCGTTCGAACCGGCCCAGGCGGGTGCCGCTGTAATCACCGGCCCCGGCTATTTCAACTTTGCCGAAACCTTCGCCCCGCTGATCGAATCCGGCGGGGCGCTACAAGTTCAATCTGCTTCCGAACTGACCGAGGCCGTGGAAACCTGGCTATCGGACCAAACCACGCTGGACACAGCCCGTAAGGCTGCCAAATCCTGCGTAAACACCCAACAATCGGCACTGGATGCAATCGTCGAGACGCTATGCACCGAACTCAGCTTAACTGGGTCGGGTTCAACGTCATCTGACTAAGTTTGTCCCGGGTAGCGCGAGGGGCTGGCCCCTCGCGCTACCCAACGCCAAGATCAGGCCGCCGGCATCCGCTGTTCGACAATCTCAGCCCACCAGCTGCACCCTGCCGGAATGGCCTCGTCGTTGAAGTTGTACTCAGGGTGATGCACCGCCGCCGTGTCGCCATTGCCAACCAGAATATACGCCCCCGGCCGTTCTTCGAGCATAAAGGCGAAATCCTCGCCGCCCATGATCAACGGCGCTTCGTCGCAATTGCCCGCCACTGAACGCGCGACATCCGCTGCAAAGTCGGTCTGCGCGTCGCTATTCACCATCACCGGATAGCCCAAGTAATAGGTGACATTGGCCGTTCCGCCAAATGTCGCCGCGATTCCGTTGCAAATCTCTTTGATGCGCTTTTCCGCCATTTCCCGCATTTCTGAACTCATCGTACGGACGGTACCTTTGATCTGTACCGTTTGGGGGATGACGTTAAAGGCGGTGGTCGAGGTTTCAAACGACGTAACTGAAACCACGACCTGATCCACCGGATCTGCATTGCGCGACGCCACCGTCTGCAATGCCAGAACCGCCTGCGCCGCCATCACGGTTGTATCGACTGTCTCATGCGGTTTGGCCGCGTGACCGCCCTTGCCCTCAAAGGTGATGTCGAATTGATCTGTGGCCGCAAAGAACGCGCCCGGACGAATGGCAAAACTGCCGACAGGACGGCCAGGCCAGTTGTGCATGCCATAGACCTCTTGGATGCCCCAACGGTCCATCATGCCGTCCTCGCACATCTCGCGGCCTCCGCCGCCACCCTCTTCGGCAGGTTGAAAGATCACCACGACGGTGCCGTCGAAATTCCGCGTTTCCGAGAGGTATTTCGCCGCGCCCAGCAACATCGCCGTATGCCCGTCATGGCCACATGCGTGCATCGCCCCGTCGGTCTTGGAGGCATACTCCAGACCCGTCGCCTCATGTATCGGCAGTGCATCCATATCGGCCCGCAGACCGATCACCTTGCCCCCCGTGTCGACCTTACCTTTGATCACCCCAACGACCCCGGTGCGACCAATTCCGGTGACAACCTCATCACAGCCGAATTCCTTCAGCTTCTCAGCAACCAGTGCGCTGGTGCGGTGCGTTTCGAATAGAATCTCGGGGTTTTCATGAATATCGCGCCGCCACCCAGTGATTTCACTCTGCAATTCGGCAAAACGGTTTTTGATCGGCATAGTCTTCTCCCATCTTTTTTTCTTTGCCCCGGCTTTATCCCGGCGCGGAATTCTCAAGTCAGTCCAAAGACGCAGGCCGCAGCGCGCCGGACAGCAGGACAATCAGGATGGCCAAGGGCAACAAAACCATGAATGCCAATCGTAATGTAAGCATCTCGGCCAAAATCCCAATAAGCGGTGGGCCGATCAGTAACCCTCCGTACCCCAGCGTCGCCACACTGGCGATGGCCTGCCCCGGCGGTACATGAGGATCATTGGCTGCCCGGCTGAAGGCCAGCGGCATGATCACAGCATAACCAACCCCCATCAGGGCAAAACCCGCTAAGGCCAATCCCGCCTCTGATGCCGAGACCACACCGAACACGCCAAGTGCCGCGCAAATGCCTCCAAAACGGGCCGTTGCGACAGGACCAAACCGCGCGATTGCAAATCCGCCAGCCAGCCGAAACGCCACCATCGTCACCGAAAACACGGCATATCCCAACGCAGCGACGCTTTCGGCGGCACCGGTCACATCGCGCAGGAATATTGCACTCCAATCCGCTACGGCACCTTCCCCCAAAGCACCGCACAGCGCAGTGAACCCAACCAGAATCAACGCACCGGACGGCAGGGCAAAGACACTGCCGTCATGTGAGACAGCTCTGCGCGACGTCCACTTAACCCAGGACAGGGTCAGCGCCAGCGCCACGACAACTCCGCCAGCCAGTAAAAAGTGCTGCATTACTGTCAGTCCCAGCTGCACCGCCCCGTATCCGCTAAGCGCCCCCAACCCGGCGCCCAAACTCCACATCGCGTGGAACGAGGACATGACTGGTTTGTCATAGGCTTGCTCGACCTCGGCGGCCCAGGCGTTCATGGCCACATCCATTGAACCGTGAAAGGCACCGAATACGAACAGGAACCCCGCCAGCGCCCAGAACCCATCGGCCACGGCCAACAGGATCAGAGACAACGTGTACAGCACCGCAATAACCCGCGTGATGGCTACGGCCCCGAACCGATCAGACAACCGCCCCGTCACCGGAAAGGAACACACTGCCCCCGCTGCCATGAACAGCAGACCATAGCCCAATGCCTCATGCGTCAATTCCAGTCTGTCCCGCACGGCTGGAATGCGAGATGCCCAAATGCCAAACAGCGAACCGTTCAGGATGAACATGGCAGCCACCGCCCGCCATGCAGACATAATTCCGATCACAGAAAACTCCCACGCGCAGTTTGCTGTTCCTAAAGCGCCCTAGGTAATTCGCAATTGTGGGCTATTGCAAACGCTTTCGAATCTGACGGATGGCAACCCAGACGCACAGAATGACAGGGATCGTCACAACCGAAGTCAACCGTCCCTGACTGATCCCATCCTCGGTCAGCGGGTAAAGAAAGTCACTGACCAGCGTCACCGCGTAGAAACTGATAGCTACCACAGACAGCCCTTCGACGGTGTGCTGTAGCCGCAACGCAATCTGGGCACGCCGATCCATGCTTTCCAGCAGCGCCTGGTTTTGCGCACTGCGTTCCACATCGACCCGGGTACGTAACAATTCACCGGCACGGATCGCCCGATCGGACAAAGCCTGCAGGCGGCGCTCGGTGGATTTGACGGTTCGAATGGCTGGATCATACCGGCGCATCATGAAATCGGCGAAACTCTGACGGCTCTCAAACCGCTCTTCTCGCAGCACTTCGATCCGCTGGTTCACGATAGCCTCATAGGCCCCCGTCGCCCCAAACCGAAAGGAACACTGGGCGGACAGCGTTTCCAGCTCGGTCGAGGTGGACAATAGATCGGGCAGCAGTTCATCTGGGTGGGCCGCGTTGTCGGTCATTTGCCCCATCAACTCGGTCAGCCTACCGTCCAATTCACCGATACGTGGGGTCAGCTGTTTGACGCGGGCAAACCCAAGCATTGACATTGCTTTATAGGTCTCGATCTCACACAAACGCTGAATGATCCGCCCCGTCCTGCGTCGCCCTGTGCCCTTGCTGACAAACAGCGCAAAGCGCATGTGCCCGGCCGGATCGATACGGAAATCACTGGCACAAATGGCGGTATCGTCCAGCACCCGGGCCACGGCAAGGCTTTCAGGCTCGAACCAGTTGCCCAGAGAGGACCGGACCGCTTCGTCGTCCTGGCGTTCAACCACGCGGAGCATGGCCGACGTCACCCTCTGCCCTGGGCTGGCCATCAACCAATCAGGGGGAAAGACTTCGAAATCTGCCGGGTTGAAGGGGCGATCGCTGACATTTTGTGTAATCGCAGTGTAAGTGACGAATTCGGTATGCTGTTCCCATTTCAACCAATGACGGCCAATCTGACCAGCGTAATGCGTCGCCTCCGGCTGCGGATGTTGTGCGCCGTGGCGATCCAGCAGATTGATCAGATGGGCCAGATCCTCATTCCGGTCCCGCGCCACGGCTGCGTCTGGCTTCTTGATCGCCAAGAACACCACCGTGCACGGCGTCGCGGCCACCGGAAAGGGGCGCGCGTGCAGTTCATTGGCCAGCGCATAGCGCAGCGGGTGATCATCAATGGGCGTCATGCAGAGCTCCGTTTTGTCCGGGGCACTATACGCCACCTCAAAAATACATCAATTCTCTTTTTATTTCATATACTTAAGTGGATACGGCTGTATACATTCCCTCTATCTCATTGATTTGGCTGCCACAGCTCGATCGGATTGCCCTCGGGATCGTGAATGCAGGCAAACTTTCCCACCTCACTGTCCCACTCAGCACGTGTTTCCACGGTGATCCCGGCGGCCTCAAGCTGCGCTATCAGCGCCGCCAAATCGTCTACTTGGAAATTGATCATCCATTGCTGATCTGCGCGGCCGAAGTATTCCGTATCTTCGGCAAATGGGGCAAAGACAGTAGACCCTTCGCGCTGCTACCAGGGCAAAGGATCGTAATGATTGACGCCCAAGTGTTTCTCATACCACGCGCTCAACGCGTCTGGGTCGCGTGCCCGAAGGAACACACCACCTATGCCGTTTACTTTCTGCATGGCTACTCTCCTGACACCCACCATGTCAGACCAGTCTATCACAATCCGCCTGCTTCATCTGGCTACAAATATCCCCAAGGTCCGGAGGAAGAGCCTCCTTCACTACAAATAAGAAAAGGGCGCCCGAAGGCGCCCTTTGCAATTTGTTTACACCCCAAGCTCAGTCGATCATGGGAAGCAGTTTGTCGAGGCTGGCCTTTGCGTCGCCATAGAACATGCGGGTGTTTTCCTTAAAGAACAGGGGGTTTTCGATGCCCGAATACCCGGTGCCCTGGCCGCGTTTGGACACGAACACCTGTTTCGCCTTCCAGCATTCCAGAACCGGCATGCCGGCGATGGGGCTGTTGGGGTCTTCCTGTGCCGCAGGGTTCACGATGTCGTTCGAGCCGATGACGATGGCCACATCCGTTTCGGGGAAGTCGTCGTTGATCTCGTCCATCTCCAGCACGATGTCATACGGCACCTTCGCCTCGGCCAGCAGAACGTTCATGTGGCCGGGCAGACGGCCCGCGACCGGGTGGATCGCAAAGCGCACATTCTTGCCCTGGGCGCGTAGCTTGCGGACCAGTTCGGAAACGGACTGCTGCGCCTGCGCCACGGCCATGCCATAGCCGGGGATGATGATGACACTGTCAGCATCGTTCAGCGCTGCGGCCACACCATCGGCCTCGATGGCAATCTGCTCACCCTCTACGGCCATCTGTTCGCCCTGCGGGCCACCAAAGCCGCCCAGGATCACGCTGACAAAATGACGGTTCATCGCCTTACACATGATGTAGGACAGGATCGCACCGGACGAACCCACCAGCGCACCAACCACGATCAGCAGGTCGTTGCCCAACGAGAAGCCGATCGCCGCCGCGGCCCAACCCGAATACGAGTTCAGCATCGACACAACCACGGGCATGTCGGCACCGCCGATTCCCATAATCAGGTGATAGCCAATGAACAGCGCGGCCAGCGTCATCAGGAACAGCGGGAAGAAGCCGCCGGTCGAGGTGTACCAGACCAAGCAGATCAGCGAGAGACCTGCAGCCGCCGCATTTAGCGCATGACCGCCCGGAAGCTTGGTCGCCGCCGATGTGACCTTGCCGGCCAGCTTGCCATAGGCCACGACCGACCCGGTAAAGGTGATCGCACCGATGAAGATACCCAGGAACAGCTCGACATGCAGGATTGCCAACTCAGCCGAGGTTTTCTTGGCAATCAGCTTGGCGAATGCCCCCAGATCAGAAAGGTCCGCTTCTTTTGCGCTGTCGGCAATGGCCATGACCTGCGCCACGTTGCCAATCTCAAAATGTGCGTTGAAGCCGACGAACACAGCCGCCAGACCAACCAGCGAGTGCATCGCAGCCACAAGCTGCGGCATCTCGGTCATCTGCACGCGTTGTGCGACGTACTGACCGATCAGGCCACCGCCCGCAATCAGCAGCAGCGACAGCAGCCACAGCCCCGAACCGGGACCAACCAGCGTGGCAAAAACCGCCAGCGCCATACCGACGATGCCATACCAGACCGCGCGCTTGGCACTTTCCTGGTTCGACAATCCGCCGAGCGAAAGGATGAACAGAACAGCCGCAACAACGTAGGCGGCAGTAGTGAAGCCAAATTCCATGTGCCCGGCCT
>NZ_WQBE01000019.1 GCF_013032005.1 Ruegeria atlantica
CTTTTGGACAGGACGCCAATATCAAGAAGTTTCATGGTTGACCTCAAGTCGACTTGAAGTAGCAGGATAGCTCCTCACTGGCACATGAGACAAGAGAGTTTACGATGACTGATACGGTGCAGGCGCAATCTTCTATTCCCATCCTGATCACTCTCGCTGCAACGACATTGCGCGACAACCATAATGTGCAGATAGCCTGAAATGAGGTTATTTACTTGGAATTGGCACTTGAAAAGAGCTTGTAGGAGCGATCAAGTGCCGAGAACAAAAGCGAATTCCGAGACTTCACCATGGCGTTCGCCAATGTTCTGATGAGATCAATCCGGCTCGGCCGCGCGCCTATAGACCTCTTTTCTAGTGTCGCCTACCCGGCACAACCAAACCCTCACAGCATCACCTCAATGGAACGGCCTTACCGCGCTTCTTCGATCGCCGTACGCCGAAAAACTCACGGTTTGATCGCAACCATTCTAAAACGCCGAACAAACCTGTTTTCTATCAAAGGCGTATACGAGAAGCGTTGGGGCAGGGCACCTTTGATGCAAGAACTAAGATCCGAGCTCGAGCCGGAGCAGAACAATGAACTTGATCGGCTATTACTGCAGTTCCCGGCAAAGTGGGTTTGAAAACACAGGGCGGAAAACGGACTTTCGCAGCGAGTGCGAACCAATGAGGGTGCTTGCAAGAAAGCCGACATTCAAATGGTGAACATTTCGGAATCTAAGCTGCACCATCGTAAGTCGGCTCTTTACCCAAATGCGTACTAAAACTAGCGAATAACTGACTTGCAGGTTGTTTGCGGAGGAGATCATCAACACTAAACCTTTTAGGTTTGCAGCATCGAAATGGCTCTGGAAAACAAACGAAATGACTCTTTGATTGCTAGGCATTCGATTAGCTTGCAATGTTGCGTGGCAGCTCTTTAATCGGAAAAGGACCTCCCATGTCTCGACTTTCAAAACGCAGAGATTTTGCCATCGAAGTTTGTGAGGAGGCTGGGGCAATTGCCGAAGAGTATTTCGCGGATCGGGGTAATCTTGTCGTTGATCAAAAAGGCGCTCAGGACTGGGTTAGCGAGGCGGATAAGAATGTTGAAACCTTTATTCGTCAGAGGATTGCAGAGGCGTTGCCCAATGACGGAATTTTCGGTGAAGAGCACGGCGCCACTGTTGGTAAGAGCGGTTTTGACTGGGTGATTGACCCAATTGATGGGACAACAAATTTCGTCAACGGCATACCTGCATGGACTATTGTTCTGGCTGGCGTCACGGAAGGGCATACTGAGATCGGTGTGATACGTGATCCAAATGTGGATGAGACCTTTGTAGCGATGCGCGGAGAAGGTGCGACGCTTAACGGATCACCAATGCGCGTCGCGTCAGGGGTGGCGCTGCGGGACGGAACAGTCGCCGTGGGATATACGAACCGGATTGAGACCCGGCATATTTTACCTATTGTCGAAAATCTAATCGAGTACGGGGCTATGTTTCACAGAAACGCCAGCGGAGCGCTATCATTGGCCTACGTCGCTGCTGGGCGACTCTTGGGATACATGGAAGAACACATGAATGCCTGGGATTGTCTGGCTGGGCAATTGCTGGTCTCGGAAGCGGGTGGCATTGTTGAGGATCAGAACGCCGATGTGATGATCCGCGAAGGTGGGCGTGTAATCGTGGGTACACCAGATGTGTTCGAGACCTTGGTTGAAATCGCAGAGAACGCTTGGAACGATTAGGGTCTATGCCAACGAAACCCAGCCCGAATAGGGTTTGAGTGTCAATAGATCTGCCTGCCAGAAATGGCCTTGTGAGGGCTGATCGTACTTGCGGTCTATCGAACAATCCGAGAGTGCGCACCACAGCAATGTGCCGACCGCGCCGTGTGTCACGATTGCAATATCTCCGGCGCCATGCATTTGGACAATCTCGGTGACTGTACGATAAATACGAATCTGCGCCTCGACAGCTGTTTCCCAACCGCGATAGCGCGTTTCCGGTTGAGCAAAGAAAGCATCAGCTGCTGCCTCGAATTCGTCCCGAGGCAAATAACCGGTGCCGCTGCGGTCGTTCTCACCAAGACCCAAGTGGTAATTTACAGGTAGCGTTAGGGATGCGGCAAGAATCTCGCCTGTTTCGCGGGCCTTTCGCTCGCCACTGGTCCAAATTTGCGTGACTTTCGATAAGACTTCATTGGATGCAAATTCAGCAGCGCGTTTGCGGCCCGTCGCACTCAAGCACCACTCTGTTATCGGAATGACCGGATCGATAGAGACCTCGGGGTGTGTTATGATCGTGAGAGTCGGCATTTAGTCAGGCAAAAGCACGGGCCCTTTGTCAGCAAAACCCATCATGATTTCAGTGCCGGGTTCTAGCGGTGCATCGACATCATCTTGAACGGCAAAAACCTGGCCGAATGCACCTTTCAATGTGTATTCCATCCGAACGCCAACATAGGTCGCCTTGGCCACTGAGGCTGGAATACCTTGATCTGAACCGATCACCAAACGTGAGGGTCGCACGGCGATGGTTGCCGGTCCTTCGGACAGACCGCGGCGTGGCAGCGTGTGGCGGTAGCCTTCGACTTCGATGGTTGCCATATCGCCATCAATACTTACGATTTGGCAGCTCAGAAGGTTTGCCTCACCTATGAAATCGGCGACAAACCGGTCATTCGGCGCATCGTAAAGCTGGCGCGGAGTGCCTATTTGAGCGATCGCTGCGTTACGCATAACAACTATCTCATCCGAGACTGCCAGTGCCTCTTCTTGATCATGGGTAACGTAAACAACTGTTAAGCCAAGGTCTTGCTGAATTGCCCGAATATCTTCACGAACTTGACGGCGAAGCTTGGCGTCGAGGTTGGATAGCGGCTCGTCGAACAACAGCACTTGCGGCTCAAGAACCAGTGCGCGCGCCACGGCGACACGCTGCTGCTGGCCGCCCGATAACTCTGAGGGAAGGCGGTTGTCGAACCCCTGAAGGCCAACCAGCTCCAAACCATACAAGGCGCGACTGCGGGCCTCGTCCTTCGCAAAGCCCGAGAATGTGAGGCCATACTTCACATTCTCCAATACGCTCATATGAGGGAACAACGCGTATGACTGAAACACCATAGATACATCACGGTCGGTGGCTGGCAGTTTGGTCACGTCCCGATCACCGATCAGGATCTTGCCCGAACTTGCCATCTCCAACCCTGCAATCATGCGCAGTGTCGTTGTTTTTCCGCAGCCTGACGGGCCAAGCAGCGTAACGAGCTTTCCTGCGTCTACGTGAAGGTTGATGTTATCGACGGCGACCACATCCTTGCCGAACACTTTCGACACGTTCTCAAACCGTACCGGGGCGGCCTTGGAACCGATTTTGGTGTCGGTCATGGCGATGTCTCCGTTCCGTGCTGGGTGCGTCGACCAATCTGAACCCGGCCAACGAGAAGTTGCAATAAGCCGACCGTCGCGAGCATCACGAAGATCAGCGTCGTCGAATAGGCGATAGCAAGGCCATAGTCGTTATTCTCGACCCGGCCGATGATATAGCTGGTTGCCATGTCATACTCTGCGCTGACCAGAAAGATGACGGCTGAGATTGCCGTCATGGCACGAACAAAACTGTAGACAAGTGCAGCAAGTATCGCAGGGCGCAACAGCGGCAGGATGACATTCCGGAACGTCTGCCACGAGTTTGCGCCAAGGGTAAGCGAGGATTCATCAAGGCTGCGGTCAAGCTGTGACATGCTCGCGATGCCAGCGCGAACACCAACTGGCATATTGCGGAAGATGAAGCTGACAACGAGGATGACACCTGTGCCGGTGATTTCGATTGGCGGAACGTTGAAGGCAAGGATGTAGCTAACGCCGATGACCGTGCCGGGGATGGCGAAGGACAACATTGTTCCAAACTCAAAGGCGTTCTTGCCTGCAAAGCTTTGCCTGGTCAGCAGATAGGCAGTTACTAGCCCAACAGCGGCAGTTAATGGCGCTGCTATGGCCGCGATGGTTATTGTGGTCCAGAAACTGTCCCAAGCGGCTCCGGTCCAGCGTATACCCTCTTCTTCGAAGCGGACTGAGAATGCAGTGATGTAGTGCTTGATCGTCAGCGAATTATCGACTCCCCACAGCTCAACCACACTGCCGTAGATGATCATTGCATAGACAACAATGGTGAACAGCGCCCACCCCAAAGCGATGAGCAGAACGGGAACAGATAGGCCCGTTGGCATTAGAGGATGCACCCCCGCATCACCCTTGCCGGTGACGGTAGTGTAGCTCTTCTTTCCCAGCCAGACACGCTGCGCGTAAAAGGCGGAAAGGGTAAAGAACAGCAGCACCATTGCCAGAACCGCAGCACGGCCTTGATCGTATTGAGCGCCGACAATTGCGAAGAAAATCTCAGTCGACAGCACGTCGAAATTTCCACCCAATACAAGCGGGTTCCCAAAGTCGGCCATGCTTTCGATGAAGCCCAGAAGAAATGCATTTGCAAGACCGGGCCGCATCAGGGGTAGAGAAACCGTTTTGAACGTCTGCCATCTGCTGGCCCGCAGGGTCTGGGCCGCTTCCTCCATCGAAGGTGAAACACCTTCCACCACGCCTATTAGTACGAGAAATGCAATGGGAGTGAACGCGAGTGTCTGCGCGATCAGAATGCCTGGCATTCCGTAAAGCCAGCGTGTCGGTTGTGTGCCAAATAGCTCGGCAAAGAACCGGGTTACAGAACCGGACAAGCCAAAAAGTAGGATAAGCGCCAAGCCGATCACGAATGGCGGGGTGATTATTGGAAGAACAGTCAATGCTCGCAGCGCCCGCTTATAGCGAAAGCCTGAGCGCGTCACGACCAACGCGAAGCACAGACCCAGACCCGTGGTGATGACGCCTACAAGGATGGCTAGGAACAGTGAATTCCACGCAGCACCGCATCGCGCACCTTGTAAACACCCCAATCCCCACAACCGGTCGTCGAAGAACTTCGAGAAGAAAACCGCAATGGAATAAGCGCCGTCTTCGGTGATGAAAGCAGCAAAAAGCATCTTGGCGATGGGGAAAAAGACAAAAGCGGTAACGATGGTAATCACACCGCCAATAGCGCTTACGACGAAGACATCACCATTAATAGCACCCCTCGCCGCGATACCTTGAGTGAGCAGGAACAGAAAGCTTGATGCGCAGATCATCGCGCCATAGCCCATTCCGAACTGACGGTCGCCAAGCTCACCAAACAACGCGTCCAACCAATCGAAGTTGAAGCCTCTGATACCGATGCTGAACCCCTGAGCGATCAGCCAGCCGAACCCCAGCGCTCCGGACAGTATCAGCATACGGGCGTAAAGCGGATCAGATTTGGTACGCTTCAACACCAAAAGCGGCAGGGCGAGGGCGATAAGGAGCGGAGCAAGCCACAGCTTCTCACCTTGTCCAATCAAAAACGCAGCGGGGGCATAATCCTCATCGAACGGGTAGCCGTCCACCAGCCACCCGAACGACCACAGGCCGCCGTCGACCATGTACCAGGGCAGCAGGCAGAATCCGACCCACCCGGCGATGATCCAGAAGATCAGGACCGGATGGGTCGTTTTTGATGTAGTGTCTGCCATTTACTGCGGCAGAACCGAAACCTCTTCATCCCATTTCTGCAACAGACGCTTCCGTTCGTCTGAGGAGCCATATTTTTTGAAGTCATAGTCGATCAGCTTGATCTGACTCATGTCAGGCGCGCTATCCGAAGTTTCCGCGCCCTTGTTCGATGGCACCTGAAACGCGTTAACCTGAAGAGCAAGGTTTTGAGCTTCGGGCGACAGGGCCCAGTCATAGAACTTCTTCGCTTCTTCTTCGTTACGAGCCCCGTCTATAATCGACATTGACCCAATTTCGTAACCGGTGCCTTCGCATGGCGCGACGACTTTGATCGGGAACCCCGAAACGGCCTGCTTTACGGCGTCATGCATGAAGACGATACCAATCGTGTTCTCGCCACGACCGGCGGCCTTGATCGGCGCCGAGCCGGACTTGGTGTACTGGTTGATATTCGAGTGCAGGCCCTTCATGAACTCAAAGCCTTCATCCTCGCCGAAGATCTGCACCATTGAGGCCAGCGTCGTATAGGCCGTACCCGACGAGTTTGGGTTCGCCATCTGAACGTGTCCTTTGTATTCGGGCTTCAAAAGATCCTTCCAGCAGGCAGGTTCGGGCAGGTTGTTTGCAGCGACAAGGTCGGCATTGTAGCCATACCCAAGCGCGCCTGAATAGATGCCGATCGTCTTGTTGCCAGCACTTTCAGCCTGAGATATCGCCCAATCATGAAGCTGGTCGCGCATTGGGGACATGTATTCCATCGTCAGGCCTTCTTCGGCGGCCTGCAGATGCGGGTCGCCCGTACCACCCCACCAAACGTCACCTTTCGGGTTCGAGCTTTCGGCACGGATTTGCGCAAATGTCTCGCCCGAGGACTTTCGGGTCATGTTAACGTCGATGCCAGTTGCATCTTCGAAGCTACGTGCCATCAGTTGACACCAATCCTCTTGAGCTGAGCAATAGAAAGTCAGCTTATCGGCATGCGCTGCGGACAAAGACGCGGTCAAGGCAATCAGTGATCCCACGGCAGTGGATGTCAATTTCTTCATTATTTTTCCTCCCTTAGGGTTTAATTCGTCCAGGTTTCCCGGATCTATTTTGCCCTTCCTCATGCAGCCTTACGAAATTTTTCTTAGAGTGTTGAGGCTTCCTAATTATCTGTCAAAACCTTTGGAAAATGCGTCCGGATACTTTTACAACCACCAACTTCACCAAGAGAAAACCAACGATGCGCCCAGCCTTTCCTTTTGAAATTGATCAGCCTGCGTATATTGCTCTGTCCCTTGAAATCTTTGATGTCATGTGAATTTTCACAACGGAATGAGGATTATGCAACAAAAAATATTGCAAAATGCCCGAAACCCCACAAAATTAAAATCTGAAAATATTCGAGTCGTTGAATGTCCAAAACCAAAACGCGCGGCAAGAAATCTGAAAAGAGTCCGGGTCGGGTAAAAAAATCCGACAGACGCCAGCAAATCCTGCTGGACTTGAAACTGCGCCCGCACGTTCGCATCAACGAGTTGGCACAGCGTTTCAACGTTTCGAATGAGACCGTGCGCCGGGATTTCGAAGCCCTGTCCAATGAAGGCCTGATCGCGCGTGCGCACGGTGGGGCATCAGCCCCAGTGCAAGGGCATTACCCAAGTCTGGAAGAACGGACCGGCGCACAGATCGAAGAGCGCGAGCGGATAGGTATCAGCGCGGCGGGGCTTGTTCAGGACGGCGAAACGGTCATGGTCGATTCCGGCTCGACGACTGTCGAGATGGCACGCGCTCTGGCATTTCTCGATATCCATTGCACGGTGATCACGAATTCAATCCCCGTAGCGATGACCCTTGGCCATGGTACTGCCCAGGTCTTGCTGTGCCCCGGAGAATACCTGGCAGCTGAATCTGCAACGATCGGAACCGAGACACTGGAATTTCTGTCTCGTTTCAACGTTGACAGGTGCATGATCGGTTCTTCGGGTTTCTCAGTAGAAGGCCCGTCTGAGACGGTAAGGGGCTTTGCGGCGATCAAGAGGATGATGCTGACGCGTGCTGCAAAACGCCACCTTCTTATCGATTCCGGGAAATTTGGCCGCAAGGGTCTGGCTCAGGTAGGCGATCTTGCCGAGTTGGATTCCATAGTCACCGACACAAAACCAACCGGGGAACTGCTCAATGTAATAGATGGTGCCGAGGTCGATATTCTCGTCGCCGGTTAAGAACGAAAAGGAATGACTAACAGCGGCTGATAAATGCCGCACATAACTGGGAGGAAAACATGAAGATTGACATCAAATTATTGGTTGGGGCTTCCGCAATTGCGCTATTGTCGCTATCGGGGACAGCCTCAGCGCAGGATTGTCCACGCGGTGACCTAGACGAGCGCTTTTGTGACGCCGATGGGGATTTGATCGCGGATATTCCAACAGATGCCTCCGAGCAAATTGATCCAGACACCTTGATTTTTGCATATACACCAGTCGAAGACCCGGCCGTTTACAAAACCGCATGGTCAGACTTTCTTGAGCATTTGAAGGCGGAAACCGGCAAGGACGTCGTCTTTTTTCCGGTTCAGAACAACGCAGCTCAGATCGAAGCGATGCGTTCGGGGCGTCTCCATATTGCGGGCTTCAACACCGGTTCCAACCCACTGGCTGTAAACTGCGCCGGGTTCCGGCCATTCACGATCATGGCTTCGAAAGACGGTAATTTTGGCTATGAGATGGAGATTATTACCTTTCCTGGTTCGGGCATCGAAAAGGTTGAGGACATCAAAGGCAAGCAACTGGCCTTTACGTCCCCCACATCCAACTCGGGCTTCAAAGCGCCATCAGCAATTTTGAAGAGCGACTTTGATCTTCTGCCGGAACGCGATTTCGAACCTGTCTATTCGGGCAAGCATGACAACTCGATCTTGGGCGTGGCCAACAAGGATTACCTAGCGGCTTCGATTGCCAATTCGGTAAAATCACGGATGATCTTGCGTGATGTAATCAACGAAGACGACGTTGTTACGATCTATAAATCGCAGACTTTCCCGACCACAGGATTTGGCACCGTTTACAACCTGAAGCCTGAGCTGCAGGAGAAAATCCGCAATGCGTTCTTCAATTTTGACTGGGAGGGCACGACACTTGAAGCTGAATTCTCGAAGTCGAACGAAGGCCAGTTTCTTGAAATGACCTATCAGGAATTCTGGGATGTCATTCGTAAAATTGACGCAGCAAATGGCGTCTCCTACGCCTGCCAGTGACCCTTGGCCAATACTGCGGGCCCGAAAGGGCCCGTTATTCAACCTAATCTGGGGCATTTTATGCTGCGTCTTCAAAAGCTGACGAAAACATACAAGACCGGAGATCAGGCGCTAAAGGCCATCGATCTTGAGGTGCCCAAAGGACAGGTGCTTGCGTTGATCGGACCCTCGGGTGCAGGCAAGTCGACCATGATCCGCTGTATTAACCGCTTGGTCGAACCCACAAGCGGCGGCGTCCTTCTGGATGATGTGGACCTGACAAAACTCGGCTCGGGCGCTTTGCGGAAAGCGCGCCGGGAAATGGGTATGATCTTTCAGGAATATGCCCTGGTCGAACGCCTCACAGTGATGGAAAACGTATTGTCGGGACGGCTGGGATATGTGGGATTCTGGCGCAGTTTCCTACGGCGATATCCGCAGTCGGACGTTGACGAGGCTTTCCGCCTGCTTGATCGGGTGGGGTTGTTACACATGGCTGACAAACGCGCCGACGAGTTGTCAGGGGGGCAACGCCAAAGGGTCGGCATCTGCCGCGCCTTGATTCAAAACCCAAAATTGCTGCTGGTCGACGAGCCAACAGCATCGCTCGACCCGAAAACCAGCCGTCAGATCATGCGACTTATTACCGAGCTGTGTCAGGAGCGCGGATTGGCGGCGATCATCAATATCCATGACGTGGCACTTGCCCAGATGTTCGTTCCTCGCGTCGTGGGCCTCCGCTTTGGCGAAATCGTCTATGATGGTCTTCCAACAGGCCTTACCCCCGAAAAGCTGACTGAAATCTATGGGGAGGAAGACTGGGAAGCGACCATCGAAAAAGTGGACGAAGATGAAGATGTCGAGGCTGCAGAATGAGCCATCGAGAGTTAGACGACATGCTGGGAAAAGGCTGGCGTAAACCGGCCTTTGTAAAACACCCTTTGCTCCGCTGGGTATTGATCCTAGGCTTTTTCGCCTACCTAATCGCGGCCTTCATGACCATCGATGTCGATTGGGGCCGTGTCTATGAAGGGCTGGATCGGGGGTGGGCATTTGTACTTGCGTTTACCAGCCCGGACTTCGTTTCGCGGTGGTCAGACATTTGGAGCGGTCTTCTGGAGAGTATCATTATGACCGTGGCTGCGTCGGTCGTGGGTATCTTGATCTCGATCCCAATAGGGTTGGGCGCAGCACGAAATATCGCCCCTTTACCAGTCTACATGATTTGCCGGGGCATTGTTGCCATCAGTCGAGCCTTGCAAGAAATCATCGTGGCCATTTTGCTGGTGGCTATCTTCGGTTTTGGTCCGCTGGCCGGATTTCTGACCCTTTCCTTCGCCACCATCGGATTTCTCTCAAAACTTTTGGCCGAAGACATCGAAGCGATGGACAAGGTTCAGGCCGAGGCGATCAAGGCTTCTGGTGCGCGTTGGCCGCAATGGATCAACTATGGCGTTCAGCCACAGGTTATGCCGAGACTTGTGGGCCTTTCCATGTACAGGATCGACATCAATTTCCGAGAAAGTGCAATTCTTGGTCTGGTCGGTGCCGGCGGGATTGGCGCGACGTTGAACACTGCGTTCGATCGATATGAGTACGACACAGCGGCGGCCATTCTAATCCTGATCATCGGGATCGTCATGGCACTTGAATACCTTTCGGGAATTATCCGCGCGAGGGTTCAGTAGTGCCTGTTCTTGAACAAAACGATACGCAGATCTGGCGCAGACGGACGACGGGTCAAAGTCTTGTTCGCTGGTTTGGCTGGCTTTTGGGTGTGGCTGTCTTTGTTTATTGCTGGCAGTTCATTTCGGAATCGACGACCTGGTTTTTCGTTTGGGATGCCCCCCGCATTGCCAACGATATCTGGACCCGCGCAACGCCTCCCAAATGGGATTACATCACACAGCTGGGCCGCCCGATTTGGGATACGCTGAACATCGCCACCCTAGGTACAATCATCGCCTTGTGCATGGCAGTGCCGGTTGCCTTCTTGGCCGCGCGCAACACCACACCGTCGACATTATTCATTCGACCCATAGCTTTGTTGATCATTGTCTCGACCCGCTCTATCAACTCGCTGATCTGGGCGCTTCTATTGATCGCAATTATTGGCCCAGGCGTCTTTGCAGGTGTTATTGCAATTGCCATCCGTTCAATCGGGTTCTGCGCAAAGCTTCTGTATGAAGCCATAGAGGAAATTGATCACACTCAGGTCGAAGCGATCACGGCGACCGGTGCGTCGCGCTGGCAGGTCATGGCTTACGGGATTGTTCCACAGATCCTGCCCGCTTTTGCAGGCATTGCCGTTTTTCGTTGGGACATAAATATCCGCGAGTCCACGGTTCTGGGCCTGGTTGGTGCCGGAGGTATTGGATTGCAACTGTCAGCTTCGCTCAACGTTCTGGCTTGGCCACAGGTCAGCCTGATCCTGATTGTAATTCTCGTCGCGGTTTTGATCAGCGAATGGGTCTCGGCAAAAGTTCGAGGGGCGATCATTTGACCGGGTTCTCTGCGCAGGAGGCTTTCGATGCCTATGAAGCTGTACGACATCGCCTTCCGGAAGCTAGACCTACTGAAGTGACATATCGTCAGGTTGAAACGCTTGATGACATAGCTCATGAGTTCGATGTATTCCTCCTCGACGCCTTCGGGGTTCTTAATATAGGTGACACAGCAATCCCGGATACACCGGATCGGGTCAGGTCACTGAAAGCCGCCGGCAAACGTGTTTTGGTCGTTTCAAATGCTGCTGGGTTTCCTCACACAACTCTGTTGGAAAAATATTCTAGGCTTGGTTATGACTTCGCGCCCCGAGACGTGATCACCAGCCGGGCCACGTTGCTATCAGAAATAAACGGTCAAAGTGGGTTGCATTGGGGCTTGATGGCGACCCCCAGCGCCGGTCTTCGCGATTTGGAAGGGCTGAAACTATCCTACCTCGAGGATGACCCGAAGCCCTACGAAACCGTTGACGGGTTTCTAATGATAGGATCAGCGGTTTGGACTGAATCGCGTCAAGCTATGCTAGAGACTGCCTTGCTTGAACGGCCTCGCCCGGTAATGGTCGGCAACCCTGATATCGTCGCGCCCCGCGAGTACGGGTTTTCAAAAGAGCCCGGTCTTTTCGCGCACAGGCTGGCAGACCGGACAGGTGTTGTTCCTCAGTTCTTTGGAAAGCCTTTCGCCAACATCTATGATCTTGCTTTCCAACGTCTCGGGCACATCGACAGGTCCCGGGTTCTGATGGTTGGCGACAGCCTGCACACCGACATTCTGGGCGCATCCAGCGCTGGCATAGATTCGGCACTCATTTCAGGATATGGATTCTTCGCAGGGCATGATGTTGAAGCAGCGATCAAGAAGGCGGGGATAGTGCCAAACTTTGTAGTAGGCCGGCCTTGAGTCTAGAGCATTCGTTTTCGATAAGTATCCCGTTCAAATCGAATGTCCTGCAAGCCCGCATTTCGAACATGCTGACCATGGAAATACTGCGCTGTGGACCAACGGCAGCTTTGCCCCCCTCGCGGCAATGCGACCCCCGGTCTAAAGTCTGGATTGGGCTGTGATGCGACGTGTCGGCTCAGCCGTTGAACCAAATCGGAGCATCGCCTTCTGACCAAGTTGTGTACTTTCGCATCACTAGCAAAAATACTTCACTGTCCAGGAATTGATCTAGCCACGCCACTAAATTCGGCCACTCCTGTGCGTCAAACCGCGCCCGGTCTATATGCGCAAACTGGCGAACAAATGGTAGAATCGCCAAATCGGCGAGAGTGGGGCGATCTCCAAAAAGCCAGGCCCTCCCGACTAACCGCTCGTCGAGGTTGAGCAAGTAGCTCGCCGCTTTCCTGCGCTCCTTTTGGACGTCTAAGTCCGGATACCGCACGACGTATTTTGTGTGATCTAATGCATCCTTGAATGGGCCATCATTTGCCGCGATTAGGCCCCAACCTTCTTGAGGCATATCCAAAAGTCGCTGCGGATCATTTTGTTGAAGCGCCCAAATCATGATTTCCAGGCTTTCATCTATTACTTTGTCTGGAAGTCGAAGCGCGGGCACTGTTCCGGACGGGGATGTTTGTAAGAAAGCCTCAGGTTTGTCCTGCAAAAGAATCTCGCGCAGCTCGACTGTGACTCGTGAACTCGCCAATGCGAGACGGGCCCTTATGGCGTATGGGCAGCGACGGAACGACCATAAGATAGGGTATTGAGCCATACGAAGATATATCTCCAATCTACCAGCGTGGTTAAACCTCCCGTCGTTTCCCAACTGGTACTTCTGCTTGAACGCTGTCTGATACTATCGGATGGGCCATTGCTTCACAAACATCGGCCTCAGTAGCCGTCTGGTTTGGAGATTCAGAACGAGAAAATGCGGAATTGAGTACAAGTGACTTGTCTTGCGAAGTTGCAACGCGAAAGTCCCCGAGATCTTAGAAATTGGCCCTGGGCCGGTCGCGGTGGTTATGGATTGATCGAAGAATTAGTCTATCATAGCTTGCAGCATATGCCCAAGTTTCTCCATCTTGTCGTCTTAGAGCGCCACAGCGCTCATCGCCGAAAACGTTTTGCCGGATAGCTGGTCTTCCATTTGTGACTTAGCCAATAAAACAATTTTGGAGACCTCAGATGACTGAATTCACTGAAATCCCGGTGCTTGATCTTGCACCGCTGATCAATGGAGAGGATACGTCCAACCTCGCCTTGGAATTCGCCGAAGCCTATGGAAAAACCGGATTTGGCTATGTTGTTAATCACGGCGTTGATCCTGACTTGCGCGCTGCCGTGTTTGCCGCCTCGACGGAATTTCATGCACTGCCGGAGATCGAAAAACAGGCAATTGCACTAAATAAATGTCATCGTGGCTACATCGCGATCAACACCTCCACGGACGTGAACTCTGACCTGGCCAAGGTGACTAAACCCAATCAGTCCGCATCGTTCATGATGATGCGCGAGGATGCAGAGGTCGACCCTGCCGTCTATCTGTCCGGACCAAATCAATGGCCTGCTCTGGAAGGTTTCCGAGAGGCCTGCGAGGCTTATGCCGACGCGATGACAAACCTGGGTTACAAACTCATGGGTCTTGCCCTTGACGCTATTGGCGCCGCGGATCGTTCGATCCTCAGTGCATTCCAGACGCCAACGATTTGGCTGCGCCTACTCCACTATCCACCACAACCGCCACAGGCTTTGGGTGATCTTTACGGATCTGCACCCCACAAGGACTTTGGATGTCTGACATTGCTCGCACAGGACAATGTTGGTGGTTTGCAAGTCCAGACGCCTGAGGGTCATTGGGTGGATGCACCGCCTATCGACAATGCCTTCGTGGTCAATGTAGGCGATATGCTGCACCGACTCTCCAACGGAAAGTTGTTGTCCACCCCGCACCGGGTTATCAATGCGACCGGACAACAGCGCTATTCCGTACCGTTCTTCTTCGACCCACATGTCTCTGCTGAAATCGCGCCGCTCCCTGGGACAGGGACTGCGAGATTCGATCCCCTGAAGTTTGGACAGTTTTTGAGAGGAGAACTGGAAGCAAGCTACGACGCACATCAGGTTGGCCATTCGGATACCTAAAAGCACGCTGCGTTGGCAGTGACATTCCACTGACCGATATGAAACGAACGTCCGCATTGCAATTGCTGCGACGCAGCTATGCGGCTTCAGATCAAAATCCTCAATGGGCCGTTTCGGTACATGTGAGTAACGTCTGCCTCCCGGATGCTGCGTTCGGTCCGAGGTCCGTATTGAGCCCATACTCACCGATGCTGCGCTTTGAACAAATGACCGCTCCGTAGTCACCAGTGAAATCTGGATCCGCATATGCAACCAATGTCTTGACTATGATTTCGGTGATCCGGCTCAATCGAAAAACATCAAAATTCTGACCAATTATGCATATCTCAGATTCGTAAATGGAATACTCTATGCCAATCTTGGAGGAACCACATGACAGAATCTGATACGATTTCTCTTGGCTATGATCCCGATCCATCGCGTTCCAGTTCACTGCGAGCGGAGGCCTACACGGAAGAAAAGTGGTTTGACGCTGATCTCAAGGCCATCATCTCCAAGACCTGGCAGTGGGTCTGTCATGTGGAAAAAACCCGCGAGTCAGGGTCCTACGTTACAATCGAGATTGCAGGGAAGCCTATTGCCGTTGTGCGCGACAAGGAGGGCACGTTGCGCGCTTTCTACAACGTCTGCAAGCACCGCGCCCACGAACTGCTTTCTGGCGATGGAAACACAACTCGGATCATGTGCCCTTACCATGCTTGGGTTTACAAGTTGGACGGGCAGTTGGCCCGCGCGCCCCACACCGAGAACCTTGAAGATTTTCGCACGAATGAGATTTGCCTCGACGCGGTGCAAGTCGAAGAGTTTTGCGGATTTGTATTCGTCAATCTAGACCCAAAGGCACCCTCTTTGGCGCAGCAGTCAGGCAATCTGGAAACTGAAGTGCGCCACTGGGCTCCGGACGTGGATCAACTGACCTTCGGGCACCGATTGACCTATGACATCAAATCAAACTGGAAGAACGTCGTTGATAACTTTCTTGAGTGTTATCACTGCCCGACGGCCCATAAGGATTTCTGTGATCTTGTTGACATGGATACTTACAAGGTCACAACCTATGGCATTTATTCCAGTCACATGGCCGATGCGGGAAACAGCCCCAATGCCGCATATGACGTGTCGAACGCCACGGTCAAAACCCATGCGGTTTGGTGGCTTTATCCGACAACTTGCCTGATGCGGTATCCGGGTCGGTCCAGCATGATCGTGCTCAACGTCATCCCTGTCGGGCCGGACCGGACGTTGGAGACCTATGACTTTTTCCTCGAAACGCCTGAGCCCGACGCGATGGAGCTGGATGCCATTCGCTATTTGGATGAGGTGCTGCAGGTTGAAGACATCAGTCTTGTCGAATCTGTGCAGCGCGGTATGAGCACACCTGCTTTCACCCAAGGCAGGATCGTCAATGACCCGGATGGGTCGGGCAAATCTGAGCATGCGGTGCATCACTTTCATGGGCTGGTTCTGGATGCCTACGCCAAGGGTGCAACGTGACGCGGGCAAATATCCTTGTGATCATGGCGGATCAGTTGGCCCCACATTTCACGGGGGCTTACGGGCATAGCGTTGCCCAGACCCCGCATCTTGATGCGCTAGCGGCGCGCGGGATGCGCTTTGATGCGGCCTATTGCAATTCGCCGCTTTGCGCGCCGTCGCGGTTCGCCTTTATGTCGGGCCAACACATCTCCCGTATCGCGGCCTATGACAATGCATCAGAATTCAAGGCGTCTGTTCCGACCTTCGCGCATTACCTAAAGTCGCTGGGCTATCGCACGTGCCTGTCAGGTAAGATGCACTTTGTCGGCCCTGATCAGATGCACGGGTTCGAAGACCGCGTGACGACCGATATTTACCCGTCGGACTTTGCATGGACGCCCGACTGGGAAGCCCCCGATGAGCGGATCGATAAGTGGTATCATAACATGCAGACCGTCAAGGAAAGCGGTCTGGCGCATGCGACGTTCCAGATTGATTACGATGATGAGGTTGGCTTTGCCGCCAAACGGTGGCTTTTCGATGCGGCACGTGACAAAGCGCTAGGGCATGATGCGCCCTTTGCGATGGTTGCCAGCTTCATACATCCGCATGATCCATATGTCGCCCGCCCCGAATGGTGGAACCTCTATTCAGACGACGACATCGACATGCCGGCCTTTACGCCTGCTTTGGATGATCAGGACCCATTCTCGCGCCGCCTGATGGATGGGATCGAAGCGTCCTATGTGCCGCTGACAGAGGAAGAGGTGCGCCGCGCGCGCCGCGCATATCTGGCGAATGTCAGCTACTTTGACAGCAAGATCGGCGAACTGGTTCAAACGCTCGAAGAGATTGGAGAGCTGGACAATACAATCGTGATCGTCACGGCAGATCACGGCGACATGCTGGGCGAACGTGGGCTGTGGTACAAGATGAATTTCTTTGAACATTCGGCCCGCGTGCCGTTGGTCATGGCGGGACCTGGCGTGGCGGTTGGGACAGCGCGAAACGCTGTGTCGCTCGTGGATATGTTGCCAACGTTTATTGAGATCGCTGGCGGTAGTGAAAGCATGATCGGCGAACCTATAGATGGCCGAAGCCTTATGCCCTTGGCGCGGGGCGAGGACGACCCCGTTGATGAGGCAATCGGCGAGTATTGCGCTGAAATGACGGGCTTTCCCGTCATCATGATCCGGCGTGGTTCATTGAAATACATCCACTGCGATAGCGATCCACCACAGCTGTATGATCTGAGCGTTGATCCGTTGGAGACAAGAAATCTGGCCTCCGACCTCAGTTACAATGAGGCCGCTCAAGCCTTTGCTGATGAAGTTGCCGCGCGGTGGGATGGCAAGGCATTGCGTACAAAGATCATTGCAACCCAAAAATCCCGCCGCGCGCTGCATGCCGCGATGGAAGCAGGCGCAAGTGTGCCTTGGGACTACAACCCACCATCCGACGCGAGCAAGCAATATGTGCGTAACGATATGGATTGGACCATTGCGGCCAAGCGTTACCGTTATCCCCCTTTGAAGGACCAAGACCAATGATGCTGAACGGAAAAATTGCCCTCGTTACAGGGGCAAGGGGTGGAATCGGACGTGCGATTGTGGCGCGTTTCGTCAAAGAAGGTGCGACAGTTTACGCCGCAGACCTGACGCTCGAAGGGTCACTGGACAGGCATGACGATGACGGCAGCCACTTTTTAAAGCTCGACGTAACACAGGAGGCGGACGCAATCGCCGCGATGGATCAGGTCCGCAACGCTCATGGCAAGCTTGACGTCTTGGTGAACGCGGCAGGGATCGAGATTGAAAAGACGGTCGAAGACACCACGCTGGAGGAATGGAACCAAAGCTTTGCGGTGAATTCCACGGGTACTTTTCTAACCTCAAAATACGCCATTCCATTGATGCGCGAAGCCGCGAAATCTGGCAACAGCGCTAGCTTGATCAACTTTGGGTCTTACGATGGGTTCATCGCTGACCCCGGCCTTGCCGCTTATTGTGCAACCAAGGGAGCGGTGCATGCGCTAACCCGTGCAATGGCCTGCGACCATGGCCCTGAGGGTATCCGCGTCAATGCGATCTGCCCCGGCTATATTGATACTCCGATGCTGCAGAGTTTCTTCAACGGTGACGGATCTGGCGGCGGGGGGGGCAACATCGAAACACTTCAAAAAGCTGTCCGGGACGTGCACCCGATGCGTACCTACGGAACGCCAACGGACATTGCCAATCTGGTCAATTGGCTGGCCAGCGACGAGGCGCGCTATGCCTCTGGTCAGCTTTGGGTTTTGGACGGGGGGCTGTCTGCGCAAGTGCAACAGATGAAATTGTAATGCCCAAGTCAGTCATCATCACCTGTGCGCCAACGGGCGGCATTCACACGCCGTCAATGTCGCCCCACCTGCCGATCACACCTGCCGAAATTGCAACAGCAAGCATTGAAGCGGCAGAGGCTGGCGCGTCGATCATCCATCTGCACGCGCGACATCCCGAGACCGGCAAGCCAGATCCCAGACCTGAATTGTTTCAGCAATTTTTGCCTGTGATCAAACAATCCACTGACGCGGTGGTGAATGTCTCAACCGGCGGCGGATTGGGCATGTCGATGGACGAACGTCTTTTGGCCGCGACTTCGACGAGCCCGGAAATGGCCTCGCTCAATATGGGCAGCATGAACTTTGGCATCTTCCCGATGCTTCAGAAATACACGGAATTTCAGCACGATTGGGAACGTCCGTTCCTTGAGATGACGGAAGACTTCATTTTTCCCAACACGTTCAAGACCATTCGATATGCGATTGAGAAACTGGGGGGTGATCATGGCACCAAGTTTGAGTTTGAATGCTATGATCTGGGCCATCTCTACAACGTCAAATGGTTCGTGGATCAAGGGCTTATCAAACCGCCGTTCTTCATCCAGATGGTCTTTGGCATTTTAGGAGGCGTTGGCGCTGACGCTGATCATCTGACCCATATGCACAATACGGCGGACAAACTTTTTGGCGCTGAAAACTATGAATGGTCTGTACTGGCAGCAGGACGGCACCAAATGCCTTTCGCTACACAAAGCGCAATGCGCGGTGGCAATCTGCGTGTCGGGCTCGAAGACAGTCTCTTTATCGGCAAGGGAGAGCTTGCCACATCGAATGCCGAGCAAGTGAGCCGCATTCGCACAATCATCGAAAATCTGGGCCTTTCAGTTGCGACACCGGCAGAAGCACGCGAACGCCTCGCACTAAAAGGCGGCGATCGGGTTGGGTTTTAGAGAGGACCACATGCAGACAAAGATATTAATCAATGGCGAAATGGTTGAAGGGGGCGGCGCGCCGATCTTTGTCGTGAACCCAGCCACGGGCGAAGAGATTTGCAAGATCAATTCCGCGACGTCCGAACAGGCAAGCGCTGCGGCCGCAGGGGCCCACGAAGCCTTTGAGACATTTGGCCAGACCAGCCCTGCAGAACGTTCTGAGCTTTTGACCAATATCGCAACTGTCTTGGAAGAGCATGTCGAGGAACTGGCAGAGCTGGAAAGCTTGGATGCCGGTAAGCCCTGGCCCTCGGCTTTGGATGACGAAATGCCGTTGACGCTGGACACATTCAAGTTCTTTGCCGGTGCGGCGCGCACGATGTCTGCCGTTGCTGCGGGCGAATATGTGGCCGGTCATACCAGCATGATCCGCAAAGATCCGGTTGGCCCCGTAGCCGCGATTGCGCCATGGAACTATCCGCTGATGATGGCGGCCTGGAAACTGGCAGCGCCATTGGCAGCTGGCTGCCCGGTCACACTGAAGCCCTCGCAGCTGACGCCGCTTTCCACGCTGAAAGCCGCCGAGCTGATCGCAGGTGTTGCGCCCAAAGGGGTGGTAAACGTGCTGCACGGCCCCGGTCGTGAGATTGGCGAGCAGATGATCAACGATCCACGGACCGAGGCGATCTCGATCACGGGTTCCAACGCGACGGGTTCTGCCGCGATGGCTGCAGCCTCTCGTCAAATCCGCCATGTGCATCTGGAACTGGGCGGGAAAGCCCCGGTTATTGTTTTTGACGATGCTGATATCGAGGCGGTTGCCGAAACTGTGCGCTATGGTTCGTTCTTCAACGCCGGTCAGGACTGTGCACAGCCCTGCCGTTTGCTTGTCGCTGATGAGGTCTATGACAAGGTCGTCGCCGCCGTTGTTGATCAGGTCAGCCAGATCAAAGTTGGGGCTCAAAAGGCCGAAGGCACCGAAATGGGGCCGATCATCTCGGCCGCGCAACGCAACGCTGTAGCGGGGTTTGTCGACCGAGCGCGCGATAACTGCGACGTTGTATTGGGAGGCAACATAATCGACGGACCAGGTTTCTTTTATGAACCTACCGTGCTGATCAATGTGGCGCATGATGCCGAGGTATTCTGCAACGAGATCTTCGGTCCTGTCGTGACCATCTCGCGGTTTGGCGACGAAGAAGAGGCGCTCAAGGTGGCAAATGCAGGCCCGTTTGGTTTGGCCTCATCCGTCTGGACCAACAATACCGGTCGCGCGATGCGGATGTCTTCGAAGTTGCGTTATGGCTTTACGTGGGTGAACACGCATGGTGTTGCCACGCCTGAAATGCCTTGGGCCGCGATGAAGAGCTCTGGCACTGGTTGTGATATGTCGGTCTACGCCTTGGACGCTTATACCGCCGTGCGCCATGTGATGGTCGCGCACTGATGCGGTTGGCTGGCAAACGCGCTTTCGTTACAGGCGGCAGGCAGGGCATTGGGCGCGCTATCGTAGAGGCCTTCATGGCCGAGGGTGCGGACGTTATCACCTGTGGTCGGGGACCAAAGCCGGATGGTTTGAGTACTGATTGGATATCTTTGGATGTGTCAGATGCCGCCGCCGTTGGCGAAGGTGCGCAAAAGCTGGGTGTATTGGACGTCATCGTAAACAACGCCGGCGTCCAGGTTGAAAAGACTGTTGTGGACAGCACTGATGCCGATTGGGATTTGGTTATGGGAGCGAATGCAAAGGGCGTTTTCAATGTCTGCCGGGCACTCATTCCGCAAATGCAGGAGGGTGGCTCCATTGTCAATATCGGGTCGATCTCGGGCAATGTCGCGGACCCGTCGATGGCACTCTATAATGCGTCAAAGTCTTTTGTGCACGGGCTCACCAGGTCCATCGCGGTGGATCACGGACCGGCAATTCGCTGCAATGCGATCTGTCCGGGCTGGATTGAAACCGGCATGCTAGATGCAGGGTTTGAGCTTGCCCAAGACCCTCAGAAAGCGAAAGCCGACGCATTGGCGCGGCACGCGGTCAAACGCTTTGGCAAACCTGCTGACATAGCAGCAATGGCTTTGTGGTTGGCCTCTGACGATGCATCGTTTGCAACGGGCCAATTGTTTACTGTTGACGGTGGCATGACAGCGGCCTCTCCTCTTAATCCGGGGTTGTTCTGATGTCTCAGATTGAAAGAACTACCATTCTTGGAGCCGGTGTGATCGGGGCAAGCTGGGCCGCATTGTTCCTCGCCTCGGGCCGGAACGTAACTGTCTTTGATCCTGACGAAAACGCTGAGAACGCCGTGCGTTCCTACGTTGAAAACGCATGGCCTGCGCTGGAAGACCTAGGCCTAACTGAGCGCGCGACACCTGACGCCATCACCTTTGTGACGACCGCTGCCGAGGCCGTCACAGAGGCGCAATTCGTTCAGGAAAACGCGCCTGAGCGGTTGCCCATCAAGCATGCAATCTATGCGGAGATTGAGCCCGCGCTGGCTGCTGACGCAATTGTCTCCAGCTCGACATCGGGTCTGACGCTCGAAGCGCTCCAAGAAGGGTGGCGCGATCCCGCGCCGCTTATTCTTGGCCACCCCTTCAACCCGCCGCATCTGATCCCGCTGGTGGAACTGACAGCGAATAAGGTCACCGGATCAGACATTCTGGACCGCACAGAAGCGTTCTACAATGACATCGGGAAAGTCACGATCCGCATCAAGAAAGGCATGCCGGGGCATGTAGCCAACCGGTTGCAGGCCGCAGTTTGGCGAGAGGCCGTTCATATGGCCGTTGAAGGTGTTGCCAGCGTCAAAGACATAGACAAGGCGATGTGGGCCGGACCGGGATTGCGTTGGGCCGCAATGGGGCCAACCACTCTTTTTCACTTGGGCGCGGGCGCAGGCGGTTTGCAGGCTTTTTGTGACCACTTCAAAGACACGTTCAACAGCTGGTGGGACGATCTTGGTGATCCACGCTTAGACGATGATGTGATCAGAAAACTGGTCGATGAAATGACAGCGCATGCACACGGGCAAAGCATCGAGGAACTCTCAGCGCAGCGTGATGAGATGCTCACAGCTATGCAGAAGGCTACAAGACACCTTCGGACCTAATGTCAGGCTTGAACATTGGCCAGGCGCGAAACTCGAACGGCACACGACCTTCAATGCGATCAGCAGTGGGCGTCAGGCCGAACCGGTTGCGGTAAGCGCGGCTGAAATGCACTTGACCGTTGAACCCCGACGCCTCTGCAATCTCGCTGAATTTCAGCTCGGTTTGCGTGACGAGGCCACGCGCTCGATCAAGGCGGATATCTCGGTAGTATTCAACGGGTGACTTTTGGACATACTGCCGGAACAATCGGCCCAGTTGCCGCTGCGAAACGCCTAACTGTTGAGATATAGCGGGAATTGACAACGTGGTCTCCAAATGCGCTTCCATAAGGTCGATCGCATCCCGGACAACGCCAGATGTTACATACCCAAGCGGTTCCACATCCTTGGGGTTTTGTGACTGACCTTCCCCACGCACATCATGGTGAAACAGATACCGCGCTGAGGCGTTCGCGATGCTTTCGCCAGCTACGGAATGGACAAATCTCAAGCCAAGGTCGGTTGCCGCTGATCCTCCACAACATGTGAAGATCTTGCCATCTGTTACAAACATGTTCTCAGATACCGTCGTGTCCGGTGCAATTTCGGCGAAGGCATCGATGTGCTCATAATGGACCGTCGCAGTTTTGCCCTTTAGCAATCCAGCCTGCGCGAGCACAATTGCACCCGTATCCAACCCACCAACTATTGCACCGCCTGCATCCCATTTTTGAAGAGCCGCCTTGAACTGGCGTGTCCCGTGGCGTTCAGGCGTCCAGCTTGTACTTACGAGAACGAGCCAAGGCTTGCCCCTGACCACGTTTGCCAAAGGGGCAGTATCAACCACCAGGCCGCTGCTGGATTCGATGTGACCACCAACCTCCGAAACATAGGTCCAGGAAAACCGCACTAATCCTGACAGGTAATTCGCAGTTCTAAAAGGATCGATGAAAGATGTCGTTGCCGAAACGTTGAAATGCGGGCTCACCAAAACAACGATGCCTAACGTTTGATCAATTGATTTCGCCATGGCTGATTTTGTAAAGTATGGTCCAAAAATATCAAATCGATTTCTTTTCTTTCATTTGTTTGGTGTCTTTTGGAGCTCCAAAACCAACAGCTTGCCGGGGACAGAAAGCAGTCCTGCGGTAGTTTAGAAGCACCACAAGCAGACCTTGGCGCAAATTTGACGAAGGCCCGCTTCGTCCGCAAACTGTAAATTCACCCATCTTTTGATTGCGCACTTGCAGCGAATGTCCGTAATGTCGAGCCGCACTGCAGAATGCTGAACGACCGACTAAAGTCCGGTAAGGGCCGGAAGTGATCAGGGCAGGGCACTTAGTCGCTCAACATTGTTCAGCACAAAACCTTACGCTGTGAAGCTGTCGGTCTGCGAGTTGTGTCCGCTCTCGGAAGTTCCCAATGCGCGTCGCAGTCGACGATCGTATTGCTGCAGTCTGAGACAAGCTTAATAAGTCCAAGTCAGCGAAATCCACCAAAATGCATGAAAATCTTAAGTCGTTGAATTATGGGGAAGACAAGTCTCATTAATTACGTACTCCGACAATTCTCCCTCAAAAGAGGCAATCTTCTCATAATACGTCTTATGTTAAATAACAGCGTTTAACTTACCGTCGATGTGCGGAGTATCTGTCGAATAGGTCGGCCCGCACATCAGATAGCGACCGTATTTCTGGTGACGTGCTGCACCGAACGGAAGGTCCCGGCCGTTCGAGAAAATCTGAAACAAATGAATTTTGGTGCTTGTTTAAGCCGTGAACCTCAAGCTAAACCACCTGCACGCAGGGGAGTCCCACCAAGGGGACTGAGAGGCTGACGGGGCAATGCCCGGCGACGCGACCCTTTGAACCTGACCCAGTTGATACTGGCGTAGGAAGCTAGGGCGCGCAGGCCACAATACCGGGCAAGCGCACTCCGAACAGGGGGCTGTCTGCCTTCTCGTTTCCCCAAGCCAAAACTCATCTGGTGTCTTTTTAAGTTGAACTGCTTGAGGAGCACCAACATGAACGTCCCCAACCCCAAAATCACCGCCGGTGAACTGCCCGCATCGCGCAAGATCTATGTAAACGGCACATTGCACCCGGATGTGCGCGTGCCAATGCGTGAAATTTCGGTCCACCCCACGGCGGGGGAGCCACCCTTGCCTGTGTATGACAGTTCAGGGCCGTATACCGATCCGCATGTGATGACGGACATTCGGCAAGGTCTGGCGCCGCTGCGTCGCAAGTGGATTGAGGCTCGAGCAGATGTCGAAGAATATGATGGACGTGAGATCAAACCGGAAGACAACGGTTTTGTCGAAAGTGATCGGCTAACGCCCGAGTTCCCTGTGCGCCCGCGCCCTCTGCGCGCCAAGGATGGAAAGGCTGTGACGCAACTGGCCTATGCCCGCGCCGGCATCGTCACCCCGGAAATGGAATTCATCGCCATCCGTGAAAACCAACTGCGCGAGGCTGTCGTTGAACAGCGCGAAGGCAATGATTGGGGTGCAAACATCCCTGATTATGTGACCCCGGAATTCGTGCGGGACGAGGTCGCCGCTGGTCGCGCCATTATCCCTGCGAATATCAACCACCCTGAAAGCGAACCGATGATCATCGGGCGTAATTTCCTGGTCAAGATCAACGCCAATATGGGTACCTCGGCTGTGACCTCTTCGATGGAAGAAGAGGTCGATAAAATGGTCTGGTCGATCCGTTGGGGTGCTGATACCGTCATGGACCTGTCGACCGGCCGCAACATCCACAACACCCGTGAATGGATCATCCGCAACAGCCCGGTGCCGATTGGCACCGTGCCGTTGTATCAAGCGCTGGAAAAGGTCAACGGCATTGCCGAAGACCTGACATGGGAAGTGTTCCGTGACACGCTGATCGAACAGGCCGAACAAGGCGTCGACTATTTCACCATCCACGCAGGCGTGCGCCTGCATATGGTGCCGATGACGGTAAAACGGGTTACCGGTATTGTGTCGCGCGGTGGGTCGATCATGGCCAAGTGGTGCTTGCATCACCACAAGGAAAGCTTCCTCTATGAGCATTTCGACGAAATCTGCGACATCTGCCGGGCCTATGATGTGTCGTTCAGCCTAGGCGACGGTCTGCGTCCCGGCTCTATCGCCGACGCCAATGACGAGGCACAATTTGCCGAGCTTGAGACGCTGGGTGAGCTGACCAAAATCGCGTGGGCCAAAGATTGTCAGGTGATGATCGAAGGCCCCGGACACGTAGCCATGCACAAGATCAAAGAAAACATGGACAAGCAATTGGAGTGTTGCCACGAGGCGCCCTTTTACACGCTTGGTCCCCTGACCACCGATATCGCGCCGGGCTATGACCACATCACCAGCGGCATTGGTGCTGCGATGATTGGCTGGTTTGGTTGTGCGATGCTCTGCTATGTCACGCCGAAGGAACATCTGGGGCTGCCGGACCGGGATGATGTGAAAACTGGGGTTATCACCTATAAGATAGCGGCTCATGCCGCTGATCTGGCAAAGGGTTTGCCGGGCGCACAACGTCGTGACGATGCGCTGTCCCGCGCAAGGTTCGAGTTCCGCTGGGAAGATCAGTTCAACCTGTCGCTGGACCCGGAAACGGCGCGGGAATTCCACGACCAAACCTTGCCCAAACAAGCGCATAAGGTGGCGCATTTCTGTTCCATGTGCGGGCCGAAATTCTGCTCGATGCGGATCAGCCACGACATTCGAACTGAAGCGCAGAAAGAGGGGATGGAGGCCATGGCCGCCAAATTCCGTGAAGGCGGCGACCTTTACATGCCCGTGAAAGACTAAACACCGCGGCGGAGCCGATCCTTTCGGCTCCGCACGCTCTTGCATTGAAGGGAAACTACTCTCAGGGCAATAGATCGGAAACTTTGCTGAACCCAGTCAAATCGAAGCCAAATGAAATTGGCTCTCCGACCCTGTTTTTAGCGTCGATCTGCAATTGATTACCTGCCCGCATCGCAGACATCCATTCCTGGGAAACTGGCGAACGGGCAAAACAACCTTGTGCCTCGCATGTCAGGAACTCCAGACGGGCGACCTCGGCATCATCCACCTTTGCAACCAGCCCTTCCGAGAACAAAAGACCGAATGGCAGGGTCAGCACGGTCTCAGTCTCGTCCTTACCTGCAGCCTTGATAAATGCGATGGACGTAAGCCTTTGGTTGTTTTCGGTCAAAACGATGCTTTGGGTCATTTCGCAGATCAACTCGGACCCAACGGCCCGATTGCTGCAATTGACCGACCATGGCGGCGCTGCGCCTTCCTGCGCAGCAAGGGGAGTTGCCAATCCCAATGCGACCCCCAAAGCGCTTATCCAAGTTTTCATCCTGCTGTCCCTTATCGATTAGAATTGTAGTCCAAGGCCAAGACCTACCTGCAGGGCCCTGGTTGAGTCTCCGAACAAATGATCGAGGCTCAGATTGACAAAGCTGCTGTCATCCAGCGCAAACAGCCCCAACCGGGCCGAGACCAAGCCATGCGCGTCGCCGACAAAGCTGGTGTTTGAAAAACCACCGTCAGCGGTGCTCGCTCCGTTGAACCCGGCGGTGACCGATACGGTATCATCCGACGAGAGAATGGCACCAACCTGAAAACTTGCTCGGAGCTTTTGCGAGGCACTCAGGGTTTGCTCGGTTCCGATTTCCAGCGAAGGCGTGAACGAATAGATCATCTCGCTATCGTCTTGCAGAACGACCCCCGCCAGGGTTGCATCGCCATTGCTTTCAGTTGCCAGACGCGTGGCATCAACGGCTACCTCAGGGCGCAGATAGGAACTGCCGCCCGCGAACCTGTGGTCATAAGCAAGGCTGAGACGCAGGTTCTGATGGTTCATCTTGTGCTTGATCTCGCTGACGCCAACGGTGCTTACGATTTGACCGTTGGGCAACACGCCACTGATCCCGCCCGCGCTGAGCGTATCATAGTCTGACCAACCGGCCGACAGCTGGGCTGCAAATTCCCACGCGCCGGTGTATTTGGTCAGCGAGGCACCCAGATTGAACCGATCACCCGTTGCATTGTAATTCGACCCGTTCCGTAGGCTCATTTCGTCATAGCCTATCGCGAACCCGGCGAATAGCTCATCCCCAACCGGCAGACGGACACCAGCCGACAGGTTGGTGTCGTTGATGTCCAGCTCTTCGTACATGCCGGTCTGATCGCGGTCATAGAAAGACCGCCCGCCTGAGAACCAGACACAATTGCGCGGGTCATCCCCGAACTGGTAATCGGTAAACCGTTCGCAATTGTGCAGCGTGTCCGCAAATACCCGGGTGCCATAAAGCGCATCAACGGCATCGGCGGCATAGTCGGCAGTCGACAGGCTTTCGATTGCGGCGATGACATCAGCCTCGGACTGCATGTTGCCGATCAAGGCGAACAGTTGGCCTTGGGCAGCCGATCCCTGCCCGTTCAGAACTTGGTTGATGTAATCCCCGATGGCGGCCTGATTGGCATTCATGCCGGGGGTCGAATAATCCGGCGTGATCACCAGGTCGACCGAACTGCCGTCAGAGGTGGAGCCGTTCAGGCCGATGGAATAATCCAGCACCACAGTGTCCTCGATCAGCGTGCCCGCGTCTGCGGCGGTTCCATCAGGATTGATGATGACAAGCGGCAAGGCCCTTTCCAGCGTATTCAGCAGTGGCACCAGCGTACCGCCCATGGTGGCATTACCGGTGGCATTAACCAGGTCGCTGTTGCCACCCGATGCCCCAGAGGTCAGGAAATACACGTCGAAGGTTGACGTTGCCGTTGCTCCAAAGGCCAGGCTTCCGGTCAGGTTCAATGTCTGGCTGACATTTCCGCTGAAGGTAAAGTCACTGGCCGCAACCGTCGCCGTCAAATCTCCGTCCAGACCCAGATTGGCCCCCAGTACAAAATCACCGTTCACCTGCATGAAGCCGTCAGCACCCAGATTGACCGTATCCAACGCATAGAAGTCCGCGCCGTCTTCGACGGTAAAGCCGTTAGTGCCTGCGCCAAGATCCATGTTGCCAAGGGCCGTACCCGCAAGCGAGATTTGTTCGTTGCCGTCGCCCCCATTCACCAATTGATCGTTGCCGGCGATCAACAGGGTATCTTTAGACAGGGTCAGCACATTGTCGGTGCCGCCGTCCACAACGATTGATGCGACTGACCCCGCCTCACCAGTGCCGCCCATGACGACGCCGTCAAAGCCAAGTGTGATCGCGTCTGCGCCATCGCGCCCCTCGGATTGTGCCAAGACGCCGATGCCGCCCTCGCCCACCGACAGGATGTTACCATCAAGCGTCATGTCGATAGCACCACCAGAGCCCGCACCACCGGCAGCCCCGCGATAGACCGAGTCCACCATGCCACCGCCGCCGCCAAGCGATTGCGCCACAACACCAATCGCATTTTCGCCCGTCGTGACGATGTTGCCGGATTGCGAGAATCCGATATCGCCACCATCACCGCCATTTGCAGCAGACAGGTTTACCGTGATCCGGCTGGCCTCCATATCGGTTGAAACGAGACCGCCGCCGCCACCGATACTTTGGATGACGAACCCGTGCGATCCAGTTCCACTGGTAGTCATGTCCCCGATATTTGCAAAGCCGACATCACCACCGTCACCGGTTGAGTCGTCTTGCGCGCCCAGCGTTACATCCGCACGCCCAAGACCCGAGATGACAACTTCGCCCCCACCGGCACCGATACTCTGAACGCTTTGGCCAAAGGATCGGTCACCACTTGTGAACACGTTGCCGTCCAGCAAAAGGTCGATATCGCCGCCATCGTTGTTGAAGCTGGGATCAGAACCCAGGATCACAGACGCGGCCTTTTGGATCCCGGCTTCGCCATCCGTATTGCTGTTCAGCACAAGCTTACCGCCGCCGCCGCCGATGGATTGCGCCGTTCCGGCGGACGAGAACGCGCCATCGGTGCCAACATCACCAGTCCGGCTTCCGTCCACGTCTCCGCCACCAGCGTCGTCCGTGTCAATCGCACCCAGACGTGCAGTGATGTCGATAGTGTCACCGTCTTGGACATCCACCGTAGTCGCGGATGTACCGCCGCCGCCACCAACACTCTGCAGCATCAGGCCGGTCGAGCGATCGCTTGTGGTGGCAATGTTACCGTTGTGGGCCTGCGTGATCTGGTTGCCCGCCATACCCGACACGTCATCGCCACCAAGGGCGATATCGCTGCTGACGACCGAGCCGGTCGCGCCAGTGGTCGTGGTGGTGAAATCGACAGAGGCATCAGTATTGCCGCCGCCGCCATTCACCGATTGGACAAAGACCGCTTCGCTGCCCACGCCATTGACCAGAATATCTCCGGTCGAGTTGACAGTTACTGTGCCCACCGAACCGGTGGATCTCTCCCGAGCCCCCAGCGCCTGCGAGATGGTGTAATCCAGCACCGAGACCAGCGGGGATGACACCGAATAACCCGCGTTGCCGCCGCCACCGCCAACGGATTGGGCATAGATGCCAAACCCGTTTTCGGCATTCACAACAATTGTGCCAGTGTGGTTGACCGTGACGTCTCCTCCATCAGAACCCGATCCGCCTGATCCGCCAATGGCGATCTTCGAATAGGATTTGCCCGTCATTGTGTTCTTAAGGTCGTTCACGTCCATCGCAACGGCCAGACCGCCATTGCCGCCGCCGCCACCGACAGATTGTGCAAAGATGCCGTAGGCGCCTGTGCCATCCACTTGAACGTCTCCGGTGTTGGTGACGACCACGTTGCCGGCAACATTGCCGCTGCCGCCCGATCCGCCGATATTCAGCTGCGCGGTCGGAGAGCTGCTGTCCCCGGTCTTTAGCCGCAATGTCCCCGTGATTGAGCTGCCGCCATTGCCACCGCCGCCGCCGACGGATTGGGCAAAGATACCATGCGCACCCGCACCCGTTGTCACGATCGTACCGGCATTGGTCACCGCGACATTGCCGCCCGTGCCACCCGTACCGCCTGATCCGCCCAGACCAAATTGCAGCGCCCGCCGCGTAGTGGCCTCGGCCCCGCCATAGCGCCCGTCAACCGAGATGGTCGAGCCGCCATTACCGCCACCTCCACCGATGGACTGGGCAAAGATCCCGTGACTTTCCGTACCATCGGTCAGGATCGTGGCATCGGTTTCGTTTACTACGGTTACCGTGCTGCCCGCGCCGCCAGTGCCACCAGTTCCGCCGATCAGAATGGCGTTTGTCGTTGATCCTTCCGAGGATCGGCCCAAGATGATGTTGCGCACCTGTTGCGCGTCGCCTCCGCCACCGCCAACGGATTGCGCATAAATACCGATAGACTTGTCACCTGTTGTTGCGATGACATCGCGGTTAGTGACCGACACTGCCGCAGACATCGCACCGGTGCCGCCATTGCCGCCAATCGAAATTGTCGCTGTGTTGCCGATCTCTTTGCGCAGGTTGATTATGCGGTTTTCCACCAGGCCACCCATGCCGCCTCCGCCGCCGACGGATTGCGCATAGATGCCGTGCGCCATCGTGCCCGCCGTGGTGATCATGCCGTCATTCACAACGGTCACAATGTCCGACGTCATGCCGTCCCCGCCAGTGCCTCCGATGTTGATCGAGGCTGCCGTCCCCACGGTTGATGGGTTAACGAAGGATTTGATCGTATCAAGGTTTCCCTGACCTGCCTGCACCATGCCGCCGGTGCCACCTGCACCGCCGACCGATTGCGCCAGCAACCCGATTGAGCGTTCCCCCAACGTCGCGATCCGTGCGGTACTGGTGACATCGACCGTGCCACCCACGCCGCCAGAGCCGCCGGTGCCACCGATGGACAGTGATGCCGAAATGCCGCCGCCGGCCGAGTTGCTGGCCTTGCCGCCATTACCGCCACCGCCGCCCACGGATTGCGCGAAAACCGCATGGGCATCGTCGCCCTGGGTGACCACGATACCCGCGACCACAGAGGTCACGTTACCTGCCGCACCACCAGTGCCGCCCGCCAAACCGACCGACACGCTGGCCTTGTTACCCTTGCTGTCGCCGGTTTTTGGCGTGCCAATGCTGACCGAGGTTGACGAAGAATTGCCGCCGCCGTTGCCAATAGATTGGGCAAAGAACCCGTAAGATCGGTCGCCCGAAGTGCTGATGATACCGTCCGAGCTGGCATAAACATCACCGCCACTGCCGCCGGTACCGCCGGTCCGGCCGATCTGAATGTTGACGTTGCCGCCATCCACCGAGGTCGAGGCCGAGTTATAGCCCGCGTTGCCGCCACCGCCACCAACGGACTGAGCGAACAGCCCATGGGAATCCGCACCGAGCGTTGTGATGTCGCCGGTATTGCGCACGTCGACTGTCCCCCCGGTGCCGCCCTGACCTGTCCCGCCGCCAACGGCCAGGCCAAAACCCTTGTTGGTTTGGTCCGAGGCAAGTTCATAGGCAAAGGCCAGGTTCAGGGCTGCGTTACCGCCGCCGCCGCCAATCGATTGGCCGAATACCCCATGGCTACTGTCTTGTTTCGTGAGAATATCGCCGTAATGGTCAATATCGACCGTCCCACCATCCCCAGCGGTTCCGGCATCACCGCCAATGGCAACCACAGCTGACATGCCGGTTTTGTTGCCAGAAGAATCCGCTGGATTAACTTTGCCTTCAAGCTCATCCAGCACGTTGTTGTAATTGGCAATTACCGAGTCATCCACACCCGTGTTGGTTGGTGTCTTGCGGTCGGTTGAATCGCCCGTGCCGCCGTTGCTCTGACTGCCGTTGGTCTTGCTGATACCCACAACCGCGTTGACCCCGGCGTCACCGCCACCGCCGCCAATGCTGGACGCCTCGATCCCGTGCGCGCCGACACCGTCTGTCGTGATGGTGCCTGCTGCCGCTAGGGCGGTTCCACTCATGACGGTCACGTCCCCAGCGTCACCACCGCCGCCACCAAAGCCGCCGATGCCCATGGCAATGGGTGAACTGTCCTTGGTGCCGACAAAGGTCGCGTTGATCCCGCCAGTACCGCCACCGCCGCCGATGCTTTGGGCAAAGATGCCACGCGCGTGATAGCCATTGGTCGAAATATTGCCGGTTTGCGTAACAACGACGTTGCCCGCATCTGCGCCGGTGCCGCCATGACCGCCCAGACCACCAACGATGCTCAGGTCGGTTTTGCCGTCGGAATTGTTGGAATCGCCATAGTTCAGCTGCCCGGTCACATTCAGCGCGCCGTTACCGCCGCCGCCCGCGATGGACTGGGCCAGAACGCCGTGCTTCCAATTGCCCGCAACGGCAACCGATCCGGCATGATCCACGGTCACATCGCCCGAGACATTGCCATTGCCGCCGAAACCACCGACACCAAATGTGACCGAGGGGATCTTGCCATCCTTGCTCAGCGCAATCCCGCCCGACACGTTCAGGCCGCCATTTCCACCGCCGCCGCCGATGGATTGCGCCATCAAACCGGCCGAGCCATCGGTATCCGGCTTTTCTTCGTTGAAGACCCCCATGTCGATGAACAGACGCTCCAACCCATAGGTCGTGGCCAGCTCTTCGGTCTGATCTACGATCGTATCCCCCAGGAAATCGCGCAACTTGTCTTCGAAAGTTGTGGTGTCAGGGATCGAAATATCGTCCGGGTCCGTCGTGACCGTGATATCCGCCTGCGACGTGACTGTGACATCGCCCGCCTGACCACCGTTTCCTGCGAACCCCCCAACACCCACGATCAGCGAGCTGTCGGACACGATCCCGCCCGACACGTTCAGACCGCCATTGCCACCGCCACCGCCAACGGATTGAGCTAGCAGACCGGATTGGCCGGTGCCATGCGCCATGATCGTGCTGCCGGAACCAATGTTTACGTCGACGTTCCCGGCATTGCCGCCACCCCCGCCAAAGCCGCCGACCCCGACAACGACTGCATAGGATTTGCTGCTATCCGTTTGCCCCGCCCCTGGTTTGCCGCTGATCGCGATTCCGCCAGAGACATTGGTGCCGCCATGACCACCGCCGCCGCCCAGCGATTGCGCGATAATTCCGCTGGCGCCTTTGCTTTCATCGACGGCGAAAGTTCCGTCGGATTGCAGCACCATCGGCACCGCCTGCACGTTGCCGGTGTAATCCAGGTCGACATCACTTGCGTCGCCGCCTGATCCACCAAATCCACCCACGCCCGCTGCAACGGAAAAGATCGTGTCAGACCCCGACGGTTTGGTCAGCGCCAATGAGCCCGAGATATTCACACCGCCGGTACCGCCACCGCCGCCAAGGCTTTGGGCGAAGATACCATGCGCCCCGTCGCCTGCGGTCACTACGTCGCTTTGAACGTCCAGCGTTACCGTACCGGCATCACCGCCACCGCCACCAAAGCCGCCAAGGCCCAATGCGACCGCTGCACCGGATTTGCCCGTCAGGTTCACCGCGCCCGAAACATTCAGACCGCCATTACCGCCGCCTCCGCCAACGGATTGCGCCATCACACCGATGCTGTCGACGCCCGTCGTGACCACCGAAGTTGTGCCACTACTGTCCGTATTGGAACGCAGGGTGCTGATAACGTCGCCAGCATTGCCAGCCCCGCCGCCAAAGCCGCCCACGCCCAGGCTGACCGAACCGCCGTTTTGCTGGGTGATACCCAGCGTGGCCGAGATGTTCGTGCCGCCATTGCCGCCACCGCCGCCAAGGCTTTGTGTCAGAATGGCCGTGCTGCGATCGCCAGCAGTCAGAACCCCGCCTGTAACGGTCGATTGAACCAGCGCACCGGCATCCGCGCCGCCACCGCCGAACCCGCCGACGCCAATGCCTACGGCCGCATTGGTCGAGCGGGACAAGGACAAGGCCGCCGAGATGTTGGTGCCGCCGTTACCACCGCCCCCGCCAAGGCTTTGTGTCAGAATACCGACTGAGTCATCGCCAGCCGTGGTGACATTGCCGGTGACTTGCTGGGTGACGTTGTCCGCTGTGCCGCCGTTTCCGCCGAATCCGCCAACGCCGATCCCAAGACCGCCCGAGAAATTGCTGGCCAGAGAAATCGCGCCGGAAATATTCGTGGCCCCATTACCACCGCCACCGCCCAAACTTTGCGCCATGACGCCAGCCGAGCGCGCGCCCGAGGTGCTGACATTGCCCACAAAGGTGTTGTCGACCACGCCGCTGGTGCCTCCGCTGCCACCGAAACCACCAACACCGATCCCCGCCGCGCCGGAACCTGTCCGCGCAATGCTAAGCGCGCCCGAGATGTTGACACTGCCATTGCCACCGCCGCCACCGACGGACTGCACCAGAACACCGGTTGCGTTTTCGCCGCCCGTGGTGACATCACCGGTGACCGAGCCGGTGGCTGAACTTGCATTGCCACCATCCCCGCCGGACCCGCCAATGCCAACGCCAACAGCACCGCCGCCAGTACCCGAAAGGTTCACGGCGGCCGAGACATTCAGTCCTCCGTTACCGCCGCCGCCTGCTGCGGATTGCACCAGAACGCCGCCCGAATTGTCACCAGCCGTGGTGACGTTTCCAACAACTGTCCCGCTCGCCGTGTTGGCGTTGCCACCATCGCCACCGCTGCCGCCAAGTCCGACCGAGGCACCACCGCTGCCGGTTCCGGCAACCGTGACTGTGGCGGAGACATTCATACCGCCATTGCCACCGCCGCCGCCAAGGCTTTGGACGATGACACCGCCGGACTCGCTCCCTTGGGTCGATACATCGCCGGTTAGCGAGGCTTCGGCGGTGCCGCCGTCACCGCCCGTACCGGACGCGCCGCCGAGACCCATCGAGGCACCGCCCGATCCCGTGCCTGCCGCAGCAACCGCGACCGAGACGTTCAGGCCCCCATTACCGCCGCCGCCGCCGACGGACTGCGCTAGCAATCCTGTCGAAGTGTCACCCAACGTTACCAGATTGCCCGTGACATTTGCCGTGACAGCCGAGGCATCGCCGCCACCCGTCCCGCGGCCACCCAGACCTACAGCCGCCGCGCCGGAGCCTGTACCTGCACCGCCCACGGATGCTGAAACATTGAACCCGCCATTGCCGCCGCCGCCGCCAATGGATTGCGCAACAACTGCGCTGGACTGCGCGCCTTCGGTCTGTACATCGTTAGCGACGGTCAGACCCACGATGCCACCCGTGCCACCGCTGCCACCCGATCCGCCCAGACCAACGCTGATCGCTCCTGACCCGGTGCCTGCGCCCGCCAAAGCTGGCGATACATTAAAACCACCATTGCCGCCGCCGCCGCCGACAGATTGTGCCAAAATGCCAACCGAGGCCTCGCCCTTGGTGACCACATTTGCCGTTGTGCTGGCGGTAACCTGGCTACCGTCACCCCCACCCGCACCAGAACCGCCCAGCCCAACCGAGACTGAGCCCGCGCCCGTGCCTGCACCCGAAACAGTGGGGGACACATTGAACCCACCATTGCCGCCGCCACCGCCGATGGACTGCGCGACGAATCCGCTTGAGGCAAACCCGTCTGTCAGAATGGTTCCGTTCGAGGTCAAGGTGACGCCGCCGCCCCGCCCGCCGGTATCACCCGACCCGCCAAGCCCGACGCTGACCGCGCCGCTGGCCGTGCCCGCGCCCGACAGGACCGGAGCAACATTGAACCCGCCATTGCCGCCGCCACCGCCAATCGATTGCGCCACAACGCCCGAGGACTGGTCACCGCGTGTTTCCACTGCATTGTTGGATGTGGCGATGACGGTGTTGCCATCTCCGCCACCTGCGCCGTCGCCGCCCAGGCCAACGGATACTCCGCCCCCCGCTGTGCCCGATCCCTGAACCGCCGCACTGACGTTAAAGCCGCCGTTGCCGCCGCCGCCGCCAATCGATTGCGCCAGAAAGGCTGTGGCTGAATCGCCCTGCGTCAGGATCGTTCCGTTTGAGGTCAACGTGACTGCTCCACCATCACCGCCACCATCGCCCGTGCCACCCAGCCCAACGCTAACCGCGCCAGAGCCGACACCCGCGCCCGCGCCAGTACCAGAGATATTGAAGCCCCCATTGCCGCCACCGCCGCCAATGGATTGTGCAACAACGCCAGACGACCGGTCTCCGGCGGTCACAATGGAATTCGTCGTGGTCAGGTTGACCGTTCCACCCACTGCGCCACTGCCGCCATCGCCGCCCAGGCCGACGCTGACAGCGCCGCTGCCAACCCCTGCACCTGCGAGCGAGGCGCTGACGTTGAACCCGCCGTTGCCTCCGCCACCGCCAACGGATTGCGCCAGAACCGCAGTCGAATCCGCGCCGCCTGTGCTGACTGTGCCGGAGACTGTGCCAGTGACCGATTTTCCAATCCCGCCGCCCGAGCCACCGCCGCCAAGGCCAACTGTGACAGCACCGCCACCGGCGCCAGCCCCCGCGATCCCGGCCGTGACGTTGAACCCGCCATTGCCGCCGCCGCCGCCAATGGATTGGAACACAACACCACTTGAATTGTCGGACAGAGTTGTGACGTTCCCAGCAACCTGAGCCTCGACCACGCCGCCGTCGCCGCCGGTCGCACCGTTTCCGCCCAGCCCGACGCCAATTGACCCGGCACCAGCACCCGCAGCGGCGACTCCTGCGGTGACGTTAAAGCCACCATTGCCACCGCCACCACCAATGGATTGAACCACTACACCTGTGGACCGCAAGCCTTCGGTTCGAACGTCCCCATTGACGCGAACGCCCGTGACAGTTCCTCCACCGCCACCACTGCCGCCGTCACCGCCAAGGCCCACACCGATGGTTCCGGCACCGGCACCCCCGGCAGCCAGACCCGCCGCGACGCTGAAACCACCATTGCCGCCGCCGCCACCGATGGATTGCACGACTACTGCACCGGAATCGTCTCCGCGTGTGGTGACATTGGCGTCGACAGTGGCCGTTACGTTCCCCCCTGCCCCGCCACCGCCGGATTTACCACCAAGACCAACGCTGACCGACCCCGCCGCAGCGCCGCCGATATCGGCGCTCGCACCGATGGCATAGCCGCCATTGCCGCCACCGCCACCGACGGATTGCGCCACAACGCCGCTGGAAAACGCGCCGCTGGTCTCAATCGACGTGCCGCCTGCAACCAGAGTCACATCACCTCCGGTTCCGGCACCGCCACCATCACCGCCGACGCCGACATTGATGCCAATCGCAGCAACACCACTGGCACTGACCCCGGCGGCGATGCTGCCGCCGCCATTGCCACCGCCGCCGCCGACGGATTGCGCGATGATCGCGCTGGAGTTCGTGCCCGTCGTGGTAACGTCCGCATTGGTATAGACTTGAACGGTCCCACCATTGCCAGCGCTGCCCGCCTGCCCGCCGATCCCGACGGAAACATTGCCGGAAAACAGTGCCGAAGCACCGCCGGTTGCTGCAACCGCCAGACCACCATTGCCGCCACCGCCACCAACGGATTGGAAAAGCATCCCGGTCGAACGATTTCCTGTGGTGACAACTGTGCCCTCGAACCCTGCGACCGTCGCAACCCCGCTGCCATTGAACTGGCCGACCGTTACGTCTCCGCCCTTGCCACCCGTGCCGCCATCACCGCCGACACCAACTGCCAAAGATCCAGAAACCGGGCCGCCGGACACCGCAACCGAGACAGCATAGCCACCGTTGCCGCCGCCACCGCCAACCGATTGCAGCATGACACCGACGGAATCTTCTCCTCCGGTTTGCACCGAAGCTGAGCCGCTGCCGCTTAGCGTGACGTCGCCACCGTCACCACCATTACCTGCCGATCCGCCGACCGAAACTGATGCCGCACCAAAGGCCCCGACGGCCACCGAAACAGCACCGCCGCCATTACCGCCACCGCCACCTACGGATTGGGCAAACACTCCTGACGAGCGGTCGCCAGAGGTTTGGATCGCCGAAGGCTGGCTACCGTCGGTGTTGGACAGGGTCACATCAACGTCTCCGCCGGTGCCACCGGCCCCGCCATCACCACCGATGGCCACGCCGACAAATGCACCAACAGACCCGGACGAGCCACCGTTGCCGCCACCGCCGCCGATGGATTGGGCCAGAACGCCCATCGCGTCGTCTCCGGTCGTGGTAATGATGCCGTCGTTCACGATCGTCACGGTCGAACCACTGCCACCGCCATTACCATTGCCGCCGACCGAAACCATGCCGCCAGACGATCCGCCGTCCCCGCCGCCACCGCCAATGGATTGCGCGATGATGCCGCGCGCGCCGTCGCCGCCCGTTACGATGCTCCCGTAATTGCTGACGCTGACTGCTGCGCCCGTGCCACCCCGCGACCCGGTGCCACCAATGGCTACCAAACCATAGGAATTCGCGCCCGTGCCACCGCTGCCACCGATGGACTGAGCCATAACCCCGTCAGAGCCTTCGCCTGACGTCAGAATGCTGCCGCTGCCCTGGACTGTGACGCTCACAGTGTCTCCGCTACCGCCGTTTGATCCGACCCCGCCCAGAGACAATGCAACCAGCCCCCCTGCAGTGCCCCCCGAACCGCCACCGCCGCCAATGGATTGGGCGACGATTCCGCGCGCGAAATCCCCTTGCGTCTCAATTGCCCCGCCATGCGAGACCGAAACCGCGCCGCCATTGCCGCCATTATCTGCGCCACCGATCAATGAAACCAGCAAGTTGCCACTGGTACCGGCCGAGCCACCGGACCCGCCGATGGACTGGGCATAAATCCCGTTGGCGTAATCTCCTGTCGTCAAAATGCTGCCGCTTGATGTTGTGTTGACTGTGACCGTACCACCACTGCCACCATAGCCGCCGTCACCTGATGCGCCGACCAACCCCCATTGCGAGCCACCATTGCCACCATTGTTCGATACACTCAGAGCATAGATGCCATCGGCCGAGTCTCCGGTCGTTGAAATTGACCCGCTCTGGTTGACTGTGACATTGCCCCCATCGGCTGAATGCCCGCCGGTACCACCGCCCGGTGCCGCGAAACCGCTGCCGCCATTACCCGCTTCACCGCTACGGCTAAATGCAAATATACCGTCGTTATCGGAGCCTGATGTTTGGATTGTGCTGCTGGAGTTTTGCGTTGCGGTGACTGTGCCACCTTTGCCGCCATCACCGCCGTCGCGTCCGTCCCAGAAACTCAGATACGAGTCACCTCCGTTGCCGCCGTCGCCCCCGACGCTGCCGATCTCCCAGCCGACGTTGCTGGTGGCGTTGACATCGCTGGACAGAGATTTTGTCTGCGTTGGGCCATCATCACCATCTCCGCCCGATCTTGGCGGAACGACCAAGGCGCCGTCCCGTCCGTTGCTGCCATTCTGTCCGTATACAACTTGATTTACTCCGTTGGGCCCAGAGACATTCACTGGCGGTGTGACGGTACCCGGAGTGCCCGAGCTGTTGAAGTTGCTGTTGTACTGGGACAGCGTCAATTGCGTCGACAGGCTGGATGTACCGGTCGCCCCGGAATTGCTGATCTGCGCCGTTGTTCCGCTAATGGAGACAATATCAAATGCAAGCGGTGGATTGTCCGAATTATAGATTGTGTCGCCCGCACTTTTAACGAGAAAAACATATCCGTCAGCCGTTTCCACAAAAGCGGTTGTACCCGCTGTTGGCGTCGAGGCCGGATCCACAATTAGCGCGCTTACGGTCGTATCCAGACCAGTCACAGGGTTGGTGACTGTGTCGCCAACTTTGGAAGCGGCTGTTGGCGCAGCAAGCAATGGGTTTGAAATCAAAACAAAAAATGAAATCGCGAGCAGCAGATTTGATTTCATTGTCACCCTCGAACCTCGCAACCGGCATAGTCAGAACACATGGCAATCGGGTACAGTTCCGAAAAACAGTTACCTGCAATTCGGCATTTCCCCATCACCATTTCGGGCAGAATACGCGCAAGCTAAAGGAGATTAATTTCCTAAAATTCACCTATTAACAGTTTCGTGAACCGTATTGCCTAAATGCAACATTTTTAATGCGCCAATAGGCTGTCACACGGTTTGAACAGGTAAACCACCTAAGGTGAGACAGCAGCCCTATTAAAACGTGAAATGTGCCAAGGCGACATGACGGGCGCCTTCCGGACGAAGAGTGGATTCGTATAGGGTAAAGCCGGTCACAAGCATCTCTGGCAACGTATTCACCGTGCAATCGTGGGGAATGTGAGCCGCCTGATGACGTTCGTGTTTAAGCCGCGCGATCGTTACGTGTGGGCGAAAACGTCGGCGGGGCAACACAATTCCGGCACGCCGTGTTGCGATCTGTATCTTGCGATGCAGCGCAACAAGTGGCGCGCTGTCCTTAACCCCAATTGCCAATGCACGCCCGAAACACTCGATGTCCAAAAAAGTGATGTGAAAAGGTGCAGAGGAAAGCGCCAAAAGCTCGTCATGCAAAGCCTCCAATACCTGTTCGGGCTGATCATCCAGAAATGCCAGCGTCAGATGCAGGTTCTCAGGTGGCACCGGTCTGCCCGCGGGTAACGCGCGTTGTAGCGGCGCAAGAGCCACAGTCGCCTCATGGTTGAGTGATATGGCGACGAAGGAACGCAATTGACCCTCTTGCTGTGTCTATTGTTGAACGCACGTAAAGTTAACCGTTCATGCCCGCGATGTCAGGTCTTTGCGCGATCTGCATGTAAGCCCGGAATTGATGAATGACTGGCCCGAGCCGACTTATTCTCGGGCGATCCGGGATGAATAGAACTGGGCAATGGCTTGTGTTCTGTTTTTCACCCCAAGTTTTTCATAGATGTTCGACAGGTGAAACTTGACGGTGTTGGTCGAAATCTGCAGCTCTTTTGACAAATCCCGGTGCGACATTCCTTGTGCCAATGCTTCGAGAATGGCGCGCTCTTTGCGGGACAAGCTTTGAATCGGGTCCTGCTGCATTTTTCGTACGTCGATAAACGGAAAAACCATCTTGCCTCGGGCAACATCCGAACAGGTTTCCAGCAAGCCTTCGACCTCGCCGGACCGGGCGGCAAACCCTGCGGCCCCGGCCTGCATCGTCAGACGCGGTCTATCACCCGTCGCATCGCTATAGACCACAAGCCGCGGGGCGTTGGCCTGTTCGCGCAGCACTTCGATCAGTTTGGCTGCCCCCAGCACAGGCAGATTTCAGTCGATCACGCCGACCTGAACGGGAACCCGCATAACAGTCCCAAGAAACCCTTCTGCCGTGGCAGATGTCGCCACCAGCGAGAATCGGGGGTCGCGTTCGGAAATTTTGGACATGGCGGTCAGGACCAGCGGATTGCTATCCGCCAGCGTGACATCAATCGGTACTCCTGAGGCATCAACCATCTGTTTCTACCTTATTTTTGCTAAATACCACCCGGTTGGGTAGGTAGAAATTTGGTATACTGCGGTATTTTTACCATTATGGGTGGGTTTCAGCCCATACCTTTAGCCATCCTAAAGCAGTAGTAAGTTACGTTGTGTCGTAAGACAAGGCCGCGTTTTCTATTCGGC